>CAVRFR010000005.1:0-1514453 GCA_963720435.1 uncultured Actinomycetota bacterium | reverse complement strand
ACGTAGCAGCTGCCGGCGGGGCGCATCTTGGTGCCGCAGGTGAAGCAGAGCGGGCTGTCGACGGCGGTGCCGGTGATGGCCTCCATGAGCTCGGCGCTGGTGTGGGCGCCGGCGGGGGCTTCCTTGGCCTTGGTCGTCGCGACTCCCTCGTCGGTGGGCTCGGTGACCGTCGTCGGCTGTCTCTGCCTTCGCGCGAGTGGTTTCGAGGCCCTCGGCTAGCGCCTCGGGCACCTCAACCACCGTGGGCGACGTCCACGTCGACGTCGACCTGGTCGACGACCTCCTCCTCGACCGGCTCGTAGGAGCCGGTCTCGAGCTGGCGCTGGCGCTCCTCGGCGGTGTAGATGCCGAGGGCGGAGCGCTTGTCGAAGGGCAGGTAGTCCAGGGCCAGGCGGCGGAAGATGTAGTCCATGATCGACTGGCTCATCCGCACGTCGGGGTCGTCGGTGAGGCCGGCGGGCTCGAACTTCATGTTGGTGAACTTCGAGACGTAGGTCTCCAGCGGGACGCCGTACTGCAGGCTGATCGAGATCGCCATCGAGAAGGCGTCCATCACGCCGGCGAGCGTGGAGCCCTGCTTGCCGAGCTTGAGGAAGACCTCGCCGAGGCCGTCGTCCGGGTACGAGCCGGCCGTCATGTAGCCCTCGGCGCCGCCGACGGTGAACGACGTGGTCTGGCTCGGGCGCTTCTTGGGGAGGCGCTTGCGGATCGGCCGCGGGGTCTCGATCGACGACCACCGGACGCCGGGCTCGACCGGCGCGTCCTTGTCGAACGCCTTGTCGGCGCCCTTCGCCTTCGCGTCGGCGAGCGGCTGGCCCACCTTGCAGTTGTCGCGGTAGATCGCGGTCGCCTTGAGGCCGAGCTTCCAGCTCTGCAGGTAGACGTCCTCGATCTCCTCGACCGTGGCCGACTCGGGCAGGTTCACCGTCTTCGAGATCGCGCCGGACAGGAACGGCTGCGCGGCAGCCATCATCCGCACGTGGCCCATCGGGGACAGCGAGCGAGCGCCCATCGCGGTGTCGAAGACCTCGTAGTGCTCCTGCTTGAGGCCGGGGGCGTCGATGACGTGGCCGTGCTCGGCGATGTACTCGACGATCGCCTCGATCTGCTCCGTCTGGTAGCCCAGCTTGCTTCAGCGCCCGCGGCATCGTCTGGTTGACGATCTGCATCGAGCCGCCGCCGACGAGCTTCTTGAACTTGACCAGCGAGAAGTCCGGCTCGATGCCGGTCGTGTCGCAGTCCATCATGAAGCCGATCGTGCCGGTCGGCGCGAGCACCGAGGCCTGCGCGTTGCGGAAGCCGTTCTTCTCCCCCGTCTTGACGACGGCGTCCCACGCCTTCGCGGCCAGCTTGTGCACGTCGCGGTCGACCGGGTTGACGGTGCGGACCGCGTCGTTGGCGGCCTGGTGCTTGCGCATCACGCGCTTGTGGGCGTCGGCGTTGCGGGCGTAGCCGGCGTACGGGCCGACGACGCCGGCGAGCTCCGCCGACCTCTTGTACGACGTCCCGGTCATCAGCGACGTGATGGCGCCGGCCATCGCGCGGCCGCCGTCGGAGTCGTAGCCGAGGCCCATCGCCATCAGCAGCGCGCCGAGGTTCGCGTAGCCGATGCCGAGCTGGCGGTAGTCACGCGTGGTGTCGCCGATCGCCTTCGTCGGGAAGTCCGCGAAGCAGATCGAGATGTCCATCGCGGTGATGATGACCTCGACGGCCTTGGCGAACAGCGTCGCGTCGAAGGTGTCGTCGTCCTTGAGGAACTTCAGCAGGTTCAGCGAGGCGAGGTTGCAGGAGGAGTTGTCGAGCGACATGTACTCCGAGCACGGGTTCGACGCGGTGATCCGACCCGTCTCCGGGTTGGTGTGCCAGTCGTTGATCGTGTCGTCGTACTGCAGGCCCGGGTCGGCGCACTCCCACGCCGCCACCGAGATCTTGCGGAACAGCTCGCGGGCGTCGACCTCCTCGATGACCTCACCGGTCTTGCGGCCACGCAGGCCGAAGGTCGTGCCGTCCTCGACGGCGCGCATGAACTCGTCGCTGACGCGCACGGAGTTGTTGGCGTTCTGGTACTGCACGCTGGTGATGTCGCGGCCGCCGAGGTCCATGTCGAAGCCGGCGTCGCGCAGCGCGCGGATCTTGTTCTCCTCGCGCGCCTTGGTCTCGATGAACTCCTCGATGTCGGGGTGGTCGACGTCGAGCACGACCATCTTCGCCGCGCGACGGGTCGCGCCACCGGACTTGATGGTGCCCGCGGACGCGTCGGCGCCGCGCATGAACGACACCGGGCCGGACGCCGTACCGCCGCTGGAGAGCAGCTCCTTGGAGGAGCGGATGCGGGAGAGGTTCAGGCCGGCGCCGGAGCCGCCCTTGAAGATGAAGCCCTCTTCCTTGTACCAGTTCAGGATCGAGTCCATCGAGTCGTCGACGGAGAGGATGAAGCAGGCGGAGACCTGCTGCGGCGACTGGGTGCCGACGTTGAACCAGACCGGCGAGTTGAACGAGAAGTACTGGTGCACCAGCAGCCAGGTCAGCTCGTGCTCGAACAGCTCGGCCTCGGCGGCGTTGGCGAAGTAGCCGTTGTCCTCGCCGCCCTTGCGGTAGGTCTTCACGACCCGGTCGATGAGCTGCTTGAGGCTCCACTCGCGGACGTCGGTGCCGACGGCGCCGCGGAAGTACTTCGTGGTGACGATCGTGGACGCGTTGAGGCTCCAGAAGTCCGGGAACTCGACGCCCTTCTGCTCGAAGACGGTCTCGCCGGTCTTCCAGTTGGTCTGGACGACGTCGCGACGCTCCCAGGTGATCTCGTCGTACGGGTGCACGCCCTCGGTGCTGAAGACCCGCTCGACCTTGATCCCCTTGCTCTTGCGGCGCTGCTGAGCCACGCGTCCGCCGTCGACCGTCTCCGTCATTGGTGTCCCTCTCGTCGTCATTGTCGCTCGGGATGGTGCTGTCGTGCTCTTACTTCGTTTGGTGCGCCCGACGCACATCGCTTCCCCACGGTGTGCGCCGGGCGGTCTGGGGTCAGCCCGTGGGCTGAGGTTGTACGGCGCGCTCGGCGCGCAATATCGCGATCTCGTCCTCGAAGGCCTCGGCGCTCTCGAACGACTTGTAGACGCTCGCGAACCGCAGGTAGGCGACCTCGTCGAGCTCGCGCAGCGGCGGCAGGATCGTCATCCCGACCTCGTGGGCGGGCACCTCGGCCCAGCCGTCACCGCGCAGCGTGGCCTCGACCTGCTGCCCGAGCCGGTCCAGGTCGTCCTCGGTCACCGGGCGGCCCTTGCACGCCTTGCGGACGCCCGCGATCGCCTTGTCACGCGTGAACGGCTCGGTGGTGCCGTTGCGCTTGAGGACGACCAGCTGCATCTGCTCGACGGTGCTGAACCGCTTGCCGCACCCCCCGTTGTCGCTGGAGCAGGAGCGCCGCCGGCGGATCGCGCCACCGTCGTCGCTGACCCGGCTGTCGAGGACACGGGTGTCGGTGTGGCGGCAGTACGGACAGTGCATGTGCCGCTCCCTCCTCCCGTGTGGTTTCCACACTTATGTGAACACCCAGCACCCCCGGTTTCTGCCCTGATCGGGGCTCCGTTGCGGTGCCTCGCTGGGGACGAATCTGTGGGTAACGTGGGGACATCTGGCCGTTCCATGTGTAGAACTGACCACTATCTGTGGAGAACTACACGGATGTAAGTACTACATCTAGTGGTTACCTTAGGTCCGTGCTCACACGGGCGCAAGCAGAAGGCGAGGATTGCCGCCTCGGATTTCCTCGGGCCGGTTAAACCGCAGGTCAGGACCGCTTAAGCGGCGACGGCTGGGCGTGTCGGGCCGCGCGGCGAAGGTCGTGAATGCCCGTTCTGAGTGGTCTTCAGGCTCGATCAGCCCAGTCTTGCCGGTGGTTGAGGTGCCCGAGCGCCAAGCGCGAGGGCCTCGAAACCTGGCGACCCTGGGCAGGAGTCTCTGCCCGTGCTGCGGTGGTTTCGAGGCTCGCTTCGCTCGCACCTCAACCACCGTTGAGGGTCAGTCGGAGGGGCTGGCGCTCGGAGTGCTGGTGAGGCTGCTGGTGTCGGTCGGCACGGAGCTGCTCGGGGAGCTGCTGGACGAGGCCGAGGGGGACGACTTCGCGCTCGGCCGCGCGGACCTGGCGGGTGCGTCCGACGTGCCGCCGTTCTCCTGCGGCGCCTCGCTCGAGGTCGCGGTCGGCGTCGGGGTGGGCGACTGCGAGGCCTTCGAGGAGCTGCCGAAGCCGACCGAGGTGCGGTGGCCGCCCCCGTCGCTCCCGCCCGTGTACGTCGAGACGGAGCGGCCGGTCAGCAGCTCGAACCCGAGGATGACGAGCATCGTGACCACGAAGATCGCGCCGGCCACGATGGAGATCCACTTCCAGGGCAGCTTCGGGAGGATCTCGCGCAAGGACTGGCGACCCGGGTCCTCGGGCTTCTCCGCAACCTCGATCTGGCGGGTGGAGCCGCCCGAGCGCCTGCGGTTCACCTTGGCGATGGCCGCGGCCTGGGCGGCGGCCACGCGTTCGCGGCCGACACGCAGCGAGTACGCGTAGATGGCCGCGCCCGAGGTGGCGATCAGGCTGCCCACGCGCGGCGCCGATGATGGTGCCGGCGGTCCCGAGGGTGGAGAGCAGGACGGCAGAGGTGACAGCCGCCAGGGCGCTGGCTGTCACCTGGACGGGGTTGAGCTCGAGCTTCTGCCTCGAGTCCTGGGTCTCCTCACTCACTCGCCCCAGTGTGGCGAACCGGGCCGACCGATCCCAATTGACAGGCCCCATCTGCAGGGTGAGTTTGGTCTCCACCGGCGGGGCGCGCACCGGTCTGGACAGGCTGGACAGACGCGCACTGGAGGACGAGGCTCCTCATCGTGTTAGACACGCCTTATGCCATTAGGCAGGCCGAACGACGTGAGGCCACGCGGCGCGAGATCATCGACGCCTCATGGGCTGTGGCTCGTGAGCTCGGGCTGTCGCAGCTCACGCTGCGCGACGTCGCGGAGCGAGTGCGCATGCGGGCGCCGTCGCTCTACACGCACTTCGACTCCAAGAACGCGATCTACGACGCGATGTTCGGTGACGCGTGGAGCGAGTGCCACGACCACATGGTCGCCGCGCTGACACCGCCTCCTCGCACCGTGCGTGCGGCGCTGCGGCGGGTCACGCACGCCTTCTTCGACTTCTGCGTGAGCGACCTCGCGCGTCACCAGCTGATGAACCAGCGCACCATCCCGGGGTTCGAGCCCTCCCCCGAGGCGTATGCGTCGTCGGTCGCGACGTACCAGGTGATGCTCACCGAGGCGGCCCGCTGGGGACTCACCCGGCAGCAGGACACCGACCTCTTCGCGGCACTCATCGGCGGGCTCATCGACGGGCAGCTCGCCAACGACCCCGGCGGGCAGCGCTACGCACGACTGATCGACCGCGCCATGGACATGTTCGCCGACGGCCTCGGCCTCTGACCTCAACCACCAACCGACACAGGGGAAACGACATGACCACACAGGACACTCGGGACCGACTCACCGCGCGAGTGCGCCCTCGACCGCGACCTCGCGATGCGGCTCGCGGCGACCGAGTACGACAAGGTCGCCCTGCTGCTCAGGACGCTGACGCCCGAGCAGTGGGCCGCGCCGACATGCTGTCCACCCTGGGACGTGCGAGACATGGCCGGCCACATGCTCGGCATGATGCAGATGGTCGCGACCGTCCCCGAGACGATCCGCCAGTCGGTCGCCTCCGGGCGACGCGGGAAGAAGCAGGACATCCTCACCGTCGACGCGCTGACCGCCCTGCAGATCGAGAAGAACGCCGGCCTGTCGACGGCCGAGCTGGTCGAGCAGGTCCGACGGGTCGGGCCCAAGGCGGCCAAGGGCCGGCGGCGCACGCCGAGGCTGGTCCGTCGTCGCGCGATTCCCGAGCTGCAGGACGTCGCCGGGCAGAAGGAGCCGTGGACGTTCGGCTTCCTGATCGACGTCATCCTCACCCGCGACCCGTTCCTGCACCGCACCGACATCGCGGAGGCGATCGGTGTGAAGCTCGACGTCAGCGCCGAGCACGAGGGCGTGCTCGTCGACGACGTGGTCAACGAGTGGGCCACCCGGCACGACGAGCCCTACGACCTCGAGCTCACCGGGCCCGCCGGCGGCCGCTGGCAGCGCGGCGAGGCGCGAGACGATCACGATGGACGCGTTGGAGTTCTGCCGCGTCCTGTCCGGCCGCGGCTCGGGAGCCGGACCGTTGGCTGTGCAGGTTCCATTCTGAGGATCGCCGGCGACAAGCCTGGGGACAATCCGTAGACCGACCGCGCGTCATCAGCCACAATCACCAATGTGGCGAGTCGTGGGGGGCACGACGGCCGTCGACAAGCGGAACGCACCGCGGGGACGAGGCCGGTCGGCCGTGCGTTCATGTACCTGGTGGCTGCGCTCGCGGCTGCCGCGGCGTGGGTCTATCTCGTGCGCCTGGCGATCGAGCTCGGGCGAGCGGCCCGCGACGACTCCGACGCCATGGCGTGGGGGCTCACGGTCGCCGCGACCATCGGTGCCGCCATCTGCCTGCTGCTGGTGTTCGTGCTGCTCGCGCGCACCCGTGACGCGTGGGCGGGCCGTCGGCGGCGGGTGCGCGGGCGGCACCTGTAGTCGCTGCGCGGGTGCGGTGGTCTCGAGGCTCGCTTCGCTCGCACCTCAACCAGCGTCGGACTCAGAAGACCGTGTAGCCGCCGTCGGTGACGAGGACGGAGCCGGTGGTGAACGACGCGGCGTCGCTGGCGAGGTAGACGACGCTCGGCGCGATCTCCTCGGGGGTCGCGTAGCGCTGCATCGGGGCGTCGTCGATCCAGCGGGCCTTGAACTGCGGCTCGTCGACGGGCGCCATCTCGGTCTTCACGTAGCCGGGTGCGATCGCGTTGACGCGGATGTTGTGCGGCGCCCACTCGGCGGCGAGCGACTTGGTGAGCTGGTGGACCGCGGCCTTCGAGGCGTTGTAGGAGGCCTGCAGCTGCGGGCGGTTCACGATGATCGCGGAGATCGAGCCGACGTTGACGATCGCACCGGAGCCGGCCTCGATCATGTGCGGCGCGACGGCACGGCACATCCGCCACAGGCCGGTGACGTTGACGTCGAAGACGGTGTGGAACTCCTCGTCGGGAACCTCGAGAGTCGGCCGGTGGTAGCAGATGCCGGCGTTGTTCACGAGGATGTCGATGCGTCCGTGCGCGGACATCGTCTCGTCGGCGATGCGTGCGACACCTTCGGCCTTGGTGACGTCGGCGGTGACGACCGTCGTACGGCGTCCGGAGCTCTTCGCGATCTCCTCGGCGGCCTGATGGTTCGCGTCCTCGCGACGGCCGACCACGACCACGTCGGCGCCGTGGTCGGCGAGCGCCTCGGCGAAGGCGCGACCGAGACCACGGTTCGCGCCGGTGACGATCGCGGTGCGGCCGTCGAGGTCGAACGCGCTCACGAGTTGTCGCCGTCGACGACGACGACCGACTTCATGCTCATCGGGTCGTCGTCGCTGGTCAGTGCCGCCTCGACGTCGTCCAGGCCGAAGCTGGCGGTGACCAGTGCGTCGAGGTCGACGCGGCCGGTGGCCGCCAGCGAGATCGCGACCGGCCAGGTGTCGACGTAGCGGAAGATGCCGGTCAGCGTCACCTCGCGCATCTGCAGGTCCGTCACCGGCAGCATCACCTCGTCGTCGCCGTGACCGACCATCACCGCGGTGCCGCCGGACCGCACCGCGCGCAGTCCGTCGAGCAATGCCGGGGTCGCGCCGGAGCACTCGAGGAACACGTCGGCCTCGACCGTCGAGGCGTCGAAGCCACTGGTCGGGTCGACGGCCTCGGCACCGACGAGATCGGTGATGCGCTTGCGTCGTGACTCGACCGGGTCGGAGACGACGATGTCGGTCGCCCCCATGGCGCGAGCGGCGAGCGCGGCCACCGCGCCGATCGGCCCGGCGCCGGTGACGAAGACGCGCGCACCTGCCGACGTACCCGCCTTCTGGTTGGCCCACAGCCCGACCGACAGCGGCTCGCACAGCGCCATGGCAGCATCCGACACGGTGTCCGGCACCGGGTGCGCGAAGTCGGCCGGGAGCGTCACGTAGTCGCAGAACGCGCCGTCGATCGGCGGGGTCGCGAAGAACTCCATGTTCGGGCAGAGGTTGAGGTGGCCGGTCTTGCACTGACGGCAGCGACGGCACGGCAGCTGCGGCTCGAGCGCCACCCGCTCCCCCACGCGGTCGGGCGGCACGGCGGAGCCGGCCTCGACGATCGTGCCGCCGACCTCGTGGCCGAGCACGAGCGGGCTGTCCACGACGTACGGGCCGATGCGGCCGTGGCGGTAGTAGTGCACGTCCGAGCCGCAGACCCCGACCGATCCGACGCGCACCAGCACCTCGTCGGGCCCGGGTGTGGGGACGGGTCGCTCCTCGAGCTCGATCGTGGAGGGGCCGGACAGGACGGAGGCGCGCATCGTGGACATGGGTTCATCATGCTGCGGGGGCGGTGGGCGCGGCGAGCCCGGTTCCGGGGCTGTTCGTGCCCGAGTGGAGACTCCGCTGCCCGAGCGGTTTGTGCGCTGCTGCGCACGAATGTACGGATAGTGAGATTTCGGACTGGTCAAACCGGACTCGGCTCACTTAACGTTCAGTTGTGACCGCCACCACTCCTGCCCAGACGACCCGCAGCATGTGGCCCGTGGTGCTCTGCTGGCTCGCCGTCGCGCTCGAGGGCTACGACCTCGTCGTGCTCGGCGCCGTGATCCCGGAGCTCGACAAGACGGGCGCCCTCGGCTTCACCAAGGCCACCCTCACGCTGGTGGCCACCATCGGCCTGGTCGGCGTCGGCATCGGTGCCGTCGCCATCGGGCCGCTGACCGACCGGTTCGGGCGCCGCCGCTGCCTGATCTCGTGCATCGCGCTGTTCTCCGTGCTCACGCTGGGGATCGCGTTCGCACCGAACGTCGCGACGTTCGCGGTGCTCCGGTTCCTCGCCGGACTGGGGCTGGGCGCGTGCCTGCCGACGGCGCTGGCGTTCATGACCGAGTACGCCCGCGACGGCCGCGGCGGCTCGGCGGTCACCCGGATGATGACCGGCTACCACGTCGGCGCGGTGCTCACCGCGCTGCTCGCGCTCATCTTGATCAAGGACTACGGCTGGGAGTCGATGTTCATCCTCGGCGGCGTCGTCGGGCTGCTGTCGCTGCCGCTGATGTACGCGAAGCTGCCGGAGTCGCAGGCCTACCTCGACGCGGTCGAGCGCGAGGACGCCAAGCCGGTGCCGATCAGCGCGGTCATCCGCGGCAAGTTCCTGGCCATCAGCATCGCGCTGTGGGTGGCGTCGTTCATGGGGCTGCTGCTGGTCTACGGCCTCAACACCTGGCTGCCCACGATCATGGAGAAGGCCGGCTACTCCACCGGCGCCGCGCTCGGCCTGCTGCTCGCGCTGAACGTCGGCGCCGTCACCGGCCTGCTGATCGCCGGCTCGATCTCGGACGCACGCGGCAACAAGCCGACCGTGATCGCGTGGTTCGGGCTCGCCGCGATCTTCCTGGCCGCACTGAGCATCAAGCTCGAGGCCGAGTTCGCGGTGTACGTCGCGGTGTTCCTCGCCGGCGTCTTCGTGTTCTCGGCGCAGGTGCTGGTCTACGCGTTCGTCGGCCACCTCTACCCCGCCGACATCCGCGGCACCGCCCTCGGCATGGCCTCGGGTGTCGGGCGCATCGGCGCGATCGTCGGACCGTTCCTGGGCGGGCTCCTGGTGACGGCCGGCATCGCCTATCCGTGGGGCTTCTACATCTTCGCGCTCGCCGCTGTGCTCGCGGTGCTGGCGCTCTCGATGGTGCCCGCGCACGTCAAGAACGCGCCGCGACTGGAGACGCAAAGGGTCTGACTCAGGCCCGGGGGGCCACGCGTCCCCGGTCGCGGCGTCGACGGACGAACTTCAGTCCCGACCACGTCTCGTCGACGGCCGCGACCTTGACGTCGACGACACCGAACCCCAGTCCGACCTCGCGCACGACGTTCTCGTCGAGGTCGGTCTCCACCTTCGCGGCCTTCTTCGGCCAGCACACCCAGACCATGCCGTCGGTGACGGTCCGCTCGATGACCAGTGGCAGCCGCTTCTCGAGCCGCGACAGCGTCGTGGTGAACAGCAGCGTGATGTCGGCCTGCTTCGGGAGGCGGGCGGTGTACGCCGAGCCGTCGAGCAGGTCCGCGGTGTGGGGCGGTCCGCCGTCGACGTACACGGTCAGGCCGGGCTTGATGCCCAGCTTCTCGGGCAACGGCTTGCCGGAGTATCCCGCCACCCGCCTCACGCTAGCGGCTCAGCCCGTCCCGGTAGTCCGTGACAGATTCGTGGTTCCGGATGGGTCTCCACCACGAATCCGTCACGGACTACCGGGAGAGGTCAGCGCCACTGGGTGCGGAGCACGGTCGTCACGTCGAACGGGTCGCTGCCGCGGTGGGTGACGAGCACGCCTTCGCCTGTTGGGCTGCCGGTGTAGACGGCCTCACCGCCGCCGACCCAGTGGTCCCAGGCGCGGGCGAACGCCTGCGCGCGCTTGCCGGTGGTGCCGAGCGCGGTCGGGACGGTGTGCCACACCTCGCCGTCCGGACGCAGCAACCCGAAGGCGGCCTTGAACCCGTCGCCGTTGTCGGCCGGGACCGGTGAGCAGCCAGCGGGGTACGACGTAGCGGGGTGACGTCATCGGCGAGACCACCTCGTCGAGCGAGACCGCGAACGCCTTCGACACCGCGGGCTCGACGCCGTCGAGGACGCAGCGGTGCTCACCGTGCTCGTCGAGCACCACCTGCACCGCCTCGGCGCCGAAGGGCGACTGGTCGGTCAGGTGCAGCGCGTCGGCGACCGCGCACGCGATCTGCTCGATGCTCGGTGGTCGCGCGAGGTCCTCGGCGACGACGCGGCCGCGATCGATGGCGACGCACACCTGCAGCCCGACCATCGTCACGAGCCCGATGCCGACCACGACGCTCGGTGTCAGGTTGAGCAGGAACGCGACCGTGGCGAGCATCAGCCCCACGGCGATCACGGGATGCGCGCGCCACGGCGACCTTCGCTCGTCGCGGACGTCGAAGTGCTTCGCGTGGAGGACGACGGGTGCGGGCTCGCGTCGTGGAGCGGGCAGTTGTCGGCCGGTGATGCGGACGGTGTGCACGAGCGTGTCGTCGTAGGGCGTGCCGACCGCCCACGCGTCGCGGATCTGCGCACGCTGCTCGGAGCGGACCAGCATGCCTGCGTTGAGCGGAGTCGAACGCGGCGACCTCGGGTGGGGCGTAGGGCGAGAACGTCGCGTCGACGTTCCCGACGCCCGAGACGACGTCGCCTTCGTCGTCGACGCCGTAGAACCCCTCGTGCTTGCGCACGAACCGGTCCCAGTCGTTGCCGCCCTTGGGGTGGTCCTCGCTGACGCAGACCACGGTCCAGGTCAGCGCGACCTTGTCCGGCCAGGTCGGGTCGTTGCGCAGGGCGCGGCCGCGGGTCTGCACCACGGCGGTGCTGGTGGTGGCGGTGGTCAGGTCGACGAGGCCGGTGATCGCTCGCGCGTCCCAGCCCTCGCCGAGCAGGCCGCGGGTGCCGACGAGGACCTGGCTGTGGCCGTCCTCGAAGAAGCGCGTCACCCACGGCACCCAGTCGCGGCTGGTCCACGACCCCTCGAGCCGGCCGTCGACGACCTCGAGGCCGGGGCGGTCGACGTACTCCCGCAGCTTCTCGAGCGTGTCCTTCGCGCCGGCGACGGTCGAACCGGTGACCAGCAGCGGGTGCAGGTCGGGCACGGTGTCCTGGAGGTGCTCGAGCGCGAGGGTGGCCGAGCCGGCCTGCTGGTCGACGACGCCCGCGAGGTCGGCGGGCAGCGTGGCGGTGGCGCGCTCGTGGTCGCAGAGCACGAGCATGCGGAGGCGCTCGCCCAGGTTGCGGTGCTCGGCCTGCACGATCTCGGTGAGCGCGTAGCGTCTTCGCCTCGCTGCGCGCGAGCACCCGGTCGACGGGGCTGCGGCCGCGGCGGATGCCGCGCTTGGTGAGCTGGTAGCCGACCGACGGCAGCACGGCCCGGATGCGCTCGACGATCTCGTCGTCACGACCGCCGGCCTGCAGCAGCTGCACCCACTCCTCGATCAGCAGCACCCAGTCGTCGGCGGTCGGCGGGTGACGGTGCGCCTCGGTGACGCGGGCGCCGGGCGGCAGCCGCGAGCAGTCCGGCGTGCGCCATCCGCAGGGCCGCGTCGGTGAGCTCGGGCTCGGCCGGCTGCGTGAAGCGGTTGTCGAGCCAGCCGAAGAAGCTGGTCGAGCCGTACGACGGGTCGCTCAGCGCCGTGGTCAGCTCGGCGAACCGCTCGCCCTGCTCGGCCAGCCAGTCGGCCTCGCTCGGTGTCGGGGTGGTCAGCCAGGCGAGCTCGGCGAACGGCGCCAGGTCGCCCTCGCGCACGACCGCGGGGATGCTCGCGGTGAACAGCGTCGCCCCGAACAGCTCGTCGACGAGCGCCTTCTGGTCCTGAGTCAGGGTGCTCGGCGGGGTCGCGGTCAGCCCGAGCACGAACGCGTTCGGCAGCTCGTCGAGCACCTCCTGGAGCAGCCGGCCCCACACCTCGAGGAGGTGGTGGCACTCGTCGAGCACGAGCGTGAGGTCGCCGACCTGCTTGAGCCTCTCGACGAGCGCTCGGCCGTTGGGGTGGAGGCCGTCGAGGAGCGACTGGCCTTCGTCTGGTGTTTGCCGGGCCGTCGTCGTCCACGGTGTCGTGGTCGTCGAACGTCGCCAGCGACTGGTACGTCAGCGCCGTGAACGGCCCGTCGATCTCCCTCGTCGCGCTGGCCGGCGTCTCCTCGAGGGCGTCCCAGCCGCGCAGCCACTGGGTCTGGATCGCGGTGTTCGGGCCGAGCACCACGGTGGTGCGCCCGCGGCGCCGGGCAGTCTCGAGCCCGACGAGGGTCTTGCCGGCTCCGGGCGGCAGCACGACCCAGGCACGGCGCGCACCAGCCGACTCCGCCTGCTCGATGGCCTCGAGCGCCCGTCGCTGGTGGACCCGCAGCGCGTGGGCAGGCGGGCGCGGCGGCGCCCCGGCTCCCTCGACCTGCCCCTGCATGCCCGAATCATCCCATTCGACCCACCAGCGTGGGGGTTATCCCCAGAAGGCAGGAGAAGGGTGGTCGTCAAACGCAGTCAAAGGTAGGTTGACCGGGTAACTGTCCGGTTTGTCCAGGGGGTTTTCGGTGTACGAGCGGTCTCGTCGACGCGCGCTCGCCGCGGTTCTTGTCCTTGCCGTCGTCACCCTCGGCGGATGCAGCGACGACCCCGCCAAGCCGAAGCCGCTCCCCTCCTCGAGCTCGTCCTCAGCCTCGGCCTCGCCGTCCGCCTCGGCGCCCACGCTGCCGCCCGAGGCCGAGGGCACCAGCGCGGCGTCCGCGGAGGCCTTCGTGCGGCACTGACGTCGACCTGATCAACTACGCCGGCTCGCACGGGGACGACCGGCAGCTGACGGCGCTGCCGACGTCGACGTGTGCAGTCGACTGCGACGCATCTGCCGAGCCATCGATGACAGTCGACGAGCGGGTCGGCCGATATCGAGGCAAGCGGATGGACTCACTGCGGACGCCGCAAGACACGCCACGGGTCGATCCACGACACGTCCATCGTGCAGGCTCAGCGTCCTTCCAGTCAGACCGTCCGCCAGAGCGCAGCGCCGAAGCGCCAAGCGCTTCGCTCCGGAGGAAGGCGACCTGAGATGTTCATCTGAGCTATGGCGCGGCTCAGCATTGGCGAGTCGAGTCGACTTGGATCGACGCTGCAATGAAGGCGCGACCATGTCGTCATTGCGCATCTTGTCGACTGAGTCTGTCTTCACGGCGACGCCCCGGCTGCGGCAGACGGCGGCTACGTCAGTGGCGACAGCGACAGCAGATCGTGCTCTCAGATCTGGTGCATGACTCGGCGCGAGCCGGCCCATCGAGCGACCCAGGTCCCCCAACCCCGACTGGCAGAACTGGTGCGCCAGTCAGGCCCTCACCTCTTGCCGATGCTGCTGCTCCAGTTCGGAAGCGGCGCGAACGCCGTCTGCGGCGGCGGGCGTGCTGCGGTGGCGTGCCCGCAGACTCCGGCCGCACCTCCCCCACAGCAGCCGCAGGTCACTGAAGGCGTCGTGCTGACCGCGCTGCGGCGCATCGGGTTGCCGTCGCTACGTGCGCGCACGCAGCCCGAGGGCAAGACGCTGGTGAACTTCGCGACGATCTTCTACACGCGGCCGCAGGCGTTCACGCGCACCGTCACGCTGCTCGGGCAGCGCGTGCAGATCCACGCGACGCCGAGCTCGTTCCGCTGGCACTACGGCGACGGGTCGAGCGGCACCACCGCGACACCGGGCGCGCCGTACCCGGCCAAGGACGTCACCCACAACTACGCCCGCGCGCACCGAACCGTGCAGACCAGCGTCGACGTCACGTACACCGCCCGCTTCCGCGTCGGCAACGGCGCGTGGCAGACGATCCCCGGCGCCGTCACGATCGCGGGACCGCCGTCTCCGCTGCGAATCAGCGAGGCGACCGCGGTGCTGTCCGGGAACTACTAGGTTCAGGGCGTGAAGCCCGCCGCTGAAGCGCGTCGCCCCTGCTCTGGCATACGTCGCGCTGGCGGTGGCGGACGCGACCCTCGCCGGCCGGGAGGGCACGACGGCCCGGCGGCTGCGGTTCGTGACCAAGCCGGCGTTGATGCCGACGCTGAGCGTCGCGATGCACCAGGCGAAGCCCGGCGACCCGCTCGTCCGCGCGGGCGTGACCACCGCGCAGGCGTTCTCCTGGGGCGGTGACGTGGCCCTGCTCGGCAGCAGCGAGAAGGCGTTCCTCGGGGGCGTCGGGTCGTTCTTCGGCGCGCACCTCGCCTACATCGCGACGTTCGCGGCGCGTCGCGACCGGGCCCGCACGAGCGAGCACCGAGGCCCCAAGGCAGCGATGCTGCTCTGGCTGACCACCGCGCCAGTCATGTCCGCCGCCGCCTGGCGACAGGACCGCGACCTCGCCGGACCGGTCGCCGCCTACAGCACCGCGCTCGCGGCGATGTTCGCCACCGCGACCCTGCTCGACCCGCGGCTGTCACGCCGCGGTCGGCGAGCCGTCGCCGCCGGAGCGGCGCTGTTCCTCACCTCGGACACCCTGCTCGGCGCGCAGAAGTTCCTGCTGCCCGAGGAGAACCCACGGCTCGAGGTCGCGGTGATGGCGACGTACACCGCCGCCCAGGGGCTCATCGCCGCGGGTGCGACGGCCCTCTGAGCCCGTCGATCGGCGTGATCGCCACACCTTCCGGCCGCCGTACCTGATCGCGCGGCACCGCCATCGCAAGCGTGTCCATCGCCAGGGCAACACCGGCGAGCCGGCCGGGCTGGCCCGGCAGCATCGCCGCCACCCGCAGAAGAGCTCGCGGCACGTGACGAGGCCTAGACCCAGGAACCGCGAGACCAGCCAGCTCGTTGAGGGTCAGGTTGTCCGGGACCGGCGACCTCGAGGACCTGTCCACGCAGGCTCGGGTCAACCACCGCCTTGAGCACCACCTCGGCGACATCGTCGACCGCGACGAAGTTGACCGGGTTCTCCCCGCGGCCGAGCACGAGCGGACGACCGCAGCCGCTCGGCGGTGTCGCGAAGGATCTCGGCGTGCAGCTCAGAGAACGCCGCCGGCCGGACGATCGTCCAGGAGACGCGCGATGCCCGAAGAGACGCCTCGGCGGCCGCCTTCATCCGGAACACGGGACGGGATGATCCGGGCCGGCGTCCAGGATCGAGGTCGAGCACCACGTCGGCACCCGCGGCCTCGGCCGCATCGATCAGGTGCCGGTTGCCGTCGAGGTCGACCACGGCAGGACTCACCCGGCCCGGGCCCGCCAGACCGTGCACCGCTGACACGACGACGCGGGCGTCGGCACACGCGTCCATCACGCGGCTCTGCATCGCCCACGTCCGCAACCACCACCTCGACCCCAGGTCCGGCGAGATCGGTGGCACGCGCCGGATCGCGGGTGAGCACCCGGACCTGCTCGCCGTGAGCGGCAAGCCCACGCACGACGAGGCGACCTAGGCGACCGGTCCCACCGGCGACGACGATCACGGTGGTGGCTCCCCGATCGACCGCACCGCGGCGTCGACATCACTGTCATCGAGGTCGACGGGCTCCAGGTAGAAGCGGGCGTGTGAGGCTCGGCCGTCGCGCACCGTGAAGATGATGACGCCGCGCATGAGGTGCTGCACTGCCGTCGGGTCGAGTCCCTGACATCTGCCACTCGCTCCACACCTCGTCCGCGGCCACGACGTAACCCGACACCGTCGCCGTCAGGTCCGGAACGAGGCCGAAGATCTGCTCCCAGTTGCGTCGCACCTGGTCGGCGCCCACGAAGCCACGAGCCGGATGCACCGGCGTCTCGTTCACGTAGTCAGGCGCGAAGCAGTCCACCAGCGCGTCCAGGTCGTGGGCGTTGGTGGCCTCGACCAGGCGGTCCAGCATCTCTGCCGGTAGCGGCTCCGCGTGCGCCATGTGGTCCTCATATCGATTACAGTTCACTGTAATGAATAGTTCGAGCATGACCCCAAGGAGCGCCACCGTCAAGCGCCGGTACGACGCCAGCAACCGTCGCGAGAGCGCCCGGCGCACCCGGGAGCGAGTACTGGAGAGCGCGCTGCGACTGTTCAAGGAGAGTGGTTACGCGGCAACGACGGTGCAGCAGGTCGCTGCCGAAGCCGGCGTGTCAGTGGAGACCGTCTACAAGAGCTTCGGCGGCAAAGCGGGACTGGTGCGCGCGTTGTACGACCGAGGTCTCGGTGGCGACGGGCCGACCCCTGCGCCGGCACGCTCCGACGCCATGTCCGCAGCCGAGTCCGACGCGGGCAGCGTGCTTCGCGGCTGGGCCGACCTCACTGCAGAGGTCTCACCGCGGGCCACCCCGATCATGTTGCTGGTCCACGCGGCGGCCGCCGCCGACCCCGAGGCGAGCAACCTGCTCGAGGAGATGAACACCCAGCGGCTCGAGCGGATGACCTACAACGCCGAGCGGCTACGCAGTCGAGCCGGTCTGCGCCGAGGACTGCGCTTGGCCGAGATCCGCGACGTGCTGTTCACCTACAGCTCGCCGGAGCTGTACGACGTCCTGGTCGTGCATCGGGGGTGGCCGCTTCGGCGGTACAGCGACTTCGTCTACCGAGGCATGTCCGCGCAGCTGCTCGAGCCCGACGGACCGCGAAACCTGACCGCCGACAGGGAAAGAGCGAGTCCGCAACTGCTCGAGCGCGGACCCGCCCCCCTCTTTCCCCTCATGCCGTCGACCCGGGTCGAGGGAGCCTCCGGCAAGTCTTGCGATCAGCGCACCGGCACTGCGATCTGCTGACCCACGGTCAGCTCCGGACCGGTGAGCGCGTTGAGCTCCTCGATCCGGTGGACCATCGCGCGAGTCTCCCCCGGCTTCGCCACATCGGCGGCGATCCCCCACAGCGTGTCGCCCGTGCCGACCTCGACCGTGCGGGTCGGCACCGGGCTGCCCTTCTCGCCGGTGGCGGCCGAGTGCGGCCCGAACACCGTCAGAGCGGCCAGCAGCAGCGCCACCATGACCAGCACGACAACGACGCGCCCCAGTCGGGTGAGTCGCACAGGTGCGGGCCGGGCAGCTGTGGGCCGGGCGGCGCGGCTGCGCTGCCGGGTCAGGCCGGGGTTGATCGCGAGCGTGCTCATGTCAGACCTCCTCGATGAGGTGCCGATCGGATGGTGCGGCGTGTCCATGACAGACGTTCTACAGACGGCCTCCGACAGTTTTCGGAAGCCGGCTCCTCGAAGGCCTGTTCGATCGAACACATGTGCGACGTTAGAGCATGTGTTCGAACGAAACAAGGACTGTTCGAACATTTGTTCGAACGGTTGCCGGCGCTAGCCCCGCCGCATCAGCCGGCGGCCCGAGCCGCTCGAAGCCGGCCATCCCGACACCCGCCTGCGACGGCGCGAGCGCACCCAGGCGCACCAGCCCACCGCGCGCGGCCGGCAGCGTCCGCACCACGCGGCGACTGCCGATGAGGCCACCGCGGCCGCGGCGGTCTCCTCGACCGAGAGCAGCCTCCCGCCGGCCTGCACCAGCGCCCGCGCGGGACCAGCCGGGTGCATGGCGTCGACCATGTCGGTGGTCGACGCCGACCGGGCACAGCGCGTGCACGCGCACTCCAGCGGGCGCCTCGATGCTCGCCGACATCGTCGCGGAGAGCACGGCGGCCTTGGTCGCGGCGTACACCGCCAGGCCGGGCACCGGCCCCAGCGCCGACGCGGACGCGACGTTGACGACGTCGCCGCCGTCCGGGCCGAACGCGGCCAGCGCCGCGCGCATGCCCCACAGCACGCCCTTGAGGTTGACGTCCACCAGCGCGTCGACGTGCGCCGACGAGACCTCCGTCAGGCGTCCCGTCGAAGCCGACGCCGGCGTTGTTGACCCACACCCGCAGCTCGCCGTGACGCGCCGCCTCGGCCGCGGCGGTGGCGTGGCCGGCCTCGTCGCGCACGTCGTGGGCGATGCCGGCGGCGGCCCCGATCTCCGCTGCCGTACGACGGACGGCGTCGGCGTCGAGGTCGGTGGCGACCACGGCGTACCCACGCCTGACCAGCAGCTCCGCGACGCCTCGACCGATGCCGCGCGCCGCGCCGGTGACGACCGCCGACGGGCGCGAGCCAGGGCCTGACGAGGCTGTGGGAGGCATGGCAGGAGCCAACCAGACCCGGCCGCGGGCCCCGCACCGGGTCGACACGCCGTTCGAACAGGTGTTTGAACAACTCGCGTCGTGACGACTACCGTGGCACCCACGAACAGCAGGCTGACGCAGAGCTCGAGCAGGCCTGGACGGCAGCCACGCGAGGCGGAAGGGCAGGGGCCATGGCAGGCAAGCGCAAGGCAACCGAGACCGGAGCGGCGGGAGTCACCGAGCTCCCCGACGGCCCCCCGGACGCCACCGGGCTCACCCCCCGCCAGCAGCGGGTGCTCACCACGATCAAGGACTCCATCGAGCACCGCGGCTACCCGCCCAGCATGCGCGAGATCGGTGAGCGGGTCGGGCTGACCAGCTCCTCGTCGGTCGCCCACCAGCTGCGGGTGCTGGAGGAGAAGGGCTTCCTCAAGCGCGACCCCAACCGCCCGCGTGCGATGTCGGTGTTCAGCCCCGACGAGGCCGGTCGTGGACGAGACCGGCATCGGCGACTCGCGAGCCGGCGGCGACCTACGTCCCGATGGTCGGCCGCATCGCCGCCGGCGGCCCGATCCTCGCCGAGGAGCGCGTCGAGGAGGTCATGCCGCTGCCCAAGAGCCTGGTCGGCGACGGCACGCTGTTCCTGCTCGAGGTCTCCGGTGACTCGATGATCGACGCCGCGATCTGCAACGGCGACTACGTCGTGATCCGCCAGCAGCCGAACGCCGAGAACGGCGAGATCGTCGCCGCCATGCTCGACGGCGAGGCCACCGTGAAGACCCTGCAGCGCAAGGGCGGCCAGGTCTGGCTGCTCCCCCACAACGAGGCCTACGAGCCCATCGACGGCACCGACGCCACCATCCTCGGCAAGGTCACCGCGGTCCTGCGCCGCGTCTGAGCCGGCCGAGGGTCAGTCGAGCGCGACGAGCAGCAGCGGGCCGCCGTCGTAGCGGCCGCCGTCGATGGCGATCACGAGATCGTCGGCGTAGCGGATCGGTGCGGTGACGCGCTCGCGACGGCGTGTCGGTGAGCAGGCCGATGATGGTGTGGCCGTGCACGATGTGGTCGCCGCCGTACGTGTCGAGCATCTCGCGGGCCACCCGGTCGCCCGTCGGAGCCGGCGAAGTCGTAGCGGCTGGTGAGCGCGGCGAACACGTCGAAGCACTGCTGCGCATCGTCGCCGGCCAGCAGCTCGGTGACGGTCGCGTTGACCTCGTCGATCGGAGCTGCCCCAGGAGAGGTACTCCGTGGTGTCGGAGTGCACCAGCAGGTAGTCCCCGGCGATGGCCATCACCGGCAGGCCGCGCAGCCACGTCGACGTCGTCGTCGGTGAGCCCGTCCTGGTCGCTCGCGCAGGCCGCCGTTGATCACCCACACGTCGTCGAACCGCTTGCCCGGAAACCGCTTCGCGCCGAGCATCAGCGCCTCGTGGTTGCCCATCAGCACACGCACGGACTCGGGTGCCTGCTCCTGCAACGAGCGCACGAAGTGCACGACGCCGATGCCGTCCGGGCCGCGGTCGACGAGATCGCCGAGCACCCAGAGCACGGTGTCGCCGCCGGTCCAGCGGTTCTGCCCGTCGATGAGGTCGGTCTCGAGCAGCCCGTCACGCAGGTCGTCGAGGTGACCGTGCACGTCGCTGACGACGTAGGTGCTGCTCATGCGCCCATCCTGGCAGCCGCCGTGCCCGGGCGAACGCGTCGCCGGCTCAGTGCGAGCGTGTCGGTTCGAGCACGGTGTGCGCGGGTGGGCGCGGGTCGTGCTCCTGGTGGGGCGCCGCCTCGTGAGCGGCGCAGCCGACGAGCAGGATGCAGCCGAGGATCAACGCGATCACGGAGCGTGGGTTGCGTTGCATGCACGGCAGGCTATGAGCAGTTCCTGAGAGTTCGCTGGGTCAGGAGTCGAGCCGCGCCAGTGCCTTGAGTACGACGTCGCGGTCGGTCGTCGACCACATCGGAGCCAGAGATGCCCGCAGGAAGCTGCCGTAGCGCGCCGTCACGAGCCGGGGGTCGAGGATCGCCACCACGCCACGGTCGGTACTGGTGCGGATCAGCCGGCCGGTGCCCTGCGCGAGCAGCAGTGCGGCGTGGGTCGCCGCGACCCGCATGAACCCGTTGCCGCCGGCCTGGTCGGCGGCACGCTGCCGCGCGGACATCAGCGGGTCGTCGGGGCGCGGGAACGGGATGCGGTCCACGATCACCAGCTGGCAGGTCTCGCCGGGGACGTCGATGCCCTGCCACAGGCTCAAGGTGCCGAACAGGCAGGTGTGCGGGATCCTCGGTGAACAGCCGCGCGAGCTCGGGCAGCTGCGCGTCGCCCTGCGCCAGGATCGTCAGGTGCGGCAGCCGCTCGCGCGCGGCCTCCGCCGCCGTCTCGGCGGCACGACGGCTGGAGAACAGGCCGAGCGTGCGACCTCCCGCGGCGTCCACGAGGTCGACGATCTCGTCGATCTGCGCGGCGCCGAGCCCGTCACGGCCCGGTGGGGGCAGGTGGCGGGCGACGTACAGGATCGACTGGCGGGGGTAGTCGAACGGCGACCCGACGTCGATGCCGCGCCACGGCAGCGTGCCGTCGTCCTCGGACTCGACCTCCGTCTCCGGCGGCGCCGAGAGCGAGTGGTCCACGCGCTCCTCCGGCTTGAAGCCGAGCGACGCGGCGACGGCGTCGAAGCCGCCGCCGAGCATCAGGGTCGCGCTGGTCAGCACCACGGTCTTGTCGCTGAGCAGCTTGTCGCGCAGGGGACCCCACACCTGCAGCGGCGCGACGCACAGCAGGTCGCCGCCGCGGGACCGCTCGCGCTCGGCGAGCCACAGCACGTCGTCGTCGGAGTTCGCGGCCATCCGCTCCGCGGTCACGAAGATCTCCTGGACCATGCCCCGGGCCTGCGTGCGCGCCGGCGTCGACCTCGCCCTCCGCGCTCTCCTTGGGGAACGCCGAGATCACCGCGCGCGCCGCGTCGCGCACCAGCACGAGCGCGTCGGCCAGCGAGGTCGCCAGCGAGTCGATGCGGCCCGGCCCGCACTCGTCGAACGCCGCGCGCAGCGCGTCGCCGGCGTCGGCCAGGTCGTCGGCCTCGGTGCCTTCGACGTGGCGCTGCGCGCGGCGGGCGGCCCGGTCCACCTCCGGCACGGACAGCTCGTCGGTCGCGGCCTGGGTCACGCGCGCGGTCAGCTCGTGCGCCTCGTCGACCACCACCGCGTCGTACTCCGGGATCATCGGCACGCCCTCGACCGCGTCGATCGCGAGGAGCGAGTGGTTGGTGACGACCAGCTGCGAGAGCACGGCCTTCTCCTTGGCGCGCTCCGCGAAGCACTCGTCGCCGAAGGGGCACTTCGTCGCGCCGAGGCACTCGCGGTGGTTCACCGACACCTGCCGCCAGACCCGGTCGGTGTGCTTCGGCGCCGAGTCGCGGTCCCCCGGACCCCTGCGTCTCGCTCTGCTCCTCGGCCCACGCCCGCAGCGCCAGCACCTCGCTGCCCATCGAGCCCGCGGGCAGGTCGACCAGCGCGCCCTGGTCGTCGGGCACGCCCTCGCGGACGCGATGCAGGCAGGCGTAGTTCGAGCGGCCCTTCAGCACGGCGTACGACGGGCGCCTGCCCGTCGCAGGCAGCACGTGCTCGACCGCCTCGAGGAGGGCCGGGATGTCGCGCTCGACGAGCTGGTGCTGGAGCGCGAGCGTCGCGGTGGCGACGACGACCCGGCGCTCGTGGAGCAGCGCGGGCACGAGGTAGGCGAGCGACTTGCCGGTGCCGGTGCCGGCCTGGACCAGCAGGTGCTCGCCCGAGGTCAGCGCGCGCGCGACCGCCTCGGCCATCTGCACCTGGCCGGGCCGCTCCTCGCCTCCGATCGCCTCGACGGCGGCCGCGAGCACGTCGCGGACCGTCGTGGTGGACGACGTCGGCGGGAGACACCGCGTCACCCTGACTTCGCTGGATGGCGACACCGCCCGGCCAGCGGTTCGGCTGAGCCTGTGGACCAGCTACGTGCGGCGGGCCTCAGAAGCTGACGGTCGGCGGTGCGGTCTGGCCCTCGGGGGCCTGGTAGAACTCCCGCTTCGAGACCGAGGCGATGCCGGAGAAGAACATCCACGGGATCGTCTGCACGAGCTTGTTCAGCCGGGCGACGGCGTCGTTGTAGAACTGCCGCGCGAACGAGAGCTGGTTCTCGGTGTCGGCGAGCTGGTCCTGCAGCTGCAGGAAGTTCGTCGACGCCTTGAGCTCGGGGTAGTTCTCCGCCACCGCGAGCACGCTGAACACCGCGCGGTCCAGCTGGCCCTGGGCCTGCGCCTTCTCGTCGACGGAGCCGCCCTTCGTCGCCGACGACACCGCGGCACGCGCGGCGGTGACCTCCTCGAAGACGGTCTTCTCGTGCGAGGCGTAGCCCTTGACCGTGTTCACCAGGTTCGGGATCAGGTCCGCGCGCCGGGTCAGCTGCACGTCGATCCCGCCGAGCGCCTCCTGCGCCTCGATGTCGCTGCGGCGCAGCTTGTTGAAGCCGACGACGACGAAGCCCGACGAGCAGGACCACGACCACCACGACGACGAGCGTGATCACCATGAGCGCATCCTTCCATCACGCAGTCACCCCGTCACCACGAGCCGCCACCTCCCGCCGCCTCCGCCGCCCCCTCCGGACGAGCCGCCACCGGACGAGGACGAGCTCTGCGTCGCCTGGTAGGCCGAGATCGACGAGTCCAGCGTCGTCTGGAAGCTGTCCACGAAGCTGGTGGCCGTCGCCAGGCCGGTGTAGCCGCCGTAGTACCCGCCCATCCACATCGGCGTCGGCGCGGGCTCGTGCATCTCGGCTTCGTACTTGCGCTGCCAGGCGTCCGCGCAGCCGAACGCGACGGCCCACGGGATGTAGGCGGTGTACAGGTCGCGCCGTGCGCTGAAGTCGAAGCGGCTCTCGGCCGACTCCGTCGCCAGGATGCGCTTGAAGCCGCCGGCCCGCGACCACAGGTCCCGTCCCGACTCCGTACGACGCGTCATCGCACCGGGCTTGAGCAGCGCCAGGCCGCCGATGGCGAACGCCATGAACGGCAGGCCGGCCATCGTGAATCCCGCCCAGGTGAAGACGATCAGCAGACCACCGAGGAGGATCGCGGCGAGGACCAGCAGCCGGCCGAACGTCTCGGCGCCCTGGCGGCGCAGCACTCCCGAGGTCAGCGCCCACACCTTCACGGAGGAGTCGAACGACCCCTTCGCCGACGCCAGCATCTTGCCGCTGGGCACGGTGCCGTCGGCGTGGAACTGGTAGCCGGGCGACGTGACGCCGAGCGAGGCGCCGAGCGCCTGCGTGGCCGGATCGGCTGCGGCCCACTGCTGCGGGGTGGCGAGCCCCTCGACGACCCACCGCGACGGGTCGGGGTGCACCAGCCGGGTCAGCCCGCGCTCTGCCTGGTAGAGCAGCGTCGCCGCCATCGCCCCCGACGACAGCGTCTCGTCGTTGACGTACGCAGCCTGCGCCGGCCCGACACCCTCGGGCGGCACGTACAGCAGCGGGAAGCCCGGGTCGTCCTCACGACTCAGCCGGCCGAACAGCCAGCCGACCACCAGGCCGACGAGCGAGACCAGCAGCACCAGGGCGAGCACCGGCACGCTGCGCGAGAACACCACGTCGAACTTCTGGCTCCACGGCAGCGACGTGCGGCCCGGCGGGCTCTGGTCGACGGTCGCGGAGACCGTGACCGGCGTGCGCGGCGGCAGTGACCCGGTGGTCACGTCGAGGTCGCTGCTGCCTTCGCCCTTCGCCTCGCAGCCACCGGTCTCGCCGGCGCCGACGTTGCAGTCCACCGCGCCGACGGTGGCGTGCGGCAGGTGCACGTGCAGCCGCGCCCGGCCGATGTCCATGCCCCAGCCGCCGGGGATGAGGTTCCAGTAGAACTTCGCGTGCCCGCCCGGCCCGGACGAGAGCGCCCCGTCGACGTGGTAGGTGATCCGGTAGACGTGCCTGCCCGGGTCGAGGAACGTGCCGGCGTCGCCGACCTTCGCGACGCGGTAGCGGTGGTTCTTCTGCCAGCTCATCTCGACCGTGGCCGGCTGACCGTCCTGGGTGATCGAGATGTCCTCCGGCTCCAGCCGCGCGTGCTTGTCGGAGGCGTCCACGACGTCCCAGAACCGGAAGATGCCGTGACGTCCCGGCGGCATCTCGGTGCCCACCTGCTCGACGACGTCCAGCCCGCCGTCCTCGTCGACGTTGAAGTTGGCGGTGTACGTCGAGATGTGCGCGGGGTCGGGCTCGACGTTCCCGCCGTCATCGAGGTCGAGGACCAACGGCCAGAACAGGCCGACCACCACGACGACGGCGAAGACGACCCTCCCCCAGGTTGTCCTGGCAGAGGGTTGTGCGGGCACATGGGCGAGCAGGCGTGCCGCGCTCGGCTCGTGCGGATCGGCCAGAAGCCGGCCTGCGGAGCCGACGAGGTACGGCGTGAGCTCGCCGGCCAGGTCGGCGTGCACCCGGCCGCGCACCAGGGAGCCGTCGCCGGTGTGCTCGAGGGACTCGACCTCGCCGCTGAGGTGGATCTTGTTCAGCAGGTCGCCGCGCTCGTAGGGCAGCAGCGCCTCGAACGCGACGTCCGGGCGGGGCAGGTCGGCCTCGACGGCGGCGAGCACGTCGTCGACGCCCTCGCCGGTCTTCGCCGAGACGACCACCGAGTGCGGCTCGCGCTGTCGCAGCCGCGCGATGACCATCGGGTCGGCGACGTCGGTCTTGTTGACCACGACCAGCTCGGGGACCCGGTCGGCGCCGATCTCCTCGAGCACCTCGCGGACGGCCGCGATCTGGCCCTCCGGGTCGGCGTGCGAGCCGTCGACGACGTGCAGGATCAGGTCGGCGTCCGCGACCTCCTCGAGCGTCGACCGGAACGCCTCGACGAGCTGGTGCGGCAGGTGACGCACGAAGCCGACGGTGTCGGACAGCGTGTACACCCGGCCGTCGGAGGTGGTGGTGCGCCGGATGGTCGGGTCGAGCGTCGCGAACAGTGCGTCCTCGACGAGCACGCCCGCCTTGGTGAGCCGGTTGAGCAGCGATGACTTGCCGGCGTTGGTGTAGCCGGCGATCGCCACCGACGGCACCTGGTGGCGCCGGCGCTCGCTGCGCTGGGTGTCGCGGGTGGTGCGCATGTGCGTGAGGTCGCGGCGCAGCTTCGCGATCTTGGTGTTGATGCGGCGACGGTCGGTCTCGATCTTCGTCTCACCGGGACCACGGCCACCGATGCCGCCGCCCTGCGAGCCGACGCGGCCACCGGCCTGGCGGGACAGGTTGCCACCCCAGCCGCGCAGCCGCTGCTTCATGTAGTTCAGCTGCGCCAGCTCGACCTGCGCCTGGCCCTCACGCGACTTCGCGTGCTGGGCGAAGATGTCGAGGATCAGCGCGGTGCGGTCGACGACCTTGACCTTGACGCGGTCCTCGAGGTTGCGCAGCTGGCTCGGCGCGAGCTCGCCGTCGCAGATGACGGTGTCGGCGCCGGTGGCCTGCACGACCTCGCGCAGCCCCTCGACCTTGCCGCGTCCGACGTACGTCGCGGGGTCGGGGCGGTCGCGGCGCTGGTACAGCGCGTCGAGCACCTGCGAGCCGGCCGTCTCGGCGAGCAGCGCGAGCTCGGCCATCGAGTTCTCGGCGTCCGCGACGGTGCCCTCGGTCCAGACGCCGACGAGGATCACCCGCTCGAGGCGGAGCTGGCGGTACTCGACCTCGGAGATGTCCTCGAGCTCGGTCGAGAGCCCGGCGACGCGGCGCAGCGCGTGGCGGTCGGCGAGGTCCTGGCTTTCTCCTCGTTGGGCCTCTTCGGGGTCGACCTCTTGCCACTCCTCGGTCTCGGTGAGGGCGTCGTCGAGCGAGAAGGGCTCGGGCTCGTACTTGGGTGCGTGTGTCATGTCCACCGTGAAGAACGCTTCGTGCGCCCGGGCGGATTCCCTGGGCGCCCGACCATTGAACCGCGGCTCACGTGAGGTCTCGACCGGTTTTCCGGCGCAGCGCGTCGGGGTCGACCTCTCCCTGGGCGACGATCACGGCGGGACCGGTGAGCACCACGCGCCGCTCGGCGGTCCAGGTGACGGCGAGCTCGCCGCCCGGGACGTCCACCTGGTACGTCGACGCAGCATCCCCGTTCGGGTCGACGCCGTCGGCGATCGCAGCGGCCACCATGACCGCGCACGCCCCGGTGCCGCAGGAGCGGGTCTCCCCGGAGCCGCGCTCGTGGACCCGCATCGCGACGTGCCGGTCGCCGCGGCGCACCACGAACTCGACGTTGACGCCGGCGGGGTACTCCGCCTCGTCGTGCTCCGGCGCCTCGAGCAGCGAGCCCGCGTCGTCGAGCGAGTCGACGAACGCGACCGCGTGCGGGTTGCCCATCGAGACGTGCAGCGCGGGCCACGAGCGCTCGCCGACGCCGACCTTGGTCTCGCCGAGCACCTCGGCGACGCCCATGTCGACGCTCACCAGGTCGCCGTCGAACGTCAGCACCTTGGTGCCGCCTCGGGTCGCGACCGGGAGCGGCTGCGGAGGGGTCGACGCCCTCGTGCTCGACGAGGTAGCGGCCGAACAGCCGGATGCCGTTGCCGCACATCTCCGAGCTGGAGCCGTCGGCGTTGCGGTAGTCCATGAACCACTCCGCCTCGCCGCGGGCGGCCACCGCGGCCGGGTCGTCGGTGGCGTCGGTGCGCACCACCCGGAGCACGCCGTCGCCGCCGATGCCGGCGCGGCGGTCGCACAGCGCCGCCACCAGGCCGGGGTCGAGGTCGTGCAGCACGGCTGCCGTCCGGGTCGGGGAGCAGCACGAAGTCGTTCTCGGTGCCGTGCCCCTTGAGGAAGCGCAGGGCTCGACCTCAGCCACTCGTGGCGCCCTCGCTGACCTGCTTGAGCTGGGTCAGCCCCTTCTCGAGGTCCGGGCCGATCATCTTGTCCATGCTCCGAAACAGCCCCATCAGCTTCACGCCGAACGTCTTCTCGCCGACGATCGTCCAGACCACGCGGGTGCCGTCGCCCTGCGGCGCGAGCGCGAACGTGACGACCCAGGACGCCTTGAACGGCTTGATGAACTGCAGGTCGATCAGCACCTCGCTCGGCGCGTCCGCGCGGGTGATCTCCATGCGGCCCTCGCCGGCCTTGCGGTTGCCTGTCCACCCGTACGACAGCGCCCACGCCGCGCTCCGGGCCCGGAGAAGGTCCGCTGCATCTCGGGGTCGAGGCCTTCCCACGGGGACCAGCCCTGCCAGTTGTGGAAGTCCTCGAGCTGCTCGTAGACCCGGGCCGGTTCCGCCTGCACCGTGGTCGAGCGCTCGACCGTGTACGTGTCTTTGTCAGCCATTGTCTGCACCTCCCGCACTGGGCATCGTATGCCGTGGCGTGTCGTCCACCGAAACTGTCCGTTGCCTCTGTCACCTTGGATGTATGGCCCCAAATGAGCGACCCGAGCGACGTGCTGACGCTCAGCGGCGTGGCTGCCGTGTGCGCCGACTGCGGCGACGAGCGGGTCTTCGTGCCCACCTCGCCCGACCTGGGTGAGTACTGCTGCACCTCCTGCGACGCCGCGGTCTTCCTGCTCGCCGTCGTCGAGCCGACCGCGCGCCGCGGGAGTCGCGTCGCCTGACCCGGGTGGCCTGACCTTTCGTAACCTCTCGGTTACGGTAACCTCCGGGTTACCTAGGCGGAAGAGGTGGGTATGGCGGCAGCGGACGCCGTTCACCGCGCTCGGGGACCCGCACCGGCGCGAGATCCTCAGCCTGCTCGGCGAGCACGACCTCTCGGTCGCGCAGATCGCAGCGTCGCTGCCGATCAGCCGGCCGGCGGTGTCGCGGCACCTGCGGCTGCTCAAGGACGCCGGCCTCGTGGCGGAGGCAGCCCGTCGGCACGCGGCGCATCTACCGGCTGCAGGAGCGAGGGCGTCGAGGCGGTCCGGGCCTACCTCGAGCAGGTGTGGGGCGAGTCCGCCGCGCGTTTTCGACTGCGGGCCGAGAACACCTCCGAGGAGGGCCGCTCGTGAGCCAAGCCCTCGAGCCCCTGGAGCTGAGCTTCGAGGTCGCGTGCAGCCCCGAGCACGCGTTCCGGGTGTGGACCGCGGACATCGCGTCGTGGTGGCCCGCCGACCACTCCGTCTCCGGCGAGGCCGGGCTCGCCGTCGTGCTCGAGGGCCGCGTCGGCGGGCGGATCTACGAGCGCACCGCGGCCGGCGACGAGCACGAGTGGGGCGAGGTGACGGCCTGGGAGCCGCCGACCCGCTTCGGCTACCTGTGGCACCTGCGCCGCGACCGCGCCGACGCGACGCAGGTCGAGATCCGCTTCACCGCCGTCGGCGACGCGCACCCGCGTGGACATCGAGCACACCGGCTGGGAGCGCGCTCGGGTCGGACGGCCCGACCTGGCGCGACCGCAACCTCGGCGGCTGGCAGACCCTGCTCCCCCACTACCTCGACGCACCTCGAACGAACCGACCAGGAGGCATGACATGGCAGGCAGCGGCACGAAGGACGACCCCTGGACGCTGACCACGGCGCCGGGCTCGTCGACGTACACGATGCATCGCGACGAGGCCGCCGACCCGCCCGCGCTGGTGTGCCAGGTCGGCTCGACGACGCTGAAGTACCACCTCAGCGCGATCGACGACCTGCACGCGTGGCTGCGTCGAGCAGGGCGACTGGGTCGACCTCGGCGCGGCCGACGAGAAGAAGGACGCCAAGCCCGGCACCGTCGAGGCGTGGGGTCGCGACGAGTCCAACCCGGTCGGCGGCTGGTACGGCCTGCGCAAGGGCTACCGCGGCCGGTTCGGGATGTACCTCCCGCCCCTGCTCGAGGAGCTCGGCCTCGCCGAGCTCACCCACGACGCCCGCAACAACAAGGTGCGCTGCCGCTGATCGACGCTGGTTGAGGTGCCGAGCGCTCACGGTGATTGAGGTGCGAGCGGAGCGAGCCTCGAAATCTCCGCACCCGGGCTGAGACTCTGCCCACGCTCAGTTGGTTTCGAGACGCCTCGCTCGCAAGCTCACGACCTCCTCAACCACCGTGAGGTCGCTGACCAGCGTGTCGTTCAGCGGGGGTGGACGACGAGGGCGGAGCCGCCGCCGCGGCGGGTGGGCTCGGAGACCGCGGTGAGCAGGCCGTCGCGGCCGAACTCGATGGCCGTCGCTGCGCCGATCTCGGCCTTGCTGGTGCCGGGGTCGCCGGCCGGGTCGAGCTTGTGACCGTAGCGGCGTGAGCAGCGGGCCGTACTTGTCGATGAACGGCTGCTCGGCGATCACGGTGGGCGTGTTCGCCTGCTGGGCGCGCGGATCGGCGATCGCGTCGGGCAGCGACATCTGCCGGTCGATGCGGTCGACGAGCAGCTGGGTCACGGTCGTGATGATCGTGGACCCGCCCGGCGATCCGAGCGCGAGGAACGGCTTGCCGTCGCGCAGCACGATCGTCGGTGAGATCGACGACCGCGGCCGCTTGCCGGGCTGGATGCGGTTGGGGTCGGCCGCGTCGTACTCGGCGCTGAAGTCGGTCAGCTCGTTGTTGAGCAGGAAGCCGCGGCCCGGCACCAGCATCCCGGAGCCGCCGGTCTGCTCGATGGTGAGCGTGTACTCCACGATGTTGCCCCAGCGGTCGGCGACCGTGAGGTTGGTCGTCTCCCGATTCTCGGTGTCACCTGGCCTTGGTGCCGGTTGCCGAGCGGGCGTTGCCGCACTTGCCGTCGTAGTCGTCGACGTCGCCCTCGGCGACCGGCGGCGTGAACGCCTTCGTCTCGCTGATCTTGCAGGCACGCTCCGCGGCGAAGCGGTCGGAGAGCAGGTCGCGCAGCGGTACGTCGACGTAGCCCGGGTCACCGAGGTAGGCAGCACGGTCGGCGAACGCCAGAGCCGACGGCCTCGAGGAAGTGGTGCAGCACCGAGCGCGGTCCTCTCGCGGCCGAGCGGGAACCGCTCCATGATGTTCAGGATCTCGCCGACGGTGGAGCCGCCCGAGGACGACGGCGCCATGCCGTACACGTCGTAGCCGCGGTAGCCGACGTGCGTGGGCTGCCGGGCGATGGTGCGGTAGTCGGCGAGGTCGGAGGCGTGCATGAAGCCCTTGGGGACCGGCAGCTTCGTGTCCGGGCTCTTGGGCGGGCGCCTGCGACAGCGACGCGACCTGGTCGGCGATCGCGCCGCGGTAGAACGTCGCCGAGCCCTCGCGGCCGAGCAGCCGGTAGGTCTTGGCGAGGTCGTGGTTGGTGAAGACGGACCCGACCTTCGGCGCGTCACCGCCGGGCAGGAACAGCTTCGGCGTCGTCGTGAACGCCTGGAAGCGGTCCTTGTTCTCCTCCGTCTGCAGCTGGAACGTCTTGTCGACGACGAAGCCGCGGTCGGCGAGGTCGGCGGCCGGCGCCAGCGCCTGCTTCGCGGTGTAGCTGCCCCAGCGGTCCAGGGCGCTCTGCCAGGTGGCCGGGGTGCCGGGCACCCCGACGGAGACGCCGCTGGTGACGAGGTCGGGCGTGAACGTGTAGGGCTTCTTGGTCTTCGGGTCGATGAAGGCGTCGTTCGGCATGGCCTTCGGCGCCGTCTCGCGACCGTCGATGGTGTGGACCTTGCGCTGCTTCGCGTCGTAGTAGACGAAGTAGCCGCCACCGCCGAGCCCGGAGCTGTACGGCTCGGTGACCCCGAGCGCGGCCGCGGTCGCGACCGCCGCGTCGACCGCGTTGCCGCCGTGCTTCAGGACCTGCAGGCCGACCCGGGACGCCTCCGGGTCGACGGACGTCACCGCGCCACCGAAGCCACGGCTGGTGGCCGTCTTGGTCGTGTAGTGGCCGCCGGGCGTCGGCTTGTCGGTGCGGGCGACAGCGGACGGGGCCAGCGTGAGCGCACCGACCACGGTGGCGCCGGCGGTGGCAAGAACGGCGAGTCGCTGGGACGGCGTGGTGCGCATGCGGTCAACTCCCGAGTCGGAAACCTGACAGGTCCCTACCCAGGCCGGCACGCCTCAACCGCACGCTCGACCCGGTGCGGGTCGTCCCAGTCCACCCACGTGATGCGGGGGTCCTTGCCGAACCAGGCGTCCTGGCGCCGGGCGAACCGCCGGGTGCCCGTCACGGTCTGCTCGAACGCCTCCGTCTCCGTGAGCTCGCCGTCGAGGTGTGCCAGCACCTGCCGGTAGCCGAGCGCGCGGTTCGCCGTGCGGCCCTCGCGCAGCCCGTGCGCGCGCGAGTCGTCGCACCTCCTCGACGAGTCCGGCGTCCCACATCCGTCGTACGCGTAGGTCGATGCGCTCGTCGAGCACCGGTCGCGGGATGCGCACGCCGACCTGGACGAGCGTCGTCGTACACGTAGCTGCGCTCGGGCAGCGACGCGGTGAACGGCTTGCCGGTGAGGGTGATGACCTCGAGCGCGCGCACGACGCGACGGGTGTTGCTCGGCGGCACCTTGGCCGCCGTCTCCGGGTCGAGGTCGCGCAGCCGCTCGTGCAGAGCCTCCGCACCCACCTCGTCCAGGTCCTCCTCGAGAGCGTGCCTGAGCTCGGGATCGGTGCCGGGGAACTCGAAGCGGTCGAGCACCGCGCGGGTGTACAGCGCGGAGCCACCCACCAGCACCGGCACCACGCCGCGCGCCCGGCAGTCGTCGATGACCGCACGCGCCATCGTCTGGAACTCCGCCACCGTTGCGGTCTGCGTGACGTCGAGCAGGTCGAGCAGGTGGTGCGCGATGCCACGACGTTCGGCCGGCGCGAGCTTCGCGGTGCCGATGTCCATGCCGCGGTAGACCTGCATCGCGTCGGTGTTGACGATCTCGCCGCCGAGCCGCTCCGCGAGGTCGAGCGAGAGCTCGGTCTTGCCCGCCGCCGTGGGTCCCACGACCGCGACGACCGGCAGAGTGCTCATGAGCAGAGAGTGTGGCAAAGGGCGACTTCGGGTACGTCGACCAGATGAGCGATGCAGCCCAGGACCAGCCCACCGGCCCGGAGAACCCCCGCGGCGCTGCCGGACCGGACGCGCCCGCGCCCCCCGGTGGACCGCAGCGCGACGACACCGCTCAGGGGGAGAGCACGCCTGGTGGTCCGCGACACCCGGACACCCATCCGGAGCCGGAGACCCACCCGGGCAACGTCGAGGAGCACTCCCCCACGCCCGAGGCGACGTCCGACGGCGAGATCCACGCGCGCACCCAGGCGGAGCAGGCCAACGAGGAGCTCCAGGAGGAGAACGCCGAGACCTCCCTCGACCAGCCGTCCGACGGCTGAGATGACCGATTCCAAGGGAGTGCCTGGCTCGCGACTCCCCGCATCACGCCTGGCGGCGTTGTCGTCGACTCGACGATGCTGAGCATCGCCTTCGCTCCTCCGCCTTGCCAGCCGCGCGCGGATGAGCCGCTCGCTTGACCGGCACTCCCCTGGAATCGCCCATCTGAGACCATCGTTCGATGAGCGACAAGCCCAAGGACGAGCCACTCGTCGACCTGGACGAGATCGTCGGCGACCCGCCTGCCGGCGATGCCTACCTCGACGACTTCTTGTCCAACGACCAGTCGTCGGTGGGCAAGCCGGGCGGGCCTGACAGGACTGACGGGTCGGACGACGAGAAGAAGGACGAGTCATGACCGACAACCAGCCCGGCGAGAAGCCCGACAACGAGACCGTCAACCGCGAGTCGCACCCGAACGCCAGTGGCCCGGACGGGCTGGCCGGCGAGATGGGCATCTCCAGCGAGCGCGAAGGGCCGTTCGAGGGCATCGAGGGCACCGGGTCCCTGGCGTCCGCCGCGGACAGCACCGACGGCGAGTCGCCGACCGACCGCGGGCCACACGGCGATGCGGAGGAGCGCCGAGGAGCTCGACAAGCCCGACGAGACGCTGCGGCGTCTCGAACGTCGACCGCACCGTCGGCGAGCAGCAGCCCGACCCGGTGGCCAACAAGCACGAGTTCGACCCCGAGAAGAACCCGCGCCACTGAGACGTTGACGCCCGTGGAGCGTTTCACCGTCGTCCCCGCGGCCTACGTGTTCTTGCTGCGCCCCGGTGGCGACGGCGGCCGCGAGGTGCTGCTGCAGCTGCGGCAGGGCACCGGCTACATGGACGACCACTGGGCGGCCGCCGTCGCCGGGCACGTCGAGAAGGGCGAGACCGTCTACGACGCGGCGCGGCGCGAGGCCGACGAGGAGGTCGGCATCAGCGACGTCGAGCTGGTGCCGTGGTGTGCCATGCAGCGCACCGGCGACACAGGACGATCCGATCGACGAGCGGGTCGACTACTTCTTCGTCGCATCCGACATGGACCGGCACCCCAGTGATCCAGGAGCCGGACAAGGCCGCGGACCTGCAGTGGTTCCCACTGAGCTCACTGCCTGCTCCCGTCGTACCTCATGAGGAGCGGGTGCTCGCCACCATCCGCGACGGCAGTGCGCCACCGATCCTGGTGCACGGCTTCTAGCTGGGCACTCCGACGGTCGGGAGGCCGAGGGAGACGGCGTTGGAGCGTGGGGCGGTGCGCGCCTGCCACGCGTCGCCGGAGCGGGTACGGCGGATCGAGCGCACCGCACCATCGGCGACCAGGTGGTGCGGCGCGGCGTAGGTGATGTCGACCTCGACGACGTCGCCGGGGCGCACGTCGACCGGCGCGCCGTCGTGGTCCACCGGGCGCGAAGTGCACCAACCGGTTGTCCGGGCCGCGCCCGGAGAGCCGGTGGGTCTGCTGGTCCTTGCGGCCCTCGCCCTCGGACACCATCAGCTCGACCGTGGTGCCGACGAGCCGCTTGTTCTCCGACCAGGCGATGTCCTCGACGAGCGCGACGAGTCGCTCGTAGCGGTGCTGCACCACCTCGCGGGGCACCTGGTCGTCGAGGTCCGCGGCAGGGGTGCCGGGGCGCTTGGAGTACTGGAACGTGTAGGCGCCCGCGAACCGTGCCCGCTCCACCACCTTCATCGTCTCGAGGAAGTCGTCCTCGGTCTCTCCAGGGAAGCCGACGATGATGTCGGTGGTGATCGCCGCATGCGGCATCGCAGCGCGGACCTTGTCGATGATCCCGAGGTAGCGCTCCTGCCGGTAGGAGCGCCGCATCGTCTTCAGCACGGCGTCGGACCCGGACTGCAGCGGCATGTGCAGCTGCGGCATCACGTTGGGGGTCTCGGCCATCGCGGCGATGACGTCGTCGGTGAACGCCGCCGGGTGCGGCGACGTGAAGCGCACCCGCTCGAGCCCGTCGATCTCACCGCAAGCGCGAAGCAGCTTGCCGAACGCGAGCCGGTCGCCGAACTCGACGCCGTAGGTGTTCACGTTCTGCCCGAGCAGCGTCACCTCGCTGACGCCCTCGTCGACGAGCGCCCGGATCTCGGCCAGCACGTCACCCGGCCGACGGTCGCGCTCCTTGCCGCGCAGCGCCGGCACGATGCAGAACGTGCAGGTGTTGTTGCAGCCCGACGCTGATCGACACCCAGGCGGCGTACGCCGACTCGCGCTTGGTGGGCAGCGTGGACGGGAACACCTCGAGCGACTCGAGGATCTCGACCTGCGCCTCCTCCTCGATGCGGGCCCGCTCGAGCAGCACCGGCAGCGAGCCGATGTTGTGGGTGCCGAACACCACGTCGACCCACGGCGCCTTGCGGGTGATCTCGCCGCGGTCCTTCTGCGCGAGGCAGCCGCCGACGGCGATCTGCATGCCGGGGTGCGCAGCCTTGACGGGCGCGAGGTGGCCGAGGTTGCCGTAGAGCTTGTTGTCGGCGTTCTCCCGCACCGCGCAGGTGTTGAGCACCACGACGTCGGCCTGCGCGTCGCCGGCGGGCACGTAGCCGGCGTCCTCGAGCAGGCCGGTGAGCCGCTCGGAGTCGTGGACGTTCATCTGGCAGCCGTAGGTGCGCACCTCGTAGGTGCGGGCGGCGGCCGTGGGAAGGCTGGTCATCTGGCTCTCATCAGCTGCTCGGCTGCTCCGGCTCCCCCGAGCCCTCGCCCTCGTCCTCGTCGGCTGACTCGGCGCTCGACTGGGCGGCCTTCTGCAAGGTCTCGGCCTCGCTGCGGACCGGCCTTCGCGGCGCCCGGGTCGAGCAGCGGCTCGGTGCCCGGCTGCTGCAGGTCGGTCTCGGTGGTGTCGGGGTTGGTGGCGACGTCGGCGGCGGTGGTGCCGACAGGCGTGGAGACGTCCGGTCCGTCCTCGACGGCCGCCACCTGCTGTGCGGTCAGCGGAGCCGGTGTCTTCTTGGCCGGGGACTTCTTCGCTGCCTTCTTGGCGGTCTTCTTCGCCGGAGACTTCTTCGCCGCCTTCTTGGCCGTCTTCTTCGCGGGCGACTTCTTGGTGGACTTCTTCGCTGCCTTCTTGGCGGCTCTTCTTCGCGGGCGCCTTCTTCGCGGCCGGCTCTGGGTCGGCGGCGGGCTTCGGCGCGGCAGCAGGGCGCGGAGAGGTGGCGCGCGGCGCGTCGGACGACGTACGGCGTGGCACCCGACCGGTGACCGCACCGGCGGCCTCGCCGGCCTTGTTGACGGCAGCGCGGCCCACCTGGCCCGCGACCATGCGGCCGACTGCCGCGGTGCCCTTCGCCTGCTCGACCGCCTTGCCGGCAGTCCCGACCGGGTCCTTGAGCGCGTCGGAGGCGATGTTGACGAGCTTGTCGAGGGGGTTCTTCCTACGTGCCATCAAAGGATTCAAACACACGCCCGGTCGCCGAGAACCGGCTACTTCGGCTGCATCCGGATGCCGCCGTCCACGCGGATCGTCTCGCCGTTGAGGTAGCTGTTCGTGACCGCCTCGACGACCATCGACGCGAGCTCCTCGGGCTTGCCGAGCCGCTTGGGGAACAGCACGCCCTTCTCGAGGTTCGCCTTGAACGCCTCGCTCTCCTCACCCTCGCCGTAGATCGGGGTGTCGATGAGGCCCGGCGCGACGGTGTTGACGCGGACGCCGATCGCCGCGAGGTCGCGGGCGACCGTGCAGCGTCATACCGACGACTCCGCCCTTGGAGGCGGAGTAGGCCGCCTGGCCGATCTGGCCGTCGAACGCGGCGACGCTGGCGAGGTTCACGATCGCGCCGCGCTCACCGCCTTCGAGCGGCTCGGTGCGACCGATCGCGGTCCCGGCGAGCCGGATGCAGTCGTAGGTGCCGATCAGGTTGATCGAGATGACCTTCGTGAACGCCGCGAGGTCGGCCGCCGACTCGAACGTCCCGTCGCGACCGACGGTGCGCTGCGCCCACCCGATGCCGGCGGAGTTCACCAGCACGCGGAGCGTGCCGAGCGACTCTGCCTTCTCGACTGCCGCGACGATGTCGTCGGTCTTGGTGACGTCGACCTTGACGAACGCACCGCCGATCTCCTCGGCCAGCGCAGCGCCCTTGTCCTCCTGGAGGTCGGCGACCACGACGCGCGCGCCCCGGTCGGCCAGCTGTCGGGCGGCGGCGGCACCGATGCCCGAGGCGCCGCCGGTGACGATCGCACTGACTCCGTTGATGTCCATGCGCCGGAGCATAGGACCGCGGAAAGGTCAGCTGGGCTTCTGGGTCACCCACAGCCGGATGACGCCTTCGACGACCACCGTGCCGTCGTCGCGGATCCCCTTGACGCGCACCGGCACGTCGGTCTCGTCGCCGGTCCAATCGGCCGGGTCGGTCTCGGCGATGCAGGTGATGTCGCTGACCGCCTTCGCGGTGTAGCTGACCTCCATGCCCTTGGGGATCCACCGCTTGTCCTGCGGGATGCTCGCCTCGGCCAACGCCCCCATGGCCGCCTCGAGCCCGTTGCAGATCGCGATGACGTGCACGGTCTTGATGTGGTTCTGCACGCGCCGCCGCTTGCGGATCGTCAGCTCCGCGTAGTTCGGCCGCAGCTCTACGAAGCGGGGCTTGACGGTCGCGAAGTACGGCGCCTTGAAGGTGAAGAGCCGGGAGAAGATCCGGTCGCCCTCGGGCAACCGCGTGACCTGGCGGTAGATGCTCAGCAGCTTCGGCATGACGGTCACTCTATTACTGACGGGTAACTAAGCCCGAGGTCGGGTTCGGTGACATGTTCAGTCGATCGGGTCGGCCAGGTCGTCGGTGTCGTGACCGTAGGTCTCGAGCTCCTCGCGGACCACCCGGAAGCAGACCGCGGCCGGGTAGCCCTTGCGCGCGAGCATCCCGGTCAGTCGTCGCACGGCCACGTCGCGGCCCAAGGGGGCGACGGTGCGCAGCTTGCGTCGCACCAGCGTCCGCGCCGACTCCACCTCGTCGTCGGGGTCGACCTCGTCGAGCGCGATCGCCGCGGTCTCGTTGGCCACGCCCTTGCGCCGCAGCTCGTGAGCCAGTGCCCGGCGGGCCAGCCCCTTGCCGGACTGCCGGGACTGCACCCAGGCCCGCGCGAAGGCCTCGTCGTCGACGAGACCCACCTCCTCGAACCGGTCGAGCAGGCGGTCGGCGATCTCGTCGGGCACCTGCTTCTTGGCCAGCTGCGGCCCGCAGCTCGGAGCGGCTGCGGGCGCGACCGGTCAGCTGGTCGAGCAGGATCGTGCGCGCCACCGACTCCGGGTCCGCGTCGGGACCCAGTCGCAGCTGTCGGTCGGGTTGGTTGCTCAGAAGTCGATCCCGGTCGGCTCGAGCGGAGCGCCCTGCGGCTCGACGGCATCGACCTGCGGGCCGACGCCGAGCTTCTCGAGGATCCTCTTCTCCAGCTCGTTGGCGAGGTCGGGGTTGTCGCGCAGGAACGACCGGGAGTTCTCCTTGCCCTGGCCGAGCTGGTCGCCCTCGTAGGTGTACCAAGCGCCGGCCTTGCGGACCAGGCCGGCCTCGACGCCGACGTCGATCAGGCCGCCCTCGCGGCTGATGCCCTGGCCGTACATGATGTCGAACTCGGCCTGCTTGAACGGCGGCGCGACCTTGTTCTTCACGACCTTGATGCGGGTGCGGTTGCCGACCATCTCCTGGCCGTCCTTCAGCGTCTCGATGCGCCGCACGTCGAGGCGGACCGAGGAGTAGAACTTCAGCGCCCGGCCACCGGTCGTCGTCTCGGGCGATGCCGAACATCACGCCGATCTTCTCGCGGAGCTGGTTGATGAAGATCATCGTGGTGCCGGAGTTGTTGAGGGCGCCGGTCATCTTGCGCAGCGCCTGGCTCATCAGCCGCGCCTGCAGACCGACGTGGCTGTCGCCCATCTCGCCCTCGATCTCGGCGCGCGGCACGAGCGCGGCCACCGAGTCGATCACGATCAGGTCGAGGGCGCCGGAGCGGATCAGCATGTCGGCGATCTCGAGGGCCTGCTCACCCGAGTCGGGCTGCGAGACCAGCAGCGCGTCGGTGTCGACGCCGAGGGCCTTGGCGTACTCGGGGTCGAGGGCGTGCTCGGCGTCGATGAACGCGACGATGCCGCCACCTCGCTGGGCGTTGGCCACCGCGTGCAGCGCCACCGTCGTCTTGCCGGAGGACTCCGGCCCGTAGATCTCCACCACGCGACCGCGCGGCAGCCCGCCGATGCCGAGCGCCACGTCGAGTGCGATCGCGCCCGTCGGGATCACCTCGAGCGCTGCGCGAGTCTCCTCGCCCAGTCGCATGACCGAGCCCTTGCCGAACTGTCGCTCGATGTTGGCGAGTGCGGTGTCGAGTGCCTTTTCGCGATCTGCAGCCATGGTCATCCGCCTGTCTGTGCGCTTGCCTGTTCGCCCGCCCTTGGGGTGTGGAGCGGAGCCTGCTGTCTTCTTCACGACGGGGACACTAGAGCGCCCCTCCGACAGTTCGCGAGACCGATCTTCGGGCCTGTGGACAGTCCCTTCTGAGGGGTCTGGCGAACGCGTCGCAACGACCCTAGCCCGAACAGGTGTTCGATCAGGGTTGTTGGCTCGATCGACACGCCGGAGAGGTGCATCGACCCCTCCGGACCGCGTCAGGTGGTGCCGGGCTCGAGCCGCGCGCCAGCCGTCGAGGTCTTCTCCGACGCGGCTGTCGCGGCCGACGATCGTCACCTGGTCGGGGTCGCCCGTGCCGTTCGCGTCCGGGTCACCGACGGTGGAGCCTGCCGTCACCACGCTGTCGTCGTCGACGATCGCCCAGTCCACGCTCGCCCCGCGCTCGATGACGCAGTTCGAGAACACCACGCTGTTGCGCACGACGGCGCCGGCCTCGACGACGACCCCAGGACCCAGGACGCTCCGGCGCACCTCACCGTGCACGCGGGCGCCGGGCGAGACCAGGCTGTCGACGACGACACCGCCCTCGTGCACACGCGCCGGGACCCGTTGCGGCTGCCTGGTGAGGATCGGCCACGACAGGTCGTCGAAGAGCCCCTGGTCGTCGAGCAGCACGTCCTGGTGGGCAGCGAGGTAGTGGTGCGGCTGGCCGAGGTCGCGCCAGTAGCCGGGCAGCGGTTGCGCGAAGGTCCTGCCCTCGATCGACGAACCGAGGCACGAGGGTCTCTCCGAAGTCGCCGAGCCCGCTGTCACCCGGGCCGGCCGCCCCCGACCGCTCGCGGTGCAGCTCCTCGAGCACCTCGACGAGCACGCCGGCGTCGTACACGAAGATCTCGGTGGCCACCACGCCGGTCGACGGGTCATCGGGCTTGTACGCGAAGCCGGTCACCCTTCCGTGCTCGTCCGTCTCGACCGTGGCGTGCTCGTCGGCCTCCGAGAGGTCCGACCTCCGTCGTGACGATGGTGCACTCCGCGCCCGTCGAGCGGTGCGCACGCACCGCGTCGTTGAAGTCGTAGCGGTAGATGTGGTCGGCACTCAGCACGATCACCAGCTCGGGCTCGGCGGCCCGGATCTGGTCGCGGATGCGGTAGAGCTCGTCGGCATTGCCGGTCGCGAACCCCTCCTCGTCCTCCGCACCGGTGCCCTGCTGGGGCATGAGCAACCGCAGCCCTCCCCGCGTGCGGTCCAGGTCCCACGGCCGGCCGTCGGCGACCGGGTCCTCGAGGCTGGCGCCCTGGTACTGCAGCGACAGCCAGACCTCGCTGATGCCGCTGTGCGAGAGGTTCGACAGCGGGAAGTCGACGAGTCGGTAGACCCCGGCGAACGGCAGCGCGGGCTTGGCGCGTTCGCGGGTCAGGACGTCCATCCGCCCGCCCGCCCCGCCGGCCTGGATGATGGCGAGGATGCGGTTGCCTGACATCAGGGAAGTTTGGCATGCGGCCGCAAGAGCACGTCGCGGTCGCGACGCCCCTCGGTCCGGTCGCTCGTCACAGGGCGATGTCGTCGTGACCAGGTTTCCGGCCCGCCGTACGACGAGCGATCTCGGCAGCCGTCGCGATGCCGGTGACGAGCAACGCGGAGAAGAGCGCGAGGGCACCGAACCCGTACCAGGCGACGACCACACCCGCCACAGCACCGGCGAACGCCGCGGTCAGCCCCATCGCGAGGTCGGCGGCACCCTGGACCTCGGTGCGCACGTCGGCCGGCGCCGACTCCGACAGCAGCGTCGAGGCCGACACCGTGCACAGCGACCAGCCGAGGCCGAGCAGGAACAGCCCCACGCCGATCTGGTACGACGCACCGGCCGGCGACGTGCCAGAGAGGACGAGGGAGACCAGCAGCACGACGGCGCCGGCGGACAGCACCATCGGACGGCCGAAGCGGTCGGCGGCCCAGCCACCGACCGGCGCGAGGGCGTACATGCCGAGCACGTGGATGCTGATGACGATGCCGATGACCTGCAAGCGTGGCGCCGCCGTGGTGCATGTGCAGCGGCGTCATCACCATCACCGAGACCATCACGGCGTGCGCGAGCGACAGCGCGGCCGCTCCGGCGGCGACCCCAGGCGTGGTGCGGGCGACCTCGGCGATGCGCCGCCACGACCTCGGGCGAGGCGGACCGGCGCCGCGGCCGAGAGCCGCCTCGCGTGCCACGAGCAGCGGGTCGGGCCGCAGGAACACCACGATGACCAGCGCCGCGGCGATCATCACGACGAGGCCGAACCCGAACGGGCCCGGTCAGCGCCGGCAGTCCGACCGACGTGGCCGCTCGACCGGAGACGCCGCTGAGGTTCGGCCCGGCGACAGCGCCGACGGTCGTCGCCCACACCACGATCGACAGCGCACGCGCCCGGCGTTCGGGCCTGGCGAGGTCGGTGGCGGCGTAGCGCGACTGGTTGTTCGTCGCCGTCGTCGCGCCGAGCAGCGTCAGCCCGGCGAGCAGCAGCGGGAAGCTGCGGGTCACGCCCGACGGCGACGCAGAGCGTCGCGCCGGCGGCACCGATCAGGTAGCCGAGCGAGAGCCCGATCCGCCGCCCGCGACGTCCCATCAGCCAGGCGAGCAGGAACGAGGAGAACGCCGACGCCGAGCACGAGCATCGTCTGCGCGAGACCGGCGAGCGCGTCGCTCCCGGTGATCTGCTCGGCGAGCAGCGCCGCGACCGCGATGCCCAGCGTCGTGCCCAGCCCGCCGAGCGCCTGCGAGACGACGAGCGTGCGCATGGTGCGGCGCTGCACCTCGCGCAGGCGGTGGTCCGGCCAGCGCACCGCGCCGTACGCACCCCGGGCGAGCCCGGCCGCACCCGCCGTCATCCCGGCGCCCACCCAGCCGGCCACCCGGCGGCCGGGACTGGGGTGGCTCATGGGGAGATCATCGCTCGCTGGGCGGGAGCTCGAGGCGCTCCCACACCGCGCGCCACACGCGCTTCGGTGGCTCGCCGGCCTCCAGCGCCTGCGTGACCGTGCGGTGGTCGAGCCCGGCGATCACCTGCTGCTCCGCCCAGGTGCGCGAGTACGCACGACCCAGCGCGCTGTCCATCCGCGCCCAGAACTCGGTGTGCCGCATGGCGCCGAGATTAGCCCGGACCGCGCACGACGGCATGGACGCTGGGCCACAGCTACGACGTCAGGTCAGGTCGCGGACACCCCGCGTGACAGCGCGTTGACGTGCGCTGAAAGAATGCCGCTCATGGCCGACGACGATGTCATCATCAGGGCCGCCGTCGAGGGCGACCTGTCCGACATCGCGGCCATCTACAACCACGAGATCGCCAACAGCACCGCCACGTTCGACCTGGAGCCGCCGACGCTGGCGTACTGGCAGCAGCGGCTGGCCGGCAAGCACGAGGGCGACCACCTGCTGGTGGCCGTCGACATCGACGAGGACGTCGTGGGCTACGCCTACTCGTGGTCCTACCGGCCGCGGCCGGCGTACAACCTCACCCGCGAGACGTCGATCTACCTCGACCCCTCGGTGCGCGGGCGAGGCATCGGGCGTCGGCTCTACCCGGCGCTGCTCGACGCGATGGCCGACTCCGGCGTGCACACCGCGGTGGCGCTCGTCGCGCTGCCGAACCCGGGCAGCGTCGCGCTGCACAAGGCGTGCGGCTTCGAGCACGTCGGCACGATGCGCGAGGTCGGCTTCAAGTTCGACCAGTGGGTCGACGTGGAGTGGTACCAGAAGCTGCTCAGCTAGCCTCGCGTCCGCGCCTCGGTAGTCCGTGACGGATTGTGGTTCTGATGGCTCGTGACCACGAATTTGCACGGCTACCGAGACGGGCGCGTATGACGAGACCGCTGTCGGCTCAGTTCCGCAGCAGGCTCTCGAACCGCGTGACGCGACGGCCAGCCCGATGGCTCCCATGACGAGCAGGTAGGCCACGGACCACAGCGACGCGACGCTGAGCGCGCCGGTGGTCAGCTCGCGCACCAGCGCCACCCCGCGGTAGAGCGGCGTCACCTCGACCACCCAGCGCAGCCAGCCGTCGAACGCGGTGATCGGGAAGAACGTCGCGGAGAACAGGAACATCGGCACGATCGCGAGCTGGATGTACTCGAAGTCCTGCCAGGACTTCATGTACGTCGTCAGGGCCATCGCCGCGCCCGAGAACGCGAAGCCGATCAGCCAGGTCGCCGGCCACGCCAGCACCGCCCACCACGACGACACCAGCCCCATGGCGAGCCATCACGCCGAGGAAGCCGAGCGAGTAGACGGCCGCCGCGCAGCAGCGACCATCAGCTCGCCGCGGGCGATGTCGACCGGGCGCATCGGGCGTCGCCAGCACGCCGTCGTAGACCTTGTCGTACCGCAGCTTGAAGAAGATGCCGAACGTCGAGTCGAGCAGCGCGCCGTTCATCGACGACGCCGCGAGCATGCCGGGCGCGACGAAGGCGGCGTAGGTCACCACGCTGCCCGTTGAACTCGAAGCCGCTCGACCAGCTGCGCCGACGCCGATGCCGATCGAGAACAGGTAGAGCACCGGCTCGAGCGAAGCCGGTCAGGAAGATCACCCACGCCTGGCGGTAGACGAGGAAGTTGCGCCGCACGATCACGCCAGGCGTTGCCGCGGCCGGTGGACGCCGGCGCGGGCAGCGGCGGCGGTCACGATTGCCATGGCGCCTCAGACCTCCAGCCGCTTGTCGAGGCGGCGCACGGCCAGCACCCAGCCGACGACGCGCGAGCACGACCAGGTAGGCGAGGTGCACGAGCGCGGGCCCGGCCTGCACCGTGCCGAGCAGCGAGCATCCGGGTCAGGTCGACGCCGTGCCACAGCGGCGTGAGCCGCGCCAGCCACTCCAGCGACGGCGGCAGGTTGGTGATCGGGAAGAACGCCCCGGAGAACAAGAACATCGGCACCACGCAGCAGCCGGTAGATGATCGCGAAGCCGCTCCTCGGTCTTGATGCGTCGCGGAGAAGGCGTGGAACAGGCCGGCGAAGCTCAGCCCGACCAGCACGCGCCGGCCAGGCGAGCAGCACGCCCGCACCAGGACTCGAAGACGCCGAACGGCGCCAGCACGAGCAGGAACACCCCGCAGGTCAGTCGCCACCCGGAACATCACGAACAGCAGCTGCGCCGGCGACGATGTCGGCCACCGCGCAGCGGCGAGGCGGTCATCGCGTAGTAGGTGCGGTCCCACTTGATCATGCCCATGACCGGCCACGTGGTCTCGCCGATCGCGGTCTGCATCGCGTGCGCGGCGAGCGAGGCCCGGGCGCGACGAAGGCGAGGTACGACGGGGCGCCCCGAGGCTCGGCGTCGCCGGCGTCGACGTACCGCCGAGCAGCACGCCCATCGCCACGACGTAGAACAGCGGCAGCACGAAGGACGTGAAGACCGAGCCCTTCCAGGTGCGCCGGTAGACGGTGACCCAGTAGGCTCGCTGCCGGAGCACCATCTGCCAGCGCGGGCAGCATCTGCCGCTGGTGCGCGAGCGCCATCAGTCGACCAGCGTCCGGCCGGTGAGCCGGAGGAACACGTCCTCGAGCGTGGAGCGGCGCACCAGCACCGCGACCGGGGCGAGCCCTCGCTCGTGCACGCGCGGCAGCGCCGCCTCGCCGTCGTGGGTGTAGAGCAGCAGCCGGTCGGGCAGCACCTCGACCCGCTCGGCGAGGTCGGCGACCGCGCTCGGCGAGCGCCTCGTGCTCGCCGACGCCGAAGCGCAGCTCGGCGACCTCGCGGGTGGAGTGCTGCCGGATCAGCTCCAGCGGCGAGCCCTCGGCGACGATCCGGCCGCCGTCCATCACCACGAGCCGGTCGCACAGCTGCTCGGCCTCGTCCATGTAGTGCGTGGTGATCACCAGCGTCACGCCCTGCTGCTTGAGCCGGAACAGCCGGTCCCACAGCAGGTGCCGGGCCTGCGGGTCGAGCCCGGTGGTCGGCTCGTCGAGCAGCAGCAGGTCGGGGTCGTTGATCAGCGAGCGGGCGATGGTCAGCCGCCGCTTCATGCCGCCGGACAGGTCCTCGACCTTGCGCGTCGCGCTTGTCGGTCGAGCTGGACGAAGGCGAGCAGCTCGTCGGCGCGCGCGGCGACCTCGCGCCTTGCGCGATGCCGAAGTAGCTGCCGTAGACGAGGAGGTTCTCGCGCACGTTGAGCTCGTTGTCGAGGGTGTCCTCCTGCGGGCAGACGCCGAGCCGGGCCCGGATCGCGCGACCCGTGGCTCGGCCGGGTCCATGCCCGAGGATCGCGCAGCTCGCCGCCGCTCGGCGGCGAGACGGCGGCGACCATCCGCATCGTCGAGGACTTGCCGGCGCCGTTGGGGCCGAGGAACCCGAAGGCCTCGCCGCGGTCGCACGTCGACGTCGATGCCGCGTGACCGCCTCGAAGTCGCCGAAGCGACTTGCGCAGCCCGCGGGCGCGCGACCATCGAGCGGTCGGTCGGAGCCTGCGCCTCCGGGCCGTCGTCGGCGACCATCGCGGCTGGCTCGACGAGGGCACGCGCCGACCATAAGGGCTCCGGCCACCGGCCGAGTCATGGCAGGCATCACGGCGGGCCATGTCGCGACGGACGGCTGTCGGTGGCGTGGGGCAGGATGGAGGGATGGCCGGAAGCGGCGGCTGCGGCGCAGGCGCTCGCCGCGTTCAGCGAGCCGACCCGGACCTGGTTCGAGGCTGCCTTCGCCGCGCCCACGCCGGCGCAGGTCGGCGCCTGGGAGGCGATCGCCGCCGGGCGCAACGCGCTCGTCGTCGCCCCGACCGGCTCCGGCAAGACGCTGGCGGCGTTCCTGTGGTCGCTCGACCGGCTGGCGACGACCCCGCCGCCGGCGGACAAGCGGCACGCGCTGCCGGGTGCTCTACGTCTCGCCGCTCAAGGCGCTCGCCGTCGACGTCGAGCGCAACCTGCGCGCGCCGCTGACCGGCATCCGGCACACCGCCGACCGGCTCGGCGCTGCCGGAGCCCGACATCACCGTCGGGCGTGCGCTCCGGCGACACCCCGGCCGCCGACCGGCGCACGGCTCGGCACGACGCCGCCCGACATCCTGATCACCACGCCCGAGTCGCTGTTCCTGATGCTCACCTCGCAGGCGCGCGAGGCGCTGCGCGGCGTCGAGACGGTCATCGTCGACGAGGTGCACGCGGTCGCCGGCACCAAGCGCGGCGCCCACCTCGCGCTGTCGCTCGAGCGGCTCGACGCGCTGCTCGAGCAGCCCGCGCCCAGCGCATCGGGCTGTCGGCGACGGTCCGCCCGATCGAGGAGGTCGCGCGCTTCCTCGGCGGCGCCGCGCCGGTCGAGGTCGTCGCGCCGCCGTCGACCAAGGAGTGGGACCTCGAGGTCGTCGTCCCGGTCGAGGACATGACCGAGCTCGGCGCCGCCGAGCGGCGACGACCTCGAGGGTCCGGCCGCCGGCAGCGCCGAGCGGCGCGGCTCGATCTGGCCGCACGTCGAGGAGCGCATCGTCGACCTCGTCGCGCAGCACCGCTCGACCATCGTCTTCGCCAACTCCCGCCGGCTCGCCGAGCGGCTCACCGCCCGGCTCAACGAGATCGCCGCCGAGCGCGCCGACGGGCGGTCGACGCCGTCGCCGACGCACCCGGCGAGCCAGCCCGGCCGCAGATCATGGCGCAGTCCGGCGCAGTCCGACGGCGCGGCGCCGGTCATCGCCCGCGCCCACCACGGCTCGGTCTCCAAGGAGCAGCGGGCGCTCATCGAGGACGACCTCAAGGCGGCCGGCTGCCCTGCGTGGTCGCCACCTCCAGCCTCGAGCTCGGCATCGACATGGGCGCGGTCGACCTGGTCGTCCAGGTCGAGTCGCCGCCGTCGGTCGCCAGCGGCCTGCAGCGGGTCGGCCGGGCCGGCCACCAGGTCGGCGAGGTCTCCCGCGGCGTGCTGTTCCCCAAGCACCGCGGCGACCTCGTGCACACCGCCGTCGCCGTCGAGCGCATGCGCGCCGGGCGCGATCGAGTCGCTGCGCGTCCCGGCCAACCCGCTCGACGTGCTCGCCCAGCAGGTCGTCGCCGCGACCGCCGATCGACGAGTGGGACGTCGACGAGCTCTTCGACCGTCGTCCGCCGGGCCGCGCCGTTCGCCTCGCTGCCGCGCTCGGCGTTCGACGCCGACGCTCGACCTGCTCGTCGGGCCGCTACCCGAGCGACGAGTTCGCCGAGCTGCGGCCGCGGATCGTGTGGGACCGCGTCACCGGCACGCTCACCGGCCGCCCGGGCGCGCAGCGGCTCGCGGTGACCAGCGGCGGCACGATCCCCGACCGCGGCCTGTTCGGCGTGTTCCTCGTCGGCGAGAAGGCCATCGCCGGGTCGGCGAGCTCGACGAGGAGATGGTCTACGAGTCGCGGGTCGGCGACGTCTTCGCCCTCGGCGCGACGCAGCTGGCGGATCGAGGACATCACCCACGACCGGGTGCTGGTCTCCCCCGCGCCCGGGCCAGCCCGGCCGGCTGCCGTTCTGGAAGGGCGACCAGCTCGGCCGGCCCGCCGAGCTCGGCGCGGCGATCGGCGCGTTCATCCGCGAGCTCGGCGCGCTCGACGCCGAGGCCGGCGCGCGGCGCGCTGCCGCGACGCCGGGCTCGACGAGTGGGCCGCCGACAACCTGGTCGCCTTCCTCGCCGAGCAGCGCGAGGCGACCGGCCACGCTGCCCGACCGACCGCACCATCGCTCGTCGAGCGGTTCCGCGACGAGCTCGGCGACTGGCGGCTCGTCGTGCACTCGCCCTACGGCGCGCAGGTGCACGCCCCGTGGGCGCTGGCGATCGGCGCCCGGCTGCGCGAGCGCTACGGCATCGACGCGCAGGCGCTGCCCGCCGACGACGGCATCGTGCTGCGGATCCCCGAGACCGACCAGCCGACCCGCCCGGCGCCGACGTCGTGCTCGTTCGACCCCGACGAGATCGAGGACATCGTCACCGCCGAGGTCGGCGGCTCGGCGCTGTTCGCGTCCCGGTTCCGCGAGTGCGCGGCCCGGGCGCTGCTGCTCCCGCGCCGCGACCCCGGCCGCCGCTCGCCGCTGTGGCAGCAGCGGCAGCGGTCGGCCCAGCTGCTCGAGGTCGCCGCGAAGTACCCGTCGTTCCCGATCGTGCTCGAGACGGTGCGCGAGTGCCTGCAGGACGTCTACGACGTGCCGGCGCTGGTCGGGCTGATGCGCGACCTCGCGCGCGCGCCAGGTGAGGGTCGTCGAGGTCGAGACCGCAGCAGCCGTCGCCGTTCGCCCGGTCGCTGCTGTTCGGCTACGTCGCGGCGTTCATCTACGAGGGCGACTCCCGCTCGCCGAGCGCCGCGCCGCCGCGCTCGTCGCTCGACCAGGGGCTGCTCGCCGAGCTGCTCGGCCGCGCCGAGCTGCGCGAGCTGCTCGACCCCGACGTGCTCGCCGAGCTCGAGGCCGAGCTGCAGCGGCTCGACCCCGGACCGGCGGGCGCGCGACGCCGAGGGCGTGGCCGACCTGCTCCGCCTGCTCGGCCCGCTGACGCACCGACGAGGTCGCCGGCGCGCGTCGCCGGCGCGCCGACGCGGTCGACGGCTGGCTCGAGCTGCTCGCCGACGCCCGGCGGGTCGTCGAGGTCCGGGTCGCCGGCGAGGAGCGGTGGGCGGCCATCGAGGACGTCGCCCGGCTCCGCGACGGGCTCGGCGTGCCGCTCCCGCCGGGCACGCCCGAGGCGTTCACCGAGCCGGTCGCCGACCCGCTCGCCGACCTGGTCGCCCGCTACGCCCGCACCCACGGCCCGTTCACCGCCGCCGACGTCGCCGCGCCGGCTCGGGCTCGGCGTCGCCGTCGCGCAGCAGACGCTGCTCGCGGCTCGGCCGCGCCAGGGCCGGGTGCTCGAGGGCGAGTTCCGGCCGGCCGGCGGCGGGCACGCGAGTGGTGCGACGCCGAGGTGCTGCGCCGGCTGCGGCGCCGCTCGCTCGCCGCGCTGCGCAAGGAGGTCGAGCCGGTCGAGCCGGCGACGCTCGGCCGCTTCCTGCCCGGCCTGGCAGCACGTCGGGCGGCTCGGCCTGCGCGGCGTCGACGGCGTGCTCGCGCGTCGTCGAGCAGCTCGCCGGTGCGCCGTGCCGGCCTGCGCGCTCGAGCCGCTGGTGCTGCCGGCGCCGGGTCGCCGACTACGCGCCCGGCATGCTCGACGAGCTCACCGCCACCGGCGAGGTGCTGTGGGCCGGCCACGGCACGCTGCCCGGCACCGACGGCTGGGTCTCGCTGCACCTCGCCGACTCGGCCCACCTGACGCTGCCCGACCACGGCGAGCTCGACGCGCACGCCGCTGCACGACGCGGTCCTCGAGGCGCTCGCGCGGCGGCGGCGCCTACTTCTTCCGGCAGCTCTCCGACGCCGTCGGGTCCACCGACGACAAGGCGCTCGAGCCGGCGCTGTGGGACCTGGTCTGGGCGGGCCGGGTCAGCAACGACACCCTCGCCCCGCTGCGCGCGCTCACCGCCGGCGGCCGCACCGCGCACCGCGCACGCCGGCCGCCGCCCGCGCGCCGGCGCGTCGGCGCGGCGCCGCGCCGCCCGGGCTGCCGACCCGCACCGGCCCGCCGACCGCTGCCGGCCGCTGGTCGCTGCTGCCCGACCTCGAGGCCGACGCCGACCCGCCGCGCGCACGCCGCCGCCGAGGCGCTGCTCGAGCGCCACGGCGTGGTCACCCGCGGCGCGGTCGTCAGCGAGCGCGTGCCGGGCGGGTTCGCCGGGGTCTACAAGGTGCTCTCCGCCTTCGAGGACTCCGGCCGCTGCCGCCGCGGCTACTTCGTCGACGGCGCTCGGCGCCGCCCAGTTCGGCGGCGCCGGGCGCCGTCGACCGGCTGCGGTCGTTCTCCGCGCGAGCGCTCCGGCGACCGCGGCCGACCCGAGCGGCCAAGCAGCGCGGCCGTCGTCGCTGGCCGCCACCGACCCGGCCAACCCCTACGGCGCCGCGCTCCCCTGGCCGGAGCGCGGCTCGACGACGCGACGCCGGCGACCGGGCACCGCCCGGGCCGCAAGGCCGGCGCGCTCGTGGTGCTCGTCGACGGCGGCTGGTCTACGTCGAGCGCGGCGGCCGGACGCTGCTCACCTTCACCGACGACGCCGACGTGCTCACAGCCGCCGCCGGACGCGCTCGCCGCCGCCGTACGCGAGGGGCGCTCGGCCGGCTCACCGTCGAGCGGGCCGACGGCGAGCACATCCTCGGCCGGCAGCGACCGCCGCTGCGCCAGGCGCTCGAGGCGGCCGGCTTCGTCGCCGACCCCGCGCGGGCTGCGGCTGCGTGCCGCGAGATGACGCGGTGCCCGAGGGCGACACCGTCTGGCGCACCGCGCGGCACCTCGACCAGGCGCTGAGCCGGCCAGGTGCTGACCGCGACCGACTTCCGGGTGCCCGGCCTGCGCCACCCTCGACCTGTCCGGGCAGCGTCGTCGAGCGACGGTCGCGCGCGGCAAGCACCTGCTCACCCGGATCGGCGACGAGCACACGCTGCACACCCACCTGAAGATGGAGGGCGCGCTGGCACCTCTACCGGCCCGCGACGCCGTGGCGGCGCCGGCGCACGAGGCCCGGGTCGTGCTGCGCACCGCGGACTGGGCGGCGGTCGGCTTCGCGCTCGGCATCATCGAGGTGCTGCCGCGCGACGACGAGGACGACCGTCGTCGGCCACCTCGGCCCCGACCTGCTCGGCCCCGACTGGGACGAGGACGAGGCGCTCCGCCGGCTGCTCGCCGACCCCGACGCGGCCGATCGGGGAGGCGCTGCTCGACCAGCGCAACCTCGCCGGCATCGGCAACCTGTACAGGCCGAGCTCTGCTTCCTCGCCGGCGTGCACCCCGCGCGCCGGTCGGCGACGTGCCCGACCTGCGCCGGCTGGTACGCCGCGCGAAGCCGGTGCTCGAGGCCAACAAGGAGCGGGTCGAGCAGACCACCACCGGCGACCTGCGCCGCGGACGGCAGCACTGGGTCTACCGACGCGAGCGGCAGCCGTGCCGGCGCTGCGGCACGCACGATCCGGATGGACGCAGCAGGGACCACCGATGCAGGAGCGGGCGACGTACTGGTGCCCGCCCTGCCAGCCGGAGCCCGGAGTCGACGCTCAGGCGGCGGAGGCGACCGACGTCGCCGGACCGCGGACCGCTCGGCGCGGCGGCGAGCGTCGGGCGTCGCTGCGAGGCTTGTGGTGTCGACGGTGACCGTCTCGAGCTGCAGCGCGAGCGCGGCCTCCTCGAGAGCCACCGCGTCGGTGACCTCGGAGAGGATCTCCGACAGCGGGCACGTCGAGGGCGGCGCAGATCGCGGCGAGCAGCTCGGAGGACGCCTCCTTCTGGCCGCGCTCGACCTCGGAGATGTAGCCGAGGCTCACCGGGCGTCACGCGGACACCTGACGCAGCGTGCGGCCCTGCTGCATCCGCCGCGAGCGGAGCACCTCACCGAGCAGTCGGCGGAAGAGCACCATGAGCCTCTCCCTTCGCCGACGTGCGTGCGATCCAGTAGTCCAACGCTACCGGCCGGACAACTGTCCGAGGCCGACACGGCAAAGTCCGCTGCGCGCTCAGCGCGATGACCGCGAGGGCGCAACCGCGTCGGCCGCATCGATCATGCGCGCTCAGCCGGGCCTGACGCGCCAGCAGCCGGCGACCGCGACCGCAGGCCTCGCGCGGATCGCGGCCCGGTCGCCGGCAGGTCGCAGCTCGGCGACCGGTCGCGCCGTCGGTCCGGCGACCGCCACGAAGACGGTGCCGACAGGCCTGCCCTCCTGCGGGTCGGGCCCGGCCACCCCGGTCGTGCTCAGCGCCCAGTCGGCGCCGAGCAGCGGCGGGCCCCGCGGGCCATCTCCTCGGCGCACCCGGCCGAGACGACGCCGTGGCCTCGACGATCGTCGCTCGGGACGCCGAGCAGCGCCGGCTTGAGCTCGGTCGCGTAGGCCGACGACGCCGCCGACGGTACAACGCGCTGGCGCCCGGGCACGGCGGTCAGCAGGCGGCGCAGGCCCACCGGTCAGCGACTCGGCGGTCGCCAGCGTCAGCCTGCACGACGGGCAGCTGCAGCACGTGGCACCGCAGCACGTCTCCCGGCAGCCGCCCCGGCGCCGCGTCGGCGAGCTCGGCGGCTGCGCGGCCCTGCGTCGCGCACGGCGCAGCGCCTTGCGCACGTAGTCGAGCCCGGTCACGACCGTGAGCGCCACGGCGACCGCCATCAGAGCGACGGCGATCCACCACAGCGCCGTCGCCGACGACGTCCCAGGCCCGTCGAGGAGCCGCAGCGGCAGCGATCAACACGCCGAGCGCGAGCGTCTGCAGGACGGTCTTGACCTTGCCGCCCCGGCCGGCCGGCATCACGCCGTGCCGGATCACCCAGAACCGCATCAGCGTGATGCCCCACTCGCGCACCAGCACCAGCGACGGTGACCCACCACCACAGCTCGCCGATGATCGACAGCCCGACGAACGCCATGCCGGTCAGCGCCTTGTCGGCGATCGGGTCGGCGATCTTGCCGAAGTTGGTGATCAGGTTGCGCTTGCGGGCCAGGTCGCCGTCGATCTTGTCGGTGACCATCGCGGCCACGAAGAGCGCGGAGGCGACCCACCGCCAGCCGGAGTCGCCGTCGTCGACCAGCAGCGCCCAGCCGAAGAACGGCACCAGCAGGATGCGCAGCGTGGTCAGCGCGTTGGGCACGTTCCAGTTGCGTCGGCGCTGTCGGCGGCGGTCCGGCTGCTCGGTCGCGGTCATGCCGACCGGCCTCGGCGAGCAGGTCGACCCCGTCGGAGCTCGACGACGACGGCCGCGCACCAGGTCGCCGACCTGCGGCGCCGCGGCCCGACGCAGGTGCGTGCGTGCCGTCGACCTCCGGGCCCTGGTGCGCGGCCCGGCCCTCGACGACGGTCGCCGTCGTCGACGCGTCTCGACGAGCACCCGACCGCGCTCGCCGATGCGCTCCTCGGCGCGCTGGGCGGTCAGCTCCTCGACCAGCCGGCTGACGTGCTCGACGCGCTCGCGGATCTCGTCCTCGTCGAGCTTGCCGTCGTACGACGCGGCCTCGGTGCCGTCCTCGTCGGAGTAGCCGAACACCCCGACGACGTCGAGCCGGGCCGCGACCAGGAAGTCGCACAGCATCTCGAGGTCGTCCTCGGTCTCGCCGGGGAAGCCGACGATCACGTTGGAGCGGATGCCGGCCGCGGGGCCTGCGGCGCGGACCTGGTCGAGCAGGCCCAGGAAGCAGTCCGGGTCGCCGAAGCGGCGCATCCGGCGCAGCACGGCGCGCGAGGCGTGCTGGAAGGACAGGTCGAAGTAGGGCACGACGCCCGGCGTGCCGGCGATCGCCTCGACCAGCCCGGGCCGGGTCTCGGCCGGCTGCAGGTAGGACACCCGCACCCGCTCGATGCCGTCGACGGCCGCCAGCTCGGGCAGCAGCGTCTCCAGCAGCCGCAGGTCGCCGAGGTCCTTGCCGTAGGACGTGGAGTTCTCGCTGACCAGGAACAGCTCCGTGACCCCCTGCTCGGCCAGCCAGCGCGCCTCGCCGAGCACGTCGCGCGGGCCGTCGCGACACGAACGAGCCGCGGAAGCGTCGGGATCGCGCAGAAGGTGCAGCGCCGGTCGCAGCCGCTGGCCAGCTTGAGCGGCGCCATCGGCCCGCCGTCGAGGCGGCGTCGTACGGCCGCGGGCCCGGAGGCCGGGGCCGCCCCGGCGGGCAGGTCGGGCGCCGCGATCGTGTGCCCGGGCACCACGACCGTCGGTCGCGCGTCCCGCGCGGCCGGGCTGATCGGCAGCAGCCGGCGCCGGTCGCTGCGGCGTGTGCGGGTGGTGCCGCTCCCCGGCGAGGATCGACCGCAGCCGTCGCGGCGATGTCGGGGTAGTCGTCGAAGCCCGAGCACGGCGTCGGCCTCGGGCAGCGACTCGGCCAGCTCCTCGCCGTACCGCTCGGCCAGGCAGCCGACCGCGACCACGGCCTGCGTCGGCGCCGGTCGCCTTGAGGTCGGCGGCGGCCAGCAGCGTGTCGACGGAGTCCTTCTTGGCCGCCTCGACGAAGCCGCAGGTGTTCACCACCACGGTCTCGGCGTCGGCGGGCTCGTCGACCAGCCGGAAGCCGCCGGCCTCCAGCCGGCCGGCGAGCTCCTCGGAGTCGACCTCGTTGCGGGCGCAGCCCAGGGTCACCAGGGCGACGGTGAGTCGGGCGGGCGGGTGGTGTCGCGGAGGGCAGTCATGACCGTCTTCGAGTATGACGGTCACGCCCGCCGCGGGCGAACTCGCCGCCCGCGGCGGCTCAGCGGGCCAGGCGCGGTGAGCGGTCGCCGCCCGGGCTGCCCGACGGTCGCCGACCGGACCGCGGTCGCTGCCCTTGCACGTACGCCTCGATGGCCCCGCCGACGCGTCGCCTCGACCTTGACCGGCGGCAGCGCCTTGACCATGCGCTTCTCGCCGAGCACGATCTCGCCGGCCCAGACGACCTTGCCGGTCCGGTCGCGTACGACGACCTGCGAACCGTCCTGCGCGCCCACCAGCGTGACCGGCATCGGCTTCGGAGGCCGCCGCCGGGGCGCCGCCGAGCTGCGGCTTCGCCGCGGGCCCGCCGTCGACGCCCGCCGGACCCGTTGAGCGACCGGCGTGCTCGGGCTGCAGCAGCTCGGGAGGCTCCGCGGCGAACAGCCGGACCACGCCCCACACCAGCACCAGGCGAGCACGACGCCGACGAGCAGCGCCCAGTTCGGGCCGCCGACGGTGCGGCGCATGCTGCCGGTCATCGCCGGTGGCCAGCTCGGCCTCGAAGACCCGGCGGGCGTTGATCGGGGCGGTCGCGTAGCGGTTGTCGAACTGCGCCAGCAGCGGCTCCGGGTCGCGTGCCGAGCACGCGCGCCAGGGTGCGGATGTGGCCGCGGGCGTAGAAGTCGCCGCCGCACGGCGCGAAGTCGTCGACCTCGATCGACTCGATGACGTGCGGCCGGATCCGGGTCCGGTCGGCCAGCTCGTCGACGCTGAGCCCGACCCGGGTGCGCGCCGCGGCGAGCTCCGGGCCGATCACCGGGTCGTAGGCCGGCTCGGTGACGAAGTCGTCGATGACCAGCGGCTCGACCGGCTCGCCGAGCTGGGCGATCGGCCGCACCCGGTCGTCGGCTGCGCGGTCGTGGGCGGCGCGCGACCAGCTCGTCGTCGCCGAGGCGGCGCAGCTCGCGCGCTCTCGGGCAGCTCGTGCGCAGCGCGACGTCGTCGTGGTCGCGGGCCAGGGCCGCGGCGCCGGCCTGGGCGGCCGGCGCGTCGCCGGGGCGTCGGCCCGCCAGCCGCGTCGACGCATCCGCAGCGGGCGACGGACCGGGACCGCGCGGTCGGCTGCTCGCGGATGCCGGGCTCGTGCGGTGCCTCGTCGTCCGCGGGCTCGGCGCCGGGCTCGGCGGTCGTCCGCGCTCGCTCCGGCTCGCGGCTCGGCTGTCGCTGCCGCGTCCCGTCGGCTGCCCGGATCGGTCGTCCTCGGCCGCCAGCGGCGCGTCGACGTCCTTGCGGCGGCCCTGCCCACGCGGAGACGAACGTGGCCAGGCCGGGCACGACGCTGCGTCGCGGCTTGGACCCGCCGGTCGGTCGGCTCGAGGTCTGCGTCGGCGCGTCGGCTCGACGGCTCGCAGGCGTCGCGAGCGCTCGCTCGCTCGGCCTGCTCGGCGAGGTCCGCGAGCGGCAGGGGTCGTACTGACCGACCTCGAGTCGTCGGCCGGCTCGACCTCCGGCTCGACGGCCGGCCGTCGGCTGGCGCCTCGACGACGTCCGCGCGGCTCCTCGCGTCAGCGCGGCGAGCTGTCCGCGCGAGCTCCGAGCCGGGCGCGCTGACCCGGGTCGTGAGGCCGAGCGGCACGGCCAGCGCGGCGCCGTACATCTTCTGGTTCAGGCGGCCGCGCGGCGCCCGCGGCCGTCGAGTCCGTCGAGCGCCCGCTCGATGTTGTGCGGCGCGAACACCAGCCGGCCGTCCTTGCAGCGGCCCGCGCCGCGGGCTGACCACGACCGCCTCCACCGCGTCCCACGGCAGCCCGCGCCACTGCGCTGCCGAGCCGGATCCGCACGCCCAGCTCGTCGGCGACCAGCAGCGGGGTGCGGGCGTCGACGAGGCTGCGGAGGTAGATCGCGCCGATGGCCGCCATCACCACGCACAGCGCCCAGTCGAGCGGTGCCGCCGGACTGCGTCGCGCGCCAGAGGTAGGCGATCGCGATCGCCGAGGCCGCCGCGCCGACCAGGGCCGCGAACCCGGCGTTGCGGCGCACCACGACCGGCGTAGGCTCGGCACAGCTCGACGGTCGCCGGTCGCTCGTCGGCGTCGGACCGTCGTCCGGGTGCCGTCGGCCAGCTCGTGGCTCGCTCGTGATCGGCTGGGCGCTCACTGGTTCCCCTACTCCGCGGTCTGGTCCTGCAGGGTGGCGATGACCGCGTCGAGGTCGTCGGGCTTGATGAGGACGTCGCGGGCCTTCGAGCCCTCGCTCGGCCCGACCACGCCGCGGCTCTCGAGGATGTCCATGAGCCGGCCCGCCTTGGCGAAGCCGACCCGCAGCTTGCGCTGCAGCATCGAGGTCGACCCGAACTGCGTGGAGACGACCAGCTCGATCGCCTGCACGACCAGGTCGAGGTCGTCGCCGATGTCGTCGTCGAGCTCGCGCTTGGACTGGGCGGGAGCGGTGACGTCCTCGCGGTACGTCGGCTGCGAGCTGGTCCTTGCAGTGCTTGACCACCTGGTGGATCTCGGCCTCGGTGACCCACGAGCCCTGCACGCGCACCGGCTTGCTGGCGCCCATCGGCAGGAACAGCCCGTCGCCCTGACCGACCAGCTTCTCCGCGCCCGGCTGGTCGAGGATGACCCGGCGAGTCGGCGAGCGACGAGGTCGCGAACGCCAGCCGCGACGGGACGTTGGCCTTGATCAGGCCGGTGACGACGTCGACGCGAGGGCCGCTGGGTCGCCAGGATCAGGTGGATGCCGGCGGCCCGGGCCAGCTGGGTGATCCGGACGACGGCGTCCTCGACGTCGCGCGGGCGCGATCATCATCAGGTCGGCGAGCTCGTCGACGACGACCAGCGAGGTAGGGGTACGGCGCCAGCACCCGCTCGCTGCCGGGAGGCACCTGCACCTTGCCGGCCCGGACCGCCTTGTTGAAGTCGTCGACGTGCCGGAAGCCGAAGGCGGCCAGGTCGTCGTAGCGCATGTCCATCTCGCGCACGACCCAGGCAAGCGCCTCGGCGGCCTTCTTCGGGTTGGTGATGATCGGCGTGATCAGGTGCGGCATGCCTTCGTAGACGTTGAGCTCGACCCGCTTCGGGTCGACCAGGATCATCCGCACCTCGTCGGGGGTCGACCGCATCAGCAGCGAGGTGATCATCGAGTTGACGAACGACGACTTGCCGGAGCCGGTGGCGCCGGCGACGAGCAGGTGCGGCATCTTCGCGAGGTTCGCGACGACGAAGCCGCCCTCGACGTCCTTGCCGAGCCCGACGACCATCGGGTGGTGGTCGTTGCGGGCGTTGTGCGAGCGCAGCACGTCGCCGAGCGAGACGATCTCCTTGTCGGTGTTGGGGATCTCGATGCCGATCGCGGACTTGCCGGGGATCGGCGAGAGGATCCGCACGTCGGCCGACGCCACGGCGTACGCGATGTTCTTGCCGAGCGCGGTGACCTTCTCGACCTTGACCGCCGGGCCGAGCTCGACCTCGTAGCGGGTGACCGTCGGGCCGCGCGTGTAGCCGGTGACCTGGGCGTCGATGTCGAACTGCTCGAGCACCTCGGTGAGCCGCCCGACGACGTCGTCGGAGGCCTTGGACCGCGCCTTGTGCACCGAGCCCGGCTTGAGGACGTCGTTGCCCGGCAGCGAGTAGGTGATGTCGCCGGACAGCGCGAGCTGCTCGACGCGTGCGGGCAGCGGCGTGTGCGGGCGGCGCCTCGCCCTTGGCGTCGGTCTTGTCGCTCGGCCGGCTCCTCGGCGGGCGCCTGCGCCTGCTCGGGGACCGCGCCCTTGCGCCGGCGCCGGAGCGCCCGGTCCTCCAGGACCGGGGTGTCGTAGGGCTGGTCGCCCGAGATCCTCGTCGTCGGCCATCACGCCGACGCCGCCGCCGCGGCCGGCTGCGCTCGCAGCGAGCGCGGTGGACTCCTCCGCGTCGGCCTCGCCGTCCTCGGCGGCGTGTCGGTTGCGGCCGAGGAGCTTGTCGCGCAGCGGCGCCGAGCCGGGCGGGCACCTGGTAGAGCGGGGTCGCGGTCACGACGAGCAGGCCGAAGAACGCGAGCAGCACGAGCAGGGGTACGACGACGAGCTCGCTGCGCAGCAGGTCCATGAACAGGCGAGAGATCACGAAGCCGATGGCGCCGCCGGCCTGCTGGAGGGCCTCGGTGTTGCCGCGTTGCGGCACCGGCAGGCCGTTGGCGATGTGGACCAGGCCGAGCACCCCGAACAGCAGCGCCGCCCAGCCGATCACCTGACGACCGGCGGGACCGTTGCTCTCGGGGTTGCGCAGGTTGCGCCAGGCCACGAAGCACAGCAGCAGCGGGACGAACCAGCCGAGCAGCCCGACCGAGCCGTTGACGACGGTGCGGACCGTGTCGCCGACTCCCCCGGGCAGCTGCCACCAGACCGCGGCGGCGACGACCACGGCGAGACCCGACCAGGAGCAGCCCCGCGCCGTCGCGGCGGTGCTCGGGGTCGAGCTCGCGAGCGGTGTGCCCGACCTTGCGCACGCGCGGCGCCCAGCACGTGGGCGACTGCCAGCCACAAGGTGGCGGTCGCGTGCCAGAGGCCGAGCCCGAGCCGGGCGACCGGACCGGTGCCGTTGCGGACCGCGCGCGGGGCCGGTCGGGACCGGGCGCGACCCTTGCCCCGGCCCTTCCTCTGGGCCGGCTTCGCCGCCGTCTTTCGGGCAGCCGTCTTCCCGCGGGGCTTGGAGCCGGATCTCGTGCCCGACTTGCCCGACTTCGACTGTCCTCCGGCGCGTGACGACGGCGGCGAGGACGTGCGGGTCGCCATGCTGACGAATCTACGGGATCGCCACACCAGTCACACGCTTCACACGCGTGGCGCGCCGCCGGACCTGCCCCGCCCGGGACCAGCTGGTCCGGACCAGGACCTTGAGACGAGTATCGAAAGCGAGCAACTGCATATTCCTCGCGAATACCTCGATAGGCTGCAAACCGTAATACCTGAACGGTCGAGTTCATGGGGTTCATGCGCGAGGAGGGCACCCTGTCCCGCACAATCACGCGTGTGAACCTGTCCACGGCAGCCGCTCAGGTGATGGGTTGGGCACTGGACGGCAAGGTCGAGGACGCCCTCGCGGTGGCCGAGCGCGGCCTGGTGGACGGCACCGGCGCCAGCCCCTCCGAGCAGTCCGCGCTCTGGTACTCGATAGCCACCGTCGAGCTCCTGCGCGGCTCCATGCCAGGTGTGCTCACCGCAGCCGAGCGCTGCGTCTCGCTGGCAGTCGAGTCCGACAACTCCGGATGGGCGTCGTGCGGGCTGTCCATCCGCGCGATCGCGCTGGCTCGGCTAGGTCGCATGGAGCCCGCGCTGCTGGACCTCGCCCGGGCCGAGGCCGAGCTCGACGCCTGTGACGCCGTGGGCCTGCAGTGCTGGGCTCACATGGGGCTCGGCTACAGCTACCTCGAGCTGCGGCTCTACGAGCTGGCCAAGCCGCACCTCGAGGAGGCGGTGCGGCTCAAGGCGAGCCCCATCCCGCTTCCAGAGGCTCCCTCATCGCCCTTCGGAACCTCGCCGACCTGCACGTGCGCTGGGCCGACGAGCTGGAGCGCATCGACGGCGCCGTGACACCGGACGACGCCCAGGACGACGACGCGGCCTCGCACCGCAAGACCGCTCACGGACACGCCGAGCAGGCCCTGGCACGTGCTCTGGAGCTCGACAAGCCGTTGCTGATCGCCAACTGCCGGGCGATGGAGCTCACCTCGCGACCGGGCGGGACCGACGAGTCGTCGCTGGCCGAGCTGCGCGAGGTGTTTGAGCACGACGATCCCGCGGACTTCCAAGGCGCCCGCAGTGTCACGGGCACGGCCCTGGCTCGCGCGCTGTTGGAGGTCGGCGAGATCGACGAGGCCATGGCGGTTGCTCGCCGCGCCGTGGAGTCCGCCGACGCAGCCCATGACTGGCAGGTCGTCCGCGAGCGCCCAGTGGCTCCTGGTCGAGATCGAGACGCAGGCAGGGCTACCGGGAGCCGCCAACGGACGGTCGTACGCCAGCCTTCTCTCGCAGGTGCTGTGGCAGCAGCGGCTCAGCACGCTCCAGGGCGCGCACGCCGCACTTCAGCTCGAGCGCGTCCACCGCGACAAGGAGATCGCGCAGCGGGCGGCGAGCGAGGACTCGCTGACCGGAGTGGGCAACCGCCGGGCGCTCGACGACTCGCTTCGTGCGCTTCAGGCCGAGGATGCCGCGATGGGCGCGGGCCAGTCCGAGATCGGCTCGCCGCTGAGCCTGCTGATGGTGGACCTCGACGACTTCAAGGAGATCAACGACACCTACGGGCACGTCGTCGGCGACGACGTGCTCCGAGCCGTGGCGATGGCGCTTCGCGGCGTCGCCCGCAACGACGACGTCGTGGCCCGCGTCGGCGGCGACGAGTTCGTGATCCTCGCCCGTGGCGCGGACCACGACGCGGGTGCGCGGCTGGCCGAGCGGGTCACCGCCGCTGTCGACGCGCTCGCCGTGGGCACGCGGTCCGGGGCGATCACGCTCCACGCGAGCGTGGGGGTCGCGACCGCGTCGTCGGGCACCGACGCCGCGTTGCTGCTGGCCGAGGCGGACGAGGCGATGTACGCCGTGAAGGGCCCGCCTCGACAGCGCTCGGCGTCAGGGTCGGAGTCGCGGTCGGAGTCGGTCGGCAGCTTCCCTAGGCCTCGACGACCACGGGGATGATCATCGGCCGGCGGCGGTGCCTGTTGTTCACCCAGCGGCCCACGACCCGGCGGATGGTCTGCTGCAGCTGGTAGGTGTCGTCGACGCCCTCGCGGGCAGCGGCGTCGAGCGCGTCAACGATGCCCGGCTTGATCTCGTCGAAGGCCGCGTCGTCCTCGAGGAAGCCGCGGGCGTGGATCTCGGGACCGCCGGAGACCTTGCCGGTCACCGAGTCGATCACCACGATCACCGAGATGAAGCCCTCCTCGCCGAGGATGCGGCGGTCCTTCAGTGACGACTCGGTGATGTCGCCGACCGAGGACCCGTCGACGAAGACGTAGCCGCAGTCGACCTTGCCGACGATGCGGCGCCTTGCCCTCGACGAGGTCGACGACCACGCCGTCCTCGGCCACCACCACCTGCTCCGCAGGCACCCCGGTGCGACGGGCCAGGTCTGCGTTCGCGCGCAGGTGCCGCACCTCGCCGTGGATCGGCATCACGTTGCTGGGCTGCACGACGTTGTAGCGTAGAGCAGCTCGCCCGCCGACGCGTGACCCGAGACGTGCACGAGCGCGTTGCCCTTGTGCACCACGTGCGCGCCCCACCGCGACAGCCCGTTGATGACGCGGTAGACGGCGTTCTCGTTGCCGGGGATCAGCGAGGAGGCGAGCACGACGGTGTCGCCCTCCTCGATGTGCACGAAGTTGTGGTTGCGCTGCGCGATCCGCGACAGCGCCGAGAGCGGCTCGCCCTGCGACCCGGTCGAGATCAGCACGGTCTTCTCGGGCGGGTGGTCGGCGAGCTCCTTGGCGTCGACCAGCGTGTTGGCCGGCACGTCGAGGTAGCCGAGGTCGCGGGCCACTGCCATGTTGCGCACCATCGAGCGTCCGACGTACGCCACCTTGCGGCCGTGCGCCACGGCGGCGTCGAGCACCTGCTGGACGCGGTGCACGTGGGAGGCGAAGCAGGCGACGATGATCCGCTGGTCGCGCGCCTGGTGGAAGACGCGGTCGAGCACGGGACCGATCTCGACCTCGGACGTGGTGAACCCGGGGACCTCGGCGTTGGTCGAGTCGACCATGAACAGGTCGACGCCCTCGACGCCGAGACGTGCGAACGCGCGCAGGTCGGTGATGCGGCCGTCGAGCGGCAGCTGGTCCATCTTGAAGTCGCCGGTGTGCAGCACCGTGCCGGCGCCGGTGCGGATCGCGACGGCGAGCGCGTCGGGGATCGAGTGGTTGACCGCCACGAACTCCAGCGCGAACGGGCCGAACTGGATGGTGTCGCCCTCCTTGACCTCGTGCTGCACGGTCTCCTTGAGCCGGTGCTCGCGCAGCTTCGACATCAAGAAGGCGAGGGTCAGCTTCGAGCCGACGAGCGGGATGTCGGGCCGCTCGCGGAGGAGGTACGGCGTCGCGCCGATGTGGTCCTCGTGGCCGTGCGTGAGCACGAGCGCCTCGACCTCGTCGAGCCGCTCCCGGATCGGGTCGAAGTCGGGGAGGATCAGGTCGACACCCGGGTGGTGGTCCTCGGGGAAGAGCACCCCGCAGTCCACGAGAAGCAGCCGTCCGGCGTACTCGAAGACCGTCATGTTGCGGCCGACGTCGCCCAGTCCGCCCAGCGGGGTCACGCGGAGGCCCTCCGGTGCGAGCGGGCCTGGGGCGGACAGGTCGAGGTGCGGCCTACTCATGCAGTGCCTTTCGAGGTGGTGTGCAGGAGGCCGGCCGTTGAGAGCACGTCGCGCAGGTGCTCGACGAGCGCGTCGTCGGCAGGCACGAGCGGGAGCCGCACGTTGCGGTGCGGCAGCACACCCATCAGCTGCAGCGCTGCCTTGGCGGTCATCGCGCCCTGCGCGGTCGTCATGATCGCTTCGACGACAGGGATGAGGTCCTGGTACGTCGCGATCGCCGACGGGAGGTCGCCGCGGTCGACGGCCGCGACCATCTCGGAGTACTGGTCGCCGGCCACGTGACCCACGACCGAGACGATTCCGCACCCGCCGTGCGTGAGCCAGCCGAGATTCTGCACGTCGTCGCCGGAGTAGAAGCTCAGCCCGGTGTCGCGCATGATCCGCGCGCCACGGAACAGGTCGCCGACGGCGTCCTTGACCGCGACGAACCGGTCGTTCTCCGCGATCCGTCGATAGGTGTCCTCGCCGATCGTCACGTTGGTGCGGCTGGGGATGTCGTAGAGCATCACCGGGAGCCCGCTGGCGGCGGCGACCGCCTCGAAGTGGGCCGCGACGCCCTCCTGGGTGGGCTTGCTGTAGTACGGCGTGACGAGCAGCACGCCGTCGGCGCCGAGCTTCTCGGCCTGCACGGCCAGCTCGACCGAGTGCGAGGTGTTGTTCGTCCCGACGCCGGCGACGACCTTCAGCCGGTCGCCCACTGCCTCGATCACCGCCCGGAGGATCTGGCCGTCCTCCTCGGTGCTGGTGGTGGGCGACTCCCCCGTCGTACCCGACACGACGATGCCGTCGTGCCCGTGGTCGGCGAGGTGCTCGGCCACCCGCGCGGTGCTGTCGAGGTCGACGGACCCGTCGTCGTGGAACGGCGTGACCATCGCGGTGAGGACCCGCCCGAACGGGGCGGGAGGGAGCGTGCCGGACGTCATGCGGTTCAGGCTAACGGCTGGGGGCTTCGTTGCCCGCCCGAGCGGCCTGCCTGACCCGGTCAGACGCCGGGTGCGCCGTCAGGGAAAGCGCCTGCGGCGAGACACCCCGCGAGCCGCGATGGCGAGGAAGATCACGCCCAGGACTGCCATGATCAACATGCAACCAGCCCAGTTGGAAGCCGTGTGCACCCACAGATCGTCGGGATCGGCCGTTTGAGAGATGTTGTTGAGGTCGACAGTGGAGCCGGCTGCCGCATAGCCCCACCGCGTGGGGAACGCCCAGCTGAGCGCGGGCAGGACACCGCGGCCGGCAATGGGGAAAAGGCCGCCGCACATGACCAGCTGCCCCATGACAAGCAGCACGAGAGGTGGCATGGACTGTTCCGTCGTGGTCACGCGGGACGAGACGGCCAGCCCCAGCGCAACGTTCGTGAGTGCGGTGGCGATCACCGCGCATACCAGTTCCGCGTCTGGCGACCCCAGAACCAACGCGTCCTCCGGTCCGGTGCGGGCCAAGAGCACGAGGCCGACGAGGAGTAGGGCCTGGACCGCCGCGACGATTGCGAAGACCACAACTTTGGCGCTCAGGTAGGACGCGGGAGAAAGACCGGCGTCTCGCTCGTGCTGATAGATGGGTCGCTCGCCGACCAGGTCGCGGATCGGCGCCGACAGTCCGAGGAACGCCGCACCCACCACGAGCAGGACGAGCAATCGCTGGGCTTCTGCATTCGCGGGGTTGGTCGTCGGGCCCAAACCGTCCGAACCGGGCACCGCCAGGGCAAGGCAGCCCAGCACGAGCGGCATCCCCACGAGGAGGGCGAGGTACAGCGGGTCGGAGGTGATGAGTCGCAGCTGCCTCCTCAGCACCACCCCGGCGTGTGTCAGAGCAGACCGCAACCCGGGTGCCGATGCCGGAAGGTCGTGGGCAGTAGACCGCTCCCCGCTGGTAGGTCGCCGATGCACCGACTGCGGCGCGGGCTCGGCAAGCAGCTCGAAGGTCTCTGCCCAGGTCGCAGTGCCGAAGTACGCGAACACACCGCTCGGTGGGCCGTAGTACGCAGGTGTGCCACCAGCGCGCAGGACCAGGACGTTGTCGACCTTGTTGAGGTGGTCGAGGTCGTGGGTCACCAGCAGGACCAGCTTCCCGGCATCAGCCAGACCCCGCAGGACGTCCATGATCTGAAGCACGAGCGATGGGTCGAGGCCCGCCGTCGGTTCGTCCAGGACGAGCATGTCCGGGTCCGTCAACATCTCCATGGCAATGCCGACCCGTCGCTGCTGCCCACCCGAAAGCCGCGACATCCGAGTATCCGCATGAGGGCCGAGGCCCAGGCTCTCGAGCACCGCCTGCACGATCTGGCGTCGTTCGTCTCCGCTGACGTCCGACGCCAGCCTGAGTCTTGCCGTGTAGTCCAGAGCACGACGGGCGGTGAGGGAGGTGTGAGCGACGGTGTGTTGCGGAACCACCCCGATCTGGCCGCGGTGCGCCCGCCGCTGGCTCGTCATCGTGGCTCCGTGAAGCGTCACCTCACCGTCGGAGGGATCCACCTGACCGGTGATGAGCCGCAGCAGGCTCGACTTGCCCGCACCGGACGGCCCGATCACCGCTACCAGGGACGGCCGCGGGATCGAGAAGCTGACGCCTTCCACGATTCTGCGGCCACCCCGGAGTGCCAGGCTGGCGTCCTTCACGACGAAGCCGTCTCCCTCGTCGCGGTGCAGCGCGCTTCGGTGGAAGAACAGCCTGGTGTTGCCGATCAGTAGCCGGTCCCCGTCGACCAAGCGTTGCCGCTCAGTCTCGATCGTCGAACCGTTGACGACCGTGCCGTTGGTGCTGTCGAGGTCGGTGACCCACCAGGTATCGCGTTCAACGTCGATCCGGGCGTGTTGCCACGACGCCATCGGGTCCGAGACTTGAAGCCAAGCGGAGGGGTCGCGGCCGATGACGCGGCGGTCGATGCCCTGATGGGTCGTCCCCGCGGTCACCGTGACCTTCAGCAACGAACCGGCTTGGTCATCGCCGAGTCGTACGTCGACCGCGCCGTGGAGTCTGGCGCGCTCAACCCGTCGTCCGTCGACCCACACGCCGTTGCGACTGTCGAGGTCCTCGAGCACCCAGCCACCATCGAACACGATCCGCGCGTGTTCGCGGGAGACAAGAGGATGCTCGACCTGGACGCCGTCGGCTGCCGTTCGCCCGATGCTTATGGGTGCGTCGCGTGGCTCGTACGCATGAGCCGACCCTCGTTCGCCGACCCATACCTGCAGGTTGGTCACGGGAGGCAGCTACGTGCGGCCACCGGAGACTCAGTCACGTGCGCAGACAACCCGAACGAGCGGCTCACGGGGCGAGACCGATTCGGCTGGGAGGCATGGCGTCCACGAAGTCGATGCCGGCTCGGCGCGCACCCTTGGACGTGCCCTCGACGCTGACCTCGAACGGCTCGTCGTCATAGGTCGCCGACCACTGGTAGGGCCGAGTCTGGTTGGCGGCGTGGTCCTCCGACCACCACTCGGTGCCGGCGATCTCGAAGTCGACCGACCAAGGATCCTTCAGTGGCATGTAGTTGGCATCGTCGAGATAGCCCGCTCGGTCCGCACTCGGGTCCCACCTTGAGTAGCGCACCAAGAAGTCGCTGTAGTAGCAGGTGTAGACCTCGACCTTGCCGCCGACGTGGGTCGGCCGGGGCACGCAGCTGTCCTCCAAGGACGGGAAGACGGCATGCATGCCGACACGTCCCTGCGGTGTCGAGCAGTCGCTCGCGTCGTACACGAGCTTTCCGTCCCAGCACTTCTCGGACGGCGAAGGGACGGTCGGCGGCGGTGCCGACGTCGGCGACGGCTGGCTCACGAGTGTCGGGGAGGGAGCCGGCGCCGTGGCGCGTGCCGACGGCACGGCGGCCTTTGGTTTGGGGCTCGCCTTCCTTGTCGGCGTCGCCGCGGACGACCGTGCGGTCGCCTTGGTCGAGGCCGCGGCGGTCCTTGCCTGGTCCTGGGTGTCATCGTCACCCTGGGCTCCGAGCAACCGCACGCCGGCCATGCCCATCCCGGCAACGGCGAACGCGATTACCGCGGCCACCACGGGGCCTCGCCACCGTCCCCTCTTCCGTGGTGGCGGCGAGCTCGATGGCTGCTGCGGCACGTTCGATCGCAGGGCTGTCCCGGCGGCGGCAACGGCCACGTGCTGGCGAACCTGTGTCTCCTCGGCGGAAGCCGTGAAGAGCCCCCGAGCCGCAGCGTGCGCGTCGAGCAGGGTCCGGCGCATCTCCGGCACTGAGGCGAAGCGGTGGGAGGGATCCTTCGCCATCGATCGTTGGAGGATCTCGTTCAGCTGGTCGCGCGCTCCCGTGTCTCCCTCGAAGACCGGAACCGGTGCCTGCATGTGCGCCAGCGCCACCTGGACGTCACTGGTCCGACCGTAGGGCGGCTGTCCGGTGAGAGTGGCCCACAGCACGCACCCGAGCGAGTAGACGTCGGTCGCGACTGAGGCGTCTGCTCCCTCGTGTCGTTCGGGAGCCATGTAGCCAGAGGTGCCCATCACACCGTGAGTCCGCGTGTGCGGACTGGCTCCCCCTTGTGCGATCCCGAAGTCGCACAGGTACGCGAACATCTCGCCGTCCGTCTCGCGGACCAGGATGTTTGCGGGCTTGACGTCTCGATGCAGCAGTCCCGCCCGATGCGCATCGGCGAGACCGCTCGCGGCTTGCGCCACGATGTCGATCGCGTCCGCCGGCCGCATCGGGCCGGACTCCTCGATCAGCTGCGCGAGATCGTGGCCACGCACGAGCTGCATGGCGATGAACAGCTGCTCGTCGTGCTCCCCGTGGTCGTAGACCTGGACCACGTGGGGAGACTCCAGAGCGGCGAGCATCCCCGCCTCACTCGCGAAGCGGGTGCGGAAGGCGGCGTCCTCGGACAGCTCCGGCGAGAGCACCTTCAACGCCACCGACCGGTCGAAGTCGAGCTGCCGAGCCTCGAAGACCGCGCTCATTCCCCCTCGGGCTATGCGTCGCACGATGCGGTAGCGCCCGAAAACATCATTTTCGCGTGGATATGCCCCCACGACTTCCCCCTATTACTGGCCCCAAGAACCCGCAGACCCTAACCAGACAAGGAGATTTCGCGCGGGGTTTTCACAAAGGACGCCGTTCCCACCACACGAACTCGAAGGCGGGGTCGGCGTCGGCGTGCGGCTCGCGGGCGGTCTCCTGCCAGTCGGCGCGGTCCCACTCCGGGTAGTGGGTGTCCCCGTCGGGGGCGAGGTGCACCTCGGTGAGCACCTGGTGGGTCGCGAACGGCATCGCGTCGTCGTACACGTGGCCGCCGCCGATGACCATCACGTCGCCGTCGAAGTCGTCCGCCAGCTCGATCGCCGACTTGACGTCGTGCGCGACGAAGACGCCCTCGGCGGACCAGTCGGTGTTGCGGGTGACCACGAGGTTCGTGCGGAACGGCAACGGGTGCCCGATGCTCTCGAACGTCCGCCGGCCCATCAGCACGGTGTTGCCGGTGGTCGTCGCCCGGAAGTGCTTGAGGTCCGCGGAGATGTGCCAGGGGATGTCACCGCCCAGCCCGATCACCCCGTTGTCGGCCACGGCGGCGACCATCACGACCCGCCGAGGGGTCACTTCTGCATCCGACACGCGGCGAGACCCATGAAGTTGTGACCCCTCAGCGCAAAACGGGTGCTCATACGGCGATGGGGGCCTTGATGCCCGGGTGCGGGTCGTAGCCCTCGACGGCGATGTGCTCGAGGTCGAACTCGTCGAGCGCGGTGACGGAGGGGTCGAGGCGCAGGGTTGGCAGCGGGCGCGGCTCGCGGGTCAGCTGCAGGCGAGCCTGGTCGAGGTGGTTGCTGTAGAGGTGGGCGTCGCCGAGCGTGTGCACGAAGTCGCCGACCTCGAGACCGGTCACCTGCGCGACCATCTGCGTGAGCAGGGCGTACGACGCGATGTTGAACGGCACTCCCAAGAAGACGTCGGCCGAGCGCTGGTACAGCTGGCACGACAGCTTCTGGTCGGCGACGTAGAACTGGAACATCGTGTGGCACGGCGCCAGCGCCATCTGCGGGATGTCCGCGACGTTCCACGCGGAGACCACGTGGCGGCGCGAGTCGGGGTCGCGGCGGATCGCGTCGACGACCTGGGCGATCTGGTCGACGTGCCGACCGTCCGGGGTGGGCCAGGACCGCCACTGGTAGCCGTAGACGGGGCCGAGGTCGCCGTCCTGGTCCGCCCACTCGTCCCAGATCGTGACGCCGCGGTCCTGCAGCCACTTGACGTTGGTGTCGCCGCGCAGGAACCACAGCAGCTCGGCGAAGATCGAGCGGGTGTGGACCTTCTTGGTGGTGACGAGCGGGAAGCCCTCGGTGAGGTCGAAGCGCATCTGGTGACCGAACACGCTCTGGGTGCCGGTCCCGGTGCGGTCGCCCTTCGCCACGCCGTCGTCGAGGATTCGCTGGAGGAGGTCGAGGTACTGCCGCACGTCGTCACCCTAGTGGCCTCCGCGGCCGGATCTGAGTATCCGTACGGATGTCGAAGCGGGTCTCGAAGTCCGACCCTTGAGGCATGAAGAAGTCGCTCGCCTGGCTGGCGGTCACGGCCGCCGCCAGCCTGGTCATCGCCGTCCTGTCCGTCCAGCTCGTCAGCCCCGCGGTGCAGGCGGGTGGGCAGCCCGCCTCCGTCGACACGACGAGCGACGTCTGGTGGCTCGGCTTCCTGCTCTTCGTGCCCGTCTACTTCGTGGCCCGATGGTCCGCCTGGCTGGCGCTGCCGGCCGTGGCCGTGGCCGTGGTGCCCCAGTTCGAGGTGGCGACGATCGGGATCGACCGCATGATCGGCGACGACGGGCTCGAGGCGCTGCTCTACGTGCTGCCGATCGGGATGACCGTGCTCTGCCTCGGGGCGGCTCTGGTCGGCGGTCTGGTCCGGCTCGTCGAGGTTCGCTCGCCTGTCTTGACACCGGTTGGCTAATGCCTCTAGCTTTATGGCTATGACTACTAGCCAGATGCTCCAGCGGCCCGAGGGCCGGATCGCCTACGACGTCGCGGGCGATGGCCCGCTGGTCGTCTGCCTGCCCGGCATGGGCGAGCTGCGGTCGACGTACCGCCACCTGACGCCGCTGCTCGTCGACGCCGGCTTCCGGGTCGCCGCCCTCGACCTTCGCGGCCACGGCGACTCCGACGCCACCTTCACCGCGTACGACGACGAGGCGCTCGCCTCGGACGCCCTCGCGCTCGTCGACGAGCTCGGCGGCCCGGCGTACCTCGTGGGCAACTCCATGGGCGCGGGCGCCGGCGTCATCGCCGCCGCGAACCGGCCCGATGCCGTGCTCGGGCTTGTGCTTGTCGGACCGTTCGTGCGCAACCCACCGGGCGGCGCGCTCGCGACGCTGATGTTCCGGCTGGCGCTGCTCAAGCCGTGGGGCCCGGCGGCGTTCATGAGCTTCTACCCGAAGTGGACGCCGGGCACGAAGCCCGAGGGGTACGACGAACACAAGGCAGCCGTTGCCGAGAACCTGCGTCGTCCGGGCCACTGGAAGGCGCTGGTGCGGACCACCCACACCACGCACGCCCCGGCCGAGGCCCGGCTCGACGAGGTCCGCGCCCCGGCCGTCGTGGTCATGGGCACCGACGACGTCGACTGGAAGGACCCGGCAGCCGAGGCCGCGTGGATCGGTGACCGGCTCTCCGCCGAGGTCGTCATGGCGCCAGGTGTCGGTCACTACCCGCAGGCGCAGGCCCCCGGTCTGGTCGCCGACGCGCTCGTGAAGCTCGCGGGCATCAAGCGTGCCTAGGGCGGGCCTCTCCCCCGACGTCGTGGTGGCCGAGGCCGCCCGCATGGTCGACGTCGAGGGCACCAAGACGCTCACGCTCGCGGCGCTCGCGCAGCGGTTCGGAGTGGCGCAGCCGAGCCTCTACAAGCACGTCGGCGGGCTCGACGACCTGCACGGTCGCCTGGCCGTGCTCGCGACGCGGGACCTCGGTGCCGCCATGCGGCGTGCCGCCAGCGGCCGGTCCGGGCGCGATGCGGTGACGGCTGTCAGCGCGGCGTACCGCGACTACGCCCGCGAGCACCCGGGCAGCTACGGCTACCTGCTGCGGCCTCGGCCCGGCGACGAGGCGCACGCGGAAGCAGCCGAGGAGGTCCTCGGGGTGCTTGCCGACGTGCTGGCCGGCTACGGGATCGTGGACGAGGACGCAGTCGTCGACGCGATCCGGTTCCTGCGCAGCGCGCTGCACGGGTTCGTCTCGCTCGAGATCGCCGGTGGCTTCGCGATGGCCCGGCCCGCCGACACCAGCTTCGGTCGGATGGTCCTCGCCCTCGACAACAGCCTCAGCTCGTGGCCGGACCGCGACCGCCCCGAGTAGGGGCCGGCATCAGGCGGTTCAGAAGGGCGGCGGGCCGAGGATCTCGATCGCGCCCGTGGCATCGGCCGCCCCCCGGACCCGGTCGAAGTCCGGCGGGGGCGGCTCTCCGTCACCGGCGACCTCGCTCGCGAGGCGGTAGAACGCCTCACCGCTGCCCGGTGTCTGCAGGCAGAGCATCCGGGCGTCCTCGGAGGTGACCATGAAGGCGTGCGGCACGCCGCGCGGTATGACCGCGACCCCGCCGGCGGCCAGTGGCACGTTGGAGCCGTCGATGTGGACCAGCACCTCGCCCTCGAGCATGTAGAAGGTCTCGTCGGCGTCGGGATGCCGGTGCAGCGGGGTCACCTTCCCCCGGTCGAGCTCGTCCTCGAAGATCAAGAAGGCGCCGCCGGTCTCCGCCTCGGTCGCCTTCCAGGTGTGGACTCCACCTCCGCAGAACCAGCGACGCTCCCCCTCGTCGCGAGTGCGGACCGTCGGTTCCAAGGTGGTCATCGCTGAGCCCGCTTTCCTTCATGGGACTCGTGTCCCATGAAGAGACTAAGGTACCGTAACGGGTGTGTCAACGCCGTACGAGCAGGCTGGGCGGACCAGTCAGAAGCAACGGACGCGCGATGCGATCGTCGCCTCCGCCCGCGAGCTGGTCGCGCAGGGCGGGACCCCGCCGACGGTCGAGGAGGCGGCCGCGGCGGCCTCGGTGTCGCGCACCACGGCCTACCGGTACTTCCCCAGCCAGCGCGCTCTCCTGGTGGCCGCCCACCCCGAGACCGTGGCCACCTCGCTGCTGCCGCCGGACGTCGGCGCGGACGCGGAGGAGCGCCTGCTCATCGCGGTCCGCGAGTTCATCCGGCTGATCCTCGACACCGAGCACCAGCAGCGCACGATGCTCAGGTTGTCGCTCGAGCCGGACGCCCCGGAGCGTGACCTGCCGCTGCGCCAGGGCCGCGCCATCGGCTGGTTCGAGGAAGCGCTCGCGCCGCTGACCGCCACCCTGGGCGAGGACGGGGTGAGCCGGCTCGCGGTGACGGTCCGCAGCGCCGTCGGGATCGAAGCCCTGGTCTGGCTCATCGACATCGCGGGCCTCACCCGCGAGGAAGCGGCGGCGCGCATGCAGTGGTCGGCACGCGCGATGCTCGCTCAGGCCCTCGCCGAGGCCGAGCAGGGTCAGGCGTCGTAGTCGAGCACGACGGCGTCGGAGGTCGGGTGCGACTGGCAGGTCAGCACGTAGCCCTTCTCGACCTCGTCCGGCTCCAGCGCCCAGTTGGTGTCCATCGCGACGCTGCCCTCGAGCACCTTCGCGCGGCACGTGCCGCACACGCCGCCCTTGCAGGCGAACGGCGCGTCCGAGCGCACCTGCAACGCGGCGTCGAGCACCACCGGGCCGTCCGGGGGCAGCGTGAACGTCGAGCGCCGGCCATCGAGGGAGATGGTGACCTTGGCGCCCTGCTCGTCACCCCCCTCCACCGTCGTACGACGGACGGGCGGCCCGGTCTCGACGTGGAAGACCTCGGCGTGGATCGTGCGGCGGGAGACGCCCTCGGCCACGAGCAGCTTGCGGAGCTCGGTGACCATCTCGTGCGGACCGCAGAGGAACCACTCGTCGACGGTCTCGGCGGGCAGCAGCGCCTCGAGGATCCGGCCCATCCGGTCGGCGTCGAGGCGGCCGGAGAACAGCTCGACCTCCTGCGGCTCCCGCGAGAGCACGTGGAGAAGCTGGAAGCGGTCGGCGTAGGTGTCCTTGAGGTCCTCGACCTCCTCGAGGAACATCACGCTCTTGTGCGTGCGGTTGACGTAGATCAGCGTCACCTGCGACTCGGGCTCGGCGGCGAGCGTGCTCGCGACGATCGACAGCACCGGCGTGATGCCCGACCCGGCCGCGACGCAGACGTAGTGCTTGCGGTTCCCGGCGTCGAGCTCGGTGAAGAACCGGCCGGACGGCGTCATCACGTCGAGCACGTCGCCCGGATTCAGCACGTCGAGCGCGTGCTGGAGAACGCGCCGCCTGGCAACCGCTTCACGGCCACGCGCAGCACTCCCGACCCGGCCGGTGAGCAGATCGAGTAGTTGCGGCGGACGTCGTCGCCGGCGAGCTCGGTGCGGATCGTCAGGTGCTGGCCGTGGGTGAACGCGTAGTCGTCTCGCAGCCGCTCCGGGACGTCGAACGTGATCGCGACCGAGTCGTCGGTCAGCTGCTCGATGGCCGCGACCGCCAGCGGGTGGAAGACGGCGTGGGACGGGCTCGCCATCTAGATCGACTTGAAGTGGTCGAACGGCTCCCGGCACGCGTTGCACACCCACAGCGACTTGCACGCCGTCGACCCGAAGCGGCTCAGCTCCCGGGTGTCGGGCGATCCGCACTGCGGGCAGCGCAGGCTCAGGGTCAGCATGACCGGTTGATCGAGCTTGTCGAGATCATTCTTCGGCCTAGGTTGCGGTGGCGCGATGCCGAAGTCCTCGAGCTTGCGCTTGCCTGCGTCGCTCATCCAGTCGGTGGTCCACGCCGGTGACAGCGTGAAGTCGACACGGACGTCGTCGCGCCCCGCCTCTGCGAATGCGGCCACGATGTCGTCACGGATCGCGTCCATCGCCGGGCACCCCGAGTAGGTCGGCGTGATCGTCACGACCACTCCCGCGTCGGTCTCCTCGACGTCGCGAAGGATGCCGAGGTCCTCGATCGTGAGCACCGGCACCTCGGGGTCGAGGACCGATGCGGCGGTCTCCCAAGAGGCTTGCCCTGAGGAGCCGAGGGACGAGGCGTCTCGAAGGTCGTCACCACGTCACCCCCGGGTGCTCGCGGGCCAGCGACTGCATGTCGGCGAGCATCGCGACGAAGTCGTCGCTGTGCTCGCCGCGCCGGCCGCCGCCTGGCGCGGATGCCACGGCGGGCAGGCTCAGCGTCGCCTCGGCGAGCACGTCGGCGATGCGACGGTCGAACGCGTCGCGCAGGCTCGCCGGGTCGACCGCCACGCCCTGCTCGACGAGCCGCGGGTCGACGTACGAGCCGTCGAAGAGCTCGTCGACGTACGCCCACTCGGCGTCCAGCGCTGCCTGCATCCGCCCGTGCGACTCCTCGGTGCCGTCGCCGAGCCGCAGCACCCACAGCGTCGCGTGGTCGACGGTGGTAGTCGACCTCCTTGACGGCCTTGGCAGAGACGGCGGCGAGCGTCTCGTCGGTCGAGGCCTGCAGGCGGGTGTAGAGCTCGAAGAGGTACGTCGAGAGCACCAGCAGCCGTGCCATCGCGACCCCGAAGTCGCGGCCTCCGTCCGTCCCCCATGGCCGCTCGACCAGGTGGACGTTGCGGAACGCAGCCGGGTCGCGGAAGTAGGCGAGCTCGTCCTCGTCACGCGTCGGCTCCATGCAGCGACCCGGCGTAGGCCGAGCAGCGAGCGCGCCTGGCCCAGCAGGTCGAGCGCGATGTTGCCGAGCGCGACGTCCTCCTCGATCTGCGGGGACGTCGCGATCCACTCCCCCATCCGCTGCGCCGACACCAACGCGTCGTCGGCGAGACCCAGCACGTACGCCGACTTGTCAGGTGGTTCGGGTGCCCCAGCCCCTGAACCACCTGACAACTCGGCTCCGGATGAGGGGCTCACAGGTGCTCCACGCCTTCGGGGATGTCGTAGAACGTGGGGTGCCGGTAGATCTTGTCGCCGGCCGGGTCGAAGAACGAGTCCTTCTCGTCGGGGCTCGACGCGGTGATGTCGGCGGCGGCGACGACCCACAGCGAGACGCCCTCCTGCCGGCGGGTGTAGATGTCGCGCGCGTTGCGCAGCGCCATCTCGGCGTCGGGTGCGTGCAGCGAGCCGACGTGCGTGTGGGAGAGGCCGCGGCGCGAGCGCACGAACACCTCGAACAACGGCCACTCCCGCCGGTTGGTCGAGCTCACGACGCCACCGCCGTACGACGCGCGGCCTGCTTGTCGGCGTAGGCGTTGGCGGCCTCGCGCACCCAGGCACCGTCCTCGTGCGCGCCGCGCCGGTTCGCCATCCGCTCGGCGTTGCAGGGGCCGTTGCCCTTGATGACCTCGAACAGCTCGGAGAAGTCGATCTCGCCGAAGTCGTAGTGACCGCGCTCGTCGTTCCAGCGCAGGTCGGGGTCGGGAAGGGTGAGCCCGAGCGCCTCGGCCTGCGGCACGGTCATGTCGACGAAGCGCTGCCGCAGGTCGTCGTTGGAGAAGCGCTTCACGCCCCACGCCATGGACTTCTCCGAGTGAGTGGACTCCGGAGTCGTGCGGGCCGAACATCATCAGGCTCGGCCACCACCAGCGGTTCACCGCGTCCTGCGCCATCGCCTTCTGCGCGGGTGTGCCGTGCGAGAGGGTGTGCAGCGCCTCGAAGCCCTGCCGCTGGTGGAAGGACTCCTCCTTGCAGACGCGGATCATCGCGCGGGCGTAGGGCCCGTAGGAGCAGCGGCACAGCGGCACCTGGTTCACGATCGCGGCGCCGTCGACGAGCCAGCCGATCGTGCCGATGTCGGCCCAGGTGAGCGTCGGGTAGTTGAAGATCGAGGAGTACTTCTGCTTGCCGTTGTGCAGCATGTCGAGCAGGTCGCCGCGGTCGACGCCGAGCGTCTCGGCGGCCGCGTAGAGGTACAGCCCGTGCCCGGCCTCGTCCTGCACCTTCGCCATCAAGATCGCCTTGCGACGCAGGCTCGGCGCACGGCTGATCCACGCGCCCTCGGGCTGCATGCCGATGATCTCGGAGTGGGCGTGCTGGGCGATCTGGCGCACCAGCGACTTGCGGTAGTCCTCCGGCATGACGTCGCGCGGCTCGATGCGGCCGTCGTCGCCGACGATGCGCCAGAAGTCCTCCATGCCGGGCTCCACGACAGCCGGGGCGGGAGGTGGCTCGGAGCCGGCCTCGGCCGGGACGAAGTCGTTGCCGTACATGAGGCAGAGACTACCAGAGGTTGTTACACGCGATCCGCAACTTTGCAGGTGGTCTGTAACACCCATGATCCCCGGCGGCGGAGTGGTCTCGACAAGCTCGACCAGCCGTACGGCTGCAAGGATGAGCCGATGAGCAGCCACGAGCACCCCACCTCCGACGTCTCGGTGCGGGTCGGCTGGGCCGACGACGCCGACGCGATCGCGGCGGTGCAGGTGCGCGCCTGGCGGCAGGAGTACGCCGGCGTCCTGCCCGCCGGACCTGCTCGAGGCCCTCGACCCCACGGACCTCGCCGGCGCCTGGCGCGAGTCGCTCGCCTCGCCTCGTGACGCCCGCAACCGGGTCCTGGTCGCTCTCGAGCGCAACACCGTGCGCGGCTTCGCGCTCACCGGCCCGGCAGACGACCCCGACCTCGACCCGATCGCGGTCGGCGCCGTCTCGGAGCTGACCATCGACCCGGAGCACACCCGGCAGGGCCACGGCTCCCGGCTGAGCCAGGCGTGCGCCGACACCCTGCGCGCCGACCGGTTCACCACCGCCGTCATCTGGCTGAGCAGCGACGACGACGTGCGACGGGCGTTCCTGACCCAAGCCGGCTGGGCCGCCGACGGCGCCCACCGCGAGCTCGACCTGCACGGCGACGGGTCGGTCCGGGTGAAGCAGGTACGGCTGCACACCGACCTCGCCGAGGACTGACCTCGGGCCGACACGCCAAAATGTAGTTAGTGCATCGTATTTGACCTCTATGGCCGCAACGGCCAGGCTGGGTCGGCGCAGATGCATGATCTCCCGCTGACGCGGGCAGGATCAGCCTCGCTTCTCTCGGAAAGGTTCCCCTCATGAAGCGTGCAGCCCTCGAGGGTCCGCCGGCATCGATCCGGCAGATCGCCTCCGCCAGCCTGGTCGGCTCCGTCGTGGAGTGGTACGACTTCTTCCTCTACGGGACGATGGCGGCGCTCGTCTTCAACGAGGAGTTCTTCCCGAAGTTCGATCCGCTCACCGGCACCCTGGCCGCCTTCACGACCTTCGCGGCCGGCTTCATCACCCGCCCGCTCGGTGGCGTGATCTTCGGCCACCTCGGTGACCGGCTGGGCCGCAAGCCGATGCTGGTCGTGACGATGATGATCATGGGCCTGTCGACGTTCGCGATGGGCCTGCTCCCGACGTACGACGCGATCGGCGTGGCCGCGCCGCTCCTGCTGGTCGGGCTGCGCATGCTGCAGGGGATCGGCCTCGGCGGCGAGTGGGGCGGCGCCGTCCTGCTCTGCGTGGAGCACGCCCCCGACAAGAGGCGCGGCTGGTACGCCAGCTGGCCGCAGCTCGGCGTGCCCATCGGACTGCTGCTCTCGGCCGGTGCCGTCAAGGCGCTCGGCCCGCTGGGCGAGGACGCGCTGGCCGCCGGTGCGTGGCGCATCCCCTTCCTGGCGAGCATCGTGCTCGTCGCCGTCGGCCTGTTCATCCGGCTGCGGATCGCCGAGCCGCCGGCCTTCCGGGAGCTCGTGGACAACGACGCGAGGTCAAGGACCCCTCTGCTCGAGGTCATCCGGCGCCACCCCAAGGTCACGCTGCTCGCCATGGGCGCTCGGATGAGCGAGTCGGTGACCTTCAACGTCTACAACGCGTTCCTCGTCACCTATGTCGTGACCGTGCTGTCGCTGAAGAACACCGTCGCCCTCAACGCGCTGATCGTGGCCTCCTTCGTCGGGTTCTTCGTGATCCTCGCTGCCGCGAACGTGTCGGACCGCGTCGGACGTCGACCCGTCTTCATGGCCGGGGCCGCCGTCGCGGCCGTCAGCGCGTTCCCGGTGTTCGCGATGTTCGACACCGGCGACGCAACGCTCATCACGCTCGGCGTGGTGATCGCCTGGGCGTTCGGCGCCTGCACCATGTTCGGCGCCGAGGGCGTGCTGTTCGCCGAGCTGTACCCGACCCGCGTGCGCTACAGCGGGATGTCGACGGTCTACCAGCTCGGAGTGCTCCCGTCAGGTGCCATCGCGCCGATCATCTGCACGATGCTGATCCAGCGGTTCGACGAGCAAGCGTGGCCGGTCGCGCTGTACGTCATCGCGATGGCGGTCGTGACCTTGGTGTCGCTGGCATTCCTGCCCGAGACGTTCCGCCGCGACATCCGGGCGCACGAGACCTCGACGCAGACCGCGGCCGGCGAGTCGGTGTCCGTGTGAGCGAAGCCGCGGGTCCAGCGGCCCGCCGTCCCGACATCGTGCTGGTGCTCGCCGACGACATGGGCTTCTCCGACATCGGCTGCTACGGCGGTGAGATCGAGACCCCGAACATCGACCGGCTCGCGCGTGAGGGTGTGCGGTTCACGCAGTTCTACAACACGGCCCGGTGCAGCCCGTCGCGAGCGTCGCTCATGACCGGGCTGCACCCGCACCAGGTCGGCGTCGGCATCCTCAACTTCGACGACACCCCGGACGGCTACCCGGGCGACCTCACCGATGGCTGCACCACGGCTGCCGAGGCGCTCGGTGCCGCCGGCTACGCGACGTACCTCTCGGGCAAGTGGCACCTGTCCTCGGACATGGAGACGCCCAACGGCAGCTGGCCGACCCGTCGCGGCTTCGACCGGGTGTTCGGCACCCTCGAGGGCGCCGGCAGCTTCTACCGGCCGCGCACCTTGATGCGTGACGAGACCAACGTCGAGCACGAGGCCGAGCAACCCGGCTGGTTCTACACCGACGCCATCAGCGAGAACGCCGCGACCTTCATCGAGGAGCACGATCGCGACCGCGGCGACGACCCGTTCTTCCTCTACCTCGCCTACACCGCGCCGCACTGGCCCTTGCACGCCCACGAGGCCGACGTCGAGCGCTACGCCGGCCGCTTCGACGCCGGTTGGGACGTGCTGCGTGAGGAGCGCCTCGCCCGGCTGGTCAAGGAGGGCATCGTCACCGAGGAGCGCGGCGGCACCGAGCTGGCCGATCGCGACCCCCGGGTGCCCGCGTGGCAGGACTCCCCCGACCACGCCTGGGAGGCCAGCCGGATGGCGACGTACGCCGCCCAGGTCGACCGGATGGACCAGGGCATCGGCCGGGTCCTGGACACCCTCGAGCGGCTCGGGCGCCTCGACGACACCCTCGTCGTCTTCCTCTCCGACAACGGTGGCTGTGCAGAGGAGCTGGACCTCGACTTCGTCACCGCGTTCGTGCCGATGCAGGACACCACCCGCGAGGGCGAGCCGGTCGTGCCCGGCAACGTGCCGGGGCTGACCCCGGGAGGCGAGGACACGTACATGTCCTACGGCCGGGCCTGGGCGCACCTTTCGAACACCCCGTTCCGCGAGTACAAGCACTGGGTCCACGAAGGCGGGATCGCGACGCCCCTGGTGGCCCGGTGGCCGCGAGGCGTCGACGTCGAGCCCGGCGGACTGGTGCGCGGTGCGTTCCAGCTCGTCGACGTGCTCCCGACGTTGCTGGAGGCGGCAGGCGCGTCGTACCCAGCCACGCGAGACGGTCTGCCCGTCCCGCCGGCCGAGGGACGCAGCATGCTGCCGGCGCTGGCCGGGGAACCCATCGAGGACGCCGACCTCTTCTGGGAGCACGAGGGGAACTGCGCAGTGCGGTCCGGCCCGTGGAAGCTGGTGCGCAAGCACGACCAGGCATGGGAGCTCTACGCGATCGAGACCGACCGGGCCGAGGCGCACGACCTCGCGGCCGCCAACCCCGAGGTCGTCGACGACCTCGCGGCCAGGTACGACTCCTGGGCCGAGCGATGCGGCGTGATTGCTCGGGCAGACGGTCCTCGACCTCTACGCCCGGCGCGGGAAGGGCCTGCCGCCCGAGTAGCCGAAAGGTCCGGCGTCCTAGAGCTGCGAACGCTCCGCGCGGGTCCGGCCGATCTCTGCAAACGTGACGCCCTTCGCCTCGCCGAGCAGCGACACCACGTCGGCGGCGGTGCGGCCCCTCGCGTCGTTCCAGCTCGTCAGGTCGCGGACCTGGACTGCCCGCTCGGGTGGCGAGGGACACCAGCGCACGCTGGTTCCCGGCGTCCCGGACAGGGTGTGCCACGTGAGGTCCAACGAACGGTCGACCAGCTGGGTGTGCACGGCAGGGATGCCGCCGCCGGCCTCGACGACCGCGCCCACGAGGCAGGCGCCAACGACCGGACGCCCGCTCATCAGGTGCACGTCGGTCGCAGTAGCCAGCCGGGTCCGGCCGGTCTCGTCCCGGTAGGCGAACCAGGCGTGCTGCACCCAGCCTCGCCCGACGATCTCGCCGGCCTCGTCGAGCAGCTCGTTGATGCGGTGCAGCTCGGCCAGCCTCGCGGAGAGCACGTCGTGGCGCGCGAGCCGCCGACGTTCCGACCTCCGGAGCGGGGCCAGGACGGGCAAGGTGGGTGAAGCCTGTCCGAGGGCCATGCCGCATCTCCTCCTCGCACCGGGTCGAGTCACCGGCTCACTGCCAGTCTGCGCTCCGCTCCCGAACGGGGCAACGGCCGCAGGGACCGTCTGCCTGGTGCGCAGCCGGTTTCCGCGACGCTTGTCGGGGCACGGTGAGCCCATGCAGACACGAGAGATCGGCAACGACGAGGTCGGACGCGTTCAGGTCGGCGCCATCGGCCTCGGACTGATGACCTTCGACCAGTCCGGTGCCCAGCCGCGAGAGCAGCTCGCCGACACGGTGCGCGCCGCGTTGGACGCGGGCGTCTCGCTCTTCGACACCGCGGACGCCTACGGGCCGGGCGACGACCTCGGCCCTGACGCCCAGGGCGAGAACGAGCGCCTCATCGCGGGCCTGCTGGACGAGCTCGGCGTCCGCGACCGCGTGTTCCTGGCAACCAAGGGCGGCCACGTCCGCGGCGACGGAGGCGCCTGGCACACCGACAGCAGCCCCGAGCACCTGAAGGCGGCGGTCGACAACAGCCTCGAGCGTCTTGGAGTCGACCAGATCGATCTGTGGCAGCACCACCGTCCCGACCCGGACGTCGACGACGAGGACGTCATCGCGACCCTCGCGGAGATCCACGCGTCGGGCAAGGTGCGCATGGTCGGGCTCTCCAACGCCGACAGCGACCAGATCCGGCTCGCGCACAAGACCCTGGGCTCCGCTCTGGTCAGCGTGCAGAACCAGTTCTCGCCGGCGTACCGCAGCAGCCGTCCAGAGATCGACGTGTGTGCCGAGCTCGGCCTGGCGTTCCTGCCGTGGAGTCCCCTGGGCGGTCTCTCGAACGCCAAGGAGCTGGCCGAGAAGCATCCCGCGTTCCGCGAGGTGGCCGAGGAGCGCGGGGTCAGCGCCCAGCAGGTCGCCCTTGCCTGGGAGCTGGCGCAGTCGCCGGTCGTGATCCCGATCCCCGGAGCCAAGCGTCCGCAGTCGATCATCGACTCGGCCGCGGCCGCCGACCTGGAGCTGACCGACGAGGAGCTCGCCCGGCTCGACGCCTCCTGACCCGGCGCGGCCCAGCAGGACCTGGAAGCGTTCCCGTCCGGTCGTTGTTGCGGCCACATGAAGAAGATCGGGTTCCTCTCGTTCGGCCACTGGTCGACCTCGCCGCACTCGCAGACACGCTCCGGCTCCGACGCCTTGCTGCAGTCGATCGACCTCGCGGTCGCGGCGGAGGAGCTCGGAGCCGACGGCGCGTACTTCCGGGTGCACCACTTCGCGCGCCAGCTGGGGTCACCGTTCCCACTGCTCGCCGCCATCGGCGCGAGGACGAGCCGGATCGAGATCGGCACCGGCGTGATCGACATGCGCTACGAGAACCCCCTCTACATGGCCGAGGACGCCGGTGCCGCGGACCTGATCGCAGGCGGCCGGCTGCAGCTCGGCATCAGCCGGGGCTCACCCGAGCAGGTGATCGACGGCTTCCGGTACTTCGGCTACCAGCCGCCGGAGGGCTCGGACCACGCGGCGATGGCCCGCGAGCACGCCCGGGTGTTCCTCGAGGTGATCCAGGGCAGCGGGTTCGCCGAGCCGAACCCTCGGCCGATGTTCCCGAACCCGCCCGGCCTGCTCGGCATCGAGCCCCAGTCCCCCGGACTACGCGACCGGATCTGGTGGGGTGCCGGATCGCGCGCGACGGCCGAGTGGACGGGCGAGCAGGGCATGAACCTGATGAGCTCGACGCTGCTGACCGAGGACACCGGGGTGCCGTTCCACCAGCTGCAGGCAGAGCAGATCCAGATGTTCCGTGACGCGTGGAAGGCCGCGGGCCACGCACGTGAGCCTCGCGTCTCCGTCAGCCGGAGCATCTTCCCGCTGGTCGACGACCGCGACCGCGCCTACTTCGGCCAGGAGACCGGGAGCCGGGACCAGGTGGGCTTCCTCGACGGTGGCGCCGCGCGCTTCGGCAAGACGTACGCCGGCGAGCCGGACGCCCTCGTCGCATCCCTCGCCGAGGACGAGGCCGTCGCCGCCGCGGACACCCTGCTGCTGACGGTGCCGAACCAGCTCGGTGTCGACTACAACGCGCACGTGCTGGAGAGCGTGGTGCGCCACGTCGCACCCGAGCTGGGCTGGCGCTGACAGCGCCAGCCCAGCTCACGAGGTCAGGCAGCCTCGGCCATCTCGGGGACCTCGGCACGCTCGGGCTCCGCAGCCGGGGTCCGGCGCACCCGAACTACCGCGAGGACGGCGACCGCGAGCGCAACCACCGCGAACAGCGCCGAGGTGAGGAAGGCGTGGTCCGCACCTGGGAGGAACCGGCCCGGCACCGCACCGGCGGCGTACACCGAGACGATGACGGCCAGGCCGATCGCCCCGCCGAGCTGCTGGAAGGTCTGCAGCAGCCCTGAGGCGGCACCCGCGTGCTCCGCCGGCGACACCCGCGAGCACGGTCGAGGTCGCGGGCAGGAACACCAGGCCGGCCGAGATCCCGTTGAGCAGCATCGGGCCGAAGGCGCCACTGAGGTAGGTGTCCCCTGCCGAGACCTGGCTCAGCCACGCGAAGCTCGTCGCGAGGCCGATCGTGCCGACCACGAACATCGGGGTGCGGCCGACCCGGGCGAGCAGCCGCGGCGTGATCCGCGACATCCCGAAGATGCCGAGCGTCAGCGGCAGGAACGCCAGTCCGGTCGCGAGCGGACCGAAGCCGAGCTGGCCCTCGAGGTACTGCACGGCGAGGAAGAACATCGACAGCTGGCCACCCACGACGAGCGCGATGATCGCCAGACCGCTGAGACGGCGGCGGCTGCGCAGCAGCGAGGGCTGGATCATCGGGTGGGAGACGCGAGTCTCGGTGACGGCCAGCGTGACGAGCAGCAGTGCGCCGAGCGCCAGGGCACCGATGGTCCGGGGTGAGCCCCAGCCGTGCTCGGGTGCGCCGATCAGCGCCCACACGATCGAGACCGCGCCCAGCGTCGCGGTGACGGCACCGACGACGTCGAAGCGACCTGGGCGCCGTGGCGTCTCGTCCAGCGTCCGCCTGGTCAGGGACAGCACGGCCAGCCCGATCGGGATGTTGATGAAGAGCGTCCAACGCCAGGAGCCGAGGTCGGTGACCGCTCCACCGAGCAGGAGGCCGAGCGACATGCCTCCGGAGGTGACGGCACCGAAGAGCGCGAGGGCCCGGTTGCGGGCCGCCTCGTCCGGGGCGCTGGTGGTGAGCAGCGCGAGCACGCCGGGCGCGGCCAGCGCGGCACCGACGCCCTGGGCGCCACGGGCCGCGACCAGCCATGCCGGGTCCTGCGCGAGGCCACCTGCCAAGGACGCCAGGGTGAAGACGGCCAGGCCGATCTCGAAGGTGCGGCGTCGCCCGAAGACGTCGCCGAGTCGGCCGCCGAGGAGCAGCAGGCCGCCGAACGCGAGTGTGTAGGCGTTGAGCACCCACGACAGGCCTGCCGGGCTGAAGCCGAGGGCGGTGTGGATGCTCGGGAGAGCGACGTTCACGACGGTGGCGTCGAGGATCAGCATCAGCTGGGCCACCAAGACGATGGCGATGCCGGCGGCGGCCCGGCCGGCGTTCGGCGGCAGGTCGGTCGGGAGCGGCGGGTGCGGGTTGCGGCCGGTGCTGGGAGCGGGAGGAGAGAGGGTCTTGGACATCGTGTGGGAAGTCCTGTTCTGGCCGATCGGGCCGACGTAGACTAATGTGGAGAGTGACTCCGGTTCGTCAGCTACGATACGGAGACAGTCTCCGCTTAGCAAGTCCTTCCGTCAGATTTCTCGAAGAGGTGCCAGATGCGCGCCGACGCGCAACGCAACCGCGACCGGATCGTCGAGGTCGCTCGCGAGGTCTTCCGTGAGCAGGGGTACGACGCCTCGCTCGACCTGGTCGCCAAGCGTGCAGGGGTGGGCGCGGGCACGCTCTACCGGCACTTCCCCAACCGCGAGAGCCTGCTCGACGCGATCATGCAGAGCTGGGTCGACCGGGTCGACGAGGCCGCGGCCAAGGCGCTCGCCCACGAGGGGCCGCCCCGCGACCTGCTGCTCGCCTGGTTCTCCGCGTACGTCACGCTCATCAGCCTTCACAAGGGCGGGCCGGCCAAGATCACCTCGGCGATGGGCGACCCGAAGTCCCCGATCGTGCACAAGTGTCAGGTGCTCGCCGCGGCTACCGACCGCGTCGTCACCCAGCTCCGCGACGAGGACGCCCTGCGCCCCGGCGTCGACGCAGTCCAGGTCTGTCGGCTGGTGGGCGGGGTGGCCGCCGTCGCGGACCAGGCGGACCTCGACGAGAGCGCCATCCGGCCGTTGCTCGAGGTCGTCGCGGACGGGCTGCTCGCGCCGGCCTGAGGCGGGGGCCGGATCGATCAGTCCAGGCAGTCGGTCGCCGCGGTCGTTGATCAGCAGCGCGGGAGCCGTCAGGCGCCAGGCCTCGAACGCGAGCTCGGCCAGCTCGTCGCGCCCGACCCCGGCCAGCTGGACCACGACCCAGCCGAAAGCGCCCGCGGTGAACTGCACCTCGAACGTCTCGGGACGCTCGGCGACGAGCGCGAGCTGCTCGGCGAGGGTCTGCTTGAGGCCGACGGTGCGGGTGGGCTCCCACAGGTAGCCGAAGGTCTGGTCGCGGACCGCGATCCGCCAGTAGCGGCCGTTGTCCGAGCGGGTCACCTCGGGGAGCTGGTCGACCAGGTCGAAGAAGTCCGCGATGCCGCATCCGGTCACGGGGGTCATCCTGGCATCGGGCTCCCCCCTTGCTCGAAGAAAATTCTATGGTCGATGTCGAAGAGCATCGCGGCCGTTCGACATACGTCCGAGAAGCAACTCCCCCAGCAACCAGTAGGAGTGATCGACATGCCGCGTTTCATGGGATTCGTGAGGATGGAAGAGGGCGTCGGCACGCCGCCCCAGGAGCTGTTCGAGGCGATGGACACCTACATCGGCGAACAGACCGCCAAGGGCGCGTTCCTCGATGGCGGCGGGCTGTACGGGACCGAGGACGCCGTGAACTTCGTGGTCCGCAAGGGCGAGGTCAGCCGGGTCGACGGACCGTACGCCGAGGCCAAGGAGGTCGTCGGCGGGTGGGCGATCATGCAGTACGACAGCCTCGAGGAGGCGGCCGCCGATCAGCAGGAGTTCGCCGAGCTGCACGCGAAGTACTGGCCCGAGGTCACCGTGATCTCGACCCTGCGCCAGATCTCTACCGGCCCGGAGGCCCCCGGAGAGTGACCCCGTGGTCACTACGCTGGCCCCGTGCCGGCGCAGAGCAGTACCGATGACCTGACCGAGGTCATCACCGCCGCGTGGCGGGCCGAGTCGGCCCGCCTCGTCGGCGCTCTCACCCGCATGACCCGTGATGTGGACCTCGCCGAGGACCTTGCGCAGGACGCGCTCGTGGCTGCGCTCGAGCAGTGGCCCGCGACCGGTGTCCCGGACAACCCGATCGCGTGGCTGATGACCATCGCGAAGCGGCGAGCCGTCGACCACTTCCGGCGCGCCGACAACCTCCGCCGCAAGGTCGCGGAGCTCGACCATGCCCGTGAGGAGGAGGTGACGCAGATGCCCGACCTCGACGGCCAGGTCGACTACATCGAGGACGACGTCCTGCGACTCATCTTCTTGTCCTGCCACCCCTCACTGACCGCTGAGTCCCGGGCCGCACTCACGCTGCGCCTGGTCGGAGGACTCACCACCGCCGAGATCGCCCGTGGGTTCCTGGTCACCGAATCCACCATGGGCCAGCGCATCTCGCGAGCCAAGAAGACACTGGCCGAAGCTCACGCCGAGTTCGAGCTGCCGACGGGCCCCGAGCGGACCAGGCGGCTCGACGACGTCATGGCCGTGATCTACCTGATCTTCAACGAGGGCTACTCAGCCACGGCCGGCGAGGACTGGATGCGCCCCGACCTGGCGAACGAGGCGATGAGGCTCGCGCGCATGCTGGCCGCCGTCGCTCCCGAGGAGCCCGAGGTGCTCGGACTGCAGGCGCTGCTCGAGATCCAGGGCTCGCGGATGGCCGCCCGGCTCGACGAGCACGGCGCGCCGGTGCTGCTGGAGGCGCAGGACCGGACGCGTTGGGACCAGCTGCTGATCCGGCGCGGGCTGGCCGCCCTGCAGCAGGCCGAGGTGCTCGCCGCGGGCGGCATTCCGGTCGGGAAGTACTTCTTGCAGGCCTCGATCGCCGCGCAGCACGCCCGTGCAGCGCGCGCCGAGGACACGCAGCTGGGACCGGATCTCGGCTCTCTACGACGTGCTGTCCGAGGCCGCGCCTGGACCGGTCGTCGAGGTGAACCGGGCGGTCGCACACGGGCGGGCCTTCGGCCCGGAGGCGGGCCTGGTGGTGCTCAATGAGCTCGACGCAGGAGCGCTCGGCGACTCGCCGCTCGTGATGAGTGTGCGCGGCGACCTGCTCGAACGCGCCGGACTTCGCGCGCAGGCGAGCGAGGCGTTCACCGAGGCCGCCACGCGCACCAGGAACGAGGGCGAGCGTGCAGTCCTGCGCCGTCGGGCCCAGATGAACCTCGCGCCCGATGTCCCTCATGTTGAGGACTGATCGGCTGCTGCTGCGTCAGTGGCGTCCCGCAGATCGGCAGCCGTTCGCCAAGATGAACGCGGACCCCGAGGTGATGGAGTTCTTCGTCGCCCCGTTGACCCGCGAGGAGAGCGACGCGCTCGTCGACCGGTTCGAGGCGGGTTTCGCCGAGCACGGCTTCGGGGTGTGGGCGGTGGAGGAGATCGGCACGGGTGCGTTCATCGGCTTCGCGGGCCTTCTCCACCAGACGTTCGAGGCGGCCTTCACGCCGGCATTCGAGATCGGCTACCGGTTCGCCAAGCACGCCTGGGGCCAGGGCTACGCGACCGAGGCCGCCCGGGAAGCCGTGAGGTTCGGCTTCGAGACGCGCGGGCCTCGTCGAGGTCGTGTCGATGACCTCGGTCGGCAACGTTCGCTCGCGGGCAGTCATGGAGAAGCTCGGCATGACCCACGATCCCGGCGACGACTTCGACCACCCGCGCGTCCCGGACGGCAACCCGCTCGAGCGGCACGTCCTGTACCGGCTGACGATCGAGCGGTGGCGCTCAACGCACATGCCCGGCCACGGCTGAGCGCGGCGATCGGGCGCGTCTCACTCGAGGGGGTTCGCGCGCAAGAACCGCACCTCCTCCTGGTCGAGACGTGCTTGCACCCGGCGCAGCACGATGTCGTCGATGCGCTGCACGTCGCGCAGCTCGAGGAGCGCCTCGCGCCGCCGGCCGATGAGAGCAAGTGAGAGGGTCCGGTACTGGTCGTCGTGCTGGATGACGGGATGACCTTCCGCACCGGCTGCCGCCTGCAGCTTCCGCTGCTTGTCCAGCTCGTGCCGCACCCGCTCGACCACCATCTCGCCGCTGCCGAGCTCGCTGGCCGTGGAGTCGAGTGCGTCGATCGCTGCGTCGAGGGAGTACTCGTCGGCGTACTGGAGCTCCTCGGCGACCGAGGTGTCGACCGGCAGTCGCGCGAACCGCACGACCGACGGCAGGAGCAGCGCCTGGAGGAGGGTCAGCACGATGACGCCGCAGCCGATCAGCACCATGAGGTCCCGGTCGGGGAACGGGGCGCCGGAGTCGAGCGCGTGCGGCACGGCGAGGAGCGCGGCGAGAGACACGGCACCGCGGAATCCGGCCACGGCGCTGACGGTGCGTTGCCGTGCCGGGATCCGACGCGCCCGCTGGGCGGGACGCCGATCGAGGAGTCGGATGACGTACGGCGTGGTGTAGACCCACGCCCACCGCACCCCGATCACGACGGCGGTGACGACGAGGACGTCGGCAAGCGCCCGCAACATGGAGGTGCTGTTCAGCTCGCGGAAGGCGGAGTGAGCCGAGACTCCTATCAGCACGAAGAGGGCACTGCTGAGCACCGTGGTGGACAGCGCCCAGAACGGGAGGGCGATCTGGCGGGTCACGGCACCGGTGATGCGTGGCGTCACCTGGCTCATGAACAGTCCGCAGACGACGACGGCCAGCACGCCGGAGGCGTGCACGAGGTCGGCCAGCAGGAACGCGGCGAACGGGGTCACCAGCATGGCGATGCTCTCGAGCATGGGGTCGTCCATCCGGCGGCGCACCTGCCAGCTGAGCAGACCGATGAGTGCGCCGGCCAGCACGCCTCCGGCGTAGGACCACACCAGCAGCCAGGTCACGTGCCAGCCGGTGAGCTGCTGCTCGCCGACCGTGACGCCGACGGCCAGCCCGTAGAGGACGAGGGCGGTGCCGTCGTTGACCAGGCTCTCGGCGCGGAGCACGGTGACCGTGCGGCGCGGCAGGTCGCCGGCCAGCACGCCGACGGCCGTCGCGTCGGTCGGCGCCAGCGCGGCGCCGAGGACCCAGGCCGGTCCCCATTCGAGGCCGAGTCCGTGCGCGGCGAAGGCGACCGCGGCGGCAGTGGCTGCGACCAGCGCGGTGCTGGTGAGGACCACGACCCGCAGGTTGTTGCGGATCTCCCGCAGCGAGGTCGTCAGGCTCTCCCAGTACAACAACGCGGGCAGGAACACGAGCAGCACGACCTCCGGCGGCAGCTGGGCCTGCCGCAGGTGCGGCACGAACCCGACCAGCACCCCCACCAGCACCAGGAGGATGGCTGGCGCGATCGGGTAGCGGCGCGCGAGCGCGCCGCAAGCGACCAGGGCGACACCCAGCAACACGACCATCTCGAGTCCGAACACGAACTCATCTTGGCCAGCCGCGCATCCCTGGACCACATCGGACCGACAGTTGGACCACGTGGACAGCCGCGCAGCGCCTCGACCTGGCTTGTCAGCCCGGTCGGCGGGGCGCCCGCCAAGCTGCTCCGGTGGGGGTGGAGTGACGTCTCACCCTCCCCGCTACAGCTGCTTGTGAAGAACCTCGATGCGCTCCCCCGTGCTTCTCACGAAGCTCTCCTGGGGGATCCACCCGCACTTCTCGTAGAAGCCTCCCGCCAGGTCCGTGCCAACCCAGGCTTCCGCAATGTCGTGCTCTGCGGCCCACTGCTCCAGGCGTCGCATCAGGTTGCGCCCGATTCCTTGGCCTCTGAGCTCGTGACGAACGATCATGCCGGTCACCCACGGCGTGGTGTCATGCCGCTCGTCCAGGTCGTAGGTGTCCAACCCGACCGCACCGAGGACGGCCCCGGCCTCGTCACGCGCTACGAACGTCACCGGAAGTTGTTCTCTTCCTGCTTCGTTCAGCGTCACCTCGAGCCACCAGGCTGGGTCCTGCGGTTCGGGAGGATGGCCCCACTCTCGCCACCTCATCTCGGCCACCGCTTCGGCCGAGCCGAGTGTGTCGGCCAGTAGGGCCACTGTGAGCTGCACGCACCGAAACTAGGCCGCCTTCTCGGTGAGCACCACCGGGTTTCGCAGGTCGGCGTCCTCAGAGCTCGGCTAGGGACGGCAGCACATTCTCGGCGAGCCGTTCGGTCCAGCCGGCTGGGTCGGGCGGCTTCGCGTTGACCCAGACCTGCGCGACGCCAAGTTTCGCGTAGTCGGCCATCTTGGGAACGAATCCCGAGTCATTGGGATCGTCGCTGGTGAGCAAGGTGACTGTCACGTCCGCCGGGTCACGTCCGACCTCGTCGCAGTGGCGGCGGAGCACGTCGATCCGTTGCGCGACGCCGTCACGGCCGATGTCGAACAGGTTGCACGCGTCGGCGTACTCCGCGACCAGGCGCAGTGTCTTGCGCTCGCCGATGCCGCCGACGACCACAGGGGGATGCGGCTGCTGGATCGGCCGCGGCACGCAGATGGTCTCGGCCAGTCGGTAGTGCCTGCCCTCGAAGGGCCCGTCGTCGTCGCTCCACATCTGCAGGCAGATCTGCAGGGTCTCCTCGAGCCGCTCGAACCGCTCCGCCTTCGACGGGAACGGCACTCCCAACCCGTGGTGCTCGCGCTCGTACCAGGCCGCGCCGAGGCCGAGCACCGCGCGCCCACCCGAGACCACGTCGAGCGTGGTGGCGATCTTCGCGAGCAGGCCCGGGTGGCGGTAGGTGACGCCGGTGACGAGCACACCGAGGCGGATCCGGCTCGTCACACCGGCGAGGAACCCGGCCGTGGTGTAACCCTCGAGCATCGGGTCGTGCGCGCTCGAGAGCCGCTCCATCTGGAAGTAGTGGTCCATGACGGTGAACGCGGCACACCCGCCCTCGTCGGCGGCGCGGGCGGTGGCGGCCAGCGTCGGCGCGAGCGCCTCAGGTCCGCCCGGCAGCGTGAAGTCGGGGAAGTGAACGGCCAGCTCCATGACTCGACCCTAGGAGCACGCCCCCGACAAGCTGCCGCCCTCCCACGGAGCGTCGTGGGAGGGCGACAGGTCGGGTACGACGGGCAAGCCGCCGGTTGGGGGGCTGAGGGGGCTACTTGACGTTGACCGCGGCCCAGGCGGCGTTGACCGCGTTGTACTGGGTGCTGCCGGCGCCGTAGAGGTCCTTGGCCGCCGAGAGCGACGCGGTCCGCGCGCCGTGGTAGTCGGTGCTGGAGGTCATGTACACGGTCAGCGCGCGGTACCAGATCTTCTCCGCTGCCGCCCGGCCGATCCCGGTGACTGCCGCTGCGCCGTTGCACGTCGGCGAGCTGTACGAGACGCCGTTGAGCGTCTTCGATCCGGAACCCTCGGCGAGCATGTACCAGAAGTGGTTGCCCACGCCGGACGAGTAGTGCACGTCGAGCTGGCCCACCGTCGAGCTCCAGCAGTTCGCCGAGCTGCCGTCAGACGCCGGGTTGTCCATGCGACGGAAGCCCTTGTGCGTCTTGTCGAACATCTCGCCGATCAGGTAGTCGCCGACGTCCTTTGAGTTGTTGGCGTAGAACTCCACCGAGGTGCCGAAGATGTCGGAGGTGGACTCGTTGAGGCCGCCGGACTCGCCCTCGTAGGTGAGGTTCGCGCTGTTCTCGGTGACGCCGTGCGACATCTCGTGGCCGGCGACGTCGAGCGAGGTGAGCGGTCCGTACTGGGAGCCGTCGCCGTCGCCGTACGTCATCTTCGAGCCGTCCCAGAAGGCGTTGACGTAGTTCTTGCCGTAGTGGACCCGGTTGAACGAGCCCTTGCCGGTGCCGAAGATGCCGTTGCGACCGTGGGTGAACTTGTAGTAGTCCCAGGTCTCGTTCGTGCCGTACTGCGCGTCGACGGCCGCCGACTCCCGGCTGGTGGTGCTGCCGTTGCCGAACGAGTTGTCGGGGCTGGTGAACAGCGTGCCCGCCTTGCAGCCGCTGCCGAAGATCTGGCAGGCGAGGCTGTCCTCGGCGTTGTTCATGTCGGTCGTGTACGTGTTGCCGCGGGTCGGGTCCTTGAGCTGGAACGTCGACCCGGACTTCGTCAGCTGCAGCGGCACGGTGCCGCCGTAGAGCGACTGGCCCGAGCCGTCGACGGTCTCGATCTGCTGCTCGGTGCGCAAGACCTTGCCGGTGCTGGCGTCGACGTACGACGCGAGCCGGCTCGGCGTGCCGTCGTCCTGCGTGCCGCCGGTGATCACCTCGTAGGCCAGGCGTGGCGCCGCAGCCGTTGCGTCGACGACGAGCCGCGAGGAGGAGACCTTCTCGCCGGTGATCGAGCGGGTGACCTTGCTGGGGGCGAGCGCCTTGGAGCCGGCGGCCGCCTTGCTGAGGGACGGGTCGACCGACAGCGACAGGTCACGGGTCAGCGACTGGCTGCGCCCCTGCCAGGCACCGGACTTCGCCTGGTGGACGACGAGGTCGCCGCCCACGACCGGCAGGCCGTGGAACGTGCGAGTCATGCGCACGTGCCGGCCGCCGTCGGAATCGACAAGAACACCCTGAACGGTGAAGGCCTGCGCTGTCCCCCCGTGAACGGCAGACCGGTGTTCGCTTGACGGCCGCGAGCGCTGATCGCGCTATGTCGCCATTGCTGGCGGCCGTCCGCTCGAAGCCGCGGGCCGACGCGCCATTGGCGGGTCCGACCGTGGTGAGCGTTGTGCCGATTCCGACGGCGGCGACGCTCAGAGCCGCCGCGCCCAATCTGCCTGCTGTCCTGCGTCCGATGCTGCGCATAGACGAAGCGCCCTTTCCCGAGATCTCAAACCGCGCGTGGGCACACGGCGGCAGTGGTTTCCTTCCCGAGGCTCGTTGACGACTAACCCGGCGCATAGGGTCAGGTTCGTGCGACTGCACAAAGGTGCAGGTTTTGTAAACGCCTCAGTCGAGGCCGAGGAACGGCTCGAGACCCACGCTCAGCCCGGGGTGATCGCCGATCTTGCGGACCCCGAGCAGCACTCCCGGGGTGAACGAGACCCGGTCGAGGGAGTCGTGGCGGATCGTGAGGGTCTCCCCCTGGCCACCGAGGAGGACCTCCTGGTGGGCCACGAGCCCCCGCACCCGCAGGCCGTGCACGTGGATGCCCTCGACGTCGGCGCCGCGCGCCCCCTCGAGCGAGGTGCTGGTGGCGTCGGGCACCGGCCCGAGACCCGCGTCGCGCCGTGCCTGGGCGACCAGCGACGCCGTACGACGGGCGGTGCCGGAGGGTGCGTCGGCCTTGTCGGGGTGGTGCAGCTCGACGATCTCGACGGACTCGTAGTAGGGCGCCGCCTCGGCGGCGAACCGCATCATGAGGACGGCGCCGATGGAGAAGTTCGGTGCCACCAGGACGCCGGTGCGCGGGGACGAGTCGAGCCAGCCGCGGACCTGGTCGAGGCGCTCGTCGTCGAACCCGGTGGTGCCGACGACGACGTGGATGCCGTGGTCGACGAGGAACTCGAGGCTGTCCATCACCACGTCTGGATGGGTGAAGTCGACGACGACCTCCGCGCCGTTGCGGACCACGTCGTCGAGCGAGTCGTCGTCCTCGCCGGTGTCGACCGAGGCCACCAGGCGGAGGTCCTCGGCGGCCTCGACCGCCAGGCACACCTCTCGGCCGACCTTGCCCCGGGCACCCAGCACACCGACTGCGATCTGCTCGCTCACGCGCGCCACTCTAGGCGGCCACAACTCAGCCGAGGGCGGCGCCCGCAGGGCCGACCACGGCGAGGGTCTGCCGCTGGCGGAACAGGTCGCGGGCGAGCGTCGTTGACCTCGTCGAGGGTGACGGCGGAGATGCGGCGCAGCACTTCCTCGATGCTCGGCAGCTCGTCGTAGAGCAGCTCGGCCTTGGCGATGCGAGACATCCGGCTGCCGGAGTCCTCGAGCGAGAGCACGATCCCACCGCTGAGCTGGCCCTGACCGCGGCGCAGCTCGTCAGGGGTCACGCCGTCGGCGGCAAGCCGGTCGAGCTCGGCGCGTACGACGTCGAGCACCTGGGCCGCCTTGGACGGCAGGCAGCCGACGGCGACCGCGAACGTGCCGGCGTCGGCGTGGTGGGAGGCGAAGGAGTAGACGGAGTACGCCAGCCCACGGTGCTCGCGGATCTCCTGGAACAGCCGCGACGAGGTGCCGCCGCCGAGGGCCGCGTTGAGCACGCCGAGCGCGTAGCGGCGCTCGTCGGTGCGCGCCATGCCGTTGACCCCGAGCACGAGGTTCACCTGCTCGAAGGGGCGGGTGAGCGCGACCTCGCCCGGCGTCGTACGACGCAAGGAGCCGGAGCGGCGCGACGGAAGGGGCGCGGCCTCGGTGTCGTCGAGGAAGCCCGCGCGTGCGAACGCCTTGCCGACCTGACGTACGACGGTGGCGTGGTCCAGGTTGCCGGCGACCGCGACGACGATGTTCGCGGCGGTGTAGTGCGAGCGGTGGAAGCGACGGATCTGCTCGCGGCTCAGCGACCGCACCGACTCGACGGTGCCCGCGATGGGCCGCCCCAGCGGGGACGAGCCGTAGCTCGCCGCGGCGAAGAGGTTGCCGACCACGTCGTCGGGGTCGTCGTCGTGCATCGCGATCTCGTCGAGGATCACCTCGCGCTCCGCCTCCACGTCGGCTCGCGTCGAGCCTCGAGGAGGTGACCATGTCGCCGAGCACGTCGACCGCGCGCGGCAGGTCCTCGTCCCGCACCCGGGCGTGGTAGCAGGTGTACTCCTTCGCCGTGAAGGCGTTCACCTCTCCGCCGACCTCGTCCAGCTCCACCGAGATGTCGAGCGCCGAGCGCGACGGGGTGCCCTTGAACAGCAGGTGCTCGAGGAAGTGCGAGGCCCCCGAGAGCGCCGGCACCTCGTCGCGCGACCCGACACCGATCCAGACGCCGATGGCGGCCGAGTGGACGCCCGGCATCGCCTCGGTCACGACCCGCAGGCCGCCGGGGAGGACGGTCCGGCGTACCGGAGCCCGCCCGTCCCTGGCGGACAGCAGCGTGCGAGTCGTGCCGGGCTGTTGCGCGGAGGCCGGCCCAGTCATGGTCTGGGCCATGGTCTGCCGGACGCCTACTCCGCCGACTCTTCCTCGACGACCGGGACCAGCGAGAGCTTGCCGCGGTCGTCGACCTCGCCGATCTCGACCTGGATCTTCTGGCCGACCGAGACGACGTCCTCGACAGCCTCGACGCGCTTGCCGCCGGCCAGGGCGCGCAGCTTGCTGATGTGCAGCAGGCCGTCCTTGCCCGGGAGCAGCGACACGAAGGCGCCGAAGTTCGTCGTCTTCACGACCGTGCCGAGGTAGCGCTCGCCGACCTCGGGCATCGTCGGGTTGGCGATGCCGTTGATGATCGAGCGGGCCGCCTCCGCGGACTCACCGTTCGTGGCGCCGACGTAGATCGTGCCGTCGTCCTCGATGGTGATCTGCGCGCCGGTGTCGTCCTGGATCTGGTTGATGACCTTGCCCTTGGGCCCGATCACCTCGCCGATCTTGTCGACGGGCACGCGCATCGTGATGATCCGCGGTGCGTGGAGCGACATCTCGCCCGGGCCCTCGATGGCCTCACCCATCACCTCGAGGATCGCCGTGCGGGCGTCCTTGGCCTGGTTCAGCGCGGCGGCCAGCACGTCGGCGGGGATGCCGTCGAGCTTGGTGTCGAGCTGCAGGGCCGTGACGAAGTCCGGGGTGCCGGCGACCTTGAAGTCCATGTCGCCGAACGCGTCCTCGGCACCGAGGATGTCGGTCAGCGCGACGTACTCCGTCTTGCCGTCGACCTCCCCGGAGATCAGACCCATCGCGATCCCGGCGACCGGCGCCTTGAGCGGCACGCCCGCCTGGAGCAGCGACATCGTCGAGGCACACACCGAGCCCATGGAGGTGGAGCCGTTCGAGCCCATCGCCTCGGAGAGCTGACGGATCGCGTAGGGGAACTCCTCACGCGTCGGCAGCACCGGCAGCAGTGCCCGGCGCGCGAGCGCACCGTGGCCGACCTCGCGACGCTTGGGCGAGCCCACGCGACCGGTCTCACCGGTGGAGAACGGCGGGAAGACGTACTTGTGCATGTAGCGGCGCGTCTTCTCGGGCGAGAGCGTGTCGAGCTTCTGCTCCAGCGTCAGCATGTTGAGCGTGGTGACACCCAGGATCTGGGTCTCGCCGCGCTCGAACAACGCGGAGCCGTGCACCCGCGGGATCACGTCGACCTCAGCCGACAGCGTGCGGATGTCGCTCAGGCCGCGGCCGTCGATGCGGACCTGGTCGCGCAGCACGCGCTCACGGACCAGCGCCTTGGTCAGCGCGCGGAAGGCCGCGCCGACCTCCTTCTCGCGGCCCTCGAAGTCGCCGCCGACCTTCTCGAGCACGGAGTCCTTGATCTCGTCGAGACGGGACTCGCGCTCCTGCTTGCCGGCGATCGTCAGCGCCTGCGTGAGGTCTGCCTTCGCGGCACCCTCGACAGCGGCGTAGGCGTCGTCCTCGTAGTCGAGGAAGACCGGGAACTCCTGCACCGGCTTGGAGGCCTGCTTGGCCAGCTCGGCCTGCGCCTCGCACAGCTGCTTGATGAACGGCTTGGCGGCGTCGAGCCCGCCGGCGACGACCTCCTCGGTCGGCGCCTGGACACCGGTCTGGATGAGGTTCCACGCGGTCTCGGTGGACTCCGCCTCGACCATCATGATCGCGACGTCGCCGGCCTCGGTGACGCGGCCCGCGACGACCATGTCGAAGACGGCGTCCTCGAGCTGGCTGTGCGACGGGAAGGCGACCCACTGGCCCTCGATGAGCGCGACCCGCACACCGCCGACCGGTCCGGAGAACGGCAGGCCGGAGATCTGGGTGGACAGGGACGCCGCGTTGATCGCGAGTACGTCGTAGGGCTGGTCCGGGTCGAGCGCCATCACGGTGATGACGACCTGGACCTCGTTGCGCAGGCCCTTCTTGAAGGTCGGGCGCAGCGGCCGGTCGATGAGGCGGCAGGTGAGGATCGCGTCCTCGCCGGGCCGGCCCTCGCTGCGGAAGAACGAGCCGGGGATCTGGCCCACGGCGTACATCCGCTCCTCCACGTCGATGGTGAGCGGGAAGAAGTCGAACTGCTCCTTCGGGTGCTTGCCGGCGGTAGTGGCCGACAGCAGCATCGTCTCGTCGTCGAGGTAGGCGGTCACCGACCCGGCGGCCTGCCGGGCAAGCAACCCGGTCTCGAACTTGACGGTGCGGGTGCCGTGCTTGCCGTTGTCGATAACGGTCTCGACGGCGTAGATCTCGGGTCCCTCGGTCACGGGGGTGCCCCTTTCTTTGTCTCGTGGAGCGATCACACGAGGGCGCCCTGAGGCTGCGCATCCGAGGCGCGAGGCGCCGGTCTCCGATCGAGGCCCGCGGGGTCCGTCTCTTGTCGGGACCCGAGGGCCACTACCGAGGACCGGGCAGGACGTCCGGCCGCTCCAGTAATGGTGGTTTTCAGTTGTGATGCACGCCTAGACGTGGCGCAGGGCGGCCTCCCGGTGGGAGACCGCCCGTCGGTCATCGGCGCAGTCCGAGCCGCTCGATGATCGAGCGGTAACGGTTGATGTCTTCTTTTTGCATGTAGTTCAGGAGCCGGCGACGCTGGCCGACCAGCAGCAGGAGCCCACGACGGCTGTGGTGGTCGTGCTTGTGCTCCTTGAGGTGCTCGGTGAGGTGCGCGATGCGATGCGTCAGCAGCGCGACCTGGACCTCGGGGGAGCCGGTGTCGCCATCGTTGGTGGCGTAGTCGGCGATGATCTTCTTCTTGGTTTCCGCATCGGTGCCTGTGGCCACGCGCAGCTCCTCTTCGATACATATCGTTGCGCGGCGCGCCGGGGCCTGTTCACCCGGGCACTCTCTGTCCGCGGCCGTTTCACGGCGTGATGGTCCACCCGGGACTCACCCCAGGCGACTCCCCAGACTAGCAACGGCCCCCGGTTTCTCCGAATCCGCGGGGCGGGGGGCCGTTTACCAGGGGATGCAGGAAATCTTGCGCTCCCCCTGGGAAGCAACCCACGGGAAGCGACAGAAAGCCGACATCCCCTGGTAAACCGTCACCCGCTGCAGACCTGCGAGCCGCTCAGGGGGTCGGCGCGACGGCCAGGGCGCGGTAGACGGCACGCACCGCCACCGCTCGCTCGAGCTCGTCGGTGATGGAGGTGAAGAACTGCCGCCGGTAGGTGTCGTCGGTGACGGCGTAGACGGTGAAGTAGAGCCCCGAGAAGCCCGCGAGGAAGACCGACACCTTCACCAGCGGCTCGCTGAGCCCGCCCAGGCCCAGCACGGTGTCGATGTCGTCGCGACCCAGCCAGGCCGCGACCACCTCGGGCTCCATGACGACCGAGCCGAACACCAAGAAGAACAACAAGACGGCGAGCGAGAGCAGGAGCACCTGCACGGCCTGGGACACCAGCAGCACGAGGACGAGGTTCCACTTCTGCAGACCGGTCACGCTCACCAACCTGGCGAGCTCCTCGTCGTCGACCCCGGCAATGGCCGAGGCGGACTCCTCCTCGACCGGAGTCCTCGCGCAACGGGCCGCCAGGCGACCGCGGTCGACGTCGTCGTCGACCAGGTCCACCTCCTCGGGAAGGCGCACCAGCAAGAAGGCGACCGCGAGGGCGGCGAACAGCAGCACGGCCATGGCCAGGACCCCACGGTCCAGCGAGTCCGCGACCATCCAGACCTCGGTGTTGATGAACAGGAACGTCACGAACAGCAGCAGCAGCGGCAGCGCCCGGGTGACGAGCGGGAACAGCAGCCCGAGACTGCGCAACGTCCTGCGCGCCGCCCAGGCGGCGATCCGCTGCAGCCGCAGCGTGGTGGCGGCGTAGAGGGCGAGGCACCCGAGCGCGACCAGGTAGCCGAGCGACGAGTCCGCCGGACACGTCGGTCTCCAGCAGCCCGAGGACGACACCGACGGCACACCCCACGAGCAGCGCGGCGCCCACCACCGGCAACAACCGCCGGGTCGGAGCCCCCGCCGCACGATGGCGCGCTCGCTGTCGACGAAGTACGGCAGCCCTCGGCTCAGGAACCACGCCTCGGTGTCGCGACGGAGGTTGCCGGCTGCCTCGCTCACGCCTGTGCCGCCGGCCCGAGCACCTCGCGGGTCGCCGCGACGTCCGCCCTCATCGCGTCGACGAGCTCGTCGACGGAGTCGAAGCGGAGCATGCCGCGGATGCGGGCGACGAAGGAGACCTCGACCTCGACGCCGTACAGCTCGAGGTCGTCGCGGTCGAGCACGTGGGCCTCGACCCGGCGCTCGCGCGCCGTCGAAGGTGGGGTTGGTGCCGACGCTGATCGCGGCCGGCAGCAGGGGCGCGCCCGGCTGCGTCGAGGCGCCGCAGCCAGCCGGCGTACACCCCGTCGGCGGGCGCCGCGAGCATCCCGCGAGTCGGCACGTTGGCGGTCGGGTAGCCGAGCTCGCGGCCCCGCTGGTCACCCTTGACGACCTCGCCCCGGACGGTGAAGGGGTGCCCGAGCGCCTCGGCGGCGCCCTCGACGTCACCGGAGAGCAGGCAGTTGCGGATGTACGTCGAGGACCAGACCTGCGGGCCGCCGTCGAGCGCGATGCCCTCGGCGCTGGAAGTCGTGGGCGCGGCCGAGCTCGGTCAGTGCCGCGACATCGCCGGCGGCCTTGGCGCCGAACCGGAAGTTCGCGCCCACCACCACCGCCTGGGCGTGCAGCGCCTCCACGAGCACGTCGACGACGAACCGCTCCGGGCTCCAGCTCGCGACGTCGCGCGTGAACGGCAGCACGAGGACGTCGTCGGCCCCGGCATCCGCGAGCAGGGCCGCGCGGGTCTCGATCGATGGTCAGCGTCGGCGGCGCGTGCTCCGGGCGGAGCACCGCGATCGGGTGGGGGTCGAACGTGACCACGACGACTCGGCAGCCCGCCGAGCTCGTCGGCGACCTCACGCGCCCGGCTGATGACGTGCTGGTGTCCGAGGTGCACGCCGTCGAAGTTGCCGACGGTGACCACGGTGCGGCCAGGTCGTCAGGCACCTCGTCGAGCGAGCGCCAGACCTGCACGGTGCATCGCTCCTCTCGACCGGTCGCGCCTGCGGCTCCGGCATCGTCCCACAGCGAGTCAGACGAACACCGCCACGGGGCGTGCCAGGTCGCCCCGTTGCTCGTACAGCGCGAGGAAGCCGCCGTCGCCGCCCAAGAAGGCGACGGCCCCGGCCTCGCCGAGGTCGATGGCGAGCGGCCGGCCGTAGGCCACGGCACTGCTCCTGCGTCCTGGGTGAGGACGCGCACGGGGAAGCAGCGTTGGACCACGTCGGCGAGGTCGAGCATCGCTGCTTCGGCGTCGAGGTCAGCCAACGGGTGCGCGTCCGCGAGGGTGAAGGGGCCGACCGCCGTGCGGCGCAGGGCGGTCGAGGTGACCGCCGACGCCGAGCGCCTCGCCGAGGTCGCGGGCGATCGCCCGCACGTAGGTGCCACTGCTGCACCGCACGCGACACGTCGACGTCGAGGTGCTCGCCGACGCGCCGCACCTCGATGGACGTCGAGCGCATGCACCGTGACCGGGCGGGCCGGGAGCTCGACCTTCTCCCCCGCGCGCACTCGCGCGTAGGAGCGCTGGCCGTCGACCTTGACGGCCGATACGGCAGACGGGCCGCTGCTCGATGTCGCCGACGAAGGCCTTCGCGGCGGCCCGGACGTCCTCCTCGGTGAGGCTCGCCGTCGACGCCGTCGCCAGCGACTCCCCCTCGGCGTCGTCGGTGCTGGTCGCCTCGCCCAGCCGGACCGTCGCGTCGTACGCCTTCTCCGTGAGCGTCAGGTGCCCGAGCAGCCGGGTCGCCCTGCCGACCCCGACCACGCAGTACCCCGGTGGCCATCGGGTCGAGCGTGCCGGCGTGCCCCACCTTGCGGGTGCCCGCCAACCGCCGGACCCGCGCGACCACGTCGTGCGAGGTCATGCCCGGCCGGCTTGTCGACCACCAGCACGCCAGCGAGCGGTCACTAGCGGCCGGCCTCGTCGCCGGTCTCGTCGTCGGCCTCGTCGGGCTCGTGCGGCTTGCGGTACGGGTCTGCCTCACCGGCGTACGTCGCGCCGGCCGAGGACGCGGCTCACCGCGGCGTCGGACTCCCGAGCCCGCTCCAGCAGCTCGTCGATGTGACGCGCGGTGTCGGGCAGCGCGTCGTGGATGAACTCCAGCGTCGGCACGTGCCGCATCGCCGAGCTGCTTGCCGACCTCGGACCGGATCAGCCCCTTCGCCGACTCCAGCGCGGCCGCCGACGCCGGCCAGCTGGTCGTCCTCGCCGAGGACCGTGTAGAACACCGACGCGTGCTGGGTGTCACCGCTGACCCGCACGTCGGTGATGGTCACGAACCCCAGCCGGGGGTCCTTGACCCGGCGCTCCAGCATCTCCGCCACCACGACCTGGATCCGGTCCGCGACCTTGCGCACCCGTGGGTTGGTCACTGCTGCTCCTGCTTGGTCGCTGGCTGTGGTCGCGGGCCGTGGTCGCTAAGGGTCGAGTCTGCTGCACGGTCACTCTGCGGCTGGTCACGTCGCTGCGTGACACCTCTGCGCTGGGGTGGCGAGTCGGTGATCGCTGCTCTGAGCGGCTTCGCCACTGCTCGGGTCGAGCGCCCGTCAGCCCCGCGGGATTTCCCTGCAGCTCGAAGGACTCGATGATGTCGCCCTGCTTGATGTCGTTGTAGTTGCGCAGCACGACACCGCACTCGAAGCCCTCGCGGACCTCGGTGACGTCGTCCTTCTCACGACGCAGGGAGGCAAGGTCGAGGTTGTCGGCGACGACCGCGCCGTCACGAAGCAGCCGTGCCTTCGCGTTGCGACGGATCGTGCCGCCCGTGACCATGCAGCCGGCGATGTTGCCGAGTCGGCTCGAGCGGAAGATCTCGCGGATCTCGGCCTGGCCGAGCGAGACCTCCTCGAACTCCGGCTTGAGCATGCCCTTGAGCGCAGCCTCGATCTCCTCGATCGCCTGGTAGATGACCGAGTAGTAGCGGATCTCCACGCCTTCCTTGTCGGCCATCTCGGTCGCCTTGCCCTGCGGGCGGACGTTGAAGCCGATGATGATCGCGTCGGAGGCGGCCGCGAGGTCGACGTTGGTCTCGGTGATCGCACCGACACCGCGGTCGATGACCCGCAGGCTGACCTCGTCGCCGACGTCGATCTTGGCGAGCGAGTCCTCGAGCGCCTCGACCGAGCCGGACACGTCGCCCTTGAGGATGAGGTTGAGCTCTTGGCTCTCGCCCTTCTCCATCGAGGCCATGAAGTCCTCGAGCGTGCGACGGACGCGACGCTTGGCCTGCGTGGCCGCGCGCTCGCGCGCCTCCCGCTTCTCGGCGATCTGCCGGGCCACCCGGTCGTCGTCGACGACGATGAGGTTCTGCCCGGCACCGGGCACGGCGGTCAGACCGAGCACCATGCCGGTCGCGAAGGGTCGGCCTCCTCGATGTTCTCGCCGTACTCGTCGAGCATCGCCCGGACCCGCCCGTAGGCCGGACCGGCGACGACCGACTGGCCGACCTTGAGCGTGCCGCGCTGCACGAGCACGGTCGCCACCGGGCCACGGCCACGGTCGAGGTGCGCCTCGACGACGAGACCCTGGGCGTCCTGGTGCGGGTTCGCCCGCAGGTCCAGCGACGGCGTCGGCGGTGAGCACGATCGCCTCGAGCAGCTTGTCGAGGTTGAGCTCGGCCTTCGCGGAGACGTCGACGAACATCGTGTCGCCGCCGTACTCCTCGGGGACCAAGCCGTACTCGCTGAGCTGGCCGCGGACCTTCGTCGGGTCGGCTGCCGGCTACGTCGATCTTGTTGACCGCCACCACGATCGGCACCTCGGCCGCCTTGCGCGTGGTTCAGCGCCTCGATCGTCTGCGGCATGACACCGTCGTCGGCCGCCACCACCAGCACCGCGATGTCGGTCGCCTGCGCACCACGGGCACGCATGGCGGTGAACGCCTCGTGACCCGGGGTGTCGATGAAGGTGATGCGACGCTCGTCGCCGTCGACCTCGGTCGCGACCTGGTAGGCACCGATGTGCTGGGTGATCCCACCGGCCTCCTTGGCGACCACGTTGGCGCTGCGGAGCGCGTCGAGGAGCTTCGTCTTTCCGTGGTCGACGTGACCCATGACCGTGACGACCGGCGGACGTGCAACGAGGTCATCCTCGTCGCCCTCGTCCTCACCGAACTCGAGGTCGAAGGACTCGAGCAGCTCTCGGTCCTCGTCCTCGGGGGACACGACCTCGATGGTGTAGTTGAGCTCGTCACCGAGCAGCTCGAGCGTCTCGTCGTTGACGGACTCGGTCGCGGTCACCATCTCGCCGAGGCTGAACAGCATCTGCACCAGTGAGGCCGCGTCGACGCCGATCTTCTCGGCGAGGTCGGTCAGCGAGGAGCCACGGGCCAGCCGGACCGTCTCGCCGTCGCCCTTGCGGACGCGCACGCCGCCGATCGTCGGGGCCTCCATGGCCTCGAACTCTTGACGACGAGCCCGCTTCGACTTGCGGCCACGGCGCGAGGGACCGCCGGGACGGCCGAACGCACCCTGTGTCTGGCCGCGACCACCTGGGCGACCGCCGCCGGGACGACCGCCAGGACGACCTGGGAAGCCACCGGGACCACTGGGACCGCCGCCTGGGCCGCCACCGCGGCCCGGAGCGCCGCCACCGCGACCGGGAGCACCGCCACGACCAGGTGCACCGCCACGACCGGGCGCGCCGCCGGGACCACCACGACCACCGCCGGGTCCCCCACCGAAGGCGGCCGGGGACTTCGGCATCATCGCCGGGTTCGGGCGCGGCATGCCGGGACGACCGGGCGCGCCACCCTCACGGCCGGCCGAGTGGGGCCGGTCGGTGGGTGCGTCGCTGGTCGGGCGCGGCGCGGGCCGGCGGCCCATGCCCTGCGTGGAGGAGAACGGGTTGTTGCCCGGGCGAGGTGCGCCGGGTCGTCCGCCCGAGGGACGGCCGGACGCAGGACGTGCCGGGGGTGGCCCCGGGCGTCGCGTCGGCTCGCCGCCGTCCGCGGGCCCGTCGGTGGGCCCAGCCTTGGCGGCAGGCGCCTCGGGCTCGGCCGGGGCCGCGGGTGCGGGCTCGGTGGACTCAGGAGCTGCCGCGGGACGGGGTCCCGGGCGGGGAGCGGCGGGAGCGGCCGGCGCCTCGGAAGGCGCGGCCGGTGCCTCGGAAGTCTCGACCGGCGCCTCGGGTGCGGGTGCGGCCTTGGCGGCGGGCGGCTCGGCGGTCTTCGTCGCCGGAGCCTTCTTCGCAGCTGCCTTCTTGGCGGCGCCGTTGCCGGCGGGCTGCAGCTTGTCGCCGTACTCCTTCTTGAACTTCATCTCGACAGGGAGCTCGATCGTCGACGATGCCGACTTGACGAACTCGCCCATCTCTTTGAGCTTCTCGAGAACGACCTTGCTCTCGACGCCGAGCTCTTTAGCGAGCTCGTGGACTCGGGTCTTGGCCACGCTTCTCCTCCTGGCCCGAGTCCCTGGTTCCCTCGCGGTGAGGGGGAGATCAGACCGTTAGCTGGTGTGCATGCTCATCGGGAAGTACTCATCGAGTGCTCATGAGCTGGTGCTCCCATTTCTGTCGTTACCTACGGTCGGTCGTACGTCGCTCGAACCGCTCTCGGCCTCGTCCTGGACGAACCTCTCGAGCCCCGTCGTGTCGAGCCCACCTTGGACCTTCAAGGCCCGAGGTATAGCCCGGCGGCGAAGCGCGAGCCCGAGACACTCGGCGGTGGGGTGCACGTGTGCTCCCCTTCCGGGTGCTCGCCCCGCCGGATCGGGCACGGCCTCAGGGCCAGACCCGCGGTCACCGGCGACGACTCGCAGCAGCTCTTGCTTGGCGGCCCGCTGCCGACATCCCACGCACGTGCGGACAGGTCCCGAAACATCAGCGGACATGCTCGACACAGGCTTTCGCATGGTGGCGGTTGCGAACCGTCGATCAGTCTAGCCCGAGATTGCTGTGGGTTCGACTTGGCGGGTGGCGGGGCCGCCATGTGAGGCCTTCGCACTGGGCACGCCTCGCGGCACGTCACCCTCCTGCCCCAAGGCAACCCTGGTCACCTTTTCTGCGCAGGTTCCTCTCCCTGCCTGGGGTCGCCGAGGCGCGTGATCCTGCGCTCCAGACTCGCTTGAGGCGCGTCTTCCTGCGCCGGTCGCGCAGGATCGCACGCCTCGGCTCCAGGCTTTGGGTGACCGTGTGCTGCTAGTTGGGGCTCGGGGCTTCCTCGTCGGACCGGATGTCGATGCGCCAACCCGTGAGGCGTGCGGCGAGGCGGGCGTTCTGGCCCTCCTTGCCGATGGCGAGGGAGAGCTGGTAGTCGGGGACCACGACGCGGGCGGAGCGGGCCTCGAGGTCGACGATCTCGACGCTGTTCACGCGCGCCGGGGAGAGTGCGTGCGCGACGAGCTCGGCGGCGTCGTCGGAGAAGTCGACGATGTCGATCTTCTCGCCGTGCAGCTCGTTCATCACCGCGCGCACCCGCTGGCCCATCGGGCCGATGCACGACCCCTTGGCGTTGACCCCCGAGACGTTCGACCGCACCGAGATCTTGGTCCGGTGGCCGGCCTCGCGGGCGATGGCGCAGATCTCGACGGTGCCGTCGGCGATCTCGGGCACCTCGAGGGCGAAGAGCTTCTTGACCAGGTTCGGGTGGGATCGCGAGAGCAGCACCTGCGGGCCACGCATCCCCTTGCGGACGCTGATGACCAGGCACCTGATCCGGCTGCCGTGCTCGTAGCGCTCGCCCGGCACCCGCTCGCCCGAGGGCAGCAGCGCCTCGAGCTTGCCCAGGTCGACCATGACGTCGTTGGGGTCGCGGCCCTGCTGGATCACCCCGGAGATGATGTCGCCCTCCTTGCCGGAGAACTCGCCGAACTTGATGTCGTCCTCGGCGTCACGCAGTCGCTGCAGCATGATCTGCTTCGCGGTCGTCGCGGCGATCCTGCCGAAGCCGGCCGGGGTGTCGTCGTACTCCTTGAGGACGTTGCCCTCCTCGTCGGTCTCCGCGGCGTAGACGGTGACGTGCCCGCTCTTGCGGTCCAGGTGCACGCGCGCGGTCTCCACCGCGCCTGGCGTCTTGTGGTACGCCGTGAGGAGTGCCTGCTCGATGGCCTCCACGAGGATCTCGAAGGAGATCTCCTTCTCACGCTCCAACGAGCGCAGGATGGTCATGTCGATGTCCACGATCAATCCTTTCGGTGATCGAGCTCGTCGAGATTCCGAGAGAACTCGAGCTGCACCTTCGCCTTCGCGACCTCGTCGTAGGTCACCGCGTGCGATGCGCCTCCCACGTCGAGCGTTGCGCGCTCGTCGTCGCTGTCTGCGATCCGGCCGGTCAACGCGCGACCGTCCTTGAGCGACACCTTGACGAGGCGGCCGCGGTTGCGCCGCCAGTGCCGCGGGAGCTGCAGCGGCCGGTCGGTGCCCGGGGAGGACACCTCGAGGGTGTAGGGCCGCTCCCCCATCACGTTCGAGCCGTCGAGCACCCGGGAGACCTCCCGGGTCGCATCGGCGATGTCGTCGAGCGTCACCCCGCCGTCCTTGTCGACGGCGACGCGCAGCATCCGACGGTTGCCGGCCTGGGTGAGCTCGATGGCCTCGACGTCGAGGCCGGTGGCAGCGAGAGGATCCGTCAGCACACCAGCAAGTAGGTCCCGGGTCTGATCGATGCTCACGGGCGTCCTCCCTGCTGTGCAGTTGTTGTCCCGCAGACTACTAGGTCGTCTCTCTCGATCCGCGGCCTACTGCGCCCCGCCCGGCGGGCGCCTCGCGGTGTTCTCGCCGACTCGACGATGCTTCGCATCGCCTTCGCGACTCGGCCTTGCGAGGCACTCCGCCGGACGACGCTCGCCACGGCCGGGATCGACAGACACGACCTAGCCGTTCGGTTAACCTCAGGCATGACTACCGGGCCCGCGCACCCACGGACCACACGCACTCCTCGGTTCCTCCTGCCGCTGGTGCTGTGCGCGAGCCTCGCCGTGTCCGGCTGCAGCGGCGGCTCCGACTCCGACTCCGACAAGGACAAGGCCGAGCCGTCGCCTTCCTCGAGCGCGTCGGCATCGGCGTCTACCTCGAGCGCCACCCCGAAACCCGCGCCGGAGAAGCCGCCGACCGCTCCGAAGGCGAAGCGCGGCAAAGCAGGACAGAAGGTGTTCGGGCGCTACGTCATGGCGCTGTGGGGCTACGGACTTCGCACCAACGACTCGAAACCGCTGGTCTCGCTGAGCCCGGGGAAGAAGCAGTGCCGGGGCTGCAAGCCGTACGCCCGCTCGCTGAAGCTTCGGCAGAAGCGCGGCTGGTCGGTCGACTTCCCGGGCGTCTCGGTCCACAAGGTCACCGCTGAGAAGGTCGGCGACAACGCCTACGTGAAGGCGAGCGTCGACATCCCGGCGAGCGACACCTACAACCGGGACGGCACCTTCCGCAACACCAACAAGGCGCACGACGGCGCGAAGTTCGAGATGCTGGTGCACTTCAAGAAGAAGAAGGGCTACCAGCTGCTCGCGTTCACCGTGTCCTGAGTGCTCGAGGACACCCGCGCCGTACGCTCCTCCCTGTGCCGAGGAACCCCCGCGTGCTGTCACGCCGTACGGCGCTCGGCGCAGCCGCGGTGGCCGCTGCGGCGGTAGCCACCGGCTGCACATCGTCCGACGACTCCCGGCCCACGGCCACCCGCACCGCCAGCCCGAGCCACAGCCCGGGGACCGATCCCGACGTGAAGATCGCCGCGACCGTGCTCGCCAAGGAGCGCGCGATGCTCGAGCGGGTGAGCGCCACCGCCCGCCGTCATCCGAGCCTGGCTGCCGCGCTGGCCGGCACCCGTGCTGCGCACCGGGCCCACGTCGCGTTGCTCACCAAGGCGGTGCCCGACGACACGCCGTACCGCTCCCCCTCGCCCGGCGCCGGCAGGTCCGTCCGCGTGCCACGCAAGCCCGCGCCGGCGCTCTCAGCGCTGGCCGCTGCGGAACGACGCCTCGGCGACGCCGGAGCACGCAGCTCGCTGGCGGCCCGAAGCGGTCCGTTCGCCCGGCTGCTCGCGAGCATGTCGGCGGCTGCGTCGCAGCAGAGCGTCCGCCTCGACGCGGCAGCCTCGGAGCGCGCATGACCCCGCTCCAGGCACTGCAGCACGCGCTGGCCGGGGAGCACGCAGCGGTCTACGTGTACGGCGTGCTGGGTGGCCGCGTCTCGGAGTCGGCGGAGCCGGGGCTGTCGTCGCTGCTGATCTCGGCGTACGACGTGCACCGCGGCCGTCGTGACGAGCTGAACACGATGGTGCGGGCCAAGAAGGGCAACCCGGTCGCGGCGGACCCGAGCTATCAGCTCCCCACCCCGAGCCGCACCACGGACCAGATCCGGGCCGCCGCCCGGATCACCGAGGAGCGGAGCGCGGCCGTCTACGCCGACGCCGTCGGATCGACGTCTCGTGCCGACCGCCGGTGGGCGATCCAGGCGCTGCGCGACGCCGCGGTGCGGCAGCTGTCCTTCGGTGGTGGAGCGCGAGAAGTTCCCAGGGCTGGGTGAGCTCTAGAGCCAACCCGCTACTACCTGGTGGATGTCTTGCAGGCGCTGGACCGTCGCGTCGGGGTCGCCTTCGGAGTGGCCGACCTGCTCGACCGGGATGTCGCTGTGGGGGACATGGATGGTGCGCATGCCGACGTTCGAGGCGCCCCAGATGTCGTCGAAGAGGCGGTCGCCGACGAAGACGCACTCGGTGGGGTCGGAGACGTCGACGGCCTCGGCGGACGCGAGGAACGCCTCGGGCGAAGGCTTGGTCCAGGGCACCTCGCTGGTGTAGACGGCGCCGTCGATGAGGTCGAGCACGCCGTCACGACGGAAGAACTCCTCGTGCCACTCGCGCGGCCACAGCGTGTTCGAGAGCACGCCCACCTTCAGCCCGTCGCGGCGGAGGCTGCGAAACAGCGGCAGCACGTCGGGGTCGGTGTGCGTGTGGGGCGCCCAGAACTCGCGGTAGTGACGCAGCAGCGCCTCGTCGTGGGTCAGCTCGGCCTCGGCGAACAGGTCCTCGATCGTGGCGCTGGTGTGATGGTCGCGAGATCGTGCCCAGACCGCCTGGTTGGCCCGCTGCAGGGCATCGGCCGCGCTCGCGTCGCCGCCGACCACGGCTCGCGCCAAGCGCGTTCGCCTCCTCGGCGAAGTCGATCGCGTGCCACGGCGTCAAGGTGCCGCCCCAGTCGAAGATCACCGCGCGCACCGGCGCGCGGTCACTCACCGGACGTCGGCCCGCCGGCGGGCTCGCGCACCGTGCGGACGATCTCGTCGACCGCCTCCTCGACGGCGACGTTCTCCCGCTCGCCGGAGGCGCGGTCCTTGATCTCGACGACGCCGTCGGCCAGACCCTTGCCGACGATGACGATGGTCGGGACGCCGATGAGCTCGGCGTCCTTGAACTTCACGCCAGGTGAGACCTTGCGCCGGTCGTCGTACAGCACCGTCATCCCCTGCGCGGTGAGCTCGACCGCCAGGGTGTCCGCGGCGTCGAAGACGGCGTCGTCCTTGCCGGTCGCCACCAGGTGTACGTCGGCCGGGGCGACCTCGCGCGGCCAGACCAGGCCGTCGGGGTCGTGGGTGTTCTCCGCGATCGCCGCGACGGCCCGCGAGACCCCGATGCCGTAGGAGCCCATCGTGACGGTGACGAGCTTCCCCGACTCGTCGAGCACCTGCAGGCCGAGGGCGTCGGCGTACATGCGGCCGAGCGCGAAGATGTGGCCCATCTCGATGCCGCGGGCGGTGTGCAGCGTGCCGTCGTCGCAGTTGGGGCAGGGGTCACCGTCGCGGACCTCGGCAGCCTCGATCGTGCCGTCGGGCGTGAAGTCGCGGCCGACGACCAGGTCGAGCACGTGCGACCCGGAGACGTCGGCGCCGGTCACCCAAGCAGTGCCCTCGACGATGCGCGGGTCGACGAGGTAGCGGATGCCCGACTCGTTCTTCTCCCCCAGCACGCCGGGGCCGATGTAGCCCTTGGCGAGCGACGGGTGCCTCGCGAAGTCCTTCTCGTCGAACGCCTCCACCTCGGTCGGCTCGAGCTGGCCCGCGAGCCGCTTCTCGTCGACGTCGCGGTCGCCGGGAAGGCCGATGGCGACCGGCTCGCGCGTGCCGTCCGGGTGCTTGAGCACGATGATCACGTTCTTCAACGTGTCGCCCGCGTGCCAGGCCCGGTCCTCGCGCGGGAACTTCTCGTTGAGGTGGTCCACCAGCGTGTCGATGGTGGGGGTGTCCGGCGTCTGCTCCGCGTGAGCGGCGGGCGCGTCGTCGTACGCCACCGGCTGCGGCGGCCGCACCTGCACGGCCTCGACGTTGGCCGCGTAGTCGCACGACGAGCAGCGCACGTAGGTGTCCTCGCCGTTCTCCGCGGTGGCGAGGAACTCCTCGGACATCGAGCCGCCCATCGCCCCGGAGGTCGCCTTGACGATGACGTAGTCGAACCCGAGCCGGTCGAAGGTCTTGATGTACGCCGCCCGGTGCGCCTCGTAGGACTTCTCCAGGCCCTCGTCGCTGGTGTCGAAGGAGTAGGAGTCCTTCATCACGAACTCGCGGCCCCGCAGGATGCCGGCGCGCGGCCGCGCCTCGTCGCGGTACTTCGTCTGGATCTGGTAGAGCCAGACCGGCAGGTCCTTGTAGGAGGAGTAGAGGTCCTTCACCAGGAGCGTGAACAGCTCCTCGTGCGTGGGGCCGAGCAGGTAGTCGCCGCCCTTGCGGTCCTTGAGCCGGAAGATGCCGTCGCCGTACTCCGTCCAGCGACCGGTCGCCTCGTAGGGCTCGCGGGGCAGCAGCGCCGGGAACAGCAGCTCCTGCGCGCCCATGCCGTCCATCTCCTCGCGGACGATGCGCTCGATGTTGCGCAGCACGCGCAGCCCGAGCGGCAGCCAGCTGTAGATGCCCGGGGCGGCGCGGCGGATGTAGCCCGCCCGGACGAGCAGCTTGTGGCTCGGCACCTCGGCGTCCACCGGGTCGTCGCGCAGGGTGCGCACGAACAGGCTCGACATCCGCAAGATCATTGGGTGCAGGCTACCGACCGGTGTCCACCGAGTTGTCAGCCCGTTCGGGGGCCATGGCCGCCACACCGGCTGACAACTCAGCGGCGGGCGGCCTTGTACGCCGACCAGATCATCGGGAGCTGCAACGGCAGCCGGCCGTAGGCGACGGCCTGCAGGCCCGGCTTGCCGCTGCGTGAGGCATCGAGCGCCATCTTGACGTTGGCGGGGTAGACGGCGAGCAGCAGCGCGACGCTCGCCCAGCCGGCGAGCGAGCGCGTGCGGGAGTGCAGCAGCCCGGCGGCGCAGGCCAGCTCCAGGACCCCCGAGGCGTAGATGACCTCGCGGTGCGACGGGACCGCCTTCGGCATGATCGGCTCGTAGACCTCGGGCTTGGCGAGGTGGATGACTCCCGAGGTGGCGAAGATGCCCGCGAGAGCGGCGATGTCCTTGTCCATGGCCGGACGGTACCGGGCCGGTCGGATCAGAACATCACCGTGGTGAAGGTGCCGGTCTGCTCGGAACCCCACGCGGTCGTAGGCGCGACGGGCCGGGACGTTGTGCTCGTTGACGTAGAGCGAGACCACCGGCGCGATGTCGCGCAGCGCGTGCTCGACGACGGCGGCCATGCCGGCTGCGGCGAGGCCCTCGCCGCGACGGTCGGGGGCGACGTACACGCCCTGCACCTGGCAGGCGTACGGCGACGCCGCCGCCACCTCGGCCTTGAAGACCACCTGGCCGTCCTCGATGCGGGAGAACGACCAGCCCTTCGCGACGAGCTGCGCGACCCGCGCACGGTAGAGGTCGGCGCCACCGCCGAGCTCCGGGGAGACGCCGACCTCCTCGGTGTACATCGCGACGCACGCCGGGTAGAGCGTGTCGAGGTCCGCCTCGACGGACCGTCGCACGAGCGGGTCGGGAGCCACGACCGGCGTCGTGGAGATCTCCATGTGCGGCTGGTCGCTCACGGACCTCGCGGGCCGGCTGCCAGTGGGGCCCGAGCAGCTGCCACAGCGGGTCGACCGGTCTCGGTGGGGCCGACGATCGTGGCGCACCGGCGCGGCTGTGAAGCGGCCCGCTCGGCGAACGCGGCGACTGCCTCGGGGGTTGCCTGCACCGGCACGAGGTTCGCGGCGGAGTGGCAGGCAGACACCAGCTCGCCGTCGACCTGGTAGCCCCAGATCTCCCCACCGAGCCAGCGCGGGTCGAGCTGGGTCAGCCGTGCGCGGTAGTCGGCGAAGACGTTGACGACCGGGTCACGCGCCGTCAGCTCCAGCATCTCGGGCAGGTCGGCGGGGCCGAGCAGCCGCAGTCCCTGCTGTGTCCGGAGCACGTGCGGAGCCTACGCCGGGGATGTCGTTCGCGACCGCAGTCAGGAGACCGTGACGGTCGAGTCGCCGCGACCCGGGTCGGCCGGCTCGCTGCTGTCGGGCTCGTCGAGCATCGTGGTCTCGTCGAAGGGCCGGTCGCCGGCGAGCACAGCGTCCAGCTGACCGCGGTCGACGCCACCGGTCCAGGTGCCGATGAGGACGGTCGCGACGGAGTTGCCTGCGAAGTTGGTCAACGCCCGCGCCTCGGACATGAACCGGTCGATGCCGACGACGAGGCCGACGCCGTCGCAGCAGCTCGGGGCGGTGCGACGACAGTCCTCCGGCGAGCGTGGCGAGGCCGGCACCCGTCACGCCGGCGGCGCCCTTGGAGGCGATGACCATGAAGACCAGGAGCGAGATCTGCTCGCCGATGCTCAGCGGGTCGCCGAGCGCCTCGGCGATGAACAGCGAGGCCATGGTCAGGTAGATCGCGGTGCCGTCGAGGTTGAAGGAGTAGCCGGTCGGCACCACGATGCCGACCGTCGTCTTGTCGATGCCGGCGTGCTCCATCTTGGCGATCAGCCGCGGCAGCGCCGACTCCGAGGAGGACGTCGCGAGGATCAGCAGGAACTCCCGGGCGAGGTACCTGAACAGCGAGAAGATGTTGATGCCCGCCACCGTCTTCAGCAGCAGGCCGAGCACGACGAACACGAACAGCACGCAGGTCGCGTAGAACGCCAGCATCACCTTCACGAGGCTCACGATGCCCTCGCCGCCGACGTCGCCCGACGAAGGCCGCCATCGCGCCGAACGCGCCGACCGGGGCGGCCCACAGGATCATCGCGAGCACCCGGAAGACGACGCGCTGGAGGTACTCGACCACGACGAGCACCGGCTTGCCTGTCGTGCCCATCGCCTGCACGGCGAAGCCGACGAGCAGTGCGACGAACAGCGTCTGCAAGATGTCGCCCGAGGTGAGTGAGGAGAACAGCGAGTCGGGGATGACGCCGAGCAGAAGTCGACCGTGCTGCCGCTGCCCTCCGCCTCGGCTCGGCCCTCCGACGCCAGGGACGCGGGAGATCTCGAGTCCCGCGCCGGGCTTGACGAGGTTGCCGACGATGAGGCCGATCGTCAGCGCGAACGTCGACATCACCAGGAAGTAGACGAGCGCGAGGCCGCCGACCTTGCCCACCTGCGCGGCCCGCGCCACGGAGCCGACGCCGAGCACGATCGTGCAGAAGATGACCGGCTGGATCATCATCGTGATCAGCGCGACGAAGCCGTCACCGAGCGGCTGCAGCGCGATCGCGTCCTCGCCGAAGATGAGGCCGACGGCGATGCCGAGGACCACGGCGACGACCACGCCGATGTAGAGCCAGTGGGTGCGGTCCCGGCGCTGCGGGCGCTCCGGGCTGCTGGGGGACGTGGGGGTCGCGGTCATCTGGCTCTCCACGGGTCGGGGGGCGTCAGCGACACTCCTGCCCATTCGGACGACCAGTCACTCTTAGGTTGGAGTCACCACATAATCGACCAAGCGCAGGGAGGCATGACCGAGAACAGCCGCTGGTCAGCCGACGGTGACCGTCGCGCCGCCGCCGTCCCCGTCGACGGGCTCGCCCATCTCCTCGGCGATCCGCATCGCCTCCTCGATCAGGGTCTCGACGATCTGCGACTCGGGGACGGTCTTGATGACCTCGCCCTTGACGAAGATCTGCCCCTTGCCGTTGCCGGAGGCGACACCGAGGTCGGCCTCGCGGGCCTCACCGGGACCGTTGACGACGCAGCCCATCACCGCGACGCGCAGCGGCACCTCCATGCCCTCGAGCCCGGCGGTGACCTCGTCGGCCAGCTTGTAGACGTCGACCTGCGCGCGGCCGCACGACGGGCACGAGACGATCTCGAGCTTGCGCGGCCGGAGGTTGAGCGACTGGAGGATCTGGATCCCGACCTTGACCTCCTCGACGGGAGGTGCCGAGAGCGAGACCCGGATGGTGTCGCCGATGCCCTGGGACAGCAGCGCACCGAACGCCGTGGCGCTCTTGATCGTGCCCTGGAAGGCAGGTCCTGCCTCGGTCACCCCGAGGTGCAGCGGCCAGTCACCCTGCGCCGCGAGCATCTCGTAGGCCTGCACCATCACGACCGGGTCGTTGTGCTTGACCGAGATCTTGAAGTCGTGGAAGTCGTGCTCCTCGAACAGCGACGCCTCCCAGACGGCCGACTCGACGAGCGCCTCGGGCGTGGCCTTCCCGTGCTTCTCGAGCAGCCGCTTGTCGAGACTGCCGGCGTTGACACCGATGCGGATCGACGTACCCCGGTCGCGTGGCGGCCTGCGCGATCTCCTTGACCTGGTCGTCGAACTTGCGGATGTTGCCCGGGTTGACGCGTACGGCGGCACAGCCCGCGTCGATGGCGGCGAAGACGTACTTCGGCTGGAAGTGGATGTCGGCGATCACCGGGATCTGCGAGTGCTGCGCGATCTCGGGCAGCGCCTCCGCGTCGTCCTGCGACGGGCACGCCACCCGGACGATGTCGCAGCCGGCGGCGGTCAGCTCCGCGATCTGCTGAAGCGTGGTGTTGACGTCGGCCGTCAGCGTCGTCGTCATCGACTGCACCGAGACCGGCGCGTCCCCGCCGACGAGCACCTTGCCCACCTTGATCTGGCGGCTCTTGCGCCTGGGGGCGAGCACGGGCGGCGGCGCGCTCGGCATGCCGAGGTTGACGGAGGTCATGCTCTTCCTTGTCGTTGCTTCGGGTAGCTCAGCTGAGGGTCACCGGCGCGACGATGTCGGCGTAGATCAGCACGAGGCTTGCTACCAGGATGACACCCGCCATCACATAGCCGATCGGCAGCAGCCGCGCGACGTCGACGAATCCGGGGTCGGGACGATGCCGCACCTTGGCGACGCCTCGGCGAAGGCCTTCGTAGAGCGCACCGGCGATCTGCCCGCCGTCCAGCGGCAGCAGCGGCACCAGGTTGAGCATGCCGAGGAACAGGTTGAGCCCGGCGAGCAGCAGCAGCACCGAGAAGATCCCGTCGCGCAACGGCTGCGACTCCTGCGACGTGAGCTCGCCGGCCACCCGGCCTGCCCCGACCACGCTCATCGGGCCGTTCTGGTCGCGCTCCTCCAGGCCGAGGGCAGCCCTGCCGACGTGGTAGAGCTTGACCGGCAGGCTGACGATGCCCTTGACGGTCTGGACGGTCGCGTTGCTCATCGTCGAGATCACGAAAGCGGGGCTCTGGCGCTCCAGCTCGTTGGTGGGAACGACCCCGAGGAACGCCACCTTGACGATGCGTTGCGGATCGGTCGGGTCGATGCGTGGCGCCACGGTCGTGCTGGTGTGAAGGGTGACCGTGCGGCCGTCGCGGCTGACGACGATCGAGGCCACCTTGTCGTCGTTGTGGCGGATCGGTGCTCGCCAGCTGGTCCCAGTCCTCGATCGGCTTCCCGTTGAAGGCGACGATCTGGTCGCCGTTCGCGAAGCCCTGCCTTCTTGGCCGGGCTCACGGGGTCGCCGTCCTTGCAGGTGCGTGGCGCCTTCCCGACGTCGTCCTTGGAGACCGCGATCACGCAGTCCGCGACATTCTTGACGGTGGTGGTGGGGGTGCTGACCCCGTGGCCCATGAAGACCACGGCGAAGAGCAGGAACGCGAGGACCAGGTTGGTCATCACCCCCGAGCCCATCACGATGACCTTCTTCCACCAGGGCAGCTTGTAGAACACCCGGTCCTCGTCGCCGACCTGGACCAGCTCGGCCTCGGCAGCTGCGGGCGTCGTCGACGAGCTGCGAGAAGACGCCGGTGCGCCCGGACCTCGACGTCGCCCCCGCGTAGGTGCCGGTGCGCCCGGGTGGGAGCATCCCGATGAGCTTCACGTAGCCGCCGAGCGGCAGCGCCTTGACGCCGTACTCCGTCTCGCCGCGTCGCTTGGACCACAGCGTCGGGCCGAAGCCGATGAAGTACTGCGTCACCTTGACCCCGAAGAGCTTTCCCGGGATGAGGTGGCCGAGCTCGTGGAGGCCGACGGACAGCGCCAGGCCGACCGTGAACACCACGACTCCGAGGATGAACAACAACACGGTCATGGCGCGCGGTTCACCGGATTCTCACTCATGCGACGCCTGCGCACGTGCCCAGGCGTCAGCCCCCAGGACGTGCTCGATGGTGACGTCCCCCTGCGACGAGGGTACGTGGTGCTGCGCGAGCACGCGGCCGACCGTGGGGACGATCTCGGTTGAACCTCAGCCGCCCCGCGAGGAACGCCTCGACGCAGACCTCGTTGGCCGCGTTGTAGACCGCGGGCGCCGTGCCGCCGCGCTCCCCCGCCTCTCGGGCGAGGGCGACCGCGGGGAACGCCTCCTCGTCCAGCGGGAAGAACTCCCAGGCGGTCGGGACGGTCCAGTCGACGGGTGGGGCCGCGTCGGGCACCCGGTCGGGCCAGCCCAGGCCCAGCGAGATCGGGATCAGCATCGAGGGCGGTGACGCCTGGGCCAGGGTGGAGCCGTCGTGGAACTCCACCATCGAGTGCACCACCGAGGTGGGGTGTACGACGACCTCGATCCGGTCGAAGGGGATGCCGAAGAGCAGATGCGCCTCGATGACCTCGAGCCCCTTGTTCACCAGGGTCGCGGAGTTCACCGTCACCACCGGGCCCATCGACCAGGTGGGGTGGGCCAGCGCCTGCTCGGGGGTGACGTCGTGCAGGTCCTCGCGGCTCCGGCCGCGGAACGGTCCGCCGCTGGCCGTCAGCACCAGGCGCCGCACCTCGTCGGCGCGCCCGCCCCGCAGGCACTGCGCGAGCGCGCTGTGCTCGGAGTCGACGGGGACGATCTGACCCGGCTTCGCGCGAGCGGTCACCAGCGGGCCGCCGATGATCAGCGACTCCTTGTTGGCCAGCGCCAAGGTGTTGCCCGCGTCGAGTGCGGCGAGGGTGGGTCGCAGGCCGACCGCGCCGGTGATGCCGTTGAGCACCACGTCGCACTCCATCGCGGCGGCCTCGACGGAGGCGTCCTCCCCCAGATCGGCGAAGGCCGGCCGCGAGCTCCTCGACCTGCTCACGGAACAGGTCCGGCTGGGAACCGCCGGCCGTCATGGCGATCACCCGGAAGCGGTCCGGGTTGGCGCGGACCAGGTCGAGCGCCTGGGTGCCGATGGAACCGGTCGAGCCGAGCAGCACGACGTCTCGGCGGCTCTTCATGCGACCCATCCTGCCGGAATACGCTGAGCAGATGACCACGACCTCGTCCCCCTCCACCTCGCTCGACGGCGGCCCCGGCCTCCCGCAGGAGCGCCGCCTCGTCACCGAGATCCCCGGCCCCCGCTCCAGGGAGAAGTTCGAACGACGCGGGAAGCACGTCGCGAAGGGAGTCGGGACCGTGCTCCCGGTCTTCGTCGAGGCCGCCGGCGGCGGGGTGCTGGTCGACGCCGACGGCAACTCGCTGATCGACCTCGGCTCGGGCATCGCGGTGGTCAGCGTCGGCAACGCCGCACCGCACGTGGTGGAGCGGGTGAGCGCCCAGGTGCAGGCGTTCACGCACACCTGCTTCATGGTCACCCCGTACGACGGCTACGTCGACGTGTGCGAGCACCTCGCGGAGCTGACCCCCGGTGACCACGAGAAGAAGTCGGCGCTGCTGAACTCCGGCGCCGAGGCGGTCGAGAACGCCGTCAAGGTCGCGCGGGCCTTCACCGGCCGCGACGCGGTGGCCGTGGTCGACCACGCCTACCACGGGCGCACGAACCTCACGATGGCGATGACGGCGAAGTCCATGCCCTACAAGCACAGCTTCGGGCCGTTCGCCGGGGAGGTCTACCGCGCGCCCATGTCCTACCCGTTCCGCGAGCCACACCTCGAGGGCGGTCCGATCTCCGGTGCCGCCGCGGCCGACCGCGCCATCGACGTGCTCGAGAAGCAGGTGGGCGCGACGAACCTGTCCTGCCTGGTGATCGAGCCGATCCTCGGCGAGGGCGGCTTCGTGGTGCCGGCCGACGGGTTCTTGCCGCGACTGCGTGAGTGGACCGAGAAGAACGGCATCGTCTTCGTCGCCGACGAGATCCAGACCGGCTTCTGCCGCACCGGTGACTGGTTCGCCTGCGACCACGAGGGCGTCGTCCCGGACGTCATCGCCACTGCCAAGGGCATCGCTGGTGGTCTGCCGCTCGCCGGCGTCACCGGACGCGCCGAGATCATGGACGCGGTCCACGTGGGCGGCCTCGGCGGCACCTACGGCGGCAGCCCGGTGGCATGCGCTGCGGCTCTCGGCGCAATCGAGACCATGAAGGAGCAGGACCTCCCGGCCCGCGCCCGTGAGATCGGTGAGCTGATCAAGGGCCGGCTGGCCGTGATCGCCGAGAAGCACCCCGCCGCCGGCGACATCCGGGGTCGCGGCGCGATGGTCGCCGTCGAGGTCGTCGGCGACGACGGCATCACCCCCGACCCGGTCCGCGCGGGCGCGGTCTCGGCTGCCTGCCACCAGCAGGGCGTGGTCACGCTGACCTGCGGCACCTACGGCAACGTGCTGCGGTTCCTGCCTCCGCTGGTGACCACCGACGCGCTGCTGACCGAGGCGTTCGACGTGGTGGCGTCGGCGTTCGACGAGACCGCCTGACAGAGTCCGACTTTCTGGCCGATTCCACTACAAATCAGGCGAACCCTTCCTACTCTGGTTCCAGCGCGACCACTGGGTCGTCAGGGAGCAGCAAGGGCACCAGAGATGGCCGTGTCCGCAGTCGGAACGAACCTCACGTTCCACACCGTCCGCCGCCTCGCGGCGGCCGTCGTCGTGGTCTTCTGCGTGCTCGCCTATCTCTACGGCCCCGCCGCGACGCCGGCCACCCACGACGCCGCCGTCGACGAGTGCAACGCCTACGCGCACGGCAACTTCCGCAGCTTCCGGCTCGCCTGGGAGGTGGGCGTCCGTCCGCACTGGGTGTGCTGGGACGCGAGCAACCCGGAGAAGGACGAGATCGACCTCGGCTGGTGGACCAACCCCTTCACCGGCTGACCCGGGCGACGAGCTCGTCGAGCATCGTGTGGTCGAGGTCGACGTTCGGGAACCCGGCGAGCGTGCTCATCGGGAAGTTGCCGATCACCTGGACCAGGTGCGGGTCGCCGAGCATGCCCGCAAGGCGACCGTCGGCGGTGCCCAGCACCTCGCGCAGCGCGGCCGCACCCTCCGGGTCGTCGAGCCACTCCTCCAACGAGGACATCGCACCCAGCGGGGGCGCGACCCGCGGGGCCTCGACGTACGTCGACGCGGTCAGCCGGAGGTCGCGCGAGGATGCCCCCACCGCGATCTCGAACTCGCCCTCCTCGAGCACCCAGTCCCCGACGGACTCCGACCAGAACGACAGGTCACGGGCGTCGAGCTCGAAGACCGCGTGCCCGGTCTCGCCCGGGGCCAGCGTCAGCCGCGCGAAGCCGCGCAGCTCACGCACCGGTCGTGCGACCGAGGCGATCGGGTCGGCGACGTACAGCTGCGCCACCTCGGCGCCGGCGCGGCTGCCGGTGTTGGTCACCGAGCAGGTGACCCGCACCCTGAGGTCGCCGTCGCCATGGCGGCCGGTGACCTCGACGGCGAGGTCGTCGTAGCCGAAGGTCGTGTAGGACAGGCCGTGGCCGAAGGGGTAGGCGACCGCACGGTCGAGGCGGTCGTAGGCGCGGTAGCCGACGAAGATGCCCTCGCCGTACCTCACGTGCCCGGAGTCGCCCGGGAAGGCGAGGTAGGAGCTGGTGTCCTCCAGCCGCAGCGGGATCGTCTCGGCCAGCTTCCCGGACGGGCTTGCCGCGCCCAGCAGGAGGTCGACCACCGCCGACCCGGCCGCCTGGCCGGACAACCAGCACTCGAGCACCGCGGCCGCGTCGTGGTCCCAGGGCGCGGTCGTGACGGCGGAGCCGTTCGCGAGCACGACCACCACGCTGTCGCTCACCTCGGCCAGCCGTGCCAGGAGGGCCACCTGGTCGGCGGGCAGGTCCATGTCGCTGCGGTCGAAGCCCTCCGACTCCGCGCTCGCCGGGAGACCGAGGAAGGCCACCACGGCATCCGCGCCGCGTGCGGCGTCGACCGCTTCGTCGGCGTCGGCACCTTCGCCGAAGCCGGCAGCGAAGACGACCTCGACGTCGGCGGGGACGCCGGCCCGCAGCTCGTCGAGGGGGACGTCGACTCGCGTCGGGTTGACCTGTGAGCTCCCGGCGCCCTGGAAGCGAGGGGTGCGCGCGAACTCCCCCACGACGGCCAGCCGTTGCCCTGCGCGCAGGTCGAGCGGCAGCACGTCGCGGTCGTTCTTGAGCAGCACCGCGCACTCCAGCGCCGCCTGCCGAGCGAGGCTGTGGTGGGCGTCGAGGTCCACCGTCGCGGGCTCCGGATGGTCACCCGTCCCGGCCAGCGCGTCGTCGACCAGCGAGAGCACCCGGGCCACCGACGTGTCGAGCAGCTCCTCGTCGAGCCCGCCCGTCGCGCACCGCCGCCTCGACCGCCCGGTCGCTGTGACCGAGCTGCGGAGGCATCTCGAGGTCCAGGCCCGCGGCCACCGCTGCGGGACGGTCGTGCACCGCCCCCCAGTCGGAGACGACCAGTCCCTCGAACCCCCACTCGTCGCGCAGCACCTCGGTGAGCAGCCAGTGGTGCTGCGAGGCGTACACGCCGTTGACCTTGTTGTAGGAGCACATCACGGTCCAGGGCTGCGCCAGCGTGACCACCCGCTCGAACGCCGGCAGGTAGATCTCACGCAACGCGCGTTCGTCGACGTCGGCACTGACGCGGGCACGGTCGGTCTCCTGGTTGTTGGCCGCGAAGTGCTTCAGCGACGTGCCCACCCCCTGGCTCTGCACCCCCACCACGATCGCGGTGCCGAGCTCCCCCGCCAGCCGCGGGTCCTCGGAGAAGTACTCGAAGTTGCGACCGCACAGTGGCGACCGCTTGATGTTGACGCCGGGGCCGAGCAGCACGGCGACGTCTGCTGCTCGTGCCTCGCGGCCGAGCGCCTCACCGATCCGGCGGAGCAGGTCGACGTCCCACGACGACGCGAGCCCCGAGGCGGTCGGGAAGCAGGTCGCCGGGACGCTCGCCCCCAGCGCGCCCGCGCCTGAGGAGTCCTCCTCCTTGCGCAGCCCGTGCGGGCCGTCGGCGACCATCACCGCGGGGATGCCGAGCCGCTCGACCGGCGCGGTGTGCCAGAAGTCGGAGCCGAGCACCAGCGACGCCTTCTCCTCCAGCGTCAGCTGCTCCAGCAGTTCGGGGATGTCCAGCGGTTCGCTCATGCGCTCGAGGCTAGGTCCTGCTGAACGCGGGGCACTAGTCGTCGCGCTGACCCCAGGGGGCGCCGTACTCCGTGAGCAGGTCGAGGAACGGCTGCGCGTCGAACGCCTCCGGCCCGAGCACCCCGTTGCCCGACCAGGTGCCGGCCGCGAGCAGCTCGAGCGCCACCACGGGGTTGACCGCGGTCTGCCAGACCACGCACTGGTGGCCGTACTCGCGCATCGACCACTCGTTGTCGACCACGTGGTAGAGGTACGTCGACCGCGGCTGGCCGTCCTTGCCCTTGCCGGTCACCTGCAGCCCGGCACAGGTCTTGCCGCGCATCTTGTCGCCGAGGCTGGCCGGGTCCGGCAGGCAGGCAGCGACGACGTCGCGGGGTGAGACCTCGACACCGCTGGCGCGTACCTTGTCGGTCTTGTCCAGGCCGAGCTTGTGAAGCGTCTTGAGGACGTCGATGAACTCCTCGCCGAGGCCGTACTTGAACGTGGCCCGCTTCGCCTCGACCCAGCGAGGCATGAGCAGCACTTCCTCGTGCTCGACGTTGACGCACTCGACCGGCCCGATGCCATCGGGGAAGTCGAACGTCTCCGGCTCGCTGAACGGCTCGGTGGTGAACCAGCCGCGCTCCTTCTCCCACACCACCGGCGGGTTCAGGCACTCCTCGATGGTCGTCCAGATCGAGAACGACGGCGCGAAGTCGTAGCCCTCGACGGTGAGGTTCGCCCCGTCGCGGACGCCGAGCTCCTCGATCTCGCTGAACAGGTGGTCCGCGGCGTACCTCGCGAACACGTCGGAGAGCCCCGGCTCTACGCCGATCCCGCACAGCGCAAGGCGACCGTCCTTCTCCCACTGCTCCGCCTGCGCGAACTGCTCGTCGCCGAGCTTCACGCCGACCTTGGAGTACGGCGCGTCGGGATGTGGCCGCGACAGCGACATCGCCATGTCGAGGTAGTCAGCACCTCCGGCGAGCGCACCGTCGAAGATCGGCATCACGAACCGTGGGTCGACCGCGTTCATCACGTGCGTGATCGAGTGCTCGCGCACCAGGTCGGCGACCGACGACGCCGACGACGCGTCGACCTGCGCAGCGGTGAACCGGTCGTCGATGGCCGCGGCCTTCTCCGCACGCGTGAGGTCGTAGTCGGTGACCACGACCGTCTCGAAGAAGTCACGCCTCGCGGCGATGGCGGCAAAGGCTGCGCCGACGCCTCCGGCGCCGACCAGAAGGATCTTCACGGTCCAGATTGCCTTTCGTCTCGCCAGGTCTCGACGCGCGCGTCACGACCTCGTACCTCGGCCGAGGCGCTTGCTCGACCCTCCTTCGCCACGCGGCCCGCTCGTTCCTCGCGGCCCCCTGCTCAGTCGCCGATGTAGGACATGACGTGCTTGATGCGCGTGTAGTCCTCGAGGCCGTACATCGAGAGGTCCTTGCCGTAGCCGCTGTGCTTGAAGCCGCCGTGCGGCATCTCAGCGACGATCGGGATGTGGGTGTTGATCCACACGCAACCGAAGTCCAGCCCCTTGGCCATCCGCATCGCGCGAGCGTGGTCCTTGGTCCACACCGAGGACGCCAGGCCGTACTTGACGCCGTTGGCCCAGCGCAGCGCCTCCGCCTCGTCGGAGTACTGCTGCACGGTGATGACCGGCCCGAAGATCTCGTCCTGGACCGCCTCGTCGTCCTGCTTGAGCCCCGAGACGACGGTCGGGCTGTAGAAGTAGCCCTCGTCGCCCTGGCGGCTGCCGCCGGTCTCGACCTTGGCGTGGTCGGGCAGCCGGTCGATCATGCCGGTGACCCGCTCGAGCTGGTTCTTGTTGTTGAGGGCGCCGTAGAGCACGTCCTCGTCGTCGGGGAGGCCGGTCTTGGCCTCCTTGGCCTGCTCGGTGAGCGCCGCGACGAAGTCGCCGTGGACCTTCGGACCCGCGAGCACGCGGGTGGCCGCGGTGCAGTCCTGGCCGGCGTTGAAGTAGCCCGCCTCGGCGATCCCGGCTGCGGCCTTCTCGAGGTCGGCGTCGTCGAAGACGATGACCGGCGCCTTGCCGCCGAGCTCGAGGTGGGCTCGCTTGAGCTGCTTGGCCGCCGACCCGGCGACCTCCATCCCGGCGCGCACCGAGCCGGTGATCGATACCAGCTGCGGCGTCGGGTGCTCGACCACGGCGCGACCGGTGTCACGGTCGCCGCACACCACGTTGAAGACACCGGGCGGCAGGAACTCCTGGGCCATCTCGGCGAAGAGCGTCGTCGACGCCGGCGTGGTGTCGGAGGGCTTGAGCACGATCGTGTTGCCGGCGGCGAGCGCCGGTGCGATCTTCCAGATCATCATCATCAGCGGGTAGTTCCAGGGCGTCACCTGGCCCACGACGCCGATCGGCTCGCGGCGGATGTAGGACGTGTGGTCCTTCATGTACTCACCGGCGGACCTGCCCTCCAGCACCCGGGCCGCGCCGGCGAAGAACCGGATCTGGTCGAGCGCCATCGGCATCTCTTCGCTCATCGTGAGCCCGAGGGGCTTGCCGGTGTTGTCCGACTCGGTCTTCACGAACTCCTCGGCCCGCGACTCGAGCGCGTCGGCGATCTTGAGCAGCGCCAGCTGCCGCTCGCCGGGTGTCGAGTCGCCCCAGTCCTCGAAGGCGTTCTCGGCCGCCTTCATCGCGCGGTCGACGTCCTCCTCGCCGGACGCCGGAGCCTGCGCGTAGACGGCTCCCGTCGCGGGGTTCACGATGTCGTAGGACGCGCCGTCGGCGGCATCCACCGACTCGCCGTTGATGATGTTGCGGAACCTCTTGTCGGCCATCGAGCGCTACTCCTGGGTCCGTGGGATCGGTGGCCCGAGCCTACCCAGCACGCTACGAATCCGGTATGCCCAAGGGTCTGTCAACGACGAAATCCTCCCTGGTTGCCGATTCCGCGTGCCGAACTCGTCGCCTCAGGCGGTGAACACGGCCTGCCCGTCGACGTACGTCGCGACGACGCGGGTCTCGGCGATCCCGTTGGGGTCACCGGCGAACGGGTCGCGGTCGAGCACCGCGAGGTCGCCGAGCATGCCCGGGGCGAGCAGGCCAGTCTCGTCGAGGTGGTTCACGAACGCCGAGCCGCTGGTGTAGGCCGCGAACGCCTGCTCGACGCTCAGCGCCTCCTGCGGCAGCAGCGGCTCGCCCGGCTCGTCCGCATCGGTGCGGTTGACGGCGACGTGGATGGCGGCGATCGGATCGGGCGTGGTGACCGGCCAGTCGCTCCCGGCGGCGAGCCGGACCCCGGCGGCAGCCAACGACCCGAAGGGGTAAAGCCAGCCGGCGAGCGTCGTCGTCGACGAAGGGCAGCGTCATCTCGGTCAGCGCCTCGTCGCTCGCCGCCCACAGCGCCTGCATGTTCGCGGTCACGTCGAAGTCCGCGAAGCGCGGGCGGTCCGCCGGTGCGACGAACTGCAGGTGGGCGATGTGGTGGCGCCCCGTCGAAGGCCCGTTCGCCGCCCGGGCGGTCGCGAAGGCGTCGAGTGCCTCCGTGACCGCCCGGTCCCCGATGGCGTGAACATGGACCTGGAAGCCTTCGGCGTCCAGGCGGGTGACGACCACGTCGAGCAGCTGGGGCTCGAGGAACGACAGACCGCTGTTGCCGGTCTGCCTGCCCTCGGCGTCGCGGTAGGGCCGAGACATCGCGGCGGTGTAGTTCTCCGCGACCCCGTCCTGCATGACCTTCACGGTGCCGGCGTCGAGGCGACCGCGGGTGAGCATCTTGCGACGGTCGAGCAGGTGCTCGACCTGCTCGAGGCCGCGGTCGCGCTCCCACCACAGCGCACCGCGCACCCGGACGGTCAGCGCGTCGGCCTCGACCGCGCGCAGGTAGGCCGAGGCCGGGTCACCACTGCCGGCGTACTCCCCGAGGATGGCGTCCTGCCAGGCAGTCACGCCCGAGCGAGTGCAGGTAGCCCTGCGCCAGCTGCAGGGCGGCGTCGTACTCCGCGTCGGTGGTGGCGGGGATGCGGTCACGCACGAGCTCCATCGCGCCCTCGTGCAGGGTCCCGCTCGGCGCGCCCGACGGGTCGCGCTCGATGCGACCGTCGGCCGGGTCGGGAGTCGTCTCGTCGATGCCCGCCAGCCGCAGTGCGACGGTGTTGACCCAGGCGCCGTGATGGTCGCGGTTGGGCAAGAACACCGGGCGGTCCGGCACGACCGCGTCGAGGTCGGACGCCCGCGGTCCCGTCGGACCGAACGCCGGCATCGACCAGCCACCACCGAGGACCCAGGGGCGATCGGGGTTCGCGGCGGCGTACTCCTTCACCGCGACCAGATACTCCTCGGCAGAGCCCAGGTCGGTCAGGTCGCAACGCGCCCGCTCGACGCCGGCGCTCACCGGGTGCACGTGCGCGTCCTGGAACCCGGGCAGCACCACCCCGCCCGCAAGGTCGACGACCTCGGTGCCCGGGCCGACGAGGTCGTCGAGGTCGGCCTCGGGTGCGACGGCGAGGACGCGGTCGTTTGCGAGCGCGAGCCCATGGCCGCGCAACGACCGGCGTCCGTCGAAGACCTGGCCGTTGCGGAAGACCCGGGACGCATGCACGGGCGTCAGTGTGCTTCGGATTTCGTCGTCGCGCTACCCGGAATCGCCGGAACAGGTGGGATTTCCGGTCTCAGACCAACGGATTCGCTTGCTTTGCTTTGACCCGACCCGGCACGATGGAGTCAGCCACCTGGCCGCATGCTTTGAGGAGAGGCACCGATGACCCAAGACGCGTCCCTGCCGTTCGACGACGAGACCTACGCCGGTCTGCAGAAGTCCGCGAAAGAGCACCTGTGGATGCACTTCACGCGCATGTCGAGCTACGACAACGCCGACGTGCCGATCATCGTGCGCGGTGAGGGCGCTTACGTGTACGACGCCAAGGGCCGCCGCTACCTCGACGCACTGGGCGGGCTCTTCACGAGCCAGCTGGGCCACGGGCGCACGGAGATGGCCGAGGCCGCTGCCAAGCAGGCCAAGGAGCTGGCGTTCTTCCCGCTCTGGTCCTACGCGCACCCCAACGCCATCGAGCTCGCGGAGCGAGTGGCGAACTACGCCCCCGGCGACCTGAACCGCGTGTTCTTCACCAGCGGCGGCGGCGAGGCGGTGGAGACCGCGTGGAAGCTCGCCAAGAACTACTTCAAGCTCACCGGCAAGCCCATGAAGCACAAGGTGATCAGCCGCTCGATCGCCTACCACGGCACCACCCAGGGTGCCCTGTCGATCACCGGCCTGCCGGGTCTCAAGGCAGTCTTCGAGCCGCTGGTGCCCTCGACCTTCCGGGTGCCGAACACGAACTTCTACCGCGCCCCGGAGCACGGCGACGACCTCGAGGCCTTCGGCCGCTGGGCCGCCGACCAGATCGCGGTCGCGATCGAGGACGAGGGCCCCGAGACGGTTGCCGCGGTGTTCCTCGAGCCGGTGCAGAACGCCGGCGGCTGCTTCCCACCCCCGCCCGGCTACTTCCAGCGGGTCCGCGAGATCTGCGACGAGTACGACGTGCTGCTGGTCAGCGACGAGGTGATCTGTGCGTTCGGGCGGCTCGGGCACATGTTCGGCGCGGAGCGCTACGGCTACCAGCCCGACATGATCACCTGCGCCAAGGGCATCACGTCCGGCTACGCACCGCTCGGCGCGATGATCGCAAGCGACCGGCTGGCCGAGCCGTTCCTGCACGGCGCCGAGTCGTTCATGCACGGCTACACGTTCGGCGGCCACCCGGTCTCCACGGCGATCGGGCTCACCAACCTCGACATCTTCGAGCGCGAGGGCATCAACCGCCACGTGCTCGAGAACCAGGACGCGTTCCGGACCACGCTGGAGAAGCTGAAGGACCTCCCGATCGTCGGCGACGTCCGCGGCGACGGGTACTTCTACGGCATCGAGCTGGTCAAGGACAAGGAGACCAAGGAGACGTTCAACGAGGCCGAGGCCGAGAAGCTGCTGCGCGGCTTCATGTCCAAGGCGTTGTTCGCTGCCGGTCTCTACTGCCGGGCCGACGACCGCGGTGACCCCGTCGTGCAGCTCGCCCCGCCGCTGATCTGCGGACAGGAGCACTTCGACGAGATCGAGCAGAACCTCCGCCCGGTGCTCGAGGAGGCCTGGAGCCTCCTCTGAGCCCGCGGGTCAGGGACTCTTCGACGCGACCGGGGTGCGTGCGTACGTCGCGTCGTCGCTGATGTCGGCGCGGCTGCGGTCGGGCAGCGCGGCGCAGGCGGCCAGCGTGATGAGCGCCGAGACCAAGATGTATGCCGAGATGGCGTACGCCGTACCGAACTCGTGCAGCAGGAACGTCGCGACGAGCGGCGCCGGTCCACCCGCGATCAGCGAGGCGAACTGGTAGCCGAGTCCCGACCCGCCGTACCGCAGCGAGGTCGGGAAGCTCTCGGCGATCAGCGCGGCCTGCGGGCCGTAGTGCATCGCGTGCGGCACCAGGCCGAGGCACACCGCGAGGAACGCGACCCACGCGACGCCGCTGTCGAGCATCCCGAAGTAGACGAATCCCCAGACGCCCATGATCGACGCGGCGGTCATGTAGATCTTCTTGCGCCCGATCGTGTCGGAGAGATGTCCGAACGTCGGCACGAGCACCAGCTCGATCGCGGACGCGATGAGCGTGCCCACCAGGACGAAGTTCTTGCTGTAGCCGTGGTCGTCGTCGATCAAGTAGGCGAGCACGAACGTCGTGACCACGTAGAACGGCATCTGCTCCGACATCCGCACCAGGGCGGAGAGCCCGATCTCACGCCAGTGGTCGCGGACGACGTCCTTCACCGGTGTCTTCGCGACCTTCTCCTCAGTGATGACCGCGGCGAACATCGGGGTCTCGAGGATCTGCATCCGGATGAACAGACCGATCGCGACCAGCACGAGGCTGAGCAGGAACGGGATGCGCCAGGCGCCGTTGACGAACGCCTCCTCACCGAAGGCACGGTTCACGATCGTGAAGACGAGTGTGCCGAGGAACAGCCCCGCGGCGACGCCCATCTGCGGCCAGCTGCCCATCAGCCCACGCCGCTTCTGGTCACCCCACTCCATCGAGAGCAGGACAGAGCCGCCCCACTCGCCACCGACCGCGATGCCCTGCAGCACGCGAAGCGCCACCAGCAGGATGGCCGCCCAGGCGCCGATCGACGCCGCGCCCGGCAGGACACCGATCAGGGTCGAGGCCACCCCCATCAGCAGCAGCGTGATGATCAGCGTCGTCTTGCGACCGATGCGGTCACCCCAGTGGCCGAAGATCGCCGCACCGATCGGCCGCGCCGCGAAGCCGACGAACAGGGTCGCGAAGGACTCCAGCTGCCCGGCGTAGTCGCTCGACTCGGGGAAGAACACCTTCGGGAACACAAGTGCCGCCGCGGTGCCGTAGAGGAAGTAGTCGTACCACTCGATGGTGGTCCCGACGATGCTGGCGAGTGCCGCCTTGCGCACCTGCCGACGGTGCTCGTCTGTCCCTTCGGCTGCTCGCGCCTTGTGCGCCTGCGAGGGGTCGAGAGTCATCGGTCTGCCTGCCTTCCCGAGTACGGCTGAGCTCCCGACAGGTCCTCCTACCCCTCGTGACGGGCGTCACACCTGCGGACTCGCCAGTCAGCGCGACTTGACGAGCTTCATCGTGATGCGCGAGTCGACCCGAGCGATCGCGGGGTCACCCATGAGGTGGGTGGTGAGCCAGCGTTCGTACGCCGCCGAGTCGGCGACCTGGGCCCGGATGAAGTAGTCGGGGAGGCCGAACATCCTGCGCAGCTCGGCCACCTCCTCCATCGCCGCGACGCGCTCCTCGAACGCCTCCACGGTGGCGAGGTCCTTGGCGATCAGGTCGGCGTGGATGAGCACCTCGAAGCCGCGTCCGAGGGCTTCGGGATCCACGACCGCGCGGTAGCCGGTGACGACTCCGTCGGACTCCAGGCGTCGTACCCGACGCAGGCACGGCGCCGGGGTGAGTCCCACGCGAGCCGCCAGCTCCTGGTTGGTCAGCCGACCGTCCTGCTGCAGGTGAGTGATGATTGCGTGGTCCAGGGCATCCATGCGTCAATAGTTGCTCACTCGACGCGCTATGGCACAACAACAAGCAAGCACCTTGCGCCTATTTCTTCCTATCGTTGCTGCATGACAGCAGAAGTGATTGCGCCGAGGGGCGGTGCCCGGCGACGACCGGTCCGACCTCCGCGTCGCGACCCAGGAGACCTGGGTGATCTGGTCGGGTCTGTTCGCGATCGGCATCGGCTTCGGGATCGTCGTCACCAGCCACGGGCTGCCCTGGTGGCTGGCGCCCGTGATCTCGACGGTGGTGTTCGCGGGCTCGGTGGAGTTCCTGCTCGTCGGCATGCTCGCGTCGGGTGCGCCGATCCTCGCGATCGCGGTGACGACCCTGCTGGTCAACTCCCGGCACCTGTTCTACGGCCTCTCGTTCCCCCTGCACCGCGTCCGAGGGTGGCGCAAGGCCTACAGCATCTTCGCGCTCACCGACGAGGCGTACGCCATCACGACCGCCAAGGAGTCCGAGTCGCTGACCGGCGGCCACATCTTGTGGGCGCAGCTCGGGCTGCACGCCTCCTGGGCGACCGGCGCGTTGGTCGGCGGGCTCGCCGGTGCCACCGCGCTGCGAGGGCTCGAGGGGCTGGACTTCATCCTCACGGCCATGTTCGTCGTCCTTGCGATGGACGCGTACCGAGCGCGTCCCGACACCCGCACGCTTCTGCTCGCCGTCGCCGCCGCGGCGGTCGCCTTGGTCTTCGCGCCCGGGTCGATGCTGCTGGTCGCGATGACGCTCTTCGCCGCCGCCCTCGCTGCTCGGCACCGTCTCCAACCAGCTCGACCGGCAGGTCGAGCCGACTCGAGCAACCTCGTGGCTGACCCCGGCTACACCGCTCTCGCCCTGACCGTGGCCGTGGCCATCACGTTCACGCTGCGGGCGATCCCGTTCGCGATGAAGAGCGCGCTTCGAGACTCCGCTCTGCTGGCAGACGTCGGCCGATGGATGCCCCTCGGCGCCATCAGCATCCTTGCTGTCTACTGCCTGGCCGGCCTGCACCTGACCGACCCCGGCCGCGCCGTGCCGCAGCTGGCCGGGCTGGCCGTGACCGTCGCGGTCCACCTGTGGCGCCGGAACCTGGTCCTGAGCCTCGTCACCGGCACCACGGTCTCCCTCCTGCTCGCCAACTGGATCGTGCCCGCTCTCTCGTGATTCCAGGTGCGGGAAGTGAGTGCCACGATGGCGAGATGAGTGAGCGAGGTATCACGGAGCAGGAGCTTGCGGAGCTGATCGAGCGGATGGACGAGGCCGCCAAGGCCTACATCCGCGGCGACAGCCACCACTACCTGTCGCTGTTCGACTACTCCGACGACTGGACGCTGATGCCGCCGTCCGGCGGTGAGACCAGACGCGAGAAGTACGACGAGGAGCGTGCGGACGAGGACAGCAGGTTCTTCACTTCGGGAGAAGCACGGCTCGACGTACAGCAGTCCTACACGTCGGGCGACCTGGCTGTGCTGGTGGCGGTGGAGCGCCAGCACGGAGAGGTGGGTGGCCTGCCCGACCAGGACCTGTCGCTTCGCGTGACGCTGGTCTTCCGACGGCTCGGTGACCGGTGGCAGCTCGAGCACCGGCACGCGGATCCGCTGGTGCACGAGATCCCGTTCGACCACCTCGCTCGGTTGGCGCGAGGCCTCGACACGTGACACCGCAACCAGCAGGGTGGACGACATGGACTGGACCCTGGAAGTAGTGATCGTCCCGGTGAACGACATCGATAGCGCGATCGCGTTCTACCGCGACCAGGTGGGCTTCCACTTGGACCACAACACCATCAACGAGCACATGCACGTCGCGCAGCTGACGCCTCCCGGGTCCGGGTGCTCGATCGTGGTGGGCGACCTGCCGTCGCAGAACGAGATGGCCCCCGGCTCGCTGCGCGGCGTGCAGCTGTGCGTCGCGGACGCTGCGGCCGCCCGCGAGGAGCTGATGGGCCGCGGTGTCGAGTGCAGCGAGATCACCGTGTTCGACGAGCGCGACGGCGGTACGTTCTTCGGGTTCAACGACCCCGACGGAAACGCCTGGGCGGTGCAGCAGCTGAAGGCTCGCGGCGAGAAGCCGCTGCTGCCGCCCGACCGCTAGTCACCCGTCGCGCAAACGCGGGATCTCGGACACTCGATCGCACGTGGAGGCGCTATGTGGCAGGCGTTGGGTGGCATCCTTCCGCTGGCTCTCGCCGCCGCCGTGAGCTCGATGCCTATCGTCGCGGTGACCGTCATCTTGCTGTCCCCCCGACGCGGGGAGTCGGCCCTGCCATTCCTGGCCGGTTGGATCCTCGGCTGCCTGGCGGTCATGATCCTCGGGACCCTCGCCGCGCAGGCCCTCCCGGTGCACCCACGTCGCCGGCCGGAGACCACCATCGGCGTCCTCGAGATCATCATCGGCATCGGGCTGGTCGGGCTCGGTCTGCTCGCGCTTCACAGGCGCAAGGAGAACGGCGCCGGCCCGTTGCCCAGCTGGGTCAACCGGATCGACACCTTCGGGTCGCTGCCCGCCTTCGGCATCGGCCTGGCACTCAACATCCGACCCAAGGCGCTGCTGCTCGCCGCGGCGGCGAGCCTGGTGCTCCGCGGTGAGAAGCTCGGCGGGGCCGAGAGCCTGGTGATGATCGCGATCTACACGGCCCTCGCGACGTCGACGGTGTCGATCCCCACGGTGATGACGTTGCTGTTCCCGCATCGGATGGAACCCCGCTTGAACGCCGCGCGCACCTGGCTGACCGAGAACGGCCTGCTGATCACCGCCGTGGTGATGATCCTGATCGGCACCGTGATCGCCGGGGCCGGCCTGGGCAACCTGTAGCCGTTCGTGCCTCGAGCCGCATGGCGGATCGCGTCAGTAGTCGACCTCGAACGAGTCCGAGCCGCTGACCTCGACGTCCTCCACCCCGACGTTGCGGACCTCGGCGGCGGGTGAGCCCTGGCGGCACCAGGTGAGCATCTCCTCGACGGCGTCCTCGGGGCCCTCGAAGTGGGCAGCAACCGTGCCGTCGTCCTCGTTGCGGACCCAGCCGACGAGCTCGAGGCGCACCGCCTCCTGCGCGGTGTAGCCACGGAACGAGACGCCTTGGACGTCACCGCTGATCTTGACCTCGACCGCGCGCACCATGCGTCCAGGATGCCGGGCGGCCGTCAGGAGTCGAAGCCCAGGCCCACCTTGTCGAGCGCGCGCAGCCACAGGTTGCGGCGACCGCTGTTCGCGTCGGCGCGCGCCATCGACCAGCGCGTCAGCTGCACGCCGGCGAAGCGGAACGGCTCGGGCGGGAAGGGCATCGGCTTCTCTCGCACCATCGCCAGCCGCGTGCGCTCGGTCTCCTCCCCCGCCAGCAGGTCGAGCGCCACGTCGGCGCCGAAGCGGGTGGCCGCCACGCCGAGACCGGTGTAGCCCAGGGCGTAGGCGACGCCGTCCGCCGTACGCCGTGCCGAAGAACGCCGTGAACCTGGTGGAGGTGTCGATGACGCCCGCCCACCGGTGCGTGAACCGCAGCCCCTCGAGCTGCGGGAAGGTCGTGAAGAACTGCGTCGGCAAGCAGGGCGTGCGTGGGGCCGTGCTGCTCCAGGCGAGGTGTCGATGCGGCTGCGCGTAGTGGTAGACGGCGTCGTAGCCGCCCCACAGGATCCGGTCGTCGCGGGTGAGCCGGTAGTAGTGGAACATGTTCGACGCGTCGCCGACGCCCTGCCTGTGCTCCCACCCGATCGACGCCTTCTGCTCGGCCGAGAGCGGCTCGGTCATCAGCACGTAGTCGTAGACCGGCACGGTCATCAGCCGCAGCCGACGCAGCAGCGGCGGGAACGCGTTCGTGCCGAGCAGCACCTGCCGGGCGCGCACCTCGCCGGCGGTGGTGCGCACGTGCAGCGCGCCGTCGTGGTCGTCGAGGTCGACAGCTGGCGTGCCCTCGTAGACCCGGACGCCGGCGTCGAGCACGGCCTGCCGAAGGCCCCAGGCGAGCCGAGCCGGCTCGACGAGCGCTGTCGACCCGGGCTCCCACAGCCCGGCGACGTACGTCGGGGAGGCGACCTCGGCGCGCACGGCCGCCTCGTCGAGCAGGCGCACGTCGTGCCCCGCTTCGGTCAGGACAGCTGCCAGCTCCGCGAGCTCGGCGGCCTCGTGAGGCGCGGTCGCCACGCTGAGCTCGCCGGTCTCCTCCCAGCGGCAGTCGATGCCGTGGCGGCGAACCGTGTCGCCGATGCCGCGCAGGTTCTCCGCGCCCAGCCGGTCGAGCACCGCCATCTCCTCGGGCCAGCGCGCGAGGCCGTTGCCGAAGCCGTGCGTCAGGCTGGCGGCGGCGAAGCCACCGTTGCGACCGCTGGCCTGGTCGCCGCAGTGCCCCGCCTCGAGGAGCACGACGTCGAGGTCGGCGTCGCGCTCCTTCGCGCGCAGCGCGGCCCACAGGCCGGTGTAGCCACCACCCACGACGACGAGGTCGGCCGACTCAGGACCGTGCAGGGCGGGCAGACCCGAGGGCCGCGCAGAGTCCTCGAGCCAGTAGACCGAAGGGGCGGCGTCGGCCAGCGCCTGCGCCGGGGTCACGACCTGGTCATGCCCTAGACCGGTCGGCGTCGCTGGAACAGCCCGCCGCCGAGCACGAGGGCGAGGGCGACCAGGAACATCGTCGTGCCGATCACGTTGACCTGCGGCGGGATGCCGCGCTGGGCAGTGCCCCAGACGAACATCGGGAACGTGATCGTGTTGCCGTGGTTGAAGTTCGTGACGATGAAGTCGTCGAACGACAGCGAGAAGCTCAGCAGCGCGGCCGCCAGGATGCCCGGGAAGACCAGCGGGAAGGTGATCCGCCAGAACGTCTGCCACTCGTTGGCGTAGAGGTCCATCGCCGCCTGCTCGTAGCGCCGTGTCGAGCCCGGCCAGCCGTGCCTTGACGGTCACCACCACGAACGACAGGCAGAACATGATGTGCGCGATCAGGATCGACCAGAAGCCGAGGCTGCCCGAGAGCCCCGCGGTGGTGAACAGCGCCAGCAGCGACGAGCCCATGACCACCTCGGGGGTGGCCATCGGCAGGAAGATCAGCACGCTGGTCGCCGCGCGGCCGCGGAACCGGTGCCGCACCAGCGCGAACGCCATCAGGGTGCCGAGCACGGTCGCGCCCAGCGTCGCCAGGAACCCGATCTGCAGGCTGGTCACCACCGAGGCGCACATGCCCGCTCGACCCGCACGGGTTCAGCCAGTTGTCCCAGGTGAACGCGTCGAAAGTGTAGGACGAGCCGGCTCGCGGGCGTCGTTGAACGACATCAGCACCACGAAGAAGATCGGCAGGAACATGTAGACCAGCACGACGATCGCGATCCCCATGATCACGTGGTCGCCGAGCCAGCGGCCGACGCGAGAGCCCCTCACAGCAGGTCCTCCGTCCCCGCGCGGCGCACGTAGACGAGCACCATCGCGACGATCGCCACCATCAAGATGCACCGAGCACGACGCGGCCGCCGGGTAGTCGAGCTGGACCAGGAACGTGTTGTCGATGACGTTGCCGATCATGTTCTGCTGCGGCGTGCCGAGCAGCTTGGAGTTGATGTAGTCACCGGCGGCCGGGATGAACGTCAGCAGCGTGCCCGCGACCACGCCCGGCATCGACAGCGGCAGGGTGATCTTGCGGAACGGCGTGAACCCGTTGGCGTAGAGGTCCTTGCCGGCCTCGATGAGCCGCAGGTCGATCTTCTCCAGGCTGGCGTAGAGCGGCAGCACCATGAACGGCAGGAAGTTGTAGGTCAGCCCGGTGACCACGGCGAACGACGTGGCGAGCAGCCGGCCGTCCTCGGGCCGAGGATGTGCAGCGTCTTCAGGGTCGTCGACGACGAAGCCGTTGTCGGACAGGATCGACTTCCAGGCCAGCGTGCGCACCAGGAAGCTGGTGAAGAACGGCGCGATCACCAGCACCAGCATGAAGTTCTTCCAGCCGCCCGGACTTGAACGCGATCGCGTAGGCCAGCGGGTAGGCCAGCAGCAGCGCCAGGCACGGTGGCGCTCGCCGGCGTAGTAGCAGCGAGCGCAGGAACGGTCGCGTGGTACTCCTGCAGCGCGTCCAAGTAGTTGCCGAACGACCACGTCATCGCGTAGCCGGTCTCCAGCGACCCGTTCGGGTCGTAGAGCGAGGTGCGCGACCAGCTGGACGGTGGGGACCACGAAGAAGACCAGCCAGCCACAGCATGCCCGGGCAGCAGCAGCAGGTAGCCGGCCGCGACCGCTTGCGCGGCGCGGGCGAGCCTCGCTGGTCCGAGCCCGATCGTGCCGCCGGCCGCCGCGCCGGCCTGGGCGACGCTCATGACGCGGCGGCGCCAGCGGCGTCGGCCCCGACCAGCTGCGGCGTAGGTCTCGTCGCCGGCGTGCGCGTCCTGGTCGGCGTCGAGCAGGAACGTGTGCTCGGGCGGCCAGTGCAGGTCGACCTGGTCGCCGGTGGCGAAGCTGTCGCGCGCGCCGCTGTTCTGCTCGAACACCGTGAGCTCCTGGCCCCACGGCATCCGGCACGAGGTACTGCGTGCTCACGCCGATGAAGCTGACGTCGCGTGACGACTCCCGCCGGCCAGCGCGTTGCCGCTCGGCGCGCCTCGCCGCCCGGCCTCGTCGAGGAACACCTTCTCGGGCCGCACGCCCGACCCACACCGTCCCGTCGGTACGGCGCGCGCGCGACCCCGGCGCCCGCAGCTTGCAGCCGTGGGCGTCCACCACGAGGTCGCGTCGCCGTCGCGGGCCGACGACCTCGGCCTGCACCAGGTTGGACTGGCCCAGGAAGTTCGAGACGAAGGTGGTGGCCGGGCGGTCGTAGAGCTCGCTGGGCGGCGCCCAGCTGCTCGATGACGCCCTGGTTCATCACCGCGATGGTGTCGGCCATCGTCATGGCCTCCTCCTGGTCGTGGGTGACGTGGATGAAGGTGATGCCGACCTCGGTCTGGATGCGCTTGAGCTCGATCTGCATCTGCCGGCGCAGCTTGAGGTCGAGCGCGCCGAGCGGCTCGTCGAGCAGCAGCACCTGGGGCCGGTTGATGAGCGCCCGGGCCAGCGCGACCCGCTGCTGCTGGCCACCCGAGAGCTGCGGCGGGCGGCGCTTGCCGAAGCCGCCGAGCTCGACCAGCTCGAGCATGTCCTGCACCTGCTTGTTGACGTCCTTGACGCCGCGCCGGCGCAGGCCGAACGCGACGTTCTCGAAGATGTCGAGGTGCGGGAACAGCGCGTAGTTCTGGAACACGGTGTTGACCGGCCGCTTGTAGGGCTTGAGCTGGCTGATGTCCTGCCCGGCGATGGTGATCGTGCCCGCTGGTCGGCTCCTCGAGCCCGGCCACCATCCGCAGCGTGGTCGTCTTGCCGCAGCCGGACGGCCCCAGCAGCGCGAAGAACCTGCCCTGCTCGACGACGAGGTCGAGGTCGTCGACGGCGGTGAAGCGCGCCGAACTGCTTGGTGACCGACGTCAGGGTCAGGTCCGCACCGCTCGCCGCGTCGCTCGCCGCGTCGCTGCCGCGTCACGGCCCGGGTCACTCACGGTCAGGCTCCGATCACAGCGGCGAACTGCTGCTGGTACGTCTGCTCGGTCTTCTCGTCGAGCGCCATGAAGTCGTAGGCGTTCGCCAGGATGCTCCTCGGCCGGGAAGATCAGCTCGTTGTCGACGAGGCTCGGGTCGATCTTCTCCATCGCCTCCTTGGCGCCCTCGACGGGGCAGATGTAGTTCACCCAGGCGGCGACCTTGGCGGCGACCTCGGGCTGGTAGTAGAAGTCCATCAGCGCCTCGGCGTTGGCCTTGTGCGTCGCCTTGTTCGGCACCAGCATGTTGTCGCTCCAGAAGCGACAGGCCCTCCTCCGGCGCCACGAACTTGATGTCCGGGTTGTCGAACTGCAGCTGGATGACGTCACCCGACCACGCCTCGCAGGCGACGATGTTGCCCTTGACGAGGTCCTGGGCGTACTCGTTGCCGGTGAAGGCGCGGATCTGGCCCGGCGTCGACGGCCTTCTCGAGCCGGTCGATGGCCGCGCCGAACTCGTCCTCGGTGAAGTCCTCGGGGTCCGCGCCCTCGAGCAGCAGCATGAAGATCATGGTGTCGTGCATCTCCGAGAGCAGGCTGACCTTGCCCTTGAGGTCGGGGCGGGAGAGCAGCTCCTCGAAGCTGCCGACCTCCTTGGTCAGCTTCGGCGTTGTAGGCGATGCCGGTCAGTCCGCTCTGCCACGGCACGGAGTACTGCCGCGTTCTTGTCCCAGCTCGGGCTGCGCAGGTTCTTCGACGAGGTTCGCCTCGACGTTGGGCAGGTTGCTCTTGTCGAGCTTCTGGAGCCAGCCGAGGTTGACCATCCGGCCGGCCATCCAGTCGGTCGAGCACGAAGATGTCGCGACCGGTGGGCTGGCAGTCGGCGAGCTGGTTGCGGACGATGCCGAAGAACTCGTGGTTGTCGTTGACGTCGGCGACGTAGTCGACCTTGATGCCGCGTCTCTCCTCGAACGCCTCGAGGGTCGGGTAGACCGTGACCTTCTTGCCGCCCTGCTTGACCTTCTTCTCGTCGATGTAGAGCGGCCAGTTGGAGAAGTGCAGCGTCTTCTCGGCTCGGCCGACTGGTCCGTGCTCACGCACGACTCGGCGGTCTGCTTGGCCGCCGGCGTGCCGCACGCGGACAGCAGCGCGGGGGCGCCGACGGCCGAGCCCGGCGAGCCCGGCGCCGCGCAGGAAGCCGCGCCGGCTCGACCCGCGCGAGCCGGCATGCAGCTGCCGGAGCGGCCAGGGATCTCGTCGGGCCTGCGGTCAGGGTGCGGCATCGGCGACGGTCCTCTCGTGGTCGGGGTCCCCAGGAAGTCTGTGGATTCTGTCAGAGCATCGGCCTCCGAACAAGGGATTCAGTGGAGACGTAAACACGTTCGCAACGAAATCCTTCGTCCAGCACCGCCGATACTCTTTGACGCCCCCCGTGCCCCGTGCGACCATCGCCCGGTGACCCAACCGAGCACCGCCGCTCGATCGGGCAACGGTCGCACGGCGGGACACCTCGCGCGCGTCGTGCTCGACGACGTCTCCAAGGCGATCATCGAGGAGCTCCAGCAGGACGGCCGCCGCTCCTACGCCGCGATCGGCAAGGTCGTCGGGCTCTCCGAGGCCGCCGTGCGCCAGCGGGTGCAGCGGCTCGTCGACGCGGCGTCATGCAGGTCGTCGCGGTCACCGACCCGCTCGAGCTGGGCTTCGCCCGCCAGGCGATGATCGGCATCCGGGCACGCGGCGAGCTCGAGCCGATCGCCGACGCGATCGCCGCGCTCGACGAGGTCGACTACGTCGTGATCACCGCCGGCTCCTACGACCTGCTGGTCGAGGTGGTCTGCGAGAGCGACGAGGAGCTGCTCTCGGTGCTCTCGACCAAGATCCGCACCATCGAGAACGTCGATCTCCACCGAGACGTTCATGTACCTCCAGCTGCGCAAGCAGACCTACTCCTGGGGTGTGCGCTGAGCCGACCCCGCGCTGGCACGGCGCTGTCCGCTGTGGCACGAGACCGCCGACGACGACTGGGCGCCGCGCGCGCCGCTGCCGGGCGACCTCGACGCCGACGTCGCCGTCGTCGGCGCCGGCTTCACCGGGCTCTGGACCGCCTACTACCTGCTGCGCGAGGACCCCGGCGCTGCGGGTCGTGGTGCTCGAGGCCGAGACGGCCGGGCTTCGGCGCCTCGGGCCGCAACGGCGGCTGGTGCTCGGCGCTGTTCCCGGCGTCGCTGTCGACAGCTGGCCGGCCCTCCCGGCTCCTCGCCGCGGTCGCACGCGCCTCGCGCAGCACCAGGCGATGCGCGCCACCGTCGACGAGGTGCTGCGCGTGGCCGCCGAGGAGGGCATCGACGCCCGGGCCCACAAGGGCGGCATGCTCTCGCTCGCCCGCAGCCGCGTCGCAGTGGCGCCAGGCGCGCCGCGACGTGGCCGACGGCGCGCGCCTGGGGCCGCGGCGAGGACGACCTGCGGCTGCTGGACGACCGCGAGGCGACGCTCGCGGCTGGCGGCGACCCGGGTGCTGGGTGCGACCTACACCCCGGACTGCGCCGCGATCCACCCCGCGCGGCTGGTGCGCGGACTGGCGCGCGCGGTCGAGCGGCGCGGCGGCCGGATCTTCGAGCAGACCCGGGTGCTCGCGATGCAGCCCGGGACGGGCGCGACACCGACCACGGCACGGGTGCGCGCCGACGTCGTGGTGCGCGCCACCGAGGGCTACACCCGGTCGCTCGAGTCGATGAAGCGGCGCACGTGGTGCCGGTCTACTCCCTCATCGTCGCGACCGAGCCGCTCTCCGACGACATCTGGGAGCAGATCGGGCTGCGCGACCGGGAGGCGTTCACCGACCACCGCAACCTGATCATCTACGGCGCAGCGCACCGCCGACGGCCGGCTGGTGTTCGGCGGTCGCGGCGCGCCGTACCACTTCGGGTCGGCCATCCAGCCCGGCTTCGACCGCGAGGCCGCGGGTGTTCGCCCGAGCTGCGCCACACCCTGCTCGACATGCTCCCGGTGCTGTCGTCGGCGCGGTTCACGCACGCGTGGGGCGGCGCCCTCGGCATCCCCCGGGACTGGGTCGCCTCCGTCGGTCTGGACCGGCAGACCGGCCTGGCCTGGGCCGGCGGCTACGTCGGCGACGGCGTCGGTACGACGAACCTGGCCGGCCGCACGCTGCGTGACCTGGTGCTGGAGCGCGACACCGAGCTGACCCGGCTGCCCTGGGTCGGGCACCGCTCGCGCCGCTGGGAGCCCGAGCCGCTGCGCTGGCTGGGGGTCAACGCCGGGCTCAGGCGATGACGTTCGCCGACGCCGAGGAGCGGGTGACCGGGCGGCCGAGCCTCGTCGCACGCGCGATGGCCCCGCTCATCGGCGGTCACTGACCGCCGGACGCGCCGGGTCGGCGGCTCCCACGGCACAGGATGCGCCGGGTCAGCGAGACCGGCCGGGACCCGGTAAATCGGGCGTTCTGCACTAACCGGGACGATCCCGCGCGTACCGTCATCGTGGTAATACCAACGCTTCCTGGGTTGCGGGAGGGGAGCCATGGATCGGAGCGCGGCTTCTCGTGCCCGGATGATGATCACGTTCGTGGTCACCGCGATCATCGTGGTGAGCGAGTTCGCCTTCTTGATGGTCGTCAACCACCTCGGTGACAGCGTCGACCGCGCAGCAGGTGGCCCAGGCGCGGGTCACCGGCGCCCTCCAGGCCTGGCACCCCGGCGCCGACACCGGTGCGGTGACGAGAGCCGTCCTGGCCTTCGGCGCCACCGGAGCCGACCAGGCACGACCGCTCCAGGCGGCCACCGAGGACTGGGCCGCGAGCGGCTCCACGGCCGCCTTCTCGCAGGTGGAGGCCGCCAACCGACGGGCAGCAGACGGCCTCGAGGCCGACCAGCGCTCCGTCGAGCGCGAGACCATGCTGATCCTCGGGAGCCTGCTGGTCGCCGTCTCGATCGGCTGGTTCGTCTGGTTCCGCCAGCTGGTGCGCCGCCACCGCGAGCTGCAACGGGCGCTCACCGAGCGGCAGGTGCTCGACTCCGGCGAACGTCGGCTGCTCGCCCTGGTGCAGAACAGCGCCGACCTCGTCGCCGTGCTCGAGCCCGACTCCACCGCGTCCTTCGTCAGCCCGTCGTCGGCATCCGTGCTGGGCCTGTCTCCCGAGACCCTCATCGGCAGGCGGTTCGTCGACCTGCTGCTGCCGGCCGACGTCCCGCTGTTCATCCGGATGCTCACCGGGTCGCGGGAGGGCGAGCAGACCGTCATGCTCCGCACCCGGCACGCGGACGGTCGCGACCTGGTGCTCGAGGGCACCCTCAACAACCTGCTCGCCGACGCCGCGATCGACGGCTGGGTGCTGACCGTGCGCGACGTGACCGACCGGGAGGCGCTGCACGAGCAGATCAGCTACCAGGCGTTCCACGACACGCTGACCGGGCTGGCCAACCGGCAGCTCTTCGCCGACCGGCTCGCCCACGCCAGCGCCGGCGCGGTGCCACCGAGCCGCTCGTCGTGATGTTCCTCGACCTCGACGACTTCAAGCACGTCAACGACAGCCTGGGCCACGCCGTCGGCGACCAGCTGCTGCGAGCGCATCGCCGAGCGCATCAGCGAGACGATCAGGCAGGGTGACACCGCTGCCCGGCTGGGCGGCGACGAGTTCGCGGTGCTCCTCGAGGACGCGGACATCGCGACCGCGCAGGAGGTGGCCGACCGGCTGCTCGAGGCGTTCGCCGTGCCCGTGCCGGTCAACGACACGCTCGCACTCGGTGCGCGCCAGCATCGGCATGACCGAGGCCACGCCCGGCGAGGCCGACTCGCGGGCAGACGCTGCGCAACGCCGACGTGGCGATGTACTGGGCCAAGGACCGCGGCAAGGGCACGGTCGCGGTCTACGAGGCCGGCCTGCACGCGCGAGGCCCTCGAGCGCATGGCGCTGCGCAGCGAGCTGCAGCGGGCGATCCGCGACGAGCAGCTGGTGCTGCACTACCAGCCGACCGTCGACCTCGACACCCAGCGCATCACCGGCTTCGAGGCGCTCGTGCGCTGGCAGCACCCGACCCGCGGCCTGCTCGCCGCCGGCGGACGTTCATCCCCGTCGCCGAGCAGAGCGGCCTGATCGTGCCGCTCGGCAGCTGGGTGCTCCGCGAGGCCTGCCGGGCCGGCGCCGGCATGCAGAGCCGACTGCACCAGCCCGTCGATGTCGGTCAACATCGCGGCCCAGCAGCTCGCCAAGCCCGACTTCGTCGACGAGGTCGCTCGACGTGCTGCACGAGCTCCGGGCTGCCGGCCGAGCGACTGGTCCTCGAGATCACCGAGAGCGTGCTGCTCGACGACATGGAGCACAGCGTCCGCTCGACTGACCTCGCCGGCTGCGCGACCGCGGCGTCCGGGTGGCGATCGACGACTTCGGCACCGGCTACAGCTCGCTGTCCTACCTGTCCCAGCTGCCGGTGGACGTGCTCAAGGTCGACAAGTCCTTCATCGACCAGGTCTGCGCGGCACCGGCGCGACACCTCGCTGGTCGAGGCGATCATCGCGATGAGCCGCAGCATGCGGCTCACCACGGTCGCCGAGGGCGTCGAGCAGCCCGAGCAGGCGGCGTGGCTGCAGCACGCCCCCTGCTCGATGGGCCAGGGCTACCTCTGGTCGCGCCCGGTCGACCTCGCGCGCGGCCCGCAGCCTGCTCACGCCGCGAGCCCGCAGCGCTGCGCGCAGGCCCGACCGCGGCATGCCGCACCTGGCCGACGACCGCTCGGACCGCTCCCGGCCTCGCAGCTCGCCGCGGCGGAGCGCCGGCCGCAGCGCGTCGAGCACGCTCGGTGTCCTCGATCGTCGACGGCACCGCGCGCGTCCTTGCCGTCGGCGATCTCGCGCATCGTCTTGCGCAGGATCTTGCCGCTGCGGGTCTTGGGCAGGCCGGCCACGACGGTGACGTCCCGGAACGCCGCCACCGCGCCGATCTCGTCGCGCACCAGCGCGACCAGCTCGCGGCCGATCTCGTCGGGGTCGCGCTCGACACCGGCCTTGAGCACCACGAAGCCGCGCGGCAGCTGACCCTTCATCGGGTCGGCGACGCCGATCACCGCGCACTCGGCGACCGCCGGGTGCGAGCGCGAGCACCGCCTCCATCGAGCCGGTCGACAGCCGGTGCCCGGCGACGTTGATCACGTCGTCGGTGCGGCCCATCACGAACAGGTAGCCGTCCTCGTCGACGTAGCCGCCGTCGCCGGAGAGGTAGTAGCCGTCGAAGGCCGACAGGTACGACGCGACGAACCGCTCGTCGTCGCCCCACAGCGTCGTCAGCGTGCCCGGCGGCAGCGGCAGCCGCAGGCAGATCGCGCCCTCGGTGCCCGGCCGGCGACCGGGCTTGCCCTGCTCGTCGAGCACCTCCACGTGCGTAGCCCGGGCACCGGCACGGTCGGCGAGCCCGGCTTGATCGGCATCGGCGTCCAGGCCGCGCAGGTTCGCCGCGATCGCCCAGCCGGTCTCGGTCTGCCACCAGTGGTCGACCACCGGCACGCCGAGCGCGCTCGGTCGCCCAGTGGTAGGTCTCCGGGTCGAGCCGCTCGCCGGCCAGGAACAGCGTGCGGAACGCGGCGAGGTCGTGGTCGGCCAGCAGCTCGCCGCTCGGGTCCTCCTTCTTGATCGCCCGGATCGCGGTCGGCGCGGTGAACAGCGCCTCGACGCCGTGCTCGGCGATCACCCGCCAGAACGCGCCGGCGTCGGGGGTGCCGACCGGCTTGCCTTCGTAGAGCACGGTGGTGGCACCGGTGATCAGCGGCGCGTAGACGATGTAGGAGTGGCCGACGACCCAGCCGACGTCGGAGGCTGTCCACCACACCTGGCCCGGCGTGCACGTCGTAGACGTTCGGCAGCGACCAGGCCATCGCGACGGCGTGGCCGCCGTTGTCGCGGACGATGCCCTTGGGCTTGCCGGTGGTGCCGGAGGTGTAGAGCACGTAGAGCGGGTCGGTGGCCGCGACCTCGACGCACTCGGCCGGCGTCGGTCGCGGCCGGCCTTCATCGCCAGGTCCCAGTCGACGTCGCGCGGCTCGACCATGCGTCGCCTCGGCCTGCGGCCGCTGCTTGACGACCACAGCGTCGGGCGCGTGCTCGGCCATCTCGAGGGCGCGGTCGACGATCGGCTTGTACTCGACGACCCGGGTCGGCTCGATCCCGCACGACGCGGTCACGCACCACCTTGGGCCGGGCGTCGTCGATGCGGACGCGCGAGCTCGCTGCGGCGCGAAGCCGCCGAACACCACCGAGTGCACCGCCCCGATGCGGGCGCACGCCAGCATCGCGATCACGGCCTCGGGGATCATCGGCAGGTAGATCACCACCCGGTCGCCGGCGCTCACCCCGAAGCCGCGCAGCGCACCGGCGAACGTCGCGACCTGCTCCAGCAGCTCGGCATAGCTGAAGGTCTGCCTTCATGTCGGTGACCGCGCTGTCGTAGATCAGCGCGGCCGGTCGCCGTGGCCGGCGACGACGTGCCGGTCGAGGGCGTTGTAGCAGGTGTTCAGGGTGGCGTCGGGGAACCAGCGGTAGAACGGCGGGTTGGTCGTCGTCGAGGACCCGGCGCGGCTTCTGGATCCAGTCGACGAGCTCCGCCTGCTCGGCCCAGTAGGCCTCGGGTCCTCGATGCTCCTGGCGTGTGCAGCTCCGCGTAGTCGACCATGTGCCTCAATCTTACCCATCTCGCGGCGACTCCTCGGCCAGGGCTGGGGCGTGGCAGGCGGCTCAGCGCAAGCCCGTTGGCCGCCGTGCGCGCGGGCTTGCGTCCGGTGGCCAGCCAGGCTGTCGAAGAAGCCGTCGAGCTGCTCGCCGCTCACCTCTTCGGCGAGTGACTTGAACTCCACCGATCCGGCCGTTGCCCGACCTGCCTGCTCGGAGACCCACCGTGCGCAGCAGCTGCTTGAAGGCCGGGGTGCCGATCCGGTGACGCAGCGCCTGCACGGCCATCGCTCCGCGGTCGTAGACGGCGCTAGTCGAAGAGCTGCTTCTTGCCCGGGGTTGCCGACGTGCAGGTCCCAGAAGCGCGTCACGCCGGCTCCGTAGCCGCGGTAGCGCGACATCAGCGCCCTCTGGGCGCGGGTGCCGCCGTGGGTCTCGGCGTAGCGCCACTCGACCCACGTGGCGAAGCCCTCGTTGAGCCAGATGTCGCGCCAGCGGTCGACCGACGACGTCGTCGCCGAACCACTGGTGGGCCAGCTCGTGCAGACGACGAGCGTCGCGCCCGTCGCCGTTGCCCAGGAACGGGTACGTCGGTCGGCTCTGGTTCTCCAGCGCGAAGCCGGCGTACAGCGAGATCATGACGCCGCCCGTCGATGTGAACGGGTAGGTCCCCGAACTGCTGTCTCCAGCCAGTCGACCATCGCCGGGGCTGTTGCGCAGCAGCCGCAGTGCATCGCCCTGCCCGGTCGCTCGGGTAGAGCCGTCGACACCGCGATGTACCAGGGACGCCCGGGCTGGACGCCCTCTCGACCTGGAAGCGACCGACCGCGAAGAACGCGAGGTAGGTCGCCATCGGCTCGGCATCCGCCAGTGCCACTCGGTGCAGGCTTCCGGCGCGGCTGCGTGACGACGAGCGGTCGCCGTTGCTGATCGACCTGCTTCCCGGTCGGCACGCTGAACGAGATGTCGAAGGTGGCCTTGTCGCGGGGGTGGTCGTTGGCGGGGAACCACCAGGGAGCCATGTGCGGCTCGTTGGTGGCCATCGCCTCGCCGTCCTCGTCGAGCCACGGCTGCTCGCCGGCGTAGGCCGAGGCCGCCGGGCTTGCCGGGGTAGGTGACTCGCACGACGACGCTGGCTGCCGCCGGCGATCGGCGACGGAGGGCGTGACCACGAGCTCGTGCGGCGGCTCTTGCGGAAGGCCGCCGCCTGCCCGTCGACCGTGACCGCGCCGGCGTCAGCACCAGGTCGAGGTGGAACGACGAGAGCGTCCTCGCGTGCGGTCAGTGACGACGTCCGTCCAGCCACTGAGCACTCGGTCGCTGTGCCGTAGGTGTCGTGCGACGTCGTAGTGCTTGACGTCGTAGCCGCCGTTGCCGTCTCGCGGGTAGTACGAGTCACCGATGCCGGCCGCGCCGGCCACCGGGTGAGGGCGGCGCCCCGAGCGCCGGCCGGCCGCCGGACCCGCGGCGATCCCAGCAGCGAGCCGATCAAGCTGGCCGACAGAGCGAGGGCCAGGCGACGGACGACCAGGGACACAGTGGCTCCTCGGGTGTCCGTCTTGCGTGGATCTCCAGAGTACGGTTCCGCGCCGTCCAGCGTCCTGGAAAACCCGTTGCCGCGACGGTCGCGCGCTCTCCATCCTGGGGGTACGACGCCGGCACTGGACCGGTGGTGAGGGAGAGGAGCCGTGACATGCGCACAGCTGTCCTTGGCACGCCTCGTGCCCGCATCCTCACCTCACTCCAGGAGCCATCCCACCGATGTCGTCACCTCACGCCAACACCAGCAGCCCTCACAGCAACACCAGCAACGGATCGACTGACCTCGACCCGCGCTTCGTCTTCGACTTCCGCGCCTACGACGACCCCGGCGACGGGCAGCGCTTCACCACCTGGCTCACCGTCGAGCCGCTGTGCCGCGGTCCGCGAGCCACGTCCGGACTGGGTCGTCACCAGCCAGGCCGCCGATCGACACCGAGCTCGGCATCCTCAAGACCGGCAAGGAGGCCGACGTCTTCCTGCTCGAGCGGGCCGTCCCCGACGACCCGGCGCAGGCGGTGGTGATGGCCGCGAAGCGCTACCGCTGCGAGGAGCACCGGACCTTCCACCGCAGCACCACCTACACCGAGGGCCGGCGCACCCGGAACTCGCGCGACGCCCGGGCCGTCGCCGAAGAGAGACCGCACACGGCCGAGCGGTCGCGGCGGGCCAGTGGGCGTGGGCCGAGTGGGAGACGCTGACGAGGCTCTGGCTGGCCGGCCTGCCGGTGCCCTACCCGGTGCAGATCGACGGCACCGAGATCCTGATGGAGCTCGTGCAGGTCGACGGGGAGCCCGCGCCGCGGCTGGCCCAGACCCGGCCGGGCCGCGACCTGCTCGCGTCGTACTTCGAGCAGGTGCGCGACGCGCATGGCCGAGCTCGCCCGGCTCGGGCTGGCGCACGGCGACCTCTCGCCGTACAACCTGCTCGCCGCGGGCGAGCGGCTGGTGCTCATCGACCTCCCGCAGGTCGGTCGACATCGTCGCCAACCCGACCGGCCCGGACTTCCTGATGCGCGACTGCCACAACGTGTGCACCTGGTTCGGCGCCAAGGGCCTCGAGGTCGACGAGCACGACCTGTTCGCCGAGCTGCTGGCCTCGGTCTTCTGAAAGGAGCCCGGCGGGGCCGCGTGGGCACGAGGTTGGCCACGGATGGAAGACTGCACGGGTGAACCGCTTCTCTGCGACCAACGACTCCGAGGCGGTCGTCCACGCCGACCGGGAGGCGATCTGGAAGGCGCTGACCGACCCGGTGGTGCTGCCCAGGCTCACGCCGCTCCTGCAGCACATCGAGACCGACGGCGACCTGTGGACCTGGCAGCTGACCCGCATCGGAGTCCTCGGCGCGAGCATCACCCCCAGCTTCACCGAGCGCATGCACTTCGACGAGCCGGCGCTCATCAAGTACACCCACGAGGAGCCGCGCGGTCGTCACGAGCGGGCCGGGGCGGAGGGCTGGTACCAGCTCGACGAGGTCGAGGACGGCACCCACCTGCGGATCAGCCTGACGCTGACGGTCGAGCTGCCGCTCTCGCGGATGGCGGAGCCTGCCGTGCGGCGGGTGATGAGCTCCGCGATGGCCCACACCGGTGAGCGGTTCGCGGTCAACCTCCTGCGGCATCTCGGCGTCTCCGGGCGCTAGGCACGAAGCACGTCCGGGGCGTGGGACCACCGCCGACGGGGAACCCCTTGGCGTGACCTCCCGCCCTTCTCACTCGTTTGAGCTGCCGTGACGATCTCGCGACGCGACCTGCTGCGCTCCGGCCTCGTGGTCGGCGGTGCCGGTGCGCTCGGCGGCGCCGGCCTGCTCTCCCCCGCGCCGACGTGGGCGGCGACGCGCACGGCCGGCACGACGCTCGACGTCACGCTGGTCCGTGGCAAGGCGGGCAAGGGCGGCTACGCCCCCGTCGTACGACGGGCCGGGGAGCCGCACCTGGTGCGCACCGACCTCGGCGTCCCCGCGGCGAAGAAGCGCGCGACGCGTCGCAAGGGGCTGCTCGCGTTCGCGCAGCTGACCGATGTGCACGTGGTCGACGCCCAGTCCCCGCTGCGGGTGGAGTGGCTGGACCGCTACGACGACCAGGCCCAGTCGGGCGACCCGGCCCCGGGCCTCTTCGCGTCCGCCTACCGTCCGCAGGAGACTCTCACCGCCCACGTCGCGGACGCGATGGTGCGCGCGATCAACAAGGTGAGGCTCGGTCCCGTGACCGGGCTGCCGCTGTCGTTCGCGCTGCAGACCGGCGACAACTCCGACAACTCCCAGCACAACGAGATCCGCTGGAACATCGACCTCCTCGACGGGAAGAGGATCCGACCCGACTCGGGCGACCTGACGCGCTACGAGGGCGTCATGGACGACAACGCCACCTACTACGACACCCACTACTGGCACCCCGACGGCCCACCGACGGGTGCGCAGGACGACCAGGCGCACAGCCGCTACGGCTTCCCGCGGGTGCGCGGGCTCCTCAACGCCTCCCGGCGCCCGTTCGACGCCGCCGGTCTTGGCATCCCGTGGGTGACGGCGTTCGGCAACCACGACGGCCTGGTGCAGGGCAACTTCCCGCACACCCTGCCGCTGTCTGCACGGTCGCCACCGGCAGCCTCAAGCTGGTCTCGCCGCCGGCCGGGCTCTCGCAGGCCGACCTGCTGCGGGCGGTGCGCGGCGACTACGCGGCGTTCCTGCAGGGGCTGGCCCTGACTCCCTACGTGCGCACCGTCACGCCCGACGCGGGCAGGCGCATCCTGTCGCGGGCGGAGATCGTCGCGGAGCACTTCCGCACGAGCGGCACTCCGGTCGGGCACGGCTTCACGGCCGCGAACCGCGCCAACGGCACCGCCTACTACAAGTTCGACAAGGGTCTGGTCCGCTTCGTCGTCCTCGACACCGTGAACCCCAACGGCGAGGCCGACGGCTCGCTCGACCAGGCGCAGTTCGACTGGCTCGCGACGACCCTGGCCGCGTCGAAGAACCGCATCGTGGTCATCACCAGCCACCACACGATCGACACGCTCATCAACCCGCTCGTGGGCACCGGCGCCGACGCGCAGCCGCGCGTGCTCGGCGACCAGATCAAGGCACTGCTGCTGCAGCACCCGCAGGTGGTGGCCTGGGTCAACGGCCACACCCACCGCAACCAGGTCTGGGCGCACAAGCAGGCCGACGGCAAGGGCGGCTTCTGGGAGATCAACACCGCGGCACACGTCGACTTCCCGCAGCAGTCGCGACTCGTCGAGGTCGCCGACAACCGCGACGGCACGCTGTCGATCTTCACCACGATCGTCGACCACTCCGGTCCCGCTGCGTACGGCGGCAGGCTCGGCGACCCGACCCACCTCGCCGGTCTGTCACGCGAGCTGGCCGCGAACGACTGGCAGGAGCGGACGACCGGGCGCCGCGGTGCCGTCGAGGCGCGCAACGTCGAGCTGCTCGTGCAGGCGCCGGCGTTCCTGGCCTAGCCGTCGCCTAGCTGTCGACGGCGGCGAGCTGCCCGCAGGCGCCGTCGATGTCGCTGCCGCGGGTGTCACGCACCGTCGTCGGGCACGCCCTTGGCCAGCAGCCGCCGCACGAACTCCCGCTCGTCCTCGCGCCGTGAGGCGGTCCACTTCGAGCCGGGTGTCGGGTTGAGCGGGATCAGGTTCACGTGCACCCAGCCCCAGTCGCCGTACGACATCAGCAGGTCGCCGAGCAGGTCGGCCCGCCACCCCTGGTCGTTGATGTCGCGCATCATGGCGTACTCGATGCTGACCCGCCGCTTGGTGGTGCTGGCGTAGTTCCACGCGGCCTCGACCGCCTCACGCACCGACCAGCGGGTGTTGACCGGCACCAGCTCGTTGCGCAGCTCGTCGTCGGGTGCGTGCAGCGAGAGCGCCAGCGTCACCGGGATGCCCTCGGAGGCGAGCTGCTCCATCCGCGGCACGAGCCCGACCGTGGAGACCGTGATGCCGCGTGCGGACATGCCCAGGCCGTCGGGAGTGGGGTCGGTGAGGCGGCGTACGGCGCCGATGACCGCCTTGTAGTTGGCCATCGGCTCGCCCATGCCCATGAACACCACGTTGGACACGCGACCCGGGCCGCCGGGCACCTCGTCGCGCGCGAGCGACCGGGCGCCGGCGACGACCTGCTCGACGATCTCGGCTGCGGACATGTTGCGCTGCAGCCCGCCCTGGCCGGTCGCGCAGAACGGGCACGCCATGCCGCAGCCGGCCTGGGACGACACGCACATCGTGACGCGACCCGGGTAGCGCATCAGCACCGACTCGACCAGCGCGCCGTCGAACAGCCGCCACAACGTCTTGCGGGTGGTGCCGGCGTCCGCCTCGAGGGTGCGCAACGGCGTCAGCAGCGCAGGCAGCATCTCGGACACCAGCCGCTCACGGTCGGCGGCGGGCAGGTCCGTCATCAGCGCGGGGTCGTCGACCAGGCGCGCGAAGTAGTGGGCGGACAGCTGGCGGGCGCGGTAGCCGGGCAGCCCCGCGCCCTCGGCGGCGGACTTGCGCTCGGCGGCGCGAGATCCGCGAGGTGGCGCGGCGGCTTGCCGCGACCGCGCGGCTCGTCGAAGACCAGCGGAAGTGGGGTCGGCACGTTCAGGCCACCCCGCTCACATCACCAGGTAGTGCAGCAGCAGCCAGGTGGGCGCCGCGGTCGCGAGCAGCGAGTCGAGGCGGTCCATCAGCCCACCGTGGCCGGGGATGATCTGCGACATGTCCTTGATGCCGAGGTCGCGCTTGATCACCGACTCGCACAGGTCACCGAGGGTGGCCATCACGACCGCGATCAGACCGAGGAGCACACCGACCCACCAGTCGCCGTCGAGCAGGAGCGTGACGGTGAGCCAGCCGGCCAGCACGCAGGACACGGCAGAGCCCGCGAACCCCTCCCACGACTTCTTCGGCGAGATCACGGGTGCCATCTGGTGCTTGCCCGCGATGACCCCGACGGCGTAGCCGCCGATGTCCGAGGCGATCGTGACGATGATGAACGTGACCACGACGAGCGCGCCGTGGTCCTCGCGCAGCAGCAGCGCGACGAACCCGCCGAGGAACGGCACGTAGACGATCGTGAACACCGCGGCCGTGACGTCCATGACGTAGCCGGTGACGCCGCCGCGCAGCCGCCACAGCATGGTCACGAGCGCCGTCACCGCGGTCGCGGTGACCAGTGACGGGGCGCCGAAGAAGTACGCCGCGAGCACCATCACGACGCCGCCGGCCATCACCGGCTCGCGGGTCAGCCGGATGTTGCCGGTCGCGAACGCCTGGGCCAGCTCCCACACCGCGACCAGCACGGCTGCGACCACGATCACCATGAACGCGGTCTTGTAGAAGGCGAGCGAGGCGATGATCGCGACGCCGAGGACCACACCCGAGGCGATCGCCACCGGAAGGTTGCGGCCCGCCCGACTGGTCTTCTTGGCCGGAGGGGTCTCTCCGCCGAGCCCTGCCGACGCCGGCGGTGTCTCGGGGGAAGTCATGGCGAGTGGCTGCGAGGTCTCCTAGACCTCGAGCAGCTCGGCCTCCTTGTGCTTGAGCATGTCGTCGATCTCGTCGACGTGCTTCTTGGTCATGCCGTCGAGCCGCTTCTCCGCACCCGTCACGTCGTCCTTGCCGACCTCGCCGTCCGAACCGAGCTTCTCCAGCGTCTGCTTGGCGTGGCGGCGGATGTTGCGCACCGAGACCCGGCCGTCCTCGGCCTTGTTGCGCGCCATCTTGATGTAGTCCTTGCGGCGCTCCTCGGTGAGCTCCGGCAGCGTGACCCGGATCGTCTTGCCGTCGTCGGTCGGGTTCACGCCCAGGTCGGAGTCCCGGATCGCCTTCTCGATCGCCTGCATCGAGCTCGCGTCGTACGGGCTGATGATGATGACGCGCGCCTCGGGTGCGGTGAACGATGCGAGCTGCTGCAGCGGGGTGGGCGCGCCGTAGTAGTCGGCGGTGAGCTTGTGGAACATCGACGGGTTCGCCCGGCCGGTGCGGATCGACGCGAAGTCCTCGCGGGTCACCTCGACGGCCTTTGCCATCTTGGTGTCGGCCTCGCTGAGAGTGTCCTTGATCAACGCTGCTCCTCGTGTCTTGCTGCCCCGCTAGGCGTCGCGGGCGACCGTGGTGCCGATCTTCTCACCCGCGACGACGCGCGCGATGTTCCCCTCCTCGGAGAGGTTGAACACGATCATGTCGATGTCGTTGTCGCGGCTCAGGCTGACAGCGGTCGAGTCGGCGACCTTGAGACCGCGCTGCAAGAAGTCGTCGTAGGTCAGGTGGTCGAACTTCACGGCGTCGTCGTGCGTGTGCGGGTCTGCGTCGTAGACGCCGTCGACACCTTGCTTGCCCATCAAGATCACCTGCGCGCCGATCTCGAGAGCCCGCTGGGCGGCCACCGTGTCGGTCGAGAAGTAGGGCATGCCGGCGCCGGCACCGAAGATGACGACGCGCCCCTTCTCGAGGTGCCGCATCGCACGGCGCGGGATGTAGGGCTCGGCGACCTGGCCCATCGTGATCGCGGTCTGCACCCGTGTCCCGACGCCCTCCTTCTCCAGGAAGTCCTGCAGAGCAAGGCAGTTCATGACCGTGCCGAGCATGCCCATGTAGTCGGCGCGTGCGCGGTCCATGCCGTGCTTGTGCAGCTCGGCGCCACGGAAGAAGTTGCCGCCGCCGACGACGACCGCCACCTGGACCCCGCTGCGGACGACGTCGGCGATCTCGCGGGCGATGCCCTGCACGACCTCCGGGTCGACGCCGATTCGCCCGCCCCCGAACACCTCACCGGAGAGCTTGAGCAGGACGCGCTGGTATGCCGTCACGGGCGGTCCTTCCGGGTCGGGAACGTTCGTTCGAGCCACCTTAGAGGACTGCGTTTGTCCGTGGATGGGCTCAGGCGCCGATCTCGAAGCGGGCGAACCGCTTCACGCTCACGCCGGCCTCGTCGAGGACCGCCTTGACGGTCTTCTTGGAGTCCTGCACCGAGGGCTGGTCCTCGAGCGCCACCAGCTTGAAGTAGCCGTTCAGGCGGCCCTCGACGATCTTGGGCAGCGCCTGCTCGGGCTTGCCCTCCTCGCGGGCGGTCGCCTCGGCGATCTCGCGCTCCTTGGCGACGACGTCCTCGGGCACCTCGTCGCGGGAGACGAACTCCGGCTTCATCGCGGCGATCTGCATGGCAGCACCACGAGCGGCCTCGGCACCGTTGTCGCTGCCGCCGTCGTACTCGACGAGCACGCCGACCGCGGGCGGCAGGTCGGAGGCGCGACGGTGCATGTAGCTGACGACCGGGCCCTCGAAGTAGGCCACCCGGCCGAGCTCGATCTTCTCGCCGATGGTGATCGCGAGCTGCTCGACGACCTCACCGACCGTGGAGCCGTCCGAGCGGAGACGCCCTTGAGGCTCTCGACGTCCGCGGCCTTGGCGCCGTCGGCCGCCTCGGCGATCCGCTGGGCGGTGGCGATGAACTCGTCGTTCTTGGCCACGAAGTCGGTCTCGGAGTTGAGCTCGACCAGCGCGCCACCGGAGGTCGCGACCAGGCCGGAGGTGGCCTCGCGCTCTGCGCCGCGCTTGGCGGCCTTGGCGGCGCCCTTGGTGCGCAGGATGTCGACGGCCGCCTCGAAGTCGCCGTCGGCCTCGTCGAGCGCCTTCTTGCAGTCCATCATCCCGGCGCCGGTCTGGTCCCGGAGCTTCTTGACGTCGGCGGCGGAGAAGTTCGCCATGTCCGGTTGCACTCCTGTGTGGTGAGTCGTGGGTGGAGGTGTCGCTGCTGTCGATGCTGCTGTCCCGATGCTGCTGGTGGGGCTCAGGCCGGGGCGTCGCCCTCGGCGGCCTTCTCGGCCGTCTCCTTCGCATCTTCGGTCGGCATCCTCGGCTGCCGGCTCGGCAGTCGCCTCGGCTGCCGGCTCGGCAGTCGCCTCGGCTGCGGGCTCGGCAGCGTCGGCGGCCTCGGCAGTCGGCTCGGCGGCCTCCGGCTTCGGGCCTGCCGGAGCCTCGGTGCCCTCGGAAGAGGCACCGGTGGCCTCGGCGGCCGGGGCCGCGGGGGTCTCCTCGGCTGCGCCTTCGGCCGGGGCGGCGGCCGGGGCGTCTCCGCCCGTCGCCTTCACCGCGGCGGACTCGGGCGTCGGCGTCGCCCTGCAGCAGCTCACGCTCCCACTCGGCGAGCGGCTCCTCGGAGCCACGGTCTCGCCGTCGCCCTCGCCGGCCTTGGCGCCCGAGCGGGCGATCAGACCGTCGGCGACGGCGTCGGCCACCACGCGGGTCAGCAGCCCGACGGCGCGGATCGCGTCGTCGTTGCCGGGGATCGGGAAGTCGACCTCGTCGGGGTCGCAGTTGGTGTCGAGGATCCCGATGATCGGGATGTGCAGCTTGCGCGCCTCCTCGACGGCGAGGTGCTCCTTCTTCGTGTCGACGACCCAGACCGCGGACGGCGTACGGGTCATCTCGCGGATACCGCCGAGGGTGCGCTCGAGCTTGTCGCGCTCCCGCTTCATCTGCAGGAGCTCCTTCTTCGTGCGACCGCTGCCGGCCACGTTGTCGAAGTCGATCTCGTCGAGCTCCTTGAGGCGGTTGATCCGCTGGTGCACGGTCTGGAAGTTGGTGAGCATGCCGCCCAGCCAGCGCTGGTTGACGTACGGCATGCCGACGCGGGTCGCCTGCTCGGCGATGGCCTCCTGCGCCTGCTTCTTGGTGCCGACGAACATGACGGTGCCGCCCTCGGCGACGGTGTCCTTGATGAAGGCGTAGCTGCGGTCGATGTAGGCCAGCGACTGCTGCAGGTCGATGATGTAGATCCCGTTGCGCTCGGTCATGATGAAGCGCTTCATCTTCGGGTTCCACCGTCGGGTCTGGTGCCCGAAGTGGACGCCGCTCTCGAGGAGCTGGCGCATCGTGACGACGGCCATGCCGGTCGTCCTTTCTCTGCTCATGACCCGGACCCGCGGGCGCGCGTGACGCGCGCCGCGAAGATCAGGTCGCCTCAGTTGTCGCAGGTGACGGGTGTCGCCTGCCCTGACGCCCGGCGCGTCCGGGGCTCCGCCGATGCAGCTGGTGGAGACTGAGGGACGTCGCCCGCGGTGAGCCGTGCCTGTCAGACAGGTCCGTCTCGATGCGGTATCGAGCGTGCGAAGTACGAACCGCCAGGCGGCTCGCCGACCGCCCAGTCTAGACGAGCCCGCTGCGCGCCCCTAATCCGGGAAACGTCCACCGGCTCCCGCACGGCCCCGGTTTCCCCAAGGCACGGATCCATGCTCGCCCCCGGGGGCCTGCGCGGCGAGGGTGCCGCCATGACCCGCGCGGCAACACCACGACCCACCCGCCACATCCGTCTCGCCTCGTGCCTGCGAGCGGCCTGCGCCCTGGTGGTCGGGGCCGCAATCGGGATGCTGCTCACCAGCTCACGGGCGGCAGCGGCGCCGGTGGGCGTCGACGGCGTCGTCGTCCCCCGGCCGGCCGTGCTCAGCGCACCCACGCCCGCACCGTCCCAGGGCGTCTGGCCGCTGCGGCCGCGCCCAGCGGTGGTGGCACGGTTCCACCCACCCGCGTCACGGTTCGGCCCCGGCCACCGGGGCGTCGACCTCGCCGGGCGCCGGGGCAGGCGGTCCGCGACGGCGTTGCCCGGCCGGGTGACCTACGCCGGCCGGCTCGCCGGCCGAGGCGTGGTGGTGGTCGACCACGGCAGTCGGCGCACGACGTACGAGCCGGTCACGGCGTCCGTCCACGTCGGCGACCGGGTGGCCGCGGGCAGCCGTCATCGGCCGGCTCGAGCTGTTCGGGTCGCACTGCTTCCCGCGCGCCTGCCTGCACTGGGGCCTGATCGAGGGCCGCGACCACTACCTCGACCCGCTCACGCTCGTCGGCGCCGGCCGGTGCGGCTGCTGCCGCGTCGTCGCGGCTGCCGTCCGCCGGTTGGTGCCGCCGGGCGTCGCTGGTCAGGCGCGCGGGTGGGCCTGGCGGTAGGCCTGCCGGAGCCGGTCGGTGGTGACGTGGGTGTAGATCTGCGTGGTCGCCAGTGAGGCGTGACCGAGCAGCTCCTGCACGGTGCGCAGGTCCGCCCCGCCCTCGAGCAGGTGGGTCGCGGCGGTGTGTCGCAGCCCGTGGGGGCCGAGGTCGGGCGCTCCGGGCACGTCCGCGAGCCGGGCGTGGACCAGGGTGCGGACCGCTCGCTGGTCGATCCGGCCGCCGCGGGCCCCGAGGAACAGCGCGGCCCCGGCGCCCGGCGCCATGAGCGCGCGTCGGCCGCCCGTCCAGCCAGCGGACGCAGGGCCCGCTGCGGCCGGCAGCCCGAACGGCACCGTGCGCTCCTTGCGGCCCTTGCCGAGCACCCGGACGACGCGGCGCTCGAAGTCGACGTCGTCGACGTCGAGGCCGCACAGCTCGCCGACCCGGATGCCGGTGGCGTAGAGCGAGCTCGAGCACGGCCGCGTCGCGGGCACCGAGCGGCGACGCCGTCGTCGGCCCGCTCGGTGGCTGCCTCCAGCAGGGAGCGGGCCTCGTCGACGCGCAGCGCCGGCGGCAGCGTGCGGTGCGCCTTCGGGGAGCCCAGCAGCACGCCGGGGTCGGCGGCGAGCCGGCCGGTGCGGTGGGCCCACGCCGTGAACACCCGCATCGCGGTCGCTCGCCGCGCCATCGTGGTGCGGGCCTTGCCCGAGGCTCTGCTGGGTGGCCAGCCAGCTCCGCAGGGTGCGGACGTCGAGGGTGCTCACGTCGGTGTGCCCGAGCTTTGCCGCCTGCTCGAGCATGCTCGAGAGATCGCCGAGGTACGCACGCACCGTGTGCGGGGTGAGGTCGCGCTCGGAGACGAGATGCCGCTCGTAGGCCGCCAGCACCTCGACCATCGGCTCCGGCAGCGGCTCGTCCACTCGTCGAGGCTACGGCCGCGACGCCCCACTCCCCGGCATCCCGGCTCCTGCGAGCCGCCAGCCCTGTCCCGAGGTCTCCACGAACCCTCCGGCGACGAGCCGCGCCAGGGCTTCTCGGACCGCCTGCTCTGCCAGGCCTGCGGTGCGTGCGATCGACGCCCTGGTGACAGCGACCGTCACCGGCACCGCGTCGAGGACCCGCAGGTCGACCTCGCTCAACCGGTCCCGTGGTCGCTCGGCGGCCCGCCGAGGCGGCTGGCGCGGAGTCGCCGGCGGGTGAGACCAGCTCCAGCACGTCGCTGCCGCGCGTCACCAACGCAGCACCCCGGGTGCGGATCAGCTCGTGGACCCCTTCGGACGGCGCGCTGGTCACCGGCCCGGGGACGCCCATCACGACGCGGTTCAGCAGGCCCGCCCAGTTCGCGGTGTTGAGCGCGCCGCTGCGCACCGCAGCCTCGACGACGACCGTGCCGATCGAGATGGCCGCGATGAGCCGGTTGCGGGACAGGAACCGAAGCTTCGTCGGGGCGCACCCCGGCGGCACCTCCGAGATCGACCAGCCCGCCGGACTCGGCGATGTAGGCCAGCAGGTCGCGGTGCCCTGCCGGGTAGGCGCGGTCGGCTCCGCAGGCGAGCACGGCGACAGTCGGCCTGGCCGCGGACAGGGCACCGCGGTGACCAGCCTGGTCGATGCCGTAGGCGGCGCCGGACACGACGGTGACGCCTTCGGCCGCGACATGAGCGGCCACCTCGCCGGCCACTGCGGCGCCGTACGTCGTCGCCGAGCGGGACCCCACGACCGAGACGGAGCGGAGCGCGAGCTCGTCGAGCCGACCACTCCCCCTGACCCACAGGCCGAGGGGCGCACCGCCGCGCTGGTTCAGCCCCGGCGCGTGGTCGAGGTCGCCCATCCGGGCCGGCCACTCGTCGTCGGCCGGGCAGACGAACCGGATGCCCTGCCGGGCGGCGCGCTCGAGGTCGGCTGCTGGGTCGAGACCGCGCAGCCGGGACGCGACCTCGGTGGCGATGCCGGTGTCGTCGCGCTCGTGCGCGAGGCGGTCGTGGACCTCCTCGGCACCGAGCTCGGCCACCAGCGAGGCGAGCCGCGGGTCACCGGGCTCGGCCAGCCTTCCCAGCGCCACCCTGGCCAGCCGGTCCGCGTCGGGCGCGCTCACGGGGTGGCCGCCAGCGCGCTGAGCAGCAGCGGCTCGCCGGTGCGCAGCCGCAGCGCGATGTCGAGCTCGGGCACGTCGGGGCGCTCGAGGCCGCGCAGATCGGCGACCGTCCACGCGAGCCGGTGGACGCGTGTGCCGCCTCGATGGTTGAGCCGACCGGCGTAGATCTTCTCCTCCAGGGTCCGGGTCGCCGCCTCGGTGAGCGGGTGGTCCTTGAGCAGCTCGGGCCCGGGAACGTCGGCGTTGAGGCGCCATGGCGACCCGGCGTAGCGCTCGGCCTGACGCTTGCGGGCGTGGGTCACCCGCTCCCGGATCGCCGCCGACGGCTCCGGTCTGGCCAACGGGTCACGTGCCTCGTGCGGAGGCACCGGCTCGACGTGCCGGATGATGTCGACGCGGTCCACGACGGGGCCGCTCAGCTTCTTGCGGTACTCACGGCGGCGGACCTCGGTGCACACGCAGCGGCTGTCGCGCCGCGAGGGGTGGTAGTCGCCGCAGGGGCAAGGGTTCGCAGGCGATCACCACCATGGTGCGGGCAGGGAACGTCGCGGACTGCTCTCCGCGGGCGATCGTCACGTCGCCGCTCTCCAGCGGCTGCCGGAGCGACTCGACGATGTCCGTGCCGAACAACGGGAACTCGTCGAGGAACAGCGCCCCGAGGTGGGCACGGCTCACCTCGCCCGGCCGCACCCGACCGCTGCCCCCACCGAGCAGGCTGGTCCGCGAGGCGGAGTGGTGCGGGGCCCGGAACGGTGGTCGTGTGATCAGGGTCTGGCCGGGCGGCAGCCCGCCCGACAGCGAGTAGATCGCGGTCAGCTCGAGCGACTCCTCGAGGGTGAGGTCGGGCAGCAGTCCGGGGATGCGCTCGGCGAGGGTGGTCTTGCCGGCGCCCTTCGGGCCGCTGAGCATCAGGTGGTGGCCACCTGCCGCCGCGACCTCCAGGGCGTAGCGGGCGTCGGCCATGCCGATCACGTCGACCATGTCGAGCTCGCCGATGCGGTGGTCGCCGCGCCACGACAGCAGCGACGCGCTCACCAGTGGCTCGACCACGCGGCGCGGTCGGGATCTCCTCGCCCTTGAGGTGCGCGACGACCTGAGCGAGCGACCGGACCCCGATGACGACCATGTCCGAGACCAGCGAGGCCTCCTCCGCCTGCGGTTCCGGTACGACGACGCAGGTGATGCCGCGCGCCTTCGCGGCCATCGTCATCGGCAGCACGCCGGGCACCGCCCGCAGCCGGCCGTCGAGGGTCAGCTCACCGATGAACACCACCTTGTCCAGCGACGGGAGCGGCACGTCCCCGTTGGCACCCAGCAGCGCCACCGCGATGGCCAGGTCGAAGTGCGGCCCGCTCTTGGGCAGGTCGGCCGGCGAGAGCAGGATCGTGACCCGCTTGGTCGCCGGCCAGTCGAACCTGCTGTTCACGACCGCGGCCCGGATGCGGTCGCGGGCCTCGTTGATGGAGGCGTCCGGGCCGCCCGACCAGGGCAGTGGCGACCAGGCCGTAGGACGAGGTCCACCTGCACGTCGATGAGGTGCCCGGTGGCGCCCGAACAGCGAGATGGTGCGGGCGGTGGCGAACCCCACTCAGGCCACCCCCGCCGCGTGCTCGACCTCCGGGGCGCCGCGGCGCTGCAGCAGCACGCCGACGAGGTCGACCCGGACGCCGGCCGGCCGGATCCCCCGCTCCTCGACCCACAGTGCGGCGAGTCGTTGCAGCCGCTCGGCCTTCGCCGGCGTCACGGTCTCCAGCGGTGCGCCGTAGGCGGTCGACGACCGGGTCTTCACCTCGCACACCACGAGCACGTCGCCGTCGCGCAGGACGAGGTCGATCTCGCCCGCCGCGCAGCGCCAGTTGCGGTCGAGCACGACCATGCCCTGGTCGGTCAGGTGGCGGGCGGCGTACGCCTCGCCGTATCGGCCGAGCTCGCGCCGTGCGGTCGGTCGGGGTCGCCTGGGTCATGCGCCCAGGCTGGCTCGGCGACGGCGGGCGGCCCAGCCCGATGCAGAGCCCTGTGGACCTGCCGCTCCCGGCGAGGCCTGTGGACGATTCCCGGACTCGGCAGCGGTCACTGGTATGGACACCGGATCGGAGCGCCGGTGCGAAAACAGGACTGGGCGGCGTCAGGTGTCCCCTCCACGAGCCACCCAGCGCCGCCCAGACCTAATCCCCCCGGTTCGGAGCTGACTCCGTCCCCGGCGAAGAAGAAACGGGGCTAAGGGGCATCTATGACGCGGTTCTCGAGAATTCTCGTAGGTTTTTCTGCCGAGCGGGCAGAGGACCAGACAGATCAGGTCTTCGGGAGCTCGATGTCGGCCGGGCTGAGCTCCTCGACGTTGACGTCCTTGAAGGTCAGCACCTTGACGTTCTTGGCGAACCGCGCCGGGCGGTACATGTCCCAGACCCACGCGTCGGTCATCGACACCTCGAAGAACACGTCGCCCGCCTCGGTCCGGGCCTTCACGTCGACCTGGTTGCACAGGTAGAAGCGGCGGTCGGTCTCGACGACGTACTTGAAGATGCCCACCACGTCGCGGTACTCGCGGTAGAGGTGGAGCTCCATCTCGGTCTCGTACTTCTCGAGATCCTCGGCGCTCATCGCCCCACCTCCGCTTCCTCGAGCTCGTCCGCCGGCACCATGACCTCGCCGGCCTGCATGTCTTCGGCCTCGCCATTCTCACTGAACTCGACCGCGTAACCCGGCACCGGCTCACCGGTGGACTCCGCGCGACGGACGTTGACGAACCGGCGCCGGTGGATCTCGCACGGCCCGTGCTCGGCGAGGGCGGCGGTGTGGTCGGGGGTGATGTACCCCTTGTGGGTCACGAAGTCGTAGACCGGGTAGTCCTCGTGCAGCGCGGTCATGATCCGGTCCCGGGTGACCTTGGCGATCACGGAGGCGGCAGCGATGCAGCCGGCCACCCGGTCGCCCTTCCACATCGCCAGGCCCGGCACCTCGAGACCGTCGACGGGGAACCCGTCGGTCAGCACGTACGACGGCCGGACGTCGAGCCGGGCCAGCGATCGGCGCAGCGCCTCGACGTTGGCGACGTGCATGCCGAGCCGGTCGCACTCGTCGGGCGCGACGACGACCACCGACCACGCCAGCGCGCGGCGCCGGCACCTCGGCGTACGCCCGCTCCCGGGCGGCCGGCGGTCAGCAGCTTGCAGTCCGCGAGCCCGGGCACCTGGCCGCGGCGGCCCTCGGGCAGGATCACCGCGGCCGCGACCAGCGGACCGGCGCAGGCACCGCGGCCGGCCTCGTCGACGCCGGCGATCGGGTCCAGCCCGACGCGGCGCAGGGCGCGCTCGTAGCCGTACAGGCCGGCGTCCTTGCGGACGGTCAGACCTCGGGGCAGCGTGCTCATGACAGCACCTTTGTACCTCGCCGCCGAAGACCGGCGCTAGTGGACCGACTCGAAGGTGGCCGGCGTGTGCAGCTCTTCGCGTGGCCCAGCGGCCAGACGACCGCGAAGACCTTGCCGACGACGTCCTCGGCCGGGACCTGCCCGCCGCCGGGGTCACCGAGGTGGACCCGGGAGTCGGCGGAGTTGGACCGGTTGTCGCCCTGCACCCAGAGGTAGCCCTTGTGCACCTTGACGTCGAAGTCGATCGTCGAGGGCTTCTCCCCCGGGCGCCAGGTAGGACTTCTCGTTGAGCGGCACCCCGTTGACGGTGATCCGGCCCTGCTCGTCGCAGCACTTCACCTCGTCGCCGCCGACGCCGATGACCCGCTTCACGAGGTGCCCGCCGGTCGGGTAGAGCCCGACCTTCTCCAGCGCCCGCGGTGACCGGGTTGCGCGGAAGCGTCGGTCTCGGCCGGCGCCCAGCCAGCCGCCCGGGTCGGCGAAGACCACGACGTCACCGCGCTGCGGGCCGCCGCCGCCCCAGTAGGACACCTTCTGCACCAGGATGCGGTCGTTCTGGACCAGGGTGTCGTTCATCGAGGCCGACGGGATGTAGAAGGCCTGCATGAAGAAGGCCTTGATGACCACCGCGAGCACCAGGGCGATGACGAGCAGCAGCAGCATCTCCTGCCACACCGGCAGCTGACGGACGCGTGGCGACGCGTCCCGGCGGCCGTGACGAGACGGCGGCTGCGTCGTTGGTCATCGCGGCGGGTGCTCGAGCGTGGCCGCGGTCAGCGGCCGGGGGTGGCGTCGCGCCTCTCCTTGATCTTGGCCGCCTTGCCGCGCAGGTTGCGCAGGTAGTACAGCTTCGCGCGGCGGACGTCACCGCGGGTGACGACCTCGACCTTGTCGATGATCGGGGTGTGCAGCGGGAAGGTGCGCTCGACGCCGACGCCGAAGGAGACCTTGCGGACGGTGAAGGTGCGGCCGACGCCGGAGCCCTGGACGCGGATGCAGACGCCCTGGAACACCTGGACGCGGGAGCGGTTGCCCTCGACCACCTTGACGTGGACCTTGAGGGTGTCGCCGGCGCGGAACTCGGGGAGGTCGTCGCGCTTGGTGCCGGCGGCGAGCGTGTCGATGACGTTGGTCATGATGTCTCCTCGTGGGCGCCACAGGTCATCCACGGAACGGGGATCGTCGAAGTTGCTGCTGACCTTGCTGACCCGTCATTGCGTCGTGCGGACGGCCCCCTGTGGCAGGTGGCCCGCCGACCCTCGCCTCACCGGATGAGCGGTCGGGACGCGACGGATGCGACTCACAAGTCTGCCACAGCGCGGGAGGCTCGGACGAAATCGACGCTCAGCCCGCGACCGGCGCCGGCTTGCTCAGCCGCACGACGCCGGGCTCCTCCGGCTGCGTCGCGGTCACGGCGGTAGCCGGCGCGTCTTGTACATCCGCAGGTTGCCCTCGCTGCCCGCGCCGGTGAACAGCGCAACCTGCTGGCCGAGGGCGGCGCCGCCGCCTCGATCGCCTCCAGCAGCAGGCGGCCGAGGCCACGCCCTCGCAGGTCCGGCGCCACCATCAGCCGGCCGATGTCCCACGTCGTCGCCCTCGAGGCGACCGCGGACGGCACCGACGAGTCGCGGCCCGGCTCGCAGCACCAGCGTGGTCCACTCCGGCAGCCACGCCTCCACCTCCGCCAGCCGCTCGCCGAGCGCGGGGATCTCGACGCCTGGGTTGGCGTGCGCCTCCTCGACCCAGCACGCCAGCTGCAGCGTGAGCATCTCGCCGGCGTCGGCAGGCGTGGCGGCGCGCAGCTCGAGGCTCGTCGCCGCCGACGGTCACGGTGCGCTGGGATGCAGCAGGTCGGGGCGACGCTCGGCCGTGCGCTGCAAGGCCTGCTCGTGGCGCCACGCGGCGATCGCGGGCGTGGTCGCCGCCGAGCAGCACGGGCGGGCACGTCGAGGCCGCGCCAGGACGCCGGCTTGGTGTAGACGGGGTACTCCAGCAGCCCGTCCGCGCCGTGCGACTCCTCGACGAGCGACTCCGGGTTGCCCATGAAGCCGGGGAGCAGCCGCACGACCGCCTCGACGACCACGAGCGCGGCCGCCTCGCCGCCGTTGAGCACGTAGTCGCCGACCGACACCTCGCGCACCTGCATCCGGGTGGCCGCGTGGTCGAGCACCCGCTGGTCGATGCCCTCGTAGCGCCCGCACGCGAACACCAGCCGCGCCTCGGCCCGGCCAGCTCGGCGGCGACGTCCTGGGTGAACGGCTGCACCGGCGGGGGTGGGCACGACGAGCACGGCATCCGCTGAGGCCGTCCCGGCTCGTCGGCGAGCAGCGCGTCGAGCGCCTCGCCCCACGGCTCGGGCTTCATGACCATGCCCGCGCCGCCGCCGTACGGGGTGTCGTCGACGGTGCGGTGCCGGTCGTGGGTCCAGTCCCGCAGGTCGTGCACGCGTACGTCGACGCAGGCCGGCGTCCTGGGCCTTGCCCGGCAACGAGAGCCGCAGCGGCGCGAGGTAGTCCGGGAAGATCGAGACGATGTCGATGCGCATCGGACTCATGTCCTCGTCCGGGTCGCGGCGAGAGCAGCCCGGGCCGGTCGGCGACCTCGAGCCGTCGGGCCGACAGGTCGACGACGGGCACGAGCGCGGACACGAACGGCACCAGCGCCTCTCCGCCGTCGGACGTGCGTCACGCTCAGCAGGTCCTGCGCGCCGCCGTGGACGACGTCGGCGACCTCACCGACGCGACGCGCCGTCGGTGGTGACCACCTCGCAGCCCGACGAGCTGGTGGTCGTAGAACTCCTCCGGGTCGTCAGGGGTCTCGGCCGTCGTCGACGTCGGTGACCAGCGACAGCCCGCGCAGCGCCTCGGCCGCGGTGCGGTCGCCGGCCTCGGCGAACGTCACCAGCAGCCGCGACTGGTGCCAGCGGGCTGCTGCTGACGGTCAGGACGGCCGGGCGGTCCGGCCCGGTGCGGCGCGTCGCCGCGCGGGCGTGCGGGTGCCGAGCACGGCGCCGTCGGCGAACCGGCGGTCGGGCTCGTCGGTGCGCGGCTCGACCGAGACCTCGCCGCGGACGCCGTGCGCCTTGCCGATCCGGCCGACGACGACCTCGACGGTGGCCATGTCAGCTCAGGACCAGCACGGGATCAGCCGGAGGCGCTGCGGTCAGCGACGACGGTCGACGTCGACGAAGTCGACCCGGGCCCCGCCCTTGCCGGCCAGCGCGCCGACCACGGTGCGCAGTGCGGTGGCGGTCCGGCCGCCCCGCCCGATCACCTTGCCGAGGTCGTCGGGGTTCACCCGGACCTCCAGGACCGAGCCGCGACGCAGCTGCTTGTCGCGGACCGTGACGTCGTCGGGGTGACGGACGATGCCCTTGACCAGGTGCTCGAGAGCCTCGGCCAGCACGACGATCAGGCCTCTGCCGGCTTGTCGTCGGACTGCTTCTCCTCGTCGACGGCCTTGACCTCGGCCGCCTCGGCCTCCGCGGTGGCGCCCTCGGGCGTCTCCGCGGCCGGCGTCTCGGCGGGCGCGGCCTCGGCGGCGGGCGCCTCGGCCGCCGTCTCGGCAGGAGCCTCGGCGGCCTTCTTCGAGGTCTTCTTGGCGGCCTTCTTCTCGGTCGTCGCCTCGGCGTCGACCTTGCTGCCGGCCTCCTTGAGCGCCTCGTTGAAGACGTCGGCCTTGGTCTGCTTCGGCTCGGCGACCTTGAGCGTGCCCTCGGTGCCGGGCAGGCCCTTGAACTGCTGCCAGTCGCCGGTGATCTTGAGCAGCGCGGTGACGGCCTCGGACGGCTGCGCGCCGACGCCGAGCCAGTACTGCGCACGGTCGGAGGTGACCTCGATCAGCGAGGGCTCCTCCTTCGGGTGGTACTTCCCGATCTGCTCGATGACCCTGCCGTCGCGCTTCTTGCGGGCGTCGACGACGACGACACGGTAGTAGGGGGTGCGGACCTTGCCCATCCGCTTCAGGCGAATCTTGACGGCCACGGGTGTGGTGTCTCCTCGAGTGCTGGTGTAGATCGTGGTGAGCGTCCCGTCACCCGGTGGGGCCAGGCGGGGCTCGCTGCGCGGTGCCGTGCGCTGCGCCGGATGAGAGGGTCCGGAGCGCGCGGGCTCAGCCGGTCATTCTGCCAGACGGTTGGCCCCGCGCCGAAATCGTGCTCTGTTGACCCGGGGCTTGTGGTTGGTTGACCCGGACCTTGTGGTTGGTCGACCTGGGCTTCCGGCAACCACAACTCCCGGCTGGAGGAACCACAACCCCCGGGTCAACGTCAGGCGACGACCGTGCCGCGCAGCACCACGCGCGACGGCTCCCGCAGCACCGTGAGGTCGTCGAGGGGGTTGCGGGCGAAGACCACGAAGTCGGCCGTCGTGCCCTCCGAGAGGTTGTCGTCGAGGCCGAGCCAGGTGCGGGCCCGCCAGGAGGCGGCACCGAGGGCGTCTGCGGGAGTGAGGCCGTACGTCGCGAGCTCGACCACCTCGTCGCCGATGAGCCCGTGGGGCAGCACTCCGCCCGCATCGGTGCCGGCGTAGATCGCGACGCCGGCCTCGTGGGCGGCACCGATCACGTCGCGCCGGGTCTCGTGCAGCCGCATCATGTGGTCGGCGTAGGCGGGGAACTTCTCGCGGCCGGCGTCGGCATAGTTCGGGAAGTTGTCGAGCTGCTTGGCCGTCGGGACCAGGGCCACGCCGTTGGCGACCATCGTGTCGATCAGGTCGGTCGAGAGCCCGGTGCCGTGCTCGATGCAGTCGATGCCGGAGCCGATGAGGTCCGGCAGCGCCTGCTCGCCGAAGACGTGCGCGGTGACGCGGGCGCCTTCGTCGTGCGCCGCCTTCATCGCCGCGTCGAGGGACTCGCGGGTCCACGACGGGGCGAGGTCGCCGGTGTCGCGCTCGATCCAGTCGCCGACGAGCTTCACCCAGCCGTCGCCGCGACGGCCTCCTGGGTGACGTAGGCGGGCAGCTCGTCGGGCTCGATCTCGTGGGCGTAGTTGCGGATGTAGCGCTTCGGGCGCGCCAGGTGGCGACCGGCACGGATCAGCCGCGGCAGGTCGTCGCGCTCGTGGATCCAGGCGGTGTCGGCCGCCGAGCCGCAGTCACGCAGCAGCAGTGCCCCAGCGTCCCGGTCGGTGAGCGCCTGCTCCTCCTGCACGTCCTCGGGCACCGCGCCGTTCTCGTCGAGGCCGATGTGGCAGTGCGCGTCGACGAGCCCGGGGACGATCCAGCCCTCCGCGACGAGCTCGGCCGACTCGACCTTGTCGTAGGTGACGGCGCCGTCGACGACGTACAGGTCGCGCACCTCACCGTCGGGCAGCACCGGGCCACGGAACCGCAGGGCGCTGGCCACGGCTACTTGAGGTACTTCGAGAGGTCGGCGGGCAGCTCGAAGGAGGTCTCGGCTTCCTCCTCCTGGCCGGCGGGGACGCCGAAGGGGTTGGCCGCGGCGCCTCCACCGCCCTCGGCGGAGCGCTGTGCGGCGGCCCGCTCCTGCGCGGCACGCTTCGCGGGGTTGCCGGAGACCCGCTTGGCCTTGCCCTTCTTGGCCTGCTGCCGGGCCTTGCCGCGCTTGCCACCGCCCATGCCGGGCATCCCCGGCATGCCAGGCATGCCGCCGCCCTTGGCCATCGACATCATCATCTTGCGGGCCTCGAAGAACCGGTCCACGAGACCGTTGATGTCGGAGACCTGGGTGCCCGAGCCCTTGGAGATCCGGGCGCGGCGCGACCCGTCGATGATCTTGGGGTTGGCCCGCTCGGCGGGGGTCATCGACTGGATCATCGCCTCGATCCGGTCGATCTCCCGCTCGTCGAAGTTCTCGAGCTGCTCACGGAACTGACCCATCCCGGGCAGCATCCCCATGATCTTCGACATCGAGCCCATCTTGCGAAGCTGCTGCATCTGCTGCAGGAAGTCGTCGAGCGTGAACTCGCCGCCCTGGCCGGTCAGCTTGGCGGCTGCCGCCGCAGCCTGGTCGGCGTCGAACGTCTTCTCGGCCTGCTCGATGAGCGTCATGACGTCGCCCATGTCGAGGATGCGCGAGGCCATGCGGTCGGGGTGGAAGAGGTCGAAGTCGGTGAGCTTCTCCCCCGCCGACGCGAACATCACCGGCTTGCCGGTGACCGACGCGATCGACAGGGCGGCGCCACCACGCGCGTCGCCGTCGAGCTTGGTGAGGACGACTCCGTCGTACCCGACGCCGTCGAGGAACGCCTGGGCGGTGTTCACGGCGTCCTGGCCGACCATCGCGTCGACGACGAACAGCACCTCGTCGGGTGTCACCGCGTCGCGGATGTCGATGGCCTGCTGCATCAGCTCGGCGTCGACGCCGAGGCGGCCGGCGGTGTCGACGATGACGACGTCGTGGAGGGTGCGCGCGCGCCTCCTCGACCCCCGACCGGGCGACGGCCACCGGGTCGCCGACCCCGTTGCCGGGCTCGGGGGCGAACACCGTGACGCCGGCCCGCTCGCCGTTGACCTGGAGCTGTCCGACGGCGTTGGGACGCTGCAGGTCCGCTGCTACCAGCAGCGGGCTGCTGCCCTGCTCCTTGAGCCACAGCGCGAGCTTCGCCGCCAGCGTCGTCTTCCCGGACCCCTGGAGCCCCGCCAGCATGATGACCGTCGGCGGGGTCTTGGCGAACCGCAGCCGCCGGGTCTCGCCGCCGAGGATCGTGACGAGCTCCTCGTCGACGATCTTGACGACCTGCTGGGCCGGGTTGAGCGCCTGGCTGACCTCGGCACCTCGGGCGCGTTCCTTGACCGCAGCGACGAACTGCTTGACCACCGGAAGCGCGACGTCGGCCTCGAGCAGCGCGATGCGGATCTCCCGCGCGGTCGCGTCGATGTCCGCGTCCGAGAGCCGCCCCTTGCCACGGAGGTTCTTGAACGTCGACGCGAGACGGTCGGAGAGTGTCGCAAACACAGGTGTTCGGTCCTCGCTGCTGCCTTGGTTTGTGTCTTGCTCGTGACTCGGTGACCGGCCGTCCGGGCGGTCAGGTCAGGACGGGTCCAGGGTAGCCGGGCCCTGCAGCGCTCGCCGGAGGGCGTGCACCGCCGATGCCGCCCGCTCGTCGGACAACAAGCCGGCTCCGATCTCCTGGACGTAGAACACATCCACGGCTTGCGGACCCAGGGTCGTCACGTGCGCCGAGCGCACGGACAGGTCGAGGGCGGCGAGCGCGGCGCACACCAGGTAGAGGACGCCCGGCCGGTCGTCGACCCTCACCTCGAGGACCGTCGCCTCCCGCGAGGCCTCGTGCCGGACCTGGACCGTCGGCTCGAGCGCGGTCGCCGGCGTGGGGCGCAGCCGGGCCGCGGGGTCGACCCGGCCCTCGACGACCGCGCCGAACCTCTGGCGGAGCACCGCCTCGTCCAGGTGCGTGTCGTCGACGTCCCACATCGACACCGCGATCTCGCCCTGCGTCCACGCCCGCGCCGACCTGACCGAGACCCGCTGCACCGCCAGCGTCCCGGCGACGTCGGCCATCAGCCCCACCCGGTCGCCGGAGGCCACGGTCACCGTCGCGCCGTCCTCCCGCGTCTCCAGGTGTACGTCGACCCGCCTCGGGTCCTTGCGAAGGGACGCCGAGATGTCGAGCTCGGTGTGCCGTTCCCACGACCCGGTGTCGGAGCGCGACGCGCCCGCGTGCGCCAGCCGGACCCGCCGGACCAGGTCGGCCACCAGCCCGGACCGCCATGAGGACCACGCCTTGGGCGACGTGGCACGCGCGTCGGCCTCGGTGAGCACCTCGAGCAGGTCGAGCGTCTCCGCGTCGGGGATCCGCTCCTCGACGTACGCCACGGTGGCGGGGTCCTCCAGGTCGCGGGTGGTGGCGACCTCCGCCAGGAGCAGGTGCCAGCGCACCAGCGAGCGGATCAGATCGACCTCGCGTGGGTCGAACCCCAGCCGCGCCGCGACGTCACCGGCGAGCGGCTCGCCCGCGACCGAGTGGTCCACGAGCCCGCCCTTGCCGATGTCGTGGAGCAGGGCAGCCGTCATCAACACGTCAGGTCGTGACACCCGCCGGATGAGCCGGGACGCCTCGGTGCAGGTCTCCACGAGGTGCCGGTCGACGGTGTAGCGGTGCACCGCCGACGCGTGCGGCAGCAGCCGGACCCGCTGCCACTCGGGCAGCAGCCGCTCGAGCGCGCCGGTCTCGTCGAGGGTCTCCCAGACCGTCAGCAGACCCGGGCCCGCGGCGAGCAGCCGGGTGAGCAGGTTGCGGGCGTCCGGGCCCCACGGCTCCGGGATCGCGGCCGCCCGGCGGGCCAGCCTCGCGGCGGTCGCGGGCGCCAGCATCAGCCCTCGTTCGGCGGCCTCGGCAGCGGCACGAAGCAGCAGCAGCGGGTCGGCGGCGGGGTCGGCACCCGGCTCGAGCACCACCTCGCCGCCGGAGACGGCCACTCCGGAGGCGACGCGCTCGAGCTCCGGGCGCCGGCGGCGGGTGGCCGGAGGTCTTGCGAGGACCGCATCGACACGGTGCCAGGTGATCCGGCTCAGGTGGGTGATGCGGCGGCCGACCTCACGCACCTGCCGCTGCGCGGCCTCGCCGCTCTCCAGGCCGAGCCCGTCGGCGAGGTCCGGCCACAGCTCGGGGGCGATCCGGTCGGTCGCACGTCCGGTCACCTCGTGCAGGGCGTCGCGCAGGTCCAGCAGCTGCAGCCGGCTTCGCTCGAGGTCGGTGTGGGCGACGTCGACGAGCCAGGTGGCGACGAGCGCCTTGAGCACCGTGGCGTCGCGCAGCCCGCCGACGGACTCCTTGAGGTCGGGCACGGAGGCGTGTGCGAGCTCGCCCTGCCTGGCCCCGCGCCGGTCCACGATCTCGCGGAGCGCCGGGAGCTGCGTGCGGGCGTCGCGACGCCAGCGGGCGAGCAGGTCGGCGCGCAGCCGCAGCGTCACGGAGGGGTCCCCCGCGACGTGGCGCGCGTCCAGCAGACCAAGGGCGACGCGCGGGTCCTGCTTCGCGGCTGCGGTGGCGTCGACGAGCGCACGGACCGAGTGGTCGATGTCGGCTCCCGCGTCCCAGAGCGGGTACCAGACCTGTTCGGCGACCTTCTTGACCAGAGCCGGGTCCACGACGCTGTCGTCGTCGTGGACCAGCACCACGTCGAGGTCGCTGTGCGGCGCCAGCTCGGACCTTCCGTAGCCGCCGACCGCGACCAGGGCCAGGCCGGTCTCGTCGGCGCCGCGGAGCGCCGAGTCGAGAGCCGCGAAGCAGAGCGCGTCGGCCTTGGCCGATCGTGCCCGTCGCTCCTCCTGGCTCACCTAGATGCCAGTCCCACCGGTCTGCTCATCTAGAGCGCGGCCTCGTCCTGGTCGCCGGTGCGGACCCGCACCACCGCCTCGACGTCTTGGATCCAGACCTTGCCGTCGCCGATCTTTCCGGTGCGGGCCGCGTCGACGATCGAGGCCACCACCTCGTCGGTCTCGCCGTCCTCGACGACGATCTCGATACGCACCTTCGGCACCAGCGCGATGTCGTACTCCGCGCCCCGGTAGACCTCCGTGTGCCCCTTCTGCCGGCCGTACCCGCTGACCTCGCTCACCGTCATCCCGGTGATGCCTACGGCCTCGAGGGAGGCGCGGACCTCGTCCCACCTGTGCGGCTTGACGACCGCGGTCACCAGCTTCATCTCGTTCGCCTCCACGCGCTCGATCCAGGACTCGATTCAGGCTTCCGACTGCCGGAAGCCTGCCACGCCGACTGCTTCGCCCCCGGACGCCATCAGGCGGAACCCGCGTGAGCAGGTCCCGCCTGGTGGCACCCCCGATGCGGCGCTCGCTAGAGAGCCGCCTCGTCGCGCTCGCCGGTTCGCACCCGGATGACCGCCTCGACAGGCTGCACCCAGACCTTCCCGTCCCCGATGCGACCGGTCTGAGCCGTCTTGACGATGATGCCCACGACGTCGTCCACGTCCGCGCTCTCCACCGCGATCTCGATGCGGATCTTCGGGACGAGCGCGATGTCGTACTCCGCGCCGCGGTAGACCTCCGTGTGGCCCTTCTGCCGGCCGTAGCCGCTGACCTCGCTCACCGTCATCCCGGTGACCCCGAAGGTCTCGAGGGCCTCACGGACCTCGTCCCACTTGTGCGGCTTGATGACCGCGGTCACGAGCTTCATGCGTTGACTCCTCTCGCCTCGGTCTCGACCTGAGCCGCCGGCGACGGCCGGTTCAGGCCGGCGCTGCCACCGTGCGAGACGAAGTCGTACGCCGTCTCGCCGTGCTGGTCGAAGTCGATGCCCTCGACCTCGTCCTCCTCGGCGATCCGCCAGCCGATGGTGAACTTGATCGCCAGGGCGATGAGCGTGGTGAGCACGCCCGTCCACACCACCGTGAACAGCACACCGATGACCTGGTGACCGAGCAGCGTGGCGTCGCCGCCGTAGAACAGGCCGTTCATGTCCCCGAAGAGACCGTCGACGCCCTGGGGCGACTTGTTGGTGCCGAGGAAGCCGATCAGCACGCAGCCGACGATGCCGCCGACGAGGTGGACCCCGACGACGTCGAGAGAGTCGTCGAGCTTCATCTTGAACTTCAGTCCGACGGCGAGCGCGCAGGCGATGCCGGCGATGGCACCGATGGCGATGGCACCGACCAGGTCGACCGCACCACACGAGGGCGTGATCGCGACCAGCCCGGCGACGATGCCGGATGCCGCACCCAGCGACGTGGCCTTGCCGTGCAGCAGTCGCTCAGTCGCGAGCCAGGCGAGCATCGCGGCCATGGTCGCGAGGGTGGTGTTCATGAACGTCGCGCCGGTCTCGGCGTAGAACTGCTCGGAGAACTTGTCCGCGGACTTCAAGGACGCCTCGGTGAACACGATCGAGCCGACGTTGAAGCCGTACCAGCCGAACCACAGCAGACCGGCGCCGATCATCGTGAGCGTCAGGTTGTGCGGACGCATCGGGTCCCGCATGAATCCCACACGCCTGCCGATGACCAGGGCCAAGATGCCGCCGGCGATGCCGGCGTTGATGTGGACGACCGTGCCGCCCGCGTAGTCCAGGTTCGGGAACGTGCTGGCCAGCCAGCCGCCGGCCCACACGTTGTGGGCGATCGGGAAGTAGCAGAGCGTGATCCACAGCGGCAGGAACACGACCCACGACGACAGCTTCACGCGGTCGGCGATCGCGCCGGAGATCAAGGCTGCGGTGATCGAGGCGAACGTCAGCTGGAACAGCACGTAGATGTAGTTGCCGTGCGAGACGCCTTCGAGGCCGAACATCGAGAACGGGTTGGCGATCAGCTTCCCGTTCAGGTTGCCGACGCCGTCACCGCCCCAACCCATCGACCAGCCCCACAGCACGAAGACGATGCCGACGATCGCCATCGAGACGAACGACATCATCATCATGTTGAGCACTGACTTCGACCGGGTCATCCCGCCGTAGAAGAGTGCGAGAGCTGGTGTGGTCATCATCAGCACGAGCGCGGTTGCGACCAGCATCCACGCGTAGTAGCCGTCCATATACGGGCCTCCAGGAAAAGGTGAGTCACGAGCGAAGGCATTCGACACGCCGATGTACCGACCGCCCCCGGGTGGCATCACCTTGCGGTGCGCAGGTTTCGACATGCGCGCACACCTGTTGCCGGCACGTGACGGATGGCTCGGCTGTGTTACGGGCAGATGACGAGGCCCAAGATCTGATGGCCTATGCAAAGAAACCGATTGGTATCGGTAAAAGACATTACGCCATTCTTTGGCCTAAATAGGTCCAGCGATTAGGGTCGCCTGATGACCAGGGGACCCCAGCAACACGCCGATGCGGGTGCGTTCGGCACGACCCAGGAGGAGCGGCCCGGCCGTCGCGGCCGGGGTCGTCCTCGCGATCCCGCGACCGACGAGAAGATCACCAAGGCGGCGGCCGACCTGATGCTGCTGCGTGGCTACGACCGGACCACCGTCGACGACGTCGCGGACCGTGCGGGCGTCGGCAAGGCGACCGTCTACCGCCGCTGGCCGTCCAAGGAGGACCTGGCGGTCGCCGCGATGGAGACGCTGTACTCCGCGGAGATGCCCGAGCCCGACACCGGCTCGGTGGAGACCGACCTCGCGGCCGGCTACCGCAGCGTGCTCGCCTTCGTGAACACCCCCGAGGGCGAGGCGTTCTTGCGCACCTCCATCGCCGAGTCGGTGCGTGACGAGCGCATCGCGGCGCTGTACCGCTCCTCGACAGAGCGACGGGAGCAGGCCTCCCGCATCACCTTCGAGCGCGCCATCGCCCGCGGCGAGGTCCGTCCGGACATCGACATCGACAGCGCCGTCCAGTGGCTGGGTGGGCTCTTGGCGGCGCGCGCGATCACCAACCGCCCGATGCCCCGCGTGGAGGAGGCCGACAAGCTGGTCGCCTTCACGCTCCGCGGCGTGCTGAAGGCGAAGAACACGGACTGAGCGAGCTCGCCGCGGCGACCTGCCGGCCCGGTCGGGCTAGTCGGCTTCGCCGAGCAGCGCGTCCACGAAGCTCTCCGGCTCGAAGGGCGCAAGGTCGTCGGCGCCCTTCTCCGATGCCCACGAGCTTGACCGGCACGCCCAGCTCGCGTTGTACGGCGACCACGATGCCGCCCTTGGCCGAGCCGTCGAGCTTGGTCAGCACGATCCCGGTCACGTCGACGACCTCGCGGAAGACACGTGCCTGCTGCAGGCCGTTCTGACCCGTGGTGGCGTCGAGCACCAGGAGCACCTCGGAGACGTGCGCCTGCTTCTCGATGACGCGCTTGACCTTGCCCAGCTCGTCCATCAGGCCGGCCTTGTTCTGCAGCCGGCCGGCCGTGTCGACGACGACGACGTCGGCCTCGGTCTCGATGCCGGTGCGGACCGCCTCGAACGCGACGCTGGCCGGGTCGCTGCCCTCGGCACCTCGGACCGCCGGCACGCCCGACGCGCTCGCCCCAGGTGGTCAGCTGCTCTGCCGCGGCCGCCCGGAACGTGTCGGCAGCCCCGAGGACGACGTGCTTGTCCTCGGCGACCAGCACGCGGGCGAGCTTGCCGACGGTGGTCGTCTTGCCGGTGCCGTTGACACCGACCATCAGCACGACCGCCGGCTTGCCGTCACGCCGGCTCACGGCCAGTGAGCGGTCCATGCTCGGGTCGACGATCGTGACGAGCTCGTCGCGGAGGATGTCGCGCACGGACGCCGACGAGCTGCCCTCGACCTTCACGCGGGTGCGCAGCCGCGCGACGAGCTCCTGGGTGGGGGTGACGCCGACGTCGGCGGTGATCAAGGTGTCCTCGATCTCCTCCCAGGTGTCCTCGTCGATGACGTCGCGCGAGAGCAGCGCAAGGAGCCCTCGACCGAGCGGGCTCTGCGAGCGGGCCAGCCGCTGACGCAGCCGCACCAGCCGGCTCGCCGCGGACTCCGGCTTCTCGACCGGCTTCTCGAGGGTCTCCGGGACCTCGACGTCCGGCGGCGGCGCCGTCGGTGCCTCGGTGTCGGTGGGCGTGGGACGCGGCGCCGGAGCAGTCGGCGGTCCGGAGCGGTCGCGTCGGCGCAGCCGGGTCGTGACGAAGGCGAGGGCACCGCCGACGAGGACGACGGCGATGCCGACGATCAGCAGGAGGTACTCAGACACGCCGGTCATCCCATCACACGGGAGTGGCCCCGGACCGGGGCCGGGGGCTGGTGCTAGCGGGGGTCTTCGTCGTCTGCGTGGTCTGGGTCGCCCTCACCCTCCGAAGGCAGGGTGGGCACGGCGTCGACGGTCCTCTTCAGCGCCTGTCCGACCCAGGGCGCGTTCGGCATCTCCTCGCCCCGATGGGGGTAGGCGACGTACACGACGACCAGGCAGGCCACCACGAGGATGGCCAGCATGGACAGCACGATGAAGATCAACTGGTCTCCCAAGGGTGTCGTCGCGTTCCGCGGCGGCGCTTAGTCATCAATGATGCCCCGGCTCGTCGCCGCGAGGAAACTCGGCCGCCTCGCGGGTGAGCGGGGTCACCACCTCGCGGATCTGCTCGGGCAACGGGCGCACGTCGCGCGACCCGGAGCCGGTGTTGTCGACGTACACGTGCACGAACCGGCCCTCCGCCGCGGCGGCGTCGCTGTCGCCCTGGAAGAGCCCGATGCGGTAGACGACCGAGGACCGTCCCACCCGCTCGACCACGAGGCCGATGTCGACCGGTTCGGGGAAGCCGATCTCCTGGAAGTAGCGGCACGACGTCTCGGCGACCACTCCGATGGCCGGCAGCTCGCGGATGTTCAGCCCGGTGGCTTCCATCAGGTGCGCGTTGACGGCCGTGTCGAAGAGCTCGTAGTAGGTCGCGTTGTTCATGTGCCCGTAGACGTCGTCGTCGGCCCAGCGGGTGGTTGCCTGACGCCACACGACGTAGTCGTCGCGGATGGGCCGCGGCGCCCGCTCGGTGCTCGTCAAGGGCTCGTCACGCGTCCGCGGGCTCGCGGAGCCGCTGGCTGATGACAGCCGAGACCCCGTCGCCGCGCATGCTCACGCCGTACAGAGCGTCGCCGATCTCCATCGTGCGCTTCTGGTGGGTGATGACGACCAGCTGGCTGTTCTCGCGCAGCTCCTCGTAGATCTCGAGCAGCCGCCCGAGGTTGGTGTCGTCGAGTGCGGCCTCGACCTCGTCGAGGATGTAGAACGGCGACGGGCGTGCCTTGAACAGCGACACGAGGAACGCGACCGCGACGAGCGAGCGCTCGCCACCGGACAGCAGCGAGAGTCGCTTGACCTTCTTGCCCGCGGGCCTGGCCTCCACCTCGATGCCGGTGGTGAGCATGTCGTCGGGGTCGGTGAGCACCAGCCGGCCCTCGCCACCGGGGAATAGCCGCTCGAAGACGCTCTCGAAGGCGACGCTGACGTCACGCCAGGCCTCGGTGAAGACCTGCTCGACCCGCTCGTCCACCTCGCGCACGATCTCCATCAGGTCCCGGCGGGTACGACGGAGGTCCTCGAGCTGCTCGCCGAGGAACTGGTGACGCTCCTCGAGGGCCGAGAACTCCTCCAGGGCGAGGGGGTTCACCTTGCCGAGCATCGCCAGCGACCGCTCGGCGGAACGCAGCCGCTTCTGCTGCTCCTCGCGCACGAACGGCACCGGCTCGGGCGGGGTCGCCTCGGGGTTGGCCTCGAGCTCGGCCTGCTGCTCCGCGGTCAGGACCGGCGGGACGAGCAGCTGTGGCCCGTAGTCGTTCACGAGCGACTCCAGGTCGAGGCCGAGCTCCTCGAGCGAACGCTCCTCGAGCTGCTCGATGCGCATGCGCTGCTGGGTGCGGGCCATCTCGTCGCGGTGGACCGTGCCCACCAGCTCGTCGTGCTCACGCGCCAGGTCGCGCAGCGACGTGCGTGCGGTCGACAGTGCCTCCTCGTCGCCGCGGCGCGACTGCTCCACGGCGGCCCGCTCGGTCGCCGCGCCCGCGATCGAGACCTCGAGCCGCTCCAGGACCCGGGCGACGCCGGTGCTGACGGCTGCCGCGACCTTGCCCTCGCGGGCGAGTCGCTCGCGACGGGCGATCGCACGAGCGCGCGCGTCGCGCTCCTCCTGGGCGGCGCGCACCAGGTCGTCGGCGCGGCCGGACAGGGCCCGGGCACGCTCCTCAGCGGTCCGCAGCGCCAGCCTGGCCTCCATCTCCGCCTGCCGTGCAGTGCGCGCCTGATCGGCCAGTCGTTCCCGCTCGGCGGTGTCGGGGTCGTCCTCGGAGGCGTCCTCGGCAGCGGCGAGCCGCTTCTCGAGGTCGGCGAGGCCGTCGAGGTCGCGGTCGCGCGCCTCCTCGGCCGCGGCGATGGCAGCGGTGACCCGCTCCGCCTCCGCCTTCGCCGACCGGCTCAGGGCCCCGAGCTGGCCGAGCTCCTCGGCCACCGCGGCCAAGGTCGCGTCGGACTCGTGCAGCCGCGCGAGCGCGACGTCGACGCGGCGCTGCGCCTGCGAGCGCTCCTCCTCCAGCCGCGAGAGGTCGAAGCCCAGGCGCTCACAAGAATGCGTCGCCTCGGCTCAGCCGTTGCTCGGCCTCGTCGACCGCCGCCTGCACCTCGATGAGGCTGGGCTGCGAGGAGGAGCCACCTGCCGCGAAGTGCACGCCGAGCAGGTCGCCGTCCCGAGTCACCGCGGTGACGTCGGGCAGCCCGGCGACGAGGCCCTTGGCCGCACCGAGGTCGGCCACGACGGCCACCTTGAACAGCAGCCGGCTCAAGGCCGGGCGCAGCGACGCCGGGCACTCGACGACGTCGATCGCGTAGCTCGCGCCGTCGGGCAGGCCCGGCCAGGTCTGGTCGTCGATGTCGGCGGCACCGAGCACGATCCCCGCCCGACCGAGGTCCTCGGTCTTGAGGTGCTCGATGGCCCCGAGGGCCGCGTCGACGTGCTCGGCGGCGACCGCGTCGGCCGAGGAGCCGAGCGCCGCCGCGACCGCGGTCTCGTAGCCGCTGCGCACGTTGAGGAGTGCCGCGACGGAGCCGAGCAGGCCCGAGACCGAGTCGCTCGCGGCGAGCAGGGCGCCGGCACCGTCCTTGCGGCTCAGTCCGAGCTCGAGGGCCTCGCAACGTGCCGCGGCCGCGCTGCGCTCCCGCTCGGCGGTCTGCACCTCCTCGCGCGTCTTCGCGAGCCTGTCCTCGAGGTCGCCCAGCGCTGACGCCGCAGCCTCGTGCTCTGCGTCGAGCCCCTCCTCCCCGGCGTCGAGCCCAGCGATGTTCGACTCCAGTGCGGTGAACTGGCGTTGCGCACGGTCCGCGCGGGCGACGGCGTCCTCGCGGGCGTCGGCGAGCCGACCGAGCTCCTCCTCCGCGGCGCTCGAGCGGCTCTCGAGTGCGTGGACCTGACCGCGCAGCCGGGCGAGGCCCTCGCGACGGTCGGCAGCCGCCCTGAGCACGCCGGCCACCCGACGGTCCTCCTCGGCGTGCTGCTGCTCGGCGATCTGCCGGGCGCTGAGCGCGTCTTCGAGGGTGGCGCGGTGGCGCTCGACCTCGACGTCGATCTCACCCTCTTGGGCGCGCACCTGCTCCGCCTCGGCCAACAGCTGCTCGGGGTCGCGACCGGACGGCACGACCGGCTCGTCACCGTCGCGGGCGTTGCGGACCCGCTCCGCGGCCAGCGCTCCGGTGCCGCGCAGCCGCTCTCGCAGACCCGACAGCGCGAACCAGGTCTCCTGGGCCGCGGCCAGCGCAGGCAGGCTCTCGCGCAGCCTCGCCTCCAGTGCGGCCTCGTGCTCGCGGGCCTGGGCGATCGCCGCCTCCACCTCGGCCTGTCGCTCGAGCAGGATCGTCTCGTCGGCCAGCTCCTGCTCGAGCGCGGTGCGCGCGGTCACGAGGTCGTCGGCGAGCAGCCGGGCGCGGGCGTCGCGGACGTCGGCCTGCACGAAGGCGGCCTTGCGTGCGACCTCAGCCTGCCGCCCCAGCGGCTTGAGCTGGCGCCGGATCTCGCTGAGCAGGTCCTGCAGGCGCGTCAGGTTGGCGTCGGTCGACTCCAGCTTGCGCAGCGCCTTCTCCTTGCGCTTGCGGTGCTTGAGGACACCGGCCGCCTCCTCGACGAACCCCCGTCGGTCCTCGGGCGTCGCGTGCAGGATCGAGTCGAGCTGCCCCTGGCCGACGATGACGTGCATCTCACGCCCGATGCCGGAGTCCGACAACAGCTCCTGTACGTCGAGCAGCCGGCAGGGGGACCCGTTGATGGCGTACTCCGACCCGCCGTTGCGGAACATCGTGCGGCTGATCGTGACCTCTGAGTAGTCGATCGGCAGGGCGCCGTCGCCGTTGTCGATGGTCAGCGCCACCTCCGCGCGACCCAGCGGTGGCCGGCCCGACGTGCCGGCGAAGATGACGTCCTCCATCTTGCCGCCGCGCAGCGACTTGGCTCCCTGCTCGCCCATCACCCACGCGAGCGCGTCGACCACGTTGGACTTGCCGGAGCCGTTGGGCCCCACCACACACGTGATGCCGGGCTCGAGCTGCAGCGTGGTGGCGGACGCGAACGACTTGAAGCCTCGCAACGTCAGGCTCTTCAAGTACACGTGGGCTCCCCTCCGGGGTCTGGGCCAGGCATCGCCGCGGGGAAGAGCAGCGCGCCGAGCCTACCGGCCACCAACCCCGCCTCCGGGGACCCCACGCGAGCGCAGCGCCGACCCTGGGCGTCCCGCCCTGACGAGTTGCGACGCCCACCGCTCGGACAACTCATGGCCCGGCCTGGATTAAGCCCGGTCCGTGGTGTGGGATGTGGATCATGGGGGCTTTTCTCCGCGTGCGCGCGGCTGGACCGGCACGGCCAAGGCACAAACGCGCCGAGCGGCGGGGCAAGTACCCCGCGAACCTGCCGCTGGCGCTCGCGCTCGTGCTTGCGGTGGCCGGCTCGGCCGCTCCGTCCGTCGGCTCCGAGCACGCGCGGACCGTCCCGGCCTCCGCGCCGGAAGCGGCCTCGGTGACGCTCATCGCGCCACAGAGCTACCCCGCAGCCCAGCACGCGCTGCCGCCGGCGATCCGCATCGCCGCCACCGGCTCGGGCCGCGGCGCCACCAAGGTCGCGGTCGCCGACGTCCTGCTCAAGGCCTACCGCTCCGCCGCGGCAGGCGCGCCACCGTCGTGCCACCTGCCCGCGAGCCTGCTCGCCGCCATCGGTGAGGTCGAGAGCGGGTCGCTGGCCGGGCGCACCCTCGACGGCGGGCACCGTACGTCGATATTCGGCCCGGTCCTGAACGGCAGCAACGGCTTCCGGGCCATCGCCGACACCGATCACGGCCGCTTGGACGGCAACCGCACCTGGGACCGCGCCATGGGGCCGCTGCAGTTCATCCCGAGCACGTGGCGCACGTTCGGCGTGGACGCTGACGGCGACGGCACCGCCGATCCGCAAGACGTCGAGGACGCGACGGCGACCGCCGCGGGCTACCTCTGCTACGGCGGGCGGGACCTCTCCGACCCGGCGACGCTGCGCTCGGCCGTCCTCGCCTACAACGCCTCGAGCGCCTACCAGCGGCTCGTGCTGACCTACCAGAAGCGCTTCGCGAGCTTCGGCCTCGACGGCCGCACCACCGTGGTCGGCCTGTCGGTCGGCGCAGCCGGCGGGCCGATCTACGGACAGGCCCTTCCGGGGCAGTTCAGCGGCCCGTCGGGTTCCCCGACGAACGGACCCAGCCGCCACGACGGCAAGAAGCGCGACAAGACCGTGAAGCGGGGAGGCGCCGGCGCTTCGGACGGTTCAGCCGCGGGAGGAGCCACCGGCGGCACCAGCAAGGACCCCACCAAGGAACCCTCTTCGAAACCGACCAAGAAGCCGTCGAAGGACCCCACCAAGACTCCTTCCGGGACCCCCAGCGGCACCCCGACCGACGACCCGACGACCTGTCCGCCGCCGGACCCGTCGGCACCCGGCTCGCCCGCTGCGGACCCGTCCGCTGAACCGTCCACCGGGACCGGCGACGGCGACACCGTGACGTGCCCGCCGTGCGGCACCACCGGCGACCCGTCGGGCGACCCGTCGGGCGACCCGACCGCGGCTCCGACCCCCGAGCCCGACCCGACCGCCGGGCCAGGCGACCCGATCCCCTGCGTGCCGGTCACAGAGCCTTCGTCATCAGCTGCGCCCTGACCCTGGCATCGCCGGTGCCTGCGGTCTGGGACCAAGCCGCACCGCCTTGGGCCCCGGGGGCCGGTAAGTAGCCGAGCCGCTCGTACATCCGCCTCGCCGGCACGTCCCGGTCGAACACGTTCAGCCGGATGCTGCTCGCGCCGAGGTCGCGAGCGGCCTGCTCGGCGGCGAGCATCGTGGCGGTCCCGAGGCCGCGTCCGCGTGCGGCCTCGACCAGCTCGATGTCGAAGACGTACGCCTCCACCGCGTCGTTCGGTGGCTCGCCCGGCCCCACCCTGACCCAGACGTGGCCGACCACCGGCTCACCCGGCGCGACCTCCCGCACGGTCCGCAACAGGTGGAGCGGCGTGGCGATGCCCTCGGGAAGCAGGTCGGCCAGCTGGAGACGCGCGTAGCTGGCGGCCTCGTCGGTCGACATCAGGTCGGCCGAGTCGAGCCTGGCCGCGAAGCCCCGCGTCGAAGCCTCGGCGAACTCCTCGAACTCGTCCCAGGTCATCGGGTCCAGCCGCACGCGCGGTGGTGGTAGGTCGCCGAGGTTCATCCGACGCATCATGCCTGCGGCCGCGCGACCTCCTAGGCCAACGCGGTCCCCCGGGCGCGGCGCCGCAGCAGCACGGCCCCGACCAGAGCGGCGAGGACCACGCCGAGTGGCGTCGCGGCGCCGGCCATGCCGCCGTCGCCCCACAACGAGGACGCAGCCACCAGCGGCACCGGGTTGGCGGTCGACGCGCTCCCGGGCAGGTCGACGGAGTAGACGTCGAGGCCGCGCACCAGGTCCACGGCGTACACGATGTTCGTGCTGCGGCCGGTCTGCTTGCCGGACTTGTCGAACACCGGCGCCCAGTAGGAGTCCCAGACCTCCGAGGCGCCCCAGGTCGCGTGGCCGTAGGACTTCAGCTTCCGCGGGTTGCGTACGTCGACCAGCTGCATGCCGCCGCCGTAGAAGCCGGCCGCCACGATCCCGGACGGGTGGTAGGAGAACCAGTGCGCCGAGCAGAACGCGCCCTGCGGGAGGGGGTAGGTGCCGAGGTCGGACAGCTCGACCTTGTCCAGCGGGACGATCGCGCTCTTGGTGCCGTCGAGGCGCTTGACCCACCAGGTCTGGAAGGAGCCGGCCTTGGTGCAGTCGGTCTGCTCGTAGTCCTCCTCGGTCACGAACAGCACGTTGCCGTTCTTGACCGACGGGGAGGCACCGGCCTTGAACGCGCGGGCGTTCGGGCGGAACGAGTTGTGGTGGATGAAGTCGTTCCAGCCGGGGTAGCGCGCGTCGGTGCCTCGCCCGGCCGCGCCCGTCGTGGTGACCAGTCGGGGGTGCAGGGGCTTGCGGACGTCGAACATCGACGACCCGTTGAACCCGGTGTGGGTGCCGTAGCCGGCGCCGTCGAAGTTCCACTTGTGGCCGGCGGTGGGCGAGCCGAACGGCTGCACGCCCGCCTTCTTCGGGTTGGCGTCGACCTCGCGGGGCTTGGCGAGGTTCGTCAGGTCGAAGATCGAGAACGAGGCGTCGGTGCCGGCGGAGTAGACGTAGCGGCAGTCGGTGTCGACGACGCACGTGACGGTGTGGGTGCTGGTGGTGCCCGGCGCGCGGCCGGCGATCTTGGGGTGTGCCGGGTCGGTGACGTCGACGACGATCAGCTCGTAGCTGCCGTTGACCGGTTGCACGTTGACGTGCTCGATGTCGTCGGGCGAGCCCTGGTAGAGGTCGACGCCGATCAGCGCGAAGCGCTTGGTGCCCGACGACGTGCGGCGCTCGCCGCAGTTCATGGCCTCGTTCTCGAACTGCGCGCTCGGCATGGTGCCGGTCAGCTTCGGCTTGCGGGCGTCACGGACGTCGTAGACCTTGACCGAGTCGAGGCTCGACATCACGAACAGCGGCTTGGTCTTCATGAAGCAGCCAGAGATCCCGGCCGAGCCGGGGTTCGAGGAGAGCAGCGAGACGTTGTCGCTGGCGACGAGCGGGACGTTCGCGCCGCTGTTGTCGGCGGCGTTCTGCGCCGCGAACCGCTCGGCCCGCTGTCGGTCCCCGTGGGCGGAGGCTGCACCCGGGACGGTGGCGACCAGCGTGGTGGCGGCGGCCAGCACGACCAGGGCACGGGCGAGGTGGCTGTTCACGAAACGGTGCAACGAGGCAGCCGCTCCGGGGTCACGCAGGGTCAGCCGGGGTCGAGCGGTGGGTCAGACGACTACGCGGGGTCGGCTCGCAGAGCCGAGGACTCCCGCGCGGGGATGCAGCTCAGACAGGCTGCATGCTCTCGTCGAGTGACCGGAGCGAGGAGTCGTGCACGGCGGTGGCGAGGGCGTCGTTCTCGGCCTGCAGGCGCAGCACATGCGCCTCGAGGTCGATCACGTGTTGCCGAAGCCGCCGGTTCTCCGCGGTGAGCTGGGCGACCACACGGGGGTCGGTAGCGAAGCTCTGGTAGCCGAGGAGCGCCTTGGCCATATGGGAATCCTCCGAAGGGTGAGAGGTCGTCGCACACCCGTGGAAGGGCTGGTTCGCAGCCGTGGAGTTGTGGTGTGCGCGCAACTTCAAGCGTCCCACGCGATGCCTCACCGGTCAATCCCGCCGAATCCGTCAAACCCCCTCAGGCCGCCTCAAGCAAGCCTGCGGGGAGCCCGCTGGCACCGCGGGCAGAAGTACGACGACCGGTTGGTGAACGCCACGCGGCGGATGACGCTCCCGCAGCGGTCGCACGGCTCGCCCTCGCGCCCGTAGACGTGCAACGAGCGGTCGAAGTAGCCGCTCTGCCCGTTGACGTTGACGTACAGCGCGTCGAACGACGTGCCACCGGCCAGCAGGGCGGCCCCCATCACGGCACGGACCTCGGCCAGCACGCCGTCGTACGTCGAGCGGACGCAGCCGCGTGCCGAGCCGCTCGCCGTGCACCTTCGCGCGCCACAGGGCCTCGTCGGCGTAGATGTTGCCGACCCCCGAGATGACCGTCTGGTCGAGCAGGATCCGCTTGATCGCCGACGCGCGCCGTCGCACGCGGGCGACGAACGCGTCGTCGTCGAAGAGCGGGTCCATCGGGTCGCGGGCGATGTGGGCGATCTCCGGCGGCAGCTCGGCACCATCGGGCGAGACCGACAGTCCCCCGAACATGCGCTGGTCGACGAACCGCAGCTCGCGGGCGACGTCCTGGTGCGGCTCGAGCCCGAAGCGCACCCGCAGGTGCCGCTCGTCGGGCGTGGTCGTCGGCTGCACGAGCATCTGGCCGCTCATCCCGAGGTGCGCGAGGACGGCGTCGCCGCTGTCGAGGGGCAGCCAGAGGTACTTGCCCCGGCGGGCGGCGCCGAGGACGGTCCGGCCAGCCGTGCGGGCCGCGAAGTCCGCGGCACCTGCCAGGTGGCGGCGGACCGGGCGGGGGTGGAGCACCTCGACGGTGGCGAGGGTGCGGCCGACCACGTGGGTCTCGAGGCCGCGCCGGACCACCTCGACCTCGGGGAGCTCCGGCATGTGCGGGCTCGGCTAGCGGGTCTGGGGCTCGCCGTGCGTGGCGGCGATGGCGGTGTAGGCGGTCTCGGCGGCCTGCTGCTCGGCTTCCTTCTTCGACCGACCGGTGCCGTGCCCGTAGAGCTCGCCACCGACCCTGACCCGTGCGGTGAACGTCTTCTCGTGGTCGGGGCCCTCGTCCTCGATGACGTACTCGGGCACGCCGAGCGAGTGTCCTGCCGACAGCTCCTGCAGGCTCGTCTTCCAGTCCAGCCCGGCACCGAGGCCGGCGGCGCTCTCCATCAGCGGGTCGAACAGCAGGTGGACCACGGCGTCGGAGGCCTCGAACCCGCCGCTGAGGTAGACCGCCCCGATCACCGCCTCGACGGTGTCGGACAGGATCGAGGACTTGTTGCGGCCGCCGGTGGCCTCCTCGCCCCGGCCGAGCTTGATGTGCTGGCCCAGCCCGATCGTGCGCGCCACCTGGGCGAGCGCGCGGGCGTTGACGACGGCGGCGCGCAGCTTCGCGAGCCGGCCCTCGGACAGGTCGGGGTGCGCGCGGAAGAGGGTGTCGGTGACGACGACGCCGAGCACGGAGTCACCGAGGAACTCCAGCCGCTCGTTGGTAGGGATGCCACCGTGCTCGTAGGCGAACGAGCGGTGGGTCAGGGCACGCTCGAGCAGCTCGGCTTCCAGCACCGGATTGCCGAGCGCCTCTCGCAGGTCGGGGTACGACGCCTGGTCCACGGACTGGCTCGCCGCGCCCGCCTGCGCGTCGGACGTGGTCGTCAGAGCACCTGACGACGGTCGGCACGCGCGCCGTACTGCCCGCACTCGGGGCAGGCCCGGTGAGGCAGGTGCTTGGCGCCGCACGCCGGGTTCGCGCACGTCACAAGTGAGGGCGCGACGGCCTTCCACTGCGAGCGACGGTGGCGCGTGTTGCTGCGCGACATCTTCCGCTTCGGGACAGCCACGGTGATCTCCTCGGTCCGCCGCGCACGGCGGCTCGGTCTGGTCGGTCAGTGGTCGTTCTGGTCCTGCGCGAGCCGGAGGCCGGAGAGCTTCGCCCACCGTGGGTCCACCGGCTCGTCGTGCTGGTGTGCCGGGTCGTCCGCGAGCCTTGCCCCACACGTGGGGCACAGTCCCGGGCAGTCGTCCCGGCACAGCGGCTGGAACGGCAGCATGAGCACCACCGCGTCCCGCAGCTGTGGTTCGAGGTCGAGCAGGTCGCCCTCCAACCGGGCGACATCGTCGTCCTCCCCCTCCCGCGAGCCGGTCGTGGTGTCGCTCTCGTCGTAGACGAAGAGCTCCTGGATGTCGCCCACGACCTCGTCGTGGATCTCGTCCAGGCACCGGGCGCACTCACCTTCGAGCCGGGCGTGAGCCTGGCCGGTGACGAGCACGCCCTCCATGACCGCCTCGAGCCGCAGGTCGAGCTCGACCGGCGACTCCTCCGGGACGCGGAGAACCTCGATGCCGAGGTCTGCGGGGGCCGGCGCCGTGAAGCTGACCAGACGTTGCGACCCCGGGCGGCGGCCGAGCTCGCGGGTGTCGAGCACGAGCGGCGCTCTCGGGTCGAGACGCACGATTCACTCCCTGGCAAGGGCCCTACAGACCAGGTTCCCCGGTGCAGACCCAAGGACGTGGTGCCACCCCAGGACCGCACGGAGAACCGTCGACCAGCGTACCGAACGGCGGCCGAAGCGGCCAAAACGTGCGTCTCGCTGGCGCGGCCTGGGGCAGGCCGGGGTGATGGCCCCGGGTGTCAGGCGGAGTCGCCGGCCGCCCCGAGGCGCTGGCGGCCGCGCTTGACGGCCTCGCTGGTGCGCTGCAGGGCGACCTCGAAGTTCGCGAGCTTGGCGTCGACGTACTCGTCGGTCTCACGACGCAGCGCCTCGGCGTCGGCCTTCGAGCGCGCCAGCACGGTGTCGGCCTCGCGCTGCGCGACGCGGAAGACGTCGGTGTCGGAGACCAGCTTCTCGCGCTCGCGGTAGGCGTCGGCGACCAGCTGCTCGGCCTCGCGGCGGCCGTCGCTCGACGACCGCCTCACGCTCGTCGAGCACACGTTGCGACTGCTCGACGGTCGCTCGACCTCGGTGACGACCTCCTCGATGCGCTCGAGCAGCGCGGCCCGGTTGACCACGACGGAGGCCGACATGGGCACCGAACGGGCCTCCTCGACCATCACGGCGCAGCTCGACGAGCTTGGGGTTCACGTCCACGGCGTTCCTTTCTGGATCAGGGCGGTGTCTGGTTCACGAGGACTGCTCGGCGAGCCGGGCGGTCAGCCGGTCGAGCACGAACGGCGGGATGAGCCCGGACACGTCGCCGCCGAACGTCGCGACCTCCTTGACCAGGCTGGAGGCGAGGAAGGAGTACTCCGGGCTGGTCGGCACGAACACCGTCTCGACGCCGGAGAGGCTGGAGTTCATCTGCGCCATCTGCAGCTCGTAGTCGAAGTCGCTCACCGCGCGCAGCCCCTTGACGATGGCGCGCACGTCGTGCTCCTTGCAGAAGTCGGTCAGCAGCCCGTCGAAGCTGTCGATGCGGACGTTGGCGTACGGCGAGCACGCCTCCGCGAGCATCTCGATGCGCTCCTCGGCGGAGAACAGCCGCTTCTTCGACTTGTTCACGCCGACGGCCACCACGACCTCGTCGAAGAGGGCCGACGCACGCGAGATGATGTCGATGTGCCCGTTGGTGACCGGGTCGAACGACCCAGGACAGGCGGCTCGGCGCACCATGACGGCTCCTCAGGGCTCCTTGGTTCGTTCGCTGCAACATCACGCTGCGGCAGTTGCGTGACCGTACCAAAGCGTGGTCTCGCCGTAGCGCCGCGAGCGGTCCCCGGCGAGCCCCGTCGGCCAGGTAGGTCCGTCGTCGCGCGTGGACCGCTCGACGACGACCACCGCCTGGTGCGCCAGCCAGCCCGTGGTCGACCAGCGCCCGCAGGTCGCTCTCCACGTCGGCGACCGGCAGCGCGTAGGGCGGGTCCAGGAACACCACGTCGTACGGCGCCCGCGGCGAGTGTGCGAGGGCGCGCGCCGCCGGCGACACCACGACGTCGACGCCGGTCATGCCGAGCGTCTCGACGTTGTCGCGGATCAGCCGGGCGGTGCGGCGGTCGTGCTCGACGAGCGTGACCACGCCGGCGCCGCGCGAGCGTGCCTCGAGCCCGACCGCGCCGCTGCCGGCGTACACGTCGAGGAAGCGCAGCCCGTGCAGCGACCCGAGCGCGGCGTCGACGGCCGAGAACAGCGCCTCGCGGACCCGGTCGGAGGTCGGCCGCGTGCTGTCCCCGGTGGGCGTCTTGATGCGGCGCCCGCCGGCCTCGCCGCCGATGATGCGGGTCACTCGCCTTCTCCAGGTAGTCGGCCTGCTCGGCGTCGTGGAGCCGGCGCACCGCCTCGGCCAGCCCGGGATGCCCGGCGAGCGTCGGGGTCGTCGGCCACCAGCTGCGTCGCCACCTCGCGCGCCTCGACGATCACGTCCTCGTCGCGGAGCACGTGCAGCAGCCGCAGGCTGGAGCGGCGGCCGGACTGGGAGGCGCCGAGCACGTCGCCCTCCCGGCGCTGCTCGAGGTCGACCCGCGAGAGCTCGAACCCGTCGTTGGTCGCGGCGACCGCGTCGAGCCGCTCGCGTGCCGGAGTGCCGCTGCGGCGCGCTGGTGACCAGCAGGCAGAGCCCCGGGTGGCCGCCACGTCCGACCCGGCCGCGCAGCTGGTGCAGCTGCGAGACGCCGAACCGGTCGGCGTCGAGCACCACCATCATCGTCGCGTTCGCGACGTCGACGCCGACCTCGATCACCGTCGTGGACACCAGCACGTCGATGTCGCCGGCGGCGAACGCGCGCATCACCTCGTCCTTGCGGTCGGCGGCCATCCGGCCGTGCAGCATCTCCACGCGCAGCCCGTGCAGCGCGCCCTCGGCGAGCAGCGGGGCGACCTCCTCGACGGCCGCCATCGACGGTGCGTCCTCGCCGTTCGTCCGGCTCGGTGCCTTCGCTCTCGCCGCCGCCGATGCGCGGGCAGACGACGTAGACCTGGTGGCCCTTGCCGACCTCCTCGCGGATGCGCTGATAGGCACGCTCGAGCCAGGCCGGCTGCTCGGCGAGCGGGACGACGTTGGTCTGCATCCGCGCGCGGCCGGCAGGCAGCTCCGCGAGCGTGGAGGTCTCCAGGTCGCCGAAGACCGTCATCGCGACGGTGCGCGGGATCGGCGTCGCCGTCATCACCAGCACGTGCGGAGGTGCGGTGTCGCTCTTGGCGGTCAGCGCCGCTCGCTGCTCCACGCCGAAGCGGTGCTGCTCGTCGACGACGACGAGGCCGAGGTCGGCGAACTGCACCTTCTCCTCGAGCAGCGCGTGCGTGCCGATGACGATGCCGGCGGATCCCGAGGCCGCGTCGAGCATCGCCTCGCGGCGCGCGGCGGCGCCCGAGCGAGCCGGTGAGCAGCGCGACCTGGGTGGCGTCGCTCGCCCCGCCGAGCATCCCGCCCTGCCGCGAGCTCGCCGAGCATCGCGGTGATCGAGCGGTGGTGCTGCTGCGCGAGCACCTCCGTGGGCGCCAGCAGCGCGGCCTGCCCGCCGGAGTCGACGACCCGCAGCATCGCGCGCAGCGCGACGACGGTCTTGCCGGAGCCGACCTCGCCCTGCAGCAGCCGGTGCATCGGGTGGCCGGCCGCGAGGTCGTCGAGCACGACCCGGCCGACCTCCTGCTGCCCGGCCGTCAGCTCGAACGGCAGCCGCTCGTCGAACCGGTCGAGCAGCCCGCCGTCTCGACCGGTGCGGGGCCGGGCGTCGGTCGCGAGCAGCTGCGGCCCGTCGCTGGGCGAGCACGGTCTGGGTCACGAACGCCTCGTCGAAGCGCAGCCGCTTCTCGGCCGCCCCCTTCTGCTCCCAGCTCTCGGGCCGGTGGATGCCCTCCAGGGCCTGGCGCGAGCGGAGACGAAGGCGTGCTCCTTGCGGACCTCGGCGGGCAGCACCTCGGGCATCTCCTCGACCAGGTCGAGAGCGAGCGAGATGGCGTCCGCGATCTGCCAGCTCTGCACCGCCGCGGTGGCGGGGTAGATCGTGATCAGCTGGGGGATCTTCTCCCACTCGGCCGGCCGGCGTCGTCCTCGCCGCCGAACATCTGCGTCTGCGGATTGGTCAGCTGCAGCTTGCCCCGGAACATGCCGACCTTGCCGGAGAACAGGCCGGTGCGCCCGTGCTTGACCTGGGAGGCCCGCCAGTCGGCGACCCGCTTCTGCTTGTCGAAGAACGTCAGCATGATCTGGTCGTTCTCGGTCGCGACCATCACCTCGAGCCGGTAGGCGATGCCGCCGCGCCGCCGGTCGCCGTAGGTGTGCTGCGAGGAGGAGACCACCCGGGCGATCACGGTGACGAGCTCGTCCGTCTCGATCGCACCGAGGTCGCTCAGCGACCCCTTGTCGACGTAGCGCCGCGGGTAGTGGCCGAGCAGGTCGCCGACGGTGCGGTAGCCGAAGGCCTTCTCGATCTTCTTCGCGTGCTTGTCCCGCCACCGTGGCGAGCTTCGCGTCCCACGCGATCGTGGAAGCGAGCTGGCGCTCGGTGCGGCTCGGGGTCGTCATGCGGTGATGCTCCTACTCGACCCCGACGAGCAGCGGGTAGCGCGGCTGGCCGCCGTCGTAGACGACGACGTCGACGCCGGGGCGCGCCTGCGAGACGTACGACGCGCACCGCTCGGCGAGGTCGCCGGCGTCGGCCCCGGAGACCAGGGTGACCAGCTCGCCACCACCGCCGAGCAGCCGGTCGAGGACGTCGGTGGCCACCTCGAACAGGTCGTGGCCGACCACCACGAAGTCGCCCTCGATCATGCCGAGCACGTCGCCTGGCGCACACGGCCCGGCGGTCGTCATCGCCTCCCGGGCGGCGACGGTCAAGCGATCCCGAGCGGGCGTGCCGAGCGGCGGCGGTCATTCCGACGATGTCCTGCTCGAACGAGCGCCCGGGCTCGTGCACGGCCAGCGCGGCCAGCCCCTGCACCTGGGCGTCGGTCGGGATCACCGCGACCCGCACCCCGCTCGGTCTCGCGCACCGTGCGGGCGGCCGCCTCGGCGGCGGCGATGGTGTCGCGGTCGTTCGGCAGCACGATCGACCTCTGCGGCGCCGCTCGCCGTCACGGCGTCGACGATGTCGCCGGTGGCGGGCGCGTCCCGGTCCGGTCCCGACGATCGTGGCGCCCGCCTCCATGAACAGGTCGGCCGAGCCCGGCGCCTGCCGCGACGGCCACCACCGTGCGTCCCTGCGCGCGGTCTGGTCGCCGGTCCTCGCGTCGTACCTGCTCGGCGAAGTGGGTGACCCGCACCCGGTACGGGCGGCCCGCCTCGATGCCGGCCTCGAGGGCCGCGCCGACGTCGTCGACGTGCACGTGGACGTTCCACAAGCCCGTCGCCGCCGACGACGACCAGCGAGTCGCCGAGCGGCGCCAGGGCCGTGCGCAGCAGCGGGATGCGGTCGTCGTCGGCGTCGAGCAGGAACATCACCTCGTACGCCGGACCTCCGGGCGGTCAGGTCGCCGGTCGGCAGCGGCACGGGGATCGCGTGGGCGCCGAGCCGGTGCTGCACGGACACCGCCCGGTGACCGGTCAGCGCCGTCTCCGCGGCGTCGAGCACGACGCAGAGCCCACGTCCGCCGGCGTCGACCACCCCGGCCTGCTTCAGCGTCTCGAGCTGGTCCGGGGTGACGGCGAGCGCGTCGCGGGCCGCGGACGCAGCCGCCCGCGACGACGTGGCCGAGCGCGCGTCTTCGGGTCCGCGGCTGCGGCGGCGGCCGCCTCGCTCGCGGCTCGCGCCACCGAGAGGATCGTGCCCTCGACCGGCCGGCCGACCGCGGCGTAGCTCGCCTCGGTCGCCAGCGCCATGCCGTCGGCGAACACCACCGCAGACCGGTCGCGCGGCCCGGCCGCCGCCAGCCGCTTGCACAAGGCGCCCGACCAGCTGGGACAAGATCACGCCGGAGTTGCCCCTGGCGCCGAGCAGCGCGCCCCGGGCGAAGGCCGCCATCGCCGTCCGCAGGTCACCGTCGAGCGGCGGGTCGTCGCGGTCGCCGAGCGCGTCCAGCATGGCGTCGCGGGCCGCCTCGAAGGTGAGGAACATGTTGGTGCCGGTGTCGCCGTCGGGCACCGGGTAGACGTTGAGCGCGTCGATCTCCTCGCGCGCCTCCCCCAGCGCGCGCGAGCGCCTCGTCCGCGAAGCGGAGCATGGTCGGCAGGTCGAAGGTGGCGACGGCGTCGTTGTCTGCTGCCGTCACGGCGCTCCCCCTTCCTGCGGGCCCGGTCCTCGCGGCGGGCTGACGAACCGCCAGGGTAGTTACCGCAGGCGAGGGGCCGCTCCCCCGCGGATTGGCGTCGCCGTGGCGCGATCCGATATCCTGCTGCGGTTGCCCGACCGGCTGCACCAGCCTGCGCCGGGGGCACCGAAATGCTTTCATCTACTATCCCAGGAGTTCACGGTGGCTGCCGTCTGCGACATCTGCGCCAAGGGCCCAGGCTTCGGGCACAACCGTCCCTGGTCCCGCAAGATCACCAACCGTCGCTTCAACCCGAACATCCAGCGCGTGCGCGCCACGGTCAACGGCACCCCGAAGCGCCTCAACGTCTGCACCGGCTGCCTCAAGGCCGGCAAGGTCACCCGCTAGGGACCCCTGCACCGCCTGGCGACCTGCACTCAGCAGCCGCTCGCCGGTTCGCCGGCCGACGCCCTGCTGCAGCCCGGGTCCCGCGTCAGCCGTCAGAAGTGGCGGTGGCCCGTCGGGCCGTCGTACGCCTCGCCGTCCACGGTGACGCCCTCGCCCTCGGCGACCGTGCCGATGCGGGTCCAGCCCTCGGGCAGTGACGCGTCGGGCGGGTACGTCGCGACGAGCGCGTGGTCGTCGCCGCCGCCGAGCACGAACTGCAGCGGGTCCGCGCCGAGCGCGGCACCCACCGCCTGCAGCGGCTCGGCCAGCTCGAAGGCCGACGTGTCGATGTCGACGGCGACCCCGCTGTCCTCGCGCGATGTGGCCGAGGTCTGCCAGCAGCCCGTCGGAGACGTCGATCATGGCGGTGGCTCCTACGCGCTGGGCCGCCGGGCCCGCGTCGTACGGCGGCTCGGGCCGCTTGTAGGCCTCCACGAGCGCACGCGGCGAACGGAAGCCACGCGCCAGCACCGCCAGCCCGGCCGCGGCCCAGCCCTGGCGACCGGCAAGGGCGACGACGTCGCCGGGCCGTGCACCCGCCCGCCGCACCGGGTCACCGTCGACGGAGCCCAGCGCGGTGATCGCGACCACGACCTGGTCGGCGGCCGTCAGGTCGCCTCCGACCACCGAGGCACCCACCAGCGCGCACTCGTCGGCGATCCCCTCGAGCCAGGCCCAGCGCCCAGGAGACGGGCAGGTCGGCGGGTGCGGCGAGGCCGACCGTGAGCGCGAGTCGCGCGGCCGCCCATGGCGTTGATGTCGGAGAGGTTCGCGGCCGCGACCTTGTGGCCGATCTCCTCCGCCGTCGCCCAGTCACGCCGGAAGTGGCGGGTGTCGACGTGAAGGTCTGTGGACACCACGACGCGGCCGTCGGGAACCGCCACGACCGCCGCATCGTCGCCCGGCCCCAGGAGAACCGGGTCACCCTGCGGGAACAGCTCCGCAAGCGCGCTGACCAGCCCGAACTCGCCGATCTCCGCCAGCGTCTGTTGGCTCGGAACGCTCATGCTCCACCTCCGAGCAGCCATCAAACCGCAGCGGCCCGACCGTGTTCCGGCGGGGCCACCCCGCACGGTAGGTTGACCCGGACCGGTCCATCCGACGCGTCGCAGAAGTCGCAACGAACGGGAGTCAGCATGGTGGTGCAGGCCTACATCTTGATCCAGACCGACGTCGGCAAGGCCGCCGAGGTCGCCGCCGAGATCGCTGACGTCAAGGGCGTCACCATGGCCGAGGACGTCACCGGCCCCTACGACGTGATCGTCCGCGCCGAGGCGCGCAACGTCGACGAGCTGGGCAAGCTCGTGGTCGCGCGGGTGCAGAACATCAACGGCATCACCCGCACGCTCACCTGCCCGGTGGTGCACATCTGACGGCACTCGTCACGCCCACAGGCATGCGACGGCGCCCGCCTCCCCGGAGGCCGGGCGCCGTCGTTCGTCTGCTCCTGCTGGTCCCGCTGGTGCTGGCCCCGACAGCCTGCTCCGACACCGTCTCGGTCGACGCTCCTCGCGTCAGCGGTGCCGAAGCGCGAGCCTGCTCCGACCTGGTCAAGGACCTGCCGGGCCGGGTCGCCGACCAGAAGCGACGAGACGTCGACCCCGGCGACGGGTACGCCGCGGCGTGGGGCGACCCGGCGATCGAGCTGCGCTGCGGGGTGCCCAGGCCCGACGGCTTCGACAAGTTCGCGACCTGCCAGCGGGTGAACGGCGTGGACTGGTTCATCCCCGAGTCGCAGCAGACCGGCGAGCCGGCCGACATCACGATGACCACGGTCGGCCGGGTCCCACGTGTCGAGGTCAGCCTGCCCGAGGACTACTGGCCTCCCGCCAACGCGATGGCCGACCTGGCACCCGCGGCGAGGAGGAACCTCCGCGAGGTCAGGCCGTGCCTGTGAGCGCTGCGCTCAGCGCAGGCCGGTGTCGCGGTGCAGCGCGAGCTGGATCAGCCGGTCGACGAGCTCGGGGTAGGACAGCCCGCTGGCGTCCCACATCCGCGGGAACATCGACGACGGGGTGAACCCCGGCATGGTGTTGATCTCGTTGAGCACCACCCGGTCGTCGGGCAGCACGAAGAAGTCCACCCGGGCCAGCCCCTCGACGGACAGCACCTCGAAGGCATCGACCGCGAGCTCGCTGGATGCGGGCCGTGACGTCGCTCGGCAGGTCGGCCGGCACGGTGAGCGTGGTGCTCTCCTCGGGGAGGTACTTGGCGGCGAAGTCGTAGAACTCGTGCTCGCCGGCGACCACGATCTCGGCCACCACCGACGCGTCCGGCGGGTTGCTCGCCGTACCCCTGGAGGACGCCGCACTCGACCTCGCGGCCGCCCTCGGCGGCAGCCTCGACCAGCACCTTGGGGTCGTGGCGCCCGGCCTCCTCGACAGCCGCGTCGAGCTCGTCGCGCGAGCGCACCTTGCTGATGCCGATGCTCGAGCCGCCGCGGCACGGCTTGACGAAGACCGGGTAGCCCAGCGAGTCGACCGTCTCGATGACGGCCGGCTGGTCGCGCCGCCAGCCGCGCAGCGTGGTGACCGTGTAGGGCAGCACCGGCAGGCCGTGCGCCTGCAGGATCACCTTCATGTAGTGCTTGTCCATGCCGACGGCGGAGGCGAGCACACCGGCGCCGACGTAGCGGACGCCCGCCATCTCCAGCAGGCCCTGGATCGTGCCGTCCTCGCCCCACGGGCCGTGCAGCAGCGGGAAGACGACGTCGACCTCGCCGAGGGTGCGGGGTACGGCGCCGGGCTCGTGCACCACGACCTCGCTCGCGCTGTCCTGCTGCGCGATCGCGACCGTCGCTCGAGAGGCGTCCACCTCCGGCAGCTTGTCGGCCGAGGTGATCGCGAGCCGCTCCGGGTCGCCCGACTCCAGCACCCAGCGCCCGTCGTGGGTGATGCCCGACCGGGACCACGTCGTAGCGGTCGTGGTCGATCGCGCGGAGCACGCTGCCTGCCGTCACGCACGAGATCGCGTGCTCGTCGGAGCGGCCGCCGAAGACCACCGCGATGCGTGGCTTGCGGGTCCTGCCGGTGCCTGTGGCTCGGTCCTGCTCGGTCATGGTGGCCCGACCCTACTCGCGCGCGGGGTCGCGCCAGCGGTGCCGCACTGTGCCGCATCACGACACCCATAGGCTGGCCACATGTCGTCCGAGCAGCAGCCGGCCACCCCGCCGTACCGTCCCGCGACCGTGGCCGTGAAGGCCGGTCGGCCCCCGCACGAGCCCGACCAGCCGCTCAACGAGCCGCTGACGATGGCGTCGACGTACGTCGCGGGCGGGGACCTGGAGTACGGCCGCTACGGCAACCCGACGTGGGCGGCGTTCGAGAAGGCGCTCGGCGACCTGGAGGGCGGCCGGGCCTGGCGTTCGCCTCCGGGCTGGCCACCGTCGCGACGATCCTGGACCTCGTCGGTGTCGGCGCGAAGGTGGTCGCACCGCGGCACGCCTACCTCGGCAGCATCGGGCAGATCGCCGACCTCGAGGCCCGCGGCCGGATCCGGGCCGAGCTCGTCGACGTCACCGACACCGCGTCGGTCGTGAAGGCCTGCGAGGACGCTGCGCTGGTCTGGCTGGAGTCGCCGACGAACCCGGCGCTGGAGGTCGCCGACGTCGCCGCGATCGTGGCGGCCGCTCACGAGGCCGGCGCCTATGTCGTCGGTGGACAACACGTTCGCCACTCCGCTGCTGCAGCAGCCGCTCGTCGATGGACGCCGACCTGGTGGTGCACTCGGCGACGAAGTTCATCGCCGGGCACAGCGACGTGCTGCTGGGCGCCGTGGTCACCCGCGACGAGCAGCTCTACGACGTGCTGAAGAAGCGGCGCGACATGACCGGGGCGACACCCGGCACCTTCGAGACGTGGCTTGCGCTGCGCGGGCTCCGCACCCTGCACGTGCGGCTCGAGCGGGCGCAGTCCAACGCCAAGGAGCTGGTCCGCCGGCTCACGGAGCACCCGGCGGTCGGCGAGGTGCGCTACCCCGGCTTCGGCGCGATCGATCTCGATCGTGCTCGCCCAGGGCGCGATCGCCGCCGACCTGCTGACCCACAAGACGACCCTGTGGGTGCACGCGACGAGCCTCGGCGGTGTCGAGTCGACCTTCGAGCGCCGCCGCCGGTGGAAGACCGAGCCCGCGACGATCCCCGACGGCCTGGTCCGGATGTCGGTGGGCATCGAGGACGTCGACGACCTGTGGGACGACCTGGCCGGGGCGCTCGACGCCCTCACCTGACCGGGCGAGGGGTCAGTTGCGTATCCGACACGCGGCGAAACCCATGAAGATGTGACCCCTCGGCATCCCTCAGTCGCGCTCGTGCTTGGTCTCCTTGGAGATCAGCTCGGTGAGCATGTCGGCGGCGGTCATCTCGCTCTCGACGACGGCGTGCACGGCCTCGACGATCGGGGCGTAGACGCCGGCCTGCTGGGCGAGACCGAGCAGCGAGGAGCACGACTTCACGCCCTCGGCGATCTGCCGGGTCGACGCGGTGATCTCCTCGGTGGTCATGCCCTGGCCGAGCTTCTCGCCGAACGTGCGGTTGCGCGAGAGCGGTGAGGAGCACGACGCCACGAGGTCGCCGAGCCCGGCCAGGCCCATCAGCGTCATCGCGTCGGCGCCGACCTTGACCGCGAGCCTGGCGATCTCGGCCAGTCCCCGGGTGATCACCGACGCGGTGGTGTTGTCGCCGAACCCGAGCCCCACGGCCATGCCGACGCTGAGCGCGATGACGTTCTTGTAGGCGCCGCCGAGCTCGCAGCCGATGACGTCGGTGCTGGAGTACGGGCGGAACGTCGCCGAGTGGCACAGCGCCCGCAGCCGCGTGACGTTGTCCTCGTCGACGCAGGCGACCACGCTGGCGGCGGGCTCGCGGCTGGCGATCTCCTTGGCGAGGTTGGGCCCGCTCACCACACCGATCCGCTCCGGCGCCGCATCGGTGACCTCCTCGATCACCTCGCTCATCCGCTTCAGCGAGTCGAGCTCGACGCCCTTCATCAGCGACACGATGAGGGCGTCCTCGGGGATGAGGCCGGCCCACTCGGCGAGGTTCGGCCGCAGCGTCTGCGACGGCACCGCGAGGACGACGAACTCGGCGCCTGCCAGCGTCTGCTCCGGGTCGTGGGTGGCGCTCACGCTGTCGGGCAGCTCGATGCCGGGCAGGTAGTCGGTGTTCTCCCGCTTCTCGTTGATCGTCGCGCACAGCTCCTCGCGGCGACCCCACAACGTGATGTCGTTGCCCGCGTCGGCGAGCACCACGGAGAACGCCGTGCCCCACGAGCCGGCTCCGAACACCGCGACCTTGCTCATGCCTGTCTCCTGTCGCGGGTGTCCTTGGACCTGTTGCGCGCGTTCGGGTTGCCGATCTGGGAGACCCCGGCCTTGCGCGGGTCGAACCGCTCGGTGGGCGCCTGCTCGCCGCGGATCTCCTCGAGCAGTCCGGTCACGTCGTCCATGATGCGGTTGGTCGCCTCCCGGAGCACCTCCGGTGTCAGCTCCTCGCCACGCAGGTCGTCGAGGTCGACCGGCCCGCCCGCGGTCATCGAGATCGTCTTGCGCGGGAACAGGTGCGGCACCTTGGTGTAGGGCCACAGGATGCGATGCGCACCCCACTGCGCCACGGGGATGACGGGCACGTCGGCCGAGAGCGCGATCCGCGCGGCCCCGGTCTTGCCGGACATCGGCCACAGGTCGGGCTGGCGGGTGATGGTGCCCTCGGGGTAGACGATCACGCACTCGCCGCGCTTCGACCGCCTCGACGGCGGCCCGGAACGACGACGACGCGTCGGTGGTCATCCGGTACACCGGGATCTGGTGGGCGTCCTTCACGATCCGGCCGAGGACGGGTACGTCGAACAGCTCGGCCTTCGCGAGGAACCGGACGATCCGGCCCCAGGCGTAGACGAAGTGCGCGCAGGTCAGCGGGTCGAGGTGGGAGATGTGGTTGACCGCGAGCACGCAGCCCCCGGTCTCGGGGATGTTCTCCCCGCCCTTCCACCGCCGCTTGGTCAGCGACAGCAGCACCGGCTCGAGGATGGCGACGCAGAGGCCGAAGGCCCAGCCCTTGGGCTGGCTGCAGCTTGCGTGGCTTCGCCACCGATCCTCCCGCCTGTCGTTCCGGGGTGAGGTTACCCGCGAGGCGCCCTGCCTCGGGTCACGTGGCTCGCAACGCCTGGCAGGATCGGGACGGTGAGCCTCCTTCGCCGGCGACGAGCACCGGTTCGCCGTGCTGGTGCCGGTCAAGCCACCCGCCATCGCGAAGTCGAGGTTGGCGCCGCTGGGCGACGACGTCCGGCGGGACCTGGCCGCGGCCTTCGCCACCGACACCGTCGCCGCCCTGCTCGTCGTGCGAGCGCGTGGCTCGGGTGCTCGTCGTGACCGACGACCACGTGCTGGCCCGGGCGATGTCCGACCTCGGCGCCGACGTCATCCCCGACGGCACCAGCGACCTCAACGGCACCCTGCTCCAGGCCGCGGCCGAGATGCACCGGCGCGACCCCGCGCTGCGGCTGGCCGCGGTCTGCGCCGACCTCCCGGCGTTGCGGCCCGAGGAGTTCTCGACGGCACTGGCTTCGTCGGCGGCCGAACGGCATGTCGTTCGTCGCCGACCAGGAACGCGTCGGCACGACCGTCCGTGATCGCCTCGGACATCGAGGTCGTTCCGGCCGGCGTTCGGAGCCGGGTCTCGTCGCCAGCACCTCGACGCCGGGGCGCACGAGATCGACGAGGTCGACGTACCCAGCGTGCGTCGCGACGTGGACGACCCGGACGACCTGGCGCAGGCGCTGGCGCTCGGGGTCGGCCCGCGCACGTCGCTGGTGACCACCGGGTCTGCGACAGGTGGGCTAGTGGGGCCGGCTGCAGGCAACCGTTGCGGCGTTCGACGAAGCCACCCGCGCCGGCTCGGTGCTGCTCGACGACGGCACCGAGGTCGGGTTCGAGGCGAGCGCGCTGGCCGGCACGGGGCTGCGGCTGCTGCGACGCGGGCAGCGAGTGCGGATCGAGACCGACGGCGACGACAGGCCCAGCCGGGTGGTCCGACTGCAGATCCTGACCCTGCCCTGGCCCGGGAACGACGAAGGGCCCGCCACGACGGCGGGCCCTTCGGTAGCAGTCGCTCAGCGCTTCTTCGCGGCCTTCTTGGCCGGGCTCTTCTTCGCTGTGCTCTTCTTCGCCGGCGCCTTCTTGGCCGTGCTCTTCTTCGCCGGTGCCTTCTTCGCAGTCGTCTTCTTGGCCGTGCTCTTCTTGGCGGCCGTCTTCTTGGCGGTGCCTTCTTCGCCGGTGCCTTCTTGGCGGTGCTCTTCTTCGCGGTGCTCTTCTTGGCCGTGCTCTTCTTCGCCGGCGCCTTCTTCGCGGACTTCTTGGTCGCCCGAGACACCGCACCACCCGTGGCGGCGTCGGCTGCGCTGGTGGCGGCGTCGAGCGTCAGCTTCGGCAGCTTCTTCGCGCCGGAGACCACCGCCTTGAGGTCGGCGCCGGCGCTGAACTTCGGGATCGCGGTCTTCTTGGCCTTGATGCGCTCACCCGTGCGCGGGTTGCGGACCCAGCGCGCGTCACGGACGCGCTTCTCGAAGGAACCGAAGCCGGTGATGGCGACCTTCTCGCCCTTGGCGACCTCGCGGGTGATGGTGTCGAGCACCGACTCGAGCGCGTGCGCTGCTTGCTTGCGGTTGCCTTCGTAGCGCGCCGCGAGGGTGTCGATCAGCTGACTCTTGTTCACATGCTTCCCTTTCGTGAACGCTTCGGGAGTCGAGCTGTCGCCCGACTACTCCTCGGCACGCTAGGGAAAACTCGCTCGCACCCACAATGACCACACGCGGTTTTGGGAGCCGATCGGAGAACGAGTCAGAGGGTGGCCGGCTTCCATGCCGGGCGGGCCGACTCGTAGGCGTCGATGTCGTCCTCGTGCGACAGCGTGATGCCGATGTCGTCGAGGCCCTCGAGCAGCCGCCAGCGCGTGTAGTCGTCGATGTCGAAGGGCGCGGTGAGGGCGTCGGCCTGGATCGTCCGCTCCTGCAGGTCGACGACGATCTCGGTCGTCGGGTCGTGCTCGATGATCTTCCACAGCTGCTCGACGACGTCCTGGCTGACCTGCGCGGCGAGGAGTCCGGCCTTGCCGGAGTTGCCGCGGAAGATGTCGGCGAACCGGCTCGAGACCACCACCTTGAAGCCGTAGTCGGTCAGCGCCCAGACGGCGTGCTCGCGAGAGGAGCCGGTGCCGAAGTCGGGGCCGGCCACCAGGACGGTCGCGCCGTCGTACGCCGGGTTGTTGATCACGAACTCGGGGTCGTTGCGCCAGGCCGCGAACAGGCCGTCCTCGAAGCCGGTGCGGCTGACCCGCTTGAGGTAGACCGCCGGGATGATCTGGTCGGTGTCGACGTTGCTGCGCCGCAGCGGGAGGCCGGTGCCGGCGTGACGGGTGAACTTGTCCATCGTTTCCTCGATCTCGACGGGCTCAACCAGCGTTGAGCATCGGCAGGTCGGCGGGCGAGGCGAGCGTGCCGGTCACCGCGGTGGCGGCCGCCACCAGCGGGGAGACCAGGTGGGTGCGGCCACCCTTGCCCTGCCGGCCCTCGAAGTTGCGGTTCGACGTCGACGCGCTGCGCTCCCCCGGCTGGAGCTGGTCGGGGTTCATGCCGAGGCACATCGAGCACCCGGCGCCGCGCCACTCGCCACCGGCCTCCTTGAAGACGACGTCGAGGCCCTCCTCCTCGGCCTGCAGGCGCACCCGCACGGATCCGGGTACGACGAGCAGGCGGGTGTCCTCGGCGACGTGCCGGCCCTTGATCACCGCGGCCGCGGCCCGCAGGTCCTCGATGCGGCCGTTGGTGCACGAGCCGACGAAGACCGTGTCGACCTTGACCTCGCGCATCGGGGTGCCGGCCTCGAGAGCCATGTAGTCGAGCGCCTTCTCGGCGGCGATCTGGTCGCCCTCGTCCTCGAAGTCCGCGGGGCTGGGCACCGAGCCGTCGAGCAGGACGCCCTGGCCGGGGTTGGTGCCCCAGGTCACGAACGGCGACATCTCGCTGGCGTCGAGCACGATCTCCTTGTCGAAGACCGCGTCGTCGTCGGTCGCGAGGCTGCGCCAGTACTCCACGGCCGCGTCCCAGTCCGCGCCCTGCGGGGCCTCGTGCTCGGCCCTCGATGTAGTCGAAGGTGGTCTGGTCGGGTGCGATCAGCCCGGCCTTGGCTCCCCACTCGATGGACATGTTGCAGATCGTCATCCGGGCCTCCATCGAGAGCTCCTCGATGGCCTGGCCGCGGTACTCGACGATGTAGCCCTGGCCGCCGCCGGTGCCGATGTGCGCGATGAGGGTGAGCACGAGGTCCTTGGCGGTGACGCCGTCCGGCAGCGAGCCGTTGACCGTCACCGCCATCGTCTTGGGTCGGGCCTGCATCAGCGTCTGGGTCGCCAGCACGTGCTCGACCTCGCTGGTGCCGATGCCGAAGGCGATGGCGCCGAACGCGCCGTGCGTGGAGGTGTGGGAGTCGCCGCAGACGATCGTCATGCCGGGCTGGGTGAGCCCGAGCTGTGGGCCGATGATGTGGACGATGCCCTGCTCGACGTCGCCGAGCGAGTGGATGCGGACGCCGAACTCCTCGGCGTTCTTGCGCAGCGTCTCGACCTGGGTCCGTGAGACCGGGTCGGCGATCGGCTTGTCCAGTCGAGGGTGGGGACGTTGTGGTCCTCGGTGGCGAGGGTCAGGTCGGGTCGACGTACCGCCACGGCCGGCGAGGCGGAGTCCCTCGAACGCCTGCGGCGAGGTGACCTCGTGGATCAGGTGGAGGTCGACGAAGAGGAGGTCGGGCTCCCCCGGCGCGCTGCGGACGACGTGGTCGTCCCAGACCTTCTCGCTCAGCGTCCTGCCCATCATCACTCCCTGCGTCTTGCTGCCTGCATTCCTTGCTTCTGCTTCTCGCCCACTCTGCCTCGCTGCGCACTTGCAATCCACATTGTGAGACCGCATTATCAGAGTATGGACAACTCTAGCGGAGTGGGCGTCCTCGACAAAGCCGCTCTGGTCCTCTCGGCACTCGAGGCGGGACCGGCCACGCTCGCCGGTCTGGTGGCCGGCACGGGGCTCGCCCGTCCGACCGCCCACCGGCTGGCGGTGGCGCTCGAGCACCACCGGCTGGTCGCGCGCGACATGCAGGGCCGCTTCGTGCTCGGCCCTCGCCTCGCGGAGCTGTCCGCCGCTGCCGGTGAGGACCGGCTGCTGGCCGCCGCGGGTCCGGTGCTCGCGCGGCTGCGCGACATCACCGGTGAGTCGGCGCAGATGTGGCGGCGCCAAGGCGACTACCGCGTGTGCGTCGCCGCCGCCGAGCGGCCGTCCGGCCTGCGCGACACCATCCCGGTCGGCTCGCAGCTGACGATGCGGGCCGGGTCCGCCGCGCAGATCCTGCTGGCCTGGGAGGACCCCGAGCGCATGCACCGCGGGCTGCAGAACGCCGCCTACTCGGCGACCGCGCTGTCCGGCATCCGCCGCCGCGGCTGGGCACAGTCCGTCGGCGAGCGCGAGCAGGGTGTCGCCTCCGTGTCCGCCCCGGTGCGCTCACCGTCCGGCAAGGTCATCGCCGCCGTGTCGGTCTCGGGCCCGCTCGAACGCCTCTCCCGCCAGCCCGGACGCATGCACGCCCCCGCCGTACTCGCCGCCGCCGAGCGGCTCTCGGAGTCGCTTCGGCGCGCGGCGGCCGAGTAGCCGTTTACCAAGGTATGCAGGAGAACTGACACTCCCCATGGGTTGCTACCCACGGGGAGTGACTGTTTTCCGGCATCCCCTGGTAAACAACCCCCGCTCAGAAGAGCGCGGCGGTCTCCAGGTCGAGCAGCGAGACCTTGCGGTCCACGCCGCCGGCGTAGCCGGTCAGTGATCCGTCGGCACCGACGACCCGGTGGCACGGTATGACGATCGGGATCGGGTTGCGGCCGTTGGCGAGACCGACCGCGCGTGAGCCGTGACCGGTCATGCCGAGGCGCTTGGCGATCTCGCCGTAGCTGACGGTCTCGCCGTAGGGGATCGTCTGCAGCTGCTTCCACACCGTGTGCTGGAACTCGGTGCCGGCCGGCTGCAACGGCAGGTCGAAGTCGCGCAGCTGCTTGTCGAAGTAGGCCTCGAGCTGCGTGCGCGCCTCGGTCAGCAGGGCGTCGTCGTCGACGCGGTCGCCGTCGGGGCGACCGGGTGGCGGCGAGGTGCCGTCGAAGTCGATGGCGATGATCGCGCCGCGTTGCGCGACGACGCGCAGCGGCCCGATGGGTGAGTCGACGATGGTCCACATGTGAGTTCTCCTAGCGGCCGCGTTGCGGCCTGGAACGGTCTATGACAGCGAGCCCTGCTCGAGCCGGAGGAGCAGCTGCTTGCGCTCCACTCCTCCGGCGTAGCCGCTGAGCGACCCGGCGGCACCGACCACTCGATGACACGGGATCGCGATGCCGATCGGGTTGCGGCCGTTGGCGGCACCGACTGCGCGCGAGGCTCCGCGCGGCATGCCGAGCCGCTCTGCCAGCTCGCCGTACGTCGCGGTCTGGCCGTAGTCGATGCGCTGCAGCTCCTCCCACACGCGCTGCTGGAAGGGCGTGCCCTCGGGCCGCAACGGCAGGTCGAACTCCTTCAGGTCCCTGTTGAAGTAGGCGGTCAGCTGCCGCGCCGCCTCCCTCAGCAGCGGGTCGTCGTCGACGCGGTCACCGACCGGCCGCCCGGCTGCGCGCTCGGCCGCCACGCGCATCGAGGAGCGCGGCGACGCGTCCTCGGGTGGCTCGCCGGTGAACTCGATGGCGGTCACCGCGCCCTGCTGCGCGATGACGCGGACGGGTCCGGCGGGTGAGTCGACGAGTGTCCACATGTCAGTTCTCCTGTGGTTGGGGTTTGAGGAGGTCGAGGGTCGACCAGAGGTGCATCAGGGCGTAGGAGCGCCACGGTCGCCACCGCTTGCTCAGCTCTGTGGCGTCGTCGGGTGAGTGGCCGAGGCCGGCGAGCGCACGGCGGACGCCGATGTCGGTCGGGAGGAAGACATCGGGGTCGCCGAGCGCACGCATCGAGATGTAGTCAGCGGTCCACGGGCCGATGCCCGGCAGCGCCAGCAGACCGGCGCGCACCTCTGCACGATCGGCGCCCCTGTCGAGGACGACCTCGCCGTCAGCGAGCGCGCGGCAAAGGCGCACCAGCGCCCGGCCGCGCGCCCTCGGCATCGGCAGCTTCTCCGGGTCGATCTCGGCCAGGGCCCCGGCGTCGGGAACAACCGGCGCGGCCCGCCGGGCGACGATCCGGACGGCAGCTCGGCGCCGTACGCCTCGACGAGCCGGGCCGTCACAGTCGATGCACCCGCCACCGAGACCTGCTGGCCGATCACCGCACGCACCGCGGTCTCGGCACCGTCGACGCTTCCGGGCACGCGCAGTCCTGGCCGCGCCCGGACCAGTCGCGCCAGCCACGCGTCGGCGCCGAGCTCGTCGTCGACGGCCACCGGGTCGGCATCGGCGTCGAGCAGGCGACGGCAGCGTTCGACAGCCGTGCCGAGGTCGCGCAGGTCCTTGACCTCCAGGGCGCAGCGGACGAACGGCTCGTCGCGGCCGAACGTCAGTCGTGCCCGGCCGAAGCCGTGCGGCAGGTCGAGGGTGCGTTCGTACCAGTCCGCGCCACAGCGCTCGACGCCGGCGACGACGTGCGCCGCCAAGAAGCGCAGCAGCTCAGCGCCTGCGAATGGCTGGCGGACCGGCAGCCGCAGCTCGAGGTGGCCGCTCCCGGACGCTTCAGTGGTCGGGGTGCTGCGAGAGCCGCGCCGCAGCTGGGTGGGTGTCGCGGCGTAGACCTCGCGGACGGTGTCGTTGAACTGCCGGATGCTGGCGAAGCCGGCCGCGAACGCCACGTCGCCGAACGGCATGACGGTGGTCTCGATGAGCGTGCGGGCGTTGAGCGCCCGACGGGCACGGGCGAGGGCGAGCGGGCCGGCGCCGAGCTCGCTGACGAGCAGGCGCTGGAGGTGTCGTGGGGTGTAGCCGAGCCGGTCCGCGAGGCCCTCGACGCCGTCGCGCTCGACCAGCCCGTCGCGGACCAGCCGCATGGCGCGTCCGGCGACGTCAGCGGCGACGTCCCAGTCGGGAGACCCGGGGGTGGCGTCGGGACGGCACCGCTTGCAGGCGCGGAAGCCGGCCGCCTGCGCGGCGGCCGCCGACCGGTGGAACGTGGCGTGCTTCTTGGCGGGCGTGACGGCCGGGCACGACGGCCGGCAGTAGATGCCGGTCGAGGTGACGCCGACGAAGAAGACCCCGTCGAACCGTCGGTCGCGGCTCTTCACCGCCCGGTAGCAGGCCTCGGTGTCCTCGATGTTCATGTCCCCGACTCTGCCGCACACCACCGACACTTGCTAGCGGGAATCGGACACGACGATCGGCGCTGCTAGCGAAGATTGCCGAGCCGCAGCGTGCCGTCGATGCTCTTGAAGACATAGAGCTGCGTCGGCGCGGCGGGTGCGGTCCAACCCGACGAACACCCAACCGCGCGACTCGGCCTCGTTGAGTGCCTGCTCGACCTGCTCCCTGCGATTCTCGGCCGGTGGTTCGGCCAGCCTGAGGAGCTCCTGCTCGGTGAGAACGCTGTACGCCATGGTGACCTCGCAACTGGTCTGGTGCTGTGACTGCGCCGACTCGCACGTTAAGCCAGGCGGCGTGCTAGGCCGCACGAGCGGCACGGTGGTACCCCCGACCGGATTCGAACCGGCGCTACCGCCTTGCCAGAGAGACGGAGCGCGGCGTGCTAGGCCACGAGCGGCACGGTGGTACCCCCGACCGGATTCGAACCGGCGCTACCGCCTTGAGAGGGCGGCGTGCTAGGCCACTACACAACGGGGGCGAGGTGGGACGAGACTCAGCGAAGGATGTCGCTCTCTCCTCGCCTGGGTGCGTCGCTGGGGTACTAGGACTCGAACCTAGACTAACTGGACCAGAACCAGTCGGGCTGCCAATTACCCCATACCCCATGGGTCGGGCCCCTTGCGGAGCCCGCCCGAGAATACACGTCGGGTTTGCTCGGGACCAAAACGCGCTAAGCCGACCTTTTCAGGCGGTCGCGGCTGCCGATCCGAGCGCCGGTGACGTCGCGTCACCGGGAGGCTGAGTGCGGGTCTGCAGGCGCATCTTGTGGGCCACCAGCACCACGAGCGCCGTGTAGACGACGGACTGCGTGAGAGTGATCACGATGTACCACCAGCTCACCTCCGAGACATGCAGCGACGACGTGAGATCGCCGTACGCCAGCGCGATCCCGAGCGCGAGGAAGTTGTTGAGGATGTGCAGGGCGATGCCGGCCTCCAGTCCGCCGGTGCGCGTCACCAGCCAGCCCGCGATCAGCCCGAACGCGAGCCGGTCGATGAACAGCGGGGCGTTCTGGATGCCGTGCGCGGTCGCGAAGATCACGACGTGATGATGATCGCCACCCACTTGCTGTTGAACAGCGAGCCGAACGCGGTGAGCAGGTAGCCCCGGAAGAGGTACTCCTCCCCCGCCGCCTGCAGCGGAGTCGTCAGCAGCACCACGGCACCGCTGAGGATGGTCGTGGTCGTGAAGTGGTTGAGCTCGGTCTTCGACCCGCCGCCGTCCTGACCGGGAATGAAGATGCCGACCACGATCTGCGCGATGAGCGCGACGAAAGCCAGGCCCAGGCAGACGAAGAAGAAGTTCCACCGCAGCCTGGGTACGACGGACGCGAGCCACCTCGGACGAAGGTGGTGCACGTAGCGCACGATGAACCAGGTGCCGAGGATCATCGCGGCCATGCCGAGGTTGAGCTCCAGCAGCCGCTCGGGGCCGATGTTGCTGCCGCAGGTCGGCGCCACGCTGGAAGTCCTCGAGATACGAGCCGGGCTGGAACAGCGCGAACACCGCGGCCACCGCGAAGTAGACGATGGCGGTGCCGATGACGAACCAGAGGGCGGCGACCAGCAGACCGACCAGCGGCCGCCACCAGGCGTAGCTCGGGGTGCGCAGCATGAGGTGGTACGGCTGCGGCTCGGTGTGCGGGAACGCGTCGAGATCCGGCTGCGACACCGACGCGACGGACATGGGTCAGGCCTCCTGCGCGATGCGGAGCCGCGCGAGCGACCGCTCGCGTCCGAGGAGCTCCATCGACTCGAACAACGGAGGTGATACCCGCCTGCCCGTGATCGCAACCCGCACGGGTCCGAACGCGTGGCGAGGCTTGAGGCCGAGCCCCTCGACGAGCGCCGCCCGCAGCGCCTCCTCGATGGCTCGCGGTGTCCCAGCTCGCCGAGGTCCGCCAGGGCGTCCGTGGCCGCCTTCACGACGCCGCGGCCGTCCTCGTTGAGCAGCTTCTCGGCGTCGGTCGGGTCGTGCTCGAACGACTCTTCGTCGACGAAGAGGAACCCGAGCATGTCGACGCACTCGCCCAGCGTCGTCATCCGCTCGTGCACGAGCGGTGCGGCCTGCGCGAGCAGCTGCGCGCTGCTCGTCGCTCACGTGCTCGTCGAGCAGATCGGCTGACTGCAGGTAGGGCACCATGCGCTCGGTCAGGTCGGCGACGTCGAGCAGGCGCAGGTGGGCGGCGTTGATCGCCTCGCACTTCTTGAGGTCGAAGCGAGCCGGGTTGGGGTTGACGCGTCGGATGTCGAACGCCTCGGCCATCTCCTGCATGGAGAAGACGTCGCGGTCCTCGGCGATGCCCCAGCCGAGCAGCGCGAGGTAGTTCAGCACTCCCTCGGGGAGGAAGCCGCGCTCGATGTACTCCGCCAGGCCGGCGCCACGGTCTCGCTTCGAGAGGCGCTTGTTGCCCTCGCCCATCACGATCGGCAGGTGACCGAAGCGCGGCACGCCTGCGCCGACGCCGAGGTCGTGCAGGGCCTGGTAGAGGGCGATCTGCCGTGGCGTGGAAGGCAGCAGGTCCTCGCCGCGCAGCACGTGCGTGATCTCCATCAGCGCGTCGTCGACGGGGTTCACGAGCGTGTAGAGCGGCTGCCCGTTGCCGCGGACGAGCACGAAGTCGGGCACGTGCTCGGGGAGGAACGTGATCTCGCCGCGCACCAGGTCGTCGAAGACGATCGGCTCGTCGGGCATGCGCATCCGCAGCACGGCCGTGCGGCCCTCGGCGGCAAAGGCGTCGCGCTGCTCCTGGGTGAGGTCACGGCAGTGTCCGTCGTACCCGCTGGCGCGGTTGTCGGCCTGCTGCCGGCGCTCCTCCACCTCCTCCTGCGTGCAGTAGCAGTCGTAGGCCTTGCCGGACTCGCGCAGCCGGTCGGCGATGTCGGCGTACATGTCGAAGCGCTCGGACTGGAGGTACGGCGCGTGGGGCCCGCCGACCTCGGGACCCTCGTCCCAGTCGATGCCGAGCCAGCGCAACGAGTCGAGCACGGACGCCAGGCCCTCGGGGGTGTTGCGGGCGAGGTCGGTGTCCTCGATGCGCAGCACCAGCGTCCCGCCGAAGTGGCGGGCGAACGCCCAGTTGAACAGCGCGCTGCGGACGTTGCCGACATGCAGGTTGCCCGTCGGCGAGGGTGGGAAGCGCACCCGGACGGCACTCGGCTCCAGGTCGCCCAGCACGGGGTCAGTCACGCGAGACCACCCGGTTGGTGAGCGAGCCGATGCCCTGCACCGTCACCTCGACCTCGTCGCCGACCTGCATGGGGCCGACCCCCTCGGGAGTGCCGGTGAGGATGACGTCGCCCGGGAGCAGGGTCATCACGCTCGAGACGTAGGCGACCAGGGCCGAGACGTCGAAGACCATCTCCTTGGTGGTGCCGTCCTGGACGAGGTCGCCGTTCAGGTGGGTGGTGACCCGAAGGTCGGAGGTGTCCAGCTCGGTCTCGATCCACGGCCCGAGCGGGCAGAACGAGTCGAAGCCCTTGGCACGGGTGAACTGCACGTCGCCGCGCTGCAGGTCGCGGGCGGTCACGTCGTTGCCGACGGTGTAGCCGTAGACGACCTCCGCCACGCGGTCCGGCGTCACGTCGCGGCAGATCCGCCCGATGACGACCGCGAGCTCGCCCTCGTAGTGCACCTCGGCAGACTGCCGGGGGTAGAACACCGGGTCGCCGGGGCCGACGACGGAGGTGTTCGGCTTGAGGAACATCAAGGGCTCGGACGGCACGTCGCCGCCCATCTCGCTCGCGTGGGCGGCGTAGTTCCTCCCGATGCCGACGACCTTGCTGCGGGGCAGCACCGGCGCCAGCAGCCTGACGTCGGCGAGCGCGAGCTCGGTGTCGGTCAGCTGGACGCCGACGTAGAGCGGGTCACCGGCGAGCGCCACGACCCTGCTGTCGTCTGCGGGGATGCCGAGCTCGTCGACGTCACCGGTGATGACGCCGTACTGGGGCTCGTCGCCCGTGGTGAACCTCGCGATACGCACCAGACGAGCCTACCGGCGTGGGGAGTCGGTGCTCGCCGCCCGTCGGCCGGCTGTGGACAGCCGCTCAGGTCGCGGCCTCCGGAGGGCTCTCGTCGAGGTACAGGCAGAACGGATGCCCGGCCGGGTCGAGCATCACCTTGACCGTCTCCTGCGGCTGGTACGTCGCCTGCTCGGCGCCGCACTCCTCGGCGTAGGCCACGGCTGTCGTCAGGTCGTCGACCTGCAGGTCCAGGTGCGCCTGCATCTGCTGAACGCCGGCCTCGCTCGGCCACGTCGGACGCGCGAAGTCCTCGTCGCGCTGGAACGCCATGTTGTAGCCGGCGGTCCGAGACGGTGCGAGCGTGGCCCAGTCCCTCGAGTCGGTGTAGATCTCCCAGCCGAGGAGCCGCTGGTAGAAGTGGGCGAGCTCGGAGGCGTCCTTGCACTCGAGAACGACGCCGAACCAGGTGCTGTTGGTGCGCAGTGGCATGCAGCCCATCTTGCCTACCTACGCTGTGGTCGTGACCTTGACCCTCCCGGTGCTCGACGAGGCCGAGTGGACCGCGCGCCGAGACGCCCACGAGGCGCGCGTCGACGCCTGGGTGCAGCCGCATCTCGCACGCCGCCAGGCGGGCGTCGCGCACCCGGTCGAGGACTTCTTGTTCACCTACTACTCGCACCGCCCGTCGGCGCTGCGGCGCTGGCATCCCGGCTTCGGCGTCGGGCTCGCGCAGGCCGCGGCCTACGCCGACCTGTTCGGGTACGTCGACCAGGGCGGCGTCGTGACCGTGGCCGCGGACCTCGTCGCCGCGCGACGACCGTTGCTGATCTCGCTGCGCACCTTGCTGTCGGCGACCGCCGCCCGCCCGGCGCAGCTCGGGTGCTTCGGGATGCACGAGTGGGCGATGGTCTACCGGCTGCCGGCCGACGAGGTGCGGCATGCCGACTGGCCGCTGCGACTCGGCAGCGCAGGCACCGACGAGGTCGTCGAGTCGCACCGGATCGGCTGCTCGCACTTCGACGCCTACCGGTTCTTCACCGACGAGGCCCGGCCGTTGAACCGTGTCGACCCGCGTCACGACGACCGCCCGGCGTTCGAGCAGCCGGGCTGCCTGCATGCGGGCATGGACCTCTACAAGCACGCCTTCCGGCTGAGCCCGCTGGTGTGCTCGGACCTGGTGGCCGACTGCTTCGAGCTCGCACGCGACATCCGGGTGCTCGACATGCGGGCGTCGCCGTACGACCTGAGCGGCCTGGGCTACGACCCGGTCGAGGTCGAGACGGCCGCCGGCAAGCAGGAGTACGTCACCGCCCAACGGGACTTCGCCGAGCGGGCCGCGCCGCTGCGCCAGCGCCTGCTCGACGAGTGCGACCGCCTGCTCGCCGAGCAGTGACTGTCCCGCCGGTCGGCAGAATGCGCGACGCCCCCGGCCCGCTCGGTGGATTCGAGCGGCCGGGGGCGCCGGTGCCGGTCAGCCCCGTCACGGACTCACCGGCGGCCCCCGATCAGTTACTGAGGCTGGTGAGCCAGGACGCGTTCGGCGACCCGACCCCGGTGACGTCGTCCCAGCCGCGCCTGACGGCGAGCGAGGAGTCCTGGTTGAACGTCCGGACGCTGTAGAGAAGCCCGTCCGAGGCGTCCTCACCGTTGACGTAGTCCGACCGCACGTTGCCGGCGTCCTTCGGGCTTCCCTTGATGTCGGTCAAGCACGGTGGTCCCCGCCTGCTGGTAGATCGCCGGGTTCAAGAACCCGAGGCGGCCACCGCGTGCTGCGCAGCCAGCGCGGTCATGCCCGCGAACAGCGGAGAGGCCAGGCTGGTGCCGCCGATGCGGTACTCGCCGTAGGCCTTGCCGTCGGAGAACTTCTGGGTGATGCCGATGAGCATGCCCGTGGTCGGGTCGGCGTCCATGGCGATGTCCGGCACCTGTCGACCGCTGCCGTACGAGCTCGGCACGACTCCTTGCTGGTAGTCGGGCTTGTTGTAGAGCGTCGAGTTGCCGCCACCGGCGCCGTACAGGTAGCCGGCCGGGTCCCAGGACGTGCCATTGCTGCTGAGGTTGTACTTCTGCGTGCCCCAGCCGGTCTGGAACTTGAACGAGCCGTCGGACCCGATCGCGTCGGCCGTGCCGCCGACAGCGGTCACGTAGGGGTCCGAAGCGCTCGCGTCAGCCTGCTTGAGGCCGGTGTTGGCCACCTCGTCCCCGTTGTCGCCTGAGGAGAACTCCCAGCTGATCCCCTGCAGCGCGCCCTGCAGGAAGACCTGCTGCTCCGCCGCCGCGAGGTCCGCACCGAGCGCCTCCTCCGGCTCACCGTAGGAGTTCGTCACGACGTCCACGTCGTCCTGGTCGACGACCTGCATCTGGGTGTCGAGGATGTCCTCGTCGTAGCAGCTCACTGCGCCGTAGTAGACGATGTCCGAGTCGGGCGCCATCGCGTGCACCGCTTCGATGTCCAGCGACTCCTCGCCGTACCAGCCGGACGCGTCGCAGCCGTTCGGACCGGTGCCCTGGTGCTTGAACCCCGACGGCAGCACCTGCGAGAGCTGGCCGGCTCCGTAGCTGCCGTCGCCGTTGTCGCTGGCGTAGCGGTTGGAGTCCGAGACGATCGTCGGGGAGGCGAACGCGTCGATGACGCCGACGGTCACGCCGTTGCCGGTCAGGTCGCCGTTGCCTTCGTACGCCGCGCGGAACTGCGGGCCGGTGTAGCCGCACACGGCGTACGGCAGTGTCTTGCCCTTGAAGGCAGGCAGAGGCGTCTTGAAGTCGGCCTTGTACTTCGCCGCGACCTGACCGTAGTAGCGCGAGCACGGCCGTCCGTTGCGGAAGCCCGCGGGCGGCGGCGCGGAGTGCTTGACGATGCGAGGTGTGGTGTCGAGACCGGTCACGGTCAGGACCGAGGTCGCGACATCGGAAGGAAGGCTGACGGCGTCGGTGTTCGCCTGCACTGTCTGGCCGTGGCGGTGGAACTTCTTCAGGGTCACGCCGAAGGCGCTCTCGATGTTCGCGTTGGAACCGGTGACCGCGACGTAGCGGTGGTGGGCCTCGACCGAGCTGACCGAGAGGTGGTGGTCACGCAGGTAGCCCGACACGTTGGAGACGGTGGCGGACGTGGCGTCGTACTTGGCGTGGAACTGCTTGGCGGACAGGAAGTGCCGGTAGCTGGCGCTCTTGGGGTTCGAGACCTTCGCGACCGCGGCCTTGAGGGCGGCCGTTCCGCCGTTGGGGGCGAGGTAGACGCGGACCGAGGTCTTCGCCTGCGACGACGGGCTGCCGAGGCTGTGCGCCCGGGCGACCCAGGTCGGTTTGGTGCGCGCGATCGTGTGCCTCTTGGGCGCGGCGTTCGCGGACGGTGCGGCCATCAGCCCGGTGGCGACCAGCGCCCCCGCGACGGCCACGACGGAGAGCGAGGTCTTCGCTTTTCTCATGCAGGTCCATCCCTTCGAGAACGGCCCGGAGCAGAGCGCTGGGGGCCGACGGACAGCCGACAACCTATGCCTCGTATGCCCCGAAAGGAAGGGTTACGGTTGGTGTCACCACATGTTCGGTTTTCTGCCGATCCAGGGAGCCTCCTGCTCGACCTGCGCGGCCAGCCCGAGCAGCAGGTGCTCCTCGGCGGGGCGCGCGCCGAGCATGACCCCCACCGGAAGTCCTTCGGATGTGACGTGCAGCGGCAACGAGACTGCCGGCATCCCGGTGAGGTTCCAGGCAGACGTCCAGGGCGTGAAGGCCTTCTGGTTCTCGAAGTCGCGGGCCGGATCGGCGTCGTCACGGATCTCGCCGATGCGCAGCGGCGGTTGCGCCAGCGTCGGGGTCAAGACGGCGTCGTAGGGGGCCAGCGCGTTCAGCGCCCGGGCGGAGATGCGCCGCAGCTCCCCGATGGCGAGCCCGAACTCCGGACCCGAGACTGCGCGGCCCCGCTCCATCAGCCACCGGGTGAGCGGGCGCAGCAGGTCCTCGGTGCCGGGAGGTGGTGACGACAGCGCGGTGAGCACGGCCCAGCAGGTCTCGAAGGTCGCCACCGCCTCCGGCTCGATGGGTACGGCGATGTCCTCGACCTCGTGGCCGAGGGAGACCAGCAGCCGGCTCGCGGACTCGTAGGCCTCGACGCACTCGGGATGGACGGGAGCGTCGGCGATCAGCGGCTCGACGAAGCGGGCGATGCGCAGCCGCCGGGGTGGCACGTCGCAGGCGGCGAGGAACGTCGACGGTGGCGGTGGCGCCCACGACGGGTCGCCGACGGCGTGGCCCGCCATCACGTCGAGGAAGGCGGCCGCGTCGCGCACGGTCCGCGCGAGCGGTCCCGCCGTCGACAGGCCGACCGGGTCGCCGTACATCGGGCCGCCGCTGATCCTGCCGCGCGTGGGCTTGAGGCCGACGAGGCCGCAGCAGGAGGCCGGGATGCGGATCGACCCACCACCGTCGGAGGCCTGCGCGACGGGGACCAGGCCGGCAGCGACGGCCGAGGCGGCGCCGCCGCTGGATCCGCCGGCCATCCGGTCGAGGTCCCACGGCGTGCGGGCGGGCGGGGCGTTGTCCGGCTCGGTGTAGCAGGGCGAGCCGAACTCGGGTGTGTTCGTCTTGCCGAGGCTCACCATGCCGGCGGCCTCGATCCGCAGCACCACCTCGTCGGAGACCTCCGGGACGTAGCCGGCCATCGTCGCCGACCCGAACTCCGTGCGGACCCCGGCGGTCAGGTGCAGGTCCTTGATGGCGGTCGGGACGCCGTACAACGGCGACGAGGTGTCGCCCACCGACTCGGCGGCGAGCAGCGCCTGCTTGCGCGCGATGCTCGCCGGTGACGGTCACGAAGGCGCCGACCGCGTCGGACCACCGCTCGACCCGCTGCAGGTAGTGCTCGACGAGCTCGACCGGCGACACCTCGCGAGCGCGCACCGCGGCTCCCTGCTCGAGCGCGGTCAGGTCGTGCAGCTGGGTCATCGCGGGACCCGTCCGGTGACGCACCAGGCGGAGGCCGGGCAGCTCGAACGGTGGTGGCGGAAGCACCTCTGCGCAGGCGTCTCGCAGCGCCTCGCGACCTGCGTCGTCCAGCCCGGCGACGTAGGACCCGGCAGGTCCGACTCCGAGGGTGAACGGCTGCCACCAGCCGTCCACGTCGGCGAAGCGCACGTGCACGGTCAGGACTCCGCCTTCGACCTCTGTCAGTCCCGCCCCCTCGAACAGCCGCACCAGATCACCCTCCCGGGAGCCGACAAGCCCGGACTCGTCGACGACGTCGGGGTCCACGGTGTGCGCCGCCTGCCAGAACGGCGACAGCGGACCGGTGCCACCGCTGTGATCCCAGACGCACGCTGCGACGGCACCGCCGGCGCGGGTCACCCGGACCATCTCACCCACTCCCGCCGCGGGGTCGCTCATGAAGTGCACGACGAGCTGGGCTCCCGCAGCGTCGACCGCGTCGTCGTCGAGCGGCAGCGACTCCGCGCTCGCGCGCCGGACGTCGACTCCGGGAAAGCGCGACGCGAGCGACGCGACGAACGGCTCCGACGGGTCGACGGCGACGACCTGGCCGGCGCCCTGCCGGTCGACGAGCACGCTGGTCAGCGCACCCGGGCCGCTGCCGACGTCGAGCACCCGCTGCCCGGGCGCGAGGTCGAGCAGGTCCGCGAACTGCTCCGCCAGCGGCTCGGACCACCGGCCCATGTAGCGGCCATAGTGCTCGGCGGGCACATCGAAACTCACCGTGCTGAGACTAGCCCCGCCTCATTCGCCGGCGGCCCGCTCACCCTGGCGTCGCAGGCCGTAGGTGACGGCGTCGACGAGCGCGCCCCACGACGCCTCGATGACGTTGGCGCCGACGCCGACCGTGACCCAGCTCGACATCCCGTCGCTGGTCTCGATCAGCACCCGCGTGACCGCGTCGGTGCCGTGGCCCTGGTCGAGGATGCGGACCTTGTAGTCGATCAGCTCGAACTTCGCGACCTCCGGGTAGGCCTGCCCGATCGCCTCGCGCAGGGCCTGGTCGAGCGCGTTCACCGGGCCGTTGCCCTCACCGGTGCTGATGATCCGGGCGCCACCGGCGAGCAGCTTGATGGTGGCCTCGGAGACGGCCTCCGCGCTGGGCTTGGTCTCGGTGATGACGCGCCACGACTCGATCTCGAAGTACGACGGACGGGCACCCTCGACCTCCTCGAGCAGCAGCAGCTCGAACGACGCGTCGGCCGCCTCGAACGTGTGGCCCTGCGACTCGAGCTCCTTGACCCGGTCGGTGATCCGGGTGACCAGCTCCTTGTCGTTGGAGAGGTCGAACCCGAGCTCGGCGCCCTTGAGCTCGATGCTGGCGCGACCCGCCATGTCCGAGACCAGCAGCCGCATGTCGTTGCCGACGAGCATGGGCTCCATGTGCTGGTAGAGGTTCGGGTCCACCTTGATCGCGCTCGCGTGCAGCCCGGCCTTGTGGGTGAACGCGCTGACCCCGACATAGGGCTGTCGCGAAGCGGGCGGGAAGTTCGTGACGTCAGCCACCGCGTGTGCGATGCGCGTCGCGTCACGCAGCCGTCCCGACGGCAGCACCGACTGCTCCAGCTTCAGCTCGAGGTTCGCGACGACCGAGACCAGGTCGGCGTTGCCGGTGCGCTCGCCGTAGCCGTTGAGCGTCCCTTGCACGTGCGTGGCCCCGGCGGTGACGGCGGCGAGCGTGTTGGCGACGGCGCAGCCGGTGTCGTTGTGGCAGTGGATTCCCGACCCTGACGCCTGTGCTCGTCAGCACGTCGTCGACGACGTCACCGACCCACGGCGGGAGCATCCCGCCGTTGGTGTCGCAGAGCGCGATGACCTCGGCGCCGGCGTCGTACGCGGTCCGCAGCACCTCCAACGCGTAGGCGCGGTTGTCGCGGTAGCCGTCGAAGAAGTGCTCGGCGTCGAGGAAGACGCGCTGACCCTCCTTGCGCAGGTGCGACACGGTGTCGCGGACCATCGCGAGGTTCTCCTCGAGCGTGGTGCGCAGCGCAAGCTCGACGTGGCGGTCGTGCGACTTCGCCACCAGCGTGACGACCTCGGCGCCGCTGTCGCGCAGCGCCGCCACGAGCGGGTCGTCCGCGGCGGCCACGCCGGAGCGTCGAGTGGCGCCGAAGGCGGCGAGCGTCGCGTGCCGCAGGTCGAGCTCCTCTCGCGCGCGGCGGAAGAACTCGGTGTCCTTCGGGTTGGCGCCGGGCCAACCGCCCTCGATGTAGCCGACCCCGAGCTCGTCGATCTGCCGGGCGATCGTCAGCTTGTCCGCGACGGAGAGGTTGAGGCCTTCTTGCTGGGCCCCGTCGCGCAACGTCGTGTCGTAGACGTGGAAGGCGTCGGTCGCGCCTCCGCTGTCGACTGGTGTGCTGGTCATCGATGTTCCCTGCCGTTGAGGTGCTGCTCGTCCAACAAAAAAACCTCCCGTGGAGTACGAGAGGTCAGCGCGCCGGGTGCTCGGGCGCGCTAGCTGATAATGATCCTGCCGACGTGGTGCTTGGTTCGCATGCGTTGCAGTCTGCCACCGATCCCGGCCAGGAACACCCCATCTCGCGATCCGGTCCGAGCCCCGCTCAGGCGAAGTGGTGGGCCGTCGCCAGCGACAGCGCCACGCAGGTCACGTCGTCGCGACGCGAGTCGACGGCGAAGCGACGTACGGCCTGGTGACACTCCGCGACCGCCTCGTCGGGCGACCAGGTGCGCAGCCGGCGCAGCACATCGAGCACGCCCTCGAGCCCGAACTCCTCACCCTGGGCGTCCCTCGCCTCGATGACGCCGTCGGTGCAGGCGACCAGCAGGTCACCCGGACCGAACGGGGCACGCGCGACCTCCCACCCGCTGGTGACCGAGCTGAGCAACGGCCCGGTCGGTGCCAGCTCACGCACAGCGCCTCGGCGGTCTCGGTCGACGATCAGGGCCGAGGGATGGCCCGCGTTGATCCACGTCAGCTCCTCGGTGCGCGGGTCGACGATCACCACCAGGCACGACAAGAAGCGTTCGTCGTCGTCGCCGTGGGGTCGTCGCGACACCAGCGAGAAGACCGTGGTCAGGTCGAGACCGCCCTCGAGCAACGCGGTGATCCGCTGCTTGAAGGCATAGGCGACCAGACCGGCCTCGGCGCCGTGACCCGAGACGTCCGCCAGCACCAGTGCGGTCGTGCCGTCGGGCCGGGCGACCGCCTCCCACCAGTCGCCGGCGAGCACCCCCTCCGCGGCCGAGACCATGCCGGTGACGTGCAGCCCACCTCGCTCCATGCGAGGGCGCGGGGCGAGCTCGCGGCGCAGAGCCATCACGACCGGGCTGTGCTGGGAGAGCGCCTCGGTGGCCTCCCGGGTGGCCTCGAGCTCGGAGACGATCCGGCGGCGCATGTTCTCGGCGTCCTGCGCGATCTCCACCACCTCGGGCGGGCCGCTGACCAGCACCTCCTGGTCGAGGTGGCCGCCGGCGACGTCGCGCATGCGCCCCCGGAGCTGGTTGACCGGCCCGAGCACCCAGCCGCGCATGAGCAGCGCCACCAGGACGATGAAAGCCACGATCACCACCCGGCCGACGATCACTGTCGTGCGCAAGCGTTTCGATGTCGCCGGCCTCCCGGGTCGCCGCGCGCTCCGACCGGGTGTCGATCAGCTGCTGCAGCTCGGCCACCTGGGTGCGCACCTCGTCGAAGAGCAGCCTTGCCACGGCGCACCAGCACCAGCTGCCGCGCCGGCGCCGATCTCCCCGCGACGGCGGGCCTCGATCTCGGGCCTCGAGGCACCCTCCCGCCAGCGGGCCGCCGCGTCCTCGACCTCCGCGAGCGCCTCGGCCATCTGCGGGTCGTGGGCGAAGCGCCTCTGCAACGAGCCGAGCGTCTCGCGAAACGTCTCGCCGCCCCGGCGGTATGGCTCGAGGAAGGAGTCGTCACCGGTCAAGATGTAGCCGCGCTGGCCGGTCTCCTGGTTCACCAGCGCGGTCAGCAGCGTCCGGCTCTGCACGCTGGCGGGCTGCCAGCGGTTGGCGACAAGGTCTCGCTCCGCCTCGACGTTCGCCAGCGCGACGCTGGTCGCGAAAGCGGACGCACCCACGACGACGGCCATGAGCAACGAAGAGCCCGATGAGCCGCAGCCGGAGAGACACGAGCCCAACGGTAAGGGTCGCCACTCGGATTTCCTTGACCCGGATGGGTCATCGAGGGGTCATCGCGTGAACGTGAAGAACGTGCGACCGCCCGGCAGGACCCTCGTCGGCCCGACCAGCCGATGCGCTCCGACCCGGTAGCCGGTGTCCTCCGGCACGTCCATGGCCACCTCTTCGAAGCCCGCGTCGGCGAACCAGCCGCGGATGGTCGGGGTGAGGTCGAGGTCGAGGCGGCCGCGCGTCCAGATCACCGTCGCCCCCGCCGCGCACAGGGCCGGAAGCAGCTGGACTGTCCCGAGGATGTCGTCGTCGGTGATGTTGCCGAAGACACCACACATCATCACCAGGTCGGCAGGCACCGCGCCGCGGTAGCTGTCGGTCGTGCCCGCATCGGCCCGGTGTACGTCGACCCCGTCGAGGCCGTGCGCGGCCGCGTACGACTCGGCCGCCCCGGCCAGCTCGTCGTCGAGCTCGAGCAACCGGGCCTGGACCCGCGCCGTGTCGACCGGTCGCCGGGCCATCACCTCGAGGAGGTCGAGGCCGTTGCCGCTGCACGCGCTCACGACTCGCAGAGCCTCGTCTTCTCGGGTGTCGAGCCACGCCTCGATCTGCTGCTGCACGGAGCGCCGCCGTCGGGAGAGATCCGAGTGCGGGTCGTCGTACCCCTGGTGCCAGGCGTGCCAGTCGGTGGAGACCACGGTCAGATCCAGCGCAGCAGCGTGCCGAGCGGGGTGCCGGCGCGCCACGGCGATCCGGTGGCCGGGTCCCAGATCACGCCATCGCCCAGCAGCCCGAGCGCGAGCAACGCAGCCGCCCCCACCACGAACGCGACACTCACCCAGCCCACCCAGGTGTTGCGGGTCAGGCCCGCGACCACGCGGCGCACGGGTTGCCGCAACCGGCGACCGCCCGGTCCCCACCACACGGCGAGCGCGAGCACGGCACCCATGGCGAGCAGGCCCGGGACCAGCGGGCCGCGGAAGAGCTGGTAGGCGAAGCCGACCGCGAAGGCCAAGAGCGCGGACCAGAGCATGAGCATGAGCGTGCCGCCGGTCGCGACCACGAGGTACCACGGCGTGGAGACCACTGCGAGTGGTGCGTCGAACCACCGCCGCCGACCCCGGAAGCGCTGTCTCTCGCGCGCCGACTCCGACGTCCACGAGATGGTGCGCACGACGAGCGCGAGCACGCCGATCGCCGCCAGGCTCAGGTACGGCGCGCGAGCGAACCCGACGGTCACCGTGGCGAAGAGCCCGGCCAGCAGCGTGACCCGCTGCAGCCGGGCCGTTCCCCGGACCGGGCGCCGATGCGGCAGAGGTGCCGGCTGCGGAGGTTGCTGGTACGGCGCCCTCGCCGGCGCCGCAGCTGTCAGCTGGCGGGTTCTCGGTGGGGCGGGCGCGGCGCGTGCTGGCCAGCGGCATGGTGGGCGCCTCGGAGGGGAACGGCGCGGCTCGTTCGGGGCGGAGCTGCGCCAGCACCGTTGCGGTCGTCGGTCGGTCGACGGGTTCGGGCGCCAGGCATGCCCGCAGCAGCGGCAGCAGCGAGGCCGGGACGCCGGAGAGGTCGTGCTCGCCGCGGCGGACGCGGTCCATGATCGCCATTGCCGGTCCGCGGCCGAACGGCGGCCGCCCGGTCGCGGCGAACACGACGGTCGCGGCCCACGAGTGCACGTCGGAGGCGGTGGTGGCGTCGTCGCCGTACAGGATCTCCGGGGCGAGGTAGCCGGGAGTGCCGAGCAGCCAGCCGGTCTGGGTCAGGCGCGGGTCCTCGGCCAACCGGGCCAGACCGAAGTCGATGAGCACCGGGGCACGGCCCTCGAGCAGCACGTTGGACGGCTTGATGTCGCGGTGCAGCACGCCGACCCGGTGCACGGCGTCGACAGCCTCCGCGAGACCGGCGGCGAGGTAGGTGAGGTCTGCGCCGGTGACCGGTCCGCTCTGCCTGACGTGCTCGTGCAGCGACAGCCCCGGGACGTAGCGCGTCGCCACGAACGGCGTCTGTCCCCACGGGTCCGCGTCGATGACCTCGGCGACGCGGGGGCTCCTGACCAGGCGGAGCGAGGCGACCTCGCGGGCCAGCCGGGCGCGCGCCTCGTCGTCGCCGACCACGTGGGGGCGCAGCACCTTGAGCGCGACCCGCGCGCCGTCGGGGCCCTGGGCGAGGTGGACCACGCCCATGCCACCCTCACCGATCCTGGTGAGCAGGCGGTACTCCCCCACCTGCGGAAGCGGGTCCGGGCGACCGGTCGGCGCAGGGGGACTCGCATGACGGTCGGCCACCCGGCCAACGGTATCCGAGCGGGCGGCCCGATCAGCGCGACGCGGTCAGACGACGCGGTGCATCCAGCCGAAGGTGTCCTCGGCGCGGCCGTACTGCAGGTCGACCAGTGCCGTGCGGATCTGCTTGGTGACCGGGCCGGTCTCCTCGCCTTCACCGACCGCGCCGCCGCGCCACTTCAGCGTCCCCGACCGGCGTGACGACGGCGGCGGTGCCGCAGGCGAAGACCTCGGTGATCCGTCCCGAGGCGACACCCTCGCGCCACTCGTCGATCGTGACCGGACGCTCCTCGACGGGGTGGCCGAGCTTGCCGCACAGGTCGATGATCGCGCTGCGAGTGATGCCCGCGAGGATCGTGCCGGAGGTCTCGGGAGTCGCGATCGAGCCGTCGTCGCGCACGAAGTAGAGGTTCATGCCGCCGAGCTCCTCGACGTAGCGTCCCTCCGCGCTGTCGAGGAACACGACCTGGTCGCAGCCCTCGTCGATGGCCTCCTGCTGGGCGACGAGGGAGCTGGCGTAGTTGCCGCCGGTCTTGGCCGCACCCATGCCGCCGCGGCCGGCGCGGGTGTAGGTCTCCGACAGCCAGATCGAGACCGGCCGCACCCCCTTGGAGAAGTACGCGCCGGCGGGCGAGCAGATCACCATGAACGTCACGTGCTGTGCGGGCCGCACCCCGAGGAAGGCCTCGGAGGCGAACATGAACGGGCGGACGTAGAGGCTCTTCTCCCCCGCGGGCTCGCGGCACCCACCGCTCGTCGACGCGCACGATCGCGTCGACGCACGCGATGAAGTCCTCGACCGGCAGCTCGGGGAGCGCGAGCCGGTGGGACGAGCGGACCATGCGGGCGGCGTTCTCCTCGGGACGGAACGTCCAGACCGAGCCGTCGGCGTGACGGTAGGCCTTCATGCCCTCGAAGATCTCCTGGGCGTAGTGCAGGACGGCGGTCGCGGGGTCGAGCGAGATCGGCGCGTACGCCGTGATCCGCGCGTCGTGCCAGCCCTGATCCGGAGTCCACTCGGCGACGAGCATGTGATCGGTGAAGTGCGTGCCGAAGCCGGGGTCGGCGAGGATCTGCGCGAGCCGTCGGGCGACGCCGGGTCCTGGCGCGGGTTCACCTCGATCTGCAAGGAGCTCTCCATGAGGTGTCACCGTACCTTCGTGTCTGCTGCTTGATCTGTCCTGACGGGCTGCGGGTTTCCCAGGTGGACCTGGGAAACCGGCACATCACCGTGTTGCAACACGGGGCACGTACACGTTTACCAGGCGGACCTGGGAATCCGACCTCAGCCGGCTACCCGAGCGGCGATCGCGTCGCCGATCTCGGCGGTACGACGCGAGGTGCTCGGGTCGCGGGCGGCGAGGTCGGCGAGCGACCGCCTCCTCGACGGTCCGGGCGGCCTCGTCGAGGCCGAGGTGCTCGAGCAGCAAGGCGGTCGACAAGATCGCGGCGGTCGGGTCGGCCTTCTGCTGGCCGGCGATGTCGGGCGCGGACCCGTGCACCGGCTCGAACATGCTGGGAGCCGTGCGGTCGGGGTTGACGTTGCCGCTCGCCGCGAGCCCGATGCCACCGGTGACGGCGGCGGCCAGGTCGGTGATGATGTCGCCGAACAGGTTGTCGGTGACGATGACGTCGAACCGGGCCGGGTCGGTCGTCATGAAGATCGTGGCCGCGTCGATGTGGAGGTAGTCCACGCTCACGTCGGGGAACTCCTCGCCGACCTCGCGGACCACCCGCGACCAGACACGCACCGGCGTGCACGAGCACGTTGGTCTTGTGCACGAGCGTGAGCTTCTTGCGAGGCCGCTTCTGCGCGCGCGCGAACGCGTCCCGCACGACCCGCTCGACACCGAAGGCGGTGTTCACGCTGACCTCGGTCGCGATCTCGTGCGGGGTCCCGACGCGCAGCGCGCCACCGTTGCCGACGTACGGGCCCTCGGTGCCCTCGCGCACGACGACGAAGTCGACGTCGCCGGGGTCGGCCAGTGGCGAGGTGACGCCCGGGAAGATCCGCGAGGGTCGCAGGTTGACGTAGTGGTCGAGCTCGAAACGGAGCCGGAGCAGCAGCCCGCGCTCGAGGATGCCGGGCGGAAGGTTCGGGTCACCCGGCCGGCCGCCGACCGCACCGAGCACGATCGCGTCGTGCTCGCGGACCTCGGCGAGCACGGCGTCGGGCAGCACCTCGCCGGTGGCGAGGTAGCGCTCGGCGCCGAGGTCGTAGCGGGTCGACTCGAACTTCACACCGGCGGCCGGGCGCCACCTGCTCGAGGACCTTGAGGGCCTCGGCGGTGACCTCCGGCCCGATGCCGTCACCGGGGATGACGGCGAGCCGGTGCGTGGACGTCGACGGAGGAGCTCATGCGGCGGAACCTAGTCGTCCTAGTTGTCGTCCGGCCGCTCGCCCCCGTTGTCTCGCAGGTCGAGCCCGGTCTGAACGCCGGCCAGCGCCCGGCCGTCGGCCGTGTCCTGGGTCGGCGAAGTCGTCACGGTGCCGGGTCGGACCCCACTCGGGGTACATGTCGTACATCGGAAAGCATCTCCATCGAAGAATCAGTGCGTGTGGTTCGGTGCAGGTCGGGTGACGCGCCCGGTCGCCGGATGGGCGGACGGATCCGTCGGCTCCGCAGGCCTGCGGTGGAGATCTGTCCTCGGACGCGGGTTGCGCGTTCCACGAGGAGTGGGACTCGAGGGCGGCGCTGGTGGGCCGTCCTGCTCGCTGCGGAGGTTCTTGTAAGACCTGGGCCAGTGATGCGCTGGGCACGCACTGCCAACCACCGCGGCGAGGTGGCCTTACGAAGAGGCCTCGCCGCGGCGCTCGATAAGTACGTAGAACTGCCGCATGGTGATTGTCAGGCTAGCAACCGAGACCTTTGGACGTCCTACCTTCTCGAGCGCTTTCCGGAATGTGAGACGACGTCTCGCTCTTTGGAACCCCGATCACCGTCTGGGAGACTCGCTGGGTGAGCGCGCCCCCCGAGCTTCCCGACGTCGTACGGCGTGCTTTCGACGTGTCGCGGCGGGCCGGCTTCGTCTCGTTCTGCCGCAACGAGACCGGTCGCCTGCTCGCGGCGCTGGCGGCGACCAGGACGGGCACGCTCGCGGAGTTCGGCACCGGGTGCGGGGTCGGCACGGCCTGGCTGCGTAGCGGCATCCGCGACGACGCGCGCATCCTGACCGCGGAGCTCGACCCCGACCTCGCGGACGCGGCGAGCCGCATCTTCGAGGACGACGACGCTGTCGAGGTACTGACCGCCGACTGGTCGACGATGCTGGACCGGGGCCCGTTCGCACTGCTGTTCCTCGACTCGCGCGAGCCCAAGGACGGCGGGCCGGACCGCATCGCCGACGTCGTCGAGCCCGGTGGGGTCGTCGTGCTCGACGACTTCACGCCGTGCTCGTCGTGGCCGCCGGTCTACGAGGGCCGCGTCGACGCGCTCCGCGAGCTCTGGCTGACCGACGAGCGGTTCACCACCGTCGAGGTGATGGTGGCGCCCGACGCGTCGGTGCTGATCGCCAGCAAGCGGTAGAGCCCTCGCAGCTAGTGCGAGGGCATCTCCAGGCCCTCCTCCTCCGGGAGGACGACCTCGTTGACCATCTCCTCGATCTCCTCCGTCGGCAGCGCCACCTGCATCGCCCAGTAGTAGATGACCAGGCTGAAGACCGCGACGACGAGCATGCCGGTCCAGTCGCCGAACCACGGGCCGTCCAGCGGACCGAAGTTGCTGAGTAGACGATGATCGCCCATGCCCACCAGGTAGGCGGGCAGCCACGCGGCGGACCGCCAGTGCAGGTGGGGCGACTTGTCGTTGAGGTTGAACACCCGGCTGATCCCCAAGATGGCGTAGCCGATGAGGATCGCGATGCCCAGCTTCCAGTCGGTGTCCCAGCCCGACCAGACGATGACCAGGCCCGAGATGATGAAGCCGAACGGCGCCATGAACTGCGGCGGCCGGCAATCGGTAGGGCCGGTCCGCGTCCGGCATCCGCCGTCGGAACGCGCCGAGCGACAGCGGCGCGCCGGCGTACATCAGCACGCTGGCGCTGGTGATCAGCCCGACCAGCGACTGCCAGCTCGGGAACGGCAGGAAGCAGATGCAGCCGGTGACGAACGCGGCGATCAGGCCGACCCACGGCACGCCGCGCTCGTTGACCCACTCGAACGGCGTCGGGACGTAGCCGTTGCGGGACAGGCCGTAGGAGACCCGCGAGCTGCCCGTGGTGTAGATCAGGCCGGTGCCGGCCGGGGAGATGACCGCGTCGGCGTAGACGATCCAGGCCAGCCAGCCGATGCTGAGCAGTGTCGCGACCTCGGCGAACGGGCCGGTGAACATCGGTGTACAGGCCGTCGCCCTTCGCTGGCCCAGGTCTTGCCGATCGCGCTGTCGGGCAGGCCAGCAGGAAGGCCACCTGCAGCCCGACGTAGATGACGATCCCGATGATCATCGCCCCGATGATCGCGAAGGGGACGTCCCGCTTCGGGTTCTTCGCCTCGCCGGCGAGCTGGTCGGCCTGCTCGAAGCCGAGGTAGCTGAAGATGATGCCGCTGGTGGAGATGGCGAGCGAGGATGCCGTGGACCCCGTCGGGGCTGAAGCCGTCGGCGGCGGTGAAGTTGCCGGCGTTGAAGCTGCCGAACGACAGCACGATGATCACCAGCAGCGGCACGGCGATCTTCCACCAGGTGGCGACGCTGTTCGTGAGCGCCAGCAGCCGGATCCCGAGGAAGTTGATCCCCGTCAAGAGCGCCATCAACAGCACGGCCACGATGAGCCCGCTCGTCGTGAGGACCTTCGTCATCCGGGTCGAGCCAGCTGTGGGCGAACGACCAGTGCTGGCCGTAGGTGATCATCGCCGACACCTCGATCGGCGCCACCGTCGCCGCCTGGAGCCACGAGAACCAGCCGAACGACGCACCGGCAGCGCCACCGAAGGCGTAGTGCGGGAAGCGCGCCGTGCCGCCAGAGACCGGGTACATGCCGCCGAGCTCGGCATGGATCAGCGCGAGCACCATCATCATGAGGCCGCCGACGACCCACGAGATGATCGCAGCCGGACCGGCAGCGATCAGTCCCTCCTGCGCACCGAACAACCAGCCGGAGCCGATGATCGAGCCGACCGAGGCCCACATCAGACCGATCAGGCCGACCTCGCGCTTGAGGGCGAAGGAGTGCTTGGACGACGAGGGTTGCGCCTCAGCTACCGACATGACCCGAACCTCCAGGTGGCGAAGGCCTGGCCGAGATGGTCAGACTTACCAACCTTAGGACCGCTGCAATCACAACGGCGAGCACCGGCGCGTTTCGGAGATGTTGCGGGTCTATACCAGCGCTCACTCGGTGAGGTCGACCGCCCGCACCGACGCCGCGTCGATCGCGGCCCCGATCTCCTCCAGCACGTCGCTCGGGATCGCGGAGTCGACCGACAGCGCGACCAGTGCGTGTCCGCCCTTGGTGTCGCGCGCGACCTGCATGCCGGCGATGTTCACGCGGGCCTCGCCGAGGATCTGCCCGACGGTGCCGACCATGCCGGGCGGTCCTGGTAGCGCAGGAACGCCAGGTGCTCGGTCGGCTCGATGTCGACCTCGTAGCCGTCGACCTCGACGATGCGCTCTCGCTGCGCGATGCCGATCAACGTGCCGGACACCGAGACCTGGCTAGCCGTCGGCCAGCGTGCCGCGCAACGTGATCAGGTTGCGGTGGTCGGGGCTCTCGGGGTCGGTGACGAGGCGTACGGCGAGACCGCGCTCGGCCGCGAGCAGCGGGGCGTTCACGTAGGAGACCTGCTCCTCGACCACGTCGGCGAACACGCCCTTGAGCGCCGCGAGCTCGAGCACCTTGACGTCGTACTCGGTGATCTCGCCGCGGACCTCCACGTCGAGCTGCTGCGCCACCTCACCGGCGAGCGCGGTGAAGATGCGACCGAGCTTCTCGGTCAGCGGCAGGCCCGGCCGCACGTCCTCGGCGATGACGCCGCCTTGGACGTTGACCGCGTCGGGCACCAGCTCACCCGAGAGCGCGAGCCGCACCGAGCGCGCGACCGCGATGCCGGCCTTCTCCTGCGCCTCGTCGGTGGACGCGCCGAGGTGCGGGGTGGCCACGACGTTCTCGAACTCGAACAGCGGGCTGTCGGTGCAGGGCTCGCTCGCGAACACGTCGAGCCCGGCGGCCGCGACCCGACCCTCCTTGATCGCGACGTACAACGCGTGCTCGTCGACGATGCCGCCGCGCGCCGCGTTGACCAGCACCAGGCTCGGCTTGACCTTGGCCAGCTCGTCGTCGCCGATGAGCCCGACGGTCTCCGGGGTCTTGGGCAGGTGGACGGACATGAAGTCCGACTGCTCGAGCAGGTCGTCGAGGGTGACGAGGCGGACGCCCATCTGGGCGGCGCGCCCGGCCTGCACGTAGGGGTCGTAGGCGATCACCTTCATGCCGAACGCCGAGAGCCGCTGTGCGACGAGGACGCCGATGCGACCCAGGCCGACGATGCCGACGGTCTTCTCGTAGAGCTCGATGCCGGTGTACTTGCTGCGCTTCCACTCGCCCTCCTTGAGGGCGGCGTTGGCGGGCGCGACGTTGCGCGCGGCGGCAAGCATCAGCGCGACCGCCAGCTCGGCGGCGGAGACGATGTTGGACGTCGGCGCGTTGACGACCATCACGCCGCTCTGGGTGGCGGCCTTGACGTCGACGTTGTCGAGGCCGACCCCGGCCCTGGCCACGACCTTCAGCCGCGTCGCCGCGGCCAGCGCCTCGGCGTCGACCTTGGTGGCGGAGCGCACCAGGATCGCGTCGGCGTCGGTGATGGCCGGCAGCAGCTCCGCCCGGTCGGCGCCGTTGCACCGGCGGATCTCGAAGTCCGGCCCGAGCGCGTCGACGGTGGCGGGGCTGAGCTCTTCGGCGATGAGTACGACGGGCTTGCTCACGCGGTGCGGCCTCACAGACGGATGCGGCCGGATGTGATTCGGCCAGTGGATTCGGCTGTGCACGACGCTGTGCCCGCCGGGAACTCTACCCGACCATGTCGCTTCCCAGCCGGTTGCGTGTTGCCCTGGCCAGCCGTCACACCGACGGCTGCCGCGCCTCCAGCCGGTTGCCGAGCCGCCGCGCGAGGGCGAGCGTGAGGCCACCCTGCCGCTCGTCCACCCAGAGCAGGGAGAGCACGTCACCGCACCGCTCGACCACGAGGTCGTGCCGAGGGACTCCGGCACCGCCGCTCACCCGCAGGCGCATCGCGAGGAGGTCCGGTTGCTCCTCGGCGGTGGGCTTCACGGGACGTGCGCAGCGGCCGGCTGCGCGATCGAGCTCGGCGAGTGCCTGCTCGACGCGCCCCGGCTTGTAGGCGACGACCACCCCGCTCACCCGCCCCCGGTTGCCCGGCGCCTCGAAGGCCACGCGCTGGGCGGAGAGTCGGAACGGCTCGCTGTCGAAGCTCGCGCCGCACAGCTTCAGGCTCGGTCCGGCCAGACCGTGCTGGCCGGACACGCGACGAAAGCCCCGAGGCAGGTCGCTCCGCCTCAGCCCCGAAGTGCGGACCACGCTGCTCGTCTCGGCCACCGAGAGTGATGTCGGCGCAGCGGGTGTGGGAGTGGCGGGGGTCGACCTCTTGGGCGTGGCAGCGGGCTCGTTGTGCCAGCCCGCGGTCGCGGTGATCGCCACGAGCAGGGCGATCACACCCACCCACGGCAGCAGTCGGCGCAGCACAGCTGTCACGCTCTCACGCGAGCGCGTCGCCCGCCATGACACCGTTTGGCGCCGGCGTCCGCACGGGTGCGATGACCGTCGTACCAGGGTCGGCACCAGGGTCGGACCAGGCTGGTCTCAGGGTCGGCTCGGCCGCCTCCCCGATGCGCCGGGCCCGTCGGTGTCGACAGGCTGAGACCCATGATCGAGATAACGGGACTCACCAAGACCTACCGCGGCTTCGTCGCGGTCGACGACATCACCTTCCGCGCCGAGCCGGGCCGGGTCACCGGCTTCCTGGGACCGAACGGGGCCGGCAAGTCGACCACCATGCGTGTGCTGGTCGGCCTGACCCCACCGACATCAGGCTCCGCCACCATCGCCGGGGGCGGCTACCGCGACCTGCCGAACCCGGGGACGGAGGTAGGGGTGCTGCTGGACGCCTCCGCACAGCACGCCGGACGAACCGGACGCGAGATCCTCACGATCGCGCAGCGGTTCATGGGACTCCCCCGCGAACGCGTCGACGAGATGCTCGAGCTGGTCAGCCTCACCCAGGCCGAGGCCACCCGCCGGGTGCGCCACTACTCGCTCGGCATGCGCCAACGACTCGGGATCGGTACGGCGTTGATGGGTGACCCGCGGGTGCTGGTGCTCGACGAACCGGCCAACGGCCTCGACCCCGCCGGCATCCGGTGGATGCGCGACCTGCTGCGCGACTACGCCGACCGCGGCGGGACGGTGCTGCTGAGCTCCCACCTGCTCCACGAGATCGAGGTCATCGCCGACGACCTCGTGGTGATCGGCAACGGGCGCATCGTCGCCCAGGGATCCAAGAGCGACCTGCTGCGCGGCGCCGGCTGCTTCGTGCGTGCAGTCGGGGCCGACCAGCTCGCGGCCGCACTGACGGAGGCGGGGGTCTCGTTCTCGGCTGATGGGCCGGACGCCCTGCACGTCGAGGCCGAGGCCGAGCAGGTCGGGATGATCGCCTTCGCCGCCGGCATACCCGTCACCGAGCTGCGCCCCGCCGACGGGGCCGGCCTCGAGCAGATGTTCCTCGACCTCACCTCGGAGACCCAGCGAGAAGGAGCTGCGGCATGACCACCACCACCTTGGACAGCTCGACCACCTCGATGGCGACGAGCGTTCGCGCACCCGCGGCCAGGATCCCGACCCAGCGGGTGCTCACCACCGAGCTGCGCAAGATGTTCGACACCCGCTCCGGCTTCTGGCTGATGGCGAGCATCGGCATCATGGCGCTGCTCGCGACCACCGCCGTGATCTTGTTCGCGCCGGACGACGAGCTGACCTACGGCACGTTCGGTGGCGCGTTCGGCATCCCGATGGCCGTCATCTTGCCGATCATCGCGACGCTGTCGGTGACCAGTGAGTGGAGCCAGCGAAGCGGCCTGACCACGTTCACCTTGATCCCTCACCGAGGCAGGGTGATCCTCGCCAAGGCCGTGGTCTCGGTCGTCGTCGGCGTGGTCAGCGTGCTGCTGGCACTCGCCGTCGGGGCCGTCGGCAACCTCGTCGGCTCGGCGATCGCGGGTGTCGACACGGTCTGGGACGTCTCGGTGGTCGACGCGCTCCTGATCGTGCTGGGCAACGTGCTCGGGCTGCTGGTCGGGCTTCATGCTCGGCGTGCTGATCCGCAGCTCGGCCGGCGCGATCGTGGCGTACTTCGTCTACTCGTTCGTGCTGCCGACCCTGGCCGCCCTGCTGGCCGCCTCCCAGGACTGGTTCCGCGACCTGCAGCCCTGGGTGGACTTCAACTTCGCGCAGAGCGCGCTCTTCAACGGCGCCTTGACCGCCGAGCAGTGGGGCCAGCTCGCAGTGACGAGCGCCGGCTGGTTGGTGCTGCCGACCGTCCTCGGCGTGTGGCTGGTGATGCGGGCGGAGGTGAAGTAGGCCGGCCCGCACCGTCGTACCCCGCAGAACCGGCACGTCCCCCGCGTAACAACGCGGGGGACGTGCCGGTTTCCCAGGTGGACCTGGGAATCCGCGCAGCGGTCAGCGGGCCGAGGTGCCCTCGGTGTAGTCGCCGTCGGAGTCCTCGACCCAGGCCATCAGCTTGCGGAGGTCGCGGCCGGTGCCCTCGATCGGGTGCGGCCTCGGCCTCGCCGCGGAGCTCCTTGAACTCCGGTGCGCCGGCGTCCTGGTCGTCGATGAAGCGCTGGGCGAACGTGCCGTCCTTGATGTCGGCGAGGATGTCCTCCATCCGCTCCTTGACGGAGTCGTCGATGACGCGCGGGCCGGAGACGTAGTCGCCGTACTCGGCGGTGTCGGAGACGGACCAGCGCTGCTTGGCGATGCCGCCTTCGTACATCAGGTCGACGATCAGCTTCAGCTCGTGCAGGCACTCGAAGTAGGCGACCTCGGGCTGGTAGCCGGCCTCGGTGAGCACCTCGAAGCCCTTCATCACCAGCGCGGACATGCCGCCGCACAGCACGGCCTGCTCGCCGAAGAGGTCGGTCTCGGTCTCCTCGGTGAACGTCGTCTTGATGCCACCGGCGCGCAGCCCGCCGATCCCCTTGGCGTAGGCCAGCGCGAGCTCCCACGCCTTGCCGGTGGCGTCGTTCTCGACGGCGACCAGGACGGGCACACCGCGACCGGCGGTGTACTCGCGGCGGACCAGGTGACCCGGCCCCTTCGGCGCGACCATCGCGACGTCGACGCCGGCGGGCGGCTGGATGTAGCCGAAGCGGATGTTGAAGCCGTGGCCGAAGAACAGCGCGTCACCGTCGACCAGGTTGGGCTCGACGGACTCGGCGTACAGCTTCCGCTGGATGTGGTCGGGCGCGAGGATGACGATCAGGTCGGCCTCCTCGCAGGCCTCGCTCGGGTTCAGCACCCGCAGCCCCTCGGCCTCGGCCTTGGCGCGGCTCTTCGAGCCCTCGGGCAGACCGACGCGGACGTCGACCCCCGAGTCGCGCAGCGAGAGCGCGTGCGCGTGGCCCTGGCTGCCGTAGCCGAGCACCGCAACGTTGCGGCTCTGGACCACTGACAGGTCGGCGTCGTCGTCGTAGAACATCTCAGCCACTGTGATGGCTCCTTCTTCCTCTATCGGGGTTGAAACGATTGGATCAGCTGGCGGCCGGCGGCACGGGTACGGCGACGGGCCGCGACGTGCGCTCGGTGATGGAGCGACCGCCTCGACCGATGGCGACCATGCCGGACTGCACGAGCTCGCGCACGCCGAACGGCTCGACCATCGTCATGAAGTCGGCGAGCTTGTCGCTGTTGCCGACGACCTGGACGGTGACGGCGTCGGTGGCGACGTCGACCACCTTCGCCTTGAACAGCTGCACCATCTCGAGGACCTGGCCCCGGGAGGTGGCGTCGGCCTTGATCTTGACCAGCAGCAGCTCACGGGAGACCGACGCGGAGGTGTCCAGCTCGACGACCTTGATCACCTCGACGAGCTTGTTCAGCTGCTTGGTGACCTGCTCGAGCGGGGAGTCCTCGACGTTGACGACGATCGTCATCCGCGAGACCTCGGGGTGCTCGGTCGGACCGACCGCGAGGGAGTCGATGTTGAACCCGCGCCGGGAGAACAGGCCCGCGATGCGGGCGAGCACGCCGGGCTTGTTCTCGACCAGCACGGAGAGAGTGTGCCGACTCATCGATGTGCCTCCAGGTCGTCGTCCTCGAACTCCGGCGCCATGTCGCGCGCGAACTTGATGTCGTCGTTGCTGGTGCCGGCAGCGACCATCGGCCACACCATCGCGTCGCGGTGCACCCGGAAGTCGACGACCACCGGGACGTCGTCGATCTCCATCGCCTTGTTGATGGTGGAGTCCACGTCGTCCGGCGAGTCGCAGGCCAGGCCCGACGCAGCCGTAGGCCTCGGCCAGCTTCACGAAGTCCGGGATGCGCGTCGACTGCAGGTCGGTGTTGGAGTAGCGCTCGTTGTAGAACAGCGTCTGCCACTGCCGGACCATGCCGAGCGACTCGTTGTTGATCACGGCCACCTTGATCGGGATGCCCTCGATCGCGCAGGTGGCGAGCTCCTGGTTGGTCATCTGGAAGCAGCCGTCACCGTCGATCGACCACACCGTGGCGTCGGGGCGTCCGACCTTGGCGCCCATCGCGGCCGGGACCGAGAAGCCCATCGTGCCGAGGCCTCCGGAGTTGATCCAGGTGCCCGGGTGCTCGTAGCCCACGAACTGCGCGGCCCACATCTGGTGCTGCCCGACGCCGGCGACGTAGAGCGCCTCGGGGCCGGCGATCTTGCCGAGCCGCTCGATGACGTACTGCGGCGACAGCGTGCCGTCGGCGGGGTCGTCGTAGCCGAGCGGGTACTTCTTCTTCACGCCCGCCAGGAACTGCACCCACGCCTCGTAGTCACCCTGCTCGCCTGCCTCGGCAGCGGTGCGAAGGGCGACGATCAGGTCGGCGATCACCTCACGTGCGTCGCCGACGATCGGGACGTCGGCGTGACGGTTCTTGCCGATCTCCGCCGGGTCGATGTCGGCGTGGATCACCTTCGCGTTCGGCGCGAAGGAGTCGAGGTTGCCGGTCACGCGGTCGTCGAACCGGGCGCCGAGGCTGATGATCAGGTCGCTGCGCTGCAGACCCGCGACCGCCGACACCGTGCCGTGCATGCCGGGCATGCCCAGGTGCTGGGGGTGGCTGTCGGGGAAGGCCCCTCGCGCCATCAGCGTGGTCACGACCGGCATCCCGGTGAGCTCGGCGAGCACGCGCAGCTCCTGGGTCGCGCCGGACCGGATCACGCCCCCTCCGACGTACAGCACGGGGCGGCGCGCCTCGAGGATCAGCCGGGCCGCCTCGCGCACCTGCTTGGCGTGCGGGCGCGTGACGGGGCGGTAGCCCGGCAGGGTCAGCTCCTCGGGCCAGCGGAACGTGGTCTGCCGCTGCATGGCGTCCTTGGACACGTCGACGAGCACCGGACCGGGCCGACCGGTCGAGGCGATGTAGAACGCCTCGGCGACCGTGCGGGGGATCTCCGCCGGGTCGGTCACCAGGAAGTTGTGCTTGGTGATCGGCATCGTGATGCCGCGGATGTCGGCCTCCTGGAAGGCGTCCGTGCCGATCGCGGAGCTGGGCACCTGCCCGGTCACCGCCACCATCGGGACGGAGTCCATGTAGGCGTCGGCGATCGCGGTCACCAGGTTGGTCGCACCGGGACCGCTGGTCGCCATGCAGACGCCGACCCTGCGGGTCGCCGACGCGTAGCCCTGCGCCGCGTGGCCCGCCCCCTGCTCGTGGCGCACCAGGATGTGGCGGATCTTCTGGGAGTCGTACAGCGGGTCGTACGCCGGCAGGATCGCGCCGCCGGGGATGCCGAAGACCGTGTCGACCCCCGCACACTCCAGCGACTTGATCAGGCTCTGGGCTCCGGTGACCGTCTCGGCCCCGGACGCGCCACCGGCCGATCCGCTGCTCTGCCCGCCTGCGTGGGTGGTCATGGTCTCGTCTCTCGTCGTCGTTCGGCCAACAAAAAACCCCTCGAGCCGATCGGCTGGCGAGGGGTCGACGCGCGTGCGGAGACTGCTGGGTCCTGAGCCTCAGCTCACGCGTCGCGTGCGTACGAGAATCTGTGAACGCATGGCCACAGCATGCCCCTCGCCCGTTACGGCGCTCAACTCAGTGTGCCAGGCGTCCCGGATCGTGGGACACACGTCCCGGACTGTGGCGGGCCACCGGTGACCTCGGCGGTGAGCGACCGCAACGACACCCGCTGGCCCTCGCCGTGCTCGGGGTCCTCGAAGTTGGCCGGGTCGAGCCAGCGCTCGTAGGCAGGCACGAGGGAGGACCAGTCCTGGTCGGTCATCGCGAACCAGGCGGTGTCGCGGTTGCGTCCCTTGGTGACGAGCGCCTGGCGGAACACTCCTTCGAACGTGAAGCCGAGCCGGGTGGCGGCCGCGCGCGAGGGCGCGTTGAGGGCGTCGCACTTCCACTCGTACCTGCGGTAGCCGAGCTCGAACACGTGGCGCGCCATCAGCCACATCGCCTCGGTCGCGGCGGTGGTGCGCTGCAACGGCTCGCCGAGGAGGATGTGGCCGACCTCGACCGCGCCGTTGGCCGGGTCGGCGCGCATCAGGCTGGCGACCCCTTCCGCTCCCCGACCGCGTGGCACGGCCACCAGGCTGACGAGACCCGGGTTGGCGATGCGGCGCTCGACGTACTCCTGGTAGCCGGCAGGCGTGGTCGGCATCTCGTCGGGGAGGTAGGTCCACAACGGCTCCCGACCCGGGCCGCAGCTGGCCGCGTAGAGGTCCGGCGCGTGCGCCGGTGAGAGCGGCTCGAGCCGCACCCAGCGACCTTCCAGCACGACGCCGGTCGGCGCCGGTCTGGTGGTCCAGCCGGGGACCGGGTCGCCGATCGGCTGGCCGTGCTCGTTGGTGCGCACGTTCAGGCGGGCGGGCCGTCGTCGTCGAACGCCGGCAGCCCGTCGATGCTCGTGCGGTTCTTGGCCCGGCGGTAGTCGACGATGCCGTCGGCGCCGCGCCGTTCCATGTTGGGCGTCAGCAGGTCGCGCTCGTCCTCGAGCGACATCAGCGGCAAGGAGTAGCCGCAGGAGTCCGAGACCCGGTCGACGTCGACGACGATGACCGATCGCGCCGCCGGGTTGGGCTTGAAGCGCGACGCCCAGGACGCGAACTCCTCGTCGTACAGGCCGATGACGCGCCCGGTCCCCTGCAGGCGTACGACGTTCGGCGTGCGGTCGAACGAGCAGAACATCACCGTGATGCGGCCGTTGCCCGGCTCGCGCAGGTGCGCGATGGTCTCGGCGCCGCTGGCGGTGAGGTCGAGGTAGGCGACCGTGTGCTCGTCGACGACCACGAACGTGTCGGCTAGGCCCTTGGGCGAGACGTTCACGTGCCCACCGGCGAGCGGCGCGGTGGCGACGAAGAACACCGGCTGCGCCTCGATGAAGGCGCGCAGCCGCTCCCCGATCGACTCGTGCACGCTGCCCATGCGAAAAGGCTAGTCCGGGGGGTGGTCGCGGACCCCTTCGCGGCCGAACACTGGACCCATGAGCGAGCACGAACAGGTCCTGAAGCGGGCGCACGACCACGCGACAAGCTGGCTGGAGAGCCTCGACACCCGTCCGGTCCCAGCGAGGGTCGGGGCCGACGCCGTTGCCGACGCGCTCGGCCGGGACCTGCCCGAGGAGCCGACGGACGCGGAGGAAGTGGTGGACCTGCTGGCATCGGCATGCGAGCCGGGTCTCGTCGCGATGCCCTCCGGGCGGTTCTACGGGTTCGTGATCGGCGGCACGCACCCGGCCGCCATGGCGGCAGACTGGCTGGTCAGCGCCTGGGACCAGAACGCCGCGATGCGGCTGGTGACGCCCGCGACTGCCGCTGTCGAGGAGGTCGCCGGGCACTGGTTGGTCGAGCTGCTCGGCCTGCCCCAAGGCACCGCCGTCGGCTTCGCCACCGGTGCGACGATGGCGAACTTCACGGGGATTGCCGCCGGTCGCGACGAGCTGTTGCGGCGGGCAGGCTGGGACGCCTCCCGCGGGTTGGCCGGCGGCCCGGCGATCCGGGTGCTGGCCGGCCGCGAACGCCACGACTCGGTCGACCTTGCGCTGCGCTACGCAGGCCTGCCCTCGCCCGAGGTCGTCGACGTCGACGCACAGGGCTGCGTCGAGCCCGAAGCACTGCGCGCAGCGCTCGGGACCGGGAGCGGGCCCACGATGGTTCTCCTGCAGGCGGGCAACCTGCACTCAGGTGGTTCCGACCCGTTCACCGAGTGCATCCCGCTGGCCCACGAGCACGACGCGTGGGTCCACGTCGACGGGGCATTCGGGCTCTGGGCGGCCGCGTCGCCGTCGTACGCGCACCTGACCGAGGGTGTCGCCGCGGCGGACTCGTGGGCCACGGACGCTCACAAGACCCTGAACGTGCCCTACGACTGCGGAGTTGTCGCGGTCCGCGACCCGGCCGCGCTCGGTGCCGCGATGAACATGCACGGCGACTACCTGATCCAGGACGTCGACGACCCGTTCGGACGAGTACCGGAGATGTCGCGGCGGGCGCGCGGGGTGCCGGTCTGGGCCGCGCTGCGGGCGATGGGCCGCAGCGGTGTCGCGACGCTGGTGGAGCGCCTCTGCGGCCACGCTCGGATGTTCGCCGATGCGCTGGCGGAGATCCCCGGTGCCGAGGTCGTCAACGACGTCGTGTTCACCCAGGTCTGCGCGTCCTTCGGCTCCGACGAGCGCACCCAGCCGTGGTGGAGCGGATGCTCGCCGAGGGCACGGCATGGACGACCGGCTCGCGCTGGCGAGACAGAGCCGTGCTCCGCATCTCGGTCAGCAACGCGAGCACCACCGAAGAGGACGTGGCTCGCAGCATCGACGCGCTGCGCCGCGCGGCCGACGGTTGGAGTAGCACCGGCTCGAGTGGTCTCGACATATCGTTCGAGCTCGACCAGCCGTGGGGTCAGCGCACCCGGTACTGCAGGTGCACGACGCCGCTCGCGAAGCGGCGCTCGGACAGCAGCTCGAGGTCGAGCTGGATCCCGTCGGGCAGCCACGACTTTCCGCCGCCGACCACCACAGGCGTGACGATCTGGAGGAGCTCGTCCACGAGACCGGCCCGCAACGCCTCGGCAGCAAGCGTCGCGCCGCCGATGCTGATCGGCTGGGACGCCTCGTCCTTCAGCCGTCGTACGGCGGCCGGGTCGAAGTCGTGCTCGATCCGCGTGCGAGGCGTGACCGGCTCGGACAGCGTGCTCGAGTAGACGACCTTGTCGGCGCCCTGCCAGATCCGCGCGTAGTCCTGGAACACCGGCGGCTCGTCGGCGAGGTCGGGCGGGTCCTGCCAGAAGCGCATCGTCTCGTACATCCGACGCCCGTAGAGGTAAGTCCCGACCTCTCGCTCCTGGTCGTTGACGAACGCGTGCACCTCCTCGTCGGGCGCCGCCCACTCGAAGCCACCGTCGGCATCCTCGACGTAGCCGTCCAGCGACGTGATCGCCCCGTAGACCAGCCGTGCCATCGCGATGCGTCCCTTCGTCAGCCGCAGACCGCGCCGTGGGCGGCGGACTGCACGACCTTGGCGTACTTGCCGAGCACGCCCTTGGTGTACTTCGGCTGCTCGCGGCGACCAGCCCTCGCGGCGGGCCTCCAGCTCGTCGGGGTCGACGGCAACGTCGAGGGTCTTGTTCGCGACGTCGAGGGTGATCTTGTCGCCGTCACGCAGGAACGCGATCGGCCCGCCGTCGACCGCCTCGGGCGCCACGTGTCCGACGCAGAGGCCGGTCGTGCCCCCGGAGAAGCGTCCGTCGGTCATCAACAGCACGTCCTTGCCGAGCCCGGCCCCCTTGATCGCCCCCGTGATCGCGAGCATCTCGCGCATCCCGGGGCCGCCCTTGGGACCCTCGTAGCGGATCACCACGACGTCCCCCGCGACGATCGTCCCGGCGCCGAGCGCGTCCATCGCCGCCCGCTCGCCGTCGAAGACCCGCGCGGTGCCCTCGAACACCGACTCGTCGAAACCCGCCGACTTCACGACCGCGCCCTCCGGAGCGAGCGAGCCCTTGAGGATCGTGATGCCGCCGGTGGCGTGGATCGGCTTGCCGAGCTCGCGGATGATCGTGCCGTCGATGTCGGGCGGCGCGATCTCGGCGAGGTTCTCCGCCATCGTCTTGCCGGTGACCGTCAGGCAGTCGCCGTTCATCAGGCCGGCGTCGAGCAGCGCCCTCATCACGACGGGGATGCCGCCGACCTTGTCGACGTCGTTCATCACGTAGCGGCCGAACGGCTTGAGGTCGCCGAGGTGCGGCACCTTGTCGCCGACGCGGGTGAAGTCGTCGAGGACCAGGTCGACCTCGGCCTCCCGCGCGATCGCGAGCAGGTGGAGCACGGCGTTGGTTGACCCACCGAGCGCCATCACGACCGCGATCGCGTTCTCGAACGCCTCGCGGGTCATCACCTGCCGAGCGGTGATGCCCTTCTCGAGCATGCCGACCACGGCCTGACCCGAGCGGTGCGCGAAGCCGTCGCGCCGGCGGTCGACGGCCGGGGGTGCAGCGGAGCCGGGCAGTGACATGCCGAGCGCCTCGCCGACCGCGGCCATGGTGTTGGCGGTGTACATGCCGCCGCACGCACCCTCGCCGGGGCAGATCGCACGCTCGATGCGGTCGACCTCCTCGCGGCTGATCTTGCCGGCGAGGCACGCGCCGACGGCCTCGAACGCGTCGATGATCGTGACGTCGCGGCCGTCGACCTGGCCGGGCATGATCGACCCGGCGTACAAGAAGACCGACGCGAGGTCGAGTCGCGCGGCGGCCATCATCATCCCCGGCAGCGACTTGTCGCAGCCGGCGAGCAGCACCGAGCCGTCGAGCCGCTCGGCCATCATCACGGTCTCCACGCTGTCGGCGATCACCTCGCGGGAGACCAGCGAGAAGTGCATGCCCTCGTGGCCCATCGAGATGCCGTCGGAGACCGAGATCGTGCCGAACTCCAGCGGGTAGCCACCGGCAGCGTGCACGCCGTTCTTCACGGCCTTCGCGAGCCGGTCGAGCGAGAGGTTGCACGGCGTGATCTCGTTCCACGACGACGCGACGCCGATCTGCGGCTTCTCGAAGTCCTCGTCGCCCATGCCTACCGCGCGGAGCATCCCGCGGGCAGCGGTCGTCTCGAGACCGTCGGTGACGTCGCGGCTGCGCGGCTTGAGGTCTGGCTTGCTCGACATGCTCGGGATGCTACGCCGACGGGTACGACGGACCGGCAGCCGTCTCAGCCGACCTGAGCGGCGCGGACGACCATCACGTCGGGCAGGTTGCGGACCAGCTCGTGCCAGCTCGCACCGGCGTCGAAGGAGCCCCACACGCTGCCGTCGCGCGCGCCGACGTACAACCCGGTCTCGTCGTGGTCGTCGACGGACATCGCGTCACGCATCACGCCCACGAAGAAGTCGCTGGGGAGCCCGTTGTCGGCCCCACCGAGCGGCTGCCAGGTGTCGCCGGCGTCGTGCGAGCGCCACACCAGTGCGTTGCCCTCGGGCGGGTAGCGACCGCCGGCGCCGCCGAGCGGGAACACGTAGACGGTGTCCGGGTCGTGGGGATCGACCACGATCGGGAAGCCGAAGTCGGACGGCAGCCCGTCGGCGATGTAGTCCCACGAGCCGCCCTCGTCGTCGGACCGGTAGACCCCGCCGTGGTTCTGGAGGTACAGCCGCTCGGGGCGCGACGGGTGACGGGCCACCTTGTGCACGCACTGCCCGAACTCCGGGTACTGCTGGCCCTCGGGGAGGAACTCCGCCCGGATGCCCTGGTTGCGCGCGGACCACGAGCCGCCGCCGTCGGTGGTGCGGTAGACGCCACCGGTGGAGATCGCCGCTGTCAGCGATTCCGGGTCGTCGGGATGCGGCAGCAGCGTGTGGAAGGCCTGGCCACCGAAGCCGGCGCCCCACTCCGGTCGCTGGGGGTGGTCCCACAGCGAACGCTGGAGCGTGAAGCTCTCACCCTTGTCGTCGGACCGGAAGACCGCGCCCGGCTCCGTGCCGGCCCAGATCACGTCGTCGCCCGCGCCGGGCTGCAGCTGCCAGACCCGCTCGAGCGAGGCGCCGGCGTCCTTGGGGAACCTGATGCCACCGTCCGGACCGCTCTGCCAGGTGGCCCCGAGGTCGTCGGAGTAGGCCACCTGCGGCCCGATCCAGCTCGACGCCGCGCCCGCGAACAGCCTGGTGCTGCCGCCTCGCGTGTCGACGAGACAGGAGTAGACGTCCTCCATGTCGAAGTGCGGACCGTCCCAGGTCCAGCTCTCCCGTCGGGCGTCCGAGCGCCCGATCCACAGCCCCTTGCGGGTGCCCACCATGACCAGCGTCTCTGTCGCCATCGGCAGCCTCCTCCATCGCCTCAGGACAGTAGACCGGCCGACCGACGCAAAGTCATCGGTGAGGAGTCATTTCTGCACGCGACACGCGTCCACCTCCGTGAAGTTGTGACCCCTCGGCCGTCCCTCAGTACTCCCCGGTCATCACGTTGGCGAGGTCCTGGCCGGTGGCGAAGCGCTCGAGCTGGTCGCGGACGAGCCGGTAGGCGCGGGGCCACATGGCGGGGGTGGCGCCGCCGACGTGCGGGGTGATGAGCACGTTCGGTGCGGACCAGAGCGGGTGCTCGGGCGGCAGCGGCTCGGGGTCGGTGACGTCGAGGGCCGCGCGGATCCGGCCCTCGTCCAGGGCGGCGAGCAGGTCGTCGGTGACCACGACGGGGCCGCGGGCGACGTTGACGAGCAGGGCGTCCTGCTTCATCGCCGCCAGGAAGCCCGCGTCGACCAGCCCCTTGGTCTCGCTGGTGCCGGGGAGGATCAGCACCACCACGTCGGCCCGAGGCAGCAGGTCGGGCAGGTCGTCGAGGGTGTCGACCCCGTCGCGTCGCGTGCGAGCGACGCGCAGGACGTCGACCTCGAAGGGCACCATTCGCCGCTCGATGTCGCGCCCGATGTCGCCGTACCCGACGATCAGCACGGTCTTGTCCGCCAGCGCGGTCCGCCAGCCCTGGTTCCAGTGGCCCTCGGCCTGGTCGCCGACGAACCCGGGGATGCCGCGCAGCGACGCGAGCGTCAGCGTCACCGCCAGCTCGGCGGTGGAGGCGTTGTGGATGCCGCGGCCGTTGCACAGCAGCACGCCCGTCGGGCACCTGGCTGCGGACGTGGTCGACGCCTGCGGTCAGCGTCTGCACCACCTTGAGGCTGGACATCCGGGCGAACACCTCGCCCTGCTCGGGTCCGAGCTCGTACGACGGGACGTAGAACTCGACCTCGTCGACGGAGTCCGGCACGTCGTCGCCGGTCGGCACGACCTCTCGTAGCGCAGTCCGGCGGGCGGGTCGCCCGAGCTTGTTCTCGTCGAAGGGCAGCCACACGAGTGGTCGGTCATCGGCCATGGCCCCAACCTACGCGACTTGGTCGAGCTGTGCCTGTCCGAGGGCCGAGGGACGAGTCGTCTCGACGGCAGGCCGCCGGCACCCGTGTCGAGTGACCTCGACAGGCTCGACGCCGCGATTCGTTCACCGAACGTCACACGACGTTGACGGCGGTGTCGCACCGCGCCCCTAGCGTCGACCACATGACGCTGACCCGGCTCCTCACCTCGGCCGCCACCTGGCACGTCACCAGCCAGCACCAGGCCCGCCGCAACGCGCTGGTCGCCTCCACCGCCCTGACCAAGCAGCGACGCGAGAGCGCGACGACGTCGAGGAGTTCCTCGCCGCCCACGCGGCGCGGTTCGACCGGGCCACCGTGGTGAGCGTGAGCGTGCACGCGCAGCAGAGGGCGAGCCGCAGCGCCTGAACTCAGCGCGCTCGGGCACACTCGGCCCATGGCCGAGTCGCGTGTCCTCGCGTTCCCCGTGCCCGAGGACCGGGAGGCGCTGCGCTTCTACGACGTCGTCAGCGGCGACGGCACCCGGCTGCGCGCCTGGACCAACGACGTCGACGGTCCGACCGTGCTGCTGTGCAACGGCCTCGGGACCAGCCCCTACGCCTGGCCGGCGCTGCTGCGCGCCGACTGCCGGGTGCGGGTGATCTCGTGGAACCACCGCGGCGTCGGCGGGTCGGAGCGGCCGACCGAACCCGGACCGGGTCGACGTGACCGCGTTCGTCGAGGACGCCCTGGCGGTGCTCGACGACGCCGGCGTGGACGCCTGCCCTGCGATGGGGTGGTCGATCGGCGTCAACACCGCCTTCGAGCTCGCCGTCCGAGCACCCCGAGCGGGTCAGCGGCGCTGTTCGCGGTCGCCGGCGTCCCGGGCGGCACCTTCTCCTCGATGGGCGCACCGCTGCAGATCCCACGCTTCGCGCGCCGACCCGATCGCGCTGGGCATCGCGTCCACGCTCGCTCGCACCGGCCGCGCGATCACGCCGGTGGTGAGCCGGCTGCCGATCGGGCGCCGGTCCGCGTACGCTCCTCCAGCACAGCGGGTTCATGATGCCGGGCGCCGACCCCGCCGCCGTCGAGCGCGCGGTGCAGGAGTTCCTCACCACGCCGGTCGACTGGTACATGCACCTCGCCCGTGAGTCCGCCCGCCACGACCGGATCTCGCTGAGCCGGGTGCGAGGTGCCGGCCGCCTTCATCGCGGGCACCTACGACATCCTCGCCTCGGCCAAGGACATGCAGACCGCGTCGGAGCGGATCGCCGGGTCCCGGTTCGTCGAGCTGCGCGGCTCCCACTTCCTGCAGATGGAGCACCCCGACGACGTGCACCAGGAGCTGCTGGCGTTCGTCGAGGGCCTGCCGGAACCTGGGGTCACGTAGGCTCGCCGAGATGAAGCGCACCCGCCTCGCTCCCGCCCTCGTGGTCGCGCTGCTCGCCGTCGCCGCCTGCTCCTCCGGCTCCGACCGACGAGCCCGGGGACCTCGGCAGCACGTCGTCCGCGCCGCAGCCGACCACCCGGACCGCCGAGCCCTCCTCGCCCGAGCCGTCGTCCGCGAAGCCGTCCAGCAAGCCACGCGGCCCCGGCCGCCCCCACGTGGTGGGCACCATCGCGAGGGACCTCCGGGCCCCGTGGGGCGATCACGTTCCTGCCCGACGGCACCGCGCTGGTCGGGGAGCGAGACACCACCCGCGTCGTGGCGATCAAGGACAAGCAGGTGCGCACCGTCGGGCGCGTGTCGGGCGTGCAGCCGCAGGGTGAGGCCGGGCTGCTCGGGCTCGCGGCGTCGCCGACGTTCGCCAAGGACCGGCTGGTGTTCGCCTACCTGTCCACCTCGCAGGACAACCGCGTCGTCACCATGCGGTACGACGGAGGGCGGCTCGGGCCGCCGAAGCCGATCCTCACCGGCATCCCCAACGGCTTCATCCACGACGGCGGGCGGCTGCTGTTCGCCCGTGACGGCAACCTGTTCGTCTCCACCGGCGAGACCGGCAACGACCAGCTCGCCCAGGACCGTGACTCGCTCGGCGGCAAGATCCTGCGGATCACGCCGCAGGGCGACCCGGCTCCGGGCAACCCGGTCAAGGGCTCGCCGGTGTGGACCATGGGGCACCGCAACGTGCAGGGCCTCGCGTTCGACGGCGACGGTCAGCTGTGGGCCACCGAGTTCGGCCAGGACACCTGGGACGAGCTCAACCGGATCGACAAGGCCCGCAACTACGGCTGGCCGCTCGAGGAGGGCCGCGGCGACGCCAAGCGCTTCCGCAACCCCTTCGTGCAGTGGCGCACCGACGACGCGTCGCCCTCGGGGCTGGCCTACCTCGACGGCTCGCTGTGGGCGGGCGCGCTCGAGGGCGGCCGGCTCTGGCAGGTCCCGCTCAAGGACGGCAAACCTGCGAAGCCTCGTGACTTCTTCGTCGGCGACTACGGCCGGATGCGCACCGTGGTGGTCGCACCCGACGGCAACCTGTGGGTGACCACCAGCAACCGCGACGGCCGCGGCAGCCCCGCAGCCGGGCGACGACAGGATCCTGGAGATCGCGCCCCGCTGATCGTCGACAAGCTCGATCAACGCGAGCGATCTGACCCCGGTGGGCTATCAAGGTCAGGGCCTCCACACCCGATGTCTCGGACATGCCCCCTGCCCCGTCGCGTCGCCGCCTGCTCGTGGGCGGGGCCGCCTCACCAGCGTGGCGGCCGCGGAGACCCTCGGGGCGGGCGCGGCCGCAGCGGCCACGCGTCCGGCCCTACACGAGCACGACCGTCCCCACCGTCCGCGCCCGGCACTACATGAACCGGCTCGGCTGCGGCTTCTCGCGCAGCACCTTCGCCCAGCTGCAGCGCGCCGGGGACGCCACCAAGTGGCTCGACGCCCAGCTGGCGCCCTCCTCGATCACCGAGTCGGCGACCGCGAAGGCGCTGCCCGGCTGGTTCCCGGACATGGACCAGTCGGCCGCGACCAAGTGGGGCCGGAACGGCTCCGGCAGCAAGGGCAGCTGGGAGTTCGCGGAGGACCTCGCGAGCTACACCATGCTGCGGCAGGATCTACTCCAGCCGCCAGGTGTTCGAGAACATGGTCGACTTCTGGTCCAACCACCTCCACGTGCACGCCGACGGCGACCTGGCCTGGGTGCACCGCGCGTCGTACGACCAGCTGATCCGCAAGCACGCCCTCGGCAGGTTCGAGGACATGCTGGTCGCGGCCGCGCTGCACCCCGCGATGCTGCTCTACCTCGACAACTGGCGCTCGGTGAGGAACGCACCGAACGAGAACCAGGGCCGCGAGCTGCTCGAGCTGCACACGGTCGGCCGCGCGTCGGGCTACACCGAGCAGATGGTCAAGGACTCCGCGAAGATCCTCTCCGGCTACACCGTCGACGCGTTCGACAGCTGGGACGGCTTCTACGACACCGGCAAGCACACCACCGGCGCCGTGCAGGTGCTCGGCTTCACGGCCGCGAACGCCTCCGCGAACGGGCAGCAGCTCACCGTCGACTACCTGCGCTACCTGGCGCAGCACCCCGCCACCGCGCTGAACATCGCGCGCAAGCTGGCCCGCAAGTTCGTCTCCGACGACCCGTCGACCGACCTCGTCAACACCGTGGCGCAGGCCTTCCGGGACTCCGGCACCGACATCAAGGCGACGCTGCGGGCACTGGTCGCCCACCCCGACTTCTACGCCTCGAGGGACCGGCTGGTCCGCAACCCGGTCGAGGACTTCGTCGCCACCTGCCGGGTGCTGCGGATCAGCCGTCAAGGCGCCCACGAGCGACGACTCCTTCGCGCGCAGCTGCCTCTGGCTGCCCGAGACCACGCTGCTCTACCAGTGGCCGCGCCCCGACGGCTCGCCGTACGGCGCGGCGGCGTGGGCGTCGGCGACCCGGATGCTCAGCTCGTTCCGCATGCACTGGGACCTCACCGCCGGCTGGTGGCCGACCAAGGACGTCACCTACCGCAAGCCCGCCGCCGTGGCTGCCGCAGGAGCGGATCCGCTTCGACCGCTACGTCGACCACCTCTCCCGGATGCTGCTCGGCCAGGCCGTCGACGTCGAAGATCCTGGACGTCGCGATCGCTGCCACGGGCTGCGGTCCCGCGACCGTCATCACCAAGAACCACGCAGTCAGCTCGTGGCTGTTCGTGCGGCTGGTCGGTGCCCTGCTCGACTCCCCCGAACACATGAGGCACTGAGAGGCACTGACGAGACGCACAGCGACTGCTGCCGCGACTACGAGAGCGCAGCCCGCCTGACGAGGCGGCGGTTCCTGCAGGGCATGGCCGCCACCAGTGCCGCCGGCGTCGCCACCACGATGTTCGGCGACGCGTTCCGGCAGACGGCGTTCGGCGCGACGCCGGGCAGCGGCGGCAACGTCATGGTGGTCATCAGCCTGCGCGGCGGCATCGACGGACTCGGCATGGTGGTGCCGCACGGCGACCCGGCGTACTACACCGCGCGGCCGACCATCGCGGTGCCGCAGAACGCACTGGTCGCGCCGGACTCGATGTTCGGCCTCCACCCCCAGATGAAGCCGCTCGAGTGGCTGTTCACCGGCGGTGAGCTGGCCGCCGTGCACGCGGTCGGCCTCGCGGTGCCGAACCGGTCCCACTTCTCCGCGATGGAGGAGGTCGAGGACGCCGACCCGGGATCCACCACGCGACGCGGCTGGGTGAACCGCATGATCGGCCTCGACGGTCGCGCCGAGCCGAGCGAGGCCATCCACCTCACCGACTCGATCGTGCCGACGATGCTCTCCGGCACCGCTCCGGCGCTCGCCGCGTCACGGGTCGCGGACATCTCGCTGGTGGGTGCGGGCGCCGACGACGACCGGGAGTGGGCCAACCGGCGCCGGCGTCAGCTGGACCTGATGTGGGCCGGCGGCGCCGACGTGCCGATCTACGGCGCCTACCGCTCCGCCGCGCGCACGGTCGACCTGCTGGCACCGGTCGCGGCGTCGAAGTACACAGCCGACGACCGGTGTGACCTACCCGCGCGACTGGCCGGCGACCGGACTCTCCGACGCGCTCAAGGACACCGCGCACCTCATCAAGGCCGACGTCGGCACCGACGTGGTCTCGATCGACTTCGGCTCGTGGGACATGCACTCGGACTACGGCACCACCGAGTGGGGCGAGATGCAGAACATGATCGGTGGGTTCGCCGCGGTGCTGAACGCGTTCATGCGAGACCTCGGACCGGTCCGCCAGCGGGTCACCGTCGTCACGATCAGTGAGTTCGGCCGCCGCATCAAGGAGAACGGCAACCGCGGCCTCGACCACGGCTGGGGCAACATGATGCTGGTCGCGGGCGCCGGCGTGAAGGGCGGCTCGTACTACGGCAGCTGGCCCGGCCTCGGCGACGGCAGCCAGGTCGACGACGACCTCAAGGTCACCACCGACTACCGCAACGTGTTCGGCGAGATCATCACGCGACGCTTCCCCGGCCGCTCGGTCTCCGACGTCTTCCCGGGACTGTCCTACAACCCCGTGGGCCTGATGAGCTGAGTTGTCAGGCGCTCACGTCGCTCAGGCGACGTCACCGTCTGACAACTTCGCCAGGATCAGCTCCCGCACTCGCCCCGCGTCGGCCTGGCCGCGCATCTCCTTCATCACCGCGCCGATCAGCGCACCCGCGGCCGCCACCTTGCCGTCGCGGATCTTCTCGGCGACGTCGGGGTTGGCCTCGATGGCGCGGTCGACGGCGCCGGAGAGCTGTCCCTCGTCGGAGACGACGGCGAGGCCGCGCTTCTCGACGACCTCGTCGGGAGTGCCCTCGCCCGCCAGCACCCCGTCGAGCACCTGCCGCGCGAGCTTGTCGTTGACCTTGCCCTCGTCGACGAGCGCCTGCACCCGCGCGACGTCTGCGGGTGTCACACCGAGCGCGGTGATGTCGACACCCTCCTCGTTGGCGCGCCGGGCCAGCTCGGAGAGCCACCACTTGCGAGCCGCGGCGGGTGAGGCCCCCGCGGCGATGGTCTGCTCGACCAGCTCGAGCGCGCCGGCCCCGACGGTGTCGCGCATCTCCAGGTCGCTGAACCCCCACGCCGCCTGCAGCCGGGCCCGCCGCTCGCGCGGTGGCTCGGGCAGCGTGCCGCGCAGCCGCTCGACCCAGGCGGCCGACGGCGCCACCGGCACCAGGTCGGGCTCGGGGAAGTAGCGGTAGTCCTCGGCGTCGGACTTCTCGCGACCCGACGTGGTGATGCCGGTGTCCTCGTGCCAGTGCCGCGTCTCCTGTACGACGGACGCGCCGGCGTCGAGCACCGCGGCCTGGCGACCGATCTCGTAGCGGACCGCTCGCTCCACCGACCGCAGCGAGTTGACGTTCTTGGTCTCCGTGCGGGTGCCCAGGGACCCGGAGCCGGCCGGCGCGAGCGAGAGGTTCACGTCGCAGCGCAGCGATCCCTGCTCCATGCGCACGTCGGAGACGCCGAGCCCGAGCAGCATCTCCCGCAGCTGCGCGACGTAGGACCGCGCGACGAGCGGCGCCTTCTCACGGGTGCCCATGATCGGCTTGGTGACGATCTCGATGAGCGGGATGCCGGCTCGGTTGTAGTCGACGAGCGAGTGGTCGGCGCCGTGGATGCGGCCGGTCGCGCCGCCGACGTGCAGCGACTTGCCGGTGTCCTCCTCCATGTGCGCGCGCTCGATGGGCACCCGGACCGACTCGCCCTCGACGTCGACGTCGAGCCAGCCGTCGAAGGCGATGGGCTCGTCGTACTGCGAGGTCTGGAAGTTCTTCGGCATGTCCGGGTAGAAGTAGTTCTTCCGCGCGAAGCGGCACCAGTCGGCGATGTGGCAGTTCAGCGCCAGCCCGATGCGGATCGCGGACTCCACGGCGATCGCCGTTGACGACCGGCATCGCGCCGGGCAGCCCGAGGCAGACCGGGCACACCTGGGTGTTGGGCTCGGCGCCGAAGACGGTGGAGCACGAGCAGAACATCTTCGAGGCGGTGTTGAGCTCGACGTGCACCTCGAGCCCCAGCGCCGGGTCGAACCGCTCCAGCGCCTCGTCGAACGAGACCAGCTCTGCAGTCGGCGCTCATGCCTTCACCCCCAGCAGGTCCGGAGCGCGGTCGATGCAGCGGACCACCCCACTTGTCGGTGAGCAGCCGCTCGAGCGCGGCGCCGACGCGGTAGACGCGGTCGTCGGCGGTTGCCGGGGCGAGCACCTGCACGCCGGCACGGCAGGCCGTCCTCGTCGGCGAGCCCGCTCGGCACCGAGATGCCGGGGACGCCGGAGAGGTTGGCGGGGATGGTGGCGAGGTCGTTGAGGTACATCGCGAGCGGGTCGTCGAGCTTCTCCCCCAGCCGGAACGCCGTCGTCGGCGCCGTCGGCGACACCAGCACGTCGGCCTGCTCGAAGGCGGCGGCGAAGTCGCGGCTCACGAGCGTGCGGACCTTCTGCGCCTTGCCGTAGTAGGCGTCGAAGTAGCCGCTCGACAGCGCGTAGGTGCCGAGGATGATCCGCCGCTTCACCTCGTCGCCGAAGCCGCGGTCGCGGGTGGCCCGCATGACCTCCTCGGCGCTGGGCGCGTCGACCCCCTCGGGCAAGCACCCGCAGGCCGTAGCGCATCGCGTCGAACCGCGCGAGGTTCGACGACGCCTCCGCCGGCAGGATCAGGTAGTACGTCGCGAGCGCGTGCACGAACGTCGGGCAGGAGACCTCGACGACCTCGGCGCCTGCTCCGACGCATCAGCTGCACCGCCTCGTCGAAGCGCTGCTGCACACCGGCCTGGTAGCCCTCGCCGGTCAGCTCCTTGACCACCCCGACCCGCACGCCGGTGAGGTCACCGCTCGCGCCCTGCTCAGCGGCCTCGCGCACCCGTGGCATCGGCTGGTCGATCGAGGTCGAGTCGAGCGGGTCGTGACCGCCGATCACCTCGTGCAGCAGTGCGGCGTCCAGCACGGACCGCGTCACCGGGCCCGCCTGGTCGAGGCTGTTCGCCAGCGCGACCAGGCCGTAGCGGGACACGCCACCGTAGGTCGGCTTCACCCCGACCGTGCCGGTGACCGCACCCGGCTGCCGGATCGAGCCGCCGGTGTCGGTGCCGACGGCGAGCGGCGCCTCGAACGCGGCGACGGCCGCCGCCGAACCACCACCCGATCCGCCGGGGATCCGGTCGAGGTCCCACGGGTTGTGGGTCGGGCCGTAGGCGGAGTGCTCGGTCGAGGAGCCCATCGCGAACTCGTCCATGTTGGTCTTGCCGAGGATCGGCAGGCCCGCGGCCCGCAGCCTGGCGACCACGGTCGCGTCGTACGGCGGCACCCAGCCCTCGAGGATGCGGGAGCCCACCGTCGTCGGCATACCGCGCGTGGCCATCACGTCCTTGACGGCGACCGGGATCCCGTCGAGCGGCGAGGCCGGCGATCCGGCCGCCCGCCGCTCGTCGGACGCCTGCGCCGAGGCCAGCGCGCCGTCGGCGTCGATGTGCAGGAAGGCGTGGACGGCGCCGTCGACGGCACCCATGCGGTCCAGGTGCGCGCGGGTGAGCTCGACGGAGGTCGTCTCCCCCGCCGCCAGCGCCTCGGCCAGCCGGTGGGCCGGCTGTCGGGTCAGGTCCATCAGGCCTCCTCGTCGAGGATGCGCGGCACCGAGAACCGCTGCTGCTCCGGGTCGACGGGCGCACCGCCGAGCGCCTCCTCGGCCGTGAGACCGGGCCGCACGACGTCTTCGCGGAACACGTTGGTCAGCGGCAGCGGGTGCGATGTCGGCGGCACGTCCTCGGCAGCGACCTCGCGGATGGAGGCGATCGAGTCGAGGATCACCGCCAGCTGCGGGGCCAGGTGGTCCAGCTCTGCGTCGGAGAGGTCGATGCGCGCCAGGTCGGCGAGATGCGCGACCTCCTCACGGCTGATACCAGGCATGTTGCCCAATCCTAGGCACCGAGGTGTCACGCTCTGACGCCGCTACCGCGACTCGACCGGGCGAGCGCTCGATGACTAGTCAAATCACGTCATTGCCACCCGGCACGGGCAAGGAGTTGCCTCGAAGGTTGCGGGGGGAACCACCTTCATGAGGGAGCCGTCATGGCGGACACCATCTCCGCTGACCCGGAGCTCAGCGCTTCATACCAGGGCACCACGATCTCGCCGGAGGACCCGGGCTACGACGAGGCCCGCGCGATCTACAACGGCAGCATCGACCGTCGCCCGGCGCTGATCGCCCGACCTCGCGGCGCCGCCGACGTCATCGACATCCTCGACTACGCGCGTGGTCGTGGTCTGCCGATCTCCGTGCGGTGCGGCGGGCACGGCGTGGCCGGCACGTCGCTGGTCGAGGGCGGCGTGCTCATCGACCTCTCTGCATGAAGGGGGTGCACGTCGATCCTCGAGCGCGGCACCGCCATCGCCCAGGCAGGCGTGCTGTGGGGCGAGTACGACCGCGAGGCGGAGCTGCGCGGGATGGCGACGCCGGGTGGTCGGGTCACCACGACCGGCGTCGGCGGCTTCTGCCTCGGCGGCGGCTACGGCTGGCTGTCCGGGCTGCACGGACTGACGTGCGACAACCTGGTCGCCGCCGACGTCGTCACCGCGGACGGCCGGCTCGTGCACTGCAGCGAGGACGAGAACCCCGACCTGCTCTGGGGGCTCCGCGGTGCGGGCGCGAACTTCGGCGTCGTCACGTCGTACGAGCTGCGGGTGCACGCCATGCCGCCGTTGATCATGGCGGGCATGCTCATCGTGCCCAACGACGACGAGGCGCGTGAGGTGGTGCGCGGCTACCGCAAGTACGCCGAGCAGGCCTCCGACGAGCTCGCCACCGCGCTGGCGACCGTGCTGGCGCCACCGGCGCCGTTCGTGCCACCGGAGCTGGTCGGTGCTCCGATGCTCGCCATCATCCCCGCGTGGTTCGGCGACCAGGCCGACGCGGAGGAGATGTTGCGCCCGCTGCGGAACCTCACCTCGCACGGCATGGACCTCGTGCAGCCGATGCCCTACACGGCGCTGCAGTCGCTGCTAGACGGGTTCGCGCCGAAGGGGTGGTTCAACTACCACCGAGGCGTGCACCTCGAGGGTCTCCCCGACTCCCTCATCGATCCCTACCTGGAGTCCGGCCGGGCCATCTCGTCACCGATGAACCAGGGCATCGTGTTCCGCACCGGCGGTGCGATCGCCCAGGTGCCCGATGACGCGACCGCCGCCGGCAACCGCTCAGCGGCGTACATGGGTCACCCGATCGCCTGCTGGGCGACACCGGAGGAGACGGACCGGGAGATGGCGTGGGTGCGGCAGTTCTCGGCGGCGATGGCACGGCCACGACGGGCGGGACGTACCTGAACCTCGAGCCGGGCACCACGACGGCGGACGTGAAGTCCGGCTTCGGCGAGGCGAAGTACGACCGGCTGGTGGCTCTCAAGGACACCTGGGACCCGACCAACGTGTTCCGGCTCGAACCACAACATCGCGCCGTCCGGCTGGGCGCCCGGGCCGGCGGTGCCACCGCAGCAGCGGGGTCAGCCGGCCAGGAAGCCTAGAAGCAGGTTGTTGAGCTGGTCGGGCGACTCGGCCGGGATCGAGTGGTGGCTGTGCCCGAGCAACGGCACGATCGTCGCGTCCGGCAGCAGCTTGGTGGCCGAGCGCGCCGTGCGGTTGGGGTGGTTCTGCCGGCTCCGGGTGGGCAGCACCACCAGCACGGGCACCTCGAGCCCCGCCATCGCCTCTCGTGAGGGCCGGGTCGGGAAGACGATCCGAGTGGTCGGGAAGTCCTGCGCCCCGGTCTCCAACAGGTCGACGAAGCCGGGGTGCATGGGTCGCCGGCGCGTCTCCCAGCTCGAGGAACGACCGCATCCGGCCCGCCGTGGGTCGCATCAGCAGCGGCATCGAGCGCACGTTGTAGCGGGTGCGGCCGCCCTTGAAGCAGGACGTCGGGTCCAGCAGCGCGAGCTGGGAGACCCGCTGTGGCGCGTTGATCGCGAAGCTCAGCGCCATCCAGCCGCCGTAGGAGTGACCGACGACCGCGCACCGCGGGATCCGCAACCGGTCCAGGACGATGCGCGAGCCACGCCATCCAGTCGTCTCGCTCCGTGATGGCGGTCGGGCCGGCCTCGCTGAGACCGGCCTCACCCGGACGGTCGGGCGCGTAGACACGGCACGTCTTGGCCAGCACGCCGACGTTGGCGAACCACGAGGCGGCGGTGTTGCCTCCGGCGTGCAGCAGCAGCACCGGCTGGCCGCTCGGCGGGCCGCACACGTGGACCACCGTCGTGCCGTAGCCGGTGCTCAGCCGACGAAGCTCGCGAGGCTCGGGCCACTCGTCGAGCACCGCGTCGTACGCGGAGTTGAACCGATGCTCGCTCTCCGGTGACGCGAAGACCGGCAAATCAACCTTCCCCCCTCCGACCTGCGCGACCTCACGCGCAGCGTCGGGACCGTCGTTCAGCAGCGTCCGGAACCCATCCTCGTCGAGCACCGGAACCCCCAGGCTCACCGCCTTGTCGTACTTCGACCCGGGCGAGTCTCCCACGACCACGAAGTCGGTCTTTTTCGACACCGAGGACGTGGCCTTGCCTCCCTTGCGCGAGGATGGCCTCCCTGGCCTGGTCGCGGCTGAAGTCCTCGAGCGATCCGGTGACCACGATGCTCAGCCCCTCGAGGGTGCGCGGCGTCGACGCGTCGCGCTCGTCGGCCATGCGCACGCCCGCCTGCTCCCACTTGTCGACGATCGCGTTGTGCCACGCAGCTTCCGGCCCGTCGAACCACTGCCGCACCGACTCGGCGATGGTCGAGGCCGACCCCGTCGGACTCCGCGAGCCGCTCCACGTCGGCCTCGCGGATCGCCTGCAGCGAGCCGAACTCGGCGGCCAGCGCGCGGGCGGCGGTCGGCCCGACGTGGCGGATCGACAGCCCGACCAGCACCCGCCACAGCGGCCGGTCCTTGGCGGCCTGCAGGTTGTCGAGCAGCCGCCGCCCGTTGGCGGACGAGCACCGGCTGGTCGCCCTCGTCCTTCTTCGGGGCGCGGGTGAACAGCGGCGCCCGCAGCAGCTTGGCCTCGTCGAGGTCGAAGATGTCGCCCTCGTCGACGATGACGCCGGCCTTGAGCAGCGCGATCGCCGCCTCGGCGCCGAGACCCTCGATGTCGAAGGCACCGCGCCCGGCGACGTGGAAGACGCGGTCGCGCAGCTGGGCCGGGCAGGTGCGGTGGTTCGGGCAGCGCAGGTCCTTGTCGCCCTCCTTCTCCTGCACCAGCTCGGTGCCGCACGACGGGCACTGCGTCGGCATCTCCCACTCGGGCAGACCCTCGGGGCGCAGCCCCAGCACCGGGCCGACGATCTCCGGGATGACGTCGCCGGCCTTGCGGAGGATCACGGTGTCGCCGGGCCGGACGTCCTTGCGCTTGACCTCGTGGCGCGTTGTGCAGGGTCGCCCGCTCGACCGTCGAGCCGGCGACGCGGGTCGGCTCCATGACGCCGAACGGCGTGACCCGGCCGGTGCGGCCGGTGTTGACCTGGATGTCGAGGAGCTTGGCGTTGACCTCCTCGGGTGGGTACTTGAACGCGATCGCCCACCGCGGGGCACGGCTGGTCGAGCCGAGCCGTCGCTGCAGGTTGACGTCGTCGACCTTGATGACGACGCCGTCGATCTCGTAGGGCACGATCGTGTGGCGGTGCTCCCCGGCGTTGGTGATGTACCCCTCGACCTCGGCCAGGTGACGCGAGCACCTTGACCTGGTCGGAGACCGGCAGCCCCCAGGAGGCCAGCGCGTCGTACGCGTGCGACTGCGCCTTGGGGGTGAAGCCCTCGCGCAGGCCGAGGCCGTGGCAGACCATCCCCAGGTCGCGCGTCGCGGTGACCCGCGGGTCCTTCTGCCGCAACGACCCCGCGGCGGCGTTGCGGGGGTTGGCGAACTGCGGCTTGCCGGCGTCCTTCATCGACTCGTTGAGCCGCTCGAACGCCTCGACCGGCAAGAACACCTCGCCGCGCACCTCGACCCGCTTGGGCACTGGGTACTTCTTCGGTGCCGGTCAGCCGGTCGGGCACGTTGTCGATGGTGCGCACGTTGGGGGTGACGTCCTCGCCGGTGCGACCGTCGCCCCGGGTCGCGGCCCGCACCAGCCGGCCGTCCTCGTAGAGCAGGTTGATCGCCAGGCCGTCGACCTTGAGCTCGCAGAGCATGTCGGGGTCCTCGACGCCCTCGCGCGCCAGCCGCGCCCGCCAGACCTCCAGCTCCTCGTAGGTGAACGCGTTGTCGAGGCTCATCATCGGCTCGAGGTGGTCGACCGGCGGTGAACTCCGTGGACACCGCGCCGCCGACCTTCTGCGTCGGGGAGTCCGGCGTGCGCAGCTCGGGGAACTCCTCCTCGAGCTCCTCGAGGCGACGCATCCGCTGGTCGAAGTCGGCGTCGGAGAGCGTCGGGTCGTCGAGCACGTAGTAGCGCCAGCGGGCGTCCTCGATCTCCTCCGAGAGCGTGCGATGCTCCTCGCGCGCCTCCGACGGGGCCGCCTGGACCTCGGTGTCGCCGGACGTCTCGGGAATCTCGGGCTGCTCCGCCATGTTGTCCATCTTGCCGTGTCACACCCCCACCCCAGAGGACCACCCGATGCCCGCTCCATCGCTCCTGCGCCGTGACGTCGACGGCGAGCCGGGTGGGCTGGTGCTGATGCTGCACGGCGGCAGGGCCGACGGGCTCGACGAGGTCGACGAGCGCAGCGCTTCGTGGCGACGCTCGCGCTGGATGATGAACCACATCGACGGCCGGCTCCACCGTGCGGGAGCCAGCGTCTGGCTGCTGCGCTACGGCGTGCGCGGCTGGAACGCACGGTCCGCCTCCGGCCCGTCGCCGGTCCCCGACGCCCGGTGGGCCCTCGACGAGGTACGTCGTGAGCTCGGCTCGCTGCCCGTCGTACTCCTCGGGCACTCGATGGGCGGCCCGCACCGCCGTCGCCGTCGCGGACGACCCGGACGTCGTCGGCGTCGTCGCGCTCGCGCCCTGGCTGCCGGCCGACGAGCCGAACCACGCCCTGGCCGGCAAGCAGCTGGCCGCCGGCGCACGGCAGCCGGGACAAGATCACCTCCGCCCGGCAGACGCGCGCGTTCTGCCGCTCGGCCGAGGGCGTCGCCGCGTCCGTGGAGTTCCACGACATGGGCCGGGTCGGGCACTACATGTTCCGCAACATCTCAGCCTGGAACGACTTCGCGGTCAGCAGGTCGCTGGCGCAGCTCGGCGTCTCCCAACCTGCCTGACCAGACCGGCAGACCAGCGGGTTTGGGCATTCCCCGAGGGCTCGCTACGCTCGGATAGTACGAAACCGTTTCGTTTCATCCAGCCGATCCGGAGAGCCCCATGAGTCCAGCCCGTCCCCGCGTCGAGGGGGCCCGCGAGTCGGAGATCCTCGACGCCGCGGTCGACCTGCTCGTGCCGGGTCGGCTACGACAAGCTGACGATGGACGCCGTCGCCGCCGAGGCCAAGGCCAGCAAGGCAACGCTCTACCGTCGCTGGACGGCCAAGTCCTCGCTGGTGGTCGACGCGATCCTGCGCACCAAGGAGGCGCTGCAGGTCCCGGAGGTCGACACCGGCAACCTCCGCGACGACCTCGTGCAGATGGCCTGCGGCCACGGCGGCCTCTCCGACGCCCGCTCGGCGCAGCTGATGGCCGCGGTGGTCACCGCGCTGCACCACGACGCGGAGTTCGCCCAGGAGTTCCGCACCCGTGTGATCGAGCCGAAGATCGACGTCTCCCGCGGCATCTTCGAGCGGGCCCGCGCCCGCGGCGAGATCACCGCCGACCTCGATCTCGACCTGCTCGCCCCGGCCCTGGCCGGGATCATCCTGCACCGCAGCTTCGTGCTCGGTCAGCCCACCGACGAGAAGACCGTGGCGCGCGTGGTCGACGAGATCATCGTGCCCGCCGCGACCAGACCCCCACCCTCGACCACCAGGACGAAACCCCATGACCTCTGTCTCCACCGTCGCGCCCAGCCCCTCGACGGGGTCCGGCCAACGCCACCTCGGTTGGGCACTGGTGCTCATCACGGTCGCCCAGCTGATGGTGGTGCTCGACGCCTCCATCGCCAACATCGCGTTGCCGTACATCGGCCGCGACCTCGACATCGCCCCGGCGAACCTCTCCTGGATCGTCACCGGCTACTCGCTCGCCTTCGGCGGCCTGCTGCTGCTCGGCGGCCGGCTCGGCGACCTCTACGGGCGCCGTCGGCTGTTCATGATCGGCGTCTCGCTGTTCGCGGTCGCCTCGCTCGTCGGCGGCCTGGCGCAGAGCGAGATCATGCTGCTGTGCTCCCGGGGCATGCAGGGCGTCGGCGCGGCGATCGCGTCACCCGCGGCCCTGGCGCTGATCACCACGAACTTCCCGGCGGGGCCGAAGCGCAGCCGCGCGTTCTCGGTCTACGCCACGATGTCCGGTGTGGGCGCTGCCGTGGGCCTGATCCTCGGTGGCTGGCTGACCGGCCTCCACCCGCACCTGCTTCGGCGCACGTCATCGACGGCTGGCGCCTCACCTTCCTCATCAACGTCCCGATCGGTCTCGCTGCCGCCTTCGCTGCGCCGAAGCTGCTCGCGGAGAGCGAGTCGCACCCTGGCGAGCTCGACCTGCCTGGTGCCCTGTCGGCGACCCTCGGCCTCGTCGCCATCGTCTTCGGCCTCACCCGCGCCGGTGACCATCGCTACGGCTGGGGCGACACCTGGACGGTCGTCGCCCTCGTGGTCGGCGTGGCGCTGCTGGCGGTGTTCGTCATGATCGAGCGGCGCGCCGCCCACCCGCTCCTGCCGTTCCGCATCCTCGCCAACCGCACGCGCGCCACGAGCTTTGCGGTGATGGCGCTGGTGCCGGCCGCGATGTTCTCGATGTTCTTCTTCCTCAGCCTGTTCGTGCAGAACGTCATGGGCTACTCGCCGATCAAGGCCGGGGTGGCGTTCCTGCCGTTCGCCTTCGGCATGGTCGTCGCCGCGACGATCTCCTCCAAGCTCGTGGCCCGCGTCGACCCGCGTTGGCTGGCCGGGTTCGGGACCGCGTTGGCCGGCGCGGCGTTGTTCGGCTTCTCCCGCATCCCGTACGACGACCGGGTGGGCCACCTGGCCATCAACGCCAACTACTTCACCGACATCATGCCGTTCATCGTCTTGATGTCCTTCGGCATGGGCATGACCTTCGTGCCGCTGACGCTCACCGCCCTGCACGGCGTCGGTGCCCGCGACTCGGGCATCGGCTCCGGCGTGCTGAACACCGCGCAGCAGGTCGGCGGCGCCCTCGGCCTGGCGACCCTGAGCACGGTGTCCGTGCACTTCCTCCAGGCGAAGACCGTCGAGCTCACCACCGCGGCGCAATCGGCAGCCAGTGGGGCACCGGACCCGGACAAGCTGCGCGCCCTGCAGGAGATGATCGCCAGGGTGGCCTTCACCGAGGGAGCGACCCACGCCTTCCTCGCCGGTGCCGCGATGATCTGGCTCGGGACGCTGATCGTGCTGTTGTTCCTCAACGTCAAGCAGGAGGAGCTCAACACCGAGGAGACCCCCGAAGGCGTCGCGGTCTGACCGCCGTCACCCGGTAGTCCGTGACGGATTCGTGGTTCAGGCACGGCTCGGACCACGAATCCGTCACGGACTACCCGGAATTGGTCGGGCGGGTGAGGTCAGGAGAGGTTGCTCGCGACGGTGCGGCAGAGGGTGAGGGCGTAGCGAGCCCAGTCGTCGGTGGCGGCGGCCAGGCCGCACGACGGGGTCACGACGAGGGTCCGGGCGGCCTGCGGGTCGAGGCCGAGCATGTCGAGCAGCCGCAGCACGCGCTCGGTGACGCCGCGGTCCGTGGGCCGGGACGCGGGCTCGGTGCTGGGTACGACGCCGAGGTGCACCGGTCGCTGCTGCTCGAGCAGGCCCGCGAGGTCGTCGTACGCCGCGGGCGCGAGCACGTCGAGGTCGACCGACACCCCGGCGGCCCCGGCACCGGTCAGCAGGCCGATCGGCACGTCGGCGGCGCAGCAGTGCACGATCGGGGTCGCGCCGGCCTCGCTCGCGGCCGCGAGCACCCACTCCAGCGCCGGGCTCGCGCCGGGTGCGTCGACGGAGCGGTGCCGGTGGAAGCCGGAGGCGGTGGGCACCTTCCCGGCGAGCACGGCCGGGAGTGCCGGCTCGTCGAGCTGAACCACGAGCTCGGCGCCCGGGATCCGGCGCTGCACGTCGGCGACATGGATCCGAACACCTTCGGCGAGCGCCTGGGCCAGCTCGCGGCGCGCACCACGGTCGGCGAGCACCCGGTCACCGCGAGGTCGCTCGACGGTCGCGGCCAGCGTCCACGGGCCCGGTGACCTGGAGCTTGAACGGGCCCTGGTAGTCCTGCGCCTGCTCCTCGACGGTGTCGAGGTCCTGCGCGAGCAGCGAACGTGCCCGGCGGTGGTCGGCGCCGGCGCTGGCCGCGTCACCCGTCAGCCGCCAGCCCGCCGGCTGCACGTCGGCTCCGAGCTCGGTGACGACAGCCAGGGTCCGGCCGGTCATCGTCGCGTGCACACCACGGCCCGGCAGCTCGGGCACGTGGGGAAGGTCGGGAAGCTCTTCGAGCACCAGCCCGACCGCCCGGTCGAAGGCCGCGGTGTCGGCGCCGGGCATCGAGCCGACGCCGGTGGCGGTGCTCACGCCGTCTTCATGTGGCCGCGGTCGCTTGCGGCGTACGACGCGTGGCGGCGACCGTGCACGACCCGACGACCCGCGAGCCGTCGTACACGACGGCCGCCTGTCCCGGCGCGATCCCCTGGGCGGGGTCGAGCAGGTCGATGCTCACCGTGCCCTCGGTGTCGTCGGAGGGCGTGACGACGGCGCGGTGCTCGCCGCCGTGCGCGCGCAGCTGCACGGTCGCATCCAACGGCCGCTCGGGACGAGCGCCGCACCACCGCGGCCGGATGCCCTCGATGCGGTCGACGGTGAGCTCCTCGCGATGGCCGACGGTGACCGTGCCGGAGACCGGCTCGATGTCGAGGACGAACCGGGGCCGCCCATCGGCGGCGGGCCGACCGAGCCGGAGACCCCTGCGCTGCCCGACGGTGAAAGCGTGGGCACCGTCGTGGTGCCCGACCACCTCGCCGGTCGCGTGGTCGACGAAGTCGCCACCGCGCTCGCCGAGCTTCTCGTGCAGCCAGCCAGCGGTGTCGCCGTCGGCGATGAAGCAGATGTCGTGGCTGTCCGGCTTCTGCGCGACCTGCAGCCCGCGGCGAGCCGCCTCCTCGCGCACCTCGGCCTTGTGGGAGCCGCCGAGGGGGAACAGCGACCCCGCGAGCTGTTCCTGGGTCAGCACGCCGAGCACGTAGGACTGGTCCTTGCCCGGGTCGACCGACCGGTGCATCTCGATGGTGCCGTCCTCGGCGGTCGCCAGCCTCGCGTAGTGACCGGTCGCGACCGCGTCGAACCCGAGCGCCACCGCACGGTCGAGCACGGCGGCGAACTTGATGCGCTCGTTGCAGCGCAGGCACGGGTTCGGGGTGCGGCCGGCGGAGTACTCCGCCATGAAGTCCTCGACGACGTCCTCGTGGAACCGGTCGCTGAGGTCCCACACGTAGAACGGGATGCCGATCACGTCGGCTGCCCGTCGGGCGTCGTTCGAGTCCTCGATCGTGCAGCAGCCGCGCGCGCCACTGCGGTAGGAGCGTGGGTTGCGAGACAGGGCCAGGTGGACGCCGGTCACGTCGTGCCCGGCGTCGACGGCTCGCGCCGCGGACACGGCCGAGTCGACACCGCCGGACATGGCAGCGAGCACACGCACCGCTCAGCCGGCCTTCTTCGAGGCGCCGAGCCCGGAGACGACACCGGCGGCACGCGCCCGCTCGACGGCGGGTGCGATCGCCGCCACGAGTGCGTCGACGTCCGAGGCGACGCTCGTGTGCCCGAGCGAGAACCTCAAGGAGCTGCGGGCCTGCTCGTCGTCACGGCCCATCCCGAGCAGCACGTGGGAGGCCTGCGGCACGCCCGCCGAGCAGGCCGAGCCCGTCGAGCAGGCGATGCCGCGGGCGTCGAGCAGCATCAGCAGGGAGTCGCCCTCGCAGCCGGGGAAGCTCAGGTGCGCGTTGCCGGGCAGCCGGTGCGCGCCGTCGCTCTCGGGGTCGCCGTTCAGCACGGCCTCCGGGACCCGCTCGCGAACGCGTGCCACGAGGTCGTCGCGCAGTGCCGCCATCCGGGCGGCGCGAAGCTCCTGCTCCTCCACCGCCAGCTCGACGGCTGTCGCGAAGCCCACGATCGCCGGGGTGTCCAAAGTGCCGGATCGGATGTCTCGCTCCTGTCCGCCGCCGTGCAGCTGCGGGGTGACCGCCAGCTCACGTCGTACGACGAGCGCGCCGACCCCCGTGGGTCCGCCGAGCTTGTGCGCGGTCAACGTCAACGCGTCGACGCCGGAGGCGGCGAAGTCCACCGGCACCTGGCCGACCGCCTGCACCGCGTCGGTGTGCACCGGGATGTCGTAGCGGTGCGCGATCTCGACGACGTCGGCCACCGGCTGCACGGTGCCGACCTCGTTGTTGGCCCACATCACCGACACCAGCGCGACCGAGCCGGGGTCGCGCTCGATGCTCGCGCGGAACGCGTCGAGGTCGAGTCGCCCCAGACCGTCGACCGGAAGCAGCTCGACGTCCGCGTCCTCGTGGTCGGCCAGCCACTGGACCGCGTCGAGGACTGCATGGTGCTCGACGGCGGTGGTGAGCAGCCGGGTGCGACGCGGGTCCGCCGACCTGCGGGCCCAGAAGATGCCCTTCAACGCCAGGTTGTCGGACTCGGTGCCGCCGGAGGTGAACACCACCTCGCCGGGACGACAGCTCAGCGCCCGGGCGATGGCCTCCCGCGACTCCTCGACGACGCGTCGTGCGGCGCGACCGGACGCGTGCAGCGCCGACGCGTTGCCTGCGTGCAGCAGCTGACGGGTCATCGCCGCGACGGCGTCGGGATGCATCGGGGTCGAAGCGGCGTGGTCGAGGTAGACCTCGTCGTCGCCCTCGGGGGGGTGGGCGCTGTTCATTGCACCTTCCAGACTACGGCGTCACCGGGCGAGCGTGGCGAGCAGGACGCGGTGGTCGGTGCCCTCGAGCGGGAACGTCGTGGTGCGGGTCGCCCGCGGGCCGCGGGCCATCACGTGGTCGATCGCCACCAGCGACGGCACGTCGAGGCCGAGCGGAGACACGATCCCCGCCGAGGGCCAGGTCGGCTGCCACCCCGAGGTGGCCTGGGTCGCCGCGTCGTCGTACCCCCGCCCCGCGAGCTCGCGAAGCGGCGCATGGTCCATGGTCGCGTTCAGGTCGCCGGCGATGACGGAAGGTCCCGACAGCCCGGCCGCCGCACGTCGTACGACGGCCTGGTCGTCGTGCCAGTGGCGGATGTCGCCCTTGGGCGGGCTGGGGTGGACGGCGAGAAGGTGCACACGTCCCTCGCGGGCCGGCGAGCGACACGTCGAGGGAGTAGCTGTCGAACCGGGTGGCCAGTCGATGGACGTGGCTGAGCCGGGTGCGCGAGAACACCATCGTCCCGCGCGGGGTGCCGGGCGCCGGGCGACCGGCTCGGTGCGGGAGAACCCGGTCGAGCCCGGCGCTCTCGAGGCCGGCGAGGGCTTGCGGGGTGACCTCCTCGAGCACCAGCACGTCGACGTCGTGCGAGACCACCACCTCGACCAGCTGCGCGGTGTCCGCCTCACCGAAACGGAGGTTGGCGGTCATCACCTGGACGCGGCCGCCGCCTGCGGCCTCGGCCGAGCTGGGTGCCCACGAACGGTCCGCTCGCCCAGTAGGCGTGCACCGCGACGGCCGACCAGGCACAGGACGGTCAGCACCCGGATCGCGAGGCCGCCGCGACCTCGCAGCCAGGTGAGCAGGAGCAGCACGGCAGCGCAGAGGTAGAGGAGGCCCGCGTGCGGTGTGAACGCCACCAGCTTGCACCCCCAGGGCGCCGGACAGGTCGAGGGTCCGGGCCGCGGAGATCATCAGCGCCGGCACCAGCAGCAGCGCGACCACCAGCCCGAGAACCAGCCATCGCAGCTTCATCGAAGTCAGGGTAGGGCTGAGGAAACGTCGGCTATCTCACGTGGGCGGTACACCCGTTATGCGTGTCGAGCGGTTTCCGCACGGTAGAGTAGTGACTGCTGGCCCCTTCTGTTCTGCCTCGGGCCAGGCATCGTCATCCACCGAGCGCCGCGATCGCCCCTCCGGGGAGCCAGGTCGCGCCGGGCAGGACGACCCTTCAATCTCATCGGAGTTAGACCATCAACGCCTCTGCGCATGCCCAAACCAAGAACGCCCATCCAAGCACGCCCCGACCCAGAACGCCCAGACCTTCGCCGACCTCGGCGTGCCCGCGACCCTCGTCGCGGCGCTGACCGACGCCGGCATCACCACGCCCTTCCCGATCCAGTCGGCGACGCTGCCCGACTCGCTGGCCGGGCGCGACGTCCTCGGCCGCGGCCGCACCGGCTCCGGCAAGACCTACGCCTTCGTCCTCCCGCTGCTGGCCCGCCTCGCCGCCTCGCCCTCGAAGCGGCTCGCCAAGCGGCCCCGGGCCCTGGTGCTCGCGCCGACCCGCGAGCTCGCCAGCCAGATCGACGCCGCGATGGCGCCGCTCGCCCGCGTCCTCGGCCTGCGCACCGTCACGGTCTTCGGCGGCGTGAGCCCGAGCCCGCAGATCCGCGGGCCTGCGCAACGGGGTCGACATCGTCATCGCCTGCCCGGGCCGGCTCGCCGACCACGTGCGGTCCGGGCACGCCGACCTCGGCTCGGTCGAGATCACCGTTCTCGACGAGGCCGACCACATGGCCGACCTCGGCTTCCTCCCCGAGGTACGCCGCCTGCTCGACACACACCCCGAAGGGCCAGCGGCTGCTGTTCTCCGCCACGCTGGACCGCGGGGTCGACGTGCTCGTGAAGCGCTACCTGCACAACCCGGTCACGCACAGCGTCGACTCGGTCGACTCGCCGGTCGCGAACATGACCCACCACGTGCTGCACGTCAGCAAGGAGGGTCGCCTCCCGGTGCTCGCCGACCTCACCGCCGCCCCCGGCAAGACGATGGTGTTCACCCGCACGAAGCACGGCGCCAAGGCGCTGGCCCGCCAGCTCAACGCCCGCGGCGTCCCCACCGTCGAGCTGCACGGCAACCTGTCGCAGAACGCCCGCACCCGCAACCTCTCCGCCTTCGGCAGCGGCACGGCGACCACGCTGGTCGCGACCGACATCGCGGCTCGTGGCATCCACGTCGACGACGTCAGCCTCGTCGTGCACGCGGACCCGCCGGTCGAGCACAAGGCCTACCTGCACCGTTCCGGTCGCACGGCCCGCGCAGGCGCCGACGGCACCGTGGTCACGCTGATGCTCGACGCGCAGGTCAAGGACGTCCGCGACGCTGACCCGCAAGGCCGGCATCAAGCCGACCGTCACCCGGATCCAGCCCGGTCGACGCGCTGCTGATGAGCATCGCACCGGGCGAGCGCGCGTACCTCGCGGCCGGCGACCTCCCGGTGGTCAACACCACGACCGAGACCTCGTACCGAGGCAGGAACGGCGGTCGGCCGGGCTCCAGGAACGGCGCTCGCAACGGCGCTCGCAACGGGTCACGCAACGGGTCACGCAACGGGTCGCCCGCTGGGCGTCGCGGTGGCGGCGGCCGGTCGCGGGCCGGGGCCACCTCCGGCGCCACCTCCGGCTCCGGCGCGAAGTCCCACAGCGCGGCGTCGTTCTCCTCGTCGCGGCGCGGCCGCTAGTCACTGGCGAGCAGGCCATCGCCTGACCCGGCGGCGACGAAACGAGTCGCCGCCGTCCGGATTTCAACAGATTTGACGATGCGTCTCGTACGTCGACGCAGCCAGGCTTCTCGTGCAGACCAGCCACCACCACGGGAAGCGGCACGACATGGCGCACCAGCGACCGCGAGCGGTCTGGAGACGGCGGCGGGCCCGTGCACAGCGGCGAGGGTCGGCAGCCGACGAGTTCCGCCTCGACCTCGACCGCACCCTCGTCGTCGCCACCCTCGACACCGCCGTCGTCGCGCGGGAGTCCGACCTGACGCCTGAGCAGGCCGCGCACCTGTGGGGAGCGATCCTGGTCGACCAGGACCAGCAGACCTTCCGGCTGCTGATCGCGCCACCGCCGCACGGGGCCGTCGCCGCCGTCCAGCTGCTCAGGTCCTTCTACCCGGTCAGTGTCGAGGTCTGGCAGGCGCCCACCACGCTCACGGGTCGGCCTGCGAGCCCCCGGCTGAGATCGCTCGTCGACGCCACGCTGCAGCCTCGAGCGGAGGATCCCCGGGACTAGCCAGGGCCGACGAAGGGGGTGCGGATCGTGATCTCGCGGAGATCTCGGACATGTGCCCATTCCCGGCATAGTCAGATCGAACTAACCGAATTCTCCTCTTGGAGCCATGGCGCTCGGGCGCCACAACCCGGAGGATGCTCAGCATGGTTGGGGGACCAAGGGCCACGCACGTTCGGGGACGTCTCGGAGATCGTCTTCGGCTCCGCTCGTTGACCCTCGTCTCCACCTGGCTGGCACCCGCCATACTCGCCGCCATCCTCTGCACCACGCTGGCACTGGTGCTGGCGCGGCTCGACCTCAGCACCTCGCCCGCCGGTCTGCTGTCCAGGGTCAACGACATCGCCCGAACCGTTGCCTCGGCGCTGTTCGTGACGGCGGGCGTGCTCCGGCTCACCCGCTGGCGCGTCCACGGCGACGGACGCAGCGCCGTGATGGGCAGCGCGCTCGTGGTGCTGGGCGGGCTCTGCTTCCCGCTGGTGACCATCACCCGCCTGCTCGCCCACCCGGGCGAGGTCTCGGCGCTGACCACGCTGACCCGCGCCCTGGTGACCGCGGTGGTGATCGAGATCGTCTGGCGGGTCTTCACTGACGACGAGCCCCGCCCGAGCCACCTCATCGTGCGCCGGGCGCTGGTGGTCCTGACAGGCTTCCTGTTCCTCGTCGGCCTCAGCATGACGGGCGCCACCGGCCTCCTCGGCGGGTTCCCGGTGCACGTCGTGGTCCCCGCCGCCCTCGCGACCGGATGGATCCTCCTCGGCCTGCGCGCCACCCTGCTCGCGGACACGCACGCCTGGGCCGGAAGGGTCGCTCCACTCCTCGGCGCCATGGGGGTCGCCGAGATCTTGCGAGCGTTCGATCGCGGCGTCGACGGCACCTGGACGTTGGCCGCCCTGGCGCTCAACGTGTCCGCGGCGATCATCGCCACGGTGTCCGCCCTGCGGGACCTCAACGAGGCTGCGGACCAGCGCTCGTCGCAGACCGACGGCCTGGTCAGCGCCCTGGCAGCGAGCGAGCGGGGTCGCCAACGACCAGCAGGCCTGGCGTGAGGAGATGACGCACGACGCGAGCAACGCGCTGACCGCGCTGCGGGGTGCACTGCTCACCCTCCAGCGGTACGACGGACGTCTCGACCGTGGCACGGTCGGGCGGCTCCGGTCGGCGGCGATCGAGGAGGTGCACCACCTCGAGCACCTGATCCTGGCGACCGAGCAGCAGCCGGTGCAGGAGTTCGACGCCTGGGACACGGTCTGCGCCGTCACCGCTACCCAGCAGGTCATCGGTCTCGCCGTCACGGTCTCCGGGGGCTCGGCGCCTGCCCGGGGCCGGCCCGGCGACGTCGCGACCGCCCTCACCAACCTGCTGGTCAACGCGGCCGTGCACGCCAAGGGCAGCCCGGTGGCCGTTGACGTCGTCACCGAGGGCCACCGCGTCCTGGTCAGCGTCTCCGACCGCGGTCCCGGACTCACCGCCGCCGAGGCGGCTCGGGTCTTCGGGCGCGGCGCTCGCGGACCACAGAGCCCCGGATCGGGACTCGGCCTCCACGTGGCCCGCACCGTGATGCGCAACCAGGGCGGCGACGTCGAGCTCCGCTCCCGTGACGGCGGCGCCACCTTCGTGATCTCGATACCGTCCGCACCGACAACCAGCCGGCGACCTTCGGCACCGGCCTTGATGGGAACCAGCCTGTGACAGTCACCGCCGAACCTCGAGTCCTTCGCGCCCTGCTGGTCGAGGACCACCAGCTGCTGGCGCAGAGCGTCTCCCTCGCACTGGGCATGGAGGGGATCGCGTGCGTCGTGGCCGACCCGCAGCACCTGAGCAACAGGGGCACGGTGCTCGCGCTGGCCGAGGAGACCCGCCCCGACGTCGTACTGCTGGACCTGGACCTCGGCGACCTGGGCGACGGCTCGCGCCTCGTCGGAGCCCTCGTGGACCTCGGCTGCCGGGTGCTGGTCGTCACCGCCTCCCAGAACAACGACCAGATCTGCCGGGCGCTCGAGAACGGCGCGGTCGGAGTCGTCGCGAAGAGCCTGCCCTTCGACCAGCTGCTCGACACCGCACTGGCCGCTGCGAGGGGTGAGGAGGTGCTGGCACCGGCCGAGAGGTGCCGGATGCTCGCGACCGCACGGGCCGAACGCAGCCGCCGAGCAGCCGCTGCGGCGCCCTTCGAGCGCCTCAGCCAGAAGGAGTCTCAGGTGCTCGCGGCGCTCACGGCCGGCAAGTCCGTCGCCTCGATCGCCGACGAGTGCTTCGTGTCCGAGGCGACGGTCCGCAGCCAGGTGCGCGGCGTGCTCACCAAGCTCGGGGTGTCCTCACAGCTCGAGGCGGTGGCCGCGGCCCACACCTCCGGCTGGTCGGGCGTCAGCCCTTCCGCTTGGTGATCTCCTCGGTCGCGGCCGGGAGCACGCTCTTCAGGTCGCCGACGACGCCGAAGTCGACGAGCTCGAAGATCGGCGCCTCCTCGTCCTTGTTGACCGCGACGATCGTCTTCGAGGTCTGCATGCCGGCGCGGTGCTGGATCGCGCCGGAGATGCCGTTGGCGATGTAGAGCTGCGGCGAGACGGTCTTGCCGGTCTGGCCGATCTGGAACGCGTGCGGCATCCAGCCGGAGTCGACCGCGGCGCGCGAGGCGCCGACAGCCGCGCCGATCGAGTCGGCGAAGCCCTCGACCTGCGAGAAGTCGCCGCCGGTGCCGCGGCCACCCGAGACCACGATCGCGGCCTCGGTGAGCTCCGGGCGCCCGGAGGACTTGCGGGGCTCGGACTTGGTGATCTTGGCGGTCTTGGCGCCGTCGGAGATCGTCGGCCGAGAAGTCCTCGGCGGCACCGGCCCCGTCCGCCTTCTCCGGGGTCGCGGAGTTCGGCTTGACGGTGATGATCGGCGTGCCCTTGGTGATCTTGGCCTGCACGGTGTAGCTGCCGGCGAAGACGCTCTGCGTGGTGACCGGACCCTCCTGGACGTCCACCGCGTCGGTGATCAGCCCGGAGTCGGTCTTGACCGCGAGGCGGCCGGCGATCTCCTTGCCCTCACCGCCCGAGGGCAGCAGCACGGCGGCCGGGGAGGTCTTCTCCACCAGCTGCGCGAGCACCTCCGCCTTCGGCGCGACGAGGTAGTCCTTGATGTCGGCGTCGTCGACGTTGTAGATCTTCTCCGCGCCGTACTCCTTGAGGGTGTCGGCCGCAGAGGCGCCGTCACCGGACTCGCCGATGAAGACCGCGGACGGCTCACCGAGGCGACGGGCCAGCGTCAACAGCTCGAGCGTGGGCTTGGTGACCTTGCCGGCTTCCTTGTCGAAGTCGACGAGGACGAGAACTTCACTCATGGTTGCTATGTCTCCTGTGTGGTCTGCCTGTGGCTGAGAGCTGCCGGCCGGTCAGATGAACTTCTTCGAGGCGAGGAACTCCACGAGCGCCGTGGCGCCGGAGCCGTCCTCGTCGGTGACGACCTCACCCTGCGTGCGAGGCGGGCGCGCCTCGGTGCCCTCGACAGCCGTCCAGGAGGCGGAGAGCCCGACCAGCTCGGCGTCGACGCCGAGGTCGGACAGCGACCAGGTCTCCAGCGGCTTCTTCTTCGCGGCCATGATGCCCTTGAAGGACGGGTAGCGGGCCTCACCGGACTGGTCGGTGACCGACAGCACCAGCGGCAGCGAGCCCTCGATGGTCTCCGTCGCGGCGTCGCCGTCACGACGGATCTTCACCGTGGTGCCGTCGACGCTCGACCTCGGACCCCAGCGTCACGGCGGGTACGTCGAGGCGCTCGGCGAGCATCGCCGGGAGCACCCCCATCGAGCCGTCGGTGGAGGCCATGCCGCACACGACCAGGTCCCAGTGGTCGATCTTCTTGATCGCCTCGGCGAGCACCAGGGACGTGGCCAGTGCGTCGGAGCCGGCGATCGCGTCGTCGACGACGTGCACGCCCTTGTCGGCGCCCATCTGCAGCGCCTTGCGGATCGCGTCGCTGGCCTGCTCGGGGCCGACCGAGAGCACGGTGACCTCGGTGTCGTCGCCGAGCTTCTCCTTCATCTGCAGGGACTGCTCCACGGCGTACTCGTCGAGCTCGGACAGCAGCCCGTCGACGCCGACGCGGTCGACGGTGTTGTCGTCCTCGAAGTGCCGATCGGCGGTGGCGTCCGGCACGTACTTCACACACACGACAATGTTCATGGGTTCACTTGGCCCCGGAGGGCCCCTCCTGTGCGGTCGGTTGCAGCCGAGGTTACCCGTGCGTAACGAGCCGGGAAACCGGGCAACGGGTGGGTTCTCTCACACGGTCCAGCCGCGCTACGGGCGGATGATGCGGTCCAGCACCTTGCCGACCACCAGGTAGATGATCGCCATGATCCCGTAGTTGGTGAGGATCTCCTTGGTGTGGGCGTTGCCGCCCGTGTAGTTCTTGAAGTTCTTGAACGGGAAGAGCCAGTCAGCCACGTCGGTGATGAACTTCACCACGTCGTTCTGCGGGTTCATCTTCAGGGCCACCAGGAGCGCGGCGATGGCCAGCGTCGCCGCGCAGATCACCGCGATCAGCCACACGATCGACGCGATGCGGGCCCGCAGTGCGTTCGCGCCGGCCACCACCTTCTTGCCGGTCTCGCGGCCCTTGCCGGGCTCCTTCTCCTGCTTCTCCTGCGTGGTCTTCGCCACCGGAGCCTCCTTCTTCGCGGGCTTCTCAGCGGGCTTGTCTGCTTGCTTCTGGGCGGGCTTGTCGGCGGGCTTCTCTGCTTGCTTCGTTGCCGGCTCGGCTGCCGGCTTGGCCGCCGGCGGCTCGGTCTTCTCGGCGGCCGGCTCGGCCGGCGCCTGCTCGGTCTTCTCGGCGGCCGGCTCCGCGGCGCCTGCTCGGTCTTCTCGGCTGCCGGCGTCGGCGGCCGGCTCGGCCGGCTCGGCTGCTGCGGTCTTCTCGGCGGCCGGCGCAGCGGCAGGCTTCTCGGCGGTTTTCTTCACGGCCGGCGCCTGCGAGGTCGCCGCCGTCGACTTGGCGGGCGGGGTCTCGGTCCAGTCGGTGCGGTCGCGAGCCCCCGCGCTCGAGCCTCGTGCAGGCTTCTTGAGGAAGTCTCTCCAGCTGGGCACGGTGCTCCTTCGACGAATTGGGACGAACCATATAGGAGTCCCGCGCCGAGCGAGAACACGTTCCGGTTCTCGGGACCGGCCCCGCACGCCCTTACTTGCCGCGGAACTCGGCCTTGCCCGGCCCGTTGGCCAAGAACGACTCCATGCCGATGGCGCGGTCCTCGGTCGCGAAGAGGGCGGCGAACTGGACGCGCTCGATCTCCAGGCCGGTCACGAGGTCGACCTCGACGCCGCGGTCGACGGACTCCTTCGCCGCCCGGAGCGCGAAGGCTGCCGCCCCGCTGAACTGCTTCGCCCAGGTGCGGGCCGCCTCGTAGACCTCCGCGTCTGGCACCACCTGGTCGGCCAGGCCGATGCGCTCCGCCTCGTCCGCGGCCACGAACCGGCCCGTGTAGATGATGTCCTTGGCCCGAGACGGACCGACCAGCCGCGTGAGTCGCTGGGTGCCACCGGCCCCGGGGATGATGCCGAGCAGGATCTCCGGCTGCCCGAGCTTGGCGCTCTCCCCGACGATCCGGATGTCCGCGCAGAGCGCGAGCTCGCACCCGCCGCCGAGGGCGTAGCCCGTTGATCGCCGCCACCACGGGCTTGGGGATCTGCGCCACCGCAGTGAACGCGGACTGCAGGGCGCCCGCGCGAACGGCCATGTCCGCGTAGGACATGTCCTTCATCTCCTTGATGTCGGCACCCGCCGCGAACACCAACTCTCCGCCGTACACGATGACGGCGCGCACGTCGTCGTTGTTCGTCGCCTCGTTGGCCGCGGCGCGGATCTCTTCTTGCACCTGCACGTTCAGCGCGTTCATCTTGGGCCGGTCGATGCGGATCGTGCCGACGCCGTCCTCGACCTCGAGACGTACGAACTCCCCCATCACTGCTCCTCACCGCGTCGACGACGCTGACCGGACTGACGTTGACCCCCGTGACGCTCCATTCATATCGTGAGGGGTGACCTCGGACTCCCCCGCACCCGCCACCGACGACTCCGACGACACCGGCCAGGAGTCGGTGGCGCTCAAGTCGGCGGGCCGCGCCGGGTTCTACGGGGCGATGTTCTTGATGGCCACCTCGGCCATCGGTCCCGGCTTCCTCACCCAGACCACGACCTTCACGGTGACTCTCGGGGCAGCGTTCGCCTTCGCCATCTTGGTCTCGGTCCTGGTGGACATGGCGATCCAGCTCAACATCTGGCGGATCATCGGCATCTCGGGGCGGCGTGCGCAGGACCTGGCCAACAAGGTGCTGCCCGGCGCCGGCTTCGGTCTCGCCGCGCTCGACGTCTTCGGTGGCCTGGTCTTCAACATCGGCAACATCGCGGGCACGTCCCTCGGGCTGGACGCACTCTTCGGTCTCGACGTGCGCATCGGCGGCACGATCTCCGCGGTGTTCGCCATGGCGGTGTTCTTGATCCGGCGGGCGGGCGTCGCGATGGACCGCGTGGTGATCGTGCTCGGCATCGTGATGCTGGCGCTGACGACGTACGTCGCCATCAAGACCACACCGCCCGTCGGCGACGCGCTGATCCAGTCGGTGGCACCCGACCAGGTCGAGTTCCTGGCGATCACCACGCTGATCGGCGGCACCGTCGGCGGGTACATCGTCTACGCCGGTGCCCACCGGCTCGTGGACAACGGCGTGCACGGCGTCGAGCAGCTCCGCAACATCACCCGGGCCTCGACGGCAGGCATCCTGCTCACCGCCGTGATGCGGATCGTGCTGTTCCTCGCGATCCTCGGGGTGGTCACGGCAGGGGCGAACATCGACATGTCGAACCCGACGGCATCCGCCTTCGACGCCGCGCTCGGAGACATCGGCCGCATCGTCTTCGGCGTGGTGATCTGGAGCGCCGCGATCACGTCGGTCATCGGTGCGTCGTACACGTCCACGTCGTTCCTCAAGGTCTTCGGCGAGTGGGTGACGCGCTACGAACGCTTCGTGGTGGTCGGCTTCATCGTCGTGTCGACGGCCCTGTTCCTGCTCCTCGGCGCGGAGCCGGTGAACCTGCTGATCTTCGCCGGCGCCTTCAACGGCCTGATCCTGCCCTTCGGCCTCGGTCTGCTGCTGTGGGTCGCGGCCCGGCGCCGTGACCTGATCTACGGCTACTCCTACCCCCGCTGGCTGCTGGGCATCGGCGCGGCAGCCTGGGTGCTCACGCTTGTACCTCGGCTACGAGTCGCTGACGGGGCTGAAGGATCTCTTTGCCTGACAGCGCCGCCGCCCTGCCGTCCCGCCGGCCGAGGAACGCCGGGCGATGCGGCCGACGCAGGCGCGCGAGCTGTTCCGCGCCGGTCTGCGCGCCCAGACGTCGGGGTGGTGCGACGGCTGGACGCAGGCCAACCTCATCGCGGTCCCCCGCGAGCTGGCCTACGACGTGCTGCTGTTCTCCCAGCGGAACCCTCAGCCCTGCCCCGTGCTCGACGTCGGCGAACCAGGTGGTGTCGCGACCTCGATCTTCGCCGGAGACCTGCGCACGGACCTGCCCGCCTATGTCGTCTACGAGCACGGCGAACCGGTCGCCGAGGTCACCGACGTCACCGAGCACTGGCGCGACGACCTGGTGGCGTTCCTGGTCGGCTGCAGCTTCACCTTCGAGCGGGCCCTGCTGGAGGAGGGCGTGCCGGTGCGCCACCTCGAGTCAGGCACCAACGTGCCGATGTACCGCACCGGCATCGACACCCGTCCGGCCGGATCGATGCACGGGCCCCTGGTCGTGTCGATGCGGCCGGTGCCCGCGGACCTGGTGGCCACGGCAGTGCGGGTGACCTCGCGCTACCCGGCCGTGCACGGCGCTCCCCTGCACGTCGGCGATCCCGCAGCCCTGGGCATCCGCGACCTCGACGAGCCCGACTTCGGCGACCCGGTCGCGATCCAGCCCGGCGAGGTGCCGGTGTTCTGGGGCTGTGGCGTGACCCCGCAGGCCGCGGTGATGGCGTCCCGGCCGGACTTCGCGATCGGGCACGCCCCGGGACACATGGCCCTGACCGACGTGCGCGACGCCCATTTCGTGGTCCCGTGACCCAGGGGGCGCCCCGGCCGCCCGAGTCGACATAATCGCGAGCGTGAACCCGGGAGAGTCATCGACTCCGGACCAGGGCGTTCCAGTGTGGCCGGGCCACAGCTGGCCGCTCGGGTCCACCTGGGGCGAGGAGGCGACCAACTTCGCGGTCTTCGCGCCGGATGCCTGGGGCGTCGAGGTCTGCCTGTTCGACGACGCGAGCGGGCGCGAGGTCGAGACCCGGCACGTCCTCACCGAGAAGACACTGGGCATCTGGCACGGCGCAGTGCCCGGACTGTTGCCCGGGCAGCGATACGGCTTCCGCGCCGACGGACCCTGGGAGCCCCGGCACGGCCGGTTCTTCAACCGGGCGAAGCTGCTGCTGGACCCCTACGCCCGTGCGGTGAGCGGCGCGGTGGACGACTCCGGCCCCGTCTACGGCTACCGCCGCGACGACCCCTCGCGGCGCGAGCCCGGCGAGCGGTGCGACGACGACTCTGCGCCGTACGTCCCCCGCTCGGTGGTCGTCCACGACGACTTCGACTGGGGAGACGACGACACCGTGCGTCCGCGGACCACCTGGGAGGACACGGTCGTCTACGAGCTCCACGTCAAGGGCTTCACCAAGCTGCACGACCGCGTGCCCGCCGAGCTGCGCGGCACCTATGCGGGGCTCGCCTGCGACGCCGCCGTGGACTACCTCAAGGACCTCGGGGTGACCGCCGTCGAGCTGCTGCCGGTGCACCAGAGCGGGTCCGAGCCGCACGTCGCCCAGGCGGGGATGACCAACTACTGGGGCTACAACACCCTCGGCTTCTTCGCGCCCCACAACGGCTACGCCTCGGGCGGCGACCGCGGCCAGCAGGTGAGCGAGTTCAAGTCGATGGTCAAGGCGATGCACGCCGCCGGCCTGGAGGTGATCCTCGACGTCGTCTACAACCACACCGCCGAGGGCAGCCAGCTCGGGCCGACGCTGTCGTGGCGCGGCCTCGACGACGCCGGCTACTACAAGCACGTCGACGCGGCCGCCGGCGACGTGAGGTACTTCGACGTCACCGGATGTGGCAACACCATCGACGCGGCCAACCCGACGACGCTGCGGATGATCCTCGACTCGCTGCGCTACTGGGTCACCGAGATGCACGTCGACGGCTTCCGCTTCGACCTGACGCCGGCGCTGACCCGCACCGGTCACCACGTCGACCTCGACGGTCACTTCCTGACCGCGGTCAACCAGGACCCGGTGCTGCGCCACGTGAAGCTCATCGCGGAGCCCTGGGACGCGAGCATGGACGGCTACCTCGTGGGGCGCTTCCCACCGCCGTGGTGCGAGTGGAACGACAAGTACCGCGACACCATCCGCGACTTCTGGCGGCTCGAGTCGGGCGGCATCCGGGAGGTCGCCTCACGGCTGGCCGGCTCGAGCGACCTGTACGCCGATGACGGCCGGTCGCCGTACGCCTCGGTCAACTTCGTCACCGCGCACGACGGGTTCACGATGCGCGACCTGGTCTCCTACGACCGCAAGCACAACGAGGCGAACCTCGAGGACAACCGGGACGGCTCGGACAACAACCGCTCGTGGAACTGCGGGGTCGAGGGTGAGACCGACGACACCGAGGTCGTGGCGCTGCGCCGTCGGCAGGTCGCCAACCTGCTGGCCACGCTCTGCTTGTCGACCGGGGTGCCGATGATCACCGCCGGAGATGAGCGCGGCCGCTCACAGCGGGGCAACAACAACGCCTACGTCCAGGACAACGAGATCTCGTGGATCGACTGGCGACCCGACGACGCCTGGCTCGACGTCTACGAGATCGCCAAGACCGCGCTGCGTCTGCGCCGTGAGCACCCGGCTCTGCGCCAGCGTCACTTCCTCGAAGGCCGGCCGACGGTGAAGGGCGGGCCGAAGGACCTCGCGTGGATCCATGCGGAGGGTCGCGAGATGACCGAGGCCGACTGGTTCGACGAGAGCCTCCACACGTTCGGGATGTTCGTCTCCGGCGACCCGTTGCGTGCCCCCGGCCCGCACGGCGAGCCGATGCGCGACTCGTCGTTCCTGCTCTGGTTCAACGCCCACGCCGACCCCGGCAAGGCGAAGCTGCCCGCGAACCAGTGGGTCAGCTCCGGCGAGGTGGTGCTCAGCACGGACTCCGGCCACCCGATCGGCGAGGTGCTGTCCGCCGGCGAGGTCGTCGACATCGAGCCCCGCTCGATGATCGTGCTGCGCGAGCTCACCGGTTGATCGAGCTTGTCGAGATCACTCCCGAGTGGTCTCGACAGGCTCGACCAACCGTGGGCTCGACCAACCGTTGCCACTACCGTCAAATCGGGCATCTTGCTACTGTCCTCCGCAACCGACCGCCGGTATGCCGGCTTCGGTGCCGGGCCCAGACCTCGCCCGTCGATGTCAAAGACGAGCTCTGTGAGGTCAGCACGTGATCGCAACCCTGGTGAAGCTGCTGGGCCGCCCACTCAGTCAACAGGTGCCCCGAGCCAACGCCCAGCAGGCGGCGACGCGCCTTGCCCATCGGCGCCGGCTGCGCGAGGAGGTCGACGCCTACCTCGCTGCGCTGGACGACGAGCCGCAACGTCTCGGTTGATCGAGCTTGTCGAGATCACTCTGGAGTGGTCTCGACAGCTCGACCACCCGTGGACGGCTAGGGCAGCGTGACGAGGCCGAGCTCGGCGGGGGCGGCCAGGTGGGCGTTCTTCGGGAGCACCCGGACCGAGTAGCCGAAGGGGCCGGTGGTGGCGAGCTCGAGGTGACCCTCGAAGCGGTGCCGTCCGCCCTCGTAGGTCTCGGCGTGCGCGAGCGAGGCGACGGACGTGTCGACGAGGTTGTCCTCGTGACGGACGCGGCCGTGCACCACCTGCACGTCGACGTCGTCGGGCGAGAGCTCACCCAACGAGACGAACACCCGCACGTCGAGGGTGTCGCCCAGCTCGGGGGCGTCCCCGACCCCGCTGGACTCGACGTGGTCGATGGTGATCGCCGGCCACCCCTTGCGCACCCGGTGCTTCCAGTCCGCGAGCTGCTGGGCGCGGGCGTAGTCCCCGTTGAGTGCCCGCGAGCTCTGCGCCGAGGGGGCGTAGAGCCCGAGCACGTAGTCGCGAAGCATGCGGTCCGCGAGCACCTTCGGGCCGAGTGACTTCAAGGTGTGGCGGACCATCTCGATCCAGCGGACCGGCACCCCGTCGTCCTCACCCGAGACGTCCACGTCGTAGAAGCGCGGGGCCACCTCGTTCTCGATCAGGTCGTAGAGCGCAGTGGCCTCGATGTCATCGCGCCGGTCCGGGTCGTCGACGCCGTCCGCGGAGGGGATCGACCAGCCGTTGTTGCCGTCGTACCACTCGTCCCACCAGCCGTCGAGGATCGACAGGTTCAGGCCGCCGTTGAGCGCCGACTTCATGCCCGACGTGCCGCACGCCTCGTAGGGCCGCAACGGGTTGTTCAGCCACACGTCGCAGCCGGGGTAGAGCGGCTGCGCCATCGCGATGTCGTAGTTCGGCAAGAACGCGATGCGGTGCCGCACCTCGGGGTCGTCGGAGAAGCGCACCATCTCCTGGATGAGCTTCTTGCCACCCTCGTCGGCCGGGTGGGACTTGCCGGCGATCACCAGCTGCACCGGTCGCTCGGGGTGCAGCAGCAGCCGCTTGAGCCGCTCGGGGTCGCGCAGCATCAGCGTCAGCCGCTTGTACGACGGGACGCGGCGCGCGAACCCGATCGTGAGCACGTCCGGGTCGAGCGCGGAGTCGATCCACGTCGTCTCGGCGGGAGCGGCGCCGCGCTGGGCCCAGGACTTGCGAAGCCGCGCACGGGCGTCGATGACCAGCCGCTCGCGAAGCACCCGCTTGGTGTCCCAGATCTCCTTGCCCGGCACCTTGTCGACGACGTCGAAGACCAGGTGGGGGTGGTCCGAGCCGGGACCCGGGCCGGGGCGGGCACCGTGCTGGCGGGCGAGCTCGAAGATCTCGCGCGCGACCCAGGTGGGCGCGTGCACGCCGTTGGTGATCGAGGAGATCGGCCGCTCCGCGTCGTCGAACTCCGGCCACAGCCCGCCGAACATGCCCGCGGCTGACCTCGCCGTGCAGCTGCGAGACGCCGTTGGCGCGCTGGGCCAGCCGGAACCCCATCACCGCCATGTTGAACATGGCGGGGTCGCCGCCCTCGTAGTCCTCGGATCCCAGGGCGAGGATCCGCTCGACCGGCACGCCGTCGTGGGAGTTGTCGCCCCCGAAGTACTGCTCGACCAGGTCACGGGGGAACCGGTCGATGCCGGCCGGCACCGGGGTGTGGGTGGTGAACAGCGTGCCCGCGCGGGAGACCTCGAGCGCGGCCTCGAACGTCAGGGCTTCGTTGCCGCCTGTGGCGTCGGTCAGCTCGCGGATCCGCTCGACCCCCAGGAAGCCGGCGTGCCCCTCGTTGGTGTGGAACACCTCGGGCGCGGAGGCGCCGGTGAGGCGGCAGAAGACGCGGATCGCCCGCACGCCGCCGACGCCGAGCAGCATCTCCTGGCGCAGCCGGTGCTCGGTGTTGCCGCCGTACAGCCGGTCGGTGGTGTCGCGGATGACCTCGCTGTTCTCCTCCACGTCGGAGTCGAGCAGCAGCAGCGGCACCCGCCCGACCTGGGCGACCCAGACTCGCGCGGTCAGCGACTCCTCGCCCGGCAGCCCGATGACGACCTTCGCGACCGTGCCGTCCGCCTCGCGCAGCAGCGAGAGCGGCAGCCCGTCGGGGTCGAGCACCGGGTAGGTCTCCTGCTGCCAGCCGTCGCGCGAGAGCGACTGCCGGAAGTAGCCGCTGCGGTAGAGCAGGCCCACCCCGATGATCGGGACGCCGAGGTCGCTCGCGGTCTTGAGGTGGTCCCCGGCGAGGATGCCGAGTCCCCCGGAGTACTGGGGCAGCACGGCGGTGATGCCGAACTCGGGCGAGAAGTAGCCGATCGCCCGGGGCCCGTCCGCGGGGGTGACGGTCTGCTGGTACCAGCGGTCGCCGGTGAGGTACTCCTCGAGGTCGGCGCGCGCCGCCGTGAGCCGGCCGAGGAACGCCTCGTCGCCGGCCAGGGCCTCCAGCCGCTGCATCGGCACGGCCCCGAGCAGCCGGACCGGGTCGCGACCGGCGGTCTGCCACGCGGCGGGGTCGACGCTCTCGAAGAGGTCCTGGGTCTCGGGGTGCCACGACCAGCGGAGGTTGCCGGCGAGCTCGGCGAGCGGCTGCAGCGGCTCGGGCAGCACCGGGCGGACGGTGAATCGACGTATGGCTCTCACGCGCGCCACCGTAACAAGGGGATAATGGAACGATCCAAAGAACGTCCGAACGCCCAGGTTACAGCTCGAACCGGGCACGGTACGTTGAGGTAATGGTCGGCCGAATCCCCGTCATGGACGTGTCCCCGGTCGTCGAGGGTGGGCGCTATCCCGCCAAGGCGACGGTGGGCGAGTCCTTCCCTGTCCGGGCCACCGTCGTTCCGAGAGGGCCACGACGCCCTGAACGCCGACGTCGTGCTCACCGGCCCCGACGGCGTACGCCGTCCGTGGGTGCGCATGAAGCCGCACGCGACCGAGCCCAACCTCTGGCTCGCGCAGGTGACCCCGGACGAGGTCGGCGCGTGGTCGTTCGAGATCGAGAGCTGGAGCGACCCCATCGCCACCTGGCGGCACGACGCCGAGATCAAGATCCCCGCGGGCATCGACGTCGAGCTGATGTTCGCGGAGGGCGAGCTGCTGCTCGAGCGGGTGGCCGAGGCGCTGCCGAAGCGCTCTGACGAGCGCCGCACCATCGACGACGCGATCTCCGCCGTGAAGGACCGCAAGCGTCCCGAGAACGTGCGCTACAGCGCCGCGGTCTCCCCCGCCGTCGACGACGTGCTGTCGCGTCACCCGCTGCGTGACCTGGTCACCACCGAGGGGCCGTTCCCGTTCTTCGCGGACCGCGAGCGAGCGCTCTACGGCTCCTGGTACGAGTTCTTCCCCCGCTCCGAGGGCGCGTACGTCGACGAGAAGACCGGCAAGGTCGTCTCCGGCACCCTCCGCACGGCCGCCGAGCGCCTCGACGCCGTGGCGGCCATGGGCTTCGACGTCATCTACCTGCCGCCGATCCACCCCATCGGCCGGGTGAACCGCAAGGGCCGCAACAACACCCTCGACCCCGGGCCCGACGACACCGGCTCGCCGTGGGCGATCGGGTCCGAAGAGGGCGGCCACGACGCGATCCACCCCGACCTCGGCACCTTCGAGGACTTCGACGCGTTCGTCGCGCGGGCCCGCGAGCTCGGGCTCGAGGTCGCCCTCGACCTGGCGCTGCAGGCCGCGCCGGACCACCCCTGGGTCAAGGAGCACCCGGAGTGGTTCACCACCCGCGCCGACGGCACGATCGCCTACGCGGAGAACCCGCCGAAGAAGTACCAGGACATCTACCCGCTGAACTTCGACAACGACCCGAAGGGCCTCTACGACGAGTGCCTGCGGATCACTGCGGCTCTGGATGTCGCACGGCGTGCGGATCTTCCGCGTCGACAACCCGCACACCAAGCCGGTCGACTTCTGGGAGTGGATGCTCGGCGAGATCAAGCGGAGCGACCCCGACGTGCATCTTCCTGGCCGAGGCGTTCACCAAGCCCGCGATGATGCACGGGCTCGGCACGGTCGGCTTCCAGCAGTCCTACACCTACTTCACCTGGCGCACCGCCAAGTGGGAGCTCGAGGAGTACTTCCGCGAGGTCGCCCACGAGTCCTCGTCGGTGATGCGGCCGAACTTCTTCGTGAACACCCCCGACATCCTCCACGCCTACCTCCAGTACGGCGGCCCGCCGGCGTTCAAGATCCGGGCCGTGCTCGCCGCGACCGGGTCGCCGGCGTGGGGCGTCTACGCCGGCTACGAGCTGTTCGAGCACGTCGCCCTGAAGCCCGGCAGCGAGGAGTACCTCGACACCGAGAAGTTCCAGATCCGGGTGCGTGACTGGGAGGCGCGCCGAGGCGGAGGGCCGCACACTGGCGCCGTACCTCACGCGGCTCAACGAGATCCGCCGGCGCCACCCGGCGCTGCAGCGGCTGCGCAACCTCGAGGTCCACGCGACCGAGGACGAGTCGGTGATGTGCTTCAGCAAGACGGTCTCGACAAGCTCGACCACCGGTGAAGCGTACGAGGACACCGTCATCGTGGTGGTCAACCTCGACCCGCACGCCACCCGCGAGACGATGGTGCACCTCGACATGCCTGCGCTCGGTCTCGACTGGCACGACCAGGTGGCCGTGCACGACGAGATCACCGGCGAGACCTGGACGTGGGGCGAGCGCAGCTACGTCCGTCTCGACCCCTACGGCGAGCCGGCCCACGTGCTCTGCGGTCCGGAGGCCGGGCGCGTGACGGACTCACTCACGCCGGCGACGCCGGCAACTGGAGCGACGCCGGCAGCCGCAGAAGCACCGGCCACGCCCGACTGGTTCAAGACCGCGGTCTTCTACGAGGTGCTGGTCCGGTCGTTCAAGGACAGCAACGGCGACGGCGTCGGCGACTTCAACGGACTGACCGAGAAGCTCGACTACCTCGAGTGGCTCGGCGTCGACTGCCTGTGGGTGCCGCCGTTCATGACCTCGCCGCTGCGCGACGGCGGCTACGACGTCGCCGACTACACCAACATCCAGGAGGGTGTCGGCACCGTCGAGGACTTCCACCGCTTCCTCGACGCGGCCCACGAGCGCGGCATCAGGGTCATCATCGACTTCGTCATGAACCACACCTCGGACGCGCACCCGTGGTTCCAGGCGAGCAGGCAGGACCCCGACGGTCCCTACGGCGACTTCTACGTCTGGTCCGACACCGACGAGCTCTACGAGGACGCTCGGGTGATCTTCGTCGACACCGAGCCGTCCAACTGGACGTGGGACCCGGTGCGCCAGCAGTACTTCTGGCACCGCTTCTTCTCCCACCAGCCGGACCTGAACTTCGACAACCCGAAGGTCCACGAAGCGATGCAGGAGGCGATGCGGTTCTGGCTCGACATGGGCCTCGACGGCTTCCGTCTCGACGCGGTGCCCTACCTCTACGAGCGGCCCGGCACCAACGGCGAGAACCTCCCCGAGACCCACGACTTCCTCCGCAAGATGCGGAGCTTCATCGACGACGAGTACCCCGGCCGGGTGCTGCTCGCCGAGGCGAACCAGTGGCCCGCCGACGTGGTGGACTACTTCGGCGGCAAGCGCGACGCCGAGACCGGTGAGTACCACTCCCCCGGCGACGAGTGCCACATGTGCTTCCACTTCCCGGTGATGCCGCGCATCTTCATGGCGGTGCGCCGCGAGTCGCGGTTCCCGATCTCGGAGGTGCTCGAGCAGACGCCGCCGATCCCCGACAACTGCCAGTGGGGCATCTTCCTTCGCAACCACGACGAGCTGACGCTCGAGATGGTCACCGACGAGGACCGCGACTACATGTGGGGCGAGTACGCCAAGGACCCCCGCATGAAGGCGAACATCGGCATCCGCCGCCGGCTCGCCCCGCTGCTCGACAACGACGTCAACACCATGGAGCTGTTCAGCGCGCTGCTGCTGTCGCTGCCGGGCTCGCCCGTCCTCTACTACGGCGACGAGATCGGCATGGGCGACAACATCTGGCTCGGCGACCGCGACGGGGTGCGCACCCCGATGCAGTGGACGCCCGACCGCAACGCCGGCTTCTCCAGCGGCAACCCCGGCCGGCTGGCGCTGCCGCCGATCCAGGACCCGGTGTTCGGCTACCAGCGCGTCAACGTCGAGACCGAGCTCGAGAACGCCTCGTCGCTGCTGCACTGGACCCGCCGGATGATCCACGCGCGCCGCAAGCACCACGCGTTCGGGCTCGGCGACTTCACCGACCTCGGCGGCTCCAACCCGAGCGTGCTCAGCTACGTCCGCGAGTACACCGACGACGACGGCAACCAGGACCGCGTGCTCTGCGTGAACAACCTCTCGCGCTTCCCGCAGCCGGTGGAGCTCGACCTGCGCAGGTTCGAGGGCGTCGCGCCGATCGAGCTGCTCGGCGGCGTGCGGTTCCCGGAGATCGGCGAGCTGCCCTACCTGCTGACGCTGGGCGCCTACGGCTTCTACTGGTTCCGGCTGCCGTCCGACCGAGCACCGGACGGGCGTCGGCCGTGAGCGCGAGCGACGGAGACCGCTTTCCGACCTGCGCGAGTACATGGCGTCGGCTCGCTGGTTCGGCGGCAAGGGCCGCGACTTCCGCGTGGTCGACGTACGCCGCGCGGGGGCTGCTGCGAGGCGACTCCGACGCCGCGCCGGACGTCGGCGTCGAGCTGCTGACCGTCGCCTACGACGACTCGGCCTCGGGCGAGACCGAGCAGTACCAGGTGCCGCTCGCCTACTACGACCGAGGAGCAGGAGCGCCTCGAGCACGCGCTCGTCGGCACGCTGGCACGACGAGGAGCTGGGCGACGTCTACGCCTACGACGCGGTGCACGACCGCGAGGCCACCTACTGCTGGCTCGTCGCGTTCGCGCGGGCGGCCAGCGGCGAGGGCATCGAGCAGGTCGGCGACCTGAGGTTCGTCCGGCTGCCCGGGTCACGACCTCGACCTCGACACGCACTCGACGCTGTTCTCCGGCGAGCAGAGCAACTCCTCGCTCGCGTTCGGCGACGACGCGCTGATGAAGGTGTTCCGCAAGGTCACCCCCGGCCGCAACCCCGACATCGTGATCCACCGCGCGCTCACCGAGCGCGACAACGAGCACGTCGCCGCGCTCTACGGCTGGCTCGAGACCGGCGACGAGCCAGCCGGTCCAGCTCGCGATGCTGCAGCAGTTCCTGCGCACCGCGAGCGACGGCTGGGAGCTCGCGCTCGCCAGCGTCCGCGACCTGTTCGCCGAGGCCGACCTGCACGCCGACGAGGTGGGCGGCGACTTCGCCGGCGAGGCCGAGCGGCTCGGCCTGGCGACCGCCGAGGTGCACGACGCGCTCGCCGAGGCGTTCCCCACCGAGCCGTGCGGGCCGGAGCGGCTGTCAGGCCCTGTCCGAGGCCATGTCGCGCCGGCTCGATGCCGCCACGGTCGTGGTGCCCGAGCTCGCCGAGCACGCCGACGCGCTGCGCGCACCTTCCGCGCGGTCGCGGACCTGGCCGACTCGGCGAGACCGCCGACGCGCGCAGCGGGTGCACGGCGACTTCCACCTCGGCCAGACGCTGCGCACCGTCAGGGGCTGGAAGATCGTCGACTTCGAGGGCGAGCCGGCCAAGCCGCTCGCCGAGCGGGTGCTGCCCGACCTGGTGTGGCGCGACGTCGCGGGCATGCTGCGCTCCTTCGACTACGCCGCCCACGCGGTGATCCCCGACTTCCAGGCCGACGAGGACGCCCACCGCCAGATCGCGTTCCGCGCGGCCGAGTGGGCCGACCGCAACCAGGGCGCGTTCCTGCGCGGCTACGTCGAGACCAGCGACCGCACCGGCGACGGGCTGTCGCCGGCAGCAGTGGACCCGTGCTGCGCGCCTACATCGCCGACAAGGCCGTCTACGAAGCGGTCTACGAGGCCCGCAACCGCCCGACCTGGCTGCCGATCCCGCTCGGCGCGATCGCCCGGCTCACCGAGCGCTGCGCGTCCCGAGCCTCGTCATGGAGGAGACAACCGCATGAGCCCGGTCCCAGCGTGGCCACGCGGGAGGCGTGCTGCCCGTCGACCCGACCGTTCTCGACCAGATCGTGCAAGGGCGCCACGGCGACCCGCACGGCGTGCTGGGAGCGCACGTCCACGACGGCGCGGTGACCGTGCGCGCGTTCCGGCCGCTGGCCGAGTCCGTCGTCGTGGTGCACGGCACCAACCGCACCCCGCTCGCGCACGAGCACGAAGGCGTCTGGGTGGGCGTCCTCGACGTGCCCGAGGTGCCCGACTACCGGCTCGAGGTCACCTACGCCGGCGCGCCGGCGCACACCGTCGACGACGCCTACCGCTACCTGCCGACGCTCGGCGAGATCGACCTGCACCTGATCAACGAGGGCCGCCACGAGCAGCTGTGGCGGGTGCTCGGCGCCCACGTGCACGTCTACGACGGACCCACCGGACCGGTCGAGCGGCACCGCGTTCGCGGTGTGGGCGCCGCAGGCCAAGGGCCTGCGGGTCAAGGGCGACTTCAACAGCTGGGACGGCCGCGAGCACCCGATGCGCCAGCTCGGCGTCTCCGGCGTGTGGGAGCTGTTCGTGCCCGACGTCGGCTCCGGCACGCGCTACAAGTTCCATCGTGCTCGGCGCCGACGACGAGTGGCGCGAGAAGGCCGACCCGATGGCGTTCCACACCGAGGTCCCGCCGGCGCAGTCGTCGGTGGTGTTCGAGTCGCGCTACACCTGGAGCGACGACGACTGGATGAGCGCCGCGCAAGAGCGGCGACGCGCACGACAAGCCGATGTCGGTCTACGAGATGCACCTCGGCTCCTGGCGGCGCGGCCGCTCCTACGCCGAGCTCGCCGACGACCTCGTCCCCTACCTGCAGGACATGGGCTTCACCCACGTCGAGTTCCTGCCGGTGATGGAGCACCCGTTCGGCGGCTCGTGGGGCTACCAGGTCACGTCGTACTTCGCGCCGACGGCGCGCTTCGGCGACCCCGACGGGCTGCGGCTACCTCGTCGACCGGCTCCACCAGGCGGGCATCGGCGTCATCGTCGACTGGGTGCCCGCGCCACTTCCCCAAGGACGACTTCGCGCTGGCCAGCTTCGACGGCACGCCGCTCTACGAGGACCCGAACCCCTCACGCGGCGAGCACCCCGACTGGGGCACGTTCGTGTTCAACTTCGGGCGCAAGGAGGTCCGCAACTTCCTGGTCTCCAACGCGCTCTACTGGCTCGAGGAGTTCCACGTCGACGGGCTGCGCGTCGACGCGGTCGCCTCGATGCTCTACCTCGACTACTCCCGCGAGGCCGGCCAGTGGACGCCCAACGTGTACGGCGGACGCGAGAACCTCGAGGCCGTCGCGTTCCTGCAGGAGATGAACGCCACCGCGCACAAGCGGGTCCCGGGCGCCATCACGATCGCCGAGGAGTCGACGTCGTGGCCCGGCGTCACCCGGCCCACGCACCTGGGCGGGCTCGGCTTCGGCTTCAAGTGGAACATGGGCTGGATGCACGACAGCCTCGGCTACGTGCAGAACGACCCGGTCCACCGGCAGTACCACCACGGGCAGATGACGTTCTCGCTCGTCTACGCCTACTCCGAGAACTACGTGCTGCCGATCAGCCACGACGAGGTCGTGCACGGCAAGGGCTCGCTGCTGCGCAAGATGCCGGGCGACCGCTGGCAGCAGCTGGCGAACCTCCGCACGTTCCTCGCCTACATGTGGGCCCACCCCGGCAAGCAGCTGCTGTTCATGGGCTCGGAGTTCGGCCAGGAGTCGGAGTGGGCCGAGGGCCGCGAGCTGGACTGGTGGCTGCTCGACAACGCCGACCACCGCGGCGTGCACTCGCTGGTGCGCGACCTGAACCGGCTCTACCGCGAGACGCCCGCGCTCTGGTCGCTCGACACCGAGGGCGCCGGCTTCGAGTGGATCGACGCCAACGACGCCGACAACAACGTCTTCAGCTTCATCCGCAGGCCCCGGGACGCCGGCGACCCGCCGCTGGTGTGCGTGGCGAACTTCTCCGCCGTGCCCCACCACGACTACCGCCTCGGACTGCCCCAGGCACGGCGAGTGGGACGAGCTGCTCAACACCGACGCCGACGCTCTACGCCGGCTCCGGCGTCGGCAACCTCGGCACCGTCCAGGCCGACCGGCGGCCCGCACCACGGCCAGCCCGCCTCGGCCACCGTCGACGGTGCCGCCGCTCGGCGCCGTGTGGCTTCGCCCGGCTGAACGAGCCTGACCGAGGCTGACCCGATGACCGAGCTGACCGACGGCGTCGTGGTGCTGCGGTCGCGACGCGACCGCGCGGGCGCGCACCTGTTCGCGGTCGGCCACGAGACCACCGACGTCGGGCTCGGTCTGCCTCACCGAGGAGCCCGACGGCCGGGGCTGCTGACCTGGGAGCTCGCCCCCGACTTCACCGGCCACGGCTACGCCACCCGGGCGGTGCGGCTGCTGATCGACTACGCCTTTCGCGCGGCTCGGCTCGAGCGCGTCGAGGCCCTCGTCGACGCCGGGCAACGAGCCGTGCGATGCGGGTGGCGACGCGCGCCGGCCTGCGACGCGAGGGCGTGCTGCGCGGGCACGGCGACCGTCGGACGACGGCCGCGAGGACAAGGTGGTCTTCGCCCGGCTCGCGACCGACCCGCCCACCACCGAGGCCGGCGGGCTTCCGCGCGCTGCTGAACTCCTTCCTGCCCCGCAAGCGCGCGATCGCGCAGATGCTGGTGCGCGACAACGACGGCCGGGTGCTGCTGTGCCGGCTGACCTACAAGAACGACTTCGACCTGCCGGGCGGCGTGGTCGAGGTCGGCGAGTCGCCGCAGGTCGCGGTGGCGCGCGAGGTCGAGGAGGAGCTCGGCTTCGACATCGAAGGCGGGCGCGCTGCTGGTCACCGACTGGCTGCCGCCGTGGGGCGGCTGGGACGACGCGCTCTGCCTGGTCTTCGACGGCGGCGTCGCCGACGCGTCCGTGCTCGACGAGGCCGTGCTGCAGGCACGCGAGATCCGCTCGGCACAGTTCTGCACGCTCGACGAGGTGCGCGAGCAACTGCGCCGACTTCACCGCACGGCGGATCGAGGCCGCGCTGCGCACGCTCGAGGGCGGCGGCACGGCGTACACCGAGTCCGGCCGCGCCTGACAAACGCGGTCACCTCCGCCGCCACAGCAGCAGCGCGGTCCACAGCATCCACACCCACAGCACGGGGACGGCCACCTGGAGGGCACTCGCAACCTGTGTGTAAGACGGGGCACTGAAGAACAGTCCGTCGACGACGAGCAGTGCACCTGCGAGCAGACCGAGGCAGCACAGCACCCGCGGGAACAGCCGCGAGCTCAGCATCGCGACAGAAAGGGCCAGCGCACTGACACCGACAGTGCCCCACAGGAGGCTCTCCACCGCGGTGGCAACCGTGTCGAGCGCGGTAACTAGCCGGCGTCGGCCCCGTGGTCGGCCGCGACCGCCGTGCCGGCCACGACAGCGGCACTCGTGAGCTCGAAAACGACACCCGCGGCCATGGCGAAGACTCCGAAGAGCGCCAGCGGTGATCCGAGCCCGAGCGGCGAGCGCGTGACGCACGGCGACGGCGTACAGCACCCGCCCGAGCAGCACGACCGAGAACCAGCCTGCGGCCCACGCGAAGGCGTCGCCGTTGCCGAGGTAGCCGTGGAGGACCGTGGCCGGCTTGTGCCGGCGGGGAACCAGACGTCGATCCCACCGGCGGCGATGATCGCCACCGACTCGTGAAGTACAGCAGGCGCCGATCAGCGCGACGCGGTTCCCGACGAGCCGTGGGGCGCACCGGTGTGCACCTTGTGGAGCTGGTGGCCTGCGCGGTCATGGCGAGCTCTCCTCTCGTTGCCTGTCCGCTCGACGCTAGGGACGCTGCACCGTCTTGATCGTCCGTCTGCGGACCGGATTGCTTCCTCCTCGAGGCGGATCGGCGATAGCCCGAAGACGGAGGTGGCTGGCCCCTGCGGCGATACCGTGAGCGCATGGTGCCGCGTCGTACCTGCCTTGCTCACGGCTCGACCTGGCCGTCGCCGCGGTGGGGCTAGCAATCTCTGCGGTCGCCACCTGGGTGCACCCGAACCCGTTCAGTGACGGTGTGGACGGACCGGCCTGGCTGGTGGTCGTCTACCCGTTCCTGCTCTCGCTGCCGCTGGCGTGGCGGCGGCAGTCACCGTTGGTCGCCTTCCTCGCCGTGATGGCAGCAGTGGTCCTCCAGGCCGTGATCACGAGCGACTCGACGGAGGGCGTGCAGAACATGTACTGCGCAGGCGTCGCGGTGTACTCCGCAGGGCGTTACTGCGACCGTCGACGCGCCGCCCTTGCTCTCCTCGTCGGGGTGCTGGCCTACGCGATCTACGCAGTCGAAGACAAGAACATCCGCTCCGGCGACCATGGGCAGCTGTGGAGCGGTTCCTTCTTCGGGGTCGCGTTCGTCGCGACGTGGCTCGTCGGCGTGTATGTCCGCAACCGCACCGAGGAGAAGGCGGCCGCCGAGCGCACCGAGCGCCTCGAGCGGGCTGCGGAGCGGGCGGTCTTCGACGAGCGGGCCAGGCTGGCCCGCGAGCTCCACGACGTGGTGTCGCACAACCTGAGCGTGATGGTGGTGCAGGCAGCTGGGGCGCGCGCCGCGGGTGGTCCGAGCGAGGCCACCCTCGAGAAGATCGAGAGGAGTGGCCGCGCCTCACTGGTGGAGATGCGGCGGCTGCTCGGAGTACTGCGCCAGGACGGTGGCGACTCCTCGCTCGCCCCGCAGCCGGGCATCCACTCACTGCCGGACCTCGTCGACCAGGTTCGGACCGCGGGGCTGGACGTGGACCTGCGCATCGAGGGCAGTGCGTCCGATCTTGCTCCCGCCGTCGACTTGTCGGTCTACCGCATCGTCCAGGAGTCGCTGACCAACGCGTTGAAGCACTCGGGCACACACCGGGCGACGGTCGTGGTCGATGGCACGCCGACCACCGTCACCGTGGAGGTGACAGACGAAGGCCCTGCCACGAGCAACGGCGACGGCGCCGGCCACGGCCTGGTCGGCATGCGTGAGCGGGTCGCGATGTTCGGCGGCGAGCTCGAGGCGGGCACCCTCCCAAATGGCGGTTTCCATGTTCGAGCGCGGATGCCACTCGACCGGGCCGACGCGTGATCAACGTCCTCATCGCCGACGACCAGGACCTGCTTCGCGAGGGCTTGCGGATGATGCTCGCCGCCGAGCCCGACATCGTTGTCACGGGTGAGGCGGCCACCGGTCGCGAGGTCCTCGGCCTCACCAGGTCGACGCCGGTGGACGTTGTGCTGATGGACATCCGCATGCCCGATGTGGACGGCATCGAGGCCACGGAGCACCTGGTGCGCGCGGGTTCGCCCGCCCGCGTGCTCATCTTGACGACCTTCGACCTCGACGAGTACGTCTACCGCGCCATGCGGGCAGGGGCGAGCGGCTTTCTGCTCAAGGACGCGACCCGCGAACAGCTGGCGTCCGCCGTACGAACCGTCGCTGCCGGTGATGCGCTGCTCGCGCCAGCCATCACCCGGAGGCTCATCTCGGACTTCTGCAGACGACCGCCGTACGACGTCGCGGCCCGGATCGCAGCGGAGCTGAGCAGCCGCGAGCTCGAGGTGCTCCGGTGCGTCGCCGAAGGCCTCTCGAACGCGGAGATCGCCGCGCGGCTGTTCCTCGGGGAGGCGACGGTGAAGAGCCATGTCGCCCGGATCCTCGCAAAGCTGGACTTGCGAGACCGGGTGCAGATCGTCGTATTCGGCTACGAGTCAGGGTTGGTCAGGCCCGGGGACCAGGCCTAGAACAGCGCGGACGCGAGCTGCTGGCGGCCCTTGAGGACCCGCGGGTCGTCGTTGCCGACGGCGGCGAACAGCCCGAGCAGGTGGGTGCGGGCCTGGTCGCGCTCCGCGCCGCTGGTACGACGGACCAGGTCGACGAGACGGGCGAAGGCGTCGTCGACGTGCCCGCCGAGCATGTCGATGTCTGCGACGAGCGTCTGCGCGTCGACGTCGTCCTGGTCGGCGGCAGCAGCCGCACGTGCTGCGGCCTGGTCGACGCCCTGGGTGCGCTGCAGCACCTTGGCCATGGCGAGACCGCCGGCCGCCTCGGCGTCGGCGGGGTTGGCGTCGACGAGCTTCTGGTACTCGGCGACCGCCCTGTCCACGTCGCCGTCGGCGAGCGCGTCCTGCGCGGGGGCGTAGCGCGGGTCGACGTACTCCTCGGGCTCCTCGCCCTCGACCGGCTCCGGCGCACCCGACTGCGGCTGGTGCCGGCCGGTGACGCCCTGGGTGGCCATCTGCTCGAGCACCTGGGTGAGCAGGTCCGCAGGTCGGCGAGCGCCGGCGCGTCCTGGAGCAGCGGCATCATCCGGCCCGACACCACGAGCGCGACGAGCGGCACGGACGGGATCTGCAGCGCCTGCGCGAGCTGGGGGGAGGCGTCGACGTCGACCTTGCCGAGCAGGAAGCGCCCGTCGAACTCGTCCGCGAGAGTCTCGAGATCGGTCGGCGAGGCGAGCGCTCTCGGGCGCCTGCGTCGGCGAGTAGACCACCAGCACGAACGGGTGCGTTCATCGACGTCTGCAGCGACCTGCTGGATGTTCTGCTCGTCGAGCGCGACGGAGTACGAGCCGGGAGCACCCGAAGGTCCGGCGCCCGCGGCGCGGCGCTGACGGTGCTGGCCGCTTCAGACCTGACAGGTCGACGGCACCGGGGCGGGAGAACGACTGCTGACTCATGGCTCCATCCTTGCTGATAGCGCTCGCGAACTCACCTCCGGCGTCGATACCCGCCATCCGTGGCCGCCCCACCGGTAACGTCACGGTTCGTGAGGTCCCTCGCCGAGCCCGCGGCGCCGGAGTGAGGGCCATCGCCTTCACCCGCCCGAGGTCCCTGTTCTCTCGGGACTCAGCTCAGTCGGCTCGGGCGTGCTCGGCGCCGGTGTCTTCACCTACCTGTTCTTGAGCCTGGCCGGCCGGGTCCTCGGTCCCGCCGGTTTCGCTCCGCTCTCGACCCTGTGGGCGCTGGTCTTCATCGTCGGTCCCGGGCTGTTCCTGCCCGTCCAGCAGGAGCTGGGCCGGGTCATCGCGGGCCAGCGCGGCGAGCGAGGTGGCGCTCGAGCCGCGCGCAAGGTACAGGTGATCGCGGCAGCCATGGCCGTGGCGGCGGGGGTCGCCGCGCTTGTTGCGGGCGACTGGCTCACGCGCGAGCTCTTCGACGGGCAATGGGCGCTGCTGTGGTGCTTCGAGGGTGCGGTGGTGGCGTACGCCGTCTCCTTCACCGCACGAGGGATCTTCTCCGGCCTGGGCGACTTCAAGGACTTCGGCCGGCTGGTGGCCGCCGAGTCGGTGGTGCGGCTCGCCATCGGTGCGGCCCTGGTGCTGCTGGGGGTTCGCTCGGCAACGGCATTCGGAGTCGCCATCGCTGCAGCACCCCTCGTGTCCACGCTGCTCGTGACCCGCCTAGGCGCGAGGACCCGGCTGAGCCCAGGACTGCCGGCGACCTGGCGTGACTCGACCCGGGCCATGGGATGGCTGGCGCTCGGGTCGATCCTCGCCCAGTCGCTCGCCAACGCCGGCCCGTTGGCGGTGCAGGTGCTGGCGAGCCCCGGGCAGGAGGGGCAGGCCGGCCGCTTCCTGAGCGCCCTCGTGCTGGCCAGGCTCTCGCTGTACCTGTTCCAAGCCGTCCAGGCGACGCTGCTGCCGAACCTGGCGGCCCTGGTCGCGGCCGGTCGAACCAGAGCTGACGCTTGCCCTGCGTCGGCTCACCGTCGCCTGTCTCGGCCTCGTGGTGGTGACGACGATCGGCGCCTACCTGCTCGGACCGCTGGCGGTGCGGCTGCTGTTCGGCTCGGGGTTCACGCTGAGCCGCTCGACGATGGCACTGCTCGCCGGGGCCAGCTCGGTGCTCGTGCTGGCGATCGCGTTGAGCGGAGCCGCCATCGCCGCCGGCGGACACCGGATGAACGCGCTGGCATGGTCGCTGGGAATCGTCGGGCTCGTGGTCGGCACGATGCTGTCGCAGGACCTGTTCCTGCGCGTGGAGCTGGGCTACCTGCTGGGCTCGTGCTCGGTCGCCGTCGCGCTGCTGGTCGGGCTGCCGGCGCACATCCGCCGCACCCAGCCGGTGGATCGAGGCTAGGAGTACTTCTGCGCGGAGTACGTGAGGGGACGCCCGCTCCACGCAGGCACCTTGATGCTCAGGCTCTTGACGCACTTGTTGCCGGCCAACGGCTTGCCGGCGTAGACGTCGAAGACATAACGGCAGCTGGACAGGTTGGTGCCGACCGTCACGGTCCGAGCCGTCCCGCTGGCGTTCAGTAGGTTCATGCCCTTGCCGTAGCGGCGCATCCAGAGGCAGTGGATCTTGCTGTGCCTGGCACAGCTCTTGGCCATCGGCTTGGTGCCCTGGACCTTCCCGAAGTCGATGTTGGTGAGCTGCAGGGTAGGTCCCGTACCGGTTGCACACGGCGTCCTGACGTGCGTCCCGCACATCCCCCGTCACCCGTGTTCACCGAGTACCGCGAGGTCGAACAGCTTGACGCGGGACCACGCGTAGAAGACGGTCGAGCGATTCTGGTTCTGCGCCCCACGCAGGCTTGCCGTGGTGATGAGCGCGACGGTGCGGCTCTTGTACGACGTCACTCTGCTCACTGCGTTGGTTGGCCGCGAACGTCCGTGCCCAGTCGACGTCCTTGGGCCGGGTCGCCGTCTCGTTCAGGACCAGGTCGACCTTCGACCAGATGTCTGAGAGGAACCGGCACTTCGACCACCGCGCCTTCTGACAGCTGGCGTTGGAGGGATCCGGCCGCATCCGAGCGACCGGATCGAACGGGGACTCGCCGTTGTTCATCATGGCCTGGAGGCCCGCCTCGTGCGCGAGGCCGAGCATGTTCACGTAGGCGTCGGAGAACCGGGCGCCCGCCTTGTACGGGTCGGACGTGCACGTCGACTTCTTGTACCAGACGGGCCGTCCGTGCGATGTCCTTGGCGTACTGCGTCGCCGCCTCGCCCCGGTCGAACATCACGCCGTCCCATCCCTGGGCCTTGTACTGGTCGAGGAGCTGAGCGAGGTGGCCTCGAGCGACTTCTCGTTGGCGTCGAGGAAGTACCAGCTGCGGGAGCCGCCGTCTGTCTTCCTGCCGAGGACCTTGCTCCCGTCCCCGCCGCAGAACGCCCATTCCGGATGCTCGTAGAGGTTGATTCCCTCGTAGGCGGCATCGTCTGGCGCCCAGTAGAACTGGACGTAGCGGTAGGCCTTCGCGTTGATCGAGTGGATGGCCGCTATCGCGTCGGCGTCGCCCTGCCCCCCTTGGTCGTCGTCACCACGATGGAGGCCGTCCGAGCGCCGAGAGGTCTTCCCCGACGCGCAGCCGGGTGGCTCCGCCGTAGTAGAAGGTCGGGTTGCTCACGCCGCCGGAGGTCGTGGCAACCGGATTCGTCGCCTTCGACGACGCAGCGGCGGCGGTTCCCCCGCCAAGTCCGGCGACGCCGAGAATCAGCCCCAGGGCCAACAGAGCCGGCACCACTGATCGGGCGCGAAGAACCATCCAGACAACTCCCAGGGGCTTTGTCGAGGATACGACTCTTTACTTAGCGTAGTCAATGGGAACAGATCGGGCAGAACATTGCTAAAAGCATATTTAGTCGCGCTCGCCACAGAGCCGGGCGCGAGACACCACAGCCGCCGGCGCGCTGGCCCCGTCCCACGGCGCATATGCCACGACGCGCAGCAGCAGCAGGGGGCGGCTGGTCGCATTGACGAGGAAGATCGACCTGCTGCGCGACTTCGGACGCCTGAAGTCGAGGCGCTGAGCCGCCCCGTCGGTCACGAATCGGGTCGGGCCGAGCCGCTGGCCGTCGACGCCCAGCGTGAAGGTCCTCTCCGGACCACCGGCCGCCTGCCAGACGGAGATCGCCTGCCGTCGACAGCCCGTACGGGATCGAGATCGACCCTCTCGTCGGTGGCACAATCGCGAGGACGACATCGTTGCGGTCGACCGTGCGGACGCGGGGGCCCGTCAGTCCGGCGTCGGCGGCAGTTCCGGCGGAGAAATCGACCAGGCCCAGCTTGCCTCTTCGAGATCGCAGTAGCAGGGATTCCGCCCCCCGTGCGTTGGCCAGTCGGCACAGCGCCTCGGGTCCGGCCATGAAGGCGGACGTGACCGCTTCACGCCGGGCTCCTCGCCCCATCCCGTCGCACGGGCCGCGTCGAACCCGAGCTTGAGGTAGCCGGGTCTCGGGACGTAGAGCACCGGTCGGCCTGTTTGGAACCAAGCCATCGCCGCGTCGCTGGGCGCAGCGAGCATACGGAGACCTGTCGCGGGCAACGTGGGTCCACACCGGATCCCATGGCGAAGGGGAGTACATGAGCGCGCCGTAGCGTGCCTTCGTCCACTGGGGCAGTGCACGGTCGCGGTGCTGTACAGCATCGGTGCGGACACCGCGATCACCGTTGCAACCAATGCGATCGCCACCGCCGGACCAGCCCACCGTGGTCGCCGCGCAAGGTCGGCGACAGCCACGAGGCCATCCACGGCTATGGCCGTGAGCGGGATGGTCGACGAGGACGAGAGCGCGGCGCACGCTGAGGAGGTCACCCGCCGCGACGGCGGCCAACGTCAGCATCAGGATCATCGCCGCCGCCCACCACAGCCGGAAGCGCTGCGGCGGCGTCAGCTTCGACCATCCGACGATCGCATGGCCCGCCCCCACCGCCACCAGCGGCAGCAAGAGTCCATACGCCTCCCACAACGACCGAAGACTCGGGGCCAGATCCACCCTGGTCTCACTACCGCTGAGATCCAGGCCGTATCGAGAAGCCCACACAACGCGGGGAAGCCACCACCAGGAGGAGCCGACCAGGGCTAGCACCACCGCACCGCCGACCTGTTTGAGCCATAGCGACCGGGCCGCGACGACCATGACCGCCAGGCCGCACGAGGCGAGTGCAAGGAACCCGACCTGCGTCTGCACCGAGATGCAGAGTGCGACAAGGACACCCGTGAGCACCCAGCGGCCCGACGCCGCGGCAGCAACTGCGACAAGCAGCAGCATGAGCGCCACGTCGCGCGGGAAGAGCGGCCAGAACACCTGGCCTGCGATGTTCGGCGCATTGACCCACTGATCGGTCATCCCGAGCCCGGTCCCGGCGGCCCAGCACACCAGCGCCGCGAAGGTCAGCTGCACGGTCGCGCGGGCCGGCCACATCGCCCGCGCAAGGGTGGCTGCCGCAGCCACCCATAGAAGCGGCTCGGCCCAAGAAAGCACCATGAGCGCGTGATCAGGGTCGAGACCCAGTTTTCCGAGGAACGCAAGGACGAGAACGAAGGTCCCGCCGTAGAAAGAGGGCAGGCCTGCGTACGGCCCGCTTCCGTTGAGGTCGCCGAACTGCATCGTGTGTGCAGTGCCGACGTGGAACGCGAGATCACCGGTGAAGAACGGAACACGGTGCCCGGGGAAGCCCTGGACGAGCACCGCCGCCACAGTCAGCGTTACCCAGGCAAGCGCTGTGACCGATTTCGACAAATTGAAGCGGTCGGCGTCGGCCATGTCACCTGCTCCACGGCCGGGTCGACTCGAGCAGCGGCCGCCCGCTCCACGGCGGCAGGTCGACCTCGATCCTTGAGATGCAGGTGTTGCCGGAAAGTGCCTTGCGCGTGAACACGTCGTAGACGTAGCGGCACTTGCCGTCGGGTGTGTCGAACCGCACGGAGGTGAGGTGGCGGCCGCTGACGTTGACGATGTTCAAACCGTTCGCATACTGCCGCGTCCACAGACACCTCACATCGCTGCCGGGGATGCAGCGCTGCGCCCGCGGGGCGCTCGCCACGGGTTGCCCGAACCGTACGTCGATCAGCTCGGGATACGTGCCGAAGCGATTGCACACGTCGCTCTGGACGTGATCGCAGCCGTCGTCTCCGGTGTTGACCGCCAGCGGGAGGTCGAAGAGCTTGACCCGGGCCCATTCGTAGAACACGTCGGCGCGGTTCTGGTGAGCGGGCCCGCCGAGGGTGTACGTCGTGAGCAGCCCTACGACCCGACGACCTTCGCGCTCTGATTGCTGGTTGGCATCGAAGGTTCGTTGCCACAGCTTGTCGCGGGGGAAGGCGATCGACTCGTTCAGCAACAGGTCCGCGTCGTCGCGGCCGTCTTCGGTAAAGCTGCAGTCCTCCCACCGCCTCTCGCGGCAGGCCGCATCGGTCGGATCGGGCCTGAACGGCCGTACCGGGTCGTACGCAGACGTCCCAGTGTTGAGCATGACCTGCAGACCTGCCTGTCGGGCCAGCCCCAGCATGTCGACGTACGCGTCGGCGAACTGTGCATGAGATTTGTGCGGGTCGTCGGTGCACGAGGAGGTCGCGTCCCAGACCGGGCGGCCGGCCGCGTCCGTGGCGTTCTGCGTCGCCGCACCCCCGCGGTCCCACATCAGGCCGTCCCAACCCTTCGCCTTGTAGGAGGCCAGGATCTTGGCGATCCTGCTACGCAAGGCGCGCTCGTTCGTGTCGAGGAAGTACCAGTCACGCTTGGCGCCGTCGGCTTCCGTGGTGGTCCGACCGAGCAGTGGTCGCTTTCCCTGCCTGCAGAACGCCCAGCCCGGATGCTTCCCGAGGTCGATCCCTTCGTAGATTCCCTTGTCCGGCGCCCAGTAGAACTGCACGTAGCGATACGCCTTGGCACCCACTGAGTGGATAGCGCGGACGGCGGCCTGCTCATTCGCTCCTGGGGTGGTCACCACGATGGACGGCTTGCCCAACGCGGACAGGTCGGCACCGTCTCGCAGGGGTTCTTTGCCGGCGTAGTAGAAGGTCGGGTTGTGGACGCCGCCTCCGCTGTCCACGGTCGGCGGATGGGGCGCCCGCGAAGGAGCTTTTGCTTTGGGCTCGGCGTCGTCGCCGAACCAGGAGCACGACACTGCGCCCGCAAACAAGGAGGCGAGCACTGCGGCGAGGATGACGCGTCGCGACCGTGAGCTGTGCCGTTGACCACCGGCGGCGCGCCTCATCGATCGACCTTGTAGACGAGTAGGTCACTCGTCGTCAGCACGGGGGTCAGTCCAGGACAGTTGCCCAGTCGTTGTGGCGGAACGTTCCTGGCGAAGACGTTGGGGGTAGCGAGCGCGAACGAGCCGCGTTTTGCCACGACCACGTACGACACGTCGTTCTCGGCCAGGAAATCGGCGTTGTGGCAAGGGCGGCGGTAGAAGGTCTTTGCCTCCCGGAGCAGCCGGTTCGCTCTGGTGAGCACCGTCGGATAGGTGTACGGCGCGCGACCTTCCACCAGTCCGGTGGCGCCCATCACCTCCGCGACGTACCCCTCGGTGTAGGCGTTGGTGAGGACCACGGCGTCACTGGGCAGGCCGAGACGCTCGAGCGCGCTCACGTCCGCAGGCTGCGGCCGCTGACGCTGAGGACGGTCTCGACGCGTGCGCTGTGGAAGCATCCCGAGGCCACAGGAGGCCACCACCAACACCGCACACAACGTCCTCTGCCAGAGCAGGCCGGACCCGTCGGCCAACGAGTCACGCATGCAGGCAACGCCGCATGCCACGAAAGGCCCGACCAGCAGGGTCGCCTCCTGGACAAGTCGCGAGCTGCCGGTGCGTCGCGGGACCTAGCTCGACCAGCCGAGCGCGAGCACCGCCGCGACGCCGCCCAGGCCCACGAGCGCGACCAGGCTGAACATCAGGGCCCGACGAGCGACGCCCTGCCTCGTGACCAGCCCGATCAACAGGCCGACGATGGCCACGGCCAAGGCAGCGATCACCCAGGACCGGCGCCGTGGAGTGAGTGCGTCAACGCACCGTCGACAGAGACGCGGTTGCTCGGAGGAAGGACGGGGAGTTGCCCCTGATCGCGCGGATGAAGTCCCATGTCGGGTCGGCCAGCCCGCTGCTGATTGGCGAAGTTCCCGACCTGGTTCGCCCCGACGCCCGCCCAGCACCAGCCCCGCCACGCCACGCTGGCCAGCAGCGCCAGGCCCGACCCCAACACGCGGAGCAGGTGTCGACGCATCCCGGACGAGGCATGGTGGCCACGCCGGCCGCGACCAGCATCACCGCAGCCGCCAAGCAGGGCAATGCCGTGGACGTTGGCCAGCGCGACACCCACCAGACAGCCGGCGACGAGGGAGGCGCGCTCGCCGCGGCGGAACCAGTCGACGAAGCAGGCCACCACCAGCAGGCTCAGACCGAGCCCGAGGCCTTCGGGCCGGTACGACGTGAGGCGCAGCGCGCCGATCCCGGTCGCGACCGCCATCGCGCGCCGCAACCAGCGAGGCGAGCCGGCCCGAGCCCAGGGCGTTGGCCAACAAGGCTGCGCCGCAGCCGAGCAGCAGCACGGCGACCACGACCACGGCCTGCACGACGCGGACGTCATGGTTGCCGTCCCTGGGCGAGCAGCAGCGCCGTCCCGTCGGAGAAGAGCCGGTAGTCCGCGAGGAAGGGCAGGGTCGTGCCCCACTCCGTCGCCTTCGCCGGCACATGACCGACGTCGGCCACCGCTGCGCGAGGCTCCAGTAGTACCAAGGCGTCGACCCGAAAGGGCTCCAGGTCGTCCTGCAGGACGAGGAGCCCGACCGGCAGCCATGCGACCAGGTGACCAGCGACGAGCGCAGCGAAGTAGCCGGCCTCGGCCAGCGCGGAGCGGAGCACCGCGCGGCTCCGGGGCAGCAGCGAGCACCGCCACGCTGGCCACGCCCAGCAGGACCTCGCATCACCCATGCGGACGTCTTGGTGATGCCCACCGTGCGCTCCAGCAGCCCCGAGCTGAGCAGCCACGCGGAGACGCCGGCGGACACGCCTCGCAGGACCAGCGCACCGGGCCGGGCGGGGTCGTCGGAGGACCAGGTCAGCAGCACTCCCCCGGCGATGCCGGGGAGCACGAGGCACAACAACAGGGCGAGAGCAGCGGTCACGACGTCAGCGTTTGATGCCGGACGCGGGAGCCACCGACGCAGGGTAGCCCGCGCCCACGACCGGAGGATGGCTGCGAGGTACCCCGACGGGTAGCCGAGTCCTCGCGGTTTCCTGCTCTCGCCCACTTCGCGGCTGCGGATGTGCACCGGCACCTCACGCATCCGCAGGCCGCGACGCCGCGGCCTCGATGATGATCTCCGAGGCCGAGAACCGGTCCTCGACCAGGCGCATCCGCGCGAGCCCCGGAGCCGCGAATCGCGCGATAGCCGTTGGTGCAGTCGGTCACCTGCGTCGACGCGAGCAGCGTTGATCAACCTCGTGAAGCCCTTGATGCCCGCGTGGCGCATGCCCCCGGCATCGTCGTACCGGCCGAGGAAGCGCGACCCCTGCACGTAGTCGGCCTCGTCGGCGAGGACCGGCTCCACCAGAGCCGGCGATCGCGCCGGGTCGTGCTGCCCGTCCGCGTCCATCGTCACCACGACCGCTGGCGCCGAGCTCCTGAGCCACCGCGAAGCCGGTCCGCAACGCATCGCCCTGCCCGAGGTTGCGCCGGTGGGTCGCCACGACCGCTCCGGCACGGTCCGCCACGCCGCGCGGTGTCATCCGTGCTGCCGTCGTCGACCACGACCGGCACGCAGCGGCACGCCGGCCACTGCCTGCGGCAGCGAGGCGAGCACGCTGCCGATGCTCTCGCCCTCGTTCGAGCGCAGCCATGACGACGACGACCGAGGGACCTCGCGGAGCCTCCAGCCCTGCCAGCGCGCTGCTCACGGCATCAGCGCGTACGACGCCGGCGCGCGTGCCGTCGCGCGCTCCTGCCTCGCGCACGGCGCACCTGCTCCACCGCCGCAACGGTGAGGAGGCCGGTGGCCCCAGCGCCGCAACGCCCTCATTCGGCCGACTTGAACCAGGCGACAGTGTCGGTCAGCCCGTCGTCGAGGGAGGTCGTCGCGGGTCGAAGCCGAGCAGGGCCCGCGCGCCTGAGATGTCGGCGCTGCTGCGAAGGACGTCACCGGCCCGCTCGGGGCGATGCTCGATCTCGACGACACCACCGAACTTGTCGATGACCGTCTTGGCCACGTCCATCACCGACGTCTCGACCCCGGACCCGAGGTGCGATGACGACCCCGCCTTCGCCACAGGTCAGCGCGGCGGCGATGCCCTCGCACAGGTCCCCGACATAGATGAAGTCACGCGTCTGGCTGCCGTCGCCATACACCACGAGCGGCTGCCCGGCGCTGGCCTGCTTGCAGAACGCGGCGACGACCGACCCCTTGTGGTAGCTGTAGGGCCCGTAGACGTTGGAGAAACGCAGTGCCACCGTCGGCAGACCGTAGCTGCCGGGGAAGGCGGAGCAGTACCCCTCACCCGCGAGCTTCGAGGCGCCGTACGGCGACTTGGGCCGGCAGGCATGCCCTCGTGCGCCGGCGGCATCGATGTCGCCGAGGGGCGCGCTCGACGAGGCGAGACGAAGCCGTCCACCTGCGCGTCGCGGGCTGCCAGCAACGCGTGCAGGGTGCCGCGCACGTTGATCTCGCTGTCCCGCAGCGGGTCCGCCACCGACGCGGGACGCCCGCCTGGGCGGCCAGGTGCACGACGTAGTGGCAGTCGCGGACTGCGCCGCTGCAAGGCATCGAGGTCAAGGATGTCGCCCTCGACGATCTCGTCGTACCCGGCGCGCCTCCGCGTCGTCTGCGACGCCCGGTGCTCATGTTGTCGAAGCACCGGGTCGCGAAGCCTCGAGCGGCGAGGACCGGAGCCAGGTTGACGCCGACGAACCCGGCGCCCCCGGTGACAAGGACCCGCGGCTGGTTCACCCCCACGTCGTGCGGGGCGCGATGACCTCGACGATCACGCTGTCCTTGAAGCGCTGCAGCGTCACGAGCGTGTCGGAGACGAGGTCCTCGGACAGCAGTGTCGGCTCGAGCCCGAGGTCGAGCAGCTTCGTGTGCGTCGGGTTGTAGTAGTGCTCGGCCGCCTCGGTGCGGGGGTTGTCGACCTCGCCGATGTCGACCTGGATGCCCGAGCTCACTGCCGCCTTCTGCACCTCCTCGGCCAGCTGGCGGATCGAGAACGTCTCGGTGAACTGGTTGAAGACGCGCATCTCGCCACGGTCGGCCGGGTTGATGCACCGCCAGCTCGACGCAAGGCAGGGTGTCGCGGATGTTGAGGAAGCCGCGGGTCTGGCCGCCCTTGCCGTAGACCGTCAGCGGGTGGCCGATGACGGCCTGGACGCAGAACCGGTTGAGGGCGGTGCCGAACTGCTCGTCGTAGTCGAAGCGCGTGATCAGCCGGTCGTCGAGCAGGGTCTCGTCGGTGGAGACGCCGTACACGACACCCTGGTTGAGGTCGGTGGCGCGCAGGCCGTAGACGCGCGACGCGAAGTGGATGTTCGTCGAGTCGGCGACCTTGGAGGCGTGGTACCAGCTGTGCGGCATCTTGGGGAACGGCAGCGTGTCCTTGCGGCCCTTGTGCTCGATCTCGAGGTAGCCCTCCTCGATGTCGATGTTGGGACAGCCGTACTCCCCCATCGTGCCGAGCTTCACGAGGTGACAGTCAAGGTCGTTCTCGACGATCGCGAAGATGACATTGAGGTTGTTGTCGATGTTGTTCTGCTGCGTGAACATGGCGTGGCGCCGGTCCACCATCGAGTACGGCGCCGACGGGATCTGCCCGTAGTGGATGACGGCGTCCGGCCGGAAGCCTTGAAGAGCAGGTCCAGCGGCTCGAAGTCGCACAGGTCGAAGGTGTGAGCCTCGATGGTCCGCCCGGTCACCTCGTGCCACGCGGCGACGCGCTGGTGGAGGTTGAGCACGGGGATGAGGCTGTCGCTCCCCGTCTCGAGAACTGTCCGCCGCCGGAGGTAGTTGTCGACCACCGCGACTTCGTGGCCTCGGGCCGAGAAGTGCATGGCGGTCGGCCATCCGAGATATCCGTCCCCCCCGAGAATGGAAACGCGCACCCTTTGCCTCCCAGAGGTAAATGCATAGGCGGCGTCACCGTACCCGAGATTTCGAATCAGAACCGGGCGGGCTCGGTGTACTCGCCCCACTCGGCGCGCAGCGCGTCGCAGATCTCGCCCAGGGTGGCCTCGGCGCGGGACGGCGTCCAGCATCGGCGGCGATCATGTTCGCCGTCGGTGCGGGCGACCTCGACCAGTCCGGCCAGCGCGCGCGTCGACCGCGGCCTCGTCGCGGCGCGGCCCGCGCGCGCGCGAGCAGCCGGCACCTGCTCGAGCTCCACCTCGTGGCTGACCCGCAGGATCTCCAGGTCGTCGGTGACCGTGGCGGTGTGGCAGTTGACGCCGACGATCTTCTTGTCGCCCTTCTCCAGCTCGGTCTGGTACGCGAAGGCGGCCTCGGCGATCTCGGCCGTGAACCAGCCGTCCTCGATGCCGCGCAGGATGCCCGCGGTCATCGGCCGCCGATCGCGGTCGGCCTGCGCCGCCGGCTCGCCTCGCAGTCCGAGTCGGGTCGCCGCAGCCACCCTCGCAGGATCCGGTCGAAGATCGCCTCGGCCTCGGCCTCGATCCGGTCGGTCAGCGCCTCGACGTACCAGGAGCCGCCGAGCGGGTCGGCGACGTTGACGACGCCGGTCTCCTCCATGATCACCTGCTGGGTGCGCAGCGCGATCTCGGCGGCCTTCTCGCTCGGCAGCGCCAGCGTCTCGTCGAGGGCGTTGGTGTGCAGCGAGTTGGTGCCGCCGAGCACCGCGGCCAGCGCCTCGACCGCGGTGCGGACGACGTTGTTGTACGGCTGCTGCGCGGTCAGCGAGACCCCGGCGGTCTGGGTGTGGAAGCGCAGCCACTGCGCCCTGCTCGGTCGTGCGCGCCGTAGACGTCGCGCAGCCAGCGGGCCCAGATCCGCCGGGCGGCGCGGAACTTGGCGATCTCCTCGAAGAAGTCGAGGTGGGCGTCGAAGAAGAAGCGACAGGCCCGGGGCGAACGCGTCGACGTCCAGGCCGCGGGACAGGCCCAGCTCGACGTAGCCGAAGCCGTCGGCCAGCGTGAACGCGAGCTCCTGCGCGGCCGTCGAGCCGGCCTCGCGGATGTGGTAGCCGGAGACGCTGAGCGGCTTGTAGGCCGGGATCTCGTCGGCGCAGTACTCCATCAGGTCGCCGATCAGGCGCAGGTGCGGCTCGGGCGGCGAACAGCCACTCCTTCTGCGCGATGTACTCCTTGAAGATGTCGGTCTGCAGCGTGCCGTTCAGCCTGCGCGAGGTCGACGCCCTGCCGCTCGGCCGCGACCAGCGTACATGCAGAACACCGGCACGGCCGGGCCGGAGATCGTCATCGAGGTGGTCACGTCGCCGAGCGGGATGCCGGCGAACAGCACGTCCATGTCGGCGGCCGAGTCGATCGCCACGCCGCAGTGGCCGACCTCGCCGAGGCTCCGCGGGTCGTCGGAGTCGCGGCCCATCAGCGTCGGCATGTCGAAGGCGACCGACAGCCCGCCGCCGCCGCGGCCGAGGATCATCTTGTAGCGCTCGTTGGTCTGCTCGGCGTTGCCGAAGCCGGCGAACTGCCGGATCGTCCAGGTCCGGCCGCGGTAGCCGGTCGGGTAGAGGCCGCGGGTGAACGGGAACTCCCCCGGCCAGCCGATCCGCTCGACCGGTCGCGGCCTCGTCGGCCGGGCCGTAGACCGGCTCGACCTCGATGCCGGACAGCGTGGTGAAGTCGGCGTCGCGCACCCGCGAGCCGCGTCGTAGCGCTGCTGCCAGCGCGCGCCGCCGTCGTCATGCGCTCGGTACTGGCGTCCTCCTGCGGTCGACGCACCTCGAAATAGTAGGACGTCCTACTATCTGCCGTCGAACCTCTGCGACGCTCGCCGGACCGTGAACGGCGGCTCGCGGTCACTCAGAAGTCGCCGGCGCCGCGCGGCGCAGGGCGCAGCAGCGCGGCAGCCGCTCGCAGCTCGGCGTCGGTCGAGCGTCGCCGAGGCGCGAACCGGGCGCCGACCAGGTCGGCGGTGGCCGCCTCCACGACCGCGCGGCCCTCGGCGGTGATCGCGGCCAGGACCGCCCGGCCGTCCTCGCGGGTGCGGCGGCGTACGACGTGCCCGGCCGCCTCCAGCCGCTTGACGATCGTGGTCACCGACGTCGGGTGCACCTGCAGCCGCTCGCCGATCTTGCCCAGCGGCAGCGCCCCGGCCCGGGAGAACGTCAGCAGCACCAGCGCCTCGTAGCGGGCGAAGGTCAGCCCGTGCGGCCGCAGCAGCTCGTCGAGCTCGGCGAGCACAGCTGCTGCACCCGCATCAGCGACGTGACGGCGCGCATCTGGTCGACCGCCGTCCCAGCGCTGCCCCCACTGCCGGGCCGCCTCGTCGATCGGGTCGAAGGGCAGCGTCCTCGCGACGATCCCTGGCCCGGGCGAGGCACTGTGGTGGGGCCGTTGGAGGCGTGGACGTGGTAGAGGATCAGCTTCTCCCAGTAGAAAGGCTTCGGGCACGTAGCGGATGTCGTGCATGCCCTGGGTCTGGGCGGCCGACTCGAACATGAAGTGGCCGAAGTTGAGGATCGCCCGAGCCGCGGGCGGTCCACGGTGATGTCGAGGATGCGGGACAGTGGCATGGTCGCGCGCTTTCTGCGGCGGGACCCCGGGGATGCGGAAGACGCGGATGTCGGTGATGACGAGCAGTCCATGTACGTCACGTGGGCCGCCAGGCGGCGTGGGCGATCACCGGAACCGAGCAGGAAGGGGAACCACGCGAGTCAGGTGAGGCGCCGGCAGGAACAGGAGGAACAGGACGCCGGCCAGCGGCTCCAGCGGGCGCGGACGTAGACGACCCAGTGGTGGCCACCAAGGATCCTCGAGCGAGCCCGCGTCGACGAGGACCACGCCCAAGTCGGGTTCCCGGATCAGGTGCTCGCGCACCGCGCAGGCGCGCGCGCTTGAACGCCCGCGCGACCCGAACGGCCATCGGCGCGGGCGCTCGGCCATCGTCGCTAGCTGAACAACGCGGTCAGGAACGTGATGACCGAGTCGAAGGCGTTGGTCACCAGGTCAAGGGCGCTGTGCACCACGTCGGCCGACTCCTGAGGCCGGGTGAACAGGTAGAACGCCACGAAGGCGACAGCAACGGCGATCACGAGCTTCTTCATCGCGTGCTCCGTTCCAGGGCTGCCGACACCGCCCACAGGTATGACCCATTGGTAGCAAACTCGTGCGTCGGACTGGTGGAGGCGCGCGCTATGGGGGGAGGCTGATGCAATGACGCCGAGCGACGCCCCGTGAGCGAGCCGGTCGTCGCCCACTCGGTCGCCTACCCGGTCGCACAGCCTGTCGAACGAGTGGTCGTCGTCGGGGCCGGCATCGCGGGGCTGACGGCCGCGAGGCAGCTCACCGCGGCCGGCGTCGAGTGTGTCGTGCTCGAGGCGCGCGACCGCATCGGCGGCAGGCTGCACACCGTCGTGCGAGGAGGTCATCCGCTCGACCTGGGCGGCTCCTGGATCCACCATCCCGAGGGCAACCCGCTGGGCACCTTCGCCGACGAGGTCGCGGTGCGGTGCCGACCTGGCAACCCACTGGGCACGATGACGTGGTTCGACGTCGCCGAGGGACGTCGACTGGACGTGGCCGAGTCGGCGGCCACGCTCGCGATGCAGTTCGACACGTTCCCCGCCGAGGTGGCGCGCCAGCAGCAGCGCGCCGGGGCCGACATCACGGCAGCCGAAGGCATCGAGGCCTTCGTCGCTGACGCTGGTCTGCCCGCTGGTGACGCGCGCCGGGCACGGCAGGCCCTGCTCGCACTGGTCGAGGCCGACGCGGCCGGCCTCGCGACGCAGGAGTCGTGGCGCTGGTTCTGGACCGAGGAGGAGTACGGCGGCGACTTCTTCGGCGACCTCCCCGAGACCGGCTACGGCGGCCTGGTGGCAGCGATGGCCGACGGGGTCGACGTACGGCTCGGGGTGGAGGTGACGCACGTGGATGTCACGGACGAGACCGTGGTCGTGCGCGGACCCGGCTGTCACGAGGAAGGCACCCACGCGGTGGTCGCGGTGCCGCTCGGGGTGCTCAAGGGCGGCGTGCCGGCGTTCACACCGCCCCTGCCGCGGGACCGGGTCGATGCGATCGCGCATCTCGGGTTCGGACCGTACGAGAAGGTCGCGCTCACCTTCGCCGAGCCGTGGTGGGAGGCGCTGGGGCTGTCGCACCTCGTGCTGTTCCCCGCGGATCCTGAGCTGCCGGCCGTGTGGGTCTTCGACAACCACGCGTTCGGCTACGGACCCACTCTGGTGGCTCACATCTTCGCCAGCGCAGTCCCCCACCTGAAGGACGCGGGCCTGCTGCTCGACCTGATCGCGCGAGCCGCGGGGACTACGGTGCCCGCACCGGTCGAGGTCACGACGACCTCGTGGACCGACGACCCTTGGTCGCGAGGCGCCTACACGCACGTGCCGGTCGACGCCGAGCCATCACTCGCCGACCAGCTCAGCGAACCGCTCGGCAGGCGGGTGCTGTTCGCCGGGGAGCACACCCAGAGCGCCCGCCTCGGCTACGCCGACGGCGCGATGTCGAGCGGCGCTCGCGAGGCCGACCGCCTGCTGGGGCACTCGCGTCACACTTCCAGCGCCTGAGGCTCTCCCCCTGCGACTGCCACGGGCGTGCGTGACCAGACTCGCAGCGCCACCAGTGCCATCCCGGCCCACGTGAGAGCGAAACCTGCCGCCAGCGGCAACCGTCCCGCGTCGAGCACCGCGAGCACCACGCCGCCGGTCAGCAACAACGGCACAGCTCCTGGGAAACCCGACCGCCAGAGTCCGACACCTAGCACCACCGGCCCCAGCGAGTAGCCGATGACCATCAGCAGCACCCACACCAGCACCAGCCACGAGGACTCGTAACGATCGGTGAGCGCCACCATGTCCGCGCCGTCCCCTCGTGCGGCGCGGGTCATGGCGAGCGAGATCGGTCCCGAGCCCATCAGCGACACCAGCGCCAGCAGTCCGGTGACTGACATTGCCAGCCCGACGAAGGCCAGACGTGGCCGCCTCTCCCACAGCGGACGCGCCATCGCCAGCAGCGCGGGCACGAACAGCACCATCGAGACGAACCCGAGCAGCCCCGAGACCTGGTAGCGCACAGGGTGAGCCGCGATGGACGCAAGCTCCGACACTGTGTCGTGCTGTGCCGGTGTGGCCTGCACGAGGTGAGCGGCCAGTGTGAGCGCCGGTGCAGCCACGAGAGCCAGGGCACCGGCCCGGATGCGAACGCGGTCAGACATGTGGGTCTCCTGTGGGACGACGTGGTGTGACGCGCTCAAACTAGGCAGCGGACACCTGCGGCGTCGTCTGCGCAGCGGTTGGTCCGTCGTACGCATCTGTGCGTACGACACGTCGACGAGAAAGCGGACGCTGACTCCCGACAGCGGCGGTAGGTTCCCGTCATGCACGCCCGCCGCATCGACGTCGTGGCCGCCGGGCTGCTCACGATCACCGGCCTCTGCGAGGCGGTGTGGGGGCTGACGATCGAGCCGGCGCCCTGGTACGTCGTCGCAACTGTGCCGGCCGCCACGTTGCCGGTGGCGTGGAGGTCGAGCAAGACCGGTCATGGCACTGCTGGTCACGCTCGCGGTGCTCGTCGTGCAGACCGCGCTCGGGTCAGACATCGCTGGCGGCTTCAGCGAGCCACTGGCCCTGCTCCTGGTCCTGTATTCCGTCGGATCGCTTGTGCCGCTCGCGCACAGCGCCTTTGCGATGCTCGGTGCCTTGCTCGCGATGTCGACGGTGGTCACGCTCGGGTCGGGCGCTCGAGTCGGCAACTTCGTCTACGTCTGGGCGCTGGTGCTCGCCGGCTGGCTGGCCGGCCGCGGCACGCGGCTAGCGACAGAGCGCAGCGCGTTGCTCGGCGAACGTCGGGCCATGCAGGAGCGCAGTCGCATTGCGCGTGAGCTGCACGACGTCGTATCGCACAATGTCACCGCGATCGTTGTCCAGGCCGCCGCCGAACGACGCGGCATGCCCGAGGGAACATCTGCGGCCCGCACCCTGGACGAGATCGAGACCCACGGTCGCCAGACGCTGACCGAGCTGCGCCGACTGCTCGGTCTCCTGCGTGTCGACGACTCCGGCGACGTCGGGCCCCTGGACCCACAGCCTGGGTTGGCGGACGTGCCGCGGCTCGTCGACTCGAGCGGCGTCGCCGCGACCCTCGTCACCGAGGGGCGTCCGGTCGCGGTCGGCCAAGGCATGGAGCTGGCCATCTACCGCGTTGTCCAGGAGGGCCTCACGAACGTGAGGAAGCATGCCGCCGAGCCTGTGGCGGAGGTCGCCATCCGGTGGTGTTCGGGGGATCACGTCGAGGTGGAGGTGGTCAATGACGGTGGGCATCGCAATGGCGCGAGCCTGCCCGGCACGGGCTACGGTCTGCTGGCGATGACCGAGCGAGTGAGTGCGTACGGCGGCCGGGTGAGTGCCGGACCCACCATCGACGGCTTCCGGCTCCACGTGACGATGCCACTGGGGGCCGGGGCGTGAGCCGAGTGGTGATCGCGGACGACCAGGACGTGGTGCGTGTCGGCCTTGCGCGGATCCTCGACGGGGAGTTGGACCTCGAGGTCGTGGCACAGGCCGCCGATGGCGAGGCTGCGATACGGGAGGTGCGACGGACGCGACCGGACGTGGTGCTGATGGACATCCGGATGCCGATCCTGGACGGGATCAGCGCCACCCGCCGAATCGTCGAGGAGCAGCCCGACGTGCGCGTCCTGGTGCTCACCACCTTCGACCTCGACGAGTACGTCTACGATGCGCTGCGGTCGGGAGCGGCCGGGTTCGTGCTCAAGGACTCACCGGCTGACGAGCTGATCACGCGCGGTCCGCGTCGTCGTCGCCGGCGACGCGATGATCGCGCCCGCCGATCACCCGGCGCCTTGATCGACGTAGTTCGCGCAGGCTCGTCCGGTGAGCCGGAAACGGCTCTCTGCGCTGACCGAGCGCGAGCGTGAGGTTCTTGCGGCCATGGCAAAAGGACTCAGCAACGCCGAGGTCGGCGCCAGCCTGTTCATCAGCGAGGGCACAGTTCGCACGCACGTGAACCGACTCCTCGCGAAGCTGCAGGTGCCGGGGCCCGGACACAGGCGGTGGTGCTCGCTACGAGTGCGGGCTTGTGAGGCCCGGCCACACCGACATGTGAGCGACTCCTCCTCGGTGTAGGACTCCAGCAACGAGTCGGCAGCGGAGTAGGGGTCGGTGTCGCCGGCCACGACCTTCTCCGCGAGGTCGTCGAGCTCGGTGCGCTCGTGGACGTTGCCCCACTTGCGACGCAGCGCGGTGACCGCGATGGCCTCGATCTCGTCGCGGGCGCGGCGCACCCGCCGACGCTCGAGCTCACCGGAGGACTCCAGGAACTCGCGATGCTTGTCGATCTTCTCGACGACCTCGTCGACGCCCTGCCCGGTCTGCGCGACCGTCTGCACGATCGGTGGCCGCCAGCTCGTCCTCGTCACGCTCGCGCGAGCGCCAGCATGTTGCGCAGCTCGCTGCGCACCTGGTCGGCGCCGTCGCGGTCGGCCTTGTTCACGACGTACACGTCGCCGATCTCGAGGATGCCGGCCTTCGCGGCCTGGATGGCGTCGCCCATGCCGGGCGCGAGCAGCACCAGCGTGGTGTCGGCCAGCCCGGCGATCTCGACCTCGCTCTGCCCGACGCCGACCGTCTCGATCAGCACGACGTCGCAGCCGGCCGCGTCGAGCACGCGCAGCGCCTGCGGCGTCGACCAGGCCAGCCCGCCGAGGTGGCCCCGCGAGGCCATCGAGCGGATGTAGACCTCCTTGTCGAGCGCGTGGTCCTGCATCCGCACCCGGTCGCCGAGCAGCGCGCCGCCGGAGAACGGCGAGGACGGGTCGACCGCGAGCACACCGACGCGCTTGTCGGCCTCGCGCAGCGCCTTGACCAGCGCGTTGGTCGAGGTGGACTTGCCGACTCCGGGCGAGCCGGTGATGCCGACGATCTGCGCGTTGCCGGTGTACGGCGCGAGGCCCGCGCATCACCTCGCGCAGCGACGGTGACTCGTCCTCGACGAGCGAGATGAGCCGTGCCACCGCACGCGGGTTGCCCTCGCGGGCCGCCTCGACGAGGTCCGGGACGGACGCCGTGCGTCGACGCCGTGCGTCGTCGGCCGACCCTGGCTCACGCCGGGGACGTGCAGGATCAGCGCGTCGCCCTGCCCGCCGCCGCCGCACAGCGCGGCCGCACCGGTGCCGCCGCCGCGACGCTTGAGCTCGAGGGCGAGGTGCAGCGCGATCCGGGCACCGGACATGCCGACCGGGTGGCCGAGGGCGATGGCGCCGCCGTTGACGTTGACCTTGTCCTCGTCGAGGCCGAGCTCGCGCGCGGACTCGATGCCGACGGCGGCGAACGCCTCGTTGATCTCGACCAGGTCGAGGTCGGCGGGCTTGATGCCCTCCTTCTCGCACGCCTTCGCGATCGCGTTGGCGGGCTGCATCTGCAGCGTCGAGTCGGGCCCGGCGACCTGGCCGTGCGCACCGATCTCGGCGATCCAGGAGAGCCCGAGCTCCTCGGCCTTCGCCTTGCTCATCACGACGACCGCGCACGCGCCGTCGGAGATCTGCGAGGCAGAGCCCGCGGTGATCGTGCCGTCCTTGCTGAACGCCGGCCGGAGCTTGCCGAGCCCCTCGGCGGTGGTCTCGCCGCGCACGCCCTCGTCCTGCGAGACCACGACCGGGTCACCCTTGCGCTGCGGGATCTCGACGGGCACGACCTCGTCGTCGAACAGCCCGTTCTTCCAGGCCGCGGCGGCGCGCTGGTGCGAGCGGGCGGCGAACTCGTCCTGCTCCTCGCGGGACAGCTTCGCGCCCTCGGCGTTGCAGGACTCGGTGAGGGCACCCATCGCCTGCGTGGTGGACTGGTCGTAGAGGGCGTCGTAGGCCATGGAGTCCACGAGGTTCACGTCGCCGTACTTGAAGCCCTCGCGGGACTTCGGCAGCAGGTGCGGAGCCTGGGTCATCGACTCCATGCCGCCGGCGACGATGATCTCGTGCTCGCCGGCACGGATCAGCTGGTCGGCCGTCGCGATCGCGTTGATGCCGGACAGGCACACCTTGTTGATGGTGATCGAGGGCAGCGACATCGGCAGGCCGGCCGCGATGCCGGCGGCCTCGCGGGGTTCTGGCCGGCGCCGGCCAGGATGACCTGGCCCATGATCAGGTAGTCGACCTGGTCGCCGGAGACACCCGCCTTCTCCAGCGCGGCCTTGATGGCGACGCCGCCGAGGTCGGCCGCGGACTGGTCCTTGAGGCCACCGAGCAGACGACCGATCGGGGTGCGGGCACCGGCAACGATCACGGATCCGGACATGACGCCTCCTACAAGCACTCTGTGTGACTCGGACCCTACCTAGCCGCGATGCGTGCCGGGAGGGCTGGGCGCAGGCCGGACGTGAGGAACAAGTCACAGTCCCTCGCTCCCGCCCTGCCTCACCGGCGACCATGTCGGGCATGAGTGTGGAGGTCCCTGAGCACCTGTTCGTCTGCATCGACCACGTCGGCGTCGCGGTGCCCGACCTGGACGAGGCGATCGCGTTCTACCGCGACACGTTCGGCATGGAGACGGTGCACGAGGAGACCAACGAGGAGCAGGGTGTTCGCGAGGCGATGGTCTCGGTCGCGGGCACCGAGCAGTGCATCCAGCTGCTCGCGCCCATCGACGAGACCTCCACGATCGCGAAGTTCCTCGACCGCAACGGTCCCGGCCTGCAGCAGCTCGCCTACCGCGTCACCGACGTCGAGCAGGTCTCGGCCGTGCTGCGCGAGCGCGGCCTTCGGCTGCTGTACGACGAGCCGCGGCGCGGCACCTCCAACAGTCGCGTCAACTTCGTGCACCCCAAGGACGCCGGCGGCGTGCTCGTCGAGCTGGTCGCAGCCAGTCCCGGGACGGGTCGAGGGCCGAGGCGCTACCGAGACCCGACCGCGGAGGCGCGGCCTGCACCAGGTGCGGACGAGGCGCGCGGCTGGGCTCGGCACCGCGCGGCTCGCGTTCGCACCTCGGCCCAGCAGCGCAGCTCTGCCCGGGCGGACCTGCGCCGCGCGGTCCACGTCGGCGTCGACGACGACCGCGACCACGGGGTAGCCGCCGGTCACCGGGTGGTCGGCGAGGAACAACACCGGCTCGCCGCTGGGGGGCACCTGCACCGCGCCGCGGTAGGCACCCTCGCTGGGCAGCTGGGTCTCCCCGTCGCGGTGCTCGACGGCCGCGCCCTCGAGCCGCATGCCGACCCGGTTGGTCTTCGCCGAGGCGGTCCACTGCGTGCGCACCAAGGTGTCGACGTCCTCGACCCACTCGTCGCGCGGGCCCCGCACCAGCGACAGCACCACCTCGCCGTCTAGCCGAGGCGGCGGGAGCACGTCGACCTCTGGGAACGCCTCGCTGGTGTCCCCGACCGCAAGCTCGTCACCCTCCGACAGCGGCGGCGGGCCGAGTCCGGCCATCACGTCGTGGCTGCGAGACCCGAGCACCTCAGGGACGTCGATGCCGCCGCGCACCGCCACGTAGGACCGCAGCCCGTGCTCTGGGACGCCGAGCCGCACCACCGAGCCGGACGACGCGGAGACGACCGTGTAGGCGCCGACACCGCGACCGTCCACGGACACGGGAGCCGGCGCGCCGGTCACGCAGAGCCAGACACCTCCGCCGCTGACCTCGACCTCGAGCCCTCCGAACGTCACCTCGATCGCAGCAGCGCTCTCCGGGTTGCCGACCGCCCGGTTCGCCTGCCGCAGTGCCGCGCGGTCGGCGGCACCGGAACGGCCCACCCCGATGCCGGAGGCGCCGGTGCGACCGAGGTCCTCGACCAGCGCGAGCGGCCCCGAGGCGCGCACCCGCAGCCTGGCGCTCACGACTCTTCCTCGACGAACCTCACCACGGCGCCGGGCACCAGCAGCGCCGGCGGGTCGCGATCGAGGTCCCACATCTGCTCGCTCGTGGTGCCGATCAGCTGCCAGCCTCCGGGCGACTCCCGCGGGTAGACGCCGCTGAACGTGCCGGCCAGTCCCACCGCGCCGGTGGGCACCTTGGTGCGCGACGACTCGCGCCGGGGCACCTCCAGCCGCGGGTCGCCGCCGACCAGGTAGCCGAAGCCCGGCGCGAAGCCGCCGAACGCGACCCGCCACGTCGACCCGGTATGGGCCTCGACGACCTCTCGCTCGCTGAGCCCGGTCAGCTCCGCCACGTCGGCGAGGTCCGGTCCGTCGTACCTCACGGGGATCTCGAGGGTCTCGCCGTCCTGCTGGGCGTCGTCGGACTCGTCGACCTCGAGCCCCGCCAGCCGCTGGCGTACGGCGTCGACGTCGGCGCCCTCGGCCGCCACCACGAGCAGCGTCTCGGCAGCGGGCACGAGATCCGCCACACCGGGCAGCGTCGGCTCGGCGAACCGCATCGGTCCACGCCACCACGGTGGCGGTGTCACCGAGCTCGAGCAGCAGGGCGCGGTCGCCGTAGGCGAGCACGTTCATGCAAAGGCCTGGACATCGACGCCTGCAGCTTCCAGCCCGGCGCGCACCGACTCGGCCATCGCGACTGCCCCTGGGGAGTCACCGTGGACGCACACCGACTCGGCGTCGAGCGCGACCTCCGACCCGTCGGCCGCGACCACCGACCCCTCGGTGACCATGCGCACCACGCGAGCGCCGACCTCCTCGGGGTCGGAGAGCACGGCGCCTTCCTCGGTGCGTGGCACGAGGGTGCCCTCGGGCGTGTAGCCACGGTCGGCGAACGCCTCCCGCACGGTGCGCAGCCCGGCTCGTTCGCCGCGCGCGAGCAGCTTCGACCCGGGCAGCCCCAGCAGCGGCAGCGTCGCGTCGTACGCCACCACCGCGTCGACCACCGCCTGCGCCTGCCGGTCGTGGTGGACCGCGGTGTTGTAGAGCGCGCCGTGCGGCTTGACGTAGCGCACCGAGGTGCCGGCCGCTCTGGCCATCGCGTCGAGCGCGCCGATCTGGTAGAGCACGTCGTCGGTGAGCTCGAGCGGGTCGACGTCGATGAACCGTCGCCCGAATCCCGCGAGGTCTCGGTAGCCGACCTGGGCGCCGACCACCACACCGCGCTCGGCCGCCACCTCGCACGTCAGGCGCAGCGTGCGCGGGTCGCCGGCGTGGAAGCCGCAGGCGACGTTCGCGCTGGTCACCAGCGCGAGAACCGCCTCGTCGTCGCCGAGCCGCCAGCGGCCGAACGACTCGCCGACGTCGCTGTTGAGATCGATCTTCGCCATGGGCACCAGTGTGCCCAATCACCGGCGAGCGCAAGATAGGTCACACGCGGCTGACACCGTTGGTTACCCATCGGTACGGTGAGACGCCGCCCAGCCCCACAGGAGCCCCCAGGAGCGCCGCTGTGCAGAACATCCTCGACGCCATCCTCGCCGGTGACACCTCCCCGGAGGACTACGCCGCCCTCGAGCTGCCCGAGACCTACCGGGCGGTGACGGTCCACAAGGACGAGGCCGACATGTTCGAGGGCCTCGACTCCCGCGAGAAGGACCCGCGCAAGTCCCTGCACGTCGAGGACGTCGCGCTCCCAGAGCTCGGCCCGGGCGAGGCCTACGTCGCGGTGATGGCGAGCGCCATCAACTACAACACCGTGTGGACCTCGATCTTCGAGCCGGTGTCGACGTTCTCCTTCCTCGAGCGCTACGGCAGGTCCTCACCGCTGGCGAAGAAGCACGACCTGCCCTACCACGTCGTCGGCTCCGACCTCGCCGGCATCGTGTTGAAGGCCGGCCCGGGCGTGCACGCCTGGCAGCCGGGGCGCGAGGTGGTCGCCCACTGCCTCTCGGTGGAGCTGGAGAGCTACGAGGGCCACAACGACACGATGCTCGACCCGGAGCAGCGGATCTGGGGCTTCGAGACGAACTTCGGCGGCCTCGCGCACATCGCGCTGGTGAAGGCCAACCAGCTGATGCCCAAGCCCGCCGCACCTGACGTGGGAGGAGGCCGCGAGCCCCGGCCTGGTGAACTCCACGGCGTACCGCCAGCTGGTCAGCCGCAACGGCGCCGGCATGAAGCAGGGCGACAACGTGCTGATCTGGGGCGCAAGCGGCGGTCTGGGCGGCTACGCGACGCAGTTCGCCCTGAACGGCGGCGCCACCCCGGTGTGCGTGGTGTCCAGCGACGAGAAGGCCGACATCTGCCGGAAGATGGGCGCCGAGCTCGTCATCGACCGCCGCGCGGAGGAGTTCAAGTTCTGGAAGGACGAGAACACCCAGGATCAGAAGGAGTGGCGGCGCTTCGGCAAGCGCATCCGCGACCTCACCGGCGGCGAGGACGTCGACATCGTGTTCGAGCACCCCGGCCGTGAGACCTTCGGCGCCTCGGTCTACGCCGCTCGCAAGGGCGGGACGATCGTCACCTGCGCCTCGACCAGCGGCTACATGCACGAGTACGACAACCGCTACCTCTGGATGAACCTCAAGCGGATCATCGGCTCCCACTTCGCCAACTACCGCGAGGCGTGGGAGGCCAACCGGCTGATCGCCAAGGGCAGCATCCACCCGACGCTGTCGCGGTCCTACTCGATGGACGAGGTCGGGCAGGCGGCGTACGACGTGCACCAGAACCTCCACCAGGGCAAGGTCGGCGTGCTGTGCCTCGCGCCGGAGGAGGGTCTCGGGGTCCGCGACGAGGAGAAGCGGGCCCAGCACCTCGACGAGATCAACCGGTTCCGGGGGATCTGACCCCCGAGACCGCCTCAGATTTTCCTCCAGACAGACCCCTGTACTCCGGGGTGGCTGCCGGGTTTACGTTGGAGCGTCCGGAACACTGGGCTCACTTGCATCAGCAGCCCCACCGGACGAGAGCGAGCACGACGATGACCGAGGCTGTCACCAGGAGGAACGACCCGATGAGCGACCGAGATGGTCTGTCCATCTTCGACGACGACGACGACTTCAACGACGAGCTCGAGGGCGCCGGCTACGGCGCCGACGAGACCCGGGACACCGAGGACAGCGGACCAACCTCCGACACGGTGCAGGCCCAGGCGGCGTCCGAGGAGATCGACACGTCCGCCGAGATCGACGACACCCCCGACAAGGCCCCCTCACCCGAGGCCGTGACCCAGGCCATGCCGGCAGCCGCGCCCGTGGCGCCCGCCCAGCGCCCGGCTCCCGAGCGCGCCGCGGTCATGCCACCCGCGGCCCCCACCCGCTCGGCTCCGCGGCCGCCCGCCGGCCGACCGGCGTTCCCCACGGTGCGCCGTGGTGGCTACGAGACGGCTGCCGTCGACCGGCAGCTGAGCGCGCTGGCCGGCGAGAACTCCCACCTCTCCAACCGCATCGGCGAGCTCCAGAAGGAGATCGAGGGGCTGCGGACCACGCTGTCCGAGCACGACAACCCGACGTACGCCGGTCTCGGCGGCCGCGCGAGCGAGATGCTCCGGCTGGCCGAGGAGCAGGCCGACGACGTGCTCACGCAGGCGAAGGCGCAGGCCGACGAGCTGCGTCGGCAGGCCACCAAGGACGCCGAGGTGCTCAAGGCGCAGGCCGCCCGCGACGCCGAGGACATGCGCATGGTCCAGCTCAAGGAGCTCGACGAGACGCGCACCCGCACGCTCGCCGACGTCGAGCAGGAGCGCTCGATGGCGCGCGCCGAGGCCGACGACCTGCTCGGATCCGCGCGTCGCGAGTCCGAGCAGCTGCGGCTCGCCGCGGAGCAGGAGACCAACGCGATGCGCACCAGCGCCCGGCGCGAGGCCGAGCAGGCGCAGGCGGTCGACCGAGCGCGAGGTGCAGGAGGCGCGTCGCTCGCTGGCGGTCGAGAAGGAGCGGCTGACCCGCGAGGCGGCCGACCACCACTCCAACGCCGTGGCGGAGACCCAGAAGCTCGTGGCGGAGGCCGAGCAGCGGGCGAACGCCGCCGAGCAGCGCGCGAGCCAGGCGATCGCGGCCGCCACGAGCGCCCGGCAGCAGGCCCACGAGGAGAGCGAGCGGCTGGTCAGCCACGCGCGTCGCGAGGCCGAGCAGATCGTCTCCACCGCACAGACGCAGGCGAGCGTCGTTCACCGCGGCCGGCCAGGCCGAGGCCGAGCGCGAGCTGGCTGCCCTGAAGGCCGAGGTCGACCGCTTCACCAAGCGGCGCGACGCCGTGGTCGCCCAGCTCGGTTCGCTGCGCGACGTGATCGCCGGCTTCGGTGACGACGAGTCCGCGAAGGCGGGCGGCTCAGACACAGTCGTGAGCAACCCGGCCGTCCGGGCCGGGCGGGTGACCCGCACATCCGGTGACCGGGCCGCAGACGCGCGGCCCGGTCACGGTCATCCGCCCGCTCAACCAGCGCACGCCGTTCGCCCTCGGGCTGTTCGCGGCCGCCGGCGGGCTCGTCGCCTTCTGGGTGGCGGGGCTGCTGCTGCAGATCGGGTCGATCCTGATCCTGATCGTGGTGTCGCTGTTCATCGCCGTCGGCCTCGAACCCGGCCGTGGAGTGGATGGGCCGCCGCGGCGTCCGCCGCAGCCTCGCGGTGCTCGCCGTCGTCGTGATCGTCGTGGCTGCGGTGGTGCTGTTCTTGACCGCACTGGTGCCGGTCATCGCCGACCAGGTCGCGCTGATCGTGAAGAACGTGCCCGGGTGGTTCAAGGAGGTGCAGTCCAACCGGGACATCCAGCGCTTCGACGACCGCTACCACGTCCTCGACAAGGCTCAGAACCTCGTGGTCGGCAAGGAGTTCAGCTCGGCGCTGTTCGGCGGTGTGGTCGGGCGTCAGCCTCAAGGTGCTGTCGTTCGTTGCGAACACGTTCATCGTCGTCGTGCTGACGCTGTACTTCCTCGCCACCCTCCCCAAGGTCAAGCACTCGGCCTACCAGTTCGCGCCGGCCACCCGCCGTGATCGCGTCACCGAGCTGGGCGACCGCATCCTGGGCAGCGTCGGCGCCTACGTCTCCGGCGCGTTCCTGGTCGCGATGGCGGCGGGCATCATCACCTTGGTGTTCCTGCTCCTCGTCGGGCTCCAGGAGTACGCCGTCGCGCTCGCGGCCGTGGTGACCCTGCTCGACGTCATACCGATGATCGGGGCGACCCTGGGAGCCATCGTCGTCACCGCGATCGGCTTCGCCACGGACCCCCACATCGGCATCGCCTGCGTCATCTTCTTCGTGGCCTACCAGCAGTTCGAGAACTACGTGGTCTACCCACGGGTGATGTCGCGCTCGGTCGACCTCCCGGGCTCGGTGATCGTGATCGCCGCGCTCATCGGCGCCTCGCTGCTCGGTGTGATCGGTGCCCTGCTCGCGATCCCCACCGCGGCCGCGATCACGCTGCTGGTCAAGGAGATCTTCCTGCCCCGCCAGGCCGCGCGCTAGCGCGAACGGTCAGGCGATAGGCAGAGGTGTCCGCGGTCTCCATCGGGCCGTCCCACTCCCGCGGCAGGGGTACGTCGACGTCGGGCGCGACCCGCTCCACGATGAGGTCCAAGGCGGTCTCGGCGTCGCCGACCCACAGGTGCTTCGCGCCGTCGACGCCGACCACCTCCGCCTGCGGCACCGCCGCGAACCGCTCCTTGGCCTCGGGGGGCTGCAGGTAGTCGTCGTGCTCCGGCACCAGCGCGACGAGCCGCTTGCCGGAGTCGGCCCACTCCGCGAGGTGCTCCTCGGAGCTGAACCGCAACGGCGGTGAGAGCAGCACGGCGCCCTTCACAGCGGGGTCGTGACCGTGCATCAGCGCGAGGTCGGTGCCGAACGACCAGCCCAGCAGCCAGATCTCGGGCAGGTCGTGGAACTCGGCGTACTCGATCGCCGCCGCCACGTCGAAGCGCTCGCTGTCCCCGTTGTCGAAGGTCCCCTCGCTGGTGCCCTGCTCGCTGGCGGTGCCCCGGGTGTTGAAGCGCAGCACCGCGATCCCCGCCAGCGCGGGCAGCCGGAAGGCCGCCTTGCGGATCACGTGGCTGTCCATCATCCCGCCGTGGGTGGGCAGCGGGTGCAGGCAGACAAGCGTCGCCACCGGGTCCTGCTCCTGCGGCAACGCCAGCTCACCGACCAGCGACAGCTCGTCCGCGGTGTGCAGGGTGAGCGCCTCCCGGCGCGCGGGCAGGACCGAGTTGGCGCGGATCGCGGGCATCTGGCCATTGTCCCCGCACCCGGGCGACGTAACCTGCACGACCCCTTGTGCGTTAGTGCGGCAACAGTCGTTCGAGGGAGCCCCTGATGATCCGTCCCCGTCCTCGTGTCGCCGTGGCCGGCCTCGCCGCCGCCCTGGTGGCCCTGGCGCCGACCGCCCTGCCCAGCGGGAGCGCCTCCGCGTCCACGCAGCTGCCCACCGGCCTGTCGCGACTGCTCGCCGACGGCACGCCGTCCGGCCGGGCCATCGCCACCTTCTCCCACGCGCCCGGCGCCTCCGACGTCTCGGCGCTGAAGAAGCTCGGTCTCACCGTCCAGCCGATGCACAAGCTGCCCCTCGCCCTGGTCGATGGCCCGGTCTCGGCCCTCAAGAGCGCCGTGACCTCCGGCGTCGCCAACGACGTGTACCCCGACCAGCGGATCAAGCTCCTCGACACCAAGTCCTCCGACGCGATGGGCTCGGCCGCGATGCGCGCCAAGGGCCTGACCGGCAAGGGCGTCACCGTGGGTGTCGTCGACTCCGGCTGCGACGCGACCCAGCCGGACCTGGCCAAGCGCGTCAAGCACAACGTGAGCCTGATCAGCGCCGAGTACGCCAACGGCAGCCCCGACTCCAGCAACACCCTGGTGGTGCCCGAGGACCAGGGCCCCTACAGCAACAGCGACATCGGCGGCGGTCACGGCACGCACGTCGCCGGCATCGTCGCGGCCGACTCGTCCTCGGTCACTGACAAGAGCCGCTACGGCGTCGCGCCCGGCGCGAACCTCGCGTGCTTCGCGATCGGCCAGGTGCTGTTCACCACGGCCGTCGTGACGGCGTACGACTACATGCTCGACCAGCCCGACCTGCTCGGCATCGACGTCGTCAACAACTCCTGGGGCAACTCCTACCGCCAGTACGACCCCCGCGACCCGGTGGCCGTCGCCACCAAGGCGGTCGCCGACCAGGGCGTGACGGTGGTCTTCGCGGCCGGCAACTCCGGCGCCGAGCAGGTGTCGGGCAGCCTCAACCCGTTCTCGCAGTCACCGTGGGTGATCTCGGTCGCCGCGGGCACGATCGACCGCCACCGCGGTGACTTCTCCTCCAACGGCCTGGTCTACGACAACTCGCAGGCGACCGCGATCGGGGCCGGCGGCCACACGACGTACACCGGCGACCGCATCGGTCTCGTCCACCCGGACATCACCGCTCCCGGCGTGGACATCTCCTCGACCTGCGACAGCCTCGGCACGGTCATCGGCCCGTGCGCGCCCGGCGACAACGCCACCGCGTCGGGTACGTCGATGGCCTCACCGCACATCGCCGGCGCGGCGGCCGTGCTCAAGCAGGCCCAGCCGAAGCTGACCCCGACGCAGGTGCGCCAGGCGCTGCAGGCGTCCGCCAGCAAGGTGATGGTCGACGGCGGCACGGCGACCGCACCGTTCTGGCAGGTCGGCTACGGCTACGCGAACCTCGACAAGGCCGTCGCGCTCGTGCGCGGCGACGGCTGGCAGACCCGGCTGGCCAACGCGTCCTCGGCGGCCGACTCCCGGGTGCGTGCAGCCGACGGCCAGAAGGTGCGCAGCAGCGACTTCTGGACCTACGACGCACCGCGGATCGCCGCGGGCGGCTCGGACACCCACACCTACAAGCTGCACGTTCCACCGCGACGCAGAAGCTGTTCGTCAGCGTCGCCCACCCGTCGCTCGGCACCGTGGGCGCGAACCTGCTCAGCTACACCGCCACCGTCAAGGACGCGAAGGGCAAGGTCGTGGGAACCACGACCGAGTCCGCCACCGCCGGCTCCGGCACCGCCACGGTGCTGATCGACCTGATCAAGAAGAAGGCCGCAGCCGGCACGTACACCGTCACGGTCGTCGGCGACTACGCGGCCTCGGACCCGGACACCTTGGACAGCGACTCGGTCCTGGGCCGCACGGTGGTCGTCCACGTCGCCCAGCTCACCAAGGGCTGAGCACATCTCATCCGGGGGCGTCGTCGGTGGCAGTGACGAAGCGCTCGACGCGACGGTCCGGGATGAGCCACATGACCGCGACGGCGACGTAGCAGGCAATCGCGAGCCAGGTGCTCACGAAGGCGAGCAGGATGCCGGCGATGTAGATGACCGGTGACGACTTGCCCTTCAGGTCACGACCGACAGCGACCCGCAGCCGCGCTCCGCTGGGGGTGCGGAAGATCGCGAGCTGGAGCAGGTAGTAGGCGACTCCCGCCGCGAGCAGGTTGAGGCCGTAGACCACCAGCGGGGTGCGCGCGAGGTCGGTCTCGTCCATCCAGGCGGTCGTGAACGGGTAGAGCGAGAGCCAGAAGAGCAGGTGGAGGTTCGCCCACAGCACCAGACCGTCGACGTGCTCGACGACGTGGAACATGTGGTGGTGGTTGTTCCAGTAGATGCCGACGTAGACGAAGCTCAGCAGGTAGGTCAAGAAGCCGGTTGCCGAGTGGCCGAGCGCCTCCAGCGTCGGCTCCTCTGGCACCTGCAGCTCGAGCACCATGATCGTGATGATGATGGCGAGCACGGCGTCGCTGAACGCCTCGAGACGGCTGGTCTTCACCGCGCCAGTCTGTCAGGCGACGCGGCCTCCAAATGCGCTACCGCTGGGTGTAGTCGCGGAAGCCCCGCTTGGTCTTGCGGCCGAGGTAGCCCGGCCGTGACCAGGTGCTCGAGCAGCGGCGCCGGGGCGAAGCCCGGCTCGCGGAACTCGAGGTAGAGCTCGCGCTGGATCGCGAGCGACACGTCGTTGCCGACCACGTCGAGCAGCTCGAAGGGGCCCATCGGCAGCGCACAGCCGAACTTCATCGCGGTGTCGATGTCGTCGGCGGTCGCGTAGTGCGCCTCGAGCATCTTCACCGCGTCGTTGAGGTAGGGGAACAGCAGCGCGTTGACGATGAACCCGGCGCGGTCCCCGCACGACACCGCGACCTTGCCGACGCCCGCGCACAGCGCCCGCGTCGTCTCGGCGACCTCCTCGGAGGTGCTGACGGTGCTCACGACCTCGACGAGCTTCATGATCGGCGCCGGGTTGAAGAAGTGCATGCCGATGACGTCCTGCGGCCGACTCGGTCTCCTTCGCCAGCGAGATGACCGGCAGCGACGACGTCGTGGTGGCCAGGATCGCGCCGGGCTTGCAGATCTCGTCGAGGTTCTCGAACAGCACCGTCTTGATCCGCAGGTCCTCGGCGATCGCCTCGACCACGATGTCGACCTGCGCGAGGTCGTCGAGCGAGGTGGAGCCGGTCAGCCGCGAGAGCACCTCGTCGCGCGCAGACTCCTCGAGCTTGCCGCGCTGGATCGCCTTGTCGAGCGACTTCTCGATCGTCGCGCGGACCCCGTCGACCTTGTCCTCGCTGCGTCCGACGTACGTCACCGGGTAGCCGGCCTTCGCGAACACCTCGACGATGCCGGTCGCCATCGTGCCGGTGCCGACCACGCCGACGGACTTGATGTCGTGGCGCAGCTGCGGCTTGTCGTCGGCCGACGGCGTCAGGGCGTCGTCGACGACGATCGGGCTGTCGGGGCCCTCGTAGGTGTAGAAGCCGCGCCCGGACTTGCGGCCGAGCATGCCTGCGGTGACCATCTGCTTGAGGATCGGTGCCGGCGCGTGCAGCCGGTCGCGGCCCTGCTTGTACATCGTGTCGAGGATCTCGTACGCCGTGTCCAGGCCGATCAGGTCGAGCAGCGCCAGCGGGCCCATCGGGTAGCCGCAGCCGAAGCGCATCGCGGCGTCGAGGTCCTCGCGGCTGGCGTAGCGCGCCTCGAACATCGAGGCAGCGTGGTTGAGGTAGCCGAACAGCAGCGCGTTGGCGATGAAGCCGGCCTTGTCACCGCAGACGACCGGGGTCTTGCCGAGCGACGTCGCGAGCCCGGCGACGTCGTCGAGCACGTCCGGCTCGGTCACGACCGTGCGCACGATCTCGACGAGGTTCTGCACGGGCGCCGGGTTGAAGAAGTGCACGCCGATGACCCGGCCCGGGCGTGTGGTCGCCGTCGAGATCTCGGTGACCGACAGCGAGGAGGTGTTGGTGGCGAGGATCGCGTCGGCGCCGATGATCCCGTCCAGCTCGCGGAAGATCCCCTGCTTGAGAGCCAGCTGCTCGACGACGGCCTCGACCACGAGGTCGCAGTCCTTGACGTCGGAGAGGTTCGTGGTGAACGAGATCCGCCCGACCAGCTCGCCGGCCTCGGCCTCGGTGAGCTTCTCGCGCCTGACGGCCCGCGCGGTGGAGTTCTCGATGTGCTGGCGGCCGCGCTCGAGCGACTCGTCGCTCACCTCGACGCCGACCACCTGGTAGCCGTTGCGGGCGAAGACCTCGGCGATGCCGGCGCCCATCGTGCCCAGCCCGATCACGCCGATGGAGGTGAAGTCACGACGTCATGGGGCGCATCATGGCACGGCCTCCGGCCGGGCCGCCGTGACCTATCCCACGCCGGGTAGATTGCGCCCACGTGAGACTCGTCGTGGCCCGCTGCCAGGTGGACTACGCGGGACGGCTGACGGCGCACCTGCCGATGGCGACCCGGCTGATCATGGTCAAGAACGACGGGTCCGTGCTGGTGCACTCCGACGGCGGCTCCTACAAGCCGCTGAACTGGATGTCCCCGCCGTGCAAGGTGGTCGAGGGCGTCAGCGAGGACGGCACGCCCGAGTGGCTGGTCACCGGCAAGGACGGTGACACGCTGCGCATCCTGCTCGAGGAGGTCCTGCACGACAGCGAGCACGACCTCGGCATCGACCCCGGCCTGCAGAAGGACGGCGTCGAGAAGCACCTCCAGGAGCTGCTCGCCGAGCACCCGGCGACGCTGGCCGACGGGCTGACGCTGGTACGACGCGAGTTCCCGACCGCGATCGGGCCGGTGGACCTGATGTGCCGCGACGGCGCGGGCGCCTCGGTCGCGGTCGAGATCAAGCGGCGCGGCGAGATCGACGGCGTGGAGCAGCTGACCCGCTACCTCGAGCTGCTCAACCGCGACCCGAAGCTGCGGCCGGTGCGCGGCATCTTCGCGGCGCAGGAGATCAAGCCGCAGGCACGGGTGCTCGCCACCGACCGCGGCATCAGCTGCGCGGTCGTCGACTACGACGCGTTGCGGGGCATGGACGACCCCACCGAGCGGCTGTTCTGAGCCCGGCCGGCGCGGTCGACGTACGCCAGCCAGCCGGTGGCCAGCCCGATCAGCGCCATGCCCGCCGCGCCCTGCGGCGCGAAGATGTGGTGCAGGTGCACGAGCACGGCGCCGGGCAGCATCACCAGTGCCGGCAGAGCCGTGAGCTGAAGACGCACGACTGCGTCGACGACCAGCACGAGGGCCGCCAGCATCAGCGCCACCGAACCGACCGTGCCGAGCGGCGTGCCCACCCGGAACAGCAGCGCGACCTCGTGCGGCCGGGGCACCCCCGGACCGAGCCGGTGCGTGACGTAGCCGGCCGCGACGCCGTTGATCACGTCGAGGGCGGTGTAGGCGGCCGCGTACACGTAGGCCGCCACGACCACCAACCAGGCCACCGCGTCCCGGCGGCCGCGCACCAACGCCATGAACGCGACGCCGACCAGCGGGAACACGAACAGCCCGAGCACGTGCAGCAACCACCAGCGCTGCGACGTGGCGTAGCTCAGGTGGTGCGGGTGGAAGAGCCCTGCCGCCCCGAGAGCCACACCCGGCAACGCGAGCGCGGTCGGCTCGCAGCATCCTCACCCGGGGGACCCTACGAGACCCACCACCTCGTCGGCGCACCCCCACGACAGGGTGACGCCGGCACCGCCGTGGCCGTAGCAGTGCACGACCCGGCGGTCGCCCTCCTCGACCGCCTCGACCCGCACCTCCGGTCGAGCCGGGCGCAGCCCGACCTTGTGCCCGACGACCCGGGCCGTCGCCAGCTCCGGCACCAGCTCGATCGCCCGCTCGAGGATCCGCTTGGCGACGTCGGGGTCGGGCCGCCGGTCCCACTCGCCCTCGTCGTCGGTGCCGCCGACGACGATGTCGCGTGAGCGCGGCACGACGTAGACCGGGCCGGACGCGTCGAGCCACCAGCGGTCCAGGCCCACCTGCTCGACGTACACCACCTGGCCGCGCACCGGCAGCAGCGACGGGTCGTCGGCGATGTGGCGCGAGCCGAGACCGGTCGCGTTGACGACGACTTCCGCACCCGTCGGGCAGCGCCGGGAGCGCCATCCGGGTCAGCGTGCCGCCGAGCTCCTCGACGCGGCCGACCAGCCAACGCAGGTAGACCGGCATCTCCGCGACCGGCGTGACGAACGTCCAGCCGTCGGCGTACGGCGCGCCCGGCCGGTCGACCCTGGTCAGGGCAGGCACCGCGTCACGCCACCACGGGTCGGCCTGCTTGGTGCGGTGCAGCTCCGTCCCGGGCACCATCCGCACACCGGTCGCCTCGTCCGCCGACGAGCCGCTCCAGCTCCCGGTAGGTGGCTTTCGACCAGGCGGTCACCCGCTCGAAGGGGTAGGCGCGGTAGGGGTACCACAGCGCCGCCGCGGTGGCGGAGGTCGTCTCCAGCGGCAGGTCGCGGGCCACCACGTCCACGTGGTGCCCTGCCTCCAGCAGCCGGACGGCGCAGCTGAGACCGACCACGCCCGCGCCCACGACGATCACCCTCGTCATGCCACGAGTGTGCCCGAGGTCCGGGTGCGGCGGACCCGTTCCGGGTCAGGCCGAGGCGGCGACCTCGGTGAGCTCGCCGATCAGGACCGATCGGCCCTCGATGGTCTGCTCGCGCACGAGCAGGCGCGACCTCCACCTCGGTGCCGTCGCGCCGCAGTGCCGGGACCACCACCTCGGTGCCGAGGAGCGGCTGGCGACCGACCAGCAGGAACATCGTGAAGCCGGCGACGTGAGCCTGCCGGTAGCGCTCGGGAATGATCGCCACGAGCCGCTCGCCGAGAAGCTCCGCACCGTCCTCGTATCCGAGGAGGCTGGCGGCCTGGGGGCTGATGCCGATGATCTGGCTCGCGTCGTTGGCGGCGATGACCGCCTTGTCGGAGTCGGCGAGCCAGGTCGGGTTCCAGCCCGCGAGGTCGACGGGCGGGTCGAAGGAGGAGTGCACGTCCGGGACCGCCCAGGGCTCCGGCGTGTTCCCGGCGGCCTGGCGCAGCACCTGGCGGCACAGCCAGCGCCGGAAGGACTGCACCTCGGGCTGGGTGGGTGGGGTCAGCACCAGACCCTCGCGGGACAGGTCGAGCGCGGCCTCGATGGCGCGGTCGAGCGTGTCGAAGTGGGCCACCGACCCGAGCGGCACGGGCACCTCGACGTGCGGGGCGGACACGTGAGGCTCGGTGGCGTCGCCCATCAGCTGGTCGGGGTCCATCGGAACGGTCGGGCGAGGCACGTGCTCCTCGAGCACCGCGATCGCGTCGGTGGCCTCGGCGTGCATCTTGATCGGGTCGGCGAGCTTCGAGTCGAGGCTGGCGAGGAGGTACTCGCGCAGCAACGCCTCCGCGTGCTCCTGCCAGGCGGCGTGCAGCAGCAGCGGCATGTTGTTGAGGGCGATCGGCACGTTGTCGCCGTCGATGTGCCTGATCCCGGCCGGCAGGTCGCCGCGCTGCTCGGCGAAGCCCTCGGCGGCCCAGTCGTCGTTGGCGGTGGAGATCCGGAACCACACCACCTTGCCGTGCTCGCGTCGTGTCACGCCCCAGTCGTCGACCATCGACTCGAGCATGAGCAACCCGCGGCCGGTGCCCGAGGTGGGGGCGTACCTGCGTCGCGAGGGCAGGTGGGTGCTGCCGTCGCCCACCTCGAGACGCACGGCGTCGCCGTCGATGTGTCCCGCGAGATCGACCTCGGTGCCGGCGTGCAGCAACGCGTTGGTGACGATCTCGCTGACCAGCAGCAGGGCGGGCTCGAGCAGGTCGGTGCGGCCGGTGCTCTCGAGGAAGTCACGCACGTGGCGCCGCGACTCGGCAACGCTCGAGGGCTGCGCCGGCAGGCGCGCCTCGAACGAGCCGTTGCGCTCGGTCGCCCTGGACGTGGTGCCCACCTGCTCAGACTCCCCCGTTAGGTCGCGCCTGCATGTCGGGAGCCCGAGCTTCCAACGTCGTATTCTCGTCCGAATTGGGCTGCACGTCACGCATTTCGCGGTCTGTGACAGGATTAGGTACTGAATCCGTAGGTGCGTCCCATATCCGAAGTGTCCAGCCATCCGAATCGCCGGCCACCTCGACCACCGAACCGTATTCCATCGACACATCCGCGCGGAGCCTGGCGCGCCGACCGACGAGGGCGTCGATGGCCGATTCCACGGTGGGAACGGGCAGCACGACCAGCACCGTCTCTCCTCGGTGCAGGTCGGCGATCGCGTGCAGCTCGCCTGCCACGTCGTGCTGCGGAGTCGAGCTCTCGACGTTGCTCGGCCTGGGCGTCGACACCCGCGAGCACCACGCGGGTGGTCTGGACCGCCTCGCTGCTGGTGCCTGCGTAGATCCGGGTCACGCGATCGGCGACCGCTCGTCGGGTCAGCTGCCGGGTGCCTTCGCGGGACCGTTCCGCGCCCTCGTCGTACGGCGCGAGCAGGAGCGTCGCCGCGCAGTGGAGGTCGGACACGAGGGCAAGGCTAGGTCGCGGAGGCCGTTGGCCCGGCGGATCTCAGCAACGATGCCCGCCATGATCTCGGTGAGCCCGAAGTCCTTCGGGGTGAAGACGGCCGCCACGCCCAGCTCGCGGAGCTTCTTCGCGTCCGAGGACGGCACGATCCCGCCCACGACGACAGGGACGTCCTCGATGCCCTGCTCGCGCATCTTCTCGAGCACCGACGGCACCAGCTCCATGTGGGAGCCGGACAGGATCGAGAGCCCGATGCAGTGCACGTCCTCGGCGACGGCAGCCGACACGATCTCGTCGGGCGTCAGCCGGATGCCCTGGTAGATGACCTCGAACCCGGCGTCACGTGCGCGCACCGCGACCTGCTCGGCACCGTTGGAGTGGCCGTCGAGCCCGGGCTTGCCGACCAGCAGCCGCAGCCTGCTGCCGAGATCGTCACCGGTCTGCTTGACCTGCTCGCGGACCGCGGCGAGCTCGCTGCCGGCCTCGGCGACGCCGACTGCACCGGACACGCCCGTCGGCGCCCGGAACTCACCGAACACCTCGCGCAGCGCGCCTGCCCACTCCCCCGTCGTGACTCCCGCGCGGGCAGCGACCAGCGTCGCCTCCATCAAGTTGTCGCCGGTCTTCGCGGCCTCGGTCAGCTGCTCGAGCGCCTCCTGGACCCCGGTGCTCTCGCGCTCGTCGCGCCACTTCTTCAGGCTCTTGACGGCCGCGTTCTCGGCCTCCGGGTCGGCGGCCTGGATCGCGGCGTCGAGATCCGCGGTGAGCGGCGACGGCTCGGTGGTCTCGTAGCAGTTGACGCCGACGACCTTGTCCTCGCCCGACTCGATCCGGCTGCGCCGCGCCGAGTGCGAGGACACCAGCGCCTGCTTCATGTAGCCGGACTCGACCGCGGCGACCGCGCCACCCAGTGCCTGCACGCGGTCCATCTCCGCGCGCGCGCCCTCGACGAGCCGCTGCACCTTGGCCTCGACGACCTTCGAGCCCTCGAACAGGTCGTCGTACTCGAGCAGGTCCGACTCGAAGGCGAGCACCTGCTGCAGCCGCAGCGACCACTGCTGGTCCCACGGACGCGGCAGGCCGAGCGCCTCGTTCCACGCCGGCAGCTGTACGGCGCGCGCGCGGGCGTCCTTCGACAGCGTGACGCCGAGCATCTCGAGCACGATCCGCTGCACGTTGTTCTCCGGCTGCGCCTCGGTGAGACCCAGTGAGTTGACCTGGACGCCGTACCGGAAGCGACGCATCTTCTCGTCCTCGACGCCGTAGCGCTCCCGCGTGATCTCGTCCCAGAGCCGCACGAAGGCGCGCATCTTGCACATCTCCTCGACGAAGCGCACGCCTGCGTTGACGAAGAACGACATGCGGCCGACCACCTTGCCCATGTCCTCGGGCGAGACCTGGCCGGAGTCGCGGACGGTGTCGAGCACGGCCATCGCGGTGCACAGCGCGTAGGCCAGCTCCTGCGTCGGCGTCGCGCCCGCCTCCTGCAGGTGGTAGCTGCAGATGTTGATCGGGTTCCACTTCGGGATGTGGTTGACGGTGTAGGAGATCAGGTCGCTGGTCAGCCGCAGCGAGTGCTCGGGCGGGAACACGTAGGTGCCGCGGGAGAGGTACTCCTTGATGATGTCGTTCTGGGTGGTGCCCGCGAGCTTGCCGTGCACCTCCTCGAAGTCGTCCTCGGTTGAGCCGTGCCTCGAGCGCCTGCTCCTCGGCGACCACCTGGTAGAGCGCCAGGAGCCACATCGCGGTCGCGTTGATCGTCATCGAGGTGTTCATCTCGGCGAGCGGGATGTCCGCGAAGAGCCGGCGCATCTCGCCGAGGTGCGGGATCGGGACTCCGACCTTGCCGACCTCGCCGCGGGCCAGCGGGTGGTCGGGGTCGTAGCCGGTCTGCGTGGGCAGGTCGAAGGCGACCGAGAGCCCGGTCTGCCCCTTGGAGAGGTTGTTGCGGTAGAGCTCGTTGGAGTCCTTGGCGGAGCTGTGGCCCGCGTAGGTGCGCATCACCCACGGCTTGTCCTTGGGCTGCGGCCGGTCCTCGGCAGGCAGGTCGCCCGCGTGGTCACCGGGCGTGTCGTCGCTCATGGCGAGAGCGTAAGGCCGTGGTGACCCGTCGGTAACCGACTGTGAAGTAATCAACGCCGAGCCCCGGATGGGGTTCGTCACAGGTCGGGTACGTCGACCCGCCCGATGTCGGCGCCGAGGCCGTCGAGCAGCTCGACGAAGTACGGGTAGCCGCGGTCGATGTGCGGGGAGTCCGCAACCGTGGTCGTCCCCTGCGCCGCGAGCCCCGCGAGCACGAGCGCTGCGCCGGCGCGGATGTCGTGCGCCACCACCGGCGCCCCGGAGAGCAGCGGCTTGCCGCGCACCACCGCGTGGTGGCCGTCGGTGCGGACGTCGGCGCCGAGCCGGGCGAGCTCCTGCACGAACATGAACCGCGCCTCGAAGACGTTCTCGGTGATCATCGCGGTGCCGTCGCTGACCGCCGCCAGCGCCATCGCGAACGGCTGCAGGTCGGTGGGGAAGCCGGGGTAGGGCAACGTCACGACGTCGAACGCGTCGAGCCTGCGCTCCACGACCACCCGGAAGCCCTCGTCGAGGTCCTCGACGCTCGCGCCCGCCGACACCAGCTTGTCCAGCACGAGGTCGAGGTGGTCGGCACGACCGCGGCGAACCGTGACGTCGCCGCCGGCCAGCGCCGCGGCGAACGCCCAGGTGCCCGCGACGATGCGGTCGCTCACGGTGGTGTGGCGAACCGGCTCGAGGCTGCTCACGCCGTGCACGGTCAGCGTCGAGGTGGTGACGCCGTCGATCTTGGCGCCCATCTGGCCGAGCATCTGGCACAGGTCGGTGATCTCGGGCTCGCGCGCGACGTTGTCGATGACCGTCGTACCTTCTGCGAGCACGGCAGCCATCAGCAGGTTCTCCGTGGCGCCCACGCTCGGGAAGTCCAGCCAGAGGTTCGCGCCGTGCAGCCGATGTGCGACCTCCGCCACCACGAACCCGTGCTCGATGCGCACCTCGGCGCCCAGCGACGTGAGTCCGCGCATGTGCATGTCGAGGCCGCGCGAGCCGATGTTGTCCCCACCGGGCAGTGCCACCCGAGCCCGTCCGGTGCGCGCGACCAGTGGCCCGAGCACGCTGATCGAGGCACGCAGCCGGCGCACCAGGTCGTAGGGCGCCTCTGAGCCGACCTCGTCGGGCACGTCCACCACGACCGTTCCCGAGCCGTGCGGTCGCGAGCTCGAGTGGTCGACGCTCACCGTGCAGCCCAGCTCCTCGAGCAGCCGTGCCATCACGTGCACGTCGAGGATGTCGGGGACGTTGTCGAGGGTCGTGCGGCCGGCGGCGAGCAGGGAGGCCGCCATCAGCTTCAGCGCGCTGTTCTTGGCCCCGCCGACGGTCACCGTGCCGCGGAGCGGTCGGGTGAGCGGCCCCTCGGACCGCACCTGGAACCCCTGCATCGGCTGATCGTAGCGAGGCTCAGCTGCCCCAGAAGGCTGCCACCTCGGGGGCACAGGCGGATCCCTGCGCGCGACCGGCGGCGAATGCGAGCGGCTCGGCGCGAGGGGTCGAGCGGGTTGGGTCCGATGGCCGCCAGTGACGGCTCGTCGACCGCTACCACCAGGCAACGGCTCGGCCGCAGGCTCTCCTGCTCCTGGGCGAGCATCGGGCCGAGCCACACCTCGTCGAGCATCACGGGCACGAGCACCAGCACGAGGTCGACATCCCGCCGCCAGGTCGGCGTTGGTCGTGGAGTGGACACCGCCGTCGACGTACGTCTCACCGTCGATCGAGACCGCGGGCCAGACCCCGGGCACCGCACAGCTCGCCGCGACGGCGTCGACCAGACCCGCAGACCCGTGACGGTCGAGCACGACCCGCTCGCCGGTCGTCTTGCGCACCACGGTGATGCGGAGGTCTCTCTCGGGCCATTCCTGGACCGGCAGCCGGGCGGCGATGACCTCCCGTCGCCGCTCCGGCGAGACCCCGGGGCCCTGGTCGGCGATGTTGGCCATCCGACGGGTCGTGTCCTGCCGGTCCGATCCCGCCATCGCAGCCTCGAACATCGTGGTCTGGAACTGCTCCATGTCGAGCTCCACCGCGATCTCCGCGGTGTCCTCGGCCTGCTGCGTCGCTGCCGCCTCGTCGAGCTGCCCGGTCGCCAGCTGCGCTGCCACCGCCGAGCCGGCCGACGTGCCAACGAGCACGTCCGTCGACTCGAGCTCGACCCCGGCGTCCCGCAGCGCCGTCACCATGCCGAGCAGCCAGGCGATACCGCCCACGCCGCCACCACCGAGGACGAGGGCGCGGGTGCTCATCCGGCGAGGCTACCCGCGCTGCTCGCCTAGGCTGGCCGCATGGTCAACCTCACGCGCATCTACACCCGCACCGGCGACGCCGGCACGACCCGGCTCGGCGACATGAGCGAGACGTCGAAGAACGACCTGCGCCTGAAGGCCTACGCCGACGTTGACGAGACCAACGCGCACATCGGTGTCGCGCTCACCCTCGGCGACCTCGAGGAGGGCGTCGCGAAGCTGCTGACGACCGTGCAGAACGACCTGTTCGACGTGGGTGCGGACTTCTGCACCCCGATCGTGAAGGACCCGGAGTTCCCGCCGCTGCGTATCGAGCAGGAGTACGTCGACCGGCTCGAGGGCTGGTGCGACGAGTACAACGCCGACCTCCCGAAGCTCCGCTCGTTCATCCTCAACGGCGGCACCCCGGGGGCCGCACACCTGCACGTCGCGCGCACCGTGTGCCGACGCGCGGAGCGGTCGGGATGGGCAGCGTACGAGGAGCACGCCGACTCGATGAACGTGCTCGCGCTGAAGTACCTCAACCGGCTCTCCGACCTGCTGTTCATCCTCGCCCGCCACGCGAACCGCGAGAACGGCGACGTGCTCTGGAAGCCCGGCGGCGAGCGATAGCGCTCGACCTTCCCGCGGGTCGGCCCGCTACCTGGTGCGGGTGAGCTGGTAGTCGCGCAGCCGCGGCAGCTCCGCGTCGACGGACGGGGACATCACGGCCTCCCACAGGTCGTGGGCGTACCGACGAAACTCCCTCAGTGTCTCCTCGTCCGAGGTGGCGGCCTGGGTGTTCATCGCGGTGTCTCCTGCTCTGCCCGGACCGTTCCGGACAGCGCTCAACCTAGGAACTAAGGCGTTCCCGCCGGAACGGGAGAAGTCCCTAGGTTGAACGGCCGCTCTACCTCAGATACCTCAGCGGTCGCCGTCCGCGCGGCGCGCCGTGACCACCAGTGAGAGGCCGGGAAGGTCAAGGGCACCCGTCTCCGTCCGGTACGGCGCGACGGAGGTCCGGACCCGGTCAGCCACCTCGGCCTTCTCGGCGTCGTCCAGCCCGGCGAGAACCCTTGCGAGGGGCCCGGCAACGGTTAGGGTCCTCGTCCACCACTCGTCGAAGGCGGGCGCCAGCAGCGGGACCTCCACCTCGGTCAGGCGGACGTCCTCGAAGCCGGCTCGGCCGAAAAGCTCGAGCAGGCGGGCGGCGTCCGAGAGCGCGAACGGACCGGGCAGGCCCGGTGGCGGGACCGGATGGCCGACCTGGGCGCTCACCGCATCGAACACAAGACTCAGCCACTGGTTGCGCTCCGGCGGGCCCCAGACCGCCACGGCTACTCCGTCCCCCTGGACGCACGACCCGCGCCATCTCGGTGAGCTGCGTCGGCCGGTGACACGGCGAACATCAGGCCCTCGCGGCAGAGCACGCAGTCGAACTCCGCATCCGCCGCAGCAATGCCCTCGAGATCGAGGACCGCGGTCGAGACGTTCTCCACGCCAGCCGCAGTCGCACGCCTCGCGGCGATCTCGACCATTGCGGGCACGACGTCGGACATCAGGACGTGGCCGGCACGTGCCGCCGCGGCAATGCCCAGGCCACCGGGCCCACAAGCCAGCTCGAGAACGCGGTCATCCGCACCGAGCTCGACGCTGTCGAACATCAGGCCGTTGACGCGACCGGAGCGCTTCTCCACGAACTCGGCATGCTCTTCCCACGGCGCCGCCACCGCGGCCCACATCGCGTGCACGTGCTGCCTGGCTTCGTTGTTCATGACCGACACGCCATTTCGCTTTAGTCATACTGTATTCATTAGAGCGCTACCATACTCGAATGCCAGAGGTCGTCAACCCCAAGCGGCGCTACAACTCGACGCGACGCCAGGCGCAGGCCGCGGCAACCCGGCTGTCGATCTTGGAGGGGGCCGAGCGACTGTTCGCCGAGCACGGCTACGCCGCGACGACGATTGCCGCGGTGGCCTCCGGCTCCGGAGTCTCGGAGAAGACGGTGTACGACGCCTTCGCGACCAAGCCGGGCATGCTCCGGGCGCTGTGGGACCTGCGGCTCAAGGGCGACGTCGACGACGCACCGGTGGCCGCCCGCCAGTGGTACATCGCCATGCTGGCCGAGTCGGACCCACATCGCATGGTTGTGCTGCTGGCCGAGGGCTCGGTGACCGTCAAGCAGCGGATCGGCGATGTCCTGCGCATCATCCGCTCGGCGGCCGCCGTCGACGAGGACAGTGCCGAGCTCTGGGAGCTGATCCAGACCGACTTCCACGCCAACCAACGAGAGGTCGTCAAGGCCCTCGCAGCCCGCGACGGACTTCGCCCCGGCCTCGCCGTGGCGAAGGCGACCGACATCTTGTGGACGCTCAACCATCCCGATGTGTGGCTGCTCCTCGTCGGGGAGCGAGGGTGGTCGCCCGCACAGTTCAGGCAGTGGTTCGAGAAGACCGTCACCGAGCAGCTGCTAGAGCCATGAGGGCCGCTGACTGCCGTCGTCGAACAGGTATACGGATAGTGTCTAGACAGGTCGCTGGAAGTGTCGGTGCTCGGTGGTGGACTTGGTCTCCATGACGGTGCAGGCGATCCGGCCCGACGGCGAGGTGGTGGCGGGGCTCGCGGCTGCGCGTGACGCGGTCGGCGTCGGTGGCTGCGGTGCCGGTGGTGTCGTTGTCGGATGAGGAGCTGGCGGCCTCGGTGGCGGATGCGTCGGTGCTGGAGAACCAGGTGGGTGCGGTCAAGCTCGCCCTGTTGGCCGAGGTGGACCGGCGGCGGTTGGCGAAGCGGCTCGGCGCGACGGGCACGGATGCGTGGGCGGCGAGCCTGACCGGCACCACGCGGGGGGTGATGGCCGGCGGGCTCTGGCTGGCGCGGCTGCTGGAGGACAGGTATGCCGCGACGCGGGAGGCGTTCGCGGCCGGGGGGATCAACCAGGCCCAGGCGCGGGTGATCGTCCGCGCCGCCGAGCAGCTCCCGTCCGGCCCCGGTGGCGTGACCGAGGAGGAGCGGCGCGCGGCGGAGGCGGGGTTGGTGGCGAGGGCGGTGCAGGGCATGGACGCCAAGGGGCTGCGTCGTGCCGCCCGCCGGATGCTCGACAAAGCCGAGAGCGTCTCCCGCGAGCAGGTCGATGCAGCATGAGGCCGACCAGCTCCAGCGTGAGGAGCAGCGGGCGGAGCGGGAGACGAACCTCGCGATGTGGCAGAACCCGGATGGCACCTGGTCGGGGAAGTTCACGATCCCCGACCTGCACGCCAGCCTCCTCAAGGCCTACCTGGAGCGGCTGTGCTCACCGTCGCGGCTGGCGACCAACCGCGCCGGCGAGACCGTCTCGGATGCGACGGTGGCGACCGGGGTGAACTCCTATGAGCAGCGGGGCCGCGCCTTCTGCGAGCTCATCGAGCACCTCCCCGAGAACGGGTTCGGCCGCGGCGGCATCGGCGTCATGGTCCACCTCGACTACCACACCTCCTCGACCAGCTGGCCTCGGCGCGGCTCGACACCGGCGTCGACATCACCCCCGGTGAGGCCCGCCGCCTCGCCTGCACTGCGGGGATCATCCCCACCGTCCTCGACGGCGACTCGATCGTCCTCGACCTCGGCCGCAGCCAACGACTCCACTCACCCAGCCAAGCCCGCGCCCTGTCCGTGCACCTACGAGACGTGTGCCGCCGAAGGCTGTCAGCGCCCCTTCGCCTGGTGCGACATCCACCACCGACAACCCTGGTCCCAAGGCGGGCCACACCGACCTCGCCAACGCCCTCCCGCTGTGCGGCTGGCACCACCGACGCGCCCACGACCCAGCGTTCAACCTCAGACACCTGCCGACCGGGGAAGTCCGATACACCAGACGTCGCTGAACCGATCTAGCCAGTTAGCTCCGCGACCTTGGCCAGTTGCTCGAAGGTCCTCAAGGTTGTCTCGGTGCTGGGCGCGAGCGAGGCGACGATCAGCTCGTCTGCGTTCGCGTGCTCCACGAACTGGTCGAGGTAGGCACGCACCTCGTGGGGTGTGCCGGCAGCGGTGTAGTGGCTCATCTGCTGGATCTGTAGCCCGGCAGGTGAGTCGAGGACAGCATCCGCCTCGGCCTCGGTGAAGGTGCGTCCGCGGCCCACGAACTGGCTGACGCGCACCCGCAGCGAGGCTCGTAGCAGCGCGTGGGCCTGCTCGGTGGTGTCGGCGGCCACGACGTTGACACCTGCGATGACCCACGGCTCGGTCAGCTGTTCGGAGGGCTGGAAGTCGCGGCGGTAGACGGCGACGGCATCGGTCAGCGCCTGGGGTGCGAAGTGCGAGGCGAACGCGTAGGGCAGACCGAGCGCGGCGGCCAGCTGCGCGCCGAAGAGCGAGGAACCGAGGATGTAGAGCGGCACGTGGGTGCCCTTCCCGGGGATCGCGTCGACGCCGGGGAGCAGCGACTTGCCCGCGAAGTAGCCCTGCAGCTCTTGGACGTCGCGAGGGAAGGTGTCCGAAGCCGTCGCGTCGCGACGTAGTGCGCGCATGGTGGTCTGGTCGCTTCCAGGTGCTCGCCCGAGGCCGAGATCGATTCGCCCTGGGTGCAGCGTCTCGAGGGTGCCGAACTGCTCGGCGATCACCAGCGGGGAGTGGTTCGGCAGCATCACCCCGCCGGCGCCGAGGCGGATGGTCTCGGTGTGCGCAGCGACGTGCGCGATGAGCACGCTGGTCGCCGAGGACGCGATGGTGGCCATGTTGTGGTGCTCGGCGTACCAGACCCGGCGAAATCCAGTGCGCTCTGCGAGCTGGGCGATCTCAACACTGGCCCGAAAGCTCTCCGCCGGGCTACCGCCGGCTCTGACGTGCGCGAGATCGAGGATCGAGACAGGGACTGCAACCATGTCGAGCCAACGGGCCTGCCATGCCTGGCTATTCCTGCATCAGCGCTCGGCCACCCGCTGACCCGGAGGCGCCGCCTCCAGCCAGGCAAGGAATCCGGTCAACGCGTCCGGGCTCATCGCGACCTCGAGCAGGCCGCCACGAGCACGGCAGGTGACGATGATGTGGCCCGAGTAGAGCGAGTACGACTCCACCCCCTCGGGATCTCGGCGACCGACGTACTCCAGCTCGTTGCGGCCGTAGGAGTACCGCGGGCGGAGGCCGAGCGAGAACACCCGGAACCACTCCAGCACGTCACCGGAGTAGCGACCGACCCCCAGAATCCAGCCGCGCCCGGCCCTTCCGGACCGGACGCGGACGCTGAACTCGAAGGTTCCGCCGTTGCGAGAGATCCATCGCCGGCGGACGACCAGGCAGAGGCCGTAGAGCAGCAGCAGGAAAAGCAGGACCCCAGCGGAGTCGACCAAGCCTTCCCACAGGGGCACTAGCGCGCGTCCGACCCTTCGTTGTCGTCGTCGGACTTCGGTGCGCTCTCGTCGAGCTTCCGCTTGGCCTCGTCGAAGTCGCTCTCGTGCGAGATCTCCGCCCGGTCGCACAGGATCGAGACCTGGTTGTTGGCCACGGAGATGAAGCCGCCGTCGATGGCGGCCACCCAGTGGCCCTCGTCCGCGGTGCGAACCTCGACCTGGCCGGCCTCCAGCACCGACAGCAGCGGCGTGTGGTTGGCCATGATGCCGATCTCGCCGGCCAGGGTGCGTGTGTTGACGACGGTCGCCTCCCCGGACCAGATCTCCCGGTCCGCGGCGACGAGCGCGACGTTCATGGTGTTTGCCATCTCAGAGGCTCTTCTGGATCTCGTCCCACTTGCGCTCGACGTCGTCGAGCCCACCGCACATGAAGAACGCCTGCTCGGCCACGTGGTCGTAGTCGCCGTCGCAGATCTTGTCGAACGCCTCGACGGTGTCCTCGACGGAGACGGTCGAGCCCTCGATGCCGGTGAACTGCTTGGCGACGTAGGTGTTCTGCGACAAGAAGCGCTGGATGCGCCGCGCCCGGGAGACGACGACCTTGTCCTCCTCGGAGAGCTCGTCGACACCGAGGATCGCGATGATGTCCTGCAGCTCCTTGTTGCGCTGCAGGATCTGCTTGACCCGGATCGCCACGTCGTAGTGGTTCTGCCCGATGTAGTGCGCGTCGAGGATCCGCGACGTCGAGGTCAACGGGTCCACGGCCGGATAGATGCCGAGCGAGGCGATCTCGCGCGACAGCTCGGTCGTCGCGTCGAGGTGCGCGAACGTGGTGGCCGGAGCCGGGTCGGTGTAGTCGTCCGCCGGCACGTAGATCGCCTGCATCGAGGTGATCGAGTGGCCGCGCGTCGAGGTGATCCGCTCCTGGAGCACACCCATCTCGTCGGCGAGGTTGGGCTGGTAGCCCACCGCGGAAGGCATGCGGCCGAGCAGCGTCGAGACCTCGGAGCCGGCCTGGGTGAACCGGAAGATGTTGTCGATGAACAGCAGCACGTCCTGCTCCTGCACATCGCGGAAGTACTCCGCCATCGTGAGCGCGGACAGCGCGACCCGCAGCCGGGTGCCGGGCGGCTCGTCCATCTGGCCGAACACCAGGGCCGTCTGCCCGATGACACCGGCCTCGTCCATCTCGGCGATCAGGTCGTTGCCCTCTCGGGTGCGCTCCCCGACGCCGGCGAACACCGACACACCGCCGTGGTCCTTGGCGACGCGCGCGATCATCTCCTGGATCAGCACCGTCTTGCCCACACCGGCGCCGCCGAACAGTCCGATCTTGCCGCCCTGGACGTACGGCGTGAGCAGGTCGATCACCTTGATGCCGGTCTCGAACATCTCGGTCTTCGCCTCGAGCTGGTCGAAGTCCGGGGCCTTGCGGTGGATGCCCCAGCGCTCCTCGACCTTCAGCTCCTCGTCGCCCTCGAGGTTCAGGCAGTCGCCGGTGACGTTGAAGACGTGCCCCAACGTGGCCTCGCCGACCGGCACGCTGATCGGGCCACCGGTGTCGGTGACCTGCGCGCCGCGGACCAGGCCGTCGGTGGGCTTCATGGAGATCGCGCGCACCATGCCCTCGCCGATGTGGAGGGAGACCTCCAAGACGATCGTCTGGGTGTCGTCGCCCAGCGTGATGTCCACCTTCAAGGCGTTGTACATCTCGGGGATCGCGTCGGACGGGAACTCGACGTCGACGATCGGCCCGATCACGCGTGCAACGCGACCGGTGGCCTGACCGGCGTCGTCCTTCTTCTCTTCAGTGGCAGTAGCAGTCATGTCTGTCTCTCACTCACTCGCTCGCGGAGTTGGCATCGGCAAGCGCGTTGACGCCACCGACAATCTCGCTGATCTCTTGGGTGATCCCGGCCTGGCGGGCCTGGTTGGCGATCCGGGTGTACTTCTTGATGAGCTCCTCGGCGTTGTCCGTCGCCGACTTCATCGCCCGCTGGCGGGCAGCGAGCTCGGAGGCGGCGGCCTGCAGCAGTGCGAAGTAGATGCGGCTCTGGACGTACTTCGGCAGCAGCGCGTCGAGCACCTCTGCGGCGTTCGGCTCGAACTCGAAGAGCGGGAGGACCTCGTCCTCCGGAGGTGCCTCATCGCTCTCGACGATCTCCAGGGGCAGCAGCCGGATGTCCGTGGGCTCCTGGACGAGCATGCTCTTGAAGCGGGTGAACACCACGTGCACCTCGTCGACGGGCGGCACGTCCGGGACGTCCTCGTCGTCTGCCGTGGCGCGCTCCTCGACCGCCTCCTCGCGGTCGCTGCCCGCCACGAAGGCGGCCACCAGCGACTCGCCGATGGACTGCGCCACGTCGTAGGTCGGCTGGTCGGAGTGACCGGTCCAGGAGTCGACGATGTCGCGGCCGCGGAAGCGGTAGTAGGCGACTCCCTTGCGGCCGGAGATGTAGATGTCCACCTCCTTGCCCTCGCTGCGGAGCTTCTCGCCGAGCTGCTCGGCCTCCTTGATCGCAGCGGAGGAGTACGCACCGGCCAGCCCGCGGTCGCTGGTGACCACCAAGATGGCAGCGCGCTTGCTCTCCTCGGGCTCTGTGGTCAGCGGGTGGTCGACGTTGGAGTACGTCGCCACCGCCGACACCGCACGGGTCAGCTCGCGGGCGTACGGCGCCGCCGCCTGGGCCCGCTGCTGCGCCTTGATGATGCGCGACGCAGCGATGAGCTCCATGGCCCGCGTGATCTTCTTCGTCGACTCGACCGTGCGGATGCGCGCACGGTACTCGCGGAGGGAGACAGCCATGGCTCAGCCGCGCTTCTGCTTGACGATCTGCTCTTGCTCGACCTCTTCGTCGTCGAGCGCCTCGTGCTCCTCCTTGCCGGCCTTGATCGAGCCGCCCTCGGACGTCTCGAACTGGTCGGCGAACGCGTCGAAGGCCTTCTCGACGGCGGCATCGGTGTCGTCGTCCCAGTTCAGCGACTCACGGATGCCCTCGAGGATCCCGGACTCCTGACGACGCAGGTAGTCGAGGAACTCGTTCTCGAAGCGCAGCACGTCGTCGGTCGGGACGGCGTCGAGCTTGCCGGAGGTGCCGGTCCACAGCGAGACCGCCATCTCCTCCACTGGATACGGCGAGTACGCGGGCTGCTTGAGCAGCGCCATCAGCCGCTGGCCGCGGTCGAGCTGCTGGCGGGACGCGGCGTCGAGGTCGGAGGCGAACATCGCGAACGCCTCCATCGCACGGAACTGCGCGAGGTCGACCTTCAGCGAACCGGTGACCCGCTTCATCGCCTTGGTCATCGCCGCGCCGCCGACTCGCGACACCGAGACGCCGACGTCGATCGCGGGCCGCTGGTTGGAGTTGAACAGGTCGGACTGCAAGAAGATCTGGCCGTCGGTGATCGAGATGACGTTCGTCGGGATGAACGCCGACACGTCGTTGGCCTTGGTCTCGATGATCGGCAGCCCGGTCATGGACCCGGCCCCCAGCTCGTCGGAGAGCTTCGCGCAGCGCTCGAGCAGCCGGCTGTGGACGTAGAACACGTCGCCGGGGAACGCCTCGCGGCCCGGAGGCCGGCGCAGCAGCAGGGACACGGCGCGGTAGGCGTCGGCCTGCTTCGACAGGTCGTCGAAGATGATCAGCACGTGCTTGCCGTCGTACATCCAGTGCTGGCCGATGGCCGAGCCGGTGTAGGGCGCGAGGTACTTGAAGCCCGCTGAGTCAGAAGCCGGTGCGGCCACGATGGTGGTGTACTCCAGCGCGCCGGCCTCTTCGAGCGCGCCGCGCGCGGCGGCGATCGTCGAGCCCTTCTGGCCGATCGCGACGTAGATGCAGCGCACCTGCTTGGACGGGTCGCCGGTCTCCCAGTACTGCTTCTGGTTGATGATCGTGTCGAGGGCGACGGTGCTCTTGCCGGTCTGGCGGTCACCGATGATCAGCTGGCGCTGGCCTCGCCCGATGGGCGTCATCGCGTCGATCGCCTTGATGCCGGTGGCGAGCGGCTCGTGCACCGACTGGCGCTGCATCACGCCCGGCGCCTGGAGCTCGAGCGCACGGCGGCCGTCGGTCTCGACGTCGCCCAGGCCGTCGATGGCGTTGCCGAGCGGGTCGACGACCCGGCCGAGGTAGCCGTCGCCGACGGGCACGGACAGCACGTCGCCGGTGCGGCGGACCGTCTGTCCCTCTTCGATCTTGTCGAAGTCACCGAGGATCACGACGCCGATCTCGCGGGTGTCGAGGTTGAGCGCCAGGCCCAGCGTGCCGTCCTCGAACTCGAGGAGCTCGTTGGCCATCGCCGAGGGCAGCCCCTCGACACGGGCGATGCCGTCGCCGGCCTCGGCTACCGTGCCGACCTCCTCGCGACTGGCCTCCTCGGGCTGGTAGTCGGAGACGAACTTCTGCAGCGCCTCCTTGATCTCCTCGGGGCGGATCGTCAGCTCCGTCATTACTTGCCTCTGCTCTCTCGAAGTTCGTGTCGTCGTTGCTGCTGTGTCTGTGTCTGTGGGGTTCTCGTCAGCGTTCGAGCCGTCGCTGGGCCTGCTTGAGGCGGGCCTCGACCGTGGAGTCGAGGACCTCGTCGCCGACGGAGACGCGGACTCCGCCCAGCACCCCGGGGTCGACCACGACGTTGAGGTGGACCTTGCGGTCGTGCTGCTGCGACAGCGCCTCGGTGAGCCGGTCGCGGTGCTCGTCGCTCAGCGGTGACGCCACCCAGACGGTGGCGATCATCCGGTCACGCTGTGCCGCCGCGATGCGCTGGTACAACCCGAGCGCGGCACCCATGTTGCGATGCCGTCCGCCCGCGGCCTGTCCCAGCATGGTCAACGTGGTGTCGTCGACCCGGTCGCCGACCAGGTCCTTGATCAGCGAGCGCTTGCCCTGGAGGGGTACGGCGTCGTCGGCGAGCGCCTCGCGCAGGCGGGCGTTCGCCTCGAGGATCCGCGCGAAGCGGAACAGGTTGTCCTCGGCCTCGTCGAGGTCGCCCGCGTCCTCCGCCACCGCGGCCAGTGCCGTCACCGACGCCTCCTCGAGCGCGTCGGGGTAGTCGCGCGTCCTCGACCAACGCTGGCCGACGCCGGTCTCGGCGATCTCGAGAGTCGCGTCGGCGACCTTGCCGTCGAACAGCGTGTGCAGCAGCCGGGCCTTGGCCTCCGCGGGCACGGCCGGCTCGGTCAACGCCCGCCGCAGCGAGTGCGCACCGTCCAGCGCCAGCGCCAGCGAGAACAGGTCGGTGCCGAGCTTGTGCCCGTCGACTCCACCTTGCGAGCTGCCCGAGATCACCGCGGAGGTCTTCTCGATGACCTCGCGCCGCGACGTGACGGAAACACCCTGCATGTCAGCTCGCCCCGGCCGTCTCGGACTTCTCGGACGGCTGGTCCTCGAGCGCCGAGATGAAGCGCTCGACCGTGCGGGCCTGGCGCTCGTCGTCCTCGAGCGACTCGCCGACGATGCGGCCGGCAAGCTCGGTCGCCATGCTGCCGACCTCGTTGCGCAGCGACTGCACTGCCTGCGAACGCTCGGCCTCGAGCTGCGCGCGCCCGTGACGAAGGATCCGCTCGGACTCGTCCTGTGCCTGCTTGCGCATGTCCGAGATGATCGCGGCGCCCTGCTCGCGCGCCTCCTCACGGATCTTCGCGGCCTCGTGACGAGCCTTGCTGAGCTCTTCCTTGTACTCCTTCTCGGCCTTCCGTGCGTCGGACTCGGCGTCCTCGAGCTCCTTGAACTGCGTGCGGATGGCGCTCTGCCGCTCGGTCATCGCGCGGTTCACGGGCGGGATGACCCACTTCGCGAGGATCCAGACGATGACCCCGAACGCGATCAGCTCGACGAAGAACGTGCCGTTCGGGACCAGGAAGTTGCTGGCCAGCGGAACGGCAACGGTTCCGATCTCTGGCATCGACGATCAGCCCAGCACGAAGACGAACAGCGCCATGAACGCCAGGTTGATGAAGAACATCGCCTCCACCAGACCCACCGTCAAGAAGAAGATCGTCTGCAGACGGCCCTGGGCCTCCGGCTGACGGGCGACGCCCTGGATGTACGACGACCCGGCCAGGCCGTCACCGATGCCGGCACCGATCGCGCCACCGGCGAGGGCCATGCCACCGCCGATGAATGCGCCGGCCAACTCTACCGAACCACTCGCTGCCATGTCTCTCCTTGGTTATCTCGTTTGTTGCTAGCTCGCGTGCGCCGGCTCGGACTGCCGGTCGTCACTTTGCTTCTCGTCCTCGTGGTCGTCGTCGTGCGCACCCGCCATGCCGAAGTAGAGCACTGTCAGCAACGCGAAGATGAAGGCCTGCAGGCCACCCAGGAACAACACGTCGAACAGCTTCCAGATCACGTTCATGACCCCGGCGAGCAGTCCGCCGATCGGGATGTTGGCCGGTGCGAGGCTGACCAGCCCCGCGATCAGGCCGAGCATGATGCCGCCGGCGAAGATGTTGCCGAACAGTCGCAGTGCCAGCGTGATCGGCTTGACCAGCTCTTCGAGGATGTTGAGGGGCAGCAGGTAGGGGTAGGGCTCCAAGAAGTGCTTGAGGTAGCCCTTGAGCCCCTTCTCCCGGATGCCGAACGTCCACACGCCGACGATCACCAAGAACGCCATCGCATAGGTGAGGTTGGTGTCCGCCGTCGGCGAGGGCAGCAGGTGGACCTCGGAGTTGAGCTCGGTCGGGATCACCTCGATCCAGTTCGCGATCAAGATGAAGAAGAACAGCGCTGTTGCGAGAGGGATGACGACCGGGTTGGCCTTGCCGAGGTTCGCCTCGACCTGCGTGGTCACCTGGTCGACGATCGTCTCCCAGAGGATCTGGATCTTCGAGGGCACGTGGTTCTCGGTGTCCGCGGTGAGCTTGGCCCGGGCCCAGAAGCCCAGCGCGACCACGATCGCGCCGGCAACCACGGTCACCCAGATGGTGTCCAGGTTGAACGTCATGCCCAAGAAGTGCCCCTCCGGGTGCTCACCCGGGTGGATCTCGATGGCGAGCGGGGCGATGGTTGGCGCGCTCACTGGGCCTTCAGCTCCTTAAGCAGCGGGATCGTCGTCATCACCAAGGCGATGAGACGGAAGATGGCGAGGCCGAGGAGCAGCCCGATGCCGTAGGGCCAGAAGGCGATGGCGACGCCTACTGCGATGAGGGTCAGCACCATCAGGCGGATGAACGAGGACACGCCGATCTTGCGACGGGTCGGCTCCTCGCCGGAGGTGATCAGTCGGGCCAGCCAGTACTCGGTGACGAGGTGGTTGATCAGCCCCAGCAGGACTCCCACCGCGGTCAGAGTCGCGGTCTGCCACTCGCCGAGCTGGCCGAGCACCCAGTAGCTCGCGACCATCAGCACCACGCCGACAAGCACGGTCTTGCGCTGCGCTCGCACGACCGCGATCACGGAGGCGCGGGCGGGGGCGGCGTGGACGTCGGCGCTCATCGGAGCACCCCGCTCTGCTCAGTCGTCCAGGACTCAGTCGTGCAGGGCGTCCTTGACGCGACGCCAGAAGACGGCCGCGGCCGCGGCGATGCCGACGAAGATGCCCAGGAGGGCGAAGAGTGGCTCGGTGCCGACTGCGTGGTCGACCAGGAGGCCGATGACCATGCCGCCGACGACGGCACCGACGAGCAGACCGCCGAGTCCGATGAGGTCACGACCGCGCAGCCCCGAGCCCGTTGAGGGTTCGTTGCCGCCATCGTCCATTCACCCGCGCCCGTCGGTTTGCTGCGTGCGCCGGCGTCGCAAGACTCCCTCACTGCAAGTGTGTGGAGCGGGGGGAGGAACGACACCGGAAGTCCCGAAGTCGCGACGCTATCACAGCGTCCGGAGGCCTCCCGCAATGCGGCAACCGGCCCCAGAGAGGGGCGCCGGAAGGGGTGCCGGCGTGCGGTCGTCATGGTGGCGGCCGTCCTTGCTGTCGGGGTCGAGAACCCTGGCTGTAAGGTGCTTGTGAAAAGTAGCACAAAGTCCGGGACGGGCTCAAATCCCTGTCTCAGCAGCCGATTCGGGCCCGTTCAGCGACCTGTTGAGCGACCTGTTCAGCGACCTTCCGGCAGGGTGCTCGCGGGCCGTTGCACGCGGGGCACGACGAACGTCAGCGCCACGGTGGCGATCACCCAGACAGCGAGCAGCACCCAGGTCAGTCTGCTCGCGTAGAGCGCCGCGAACACTCCCCCGAAGGCGATGAGCCCGGCCCACAGCCACATGATCAGCACCGCGCGCCGGTGTGAGTGGCCGATCTCCAGCAGCCGGTGGTGCAGGTGCTGCTTGTCGGGTGAGAAGGGCGAACGGCCGGCACGGGTGCGACGTACGACGGCCAGCACCAGGTCGAGGAACGGCACGATCAGGATCGAGATCGGCAAGATGATCGGCAGCAGCGTCGGGAGCAGGCTCGCCTGCGAGCCTCCGGCGCCCTGGGCGAGGTCGACGCTGGCGAACTGGCCGGTGAGCGTGAGCGCCGAGCCGGACAGCATCAGCCCGATGAGCATCGAGCCGGAGTCGCCCATGAATATGCGCGCCGGGAAGAAGTTGTGCGGGAGGAAGCCGATGCAGACGCCACCGAGAGCCGCGCACAGCAGCGCCGCACTGATGGCGAGCGTCTCGTTGTTGGCGTCGGCGAGCTTGTAGGCGAACGCGAAGAACGCCACCGCCCCGATCGCGACGACACCCGCGGCCAGGCCGTCCAGGCCGTCGACGAAGTTCACCGCGTTGACGGTCGCGACCACCACGATGACGCTGAGCAGCGCCGACTGCGCGCCGGTCAGCGCGAACTGGTTGCGGCCGGGGAGCTGGAAGGAGAAGTACTGCACCTGGTTGACGACCAGGAACCCGGCCGCCAGCACCTGGCCACCGAACTTCGTGAGCGCGTCGAGCTCGAAGAGGTCGTCGAGCACCCCGAGCAGGCAGATCATGGCGCCGGCCGCCGAGCACGACCGAGCAGTCGTGGAAGACCTGACGGTCGCTCAGCGACAGGAACGGCAGGTGGTGGGCGACGAGGTAGGCAGCGCCCAGCCCGCCGAGCATCGCGACGCCACCGAAGTAGGGGATCGGCACCGCGTGCACGTCGCGGTCGCGCACCTTCGCCACCGCACCGGTGCGCAGCGCCACCTCGCGTGCGACCACCCCGAGCAGGTAGGTCACCACCGCGGCGACCAGGAAGAGGGTGAGGTACTCGCGCACGCCTGGTGCCTGTCAGCCTTCGTCGGTGATCGTCGCGCCGAGGGGCTCGAGGACCTCGTTGAGCCGGTCGAGGGAGATGGCGCCCGCGCGCAGCAGGCGGCCCTCGTGCCCGGTGACGTCGACGATGGTGGACGGCTCCGGGCCCGGTGTCGGGCCGTCGTCGAGGATCACGGTGACCGAGCCGCCGAGCATCTCCTCCGCGGCGTCCGCGTCGAGCGCGGCAGGCATGCCGGTGGTGTTGGCGCTGCTCACGGCCAGCGGTCCGGTGCGCGAGAGCAGCTCGAGGGCCACGTCGTGGTCGGGCATCCGCACCGCGACGGTGCCGCGGGTGTCACCGAGGTCCCACTGCAGCGACGGCTGCTGGTGGCAGACGACCGTGAGCGGCCCGGGCCAGAGCGCGTCGATGAGCGCCCTCGCGTAGGACGGCACGCCGACGGCGAGAGCGTCCAGGGTCGTGGCGGCCGAGACGAGCACCGGCGGTGGCATGTCACGGCCACGTCCCTTGGCCTCGAGCAGCCGCTTGACCGCTTCGGGGTCGAAGGCGTCGGCCCCGACGCCGTACACGGTGTCGGTGGGGAGCACCACGAGCTGGCCGCGCTGGACGGCGAGCGCTGCGTTGGCGATGCCGGCCTCGCGCTCGGTCTCCTCCGCGGTCTTGAACCGCTGCGCGGTGCCGGACCCGGCGCCAGTGCCATCGCTCACACCGGTCATCGTGCCAGTCGGGCCGTCACGAATCGTGGTCGACCTGCGAGGTCCTCGTGGTCTCGTACGTCGGACCAACGACCCGTCGCGGCGAACAGCGCCGGCGCGGACTCGCCCTGGACGTCGGCGTGCTCGACGCCGACGACGCCACCCGGGCGAAGCAGCCGGGCAGCCACTGCCTCCGACGACGCGCAGCGCGTCCAGGCCGTCGAGTCCCGGAGAACAGCGAGAGCTGCGGGTCGTGGTCGCGCGCCTCGGGCTCGACCGACTCGTAGGCCTCGAGCGGGATGTAGGGCGGGTTGCACAGCACGACGTCGACGGTGCCGTCCAGGTCTGGGAAGGCGTCCGACATGTCGCCGTGCCGCAGGTCGACGCCGGAGCCGGCGAGGTTCCGCGCCGCCCAGTCGACGGCAGCGTCGTCGAGCTCGACGGCGTGCACCTCGGCGCTCGGCACCTCGGTGGCGATCGACAAGGCGACCGCGCCGGACCCGGTGCACAGGTCGACGACGACGGGCACGGTCGCGGTCGGCGACGGCGAGCGCCTGTTCCACGCCCCAGCCGGCCAGCAGCTCGGTCTCGGGGCGCGGCACGAAGACGCCCGGGCCGACGGCCAGCTCGAGGTAGCGGAAGGCGGCGGTGCCGGTGAGGTGCTGGAGCGGCTCGCGCAGCGCGCGGCGGGCCACGAGCGCGTCGAACTCGTCGGCCTGCCCCGGCGTGACGTCGTCGACGAGCGCCAGCTCGGGACGCGTCGTGCCGAGCACGTGCGCCAACAGCTCGGCGGCGTCGTGGTCGGGGCTGGCGACGCCCGCAGCAGCCAGCCGCCCGGCCGCCTCACGCACCAGGCGTGAGGTCACGCACGCGAGCTCACGACTGGGGCTCGAGCGCGTCCAGCCTGGCGGTCAGGTCCGCGTCTACGCAGGAGGCGACGACCGCCTCGAGGTCCCCGTCGAGCACGTGGTCGAGGTTGTAGGCCTTGTAGCCGGTGCGGTGGTCCGAGATCCGGTTCTCGGCGAAGTTGTAGGTGCGGATCCGCTCCGAGCGGTCGACCGTGCGCACCTGCGACCGGCGCGCGTCGGACGCCTCGGCGTCGGCCGCGTCCTGGGCGGCCTGGAGCAGCCGCGCCCGCAGGATGCGCATCGCCTGCTCGCGGTTCTGCAGCTGGCTCTTCTCGTTCTGGCAGCTCACCACGATCCCGGTGGGCAGATGCGTGATGCGGACCGCGGAGTCGGTGGTGTTGACCGACTGCCCGCCGGGCCCGGACGAGCGGAACACGTCGACCCGGATGTCGTTGTCCTCGATCGTCACGTCGAGCGGCTCGGCCTCCGGCATCACCAGCACGCCTGCCGCTGAGGTGTGCACCCGGCCCTGGCTCTCGGTGACGGGCACCCGCTGCACGCGGTGCACCCCACCTTCGAACTTCAGCATCGCGTAGGGGGCCTCGCCCGGCTCCGGGGTGCCCTTCGCCTTGACGGCGACCGTCACCGACTTGAAGCCACCCAGGTCGGACTCGGTGGACTCGAGCTGCTCGGTCTTCCAGCCGCGTCGCTCGGCGTAGCGGGTGTACATCCGCAGCAGGTCACCGGCGAACAGCGCGGACTCCTCGCCGCCCTCTCCCGACTTGATCTCCAGGAGCGCGTCCTTGCTGTCCGCGGCGTCGCGGGGCACGAGCAGGTGCCTGAGACGCTCCTCGGCCACGACCAGCCGCTCCTCGAGGGCGGTGGCCTCCTCGGCGAAGGCGGCGTCCTCGGACAGCTCGCGGGCAGCCTGCAGGTCGTCCCCGAGACGCCGCCACTCGTCGTAGGCGCGGACGATCGCGGACAGCTCGGCGTAGCGCTGGCCGTACTTCTTGGCCAGCGCCTGGTCGGCGTGCGTGGCGGGTTCGGCGAGGCGCTGCTCGATCTCGGCGTGCTCGGCCAGCAGGCCTTCGACCGCCTCGAACATCGCCTTCTCTCTCCCTCGCCTGGGTCTCGAGACGTGTCACGCACCTCGCCGCTCACGCGTCGATCTGCGCCGAACCCTCCTCAACCTCCCGCCCTGATCACGTCCTTCGCAGGCTCAGGACGTGGGGCGTGACTTCGCGTAGCGCTTCTCGAACCGGGCCACGCGGCCACCGGTGTCGAGGATCTTCTGCTTGCCCGTGTAGAAGGGGTGGCACTGCGAGCACACGTCGGAGTGGATGACGCCGTTCTTCACCGTGCTGCGGGTGGTGAAGGTGTTGCCGCAGGTGCAGGTCACCTCGGTCTCGACGTACTCCGGGTGGATGTTCTTCTTCATGAAGTGTGGATTCCTTTCGATTCGGCGCCGGGTCGCCCAACGGTGTGGACGTGAACCGGAGCCAGTCATCCAGTCTGCCAGGGGCGGGGCGGCACGCGCCAATCCGCTTCCCGGCCCTGATGCAACGCGACCGACGCGCTGTTGATTCCCGGCGCGGCCGGCCTGCGCCGAGCTAGTCGTTCGAGCGGCCGTTGCCCGCGATCGGGGTGGTCTTCTGCACCTGGGTCAAGAACTCGATGTTGCTCGAGGACTTCTTGAGCCGCTCCAGCAGCAGCTCGAGTGCCTGCTGGCCGTCGAGCCCGGAGAGCACGCGGCGGAGCTTCCAGACGATGGAGAGCTCCTCCTTGCTCATCAAGAGCTCCTCGCGGCGGGTGCCGGACTGAACCGCGTCGATCGCCGGGAAGATCCGCTTGTCGGCGAAGTCCCGGCGAAGCCGGATCTCCATGTTGCCGGTCCCCTTGAACTCCTCGAAGATCACCTCGTCCATCTTCGAGCCGCTCTCGATGAGCGCGGTGGCCAGGATGGTCAGCGAGCCGCCGTCCTCGATGTTGCGCGCGGCGCCGAAGAACTTCTTCGGCGGGTAGAGCGCCGCGGAGTCCACACCGCCGGAGAGGATCCGGCCGCTGGCCGGCGCTGCGAGGTTGTACGCGCGGCCCAGGCGGGTGATCCCGTCGAGCAGCACGACCACGTCGTGTCCGAGCTCCACCAGCCGCTTCGCCCGCTCGATCGCGAGCTCGGCGACGGCCGTGTGGTCGCTTGCCGGCCGGTCGAACGTCGAGGAGATGACCTCGCCCTTGACCGAGCGCTCGAAGTCGGTGACCTCCTCGGGCCGCTCGTCGACGAGCACGACCATGAGGTGGCACTCGGGGTTGTTCGCGGTGATCGAGTTCGCGATCGACTTCATGATCATCGTCTTGCCGGCCTTGGCGGGCGAGACGATCAGGCCACGCTGCCCCTTGCCGATCGGAGCCGCGATGTCGATGACGCGGCCGATGAGGTTGGTGGCCTCGGTCTCCAGGCGCAGCCGCTCGGAGGCGTAGAGCGGGGTCAGCTTCTGGAACTCGATGCGGCTGCGAGCCGCCTCCGGGTCGGCGCCGTTGATCGTGTCGATCCGCACGAGCGGGTTGAACTTCTCCTTGCGGTCGCCCTCGCGGGGCTGACGGACCTGACCGGTGACCGCGTCACCTCGGCGCAGGCCGTACTTGCGGACCATGGAGAGCGACACGTAGACGTCGTCCGGACCGGGCAGGTAGCCGCTGGTGCGCACGAAGGCGTAGTTGTCCAAGACGTCGAGGATGCCCGCGGCGGGCACCAGCACGTCGTCCTCGAGGATCGTGGTGTCGGGCTCGTTGCGGTTGCCCCGGTTGCCCCGGTCGACGCGTTCGGTTCGGTCACCACGGTCCCGGCCACGGCGCCGGCGGTTGCGCCGTCCGGAGCCGTCGTCGTTGCGGCCCTGGTTGCCCTGGTTGCCGCCCTGGTTTGCCTGGCCGCCGCCCTGGTTTGCCTGGCCGCCGCTCTGGTTGGCCTGGCCGCCGCTCTGGTTGCTCTGGTTGCCCTGGTTGCCGGACTGGTTGCCACCCTGGTTCGTCTGGGTGCCGCCCTTGTTGCGGTTGCCGGCGTCGTTGTTGTTGTTGTTGCGGTTGCGGCTGTCTCCGTCGGCTGCGCGGTTGGACCGGCTCTCGTCACGGTTCTCAGCACGGTTGTCAGCGCCGCGGCTGTCGTTGCGGCTGTCGTTGCGGCTGTCGCTGCGGTTGTCGTTGCGGGCCTGCGGTGCGTCGTCGGCGGCACCCTTGTCGGGGCTCGGGGCGGCGTCGGCGCTCTTGCGGGCCTTCTCGGGCTGGCCGCCGGACTGGCTCCCGGACTGGCCGCCGCCCGACTGGGCGGCCTTGATCGCGTCGACGAGCTGGCTCTTGCGCATGCCGCCGGCGCCCTTGATCCCGAGACCACCGGCCATCTGCTTCAGCTCGGGGAGCAGCATGCCCGAGAGCCCGGAGCCGCGCCGTTTGGTCGCAGAGCTCGAGGATGGGGTGGTTGCGGTTGATTCGCTCACGTGAGTTCCTTCCCACGTATTCGGGCCTACCCGGGTCTGTTCCGGGGGCCACGTTCAGATGTTTTCTCCCGTCCCAGCGGGACCCCGGTGCGTCAGCGCACCGAGAAACGTCGCGCGGGTCGAGTGTCGATGAGGAGAAGAGTGCGACCTGCGTGAGGAGGTGTGGTGCCCAGAGATTCGCAACCAGTGCTTGCTGACTGGCGGGCACGTGCACCACGTTCACCGGCGCAGCGACAGCCTAGCATCACGCGGAGCTCAGGTTGCCACTACGGGTGCACCCGCTCCTGAGGTCAAAACACGAGCAAGCTCGGTGCTATTCCGTCGCGTCCCCCGCGAGTCCCACCCGGGCCCCGTCCGGGTCGATCGAGGTCACCAGTGCCTGCCAGCCCGCCGGCGACCGGGCTGCGACCGCGGCTTGTTGGTCCCCACTGGTGAAGACCAGCACGCTCGGACCTGCCCCGGAGACCACGGCGGGAAGGCCCTCGCCGCGCAGCTTGCGGACGAGAGCAAGGGTCGCCGGCATCGCCGGCTCCCGGTAGTCCTGGTGCAACCAGTCCTCGGTCGCGGCGAGCAGCAGCTCGGGGTCACGGGTCAGGGCCGCCACGAGGAGCGCGGATCGAGCCACACTCGCGGCAGCGTCGGCGTGCGGGACAGTGGCGGGAAGCAGCTCGCGCGCGAGCGCCGTCTCGACCGAGTCGGGGGGCACGAGCACCACCACCTGCACGCGCGGGTCCACCGCGACGGACGTGGCCCGGAAGCCGGACACGTCGCGGTAGGCGATCGTGAAGCCGCCGTAGAACGCCGGGGCAACGTTGTCGGGATGCCCTTCGAGCTCGGCCGCGAGAGCGAACACCGCGTCGTCGCCCATCAACAACGAACCGCCTGCCACCAGGCCGCGAGCCAGGCAGACCCCCGCGACGATCGCCGCCGACGACGAGCCGAGTCCACGGGCATGTGGGATCGCGTTGTCGCACTCCAGCCGGAGCCCGGGCGTGCTCGTGCCCAAGCGGTCGAACGCGGCGCGCATCGCGAGGTGCACCAGGTGGCCGTCGTCGAGGGGTACGACGCCGTCGCCGTGTCCTCGCACCACGATCTCGAGCACGGGCTCATCGACGACCTGCGCGGTCAACCGGTCCCGGAGGTCGAGGGCCACACCGAGTGCGTCGTAGCCAGGGCCGAGGTTCGCACTGGTCGCTGGGACCGAAACGGTGACCGGGCCCGTGACGAACGTGGTCATGTCAGCGCAGCCCCGCCGCCTTGGCCGCGGCGCTCACGTCGGCCTCCACGACGTTGTCGACGAGGTCGGTGAACGTCGACAAGGCCGTGTCGATGTCCTTGAGACCGTGGCCCGTGACCGTCACCACGATCGTCTGGCCGTCGTACCTGACGCCCTGCTCGGCCTCGACGAGCAGGCCGGCGACGCCCGCGGCGGAGGCTGGCTCGACGAAGACTCCCTCGCCGGCTGCCAGCCGGCGCTGCGCGGAGAGGATCTGCTCGTCGGTGACCGACCCGAAGCGACCACCGGAGTCGTCGGCGGCCGCCGCGGCGAGCCGCCACGAGGCAGGGTTCCCGATGCGGATGGCCGATGCCACGGTCTCCGGCTGCTGGACCGGCTGTCCGGTCACCAGCGGCGCGGCTCCGGCGGCCTGCCAGCCCAGCATCCGTGGGGCACGGGTGCTGCGGCCGGCCTTCTCGTACTCCAGGTAGCCCTTCCAGTAGGCAGAGATGTTTCCGGCGTTGCCGACCGGGAGGACGTGGACGTCGGGGGCGTCGCCGAGGAAGTCCACGATCTCGAAGGACGCGGTCTTCTGACCCTCGAGCCGCATCGGGTTGACGGAGTTCACCAGCGAGACCGGGTAGTCGTCCGCGAGGCCACGTGAGAGGCGCAGGCAGTCGTCGAAGTTGCCGCGCACCATGATGACCTGCGCGCCGTGCACGATCGCCTGTGCGAGCTTGCCCGCCGCGATCTTGCCCTGCGGCACCAGCACCAGTGGCTTGACGCCCGCTCGTGCGGCGTACGCCGCCATCGACGCGGAGGTGTTGCCGGTCGACGCGCACACCACGGCCTCGGCGCCCTCTCCGATCGCGCACGACAGCGCGACCGTCATGCCGCGGTCCTTGAAGGAGCCGGTGGGGTTGTCGCCCTCGACCTTGAGCCAGACCCGTGCGCCGGTGAGCTCCGACAGCCACTGGCTGTCGACCAGGGGCGTGCCGCCCTCCCGCAGCGTGATGGTCGGGGTGCCGTCGGGGAGCTCCAGCCAGTCGGCGTACTCCTCGATGACGCCGCGCCACTGGTGTGCGCCCTGCCCGGAGGTGGTCATTCGGGGCCGGCCTCGACGCGCATCACCGACGAGACGTCGTGGACGAAGTCCATGGTGCGCAGCGACTCGACGGTCGCCGCCAGCGCCGCGTCGGTCGCCCGGTGCGAGACCACGACGAGCTGTGCCTCGTCGCCGCGGCCCTCCTGGCGCACCGTCTGGATCGACACGTCGTGCTCGGCGAACGCCTGCGCGACCGCGGCGAGCACGCCCGCACGGTCGTCGACGTCGAGGGCCACGTGGTAGCAGGTGAGGGTCTCCCCCATCGGCAGCACCTCGCACTGGGCGTAGATCGACTCACCGACGCCGCGCACGTCGTCGAGCCGGTTGCGAGCTGCGGAGACGAGGTCGCCGAGCACCGCGCTGGCGGTGGGCGACCCGCCGGCCCCGGGGCCGTAGAACATCAGCTGGCCGGCGGCTTCGCTCTCGACGAAGACCGCGTTGAATGCCTCGCGGACGCTCGCGAGCGGGTGCGAGCGCGGGATCATCGCCGGGTGCACGCGCGCGGAGACGGCCGGCCCGTTCGGTCCGTCGCGGAGCTCGCAGATCGCGAGCAGCTTGACGACGCTGTTCATCTCCTTGGCCGAGGCGACGTCGGCGGCGCTGACCTCGACGATGCCTTCGCGATAGACGTCCGCGGCCGTCACCCGGGTGTGGAACGCCAGGCTCGCCAAGATCGCGGCCTTGGCCGCGGCGTCGTAGCCCTCGATGTCGGCGGTCGGGTCGGCCTCGGCGTAGCCGAGGGCCTGGGCCTCCTCGAGCACGTCGGCGAACCCGCTGCCGAACGTGTCCATCTTGTCGAGGATGAAGTTCGTGGTGCCGTTGACGATGCCGATCACCCGCCGCACCTTGTCGCCGGCGAGCGACTCGCGCAGCGGCCGCAGGATGGGGATGGCACCGGCCACGGACGCCTCGTAGTACAGGTCGCGATTGGCCTTCTCGGCGGCCGCGAACAAGCGTCGCGCCGTCCTCCGCGAGCAGGGCCTTGTTGGCGGTCACCACCGACGCGCCGTTCTCGAGGGCCGAGAGGATCAGCGTGCGCGCCGGCTCGATGCCGCCGATGACCTCGATGACCAGGTCGACGTCGTCTCGCGCGACCAGGCCGGCGGCGTCGGAGGTCAAGCAGCTCGCGCGGGACGTCGATCTCGCGCTGCAGCTCGGGGCGGCGCACCGCGACGCCGACGAGCTCGAAGGGCACCCCGACGCGCGCGGCGAGGTCGTCGTGCTGCTCGCGCAGCAACCTGACGACCTGGCTGCCGACGGAGCCGCACCCGAGCAGCGCGAGCCGCAGCGGCTTGCCGGAGTGCCTGTTCACCTCGTCATCCTCTCCTAGTCGCCCCGACGGTCGCACAGGTTAACTGTGGGACTCGTCCGCGCCGACGTCCGTGCGGAGCAGGTCGTCCACGGTCTCGCGGCGTACGACGACGGTGGCAGCGCCCTCGCGCACGGCGACGACCGGGGGTCGCGGTGCGTGGTTGTAGTTGCTGGCCATCGACCGGCAGTAGGCACCGGTGCCGGGCACCGCCAGCAGGTCTCCGGGGGCGAGGTCACCGGGCACGAACTCGTCCTTGACGAGGATGTCGCCGGCCTCGCAGTGCTTGCCGACCACCCGCCCCAGCACCGGGGCGGCCTCGGAGCGCCGGGAGGCGATCGTGCACGAGTAGTCGGCGTTGTACAGCGCGGTGCGGATGTTGTCGCTCATGCCGCCGTCCACGGAGACGTAGGTGCGCACCGCCCCGGCGTCGAGCTGCGACCGGCTTGACCGTGCCCACCTCGTAGACCGTGCACACTGCCGGGCCCGACGATCGCCCGGCCGGGCTCCACCGAGAGCCTCGGGACCGGCACGTCCCGGGCGCGGCACTCGTGCTCGACGATCTTGGTCAGGTCGTTCGCGAGCTGCGGCGGCGTCGGACGGGTCGTCCTGAGTCGTGTACGCGATGCCGAAGCCGCCACCCGAGGTCGAGCTCGGGCAGCGAGACGCCGAGCTCGCTCGAGACCTGCTCGTGCAGCGCGAGCACCCGGCGGGCGGCGACCTCGAAGCCCGAGGTGTCGAAGATCTGCGACCCGATGTGGGAGTGCAGGCCCAGCAGCTCCAGGCCGGTGGCCTCCTCGACCCTGCGCACCGCGGCCATCGCGTCACCCGAGGTGATCGAGAAGCCGAACTTCTGGTCCTCGTGGGCGGTGGCGATGTACTCGTGGGTGTGCGCCTCCACGCCGGCGGTCACGCGCACCATCACCCTGGCGGTCGCGCCGGTCTCGCTGGTGAGGGCGACCAGCCGGTCGATCTCCTGGAACGAGTCGACGATGATGCGACCGACGCCCGCCTCGACGGCCCGGCGCAGCTCGTCGGTGGTCTTGTTGTTGCCGTGGTAGCCGATGCGAGCCGGGTCGAAGCCGGCCCGCAGCGCGACAGTCAGCTCGCCCGGCGAGCACACGTCGAGCGACAGACCCTCCTGCGCGACCCAGCGCGCGACCGTCGTGCACAAGAAGGCCTTGCCGGCGTAGAAGACCTCGTAGTCGGCGAACGCCTCGCGGAAGGCGCGGGCGCGGGCGCGGAAGTCCTGCTCGTCGAGGACGTACGACGGGGAGCCGTGCTCGGCGACGAGGTCGCGGAGGTCGACGCCGCCGATCTCGAGCGCACCGTCGGCGTTCTTGCGGGCGGTCGAGGACCACAGCAGCGGGACCAGCACGTTCGGGTCACTGGGGACCTGCAGCCAGGACGGGCCGCGCAGCGCCCCGTCGGCGTGGGCCCAGCCCGCTTCATGAGTGGTCATCGTGGGGTGATCTACATCCTCTCGGGGGCGGACACCCCGAGCAGGCGCAGCCCGTTGGCGAACACGGTGCGGGTCGCCGCCACGAGCAGCAGCCGGGCCGCGTGCAACGGCCCCGGCTCCTCGTCACCGACGGGCAGCACCCGGCAGACGTCGTAGAACTTGTGGAACGTCGACGCGGTGTCCTCCAGGTAGCGCGCCACGCGGTGCGGCTCGCGCAGCTGGGCGGCCGCGGCGACGACCCGGGGGAACTCGGCGAGGGCGCGCAGCAGCTCGCCCTCCCGCTCGTGGACCAGCAGCGACGGGTCGAACGCGTCTCCCCCGGCCGGCCTGATGCCGAGGTCGGCGCCGTTGCGCAAGATGGCGGAGAGCCGGGCGTGGGCGTACTGCACGTAGAAGACGGGGTTCTCGGCCGCCTGCCGGGTCACCTCTTCCACGTCGAGGGTCAGCGGGGAGTCGGCCGGGTAGCGCGCCAGCGTGTAGCGCAGCGCGTCGACGCCGATCATGTCCACGAGCTCTTGGAGGGTGACGATGGAGCCGGCGCGCTTGGACAGGCGCACCTCCTCGCCGCCCTGCATCACCTTCACGAGCTGACCGATGATCACCTCGATGTTGCGGTCCGGGTCGTCGCCGACGCACGCCGCCATCGCCTTGAGGCGCCGGACGTACCCGTGGTGGTCGGCGCCGAGCAGGTAGACGCACACGTCGAAACCGCGCTCGCGCTTGTCGACGTAGTAGGCGGTGTCGGAAGCGAAGTAGGTCAGCTCGCCGTTGCCGCGGACGAGCACCCGGTCCTTGTCGTCGCCGAAGTCGGTGGTGCGCATCCACAGCGCGCCGTCGGACTCGAAGAGGTGGCCCTGCTCGCGCAGCCGCTCCAGGCCGTGGCTGACCTTGTCCGTCTCCCCGCCGGCCGCGTCGTGCAGCGTGCGCTCGGAGTACCAGACGTCGAAGTGGGTGCGGAACTCGTCGAGCTGCTGCTGCTGCTGGGCGAGGTTCAGCTTGTAGCCGGCCTCGCGGAACGCCGGCATCCGCTCGGCCTCGGGGAGGTCGAGGATGTGCGGGTTCTCCGCGACGATGCGCCCGGCGAGCTCCACGATGTCGTCGCCGTGGTAGCCGTCGTCGGGCACCGGCTTGCCGAGCGCGACCGCCTCGAGCGACTGCCCGAACTTGTCCATCTGGTTGCCGCGGTCGTTGATGTAGAACTCGCGGGTGGCCTCGGCGCCGGCCGCCTCGACGACCCGGGCGATCGCGTCGCCGACGACGGCCCACCGTGTGTGGCCGAGGTGGATCGGGCCCGTGGGGTTGGCCGAGATGAACTCGACGTTGAACTGCTGGCCCGCCGAGCAGGTCCGAGCTGCCGTACGTCGTACCCGCCTGCACCACCTCTGCGGCGACGACTCCTTGGGCCCCGGCCTCGACCCGGACGTTGAGGAAGCCCGGCCCGGCGACGTCGACCGACGCGATGCCGGCGTTCTGCTCGAGCCGCTCGCCGAGCTCGGTGGCGAGCTCGCGGGGCGGCCGGCCGGCCTTCTTGGCCAGCTGGAGCGCCACGTTGGTGGCGTAGTCGCCGTGCTCGCGGTTCTTCGGCCGCTCGACGACGACGCTTGCGGGGACGCCGTCGGGCAGCGTCAGGGCGCCCTCGTCGACCAGGTCACCGAGGGCGACGCACGATCGCGTCGGAGAGCTGCTCGGGGGTCACCGCTCAAGGGTATCGACGGCCCGCGCCGGCCAGTTCGCTGACCACGGCGACCAGGTCGGTCGGCTCGAAAGGCTTGGTGAGGTAGGCGTCGACGCCGAGCCGCTCGCCACGGGCCCGGTCGTCGGCCTGGGCACGTCCGGTGACGATCACCACGGGGATGTGCGCCGTCGCCGGGCCTTCGCGCAGCCGCTCGACGGTCTCGAAGCCGCCGAGGCGCGGCATCACGACGTCCAGGGTGATCACGTCGGGCTGCCAGGCCTGCGCGACGTCGAGGCCTTCTTGTCCGTCCGCGGCGGCACGCACCTCGAAGCCCTCGAGCTCGAGATTCACCACCAGGCAGGTCGCGCACGGCGTCCGAGTCGTCGACGACGAGCACGCGGGGATCGCGGTCGAACGGGGGGCTCACGTGGTCATCGACCCTGCACTACTCCTGTACGCTTTCGGCGCGTCTTGAGCCCCCGTAGCTCAGGGGATAGAGCACCGCCCTCCGGAGGCGGGAGCGTAGGTTCGAATCCTACCGGGGCGCGCCCGCTCGAGCAGTCGCGCGCGGCATCTGCCTGGACGGCAGGGCCGAGGCGAGCTGCCGCGGCGTCACCACCCGTGGAGCCGCGTGGCGCAGCGACGTGCCGACTCCACGATGCCCGGCAGGCTCGCTCGTCGCACCTCAACCACCGTGCGCTCAGCAGCCGTGGTTGAGCGTGGCGTCCTTGCGGGCGTCGTTGCCGATGCGGCGGGCCTGAGCGACGTTGGGGTAGACCACGCTGGCGGCGCCGGCGTAGCCGGTGGGGCCCTGGATCACGCAGCCGTGGAGCTTGCCGGGCTTCACGGTCGAGCACCCCCTGGGCGAGCCGGTAGAGCTGGGTCGGCGTGAGGGTGGTGTCCATGTTCTTCGCGGCCGCCAGGACGCCGCGCTCCATGAAGCCGGGCTTCGACTGGTGGGTGCGCGCCTTGCGCAGGATGCTGCGCAGCAGCTCCTGCTGGTTGCCGGAGCGGTCGAAGTCGCCGCGCGGCAGCGGGTGGCGCACGCGCCCGAAGATGAGGGCCTGGAACGGGTTCAGCTTGTTGAGTCCCTTGTGGTAGCCCTGCGGGCGCACCCGGTCGGCGAACGAGAACTTCGAGTTGACGGTCACGCCGTTGATCGCGCGCACCATGGCCCGGAAGCCCAGGAAGCCGGTCGTGAAGACGTAGTCGGGGCGCACCCCGATCAGGCGGCCCACCGAGTCGGCCATCAGCTGCGGTCCGCCGTACATCATCGAGGCGTTGATCTTGTTCCGGCCGTGCCCCCGGATCTCGACGTAGGAGTCCCTCGGGATCGCCGATCATGGTCCCCGCGCCGGTCTTCAGGTTCAGCCCGACGAGCTGGATCGCGTCGGCGCGGGTGCCGGTGACCCGCTGGCCCGGGCGCGCGTCCGAGCCCAGGCAGAGGATCCAGATGACGTTGTCGGGGTGGTCGACCGCCTGCGCGGTGTGCACCTCGACGAGTGCCGCGTCGCTGTGCCGCACCGAGGCCGGCGGCACCACGACTGCGGTGACCGCGAGCAGCACGGCCAGCACGACGAGGCGGCGGACCGCGGCAGGCACCGGCTGAGGCGGGCTGGGCGCAGCGCGGGTCATCACGACTCGCTCCTCGCCGGGGCCTGCGACCGGTTGAGGTCGTAGCCGAAGATCGTCCACCTGCCGCCGTCCTTGCCGTGCGTCAACAGCAGTCGTCCCTTCAGGTGCACCCGCTGCGCGGGCTGGTCGCCGCGGTCGACGAGGAAGACCAGGTCGACGGCCGCCGTCACCCCGGCGGGGTGCTGCTTGGGCGCGAGCACGGAGAGGTACGCCGTGCGCCGGACCGCCCGGACCGAGGCGGTGGAAGCCGCCGAGCGACCGGTTGGTCAGCAGCGCCTGGTCGCTCCGGGCGTCGCGCGCCGCACCCGCACTGAAGGAGCCGAACGACCTGCGGAAGTCGGAGCGCGGGTAGTCACCACCGAGGAATGCCGCGTCGACGTACGCCGCCAGCGTCGCGCGGACCCGACGGGCGACGGTGGCCCGCTTCGCCTTGGACAGCTCGCCCGCGACATGCGTGACGGAGACCCGGAACGGCGCCGACGCGGGCCGTGACGACGGGCTCTGCGACGGTTCGGGCCCGGACTTGCGATCGTCGGAGTCGCCGGTGCACGCCGCCGTGCCCAGGAGCAGGACGGCGGACGAGATGGCGGCGGTGAAGCGACGCTGGACCCGACCGGTGGACGGGCCTTCAACACGGGTCACAGTGGCGGCTCGTCCCTTCGGTGGTGCAGGTAGCCTGGTAGGCGCTCCTAAACCCTAGAGACACAACACCGAGATTCTTCGGAAGAGGCGATCCAGGCCGTGGCCGAGTCTTCGACAGGCACTCCGAGCTCAACCGACGACCCACTGGCCGACTTCGGCGCCAACGAGTGGCTCGTCGACGAGATGTACGAGCGCTACCAGCGGGATCCGCGCAGCGTCGACAAGGTGTGGTGGGACTTCTTCGAGAAGGGCTCGCCCGACGCCAAGACCGAGCCAAGGACAACGGCCGCGCGCAGCAACGGGGGCCAGCAGGCCAAGCCCGACACCAAGCCCGAGAAGAAGGCAGAGCCCGAGAAGAAGCCGGAGAAGAAGGCGGCGACGGCGAAGCAGTCCGACAAGCCGAAGCAGTCCCGCAGCGAGAAGCCGAAGGCCTCCACCACGGCCACCGGCAAGTCCTCGACGACCAAGGGGTCCGGCGGCTCACCGAAGGCGACCGGGCCGTCGGATGCCTCCCCGAGCTCGGACCAGCGGGAGCCGCAGCCCTCGTCCACCTCCCCGGTGCCGAAGGAGCCCGAGCCCCCGGCCGCGGCGGAAGCCGTCGACGAGCCCTCCCTGACCGTGCTCAAGGGCGCCCCGGCGCGCACCGTCAAGAACATGGACGCCAGCCTCACGGTGCCGACCGCGACCAGCGTGCGCTCGGTGCCGGTCAAGCTGCTCATCGACAACCGCACCGTGATCAACAACCACCTCGCGCGTGCCCGAGGCGGCAAGGTGTCGTTCACCCACATCATCGGCTACGCGATGGTGAAGGCGATCAAGACGATGCCGGAGATGAACAACGGCTTCGACGAGGTCGACGGGAAGCCCAACCTCATCGCCCCGGCGCACATCAACCTCGGGCTCGCCATCGACATGCCGAAGCCCGATGGCACCCGGCAGCTGCTCGTGCCGGCCATCAAGGCAGCGGAGGGCATGGACTTCGCGTCGTTCTGGACGGCGTACGAAGAGGTCGTGCGCAAGGCGCGCAACAACAAGCTGACCGTCGCCGACTTCCAGGGCACCTCGATCAGCCTGACCAACCCCGGCACGATCGGCACCAACCACTCGGTGCCACGGCTCATGAAGGGCCAGGGCGCGATCATCGGCGTCGGCTCCATGGACTACCCGCCGGAGTTCCAGGGTGCGTCGGAGGAGACGCTGACGCGCAACGCGGTCAGCAAGGTGATGACGCTGACCTCGACCTACGACCACCGCGTCATCCAGGGCGCGCAGTCGGGCGAGTTCCTCAAGCGCATGCACGCCCTGCTGCTCGGCGAGGAGAACTTCTACGACGAGATCTTCCGCGCGCTCCGGATCCCGTACGAGCCGATCCGCTGGGCGAAGGACATCTCCGCCAGCCACGACGACGAGATCAGCAAGCAGGCGCGGATCCTCGAGCTGATCCACGCCTACCGGGTGCGCGGCCACATCATGGCCGACACCGACCCGCTCGAGTACCAGCAGCGCAGCCACCCCGACCTCGAGGTGGAGACCCACGGCCTGACGCTGTGGGACCTCGACCGCGAGTTCGCGACCGGGTCGTTCGGTGGCGAGGGCCGGCGGTTCATGAAGCTCCGCAACATCTTGGGCATCCTGCGCGACTCGTACTGCCGCACCGTCGGCATCGAGTACATGCACATCCAGGACCCCGAGCAGCGTCGCTGGATCCAGCAGCGCGTCGAGCAGCCGCACATCAAGCCGCCCCGCGAGGAGCAGCTGCGGATCCTGCTGAAGCTGAACCAGGCCGAGGCGTTCGAGACGTTCCTGCAGACCAAGTTCGTGGGGCAGAAGCGGTTCAGCCTCGAGGGTGGCGAGACGACCGTCCCGCTGATCGACGAGGTCTGCGAGGCCGCCGCCGAGGGAGGCCTCGACGAGGTCACCATCGGCATGGCCCACCGCGGCCGGCTCAACGTGCTCGCGAACATCGTCGGCAAGAAGTACAGCCAGATCTTCCGCGAGTTCGAGGGCAACATCGACCCACGCACCGTGCAGGGCTCCGGCGACGTGAAGTACCACCTCGGCGCCGAAGGCGAGTTCACCGCCGGCTCCGGCGATCGCGTCAAGGTGTCGGTGGCGGCGAACCCCTCGCACCTCGAGGCGGTCGACCCGGTCCTCGAGGGCATCGCGCGCGCCAAGCAGGACGTGCTGAACAAGGGCGCCGAGTTCCCCGTGCTCCCGCTGCTGGTGCACGGCGACGCGGCGTTCGCTGGTCAGGGCGTCGTCGCCGAGACCCTCAACCTCTCCCAGCTGCGCGGCTACCGCACCGGCGGCACGATCCACGTGGTGGTCAACAACCAGGTGGGCTTCACCACGTCGCCGGCGTCCTCGCGCTCGTCGCTGTACTGCACGGACGTCGCGCGGATGGTGCAGGCGCCGATCTTCCACGTGAACGGCGACGACCCCGAGGCGTGCATCCGCGTCGCCCGGCTGGCGTTCGAGTACCGCCAGGCGTTCAAGAAGGACGTCGTCATCGACCTGGTCTGCTACCGCCGGCGCGGTCACAACGAGGGTGACGACCCGTCGTACACGCAGCCGCTGATGTACGACCTGATCGAGCAGAAGCGCTCGGTGCGCAAGCTCTACACCGAGTCGCTCATCGGTCGCGGCGACATCACGGTCGACGAGGCCGAGCAGGTGCTGCGCGACTACAAGCAGCAGCTCGAGCGGGTGTTCACGGAGGTCCGGGAGGCCACCCAGGCGCCGGAGGAGTGGACGACCGTCCCGGACTACCCGGAGAAGCGTGGCGTCGAGGAGGCCACCGCGATCCCCCAGGAGTTCCTCAAGCGCATCTCCGATGCCCACGTCAACGCTCCCGAGGGATTCACGGTCCACTCGAAGGTGCTGCCCCAGCTGCAGCGCCGCGCCGCGGCGATCACCGAGGGACCGATCGACTGGGGCACGGGCGAGATCCTCGCGTTCGGGTCGCTGCTGATGGACGGCCGCCCGGTGCGGCTCTCCGGACAGGACTCGCGCCGAGGCACGTTCGTGTCGCGGTTCGCGACGATCATCGACCGGAAGAACGCCGACGAGTGGACTCCGCTCGCGAACCTGAGCGAGGACCAGGCGCAGTTCTACATCTACGACTCGCTGCTGTCCGAGTACGCCTGCGTCGGGTTCGAGTACGGCTACTCGGTGGCGCGCCCGGACGCGCTGGTGCTGTGGGAGGCGCAGTTCGGCGACTTCGTCAACGGTGCGCAAGTCGTCGTCGACGAGTTCATCACCGCCAGCAACACCAAGTGGCGCCAGCAGTCCGGCATCGTGCTGCTGTTGCCGCACGGCTACGAGGGTCAAGGTCCCGACCACTCCTCGGCCCGCATCGAGCGGTTCATGACGATGGCTGCCGACGAGGCGTTCCAGGTGGCGCAGCCGTCGACCCCCGCCAGCTACTTCCACCTGCTTCGCAAGCACTCGCTGGGCGGGGAGCACCGGCCGCTGATCGTGTTCACGCCGAAGTCGATGCTCAAGCGCAAGGAGGCGGCATCGCAGCCCGCGGACTTCACCGAGGGAACCTTCCGCCCGGTCATCGGCGACTCCGCCGTCGACGCCGACAAGGTGAAGCGGGTGCTGCTGTGCAGCGGCCGGATCACCTGGGACCTGTTCGTCGAGCGCAAGAAGCGGGAGGGCGACGAGCCCACCACCGCGATCGTGCGCATCGAGCAGCTGTACCCACGGCCCGTCGAGGAGATCAAGGCCGAGCTCGGCAGGTTCCCCAACCTCGAAGAGGTCCGCTGGGTCCAGGACGAGCCGGCCAACATGGGGCCGTGGCCGCACTACGCGCTCAACTTCACCCCTGAGCTCGACGGCATGCCGTTCCGCCGCGTCTCCCGGCCCGAGTCGTCCTCGCCATCGGTGGGCCAGCAGTCGCGCCACGTCGAGGAGCAGAAGGCGATCATCGCGGCCGCGTTCGACTAGAGCCTCGACCCGACAGGAACACCGTGTACTTCACCGACCGAGGGCTCGAGGAGCTCGAGCAGCGCCGGGGCGACGAGGAGGTCACCGTGGCGTGGGTGGCCGGTCGCCTTCAGGAGTTCGTCGACACGTTCCCCGAGTTCGAGATCGCGATGGAGCGCTTCGCCACCTGGCTCGCGCGCCTCGACGACCCCGACGAGTAGTCCTCAGCCCACCACGGGCTCGTCGACCGGCCCGTCGGGCTGCCCCTCGGTCTGCTGCGTCTCGTCGGCGACGACCCTTGCCGGAAGCGCCAGCGCCAGCGCGATCACCACGAGCGAGAGCACCGCGCCGACGCCGAAGGCCCACTGCATGCCACCGACCGTCGCGTCGAGCTGGTCCGCGCCGCCCTGGGCGAGAGTTGTCGCCCGCCAGGACATGACGGTGACCACGACCGCCGTACCCACCGCGGCAGCGACCTGCTGCATGGTGCCGAGCAGCGAGCTGCCGTGGGAGTACAGGTGCGGCGGCAGCGCGCCGAGGCCCAGGGTGAACACCGGTGTGAAGACGGCGGCCAGGCTGACCATCAGCAGCACGTGGGCCGCGAGCACGAGACCAACGGGGGTCGACATGGAGACCGTGGTCAGCACGCCGAGTGCGACGGTGATTCCGATCGAGCCGGGGACGACGAGCGGCCGGCTGCCGAAGCGGTCGTACCACCTGCCGACGCTCGGGCCCATCAGCCCCATCACGATTCCGCCGGGCATCACGAGCAGCCCGGTCTGCAGCGCGGAGAGGTCACGGACGCTCTGCAGGTAGAGCGGCAGCAGGATCATCGAGCCGAGCATCGCCATGAACGCAATGGACATGAGCGCGAGCGAGATGGTGAACGTGCGGTGCCGCAGCGTGCGCAGGTCCAGCAGCGGCTTGTCCGAGCGCTGCAGCACGAGCTGGCGCCAGACGAACACGGCGATCATCGCCAGCCCGAACACGATCATGGCCGCCGGTGGCACCGCGGCGCCGTGGTCCGCGCCGAGCTCGCTGAGCCCGTAGACCAGGCCACCGAACCCGAACGCGGCCGTGACGACGCTGAACCAGTCGACGGACCCCGACTGCTGGACGCCGTAGTTGGTGAGCCGACGCAGCCCGAAGACCGTGACCAGCGCAGCGATCGGCAGCACGATGCCGAAGATCCAGCGCCAGGAGAGCCACTCGAGCACCACGCCGGACACGGCGGGGCCGAGCGCTGGCGCCACCGACATCGCCAGCGTGACGTTGCCCATCACCCTGCCTCGGTCGTGCTCGGGGACGACGGTCATCAGCGTGGTCATCAGCAGCGGCATCATCACGGCCGTGCCGGTGGCCTGCACCACGCGCGCGGCCAGCAGGACGGGGAACACCGGGGCCAGCGCCGCCAGCAGCGTGCCGGCACAGAAGACGAGCATCGCGGTGGCGAACGCCGCGCGCGTGGTCACCCGCTGCAGGAACCAGCCGGTCACCGGGATGACGACCGCCATGGTGAGCATGAACGAGGTGGACAGCCACTGGGCGGAACGTGCCGAGACCTCGAACTGAACCATGAGCCGCGGGATGGCGTTGATCATGATCGTCTCGTTGAGGATGACGATGAAGGTGGCAAGCACCAGCCACCGCAGCACCGAGTAGTCGGTGTTGCGGTCGCTCGTCGCCTCGGCGGCAGTCACCTGCGTGGTCTCAGTCATGGTGGACATACCCGGGTAGACCCGGGTGGTGGGAAAAACTCATCGAATTGGACCCGCGTCAGCGGGTGAAGACGACCTTGCCGAACAGCTCGCCCCCGGCCATCGCCTCGAAGCCGTCCTTGGCCTGCTCCATCGGGAGCGTCTGGTCGATGAGGGGCCGGACCCCGCTGACGTCGAGCAGCTCGACGAGCGAGGATAGCTCGGCGCGGGTGCCCATTGTCGAACCAATTACCCGCAGCTGCAGGAAGAAGACGCGGTTCAGCTCGGTCTTGTCGGGGTTGGGGCCGCTGGTCGCGCCCGACACCACGAGGGTGCCGCCCGGGCGCAGCGAGCGAAGCGAGTGTGACCAGGTGGCCTTGCCGACGGTCTCCATCACGGCGTCGACCTTCTGAGGCAGCCGTTCGCCGCTCTCCACGACCTCGTCCGCGCCGAGCTCGAGGGCCCGCTTGCGCTTCGTCTCGTCGCGGCTGGTCGCGAAGACGCGCAGCCCGCCCGCCCGGCCGAGGGCGATGAGGGCCGTCGCGACGCCACCTCCGGCGCCCTGCACCAGCACGCTGTCACCCGGCTTGAGGCCACCTTGCGTGAACAGCATCCGGTAGGCGGTCAGCCACGCGGTCGGGAGGCAGGCCGCCTCCTCGAAGCTCAACGAGGAGGGCTTGGGAACGACGTTGCGCTTGGGTACGGCGACACGGTCGGCGAACGTGCCCTGGTGCCGCTCGCTCAACAGCGACCGCTTGGGGTCGAGCGTCTCGTCCCCGGTCCAGGAGGGGTCGCTGATCACCGCGTGCACGACGACCTCGTTGCCGTCCTCGTCGATGCCCGAAGCGTCGCAGCCGAGGATCATCGGCAGTGCGTCCTCCGCGAGACCGACGCCGCGCAGGGACCAGAGGTCGTGGTGGTTGAGCGCAGCCGCCTTCACCTGCACGGTGGTCCAGCCGTCCTGCGGCTCGGGGTCGGGACGCTCGCCCAGCGAGAGACCGGACAGCGGGTCGTCGGGTGAGAAGGACTCGGCGTAGACGGCGAACATGTCAGGGACCCTACCCAGGGCTCGCGTTCCTAAAGGCGGGCAACCCCGTCGCCTCGAGCCGCATCGGCGACGGCGGCGGACACCGCCGGAGCGACGCGCGGGTCGAACGGCGACGGCACGATGTAGTCCTCGGAGAGGTCGTCCCCGACGAGATCGGCGAGCGCATCCGCCGCGGCGAGCTTCATGCCCTCGGTGATCGCGGTCGCCCGCACGTCGAAGGTGCCGCGGAAGATGCCGGGGAACGCGAGCACGTTGTTGATCTGGTTGGGGTAGTCCGAGCGCCCGGTCGCCACCACGCGGGCGTGCCGGTGCGCCACCTCGGGGTGCACCTCGGGAGTGGGGTTGGCCAGCCCGAAGATCACCGCGTCGTCGGCCATCAGCGAGACGACGTCCTCGGGCACCGTGCCGCCGGAGACCCCGATGAACACGTCGGCACCGACCATCACGTCGGCGAGCTGACCGGTGCGCCCGGTGCGGTCGGCGGTGTCCTGGGCGATCGCCTGCTTGACCGGGGTCAGGTCACCGCGCTTGGAGTAGAGGACGCCGCGACGGTCGGTGACCGCAAGGTCCTCGACTCCCGCCGCGAGCAGGATGCGGGTCACCGCCACCCCGGCGGCGCCGGCGCCGGAGATCACCACGCGGGTGTCGGACGCCTTGCGCCCGGTCATGCGAAGTGCGTTCTCCAGTGCCGCGAGCGCCACCACGGCGGTGCCGTGCTGGTCGTCGTGGAAGACCGGGATCGAGAGCATGTCCTTGAGCCGCTGCTCGATCTCGAAGCACCTCGGCGCCGAGATGTCCTCGAGGTTGATGCCCCCGAAGGACGGCGCGAGCCGCACGACGGTCTCGACGATCTCGTCGGCGTCCTTGGTGTCGAGGCAGATGGGTACGGCGTCGACGCCTCCGAACTGCTTGAAGAGCACCGCCTTGCCCTCCATGACCGGCATCGCGGCCACCGGCCCGATGTCGCCGAGACCGAGCACGGCCGTCCCGTCGGTCACCACGGCGACGGTGTTGGAGGTCCAGGTGTAGTCGTCGGACCAGCGACGGGTCCGCGGCGATCGCCTCGCAGACGCGCGCCACCCCAGGGGTGTACGCCATCGACAGGTCGTCTCGGCCATCGAGGGCGACCGTCGAGACGATCTCCATCTTGCCGCCACGGTGAAGCTCGAAGACGGGGTCGCCGTCGAACTCGGCTGGAGGCTGGGTGGCTGACATCGTCGCGATGCTACCTGTGCCGCAGCCGCGCTCTACGCCGCGGCCACAGCCGTGCTCGCACCACGGCGAGGACGTCGGAGTCGGCGATCGCGCCGACCTGCCAGGAGTCGACGCCCTCGGCCGGGTTGTCCCGCTCGACCCACCACCCGGTGCTGTCGCCGACCGGCTGGCGCATCGTCGCGCGCTTCACCGCGATGCCCCTCGCCGGCAGGTTCACCACGACGAGCTGTCCGGGTCGCGGCACCGCGCCGTAGTTCACGATCAGCCGATCCCCGTCGTACAAGGTCGGTTGCATGGACCGACCGCGCACCACCGCGATCCCCCAACGACGCGTCCAGGTGAGCAGCCCCCGCATGCCAGCGCCTCCCGTGGGTACCTCGACGTCTGCCTGGGATCCGGGAGTAGTGTCCCAGGTGGCGTGACCCCCTCAGACGAAAGGACTCGCATGTTTGCGCGACTGTTCGCTCCGACCCTCGAGGTCGAGGCTCACTGTGACCTCCCCTGTGGTGTGTACGACCCCGCACAGGCGAGGATCGAGGCGGAGTCGATCAAGGGCATCATCGCCAAGGTTGACGACAACGACGACCCCGACTTCCGCACCCGCGCCATCATCATCAAGGAGCAGCGGGCGGAGCTCGTGAAGCACCACCTCTGGGTGCTGTGGACCGACTACTTCAAGCCGCCGCACTTCGAGAAGTACCCGCAGCTCCACCAGCTCGTGAACGAGGCCACCAAGCTGGCCGGCGCGAGCGGTGCGAAGGGCGCGCTGGATGCCAAGGTCGCCGACGATCTGCTGGCCAAGATCGACGAGATCGCCGAGATCTTCTGGGAGACCAAGAAGTCCTGACGGTCTTCCCGCACGAGGCCGGGCGCGACAAGCGCCCGGCCTCGTCGCACCAGGGCCCGTTTGCGACCACAGACGAAGAGGTAGCACCGACGTGGCAGACAACCACCCCGACGTGATGCTGCGCATCCCCGCGGACAGCGCCTACCTCGCCGTGCTGCGTACGGCGACCGCCGGCCTCGCGGCGCGGCTCGACTTCACGCTCGACGACATCGAGGACCTGCGCATCGCGGTCGACGAGGCCTGCGCAATGGTCCTGCCCCAGGCCCGGGCGGCCTCGGACCTGACGTGCACGTTCGACCTGGGCATCTCGCGTCTGACGGTCGCGGTGTCCGCCGAGTGCGACTCGCCGCGCCCCCCGAACCGCGACGGTTTCGCGTGGACCGTCCTGGCCGCCCTCACCAACGAGGTCACCGCAGAGGTGGACGGTGACCGGCTGACCGTGAGGCTCGCCCGCGAGACGGCCGACGCCGAATAGCCATGCCGGGGGCGCAACGATCTGGGGGCAACGACCTGGCCGCGATGCGGGCCAGGAGCGCTGCCCTGTTCGCGAAGCTCACCGACCCCGACAGCACCGAGGCACAACGAGCCGTCTACCGCGACGAGCTCGTCCAGCTCCACCTCCCGCTCGTCGAGCACTTCGCTCGACGCTTCCTCAACCGCGGTGAGCCGTTCGACGACCTGCTGCAGGTCGGCACGATCGGGCTCATCAAGGCCGTCGACCGGTTCGACACCGAGCGAGGCGTGGAGTTCTCGACGTACGCGACCCCGACGATCGTCGGCGAGATCAAGCGCCACTTCCGCGACCGCGGCTGGGCGATCCGGGTGCCTCGGCGGCTCCAGGAGCTGCGGCTGTCCATCACCTCCGCGACCGCCGAGCTGACCCAGGAGCACGGCCGCTCGCCCACCGTCTCCGAGCTGGCCCGCAAGATCGGGGTGTCCGACGAGGAGATCATCGAGGGCCTCGAGTCCTCCAACGCCTACTCCACCCTGTCCCTGGACGCTCCCGACTCCAGCGAGGACAGCGCGCTGTCCATGATCGACGTCATCGGTGGCGACGACGAGGCCCTCGAGCACGTCGAGAACCGCGAGACGATCAAGCCGCTGCTCGAGGCGCTGGACCCGCGCGAGAAGCACATCCTCACGCTGCGGTTCTTCCGCGGCATGACGCAGTCGCAGATCGCGGCCGAGATCGGCATCTCGCAGATGCACGTGTCCCGGTTGCTCGCGCGCACCCTCGAGCGGCTGCGGGACTCGCTGGACCACGCCCTAGTCCGGGTGTGGGGAGTCCTCGTCCTCGAGGGCGCGCAGTGACGCCGGGTGGAAGACGGCGACCAGGGTGAGCAGTGCCACGCGCGGCCAGCGCCGACCGCGACGAACGTGGTGGACCCGCCGCGGAAGCTCCAGGCCACGCCCGAGCTGGATCAGCTGGGCGAGCACGATCGGCGCCCGCGGCCAGGACTCGAGCTTGCGCAGCCGGTAGGCGCAGTAGCCGAGCCCGGCGCCGTACACCGCGAAGAACATCGACGGTGGTGATCCCCATGGTGGCCTTGGTGAAGCGACAGCGACCGGAGCTCGGCGAGCCCGAACAGCACCAGCAGCAGCGCCTCCAGCGCCACCAGCGACGCCGCGACCACCAGCGGCGCCGGGGCGTGCTGGTCGTTCGGCCCCGGGAGGGGCGGCTGGGTCGGGCCTGCTCACGGGACGCGATGGTACGCAGCGCAGGCGCCGACAGGCAAAAATCGGGCCAGTCGGCATTTCGACCCTGTGCATCACGATCTGGAACCGTTACAGTCGACGGCTGTGACCAACGTGACGATCACGAAGGGTTGATCGGGCCTCTACTTCTTGCCACGCTGATCGTTGGTTGTCCGGCGCCTCGCACTCGTGAAATGACCCTTGCGCCGCGCCGGGTCTCGTGAAACCGTTCACAACCTCGGGTGGAATGACCGAGACGTGATGGGGCACGGGGGCCCACCCAGACCTGCTGTACCCCAGACGAAGGAGTCAGTCGCCATGGATTGGCGCCACCGCTCTGCGTGCCTCGACGAGGACCCAGAGCTGTTCTTCCCGATCGGCAACACCGGTCCGGCCATCCTCCAGATCGAGGAGGCCAAGCAGGTGTGCCGACGCTGCGAGGTGCGCGAGCAGTGCCTCGCCTGGGCCCTCGAGGCCGGGCAGGACCACGGTGTCTGGGGTGGGATGAGCGAGGACGAGCGTCGCGCGCTCAAGCGCCGCAACGCCCGGGCCAGGGTGCGCACCGCCTGAGGCTCCGGCCTCTCGGCTAGATCGGCACGTCCAGGACCACGCGGGTGCCGCCGCCCGGCCGGGGCCCGACTTCGAGCTGACCGCCGAGCTCGGACTCGACGAGCGTGCGCACGATCGACAGCCCCAGGCTCGTGGAGCCCTCCGCGTCGAACCCCGACGGCAGACCCTGACCGTCGTCCTCGACCGTCCACGCGCAGCCTGCCCACCAGGCGCCTCACCGTCAGCGTGATGGTGCCCGCCGTCCTCGCCCTCGCGCCCGAAGCCGTGCTCCACGGCGTTCTGCAGCACCTCGGTGAGCACCATCGCCAGCGGGGTCGCGGTCTCCGCGGGCAGGGTCCCGAAGCTGCCGTCGCGCACGGAGGTCACCTGCGCGCCGCGTGAGCCGACCTCCGCGACCATGACCCGGAGGCGGTCCGCGACCTCGTCGAAGTCGACCTCCTCCTCGAACGCCTGGCTCAACGTCTCGTGGACGATCGCGATCGAGCCGACGCGGCGCACCGCCTCCTCCAGCGCCTCCCGGCCGGACTCCGAGTCGATGCGCCGGGCCTGCAGCCGCAGCAGCGCGGCGACCGTCTGCAGGTTGTTCTTCACCCGGTGGTGGATCTCGCGGATCGTGGCGTCCTTGGTCACCAGCTCGCGGTCGCGGCGCCGCAGGTCGGTGACGTCGCGCAGCAGCACCAGCGCGCCGATGTGCTCGCCGCTCGGACGCAGCGGGATCGCCCGCAGGATCAGCACGGTGTCCGCGCCGATCTCGGTGTCCTTCGCGGACAGCCCACCCAGCACGGCGCTGAGCGTCTCCTCGTCCGGGCGCCGTGAGGCGGGCACCAGCCGGCGGGTCGTCTCGGCGAGGTCGAGGCCGGTGAGGTCCGCGGTCAGTCCGAGCCTTCGGTAGACCGACAGCGCGTTGGGGCTGGCGTAGACCACCCGCCCGTCCGCGTCGATGCGCAGGAAGCCGTCACCGACCCGGGGCGAGTCGGCGTGGTCGGATCGCTGACCGGGGAACGGGAAGTGGCCGCCCGCGATCATCTGGGTCAGGTCGGTCGCGCTCTGCAGGTAGGACAGCTCCAGCCGGCTCGGCGTCCGCACCCCGAGCAGGTTGGTGTTGCGGGCGATGACGCCCAGGACCCGGTCGCCCCGCCGCACCGGGATGGCCTCGACGCGAACCGGTATGTCGTCGCGCCACTCGGGGTCGCCCTCCCGGGCGATGCGGGCACCGTCGAGCGCGGAGTCGAGCAGCGGACGCTTCCCCTTCGGCGACGAACTCGCCGACGAGGTCGTCGACGTACGCCGTCGGGCCGGTCGTCGGCCGCATCTGCGCCGCCGCCCAGTAGCCACTGCGCTCGCGGTCGGGCAGCCACAGCACCAGGTCGGCGAACGACAGGTCCGCGATCACCTGCCAGTCGGCCAGGAGCAGGTGCAGCCACTCGACGTCGTCGACGTCGAGGTCGGTGTGGGCTCGCACGAGCTCGTCCAGCGTCGGCACGCCGAAAGCATAGAGAGACGACTGCAGACGGCATCGAGCCGCCGAAGGCGCGAGCGCGGCGGACGCGACACGGCGCCTAAACCTGGTCAAATGTCGCCAACGTGGTTAACGTCACCTGCGTCAGGGGCACTACTCGGAGGTGGGAAGCATGAGTCACCGCGCCAGCCAGCCAGCCGGTAAACCAGACTCTCCGCCGCGACGCACCGGGGGCGCCTGGGCCGTGGTGGCGATCTTGTTGGCGGTCGGCATCATCGTGCCGCTGCTCGTCCCGCTCTACGACTCCGAGACCCCGACGCTGATCGGCTTCCCGTTCTTCTTCTGGTTCCAGTTCGCGCTCATCCCGGTGGTCTCGGCGCTGACCTACACCGCTTTCCGGCTCTCGCTGCGGGCCACCGAGAAGGACCGGCCGACGTTCGGCCTCCCGGCCGAGGAGAACCCGCAGGACCGCGGGAGTGACGACTGATGGGCAACGTGAACGGCGTCGAGCTCTCCATCTTCTTGTTCTTCTTCCTGCTGGTCACCGTCATGGGCTTCCTCGCGGCCCGCTGGCGGCGCGTGCGACAAGCTGGACAACCTCGACGAGTGGGGGCTGGGCGGGCGCGGCTTCGGCACCTTCATCTCGTGGTTCCTGATCGGCGGCGACATCTACACCGCCTACACCTTCATCGCGGTGCCGGCGACGCTGTACCTCGGCTCGGCGGTCGGCTTCTTCGCCGTGCCCTACACGATCGTGCTCTACCCGATCATCTTCATCTTCCTGCCGCGGCTCTGGTCGGTCTCGCACCGGCACGGCTACGTGACGCCGGCCGACTTCGTGCGGGGCCGCTTCGGCTCCAAGACGCTCGCGCTGGCGGTCGCGGTCACCGGCCTGCTGGCGACCATGCCCTACATCGCGCTGCAGCTCGTCGGCATCCAGGTGGTGCTCGAGGTGATGGGCATCGGCGGCGGTGACGACTCGACGTTCCTGGCCAAGGACCTGCCGCTGTTCATCGCGTTCGCGGTGCTCGCGGCGTACACCTACGCCTCCGGCCTGCGCGCCCCGGCCCTGATCGCGTTCGTCAAGGACACCCTGATCTACATCGTGATCATCGTCGCGGTCTTCTACCTGCCGACCCAGCTCGGCGGCTGGGACAACATCTTCGCGGCGGCCCAGAAGTCGTTCGACGGCTTCAACAAGGAGAACGCCGACGCCATCGCCGACGGCAACGATCGCCGGACGTGCCGTCATCCCGCCGGCCGCGGCCCACTGGGCCTACGCCTCGCTGGCCCTCGGCTCGGCGCTGGCGCTGTTCATGTACCCGCACTCGCTGACGGGTGTGCTCGCGTCCAAGAACCGCTCGGTGATCCGGCGCAACGCTTCGCTGCTGCCGGCGTACTCCTTCCTGCTCGGCCTGCTCGCGCTGCTCGGCTTCGCGGCGATCGCGGCCGGGATCAACGTCGAGAACCCGCAGCAGGCGGTGCCGGCGCTGTTCGCCGACCAGTTCTCCCCGCTGGTTCGCGGGCGTCGCGTTCGCGGCCATCGCGATCGGTGCGCTGGTGCCGGCGGCGATCATGTCGATCGCGGCGGCGAACCTGTGGACCCGCAACGTCTACAAGGAGTTCATCAACCCGGACGCGACGCCGAAGCAGGAGGCGACCCAGAGCAAGCTCGTGTCGCTCGTGGTGAAGTTCGGCGCGCTGGCGTTCGTGCTCGGCCTCGACACCCAGGACGCGATCAACCTGCAGCTGCTCGGCGGCGTGTGGATCCTGCAGACGCTGCCGACCCTGGTGTTCGCGCTCTACACCCGGTGGTTCCACCGGTGGGCGCTGCTCATCGGCTGGGCCGTCGGCATGGGCTACGGCACCTGACCTCGCCTACACGCGTCCCGCTGCCGGGCAAGCCGGGCACGCACTTCGGTGGACCGCTGGCGACTGATGCCGTTCACCGAGACCAAGGCGCTACATCGCCCTGACCGCGTTCGTGGCCAACATCATCGTCGCGGTCGTCCTCACGTACCTGTTCCGCGCCATGAACATCACCAACGGCACCGACGAGACGGACCCGTCGGACTACCACGCCGACGCCGGCGACGAGGGTGTCGAGGACGTGCTCGAGGGCGAGCCCGGCACGGCGCCTGCGACCGGGTGAGCGCCCGGTAGCCTGCCACGCATGACAGACGTCACCGACGCATCCTCGACAGACGGGCACGGTGGCGAGCACGCCGTCGCGGTCGCAGCCGCCCACGGCGTGGAGACGCTGTTCACGCTCTCGGGCGCCCACGTCTTCCCGATGTACGACGCCGCGGTGCACGCCGACCCGCCGATGCGGCTCCTCGACGTGCGGCACGAGCAGACCGCGGTCTTCGCGGCGGAGGCGCTCGGCAAGCTCACCCGGGTCCCCGGGCTGGCCGTGCTGACGGCCGGGCCGGGAGTGACCAACGGCGTCAGCGCGATCACGCAGGCACAGTTCAGCGGTTCGCCGCTCGTCGTGATCGGCGGACGCGCGCCGAACAACCGCTGGGGCATGGGGTCGCTGCAAGAGCTCGACCACGCACCGCTCGTCGTCGCCGGTCACCAAGTCGGCCCGCACCGTGCACCAGGTCTCGGAGATCGCCTCGCGCCGTCGACGACGCGTTCGCGCTGGCCGGCTCGTCGCACCGCGGACCGACCTTCCTCGACGTGCCCATGGACCAGTTCTTCGACAAGGCCTCCGTCGAGCGGCCGGTCGTCGGCTCCCGGGAGCGGGTCGCGCCGGACGACGAGGCGCTGGCAACGGTCGCGGGCGCTGCTGGCCGCCGCCTCACGACCCGTGCTGGTGCTCGGCACCGACGTGTGGGCGGACGGTGCGGAGGAGGCGGCGCTGCGTTTCGTCGAGGACACCGGCATCCCGGTGCTGACCAACGGCATGGGGCGCGGCGTCGTACCAGGCGGGCACCGGCAGCTGGTGACGAAGGCGCGCGGACAGGCACTCGGCAACGCCGACCTGGTGGTCGTGGTCGGCACGCCGCTGGACTTCCGGCTCGGCTACGGCACGTTCGGCGGCAAGGACGGCGCGACCGCTGCCCAGGTCGTGCACCTCGCCGACTCCCCCGGCCAGGTCTCCCAGCACGCCACGCTGGCCGCGTCCGCCTCCGGCGACCTCACGAAGGTGATCGACGGACTCCAGGCGGCGCTCGAGCGGCAGCCCGGCAAGCCCGACTGGTCGGCCTGGCTGAGCGACCTGCAGGCGACCGTCGCCGAAGGAGTCACCCGCGACGCCGCGCTGCTCGAGTCCGAGGCCGACCCGATCCATCCGGCAAGGATCTACGGCGAGCTGGTGCCGCGGCTCGCCGACGACGCGGTCGTCATCGGCGACGGCGGGGACTTCGTGTCGTTCGCCGGCAAGTTCGTCGAGCCCAAGAAGCCCGGTGGCTGGCTCGACCCCGGCCCCTACGGCTGCCTCGGCGCCGGGCTCGGCTCGGCGATCGCGGCTCGGCTCGCGCGACCGTCGTCCCAGGTGGTGCTGCTGCTCGGCGACGGCGCCGCCGGGATGTCGCTGATGGACGTCGACACCCTGGTCCGCCACGACCTGCCCGTGGTCATGGTGTGCGGCAACAACTCCGCGTGGGGGCTGGAGAAGCAGCCGATGCAGATGCTCTACGGGTACGACGTCGTGGCCGACCTCGCACCGCAGACCCGCTACGACCAGGTGGTGACCGCCCTGGGCGGCGGCGGCGAGACCGTCACCGACCCCACGCAGATCGGCCCGGCCCTCGACCGCGCCTTCGCTGCAGGCACGCCGTACCTCGTCAACGTCATCACCGACGTCGACGCCGCCTACCCGCGCAACACGTTCGGCGTCTAGCGCCCATGACGATCACCATCCGGCCGGCTCACACCTCGGAGCTGGCCGAGATCGGGGAGCTCACCGTCGAGGCCTACGCCGAGTTCATGGTCCCCGACGACGGCTACGCCCATCACCTGCGCGACGCGGTGACCCGGGCGCGGGAGGCCGAGCTCTACGTCGCGCTCACCGACGACGGACTCGTCGGGCACCGTGACGTTCTGCCCGCAGGGCTCGCCGTGGGGCGAGCTCGCGCAGCCCGGCGAGGGCGAGTTCCGGATGCTCGCCGTGCGCCCCTCCGCACGTGGCCAGGGCGTTGCTCAGGCGCTGCTGTCGCTGGTCCTCGAGCGCTCACGCGAGCTCGGCTACCACGCGATCGTGCTGTCCACCCTGCCTGACATGGCCGGCGCGCACCGGCTCTACCAGCGGATGGGCTTTCGGCGGCTGCCCGAGCGCGACTGGTCCCCCGCGCAGGACGTCGACCTGATCGCCTTCTGGATGTCGCTCGACGACACCTAGAGGCGGGACAAGAATCGCTCGCGGTCGACGACGACCCGGGTGATGTCACCGTGGCCGACAACCGGCTCGTCGGAGCCGGTTGTGACGTGGTGGGCCACCACGTCGAAGCGGAGCAGCCGACCGTCGACGTACGCGAGCGTCGCGGTCACCTCGACCTCTGCGCCCACGGGGCTGGCGGCGAGGTGCTCGATGTTGACTCGGGTCCCGACACTTGTCCGGGTGTCCTCGAGCTGCGGGTCGACCACCGCGCACGTCGTGGCCTCGCACCAGGCGAGCAGACGCGGGGTCGCCAGCACCGGGAGGGAGCCGGACCCGAGCGCCTGCGCGGTGTCGGCTTCACCGACGGTGAACCGGAGCGTGCTTGTCTCGCCGACGTTCATCGGCGACTCAGGCGTTCGGGCGCTTCCCGTGGTTCGCTGCCTTCTTCTTGCGCCCGCGGCGCTTGCGGCCGGTCTTGCCCATGGGTCCTCCTCGAACATCGGATGCGACCCACCATTGTCACATCCGTCGCCCGCGACACCGAAATCGAGACTTCGAGATCGCCTGCGCACCTCCTGGGTTCGGAGTAGCGTTCGGCCCGGTCGGCGGAGGGAGCCGCTTGTGTTGGTCACACTTCGAGGAACCGGAGATGTAGCGCCCGGGCGCCATCGCTGACCCGTGGAACCGAGCATCTCGACCCCGAGCACCGAGGCGGACACCGTTCCGTCAGCGGTGCGACTTGCCCACCTGCAGGCGGTCCTCGAGGCCAGCAGTGAGGGCATGATCCGGCTCGACCGCGACGGTCGCGCAGTCACCTGGAACAGGGCCGCGGCCGAAGTCCTGTCTCGCCCGGCCGAGCTGGCACGGGGCACGGCGCTGGTGGACCTGTTCGTCGACCGCGCGCTGGTCCAAGAGCTGCTGGCTCGCTGCCTGGGCGGCGAAGAGGTGAGCGAGGGTTCGCTCGAGCTGGACCGCGAGGACGGTCGACGCCTGATGCAGGTGTCCCTCGTCCCGCTCCAGCAGCGCGATCGCCGGACGGTCGGCATCACCTGCCTGCTTCGAGACATCAGTGAGGAGTCGTCGCTGCGCGACGCGCTGGAGCGCGAGCACGAGGTGAGCGAGGATCTGCGTCGCCTCGACACGCTCAAGGACGAGTTCTTGAGCACGGCCGCCCACGAGCTGCGCACTCCCCTGACCTCCATCGCGGGATTCGCATCACTGCTGGCGAGGAAGGCTCCCGAGCGGAACGAGTTCGTCGAGCCGATCGAGCGCAATGCCCGCGACATGCAACGGCTGGTCGAGGCGTTGCTTGACCAGGCCCGCCTGGAGTCCGGCAGGGTCACCGTCGAGCCGACTCGCTTCGCTCTCGCGCCCGCCGTCGAGCGGCTGCTCTCCGACGCGCTCGAGCAGCTCGGCGGCTCGCACGTGGTGGTCGAGATCGCGGACGACGCGTCGATCGACATGGACGAGCAGGCCTTCTCGCTGGTGCTCGGCAACCTGGTGACCAACGCGGCCAAGTACGGCGCCGGGGGCACGATCACGATCTCGGCCCGACAGCGACCCGACTCGACGACCGTCTCGGTGAGCGACGAGGGCCCGGGCATCCCCGAGGAGCACCAGGCGCACCTGTTCGAGCCGTTCTTCCGGGTGCCCGGCGATCAGTGGAGCATCCGCGGAACCGGGTTCGGGCTCTCCATCGTCCGGCGCTACGTCGAGCTCCACAACGGCGACGTGACGTGCCAGAGCAGCCCGGGCAACGGGGCGACGTTCGCGTTCACCGTGCCCACGATCCTTGCGGACTGAGGTGCCTACTCCGGGCTGCGCGTCTGGGTGATCTCCACCTGCACCTGCTGGATCCGGAAGAGCACCTTCTCGCGGAGCGCGGGCGGCGCGTGCTCGGTGCAGGAGCGCCGGACCAGCATCTTCACGGTGCGCTCGAGGTCGTACTTGCGCAGGCACGGCGCGCACTCGACGAGGTGCTGCTCGATCTCGGAGTGGTCCGCCGTCGGCAGCTCGTTGTCGATGAAGAAGAAGACCCGCTCGAGGATCTCCGAGCAGTCGTGGTGCTCGCCGCCCGTCCCGGAACCAGTCGAGGTCATGACCCGTCGCCCCCGCGTGGAGGCCGCGGCGACTCCGCGCTCGCTGGCGTACGACTCGAGCATCTCGCGCAGCTGACGCCGACCTCGGTGCAGCCGCGACATCACGGTGCCGATGGGCGTGTCCATGATCTCGGCGATCTCCTTGTAGGGGAAACCCTCGACGTCGGCGAGGTAGACCGCGAGGCGGAAGTCCTCGGGCAGCCGCTGCAGGGCGTCCTTGACGTCGCTGTCGGGCAGGTGCTCGAGCGCCTGCGCCTCGGCGGACTTCAGCCCGCTCGACGTGTGGGACTCGGCGCGCGCAAGCTGCCAGTCCTCGACGTCCTCGGCCATCGACTGCTGAGGCTCGCGCTGCTTCTTGCGGTAGGTGTTGATGAAGGTGTTCGTCAAGATCCGGTACAGCCAGGCCTTGAGGTTCGTGCCCGGCTTGAACTGGTGGAAGGCCGCGAACGCCTTAGCGAACGTCTCCTGGACCAGGTCCTCGGCGTCCGCCGGGTTGCGAGTCATCCGCATCGCAGCGGAGTAGAGCTGGTCGAGGTACTGCATCGCGTCGGCCTCGAACCGCAACGACCTCTCGGCCGGGGTCTCGGTGGCCAGGTCGACCTCGTCGGTGTCGTCTGTCATCAGCTCCCAGCCTACCGGCAGCGTGGGATACGACGTCCGGCCGCTCGCGTCGCTAGTGACGGGCCGCACAGCACAAGTTGCGGAACTCATGCTCGGTGAACACGTCAGGGCGTGCTTCGATTCCCCACCACGTCTCGGACCACGAACTCCAGGACCGCCTCGACGACGATCGCCATCGCGTCCTCGGCAGTCACCGGCCCTCGCTTGGGGACCTTGAACCCGTGGTCACCGCCGGGGACCACGGTCAGCTCCCGGTCGGGCGGGAACTCCTCGGGCCTGCCGAAGGGGTCTCGCTCGCCCTGCACGACGAGCGTGGGCACGTCCACCATCTGCAGCTCGTCGAGCCGTGAGCGCTCGGGCTTGCCGGGTGGGTGGAGCGGGAAGGCGAGCGCCACGAAGCCCGACGCGCCGAGCTCGCGCGACGTACGGGCTGCCGAGCGCGCCCCGGCGCTGCGGCCACCGACGACCAGCGCCGTCCGGGACCGCAGGCGGTTGGCGGCGGCCACGAAGCACTCGTCGAGCACCTCCGGGCGCGGCGCCAGCTTCTTCCCGGCGACCCGCCAGGGCTGCTCGACGCGCACGACCGTCACGCCCTGGCGCGGCAGCTCCGCCGCCAGCGCGGCGAGGTCCGCGGACTCGACGCCACCGCCGGCGCCGTGGCCGAGCAGCAGGGTCGCGATCGGATGACGCGAGCGGTCCCGGTGCAGCCGCGCCTCGCCGTGCGGCGTGGGCACCCCGAGGATGTCGGTCATGAGGCCGGGAAGCGGGTCGACGAGCTCGGGTCCGTTGTTGCGGACGTTGTTGACGTCGGTGCTCACCGGGAACGCCTCGAGCCGTCCCGGCGCGGCAGGCACCAGCAGGTCCTTGAGGTCGTCGACGGCACTGTTGGCCGGGTCGAGCCAGGCGGCGTAGCGCTCGGGCTCGACCATCAGCGGCATCCGGTCGTGGATGTGGCCCACGGAGTCCTCGGCGGAGGTGGTGATGACCGTGCAGGTCCACAAGAACCGCTGCGGGTCGTCCTCCTCACGCGTCGGGTCCTTCCAGAGCTCGTAGAGCCCGGCCATCGCGAGCACGCCACCGTCGGCGGGGCGGATGAAGAACGGCTGCTTGAGGGGCTTGCCGGCCTTGGTCTTCTCCTCGGTGGGGTACCACTCGAAGTAGCCGTCGGCGGGCAGCAGGCAGCGCCGCGACGCGAACGGCCGACGGTAGGCCGGCTTCTCGTGCACGGTCTCCATGCGGGCGTTGATCATCTTGTTCCCGATGCCGGGCTCCTTGGCCCAGAACGGCACCAGCCCCCACTTGACCGAGCGCAGCTGGCGCTGCGTGCGGTCCGGCCTTGTCGTCAGGGTCGGTGGGCCGCTGCACCACGGCGTACACCTGCTTGGTGGGCGCCACGTTGTAGTCGGGCGCCAGCGGTTCCTTGACCTCGACCTTGTCGATCTCGAACTCCTCGACGAGGTCCTCGGGCTTCCGGCTGGAGGCGTAGCGGCCGCACATGCAGCCAGGCTACGTGAGTCAGGCGTCAGCGAGCCAGGTCGTCGAGCAGCAGGCTGGCGGAGTCGGCGCTGACCGGCAGCCCCTCGATCCACACGCGCGTCTCGGCATCGCCCAGCTCCAAGTCCCCCAGGAACTCGCGCAGCAACGACACCGAGACCCCGAGATCACGCGTCCGTGGCACGAGGGCCACGGCTCGGTCGAGACCCAGACGCCCCAGCGTCTGACCGCCCGAGAAGACCGCTCTGAGCGCCTCGGCGACCTGCACCAGGCGCATCGCCCGGGTGAAGTGGTGGCCGGGCACGTCTGTGGGACCACGGAACCGGAGCTCGACGATCACCAGGGCATGGCTGCTCGCCACGCCGACGTCGGTCAGCTCCGCCTCGCGGTAGATCTCGTCCAGTCGGGTTCGCACGTGGGCCAGGCTGGCCAGTCCGGTCAGCGGGTCCTCGCACGACAGGCCGTGGAGGTACTCCAGCGTGGCGTCGCTCCAGGCCACCGAGAGCGCCTCGGTCGCCTCGAAGCCCGGCGCGGTCCCGCGCACCATGTGGTACGTCGTACGCAGCCCGGACAGTGCCTCTCCCAGGGCGGCACCGTCACGGGCCACGTCACGACCCACTACCGTGCAGGCGCCGATCACGTCCGCGGGCGACACCGCTTCTTCCCAAAGGGCCTCCGCGACCGCCTCGAAGCGCATCGGCAGTGCCAGCCGGATGTGCTCGGGCAGCTCGCGTCCGGTGAGGGACGCAGCGGTTGCTGTGGGGTTACGTCGGAAGGTCAAAGTCGGAAACCTCGGCATCCTCGCCCCCTCTCGGTGTCGTGCCGCGGGCGCTCCCCCTGAGCGACCCGTGACCGAGCTTGTCGGTCTGGCACAGATGAGACGGCGGTCCCCGGCAGGCATGACGCGAGTTTGGGAGGTATTTTCCTCGAAAGTCTGGCAAAATCGACCAACCGGACATTTTCCGGCGATGACCAGCGGAAGTTTCCTCCTCCGACTAGGTTGTCGGCACACGACAGAGTCCGGGATCCCGCCGCCCATGACCGATCTGCTCAGCGATATCGACGCGCCCAGCGACGCCGAGCTGATCTCGCGCGTCCGCGGCGGGGACGTGGCGGCCTACGGCGAGCTGTTCACCCGGCACAAGGACGCCGCCAACCGGCTCGCCAAGCAGCTGGTCCGCGGGCCCGACTCCGACGACCTGGTCTCCGAGGCGTTCGCCAAGGTGCTCACCGTGCTGCAGGGTGGCGGTGGTCCGGACGTGGCGTTCCGCGCCTACCTGCTGACCGCGGTACGCCGCCTGCACGTCGACCGGGTGCGGGCCGGGCAGCGGCTGCAGACCACCGACGACATGACGCCGTTCGACCCCGGCGTGCCGTTCAAGGACACCGCCGTGGCGGGGTTCGAGACCGGGGCCGCGGCACAGGCGTTCGCGTCGCTTCCCGAGCGCTGGCAGCTGGTGCTGTGGCACCTCGAGGTCGAGGGGCAGAAGCCGGCCGACATCGCCCCGCTGCTGGGCATGAGCGCGAACTCCGTCTCGGCGCTGGCCTACCGCGCGAGGGAGGGACTGCGGCAGGCCTTCTTGACCATGCACCTCTCCGACATCTCCGAGACCGACTGCCGCTGGGTCAACGAGCACCTAGGCGCGTTCGTGCGCAAGGGGCTGTCGAAGCGGGACGCCGACGAAGGTGCAGACCCACCTCGACGGGTGCCGGCGCTGCACCGCGATGTACCTCGAGCTCGCGGACGTCAACTCCAACCTCGCCGGGATCATCGGCCCGCTGCTGCTCGGCGCTGCCGCCGCCGGCTACCTCGCGAGCGCCGGCGCGGGCATCGGCGCGGGCGGCGTGGTCTCGATCCTGTCGCGGACCAAGGACTTCGTGGCCGCGAACTCCGGCGCGGTGGCGGCGGGTGCCATCGCGACCGGAGTCGCGGCCGCGGCCGTCGCGGCGGTGGTGGTCACCCAGGTCGGCGGAGGCAACAGTCCCGACGTGGTCGCGAACCCGCCGGCGGGCGTCACCTCCGGGCTCAGCAGCTCCGCCTCCCCCGGCGCGTCCTCGTCGCCGAACCCGTCGACGTCCGGTTCGCCGAGCACCTCGGCTCCTACGTCGACGTTGTCAGCGAGCACCTCGCCCTCTGCCACCCTCAGTGCCACCAGCAGTCCGTCTCCGGGCCTGGCGCTGCTGGGTGTGCTGCCCGGCGCGACCGACGTCCCCTCGGACCTGGCCAGCGAGACCGCCCCTGGAGACGGGTCGACGGGATCACCGGGCGGACCTGCCACGGAGGAGCCGACGGAGGAGCCGACCGAGCAGCCGACCCCTCCCCCCGCACCGGGTCTCGACGGGGCCCCCGTCCTCGACGCGAACCTCGACGAGGAGTCCGGCAACGGGTCCGTCAGCATCCACGTCACCAATGTCGGCCTCGGTGACGAGGTCGAGGTCTCGATGCAGTCCGACCACACGACGTTCGGCGACCCCTCCGCCAGCGAGTGCAACCGCGACCCCGGCAACGACAAGGCCGTCACCTGCCTTCCCCTCGGGGGCGGCGCGGGCCGGCAGGCCCTCGCAGCCAACGGGGACTACACGGTGAAGCTGCCGCTGGTGTTCCATGACCTGAGCGTGCCCGACCAGATCACGATCACGGTGACCGTCAACGGTCACCAGGTCGGCGACGCGGAATCAGCAGAGGTGACGCCGCAGTTCGACCTGGCCATGCCCGGCCTCTCCGCTCCGGATCACACCGTCGCCGGCAACGCCGACCGCTACGGCTTCACGGCGGCACCACGCATGCCTCGTGGGGCGACAGGGCTGCGCTTCCGGGTGGACGGCGATGCCCGGTTCCGACCGGGTGAGGCCAACGGCTGCGTCGTGAACGACGGCGGCGACACCCTCACCTGCCCGGACGCGACCAGGGGCTCGACCGTTCCACTGCCGGTCGCGACCGACGGCCTGACGGCACCGACGGACATCGGCTTCACCGTGTCGTCGATGGGCGTCCCCGACCCGAACCCCGACAACAACGCCTCGCCCGAGATCACGCTGAACCCGGGCGCGGCCTTGTCCATGTCGAACCTCGGTGTGCTCACCGCCAATCCGGACGTGGACGGTTTCGTGACTTTGCAGGGCACCCTCGATGGGGTCCGCACCGGCATGAACGGCGTCACCTACCACCTCCTGGGGTCGGCGGAGTTCCTCGCCCGCAGCAACCCCGGATGCACCGTCGGCGACGACGGCACCTCGTTGACGTGTGACAACACCGACCCAGGCCCCTTCTCGCTGGTGGTCCACGTGCCCGACGCGCTGCGGCACCAGTCGAACCAGCTCGACATCACCGTCACGCCCAACGCACCGTTCGTGCTCGTAGGGGATCAGAACACCGGGTCAGCTGGTCGTCTCCGGTCGACCGGAGCACGACTTCTCGCTGACGGGCCTCGGTCTCGCGGCAACGGCCACAACCTCGACGGCGACACCGACGTGTACCGCCTCACCGGCACGGTCGGAGCACTGCCGGACGGCGTCGACACCCTGGACTTCGCGGTCGACGGTGCGTCCGTCCCCGACGGCCAGGCGGACCCGAGCTGTGCGCGGGTCGACGACGGCACCGTGCGGCTGCACGGACCTCGACACCGACCCCAACGCCGGTGCTGACGGTGACGTCCACGAGCACCGCGACGCACCCCGTGACCGTCGAAGCTGCAGCCGGCAGACCCGTACGACGACCCGGACTCGAGCAACAACAGCGGCGAGCGTCTCGGTTTCGCCGGGTGTGAACCTGACCCTCGCCAATGCCGCGGACGGCGAGCTGCGTCGTGGAGAAGACGGCAGCTACCACGCGACGGTGCGGCTGGGAGGCGTGCGCAAGGGCATGCCGTCGGTGTTCCTGGACCTCGGACCAGGCGCGACGTACGCGGAGAAGGCGCCGTCGTGCACCCGCGTCAGCGACACCAGGCTGCGCTGTGACGACCCGGCAGCCGGCGAGATCCCTCTCTCGATCAGGGCCGACGACCCCGCTCAGGCGACGGCGCTCAGCGTCACCGCAGTCCCGGGCGGTGACTTCGAGCAGCTGTCGGACGGCAACGTGGCGAACCTCAGCCTGCGTGCGTCGTACGACTTCTCGATCGGCGACCTGACCCGCACTGCGCAGAGCGTCAGCGGCGACACCGACAGCTACACGCTGCACACCACGATCCGGAAGTACCCGGCCGGGGTCGGTCCGCTCACCTACGCGGTCACCGGCGGACGGTTCGCCGAGCAGCAACCGGACTGCGACTTCGTCGACGCGACCCACGTCACCTGCGGCGACGGCCCGGTCGACCTTGCGGTCACGTCGACGTCGGCGGACGCACACGACGTGACTGTCTCGCTGCAGACACCAGCGGGGTACGACGACCCCGACGCGAGCAACGACAGCAGCAGCGTCGGCGTGCAGCCCGGAGTCGACCTGAGCCTGGCTCGACGCTCGACCCGGACAACGAGTCGCCGGCCAACGACGACCGGTCGGCACCGCGTCGCGCACGCGGCTCGGCGGGGTCCGCGCGGGCCTGGGCAGCGTGACCTACACCCTCACAGGCGACGCCACGTTCGTCGGCGCCGAGCGTCGGCCGGCTGCACCGCCTCCGGCAAGACGCTGAGTGCACCGACCCGCGCAACGGCGACCGTCACGTTCACGGTCCACGCCGACAGCGCCAAGAAGGCCACGCACATCACCATCGCGGTCGCCGCCCCCGAGCCGTTCCTCGAGCTCGACGGCGTCGAACAACTCAGACGCCGTGACGCTGCTGCCGATTCCGACGTACAACTTCGCGATGGGCGCCCTCGACACCACGGCGCACACGGTCGAGGGCGACACCGATCACTTCACGATCGGCAGCACCGTCGCGGCCGTGCCCGCGGGCGTCTCCGGGCTGGGCTTCACGGTCACCGGCGGGACGTTCGCAGCGAACCAGGACACCGGCTGCAGCCGCACCGACGCCACGCACGTCACCTGCACCGACCTCGCGTCAGCACGGCGCATCGGGTTCCGGGTGGACTCCACGAGCCCGACCCGGCACGACATCGGCATCGCGCTCGCCGTGCCCGCCGGGTACGACGACACGGACGACGCGGACAACAGCCGACAGTCATCGGCGTCTCGCCCGGCATCGACCTGGCGATGGGCGCGCTGACCCCCGCATCCCCCAAGCCCGCCGCTGACGGCACCTACCAGGTCAGCAGCGTGCTGAGCGGCGTGCGCGGTGGCGCGGTGCGGTTCACCGTCAGCGGGGCGAGCCTCACCGGCACCAGCTGCACGCGGACCAGCGACTCGCTGGCCACCTGCACCTCGCCGACCGAGGGCCAGAAGGTGTCGTTCACGCTGCGGCCGGCCGATGCGGCGAGCCCCGACGCCGGTCACGATCGAGGCGCAGCCGACCGACCCGTTCACCGAGCTCGACCCTGCCGACAACGACGCGAGCACGACCTTGACACCGCCCGATGTGGTGCTCGCCGAGCGTGACGCCCGGCGCCGACGCCCTCGGCATCGTCAACGTGCGGACCCAGGTCACCGGGGTCCCCGCCGGCACCTCGGTCGTCCGGTTCCGGATCGGCGGCGCCGACGCCGGCACCGGGCTCACCCAGGTCCACTTCACCTTGGGTGACGACGGGGCCGACGGCGAGGGCCCGATCGACTGCTACACCAGCAACTCGACCGGTGGGCACGTCCTCGACGGTCTCTACGCCACCTGCACCGGCGTGCAGAAGGACGCCGACGGCAGCTTCTTCGTCGACATGCGGCTGTGGCACCCGCACGGCCGCACCAGCAACGTGACGATGACCGTGCTCCCCGTCGGCGTCGAGCAGGCCACCGGCAACGACTCGCGCTCCTTCACCCTGCGCTAGGTCCAGCGCATCGGCCCGTGGGGCGTGCGGACCGGCAGAATCGGGTATGAAGGGCGCATGACTGTGATCCGACGCCTCGCCCGACCGATGCTCGCCTCGACGTTCATCTTCGGGGGCATCAACGCCCTGCGGAACGCGCCCGCCCTCGCCGAGGCGGCCAAGCCCGTCAACGACCAGGTCCGGGACCTCGCGGACAAGGTGGCGCCGCAGGTGCCCGTGCCCGAGGACGACAAGACCATGGTGCGGATCAACGCCGGCGTCCACATCGTCGCCGGGCTCGGGCTCGCGACGAACCGGGCGCCGCGGCTCTCCGCGCTCGCCCTGGCCGGCACGGTCGTGCCGACCACGCTGGCGGGCCACCCCTTCTGGGAGGAGAAGGACAAGGCCGCCCGGGCCCAGCAGATGACGCACTTCTTCAAGAACGTCTCGATGCTCGGCGGGCTGGTGCTCGCCGCGGTCGACACCGAGGGACGCCCCGGAGTGGCGTGGCGGGCCAAGCAGGGCCGCGAAGACGGCCAAGCGCGAGGCCAAGCACCTGCGACGCGAGGCCAGCACCCAGGCGAAGCTCACCGCCAAGAACGTCACTTCGTAACGCGCACGAACGACGCCGGCCGATACCCTCGGTGCGATGAGCGACGTCGCTGCCACCACGCCGGGGACCACGGGCGGCTACCCGTTGTGGCCGGCCCCCCACCCCGAGGGACCGGTCGACGCCGTCGTCGAGCTGCCCGGGTCGAAGTCCCAGACCAACCGCGCCTGGTGCTGGCAGCGCTCGCGAACGGGCCCAGCGTGGTCCGCAAGGCGCTCGCCTCCCGCGACACGGAGCTGATGGCTCGCGCGCTCAGCGACCTCGGGGCCGCGGTCGACATCAGCGGTGATGACTGGAAGGTCGCGCCCGGGCCGTTGCGCGGCCCGGAGACGATCGACTGCGGTCTGGCCGGCACGGTGATGCGGTTCGTGCCGCCGCTGGCCGCTCTGGCCGACGGGCCCGTGGTGTTCGACGGCGACCCGCACGCGCGGCTGCGACCCATGCACGAGGTGCTGGAGGCGATGCGCGGTCTCGGCGTCGAGATCGAGGACGAGGGCCGCGGTGCGCTGCCGTTCACGGTCATCGGCCACGGCTCGGTCCGCGGCGGCGAGGTGCAGATCGACGCGTCCGCGTCCAGCCAGTTCATCTCCGCGCTGCTGCTCGCCGCGCCCCGGTACGACGAGGGTGTCGACGTTCGCCACGTCGGCGCTGCGCTCCCGTCCATGCCGCACATCGCGATGACCGTCGAACAGCTGCGCCTGCACGGCGTCGACGTCGACGACTCGACGCCCGACCGCTGGCGGGTCTCGCCCTCGCAGGTGCAGCCGGTCGACGTACAGGTGGAGCCGGACCTGTCCAACGCAGGGCCGTTCGTGGCCGCCGCGCTCGCGACCGGCGGCACGGTGACGGTTCGCGACTGGCCGGCGTCGACCACCCAGGCCGGCGATGCGCTGCGCGAGATCGCGGCCCTGATGGGCGGGTCGGTCGAGCTCACCGACGCGGGACTCGTCGTGCGAGGCACCGGGACGCTGCACGGTCTCGACTACGACCTGCACGACGTCGGTGAGCTCACGCCGGTTGTCGCGGCACTGTGCCTGCTGGCGGAGAGCCCGTCGCACCTGCGCGGGGTCGCGCACATCCGCGGCCACGAGACCGACCGCCTCACGGCACTCGCCACCGAGTTCAACGCGATGGGCGGCCACGTCACCGAGACCGACGACGGCCTGACGATCCGCCCCACCCCACTGAACGGCGGACCGTTCCGCACCTACTCCGACCACCGGATGGCACACGCCGGTGTCATCCTCGGCCTCGCCGTGCCCGGCGTGCAGGTCGAGAACATCGCCACCACCTCCAAGACGTTCCCCGACTTCGCCGGGGTCTGGTCGAGCCTCATCGGCTGATGCCGAAGTACGACGAGTACGACGTCGAGTCCTTCGACCGGCCGCGCCGTCACACCCGCCCACGGACGAAGGACCGGCCCAGCTACGACGACGCCGTGGACGGCCGCGTGATCACCGTGGACCGCGGCCGCTACACCACCCTCGTCGACGGGCGCATGGTCACCGCCATGAAGTCGCGTCCGCTCGGCCGCAAGGGAGTCGTCGTCGGTGACCAGGTGCGGATCGTCGGCGACGTCAGCGGTGACGACGGGGCGCTGGCACGGATCGTCGAGGTCGAGGAGCGCCGCTCGGTGCTGCGCCGCACCGCGGACGACGACGACCCCGTCGAGCGTGTGATCGTCGCGAACGCCGACCAGCTCGTGGTGGTGACCGCGCTCGCCGACCCGGAGCCGCGCCGCGGACTGATCGATCGCGCTCTGGTCGCGGCCTACGACGCCGGGCTCGACCCGCTGCTGTGCCTGACCAAGGCCGACCTCGCGTCGCCGGAGTCGCTCCTCGCGGCGTACCGACCGCTGGGGGTGGCCGCCGTCGTGACCCAGCGCGGCCAGGACCCGAGCGACCTGCGCGACCGGCTCGCGGGGCGGGTGAGTGTCTTCCTCGGCCACAGCGGGGTCGGCAAGTCGACCCTCGTCAACGAGCTGGTGCCCGGCAGCGACCGTGCGATCGGCGTCGTCAACGCCGTGACCGGTCGCGGGCGGCACACCTCGACATCGGCGGTGATGCTGGCGCTGCCCGGTGACGACGGACCGGAGGGCTGGATCGTCGACACGCCAGGCATCCGCTCGTTCGGGCTCGCACACGTCGACCCGAGGCGGTTCATCGAGGCGTTCCCCGACCTGGTGCCGCTGACCGACCAGTGTCCGCGCGGCTGCACCCACGAGACGGGGACGCCGGAGTGCGGGCTCGACGCGCCCGAGGCCGACCCGGAGCGGGTCGAGTCGTTCCGCCGGCTGCTGGCCAGCCGCGAGGAGAACCCCTAGCCGCTGGCTCAGTCGCCCCAGACTGCTCGGGCGCCGGAGTCGCCGGTGAGGAACACCTGCACGAGCACCACGACGGCGGCCACCACGACGAGCACCGGCAGCACCTTGTCGGCGTAGGCCACGCGACGGGCCACCGCGCCCTTGCCGCTGGCGAGGCCGGACGGTCCGGGCAGTGTGAACGCGGCGGCGAGGACGACGACCGCGAAGCACGATCGTCAGGTTCGCCAGCAGCTCGCCACGCTCGCTGTGGGTGCGGACCAGCCGCTCGAGCTGACGGTCCTCCTCCAGCGCCTCGCCCGACTTCGTCGCGATGAAGGCGATGGCGACGCAGCCCACGGAGGCCACGGCGGCGGGCCAGCGGGTCAGCCAGCGCCATTTCGGCAGCACCGCGAAGCCGATGTCGAGCAGGGCGGTGAGCGGGATGAGCACCACCGCGGCGTGCACGATCAGGGCGTGGAGCGGCAGTCCGGCGATCTCCATGGTCAGCACGCTAGGGGCTCGCCCGACGCGGGTTGAAAGGTCAACACTGAGTTTTTCGGCAACTCTCAGGGTCAATCCCCGGTCAATCGCGGGAGCAGCGGCTAGCGCCTCGGCCGGCCTCGGCCCGGCGCCACAGGCGAGCGCCCGTCGCGGGCTTACCATGCGGCGGTGCCCACCTCCTTCACCGACGACCTCCGCCTGGCGCACGTCCTCGCGGACGACGCGGACTCGCTGAGCACGAACCGGTTCAAGGCACTCGACCTCCACGTGATGCACAAGCCCGACCTCACCCCGGTCACCGACGCCGACAAGTCCGTGGAGGACGGCATCCGGCGGACGCTGTCGCGGGCCCGGCCGCGTGACGCCGTGCTCGGCGAGGAGCACGGCTCGACCGGGCACAGCCAGCGACGCTGGGTGGTCGACCCGATCGACGGCACCAAGAACTACGTGCGCGGCGTGCCCGTCTGGGCGACGCTCATCGCGCTGATGGTCGACGGCGAGGTCGTGGTCGGTGTCGTCTCCGCACCCCAGCTGCAGCGACGCTGGTGGGCCTCGAAGGACGGCGGGGCGTGGACCGGCCGCTCGCTGCTCAAGGCGTCCGAGTGCCACGTCTCCGACGTCGCGCGGCTCGACGACGCGTCGCTGTCCTACTCCTCGCTCAACGGCTGGGACGACCGCTTCGAGGCGTTCATGGCGCTCGCGCGGCGGTGCTGGCGCACCCGTGCGTACGGCGACTTCTGGTCCTACATGCTCGTCGCCGAGGGCGCCGTCGACCTGGCCACCGAGCCCGATCTGGAGCTCTACGACATGGCCGCGCTCGACGTGATCGTCCGCGAGGCGGGCGGTGCCTTCACGGCTCTCGACGGCACGCCCGGCCCCACCGGCGGCAACGCGCTCGCCAGCAACGGCCGGCTGCACGAGCAGGCGCTCGCGTTCCTCGGGTCGCTCCCCGACGACGAGGACGACCCCGACGTGCCCCAGCGCGGCGAGGGCTCGCGTGCACGACCTCAGCCGGCGTCGACGGTCTCCGGAGCAGTCCGCGCGACTGAGCTTGGCCGCGACGGCGAGCAGGTACGGCGCGCGCGAGCAGGCCGGCGAGGTCGAACCACCCGTAGCCCCCGGCCGCCCCCGACGGCGGGTTGCCGATCGACACCCAGCCCGTGGGGTCGCGCAGGCCCCACTCCCAGGTGCCGAGGTGCGTGCCCACCAGCTCCAGCCAGCTGACCGCGACGAACGCCCCGAGGTACACCGGCTGCGAGGGCCCGAAGAGCATGAACAGCACCAGGCACAGGTACCAGAACGCCCCGAGGGCGTCGGGGCGGTCGCTGAGCAGCGACGCCGTACGCCGCCCAGACGCCGCCGACCAGCAGCACCAGCGCGACCGCCGTACGTCGGTGCCGCTGCACCAACGCCGCGTGACCGAGGGCGAAGGCACTGAGGTAGACCAGGCCGTGTCCGGGCGGCACGAACGCCGGCACGTTGTCGAAGCGGTAGCTGTAGACCTCGAGCGTCGGGCTGAAGACGTACTCCACGACGGTCGCGAAGACGACCACGACAGCCGTCTGGGCCCGCACCACGGGGCTGACGCGGGACGAGCGCCACCAGGAGCACGGCCCAGGTGAGCACGCCGAGCGCCCGCTGCTGCCACAGCCCGCCTCCGCCGCCGGCGCGGTCGAGCCACAGCACGACGGTGAGCCAGCCCATCATCACCAGCGCGGCCCAGGGGCAGCGGCGGGCGCGGACGGGTGGCATCTCGACCATCCTCGCAGGGCGTGCTGATCAGCGTGCTCGTCAGCACCGATCGATCAGCACCGGTCTCGTCTAGCCGCGACGGCGCCGATGTGACTAGCCTGTGGGCCCGGCCGCTTCCCGACGGCCGTCCCGTGAGGAGGTTGTGCGATGCGGATCAACGAGGTGCTCGCCGGCAAGGCCGAGCACGAGGTCGTCACGGTGAGCCCCGACGCGACGGTGCGCGAGCTCGTCGGCATGCTTGCCGAGCACAACATCGGCGCGCTCGTCGTCAGCAGCGACGGCTCGAGCGTCGACGGCATCGTCTCGGAGCGCGACGTGGTGCGCCGGCTCCACGACGACGCAGTCCGTGCTCGACGACCCGGTCTCGTCGATCATGTCCGACCGAGGTGCGGACCTGCTCGGGCACGCGACACCGTCAACGAGCTGATGGCACTGATGACCGAGCGGCGGTTCCGGCACGTGCCGGTGGTCAAGGACGACAAGCTCGTCGGCATCGTCAGCATCGGCGACGTCGTGAAGAGCCGCATGAGCGAGCTCGAGTTCGAGCGCGACCAGCTCGACTCCTACGTGCAGAGCGCGCAGACCTGACATGGCCGACGACAAGCCGGAGGTCGACCCGCCCGACGGCCCGCCGCCCGCCGACCTCGAGGTGACCGAGCTCATCGAGGGAGACGGCGCCGAGGCCGGCGTCCGGACAGACCGTCGACGTGCACTACGTCGGGGTGTCCCACTCGACCGGTGAGGAGTTCGACGCGTCGTACAACCGCGGAGAGCCGCTGCGGTTCCGTCTCGGCGTCGGCCAGGTCATCGCCGGCTGGGACCAGGGCGTGCAGGGCATGAAGGTCGGCGGCCGTCGTCGGCTGGTCATCCCGCCCCACCTCGGGTACGGCGACCGCGGCGCCGGCGGCGTCATCGCCCCCGGCGAGACCCTCATCTTCGTCGTCGACCTCGTCGACGTCCGCTAGGCCACGCGCACCGACTGGTCACCGACGACCACGAGGTCACCGCGCACCAGCTTCCGCCCGCGCCGGGTCTCGACCTCGCCGTTCACCGTCGCGGCGCCTGCGGCCAGCAGACCTTCGCGTCCGCTCCCGTGTCGACGAGGTCGGCGAGCTTGAGGAACTGACCCAGCCGGATCGAGTCCTCCCGGATCGCGACGTCCCGCGTGCTCGTCACGTGTCGCCTTGTCCCTTCTAGGTGAGGCGCCTCATTCTGCGATGAGACGTACGCCGAGGCGCTTGGTTCTGCGATCTCGTCCCCAACCATGCCGCAGAACGAGGCGCCTCACGGACCCGCGCAACGCAGAATGAGGCGCCTCGGCGTCACAGGTAGAGGGACGCGGCGTGGATGACGACGCCGACGAGGCCGCCGACGATGGTGCCGTTGATGCGGATGAACTGGAGGTCGCGGCCGACGTGGAGCTCGATGCGGCGGGCGGCCTCGCGACCGTCCCAGCGGTTCACGGTCTGGGTGATGACCGAGGTGAGCTCGTCGCCGTAGCGCGAGACCATGAACACCGTGAAGTCGGAGGCGTAGCCGTCGAGGCGGCGCTGCAGACCCTCGTCGTGCTGCATCCGGTCGGCGAAGGCGGTCAGCTCGTGCGAGCGCGCGGTTGCGGACCGGACCGTCGGGGTCGTCGAGCGAGGCGAGCAAGGCGCGACGGAAGGCGTTCCAGAGCGAGGTCGCGGTCACCAGCAGCTGCGGGTGCGACAGCACGCGTGACTTGAGGCGCTCCATCCGCTCCTGGGTCTCGGGGTCGTGCTGCAGGTCCTCGGCGAGCTTGGCGAGCGCGCTGTCCAGGGCAGCACGCGCGTGGTGGAAGGGGTCGCGCCGGATGTCGTCGATCCACTCGAGCACCTCGACGTGGATCCGCCGGGTGACCCGGTCGTTGAGGGCCGGCGGTGCCCACCACGGCGCGCGCTCGGCGATGACCTCGGTGAAGGTCTGCTCGTTCTCGCTGAGCCAGCGGTGGGCCTCTTCGAGGGTCAGGTCGACCAGCCCGTGGTGCGCCCCGTCGCGGACGACCTCCTCCAGCAGGCTGCCCGCCACCGGGCTGACCGGCTCCTCGAGCAGCCGCGGCAGCAGTGCCTCCTCGATGATCGCGGCCATGTCCTCGTCGCGGACCCGCGACAGGCCGAGCTGGAGGACGGCGGAGACCTCGTCGCAGATCCGGCGGGCGTTGCGCTCGTCGCCGAGCCACGCGCCGACCCGGCTGGTCAGCCGCGCCGCGTCGAGCCGCTCGCGGATCACGGTTTCCTGCAGGAAGTTCTCGCCGACGAACTCCTCGAGGCTGCGGCCCAGCATCTCCTTGCGTTTCGGGATCAACGCGGTGTGCGGGATCGGCAGCCCCAACGGATGCTTGAAGAGCGCGGTGACCGCGAACCAGTCGGCGATGGCACCGACCATGGACGCCTCGGCGCCGGCGTTCACGAAGCCGAGGAAGCCGTCCTGGTCGCGAGTCAGCAGGTACACCACGGCGGCGAAGACCAGCAGCGCCACCGCAAGCGTGCGCATCCGGCGAAGGCCCTGCCGTCGCTGCACGTCGAGCTCCGGGTTCCGGCTGACGATCTGCGCGCTCATGAGACCTCCGCAGGCTTTCGGGCGGCGGGTACGGCGAGGGCCGACGGCACCAGGACGATGGAGACGACGAGCAGAGCGTTGAGCACGCCGAAGTGGCTGCCGAGCAGGCCGAGCAGCGGCGGCCCGACGAGGAACGCGGTGTAGCCGATCGTCGAGACCACGCTGACCCGAGCCGCAGCGTGTGCCGGGTCGTCGGCAGCGGCGCTCATGCCGACGGGGAACCCGAGCGAGGCGCCCACGCCCCACAAGACGATGCCCACGGCGACCAGCCACGCCGTCGGTCCGAGCACGACGAGGACGATGCCCACAGCTGCGACGGCCATGCTCCCCCACAGCACGGGGAGCCGGCCCAGGGCGTCGAGCAGCACGGTCCCGGTGACCCGGCCCGTCGTCATCGCGGCGACGAACAGCGCGAACGCCGCCGCGCCGAGCCAGGCGGGGGCGTCGTACCCGTCCACCATCGCGACCGCGAGCCAGTCGTTGGCGACACCCTCGGTGAGCGCCATCGCCAGCACCATCACCCCGATGACGAGCGTGCGCGGCTCGGCCCACGCCCGCAGTGCCTGGCCGGCACCTCGAGATGTCTGGGGCGTGTCGACGGCGAGAAAACGCCGCACCGACAGCGCACCGAGGATCGGTGTCAGCACTGCGACGGCACCGACGTGCCAGCCGACCCCGACACCGATGTAGGCCGCGAGCGCACCCACCCCGGCGCCCGCGACCGTGCCCAGGCTGAACGATGCGTGGAACCGCGGCATCACCGACCGACCCAGCAGTCGCTCGACATGAGCGCCCTGGACGTTCATCGAGACGTCCCACGTGCCACTGCCGAACCCGATGAGGAAGAGACCGGCCGCCGTCACCGGCAGCGAGCCCAGCACCACGGGACCAACCGCAACCAGCAGCAGACCGACTCCTTCCACGGTCGCTGCGGCTTGCACCACCCGTCGCGCACCGAAGCGCTGCACCTGCAGGCCCGACGACGGCAGTGCGAGGAGCGCACCGACGGAGACGCTGAGCAGCAGCAGACCGAGGTGTGCGGGGCTCAGGTCGAGTGAGTGCCGGATCGATGGAATGCGCGACGCCCAGCTGGCGAACGCGAACCCGTTGAGGAAGAACGTGGCGACAACCGCGGTGCGGGCGGCGAGCACGTCACGTCGCGTCACCTCGGTCGTCAGGGCCATCGCGCCAGCCTATTCGGCGGCCCTGACGGGCAGGCCGACCGGACAGACGGCATGACAAGATGTGCGCCCATGAGCAAGACGGTGATCACGTTCGGCACCTTCGACGTCTTCCATGTCGGCCACCTGCGCGTCATCCAGCGCGCCGCCGCCTTCGGGGACCGCCTCGTGGTCGGGGTCTCGGCCGACGCTCTCAACGAGCGCAAGAAGGGCCGCTCACCGGTCTTCTCCGAGCGGGAGCGCCTGGAGATCGTGGGAGCGCTGAAGGCGGTGGACTCCGTCTTCCTCGAGGAGAGCCTCGAGCAGAAGCGCGACTACATCATCGAGCACCAGGCCGACGTGCTGGTCATGGGCGACGACTGGGCCGGCAAGTTCGACGAGTTCCACGACATCTGCGACGTGCACTACCTCAGCCGCACCCCCGTCATCTCCACCACCGCGCTCATCGAGAAGATCGCGAGCATCGCCGAGTAGCTCAGGTCTCAGCCGCCGCGGCCCCAGTTCGCGACGACCGCCGCGGCCGGCGGTATGACGGCCGCGACCACGCTCATCACGATGGCGGCCGGCACCGACCAGAAGCGCACGACGTTCCACGCCAGCACGATCAGCGCGACGCACGTCCCCATCAGCCAGAAGTACATCCGCTTGCGCGGCTGCGGCGGCTCCCCCAGCGGCTCGTCCGGCACTGCTCAGGCGGGTTGCGGCGTGGCGCCCGGGCCGGTCTGGCGGTCGTCCTCTTCCGCAGTCAACGGCATCGCGAGGTCCTCCAGCGCCTGACCCTCCGCCTTGACTCCGAGCAGCGCCTCGACGATCCCGCCCCCGATCATCAGCACCGCGCCGATGAAGTAGCCGATGGCGATCCCGGTGATGTCGTTCGTCGCCGAGGAGTGGTCGATGAGCGCGCCGAAGAGCAGCGGTCCGCTGATCCCGCCGACTGCGGTGCCGATCGCGTAGAAGAACGCGATGCACAACGCGCGCGTCTCGAGCGGGAAGACCTCACTGGCGGTGAGGTACGCCGCGCTGGCACCTGCCGAGGCGAAGAAGAAGATGACCGCACCGAACAACGTGAGCGTCGTGGCGGTGAGGTCACCGAGCACGAAGCCGGCAACACCAAGGAGCACACCCGACAAGATGTAGGTCCCGCTGATCATGCGAACCCGTCCGATGCTGTCGAACAGCGGACTGAGCACGAGTGCCCCGATGAAGTTGCTGAGGGCGAAGATCGCGAGGTACCAGCCGGTCTGCTTGACGCCAAGGAACGTGGTGAGCGTGTCGCCGTAGGTGAAGAAGAACGCGTTGTAGAGGAACGCCTGGCCGACGAAGAGCGAGAAGCAGAGCACGGTCCGCTTGGGGTAAAGCGTGAACACGGTGCGCGCGATCATGCCCATGCCGATCGACTTGCGCTGTCGCACGGTGATCGTGTCCGAGACGTCCTCGAGCTTCGACCCGGTCTCGTCGGCGACCGTGCGCTCGATGTCGCGCACGATCACCTCGCCCTCCTCCTCGCGACCGTGGATGAACAGCCAGCGCGGGCTCTCGGGAACGTTGCGGCGCACCAGCAGGATGCCGAAGGCCAAGATGGCGCCCAGTCCGAACGCGAGCCGCCAGCCGAGCGCCGGGTCGACGATGGTCGGGTCGAGGAGCGGGATCGTCAGCAGCGAGCCGGCCGCCGCCCCCACCCAGAACGACCCGTTGATGGCGATGTCGACGCGGCCGCGGTAGAGCTTCGGGATCAGCTCGTCGATCGCCGAGTTGATGGCGGCGTACTCACCACCGATGCCGGTGCCGGTGAAGAAGCGAGCGATGAAGTACCACATCGGCGTCATCGAGAACGCCGTGAGCACCACGGCGACCGTGTAGACGCCGAGCGTCAGCATGAAGAGCTTCTTGCGACCGAGGCGGTCGGCGAGCTGACCGAAGAACAACGCGCCGATGCAGGCGCCCGCGACGTAGACCGCACCCGCGACACCGATGTCGGAGCTGCTGAGACCCAGTCCGGTGCTGGTGGGCTTGAGCGCGTCGGACATCGAGCCGACGATCGTCACCTCGAGGCCGTCGAGGATCCAGACGGTGCCGAGTCCGATGACGATGAGCCAGTGCCACCTGGCCCAGGGCAACCGGTCGAGCCTGGCGGGGATGTCGGTGGTGATGCGGCCTGTCTGAACTCCCATGAGGTCCCCTCTACCCCGTTGTGACGTGGGTCATGCCGGGGCCTCGCTCGCCGTGGTGGGGTCCAAGAACACGTGGCGCACCTCGGGGAAGCTCTCGCGCACCCGTCGCTCGACCTCGTCCGCCACCTGCTCGAGGTCGCCGCCGCTCCGGGTGTCGTCGACGTCGACACGGGCCGCGACCAGGACGTCGTCGGGGCCGAGCCGCATCGTCAGCAGCTCGACGACGACGTCGACTCCCGAGGAGTCGTTGATGACCTTGGTGAGTCCGTCGCGGACGTCTTGGGGCACGGCTTCGCCGATCAGGTTGTGCTTGCTGGACGAGCCGAGTGAGATCGCGACCCCGACAAGCAGCACCCCGATCAGGATCGAGGCGATCCCGTCGTACAGGCCATCGCCGGTCACCGCGTGCAACGTGACGCCGGCCGCCGCAAGCAAGATCCCGACCAGCGCTGCCGTGTCCTCGAAGGCGACCGTCTTCGCGGTCGGGTCGGGTGTGGTGAAGACGTGCTGGAGGACGCCGATGCGCTGCTCCCCCGCCTCTCGTCGCAGCTGGATGACCGCCTTCACCCAGGACGCGCCCTCGAAGAGGAACGAGGCTCCCAGCACGATGTAGGCCACGAGCAGCGCCTCCACCGGCTCGGGGTGAAGCAGTGCGTGGATGCCTTCGTAGACGGAGAATCCGGCACCGAGGACGAAGATGCCGACGGCGGCGAGCAGCGACCAGAAGTAGCGCTCCATGCCGTACCCGAACGGGTGCTGCACGTCAGCGGGCTTCTTGCTGCGGGTGATCGCCGTGAGGAGGAAGAGCTGGTTGACCGTGTCGGCGACCGAGTGCGCTCCCTCGGCCAGCATCGCCGACGAGCCGGTCAGGAACCCCGCGAGGATCTTCGCGACCGCGATCGCGAAGTTGGCCCCTCCCGCGACGAGGACGGTGCCGAACGAGCCGTCCTTCTCCTTGGATTCGTCGTCGGGATCGCTTTCGGCCATGAGGTGACGTGTGCCCTCACGCCCGGATGCGAAACCACGGGCTGCCATCATGAGCCCCGTGAAGCCGTTCCTGCTGCTCGCCACCCGAGGGGAGGACGCGGCAGCCGACAACGAGTACGAGTCGTTCCTCGGCTTCACGGGTCTCGAGGAGTCGCAGCTGCACCGGATCCGTCTCGAGCGTCGACCCCTTGGGAGCGTCGACCTAGACGAGTGGTCCGGGATCTTCATCGGCGGTGGACCGTTCAACGCCAGCGACCCCGACGTGACCAAGTCACCGGTGCAGCGGCGGGTCGAGGCCGAGCTGCACTCGCTCCTCGACGTCGTGGTGGCTCGTGACTACCCGCTGCTCGGTGCCTGCTACGGCATCGGGGTGATCGGTGTCCACCAGGGAGGCACGGTCGACCGCCAGTACGCCGAGCCGATCAGCCGGGTGAAGATCAGCCTCACCCCGCACGGTCGCGCGGACCCGCTGCTCGCGGACCTGCCGGACGACTTCGAGGCGTTCTTGGGTCACAAGGAGGCGATGAGCGACCTGCCGCCCGGCGCGGTCCACCTCGCGTCCTCGGCCGCCTGCCCGGTGCAGGCCTTCCGCGTCGGCGAGAACGTCTACGCCACCCAGTTCCACCCCGAGCTCGACGTGCGCGGCTTGTGCACCCGCATCGACGTCTACAAGCACGCCGGCTACTTCGAGCCCGAGCAGGCCGACTCCCTCAAGGACATGGCCCGGGAGGGACCCGTGTTCGAGCCGCCCAAGATCCTGCACCGGTTCGTGCAGCGGTTCGCCCGCGCCTAGGCATTGGCCTAGATCGGGCGCAGCTCGTCGGCGTAGGAGACGGAGACCCGCCGCAGCACGCCGGTCTCGCTCACGGCGTACTGCCCCATGCGCCACAGCGGCGGCGAGTACGCGTGCACGGACACGGACCCCCGCTCGGCACCGTTGAGCCGGTGGATGTGCTCGGGGCCGAACGCGAACGCACGTCCGGCGCCGATGCGTGTCTCGACACCGCCGGCGGCGACCGAGAGGTTGTTCTCCACGAGCTCGCCCGCCACCACCGCCACCGCTCCTGAGGAGATGTCGTGGTCGTGCCATCCGGTGTCGTTCTCCGGCGTCCAGCACAGCAGCCACACGTCGACGTGCGCGTCGCGGTGCAGCGAGGCGTAGACGCGCTCGTCGTCGTCGAACCCGACCAGATGTGCCCACCGGTCGGGGTCCGAGGCGATGCTCGAGACCAGGTCACGCAGCTCGTCCGCGTCGAGGTCGTGGCCGGGCAGGTCGTCGAGCGTCAGCCGTCCCGCGGCAGGCGCGAACGGCACTGCCCGCTCGGCCGGCAGGGCGTCGCTCAGCTGGCTCGTGCCCATGTGCGCACCTCCTTGCCTGCAGAGTCCCTGCCCGGCAGTGGCGTCCCGCTGAGCAGCCGCGTCGGGTTGGCCACCCGCACCGCGTGGGTAGCGGCATCGCCGAGCAGCTTGTCGATCGGACCGGCGTAGGGCCGGTCGCTGCCCAGCGTGAGCACGTCGATGCCGAGCACCCGGACGAGGGCGTCGAGCGCCTGCGGTCCGTACGACGACGTGTCGACGTACACGTCGGGGTCGATGGCGGGCTGCTCGCCGCCTCGCGCGGCATGGCGCTCGCGGTGCACCGGTGCGAGCCCGGCCCCGGCGGCGAAGACGACGCGCAGGGTCGGGAACAGCTCGCGGCCGCGCGCTGCGTGCCAGGCCCACCAGGACGCCTGCAGCTGGGTGGCGTAGCCCACGACGGGCGCCCACCACTGCGGCAGCGGGCCCGACAACGGTCGGCGCAGCTCAGGTCCCGGGTGGACCAGCACCGGCCGGTCGGCCAGCTCGGCCACCCGCAGCACGTCGCCGGCCCGCTCCCAGGCCGCTGGGGACAGCAGGTCGGTGGCCGGCAGCTGCACACCGACGAAGCCCTCGCGCAGCAGCGCCGCCAGCTCGTCGAGGTCGCGGTCGACCATCGGCACCGACGCCCACGCCCGGAAGTGCTCGGGCAGCTCGCGGGCGCCCTCGTGCCACGCGGCGATGAGCGCGCCGGCCTCGGGACGGACGAGGTTCTCGATGCCGAGGGGAGCCGACAGCGACACGCACGCCTGACCGACCCCGTCCTCGTGGTCCAGCGCGACCCGCCGCTGCACGTCGTGGTCGGTGGGGTCGATCTCGAACGGTGCCTCGCCTCGGGTGTGCAGCGTCCAGCCCCGCAGGTACGGCGCGTGCGTGCGTGCACGCAGCCGGTCCACGAGCTGCTCCGGCCAGAGGTGCTGGTGCACGTCGACCGCTGAAGCTGTTGCCATGTCGTCCTCCCTTCGTCGTACCAGACTAAATATAGTAAGTCACTCGACTTTAGCGGGTGCGACGACTCGCCGGAAGGAAGTTCCAGGATCTGGCCTCAGACGTACGTGGTGACCTCGCCGGTCAGCAGCGTGACGCCGCCGGACGCGAAGTTGCCGAGGTCCTGCGTGGTGGCCTGACCCTCGGGCGTGGCCAGGCTCGAGGCGAAGGCGGCGCGGTCGTCCCACTGCATGGCCGCCACGAGGTGCTCCGCCGACGGCTTTCCGTCCGGGCCAGGACCCGGGCGGGACACCTCGAAGCGGCGCAGGCCGGGCAGCCGCAGCACGAGCGGGGCGTGCGTCGACTCGTAGTACGCGTCGAAGGCGGCCGGGTCCTCCGGCTGGTGGTAGAGCACAGTCAGCTGGAACGTCATGTGGCCCACTCTCGCGCATTCACCCGTAGCAGGTGACGTCGCGGCTGCGTGCTCGTGGCGAGGGTGCCGTCATGGGCGAGGGTGACAGCACTGAGGGCGCCGGGCTCGCGTCCTGGCGAGACGGTGGGGCACGGTCCGCGATCGAGGAGTTCGTCGACGCCGTGACGACAGGCCCGAGCGCCGTACCGGCCGACGAGCGGGTCGCGGTCTTCGACAACGACGGCACGCTGTGGACCGAGAAGCCCATGCCGACGCAGCTGCACTACATCGTCGAGCAGTGGACCGCCGCCGCGAAGGCTGACCCGTCGCTGGCCGAGCAGCAGCCGTACCGGGCGGCGCTCTCCGGCGACCTGGGCTGGCTCGGCGGCGCGATCGACAAGCACTACGCCGGCGACGACTCCGACCTTCGGCGTGATGATCGCAGCGATCCTCGCCGCCACCGCGAACATGAGCGTGGACCACTACGCGGAGTCCGTCGCGGAGTTCTACCGCGACGCCCGCCACCTGACGCTGAAGCGGCCCTACGCGGAGGTGGTCTACCAGCCGATGGTCGAGCTGCTGCGCTACCTGGAGGCGCACGGCTTCACCTGCTACATCGTCTCCGGCGGCGACCGCGACTTCATGCGCCCGATGACCTGGGACTACTACCGGATCCCGCCGGAGCACGTCGTCGGATCGGCGGTCGGGCTCCACTACGACGAGGACAGCGGCGAGGTCTGCTACGGCACGACGTTCTCGTTCATGGACGACGGCCCCGAGAAGCCCGTGCGGATCTGGAGCAGGATCGGACGCCGGCCCCTGCTCGCCGCCGGCAACTCCAACGGTGACGTCGCGATGCTGCGTTATGTCCAGAAGCACCCCGTCAGCCTCAGCCTTCTAGTCCACCACGACGACGACACGGACCGCGGTGACGCGCCCTACGACAAGGGCGCCGAGGAGGCGCTGACCGCCGCCGACCAGCACGGATTCACGGTGGTGAGCGTCCGCGACGACTGGGCCGAGGTGTTCTCGACGCCTGCTGTGTGAGGGCTCACCCGTTGCGGGTGAAGCCACTTGCCACCGCCTCGCCACAGGGTCGAGTGGCCATGACCGAGCGCGACGACGAGATCACCCGCCTCAAGGCGGAGCTGGCCCGACTCGAGGGCGAGCTCTCCGAGGCGCGGCAGGACACCGTGCCGGTGCCGGTGCACGCTCACGAAGAGCGGCACGGGTGGTGGCGCGCTCTGGTCGCGACCATCTGCCTCGTGCTGGTGGCGATCCTCGCCCCGCTGGCGATCGTGGCGTCCTGGGCGCACGACCAGATCAGCGACACCGACCGCTACGTCGAGACGGTGACCCCGCTCGCCTCGGACCCCGCCATCCAGCGGGCGATCGCGGATCGCATCACCACGGAGCTGTTCAACCGCCTGGACGTCAAGGCGGTGACCCAGGAAGCCATCGACGCGCTCAGTGCCCGAGGCCTGCCGCCACGTGCTTCCGCCAGCCTCTCCGCACTCGCGACCCCCCTCGCCAACGGCATCCGCGAGTTCGTCCACAAACAGGTCCTCCGCTTCCTCGAGACCCCCGAGTTCGAGCAGGCGTGGGTCGCGGCGAACCGCGAGGCCCACAAGCAGATGGTGGCCGTGCTCACCGGCGAGACCGGCGGCACGGTCGAGGTCAAGGGCGACGCGGTCAACGTCAACCTGGCCGCGGTCATCAACGCCGTGAAGACCCGGCTGGAGGATCGCGGCTTCGGGCTGGCCTCCAAGATCCCGACCGTGAACGCCCAGTTCACGATCTTCCGCTCCGCCGACCTCGCCAAGGCACAGAACGGCTTCAACGCCCTCGACACGATCGCCCGCGCCCTTCCGATCCTGGCCCTCATCCTGCTGGGCATCGCGGTCTTCGTGGGCCGGTCCCGCCGCCGCAACCTGGTCGTCGGTGCGCTGGTCGTCTCGTTCTCCATGCTCCTGCTCGGCGTGCTGCTGAACGCGTCCCGGCTCGCCTATCTCGACGCGATCCCCGCCGAGGTGCTGCCACCCGACGCAGCGGCGGTCGTCTACGACACCCTCGTGCACTTCATCAGGCTCAACCTCCGCGCGGTGTTCGTGCTGTTCCTCGCGATCGCGGCCATCGCCTGGGTCAGCGGACCGGCACCGGCCCCGGTCGCCGTACGACGAGGGACGACCCGCGCCCTCGACGTGGTGCGTCACGGGCGGGACCGCGCCGGCCTGAACACCGGACCGGTCGGCACCGCGGCCTACACCTACCGGACCCCGCTACGGATGGCCGTGCTCGGGATCGCGCTGCTGGTCTACGTCCTTGCCGCGCACCCGACCGGTGCCTTCACCTTGGTGGTGCTCATCGTCGCGGGCCTGGTGCTGCTGGTCATCGAGCTGGTGGCGCGTCCACCAGCGCCACACCCGCAGTGACCTGATCCCCTGGTGGACGCGCTCGTCCTCGGCGAGGACTCGTCCCACGACAGCCGCGACCACCATCACGAAGCCGACGCCGATGAGCCACGTGGTGGCGGCCAGCACCAGGCCGAGCGCCCCTAGCTGCTTGGCGCTCGTGCTCGCATACGTCGGCATGACGAGCTTCGACCCGGTCGTGTAGACGGCAAGTACGACGCCGGTGACGACCGCGCCGGGCAGCAGCTTGCGCCAGGCCATGCGGCCCAGCAGCAACGTGTGGGCCGACCACCACCACAACAACGACCCGGTGATGCACTGCTCGACCAGCCGCAGGACTCCCCCTTGGTCGATGCCTCGCAGCACCGCGTTCAGCAAGGAGATCATCTGCAGCATGACCAGCCAGCCGGCCAGCCATGCGAAGCAGCGCCGGTTCCCCTTCACACCTCCGACGTGGGGCAGCTCCCAGGTGCGCTCGTTCATCCGCTGGATCGAACGGGCGAAGCTGGTGGCGGAGAACAGGGTGATCAACGCGCCGAGGACCCCGAACTCCGAGCGGATCCTGTCAGGCTGCAGCGTCTGCTGCACGGCCTGGGTCTCGTCCGGTCCGAGACCCGTGATCGACTGGAACCGCTCCGTCAGCGCGACCGCGAGGTCGTGAGGCAGGAACGCCGCCATCACGATGAGGAGCGGGACGAGGGCGAGCAACCCCTGCGCGGCGATCACCATCGCGCGGTCGATGACCTCCACGCGCACCAGCTCGGTGACCAGCCGCTGCAGGCCCGGCACGATGTCGAGCATCCGCAGAGCCAGCTCCCGCAACCGCTGCTCCAGGTGATCGACCCGGGTGCGCAGCGCCTGCAGGTCCACGATGTGCCTCCTGCGTCAGTCGCGCGCCAGCCCCGCCTTGAAGTCACGCTCCAGGTCGATATAGGCATCATCGCCGATGTTGATGTCGACCACCCGGATCCGGCCACCGGTGAAGGCGAACGGCGCGCCGTACTCCTTCGAGACGGGGTCGGAGCTGTCCCGCCCGACGGTGAGCCCCTCACCGCACAGCGCGAAGTGACCGGGCTGGGTCTTCCACTCGCTCTTGGCCACCGCGACGTCGTCGACGTAGAGCGTCGCCGTGCCGACCGCCTCGCCGTGCTCGCCGTGGCCCTCCTTCGCGAACTCCACGCCCAGGACGTGCGCACCCGACGTCAGCTCGTCCGGTGAGACCAGCTGCTGCTCGGGCGGGATGCCGAGGAAGTTGCTTGCGTACCAGAGCTTGCGGTCCTTGACGAACAACGTGTGCCCACCGAACCGCGCACCGTTCGCGAGCAGCACACCCTCGGGGTCCGCATCGAGCTCGACCTGCGCCAGGATCTTGAACGAGCGACCTCGGATCTCGGCCGCGTTGAACTCGGGGACGGGCGAGGTCTGCGGGTAGTAGCGGTAGACGCCGCCCTCGGGGATGTCTGCCACCGGCATGTCCCTGACCAGCTCGGCGATCGACCGGTTGTCGAGTGGCAGGACGTCGTACTTCCCGGCCTCGACGTACCAGAGGTTGACCAGCTCCTTGAGCATGTCGGGATGCTGCTCGGCCAGGTCGTGCACCTCGGAGCGGTCCTCCTCGGAGTGGTAGAGCTCCCAGGTGTCGTTCGCGAAGTCGGCCGCGGTGCGCGCCCTGCTGGGGGGCGCGCTGGGCCACGATGTGCCAGCCCTGGTGCCAGAGCGCACGGGTGCCCATCATCTCGTAGTACTGGACCACCTTCTGGGTCGGGCCGTCGGCGTCGAAGGTGTACTTCATCGAGACGCCGGGGAGCTCGCTCTGTGCGTAGCCCTGGACCTCGTCCGGGAACTCCAGCCCGATGCACTCCAGGATGGTCGGGACGATGTCGACGGCGTGGTGGTACTGCGTGCGCACCTCGCCGCGCGCGGCGATGCCGAGCCGGCCAGGAGATCACCAGCGGATCGGCGACGCCGCCCTGGTAGGTGTAGCGCTTGAACATCTTGAACGGCGTCGAGAACGCCGTCGCCCAGCCGGTCGGGTAGTGGTTGTAGGTCTCCGGCGAGCCGAGCTGGTCCAGCATCGAGAGGTTCTGCTCGAGGTCCTCGGGGTAGGCGTTGAAGAACTTGTTCTCGTTGACGGTGCCGTCCGGGCTGCCCTCGCCGGACGCGCCGTTGTCGGCGCAGTACATGACGATGGTGTTCTCGAGCTGCCCGGTCTCCTCGAGGTAGTCGACGATCCGGCCCACCTGCGCATCGGTGTACTCCGAGAAGCCGGCGTAGACCTCGGCGAACCGCGCGAAGAGCCGTTTCTCGTCGTCATTGAGCTCGCCCCAGGGGCGCACGTGGTCCTGCGCCTGGGCCGCTTCGCCGGGCAGCGGGTTGATGTCGGTCAGCGCCGTGTCCTCCGGCATGATCCCGCGCTCGATCATCCGCGGCAGCACCCACTCGCGGTAGGCCTCGTAGCCGTCGTCGAACTGGCCGGCGTACTTGGCGATGTACTCCTCCGGGGCATGGTGCGGCGCGTGGTTGGCGCCCGGGCAGAACCAGAGGTACCACGGCTTGTTGGGCGCGGACGTCTTGCTGTCAGCGATGAAGCTGATCGCCTTGTCCGCGAGGTCCTTGGACAGGTGGTAGCCGTCCTCGGGAAGGGAGGGCTGGTCGACGTAGTGGTTGTCCTCCACCAGCGTCGGGTACCAGTTGTTGGTCTCGCCGCCGATGAAGCCGTAGTAGCGGTCGAAGCCACGGGCCAGCGGCCAGTTGCGCTTGCGTCGCGCCGACGGCCCACTCGTCGACCGGCACGTTGTGGTTCTTGCCGACCCAGAAGGTGTTGTAGCCGCTCTCGCGCAGCACCTCGCCGATCGTGGCGTTCTCCATCGGGATGTGCCCGGTGTGGCCGGGGAAGCCCTGAGCGCCCTCGGCGATCTGGGCGAACCCGTTCTGGTGGTGGTTGCGCCCGGTGAGCAGGCACGAGCGGGTCGGGGAGCACAGCGCCGTGGTGTGCCACTGGGTGTAGGTCAGCCCGTTGTCGGCCAGCTTCTGCATCGTGGGCATGTTGATGCGCCCGCCGTACGGCGACCAGGCGGCCATCCCGGTGTCGTCGTACAGCACGAGCAGCACGTTGGGTGCGCCCTCGGGTGGCGGCTGCTCCCGGAACGGTGTCCAGTCCTGCACCGAGTCCCGGACGTCGATGTTCACCACTCCGCGGAACTGCTTGGCCATGTGATCCTCCCTGTGGGCACGACAAGTCGGCATTTGTGCGACGTCATCACGCGCGTGACGCGGACTGATCACCCGATGCGGGTGAGCATCGACACCCGCTCAGAGAAGGTGGTTCTCGCGCGCGACCCGGAGGGCGTCGACACGTCGCTCGACGCCGAGCTTTCGGTACGCCGAGGTGAGATGCGTCTTGACGGTGTTCTCGCTCAAGAACATGGCCGCGGCGACGTCGGCGTAGGAGCCGCCGAGCGAGAGCTCGCCGAGCACGTCACGCTCCCGCGGCGTCAGCTGCGGCGCCTCGCCCGTCTCGACGCTGAGCCTCGTGCCGCCCCGGGACGGCCGACCGTAGCGGCCGAGCCGCTCCAGGGCCTCGGTGGCGAAGGGGTGTCCGTCGAGACGGCGAGCATCCGCCTCCAGGAGCCGGAGGAAGCCGGCACCACCGACCATCCCGATGGTGAGGACGAGCAGCATCCGTTGCGGCGCCACCCGGTTCAACAGGTCGGGAAGCAGCTCGACCGCCCTTGTGGTTCGCCGGCTGCGGAGCAGCAGCCCGACCCGCAGAGCCGCCGCGCCGGCTCCGACCGCCGGGTGCACGCGAGGTCGCTCGAGCAGCGCCTCGAGGCGTTGGAGCCCGGCGTCGACGCCGCCATCGGCAGCGTCCGCGATGGCCTCGAACAGGTCCGCGTCGTCGAGAAACCCGAGCTCGACCAGGCGGACCACGTGGTCACGGATGACGCGGGAGTCACGCCGTCAGCCCCGCGACCTGCGCCGACGTCACGACTCGCAGCCGCTGCAGGAACGCCGGCGCGGCCGGCGGCGATGACCGGTGCTCGGCCAGCAGCTGACTCGCCTCCGGCAGCGATCCCTCCTCCGCCAGCAGCTTGATCCTCAGCAGTCGCGCGAGCTCGTGAGCAGCGGGTCGATGCGCAGCGCCTGCTCGGCCTCCGCGGCGGCCAGGTGCCGGCGCGCTGTGTCCAGGTCGAGCGCCTGCACCGCCGCCCACCCGATCACCAGGTGGGCACACGCGATGTGCGGCAGGTTTGCCGAGCGCGCCTCGGGCTGCGTGCTCGAGACTGTCTCGGGCAGTGGTGGCGGCCGTCTGGTAGGCACCCTCGACCAGCTCGAGCAGGGAGCGGTGCGCGAGCCCTGCCGCCTCCATGCGGTCGTTGCCGAGCACCCGGGCGTTGGCTGATGCCCTCGTTGAGGTGGAGCGCGGCCTCGTCGAGGTCGCCGGTGAGGATCTGGACGGTTGCGAGCTCGCCCATGAGCCACGACGACCACTCGACCGAGCCGTTCGGGCCCGAGGGTGTGGATGTTGCTCACGCCGTGACGGCAGCCAAGACGGGCGCGGACCCGCGCGACCGCCTCGTGCGGGTCGGCCCAACCGCAGCGGCTGCGCCACAGCATCATCTGCAAGATCCAGTCGGCGGTGTCGAGGCCGAGCTCGCCGGGATCCGCCGTCTCGAGCGCCTCCTGGGCCGCGCTGGACAGCCGGATCGCGTCGTCGTACCTCAGCGTCAGGCGAGCCAGCATCGACTCGAGCACGAGGCTCGTCGGGTCGTGCGCGCCGGGCGTCGGCCGACAACGCCTCCAGGCTCGCCACCAACAAGCCCTGCCGCGCCGTGCGGAAACAGCACCGCGGTACCGAACCGGCGCAGCGCGTCGAGAATCTGCTCGTCACTGCCGGAGAGCAAGGCATCCAGCACGATCTCCGCCGGGTCCTCGGCGGGAGTACCCGACGGCGGCGGGACCTGGGAAGGGAATTGGTCGATACGAGGCCGGGACTCCTCGACCGCTCCCAAGTCCTGCCGGCCCCCGCTCTGCTTGCGCGGGGCTTGCGTCATGGCTCCCTCGTCCGCGTGGCCGTGCGGCCCGCTTTGCTCAGTCTGTTCTGAGACCAGTCGGTCCGCAACGATCGACAGTCATATGAGGCTGGCAGTACGCCCGAGAGTCCGCAAATGCGCGCTCGGCTCACTGCAGCGCCGAGGTCAGCCGCATCACGTTGTCGACGTACCGCGACCCGCGGGACCGGGCCTGCCACTCCTCGAGGGTCAGCTCGCGCGAGAGCGAGCGGTAGGTGTCCTGCACGTTGCGCATGCCGGCCACGATCGGCGGGCCGAGCAGCATCATGCTCACCTCGTAGTTGAGCGCGAACGAGCGCAGATCCATGTTGCTGGAGCCGATCACCGCCACGTCGTCGTCGATCGTGAAGTGCTTGGCGTGCAGGACGTACGGCGCAGGGTAGAGGTAGATCCGCACGCCGGCCTCGAGCAGCGCCTGATAGTAGGAGCGCTGTGCGTGGTAGACCATGAACTGGTCGCCGACGGCGCTCACGAACAGCTCCACGTCGACGCCGCGCTGCGCAGCCGTCGTCACCGCGTACAACAGCGACTCGTCCGGCACGAAGTAGGGGCTGGTGATCGAGATGCGTCGTTGTGCGGAGTAGAGCAGCGTGGTGAACATCCGCAGGTTGTTCTCGGTGACGAAGCCGGGCCCGCTCGGCACCACCTGTGCAGTGGTGCCTTCCGCGCCCTCGCCCGACATCGGGGCGCCCACCGGAGCCTCGTTGATCGTGTCGTTGAGCACCTCGTCGGTCTCGGTGTACCAGTCGGTGAGGAACACGGCGTTGAGCGCCGTCACCACCGGGCCCTCGACGCGTGCCATCAGCTCGACCCACTCGCGTCCGGCCTTCTGGTTCTTCGGCTTGTTGTAGCTGGGCTCGATCAGGTTCTGCGAGCCTGCGAACCCCACGCGCCCGTCGACGACCAGGATCTTGCGGTGGTTGCGCAGGTCGGGGCGACGGATCTGACCACGCAGCGGCGCCACCGGCAACATCGGGTGCCAGTCGATGCTGGTCCCCCGCAGCCGTGCCAGCCACTCCTTGTAGGTCGGGATGCCACGAGATCCCAGGTGGTCGAAGAGCATGCGCACCTTGACGCCCCGCTCTGTCGCCCGCACCAGAGCCGCGAAGAACGGGTCCGTCACCTCGTCCCACGCGGTGATGTAGAACTGCACGTGCACGAAGCTCGTCGCCGTGTCGATGGCGGTCGCCATCGCGGCGATCGAGCCCGAGTAGTCGTCGTACAGCTCGGCCGAGTTGCCTGCGACCGCGGGCAGCGCCCCGAGATGCCGGTTCAGCGCCGCGACCGATGCGACGTACGCGAGGTCGGGACGGTTCTCGCTGAGCGCGGCGACCTCAGCGGTGCGCTCGTGGATCGTGGCGTTCACGCGCGCCTGCTTCTCCCGCCGGCCCTTCTCGACACGGGTGCTGCCGAAGAAGAGGAACGCCACCAGGCCGAACAACGGCACGGCCAGGACCAGGATCAGCCACGCCATCCCGGTCGACGGCCGGCGGTTGCCCGGGATCACCCCGAGTGCGGCGATGACCACCGCGATCTCCAGCACCACCAGCGCTGCTCCCAGGACGGCGGGTAGCGATGGGACCCAGTCCGGCACGCCACTACCGTATGGCGCGGTCGGCGGCTGCCCTCACCCGGAGCGGGTGAGCGCACCCCGGCGACCACGAGCCAGGATGACCGAGCCGCGATTCGAGGAGGGGCGATGTCCGGAGGGCTGCGTTGGCTCCGGCTGGGGATCCTCAGCGGCGGGCTCCTGCTGATGTACTTCGTGGTCCCCGCGACGCCTCGCCTGCCCGCCGGCGCCGTGTTCGCACGCAGTGCGGTGACATTGGTGACGTTCGCGCTGCTCGGTTTCCTCATCGTGCGCCAGCTGCGCCTGGAGGTCGAGCGCGGTCCCGACTACCGCATCGACGGACTGGTTGCCTCGGTGATGGCAGTGATCGTGGTGTTCTCGCTCGCCTTCTACGTCCTCGCGGAGCGCGAGCCCTCGCAGATCGCAGGGCTGCACACCCGCGTGGACGCGCTCTACTTCACGGTGTCCACGCTCACCACGGTCGGGTTCGGGGACGTGCACGCGACGGGTCAGGCGGCACGCGTGCTGGTGCTGCTGCAGATGTTCTTCAACGTCGTGTTCATCACCACGGCCGCCACCCTGCTCTCGGGCAGGATCCGAGCGGTCGCCGAGCAGCGCTCGCGGCTGCGGCGCAGTGAGCCCCCGGCCTCCTGAGGTCACCGTGACTCGGGGACCCGCGGTTCGCCAAGGGTCTGCCTAGAGCGCTTCCTGGCCGGGGTCGGGGATCGTCACCACGTCGATGATGCTCACGCCCATCTGGCTCAAGAAGTTGAGCACGCCCTGCAGCTCCTCCTGGTCGGCCACGTCACCGGTGAGCGTGGTCTGCGCGCGGCGTACGGCCGGGGTCAGCTGGGGGAACGCGCTCAGCAGCTCTTGTGTCACCTCGTCGTCGAGACGGATCAGCACCCTGGTCACAGCCCGGCCACCCCCTTGCCCAAGATCGTTACCCCGATGACAAGAAGCAACACCGACATGACGACGGCGTTGTTGTGCGTCAGCCAGTCCCGCAGGGCGTCCAACGGCTGCGCCACGCGGTTGCGCGCGACCAGGTAGCCGACGACCGGCACCACCACAGTGCTCGAACCGATCGCCACGAAGACCGCGATGGCCGTCACCGTCTCCGACGTCGTGAGGTCGGCTCCACCGATGGTCACCCCGCCCGCCAGGCTCAGCGTGAGGTTCTTGGGGTTCAGCGCCGAGAGTGCCAGCGCCAGCGCAAGTGCCCTGACGGGGGTGACCTTGTCGATCGCCGCCATCCACCCGGGCAGCTTCGCCGCTTCTCCTCGGGCGGGACGTGCCCGCCACTGCTGCACACCAAGCGCCACGGCGGCGAGACCGAGGACGATCTTGAGGATGCTGGCCGTCAGCGACGGGTTGGAGGAGTCCGACGTGGCGGGGTCGACCAACAGTGCGACCAACGTGATGACCGCCGTCACGCCGACCACCCAGCCCACCATGAACGCGACGCTCGCGGCCGTGGCGCGCGGGCTCAGCAGCATCAAGATGACCGCGATGATCGGCACCGGCGAGATGGCGACGCCGAGGGCAACCGGGAGGAGGTCGCCGATCACCTCTCCCATGGCCACTCCTTCCCACCGATGCGCCGCGCTCCGGATCGTGCCCCGGCGCGCGACCCCGCCGGTCACCTGTAACGGGGGAACTGCGCGCGGCACCGGCGTCTCTACCGTCGCGAAGTGCCGCGGATGCTGCTGGTCTCCTTCTCGGGTTTTCGCAGCGGCTGGGTGCGAGGCGACGTCGTCGCGGGACTCACGGTCTGGGCCGTGCTCGTGCCCGAGTCGCTCGCGTACGCCAGCATCGCGGGCGCGCCTCCGGTCGTCGGGCTCTACGCCGCCGCCCCGGCGCTGGTCCTCTATGCACTGCTCGGTAGCTCACGCCACCTCGTGGTCTCCCCCATGTCCGCGACGGCCGCGCTCTCCGCCGGCATCGTGGTGACCTTCGCGCACACCACGAAGGAGTACGTCGCACTCACCACTGCCCTTGCGCTGGTGACGGGGGTCGTGGCGATCGTGGCGGGGCTGATGCGCCTCGGCTTCCTCGCCTCGATGATCTCCGAGCCGGTGCTCAAGGGCTTCATCATCGGTCTGGCCCTGACGATCCTGGTCGGTCAGCTCCCCGCACTCTTCGGGGTGGAGAAGGGCAGCGGCAACTTCTTCGAGAAGCTGTGGGACCTGGTCACCCAGCTCGGCGACACCGACTGGCTGACCCTGGGCGTGGGACTCGGCAGCCTCGTGCTGCTGCTGGCGCTGCGGCGGCTGGTGCCACTGGCGCCCGGATCGCTGATCGTGGTGGCGCTGGCGATCCTGGCAGCGACGCTCTTCGGGCTCGGTGACCGCGGCCTCGAGCTGGTCGGCAGCATCCAGCCTGGCCTGCCCGCGCTCGGCCTGCCCGACGTGAGCGCGCATCGCTACCTCGACCTCGTCGGCCCGGCAGCGGGAGTGATGCTCGTCGGCTTCGCGGAGGGGCTGGGGGCCGCCAAGACGTACGCCGTCAAGGAGGGCTACGACGTCGACAGCAACCGCGAGCTCATCGGACTCGGGGCCGCGAACCTCGGGTCCGGGCTGAGCGGCGGCATGGTCGTCAACGGCAGCCTCTCCAAGACGGCGGTCAACGGGAACGCCGGCGCGAAGTCGCAGCTGTCGGGCGTCACCGCGGCCGTGCTGACCATCGTGACGCTGCTCTTCTTGACCGGGCTCTTCGAGCAGCTGCCGGAGGCGACGCTGGCAGCGGTCGTCATCGGGGCGGTGATCGAGCTGGTCGACATCCCGTCCCTTCGTCGCCTCTACCAGGTGCAGTCCGGTCTGCTCTCCTCGATCTACCACTACGCCAGCCGTGCCGACTTCATCGCAGCGCTGGCGGCGCTGCTCGGTGTGCTGCTCTTCGACACGCTCCCTGGGCTCGTCATCGGTATCGTCGCCTCGCTCGTGCTGCTGATCGCGCGGACGTCACGCCCGCACGTTGCGGTGCTCGGCCGGGTCTCGGATGCCGCCGGCCTGTGGGTCGACGCGGACCGCCACCCGGAGGCGACCCGGCCGGCGAAGGTCCTCGTGGTGCGTGTCGAGGCTCCGCTGTTCTTCGGGAGCTGCGACTTCGTTCGCGAGCGCGTCAGGGCGCTCGCGGCCGACACCGACGGGATCGAGATGGTGGTGATCGACGCCGAGACGTCCCCGTCGCTCGACGTCTCCTCGGTGCAGATGCTCGGGCAGCTGCGCGACGACCTCGAGCGCAACGGGGTGAGACTGGCCCTCGCCCACGGCATCGCGCAGGTCCGAGACGTGCTTGCCCGGGCGGCATCCAGCGAGCACGAGCCTGCCCTCTTCGCCACGATCGACGACGCCGTCGGGTCGGTCCCGAACTGACCCGGGGTCTCACCCGCATCGGGGGAGGCGTCACCCCTCGGCGACGCGCAGCGTCGTGTCATCGCGGACGACGACACGAACGCTAGGAGCAGCCATGGCCACCCTGAGCGTCTGGAAGTTCGACAGCGCCGACGGTGCCGACGCCGCGATCAAGACGCTGGAGAACCTCTCCCGGGGCAACCTGATCACGATCCACGACGCAGCGACCGTGACGTGGGAGAAGGACAAGAAGAAGCCGAAGACCCATCAGCTCAACCACCTCGCCGGCGCCGGCGCTCTCGGCGGAGCGTTCTGGGGGCTGCTCTTCGGGCTGATCTTCTTCGTGCCGTTGCTCGGCGCCGCCATCGGTGCCGCCACCGGCGCGCTGTCCGGGTCGCTCGCCGACGTCGGCATCGACGACAGCTTCATCAACCGCACCCGCGACGAGATCACGCCGGGCACCTCGGCACTGTTCGTGATGACCTCGGACGCCGTGATGGACAAGGTGAAGGACGCCTTCGCGGACACGGGGCCGTCCGAGCTGCTGTTCACGAACATGAACACCGAGCAGGAGAACGCGCTCCGCGAGGTCTTCGCCGGCTGAGATTGGACGATCCATGGCGTCACTGACCGTCTGGCGATTCCCGACGCCGTACGGCGCCGACCAGGGTGAGCTGCGCCTGAAGATGCTCCGCGACGAGGGTGCGATCGTCATCCACGACGCGGCGACCCTCGTGTGGTTCCCTGAGAAGGACCGTCCGCGCGTGCGTCAGCTCAAGCACATGCGAGGCGCCGAGGCAGTTGGCGGCGCGTTCTGGGGCACGCTGCTCGGCAGTGTGTTCTTGATGCCGTTCGCCGGCGCCGCGGTCGGCGCGGCGACAGGCGCGCTGCACCACCACCTCAAGGACTCCGGCATCGACGACAAGTTCATCGCCCAGCTGCGCGAGCAGCTCACGCCGGGCACGTCCGCGATCTTCGTGCTCTCGAGCGACGCCGACCTCGCGAAGGTCCGCGTCCGCTTCCCCAGCAACGAGGTCGAGCTGATCTACGCCGACCTCGACGAGGCGGGCACGGAGCGGCTGCGGAGGCTGCAGGAGGAGGAGTGACCTCGCCCGATAAGGGTGACGTCCGCGTGGGCCCAGCGGCCTAGTCTTCCGTTCGCCGACCTGCATGGTCGGTCGATCGAGCGGAAGGAGATGCTGATGTCAGCATCCGCACCGAACACGCGTCAAGGTCATCCTGCGCGGAGCGCCTGGGCCGGCGGGCTGTCGGTCTTCGCCGGCGCCATGATGTTCACCCTCGGGCTCTTCCAGTTCTTCGAGGGCCTGTCGGCGGTGCTCAAGGACAACGTCTACGTGTCGACTCGCGACTACGTCTTCCAGTTCGACATCACGGCTTGGGGTTGGATCCACCTGATCATCGGCCTCATCGCGGTGCTGGTCGGAGGCGCGATCCTGGCGGGTCAGGCTTGGGCGTTCATCACGGGCGTCATCATCGCCGGGTTGTCGGCCCTGACGAACTTCATGTTCATCCCGTACTACCCCGTGTGGGCACTCGTGATCATCGCCTTCGACATCGCGGTGATCTGGGCACTCTGCGTCCGCCTCGGCGAGGACTGACCTGGAAAGGCCAGGCGCCGTCCTGGTCGTCGGCTCTCGGGGCAGGGTGGGGGCACCGCTCGTCCGCGAGCTGTTGGCGGCCGGGGCGAGTGTGCGCGCCGCCTCGCACGAGGCGCCCGGAATCGCGTACTCCGCAACGCTGTCGACGGTGCGCCTGGACCTGACCGAGCCGAGCACCTGGCCACGAGCACTCTCGCGTGTGCGCCGCGTCTTCCTCACCGTTCCCACGAACGGCGCGAGCTCGAACGGCACCGTGAAGCGGTTCGTCGACAGCGCCACGGCGGCGGGTGTCGACCACGTGGTCGTGCTGTCCGTGGCAGGAGCGCAGCAGGGCACTCGCCACTGGGACGTGGAGTCGGACATCGATGCGGTCGGGGTACCGCGGACGTTCCTTCGCCCAGCCGTGCTCCACCAGCAGCTCGCCGACACCTACGGGGACGACATCGCCAACCACGACCGCCTGCGGATGCCGGTCGGCAACGGCCGCATCGCGTACGTCGACGCGCGAGACGTCGCACGCGTCGCGGCGATCACGCTGGTCGCGAGGTCACCCGCGCCCCGGACGTCGTACACGCTGACGGGGCACGAGGCGCTCTCCGGACCGGACGTGGCCGCGCTGCTGAGCCGGGTGCTCGGTCGCGCGATCGCCTTCGAGCCGATGGCCCGCAGTCACGACGCGCAGCCGATCACCGCGTCCTCGGAGATCGTCCGGCGCGGCACGACCGACCCGACCCTGCGGCAGCTCCTCGGACGGGCACCCACGAGCCTGTCTGACCTACTTGAGCCAGCACCGCTCCCGATGGGCCACCCCAGTGGGCTAGGTCGTGACGCCGGCCCCCACCCAGAGGGGCTAGTCACACGTTTTTCTCACCCTGACGGGGTGAGGGACGCCCCCTCCGCGGGCAACTACGGTCAAAGCACTTGCCACGAAGGAGCGGGACGGCTTGACCACGCGACAACTGCCGAAGCAGGCGGCAGGGCACCAACCGGTGCCCGGCTCGCCCTGGTTGCCGCGGGCATACGTCCCCCGCAAGCAGCTGTGGAGCCACCTCGACAGGGGCATCCGTGGCGCGGTCACGATGGTGGTCGCCCCCACGGGCGCCGGGAAGACGCTCGGCGTCGCCGGCTGGCTCCAGCAGTCCGACGCCGGCCGCGACGCCATCTGGCTCAACGCCGAGTCCTCTTTCTCGGTCCGGCACCTGACCAGCGTGTTGAAGCTCGCGAAGCGGACCGAGAGCGGCACCCCCCGGGTCGTCGTCGTCGACGACGCGCACCTGCTGCCGCCAGCTTGCATCCGTCTCATCAACGAACGCGTCGACGAGGACCCGGACGGACTGCGGGTCGTGCTCTTGACCCGCTGGGACCTGGCCCTGAGCAGGCTCGTCGCCGAGCTGCTCGGCCAGCTCACGGTGGTGCGCGGTGATGTGCTGCGCCTGGACGCGGAGGAGACCGCGCAGCTGGTCGCGGAGCACGCCCGCACGGACTCTGCCGCAGTGTGCGAAGCGATCGCGGCACGCAGCCAGGGGTGGTGCGCCGCGGTCGTGCTCGCCGCTCGAGCCGTCGCTGCCGCACCGAGCCGAAGCGACTTCGTGCAGCGCTGCCGCGATGCCGGGCCGGGGATCGCCGACCTCGTCGCCGGCGAGGTCTTCGCGTCCCTGCGCAGTCAGGAGCGACACCTGCTGCTGTGCACCGCGGCCGAGCCGATCCTGACCGCCCGACGTCGCGGTGCACCTGACGCGTGACACGTCCGCCGGAGAGGTGCTCACCCGGCTCGAGTCGACGGGCCTGCTCGTCCATCGCGTCGGCACCGGGCAGCGACGTCCACTTCCGGATCCACCCCCTGCTCCTCGAGGTGGTGCGGCGCCGGCTCAACGCCGGCGGCGTCGACATCCAGCAGGCGCACGGCACGGTCCTGCGGGCGGCTCGCCTCGACCTGGCGCGAGGCGACACGACGGTCGCCTTCCGCCGGATGGTCACGCTCGGTGAGTACGACGAGGCGGCCGACGTGCTCGCACAGCACGGGCCCCAGCTGCTCTCCCACGGGTCCGCTGAGCTCATCGAGAAGACGGTCCGGCGCGCGGGCGCGACCCTCGAGAAGCGACCCGACACCTGGACGGCCCTCGGTGTCGCAGCGTGGCTCTGCGGCCACCCCGACGTGGCCGCTCACTGGGCCGAGCGCGTCGTGCGGCACGAGTCCGACGAGATCCCGGCGGCACAGGTCGCGCTGGTCCGCCTGCTTCGGTCCCGGACGGGCGCGGAGCCGGTGCCAGGCGCCGTCGACGCTGCCCGTGCCCAGCTCGACAACGACGACGACCCGTTCCTGCCGCTGCTGCTCACCGAGCTCGGGGCGGCCGAGGTCTGGTTGTGCGACCTCGCCGCCGCCGAGCAGCACCTGGACCGCTCGGTCCTGCTGTCGCGCAGCCAGTCCCTGGATCCCTGGACGCAGTGCGCGCTCTCGCACCTGGCGATCACGATGTTCATGACGGGCCGGGAACGACCCGCCCACGACCTCGCCGTGGACGTGATCGCCACCAGCAACGAGGCAATGGTGCGAGTCCCCGGCACCGGCGAGCGGGCCCAGATCACGCGGCAGCTCGTGGAGCTGCAGTCGCTCTCGTGGGACGAGGACCCCGACCCGACACCGACGACCGGCGTCGACGACCTGGCAGGCCGCCACTTGTCGAGGGTGCTCTCCGCCCGGCTCGCGCTCCGGCGCGGGTCGCTGACCGACGCGCAGCGTGTGCTGGAGGAGCCTCTCGACACCCCGCCGCTGCCGCGCGACCTGCAGATCCAGCTGGAGTTCGAGCGAGCACTGCACGCGCTGTTCGCCGGCGACCGTGAGGTGCTGCGCCACTGCGCCGACGCCTTGGGAGCCCTCGACGCGGCGGCGGAGCAGACCTGGGTGAACGGAACCCTCGCCGACCTCGAGGGCGACCTGCGAGCCGCTGCCACCCTCTACGCCCGCGCCGCCGAAACGGCGACTCGGGCGCAGCCGACGACCGAGGCGATGGCGCTCGCCTGCGCAGCACAGGTGCACGACTACCTGGGCGACCGGGACACCGCAGCAACGATGCTCGCGGAGGCGATTGCGGTGACGCAGTCACGTGGGCTCGCTGCTCCGTTCCTCGGCTGGAGCACCAACGGCACGCGGGTGGGCGCCCTGCTCTCCAAGACGCCGGACGTCGAGACCTCGTCGTGGGGCAGCGCCCTCCTCGAGGCGTGCGCCGACCGGCCGGCGATCGCCTCGATCTTCCGGCCGCTCGTCGCCAGTCAGCGTGAGCTGGACTCCGCCGTGCAGCTGGCGGTCACGCCCTCGCTCAGCCCTCGCGAGAACGAGGTGCTGGGTGAGCTGGCCCGCGGGTCGACGTACTCAGACATCGCGGCGACGCTGTTCGTCAGCGAGAACACCGTGAAGACGCACATCTCCAGCCTCTACGCCAAGCTCTCGGTGAGCCGTCGCAGCGAGGCGCTCGCGGTCGCCCGCACGATGCACCTGCTCTGAGTCGGGATCGCCCCGCCGTTCGCCCGTTCCGGGTGAATGCCTCCGCCAGCGCCCGCCGTACCTTCCCACCGTGTCTGAGACGCGCGCTGCTCCCGTACCCGAGAGCCTCTCCAGGCTCGGCGACCACTGGGGCCTGGTGGTCGGCTACGGCGTCGTCACCATCCTGATCGGGCTGGTGCTGGCTGTCTGGCCGGGCGAGACGCTGGTCGTGCTCGCGGTGATCTTGTCGATCCAGCTGATGATCAACGGCATCTTCCAGCTCGTGAACGCGTTCGCAGCGCACACCGTCGACGGCGGGGTGCGCGCGTTGCTCGGGCTGGTGGGTGCCCTCTCGATCATCGTCGCCCTGCTCTGCCTGCGAGAGCCGCTGCAGACCGTCGTGGTGATCGGCCTGCTGATCGGCGCCTGGTGGGTCATCAGCGGACTCATCGACGTGTTCACGGCAGTCATGAGCGAAACCGGCGACAAGGGGTGGCGGATCTTCATGGGCATCGTCAGCGTCGCGGCCGGCGCGTTCCTGCTCGTCAACCCGGAGCTCTCGCTGAGTGCGTTGGTGATCGTGGTCGCCGTGTGGCTGTTCGGCTACGGCGCGATCGCGCTCATCGCGGGCCTGCGCATGCGCTCGCTGCGAACGACAGCAAAGGTGGCAACCGCATGAGCCCCGTAGTGGAGCCCACGATGACCAAGCGGCTGGCCGCCGAGGTGCTGGGGACCTTCTGGCTGGTGTTCGCCGGTTGCGGCGCCGCCGTGATCGCGTCCGGCGTGGTCGAGCAACGGCTTCCCCAGTGGGATCGGCTTTGCCGGTGTCGCCCTGGCGTTCGGTCTGACGGTGGTCACCATGGCCTACGCCGTCGGCCACATCTCCGGCGGGCACTTCAACCCGGCGATCACGCTCGGGCATGGCGGCGTCCGGTCGGTTCTCCTGGCGCGACGTGCTGCCGTACGTCGTCGCGCAGGTCCTGGCGGCCATCGCCGCCGCCGCCCTGCTCTGGGTGATCGCCTCGGGCACCGACTCGTTCCCCGGACAGGCCGGTGGCTTCGCAAGCAACGGCTACGGCGACCGCTCCCCCGGCGGCTACGACCTGCTCTCCGCAGCTCTGACCGAGGTGGTCCTCACCGCGTTCTTCCTGCTCGTGATCCTCGGCTCGACCGACACCAGGGCGCCGCGTGGGTTCGCGCCGCTGGCCATCGGCTTGTCGCTGACCCTGATCCACCTGGTCAGCATCCCGGTCACGAACACCTCGGTGAACCCGGCCCGCTCGACCGGCCCGGCGTTGTTCGCCGGCGCCGATGCCCTCGGCCAGCTGTGGCTGTTCTGGCTCGCCCCGCTCGTCGGCGGCCTGATCGCCGGGCTCGCCTACGCCTGGCTGCTCGGCAGCGACGTCGAGCCCAGCCCGCTCGAGGCGGCCACGGAGGCGTGAAACCCTCGGTGCGCCGCTGGAGCGGGCGCGCCCTCGGCCTGCTCGTCACGGGTGTCGGGCTGTACGTCGTCGCACCCAGCGTCGTGGCGCTCCTCGGTGAGTGGCCCCAGCTGCGGACGGTGCGGCCGCTGTGGTTCGTCGTCCTCGTCCTGCTGGAGGCGGGCAGCTGGGTCAGCCTGTGGTTCCTGGTCCGGATCACCCTCCCGGGGGTGTCCTGGTCGACGGCCGGCAGCTCCCAGCTCGCCGGCAACGCCGCCGGTCGCGTCCTCCCCGGTGGTGCGGCGGCCGGGAGCGTCGTACAGGCCTCGATGCTGGTGCGCGCCGGACAGGCACCGGGAGCCGTCGCCGCCGCGATGGGCAGCATCGGTCTGCTGACCACGGGCATGCTGCTCGCGCTGCCGGTGCTGACGATCCCGGCGGTGATCATCCGGCCGCCGCCCGCCCGGCAGCTGCAGCTCGGCCTGGTGGTCTCGCTGATCGTCGCCGTGATCCTCGTGCTGCTCGGCCTGGCCCTGCTGAAGTGGGACCGCTTCGTGCACGCTCGTCGGGTCGGCCGCCGGCCACGTCCTGCACCTGGTGCGACGCCGCATCGACTCGGCGCTCGGTGGCCGACCACGTGGTCGCCCAGCGCGACGCGGTGGCGGGGGCGTTCGCCGGCCGGTGGGGCGAGGCGCTCGCTGCTGCCGCCGCCAACCGGATGCTGGACTACGGCGCCCTCGTCGCGGCGCTGTACGCGGTCGGCGCCCGCGCACGGCCGTCGATGGTGCTGCTCGCCTACGTCTTGTCGCTGGCACTCGCGCTCGTCCCGATCACCCCTGGCGGGCTCGGCTTCGTCGAGGCGGGACTCACCTCGATCCTGGTGCTCGCGGGGGTGAGCGCCGACCAGGCGCTGCTGGCGACGCTGCTCTTCCGGCTGGTCTCCTTCTGGCTGCCCATCCCGGTCGGCGCACTCGCCTGGGCCGGCTGGCGGCTGCGAGCGCGCTCGCCCGATCCGGGTGACGCGCCTGCCGATCGCGACACGCTTGGGTGAGGCGGTGCCGGCCTCTGGCGTGACCGCGCGATCCCTGCTGCGAGGCAGCTGGCTGATGCCGTCGGTGCGCCCCTACCAGCGCGACTGGCTGCGGCTCGACATCATCGCCGGACTGGCGGCCGGCACCGTGGTGGTCCCGCAGGCCATGGCCTACGCGACGATCGCCGGGCTGCCGGTGCAGATCGGCCTCTACACCTGCATGGTGCCGCTGGCCGTCTACGCGCTGCTCGGCGGCTCACGGACCCTCAGCGTGTCGACCACGTCGACGATCGCCGTGCTCGTCGCGACCATCCTCGCGACACTGCCGTCGCGCGACCCCGACACCTTGCTGCGCGACGCGTTCACGCTGGCGTTCCTGGTCGGGCTGTGCCTGCTGGTCATGCGCCTGTTCCGGCTCGGCGCGCTCGTGGAGAACGTCAGCCCCGCCACGATGACCGGGATCAAGACCGGGGTCGGGCTGACCGTCGCGGTCGGGCAGCTCCCGCAGCTGCTCAGCATCCCCTCCGACCCGGACGCGTCGGGGTTCTTCAGCGAGCTGGCGTCCGCCGTACGACACCTCGGCGACAGCAACGCGCCCACGGTCGCGGTCTCCGCGTTCTCGATCGGCGTGCTGCTCGTGCTGCGCCGGGTGGCACCGCAGGTGCCTGGCCCGCTGGTGGCGGTCGCGGGCGGCATCTTGCTCGTGGCGCTGACCGACGTCGAGGAGCACGGGCTGGCGCTGATCTCCCCCGTGCCCACCGGCCTGCCGGAGCCCGTGCTGCCGGTCCTGGGCGACATACCGGCGCTGCTGCCCGGGGCTCTCGCGATCGCGATCATGTCCTTCCTGGAGACCGTGCTGGTGGCGCGCCAGAACCGGCGCCGGCACGAGCCGGACATCGACAGCGACCAGGAGCTCCTCGCAGTCGGTGTCGCGTCGGTGCTCGGGGGCTTCAGCCAGACCCTTCCGCCGGCAGGCGGCTTCTCGCAGAGCGCGGTGAACATCCGCGCCGGCGCTCGCAGCCAGGTCGCGGGGCTGACGACTGCCCTGCTCGCCGTGCTCGTCGCGGTCTTCCTCGCGCCGGTGCTCGACGACCTCCCGCAGGCGGTGCTGGCCTCGATGGTGGTGGTCGCCGTCGTGGGCCTCGTCGACATCCGCGAGTTCGTGCGGTTCTGGCGCGTCGACCATGCCGAGTTCTGGGTCGCGGTCGCCACCGCGGCGCTGGGACTGACCGCGGGGCTGCTGCTCGCGGTCGCGGTGGGTGTGCTGCTCACGTTCGTCCTGCTGATCCGCCACGTGAACCGCCCGCAGGTGCGCCAGCTGTACGCCCGGTCGCAGGGCGGTTGGACCACGAACCGCCCCGAGCCGCTCGGCCCGCAGCCGGACCGGGTGCTGGTGCTGCACCTCGTCACCGCGCTGTACACCGGCAACGCCCGGCCTACCGCCGACAAGGTGCTCCGGATGGTCGACGAGTCGGATCCCCCGGTCCACCGGCTCGTCCTCGAGGCCTCGGCCGTCGACATGGTGACCCTGCCGTTCCTCGACACCTTGGAGTCGCTGCACCACGACCTGGCGCAAGCCGACGTCACGCTGGTGCTCGCCGGCCTGCCAGCCCGGCTCGCACGAGAAGGCGCGGAGGTCGACGTGGTTCGCCGAGCAGGAGCAGGCCGGCCTCGTCCAGCCGAACGTGGACTCCGCCGTCGGCTCCCCCTTCCGCCGAGGCGCGTGATCCTGCGCGCCAGGACCGCCGAGGCGCGTGATCCTGCGGCCGGAGCTGCGTCAGGCGGGCACCGGCACGCGCTCTGCCTCGACCACCGACTCGTCGAGGTCGAGGCCTCGGGTCTCCGGAAGCAGCCGGGCCGACACCAACGACACCGCGGCGATCGCGACGTTGTACGTCGCCACCCACCACAGGTGACCATCGCCCTTCGACACCAGCCATGCCGCGATCAGCGGAGTCAGCCCCGACGCCACCACACCGGAGACCTGGTAGAGCGTGCTCAGCGCCGTGTAGCGGTACCGCGTGTCGAACAGCTCGGACCAGAACGCCGCGAGCGGGCCGTAGACCGTGCCGTAGACGACCCCGAGCCCTGCGACGAACACCAAGAACACGGCGGCGGCATTGCCGGACTCGACCAGCGCCGCCGCCGGGAACGCGCCGACGCAGCGCCAGCCACGCGCCGACCCGGTAGACCGGCTTGCGGCCGAAGCGGTCGGACAACGCGCCGCTGATCGGCACCAGGACCACGCCCAGGGCAGCACCTGCCATGACACCGCCGAGCACCAGCGACTTGGACAGCCCGATCGTGTTGACGGTGTAGGCGAGCAGGAAGACCGAGAAGAAGTTGAACGTGAAGCCCTCGATGTAGCGCGTGCCCATGCCGAGCAGCAGCCGCTTCGGGCTGCGCGGCCAGCAGATCCTTGAGCGGGACCCGTGAGACCTCCTTGCGCTGCTGCACCCGCTCGAACGCCGGGGTCTCCATCACCGTGAGCCGGATGTAGGCACCGATCGCGAGCAGCAGCAGGCTGAGCACGAAGCAGGCCCGCCAGCCCCACGCGAAGAACGCAGCGTCGGGCAACAGGCTCGCCAGCGAGAACGCACCGCTCGCGAGCAGCAGCCCGCCGGGCACGCCGACGTGCGCGAAGCTGCCGTAGAAGCCGCGGCGTTGCTCCGGGGCGTACTCGACCGCGAGCAGCACGGCGCCGCCGTACTCACCGCCGACGCCGATGCCCTGCAGCACGCGCAGCGTGACCAGCAGGACCGGGGCCCACAGCCCGATCGAGTCGTACGACGGCAGCAGACCGATCGCCGCGGTGCCGAGACCCATCACGAGCAAGGTGAGGATCAGCATCTTCTTGCGGCCGAGCCGGTCCCCGAAGTGACCGAAGATCAGGCCCCCGACGGGACGTGCGAGGAAGCCGACGGCGAACGTGCCGAACGCTGCGAACTGCGCCGCCGGACCGTTCAGCCCGTTGAAGAACAGCTTGTCGAAGACCAGGCCGGCGGCCGTCCCGTAGAGGAAGAAGTCGTACCACTCGATGGTGGCGCCTACTGCGGAGGCGAGCGCGACCCGGCGCGGGGACGGGCTGGTCGACAAGACGTGCGACATCAGGGGGCCTTTCGGAAGGGAAGGTTTCTCAGACGGCCGAGGCGAGCTCGGTCTGGATGCGGGAGAACCCGCTGCGGTGGAAGACGAGTGGTGCGACGCCGCGTCGCTCGTCCGCGGCGTGGAGCCGCAGCAGGACCAGGAGGTGGTCGCCGGCGTCGACCTCCTGGTGCAAGGTGCAGTCGAAGGTCGCCGCCGCGCCGTCGAGCAGCACGGCGCCGTCGCCGGTGACGCTGGTGTCGAGCGCGTCGAAGCGGCTCTCCGCCGGGCCGGCCAGCTGGCGACAGGCATCGTCGTGGTGGGCCGCGAGCACGCTCAGCCCCAGGTGGTCGGCTCGTCGCAGCACCGGCCAGGTGGTCGACGACTTCGCCACGGAGACCGACACCAGTGCCGGCTCGATGCTCACCGACGTGAACGAGCTCGCCGCAAGCCCGACTGGGCCCTGGTCGACCTGTGCGGCGACGGCGACCACGCCGCTGGGGAACGCGCCGAAGACCCGGCGCAGCCTCCCGGTTCGAGAGCGGTGACGGTCACTGCAGTGCTCCTTCCCTGCGCGAGTGCGCTGTAGATCGGCCGGGCCAGCTCGAGCCAGGGCGCGAAGGCAGCCGGGTCGTCGTACGACGAGTCGAGGACGTAGAGGCCGTGCACCGGGACGTGCGCACCGAGCTCGGCCAGCGTGGGCCGCAGGTGCACCTCGGGAGCCAGCGCATGGCTCCAGGCAGCGCCGAGCATCAGCGGCACCGCGGCGACTCCGCGCAGCCCGTCGCCGGGCACGCGGTCGAGGAACAGCTTGAGCAGCCCGGTGTACGTCGCCTTGTACGTCGGGCTCGCGAACACCACCAAGTCGGACGCCGCCACCTGCCTCACCAGGTCGTCGGTCCACGGGTCGTCCCACGCGAGCAGCTTCGGTCCGTGCTCGGCCAGGTCGACGACGAGCTCCGGCGCCGACCCGGTCAGCTGCGTGGCGACGTACCTCGCAGCGTGCAGTGTGCGGGACCCCGGCTTGGGGTTGCCCACCACCACAGCGGTCCGGGCGGCGCTCACGAGGCCGCCCGGAAGGGCACCTGGCTCGTGGTCACCTGGGCGGGCCGGGTGTCTTCCCACAGACCGCGCTCGGCCAGGATCGGGAGCACTCCCTCACCCACCCAGTGAGCCGCCTCGAGGTGCGGGTAGCCCGAGAGGACGAACTCGTCGATGCCGAGGTCGTGGTACTCCTCGATGCGGTCCGCCACCTCCGCGTGGCTTCCCACCAGAGCCGTGCCGGCGCCGCCTCGGACCAGCCCGACGCCCGCCCACAGGTTCGGCGACACCTCGAGGTCGTCGCGGCTGCCCCTGTTAGCTCGAGCATCCGCCGCTGGCCCTCGGACTCGCTGCGGGCCAGTCCTGCCTGGGCCTCGGCGATCGCGGACTCGTCGATGCCCTCCAGCAGCCGGTCCGCCTCGCCCACGCCTCGTCGGCGGTGTCGCGGGTGATCGTGTGCAGCCGGATGCCGAACCGCACCTCACGGCCCTCGTCGGCCGCGAGCTTGCGCACCCACTCGATCTTCTCGGCGACCGCGGCCGGCGGCTCGCCCCACGTGAGGTACACGTCGGCGTGCCTGGCCGCGACCTTGCCCGCCGCCGGGGACGAGCCGCCGAAGTAGATGTCGGGGACCGGGTCGGGCCGCTGCGACAGCGTGGCGTTCTCCACGTGGATGTGCTCGCCCGTCGAAGTTACTGTCTCGCCCGCCCACAGCGCGCGTACGACGCTCAGGAACTCGTCGCACCGGGCGTACCTTGCGTCCTTGTCCAAGAAGTCGCCGTACGCGCGCTGCTCGCTGCTCTCGCCGCCCGTCACCACGTTGAGAAGCAGCCGGCCTCCGGAGAGGTTCTGGAAGGTGCCCGCCATCTGGGCGGCGAGCGTCGGGGAGGTCATGCCGGGCCGGAAGGCGACGAGGAACTTCAGCCGCTCCGAGACGCTGCTGAGCATGGCGGTGGTCAGCCACGCGTCGTCGCACCAGGCGCCGGTGGGCGTGAGCGCGCCCTCGAAGCCGAGCTGTTCGGCGCTGCGGGCCACCTGCCCGAGGTAGGGCACGCTCGCCGGGCGCTCGCCGTGGGTGCGACCAGCGCCGTGACCGCCGCGGACGACGTACCTGCTGTCGCCGTTCGTGGGCAGGAACCAGTGGACCTTCAGCGTCATGACGTCCTCTCGAAGCGGGGCAATGCCAGATAATGTCTACTAACTTGCTAGACTTATTTCCCGCAAGCAAGCCAGCAACCCGTTCCGCCGACTGGTTCGGTCGACCGGGCCTTCGGAAGAACCTTTCAGCCGGCCGAGAGGACCACGTGCGCATCGAGCAGCTGGAGTACCTCGCTGCCGTGATCCAGCACGGCTCACTGCGGCGCGCCGGCGAGTCCTTGCACCTCTCCCAGCCCGCGCTGAGCGAGTCGCTCGGCAACCTCGAGCGCGAGCTCGGGGTGACGCTGCTGGAGCGGCGCAGGTCCGGAGCCCGGATCAGCAGCGAGGGCCGCGGCCTGCTGCCGTACATGGCCGAGGTGCTGGGCGCCGTCGACCGGCTGCGCGCGGCAGCGGGCGACGAGAGCGTCACGGCCCGCACGCTTCGGGTGGGGACCGTCAGCGCGGCCGGCGCCTCGGTGCTGGTGCCCGCCGTGCAGGAGTTCCGGCGCACGCATCCCGGCACCACCCTCGAGGTGGTGAGCGCGCAGCACGCGGAGATCCTCGAGCGTCTGGCGGAGGGAGCTCTCGACATCGGACTGGTCAACGTGCTGGCCGGCGACGACCTGCCTCAGCGGCTTCCGCGCGACCGAGCTGCTGCGGGTCGCCCCGTCGCGTGCCTGCCGGCCGGCATGCACTCGCGTCGCAGGACTCGGTCACGGTCGAGCGAGCTGCGGGACCAGTCGTTCGTGACGATGCGACCCGGCTACCTCATGCATCGCTACGTGAGCCGGCTCTTCGGCAGCAGGCCGCCCAGCGACGCGTTCTCCGCGGACGGCGCCGAGATGGGCAAGCTCATGGTCGCCGCAGGGGCTCGGCGTCACGATCCTGCCGGACTACAGCCTCCTCGACGACCCGCTGTGCCGCGCCGGCCTCGTGACCTGGCGGCCGATCGACGACGACACCGAGGTGCGGCTGCTGATGCTGGTGCGCGACGCCGACGTCGTACCTCCCGTGCTGCAGGCCCTGCAGTCCCTCTTCGCGTCGCGGGCGCGCGACGTCGTCCGCTAGACGGCGACGTCCGACCGATCCGGCAGTCGTTCGGTGACGGTGGCGACGGCCTCGATGAAGACCGGCACCCAGCGGGCGGCGTCGAGGAACAGCGAGGCGTGCCCGCCGGGTGCCGTGCGGACCTCGGCGCCGGGGATCTGCGCGGCGAGCCGGCGCTGCCGCCGCTCGGGGATCGTGTGGTCCTTGGCCGTCACCACCACCGCGGTGGGTACGTCGACCTCGCCGATCCAGCTCGCGGAGTTGAACCGACCCAGCTCGCCGATGACCTCGGGGAACGACCAGGCGCTGGTGCTGCGGAACTCGACCTTGCCCCAGGCTGTCGGGTCGGCCGTGTCGATGCCGGGCACCTCGGGCAGCGTCTCGGCGAGCCGCTCGACCCGTGCCGCGCAGTAGCCGGACAACGGGTGCATGGCGGCGCTCAGCACCGGGAAGAACAACCGCTCCCGCCGCTTCCCGCGGAAGTTGCGGGCCGTCGAGCAGAGCACCAGCCCGCTCACGCGGTCGGGGTGCCGCTGCCAGGTGAGCTGCGCGATCGCACCGCCCATGGAGTAGCCGGCGACGACGGCCCGGTCGATGCCGAGCTCGTCGAGGACGGCCACCACGTCGTCGGCGCAGTCGGCGAAGCGGAACCGCGGCGAGCGGATGCCGCGCCCGTGCCACCGCTGGTCGAAGGTCACGACGCGGTAGGTGCGCGAGAGCTCGCGCGATCGAGGCGACCCAGGACAGGTAGGCCGTGCAGCCCAGCGCGTGCAGCAGCACGATCGTCGGCGCGGACCTGCGTCGGGCCGGGCACGTCGACCACGAACGTGCGGCCCCGCCCCGGCAGGTCGAGGATGCGGCCCTCCGGCACCATGTCGATCTCCGGGGTGGGCAGCAGGTGCCGGATCCCCAGCCCCAGCGCGCCGCGAAGCACGGCGACCCCGGCTCCCGCGACGCCACGCATCGCGCGAGCGTGCTGTCTTCCTCATCAGTTGTCTCCCCTTCGGATCACGAGTCCATCGCGAGCAGCTCGTCCAGTGCCGGACGGAGCTCGGCCACGAGCGGCGCGAGGTCGGAGACCAGCTCCGGACAGCTGAGCAGTGAGAAGTTCATGCGGTCGACGTACGACCACGCGGTGACGTTGAGACCGATCCCCTCGAGGATCGGGCCGACGCTGAACAGGTCGGTCAGCCGCGGCGCCGGCGACCGTCGCCTCCTGCCGGGGCCCGGGCACGTTGGAGACGATCACGTTGAACGGCGTGCGGGATGCCGCGACGCGGCCTTCGAGCGCGAGTACAGCCGCATGAACGCAGCCCATCGGCGCGGGCGGCGTGAACTGCACCCAGTCGCTGAGCATGTCGACGCCGAGCGTGCGGTGCACGAGCTTGGCCTCCGCCGTCGTACGCGAGATCTGCAGCAGCCGCTCGCGCGGGTCGTCGAGGTCGGTGGCGAGCGTCGTGAAGAGGTTCGACACCCTGTTGCCGCCGAGCCGCGGCGGGCTGTCGGGCGGGTCGGTGGCCACCGGCACCGCGGCCACCAGTGAAGCCGTCGGCTCGCTCGCCGCGCGCGGCCATCCACCGGCGCAGCGCACCGCTGACCACCGCGAGGACGACGTCGTTGACGGTCACGCCCTGCGCGTGCCGGACCTTCTTGATGTCCTCGAGCGGCAGCGTGTGCGTCGCGAAGATGCGGCCGCGCGCCCAGCGGCGCCGTTGAAGCTGACGTCCGCGGCACGTCCAGGATCGGCCGCGGCACCGTCGACGTCGGAGCCGCGCCGGTGACGCACGAGCGCGGCCAGCGACGCGACGGTCCGGCGGACCAGGGCCGGCAGCGAGAAGCGCCTGCCGCACGGCGTCGGTCAGCGCCATCCGCACCTGCGCCCAGCGCGCCCGGGGTCGGCTCGAGACCGTCCGTCGGCACCGACGCCGGCGACAGACGCGGCGTCGGTGACGTTCGCGAGCAGGGCGTTCGCGGCGACGCCGTCGGCCAGCGCGTGGTGCATCTTGGCGACCATCGCGACCCGCGCCGTCGGCGAGGCCCTCGCAGACGTGCACCTCCCACAGCGGCACGACTGCGGTCGAGGGGCGCTGCCGCGCGATCTCGCCGATCAGCCGCTCCAGCGACGCCATGCCGCCGGGCGCCGGGCACCTGGTGGCGGAAGATGTGCCGGGCCGGGTCGATCTCGTGGTCGGCGATCCAGAGCGGGTGGTTGAGCGCGAACGGCACCGGCAGGGCCCGCCTGCTGAACGGCGGGAGCCGGTGCAGGCGGCCGAGCAGCTCGCGCGGTGAGCCGGTCGAAGTCGAACGGCTCGCCCGGCTCGACGAGCGCGATCTTCAGCGTGTGCATGTGCATCGTCGGGGTCTCCATGTAGAGATACCCGGCGTCCACGCCCGCCATCCGCTCCACGGTCAGCCCGTCAGCCGCCGTCAGCTCGCGCGTGACGACCTTGCCGGAGGCGTTGCGCGGCAGCTCGTCGAGGAACGTCACGTCGCGCGGCACCTTGTAGCCGGCGAGCTGCCGCTTCACGTGCTGCTTCAGGTCGTCCGCGGTGGCGTCCTCGCCGTCGCCCAGCACGACGAACGCCGCCAGCCGCTGCCCGTACTTCTCGTCGTCGACGCCGACCACCGCCACCTCGCGCACCGCGTCGTGGGCGTTGAGCGTCTCCTCGACCTCGAGCGGGATAGACGTTCTCGCCACCGGAGACGATCATCTCGTCGTCGCGGCCGACGACGTAGAGCCGACCGGCGTCGTCGAGGCGGCCGACGTCACCGGAGACCATGTAGTCGAGCCTCGTGGACCTCCTTGGCGTCGCCCGACGTGTAGCCCTCGAACTGCGAGTCGCTGCGCACGGTGATCCGGCCGACCTCGCCGGTGGCGCACCTCGCGCCCGTCGTCGTCGACGATCCGCAGGTCGGTGCCCACCGACCGGTCGACCGGCGGTGTCGGGCGCGACGCGCAGGTCGGCCGGGGTGGCGGCGCTGATCAGGCCCGCCTCGGTGGCGTTGTAGCTGTTGTAGACGACGTCGCCGAAGCGGTCCATGAAGCCGGTGACGGCGTCGGGGCGCATCCGCGAGCCGCTGGCGGTGACGAAGCGCAGCGTGCGCATCGGTCGTAGCGGTCGAGCACCTCGTCGGGCAGGTCGACGATCCGCTCGATCATGACGGGTACGACGGCCAGGCCGGTCGCGCCGATGACGCTCGACCAGCTCCAGCGTGGCCTCGGGGTCGAAGCGCCGGCGCATCACGATGGTGCAGGTCATCGTCGCGGAGACCGCGAGCTGGCCGAAGCCCCAGGCGTGGAACATCGGCGCGGCCACGACCGTCGTCTCCTCGGCCCGCCACGGGATGCGGTCGAACATCGCGGCCAGCGCGCCGGCGCCACCGCCGCCGGAGCGCTTGCGCGCCCTTGGGGGTGCCGGTGGTGCCGGAGGTGAGCAGGATGATGCGGCCGGTCGTGCTCGGCCGGTCCGGCCTCGAGCCGAGGTGCTCGTCGACCAGCTCCTCGACGGTCGTCGCCTCGACCGGCCCGTCCGTCCAGGCCACGACCTCGACGAGGCCGTCGATGCGGCTCGCGGGCCTCCTCGACGAGGCCGGCGAACTCCTCGTCGTACACGATGAGCGAGGCGCTCTCGCGCTCGAGCACGTCGGCCAGCTGGGGGCCGGAGAAGCCGGTGTTGAGCAGCAGCGCGTCGGCGCCGAGCCGGGACGTCGCCGCCAGCGACTCGACGAAGCCGCGGTGGTTGCGGCACAGGATGCCGACGGTGTCGCCGGGCGCGTCCAGGCAGATCGCGCCAGCCCGACCGCGACGGCGTCGCAGCGCTGCTCGAGCTCGGCCCAGGTCAGCTCGCCGCGCTCGTCGACGAGGGCCGTGCCGCTCGGGTCGCGGACGGCGGCGAGGCTGATGCCCGGTCATGGCGGTCACACCCTGGCGGCGGATGACGCCGGCGCATGCGGAGGTACTTGTCGGGGCGCAGCGGCGCGACCAGCCCGCTGCGCACCAGGGTGCGCACCAGCCACCACAGCCGGCCGATCAGTCGCAGCGGGTTCATCCCAGCACCGGGAAGCGGCGCGCTGTGCCAGGTCGTCGAGCGCCTCCTGCATCCGGTCGCGGACCACGCGGTCGACCTCGACGATGTCGGGGTCGTCGCCGAACTCCTCGCGGATGTCGATCGGCTCCAGCACCCGGGTCTCGATCTTCGTGGGCAGCGGGAGGTTCGGCGGGAACGCGAGCGTGAGGCCCAACGGGAAGCCGAAGGTGACCGGGATGTACTTCGTGCGCAGCCGCTTCTCGAGCCCGAACACGCTTCGCGATGCAGCTCGCCGCGGCGAGAGGTGGATCTGGTCCTCCTGGCCGCCGATGCTGACCGACGGGCACGATCGGGACGTCGGCCTCGAGAGCGGTGCGGACGTAGCCCATGCGGCCGTCGAAGTCGATCTTGTTGCGCTCGCTCGTCGGCCGGAACGCGTCGTGGTCGCCGCCCGGGAACACGATCGTGACCCCGCCCTGGCGCAGCACCGCGGCCGCGTTCGCGCGGCTGGCCGGCACGAAGCCCGCGCGCCGCATCGTGACGTTGGCCAGCCCGGTGAACAGCAGGTCGTGCGCGAGGCAGTAGACCGGCCGCTCGTCGCCGAAGTGGTCGAAGAACGCGACCGCGAGCACCGGCACGTCCATGGCGATCAGCCCGCCGGAGTGGTTGGACACCATCAGCGCGCCGCCCTCGGGGACGTTCTCGATGCCGTGCACCTTCGAGCGGAACCAGAGCTTCACGACCATGCGCAGCATCGGCATCAGCCGCGCGACGAACTCGCCGTCTCGTTGCGGGTTGCTCATGTGCTCATCCCGCCACCGCTGCGCGCAGGCAGCCGGCCCACTCGAACGGCTCCGGGTCGACGGGGTCCTGGGCGAGGCGGTCGGCGACCGCGGCGAGCGCCAGCGGGTTGGAGACCAGGCCGATGTGGCTGCTGACCACCTCGACGTTCTCGCAGCGCTCGCCCTCGTCGAGCACGCAGCCGCGCCACGGCACGATGCCGTCGGTGCGCGAGTAGATCGCCGTGCAGAGCACCGGCAGCTGCCCCCGCAGCCCGTCGACGATCTCCCGCGCCCGCAGCGACAGTCCGTGCCTTGCGGCGGCCCGCTCGAACAAGAACGTGGTGCGGGTCCGCTCCCCCTCCGGACGCCACGGCGACCCGAGACAGATCACCTGCCGCACCAGCGACGGGCGCTCCAGCGCGGCGTACCGGGCGAGCAGCCCGCCGAAGCTCCAGCCGACCAGGCTGACCGGCTCGTCGTGCCGCTCGTGCACCTCCTCGAGCCGCAGCGAGGACCCCGTCGACGATCGCGTCGGTGAGCCCGTGGTTGCGCCCGAGGCCCCAGCCGTAGGAGACGTAGCCGAGCTTGTCGAGGTGCGCGCGCAGCCTGCGCGTGGCCTCGTCGCCGGCGTAGAACCCGGGCAGCACGAGCACCGGACGCCCCTCGCCGGTGGCGCGCGAGGGGGTCACCGCGTCGATGAGCAGCGAGGTCGGGTACTCCACCGACAGCCGCGCCATCTCCGCAGCCGTGAGCAGCAGCGAGGGCCTCGGGTACGACGCGACGCCCCGCTCGCCCCCGCCCTGGAAGTCGTACATGGGGTAATACTAGAACGTGTTCTTGTTTTCCGGAACCACGTGGGCCTGGCCGGGCGCTGTTTACCAGGGGATGCAGGAAATCTTCGCGGTCGGCGTGAGGTGCCCGTGGAGAACTGGCGCTCCCCGCAGGAAACAACCCCAGGTGAGCGCCGGTTTTCCGGCATCCCCTGGTAAACCGGCCCAGGTGACCGGCAGCGAGCGGGCTAGCGGGAGGCGGGGCGCTCCGCGCCGTTCTCGGACTCGACGGTGATGACGCGGTCGAGCTGGGTGATCTGCAGCAGCCGGAGGATCCGGGGCTGGCTGCAGCGGATGATGAGCTTGCCCGAGCGGGAGGTCATCTGGCGGTGGGCGCCCGCGAGGACGCCGAGGCCGGTGGAGTCGATGTGGTCGATGTCGTCGAGGTCGAAGACGACCGTCTTGATGTCCGGCGCGAGCACCGAGATCATCGCCTCGCGCAGCGACTCCACGGTGGCGAGATCGATCTCTCCGGACGCCTTGATCGTGGCGACGCCGTCCTCGACCGATGACTTGGTCTTGAGCAGCACTGCTTATTCCCCTTGCTGCGCTCGTGGTCCCCGAATCCCTGGATCAGGCTATCGGATGGGTGCTTGATCCAAGGAGGAACATGCCATTCAGGCGCGCTGGATCCGCAGCTGCCAGTGCGTCCCGACACCCAGGGCCGAGCGGACCCGCAGGTCAGCGCCCGCGTCGCGGGCGACGTCGGAAAGCACCCGAAGGCCGAAATGTCCCTCCGGTGGGTGCTCGACGACCTCTGCCGCGTCGAACCCGCTGCCGTTGTCGACCACCTCGAGCAGCACCACCCCGTGGTCGGTGGGGTCCTCGGCGAGCCGCACGTCCACCCGACCGGCGTGGGCGTGTCGCTGGCTGTTGAGCAGGCACTCGTGGGCCACGCGGTAGACCAGGCGCTGCTGCTCCGCGTCGAGCGAGTCGGCCACGTCCGGCTCGACGTCGAGGCGTACGTCGACCTCACGCGAGCGCAGGCTGGTGGTCAGGTCCCCCAGGGCAACGACGAGACCGGCCATCGCGAGGTTCGGCGGGTAGATGTCGACCAGCAGCGAGCGCATGCCCGCGATGCTGCGGCGCACCGTCTCCGCGGCGTCGCCGAGCTGCTCGGCAAGCAACGGCTGCTCAAGCTCGCGCGCCCGGGTGGCCGCGCTCGTCACCGTGAACGACGCACCCGCGAGCTCTTGGACCACGCCATCGTGCAGGGTGCCGGCGATGCGCCGGCGCTCGTCGGCGGAGGCGTCGACCGCCCGCTCGAGCAGCGCCTCCCGCTGCGACTGCGCCGTGCGCAGCCGTCCGAGCAGGGACCACACGACCGGCACCATCAACACGATGAGGCCGAGCAGGCTCGTGACGGTGATGCCGGCGAACCCGCGCCACAGCTGGCCGGCCTTGCCGGAGACGTCGTTGTAGGGCGCGTAGGTCTCGAACAGCAGCGGCGTGCCGTCGGGGGTCCACACCGGCCGGTACACCTCGAGCAGCTTGCCCTTGCCACGCTCGAAGGCGTTCTCGGGCTCGTCGAGGTCGGAGACCTCTGCCCTCGAGACGGGATGGGTGAACACGCCGCGCTCGTCCTCGCCGAGCGCGTAGGTCCGGCCCACCAGGCGTGACTCGTCGGAGTAGACGATCCGCCCGTCCGCGGTCCAGATCTTCACGCGCACGCTCGACTTGCCCAAGATGTCGCGGTGCACCGCACGGTCCATCCGCGCGAAAGCCGCCTTGTCCCCGTCGGCCAGCCCGTCTCGCAGGGCCGGCTGCACGACCGTGTCCGCCACGACGTCGGCGTTGGTCGCCGCGTCGTGCACCGCCTCCTTCTCGGCGAGCCGGCTCGCCGCGACCGCCCCGGAGAAGCCCACGAGCAGCAGCACGATGAACGCGCCCAGGAGCAGCGGTGCAAGCACCCGGCCGCGGTGTACGACGCCTGGGCCCGCTGCCCGCGACGAGGCGCCGTCGGCGAGCACTACCCACGGCGGGCTCGTCGTCTCAGTCGTCGCCGCCACCGGACGAGCCGGACCCTGACCCCGAGCCGCTCGAGCCTGAGCCGGATCCCGAGCCACTCGACCCCGAGCCGCCCGAACCAGAGCCGCCAGACCCCGAGCCACTCGACCCCGAGCCGGACCCCGAACCTGATCCTGATCCTGGGCCGCTGTTGTCGTCCGAGCCTGAGCCCCCGGAGCCCGAACCGCCATGCCCGCCACCGTCCCCGCTGTTGTCGTCGCCACCGCCGTCGCCACCGTGGTGGCCGCCGTCATCGCTCCCGCTGCTGCCGCTGCCACTAGCCTCCGCTGCTGCCGGTGCCACTACTGCCGCTGCCACCGCCGTCGTCGCCGCCGTGGCCTGAGACACCGGACCCCGACGAGCCGCGGCCCGAGGACCCGTCTGCGCCGTCCTCGCCCGAGGAGCCTCCATGGTCATCGGGGGTCGCTCGCGCGCTCGGGCTGGGGCGTGCCGCGCCGGTGCGGTCGGCGCCGGCCCCGGGGTGAGCGCCCTTCTGGGCCACGGGCCGGCCGGTGCCGACCGTCCGGCCGTTCGAGTCGAGAAGGATCGCTGTGGACGGCACCCGGACCGGGACCTCCTCGGAGAACGTCGCGCTGCCGATCAGCAGGATCGACGCCGGGGTCGCCGCGAAGAGCGCGGCTGTTCCGAGCACGGCGATCGTTCTCATCTGTCCAGGGTGAGGCAGAGACCGCCTCAGTGCCAGTGAACGTTGGTGCTAGTACCAAGGTTCACTGGTGACTCGTACCCCGGCAGGTCGAATCTCTGAGCTGTGAAGCTCCCGTCGGCCCTCGAGGTGGTGGCACCCTCGGCCAGGCCCCACGCCCGGCGACTCGGCGTCGCCGCGCTCGTGGTGCTGCTGCAGGTCGGCGTGACGCTGCTGCGGCCCTGGCCGCTGGCGCTGGCCGTCGACCACGCCCTGGCCACCGATGCGAGCTCCGCGCACCCCGTCATGGTGCTCGGGCTGGCCGCCGGCGCGAGCGTGCTCCTCAGCGTGCTCCTCGGTGTGCTCGACCTGCTGATGGTTCGCTGCTCGGAGGGTGCAGCCGAGCAGATCGGCGCGACGCTTCGGCAGCGGATGTTCGACCACGTCGTCTCCCGCTCCCTGCGCTGGCACGACCGGATCCGCAGCGGCGAGCTGGTCTCCCGGCTCTCGACCGACGTCGGCCGGCTGCTCGACGCTGTCGTTGCCACCACCACGACGCTGATCCCGGACGCCGTGATGGTGCTGGCCGTGCTGGCGCTGATGACACACCTGGACCCGCCGCTGGCCCTCGTCGGGCTCTCCGTCGTACCCCTCCTCGCCGGGCTCGCGGTGCTCCAGCGTCGCCGGGTGCGCGCGTCGCAGGACAAGGCGCGCACCCACTCCGGCCGGCTGGTCACCACCACCACCGACCTGCTCCGCAACATCCGTGCGATCCAGGCGTTCGGACGCTCGGACCGCGCGAGGTCGGTGTACGCCGCCGGCAACCGCGCCGTGCTCGACGCAGAGGTGGGAGCGGTCGAGGTGGAGGCGCGCTGGACCCCGATGGGCGACGTCGTGCTGGCGTTGGGCACTGCACTCGTGCTGATGGTCGGCGGCTCTCACGTGCTCGCCGGGTCGCTGAGTGTGGGCGGCCTGCTGGTGGTGCTTGCCTACCTGCGCGACCTCTACTCCCCGGTGCGCGGCCTGACCCGACTCTCCGCGGTGCTCGCGAAGGCCTCGGTGAGCGCCGGCCGGATCAGCGAGGTGCTCGAGTGCGACGAAGCGGTCACCGAGGTGCCGCACGCGTGGCCCGCCCCGGTGCTCATCGACGGTGTCCGCTTCGAGAACGTGTCGTTCGGCTACGAGCCGCACCGGCGCGAGCTGCACGACTTCGACCTGGAGATCCGCGCGGGCGAGACCGTGTGCCTGCTCGGGCCGAGCGGGGTCGGCAAGAGCACGATCACCTACCTCCTGCTGCGCCTGTACGACGTCGACGCGGGACGGATCCTGCTGGACGGGGTCGACATCCGCTCCTGCTCGCTCGCCAGCGTCCGCAACCGGTTCAGCTACGTGCCGCAGGACCCTTGGCTCCTCGACGCGACCATCGCGGAGAACATCGCGCTCGGCGCCCGCACCGCGACCCGCCAGCAGGTGGAGGAGGCGGGCCGGCTCGCACTCGTCGACGAGTTCGTCGACCGGCTCCCCCACGGCTACGACACGTTGCTCGGCGAGGGCGCCGTGCGGCTGTCCGGCGGACAGCGCCGCCGGGTCTCGCTCGCGCGTGCCGCTGTGCGCCGCGCGCCGATGATGCTGCTCGACGAGCCGACCGCCTCCCTGGACCGTGACTCGGCCGATGCCGTGACCCGCTCCATCGCGACGCTGTCCGCCACCCAGACGACCCTGATCGTCACGCACGACCCACGGCTCACGGAGATCGCCGACCGGGTCATCACGCTCGGCGCGGACGTCGCCCACGAGACCACCCAGCCACTCGAGCTCTTGGGAAGGGAGGTGACTCCAGCATGAAGGTCCAGCCGACAATCACGCGCCGCCACGGCCGCCGCCACGGTGGCCGCCACGGCACGCGCACGCGTACCCGCACGCGCACCCGCAGCCGCTCGCGCGGCTGAAACCGTGCACGGTGGTTGAGGTGTGAGCGAAGCTCGGGCACCTCAACCACCGTGTCGGTCATGTCCACCCTCAACTAGTCGAGGAAGCAATGTCCGCCCAACTGGTCGACGACACCGACGAGCTGCCGGTGTGGGACTTCGCCGAGTCCGAGGAGATCGCTCCCGGCCTGCACGCGATGGCCGCTCTCGGCGTGGGCGTGCGCTGCGAGACCTGGCTGGCCTGGTCGACGTACCTGTGGGCACCGGTCGTGGTCAAGCTCGCCCGGCCCCACCAGCGAGACCACCCGCGTGCGGCCGCTGCCCTCGGCCGCGAGGTGACCGGGCTGACCGGTCATCCAGCACTCCCGCGCACTCTGGCGCGACGCGCGCGATGACTCGCTCCCCCACGTCGTCATGGAGTACGTCGACGGGCCGACCGTCGCGGACGTCGTCGACGAGACCGGCCCGATGGCGCCGGGCGACGTCGCACAGCTCGGCGCACAGCTGCTCCCCGCCGCCATGACGTTGCACGAGCGCGGTCTGGCACACCTGGACCTCAAGGCGGAGAACGTCATCCTGCGCGACGGCAGACCGGTCCTCATCGATCTCGGCTCGTCACGTGCGCTCGGCAGCGAGCAGCCGGCTGGGCGCCCGGTCGGCACCCCCGGCTACGCGGCCCCGGAGATGGAGGCCTGCGAACCGATCACCGCACAGATGGACCTCTTCGGACTCGGCGCGGTGCTCGCCGAGGCGCTCACCGGAGAGCCGTTCCCCGACCGCGCCCCGCTGCCACGCGCTCCGGTGTCCGACCTGGTGCGACGGCTGGTCGCCGACGACCCGTCGCAGCGCGGCACGACGGCGCAGGCCTTGCTCGACCTCGCCGCTGCGTGCGACCAGCCACCCTGGCCGGAGTGGGCGAGCCGCCTGCTCTAGATTCTTGAATGCCCACCGTCGGCCAGGGTGCGGTGGAACCTCTCGATCTTGCCGTTGGTCTGCGGTCGGTAGAGGCGAGTCCGCTTCACGGCGATGCCCAGGTCGGCACAGGTCTGCGCCACAGCCAGGAGCGGTAGCAGCTGCCGTTGTCGGACAGCACGCGCTGGACGCTCACGCCGCGCTCGGCGAAGCAGGCGACCGCGTTGCGCAGCACCTCGCTGGCGGTCTCCTTGGTCTCGTCATCACGCGCTTCACGTGGCGACGCGGGAGTGGTCGTCGATGACGGTGTGCAAGTAGCAGGTCCCGATCAGCGGGTTGCGGTACTCGTTGCGGCCGCGCCGGTGCTCTCGCGGTCGCCGCTCGGTTCTTCTGTCTCTGCCGGCGGCCGAGTAGCGCCAACCGCCACCATCGGACCCTGCCGAGCTCTTGACGTCGACATGGATCAAGTCACCTGGGTGTTCGTGCTCGTAGCGGCGGTTCGGCTCACCCGTGGCCCGGAAGAGCGCCGCGAGCCGGCTTCGCTCGAGCTCGCGCACCAGCCGGCCCTGCGCAGGCGTGATCTCGTCGCACACCCAGTCCCAGTGCAGCGCGACGGTCGAGCCCACCACCGGCGCCTCGATCAGGGCCTGACCGCCCGCCGACCAGCGGGCGCCCTCGGTGACCTCGTCGCCCTCGGCGAGGCGGCGACCGTCCCACTCGAGCGGCCGGCACACCACCTCGACCTCCTCGCCGGAGACCGCGACGACCTCGCCGACTCGGATGCGGCACCGGTCGAGCACCTGGACCGCCGGTCCGGGTGGCCTGCCCTCGACAAGCAGCCGGACCCACGGGTAGACCTCGAACACCTGGAAGCTGTGGTGCGGCACCGCGCGGTCCGCGGCCTCCCGCCAGCTGCCGCCGAGCTGGCCGCGGAACCGGTCCTCGAGGTGTGCGACCACCTCCTTCGGCTCGACCGACGCGAGCAGGTCGCTGCCGAGCCAGTACGCGTCGACCACCTCCGCCGACAGCGGGTCGTCGCTGCCGGTCACCGCAGCGATCAGCTCCAGGTAGGCCCAGGCCCCGTCGAACAACCGAGCCCGCCTGTCTATCTCGTCGACCGCCTCGGGCGCGAGCATCACGCGCGCACCGGGTGGGCCGCAGTAGCCGAGCTCGTTCGGCGGGTAGGCGTACTGCGCGAACCGCACAGCTCCCAGCGCGCTCACGCTCAGCAGATCCGGGGCAGCTGCTCGCCGATCGGGAGGTCCACGACGCGCGTGCCGCCCAGCCCGGTGTGCGCGACCACCATGCGCGGGTGCTCGGCGACGCACGAACCGATCCGGCGGGCGCCGGTGCCGAGCGGGTGTGCCTGCATGGTCGCGAGCACCTCGTCGACCGACTCCGCGGGGACGATGGCGAGCAGCTTTCCCTCGTTCGCGACCTGGAGCGGGTCGAGGCCGAGCAGGCCGCAGGCGTCTCGCACCTCCGCGGGCACCGGAAGGTCGCGCTCCACGAGCTCGATGCCGACCCCCGAGGCACGGGCGATCTCGTTGAGGGTCGCCGACACCCCACCGCGGGTCGGGTCGCGCAGCACGTGGACGTCGACGCCGGTGGCGAGCATGTCGGCGACCAGCCCGTGCAGCGCAGCGGTGTCGCTCTCGATCGTGGTGCCGAACTCCAGCCCCTCCCGACAGCTCATCACCGCGATGCCGTGCACGCCGATGTCGCCGCTGACGATGACCGCGTCGCCGACCGTGGCCCGTCGCGGTCCGATGTCGATGCCGTCGGGCACCACACCGATGCCGGCGGTGTTGACGTAGACCCCGTCGCCGCTGCCGCTGTCGACGACCTTCGTGTCGCCGGTGACGAGCTGGACGCCGGCGATCTCGGCTGCCTTGCCGACCGCCGTCGCGACCCGACCGATGTCGCTCAGCGCGGTGCCCTCGGCGAGGATGAACGCGGTCGAGAGGAACAGTGGCGTCGCGCCCGACATCGCGAGGTCGTTGACGGTGCCGTTGACCGCGAGGTCACCGATGCTGCCGCCGGGGAAGAACATCGGCTTCACCACGAACGAGTCCGTCGAGAACGCCAGCCGGCCGCCCGCTCCGGGCATCGGCAGCACGGCGGAGTCACCGAGCTCGGCGTGCGCGGCGCCGCCGAAGGCCGGCAGGAACAGCTGGTCCACCAGCTCTGCCGACATCGCGCCGCCACCGCCGTGGCCCATGACGATCGTGGGTGTGTCACGCAGCGGCGTGGGACACACCCACCCTTCGAAGTCGAGGTCGTCAGGCATCAGGACTCCACCAGCTCGAGCCGGCGGTAGGTGTAGTACGCCGCGCATGCGCCCTCCGACGACACCATCGTCGCGCCGAGCGGGTTGCGCGGCGTGCACTCCTTGCCGAACGCCGAGCACTCGTGCGGCTTGATCAGCCCTTGGAGCACCTCACCGGACCGGCACAGCGGCGACTCGTCGGTGTGGATGTCGCTCACGGAGAACCGCTGCTCGGCGTCGAACTCCGCGTAGCGCTCCGACAGCTGCCAGCCGCTCGCCGGGATCATGCCGATCCCGCGCCAGGTGCGGTCGGTGACCTCGAAGACGTCCTCCAGCATCGCCTGCGCGGCCTTGTTGCCCTCGGCCGGGACCACGCGCGGGTAGGCGTTCTCGAGCTCGTGCCTGCCCTCCTCGAGCTGTATGACGGTCCGCCGGATGCCCTCGAGGATGTCGAGCGGCTCGAAGCCGGTGACGACGATCGGGACGCCGTACTTGTCGGCGAGCGGTGGGTACTCCTGCGTGCCCATCACGCTGCAGACGTGACCCGCGGCGAGGAAGGCCTGCACCCGGCACGTCGGGGACTCCATGATCGCGGCGATCGCCGGCGGCACCAGCACGTGCGAGACGAGCAGCGAGAAGTTGGGGATGCCCAGCCGCTTGGCCTGGTAGACGGTCATCGCGTTCGCAGGCGCGGTGGTCTCGAACCCGATGCCGAAGAACACCACCTGCTTGTCGGGGTTCTGGCGCGCGAGCTTGAGGGCGTCGAGCGGCGAGTACACCACCCGCACGTCACCCCCGGCACTCTTGATCGAGAAGAGGTCCTTGGAGCTGCCGGGCACCCGGAGCATGTCGCCGAACGAGCAGAACACCACGTCCGGCCGCTCCGCGATCGCGAGCGCCTTGTCGATGATCTCCAGCGGCGTCACGCACACCGGGCAGCCCGGGCCGTGGATCATCTCGACGCCGTCGGGCAGCAGCTGGTCGATGCCGTGCCTGATGATCGAGTGGGTCTGCCCGCCGCAGACCTCCATCATCGCCCAGGGGTGCTTGGTCACCGCGTGGATCTGGTCGAGCAGCCGCTTGGCCAGCTCGGGGTCGCTGAACTCGTCGAGGTACTTCATGGCTGGACTCCTGCCTGCTTCGCCGCGAGTGAGAACCCGTCGCCGAACTCCTCCTCGAGGATGCCGAGCTTCTCGAAGTTGGCGAGCGTCTCCTGCGCGGACTGTTCGTCAAGACGCTGGATGGCGAAGCCGACGTGCACGATGACGTACTCGCCGACCTCGGCGTCGGGGATGTAGTCCAGGCAGACCTCCTTGCGCAGGCCTCCGAAGTCGACCTGCGCCATCTGCTGCCCGTCCTGCTCCGCCACGGACACGATCTGTCCGGGCACCGCTAGGCACATGTGCGTCCCCTCTCTCTCAGCTCACCGAACCGACCAGGATCTGTCCGAGCGCGATGCCGCCGTCGTTCGGCGGCAGCACCTGCGGCCGTAGCACCGTGAAGCCGCGCTCCGTCAGCAGCCGCACACAGGTGTCGAGCAGCAGGGAGTTCGCGAAGACACCGCCACCGAGCGCGACGACGTCGAGCCCGCTCTGCTGCCGCGCCAGGTGCGCGACGCCGCCGACCATCGCGGCGACACCGGCGTGGAAGCGAGCCGCGATCTCCGCGGTGGGCACGCCGTGGCGTACGTCGCGCACGATCGCCGCGATCACCGGCGCCGGATCGGCGACGGTCGTGCCGTCCACCCCTTCGACGCGCATCCCGAACGAGTAGGGCATCGCTGCCGCGTCGTACGAGCGAGCCGCGGACTCGAGCTCGATGGCCGCCTCGGCCTCGTAGTCGACCTGGTGCCGGACGCCGACGAGCGAGGAGACCGCGTCGAACAGCCTGCCCATGCTGGAGGTCGGCACGCAGCCGAGCCCGGTGTCGAGCTGGTGGGCGAGCACCGAGCGCTCGCTCGGCGGACATGCCGTGACGGCCGGGAGGTCGTCGGACCACGGAATGCCGGCGGCGCGCAGGTGAGCGAGCGCCATGCGGTAGGGGCGCAGCACGCTCGCATCGCCGCCGGCGAGCGGGACGTAGCCGAGGTGGGCGGCACGGCGGAACGACTTGTAGCCGGCGACCAGCACCTCTCCTCCCCAGATCGCGCCGTCCGTGCCGTAGCCGGTGCCGTCGAAGGCGATCCCGATGACCTGGTCGTCGACGCCCAGGCCGTGCTCCCCCATCACCGAGGCGACGTGCGCGTGGTGGTGCTGCACGTGTCGCACCGCTCTGCCACCGGCGTGGTCGCGTGCCCAAGCGGTCGACCGGTAGCCGGGGTGTGCGTCAGCCACGACGAACTCGGGGTGCACACCGGTGAGCTCCTCGAGGTGGCGCTCCGATGCGGTCAGCGCTTCCTGGGTGGCGAGGTCGCCGAGGTCGCCGATGTGCTGGCTGAGCCACGCGTAGCGGCCGGTCGCGACGGCGATGGTGTTCTTCAGGTCGGCGCCGACCGCGAGCATCGGCTCGACCTCGATGGGCAGTGCGACCGGCAGCGGCGCGTAACCGCGCGAGCGGCGCACCGGCAGCTCGGAGCCGGCGACCACACGGGCCACCGAGTCGTCGCACGGCACGTGGATGCGACGGTCGTGGGTGAGCCAGGCATCCGCGATGCCGGCAAGCCTCTCGCGGGCGTCGGCGTCGTCGAAGACGATCGGCTCCCCGGCAATGTTGCCGGACGTCATCACCAGCACGTCGGGACCTTCGCGCGCGAGCAGCAGCACGTGCAGCGGGGTGTACGGAAGGATCACGCCGAGGTCCGGGTTGCCGGGCGCAACGGCGTTCGGGAAGGCCGGCGACGGATCGGCGCCGCAGCAGCACGACGGGCCGCCGGATGCCGGTGAGCAGTCGCTCCTCGTCCTCGTCGACGTGCACGAGGGAGCGCGCGACGTCGAGGTCGCGCGCCATGACCGCGAACGGCTTGTCGCCGCGGCGCTTGCGGCGGCGCAGCTCGGCGACGGCCCGCTCGTTGCGGGCGTCGCAGGCGAGGTGGTAGCCGCCGAGCCCCTTGACCGCGACGATCCGGCCGTCGGCGAGACGCTGGCGCGCTCGCGCCAGGGCCTCCTCCCCGTCGGGCCGCCATGCCGAGCCCGTCGAGGCGCAGTGTCGGGCCGCAGTCCGGGCAGGCGACCGGCTGGGCGTGGAAGCGCCGGTCTGCCGGGTCGTCGTACTCGCGGCGGCAGGCGTCGCACATCGCGAAGTCCGGCCATCGTGGTCGCGGGCCGGTCGTAGGGAAGCGCGGTGATGATCGTGAACCGCGGGCCGCAGTTCGTGCAGGTGATGAACGGGTGGCGGTAGCGGCGGTTCGTCGGGTCCTGCAGCTCGGCCAGGCAGTCGTCGCAGATCGCGACGTCGGGCGACGCGAGCGTGCGCCCCTCCCCGCGTGGCGCTGTGCTCGATCGTGAAGCCGGTCCCGCCGCGGACGGACAGCTCCGACTCGTGCACGCCCTCCACCTCGGCCAGTGGTGGCGCGTCGTCGACCAGCCGACGGCCGAACTCGTCGACGGCGTCCGGGTCTCCCTCGACCTCGACGACCACTCCGGACGGGGTGTTCGCGACCGACCCAGCAAGACCGAGAGCCGATGCGGTGACGTAGACGAACGGCCGGAAGCCGACCCCCTGCACCAGACCGAACACGTCGTAGCGGCGTCGCACCCGCGACGCACGGCCGCTGCCCATCAGCTGGAGCCCCGACATCGCGCTGCGCGCCTGCTCCTCGTCCACCTCCTCGACGGCGAATCCCATGTGGATCAGCACCCACTGGCCCGACGCCGGCTGCGCGTCGAGCATGCCGACGTTCACCTGCCGCTGGGCACCCTCGACGTCGACGAGCGCGACCTGCCCCGCGTAGCCGTCGACGATCTCGACGACGCGACCGGGGATGCCCAGGCACATGGTCAGACCCTCCCGGAGATCCGCAGGGTCTCGACGAGTCGCGCGACGACGTCGACGGCGACGGGTACGGCGTCGGCGACGGCGTCGCTGAGCCCGATGCCCTCCTCCGTGGTTGCCGGGCGGCAGCCGACCACGTAGGTCCGGGGCAGCGTGCCCCCGAGCCGGTCCAGCGAGGCGAGCACGGTCACAGGTGACATGCCGTGTGCGTCGATGTCCCCCGGGGACATCGACGCGAGGTCGTCCGGTCCGACCTCGAGCACGCTCACCTCACCGGGAACGCTGCCGACCGCGACGGCGTCGACGAGCACCAGTGCGTCGTACCCCTCGAGGAGGTCGTAGGCCAGGTGCATCCCACGGATGCCGTAGTCGACGACCTTCACGTCCTCCCCCACCGACAAGGAGCCGGATCCGGGCTCGGTCAGTCGCCGCACGACCTCTGGACCGAAGCCGTCGTCGGAGTCGAAGAGGTTGCCGATGCCGGCAACGAGGATCGTCATGCGGTGCGCCTCAGCTTCCGCTACATGTTCCGCATCCGGCGGTAGCGCTTCAGGTCGGATATCGACCGCACTCCCACCACGGCGGCCACGGCACCCACCGCGAGGATCACGACGCTCGTCAGCTTCCCGATGACTCTCATGACGTCCCTTTCTGTGGTTCCTCCGCCGGGTCGAGGGGCACGACCTCGTCCGGCGCGAAGTAGAAGTAGCGGCCGTACCAGTCGTGCAGGTCCGCGGCCGGGTCGTCGGCGAGCACGACGGCGATGTGGGTGCCGCCGTCGACGTCGGACAGCACCGCTGTCACGCGCGCCACCTGGTCGTCGAAGAACAGGTCCTGCGCGTCAGCGCGCCGGTTCGGGTGGACCCTGACCAGGCTGCCCTTGCGTACCTCGACGCCGTCGACGACCACGGCGTCGGTGTCGGGGTCGAAGAGCGCGTCGGTCTCCTCGGTGAAGGGACCACGCGGGTCGCGGAAGACCCCGTGCAGCCGCTGCAGGTCCTGCGGCGACATCGCGTCGCAGCGGTCGATGATCGCGGCCGCGCGCGGGTCGGTGGCGCGCGCCTCGGCCTTCTCCGCGTCGGTCATCGTCATCACGCGCAGCGTCAGGATCTCGTCGATCTCGGTGGCGTCGAACAGCGCACCCGCGCTCTCGGCCGCGACCTCGGGGTGGTCGTAGAGGATGATCGGCGACCCGAGCAGCAGGTCGTCGTCGCCCTCCTCGCCGGCCAGGAACGGCCAGCAGCGGTCCTGCCGGAAGCTCTCGACGATCGGCTTGGCCTCGTCGGGTGGGTCCACGACCGACACGAACGCGCAGTCGGTGGCCTCCACGAGCAGGTGCGCGCCGAGCAACGACGTCCGCGAGGCCTCGTGCTTGGTGTTGGGCCGGTCCGGGTGGCGGTTGCTGACCTGGATCGTGAGCGCGGTGAGGTCGCCATGCCGTTCGGTCCTGCAGGTGACCTCCGCGCACAGCTCCCACCGCCGCCGTACGACAGTCGCATCACCGACCACCTCGGTGGAGTTGTCAGGCGGTGACGTCGCCATGGCGACGTGAGCGCCCTGACAACTCGCGGCGAAGGTGAGCGCGACCTCCTGCTCGACGGCCTCGTCCCAGGTGAGGTGGCCGTCGTAGGCGTCGACGTCGCGGCCGTCGGGGTCGCGCACCTGACGGTGCTGGAGCTGCAGGAAGCGCAGGTGCACGACGAGGGAGGAGTCGGCGGAGACGTCGCGCAGCAAGGTGTGCATCGTCATCGAGTCGGGCTCGCCGAGGCCGCGGTCGAAGGCACCCGGAGGTCCGAGCACCCCGAACTGCCAGCGCGCCTGGTTCTTCTCCGCGCTGGCGCGGTAGGGGTAGAGCAGGTAGCCCTCGTAGAGCACGGTGTCGGCGACCGTGCGTGCCCGGGCCAACCGGTCGGCGCCGACGCTCATGTCGCCACCTCTTGCGCCGCCTGCTCGGCCAGCAGCCGCGTCACGGTCTCCTCCCACGAGACCAGACCGTGACGGGCGCGGTAGTCCGCGAGCTGCGCGAGCACCTCGTGGTCGAGCCGCAGCCACCCGCTGCCGGGGAAGTACGTCGCGACCAGGTCACGCCACACCTGCACCGGCAGCTGGTGGCGGGCCTCGCAGCTCCACGGCACCTGCTGCACCGCGAACCCGGTCTCTCCTCGGGTGAAGACGGTGCCGCTGAACATCAGCGTCAACGGCACCGCACCGTCACCCAGCGCGTGCAGGTAGCGCGAGGCGACCACGTCGAAGTCGTAGGTGCAGGGCAGCGCCAGGTCGACCTCGGTCTCGCCGGTGAAGCCGAGACACCGTGGTGTTGCACTGCATCCACTGGAACGGCTTGAGCGTCTGGGACCACCGGTCACGATCGCCGAACAGCGCACGCAGGCCGGCCTCGTCCTCGGCCTCGTAGCCGCGGCGCTGCGGCTCGATGCGCACCTGGCAGCGCAGCGCGATCGCGTGCACGGTCAGGCCTTCCGGCGCCTCCACGCGCAGCCGGGCGGTCAGCTCCGGGACGGCGGCGTACGGCGTCGGTGCGATGTCGAGGACGTGGAAGGTCCACTCGTCGCTCATGACGCCACCGCGGGCTTGCTTCGCTGCTCGACGGTGTCGAAGAACTCCGCGAGGGCCGCGCGGGCCTCCTGGCCACCGTCGAACCCGCGCCAGGTCATCCGCATCCGGCCGACGAGCTCGTAGCAGGCGTCGATCGGGATCAGGTGGCACGTCAGCGCACCGCTGTGCTCGTCGCTGCGCACCAGAAGCGCCTCGACGTCGGGCGCGGCGGTCCGCAGGGCAGGGTTCGCCTCGACGACCCGCTCCCAGGTCGTCATCGGCAGCTCCGACTCGGTGGCGCCCGCGGGGCTCGGGTAGAAGCCCACCACCCGCTGCTGCGCGCTGTTGGTGAAGAAGAACGCCAGCCCGACAGGGATCTGCAGCTCGTCCCACTCGGCCCGGTCGAGACGGAAGTCCGGGAACGAGAGGTAGCGGTCCGGCACCGCCCGGTAGCGCAGCTCGGCCTCCTGATCGGTGAAGAGCAGGTAGCACGGCCGGCACACGCACATCAGGCTGCGGCTGCTGACGTCGACGACGTGCTGGTGCTCGTCGACCACCGGCGCCGCGCACATCTCGCAGCGCTCCCCGGTCGCCGGGGGCGGCGAGCTGTTGGTGATCCGGCGCAGCGTCTCGAGGTTCACGCGCCGACCCCGTCCGCGAGAGCCGGAAGGGCCACCGAGACCGCGTCGCCCTCGACGAGCAGCGGCTGCGGGTCGAGGTGCAGGTCAGGGTCGTCGAGCCCCGCACCCGCATGTCGTACGTCGAAGTGGGCGCCGCAGCCCGGACAGGTCAGCACCGCGTCGTTCGCGGCACCACCGAGGCGGCGAGCAGGCACCGCGCCGGCAAGACCGCCGGAGCAACGTGCGCACGCGTCGCGGAACGCGAACAGGTCACCGCCGACCCGGCAGACGAAGAGCCCGACCCCGTCGACCTCGAACGTCGAGGCCTGCCCCGGGACGAGAGCCTCCGCCCCGGAGAGCGCGTGCCACGAAGAGCCGGTCCGCGGCTCGAGCCGAGCCCGCAACGACTCCACCGGAGATGAGACCCGGCGTGGTCGTCGACGACGGGGTGTCCACCTCGATCGAGACGATCTCGGGCGCCGCCGCCTCGATGGCATCTTGCACCGCCAGCTCCAACGTCACCGACGACGACGGGCAGCCGTCGCAGGAACCGAGCAGCCGCAGCTGCACCACCCCCTCGTCGCTGACGTCGAGCAGCTCGACGTCACCGCCGTGCGACCCGAGGTAGGGCCGCACGCTGTCCAGCGCCCGCTCGACGCGGGTCCGGACGTCGTAGGGGTGCAGCCCGTGCACCAGCAGCAGGCTGGCGACCAGCTCGTCCTCGGCAAGCAGCCCGAGGAGCTCGTCGTCGAGCCGGCCGCTGTCGTAGGCGATCTCCAGCAGCCGCTCCAGCCCCGCGCCGTAGAGGTCGGTGACCGCGCGGACCAGCTCCTCCGCCTGCTCGCGAGCACGTGCCGGGGCAGCGGGCGTGGGCGGCCCCTGCTGCGCGCTCGCCAGCGCCTCGATCAGGCCGTCGATGCGCTCACCAGTCGTCCGCAGGTCGGGCACGGCTCAGCCGACGCCGGCGGACTGGGTGGGCGTGTGCACCATCTCGAGCTTCTTGCCTGCGCCGAGGTACATGTGCACCCCGCACGGCAGGCACGGGTCGAAGCTGCGGACCGTGCGCATGATGTCGATGCCCTTGAAGTGCTCCCGGTCGTTCTCCTCGAAGATCGGCTGGCCCTGCACGGCGTCCTCGTAGGGGCCCGGGGTCCCGAAGGAGTCGCGCGGGTTCGCGTTCCACGGGGTCGGCGGGTAGGGGTGGTAGTTCGCGATCTTGCCGTCGCGGATCACCATGTGGTGCGACAGCACACCGCGAACCGCCTCGGTGAACCCACAGCCGATGCCCTCGTCGGGGACCTCGAACTTCTCCCACGTCTTCGTGCGGCCGGCGCGGATCTCGACCAGCGCCTGCTCCGCGAAGTGCAGCGCGCACGCGGCGGCGTAGGCCTGGAAGTAGGTGCGCGCCCGGTTGCGCTCGATCGTGTTGCTCCACTTCGGGATCTTCCACTCGAAGCTGACCGGCCCCTTGAGGGCGGTCTTCGGGAGGTTGATCTGCACGCTGCTGCCGGTCGCCTTGACGTAGCCGCCGGCGTCCACCAGGCCGGACAGCGCCGTCGACCAAAGCCTGGCGAGCGGCCCGCCACCGGTGTCGAGGGCGAGGTGGTCCTTGCCGTCGAACCAGCGCGGCGACATCACCCAGGAGTACTTGTCGTCGAGGTCGCGCTTCTGCGGCTTGGGGTTGGTGTGCTGGTTCCAGGGGTGCCGCCGGTCGACGTCGTTGCCGAGCGGGTCCTTGCGGACGAACATCTCCTGGTCCTCCCAGTCGTCGTAGTACGACGACCCGAGCAGGATCCGGATGCCGAGGTTGATGTCGACGAGGTCGTTGGTGACGAGCTTGCCGTCGACCACCACGCCCGGCGTGACGAACATCTTGCGACCCCAGTCGCTCATGTCGCGGTACTCGAAGTTGCAGACCTCCGGGTCCTGGAAGGAGCCCCAGCAGCCGAGCAGGATGCGGCGGTTGCCGACCTCCTCGTAGCCGGGCATGGCCTCGTAGAAGAAGTCGAAGAGGTCGTCGTGCATCGGCACGACCTTCTTCATGAACTCCACGTAGCGCATCAGCCGGCGTCATGTAGTCGGTCATCAGCTGGATGGTCGCGACCGTGCCGACGCCGCCCGGGTAGAGCGTGGAGGGGTGCACGTGACGGCCCTCCATCAGGCAGAACATCTCGCGCGTGTAGCGGCTGACCTGCAAGGCCTCGCGGTAGAACTCGCCGGTGAACGGGTTCAACGACCGCATGATGTCGCCGATGGTCTTGTACCCGTGGGCCTCGGCCTGCGGCGCCTCGGTGCGGTTCGCCTGCTCGAGCACGCCGGGGTTGGTCTCCGCGACCATCTTCTCGCAGAAGTCCACCCCGACCAGGTTCTCCTGGAAGATGTTGTGGTCGAACATGTACTCGGCCGCCTCGCCGAGGTTGACGATCCACTCGCCGATGTGCGGCGGCTTGACGCCGTACGCCATGTTCTGCGCGTAGCAGGAGCACGTCGCGTGGTTGTCACCGCAGATGCCGCAGATGCGGCTGGTGATGAAGTGCGCGTCCCGCGGGTCCTTGCCCTTCATGAAGATCGAGTAGCCGCGGAAGATCGAGCTGGTGCTGTGGCACTCGGCGACCTTCATGTTGCCGAAGTCGATCTTGGTGTAGATGCCGAGCGAGCCCACGATCCTGGTGATCGGGTCCCACGCCATCTCGGTGAGGCCCTGCTCGTCGGTGCCCATGGTCGTGGGGCTGGGAATGGTCGACGTCATCCGACGCCTCGCCTTCTGGTCTGGTCTGGTCGTGGAGAGGGTGGTTACCAGGTGCGACGGGCACCGGTGGTGAGCTGCGTGCCCTTGGAGCGCCACTTGGGCTCCTTGTCCAGGGTCTGCGTCGTGACCTTGCGCAGCCGCCGGATGGTCTTGCCGTAGAGCCCGACCGCGTTGGTGGAGAGCTTGCCTCCGGGCGGCTCGTCCATGAACGGCATGAACTTGTCCGGGAATCCCGGCATCGTGCAGCCGATGCAGATGCCTCCGACGTTGGGGCAGCCGCCGACGCCGTTGATCCAGCCTCGCTTCGGCACGTTGCACTTGACCGCGGGTCCCCAGCAGCCGAGCTTGACGATGCACTTGGGCGAGCCGTACTCCGTCGCGAAGTCGGCCTGCTCGTAGTAGCCGGCCCGGTCGCAGCCCTCGTGGACGGTGTTGCCGAACAGCCACGTCGGCCGGAGCGCGTCGTCGAGCGGGATCATCGGCGCCTGGCCGGTCGCCATGTACAGCAGGTAGGTCAGCGTCTCGGACAGGTTGTCGGGCTGGATCGGGCAGCCCGGCACGCACACGATCGGGATGCCGGCCTTGGACTTCCAGTCCCACCCGAGGTAGTCCGGCACTCCCATGGCGCCGGTCGGGTTGCCCTGCATGGCGTGGATGCCGCCGTACGTCGCACAGGTGCCGACCGCGACCACGGCGGTCGCCTTCGGGGTGAGCCGGTCCAGCCACTCGCTGGTGGTCATCGGCTGGCCGGTCATCGGGTCGTTGCCGAACCCGCACCAGTAGCCCTCGTCGTGGAGCTGCTCGTTGGGGATCGAGCCCTCGACGACCAGCACGAAGGGGTCGAGCTCGCCACGGTCGGCCTTGAAGAACCACTCCAGGAAGTCGTCGGCGCCGCCGGTGGGTCCGCACTCGAAGTCGATCAACGGCCAGTGCACCGCCACTTGCGGAAGCCCCGGCAAGGCACCCAGCGCGATCTCCTCGACACTCGGCTGGGTCGCCGCGGTCAGCGCGACGGAGTCACCGTCACAGCTCAGACCTGCGTTGATCCACAGAACGTGGATGAGAGTTTCTTCCGCCTTTGTCGCTTCCGCTGTTGGCATCGGCTGCCGGCTTCCCGGGGGCCCCGCTCCGGTCCCCACTCGGTTTTCGGGTCCCCACGAGGACCCCGATTTCCTCCCACAACCCATATGAGACCTAGGTCACACAGTTGTCAAGAAGGGTCAGGTGAGCCATTCCAGCCAGTTCGCCGAGGTTCTCGCCGGTCTTGGCCGAGACCGGGAGCACCTCCACCTCCGGGTTCAGCGAGCGGGCGTCGGCGACGAGCCGGTCCGGGTCGAAGTCGACGTACGGCAGCAGGTCGGTCTTGTTGATGACGACGAGGTCGGCAGCGGCGAACATGTGCGGGTACTTCAGCGGCTTGTCGTCGCCCTCGGTGACCGAGATGACCACGACCTTCCGGTCCTCGCCGAGGTCGAAGAGCGCCGGACACACGAGGTTTCCGACGTTCTCGACGAACAGCACGCTGTCTTCCTCGGGATCGAGGGTCTCGAGCGCCTGGGACACCATGGTGGCGTCGAGGTGGCAGCCGGAGCCGGTGTTCACCTGCACCGCGCGGGCGCCGGCCCGGCGGATGCGCTCGGCGTCGAAGAGGGTCTCCTGGTCGCCCTCGATCACCGCGACGGGCCGGTCGAGCGCGGCGATGGTCCGCTCCAGCAGCGTGGTCTTGCCCGCTCCCGGCGAGCTCATCAGGTTCAGTGCGGTGATCCGCCGGTCGGTCAGCCAGCTGCGGTTGCGGGCGGCGAGCTCGTCGTTCTTGGCCAGCACCGCGACCTCGAGCTCCAGCGTGTGGGTGCGGACCGCGGGGTCGGGCCGGACGTGCACGTGGCCGTCCCCGTGCGTGGTCGTGCTGGTGGTCGTGCTGGTGGTCGTGCGGATGAGCGTGGTCGTGGTGGTGCGGCTCGGTCGCACCCACCAGCGTGGTGACTCGTGCGTCGCCGTTGCCGCATCCGCAGGTGCTGCACATGTCAGCTCACCTCCACAGACGTCACCGACAGCTGCCGTCCCGACAGCAGTGAGACGTCGGCGCTCCCACACTCACACAGCAAGAACGGGTCGTCCAGGTCGAAGTCGATGCCGCACGTGCGGCAGTGCGCCCGACCGCGCTCGTCGGCTATCTCCAGCGCCGCGCCCTCCATGGGGGTGCCCGCGGTCGCCAGCTCGAAGCTGAACGTCAAGGCGTCGGGCACGACGCCCGAGAGCCGCCCGACGCGCAGCCGCACGACGCTGACCCGACGGTCACCGGTGCGCTCGAGGACCGACGAGACCACGCTCTCCGCGATGGCCAGCTCGTGCACCCGGCCATTGTGCGCCCGTACCTACCAGCGGACCAGCTTCCAGATCTCCGGTCGCGGCTCCTCCTCCACGCCGACCTCGGCGAAGATCTCGACCGCGGTCTTGAGATGGGTCATCGCCTCCTCGGCGCGTCCGCTCTCGTGCAGGACGTCGGCGAGGTTGTTGTGCAGGGCGGCCTCCCGGTGCCGGTCGCCGATGGCGGAGCAGAGGTCGAGGGCCTGCGCCGTCAGCTCGAGGGCGCTCGCCAGGTCTCCTGCGGACCGGCGCGCCAGCGCGAGGTTGTTCAGGGCCGCCACCTGCAGGTCGGGGTCGGCCAGCTGCTCGGCCAGGGCGCGGCAGCGCTCCAGGTGGTCGAGGGCTGCGTCGAGGTCACCGTCGGCGGTGGCGACCATGCCCATCACGTTGAGCGCCTGGCCGGTGGCTCGCGCGTCGCCGGACTGGTCCGCGAGTGCGAGTGCGTCCACCGCAAGCTCAGCGGCCCGGGTGTGGTCGCCCGCGGCGTGGACGGTGAGACTCAGGTCGACCGCGAGCGCGGCGCGCATGGGTACGTCGGACGCCGGCACGGCTGCCAGCGCGGCTCGCAGGTGCGACTCGGCGAGCACGTACTCCCCGCGGCGGTGCTGCAGACGTCCCAGCGCCTGCTCGACGGTCGCGAGGTCGGCGGGCCGGGACTCGGCAGCCGCCACCTCCAGGCTGGTGAGCGCGCCCGCGTAGTCGCCTCGTCGAGCCTGCAGGTCCGCGATCGAGGTGAGCACCGCCGTCTTGTCCGGATGCCCGAGCGCCAGCGCGGACCGCAGATCGGCGAGCGCCTCCTCGTTGGCGAAGAGCTCGCGCGCCTGCTCGGCGGCCTCGACGTAGGCGGCGGCCGCCTCGGTGTCGCGCCCTGCCAGCTCCAGGTGACGCGCGACGACGGCGCTCGGGCTGCCCGGCACGTCGGCGGCCCGGCGGTGCAGAAGTCGTCGTCTGGCCAGGCTCGTCCCGCCGGTGACAAGCGTCCGCACCAGCTCGTGGTCGAAGACGTAGTCGCTCTCGCGCTCGCGCACCAGCCCGCGCGCGACCACCTCCTCGAGAGCGATGACGGTCTCCTCGTCGGTGCGCCCGCTGACCGAGCGCAGCGTCTCCGCGTCGAAGCTGCTGCCGAGCACCGCCGCGGCCGCCAGGATCTGCCGTCCGGTCTCCGTGACGGGCGCCAGCCGTGCCTCGAGCACCTCGCGGACCCCTGCGGGCAGCTCCTCCTGGGTGTCCCCCTCGGCTCGCAGGTACTCCACGAGCAGCCTCGGCACCCCTTCGGTGGTCCGCCACAGCCGTTGTACGACGTCGGGCTCGACCGGCCCGAGCACCGACTCCGCGATCAAGGCGACGGACTCCTCGTCGAGCCGTCGCAGGCCCACCACGACGCCGCCGTCTCGCGCGGCGACCGCCGCCGCCTGGCGCAGCGCGTGCGCGGCAGGTGTGGCCCACACGAGCACGACGAGCACCTGTCGACCGGTCAGTCGGCGCAGGCCGTAGGAGAACAGTCGCAGGGTGGCCTCGTCGGCCGACTGAGCGTCGTCGAGGAGCAGCACGCCAGTCGAAGTGCCACCGGCCGCACCGCACAGCGCATCCCACACCGACGCGAGGAAGCGCGTCTCGGCTCCCGGCCCGTCCAGCGGGGGCGGCTCGGGCACGCGACGACCCGCCGTCAGCTCGGGCACCAGCCGGGCGGCCTCGGCCAGCGTGAGGTCATCGAGCTCACCCACCCACGTCGTGTCGGCACGGAGCCGGCTCCGCAGCATCTCCACGACGGGCCCGTAGGCCAGACCGGCCTCGTCGTCGTACCCATGACCGGACACCACCACGGCTCCGGCACCTCGGAGCGTGTCCGCGAGCTCTTCGGCCAGCCTGGTGCGGCCGACTCCGGGCTCACCCTCGACGAGGGCGACCCGGCCGTCGGCGGCGATCGCGGCGTGCGCGTCGACGAGTGCCTCGAGCTCGGCGGTCCGGCCGACGAACGACGGCTCCCCGGCCGGGGCCGATCCCGCGGTGGGTGCGAGCGGAGGTGCCGCAGGAGCTGGCGCCGCGGGCATCTCGAACGTTCCCCGGTTGACGGCCTCGTAGAGCTCGGTCGTCTCCCGCAGCGGTGGCACGCCGAGCTCGTGGGACAGCACGCGCACGCAGTCGCGGTAGCGCGAGAGCGCCGCTGCTCGTTCGCCGCTGGCGGCCAGCAGCCGGATCGCCGACTGGTGCGCGGGCTCGTGCAGCGGATCGAGCGAGAGCCAGCGCTCGACCAGCTCGAGCGCACCGGCGAGGTCGCCGGACGCCTCGCGGGTGGCGGCCAGGTCGCGCAACGCGGTGGTCAGCTCGCGCTGGAGGGTCTCCCCCTCGGTGTCTGCCCACTCCTCGAAGTCCGGCGCGTCGCGCACCACGAAGCCTTCGAGGAAGCGGCCGCCGAACAGCCTGACCGCCGCCTCCAGGTCGCCAGAGGTGCGAAGCGTGTGAAACCGGTCGACGTCCACCTCGAGCCCGTCGCCCTTGGCCAGCCTGACGTGGTCGCGGTTCGCCTCCACCCGCTCGGCCCCCACGACCGACCGGAGCGCGGAGAGCGTGCGCCGCAGCGCACCCCGCGCCCGAGCGAGGTCGGCGTCGGGCCACAGCAGGTCCGCGAGGGTGTCGCGCGGCCGCGGACCCTCGGAAAGGGCGAGGTAGGCCAGCAGCGCGGTCGCCTTGCGGGTGTCGAAGGCGACCGGTTCGCCGTCCCGGAGCACCTGCGGCGGGCCGAGCAGCCGGACGTCCAGCATCACGAACCGAGCCTACGACCCGCAAGCCGTAACGTTTTCAGGACGCGGCGGGGAGAGGGTCGACCATCTCGCGAGGCTGGACGGGAGGAGGGGGCTCACGCATGCGCGCTCGTTGGACGGCGCTCGCCTGGGGCCTGTTCGCGCTCTTCGCGGTGTTGACCGCGGGCACGGTCGCGCTTGTCCTGTGGGGTGAGGCCGGCTCCGACCAGCTGTTCGTCCTGCTCTGTGCCGTTTTCGGTCTGGTCGGTGCCCTGGTGGCTCGCCGGGATCCCGGCAACGCGGTCGGGTGGCTGCTTCTCACGATCGCCGTGTCATACGCGTTCACCTCGTTCGCGGACTCCTACGTGATCGAGCCTGGACGGCCGTTCCAGGTCGCGATCGCGTGGTTGGGGACCTGGGTCTGGTACGTGTGGCTCTACCTCGCCGTCGTCGCGCTCCCCCTGGTCTTTCCCGACGGGCGGCTGCTCACCCCGCGCTGGCGCGTGGCGATGTGGACTGGAATCGTCTCGCTCGCCCTGGGCATCGCCGCCGCCGCGTTCAAACCGGGACCCCTGGACACCGAGATGCGCGGCGATCCCCTCAACCCGCTCGGCGTCGGGGGAACGGCCGGGCAGGTGCTCTCGGTGGCGGATGACATCAGCAACATGCTGGTCCTCGTAGCTTTCCTGCTGGCCGGAGCCTCACTCATCGTCCGGCTTGCGACGCTCGCAAGGGCGGGCGCGTCAGCAGGTCAAGTGGTTCGCGTACGTCGGCGCACTGGCCGTCGTGGGTCTCGCTCTGGCGATGGTCGACGTGTTCAACGAGACGCTCGGCGGCACCCCTACGCCGAGCTGGTCCGAGACCCTCGGCGCGATCGGGTGGATCACGGCACTCATGACCATCCTGATCGGGCTCCCTGTCGCGATCGGGATCGCGATCCTTCGCCACCGGCTGTACGACATCGACGTCGTCATCAACCGCACGCTGGTCTACGGCTCGCTCACGGTGCTGCTCGGTGCGACGTACCTCTTCCTCGTGCTGGGCCTGCGCGTGGTCCTGGCGCCGCTCACCGGCCAGTCCGACCTGGCGGTCGCCGCATCCACGCTCGCCGTCGCCGGCTTGTTCCGGCCCGCCCGATCTCGCATCCAGCGTGTCGTCGACAGGCGCTTCTTCCGATCGCGCTACGACGCCGAGCGCACGCTCGAGGGCTTCGCGGCACAGCTCCGTAGCGAGATCGACCTCGAGTCGCTCGGCACCGACCTGCGCGAGGTCGTGTCGGACACCATGCATCCCGAGCACGTGTCGCTCTGGCTGCGGAGGGTCCCTTGAGGCGCGCGCCGTACGTCGTCGTGCCGCTGTGCGTGGCCATGATCGTCGTCGGGTGGCTCATCCCTTCCACGGCGTACTCCGAGCTGCAGATCTCAGTGCTCTTCGGCCTCTGGGGGATCACCTACGTCCTCGTCGGAGGCCTCGTCGCGGCCCGCAGGCCCGAGAACGCCGTCGGATGGCTGATGCTCGGCACCGGTGCCGTGATGAGCGTGGCCATCCTGCTCGGCCAGTACGCCGGCTACGCCCTGCTTCGCGACCCTTCCCTGCCCCTCGGCGCGGAGGCGGCCTGGGTGACGACGTGGCTGTTCGACCCCGTCTTCTGCGGCATCATCTTGATGTTCCTGCTCTTCCCGCTTGGACATGTGGAAGGGGCCGTCCGAACGTGGACAGTCCGCGCCTGCATTGCCGCGGGGGTGCTCGAGACCCTGAGCCAGGCGGTGCTGCCCGAGCCGATGGACGGCTTCGGGGATGTCATGAACCCGTTTGCTCTCAGCTCGCAGGCTGACCTGGTGACGCTCGTCTCGAACATCGCCGGTGTGGTGCTGGCGGCAACCTTCGCGATCGCGCTGGGGTCGGTCATCGTCCGCCTGCGGGCAGCGCGCGGCAACGAGAGACAGCAGCTCAAGTGGATCACCTACGCGATGGTGCTGCTGATCCTCGCCATGGCGATCAACACGCTGCCCGTCGGCCTCGGGGAGTCGTTCGTGGGGCTGATCGCGATCGTGGTGGGGCTCCTCGGCGTGCCGATCTCCATGGCGGTGGCGATCCTGCGGCACCGGCTCTACGACATCGACGTCGTGATCAAGCGGACCCTCGTCTACGGCTCCCTGACGGTCGTCCTGGTGGCCGCCTACCTCGTGCTGGTGCTCGCACTCCGCGCCGTCCTCACCCCGGTCACCGGCGAGTCCGACCTGGCCGTGGCCGGTTCGACGCTGGCCGTCGCGGCGCTGTTCCGGCCGTTGCGGATCCGCATCCAGACGATCGTGGACCAGCGCTTCTACCGCGAGCGCTACGACGCCACTCTTACCCTGGACGCGTTCGCCGGGAGGATGCGCCGCCAGCTCGACCTGGAGGCAGTCGGGTCGGATCTGCGCGACACAGTGCACGGCACCGTGCAGCCCCTCTCCGTGACGTTGTGGCTGCGCAGCACAGAGGGGGGACGATGAGCGGCAGGGCACCACGGTGGCCGTCGCACGTGGGCCTTGCGACCACCATCCTGCTCGTCCTCGTCGCGGCGGTGCTGCCCTCCAACCAGCTGCCCCAGGGCGGCGACGACCTGGTCGACAACCGCGTGCTCGACGCGCTGCTGAGCATCCAGGCGCTCACGTTCGCGGCCGTCGCCTGGCTGATCGCACGGGCTCAACCGAGGCACGCGATCGCTCGGCTCTTCGCGGGTGTCGGCCTCGTGGTTGCCTTCTACCTCCTCGTCGAGCGCTACCAGTACCTCGCCCTGGTCGTGCACCCCGGCCTGCCCTTCGGGGTCGCGGCCGCGTGGCTGCAGGCGTGGCTCTACGTGCCCGCGCTGGGCATCGTCATCTCGGTGCTGCCTCAGCTGTTCCCCAACGGCCGTCCCGTCTCGCGCCGGTGGGCCTGGGGCCTCGTCCTGTCAGCTGTCGCGTTCGTCGGCGTGGTGCTCACCGACGCGCTCAATCCCGGCAAGATCGACCAGTCGACGGTGCAGAACCCGTTCGGCATCGACGAGGTCTGGCACGCACGGCTCGCCGAGACCGCGACCACTCTGCTGCTGGTGTCCGCGATCGTCGGCTTCGCCTCGCTGGTGGTCCGGTGGCGGCGGGCTCGCGCTCGCGAGCGGCAGCAGCTGAAGCTGTTCGCGTACGCCGCCTCCCTGCTCCCCGTCTTCGTGCTGGTGTCGGGACTGACCAACAGCCTCGGCCTCGACGAGACCGCCGCGCGCTGGGTCTCCTTCGCTGCCGCGACGGGCGCCTTCCTCGGGCTGCCGATCGCCACCGCCGCGTCGATCGTGCGTCACCAGCTCTACGACATCGACCTGGTGATCAACCGCACGCTGGTGTACGTCGGACTGACGGCCGTGCTCGTGGGGACATATCTCGTCTCGGTGCTCGCCTTCCGCGTGGTCCTCGACCCGATCACGGGCGAGTCGGACCTCGCGGTCGCGGCGTCGACACTCGCAGTCGCCGCGATGTTCCGGCCGGTACGAGCGCGCATCCAGGCTGTCGTCGACCGCCGCTTCTACCGGCAGCGGTACAACGCCGGGCTGACCCTCGAGGAGTTCAGCGGCCGGCTGCGTCACGAGGTCGACCTCGACTCCCTCGGCGTCGAGCTGCGGTCCGTCGTGCACGACACGATGCAGCCGGCCCACGTCACCTTGTGGCTGAGGTCATCGGAGCGATCTCGATGAACCGCGTCGGCATCGGCTTGTGGGTCACGACCGCAGTGCTGGTCGCCGCGAGCACGGCCATCTCGATCGGCCGGGACGTGTGGTCGGACATCGTGCTCTACGGCCTGCTGCCGCTGACGCTGGCCACCGTCGGCGGCCTCGTGCGGTCGCGCGCACCCGGCAACCGGATCGGCTGGATCTTCAGCCTCGTCGCCCTCTACGTGGCGGTCGCCGAGCTGGCCGAGGGCTACGGCATGCTCGCCGCAGACACCGGGCTCCCGGCGGGCGACGTGGGCACCTGGGTCATCTCGTGGAGCTGGGCCGGTGAGCTCGCGACCTGGGCGGTCATCGCAGCGGTCTTCCCGGACGGGCGGCTCGCCGGCCCCGGGTGGCGCTGGGTCCCGATCGCCGCGGTCGCCGGCTTCGTGCTCACGGGGACAGGGATGGCCTTCGGGTCGATGGCGAACGACTCCTTCGAGTCGGGCGTGAACCCCTTCCTGGTCGACCACCCAGCGGTGGACGTCGCGTTCGCGCTCGGTGCCGCACTGCTGGCCACCGCACTCCTGGGCGCGGCGGCGTCGCTGGTCGTCCGCATCAGACGAGCCCGCGGCATCGAGCGGCAACAGCTGAAGTGGTTCGTGTTCGCCGTCTGCGCTCTCGCCTTCGTCGCACCCTTCTGCGTCGCGCTCTGGACCACGACACCGGTGGCGGCACTGGTCGCCGCGCTGGCCACGATCGCGGTGCCGGTGGCCGCAGGCATCGCGATCCTGCGGTACCGGCTCTACGACATCGACGTCGTCATCAACCGCACGCTGGTCTACGGCGTCCTGACGGCCGTGCTGGTCGCGACCTACCTGGTCTCGGTGCTGGCCTTCCGCGTCGTGCTCGACCCGCTCACCGGCGAGTCCGACCTCGCGGTGGCAGTGTCGACGCTGGCGGTCGCCGCGCTGTTCCGTCCGCTGCGCGCTCGCATCCAGGCGCTCGTCGACCGCCGCTTCTACCGGCAGCGCTACGACGCCGCCGCACACGCTCGACGACGTTCAGCGGCCGGCTTCGCGACGAGGTCGACCTCGACTCGCTCGGGGTCGACCTGCGGTCCGTCGTGCGCGACACCATGCAGCCGGCGCACGTCACGCTCTGGCTGAGGAGCGAGCCATGACCAGGCTCGCCTACGGCTTGGCCGCCTTCGCGATCGTGACCGTGCATCCCAGGATCGGCAGCGACGACGTGGCTGGACTGGACGGGCCCGGTCGACCTCCTCGTCGGCGCCCTCTTCGCCCTGCTTGGCGTCGCGAGCGCGGTGATCGGGGCGCCTTGTCGCGTCGCGGGTCCCCACGCAACGCCGTCGGCTGGCTCATCCTCGGCCTCGGCGTCGGCCTCGGGCGTGCTGATGGCCGCCGACGCCTATGCGGAAGCCCACCAGCTCGCCGCAGTGGGCTCGTTGCCGGGACAGGCGGCGGCGGCCTGGGTCAGCAACGTCTTCGGCATCCCGGTGATGTACGGCGCTGACCGGCCTGCTGCTGCTCCTCTTCCCGACCGGTCGGCCGCTGTCACCTCGGTGGCGGGTGGCGTGTGGGGCTTCGGCATCGTCGTGAGCGTTGCGTCGCTCAGCTATGGCCTTCGCTCCCGGGAGAGATCGCCGCCGGGATCGACAACCCGTTGGCGCTGCCCGGGACCGCCGGCCGCGTCGAGCCGGCGTGTTCGCCGACGTCACCGACGTGCTGGCGCTTCCGGCGATGCTGCATGTGCGCCGTCTGCCTGGTGTGCGCCTGCGTCGCTCGACCGGCGTCGAGCGTCAGCAGCTGAAGTGGTTCACCTACGCCGCGGCGGTCACCGGACTCGGCCTGGGCACCACGGTGCGTCGAGCCACGGCGGATCTCTCGCGACGCCGCCTTCCTGCTCGGGATGATCGGGCTGGTGCTGCTGCCGGTCACGGCCGGTCTGGCGATCCTGCGATACCGGCTCTACGACATCGACGTCGTCATCAAGCGCACGCTGGTCTACGGCGCGCTGACCGCGGTGCTTGTCGCGACCTACCTGGTCCTCGGTGCTGGCACTCGCGCTGCTGCTCGACCCGCTGACCGGCAGAGTCCGACCTCGCCGTGGCGGTGTCGACGCTTGCAGTTGCCGCGCTGTTCCGGCCCCTGCGCTCGCGCATCCAGGCCGCGGTCGACCGCCGCTTCTTCCGCAACCAGTACGACGCGGCGCACACGCTCGAGGACTTCAGCGGCCGGCTTCGCCAGGAGATCGACCTCGACTCGCTCGGCGCCGACCTGCGGTCCGTCGTGCGCGACACCATGCAGCCCGCTCACGTCACGCTGTGGCTCCGGAGCCAGCCATGAGGCGAGCCGGCGTGGCTGGGCGTGCTGGCGGTCGTCACCGCTGTGGCCGGCGCGGCCGTGCAGCTTCCGGTGTGGCTGAGCCGGGGAGACGCCGGCGAGGTCATCTTCATCCTCGGGTTCGCGCTGCTGGCGGTCGCCGGCGGCGTCACTGGAGCGACGGTGGCCTCGCGGGTGCCGGGGAACCGGGTCGGCTGGCTGATCTTGTGGCCAAGGAGTCGGGGCCGGAGCTAGCACTGGCCCTGGACGCGAGCGCCCTGGTCTCTGCACCGGGCCAGGCCGTCATGGCGTGGCTCGGCGAAGGGCTCGCGACCTTCGTCGCCTATCGGCCTCACCGGCCTGCTGCTGCTGATCTTCCCCACCGGCCGCGCGCTGTCGCGGGCCTGGCGAGGGCTTCGCGTGGTTCTTCGCCACCGCGGTGCTGACCGCAGCCGTGGCCGACGCCTTGCAGACGAGCCTGGTCGGGCCCGAGGTCCACAATGCCTTCCGCCTGCACGGCACGGCCGGCCGCGTCGTGGACCTGCTCGACTCGGTGCTCTCGTGGATCAGCCTGCCTGCCCTGGTGCTGTGCGCCGTCGCCCTGGTGCTGCGGCTGTACCGCTCGCGCGGCCTGCAGCGCCAGCAGCTGAAGTGGTTCACGTACTGCGCCGTCGATGGCCGGGCTCGGCCTCGGCCTCGGCGAGCGCGACCAGCGGCGTCTTCGCGAACGCCGCCTGGGTCGCCGGGATGCTCGGCATGTTGCTGCTGCCGGTCGCGGCCGGGCTGGCGGTGCTGCGCTACCGGCTCTACGACATCGATGTCGTCATCAAGCGCACGCTGGTCTACGGCGTGCTGACCGCGCTGCTCGTCGCGACGTACGTGGTGTCTGTGCTCGCGTTCCGGCTGTTGCTCGACTCGCTCACCGGCACGTCGGACCTCGCGGTCGCCGCCTCGACCCTGGCCGTCGCGGCACTGTTCCGGCCACTGCGTTCGCGGGTCCAGGCCGTGGTCGACCGGCGGTTCTTCCGCAGCCAGTACGACGCCGCGCACACCCTCGAGGCGTTCAGCGGCCGGCTGCGGCAAGAGGTCGACCTCGACGCCCTGGGCACCGACCTGCGGTCCGTCGTACGCGACACCATGCAGCCGTCCCACGTCACGCTCTGGCTCCGGAGCCAGCCATGAGGCGGGCGCACGACCGTGGTCGCCTGGGCGCTGTGGACGTTCGACGTCGTCGCCGTCGTCATCGGTCTGTCTTTGTGCACCGCAGCGCCGTCCACTACGGCGACATCGCCGGGCTCTGCTGTTCATCGTGGTGTTCGCCACCACCGGGCTCCCTCGTCGCCTCGCGCGTCCCCGAGCAACCCGGCCGGCTGGCTGATGAGCCTTGCTGCGCTCTGCGTTCACGCATCGGCGGGCTGTGCGAGGTCGTCTACCGGTACGCCGACCACCGACAGCCGGGCCGCGGCCACTCGTCACGTTCACCGCCTGGGTGACGCTCGTGGATCTGGATGGCCGGGATCGGGCCGGCGGCAACCTTCTTGCTGCTGCTCTTCCCCGACGGGCGCCTGCCGTCGCGCCGTTGGCGCCCGGTCGCCTGGGTCTCGGCCTGTCGCTGGTCGTGCTGCTCGTGGCCCTCGCCTCCAGCCGGGCCGATCGAGTCGACCGACGTCGACGAACCCGGTGGGCGTCCCGGCGCCGCGCTTCATCGGCCCTGCGGTCAGCGTGCCGGGTTCGTGCTCGGCTGTGCTGCATCGGTGCTGTCCTGCGCGTCGCTGGTCGCCCGCTTCCGCGGTGCGGACGCGGAGCAGCGCCAGCAGCTGAAGTGGCTGGCCTGGGCGGCGCCCGTCGTGCTCGCCTTCGTGATCGCGTCGATCGTGGTCCAGAGCGGCCAGTCCGAGCGAGCGAGCCGTCGACATCGGCAATGCGCTGTCGCGCGTCGGACTCGCGGTCGTGCCGATCGCGATCGGGCTCGCGATCCTGCGCAGCCGGCTCTACGACATCGACGTCGTCATCAACCGCACGCTGGTCTACGCGACGCTCACCGCGACCCTGGCCGTGATCTACCTGACGCTCGGTCCTGCTGCTGCGGCTCGCGCTGGCACCCGCTGACCGGCGAGTCCGACCTGGCCGTCGCCGCGTCCACGCTGGCGGTCGCGGCGCTGTTCCGCCCGCTCCGCACCCGCATCCAGACCGCTGTCGACCGCCGCTTCTACCGACGCCGGTACGACGCCGACACGCACGCTGCGAGTCGTTCACCGGCCGGCTGCGCCAACGAGGTCGACCTCGACGCCGTCAGCACCGACCTGCGCTCCGTCGTACGCGACACCATGCAGCCCGCCCACGTCACGCTGTGGCTGCGCCGACAGGAGTCGCTGCGATGAAGCGGCTCTCGACGACGCTCTGGCTGCTGACCGTCGGTGCTGGTGGTCGTCGGGCGTCGCGGCTCTCGATCGGGCGCGACAGGCCGCTGTCGACATCGTGCTGTTCGGGCTGCTGGCGCTGAACCTCGCAACCGTCGGGCGCGCTCGTCCTGGCACATCAACCCGAGAACCGCATCGGCTGGGTGTTCCTCGTGTTCGGCGCCTACGTCGCCGTCGAGGAGCTCGCGGAGGGCTACGGCTGCCTTGCCGCCGACGCGCACCTGTCGGGCTGGCGACGCTCGCCACCTGGATCGTCTCGTGGGCCTGGGCAGGCGACGGGCGTCGGCGTGGGCGGTCGTCGCGGCGTTGTTCCCGAGCGGCCGGCTGCTCGGGCCGCGCTGGCGATGGATCCCGTGGGTCGCGACCGCCGGGCTTCGTGGGCGTGTCTCGTGGGCTGTCGGTCTCGGCACCGCCTACGACGACTTCTACACCGACGGCGTCAACCCCTTCGGCATCGACAGCGCTGCCATCTCGGCCGCCCTCCCGGTCGGTCTGGTCCTGCATGGTCGCGGCCGTTGCCGGCGCCGCGGCGTCCCTCGTGGTGCGGGTGCGCCGGTCGCACGGAGTCGAGCGCCAGCAGCTGAAGTGGTTCGTGTTCGCCTGCTGCGGTGTCGCGCTCATGGTGGCCGTCGCGGCGCGTCTTCTGGGCCGTGGCGCCGACGCCGGTCGACATCGGCCTCGGCGCCGTGACGTTCAACCTGGTTCCGGCTGGCCGCGGGCGTCGCGATCCTGCGCTACCGCCTCTACGACATCGACCTCGTCATCAACCGCACCCTGGTCTACGGCGCGCTGACCGCTGTCCTGCGTCGCGACCTACCTGGTCTCGGTGCTGGCGTTCCGCGTCGTGCTCGACCCGCTCACCGGGGAGTCCGACCTCGCCGTCGCCGTCTCGACGCTGGCCGTCGCCGCGCTGTTCCGCCCGCTGCGCGCACCGCATCCAGGCCGTCGTCGACCGCCGCTTCTACCGCCGTCGCTACGACGCCGCCCGCACCCTCGAAGTCTTCACCGGCCGGCTGCGCCAGGAGGTCGACCTCGAGACCGTCAGCGACGACCTGCGGTCCGTCGTACGCGACACCATGCAACCCGCGCACGTCTCCCTCTGGCTGCGCGAGGCGGCGTCGACGTGGCACGCCGTAACGATTCCCGGACGACCGCGCTCTAGAAAGGTCTCACCATGACGACACTGACCGGAGCCTTCCGCCGCCGCTTCCTCGGCCGCTCGGCCGAGCGGGCGCCGTCCGGACTTGGCGAGGAGGAGCGGCTCGAGGCGCCCGACCAGGACATCGCGCCGATCGACATCGCCCCGAACGACCCGCTGCTCGCCTACCTGCAGAGCGCGAGCGGCGCCGTCGACGTCGAGAGCCTCGAGCTGCGCTCGCCGGCCCTCGCGGCGATGAAGGACGCCGGCGTGAAGCTCGCGGTGCCCCTGGTCAGCCAGGGCGAGCTGATCGGCGTCCTCAACCTCGGTCCGCGCCGGTCCGAGCAGGAGTACTCCACCGACGACCGGAAGCTTCTCGACAACCTCGCCGCACAGGCCGCGCCGGCTCTGCGGGTCGGCCAGCTGGTGCGCGAGCAGCAGGCCGAGGCGGCGACCCGGCAGCGCTTCGAGCAGGAGCTCGAGGTCGCCCGGCTCATCCAGCAGAACTTCCTGCCCAAGCAGCTGCCCGACCTCGCCGACTGGCAGGTCGCGGCGTACTACCGGCCGGCGCGCGAGGTCGGCGGCGACTTCTACGACGTGATCCCGCTGAGCGACGGCCGCATCGGCTTCGTCATCGGCGACGTCACCGACAAGGGCGTGCCCGCGGCGCTCGTGATGGCCGCGACCCGCAGCGTGCTGCGCGCGTCGGCGCAGCGGATCATCGAGCCCGGCGAGGTGCTGGAGCGGGTCAACGAGCACCTGTGCCCGGACATGCCGGAGAAGATGTTCGTCACCTGCCTGTACGGCGTCCTCGACCCCGCTCACGGGCAACTTCCGGTTCGCCAACGCCGGCCACGACCTGCCCTACGTGAAGACGGCGGAGGGCTCCGTCGAGCTGCGCGCGCGAGGCATGCCGCTCGGGCTGATGACCGGCATGGTCTACGAGGAGAACGAGGCCGTGCTCGCCCCCGGCGAGTCGCTGCTGCTGCACTCCGACGGCGTCGTCGAGGCCCACGACCCGGGCGGCAACATGTTCGGCTTCCCGCGGCTCAAGGAGGCTGTCGCGCTCTACCCCGGCGGCCACGAGCTCATCGACCACGTGCTCGACCGACCTCAAGGAGCACACCGGGCCCGATGCCGAGCAGGAGGACGACATCACGATGGTGACGCTGTCGCGGTCCGCCGCCTCGTTGTCCGGAAGCAACGGCACCGAGCCGACGCGGCAGCTGGTCGAGTTCGAGGTGCCGAGCGCCGAGGGCAACGAGCGGATCGCACTCGAGCGGGTGAGCGCGATCGTGGCTCCGCTCGGGCATGGCCGAGGCGCGGCTCAAGCGGCTCGAGACCGCCGTCGGCGAGGCGACCATGAACGCGATGGAGCACGGCAACCACTACCGCGCCGACCTGCCGGTGACGGTGCGGGTGCTCACCGAGACCGACCGGGTCCGCGTGCAGATCGTGGACCTCGGCGGGTCCCGCGTGCACCACGAGGCGGAGGAGCCCGACATCGAGGCCAAGCTCGCCGGCCTGCAGCGACCTCGGGGCTGGGGGCTGTTCCTGATCAAGAACATGGTCGACGACGCCAACGAGACCAGCGACGGAGAGCATCACGTGCTCGAGCTCGTGATGAACACCGACGACAACCCTGGCACTGATGCAGAGATGGGAGGCGACGATGACCACGAGTGACACCGCCGGGACGGTGGTACGCAACCGGGACGAGGTAGCCGTGATCGACCTCGCCGGTGACATCGACGGCCATGCCGAGCACACCCTGGAGCGGGCCTGGAACGACGCGATGGCCAGCTCGCCCACCGCGGTGGTCCTCAACTTCCGCGGCGCGGGCTACATCAACTCCACCGGCATCGCACTGATCGTGGGCATGCTCGCGAAGGCCCGCACCAGGGCGATCCCGATCCGCGCGTTCGGCCTGACGCCGCACTACCAGGAGATCTTCGAGATCACGCGGCTCGCCGACTTCCTGGCCATCAATCCGGACGAGGACAGCGCCGTCATCGGCGCGGAGGGGAACACACCATGACCAAGGCGAGCGCCACCTTCGACGTACGACGAAGCGGCGAAGCCGGCCTGGTCGACATCACGGGGGACGTGACGGCCAACTCCGAGACGGTCCTGATGGGCGCCTACGACGAGGTCGGGGACGCCAAGGCGATCGTGCTCAACTTCTCCGGGCTCGCGTACATGAACAGTGGCGGGATCGGCCTGCTGGTGACGCTGCTGGTCCGGGCGAACCGCCACTCCCAGCAGCTGCTGGCCTACGGGCTGTCCGACCACTACCGGCAGATCTTCGAGCTGACCCGCCTCGACGAGGCGATCGGCATCCACGACGACGAGCAGGCGGCGCTGCGCGCTGCCGGCTCCGCATGACACGGAGGCGGGCATGAGCGAGCAACCCATCGCACCGGTCGAGCAGGCCGCCGCGCGAGATGCGGCCAACTGGGCGAAGTCCGTGTCCCGTCTCAACGTGTCCGAGGTCCCCAAGGGCGCCACCGGCATCAACGTCTCGGGCAAGCGACTGGCCAGCCCGATCCAGGGCTTCGGCAAGATGTGGCAGAAGACCTACCAGGTCCGGCTGCCGAGGGACCGCGCGTCAGCGGTCGACGTGATCTCCACCTGGAAGGTCCGGTTCCCGGACTTCTGGCCGAAGAGCAACCACTTCTACGCCCCGCTCACCGGGATCGAGCCCGGCGAGGTCGCGCTCGTCGAGGGCACGCTGCCCGGGCGGCTGAAGCTGTCGACCGGCGTGATGGTGCTCTACGCCGACGACGAGTCGTTCACGCTGATGACACCGCAGGGCCACATGTTCGCGGGCTGGATCACCTTCAGCGCGTCCGAGCAGGGCGACGAGACGGTGGCCCAGGCGCAGGTGCTGATGCGGGCGTCCGACCCGATCTTCGAGATCGGCATGGTCCTCGGCGGACACCGGCAGGAGAACCGCATCTGGGACCACACGCTGCGCACCCTCGCCGCGCACTTCGACATCACGGACGTCGAGGTCGACACCAACGTGATCTGCGTCGACAAGAAGCGGCAGTGGCGACGCTGGACGAACGTGTGGCACTCCTCGGCGATCCGCTCGATGCTCTACACGCTCAACACGCCGTTCCGCGCGCTGCGCAACGCATTGCGCCGCTAGCGCCGGTCGGCGACCACCTGCCCGCCCTTCATCACCAGAGCCGGCGACTGCAACGGCGACAGGTCACCCAGATCGTGACCCGGCACCGCGACGAGGTCGGCATAGCTGCCGGGCAGCAACGAACCGACCTCGTCCTCCCAGCCCAGGCAGCGCGCGGCGTCTCGCGTGGCCGCCTGCAGGGCTGCCACCGGCGTCATGCCGAGCCGCACCATCACGGCCAGCTGCCGCGCATTGAGGCCGTGCGGGAACACTCCGGCATCCGTGCCGAACGCGATCGCGTTGCCACGCTCGAGAGCAGAGCGGAAGACGGCACGCTGGGTCTCGGTGGTCTCCCGGTTCTTGCGCAACAGCTCGGCCGGCCAGCCGTCGCGTGTGCCGACCTCCGCGATCCAGTCACCGTTGTAGACGTCGGCGACCAGCCAGGTCCCGTGCTCACCCATGAGGTCGAGCGCCTCGTCGTCTAGCAGCGAGCCGTGCTCGATCGAGCGCGCACCGGCCCGGATCGCGTTCTTGGCGCCTTCGGCGCCGTGCGCGTGGGCGGCGACGAACGCACCGCGGTCGGCCGCGACCTCGACGGCCGCCCGCACCTGCTCCTGCGACAGCTCGGGTTCCGAGGGCTCCGTCCCGAGCGCGAGCACTGCGCCGGTGGCGATCACCTTCACGAGATCGGCTCCGCCGTCGAGGATGCGCTCGGCCGCTCGTCGTACCTCGTCGGGGGTGTCGGCGACCCCGACCCTGAGCTCGGGCGGGACCGTCATTCCCTCGGGCGCTCCGGTGACCTCGCCTCCGCCACCCGCGCGGGTCACGTAGGCGCCGGCGCACCGCATGCGCGGGCCGGGGACGACGCCCGCATCGATGGCGCGTCGCAGGTCGACGTCGACGAACGCCCAGAAGGTCCCCACGTCACGGACGGTCGTGAAACCGGATTCGAGCGTCGCCTTGGCGTTGGCGACCCCGAGCAGGGCCTCCTCTGCGGGCGTGCGGCCGATGGCCGCCGGACTGTCGCCGGACTCGACCGGTCCCACCAGGTGGGTGTGCAGGTCGATCAGCCCCGGCATCACGGTGCAGTCGCCGAGATCGAGGACCTCGATCCCGGGCGGTGACGGCTGCTCAGGCGCCAGGACAGCGCTGACCCGATCGCCGTCGACGACCACGCGCCGATCGGCGAGGACCTCTCCGTTGTCGACGTCGACGAACCGGCCTGCCTTCACGACGAGAGTCACGTCGTGAATCTACTGACTCACCACTCAGTAGTCAGCCTTCACCGGCCGCCGCCCAGGTACTTCTCCCACGGCCCGGTGATCGCCAAGGTGATGCCCGGTGTCTGGATGTTGACGAACAGCACCCGGCCGTCCGAGGAGAACGTCGGCCCGGTGAACTCCGAGAACTCCGGGGAGCCGGCCGATCCGATGTTCAGCTGGTTGCGTGCGATTGCGTACGACGGACCGCCAGGCACCGAGCTGAGCACGTGCGAGGCGCCGACACCGTCCTCCGCGAGCACGAGGGTCCCCCACGGTGTGACCGTGACGTTGTCCGGGCCGTCGAAGACCACGCCGTCGTAGCGCGGTGCCGTCCCGGTGTCGCTGGTGGTCTGGTGCGGGAAGTAGGTGACGAGCGTGATGGTCTGGTCGGCGTAGGAGTAGAACCAGACCATGCCGTCGTGCTTGACCGCGTCGACCGGCAGGTCGCCGGTGTTGAACGCGAAGCTGTTCACGACGTACACGCCCTTGTCGGTCCCGAAGACCCCCTCGAACTTCTTGCCGCGCGTCACTTCGTTGGTGAACTGCTTGCGCACCGACGTCGTCTGACCGTCCCGCTCGGGCACCTCGACCCACTTGACGCGGAACGGCCGGCCGAGCTGGGCCGATGTCAGGTAGGCGACATCGGGGAGCACGGACCCGTCATCCATGAGGATGGCCATCGCCTCGAGCGTGCCGTCGGTGGCACCGATCTTGTCCGCGATGCCGGGGCCGAGCTTCACGCCACGCGGCGCGCTCCAGCGGTAGAACAGTCCGTTCGGGGTGCTGGCGTCCTCCGAGAGGTATACCCGAGTACGGCCAGGGTCGATCGCCATCGCCTCGTGCGCGTAGCGGCCGAAGGCCTTGATCGGCTTGGGCAGCTTGCGGCCGTCGGCGAAGACCTCGAACACGTAGCCGTGGTCGCGCGAGTAGCTGCCGGACTGACCGTTGTTGGTCCAGGCGGTGCCCGCCTTGGCCTCGGTCTCCTCGCACGTCAGCCACGTGCCCCAAGGGCTGGGGCCGCCGGCGCAGTTGGTGTGCGTGCCGGAGATCCCGACCCACTCGCCGAGGTTGCGGCCCTCGTGATCGGTCTCGATGACGGTGCAACCGCCACCCATCGGCGCCGTTGGGTCGTAGACCGTGTTCTTCACGTGCGGCACACCCAGGGACGACCCGGCCGGCAGTTCATGGTTCTGGATCAGCCGCAACCGCCCACGGCCTGCGTCGAACACCGCGGTGCCGTCGTGGTTGGAAGGGGTGAACGCGTCCGTGTCCCTCAGCTTCGTCTTCCCGGCGTAGGTCACGACCTTGTAGGAGAAGCCTGGCGGGAGCGCCAGCAGCCCACGCGGGTCGTCGACCAGTGGCGGGAAGGGACGGCCGGTGGCCCCGCCGGGAGACGGGTGGCTGGGCTGTTGCTTGGACTGGGGGCTGGCCTGCGCCAACGACGGCACCGAGCCTGCGACGACGAGTCCGACACCGGCGGCACTTCCGGTCAGGACACTGCGACGGGCGAGGGTCATGCTCACTCCTGTGGTCGAGTCGGAGCTCGCAGCCTCGTCAAGGTCGATCAACTCCGACCGAACAGCAGGTGACCGGCAGGCGACGGTCGGGTGAGCGTTGCCCCGGTCGCTCGTAACGATCTCGGGACGGGGCCTTGCGATGCTCCGGAGCGTGGGGACCCATACCGATGCAGCGCGATCGTCGCCTGCCTGGCGACTGCTCCGGGGCGCGCTCGTCGTCTCCACGATCGCCGCGATCGCCGTCGCCCTGGTCTTCATCGTCCTCGGCGAGAGCACGTCAGACATCACTCACACCCTGCTGTCGATCTTCTTCCTGGGCGTCCCGGGGGCGTACACGGTCGTGGGGGCGCTCGTGTGTCGGCGCCGCCCGGAGAACACAGTCGGCTGGCTGTGCCTCGCGATCGGTTTCGTCTGGGCTGTGCAGGCGGCAGCCGAGGCGGTCGGTGCGTGGACCTATGCTCGGGGGCTGCCGAGCATCGCCGAGTGGATGGCGCTGTCGGATCCGTTGTGGTTGCCGGCCGTGGGTCTCACCTCCCTGCTCGTGCTCACGTTTCCCGACGGACAGCTGCTCTCGGCACGGTGGCGGTGGTTCGCGTGGTTCTGCACGGGTTCGTTCGTCCTCGTCACGATCCAGCTCGTGACCGTGCCCGGACGAGTGACGGGACTGCCCGGCACCGAGAACCCGATCGGCTCAGCGTGGCTGCAGCACCTGTCGCCGCTGTTCGTCCTCATCCCGATCAGCTTCGTAGGCGCCGTGACGTCCCTGGTCCTGCGCTACCGACGGTCGGACGGCCTGGCCCGGTTGCAGATCCGGTGGATCGCGTTCGCTGGCATGGTCCTTCTCGCCGTCGGGCTCCCCCTGCTCGTGGCCACCCTGTTGGGGTCGCTCACCGCGGCGACCGGGTTTCCGGTGCCTGTGGCGCTGATCGACATCGGCTGCCAACATGACGGTGCCTCTCACCATCGGCGTGGCCGTACTGCGCTACCGGCTCTACGAGATCGACACGATCATCAACCGCACCCTGGTCTACGCCGGTCTGACCGCGGTGCTTGTCGCGACGTACCTCGTATCGGTGCTGGCCTTCAGGTTCGTGCTCGACCCGATCACCGGGAAGTCCGACCTCGCCGTCGCCGTGTCGACGCTGGGCGTCGCCGCGCTCTTCCGCCCGCTGCGCTCGCGCATCCAGCGTCTTGTCGACCGCCGCTTCTACCGCCGCAAGTACGACGCGGCCCGCACGCTCGAGTCCTTCGTGGCACGCCTGCGCGAGGAGGTCGACCTCGAGGCCGTCGGCCTGGACCTGCGTGCCGTCGTCAACGAGACGATGCAGCCCGCGCACGTGTCCTTGTGGCTGCAGAGGGGGCCGTGACCGCCTGCTCCCGCTCGCACGGCCGCCGGTTCAGGTTGTGCAGCACCTGTCCCAATGTGAGCTGCTCGCCGTCGACCAAGGCGCGAGAGAACCGGCCGTCCGGCCGGACGAACACGGTGATCGGGTCCGGCCAGGCGCGGAGCACGTAGGCGTCGCTCCCGTCCTGCTCGAGCCTCACGTCGTGCACGAGGTTGCGGCGGTAGGCGAGCTCGATGAGGTCCGCGATCATCGACATAAGGTAAGGCTTACCTAACCTGCCGTCCAGACCCCGGGTGGACTAGTGCGGGGAGAGGCGGGTGAGCAGCCCGTGCGCTGCTCGAACCACGGTCTCCCGGTCGAACGTCAGGGCGTAGTCGAAGCTGCGCTCCCGGTCGGAAGGCGCCGTCACCCCTGTCTCGCGCCAGCAACGCTCCGGCGAAGTGCGGGCTCAGCACCACCAGGTCCCACTCGCCGAGGACCGGGTCACCCTCACGGAGGTCGGCGCCTCGCACGCCGGGCAAGGGCTCGTTGCCGATCCCCCTGCCGACAGCGCAGACGAGACCAGCCGTCTCCGCGAGGGCCGCGTAGCGATGCCGGGTGGCCGGAGTCAGGTTCCGCACGTCCTGGAATGCGGAGACGACCATGCCCGCGGGACCCAGACGCATGGCCTCGCGCTCGAGGTGCTTGCTCATCTCGACCAGCAGCCGCTTCGGGGCTCGCCGCAACCTCGTGCTCGGGCGAAGGCATGCGAACGGTGACTCGGGCACGAGCCCGCCGGCGGGGCGCGATGCCGGCAGCACCAGCGAGGCCGACGGTCGCTCCACCAGCAGCTGTCGGGCCGGGCGACCGAAGAGCCAACCCTGTCCGAGGGTGGCCCCCAGAGCCCGCGCTGCGGCCAGGTGCTGCGCGGTCTCGATCCCCTCTGCGAGAATCCGCGCGCCGCTGGCCTCGGCATAGGCGTTCACGGCACTCATGGTCTCCGCGGCGGCCGGGCCCGGTCGCTGCTGGACGAGGCTCAGGTCGAGCTTGACGATGTCGGGTCGTAGCAACGGCATCAGAGCCATCGAGGCGGGTTCGGCACCGACGTCGTCGAGTGCCACTCCCCAGCCCAGGTCCCTGACCCGCTCGACGGTGCGCAACAGCTCGGCCGGGCGGGCGAACAGCGATCGTTCGGTGATCTCCAGGACGACTCGCAGGTCGGCCGGTGCCGCGGCTGCGACCTGCGGCAGCACGTCCTCGGCCGCAGTGTCGAGCACCTCCGGCTCGACGTTGACGAACAGCGTCAGTGGCGGAATCACACCCTGGCGAATCGCACCCGCGAAAGCCGCGTCGCGGCAGGCGGCATCCAGCTCGACCAGCAGCCCCTGCTCGCGCGCCGCGGAGAACAGCGCGGCCGGACTCCCGAGTGGTCCCTTCGGCCCACGAGCAAGAGCCTCGTAGGCCACGACCGCCCCCGAGTCGATGTCGACCACCGGCTGGAACAGGCTGTGGATCGCCCGGTCGCCGAGCACGCCCGCCAGGGCCGAGGCCGACTGGGTGGTCGCCGGCAGCTGTTCGAGGCTCACGATCGCTCATCTCCCCAGGGCTCGGTGTCGCGCGTCACCGAGCTGCCGCAGCTCGACGTAACCACGATTCTAGAGACCTTTTAGTCTCGTATGTGCGGTTTTGACCGCATCTCGACGCCTGCGACGGCACGCCTTGCCGCCTTCACCCGAACCGGGTGGGGCCTCCCGCCTGGTGCGCCGCGAGGCTTCGGGGCGAACGAGGAGGCAGCCCATGGACCCCGTGACCGAGCAGCGGCGTCCGGTCGGCGCCGACGCCCCAGCACTCTCGGCCGAGCAGCTCGGCGAGCTCCTCCCGCTGCTGGGCGGCGCCGACTCGGTCGAGCTCAAGCTGACCGTCTCCGACGAGCACTACCGGTCCACCGCGGTCGCACTCGGGATGGACGTCCTCGACGCCCAGATCCGGCAGGTGTGCTTCTTCGACACCCCCGATCTCGACCTCGACGCGCACGGCGTGGTGGTTCGTGCCCGCCGCGTCCAGGGCAAGACCGGGGACTCGGTCGTCAAGCTGAGGCCGGTCGACCCGGCACATCTCCCCGACAGCCTTCGGGCGAAGAAGTCCTTCGGCGTCGAGGTGGACGCGATGCCGGGAGGGTTCGTCACCTCCGGCTCCATGAAGGCCGAGGCCGACAACGGCCGGGTGCAGCAGGTGACGCTGGGCCAGCGGCCGATCCGGAAGCTCTTCACGGCCGCGCAGCGCGAGTTCTACGCCGCCAACGCCCCCGACGGCCTCGAGCTGGACTCGCTCGCGATCCTCGGCCCGATCAACGTCTTCAAGCTCAAGTTCCGTCACCCGGAGTTCGACCGGAGCCTGGTAGCCGAGCTATGGCTGTACCCCGACGGCGGCCGGTGCCTCGAGCTGTCCACGAAGTGCCCGCCCGCGGACGCGTTCACGGTCGCCGCGGAGGCAAAGGCGTTCCTGGGCGGACACGGCGTCGACCTGAGCGCGCCCCAGCAGACGAAGACGAAGACGGCCCTGCGCTACTTCGCCGACCACGCGCAGAACCTCACCTAGCCCGACGCTGGTGCGGTCCATGCCTCACCGGGGCTGAGCCTGACGCGCTCACAGCCGGGGGCCTCGCGCTCGAGCGCGGCGTCGAACTCCCCCAGAGGGCGGTCGATCCAGTCGCCGAACCGGTGCATCACCGGCGGGTGCAACGTGCCCCAGTGGACCGGGAGGGCCCACCGCGCGCCGCTCTGCGCGCAGGCGATGGCAGCTTCTCGCGGGCCCATGTGACCTGCCGAGAGCCGCGGTCCCCAGCCCGCGATGGGCACGACGGCCAGCTCGACCTCACGTCCGGCCCACCGCGGCAGCTCGGCGATCTCGGGATACAGGTCGGTGTCGCCGGCCACCCACACGCAGCTGATGGCGGTGCGCAGCAGGTGGCCGTTCGCACCGTTGGGCCGGTGCGGCATCGGACGACTGTGGTGCACTGCCTTGACCAGCCGGATGCTCGGACCGTGATCGACGACCTCCACCCAGTCGTCGCCGACGCCGACGCCGCGGAGTCCGCGACGACGCAACCACGCGGCGTTGACCTCGCAGGTGAGGATCGGCACGTCCCCCAGCAACCGGAGCGATGACAGCTCGGCGTGGTCGTGGTGCAGGTGGGACAGCAGCACGACCTGGGTCCCTGCCCACCACTCGGCCCTCGGTGCCGTCCCGCGTCGTCGCAGCGGGCCGTTGTGACGCCGGAGCAACGGGTCCGCGACGACGCGGCAACCGTCGATGTCGATCACCACCGTCGAGTGGCCGAGCCATCGCACGCGCAGCATTTCGCCGGCACCCTCCCCGACCTCGTCCAATCGGCGCCGTCGGCATCGCTGTTCCTGCGGTGACGATCTGCCGCCGGCTCTGAAGTCGCGTCACCCGAACAGGGTGAGACCCGCGCTCCGAGGACTGCCATGCTCGCCGCATGTCGTCACCGCGCGGCAAGGTCGAGCCCGACCCGTTGGGACTTTTCGCGGGCGCCGAGGGTGCGATCACCGGCACCGTCGTGTGTGCCGCGGTGATCGCCTACGCCGGCACCCACGTCGAGACGGTGGCCCATCTGACGCTCGCGATCCTCGGCACGGTCGCGGTGTACTGGCTGGCCCATCTGCACGCGGTGACCATCGCGAACTCACTCATGCACCAGCACCATCCGCTCGCCGCGCTGCGACATGCCGCTGCGGAGACCTGGCCCATCCTCGGTGCGTCCGTGGTGCCCGTCGGGGTGCTGCTGGTCGCGACGTTGTTCGGTGCGAACCTGCGCGGCGCGGCATGGACGGCGATGATCGCGACCATCGGGCTGCTCACGGCGTACAGCTATCTCGCCGGGGTGCGCGGCGGCCTCGACACCTGGGGCCGGATCGCGAGTGCGGGAGCCGGCGCCGGGCTGGGCATCCTCGTCGCGCTGCTCAAGGTCGCCCTGCACTGACGCGCTGCCACGCGGCACCCGAGAGGTCCTGGGCGTCCGAGAACGGACGGCTCTTGGCAACCCGACCCGTGATCAACTAAGGTAACCCTTACCTAACTTGACGAAGGGCTTGCCGTGAAACCCCGATCATTGCTTCTCGCCCCGCTCCTGCTCATCGCCGTGACGCTCACCGCCTGCGGCGACGACGGAAAGGAGGCCACCTCGAGCGCCGGCGAGGACTCCTCGTGGTCCTACGTCTCCGGCAACGGCGACACCATCACGCTGGACCACAAGCCGAAGCGGATCATCGCCAGCGCCGCCGAGGCGGCCGGCCTGCTGGCCTACGGCATCAAGCCGGTGGGCATCTTCTTGGCCCAGGACCTCGAGCTGGAGCCCGGCCTGACCAAGTCCGCTGTCGCGGGCATCCCGATCGTCGGCAAGGAGTGGGGCAAGATCGACGCCGCGAAGGTCGCCTCCCTCGAGCCCGACCTGATCGTTGCGGACTGGTGGCCGCCGCAGAAGGCGTACCAGGGGTTCGAGGAAGGCGTCGACGCACAGTCCCTCAAGGTCAAGAAGCTCGCGCCGGTCATCGGCGCCCGCCAGGAAGGCTCGCTGCTCGCGGTGGTCAAGTGGTACGAGGGCTTCGCCAAGTCCCTCGGGGTGGACGTGAATGCCAGCGACCGCCAAGCCGGTCGCGAGCGGTTCGCCACTGCTCTGGCCGACTTCAAGAAGGCCACCAAGGACAAGCCCGAGCTGTCCGCCCTCGCCGTGGCTCCCGCCAAGGACATGTTGTACGTCGCCGTCCCCAAGTACTCCACGTCGCTGACCGACTTCCAACGCTGGGGCCTGGACGTGATCAACCCTGACTCGCCGAAGAAGGACTTCCCCTACTGGGAGTACCTCTCGTGGGAGAAGGCGGACAAGTACCAGCCGGACCTCCTGCTGATCGACGACCGCGGCTACCAGGACAACATCGAGCTCGGATCCGAGCCAGCCGACCTGGGACAAGATCGCGGCAGCGAAGGCTCGCGCGTACACCCCGTGGCCCGGTTTCTGGGTGCACACCTACGACGCCTACGCCCAGCAGCTGGAGCAGCTCACCGCAGCGGTGCAGAAGGCCGACGAGCACGTCAGCGGATGACGGTCCGGCTCACCGGACTCGTTCGCTCTCGTGGTGCTGCTGGCGGCTGTCTGCGTCGTCAGCATCACCCTCGGCACCCGCCTGATGTCGGTCCACACGATCTGGCAGGCGCTGGTCGACTTCGACCCCGCCTCCACCTCGCAGACGGTGATCCGCGAGATCCGGGTGCCGCGCACCCTGATCGGCCTCACCGCTGGTGCCGCCCTTGGCCTTGCCGGCGCTGTGCTCCAGGCGGCCACCCGGAATCCGCTGGCCGACCCGGGCATCCTCGGCATCAACGGCGGGGCTGCCGCAGCGATAGTGACCGCCATCGTCGTGCTCGGCACGCAGAGCCTCTCGACGTACGTCTGGTTCAGCTTCGTCGGCGCCGGCCTCGCCGTGGTGACCGTCTACACCTTGGCGTCGCTCGGCCGGGCCGGTGCCACACCGGTCAAGCTCGCCCTCGCCGGCGCCGCGGTGAGCGCCGGTCTCTACGCGCTGACCTCGGCACTGCGTGCTGACCGATCTCGACGCGCTGCAGGAGATCAGGTTCTGGCAGGTCGGCTCGCTGGCGGGCCGCTACTACCCCGTGCTGTGGCAGACCCTGCCGTTCCTGGTGGCCGGGATCGTGGTCGCGCTCTCTCTCCGGTCGCGCGCTCAACGGACTCGCCCTGGGTGACGACCTTGCCCTCCGGGCTCGGGCAGAACGTCGCGCGGACCCGGTTGACCCTGTTCGTCGACCGTCGCCGTGCTGTGCGGTGCCGCGGTCGCGGCATGCGGACCGATCGTGTTCTTGGGGCTCGCGGTCCCGCAAGCGGTGCGCGCCGTCGTCGGGCCGGACTACCGGTGGGTGCTGGCCTACACCGCACTCCTGTCACCGCCGTGCTGCTCGTGGCAGATGTCATCGGCCGGCTGGCGGTGCAACCCGGCGAGCTCCAAGTCGGCGTCGTGCTCGGCATCTTGGGAGCACCGGTCTTCATCGGGCTCGTCCGCTACAAGGACCTGGCGGCACTGTGACCTCCTCAGTGCTTGCAGATGTCCGGTCCGCCCGGTCGGGACGGAACCGCCGACGGGTCGGCACCATGGTCGGCCTCGCGGCGCTTGCGCTCGCGCTCTTCGCCCTCACGTTGATGGCCGGCTCGAGCTGGCTCTCCCCCGCGAGCGTCGCCGGGTCGTTGCTGTTCCTGCGAGAGGACCCGCTGACCGACTTCGTGGTCCGCGAGCTGCGGCTCCCCGCAGCCGGCCACCGCACTGACCGTCGGCGCGGCCTTCGGCCTCGCCGGACCGATCTTCCAGCGCATGCTTCGCAATCCGCTCGCGTCGCCGGACTTCGTCGGGATCTCGTCGGGCGCGTCGCTCTTCGCCGCCGGCGCGATCGTCTTGTTCCACCTCAGCGGGCTGTGGGTCTCCGGTGCTGCTCTCGCGGGTGCGACGGCGAGCTCGCTGCTGATCTACCTGCTCGCCTTCCGTGACGGCATCACGGGTCTCCGCTTCATCCTCATGGGGGTCGGCGTCTCGGCCTTCATGATCTCGATGGTCGGCTACCTCCTCGCCCGCGCGCAGATCTTCGACGCGCGGGCGGCGATGACGTGGCTGACCAGATCGGTCGGCTTCGCGGGAGCTGCGGAGCTGCGCGTCCTCGCTGTCGTGGTGGCGCTCACCGTGCCCGTCACGCTCGCCCTCGAGCGCCCCCTCAGCACCCTCGAGCTCGGCGACGAGTCGGCCACCGCCTCGGGTATTCGTGTCGAGCACGCACGACGGCTGCTCATCGCTCTCGCCGTGACGCTCGTCGCCTTCGCCACCGCTGCGGCCGGACCGATCCCCTTCGTCGCGCTCATGTCCGGCCCCATCGCGGCTCGAGTTCTCGGGCCGGCGCGAGGCGGCGTGCTCGCCTCCGGCTTCGTCGGAGCCTCCATCGTGCTCGCCGCCTATCTGGTCGCGGAGTACCTCCTGCCGACACCACTTCCGACGGGCGTCGTCACTGGCCTGGTCGGGGCGCCCTACCTGATCTGGCTGCTCGCTTCCATGAACAAGGACGACGGATGACCCACGACCTGCGCTCCGAGCGCCTGACCCTCGGCTACGAGAACACCCCGGTCGTCGAGTCCCTCGACTGCATCGTTCCCGACGGCGACATCACCGTGATCGTGGGAGCCAACGCGTCCGGCAAGTCGACCCTCCTGCGAGGACTGGCGCGCCTGCTGAGCCCGATGGCGGGCCGTGTGGTGCTCGACGGGCAGACGCTCAGCGACCTCCGCTCGATCGATGTCGCCAAGGTCATGGCCCTGCTGCCTCAGAGCCCGACGGCCCCCGATGGCATCACGGTGGCCGACCTGGTCGGACGGGGCAGGTACCCGCACCAGGGCTGGTTCCGTCGCTGGTCGGCCGACGACGACGCCGCGGTCGCCGAAGCTCTCCTCGCCACGGGGACGGCCGACCTCGTCGACCGTCCCGTGCTGAGCCTTTCGGGTGGTCAGCGACAACGCGTCTGGGTCGCGATGGCGCTCGCTCAACAGACCGATCTGCTGCTGCTCGACGAGCCGACGACGTACCTCGATGTCAGCCACCAGGTCGAGCTGCTGGATCTGTTGACGGCGCTCAACAAGACGCAGCACACCACCATCGTGCTGGTGCTGCACGACCTCAATCTGGCGTTCCGCTACGCGCACCACCTGATCGCGCTCAAGGACGGTCAGATCACCGCCGAGGGGCAGCCGACCGACATCGTCGACACCGACCTCATCACTCGGGTCTTCGGGCTCGACTGCCAGGTGCTCCCCTGCCCGGTGAGCGGAGCGCCCATGGTCGTTCCGATCAGCGAGCACGACCAGAGGGAGACCACGCGCTGATGGCGGCAACCGAGCTCCCCATGCAGGTCTTCCGAGCAGTCGTGGTCCGCGTCGAGGACCTGATGCCGACGATGCGTCGCGTGGTCCTGGGTGGGCAGGCCCTCGCGGACTTCCGGTCGACCGGGGTGGGCGACGAGTACGTCCGGCTGTTCTTCCCGCCGCCGGGTGCCACCGAGCCGACGCTGCCCGAGGTGGTGGACAACGCGATCGACTACGCCAGTGTCGACCTGCGCACCCTTCGCACCTACACCGTGCGTTCGCACGACCACGGATCCGGCGAGGTGACCGTCGACATCGTCGTGCACGAAGGAGGGGTCGCCTCGGGCTGGGCCAGGGCCGCGCAGCCAGGTGACGTGGTGGGCCTCAACACCCCGACCGGTCTCTACGACCCGCCGGCGGCCTCGCCATGCAGACGCTCGTCGCCGACTGCGCCGGCCTTCCCGCGCTAGCCCGGATCGTCGAGACCACGTCCGCGCGAGTGCAGACCCACGCCGTCGTGGAAGTGCCGGACGCCGATCACCGGGTCGACCTGCCCGGCGCCGCCAAGGTGACCTGGGTCAGTGCCGGCAACGGCCACGGCCCCTCACTGCTGGAGGAGGTCGTCCGGTCCCTGCCCCTCCCGGACGACGCCGGCTACGTGTGGGTGGCGGGCGAGTCCACAGCGCTCCGCGGTGTCCGCAGGCACCTTCGCCGCGAGCTCGGCCTCGCACCTTCCGCCTACAAGGCCGTCGGGTACTGGATCGAGAAGGCGGAGACCTGGCGTGAGCGTTACGCGGCGCTCGACGTGCAGACACGGGCCTCGCTCGAGCAGCTGTGGACCTCGGAGCGGCCCGAGGAGGACATCGAGCTGGAGTACGACGATCGCCTCTCCGAGCTCGGGCTGTGAGCGAGAAGCGCCATCTGCGGTCGGGCGCACCTTTTCCGCATTAGTGGGTAGTGAGGCGTTGGTGGTTGAGAGGTAGCCACGGCCCTCCAACCCGGAAGCGGACGCATGCTCGACGCTCCGTGGCCCGAGACGACAGTCCGGGTCACTCCTCCATCGCTGTTCACCGATGCCTGGGCCTCACGCCTGCACCGGGACCGGCCGGTGTCTCCGAGGGAAGCACTCGGAGACAGCGAGGCCAGGTCGGTGCTGGCGATCGTGGCCCATCCCGACGACGAGACGCTGGCGATGGGCGCCACGCTCGCGAGCCTCGCGGCGGAAGGTTTGGCAGTCCACGTGGTGTGCCTGTCTGCCGGAGAGGCCGCTCTCGACCACGTCACACTCGCGGAGCCGGGTCTCGGCGAGCGACGGGTCACGGAGCTGACGGCCGCCTGCGCGCGAGCTGGGTGTCACGTGCCATCAGACCCCGCGCTTTGCCGATGGTCGACTCGACGTCTGCGTGGACGAGGCCGCGGCGGCGATCGGCGAGCTGGTGGAGGAAATCGACCCCGACGTCATCCTCACGTTGTGGCGCCACGACCCACACCCGGACCACCAGGCCGCCGCAACCGTGGCCAATCGGGTCGCAGGCCCCCGCCGGGTGGTCGAGATGCTGCTCTGGGCCGTGCACTGGACCGATCCGGCAACCGTGGACGTCGACGTGCGACGGGTCGAGACCACCGGCTCCGCTCGCCGGACGAAGGCGCGGGCGCTCGCGTCGTACCCGTCGCAGACGCAGCCGTTGCGGCCTGGCCTCTACCCGATCGTCCCGCTGTCGGTCGTCAACTGGCCGCACGAGTGCGTGGTCGTCCCATGAGCGTGCGGCAGCCACCCGACTTCGACGCTGTCTACGCGGCCGACGCAGACCCCTGGGATGTGGAGTCCTCGTGGTACGAGCGACGCAAGCGACGGGGTGCTTCTCGCCTCCCTCCCCTTGGAGCGGTACGCCTCGGCGTGGGAGCCGGGGTGCGGCATCGGGGTCGCCACGCAGGCGCTGGCCGAACGCTGCGACCACGTGCTGGCCAGTGACGCCTCGCTCGACGCCGTACGACGGACGCGGGACCGCACCGCGCACCTGCCGAACGTCGATGTCGTCGTCTCGCGGGTGCCCGAGATCGCCGCACGAGGCCCCGTCGAGCTGCTCGTCGTGGCCGAGTTCTTGTACTACCTCCCGGATCCGGCCGCGGCCATCGAGAGCCTCTGGTCGGTCACCGCGCCGGGCACCCACGTCGTCGTGCAGCACTGGGCGCACGACCCGCACGACGCCTTCGTCAGCGGACCGGAGGCCCACCAGCTGATGAGCGGCTACGCGGCATCGCAGCGCGCCTGCCGGCTCGTCACGCACCAGGAGCACGACTTCCTGCTCGACGTCTACGAGGTAGTGCAATGACGACCGCGGACCAGGTGCGCTCCTCGCTCGACGGCATGCGCGCGGGGGTGCGCGAGACGTGCTTCGACAGGTCCTGGACCGGCCCCTTCACCCAGACCGTCCGTGCGCTCGCCGAGGTCAGCCAGATCGACCTCTGCCTGGCACGGCTCGTCGAGGGGCACGTCGACGCGCACCGGATCCTCGCCGAAGCAGGCACCAGCCCGGTCGACGGCGTCTACGGCGTGTGGGCATCCCGCTCCGCCGGCACCGGAGTGCGCGCGACGAAGGGTCCGGAGGGCTGGCGCCTGACCGGGCAGGTCCGGTTCGCCTCAGGCATCGACGTGATCGACCGGGTGCTGCTGCCCGGATGGGTCGACGACAGCACGCACCTGCTCTTCGACATCGCGGCCGCAGACGTGCGGCCCGACCGGTCGACGTGGCACACCGCGGCGATGGACGCCTCGCGATCGTTCACCGTGACGGTGGACACGACCGCAGGCGACCCGATCGGTGAGGAGAGCTTCTACCTGGACCGGCCCGGATTCGTGATCGGCGGGCTGGGGGTCGCCGCCGTGTGGGCCGGTGGCGCACGCTCGGTCACCGACCAGGTGGCGACCGGGCTGCGGGAGTTCTCCGCCACCTCCCACCAGCTGCGGCGACTCGGACGCATGGACCATGCCGCGTGGCAGGCCGGGGCGCTCGTCGAGCACGTCGCCGAGCGGCTCGACGATCTCGACCGGGGCGCGGTCGAACGCGGCGTCGCGTCCGCTCGGTCCGGCGTCGTCGACGCCTGCGAGACGGTGATCGACGAGGCCGCCAAGATCGTCGGGCCCGGCGGGCTCGTCGGCAATGCCCGACTTGCTCGCACCCTGGCAGACCTGCAGCTCTACATCCGCCAGCACAACCCCGACCACGTCTGGGAGGCCGCCGGCCAGCACGCCCTCAAGTCCGCCGAGGTCCACCCATGACCGCGGCCGTCGTCGTGGTGGTGCCCGCTCACGACGAGGAGCAAGGCATCGCGGACACCCTGGCCACCGTGCGCAGGTCGCTGGCCCACGCTCGGCAGCACGGCGCAGTGAGCGATGCCGCGCTGGAGGTGGTTGCGCACCGCTGCCGCGACCACACCGCGGCAGCGGCACGTCGAGCAGTCGGCGACCTCGCGCAAGCGCGCGTCCACCGCGACGACACGTCGACCACGGTCGGCCAGGTGCGCGACGCGGCTGCGCGCCGCGGGCTGGCTCGGCTCAGGTCCCGCGTCGAACAGACGTGGGTGCTGTCGACGGACGCAGACACCCGGGTGGCTCCGACCTGGGTGGTCGACATCTTGGCGACCGCGAGGCGCGAGCAGACCGTGGCTGTCGTAGGGCTCGCGGACCTCGACCACTGGCCGGGCACCCCGGCTGCTCGGGCCGACTACGACGCACTGCTTGCCGCCAAGATGCGACACGACGTGTCCGGGCTCCACCGCCACGACCACGTGTACGGCGCCAACCTCGGCGTCCGCGCCGACGCCTACCTAGATGTCGGTGGCTTTCCCGACGTACCGGTCGGGGAGGACCAGCACCTCGTGGACAGACTCACCGCGCGAGGCCACCGACTGTCGCGAACCACCGCGGTCCGCGTGGTCACGAGCGGCCGGCTGCGCGGCCGAGCACCGGGTGGCCTGGCGGACCATCTCGCCTTGCTCACCGGGACGGGGTCGCCAGCATGTGTCTGACGGCTAGGACTCGGCCTGCATCAGCGCGATCCGGTTGAGCAGCTCCTCGAGGGCCTCCTCGAACTCGGCCGCGGAGTGGTCCTCCGACAGCCACGGGCCGAGTCGATCAACCGTGGGATGGGTCAGCGGCCTCTCGTTGCGGGTCTCGCCGTCGTCGAGCACGTCGAGGGGACCGACGTCCGCGCCGAGCGTGGCCACCTCGAGGAGGAGATGGCCGAGCAGGAAGCTGGTGAAGGCGCGGTAGGCCGCCGACAGCTGCCTCGTCGCTGAACCCCTCGGTGATGAGCCCGTCGAGGAAGGCCTCGACCCACGTCAGGCTTCGCAGCGGCGGCCGCAGCCAGGGCGCCTCGACCGGCCGGGAGGCGACGAGCGGGAACGCCCTGGGGTGGGCCAGCGCCACGCGCCGCACGCCATGAGCGAGCCGCTGCAGGAAGTCCTGCCAGCCGTCGCGGGGCTCCGGGAGGGTCTCCGGGTCGACCCGCATCTCGTCCATGATCGTCTCGACCACCGCGTCGAGCAGGTTCTCCCGGCCGGGCACGTAGCGGTAGAGCGACATGGCCTCCACGCCCAGGGCGGCCCCGAGCCGGCGCATGGAGAGACTGGCCAGTCCGGATTCCTCGATGAAGGTGATCGCGGCGGCCACGATGCGCTCCCGGTCGAGTGGCTGACGCGCCGAGGGAGGCTCGTTGCCGGCCACCATCTCGGCGTCCGCGTCAGGCGGCTCGCCGTTCTCGCTCATCGGGCCTCCTCGGCGAAGCAAGAAAGTTCGCTCGTGTGCGGCTTACACCGTAAGCCCGTGGGTAAAGGACTCTCAACGGCGCGCGGAGAGGACCGCCGCACGCCACCGAGACGATAGAGGGAGCACTCAGATGAAGGGCAAGGCAGCACTTGTCGCCGGGCTTGCGATCGGGTACGTCCTTGGGACCCGTGACGGCCGCGAGCGCTACGAGCAGATCAAGGCGCAGGCGGACAAGGCGTGGCACGACCCCCGTGTCCAGAAGACCGCGGAGCAGGCACAGACCAAGGCGCAGGAGACCGTCAAGCAGGCCGCCGGCTCCGCGAAGCAGAAGCTGACGGACGAACCCACCAGCACGGGACCCGTCAGCACCGGCCCGACAACCACCGGCCCGACGAGCACCGGGACGGTCGCGAGCGAGTCCACCCTCCAGAGCGGTGAAACGGCATGAGCGTGGCAGAGCCTCGGCGTCCCGAGGACGCCTCGACGGCACAGCTGGTGACCCAGCTGACCGAGAAGTCGACCCAGCTGATCCGCGCCGAGCTGCGGCTGGCACAGGCCGAGATGACCGCGAAGGCCAAGCACGCCGGCATCGGCGCCGGCCTCTTCGGCGGGGCCGGCCTCGTCGCGCTGTACGGCGTCGGCGCGCTGATCGCGACGGTCATCTTGGCGCTCTCCTTGGTGATGGATCCCTGGCTCGCCGCGCTCATCGTGACCGTCGTGCTGTTCGCGGTGGCGGGCGTCGCCGCGCTGCTCGGCAAGAAGCAGGTCACCGAGGCGACACCGCCGAAGCCGGAGCAGACCATCGCCAACGTCCAGCAGGACGTGCAGGCCGTCAAGGGAGGCACCCAGTCATGAGCTCGTCCGACCCGCAGGAGACCGCCGTGCAGCACACCGCCAACGGCACACCGGACATCGACGAGCTCCAGTCGCAGATCGAGCAGACCCGCGAGGAGCTGGCGGAGACCGTCGATGCGCTCGGCGCCAAGCTGGACGTGAAGTCTCGCGCCAAGGACAAGGTGAGCAGCACGACCGAGCAGGCCCGTGCAGGTGTCGAGGTGGCCCGCGACCGCGTCGCACACGAGACGTCGAAGGCCGTCAACGCCGCGACCGACGACAACGGCCGCCCGACACCGCCCGTGATCGTCGCAGTCTCGGCGGCTGCCGCCGCAGCGCTGCTCGTGACCGGGCTCGTGGTCTGGAGGCGTCGCAGGTGAGCTCGACCCCCAAGCGCGGCAAGCAGGCACCAGAACCCGAGGACGACCGCAAGCCGGACTCCCCCGACGACCTCACCAAGCCGTCACGCAGGTACATCGTGCGCAAGACGATGCGCGAGTTCTCCAGTGACGAGTGCACCGACCTCGCCGCAGCGCTGACGTACTACTCCGTGCTGGCGTTGTTCCCAGCGCTGGTCGCCGTGCTCTCACTGGTGGGCCTCGTCGGGCAGGGGCCGAAGACGACCAAGACACTCATCGACATCCTCCACCAGGTCGGAGTGCAGTCGCCGACCCTCGAGGACACCGTCAACCAGCTGAGCACCTCCTCCGGCACCGGCCTGGCGCTGATCATCGGGCTGGCGACCGCGCTGTGGTCCGCGTCCGGCTACGTGGGGTCGTTCGGTCGCGCGATGAACCGCATCTACGAGGTCGGTGAGGGCCGGCCGGTCTGGAAGCTCCGACCAGTGATGCTGCTGGTCACGCTCATCACGGTCGTGCTCGCTGCGGTCGTCGCCCTCGCGCTCGTCCTCACCGGGCCCGCTGCCCAGGCCGTCGGCGATGCGATCGGGCTCGGCTCCACCGCCGTGCTGGTGTGGAACATCGCGAAGTGGCCGGTGATGCTGCTGGTCGTCATCGCGATCGTGGCACTGCTCTACTGGGCCACCCCCAACGTCAAGCAGCCCAAGTTCCGGTGGCTCAGCGTGGGTGCGGTCTTCGCGATCGTCGTGTGGGTGCTCGCGTCAGCGGCGTTCGGGTTCTACGTGGCGAACTTCTCCAGCTACAACAAGACCTACGGCGCCCTCGCCGGCGTGATCGTGTTCTTGCTGTGGCTGTGGCTGACGAACCTCGCGCTGCTGTTCGGCGCCGAGCTCGACGCGGAGCTGGAGCGCGGCCGCGAGCTGCAAGCCGGTGTCGCGGCCGAGAAGAGCGTGCAGCTGCCTCCGCGTGACACCAAGAAGCTGGACAAGGCCGCCGCGAAGGAGCGCGAGGACATCGAGCGTGGCCGACGTCTGCGCACCACTCGTGGCGCCGACGAGAACATCCCGGACGACCAGGAGGAGCAGTCACATGCCCACTGAGAAGCAAGGAAGCACCCCCGCCAAGATCCTCTACCGTCCGGTGGGGCTCGTCGGCAGTGTCGTCGCCGGCGTCATCGCCGGCCAGGTCTTCAAGCAGATCTGGAAGCACGCGGCACCCGGCGACCAGCACGACGCACCCAAGGCGCTGGAGTCGGAGTACACGATGCGCGAGGTGCTCATCGCCAGTGCCGTGCAAGGCGCGATCTTCGCGGTCGTCAAGGCGGCGATGAGCCGCGGCGGTGCGCGGGTCTTCGAGCGGTGGACGGGTGAGTGGCCGGGCGACTGACTAGGGCGTCGGCTTCTTCCCTCTCGACTTCTTGGCGGTCGCCTTCTTCACCGTCTCCGCCGCAGCCGTCGTCGCGGCCTGGGTCGCAGACGTGGTCGTGGTGGTCTTCTTGATCACCGGCTTGTCCCTGCTGATCTTCGGCATCACATACCCCCCTCGGTCGGTGCCTGCTCGAACGCTACTCGCCTTTTGCCTGTCAGGGGACAGCAAATAGGGCTGGCGCGACGGGTCCTGGCAGCTGCTGATCTCACCTGAGAAGCAGGCCGTCACCGAAGTCGGCACCCTGCTCGACCAACCGGCCGCCACGCTCGTAGTCGTCGTCATGCTCGTGCGCCAGCACGCCGACGACCCTGCCGTCGCGACCGAACCAGACCGTGAACGCGTCGTCGCCGTGCGTGACCAGCCGCGTCTCGTCGTGCCCGTCACCCCAGGCGGAGTACTTCAGTGTCCGGGCGCCGATCTCGCTCCAGAAGCCGGGCACCTGCGCCCAGCTCTCGTCGGAGCCGGCAGCGTTCGCGCCCGCGACCTCGCCCATTCGCAGGGCATCCCCCCAGTGCTCGACCTTGAGCTGCCGCCCGGCGGCGTCGTTGTGGGCGAGAGCGATGTCGCCGGCGGCGTACACGCCGGGAGCGCTCGTGCGCATCGAGCTGTCCGTCAGCACCAAGCCGCCGTCACACTTCACGCCGGCGCTCTCGACCCAGTCGGTGTCCTGGTGGACCCCGGCGGCCACGAGCACGAGGTCTGCGGTCAACGAACGACCTTCCTTCAGGTGCACGGTGTGTCCACCCTCGATAGCGGCCACGTCGACCCCGCCGAGCATGCGCACCCCGTCCTCGGACAGCCATGCGGCCACTCTGGTCGCCGCCTCGGCTCCTAGCCGGGACTGCTGCGGCCGCTCCTCCTGCGAGACCATCACGACCTCCCGCCCACCGCTGGCGACCGAGCACGCGGCCTCGCACCCGATGAAGCCCGAGCCGATCACGATGACCGACGACGCGGCCGAAACGGCATCCCGGAGCTGGGATGCGTGGGCACGCGAGCGAAGGAGCCGCACGTCCGGGTGGTCGCCGCCAGGCACCGGCAACGGGCTCGGCACACTCCCCACCGCCAGCACGCACGCGTCGTAGGTGAGGGACCGCCCGTCATCGGTGCTGACCTGCTGGCTGTCCGTGTCCAACCCGACCACCCTGGTGCCGAGCTGCACCTCGATCTCCTGGTCGCGGTAGAACTCCTCGTTCTCCAGCGGCAGCTCGTGCTCGTGGCTCTCGCCGCGGAGGTAGTCCTTCGACAACGGCGGACGCTGGTACGGCGGATGCTCGTCGGCGCTCAGCAGGCGCACTCGGCCCCGGCCGTCGTTGGCGCGATAGCTCCGCGCCGCCTCGAGGGCCGCCGGCCCGCCCCCGACGACGATCAACTCGGCGTGCAAGGCAGGAGCGGAGTCCGTCGGCATGGGCGACGGGTACCCGCGCGACCTTGGCGCATGCGGTGGTCCCTCCGGGGTACGGCGACCGCATGCCTGACAGCCCAGAGGACACCTCGACCGTGCGCAGCGAGCTGCGGCCGATCAGCCAGGCGGATCCTGCCCAGTCCGAGACGTGACCGGACCGGGTCGATGACCACCACCCAGCTCCTGGTCATCGCGGACACCCATCTGCCGAAGCGAGCGAAGGATCTCCCCGCGGAGGTGTGGGCCGAGGTCGACAAGGCTGACGTGGTCATCCATGCCGGCGACTGGGTCGACGTCTCACTGCTCGACGAGCTCGAGGCGAGGGCTCGTCGGCTCATCGGCGTGTACGGCAACAACGACCACGGTGCTTTGCGGGAACGTCTTCCAGAGGTGGCCCGTGTCGAGATCGAGGGTCTCCACCTCGGTGTGGTCCATGAGACCGGGGCCACGAAGGGGCGGGAGGCAAGGTGCGCTGCCCAGTTTCCCGACCTCGACGTGCTCGTCTTCGGCCATAGCCACATCCCGTGGGACACCACCGCACCGTCAGGCTTGCGACTGCTGAATCCCGGCTCGCCGACCGACCGCAGAAGACAGCCGACCTGCACCTACATGACGGCCGCTGTCAGCGATGGTGCACTTCAAGACGTCATCCTGCACGACATCTGATGGTCAACAGCTCGCTGACTTGCTAACCAGCGCGTTGTCACTCCTCGGGGATGTCCCGACCGAAGGACTCGAGCGTGATCGCCTCGGGCTCGGGGCCGCCCCGCGGTCCCGGTGTCCAGCTCGTCGATCGTCGGCGACCTGGTCCGCGGTCAGCTCGAAGTCGAAGACGTCGATGTTCTCCGCGATGCGCTCCGGCTTGGTCGACTTCGGGATCACCGAGCGTCCCTGCTGCAGACCCCAACGCAGCATCACCTGCGCGGGGGTCTTGCCGTGGCCGCGGCGATGGCGCCGATCACCGGGTCCTCGCAGGGTGCTGGTGTGCTTGCCGTCTCGGTAGAAGGTGATGCCGCCGATGGGCGACCACGCCTGGGTGAGGATGCCGTGCTCGGCGCCGAACGCTCTGGACCGCCCGCTGCGGAAGTAGGGGTGCAGCCTCGATCTGGTTCACCGCCGGCACGATCCGTCGCGCGCTCGAGCAGTTCCGGGAGGTGGTCGACCATGAAGTTGCTGACCCCGATGGCGCGGACCTTCCCGTCGGCGAGCAGGGTCTCCAGCGCCCGGTAGGCCCCGAGGGTCCGATCGAACTCCGACGGCAGAGCCTGGTGCAGGATCAGCAGGTCGATCTGGTCGACCCCGAGCTTGCGGGCGCTCTTCTCGAACCCGTGCAGGGTCTCTTCGTAGCCGTAGTCGCTGATCCAGATCTTGGTCTCCAGGAACACCTCCGACCGGTCGAGGCCGGCGGCGGCAATGGCCTCGCCGACCTGGCGCTCGTTGCCGTACGCGGCCGCGGTGTCGATGTGCCGGTAGCCGGCATCCAGGGCCGCCGTACGGCGTCGCGGGTCTCGTCCGGCGGGGTCTGGAACACCCCGAACCCGAGGGCGGGCATCTGACGCCGTTGTTGAGAGTGATCGTCTCCATGTGTTCCACCTTCGAAGGGTCGAGTCCCCATACAACCCGGTGCTGGGTCGGAGAGGGAGACCGTGCTGAGCGGGGTACCCGCAGGGACTCCCTCTACGCGCCTGCGTGCGTAGCGTGGCAGGGGTGAACCCCAAGGACGACATCCGCGACTTCCTCGCCACCCGGCGGGCGAAGGTGACACCGGACCAGGCGGGACTACCGGTGTACGGCGCCAACCGCCGCGTCACCGGGCTGCGCCGCGAGGAGGTCGCCCTGCTCGCAGGTATCAGCGTCGAGTACTACACGCGCCTCGAGCGTGGGAACGTCGGATCGGTCTCGGACAGCGTGCTCGACGGCGTCGCGCACGCCCTCCAGCTCGACGAGGCAGAGCGAGACCATCTCTACCGGCTCGTACGCACCGCGGCCACCCGTCGACCCGCTCGACGAGCGCCGTCGAGGAAGCGTGTCCGGCCGACCATCCAGCGGATGCTCGACCTGATGCCGATGCCGGCGTACCTGCGCAACGGGCGCTTCGACATCCTCGCCGCCAACGACCTCGGCCGGGCGCTGTACAGCCCGCTCTACGAGGAGTCAGACGCGCCGAACAGCGCCCGCTTCGTCTTCCTCAGCCCCGCGGCGCCGGAGTTCTTCCTCGACTTCGACAAGATCCAGGACGACTCCGTGGCATTCCTGCGCGCCGAGGCGGGGCGCGACCCGTACGACAAGGAGCTGCAGGACCTCATCGGTGAGCTGTCCACTCGCAGCGAGAGGTTCCGGCAGCGGTGGGCCGCGCACGACGTCCGCTACCACCGCACCGGCACCAAGCGCCTGCACCACCCGCTCGTCGGTGACCTGACCCTCGACTTCGAGGCGCTGGAGCTGCCCGGCGACACCGGCCAGCGGGTCAACGTCTACACCGCACCTCCCGACACTGCGACCGCGGAGGCGCTCAGCGTGCTCGCGAGCTGGACCGCCCGCGCGCCGATGCGTGACCTCACCACCGAGACCCCGTGAGTCCGTGACGCTGCCGTTGGGTCAGCCGGCCAGCCGGGCCCTGGTCTCCTCGACGTCCATGCCGTGCAGGCGCAGCAGGTTCTCGCCGAGGATCTTCCGCTTCGCCTGCTCGGTGAGCTGCGGGTAGCCGTAGCCGTCGACGAGGTCCTGCGGCAGCTCGAAGTTCCAGAACGCCTCGATCGCCCACTGCGGCTGCCAGATCGGCGCCTCGCTGCCGTAGACGATCTTGTCCTCGCTGCACCAGAACAGCAGCTTGCCGATCAGCTCCGCGAACAGCCGCGGCGCGCGGACGATGAAGTTGATGGATGCCGCGAGCGAGGCATACAGGTTCGGGTAGCGGATGAGCTGCCAGCAGGTCTCGTCGATGAACGGCAGGCCCACGTGGTAGATCACGAAGTTGATGTCCGGGAACGCCCCGGCCGCGCCGTCCATGTCCCAGGTCTGGGTGTGCTCGATCATCTGCGGGCCGAGCGGCACACCCTTGTGGACACCGATCAGGTTGATGCCGAGATCCTGGATCCGCTCGAAGACCGGGAACGCGACCTTCGGGTCGTCCATCCGCCATGGCACCTGGCCGCCGTCCTCGTAGCGCACGTTGTAGAACTTGAACGCCTTGGCGCCGTACTCCTCGACCTGGCGGGTCACGTCGTCGAGCGCGGCCTTGCCCTCCAACGGGTTGACCGTTCCCCACATGACTGTGCGGTCGGGGTCGCGCTCGCGCGAGCTTGGCGCACGTCGTCCACGGCGACAGGCCGTCCTTGTAGAGGTCGGTCAGCGGGAGCGGCATCGCGACGAGCATGTCGGTGTCGGAGTTGTCGTAGACCATCTCGTGGATCTCCTCGACGGTCCACTTGTGCAGGAACTCGTCCGCGGACATCAGCGGCTGTCCCTCCGGCGTCAGCACGTTGTGGAACGCGAAGAGGTGGTTGGAGAACATCTGCCCGGCAGGCCCGCGAGCGTTGTCGGCCTCGAAGTTGAAGGGGTGCGCCACCCCGTCGAACACCAGTGCGTCACCGATCATGAGAGAGCCTCCTTTGGGTGAGGGAGGAAGCGCAGCTTGGCCTTGGCACTTTCGGAGAGGCGCTCGGGCGACCACGCCTCGTGCCACACGAGCTCGACCGAGGCGGTCTCGACGCCCGGAAGCGACGCGACGGCCGACTCGATGTCGCCGAGCACGGCCGTCGCGAACGGGCACCAGCCGGAGGTGAGCATCAGCTCGACCCGGGCCGCTCCCCCGTCGATCTCGGCACGGTGCAGCAGCCCCATGTCGACGACGGAGATGCCCTTGTCGCGACAGCACGGGTCGTAGACGTCACTGAGCACGTCGCGCACCGACGGGTCGATCACGGGCTCGATCACGGGGCCAGTCTCGGCCCGGTCGCTTGGGCCGGGTACCCCCTCAGATTTCGTATGACGAAACGCTGGACGTCACCGCACCGCTGCCTACGATGAGGCTGTGGTCCCGGACGTGGCCCGGCCGGACGACTTCGTGCAGAGCGTCGGCCGCGCCGTGCGAGTGCTGGAGGTCGTCGGGCGCGAGCCCGGGCTTCCGGTGAAGGCGATCGCCCGCAAGTGCGACCTGAACATCTCGACCGGCTACCACCTCGTGCGCACGCTTGCCTACGAGGGATACCTGGTCCGGCTCCCCAACGGGACCTACGTCATCGGCGAGACCGTGGCGCGGCGGTTCCACGACCTCGTCACGTCGCTCGAGCGGCCACCCGAGGCCTCCGTGGTGCTGCGTCAGCTGTCGGAGCGGGTAGGGCTGAGCTCCTACCTCGGCCTGCTCCACGAGGAGCGGGTCACGGTGGTCGAGGTGGCCGAGGCCTCCGGGTCGCCGTACCTCGAGGACTTCGAGGTCGGTCTCGACGTGTCCGCCCACGCGACGGCACTCGGCAAGGCGCTGCTGGTCGCGATGGCACCCCGGCAGCGGCACCGGTTCCTGGCGTCACACGAGCTGCGCCCGTTCACCACTCGCACCTGCACCGATGTCGCGGAGCTCGAGGCGGAGCTCGCCGAGGCCCGGGCGGACACACCGGTGAGCGAGCACGGCGAGTTCCGCGACGGTGTCTCATGCACCGCCGCGCTGGTGCCGCGACGCGCGGCCGACGAGCCGGCATGGGCGGTGGTGGTGGCCGTCGCCGATGAGGACGTGCCGCAGCGGATCGCCGCTGAGCTGGCGCTGGCCGCCGCCGACCTGGCAGGCAGCGCCAGCCGGTAGCAGCGCACGATCGGCCTGCTTTTTCAACAATTCTGACGATGCCCGGACGTCGCGTGACGGCCATCGTGGGTGCTGGCCAAACAGGCCGACCAGGGGGACCGGGGGGCGGTCCACAGACTGTTGGAGAAGACATGAACAAGAAGGTTTGGGGAACCGCATGCGCCGCCACGGCCGCCGTCGCGGCCGCGATCTCGGTGAGCGCGAGCACGCTCGCAGCATTCGACGACGCGGAGACCGGAGCGACGCAGTCCGTCGCGTACGGCACGCTCGACCTGGCGCTCGGAGGCACTGCGCAGTCCTCCCCGATCAACATCACCAACGGTGGGCCGCCGCAGAGCGGCTACTCGCTCGGGGCCGACGGCACCCGCCGGCTCACGCTCACCAACACCGGATCGCTGCCGGGCAAGGCGACCTTCACCGTCCGGGAGCTCACGGACAAGGAGAACGGCTGCAACGAGCCCGAGGGCGACGTGGACTCCAGCTGCGGAACTCCGGGCGAAGGCCAGGGCGAGCTCGACGAGGGGCTGATCGTGGTCGTCTACGACTCGGCGTTCACCCAGCAGCTCGGCTCGATGAGCCTCAAGAGCTGGAACGACCAGGGTGCGGCTGCCCGCAAGGTGATCGGCACGATCAACGCCGGTGACAGCAAGGACGTCATCGTCCAGGTCGCCGGCTACGACACGGACAACAAGACGCAGTCCGACTCGACGTCGTTCGTCCTCGACACCAAGCTCGAGCAGATCCGCTGAACGAAGGCGGGCACCCGTCCACTCGGCCGGGTGCCCGCACCTTCGTCTGCGCTCGAGGAGTGATGATGGAACTCAACCTGATCCGTTCAGCAGCCGGCCGAGTCCTGATGGGCATCGGCAGCCTTGCCTTGATCGGCCTGCTCCTGGTGACGGCGATGCCCTTGGCACACCTGACTCCGCGTCCCGTGCTTTCCGGGAGCATGGAGCCGTCGATCCAGACAGGGTCACTGCTGGTCACCAAGCCCGTCGACGTGGCGACCCTTCGCGAAGGTGACGTGGTGACGGTCCACATCGGGGACGACTTCCTCACCCACCGCATCGTCGACGCATCGGCTCCGGGCGATCCACAGGCCCTGGTGACGCGTGGCGACGCCAATGACGCCGACGACGCCCCCGTTCAGCGCGGCTGGGTGGTCGGGACACCGGTCACCGACCTGCCGTATCTCGGGCAGGTGTTGGTGTGGTCGCAGAGCGGCGCCGGCTTCCTGGGCGTGGTGTTGACCCCGATGCTGCTGATGATCGCGGGTGCTGCAATTCGCCCACGGAGGGGTGGCGCGAAGGCCGAGGGACCGGCGGGCCAGAAGAGGCCAGTGGCGGCATGAGCATCTCGGACCTGACGCTGTCTTCCGAGCAGGGGCTGGCGATCTTCGCGGCGCTTGCCGGTGCGGCGTTCCTGCTCATGGGTCGTCACAGCACGTCCCGGAAAGTGCTGGTGACCCTCGCCGTCCTGCTTGCTCTCGCAGGTGTGCTCGCCGCGCTGCAGCCGATCCACCTGCAGCCGACCCACGCAATGCTCAGCGACTCCGAGTCCACGGCACCGCAGAGCGTCGTCGCACCGACCGAGGACACCGGAAACGAGAGTGGGGACGTCACTGCCACCGGACAGGACGATCCTCAGGCCGATCCGGCTGACGGCACTGACGATTCGTCGCAGTCCGATCCCGCCGGGCGCAGCGCACCGAGCTCGCCTGCTGAACCACCGGTGGCCAGCCCACCGCAGCCGGACCCCTCAGCGGTCCAGGAGAGCCCGGGCACGGACGTCGATCCCGACACTGGCGGTTAGGCCGACACGGGAGACCGCCTCAGGCGATCTGGGCGCGCAGACCCGTCTGTGAGCCATGTCATGGGCGCCGTGAGAGGTGAGGACCAATCGTGGGCCTCCGAGAGACGAACACCCTGTGACAACACTTCGTCATCAACAGGGAGTTGAACCTCTTGTTCACCCGCACCCGCACCAAGCGGCTCGCCGCCGGCATCGCCGCCGCGGCCGCACTCTCGCTCTCCGTCGCCGCCTGCAGCAGCGGTAGCTCCGACGACAGCTCGTCGTCGTCCTCGTCCTCGTCCTCGGCACCCAAGGTCGCCAAGCCGGTCGCGTCGATCGACGCACTCTCCGGCAAGGACACTGCGGTCAAGCTCGACAAGGGCTTCACCGACGCGCTGACCCAGCTCAAGCTGAAGCCCGGTGTCGAGGGCACGGCGAAGCTGACCGACGGCTCACTGGTCTTCCCGATCACCGGTGGGAACGTCACCTACTACAAGCCCGGCACCGCGTCGCCGTACGTCATCGGGCAGATCCAGCACGAAGGCTCGGGTCTCTCCCTCAGCGCTGGCGGAACCAAGGTCACGCTGGCCAACCTCAACGTCGACCCAGGGGTCTCGCGCGTCTACGGCGACGTGCTCGTCAACGGCAAGGTGGCCGCCACCAGCGCCTACCTGTTCAGCCTGGACGGCCGCACCCTCCAGCCGCTCAAGACCGAGGGCAGCACCGCCATCTTGCAGGGCACCAAGGTCGCGATCTCCGATCAGGCCGCACCGCTGCTGAACAAGACCTTCAAGACGAACGCCGTGAAGCCCGGCCTGCTGGTCGGCACCGCGACGATCACGGTCAACACCCAGTAACACTCACCGCATGCGTGCTCGGTTGGCACGCGAGGAGGGCATGTCGCGCACCGCGCGGCATGCCCTTCGTCGACCCGGGTGACGAATGAGGGGCGAGCTCGATCAGGACAGCCAGGCGCGGAGCTTCTTCCGGGAAGCCTTGTCCCACGTCGCTCCGAACTGCGACCGCTTCTCGGCAGCGTGCTGCTCCTGGCGGACGTCGAGGACCCCCAGGGCGTAGGCGTTGACACCCTTGGCCGTTGCCCGGTCGCTCAGTTCACGCACTGCCAGCCTCGTCACGGCGCCGTCCTGGTGATCGCCCAGGACCGACTGGACCCGCTTCATGGCCTTCATGAACCGCTCGGCCTTCTTGCCGCGCATCGGGATCAGCGGCTCCGTCGCGTACCTGACCCGCTTCGCCGCCTTGCGGACCTCGTGCAGACGCCTGGAGTAGTCGGCCTCGTCGTGGGCGCGTCCAGAGTTCTTGACTGCTCGGTGGAGTCGCTTGTAGTCATGACGCACCCGCTTCCTCAAGAAGGCCAGACCCTGACGCTGTGCACCCCGCGACCATAGCGGCGCCGCGACGATCTGGTCGAGGCGATCGACGAGGGCGAGGTACCGCTCGGTCTCCATGCTCTGCAGACAACGCCGATGTGCTTCCCGGTAGCGCGTCGCCAGGTCCTGGTCGACGAACTGCGATGCGGTTCCCCTCACCATCTCGGGAGGCTCCTCGTCGAGCTGTCGAATGAGCCTCTTCCTCAGCACCTCTGCATCGCGCGCCTCGCCGAGCACACCAGCGATCCACTTCAGCTCGTCGCGCAGTGGGTCGGTGATGTCGCGTTCGAGCAGCGGGCGGAAAGTCGCCAGTGTGTTGCGGAGCCGACGCGTGGTCACCCGCATCCGGTGCACGGAATCCGGGGCGTCAGCACGGACCAGCGGGTCGAACCTGCGCAAGTCCGCCACGAGATCGTTGAGGCGCTCGTGGACGATCCCGGTGGCCGTGTCCGCGCGTGCGATGTCGGGACGCGCCGGTTGCTCAGGGGCGCGGTCCCCCAGCGCACGCCACAGCTTCGACTCCGCCGACGATGGCGCGACGTCCTGAGACTGAAGAAGCCCTGACGCTGCGTCGAGGAAGTCGACGCCGCCATCGACCAGCTCGATCTCCAGCTCGCGCCAGGCACGCGGTGTCGCCTCGCTGCCCGGGCGCTGAGCGATGACCCGGTCGTCGGCCACCTCCGCGAGAACGCCCTCGTGCGCGTCGAGCAACCTGCGAACCGTGCGATGCGTCCGCACGGTGACGATCGGCTCGAGAGCTTCACCCCTGGTGATCGCCTGGAGGATCAGGCGAAGCGGCCTGGGCACGGTGTGAACGGATCGACCGAGCGGCTCGTGGACCTCGAACCGACCGTCGGCCGTGGGCAGCTTGAGATGCCAGCCGGCGTCTGCCCCGCCCGTGCGCCTGCGGACCGTGGCTCCTGCGGCCGTCACAGCGAGATCGCGTGTGTCGAAGTACGTCGCCTCGAGCTCAAGGGTCACGGCGTCGTCAACCGTGGCGACCTCTGCCAGCGCCGTGAAGGAAGGCGTCTCCTCGGTCTCGCCGAGATCGAACTTCTTCTCTATCTCGATGTGAGTCGTTGCCATCCCCCACTCCTATCTCAGGGAGATGAACGAGACGAGGAGGGCGGTGCGACCGTGCTTCACCTCACACAACAACGTGTCGATTTCGCCCCCGGCCGTGAACACTGGGTGAACGTCCTCGTGGAAGGGCCGTTCGAGGTGGATGCAAACGCCCACGTGGTCGCAAACTCGTCAGCGTGGATCCTGACATTCTCGTTCTTGTTCTCGTGGTGGGAACCGCTCTCGCGTTCGACTTCACGAACGGCTTTCACGACACCGCCAACGCGATGGCGACCTCCATCGCCACCGGGGCGCTGCGGCCCAAGATCGCGGTTGCTCTTTCAGCGCTCCTGAACCTGGTCGGCGCGTTCCTGAGCGTGCAGGTCGCGCTCACCGTGACCAACTCGGTGGTGAAGATCCAAGACGCATCGGGGGCTCCGGACCAGGCGCTTCAAGCCGACAACGGCTACGCACTGCTGGTGATCGTGCTGGCCGGTCTCGTCGGCGGAATCGCTTGGAACCTGGTGACCTGGCTCCTCGGCCTACCCTCGAGCTCGTCGCATGCGCTGTTCGGCGGCCTGATCGGCGCAACGGTCGCGGGCCTGGGCTGGTCGGCCGTCAACTGGACCGGGGACGGCACGAAGCTCGACGGCGTCATCGGCAAGGTGATCCTCCCGGCCCTCATGTCGCCCGTGCTGGCCGCGCTCGTGGCGGGCCTTGGCACCTGGCTGATCTACCGGATCATCGGCAAGCTGGCCGAGCGCCTCCACCGATCGTGGCTTCCGGTGGGGGCAGGTAGGCAGTGCCTCGCTGGTCTCGCTGGCGCACGGCACGAACGACGCCCAGAAGACGATGGGCGTCATCACTCTCGCCTTGATCGCGAGCGGGTCCTGGACGAGCACGACCTCGATCCCGCTCTGGGTGAAGGTGGCATGTGCCGCTGGCCATCTCCTTGGGCACCTACTTCGGCGGGTGGCGCATCATCCGCACGATGGGCAAGGGCCTGGTCGAGATCGCCACTCCTCAAGGCATGGCGGCGGAGAGCTCGTCCGCGGCAGTGATCTTGGCATCGAGCCACCTCGGGTTCGCTCTGTCGACGACCCAGGTGGTCTCAGGATCCGTCGTCGGCGCCGGTCTCGGCAGGCCGGGTGCCGAGGTGCGCTGGCGTGTCGCCGGCCGCATGGTGGTCGCGTGGTGCATCACGATGCCGGCGGCAGGTCTGGTCGGAGCGGTGACCTGGGCGATCGGGAACCTGCTGGGTGGTGTCGTCGGGACCGCTGGTGATGGTCGGCCTGCTGATCGCGCTCAGCGCCTGGCTGTGGGCTCGTTCACGGCGCACCCCGATCAATGCAACCAACGTCAACGACGCGTGGGAGCCGGAGCCGGAGCGCCCGGTCGCCGCGACGCACTCGAGCTGAAGGAGTCGACATGGCCGAGCTGTTCTGGGATTCCGCCTGGAAGGTGATAGTCGCCGGTCTGGTGCTGGGCGCCGGCCTACCGGCGTTGTTCGCGGTGGGTGTCCGGTCGACGGCCACGCCCCGACGGCGCGTCTGGTTCCGTCTCGGTGGCGCCGAGTTCTGCCCGCCGCCTAGTGGCGGCCCTTTGCTACACGCTCGTGATCATCGCGGTGTTGCTCGGCCTGACCGTCATCGTCGCGACCGGCTTCGGCAAGGAGCTCAGCTTCGAGCACGTGTGGCCCACCCTCGTGGACAAGGCCTGAGGGGCTCAGCATGACGACTCCAGCGATTCGCCGTGACAGCCTGATCACCCGGGTCCTCGCCTGGTTGCGGGCCGGCTACCCCGAAGGGGTGCCCGAACACGACTACGTGGCACTGCTAGGGATCCTGCGGCGCACCCTGACGCCGGCCGAGATCGACAAGGTCGTCGACGACCTCTCGACCGAGGCGGAGTCCGGTACCACGATCCTCTCGGGAGCCGTTGTCGAGCAGCGCATCGAGGACGTTCTCAAGGGTTCCGCGGACACCGAGGACATCATCAGGGTGTCCGCGCGGCTCGCTGCCGCCGGATGGCCGCTCGGTACGCCGGACGAGCAGGTCGTGGAGTCGCTGACGGACTCCCGAGACGGCCTGATCGCCAGGGTCGTGGGTTGGTTGCGAGCCGGCTATCCGTCCGGGCTGCCGCCGCAGGACTTCGTGCCCGTGGTCGCCCTGTTGCGTCGACGACTGAGCGACGAGGAGGTACGACGCGTGGCCCAAGGACTGGTCCGGGACGGCATGGTCGGTCCCGACAAGGTGGACGTCGGCGTCGCCATCGCCGAGATCACCGCGGAGCTGCCCTCACACGATGACGTGGAACGGGTCCGGAAGTACCTCGACGACCACGGTTGGCCCGTCGACTTCCCGATGTAGTCCTCCTCACAGCCAGCCGCGGTGCTTGAAGGCGAAGAAGAGGTCCAAGGCTCACCGCCAGCATGAGCGCGAGCGCGAAGGGGTAGCCGCCCGCCCAGTGCAGCTCCGGCATGTGGTCGAAGTTCATGCCGTAGATGCCGCCGACGACCGTCGGAGCGAAGAGGATCGCCGCCCAGGCCGAGATGCGCTTGACCTCCTCGTTCTGGGCGTGGCCGGCGACTGACAGCCTTCGCATCTCCTCGTTCTGCTCCTGGGCGACCAGGGTCGCGTTGACGGTGAGCATGTCGCGCAGCAGCTGACGGAAGCTCTCGAGCTGCTCCACGACCACGATGATGTGGTCCTCGACATCGCGGAGGTAGCGCCGGAGCTCCTCGTCGGTGCGGTACTTCTCGAACCCCGCGGCCAGCGAGCTGATCACGCCGCCCCAGCGGTTCGGCAGCCGCTGGAACTCGATCACCTCCCGCGTCAGCTGGTAGATGCGTCGAGACACGTCCGGGTCGCCGCTGAACACCTCGGTCTCGATCTCGTCGATGTCGTTCGCCAGACCGGCGACGACCGGAAGGTACCCGTCCACGACGCGGTCCATCACGGCGTAGAGCACGGCCTCCGGGCCGAGCCGCAGCAGGTCCGGCGTGCTCTCCAGCCGACGGCGCACGGCGGCCAGGTCCGGCGCCTCGCTGTGGCGGACGGTCACCACGAAGTCCGGATCCGACGAACAGGTGGACCTCCCCGAACTCCACCTCCTCTCGCTCGTCGAGGTAGCGGGCTGCGCGAAGCACGATGAACAAGGTGTCGTCGTAGCGCTCCAGCTTGGGCCGCTGGTGGGCGAGGATCGCGTCCTCGACCGCGAGCTCGTGCAGCTCGAACTCGTGCGCGACCGAGGTCAGCTCCTGCTGGTCGGGCCGGTACAACCCGATCCAGGCCATCGCACCGGAGAGCTCGTGCAGCAGGCGATAGGTCTCATCGAGCTCCTCCGGTGACGACACCCGGTCGCCGTCGACGTAGATCGCGCTGTCCACCAGGCTGTGCCGGGTCGGGCGCGCGGGGATGGCACCGTCGGCCAGCAGAGTGGGCGCGACGGAGGTGCGACGGCGGTGACCGAGCCTGCTGAAGGGGCGCGGAGCTTCATCCGGCATGGGGCGCAGGGTACGCGGCTCGGGTGTCCAGATCTCGACCACGAGGAAGCGCCTACGAAGCCGCTCATTTTCGGCCTTCGTCCTGCACCCCTGCTGTTCACCTGCGGCCGTTACGGTGCCGCCATGCTCAGTGATGTTCGCGAGTACATCGACCGCCTCCACATCGACGGCCACACCATCGGTGAGGACCACGACGACGACCCGGTGCTGATCGACCCCGACGGTCGGGCCGTGGACACCTGGCGGGAGAACTACCCGTACGACGAGCGTCTGGACGCGCGAGGACTACGACGAGCAGAAGTACCTGCTCCAGGTGGAGCTGCTGAAGTTCCAGACCTGGGCGTCGGACACCGACAGCAAGCACGTGCTGCTCTTCGAGGGTCGCGACGCGGCCGGCAAGGGCGGCACGATCAAGCGCTTCATGGAGCACCTGAATCCTCGGTACGCACGCGTGGTGGCACTGACGAAACCTAGCGACCGGGAGCAGAACCAGTGGTACTTCCAGCGCTACGTCAAGTACCTGCCGACAGCGGGAGAGATGGTGCTCTTCGACCGTTCCTGGTACAACCGCGCCGGCGTGGAGCGGGTGATGGGCTTCGCATCGACGCCTGAGTACGAGCAGTTCATGGCCCAGGCGCCGTTGTTCGAGCGGATGCTGGTCGACAGCGGAGTCTCTCTCACGAAGTTCTGGTTCTCGGTCACCCAGTCCGAGCAGCGCACGCGTTTCATCATCCGCCAGGTCGATCCGGTGCGGCAGTGGAAGCTCTCCCCGATCGACCTGGAGTCCCTGGACAAGTGGGACGACTACACCAGGGCGAAGGAAGCCATGATCCGCCGGACCGACACCGAGTGGGCGCCCTGGACGACGGTGAAGAGCAACGACAAGAAGCGTGCCCGGATCAACGCCATGCGGGCGTTCCTGTCGCGGTTCGAGTACGACGGGAAGGACACCGACGTCGTGGGCGAGCCCGATCCGCTGATCGTCCAGCGAGGCGTCGACGCCGTCGGAGACTGACGACATGACGTCCGTGCGGGTGGTGAAGCGCAAGTGGGACGGGACCGTCTCCGCGGTGGACACGGCGCACCCACTAACCGTCCCCGGCGACAGCTCGGCGTGGTTCGTCCTCGCCGGCAGCCGTCGAGAGCGCCCGAGCAGGGGCGCGTTCGAGGTCGTGAGCAACGACGAGCTGTGGGTTGCCGTGCCCGGCGAGTGGTGGGTCCTCTGCGGCTACCTGAACGCGGACCGGTCACTCAAGAGCTTCAAGATCCACGCCACGGCTCCCTTCGAGGCGCCGCTCACCGACGACGAGATCGGGTGGGTCGACCTCGACCTGGACCTCGACGTCAGCGGCGATGAGGTCGAGCTCCGAGACGAGGCCGAGTTCCACGACCACGCCCGCACGATGGGCTATCCCGATCACGTCGTGCGTGGTGCCTGGCTGGGCATCTCCACGATCGCGGCGTCGTACACCAACGCCCACTGGCCCTTCGACGGGTCGATGCAGCAATGGGTCGACAGCGCATGACTGCCGATCGGTGCCCGTAGTCCTTAGCGTGGGCCTGTGACGCAGGCGAGCAGGGAGGTCTCCGCACCCCCGCCCGATCGCGTGGGATGGCGCTTCATCGTGCTCTACGCCCTGGCGTTCATGAGCACGTCTCTCGTGCTCATCTCCCCTCTGCTGGTCACACTGGCTCTGAAGGTCAACTCGCTGGTCGGTCCGGACGAGGCACCCAAGGCTCTGTCGCTGGTGACCGGTGTCGGTGCTCTGGTGGCCCTGCTGGGGAATCCCTTCATCGGCCGGCTCAGCGACCGCACGACGTCGCGGCTTGGCAGACGCCGACCCTGGATGGTGGTCGGCCTCGTGGGAGGTTCCCTCGGCGTCTTTGTCGTGGCGATGGCGCCCAGTGTCTCCTTCGTGCTGCTGGGATGGTGCATTGCTCAGCTGCTCTTCAACGGCCTGCTGGCCGTCATGGTCGCGGTGCTCCCGGACCAGGTTCCCGTCGAGCAGCGTGGAACGGTGTCTGGCTTCTTGGGCGTCTGCCTGCCTGTCGCTTCGGTGAGCGGGACCTTCCTGGTCCAGCTGTTCACCGGCAACGACCTCGCGATGTTCCTTGCCCCGTGCGCTCTTGGCGGCATCTTCATCCTGCTGTTCGCCATGACGCTGGACGATCGGCAGCTGCGCCGGGCAGATCGGCCGCCATGGTCGGTTCGGGAGGTCCTGGGAGCGTTCGTCATCGACTTTCGGAGGATCCCTGACTTCGGATGGGCCTTCGCGAGTCGCTTCCTGTTCGTGACGGCATACGCCTTCTTGATCACCTACCAGGCGTTCTACCTGCTGGACAGCGTCGGCAGCACCGAGAGCGAGGTGCCCCGCCAGATCTTCTTGGGCACGCTCGTTCAGTCCGGTGTGCTCATCATGGCTTCGGTGGCGTGCGGGCGGCTCTCGGACCGGACGGGGCGCCGGAAGGCGTTCGTGCTCGGCGCGTCCGCGGTGTACGGGCTTGCGCTGTTCGTGATCGCCATCGCAAGTGACTTCAACGGTTTCCTCGTCGGTATGGCGATCGCCGGACTCGGCTTCGGCGGATACGTCGCGGTGGATCTGGCCCTGGTGGTCGACGTCTTGCCGGACGACGAGAATGCCGCCCGAGACCTCGGGGTGTTCAACTACGCCGGCGCGTTGCCGTTCTCGGTAGCGCCGGCCCTGGCGCCAGTGATCTTGGCGGCCGGGGCCGGCAGCTACGGGGTGCTCTACGCGGTTGCAGGAGTCTGCGCGCTCGGCGGGGCGGCGGCGATCATCCCGGTCAAGGGCGTTCGTTGACCATCCCGGCAGTGATGGGCGACGGCTTGAAGCCCTTGACGATCAGGTACACACCGAAGCCGAGCTCCCAGAAGAACTCCGGGATTGCCGCGACGTTCTGCCACGTCGAGCCGGCGTCGATGATGCCGAGGACGACGGCGGCGCCCGACAGGCAGATGAGCGACCCGCCCACGAGACCGAGCACTGCCATGCCTCGCGGCACGAGGCCGGAGCGGTACATCAAGTAGCCCAGGATCAGCCCGTTCCCCACACCGACGACGAACCCGGGGCCGAGCACGAACGTCCACTCCTGCAGGGCGACAAGCGCTGCACCGACGGTCGTGAGGCCCGCGTCCCCACCCGCCCCCGCGTAGTCCTGCCGCATCGTCACGAGGGTGAGGACACTGAGGATGCCGACTGCGATGAACACGGACTCCATCACCCGTGCGGTGACGAAGCCGAGGGCGAGGTTCTCGTGCTGCCGCTTGAGGACGGAGAAGAGTGCGACGGCAGTGCCGATGTTGGCGATGATGAGGATCATCTCGGACAGCGCCCCCCACAGCACCCGCGTGTCGCTGCCCCCTCCTGCGACGTAGTCGCCCTCGAACAGCGGCGGGTAGAAGGCGAACTTCGCGGCGATGGACGTGACATAGGTGATCACGAACAGCCACCCCACGACGCGGGCGGTCCTTCTCAACGAGTCCACCGGACCGCGACGAGGTCCACTCGCAGTGCGTTGCATCGTTGTCATGTCGGTCTCCTTCGATTGTTGTGGGATGCGATGAGAACGGGGCTCGGCTAGTCCGGTTCGACTTGCACGACCGAGACCAACGGCAGACCGAGATCACGCATGCTCTGGAGCAGCCCGTGGAGTGCGGCCTGGTCGGCCACTCGCCCCCGGATGCGCGTGATGCCGTCGTCCTCGTGGGTGAGCGCCATGCCGTCGAACCACGAGGCCCATCGGCTGTCGAGGTGTCCCTTGACCCGGATCTCGTAGGCGCCGGCTTCGGTCATGCAGCGAAGCTAGGAGCCGATGCAGTGACCGGGCGTCATCACAAGTGATGAACGAGGTGATGAACCTCGCCGGCGGCCCTTACAGCAGGTCGAGCTCCCGCGCCCGTCGTACGGCGAGACGGCGGTTGCCCACCCCGAGCTTGGTGTAGATCCGCTGAGTGTGGGTCCGCACGGTGTTCAGCGACACCACCAGCTCGCCCGCTATCTCGGGCCCGGAAAGGTCGGTGGCGAGCAGTCGGAGCACATCGCGCTCTCGCTCACTCAGGGGCTCGACCAAACCCTGGGCACTAGGGGCAACCGTGGGGCTCTCGCGCGCGGCGCTCAGCAGCCGCCGGGCATGCTCCGGGGCCACTCCGCGCTCGACGCACTCCTCGAGGAGCGCCTGCACGGGCTCCCCCTCGTCCAGGAAGACCCGCACGTGGCCTTCCGGTTCGGCCAGCGCCAGCGCACGTTCCAGGGCGGCAAGCGCGGCCTCGGTGTCTCCTTCCAGGTGCCGCGCGAGAGCGAGCAGCACGAGGACCTCGATGACACTGCCGTTCCGCCCGCCGGCCTCGGCTGCCCGTAGCAGACGCTCGAGGAACCCGGCGACCTCGTCGGGGCTGTGGGTGGCAGAGGCGACCGGGCTGCCGGCGAGCAGCGCTCGGGCCAGCGTGAGGTGCTCGAACTCGTGCAGGTAGTCGAGGTCGTCGGCGACGGACAGCCCTTGCTCGTCCGCCCAGCGCACAGCGTCGCGCGCCTGCCCCTGCGAAACCCACACGCGTGCTCGCACTGCAGGGACGGGACGCACCTCCGGTGAGAAGTCGCTGTTGAAGACCGTCTCCGCCTCGTCGATCAGCGCCCACGCAGCATCGAGGTCGCCCTCCGCGCGCCGCAGCCCAGCCATCGCGAGTCGCCACCGGTAGGCGTTCTGGGGAAGGCCCGCATGCTCGCCGAGATCGCCGGCGATCATCAGCTGCTGCCTGGCGCTGTCGAGATCGTTGCGCTGCAGGAACAGCTCACTGATGCCGACGTGCATGTCCGCCGTCCCCCGCAAAGGCAGCGGGGTCTTCTCACCCGCCCGGCGAAGCCCTTGCTGGTAGGTGCTCATCGCGTCGTGAAGACGACCCTGCGCGATACGCATGTCCGCCATGGCGAGCGCACACCCCAGCGTGTCCGAGAGGTGCCCGGCGCGCTCCAGGCTCGCCGAGTGCCTCGGCGTACGACCGGTGACCGGCATCAAGGTCTCCGGTCGTCCAGGACGCGAGTCCAAGCAGCGCGGCTGCTCCGCCGCGCGTGACGTGGTCGTCCTCCTCGGCCAGGTCGAGCGCCCGCCGTGCGTGCGTCATCGTGGCCGGCACGTCCCCGGCCATCCGGGCGTGACCCGCGCGATAGAGGGCGACGGCGCTGGGGAGACGCCGCAGACCCTCCTGGTCCCCCACGACCATCCGCGTCGACGACGCCGGTGCGTCCTGATCGGCTGCCGACGTCTCGTCCAGCCACCGCTCGGCGACCTCGAGGTGGGACTCGACGCCAGCCAGCTGACCAGTCGACAGCAGGGAGGCGACGAAGCCGATGCTGAGCACCGGCCGGACGTCGACGACACGGTCGGGTAGCGCCTCGAGCCAACCGAGCAGGGTTCCCTCTTGTCGACTCCTCAGCATCGCCGACATCGTGAGCTCGATCAGGTCCGCGGCATGGTCGAAGTCCTCGCCGGCCAGCGCGTGTCGGATCGCCTCGGCGCGATCACCGTTCTGCTCGTACCACCTGCTCGCTCGCAGGTGCAGCTCGCCAACCAGCTCCGGCTGCTCATCGAGCAGGCGGGACCGCAGCACGTCGGCGAACAGGTGGTGGTACCGGTACCAGTGGCGGTTGTCGTCGAGCGGGACGAGGAACAGGTTCCCGCGGTCGAGGGCCTCCAGCATTGCCTTGCCGCCAACCTGTGAGGTGACGGCGTCGCACAAGGACCCGGTGAGACCGCGCAGGATCGAGGTCTGGAGCAGGAATGTCTGGACCCGGTCGGGTTGGCGTGGCAGGACCTCCTCGGCCAGGTAGTCGATGACATAGCGGTCGCCGCCCGTGAAGCCGTCGATGAAGCCTTCGACGTCATCGCGGCCCTGCAGGGAGATCGCCGCCAGCTGGAGCGCCGCTATCCAGCCTTCGGTGCGCCCCTCGAGCGCTGCCACCTGCGATGCCACCAGCTCCAGGTTCATCGCTTCGTTGAGGTAGGCCGCCGTCTCCTCCTGGGTGAACCGGAGGTCCGCTGCCCGAACTTCGACAAGGTCTCCACGCGCGCGAAGTCGAGCCAATGGCCAGGGTGGGTCGGCGCGGGTGACGATCGCCAGGTGCAGCCGAGGTGGCATGTGCTCCAGCAGGAACGCGATCCCGTCGTGCACGCCTTGGGAGTCCACGAAGTGGTAGTCGTCCAGCACGAGCAACATCTCTCGGCCAGTGGCAGCGAGGCTGTTGAGCAGGGTCGTGAGCAACGCCTCGACCGGAGGTGGCTGAGGTGACTGCAGGAGTGCGAGCTCGCTCGTGCCGAGATCCGGCTGCACCCTCCGCAGAGCGGCGATCACGTAGGTCCAGAACGTTTCGGCGTCGTTGTCGCCGCGGTCGAGTGACAGCCACGCCGTCGCCGGCTCGTCCCCCTGTGCCAGCGCTCCCCCTGCGAGCCAGTCGGCAAGCAGCGTGGTCTTGCCGAAGCCGGCCGGCGCCGAGACGAGGAGGAGCTTCGCCGACCTCGTGCGGTCCAGCAACGCCTGCAGCCGGGGCCGGGGCACGACCCCCCGTGGTGGCCTCGGCACGAACAGCTTGGTCTCGAGCAGCGGGGTGGCCATGCTCTCACCTCCTCTCAGCCTGCGGCTCACTTCCATGTGGAAGTGTTGCGGGGGTTCTAATGGACTATTCGTAAAGTCACCGACCACACCTACCGTGGCAATTGCCGAGAGTGTCTCGCGTACCACCCACCAGGGGTGTCTCCGCTTCTCGACGCACCAACAAGCCGACGTTAAGCCACAGATGAAGCAGCCCGTCGCGGCCCGTCAGAAATGCCAGGTACAACCATGACGTCGCGACCCGATCAAGCGCGCTCCATCTCCTCTGCGATCCCTCGGCAGCGCGGCAAGCCCGAGGACGCATGCCGCGTCACTCTCCTGTTCAGCGACAGGCAGGCCCTGCTCGTCGTCAGCGGTGACATCGATCTGGACACCGTGCAGACCCTGCGTGACGCCCTGCGCTCGGCGACCATGGCGAGCGTCCACGTCCTGGTCGACTTGGACAACGTCACGTTCATCGGCGCCAGCGGCCTGGACGCGCTTGTCGCAGCCAACCGCGGTTGCCAGTCCAGCGGGTGTCGGCTCCAGGTGGTCACCACAAACCCCTTCACCCTCAAGCTGTTGGCCGTTACCGGGCTCACGCACCTCACGCTGCCGGCATGACAGACGCCCGCTGCTGAGCACGCGACCGACAGGCTCGCGGGCGAAGTCGCCCTGTGCTTGAATTGTGATGCCTGCACCTGGACCCCGTGCGCACAGGCGGCCAGCCCGCCTTCAGGAATTCGGTCAAGAAGCGGCCTGTGCATGAAGCGGGCTGGCTCCTATCGCTGAAGCTCGACGCGGCATGGCCGCGCAATCGGGCGACCAGACCGCTCGCCACCTCGCAACAGAGTAGGTTAGGCTTACCTAACTACTGTGGGAGGTGCGCTTGTGCACGGGCGAGTGATGGAGAAGAAGTGGCTCACACCCGGACTGGTCCGGGTGAGCCTCGGCGAGGGTGACCTCGATGGGTTCGTCATGCCGGAGGCGACCGATGCCTACGTGAACGTGGCCATTGCGCCGGCGGACGCTCCGTACGACGAGGTCTTCGATCCAGCACAGATCCGCGCGGACTTCCCGAAGCACACCTGGCCGGCGCGACGCCGATACACGGTGCGGTCCTGGGACGCGGCGTCGCGCACGTTGACTCTGGACTTCGTCGTGCACGGCCACCACGGCGTCGCGGGCCAGTGGGCGGCGAGGGCTGAACCGGGAAGCGTGTTGGTGTTCGAGGGGCCCGGCGCGGGGTATCGCCCCGACCCGACGGCCGACTGGCACCTCCTCGTCGGCGACGAGTCTGCGTTGCCGGCGATCGCCGCCTCCCTCGAGGCGATCCCGACAGATGCCCTCGCCGTCGTCCGGCTGGTGTGCGACGGGCCGAAGCATCAGGTGGACCTGCCGTCGACGGGGCGCGTCGACCTCAGGTGGCTCCATCGCACCGATGCACCCGACGACTCCGAGCTGTTGCTCGAGGCGATCCGAGACCTGCCGTTCCCTCGCGGACGGGTGCACGCGTTCGTGCACGGTGAGGGTGGCGAGATTCGCGGCATCCGGCGCCACCTTCTCGTCGATCGGGGCATGGCAAGGGCCGACATGTCCTGCTCGCCCTACTGGCGCCGCGACATGAACGACGACGCCTGGCGCGCGGTGAAGCGCGACTTCCTCGCCGCCATGGAGGCTGAGGTCTCGACGTCGTGACCGGGGACCAGGCACAGCGTCGGACCGAGCCCTCGCTGCCCGAGCTGGCCCGCACGGCACTTGCGCAGGCGAGCATCGCCAGCCTGGTCACCACCGACTGCTCGACACGGTCCCGGTCCGTCACGGTCGTGACGCTCGAGGACCAGCCCGACGGACGACCCCTGGTCAGGCTCGCGAACTCCTCACCGACGGTCCGCCAGCTCGTCGCGTGCCCGGTCGCCACCGTGTCGGTCGCAGGGTGTGCCGTCTTCCGCAGCGTGGAGCTCACCGGTCCGCTGAACCCCTGTCGACCCGATCGCGAAGGCTTCCGCACCTATCGCGTCTCGACCCTGTCCGTGCGACTGGTCGGCGCTACCGGGACCTCGCTCTCCCTGGGCGAGTTCCACACCGCCAGACCCGACCCGCTCCTTCCGCTCGCCGCCGAGGTGCTGGAACACCTCGGCGCCGCGCACGCGGGTGAGCTGCTCGGCTGCATCCGCTCACACGGGCACCCGCACGCTGAGGTCGTCGTCCCGCGAGCACTCGATCGCTACGGGATCGAGCTCGCCGCCATCTGCCCCGAGGGCGTGCACCGGGTCCGGCTCCTCTTCCCCGATGGCCCGGTCGAGTCGCTCGACGACGTCAGGCCCGGACTGCTGGTGCCGCTGACGTGCCACTGCCACGGCACGAACCATCCCTGAGTCACGAGGTCAATCGCCCGGCGCGGCCACCACTGCGGGTGTTTCCGCGTCCTCGTCGGGGACGTCGCGCCGGTGGCCGAGGTGTCGCAGGATGCTGCGCAGCGCGACATGCATCGCGTCGGCGCCGACCACGCGCTCCTGCGGGAAGGGCAGGTCGGTCGGAACCACCAGGGACGCCCGGTCCTGCCAGCCGCCGAGCCCGCCGTGGCAGCCGACAAGGTCCTCGAACGCCGCGACCTCCTCGGTGCCGGCCTCCACGAGGCTGTTGACGTAGATGTCGGGGCACTCCGGGCGGTGTGCGGCCCGCTTCACGAAACCGGGAGCGTACGGCCCGAACGCGGTGAGCGGGTCGACACCCTCGACGTACCCGTCGTCGAGCCGGTGCCAACCGTGGTTGCCGAGCGCGACCGGTCCGTCATCGTCCATCACCACGACGAAGCCGACGCCGCGATGCCGGGCGAGGCCGTCGACGAGCCCGGGGTACCTGGCGTGCAGCGCGCGGCGGTCGAGTCGCTCCTTCTCACCGCGGACGTAGATCAGGCCCAGGTTGCCTGACCCGAAGACGTGGAAGGTCTCGTCCCCCTTCGTCGACTCGTGCTTCTTCGACTTCTCCTTCTTCGACTTCGCCGACGACGGAGCAGCTCCTTGCGACGTCGACGGCGCGGCCGCCGGTGCCACGACGTTCGGCTCGTTGCGGTCGCGCTTGTCCATCGCCTCGGAGGCACTCTGCATGCTGCGGCCCGCCATCCCGCTCGGCGCGGCAAGCTCGTTGACCAGTGCCTGGGTCCTCCCCCAGCCCTCGACGCTGTCGTCGGAGTTGGCCACGTCGGCATGCGCCAGCCGAGCCACGAGGCCGGCCAGGTCCTCGCCGTACCGGTCCGCGAAGGGCGTGCCCTGAGCCTGACCGTGATCGGAGAGGATCACGAAGTGGTACCGCCGGGGCGCCGCGCTTGCCACCTGCTCGAGCTGGTGCAGCACGCCGTCGACTGCTTCGAGGGCCTCGAGGCTCTCGGGCCGGAGCATTCCGGCGTGGTGGGCGATCTCGTCGTAGTCCACGTAGTCGACGTAGATCGAACGCGTGCCGGCGAGCATGTGCTGAGCGACCAGGATGGTGTTGAGGTCACGCAGGGCGCCGTTGGTGACGCACCGCAGGGCCGCCGTCTCCCAGGTGCGGTTGCAGCGCGGCTGGATGTTGCGGCGAACTCCGCGACGGGCCTGGAACCGGTCACGGGTCAGCTCGGAGATCGACCGGGAGATCGCACGGGTCAGGCCTGCGGGGGAAACCACGAACTGGGCCACGGCCCGGCGCGCGATCTCACCACCGCGGACCCGGCGGCTCATGGTCAGCACCGCCGTCGGAGCGTCACCGGTGAAGAGGTTGCTGATGCTCACCCCGTCATCGACGAGCAGTCCCCGTCCGGTTGTCAGGTTCTCCTCGATCACGGCGGCGTCGGCCGGCTTGTTCGCCACCATGACGCGGTCGTTGGCGCGGTCGTACCACCGGAAGGCCGGGATCCCGTCGATCACGCCGTGCAGGATGCCCATCTGGCTCGCCGGCGTCGTCGCAGGCAGCTTGGGCGTCCACTCCCGCAGCTCATGGGTCCCCGAGCGGATCCATCGGGTCAGGGTGGGGACCGTGCCCGCCGTGATTGCCATCTGGAGCACCGGGAACGGGACCCCGTCGAGCTGGACGAAGAGGACCCCGTCGACGTCCGGGTCGGCAAGCTCGGCGGGCTTCCGCCTGCTGGCTGCGACCAGCCTGCTGACCATCACCTGGGACGTCCCGGCACTCGTGACCCAACCCAGCACCGTGCTGACCAGACCGATCATGATCGCGACGGCGAATGCAGTCCAGAAGTCATCGAGCTTCACGTTCGGAAGCGCCCAGGCCGTCAGCATCACGACGAGCGCCTGGCCGACGAGGGTGAGCGCCAAGACCCCGAGCCACCCGAGCCGAACCGCTGCCCCGACCAGCACCGGGTGTACGACGACGCCGATGATCCCCATCACGATCGCGAAGGAGAATGGCCCACCCGGGCGGTCCGTGTGGAAGCCGGGCAGGATCCAGTCACACAGCCAGATCGCAGGGACCGAGACCAGGACCCACACGAGGAACGAGAGCACCTGGGAGTACCAGGGCCGCCGCCAGCTCTCGCGGACCAGGTCCCCCGAGACCCGAGAAGCCGGTGGGACTGATCGCCCTCCCGCTCCCGCACCAGCGTCGGCCACCATCGACTCCTTCCACACCGTGTTCCCGCTCGATGTTCCCGCTCGATGCTCCGCGCCCACCACACGGACCGCCTCACCCGAGTCGGATGAGGCGTCGCACGGGGAAGCAGCAATCGTGAACCCCGCAATCGACATCCAGCGCACACTCCGGAGCGCGGCACGCTCCTAGGCGACGACCAGGTGGTGAAGCGGAGCCATGGAACAGGCCTTGGGAGCGCTGCTGCCCATCGGGGTCGCCGCTGCCTTGAGCTCCGTGCCGGTGATGGCCACGATCCTCATCCTGCTGTCCGACAAGCGGAGCCAGTCCGCTCTCCCGTTCCTCGTAGGCTGGGTGCTCGGCGCCGTCATCGTGGTGTCGGCGTGCGTGATTGCGGCGAGCTCGATCCCCCAGCCGCGACCGCGGCAGTCGGACACGACCGCGGGCGTCCTCGAGATCATCCTCGGCGCCGCCCTTGCCTTGCTCAGCCTTCACGCCATGTTCCGTCGGGGTGCTGCAGCGGGTGGCTCCGCATCGAAGTGGGCTGAAACGGTCGGTGCTCTCGGTGCCGTGAAGTCACTCGGCCTGGGGCTGGTGCTCAACATCCGTCCCAAAGGCCTGATCCTGAGCACAGCAGCGAGCCTCGCCCTTCACAGCGCGAAGCTCGAGGTCGAGGAGACCGCGGTTCTGGTGCTCGTCTACAGCGCCATCGCGACATCGACAGTCACGATTCCGATCGTGGCAACCCTCGTGTCTCCCGACAGGATGGAACCGCGCCTCATCAATGGCCGAGACTGGCTGGACGAGCACGGCTACGTCGTGACGGCCACGATCATGCTGTTCATCGGAGTGATCATCATCGGCTCCGGCATCGGCAAGCTCTGACCTCGACAGCTCACTCAGCAGCGTCTGGGGACGGAGCGGTCCCCCCGGGTGGGCCGTCGGCCGTCGAAGCCTGGCTAGTGGCCGGTTCCGGCTCCGGCGTCGCCCGCTCACCCGAGAGCAGTGGCCGGAGCCAGCTCGAGTCGTTGTCGACATCCACGAGCAACGCCTTGGCCAGCAAGGAGAGCGGGACTGCCAGGAAGGCACCCGCCGGACCGAGGACGAAGACCCAGAAGACCAGCGAGAGGAACGTGAGCGAGACCGAGAGGCCGACCGCATCTCCCACGAACTTCGGTTGGATGACGGACTGGATGATGAAGTTCAGCACGATGTAGACCGCGATGATCAGCAGCATCAGCCCGGGGCCGCTGATCAGCAGCCCCAGCGCCGCGGGTGGCACGAGGCCGATGATGAAACCGACGTTCGGGATGTAGTTCGTGATGAACGCGAGCAACCCCCACAGGAGCGGGTCAGGCACCGGCGTGAAGGCGAGGAAGGCCGCGTCGAGCACGGCCACGATGAACCCGAACACCGTGGAGACGATGAGGTACTGACGAGTGCCGTGGGCGAACGACTCGAGAGCGCTCACCGCCGCGGGCCGACCCCCACGATTGCTGGAGAGCTTCTGCGGGAAGTTGCTGGCGTCCATGGCGAGGAAGAGCAGCAGCAGGACGATCATCGTGAGGTTGCCCGCGAGCGATGCCAGGCTCTGCAGCACGTCGGTGGCGACGCCGAGCAGCTTCGTAGGATCGAACGACTTCTCCATGGTCTGGACGGTCGACTGGTTGATGCCCAGATCCTTCAGCTTCGCGCTCGCCGACTTGACCAGGTCGTCGAAGTCATCTGCGTACTGCGGGATCAAGGTCGCGAACTTGGCGATCGAGTACACGACGGCGGCACCCAGACCGATCACCACGGCATAGGCGGCGATGGCTCCTGCAACGACGCCTGTCCAGCCCGGCCAACCGCGGCGGGCAATGGCGCCGCGAATGGGATGGACGGCGACGGTGATGACCAGGGCGAAGAACGCCGGCGCCACGATCGACGTCGCCGAGCGCAGCCCCCCGATGACGAGCACGGCCATCCCGCCGCCGATCAGGATGATCAGCCCGCGGGGCAGCGGCCAAGGAGGCCTTGCGTCCGGAATGGTTGACATCTGCCCAGCGTGCCAGAGTTTCGGCGGGCGCTACCTCACCCACTTCGGAGGTTCCGGACACGGCTTGAAGGCATTGCCGTCCTCAAGCCGGGGGAACTCTGCCCCCGCGTCGGCGGAGGTCGAGGTACGACAGCACGGCCAGCACCCGTCGGTGGTCGTCCGGCGCGAGGGGCAGGTCGAGCTTGGCGAAGACGTTGTTGATGTGCTTGGCCACAGCCTTCTCGGTCACGGTCAGCCGAGCTGCGATAGCGGCGTTCGAGCGGCCCTCGGCCATCAGTCCGAGCACCTCGCGCTCCCGGTCGGTCAACCTGTCCATCGGAGTGCCGCGGCGGCTCGCGATCATCGCGGACACCACCTCGGGGTCGAGCACCGTGCCCCCGTCGACGACTTGGCGCACGCGGCCCACGAACCGCTCCACGTCGGAGACCCGGTCCTTGAGCAGGTAGCCGACCGCGCCCTCGCCGGACGCGAGCAGCTCGGCGGCGTACAGCGGCTCGACGTACTGGCTCAGGACCAGCACTGGGAAGCCCGGCCGCGCGGTGCGCAGCGAGGTAGCGGCGACCAGGCCCTCGTTGGTGAACGTCGGTGGCATCCGGACGTCGAGCACGGCCAGGGCGGCGTCGTGCTCGGCCACCGCAGCCTCGAGGTCGCGGGCATCGGTGAGAGCGGCAGCCACCTCGAAGCCGTCGGCTTCGAGGATCCGGGTCAGTCCCTCTCGGAGGAGGGCTTGGTCCTCGGCGACGACGACGCGCACGGCACCACCATCCTCACGGTCGTCGGTCCGCCGGCCGGGCTGTCGAGCTCCATTGAACCGTCGAAGGCCCGCAGGCGCTGGGCCACCCCGGCCAGCCCGCCTCCGTCGACCGTGGTGGCGCCACCGTGACCGTCGTCGCGGACCTGGACCCGCAGCTGCGAGTCCTCGTGGACGAGCGTGACGGTCACCCGGGTGGCGCCCGAGTGCTTGACGGCGTTGGCGAGGCACTCGGCGACAGCGAAGTACGCCGCGGACTCCACCGGGGCCGGCAGCCGTTCGGGGACGTTGGCCACGACGGTCACCGGCACGGCGAGCTGGATCGAGATGGCCTCGACGGCTCCGGGCAGTCCGCGGTCGGCCAGGACGGGCGGGTGGATACCGCGGACGACCGAGCGCAGGTCGTCGAGCGCGTCGACCGTCGCCTGGCGGGCCTCGGCCAACAGCTTGGCCGCCTCCTCCGGGTCGCGCTGGATCAGGTGCTCCGCGAGCCCCAGGGACATACCCACCGACGCCAGCCTGGCCTGCGGCCCGTCGTGCAGGTCGCGCTCGAGCCGGCGCAGCTCGGCGGCCGAGTGGTCGACCGTCTCGGCTCGCGAGCGGGTCACCTGCGACACGCGCTCCCGGAGCGCGTCGGTCTCGCTGCGGCCGAGCAGCCTGCGGTCGACACGAGCCCGAGCCGCCAGGACGGGCACGCCTGCGGTCCACCAGACCACCAGCCAGACCGGGGCGAGCACCAGCAGGAACAGCCACTGCCAGCCGAGCCAGAACGGCATGGTGAGGTACGTCGCCACGGCGGCGAGCGGCAGCACCATCATCCCCGACATCACGAAGCCGCCGGTGGCGGAGAAGGCCAGGTGACCGAGCTCGCGCCAGCGGGCCGGGTCACGCAGCCAGATGAGAACCACGCTCAGCGGCGGCTGGCCCGAGGTGGGCACGTGCTCGGCGACGATCTGCTCGCCGAGCATCCGTCCCGCGAGCGCACGGTAGGCATCGGTCACGAGCCCGGTGGCGGGCACTGCGGCGGCGAGGAGCACCAGCCCGACCACCACCGGACTCGTCGCCCACCCGACGATGGTCAGCACGGCCAGCACGAGCGCCGGGACCGCGAGCGCCATCTGTGCCGCTGCGGCCGGGACCAGCCGGAGTCGCAGCACGACTCCGGACCGGTCGACCGGCCACAGCGGCGTCTCTGTCCATGCCTGCCATGATCCCCGATCAGGTCACCGGGCCGACGGCCTCGAGGGCCGGGGTCGCCACCGCGCGTCGTACGGCGACGAACGTGCTGCCGACGGTGAGCACGATGGCAGCCGCCCAGACCAGACCCACCAGAGCGCGGTCACGTCCGGGACGAGCCTGTCGAGCTTGACCACGCTGTAGGGGACCACGGTGCCCAGACTGGCAACGCTCCCGACGACCAGACCTGTGAAGGCCACTAGCGCCGCCTCGAGCGTGCTGGTCGCGACGACCTGGCCACGGGTGGCGCCGACCAGACGTTGCTGCCCGAGCTCACGGCGGCGATCGACGACGACCGACGCAACGGTGTTGACGACCATGATCGCGGCGAAGGTGGCGACCATCCCGACGACCACGTAGTTGAGCAGCGCCAGCGAGTCCGGCGTCGACCTCGGAGACCTCACCACCGACGACCGGCGCGGCGTGGTTCTCGATCGCCATCAGGTAGAGCGTCCCGAGCCCCATGCCCACGAGCACGATGACCGGAGCGAGGATGCCGGCGAGCAACTGGCTGCGGCGGCCGAGGTCGTGAGCCGCGAGGTGCCCGGGGGCGCCGAAGCGCTTCAGCATCCCGGCGGACAAGCGAGCGGCGACGCGCAGGAACCAAGGAGCCAGCAGGGCCGCACCGAGCGACCACCAGATGCACGCCGGGCCGGCCGTCTGCATAGCTGCGTAGGGGTCGGACTGGTCGCGCATCACGGCAATGGTGACGACCAACAGACCGGCGCCCGAGACCAGGCAGAAGGTGGCAGCGATCCGCCGCCACCACGGCAAGGTGTCGCGTCGTTCGCCCTGGTCGCCCTCGCGGAGCGCCTGCACGGCCGGCACTCGGCTCGCCCGGTGCGCACAGAGGCGGACCGCGGCCAATGAGACCAGCAGCACCAGCAACGACGTCGCGGCCACAAACGGCACGCCCGCGCTGTGCTCGAGTGCAGGATCGACCATGCCGGCGTCGTGCAGCATCTCGAACACCCAGCGGCCGACGAGAACGGCGGGCAGCACGGCGAGGACGACGGCGACCGCACCGAGGACCAGCGCCTCGCCGAGCACCATCCGCCGGACCTGGCGCGGCAGGGCTCCGACCATCCGGTACCGCGCGAGCTCACCCGCCCGCTGCCGCACCTGGACCGACATCGTCGAGGCGACCGAGAACAGCACGATCATCAGGCCCCAGCCACCGACGACGGACGCCATCGTCACCAGTGTCTCCTGGTCGCTCGCGCTGACGCCGTCGGCCAGGCCGGTCGCCATCAGGGTGGCGAACGAGCCGACCACGATGGCGCCGAGGAACATCGAGAGGAACCCCGCCACGAACGTTGTCGGGCGGGACCGGACGGAGGCGATCGCGTTCATCGGGTCGCTCCGTTCGCGACCAGGACGAGCTCGTCGAGGTTGGCCATCTGGGTCGCCACCGCGTCCACGCTCGGGTGCGTCATCCGGCCGACGACGGCACCGTCGACGAGGAAGACGACCTGGTCGGCGTACGACGCCGCGACCGGGTCGTGTCACCATCATCACCGTCCGACCTTCGCGGTCCACCGCCCCGCGGAGCAGGCCCAGCACCTCGCGGGCGCTGCGGGTGTCGAGCTGGCCGGTCGGCTCGTCCGCGAGCACGACCACTGCATCGGTGACCATCGCCCGCGCGATGGCGACGCGCTGCTGCTGCCCACCGGAGAGCTCTGAGGGCAACCGGTCGTCGTACCCGCTGAGGCCGACGGCGTCCAGCGCGGTGCCGACCTCGCCGGTGTCCGATCGCCGGCCGGCCAGCCGCAGCGGGAGGGCCACGTTCTGGGCGGCGGTCAGGTATGGGAGGAGGTGGAAGCCTTGGAACACCTGCCCGATCCGGACCCGACGGATCCGCGTCACGACGCCCTCGCGGCGGTCGGTCAGCGGTTCCCCACCGACCCAGACGGTGCCGGCGGTCGGTCGTTCGAGACCGGCGGCGCAGTTGAGCAGGGTGCTCTTGCCCGAGCCGGAGGGGCCCATGACGGCGGTGAACGTGCCCGCGCCTAGCGCGAGGGAGACACCGTTGAGAGCGTGCACGACGCCCGCCCCGGTGCCGTAGGTCTTCGTCAGGTCCCTGATCTCGAGGGCCTCGGTGTGCTCGTGACTGGTCATGTCTCGACGCTAGGAACGGCGAAGCCGCGGTCCCATGGCGCTCGCACCCGTCTCGAGGTGGTGCAGGCACCACCGCAGGCGTCCCAGTCTCGCTGCGCAGTGTCCAGACCTGGGCTGTGCACCCGTGGCACAGCCGACGCCAGGAAGATGGAGGACTGATGACCACCCATGAACCAGCGGCACTGCACGTCAGCGGAGACGAGATCGTCCGGTCGGACGGAGCACCTGTTGTGCTGCGCGGCGTCGGCCTGGGCGGCTGGATGAACATGGAGAACTTCATCACCGGGTACCCCGCCAGTGAGTCCCAGCAGCGGCGCGCGCTCCGTCGTGCGATGGGCGAGGAAGCCTCGGAGCGCTTCTTCGAACGGTTCTACGACGCCTTCTTCGGGCCTGAGGACGCCGCATTCTTGGCCTCCCTCGGCCTGAACAGCATCCGGATCCCGTTCTCCTACAGGCACTTCGAGGATGACGATGCTCCTTTCGAGCTGAAGGAGAAGGGGTTCGAACGGCTCGACAACGCGATCTCGTCATGCGCTGCCCAGGGGATCTACGTGATCCTCGACCTCCACGCGGCACCCGGTTGGCAGAACCAGCAGTGGCACAGCGACAACCCCACACATTGGGCGTCCTTCTGGACCCACCGGCACTTCCAGGACCGGGTGATTCACCTTTGGGAGGCGCTGGCCGACCGTTACCGGGGCAACCCCTGGGTCGCGGGCTACAACCCACTGAACGAGCCGGCCGACGTGACGGGCGAGGTGATCGGCCCGTTCTACCAGCGCCTCGAGGAAGCGATCCGCAGCATCGATGCCGACCACATCCTCTTCCTCGACGGCAACACCTACTCCACGGACTTCTCCGCCTTCGAGGAGCCGATGGCCAACACCGTCTACACAGCTCACGACTACGCCCTCGCGGGCTTCCCCGACAGTGGGCCTTACCCGGGCACGTCACGAGGCCAGCACGTGGACCGTGGCAGCGTCGAGCGCACGTTCCTGCAACGAACCGAGTACATGCGGAGGACGGGCACCCCGATCTGGATCGGCGAGTTCGGGCCCGTGTACACCGGCGACCCCGCTCGTGACGAGCAGCGTCATCGCCTGCTGCGAGACCAGCTCGAGATCTACCGCGAACACCGCGCGAGCTGGAGCCTGTGGACGTACAAGGACATCGGCCTGCAAGGACTTGTCCACGCCGCAGCGAGCTCGCCGTACCTCCAGCGCATCGCGCCCGTGGTGGCGAAGAAGGCCCGTCTCGGCGTCGACGCCTGGGGATCTGTGGATGCAGACGTTCGTCACATCCTCGACCCTGTCGAACAGACCTTCAGGGAGGAGTTTCCCGACTATGCGCCGTACCCCTGGGGCACGAAGCGGTGGGTCGATCGGTTGGTGAGGAGCATCCTCCTCGCGGAGCCCCTCGTGGACGAGTTCGGCCGCTGCTTCGAGGGGGTCACGCCGGCGGAGGCCGAGGCCCTCGCGGACTCCTTCCGGCTCGACCAGTGCACCCGCCGCGACAGCCTCTTGGAGATCCTCAAGGCTGGCTCGTGACAAGAACAGAGCGCCACTCCTGATGCGGAGTAGCGCCCTGACCTGCGTCTTTCTTGGTAGCGGGGGCAGGATTTGAACCTGCGACCTCTGGGTTATGAGCCCAGCGAGCTACCGAACTGCTCCACCCCGCGTCGCTGATGCCCAGGGTACGGGACGGCTCACGGTGACTCAAAATCGGCCGTTCGGCATGATCGCCTGGTGCGGATCGCGACCTTCAACACCTTCAGCGGTCGTACGACGGACAGGGTGCTGGACCCGGCGCGGTTCGTCGACGCCGTCGCGAGCCTCGACGCCGACGTGATCGGTCTCCAGGAGGTCGACGAGGGCCAGCCGCGCACCGACCACGTCTCGCTCACGACGCTGGCGGCTGAGGCGACGGGCGCGACCGACCATCGGTTCGTGCCGGCGCTGCACGGCACGCCCGGAAGGACGTGGTCCCCGGCGAAGGGTGACGACGCGACGGACGTCCCGGCGTACGGAATCGCCCTGCTCAGCCGCTACCCGGTCCTGACGTGGCGGGACGTGCGGCTGCCGGCAGCGCCGGCGCGGGTGCCGTACCGGCTGCACGGGCAGCGCGTCGAGTGGGTGCGAGACGAGCCACGCGTTGCGGTGCTCGCCCTCGTCGACTCACCGCACGGGGAGGTCTGGGTGGTCAACACGCATCTGTCGTTCCTCCCGGTGTGGAACCGCTTCCAGCTCCGGATGCTGCTGCGGTCGGTCGCGCGGTTGCCCGGGCCGGTGGTCTTGATGGGTGACCTCAACATGCCGCGGCGACCGGCCGAGCGCATCACCCGCATGCGACCGCTGGTCACCGGGGCCACGTTCCCCGCCGACGACGCCACCAGGCAGATCGATCACCTGCTGGTGCGGGGCTCGTTGACGGCGTCGTCCGGCGGCCCGGTGGAGCTGCCGGTCTCCGACCACCGGGCATTGGTCGCCGACGTCGCGACGTGACGACGTCGGTCTAGCGGCGGGCCTCCTGCTTCGCTGCCTGGATCGTGGGGAACGTCCCGGCGTACGTCAGCTGCTCGTCCCCCGGGTCCATGAACTCCAGGCGCCAGCCCAACGCTGCCGGGCTGATGAACCACTCCCGGCCATCTACGGCTGTGCCGGACTGCGTGTCTCGAAAATCGGAGAACAACAGTGTCTGACGGCCGGGCCGCATCCTGTGCGCGCCTCGAGGCTGCTCGGGGATCACGCTCATCTTGGACTCCCTCCGTTCGGTGTCGGCCACCTCGCGCACGGGGTCCAGATGCGTCCCTCCAATGAAAGCACGACAAAGTCGGACTCGGAAGGCGCCGAGCCTCAGGGCTTGAAGACCACCTTGATCGTGCCGTCGGTCTTCGCCTGGAACTTCTGGTATGCCTCGGGAGCCTCTTCGAGAGGCACCTGGTGCGTCGCGAACGTCTCGGTCCCGAGGGGATCCGCGTCGTCGAGCAGCAGCGGCATGATGTCGTCCACCCAGCGCTTGACGTTGGCCTGGCCCATCCGAAGCTGAAGCTGCTTGTCGAACATCGTCAGGATCGGCATCGGGTCGCTCTGGCCGCCGTACACACCGATCAGCGAGATGGTGCCGCCACGACGCACCGCGTCGATCGCGGTGTAGATCGCGTTCATGCGGTCGAGGCCGACCTTGGTCATGATCGGGGCCGAGATCCGGCTCGGCAGCGCGTTGAAGACCCGCTGCCCGATCTCGGCGACGGTGGAGCCGTGCGCCTCCATGCCGACGGCGTCGATGACCGAGTCCGCGCCTCGACCGTTGGTGCGCGCACGCACCTCCTCACCGACGTCGTCCACCTTGCTCAGGTCGATGGTGTCCGCACCGGCGGCCACCGCCCGGGCCAGCCGCTCGGGGACCCGGTCGACGGCGATGACCCGGAAGCCCTGGTGGATGGCGATGCGAGTGGCCATGTCGCCGATCGGTCCGAGCCCGAGGACGAGCAGCGTGCCGTCCTTGGGTACGTCGGCGTAGGCGACTGACTGCCACGCCGTCGGGAGCACGTCGGAGAGGAACAAGAAGCGCTCGTCGCTAGGGCCTTCGGGCACCTTGATCGAGGTGTACTGCGCCTCGGGGACGCGGAGGTACTGCGCCTGCGCGCCGGGCACCTCGCCGTACAGCTTGCTGAAGCCGAACAGTGCGGCGCCCATGCCCTGGTCGCGGACCTGAGTGGTCTCGCACTGGGTCTGCAGACCCTGCTCGCACATCCAGCAGTGGCCGCAGCAGATCTGGAAGGGCATGACCACGCGGTCGCCGACCTTGAGGTCGCCGGAATCGGGGCCGACCTCCTCGACGATGCCCATCGGCTCGTGGCCGAGCACGTCACCCTTGCCCATGAACGGGCCCAGCGTCTCGTAGAGGTGCAGGTCGGACCCGCACAGGCCGCTCGAGGTGATCTTGACGATCGCGTCGTTCGGCTTCTCGATCCGCGGGTCGGGGACGTCCTCGACCCGGACGTCGCGACGGCCGTGCCAGGTGACGGCCCTCATGCGATCACCGCGTCGATCGTCTTCTTCAGCGCACTCGGCTGCGAGGGTTTCGTCGGCGCCTTCTTGCGAGCCTTGATCATCTCCGCGCCCAGCTCCTGGAGCTGCTTGCGGCCCAGGCCGTCACGCACCTTCGGGAACCACTCCTGCTCTTCTTCCTCGATGTGGTGCCGGACGTTCTCGATCAGCACGGTCGTCTTGGCGGTGAACCGCTCGTTGTCCGGCTTCATGGCGGCCAGCTCCACGACCAGGACATCGGCGACGTGGTGCTCCTCGTAGGACTCGAGCACGTCGTCCTCGACCTCGGGCAGCAGCTCACGGACGCGTGGGTACATCACCTCGTTCTCGATATAGGTGTGCACGGTGAGCAGCTCGATCATCCGGTCGACGAGCTTGCCCTTGGCGGCAAACGCGTTCTCGCCGGCCTTCTCGAAGTCGGAGAACGTCTTCTTGATCAGCTTGTGCTCGTCCTTCAGCAAGACGATGGCGTCGGTAGACATGTGGGCTCCTTCGCTAGGGGCGCAAGGCTCGCCGGGTACCCAGCGAGGTTTGTTGCAATCCCCCTCAGGCCCCTTTAGATCAAGGCGCTTCGCAGCGCCTCCCGCGCCGAGTGGCGCGGCGTCCAGTCGAGCTCGAGCTTGGCCCGCGTCGTGTCCATCACGGCCGGCTGGCTGAGCGCCTCCACCCACTGGGCGGCCGACGGCAACATCGGGAGCCTGGCGAGCAGCCGCGCTCCCTCGTGCGCCGGACGGGCCGGCAACGGGATCGGGAACAGGCCGATCTCGCGGGCGATGTCGACGACACTGAGCACGTCGTCGGCGGCGATGTTGTAGGCGCCGGGAGGTCCCGCGGCCACGACACACTGCACGAGCGCTCGCCCGACGTCGTCCTCGTGCACCAGCTGGATGGGCACGTCGGGCACCACTGCGGGCAGCGGCACCGGCAGCCGCCACGGACTGCCGCCGATCCTTCGCAGAACCGATGCCAGGGCGGCCGGCAGCTCGCCCTTGCCTCCGACGGTGTGCGGGCCGACCACGATCGAAGGCCGGAGCAGGTAGCTGTCCAGCTCCGGGTGCGACTTGGCCTCCTCCTCGAGCATCTGCTCGACCTCGGCCTTGTCCTGTGCGTAGAACAGTCGCCTGGCACGTCGTACCGGGTGGTCCTCGGTCATCCCGACCGGGTTGTCGCGGTGGAACCCGTAGGCGGCGATCGACGACGCGTAGACGAAGCGGCGGACGCCGGCCGCGGCTGCCGCCCTGAAGACGTTGCGGGTGCCCTCGACGTTGATGGCCCGCGTGTCCTCCGGACGACCGCCGACGACCATGAACGCCAGGTGCACGACGACGTCGGCGTCCGCGAAGGCCTCCTCGAGGCTGTCCGGGTCGCGGACATCGCCTTGGTGGTAGGTCATCTTCGACCAGCCGTGGTCGTCGGGGTCGAACGGGCTTCGAGCAACCCCGGTGATCCGCTTCACCCGCCCATCGGCCTGCAGCAACGGCATGAGCCCGAAGCCGAAGGTGCCGGTGGGTCCGGTGACGGCAACAGTGAGGTCGGTCTCGATCGTCATGCGACAGGCATACCCCAGGTGGGCGGCGGGTACGCCGTTGCCCATGGCTTCCCAGCAGACGAACATCGACACGGTCGTGCTCGACGTCGACGGCACGCTCGTCGACACCGTCTACCAGCACACGGTCATGTGGGCACAGGCGTTCGCGAGCGTCGGCGTCGACGTACCCATGTGGAAGCTGCATCGCGCCATCGGGATGGGCGGCGACCGGCTGGTGACGGAGGTCGCGGGCGAGGACGTCGAGGAGAAGTACGGCGACCAGGTCCGCGCCGAGCACGACGAACGGTTCGGCGCCGTTCTCGACGACATCCGGCCGTTGCCCGGTGCGGCCGAGCTGCTCGAGACGCTGCGGGACCGTGGGTTCCGCGTCGCGCTGGCGAGCTCCGGGATCGAGGAGCAGACGAAGCGACTGCTCGGCCACTTCGGCGGCGAGGAGCGCTCGCACGCGTGGACCTCGAGCGACGACGTCGACGACAGCAAGCCCGAGCCCGACCTGATCCAGGTCGCCATGGAGAAGGTCGGCGCGAGTCACGCGCTCGTCATCGGCGACGCCGTGTGGGACATCACCGCCGCCGAGAAGGCGGGCCTTCCCAGCATCGGCCTGCGCTGCGGCGGCTTCGGTGAGGCCGAGCTTCTCGACGCCGGCGCGGCCCAGGTCTTCCGCGACCCGCAGGACCTGCTAGACCACCTTGACCAGACGGCGCTAGTCCTAAGGTGGTTCAACTCGACGAGGCGCCGTACTCCTCACGGCGAACCGATACTTCTCACGAGACGAGCCTCGGATAGCGCCTGGGCATCTCAAGCACCGCTCAGTGCGGCAGAGCCGGGTGGTTCCTCGCGAGGATCGGGATCAGCAGCCGCTTGGGCACGAGGGTCGCGAAGCCGGCGCCGAGCCGGTTGGCCAGACCGGGGATGACGACCAGGGTGCCCTTGTCCAGGCCCGCGACGGCCTGACGCGCGACCTCGTCGGCGGCGACCCACATGAACTTCGGCAGCGCGTCGTCGGCCTCCTCCTTGCTGAAGCCGGCCGCCTCGCCGAAGCCGGTGTCGACCGGCCCCGGGCACAGCGCCGTGACGGTGACGCCAGTGCCCTTCAGCTCGCCGGACAGGCTGCGCGTGTAGGAGAGCACGAACGCCTTGGCGGCGCCGTACGCCGCCTGACCGGGCAGCGGCTGGAAGGCCGCCGTCGAGGCGACGTTCAGCACCGCCCCTCGGCCGCGCTGGACCATGCCGGGCAGGAGCCGGCTGCAGAGGTCCACGACCGCCATCACGTCGACCTCGACCAGGTCCCGCTCGCGCGCCGGGTCGCTCGCGTGCACCGGCCCGGTGGTGGAGAAGCCGGCGTTGTTCACGAGCACGTCGGGCACCAGCCCGCGCGAATCGAGCTCGGCGACCAGACTGTCGCGCGCGTCGCGGTCGGACAGGTCGAGGGGTACGACGTGCGAGACCGTCCCGAAGCTGTCGGTGAGCTCCTCGGCGAGGGCGGACAACCGCTCGGTGCTTCTCGCAACAAGGACGAGCTCGTGACCTCGCTTGGCGAGCTCGCGGGCGATGTCGGCGCCGATGCCGCCCGAGGCGCCGGTGATGACCGCGACCCGACCGGGCGCAGGTGGGGGTAGGGACATGCGCGTGAGCCTAGGCCCCCTACCTCACCGCGATGCCGGATCCCTCGACCAGCTCGCCGATGACCGGGTGCCCGGGCAGCTCCCCTGCGACCAGCAGGCCCCCGGACGTCTGCGCGTCCGCCAGCAGCAACAGCTCGTCCTCGTCGACCGCCACGTCGCTCAGCTGGGGCCGCACCCAGTCGAGGTTGCGGCGGCTGCCGCCGGGCACGTAGCCGTCGGCCAGCGACACCCGCGCGGCCTCGAGATAGGGCACCGCGCGCGGCATCGATCACCGCTCCCACACCGCTGGCGCGGCACAGCTTCGCGAGGTGGCCGAGCAGGCCGAAGCCGGTGACGTCGGTCGCGCAGTCCACGCCGGCCTCGAGAGCAGCACGTGACGCGTCGCGGTTCAGCGCGGTCATCGTGCGCACGGCGTCGGGGAACACCTCCCCGGTGGCCTTGTGCCGGTTGTTGAGCACCCCGAGGCCGAGCGGCTTGGTCAGCGTCAGCGGCAGGCCCGGGCGACCGGTGTCGTTGCGGAGCAGCCGCGCGGGGTCGGCGAGACCGGTGACCGCAAGGCCGTACTTCGGCTCCTGGTCGTCGACCGTGTGGCCGCCTGCGAGGTGGCAGCTCGCTTCGGCGGCCACGTCCGCACCGCCTCGGAGCACCTCGGCAGCGAGCTCGAAGGGCACCCGGTCACGAGGCCAGCAGAGCAGGTTGACCGCGACCAGCGGCTCGCCGCCCATCGCGTAGACGTCCGACAGCGCGTTGGCCGCCGCGATCCGGCCCCAGTCGTAGGCGTCGTCGACCACCGGCGTGAAGAAGTCCGCGGTCATCACCACGGCCCGTCCCCCGTCGATGCGCACCACCGCACCGTCGTCGCCGTTCTCGAGCCCGACGAGGAGGTCGTCGTGCGCCTGGCCGGTGTCGAGCCCGGACAGCACCCGCTCGAGCTCGCCCACCGGGACCTTGCAGGCACACCCGCCACCGGCCGCGAACTGCGTCAACCGGACGGCGTGCTCGGTGGTCGTCATGCCCCTACGGTGCCACGCGCTCCCTGCGCTCCCGCTGTTCCTTGCGCTCCTTCTGGGGCACGACGACGTACTTCGGGTCGCGCGCCGATGCGAGACCGGCCTCGAAGATGCCGAACCGCAGCGTGAGCGAGCCGGCGACGTACGCCGCTCCCGCGACCGCGCGCAGCAGTCGAGAGCGACGACCCAGCACGGTCAGCGCAGCCGCACCCAGCGTGGTGGCACGCGCGGCCTTCACCAGCGCACCCGAGCGGCCCTGCTCGTAGGGCTCGGCGATCATGCCGAGCCGCCGCGTCATGGCACGGTCCGCGCCGATCTCCAGGGCCACACCGGCCAGCGCCATCCGCGACGCGGGCCCGCTCTGCGAGACCGGCACCAGCACCATCGCGAGCCCACCGGCCGCGGACGCACCCGAGCCGGCGAACAGGAACGGCAGCTCGCGGTGCGCCTCGTGCCAGGCGGGGACCGCGGTGTTCGCGATCAGCGCGCCGGTGTACGTCGCGAGGAGCGGACCGAACACCGCGGCGCCGACCCCGGCCAGCCGACCCAGCCGCGGCAGCAGCCCGGTGACCTGGGACGCGGCCGCCGCACCGGACAGGGCGCCGAACGGCGCGAGGATGAACGAGCCCACCGACAACGGGGAGGTGGGCTTGATGACCCGGAGCATGTAGAGGAACCGCTCCGGGCGTCCGAGGTCGTGGATCAGGGCCACCGTGCCGGCAACCGCACCGGATGCCGCGACGAGGCGCGTGGCGTGCTCGAGCTGTGGCAGGTCGGCGACCGCGGCGCCCTCGGCCAGCACCGCCGAGGCGCCCGCGAGCCCGCCGAGGAAGAGGTAGAGCGGGACGTCGGGGGTCTTCCAGGTCGGCGTCTTGATGATCTGCCGGCCGTAGTAGGACTCGAACTCCGCCTCGGGGACGACGGTCTGCTCTCTCACCGGCGGCGCCCCATGAAGGACGCGACCCCGACCGCCGCAAGGGTCGCCGCGGCAGCGCCGACGGCACTCCAGATCGATGCGATGTCCCGAGTAGTCACGATCGGGTCGGGTGGCAGGCCGTAGACCTCCGGCTCGTCGAGCAGCAGGAAGAAGGCACCGTCGCCGCCGACGCCGTCGTCGGGGTCGCGGCCGTAGAGGCGCGCGACGTCGACGCCCTTGTCGTGCAGCTCCTCGAGACGCCGGTCCGCGCGCTCGCGCAGCTCGTCGAGGTCGCCGAACTGGATCGACTCGGTCGGGCACGCCTGCGCGCACGCCGGCGTCTGGTCGTGCTTGAGCCGGTCGTAGCAGAGCGTGCACTTGAACGCCCGGCCGTCCTCCTTGCGAAGGTCGATGACGCCGTACGGGCAGGCGGGCACGCAGTAGCCGCAGCCGTTGCAGATGTCGGGCTGCACCACGACGGTGCCGAACTCCGTGCGGAACAGCGAGCCCGTCGGGCAGACGTCGAGGCATGCCGCATGCGTGCAGTGCTTGCAGACGTCCGACGACATCAGCCAGCGCACGCCGCTCTCCCCCACGTCCTCGGCCCCTGCCGCCGGCTGGTCCATGGCGCCGGGCGGGCCCATGCCGGGCAGGCCCAGGTCGGTCGTCGTCGGGTGGACGGGCTTCTCGACGAACGCGACGTGCCGCCAGGTGCTGGCGCCGAGCTCCTGGGTGTTGTCGTAGGACATCCCGGTGAGCTCGTAGCCGTCGTCGGGGACCTCGTTCCACTCCTTGCACGCGACCTCGCACGCCTTGCAGCCGATGCAGACCGACGTGTCGGTGAAGAAGCCCTTGCGCGGCGGATGGTCCGGCGCGTAGCCGGCGTCGCCCGACGGGTCGTCGAGGCGACCCCACAGTGAGCTACTCATCGGTCTCCCCGTCCGTCGTCATGCCGGCGCGTCGACGGTATCCCTCGACGTACGCCGTGAGCCCGGCCCCGCGCGGTCGTCTTCCCGGCTGGATGTCGCACGTCCCCACCTTGTCCTGGATGTAGACGTTGGGGTCCATCGTGACGTTGACGAGGTCGTTCGCGGAGTCGCCCTTCGAGATGCCGTTGGGTCCCCAGTGGTACGGCAGCCCGACCTGCTCGATCCAACGATCGCCGAGCCGCAGCGACCGCAGCCTGTCGGTCACCAGCACGCGTGCCTCGATCGCGGTCCGCCCGGTGATGATCGTCGCCCAGCCGCCGTTCTCGAGCCCGCGCTCGCGCGCCAGCCGCGGGGACACCTCGCAGAACGGCTCGGGCTGGAGCTCGGAGAGGTACGGCAGGGTGCGGCTCATCGCGCCCGCGGTGTGGTGCTCGGTCAGCCGGTAGGTGGTGAAGACGTAGGGGAAGACCTCGCTCAGGCTCGGGTTGATCGAGTTGGCGCTCTGCGACAGCCGCCGTCGAGACGGGTTCTTCTGCTGCGCGTAGAGCGGGTTGCGCATCGGCGACTCGGGCGGCTCGTAGTGGGTCGGCATGGGGCCGTCTGCGACGCCGATCGACGCGAACAGCCACGCCTTGCCGTCGGTCTGCATGACGAACGGGTCCTGCCCGCCGATCGCATCGGGTCCGGTGGCGCCCTCTTCCGGCACGAAGTCGGGCGGTCGGTCCGCGATGAAGTCGGGCACGTCGATGCCGGTCCACCTGCCGGCCTCGGCGTCCCACCAGACGTACTTCTTGCGCTCGCTCCACGGCGTCCCGTCGGGGGCGGCCGACGCCCGGTTGTAGAGGATGCGCCGGTTGAGCGGCCACACCCAGCCCCACTCGGCGGCGACCCGGTCCTGCTCCCAGTGCGGCTTGCGACGTCGTGCCTGGTTGACCTCGTCTGCCATGACACCGCAGTAGATCCAGCAGCCGCACCGGGTCGAACCGTCGGGCTTCAGGTCCAGGTACGTCGACAGCGCTGCGCCGTCCGGACCGGTGCCGTTGATCTCGCGGAGCACGCTCTGCCCGTCGACCTCGCCGTGCTCGTCCATCGGGTAGTCCCAGTCGAGGTCGAGCAGCGGCCGGTCCATCTCGTCGGTCGAGTCGGCCAGCTTCTCGCGGATCCGTTGACCCAGCTCGTAGTAGAAGTCCAGCTCGCTGCGCGCCTCGCCCGGCGGGTCGACGGCCTTGTCACGCCACTGCAGCATGCGTTGGGTCTGCGTGAACGACCCGGCCTTCTCGACGTGCGACGCAGCCGGGAGGAAGAAGACCTCGGTGCCGATCTCCTCGGTCACCAGTTCGCCGGTCTCGATCTCCGGGCCGTCCTTCCAGAACGTCGCGGACTCGATCATCTGCAGGTCTCGCACCACCAGCCAGTCGAGGTTGGCCATGCCGAGACGCTGCATCTTGCCGTTGGCCGAGCCGACGGCGGGGTTCTCCCCCACCAGGAAGTAGCCCTTGCACCTGCCCTCGATCTGCGCCTTGACGGTGGCGTACGTCGAGTGGTCGCCGGTGATGCGCGGCAGGTAGTCGAAGCAGAAGTCGTTGTCCGCGGTGGCGGTGTCACCCCAGTAGGACTTGAGCAGGCTGACGGCGTAGGACCGCATGTTGCCCCAGAAGCCGGCCTTGCCCTCGTCGGGCGAGACGTACTCCTCGAGGGACTGGTGCAGCGCCGCCTGCGGCATCGGCAGGTAGCCGGGGAGGATGTTGAAGAGCGTCGGGATGTCCGTCGAGCCCTGGATGCTGGCGTGCCCGCGCAGCGCGAGGATCCCGCCACCGGGTCGGCCGATGTTGCCGAGGAGCGTTTGCAGGATGCCGGCGGTGCGGATCATCTGTGCGCCGACGCTGTGGTGCGTCCAGCCGACCGCGTAGCAGATCGCCGACGTGCGGTCCCGGCCGCTGTTGCTGGTGAGTGCGTCCGCGACCTTGTGGAACTGCTCGGGCGGGATGCCGCAGACCTCCTGCACCATCTCCGGCGTGTAGCGGGCGAAGTGCCGCTTGAGGATCTGGAACGCGCAGCGCGGATGCTCGAGCGTCTCGTCGCGGAAGCCCTTCCAGTTGACCGGCGCGCCACCCGAGCCGTGGCTCTCCGAACGTGCCGCCTCGTGGGCGGCCTTGCTGCGGCCACCTCCCTCACCGGACTCGTCACCGGAGGCGTGCGTCTCGCTACCCTCGTCCTCGCTCGGCTCGTAGCGCCATGACGTCGGGTCGTAGTGACCGGACTCCTCGTCGAACCCGCTGAACATGCCGTCGAGGTCCTCGGTGTCCTCGAACGCCTCGTCGATGATCGTGGCCGCGTTGGTGTAGGCGACGACGTACTCACGGAAGTAGAGGTCGTTGCTCAAGACGTGGTTGACCAGGCCGCCCAGGAAGGCGATGTCCGAGCCCGCACGGATCGGGACGTGCAGGTCGGCGAGCGCCGACGTGCGCGTGAACCGCGGGTCCACGTGGATGACGGTGGCACCGCGCTTCTTCGCCTCGACCACCCACTGGAACCCGACCGGGTGCGCCTCGGCCATGTTCGAGCCCTCGATGAGGATGCAGTCGCTCTCCGCGAGGTCCTGCAGGAAGGTGGTGGCCCCACCACGGCCGAACGAGGTCCCCAGACCGGGGACCGTCGAGGAGTGTCAAATACGGGCCTGGTTCTCGATCTGGATCGCGCCGAGGGCCGTGTAGAGCTTCTTCATGAGGTAGTTCTCCTCGTTGTCGAGGGTCGCTCCTCCGAGGCTCGCGAAGCCCAGGGTGCGGCGGGTACGACGCCCCTGCTCGTCCTCCCACTCCCAGAACTGCTTGCGGGTCTTGATGACGCGGTCCGCGATCATGTCCATCGCGGTGTCGAGCTCGAGGTCCTCCCACTCGGTGCCGTTCGGCCGGCGGTAGCGGACCTTGGTGACGCGGCTCGGCGAGGTCACCAGCTGCTTGCTCGCGCTGCCCTTCGGGCAGAGCCGCCCACGCGAGATGGGGCTGGCCGGGTCACCCTCGATCTGGGTGACCGCACCGTCCTTGACGAACACCTTCTGTGCGCACCCCACCGCGCAGTAGGGGCACACCGAGCTGACGACCTTGTCGGCCTGTGTGGTGCGGGGCTCCAGCGTCTCGCTGCGCGCGGACATCGAAGCGTGGCCGCGGCCGAGCCGGTCCGAGCCGCGGAGCTGACGGACGAGGGGCCACAGCTCGAGGAACGCCTTGTCCGATTTGCTGCCGCCCACACCCACCTCCCCACGACGGTTCGGATCTCCAAGTAACCCTCTCACGCAGTCTCATGCATCGGGGCTGCTGGATACAGTGACCGGCGGAGGCGTTTCTCGTCTGGTGACGGGCGCGGTCCTCAAAACCGTAGTGGCCGAGCATCTCGGTCAGGCGGGTTCGATTCCCGTCCGCCTCCGCCACACGCTCGCGCGCTCAAGTCCCGGAGGTGCAGGTGGACGACCCGTAGGCGTCGCACGCCGCGCACCGACGTCGTCCTCGACTCGCCCGCTCTCGCCGATGCCGTGCGACGTCTTGGCCGGCCGGCCGTCAAGCGCGTCGTCGTCGACGTGCTGCGGGAGTGCCGCGAGGGCCGCGTCGCGCCGGACGACGCGGTCGCAGTCGTGCTCGTCGTCGCTGCCACGCTCGGCGTCGTCGTTGCGCGAGGTCATCAACGCGACTGGCGTCGTCGTGCACACCAACCTCGGCCGCGCCCCGCTCTCCGCGGCCGCAGTCGACGCGGTGGTGACGGCTGCCGGGGCCACCGACGTCGAGCTCGACCTCACCACGGGCCGTCGTGGACCGCGCGGCGAAGGCGCGCTCGCCGCGCTCGCGGCCGCCGTCCCTGACGCCGGTGGCGTGCACGTGGTCAACAACGGTGCCGCCGCGCTCGCGCTCGTCGACGTCGTGCCTGGCCCGCGGTCGAGAGGTCGTGGTCTCCCGCGGCGAGCTGGTCGAGATCGGCGACGGCTTCCGCATCCCCGAGCTGCTGGAGTCGGTGGGCGCCCGGCTGCGGGAGGTCGGCACCACGAACCGGGTGCGGCTCGCCGACTACGAGCGACGCCGTCGGCCCGGACACGGCTTTCGTCCTCAAGGTGCACGCGTCGAACTTCCGCGTCGAGGGCTTCACCTCGTCGGTGCCGATCGGCGAGCTGGCAACGCTGGGCGTGCCGGTTGTCGCGGACATCGGCTCCGGCCTGCTGGCGCCACACCCGCGGCTGCCCGACGAGCCCGATGCCGCGAGCAGCCTGCGCGACGGGGCCGACCTCGTCACCGCCTCGGGCGACAAGCTGCTCGGCGGGCCGCAGTGCGGCCTGCTGCTCGGCCGCGCCGACCTCGTCCAGCGGTTGCGGCGGCACCCGCTCGCGCGGGCGATGCGCGTCGACAAGCTGACCCTGGCCGCGCTCGAGGCCACCCTCACCGGCCCGCCGCCACCCGTGGCCGAGGCGTTGGCGTCACGACCCGACGAGCTGCTCGATCGGCGCGCGCCGGGTCGCGGAGTCGGTCGGCACGGAGCTGGCGGAGGCGGTGCCGTCCCGGGCGGCGGTCGGTGGCGGCGGCGCACCTGGGGTCGCTGCTCGACAGCGCGGCCGTGGCCCTGCCCCCCGCGCTGGCGGAGCCGCTGCGACTCGGGGACCTGCCGGTGGCCGGGCACGTGGTCGACGGCCGGCTGCTGCTCGACCTGATCGCGGTGCCGCCGGAGCGATGACGACGACCTGGTCGACGCCGTACGACGGGCCGCGAAGCGCCGACGACGAGCGCTGACGTGCACGTCGTCGCCACCGCCGGGCACGTCGACCACGGCAAGTCCACCCTCGTCGAGGCGCTGACCGGCATGCAGCCGGACCGACTCGAGGAGGAGCGGCGTCGCGGGCTGTCGATCCAGCTCGGCTACTGCTGGACGTCGCTGCCCGATGTCGGTGACGTCGCGTTCGTCGACGTACCGGGACACGAGCGGTTCATCGCGACGACCCTGAGCGGTGTCGGGCCGGTGCCGGTGGTGATGTTCGTGGTCGCCGCCGACGACCCGTGGATGCCGCAGGCCGCCGAGCACCTCGCGGCGTGCGACGCGCTCGGGGTCGCGCAGGGGTCTGCTCGTCGTCACCCGCTCGGACCTCGCCGACCCGGCTCCGGCCCTGGCACGTGCCCGCGCCGAGCTGGCACGCACGACGTTGGCGGACGCACCGTCGCTGACCGTGAGCGGTCACACCGGTGAGGGTCTCGACGAGCTGCGCCGGATGCTGGCTGAGGTGCTCCGCACGACGCCTGCGCCCGACCCGACCGCAGACGTCCGGCTGTGGGTCGACCGCCGCTTCCACGTCCGCGGCACGGGCACGGTGGTCACCGGCACGCTCTCGGCCGGCACGATCCGGGTCGGAGACGGGCTCGACGTGGCCGGCTCGGCGGGTCCGCGTGCGCGGTATCGAGACGCTGGAGCGTCCCGTGGACGCCGTCCACGGAGTCGCACGTGTGGCCCTGTCCGTCGGCGGGGCACCGGAGCACCTCACGCCTGGGTCGGTGCTCGTGACGCCGGGCGCCTTCGTGCGGGCCGACGTGGTCGACGTACGGCTGCGCGGGGAGGGTGCCCCGCCGGAGCGACCGATGCTGCACATCGGATCGGCGGCCGTCGCGGTGCACGCCCGTCCGCTCACCGACGACCTCGCCCGGCTCACGCTCCGGGAGAGCCTGCCGTTGCGGGTCGGTGACCGCGCGATCCTGCGCGACCCCGGCAGCCGGCAGATCTGGGGCGTCCACGTCCTCGACCCGATGCCCCCGCGCCTGGCCCGGCGAGGTGCAGCGAACGCGCGAGCAGACGAGCTGCGTGGTGTCGACGGCACGCTCGCCTCGGAGGTACGTCGGCGCGGCGTCGTGCACCGCGAGGTGCTGCGCCAGCTCGGTGCTGCAGCTGGGCAGCCGGAGGAGGGCACCGTCTCCATCGATGAGTGGCTGGTCTCTCCCGAGCGAGCGGCGTCCCTTCGCCGAGCTCTCGTGGACGTGACGGCCAAGACGTCGACGCCTTTCGACGGCGGCGTGACGCTCGAGGCGGCGGCCCGAGCGCTCGGGCTGCCCGACCCCGAGATCGTCGCCGCGCTGGTGGCACCGCCGCTGCGGTTGCGAATGGGCCGGGTGCTCCCCGAGGCCGAGTCTCTTCCGGCCCACCTGGAGCAGGCCCTCTCCGCCCTCCGCGCCGATCTCGCCGAGGACCCGTTCGCCGCCCCTGACGCGGCGCGACTGACCGACCTCGGCCTCGACACGGCCGCGGTCGCGGCCCTTGCTCGCGCCGGCCATGTGCTGCGAGTCGGCGACACATTGCTGCTCCCGGGCGCCGATGACCAAGCGGTGGAGCTGTTGCGCCAGCTGCCGCAGCCGTTCACGACCAGCCAGGCGCGGCAGGCACTCGGCACCACCCGACGCGTCGTGCTGCCGCTTCTCGCGCACCTGGACCGCACCGGGCGAACCGTTCGACTGCCAGACGATCGTCGGCGACTGCGCGGCTAGTCGCTCGATCCGCGAGACAAGAGGCACTTCGAGGACGCATGAGGTCAGGCGCGCGGAGCATACGCTCAGCCCATGGACTCGGTCGTTCAAGACGTCTTGGCGTCGGTCCATGCTGCCTGCCTCGAGGACCGTTCGGGTGACATCCTCCGTGGCGTTCCGGCGCTCGAGGATGTCGACCCGGACTCCTTCGGGATCTGTCTGGCAACAGCGGACGGCCACGTCTACGAGGTGGGCGACACCAGGCTGCCGTTCTGCATCCAGTCGATCTCGAAGCCGTTCACCTACGGCATCGCGCTGACCGACAACGGCACCGACCTGGTCGACGCCAAGATCGACGTCGAGCCGTCGGGCGAGCTGTTCAACGAGATCAGCCTGGACCCGAACACCCACCGGCCCCGCAACCCGATGATCAACGGGGGAGCGTTGGTCGCCGCCAGCCTGGTCGCCGGAGCCACGCCGGAGCAACAGGTCGAACGCATCAGCCGTACGTACTCGACATACGCGGGTCGGGAGCTTGCCTTCGACGAGGAGATCTTCGCCTCACAGGTCCGAGTCCGGCCACCGCAACCGAGCGATCGGCCACATGCTGCGTGAGTTCGGCATCCTCGACGGGGATCCTGACGTCGCGCACGAGATCTACCTGCGGGCGTGCTCGACCATGATCAACTGCCGGGACCTGAGCATGATGGGCGCGACGTTGGCCAACGGAGGGGTCAACCCGCTCACCGGCGAGCGCGTTCTGGCAGGCGACTACACCGAACGCGTGCTGAGCGTGATGTCCACCTGCGGAATGTACGACGCCGCCGGCGACTGGTTCACCCAGGTCGGCTTGGCAGCCAAGAGCGGGGTGGGCGGCGGCATTCGTCGCCGTACTTCCCGGGTCAGTTGTCGATCGCTGCCTTCTCCCCGCGCCTGGATCACCACGGCAACAGCGTGCGGGCGTTCGCGGCCTGCCGACGATTCTCCCGGGACCTCGAGCTGCACGACATGCACGTCGCGCCGGGCGGCCCGGCAGTGCCATCCGCGCCTCCCACGACGTGCTGGAGTCGCCGTCGGCAGTCTGGCGGCCGGAGGCCCACCGTCGCCTGTTGGAAGAGTTCGGGCGCGGCGCGCGGATCTACGAGAGCCACGGCGACCTGCTGTTCGCCGGCGTCGAGTCGGTCGTGCGAGAGATTTCCGAGGCGTGTCACGGACTCGAACTGGTGGTGCTGGACGTACGCCGGGTGGGCGAGGTCGCCGAAGTGTCGCGACGACTCCTCCACGACCTGGGCCGGTTCGTGCGAGACCAGGGTTGCGAGGTCGCGCTGATCGACCCGGACGATCTGCTGGCCAGAACGGCCGGCGGTGACGACGTCCCTCCCACCTTCGCCACGGTCGAGGCCGCCATCGTGTGGTGTGAGGACTGGCTGATCGAGCACCACGGCGGCCGCCGTCCGTCGGAGGAACGGTACGGGTTCCGCGATCATCCGTTGTTCGCTCGGGCGTCCCCTGACGTCGTAGACGAGCTCGAGCGCCGCATGAAGCCCCGCACCTACGGCGACGGCGAGCTGATCGTCGCCGAGCGCGAAACCGATGCCGGGGTCTTCCTGGTCATGCGGGGACGCGTGCGTTGCTCGCTCACCGCAACCGACGGCATCACGCGACACTTCGCCACCCTCACCGCCGGGACCTGCTTCGGAGAGGCCTACCTGGTGTCGGACGCTCCGAACCCGCTCGCCCTGCACGCCGACGGCCCGGTCGAGCTCTTCGAGCTCACCCGCGAGGAGTCGACGCGGATGGGCCTCGAGAACCCCGAGCTCTGGGCCGCGATCGTCGCCATCTTCATGAGCGCCTTCCGCGCCGACCTCGACCGCACCCTGCGCGCACTCGCCACGGGTCCCGCGTGACTACCCCATGATCTGAACCGGGCTCCGATCTGGTCGTGGCGTAGAAAGGGCGTTGTGACTGAGGACCGGCGGAGGCTCAAGCGTGCCGATCTGCCCGAGGAGTTCACCCCCGAGACGATCCGGCGGCTTCCGCTCTCCACGTTGCGCCTACTGGCGCGACCGGGAAACGGCATTCTCAGACCTGAGGAGCAGGCGTCCTTCGACGCCGCGCTGCACGAGGTGATGAGCGAGACCGCAGGTCGCGTCTCACGGCAGGTCAACAGGCCCGACTGGGCCACGGTCCTGCGCGACGCGAACTCGCGGGGAGCCAGGAGGGGCGGCGGACCCGGGCGTCCGAGCAGGGTGGATGAGCACCTGGGTCGGCTGGCAAGACGCATCGACCAGCAGGTCGCCGACGCCGAGGCGCTGGCACCGGGCGTGGACTGGTCCTTCGCGCAAGCGGCCGAGGTGTCGCCGCCCACGGAGACGAGCACCACCGACACCACCGACACCGCCGAGACGACCGGCGGAGACACCGAGACGGTGTCCGACCTCGAACAGCGCCTCTCCGAACAGATGGAGCTGGTCGAGGTCATGTCCGAGATCGCCGACGTGAGCAAGCGGACCTACGAGCTGGAGCAGCAGCGGGACCTGCAGAACACCCGTGGCGTCTTCTTCGGCTTCGTGGTCTCGGTAGCCGTCCTCGTCGCCGGCTGGGCCCCCGTCGTCGCGGCCGACGACTGGTCCGAGCGCGTCTGGATCCTTTGCCTCACCGTCGGCACCTGCGTCTTGGCCGGTGTGGTCTACGCACTGATCAGGAGATGGCAGAACGGTCACCGACCCGAGGCCGACGATCAGCAAGATGCGGCCTGAGGCGAGCCGGGACCGCTGTCTCTCGAGCTAGAGAGCGCGCATGTAGACCGCGACCGGCACCTGGTGGAAGCCCAGCGCCTCGTACAGCGCCCGCGCGGGAGCGTGGAACTCATCGCCTCCGGTGCCCAGCTCCACGACCTCGACGCCACACTCCCGCATGTGCGACATCGCGTGCTCACACAGCCGACGTCCGAGGTCGTGGCCACGGGCCGACTCGCGTACGCCGACAGTGTCGATCTCGCCGTGACGGCGCAACGTGTCGATGACCCAAGCGATGTAGCCGACGATCTCGCCCGTGTCCGCCTCTGCGACGGCGACGTGCTTGTTGTGGTCGGGATCGTGGAGCTTCGGAACCGACTCGCGGTAGTCGTCAGCCCATGAGCCGTGCTGATGGGCGTAGACGTCTGCAGGAACCATCGAGCGGAAGCTCTGCTCGTAGAACGGTCCGAACACCTCGATGGTGAGGTCAACGAGGGAGGGCAGGTCGGTGGGGCGGTACGGCCGAATGTTCATCAGTGCGTGCCAATCGATCGAGGGCGGACAGACTGCCACGGATCGATTGGAACGAGCACCGCTCCGCGGCGGGGGATTGACACGCGGAGCGGGGCTCTGTCGAGAGATTAGAGCGGCAGCCTGACGAGTGGCTTAGAGCGCTCTGAACGGCGTCGGAGATTTCGGAGCGGATCGCGAGTGGTCTCGACAGTCAGGGTCAACCGCTCGACGGCGTGGCCGACGACGACGATGACGGTTCGTTCGACGGTTTGGTCGAGGGCGAGGACGACGGTTTCTTCTTGGGCTGCTTCGCCGCCTTGTCGGCCGCATCGAGTGCCTGCTGCACCAGTGCGCGCGCCTCCTTCTGCGCCGCGGCGTAGCCCTCCAGGTCACCGGCCTCGAAGCGCCTTCTGCGCCTGCGAGAACTTCTGCTCGGCCTGCAGGAGCAGCGACCGCACGTTGCCCGGGATCGCGGCGCCACCGCTTCCGCCCTGGTCGCCGCCCTGGTCGCCGCCCTGGCCGCCGGCTGACGTGCCGCCGGTCGACTTCGTGCCGAGGACGTCGTCGAGCGCCTCGTTGCAGCGTCGTGCCGATGCCGACGTCCTCGCCGAACGAGACCAGCACGTAGCGCAGCACCGGGTAGCGGCCCTCGCCGGTCACGCGCAGGGCGTAGAGCGGCTGCACGTAGAGCAGACCGTCCCCGACCGGCAGCGTCAGCAGGTTGCCGTAGATCGCCTTCGAGTTCGCCTGCGTGAACGCCAGCAGCTTGTCCTGGATGTCGTCGTCCGGGCCGAACTTGTTCGCGATCTGCGACGGCCCGGGCACCTGCGTGTCGCTCGGGCAGCCGCAGGATCCGGATCTTGCCGTAGTCCGTCGCGCGACGGCGTCCGCGTCGACGGAGATGAACGACGCGAGGTTCTGCCGCTTGTTGCGGCACGTAGACGCTGGTCAGCGAGAACACCGGCGAGGTTGCCGGTGTCGGGAGTCTGCACCGAGAGCCGGTACGGCGGCTGCTTGTTCGCCTGGTTCTCCGGGTCCTCCGGGACGTTCCACTGGTCGCTGCCGTCGTAGAACGTCTTGGGGTTCGTGACGTGGTACTGCGCGAGCATGTTGCGCTGCACCTTGAACAGGTCCTCGGGGTAGCGCATGTGGTCGAGCAGGTCCGGGGGGATCTCCGACCTCGGCTTGACGATGCCGGGGAACGCCTCCGACCAGGCCTTCACGATCGGGTCGGCGTCCCACTCGTAGAGCGTCACCGTGCCGTCGTACGCGTCGACGACGGCCTTGACCGAGTTGCGCATGTAGTTGATCTCGTCGGTCGGCAGCGTGGCGTACGTCGTGTTCGGGCTCAGCGCGTCGGCGGTCATCGCCCGCAGCGAGTCCTTCTGGCTGTTCGGGTAGTGGTCGGTCGTCGTGTAGCCGTCGAGGATCCACTTCACCCGCCCGTCGACCACGGCCGGGTAGGCGTCACCGTCGACGGTCAGCCACGGCGCGACCTTCTGCACGCGCGTCGCGCGGGTCGCGGTCGTAGAGGATCTTGGAGTTCTCGTTGACCCGGCTCGACAGCACGATGTTCGGCTCGCCGAACTTGATGGCGTACAGCAGCTTGTTGAACAGGCCGCCGACCGGGACGCCGTCCTCGCCGTCGTAGGTGTTGTTCGTCGGGCTCGACGCCCGCGCCCTCCGGGATGTCGAGCTCGACGTTGCGCCCGCCCTTCGGCCTTGCCGACGATGGAGTAGTCGCGGGCTGTTCTCGCCGAAGTAGATCCGCGGCTCGTAGCCGCCCGCGAACATGTCGGTGAGCTCACCGCGTGGGCGGCAGGTCCTGCTCGGCCCAGACCGGCTTGCCGTCGTCGTTGGTGACCGGCTGGTCGTTGCGCGTCGCGCTGGTTGCCGTAGGCCGCGATCACGCCGTAGCCGTGGGTGTAGACGGTGTGCTCGTTGGCCCAGTTGCGCTGGCCGTCCGGCAGGCCCGCCTGGTCGAGCTCGCGGACGGCGACGCACGATGTCGCGGGTCTGGCCGTCGACGTCGTAGCGGTCGACGTCGAGCACCGGCGCGACGCTGTAGTAGCCGCGCACCTGCTGCAGCTGCTCGAAGGCGTGTCTGAGCCAGGCCGGGTCGAGCAGCCGGATCGCCGGGCAGCGACGGCGGCGTCCTTGCGCCAGCTGCGCCGCGTCCAGCGACACCTTCGGCGTCGTAGGTCGTGACCTTCGGGTCTTGTCGATGCCGTAGGCCGTCGCGCGTCGCCGTCGATGTTGCGTCGCGAGGTACGGCCCCTCCTTGTCCGGCTCGGACGGCTTGACCTGGAACTGCTGCACGATGCCCGGCCAGATCGACGCCGAGCAGGATCGACGAGAGCACCAGCAGCGCCAGGCCGACCGAGGGCAGCAGCCAGGTGCGGCGGAAGATGTTGGCGAAGAACAGCAGCGCGCAGATGATCGCGATGAACATCAGGATGTCCTTCGACGGGCAGCACCGCGCTGCTGGTCGGTGTAGCCGATGCCCGTGAACAGCCCGCCGCCGTCGGTGGTCAGGTCGAAGCGGTCCAGCCAGTAGTCGACGGCCTTGAACAGCACGAAGAGCCCGGCAGCACCGAGAGCTGCACCTGCGCGGCGCCGGAGAGCCTGTCGCTGCTTCGCCTGCAGCCGGATGCCGCCGAACAGGTAGTGCACGACGGCCGCGGCGAGCAGGCTGAGCACCGCGACCGCCATGCCGAAGTCGACGAGGTAGTGCAGCCACGGCAGGTCGAAGACGTAGAAGCCGACGTCCTTGTTGAAGTAGGGGTCCTTGGTGCCGAACGGCGCTCGCCGTGCCGCCAGAGCAGGAACTGCCGCCACTGGCCCGAGCCGGAGCCGCCGGCGAAGAGCGCCGAGCACCACGGCGACGCCGATCAGCAGCCACTTGCGCAGCGGCTCGACGACCTCGCGGTAGCGGTCCAGGTTGACCTGCTCCTGCGAGGCGGGCCGGAACAGCGGCCGGAACCGGTAGGCCAGCGACGATGTTGGCGGCGACGAAGCCGCGCCGATCAGCAGGCCGAAGACCAGGAACAGCAGCACCTTGGTGCCGAGCACCTTGGTGAAGACCTCGGAGTAGCCGACGCTGCGGAACCACAGCCGGTCGGTCCAGACGCCGGTGAACGACCGAGAGCAGGAAGAACGCGATGACCAGGACGATGATCGTGCCGACCAGCGCGCGCGAGCGCTGCTGGCGCGCCGGGCGGCACGCGACGCGAGGCGCCTGCGTCGAGGCGCTCGTCGTCGAAGAGTCCGCTCATCGTCGGCCTGCTCGTCTCTGCGCTAGTTCTCGAGGGTGCTCGCGCAACAACTCTAGAAGGGCCGGCACCAGGTCCGGCGCCTCCAGCACCGACTGAGGCGTCGTCGTGGGCCCGCATCCGCAGCGCGCAGTACGTCGAGCCGTCCCGGGTCGCGGCCGCGACGATCCGCACCTCCTGGCGGTCCGGGTGCTCGGCGGCGTACTGCTCCGCGCCTCGGGGTCCGGCGGGAGCTCCGCCGTCGGCGTCGGGCGGCAGCACGAGCCGCTCGACCACGGCGGCGCAGCCGAAGACCTCGGCCGGCCACATGATCTGCGCAGCGTGGCCTCGAGCGGGTGTCGACCGGGACGTCGTCCTGCTCGACGGGCGTCAGGCCACCGGCTGCGGCGGCGTCGAGGCCCATCGCGGCGGCGAGCGCGGGCTCGCGCGACGAGCAGGTCGGCGGTCGGGACCAGGGCGAAGAGCCGTGCCGGCTGGTCCCAGCCCGCCTCGGCCGCATGCGTCTCGATCTCGAGGACGGCGGCGCGCAGCGGCTCGGGTCGTGGTCTCAGTCATGGGCGCGCTCATCAGCAACCCGGCAGCTCGGCGTCCTGGTCGTCCGGCGTAGGCCTCCAGCGAGCTCGACCGCGCTGTGCATGGTGGCGGCCTTCACGAGCCTGATCTCGTCCTTGTCACGTCGGCGCTGCTCGGCCTCGCCGCAGTTGCGCGGCGGCACCAGGAAGATCTTGGCCCCCGCGTCGGCGGCCGCGACGATCTTCTGCTGGATGCCGCCGATCGGCCCAACGCGTCCGTCGTTCGTCGATGGTTCCCGTGCCGGCGACGTCGGCACCACCGGTGAGCGCCCCGGGGTGAGGGTGTCGTAGACGCCGAGCGAGAAGATCAGGCCCGCGCTGGGCCCGCCGATGTCGTCGCTGAGCCGCACGGCCACGTCGAACGGGAAGTCGTAGCCGGTGCCGATCTGCACCCCGACGCCGCGCCTTCGCGGGTCGTCGGGCGCCGCCTTGGTGGTCACCTGGACGCGCGTCGGTCTCCCCGCCGCGGCGTACGACGAACGTCGACGGGCTTGCCGACGCCGGCGTCCTGGACCGCCTCGGAGACCTGCGTCGACGTCCGTGATGCTGCACGCCGTCGACCTCGACGATGCGGTCGCGCGACCTCGAGCTTGCCGTCGGCCGGGGAGCCCTTGGTGACGGCGAGCACCTCGGCCTGCATCGGCAGGTCGTAGCCCAGCTCGGTCAGCGCCGCCGCGATCGCGGTGTCCTGGGAGTTGACCATCTCCACCGCGCTCTGCTGCTCGACGTCCTCGGCGACTCTGCTCGGGCGGGTAGATCACGTCGCGCGGGTAGACCGCGCGGGCGCCGTCGAACCACGCGGCCAGCGCCTCGGGCAGGCGCAGATCGCCGCGGTCGGGGTTCGTCACCGAGACGGTCGTCAGCCGCAGCTCGCCCTCGGTCGGGTAGGTCTGGTGGCCGCTCGACCTCGATGATCGGCTTGTCCTGGCCGGTCGTGCCGAGCACGTCGACGGTCGGGCCCGGGCTCATCGTCACGTAGGGCACCGGCAGCAACGCGCGCCACGGAGCCCAGCACGAGCAGCAGGCAGCACGACCAGGCTGGCGACGGTGCGGCGGCTCATGGCGCAACCCTCTCATCGGCGCAACTGCGCAGTCGTCGGAGCCAGCTCTCTGCAGGCGGCTGCCGGCGTGCCGGCTGCGCGGACGGACGGACGGCGATGCCGGTGCTCCGGTCGCGCGGACCGCGGCCGGGCGGGGCCGCCCGGCGGCCGGGTGCTCCTTGGCGATCGCGCGGGCGAACCGCTCGTACGCCGCCTCGGAGCGGTCGTTCTCCTCGCGCTGCGGCCGGCCGGCCCAGGCGGCCCAGAGCCATCGCGATCACCAGCACGACACCCGACGGGCACCAGCCACAGCAGGATCTCCATGCCGGCCAGGCTAGGAAGTCCGAGCGCGTGGAGCGGTGAGGCTCGCCCGTCGCAGCGGCCTACGGCGTGCCGACCCACTCGTCGGTGCCGTCGGTGAACACGCTGGTGCTTCCAGATCGGCACCGTCGCCTTGAGCTCGTCGATGAGCGCCCGGGAGGCGTCGAAGGCCTCGCCCCGGTGCACGGCGGCGGCGGCGACGACGACCGCGGCGTCGCCGATCGCGAGCGCGCCGACCCGGTGCACCGCGGCGACCGCCAGGACGTCGTACTTGTCGCGACGCCGTCGCGACGACCTCGCGCAGCCGGTCGAGCGCCGTCGGGTGGGCGGTGTACTCCAGCCCGATCACGCCGTGGTCGTGGTCGTGGTCGCGCACGGTGCCGACGAACACGTCGACGCCGCCGGCTCGGCGGTCCGCCACGGCCGCCAGCACCTCGGCCACGTCGAGCGGGGTCTCGCGGATGTCGACGAGTCGGACGACGGACGGTTGGGCGCTCACCGGGACTAGAGTAGTTTGGCGACATGGCCAACGGGACCCTGCGCAAGCCCGGCGACGGCCCGGACGAAGAGCCGAACAACCCGTTCAAGGGCACGCCGTTCGAGCAGATCTTCTCGGCCGTTCGGGGGCGTCGGGCGCGGCCGGTGGCGCGGGATGCCCGACCTGTCGCGCGCTGATGAGCCAGATGCAGGCGATGATGCAGCCGCACGAGGGCTCGGTGAACTGGACCTCGCCAAGGACGTCGCCCGCCGGACCGTCGCCGAGGAGCCCGACCCGTCGCCCACCGATCGGCAGCGCACGGAGATCGCCGACGCCCTGCGGCTGGCCGACCACTGGCTCGACTCGGCGACCGAGCTCCCCTCCGGCGTGCGGGCGACGGCGGCCTGGAGCCGCGCCGAGTGGGTCGAGCAGACCATCGACGTCTGGCAGCGGCTCGTCGAGCCGGTCGCCGAGCACGTCGTCTCCGCGATGGGCAACGCGCTGCCCGCGGAGGCCCAGGCGATGGCCGGGCCGCTGATCGGGCATCCTCGGCCAGGCCGGCGGCGCGATGTTCGGCACCCAGGTCGGCCAGGCCCTCGGCGGGCTCGCCGGCGAGGTGCTCAGCGCCTCCGACATCGGCCTGCCGCTCGGACCCGAGGGCACGGCCGCGCTGCTGCCGCGCAACGTGAAGGCGTTCGCCGACGGGCTCGACGTCGGCCGACGGAGGACGTGCTGCTCTACCTCGCGCTGCGCGAGGCCGCCCACCAGCGGCTGTTCGCGCACGTGCCGTGGCTGCGGGCGCACCTGCTCGCGGCGGTCGAGGACTACGGCCGCGGCACCACGATCGACGTGTCCCGCATCGAGTCGTCGATCCGCGACATCGACCCGACGAACCCGGCCGCGATCCAGGAGGCGCTCGAGGGCGGGCTGTTCGAGCCGGAGAAGACCCCCGCGCAGCAGGCCGCGCTGACCCGGCTCGAGACCACGCTCGCGCTGGTCGAGGGCTGGGTCGACGAGGTCGTCGGCCAGGCCACCGAGGCGCGGATGCCCGCCGCCGGCAAGCTGCAGGAGGCGGTCCGCCGTCGTCGCGCGGCCGGTGGCCCCGCCGAGTCCACGTTCGCCGCGCTGGTCGGTCTCGAGCTGCGGCCGCGGCGGCTGCGCGACGCCTCGGCGCTGTGGGGCTCGCTGCGCTCGCGCAAGGGCCAGGAGGCCCGCGACGCCGTCTGGTCGCACCCCGACCTGCTGCCGACCTCGGCCGACCTCGACGACCCGCTGGGCTTCCAGGAGGGCTCGGTCCCGGCGTCGGAGGCGCTCACCGACGCCGAGTTCGACGCCGCGCTCGCCGACCTGCTCGAGAACGAGGACGGCGAGGACCCGCCCAAGCAGAAGTGACGCCTGCACGCCGACGCGCTCGCGACGCTGCGGTCGTGGCGAGCGCCGCGACGACGAGCAGGAGCGGCTTCGCAGCGGTACGTCGACCACCTCGAGGCTCACGCGGACGCGATGTCACGGTCGTGCCACCCGGCCACCTGACCGCGGGCGCGCTGGTGCTGTCCGCCGACGGCGCCCAGGTGCTGCTGACCCTGCACGCCAAGGCGCAGCGCTGGTTCCACCTCGGCGGGCACTGCGAGGACGGCGACGCGACGCTGGCCGACGCCGCGCGCCGTGAGGCCGCCGAGGAGTCGGGCGTCGACGGCCTGCTGCTCGACCCGGACCCGGTCCACCTCGACGAGCACGCAGGTCGCGTTCTGCGGCTCGCACGAGAGCGTGAGCCACCTCGACGTACGCTTCGTCGCCGTCGCACCCGAGGCGCGAGCCGACCCGGTCAGCGAGGAGTCGCTCGACGTGCGGTGGTGGCCGGTCGACGCGCTGCCCACCGACGACGCCGACCTGCTCGCGAGCGTGCGGCGCCGCAGCTCGTCGCGTCAGAGCCATCTGAGCGCGCCGTCGGAGCGTCCGAGTGTCGAGCGGTGACGCCAGCTGGCAGCGCGCGACGCCCTCGAGGAAGCCCTTCGCCCGCTCGGCCTTCGGGAAGCGGTCCACCCACGCCCAGAACGCCGGCGTGTGCCCGGCCTCGATCAGGTGCGCGAGCTCGTGCACGAGCACGTAGTCGATGACCCACGACGGCATCCCCTGCAGCCGCGTGGACAGCCGGATCGAGCGGTCGCCCGGGGTGCAGCTGCCCCAGCGGCTGTTCTGGTTGTCGACCCAGCGCACCGTCAGCGGCTTGGCGCCTGCCCGTCGAGGTACTCGCGCTGCAGCCGGGCAGCCCGCTTCGCGAGGGCCGCGTCGGTGGGCCGGCGGCGCCGCTCGGACTTCTCGAGGCGCGCCAGCATCGTGCTCGACCCACTCCTTCTCCTCGGCGCGGGTGAACCGGGCCGGGATCAGCACGACGACCTTGTCGTCCTCGCGGTAGGCCGCGACCGTGCGGCGGCGCTTGCGCGACCGCCGCACCTCGACGACCGGGGCCTCGTCGGACCGCGTCGGCCTGCCGGGGGACATGCAACGCAGGCTACCCGTTGGCCCACTCGAGCAGCCGGTCCACCGGCCAGGTGGTGACGATGCGCTCCAGCGGCACGCCGAGCCGCTCGGCGCGCTCGGCGCCGTACGCCAGGAAGTCGAGCTGCCCCGGCGCGTGCGCGTCGCTGTCGATGGAGAACAGGCAGCCGATGCTCGAGCGCGAGCTCGATCAGCTCGTCGGGCGGGTCGCAGCGCTCGGGTCGCGAGTTGATCTCGACGGCGACGTCGTGGTCTCGGCAGGCGGTGAACACCTGCTCGGCGTCGAACTGCTCTGCGGCGCGGGTGCCGCGACCGCCCTTGACCAGCCGGCCGGTGCAGTGGCCGAGCACGTTGGTCTCGGGGTGCCCGACGGCCGCCACCATCCGCCGGGTCATCGGCGGCCGCGTCCATCTTGAGCTTGGAGTGCACCGATGCGACCACGACGTCGAGCTCGGCCGAGCATCTCGTCGGTCTGGTCGAGGGCCCCGTCGTCGAGGATGTCGACCTCGATGCCGCGCAGCAGCCGGAATCCCGGGGACTCGCCGTTGCCGAGGTGCTCGTTGACGGCGCCGACCACCTCGAGCTGCTTGGTGAGCCGCTGCGCGGAGAGCCCGTTGGCGACCGTGAGGCGGGGCGAGTGGTCGGTGAGCACGAGGTAGTCGTGGCCGAGCTCCATCGCGGTCATCGCCATCTCCTCGATCGGCGAGCCGCCGTCGGACCAGTCCGAGTGGGAGTGCAGGTCGCCGCGGAGCGCCGCGCGGTACTCCTCACCGCCCGCGGCCAGCGGGCCGGCGGTCTGCTCCAGCTCGGCGAGGTAGCCGGGCACCTCACCGGCGACGCACTCGGCGACGATCGCCGCGGTCTTGGCGCCGATGCCGGGCAGGTCGCGCAGCGTGCCCGCCTCGGCTGCGGGCTCGCACCTCGTCGGCCGGCAGGCTCAGCAGGGCCGCGGCCGCGCCGCGGTAGGCCTTGATCCGGTAGCTGTCGGCGAGCCGTCGCTCGAGCAGGAAGGCGATCCGGCGCAGGGCCGCCACCGGGTCGACCACAGGGTCAGATGGCGTCGTGGCAGAGGTCATCGGAAAGAACTCACCAGTCCGGTTCTATTTTTTTCGTCCACACCGTGTGCACGCTCATTCTCGCTGGTCAGCCGCGGGGGCGCGAGCGTCCCGGGCGTGTCCCCCACAGGGCTGTCCACGACTCCCCACAGGCGTGTCCACAGGCTGTGCACAGCGGTCCACATTTCATCCACAGAGTTATCCACAGGGGTGGACGAGCATCGCGTTGACCCGGTCCGGGCCCCGCCTAGGTTGGTCCGCAGATGAGGCCCTCGGCCGATTCGGTGCGGCGCTCGCAAGGGGAAGGCAAGCGGCGCATCGATGAGGTCGAGGGCCTTTTCTGCACCTGGGCAGGCTCAGCTGGTCGCGGAAGCGTCGGCCGCCGCTTCTCGCGGGCGGCGCGGATGCCCTCCTGCAGGTCCTCGGTGGCGAGCGTGACCGGCTGGGCGAGCGCCTCCCACTGCAGCGCGGCCTCGAAGTCCGCGTGGCCGCCGTCGCGCAGCGCGACCGTGGTGAGCCGGCTCGCGATCGGGGCGGTGGCGGCGATCTGCCCGGCCGTCTCGAGGACACCGTCCAGGAACCCGTCGGCCGGGAGCACCGCCGGAGACCAGCCCGAGCCGGAACGCCTCCTCGGCGTCGACGGTGCGCCCGGTGAGCAGCAGGTCGCGGGCGTGCGCCTGGCCGACGACGTCGGGCAGCAGGTACGTCGCGGCCATCCCCGCGTGCATCCCGAGCTTCACGAACGGCACCCCGAGCCGAGCACCCTGCGCGGCGTACCGGAGGTCGCAGGCCAGCGCCAGGCACAGCCCCGCGCCGATCGCGGGGCCGTTGACCGCCGCGATCGTGGGCACCTCGAGCCGGCGGATGGAGAGCCAGGCGCGGTAGAACGCGATCATCCGGGTGCGCAGGTAGTCGACGGAGGCGTCGGGCTCGCTCGCGATCCAGCCGGTGTTGCCGCCGGAGCAGAAGGCGCTGCCCTCGCCCGTGACCACGACGGCGCGCACCGAGCGGTCGCCCGCGAGCGAGTCGATGGCGGCGACCCAGGACTCGGTCATCTCGTCCGACATGGCGTTGCGCTGGTCGGGGTTGTCCAGGGTCAGCACCGCCACGCCGTCCGGTCGTCGCTCGAGGCGCAGCTGGTTCATGCGGCGGAGACTACCGGCCCGAGTGCCAGACAAAAGGTGTGAAAGTCGTGAAACGGCACACTGCTGAGCGTGAACGACGTCATACGGCTTGCGCCTGCATGAATCGCGCCCACGCCTGCCGTAGTGTGCGAAACGGCCGCACGGACGTGCGGCCCCGGCGGGACCCCCTGACGTCCCCGCCGACGACCAACACATCAGCAAAACAACAGCAAGGAGGCCGTCATGGCGGAGACCTGGAGCGGCGAGTTCTACTGCGTGAAGTGCAAGGAGAAGCGCCAGGCAGACGGCGAGGTCAAGGTGAACGACAAGGGCACCCGCATGGCCAAGGCCGTTTGCCCCGTCTGTGGCACCAACCTCAACCGCATCCTCGGCAAGGCCTGACTTCCCCGATCTTCTCGACGCGGGCCTCCCCCTCGGGAGGCCCGCGTCGCATGTCCATCCTGTGGACGACGGTTCGCGACCAGCCGACGGACGCGGCACTCTTGGCGCTCATGCGTCCCATGCTCCGCCCCGGCACCCATGTGCTGCGACCGCGGCGAGGGCGAGGTCCAGGTCGGCCTCGACCCGCCACTCGGCCCTGGTCCTGCCCGGCACACCGGCCGTGCGCGGCTCACTGCGGCTGCTGACCGCCTCCGCCCAGCTCGGACGCCTACGACGAGGCCGCGACGCTCGCGGCTCCTCGAGGGCCACGGGGCGCTCATCGACGAGCGCGACCTGATGCCGCTGCTCGGCGCCGACGACATCTCGCCGCACACCACCGCCGCGCTCGCGAGAGCCGTCGGCCCGGCCGCGGGCGACGCCCGCCGTGCGCGGCGCGGAGCGTCGCACGCACATCCGCTCGTTCGGCACCCGACGGTGCCGACGCACTCGGCGACAGCTTCGTGGGGCTCGCCCGGGCCGCGGGGCTGGGCGTTGCCGGCGGCACCGGCATGCCCGACTGCGGCGTGCTGGTCGGCGCCGGCGAGCCGGACCGCGAGCTGCTCGACGGCTGGATGCGCGACGGGATCCCCCACGTCCTGGTGCGGCTCACCGAGGGACGAGCCGTCGTCGGGCCGTTCGTGGTGCCCGGGCGCCACGGCCTGCCTGCGCTGCCTCGACGCGCACTGCACCGACGCGGACCCGTCGTGGCCGCTGCTCGTGCGGCAGTACGCCACCGCTTCGTCGCGGCGACCGCGCCGACGGCGTCCCCGAGCCGGTCGACCCGCTGCTCGCGGCGCTGGCGCTGGCGTGGGCCGCCCGCGACCTCGCGTCGTACGTCGACGGGCTGCGGCCGTCCACGTGGTCGGCGACGCTCACCATCCACCCGTCACTGAGCAGCCTCGAGACCCGCCAGTGGCTGCGCCACCCGGCCTGCGGGTGCAGCTGGGAGTGATCCGTCGACGGTCCGCCACAAACTTTACGAGGCGGTCGCACCTGTCCAGTGGGCCGCGTCGGACACAATGGCTCCATGACCGACCTCCCCCGCAAAGCCGTCGCGCGCACCGCGCGGCTGGCGGCGCTGCCGCTCGGGTTCGCCGGACGCAGCGCGATGGGCATGGGCCGTCGCCTCGGCGGCGCCTCGCCGAGAGCAGGTGATGACCGAGGTGCAGCAGCGCACCGCCGAGCAGCTGTTCCGCACGCTCGGCGAGCTCAAGGGCGGTGCGATGAAGCTCGGGCAGGCCCTCTCGGTCCTCGAGGCCGCGCTGCCCGAGGAGGTCGCGGCCCCCTACCGCGACCAGCTCACCCGGCTCCAGGACTCCGCTCCCCCGATGTCGGCCACCACCGTCCACCACGTGCTCGCCACCGAGCTCGGCACGAAGTGGCGCCACAAGCTCGTCGAGTTCGACGACGAGCCGGCCGCCGCCGCATCGATCGGGCAGGTGCACCAGGGCCGCTGGCACGACGGTCGCGAGGTCGCGGTCAAGATCCAGTACCCCGGTGCCGGCGACGCGCTGATGTCCGACCTGCGCCAGATCGGCCGGGTGGCCCGCACGTTCGGCGGGATGTTCCCGGGCATCGACATCAAGCCCCTGGTCGAGGAGCTGCAGGCACGCGTCGCCGAGGAGCTCGACTACGGGCTCGAGGCCGAGGCGCAGCAGGCGTTCGCCGACGAGTTCCGCGACGACCCCGACTTCGCCGTACCCGCCGTGGTCATGCACAGCGAGAAGGTGCTGGTCTCCGAGTGGGTCGAGACGACGGCGTCGCTCGCGAAGCTGATCGGCGAGGGCACCCAGGAGGAGCGCAACCACTACGGCGACCTCTACGTCCGGTTCCTGTTCGAGGGGCCGGCCCGGGTCGGGCATGCTGCACGCCGACCCGCACCCCGGCAACTTCCGCATGCTGCCCACCGAGGACGGTTCGCTCGGCGGTCTCGGCGTCGTCGACTACGGCGCGGTCGCGCGGCTGCCCGAGCGGAGCCTGCCGCGCTCGATCGGCGCGCTGATCCGCATCGCGATGTACGACGACTACGACGACGTCCTCGACGGCCTGCGCGCCGAGGGCTTCATCAAGCCGAACATCAGCGTCGACCCGCACGAGCTGCGGGCCTACCTCGCGCCGTTCGTGGAGCCCGCCCGGCAGGACACGTTCAAGTTCTCCCGCGCCTGGATGCGCGAGCAGTTCCAGCGGATCCAGGACCCGCGCCAGCCGGGCTCCACCCTGGTGCTGCGGCTCAACCTGCCGCCGTCGTACCTGCTGATCCACCGCGTCTGGGTCGGCAGCATCGGCGTGCTGTGCCAGCTCGAGGCCGAGCTCCCCTTCAAGCAGATGCTCACCGACGCACTCCCCGGCTTCGCCGAGGCCTGAGTCGCCGAGGCGCGCGTAGTTGCGCTCGAAAACCCGCCGAGGCGCGTGTAGTTGCGCTCGAAGACTCGCTGAGGCGCGTCGTTCTGCGACGTTGCTCGCCGGAGGGAGGCAGGACGGGGTGCGTCGGAGCGCCTCAAGCGGCTTGGCCGCGGCGGCGCCTCGCCGGACACAGACCGGACAGCCACACTGAGAGGTGAGCCGGCGGTCGACGACGCGCCGCCGCAGCGCCCGACGTACCCGCGGCCTGACTCCCGTCGGCGCCCATCCGCAGAACGAGGCGCCTCAGCACCTGCCAGCTCGCAAGATCAAGCGCCTCGGCACCCTCCAGCCCGCAAGATCGCGCGCCTCAGCGCCATTCGGCCCGCAACTACGCGCGCCTCGGCGGGAAGCCGCTACCACCACTCGCTGTCGAGCTTGCTCTCGATCGCGCGGAGGTGCTCGCGGGAGCAGCGGTCGCAGAAGACCTTGGTGCGGCCGTTCTCGACCGAGGTGGTCCAGGTGAGCGGCAGCTCGTCGCTGCCCGCTGACGCACCGCAGAAGTCGCAGGTGGGCGCGGTCATGCCAGCCAGGCTACGACGGTGGCACGGCACGAGGCCCCGGTAGCGATTCGCTACCGGGGCCTCGTGGGGTGTTGCCTGCCGTCGCTCACAGTGAGCGGGCGAGGGCGAGACGCGCCTCGTGGGCGGCCCGCTCGGCGCGGCGGGACAACCGCCGAGCCATCGCGAGCCGTCGGCCACGGCTGGCCTGTCGCGCCTCTCCCAGGCGCGCGGACATATGCGCCCGCGCCATTTCTTCGTTCATGAGATTCATCGTCTTGCTCCGGTTCGTGAGGTGGGTCATCGGTGTCTTCTCGGTTGGGTGTTGCGGTGTCTCGAGGTGCCTACGCGGCGACCACGTGCTTGCGCGGACGGCCGCGGGGACGCTTGCGGGGAATCACCACTCCTGCCTGGAACAGCTCTCCTCCCCAGACGCCCCAAGGCTCCCGGCGCTCCTTGGCGCCGGCGAGGCACTCGGCGCGGACCGGGCAGTCCTGACAGAGCGTCTTGGCAACCTCGACGTCCTGCGGCGTCTCGGCGAAGAACAGCTCTGGGCCCTCGCGACGGCACGGCAGCTGCTCTGCGTCGATCTCGCTGCCGACCTGGCGCGTGGTGACCGCGTAGGTGTCGAGGACGCTGGTACTCATTCGTGTCACCTCCTGTGACGTGTCTCGTGGGTGGAGATACAAAAAGGCCGCGGATCCCGGGTTTCGGGTTCCGCGGCCTGGAGGCTGCCGACCAGAAGATGTCTCATCTATGTCGGTGGACTCCAGGCAGAGGGACCCATGAAGACGCCGGTGACGTCGCCCGTGATGGGGGCAGACTTCTGGCCAGCTGCCGGGGTGGTGCCCGCGATCGGCGCACCCGTGGTCACGGAAGCGCGCAGGAGCATCCAGGCATCGGCGTGCTGGCGGTAGGTCATGGTCACGTTGCTCACTGCGGTCACCTCCTCTACGGGCGGGGCTGGTGTGAAGAAACTACTCTCGTCGAGGGGTAAGCGGCAATTGATTTTCTGGGTCTTTCTCAATCCCGTCGTCAACCGCGGGTCGTGGCGACCAGCGCGAGCACGTCGTCGCCGTACTTCGTGAGCTTGGACTGGCCGATGCCGCTGATGCGGAGCAGGCCGGTCTCGTCGGCGGGCTTCACCTCGGCGATCGCCTGCAGCGTGAGGTCGGTGAAGACGACGTAGGCCGGCACCTCCTCCTCGCTCGGCACGCGCGACCCGCCACTCGCGCAGCCGCTCGAACAGCTCCTCGTCGTACGACGCCGGGCAGTCCTCGCACCGGCCGACCTTGCGCTCGGCGGTGCTGCGCAAGCGGCTTGCCCGCACTCCCGGCAGTGCGGCACGCCCTTGCGACGGCGGGACTTCTTGCCCCCTGCCGTGGCGTCGACGCGGTCCGAGCCGACCTCGGGTCGCAGCCCGGCGAGGAAGCGGGAGGGGCGTCGGGACGGTCGACCGCCGGGGTTGCGCGCCAGCGACCACGACACGGTCAGCTCGCTGCGCGCCCGGGTCATGCCGACGTAGAGCAGCCGCCGCTCCTCCTCGACGGCCGCGGGTCCGTCGGCGTGCACGATCGGCATGGTGCCGTCCTGCATGCCGGCGACGAACACCACGTCCCACTCGAGTCCCTTGGCGGCGTGCAGCGTCGCGAGCGTCACGCCCTCGGCGACCGGGGCGTGCTGCTCGGCGGCTCGCCTGTCGAGCTCGGCGACGAAGTCGGTGAGGCCCGCCTCGGGCTTGGCCACCAGCAGGTCGCGGCCCTGGGACACGATCGCCTGCAGCGACTCCCAGCGGTCGCGGACGTTGCCGCGGCCTGCCGGCGCCTGCTCGGTCCAGCCCATGCCGGCTGAGCACGGCCCGGGTCGCGGCCACCAGGTCGTCGCCGTCGGACGTCGTCGCCCTGGCTGCGTGCGGCTGCCTCGCAGCAGGCTGACCGCCTGCTTGACCTCGGGTCGCTCGAAGAACCGGGCGGCGCCGCGCACGACGTAGGGCACGCCGCGCGCGGCCAGTGCCTCCTCGAACGCCTCGGACTGCGCGTTGATGCGGAACAGCACCGCGATCTCCCGAGCGGGCGTGCCCGCCTCGACGCGGGCCAGCGCGTCGGCGGCCACCTGCTCGGCCTCGGCGACCTCGTCGTCGTGCTCGACGAAGCGGACCTCGGCGCCGCCCTCCTGCTGCGAGCGCAGCTGCACCCCCTGGCTGGGGGTGCTCCTTCAGCAGCCGGTTGGCCGCCGCGACCACCTGAGGCGTCGAGCGGTAGTTGCGGACCAGCTCGACCGAGGTGGTGCCGGCGTGCTTGCGCGGGAAGTCGAGGAGGTACGACGCGTTGGCGCCGGCGAACGAGTAGATCGTCTGGGCCGGGTCGCCGACCACGCACAGGTCGTCGCGACCCCCGAGCCACAGGTCGAGCAGCGCCGCCTGGATCGGGCTGACGTCCTGGAACTCGTCGACGACGAACCACTTGTACTGCCGGCGCACCTGCGCCGCGACCCGCTCGTCCTCGGCCAGCAGCGCGGCGGCGCAGAGCAGGACGTCCTCCATGTCCATCCGGCCCTGGTCGCGCTTGACCTCCTCGTAGGTGGCGAAGACGCGGGCGACGGTCTCGGGGTCGAGGCCCGCGACCGTGCGGCCGCGTGCGGCCGCGAGCCGGGCGTAGTCGTCGGGGCGGACGTTGCTGACCTTGGCCCACTCGATCTCGCCGGCCAGGTCGCGCAACGTCGCCTGGTCGGTGGGCACCCGGGTGCGCCTGGCGGCGTTGCCGAGCATGCCCAGCTTGGACTCGGTGAGCTCGGGCAGCTCGCCGCCGTACACCTTGGGCCAGAAGAAGCGCGCCTGCCGCAGCGCGGCGGAGTGGAACGTGCGCGCCTGGACCCCGGCGGCGCCCGAGGTCCCTGAGCCTGGTGCGCATCTCGCCGGCGGCCCGGGTGGTGAACGTGACGGCCAGCACCTCGGCCGGGTTGTAGACGCCGGTCGCGACGCCGTAGGCGATCCGATGGGTGATCGCCCGGGTCTTGCCGGTGCCCGCCCCCGCCAGGACCCGCACCGGCCCGCGCAGCGCGCTGGCCACCTCGCGCTGCTCCGGGTCGAGCGCCCCGAGCAGGGCGTCGGGATCCATAGCGGAACAAACTCCTCAGATGGGATGTTGTCGATGGTGAAATGCTTGTAGGAGCCAGCCGTCGCACCGGCTCGACCAGCTCTAGCCTCTTGACCAGCACAGCGTAGACGCGAGGAAGGACATCAATGACCGCCGCAGCAGTGCCCGCAGCGGGATCCCCCCTGACGATGTACTCGACCCAGTGGTGTGGCTACTGCCACCGGCTGCGCAGCCAGCTGGACCGCGAGGGCATCGCCTACGACGTCGTCGACATCGAGCGCGTGCCGGACGCCGCCTCCGTCGTCGAGCAGGTCAACCACGGCAACCAGACCGTGCCGACACTCGTGTACGCCGACGGGTCGGCGCAGACCAACCCCTCCGTCGCCGACGTCCGCGCCAAGCTCGCCGCGCTCGCCTGAGCGCGAGGCGCTCACCAGGAGCCGGGGAGCGGGCCGCCGTACCAGGCCTCGACGAGCGAGCGGCTGATCGAGATGCCACCGGGCAGCACCAGGGTGCCGGCCTCGGCCTCGGCCTTGCATCTGCCTCGCGGGTGAACCAGCGGGCGTCGCTGAGCTCGTCGCCGTCGACGCTGATCTCGGTGGACACCGCACGGGCGAAGAACCCGACCATCAGGCTCTGCGGGAACGGCCACGGCTGGTTGCCGAAGTACGTCACGTCGCTGACCCGGACCCCGGTCTCCTCGGCCACCTCGCGGACCACCGCCTCCTCGAGGCTCTCGCCCGGGTCGACGAACCCGGCGAGCGTGGAGTAGCGGCCCTCCGGCCACGACGGCTGCCGGCCCAGCAGGGCGCGGTCCCCGTCGGTGACGAGCATGATCACGGCCGGGTCGCTGCGCGGGAACTGCTGACGACCGCACTGCTCGCAGACGAGCACGTGCCCGGCCACCGTGGAGTGCAACCGGCCACCGCACCGAGGGCAGTACTGGTGCGAGGCGTGCCACTCCGCGAGTGCGATCGCGTGCACCATCAGGCCGGCGTCCGGCTCCTTGCAGCGTCTGTACGACGCCGCGAAGCGACGTCCAGCGCCCCTCGTCGAGTGGGCTCGTCGACGAGCAGCGCGAAGCGGGCCGAGCCGTCGCTCTCCCCCAAGAAGACCCGCACGCCGCTTGCCGGGAGCTGGTCGGCGCTCTGCCAGCGGACCGAGCTGCCGTCGTCGTCGACCGGGAACTCCGTGACCGCGACGGGAACGATGCGGGTGCCGGGGTCGGGCCACGTCGAGGTCAGCCATGCCTCGTCGACGCGTCGCTCGCCCACGCGTTCGTGGGTGCGCGCCGACAACGCGATGTCGGTGGACCCGGGGGCCGGGAAGTCCGTCACGGCCCGACCCTAGCGGGCGTCTACTGCGAGAGCGCGATCAGTCGTCGCTGCACTGCCAGCGACATTCCATGAAGTCCCAGTAGCACTTGACCGAGTGTGCGTGCACGTGGTCGATGACCGGCGCAGGGGCCGGATCGACGATGGGAGCTTGCGTCGGAATCGTGGCGGTCACAGGGGGTGTTCCATTCTCGGTCGGGACGTGAGTCGTCATGGTGTTCCTCCTGTCTCCATCGTGGCCGCTTCACGGCGTGGTTCGCATGACGAGCCCGGGTCATCCCGCGTGGTCACCTCGGGCCGTCATTGACCAAGAGCTCCTCGAGCCGCTGTCGTGGTTCGAGGTCCGGCGGCTCCACGAGCTCGCCGGTGCGCACGTAGTAGAACGCTGCGCGGACGCGCTCGACCGGCACCCCGGCGAGCTCGGCCCACGCGACCCGGTAGACGGCGAGCTGCAGCGGGTCCGCGGTCTGCTCGCGGTTGGTCTTCCAGTCCACGACGAGGTAGCCGTCGGTGCCGTCGACGCCCGTGTCGGCGTAGACCGCGTCGATGCGGCCGCGCACCACCTGGCCGGCCAGCACCAGCGCGAACGGCGGCTCGACCGCGACCGGCGTGCGCTCGGCGAACTCCCCCTTCTCGAACAGCGCGATGAGCTCGCGCAGGTCGTCCTCGTCGTCGATGCCGGTGTCTGCGCGGCCCGGCAGCTCGTCGGGGTCGACGAGCTGCTGCTGCCCGAACCGGGCCTCGACCCAGGCGTGGAACCGGGTGCCGAACCGCGCCGCCGGGGAGGGGCGCCGTGGCATCGGCCGCACCAGCTCGCGGGCCAGCCCTGCCCGGTCCTGCCGCAGCCGCGCCAGCGTCGTCGCCGACAGCGACGACGGCATGGGTACGTCGACCACGTCGGCGCTGTCGGCCGCCGCCTCGGCCACCAGCCGCTCGATCTCCGCGTCCCACTCGGCCACCAGCGACGCGTCGACCAGATCGAGCTCGGGATCCTCGGCCCCGTCGTCGGCAGAGTCCGCGGCCTCCCGCACGAGCTCGGCGGCGTCGAGGCGGCGGAGCGCCTCGGCCGTCTGCTCGGTCACCGGCCAGGGCACCGACCTGCGGCCGTCGAGCAGCGGGTTGACCTCCCCGTCGACCGGCTCGAGCCACTGGTCGGCGTCGCGCCCCCACTCCACGAGCTGCTCACGGACCAGGTGCTGGAACGGCGAGGGCCCGACCGCGCTCTTCCGTCCGGGACGCCACACGTGCGACGACACCGCGAGCCGGTGCCGGGCCCGCGTGAACGCGACGTAGCCGAGCCGCAGCTCCTCGACGGCGTCGTGCGCGCGGGACTGCACCCCCAGCGTGTCGACGTCCTTGGCGGTCCAGCCGTCGAGCCGAGGCAGGTCGGCGGCGTCGCCACGCAACGGCGTCGGGCAGCACGGCGTGCCCCTTCGGCCAGCGCGAGCGCGACAGCGTGCTCGGGAACCGGTCCTGGCAGACGCCGACCACGAACACGGCGTCCCACTCGAGACCCTTCGCGCGGTGGACGGTGAGGAGCTTGACCGAGTCGGCCTCCGACGGGGTCGCGATGTCGAGCCCGTTGCCGAGCTCGTCCTCGGCGTTGAGGTAGGCGAGCAGGGCCGGCAGGGTCGCGGCCCCGTCGATGGACTGGAACTCCGCGACCGCCTTGACGAAGAGGTCGAGGTTCTCCCGACGCGCGCGGGCCGCCGGGCTGACCGACGCGTCGAGCTCGACGTCGATGCCGCAGGTGTCGATGATCCGGCGCACCAGGTCGAGCAGCGACTCGCCGGTGTGCGTGCGGAGGTAGCGGAGCTCGCGCGACAGGAGCGTGAACCGCTCCCGGGCTGCCTGGGAGTAGGGCAGGTCGCCGGGATCTGCGAGCGCGTCCGAGAGCGCCACCACCTCGGTCGGGTCGGCGCCCGCGACCGCTGCCTGCAGCGCCTCGTGGAGGCCGAGCCGCTCGGCAGCGCGACCGGTGGCGCCGGCGAGCTCGCGCGCCCGCCTGCCCAGCAGCGCCAGGTCTCGAGGCCCGACGGCCCACCGCGGTCCGGTCAGCAGGTTGAGCAGGTCGGCGTTGGCGGTCAGGTCGTGCAGCAGCGAGAGCGTCGAGACGACCTCGGAGACCTCCGGCAGCCGGAGCAGACCCGAGAGGCCGACGATCTCCACCGGGATCTCGGCGCGGGAGAGCGCGTCGAAGACGTCTGCTGCGTGACTGTTGTCGCGGGTCAGCACCCCGATCTCGCGCCACGACGGCTCGCCCATCGCGGCGTGGCAGTCGGCCACCTCCCGCGCGAGCCAGTCCAGCTCCTCGTCGTACGTCGCATGGACCACCGCGACGACGTCCCCGGCGGCCGCGTCGGCCGTCGGACGAAGCCTGGCGGTCTGCGGGAAGTCGCGGTAGAGCGGCTCCGCCAGCCGGTTGGCGACCTCGAGGATGCGGGAGTCGGAGCGGCGGTTCGTGGTCAGCGGCAGCGCCGGAGCGTCCGTGCGACCGTCGGCGGCCGGGAAGTCCTGGCCGAAGCCGAGGATGTTCGACACCGACGCGCCCCGCCAGCCGTAGATGGCCTGGTTCGGGTCGCCCACCGCCGTGACCGGGTGGCCCCGGCCGTGCTCCGGGTCGGGTCCCGAGAACAGGTGGGCGAGCATCCGGGCCTGCGCCACCGAGGTGTCCTGGTACTCGTCGAGCAGCACCACCCGGTAGCGGGCACGCTCGGCCACGCCCACCTCGGGCTGCTGCGCGGCGAGCCTGGCGGCGAGCGCGATCTGGTCGGAGAAGTCCATCAGGCCGAGGTCTGCCTTGAGGCCGCGGTAGGTCCGCACCAGGCCGAGCAGCTCCAGGCGCTTGTCCTGCGCGGCCACCAGCTCCCGCTGCTTGAGGGTGTCCTTGACGGCCAGCTCGGCCTCGAACGCTGCCCGGGCCGACAGCGTGAAGTCGCGGACCTGGCCCTCGTCGACGAGGTGCTCGCTCATCGCCGACTCGAGGGCGAGCATCCAGTCGATGACGTGCTGCGGGCTGTCGCTGAGCAGCAGCACCTCTCCGCGGTGCCTGGCGATCGCGCGGGCAGCGAGCTGGTAGCGCGACGCGTCGGCCATCACGCGGGTGTCCGGCTCGTGACCGATCCGCAGCCCGTGCTCGGTCAGCAGGCCGGCCGCGTAGGCGTTGTAGGTCGCGACGGTCGGCTCCGACAGCTCCTCGTCCGGCTCGAGCGCAGCACCTCGCCCGTGGCCGGCCGCGGCCAGCGCCTCGCGGATCCTGCTGCGCAGCTCCGCGGCAGCCTTGGTGGTGAACGTCAGCCCGAGCACCTCGTCGGGTGCCACCGCGCCGGTCGCGACCAGGTAGACCACCCGGGCCGCCATCAGGGTCGTCTTCCCGGAGCCGGCGCCGGCGACCACGACGGCGGGCTCGAGCGGCGCCGAGATGGCAGCCCACTGCTCGTCGCTGACCTCGAAGTCGGCGTTCATCACCCGTCGCAGGTCGGCGGGTGAGTCGATGGCGACCGCGGGCCGAGAGGTCGGTGGGGACATCAGTGCAGCACCGTCCCCGAGACCTGGGTCGGGCAGAGCATCGCGAAGTCGCAGCGCTTGCAGTGCTCACCGGGCCGCGCCTCGAACGACTCCGAGCGGATCGCGGCCATCGCGTCGACGAGCTGGCTCTCCACCGGGGTGAGACCGTCCTCGCCAGGTGTCTGCGGTGCCTGCGCCTGCACCTTGAGCCCGGTGCGGGAGGTCAGCCGCAGCTGCCACAGCTCGGCACCGCCGCTGCGCGCATCCCCGGCCAGGTCCTCGAACGCGCCATGGTCGACGGCCAGCTGGTAGAGCCCGAGCTGGGGGTGCTCGGCGAGCTCCGAGGCCTGGTACTTCCCGGTCTTCAGGTCCACCACGACCACGTGGCCGTCGGCGTCCAGCTCGAGCCGGTCGGCGTAGCCGTGCAGCACCAGCCGCTGACCGTCCTGGAGCTCGATCTCGGTCTCGAACCTCTGCTCGGTGGCCAGCACGGTCCGGGCGTCGTCGCGGTTGTGCCAGGCGACGAACCGCAGCAACGCCTGACGGACCTCCTCGCGCTCACGAGCCGACGACCACGGGGTGCGGAACGGGATCTGCGCCCACACCGCGTCGACGTCCACCATCAAGTCGTCGATGGCGCCGGGGTCTGCCGGCAGCTCACCGCGGCTGATGCGGTCGGCCAGCTCGTGGACCACGCTGCCGAACCCCTGCGCCTGCGTGGACTCGCGCACCCCACCCGCCTCACGCTCGAGGAACCACCGGGCCGGGCAGAGGTCGAGGGCCGTCAGTGCGCTTGCCGACATCCGCACCGGCTCGTCGACCGGACGCACCGGGTGGTCCGCGGCCGTCATCGCGCGCGTGCCCCACCAGGTGGCCGGATCCGCCTGCGGCGCCAGCGGACGGCCGCCCACCTCGGCCGCGGACAGCCGGGCCAGCCGGCGGGCCGCCGCCGTGCGCAGCGCGTCGGAAGAGTCCGGGTCGGCAACCGTGCGGCGCAGCTCGGCCACCAGCCCCGCCACGGTCAGTGGTCGGCGTGGGCGGCCAGACACGTGCCGCACAGCCACGCCGAGCTCCGCGACGAACCGGGACGGCTGGTCGCCGTCGTCGTCGGGCGAGGCCACCGCGCTCACCAGCAGCACCTCCCGCGCGCGGGTCGCGGCGACGTAGAACAGCCGTCGCTCCTCGGCGAGCAGGTCACGGACGCTGACCGGAGGCAGCAGCTCGCCCGCACCGATCCGGTCCGCCTGCAGCAGCGTCGTGCGACGGCGCAGGTCGGGCCAGCCCTCCTCCTGGGCATGCGCGATCACCACCAGCGGCCACTCCAGGCCCTTGGCGCGGTGGGCGGTCAGCAACCGGACGGCGGATCCGCGCACCCCGCGGTCGGCCAGCGTGTCCGCCGGGATCTGCTGCGCGACCAGCGTCGCCACGAAGTCGGCCACCCCGGTGTGCCCCCGCTGCTCCTCGGCGCGGGCCGCGGTGTCGAACAGCGCGCAGATGGCGTCGAGGTCACGATGGGCCAGCCGGGCACGGTGCCCCCCTGACTCGACGCCAGCGCGCAGCCGTCGTGGCCAGTCGGTGCCCGACCAGAGCTCCCAGAGCACCTCCTCGACCGTGCCGCCGGCGTCGAGCCGGGCTCGGCCCGAGGCCAGCAGCTCGGCGAGCGCCTGCACCTTCTGCGACGCCGCCGCCTCGACCCCCGCCAGCGATGCCGGGTCGAGCAGCGCGTCGCGCAGCAGGTCGGTCGACGACCGCGGCGAGGCCGCGGTCGCCTTCTCGCGCTCCCGGAGCTCGCGGGCGAAGCTGCGCAGCTCGGTCGCGTCGAGGCCGGCCAACGGCGAGACGAGCAACGCCTCCGCGGTCTCGGACGCCATCCGGCCCTCGTCGTCAGGCCCCGCATCGAGGTGTACGACGGAGCGCAGCGCATCGAGCAGCGGCATCACCGCGGGCTCCCGCACCAGCGGGGTGTCGTCACCCGCCACCTCGACGGGGACGCCGGCAGCGGTCAGCGACCGTCGCAGGGCAGGGATCGAGGTCCGCCCCGAGCGGACCAGCACGGCCATGTCGGACCAGTCGCGGCCGTCCTCGAGGTGAGCCCGCCGCAGCCGGTCGGCGAGGTGCTCGGCCTCGGCGCGCTCGGTCTCGAACGTCGTCACCTCGACCCGCCCCGGTCGCGCGCCCTCGACCGCGACCGGGCTGAGGAACGCCTGGCGTTGCTGCTCGCCGATGCTGCCGGACAACGGCAGCCGCGAGGCGACTCGCTGCGAGGCCAGCAGCAGGTGTGCCCCGAACCGTCGCGTGGTGCGGAGCACGACGACATCGGCCTTGGCACCGTCGGGGCGCGGGAACGTCGCCGGGAAGTCGAGGATGCCGCGGACGTCGGCGCCTCGGAAGCCGTAGATCGACTGGTGCGGGTCACCGACCACCGTGAGGTCGCGGCCGTCGCCGGCCAGCTCGCGCAGCAGCGCGACCTGGCTCGGGTCGGTGTCTTGGTACTCGTCGACGAAGACGTGCTGGAAGCGCGCACGCAGCTCGTCGCGGTGCCGACCTGCCAGCCCCACGGCACGCACGATCAGGTCGGGGTAGTCGATGGCGCTGAGGCTGTCGAGCACGTCGAGGTACTGCCCCAAGAACAGTCCGGCCGCGACGTAGGCATCGACGCCCTCCTCGCGCCCGAGCTCGCTGCAGCTCGTCGGGCCCGAGCCCCTTCTCGCGCGCTCGCGCCAGCACCGCCTGCACCTCGCGCGCGAAACCGCGGGTGGCCGAGCGCCGCGCGCAGGCTCGCCGGCCACGCCGGCGCCTCCGGTGCACGCAGCAGCTCCTGCAGTGCGACGTCCTGCTCGGGCGCGGACAGCAGTCGCAGCGGCGCGGCGTAGAGCTCGGGCGGGGCGTAGCGCCGGACCAGCCCGTAGGCGAAGGAGTGGAACGTCGAGCTCAACGTCGTCGACATGGTGCGGCCGAGCCGGGCGGTGACCCGGTCGCGCAGCTGCTCGGCAGCCTTGCGGCTGAACGTCAGCGCCAGCACCGACTCGGGGCTCGCACCGCGGTGCTCGATGCGGTCCACGATCGCCTCGACGAGCGTCGTGGTCTTGCCGGTGCCGGGTCCGGCCAGCACCAGCAACGGTCCACCGGCGTGGTCGACGACCGACCGCTGCGCGTCGTCCAGCACGGGTGCCGCCACCGGTGTAGCGGGCGGTGGGGCGAGCCGGTACGTCGTCACCGCGTCATCACATCACCGGCGGCCGACAGATTTCCCGAGGGCCTCCGGCCACCAGGCTGCGCGCGGCATGTCCACGCGGCCGGACGGCCGGAACGGCGTGCCCTCCTCGAGGTAGTGGATGCGTGCCTCCTGGTCGTGGCTCGGCGGCAGCGACCCGTCGGCCCGCACCACGCGCCACCACGGCACCGATCCGCCGTACGTCGACATCACCCGGCCGACGCTGCGCGGACCGTGGTGGCCGACGGCGTCGGCGATGGCGCCGTAGGTCGTGACCCGGCCGGCAGGCACGGTCTCGACGACGGACAGCACGGCCTCGACGTACTCGTCGGCGTCCATCCGGCGACCCTAGAGGTCGGCGGTCGCACGGTGCGCCCGGGCCAGCCGCAGCGCCACCACGGCGCACCAGCCCGCAGCCAGCAGCAGGGCGGCCGCGAGCAGCAGCGGGCTCGGGTCGTGCTCGGGCGACGCGGACGCCACCACCCAGACCCCGAGAGCCGCACCGCAGGCAACCTGCCGCCCGCCTCCCCCACCGACGCAGCAGCGCCGGATCGAGGTGCCGTCCCGGGTGGCCCGGCCGCGGCCAAGGTCGTCGCCAGGTGCACCACGGCGAAGGCCGCAGCGGCCACCAGGGTCCAGCCGTCCAGCCGTGCGGGGGTGGCGATCAGCCACCACAGGCCGAGGTAGACCTGCAGGGCCAGCGGTGCGTTCGTCTCCGGAAGCAGGGCGGCCAGCAGCGCGAGCAGCACACCCAACGAGGTGAGCACCGGGTGCCCGTCGCCGCTCGCTGCGATCGCGGCACCCAGCACCACCGCGGCCGCAAGCACGATGAGCAGCCGGAAGACCTTCTGCTGCGGGCTCGCGAGCACGAGCCGGTCAAGCAGCTGCCCCGGCTCCCCGACCCGCGTCATCGCCGGCCCATCGTCGGGATCGCCGTGCGCCGTTGCAGCCGGCGAAGCACCTCGTCCAGCGTGCCCGGTCCGCGCCAGCGCACCACGGGGATCCCGGAGTGCTCGGCGCGTGCGAGCATCGCCTTGCGCTCGAGGAGCCGGATCCGCCACGCCAGCCGCGAGGCGTCGTTGCCCCCGACGTCGACGTCGTCGGGCAGACAGTCGACCACCACGACGTCGAGACCGCGCGAGGCGAGCGTCGTCGTCGCCGCGACCGAGAGCTTCGAGAGCATCGGGGAGAAGACGATCACCACCGCTCCGGCCGGCACCCGGAACCGCATACGCTCCGGCAGGTCCCGCTCCTCCCCCGGTACGACGCGGGCGAACGTCTCCAGCACCCGGCGCAGGTGGGGTCGTCCGGAGGAGACCGGCACCACCAGGTCGGCTCGCGAACCGAGCACGCGCACGCCCACCCGGTCCCCGCGCGTCAGGTGGTGCTCGGCCACCGCACCTGCCGCTCGGACCGCGACGTCGAGCGAGCTCGGCGCGGCGTGGATCCCGCCACTGGTGCCGACCTCCACGCCGCCGTCCACGATCAGCAGCACGCTGGCGTCCTGCTCCGCCCTGGTGCTGGCCACGTGCAGCGTCCCGGTGCGCAGCGAGACCGGCCACTGCACCCGTCGCAGCCGGTCACCGGGCTGGAACGGCCGCACGCTCTCGAGCTCGTAGCCGTCGCCCGGACGGCGAGAGGGGTGCGCGCCGACCAGCCCGACCGGGTGCGGTGCCGCAACCCTGCTGGCGAACCGGCCCGGCATCGGCCACGTCGTGACCGTGCGCACCGGCACCGCGACCGGTCCCCACTCGTAGCCGCCCCATCCGGTGGCGGCGCCGACGAGCCCGTCGCCGAGCGGTCGCCGCCCCCAACGCAGGCTCGCCATGGGAACCGCGAGCTGGAGTGCCGACTCCTCAGGCGGCGAGAACCGTGCCACCAGGCCGCTCGCGGGACTCGCGGCGAGCCACCGACGGGGGCGCAGGGCGAGCACGGCGTTCTCGACGGCGGCTGCTCGATCCAGCTCGATCCGCAGCGTGGTCCCCTCGCCCTCACGGAGCATCTCGGTGTCGAGGTGCGTGCTCACCGTCGGCACGCCGGACTCGGCCAAGGGCGGTCTGCGCAGGAACGCGGCCACCGTGTGCACCAGCAGCGGGGCCGCCAGGACCAGCAGGTCCGCACGGCCGGTGACCAGAGCGAGCACGACGAGCACGGTCGACGTCGCCGCTGCCCTCACCAGGGAGGTGCTGGGCCGCCAGCGGCTCTCCGGCTCCGTCACTGCGCCATCACTCCACCGGGTCCTCCCGGGCCCCGGGTGTCGGGACCTGGGCGAGCACGCTGCGCACCACCGACGAGGCCGAGACGTCGCTCATCCAGAGCTCGGGCTTGATGCTCACCCGGTGCGACAGCACCGACCGCGCCACCGCCTTCACGTCCTCGGGTACGACGTAGTCGCGGCCGGCGATCACGGCGTACGCCCTCGAGGTCAGCATCAGCGCCAGCGCACCACGCGGCGACGACCCCAGCATCACCTGCGGGTGGTCCCGGGTCGCCGACGCCAGCGCGACGCAGTAGCGCCCGACGCTCTCCTCGACGGTCACCGTCTCCACGGCAGCCTGCATGTCGAGCAGCCCGGCCGCGTCGGTGACGGCGTCGAGCACCTGCGCCTCCTGGCGTCGGTCGACGCGGCGCCGCAGCACGTCCCACTCCTGGTCCTTGGTCGGATAGCCGAACGTGACGCGCAGCAGGAACCGGTCGAGCTGCGCCTCGGGCAGCGGGTAGGTGCCTTCGTACTCGACCGGGTTGGCGGTCGCGAGCACGTGGAACGGCGCCTCCAGGGGAAGGTCTCACCCTCCACCGTCACCTGCCGCTCCTGCATGGCCTCGAGCAGCGCCGCCTGCGTCTTGGGTGGCGTGCGGTTGATCTCGTCGGCCAGCAGCAGCCCGGTGAAGATCGGTCCGGGGCGGAACGTGAACTCCGCAGTGCGCTGGTCGTAGACGAACGAACCGGTGAGGTCGGCGGGCAGAAGGTCGGGGGTGAACTGCGCGCGGGAGAACCGCAGCCCCAGCGTCTGCGCGAACGACCGGGCCGCGAGGGTCTTGCCGAGTCCGGGGAGGTCCTCGATCAGCACGTGCCCACCGGCGAGGATCCCCGCGAGCACCAGGATCAGCGAGTCCCGCTTGCCGACGACGGCGCGCTCCACCTGCTCGACGACCGCCGCCGCGAGCCGCGAGGTCTCCTCGACCGAGACGCTCACAACGCCTCGATCCGGGTCAGGAGCACGTCGACCTGGTGGCGCGACATGCGCGGGTGCGGAGGCTGCTGCTCCGCGAGGGCGGCGAGCTCGGGGTCCAGCAGCTCCCGGGCCCGAGTCCGGGTCGGCGCGCCAGCTCAGGCCGTGCCTGGCCATCAGGCGCTGGTCCACCAGACCGACCAGCTGCTGGTGGAGGGTGTCGTCGGCGCGACGGCCCTCGAAGTGCGCGGTGACCATCCGGGTCAGCGCCGCCAGCCTGCTGTCCTGGCCGGGCGGGCGGATCGGCTCGTCGACGAGCAGCTCCCAGCGAGGCGACGCGGTCTCCTCCGAGGGCGTCGACGCACAGCCACAGCGCCGCCGAGGCAGCCGCGACCGTGAGGCCGACCAGCAGGATGTCCGGGCTGCTGCCCAGCGTGCGCGCCAGACCGACGAGTCCCGCCCACACCAAGAAGGCGCCCGCTACCCGTAGCCATGCTCGTCTGCTCATTTGGCGACCCCCGTACGCGCCAGGTCCTGGCTCAGCGAGTGCAGCGCGACGCGGGCCTGCTCACGGCTGCCCTCATCGAGCTCGTGCTCGGAGAACCGCGCCTCGCGGTAGAGCCGCGCCAGCGTCGCGACCGGCCGCGGGTCGACGTCGAGGGAGCGCAGCACCCGGGTCACCAGCTCGGTGGAGGTCTCGGCCGGACGAGGTGGCACGCCACACGCTGCCACGGTCTCCTCGAGGCGCAGCCAGCACGCCACGATGCCGTCGCGCGGGCCGCCGGTCTCGACCGCGGCCAGCCTCGCCTCGGCGTCCTGCTCGATCGCGTCGGCGATCTCGTGCGGCGGCAGCGGCTCGAAGTCCACGGTGGTCGGGCTTCTCCGGCGGGCGCCAGCGGTGGCGCCAGAGCAGCCGCAGCAGCACGAAGCCGCCGAAGCAGGCCGCCAGCACCGCGGTGTAGGTGAGCAGCTCGCCGATCCAGGACAGGTCGAGCTCGGCGTGGACGTCCTTGGTGAGCTCGCGGGCGTTCGGAATCTTCGAGGAGTCGTCCTCCGGCGCACCCGCTCGTGCGGGCAGCCCGGTCACGGTCGTGTCGTCGACCGGGGCCACGCCGAGCATGCGCACCGGCCCGGCTGTCGCCACCCAGACGGCCATCAGCAGACCGATCGCGACGGCTGCCGGAAGAAGTGCGGACTTCCTCACCTAGGCGAGGGTAGATCGAAATTGCAGAGGGCCCGGACTCCCCAGGAGTCCGGGCCCCGGCTGGTGGGCCTGCTGCGTGCGGTGCCTAGGAGCGGGTCAGAGCACCGGCGAGAACGGCTCGGTGCCCTTGACCAGAGCGAGTCCCGAGAGTCCGGAGTACGACTTCGCGTACGCCAGCTCCTTGTTGAGGTCGCCGACACCGTTCGAGCCGGCGAGCGGCGCGATCGCGACCGTGGACAGCACGCCCAGGGCCTTGCCGTCGGCGCTCATGAAGCCGCTGCCCGAGTCACCCGGGATGCCCGGGGACACGGTGTAGACCGGGTGCGACCAACCGCCGTCGGCGGAGTCGTCACCGATGCTGGCGCCGGTGTGCGGCGAGAGGTACTCGATGCCGGCGCGCAGGCTGGAGTTGCCGTAGGTGTAGACGCGGTCGCCGGCGGCGGTGCCGTTGGTGTCGATGCCGGTCGGGCCGCCCCAGAACGGCACGGACGGGTTGACCTTGCCGACGTCGGCGGAGCTGACCTTGACCAGCGCCAGGTCGTTGTAGGCGCAGGTGTTCGCGTTCTTCTCGCCGCGCTTCTGCATGGTCAGCCAGCTGCTGTAGGCGAGCGTGCCGGTGCCGACCTGGGTGCCCTCGTCGACGAGGCTGCCGCCTTCGTTGAACGTGACCTTGGTGCCGAGCGGGCAGCGACTTGGTCGAGCAGCCGTCGGTGTCGGTGGCCTCGCCGGTGCCGGCGCAGTGCGCGGCGTACCCGACGTAGGTGTTGCCGGCGCCGTCGCTGTACACGAAGTTCGCGGTGCACTGGGCACCCGCGGTGTACATCATCGTGCCGGGGTGGATCTTGGCGGTCGAGGCCGGCGGCGTACGTGCGCGCCGCCTGGGCGGGCGCGGTCGTCGCTGCGATGCCGGCCACCGCCATGGCGGCGCTGGCGCCGACGGCAGCGATGACTCGGATCCGAGACTTGGGCATGGGGCTCCCTCTCCAGCTGTGTTCCTGTCACAGCCACAACGAGAGCTCGCCACAAAGGTCACGGCGCCGGTCTGGTCCGCGAGATGCGTAAACCTTCCTGCCCGAACCCGGGGTTCACGCAGGATCCGCGCTCAGTACGCCGGCTGCGACGGGTCGATCTGCGACACCCAGGCCGAGACCCCGCCGCCGACGTGTACGGCGTCGGAGTAGCCGGCACCCTTGGCGATCGCCAGCGCCTCGGCCGAGCGGACCCCGGTCTTGCAGTGCAGCACCAGCTGCTTGTTGCCCTCGGTGAGCCGGGAGAGCTCCTCGAACGCGTTGCCGTTGAGGAAGTCGCCCTTGGGGATCAGCACGCCGCTCGGGATCTTGTTGATCTCGAACTCGTTCGGCTCGCGGACGTCGACGAGCACGAAGTCGCGCGACCCGTTGTCGCGCTCCTTGACCATGTGCTCGAGCTGGGTGACCGAGATCGTCGAGCCGACCGCCGCGTCGGCGGCCTCGTCGGAGACGGCCCCGCAGAAGGTCTCGTAGTCGATGAGCTCGGTCACCGTCGGGTTCTCGCCGCACAGCGCGCAGTTCGGGTCCTTGCGGACCTTGAGCTTGCGGTACTCCATCTCGAGCGCGTCGTAGATCATCAGCCGGCCGACGAGCGGGTCCCCGATCCCGGTGAGCAGCTTGATGGCCTCGTTGACCTGGATGGAGCCGACCGAGGCGCACAGCACGCCGAGCACGCCGCCCTCGGCGCACGAGGGCACCATGCCGGGCGGCGGCGGCTCCGGGTAGAGGCAGCGGTAGCAGGGCGCGTCGTCGACGCGCGTCGGCGCGAACACGCTGGCCTGCCCGTCGAAGCGGTAGATCGAGCCCCAGACGTAGGGGATGCCCAAGAAGTAGGCCGCGTCGTTGACGAGGTAGCGGGTCGCGAAGTTGTCGGTGCCGTCGACGATGAGGTCGTAGCCCTCGAAGATGCGCATGACGTTGTCGTTGTCGAGGCGCTCGGCGTGGACGACCACGTCGACGTACGGGTTGGTCTCGGCGATCGACTCCTTGGCGGACTCCGCCTTCGGCCGGCCGATGTCGGACTGCCCGTGGATGACCTGGCGCTGCAGGTTGGACTCGTCCACCTCGTCGAACTCGACGATGCCGATCGTGCCGACGCCGGCGGCGGCCAGGTAGAGCAGCGCGGGGCTGCCGAGCCCTCCGGCGCCGATCACCAGGACCTTGGCGTTCTTCAGCCGGCGCTGCCCGGTCATCCCGACGTCGGGGATGATCAGGTGGCGGCTGTAGCGGCGTACCTCGTCGATGGTGAGCTCGGCGGCTGGCTCCACCAGGGGTGGCAGGCTCACTTCAATACTCCTCGGCTGGGTTGTCGGGTGCGACGTGCTGGCTTGCACGATCCACAACACGTCATACGTCCCTGATGTTCCCTTCATGGTCCCAGCCATGCGGCGACCGACGGCAGCCCGTCTGCCTGCCGGGACGAGGGATTACCCCACGGTAGGCTGCGACAGGTGACCACGACCCCGGACCAGAAGCCTCGCGGCGGCCGGATGCCCCGCAGCGCCCGCCGAGCCCAGCTGCTGGAGTCGGCGCTCGAGGTCTTCGTGGCCCAGGGCTACCACGCGGCCGCCATGGACGACATCGCCGAGCGTGCCGGTGTCTCCAAGCCGGTGCTCTACCAGCACTTCCCGGGCAAGCTCGAGCTCTACCTCGCGCTGCTGGACCAGTCGTGCGACACGATCATCGAGGCGGCCGAGCAGGCGCTGGCCTCCACCGACGACAACAAGCTCCGCGTGACCGCCACCATGCACGTGTTCTACGACTACGTCGCCAGCGCGCAGGGCGCGTTCCGGCTGGTGTTCGAGTCCGACCTCACCAACCAGAGCGCCGTGCGCGAGCGGGTCGACCGGGTGACGAGCGAGTGCGCCGAGGCGATCGCCGGGGTCATCCACGAGGACACCGGGCTGCCCGACGAGCAGTCGCGGCTGCTCGCGGTGTCCTTGGTCGGGATGGCTCAGGTCAGCGCCCGCTTCTGGCTGGACGGCGGCCGGTGAGATCTCTCAGGAGGACGCGGCTACGCTCGTGTCAGGTCTCGCCTGGCGCGGCATCCGGGGCTATCCCCGCACCGACGAGCAGGCCTGACCCGCAACGTCTCGAGCAACACTCCTCACCCAGCACAGGAGGTCCTCCGGTGGAGGTCAAGATCGGCGTGCAGAACGCCACCCGCGAGCTGGTCCTCGAATCCTCGGACTCGGCCGCCGACGTCGAGAAGACGGTGACCAAGGCGCTGGCCGACGACGACGCCATCCTCACGCTGACCGACTCCAAGGGGCGCACCGTGCTGGTGCCGGTCAGCAAGCTCGCGTACGTCGAGATCGGCTCGTCCACCGCGAGCACGGTCGGCTTCCGGACCTAGGGCACGGCTACGGGCAGGGCTAGGGAGCCAGGCCCAGCGCCTCCATGCGCTTGGAGTGGTTCTCCGCGAGCCGCGCGAACAGCCGGCCGATCGCGGCGAGGTCCAGACCGGGGCGGTCCACGCCGCCTGCGAGCAGGGCGCTGAGCGCGTCGCGCTCCGCGGCCACCCGCTGCGCCTGGGACAGCGCCTCGCCCATCAGCCGGCGGCCCCACAGCGCGAGTCGCCCGCCGAGCCGCGGTTCCGCGGCGATCGCCCGACCCACGCGGTCGACCACGAACACCGACTGGCCGGCGTCGGAGAGGCTCTCGATGATGATCGCGCGGGTGTCGGAGTCCAGGAACGCCGCGATCTCCCGGTAGAAGTCCGCCGCGAGCCCGTCGCCCACGTAGGCCTTGACCAGCCCCTCGAACCAGTCCGCGGGCGTCGTACGCCTGTGGAAGGCCTCGAACGGCAAGATGAAGTCCGCCATCGCTCCGAACGGGTCGGCCCCCAGCTCTGTCAGCCGGGCCGTCAGCTGCTCGAAGTGGGCGAACTCGGTCGTGGCCATGCGGGCGAGCTCGGCCTTGTCCGCCAGCGTGGGCGCCATCTTGGCGTCCTCGCTGAGCCGTTCGAAGGCGGACATCTCGCCGTAGGCGATGGCGCCGAGCAGGTCGACGACCGCTGCGAGGTACATCGGGTCCTCGAACGCCACCGGCAGCTCCGCGGACCAGTGGGGTTCGGTCATGCGCGCACACTACCGATACCATGGGGTCGAACCGCAGGTCGCAGTTGGTCAGCCCGCGCCCGCAAGGACGACGCGTGGCAGACCCGGAGCCGACCGTGCCGATCCAGACTGACTCCCAGAACAGGCAAGAACCTGACCACCTTCAGAGAACTCGGGGTGCTCCCCGAGATCGCCGATGCGCTCGAGCGCGTCGGCATCAGCACTCCCTTCCCCATCCAGGAGATGACCCTCTCGGTCGCCCTGATGGGCACCGACCTCATCGGCCAGGCGCGCACCGGCACCGGCAAGACCCTGGCCTTCGGGATCCCGGTCCTGCAGCGCACCGTCGCCCCGCACGACCCCGACCACTCCGAGCTCGTCGAGCCGGACAAGCCGCAGGCCCTGATCGTCGCGCCGACCCGCGAGCTCGCGCTCCAGGTGGCCGGTGACCTCTCCGTGGCCGCCGCGGACCGCGGCACCCGCATCCTCACGGTGTACGGCGGCGTCGGCTACGACAACCAGCTCGAACACCCTCTCCTCCGGTGTCGACGTCGTCGTGGGCACGCCCGGCCGGCTCCTCGACCTGGTCAACCGCCGCGCGCTCGACCTGGCGCACGTCAAGGTGCTGGTGCTCGACGAGGCCGACGAGATGCTCGACCTCGGCTTCCTGCCGGACGTCGAGCGGCTGATCGCCAGGACGCCCGAGACCCGCCAGACGATGCTGTTCTCGGCGACCATGCCGGGCGCGATCGTCTCGCTCGCCCGCACCCACATGCGGCACCCGATGAACATCCGTGCCGAGTCGAGCGACGCACAGCAGACCGTGCCGGCGACCGCGCAGTTCATCTACCAGGTGCACGACCTCGACAAGCCGCAGCTGGTGGCGAAGATGCTGCAGGCCGAGAACTCCGGCCTCACGCTCGTGTTCACCCGCACCAAGCGCGCGGCCCAGCGGCTCGCCGACGACCTGGAGGAGCGGGGCTTCGAGACCGGCGCACTGCACGGCGACATGCAGCAGGTCTCCCGGGAGAAGGCGCTGAAGAAGTTCCGCGACGGGAAGCTGAAGGTGCTCGTCGCCACCGACGTCGCGGCCCGCGGCATCGACGTCACCGACATCACCCACGTCGTGAACTACTCCTGCCCCGAGGACGACAAGACCTACGTGCACCGGATCGGACGCACCGGACGAGCCGGCGCCTCCGGCATCGCGGTCACGTTCGTCGACTGGGCCGACGTGACCCGCTGGAAGGTCATCAACCGGGTGCTCGACCTGCCGTTCGACGACCCCACCGAGACGTACTCCACCTCCGAGAACTTCCTCCACGACATGGGCATCCCGCCGGACGCAACCGGCCGGCTGGTCCCGCCGTCGGAGGTCAAGGTCGAGCGCAAGGACAGCCGCCAGGGCGGCAGGGGTGGCCAGGGCGATCGCGGCGACCGGCCCGCGAGCAACGACCGGCAGGACCGACCGCGCCGCAACCGCAACCGCAACCGCACTCGTGGCGGCGAGCCGGTCAACGGTGAGGCGGCCCCGAACCAGGGAGCGGCCAAGGCCCAGTCCGGCGAGGGCCAGCAGGGCAACCGCTCGCGCAACCGTCGTCGCCGCAGCCGTGGTGGCGGCAAGCCCGCGAGCGCGTCCTCGGGCGAGTAGCTCCCGCCGCCGGATTACCAGGTCCACCTGGGAAACTGGCACTTACCTGCTGTTGTAACGCCGGGTGAGTGCCGGATTACCAGGTCCACCTGGGAATTGGGCCGCCCGTCTCAGACGACGACGACGGAGGTGCCCACGGGCGCGAACCTCCACAGGGCGCGGGCGTCGGGACGCCACTGCCGGATGCAGCCGTGCGACTGCGGGGTGCCGAGGTCGTCGCGGCCCTGCACCAGCCGCCCGTCGAGCACCGGGATGTCGTGGAAGCCGATGGCGGCGTTGGAGCCGTGGGCGAAGCGCACCATGTAGCGCATGGTGCCGGAGTCGTCGATGCCGACAGCGTGCGTCGACTTGGAGTACACCTCGTAGCTGCCCGGCTGCAGGTTGTCGGTGACGCTGCCCGAGACGAGGTACGTGCGGCGCACGACGTCCTCGCCGTGGCGCTGGCCGACCAGCCACACGCGCTGGGTGTCGATGTCGAAGACGACGCGACGCCCGTCGCCGCTCCCGGACGGGAGCTGGGTCCCTTCGAGGTCGTCCTCAGGGACGCTCTGTCCCTCCGTGAGCCGGATGGCCGGGTGCCCGCCGGACTCCGTGCCCTTGCTCGACGAGGCCTGGCCACCGTCGGACTCGCCGGGCGGCTGCTGCGCCGAGCTCGCGACGGGGATCAGACCGATCGCGCCGAGCACGGCGACGATCGTGACGAGGATCGACGTCGCGGCGGCGCCGATCCTGCGGTATCGGGGGCGCACGCTCGTGACAGCGGCGTCGCGTCCCATGCCCGGCAGCCTAACTGGGCTGCTCCCCGCGCCGCGTGAGGCTTGCCGCGACTTCGCGGTAGGCATCGGCACCTCGGTGCCGCCGCGTGGTGCTGAGGATCGACCGTCCCGCGGCCGGCGCCTCCGCGAAGCGGATCGACTTCGGGATGGGCGGCTCGAGCACCTCCAGCTCGTAGGACTCGGAGATGTTCTCGAGCACCGCCTTGGCGTGGTTCGTCCGTCCGTCGTACAACGTGGGCAGCACGCCCCACACCTCGAGATCGCGGTTGGTGAACCGGCGCACGTCGTGCACGGTGTCGAGCAGCTGGCCGACGCCGCGGTGCGACAGCGTCTCGCACTGCAACGGGATGACCACACCCTGCGCAGCGGTGAGTGCGGCGACGGTGAGCACTCCGAGCGACGGCGGGCAGTCGAGCAGGATCCAGTCGTAGTCGAGGTCCTCGACGGCGAGCTTCACGACGTGCTCGCGACCGGTGCGGGTCAGCAGGTCCGCCTCGGCACGTGCGAGCTCGATGGTGGCCGGCAGCAGGTCGACGCCGTCGTCGGTGTGGATGAGCACCTCGCTGGTGCTCAGCCCCTTGGTGAGGACGTGGTGGATCGACAGCTCGAGGTCCTCGGGGTCGATGCCGAGGGAGAAGGTCAAGCACGCCTGGGGGTCGAGGTCGACCAGCAGCACCCGTTGGCCCAGCTCGGCGAGCGCAGCACCCAGTGAGGCGACCGTGGTCGTCTTCGCCACGCCGCCCTTCTGGTTGGCGACCGCGATGATGCGGGGGTGGGGTCCGAGCACGGGCCCATCATGCCGCAGGTCACGTTGCCGACCACGACCTGTCCGTGAATGCTGTGCGTCATGTCGCTCACACCCAGCAGCCGTACCGCCCTGATCACCGGAGCCACCGCCGGGATCGGGCACTCCTTCGCCCGGCAGCTGGCCGAGGCCGGCTACCAGCTGGTCCTCGTGTCCCGCACCCGCGAGCGGCTCGAGAAGCTCGCCGCGGAGCTGCGGGAGAAGTACGGCGTCGACGTGGAGGTGCTGGTTGCGGACCTCGGAGTCCGCGAAGAGCTGGCACCCGTCGAGGCCCGGCTCGCCGACCGCTCGCGGCCGGTCGACCTGCTCGTGAACAACGCCGGCCTCGGGCTCAAGCACCCGTTCCTCGACAACTCCGTCGAGGACGAGCAGTACCTGCTCGACGTGCTCGCGACCGCCGTGCTCCGGCTCACGCACGCCGCGCTCGGCGCGATGGTGGAGCGTGGCCGGGGTGCGGTCGTCAACGTCTCGAGCGTGGCGGGCTACCTGCCGCGCGGCACCTACAGCGCGGCGAAGGCCTACGTCACGGCACTGAGCGAGTGGGCGGACCTGACCTACCGGGACCGGGGAGTGCACGTGATGGCACTGCTGCCGGGCTTCACGCGCACGGAGTTCCACGAGCGCATGGACGTCACCCAGGAGTCGGCCCCGTCGTGGATGTGGCTCGACGTCGACGACCTCGTCGCCGAGGCACTGCGCGACCTCGCCAAGGGCAAGCGCATCTCGGTGCCCAGCAAGCGCTACAAGGCACTCGCGGCCGCCGCGAAGTACACCCCCACGAGCCTGCAGGCGCGCTTCCAGGGCCTGGGCCGCAAGTAGGCCCGGCTCACGATCGGGCTGCCAGGAGCCGGTCCAGCTGATCGGGTGCCGTGGTGTTGCAGCCGAGCTCGTGGTCGACCTTGCCGGTGCCGTGGTAGTCGCTCGATCCGGTGACGACCAGGTCGAGCCTGGCGGCGATCGCACGCAGCTCGTCGCGGGTGGCCGCGTCGTGGTCCTCGTGGTCGACCTCGACACCCGCGAGCCCGGCGTCCTTCAGTCGCGAAAGGCCCGCCTCGTCGAGGGCGCGGAAGTCGTGGCGCGGCGTCCACGGATGGGCGAGCACGGTCACCCCGCCGGCCTCGGCCACCCAGCCGATCACCTGCTCGAGGTCGGCTGCGTAGCGGCGTACGTAGCCCGGACCCCTTCGACCGAGGTACGTCGCGAACGCCTCGCTGCGGTCTGCGACCACGCCGCGGGCGACGAGTGCGTCGGCGACGTGCGGGCGACCGAGGGCTGCGGCGTCACCGGCCGCGCGGCGCAGGTCGGCGTCGTCGATGTCGATGCCGAGCGAGCGCAGCCGCTCCAGCATCGCCGGCAACCGTGCGGCCCGGCCCTCGCGGATCCGGGCGAGCTCGTCGGCAAGCGGCGGGTACGTCGGGTCCGGCTCGTAGGCGAGCAGGTGCACACCTCTGTCCTCGAACGTGCAGCTGACCTCGAGCCCGCGCACCAGGCGCAAGCCGACGCGCTCTGCCTCCTCGGTCGCCTCGTCCCAGCCGTCGGTGGTGTCGTGGTCGGTGAGCGCGAGCACGTCGATGCCCTTGCCGGACGCCAGCCGCACCAGCTCGGCCGGCGCATCAGTGCCGTCGGACCGGTCGGAGTGGGTGTGCAGGTCTGCTCGCATCACCAGCGCATCACCAGGCGGGTGGGCTGCCACCGAAGGGCACGTCGATGAGCTCCGGCCCGAGGTCCGCGATGTTCATCAAGATCCACTCGTCCTTGAGCAGCAGCGCGGCCGAGGCGGGACGGAGCACCAGCCACAGCCAACGGCCCTGCGCCTCGCCTGCGAACACCGAACGGTCGAAGTCCGCGTCCGCGTCACTGGTCAGCACGTACCACAACGAGATCGGGTGCCCCGAGATCCGCACCTTGGCGTGCGGCGGGCCGTCGCCGATCTCCGCGCCGGGATCGGTGCGGCGCACCCCGGCACAACGGGCGCCGAGCCCCACGCCCGGCTCCTCGGAGACGACCGTCAGCTCGACGACGCCATCGGGCTCGCTCGGCCCGGAGCAGGTGACGAAGGTGGCGCGCGCCTCGTGGCCCGGTGCCGCGACACACCCGAAGTCCGTCACCGACCAGCCGGGGGTCAGCGGCCACGGCACGAACGTCGGCATGCCGCCTGCGTGCCGGAGGTGGTCGGTGAACGTGCCGTAGTCAGCGCTCGCCGGCCGCCACAGAGGTGTGATCGCACCGTGGTCGAGACAGCTCCAGCCGTCGTCTCGCTCACTCACCGGGGACGCGCAGCGCGGACAGCCCGCTCCCAGTGTCATGCGCCAACCGTCGTGGCCCGGGGTCGCCCCGTCAAGCAGGTCCACGGAGTGGCGGACATCTACGCTGACTCGGTGACGCAGCCGGGCGAGCAGCGCAGGATCCCTTGCGTCGGCGGCATCGTGCGGGGCGCCGACGCGCGATTGCTGCTGGTCAAGCGGGGGCAGGAGCCGGCCAAGGGTCGGTGGTCGGTGCCCGGCGGTCGCGTCGAGGCAGATGAGTCCGACACCGACGCAACGGCGCGCGAGGTGCTCGAGGAGACCGGCCTGCCGTGTGCGGGTGGGCCGCCTGGTCGGCACCGTGGAGCGCGCCGCTCCTGGCGGTGGCGTGTACCTGATCCGCGACTACCTCTGCGAGGTGTACGCCGGCAGTGGCAGCGACGCCGCCGACGCCGTGCAGGCAGGAGACGACGCCGACGAAGCGGCATGGTTCACCCCCGACGAGGTGCGAGCACTCGACACCTCACCGGGTCTGGTCGAGGCGCTGACCGAGTGGGGAGTGCTCTAGGCGCCTAGGAGTTCCATCGCAGGACGACCGGGACGTCGCGCTCGTAGCCGAGCGTGCTGAGCGTCGCCGTGTCCAGCTTGAAGAACCGGCCGTCCGTCACCGGCTGCTCGATCCACCGCGCCGCCAGCGCTCGCAGCGAGTGACTGTGGCCGAAGACCAGCACACGCTCGCCGGCCGCGCGCACTCTCGCGACGACCCGGTCGAGCCGGACGCTGCACCTGCTCGGCCGTCTCCCCGCCCGGGGTCGGGTGGGTCCACACCGTCCAGTCCGCGCACCGTCTCGCGGATCTCCGGGGTCGTGATGCCTTCGTACTCGCCGTAGTGCCACTCGGCGAGGTCCTCGTCGACCTCGAGGTCGGTCGAAGCCTGCGAGCTCAGCGGTGCGCGTCGCACGCCGCCGTGGGCTGGACAGCACCAGGTCGAACTCGTGACGGACAGGCGCTCCCGTAGCGAGCCGGCCACCTCGACGCCTCGGCTCGGTCAGCTCGAGATCGGTGACGGAGGTGTGCCGGCCGTCGCGGCTCCACTCCGTCTCGCCGTGCCGCACCAGCCACAGCTCGGCGTCCTCCGTCAGGCCGGTCGGTCTCGGCACCCTCAGCCCTTCGGCTCGGGCTCGACGAGCTCCGGACGCGCCGGCTGCTCACCGCCGCGGGCGTCGAGGTAGGACTGCTTGGGCACCATCACCTTGCGCTTGAAGATGCACACGAGCGTGCCGTCCTGGTTGTAGCCCTTCGTCTCGACGTACACCACGCCACGGTCGTCCTTCGACTTCGACTCCCACTTGTCGAGGACCTCGGTCTGGCCGTAGAGCGTGTCGCCGTGGAAGGTCGGCGCGACGTGGCGCAGCGACTCGATCTCGAGGTTCGCGATCGCCTTGCCGGAGATGTCGGGGACGCTCATGCCGAGCAGCAGCGAGTAGATGTAGTTGCCGACGACGACGTTCTTGCCGAACTGCGTGGTGCTCTCCGCGTAGTTCGCGTCCAGGTGCAGCGGGTGGTGGTTCATCGTCAGCAGGCAGAACAGGTGGTCGTCGTACTCGGTGACCGTCTTGCCCGGCCAGTGCTTGTAGGTCGCCCCGACCTCGAACTCCTCGTAGCTGCGACCGAACTGCATGCTCTGCTCCTCACCACCCGACGACTCGATCGTGAGGGCCATCCTCGCCGACGGGTCAGGAGCCGCCCCCACCGGCCTTGCGGCGATGCACCTTGGGTCCGCCGTCGAGCACCTCGGAGCCGTGCGCCTTCTGCTTCGACCCGGCCGGGTGTGGCACGCCCTTGTCGTTGCCCTGCTTGCGCTCCAGCGCCTCACGCATCCGAGCCTTGATGTCGTCGTTGCCTGCCTGGTTGCCTGACTGGTCGTCGGACTGGTCGTCAGACTGGGCCATGACGGCCTCCTTCTCGCGGCGGTGCGGTCCCTCCCACCTTCGCACGCTAGGGATAGTCTCGACAGACCCCAAACAGACTGGCACGGAGGCGGAGTGGCGCGCGGCATCGATGTCAGCGACCGGGGCATCGTCGTCCCCGCGTCGCTCTCGGCGTCGGTCGACGTCCTCTTCGACGACCAGCGCGTGTGGTCGTTCAGCCCGGGCCACGACGGCCGGCCGGCCAGCCAGCAGCAGCTGTTGGTCGACTGGCCCAAGGCGCTGCGCCGGCACCTCGACGGGACCGCCGACGTGACGCTCGTGGACCACGTGAGCCGCGACGTCCTGCACGCGCAGCAGGTGCGGTTCGCGGCAGGCGAGCGAGCGGGTGCGCGTCGTCGACGGCGAGGGCCATCCGCTGGCCGTCGACAAGGGCGGGCGGCTGCAGCGCGACTTCAGCAACACCGAGGACTCGGCCCGCGACGAGATCATGGACGCCTTGGAGAAGGTCCTCCACGACCTCGTCGACGTGTGCGGTCTCGACGCCTACCTGATGTACGGCTGCCTGCTCGGCGCCGTCCGCGACGGCCACATGATCGGCCACGACTCGGACGCCGACGTCGCCTACCTCTCCAAGCACGAGCATCCCTTCGACATCATCCGCGAGTGCACGACCGCCACGCGAAGGATGCGATCGCTCGGCTGGAAGGTCGTGCGGATGTCGGGCGCGAACTTCAAGGTCTGGGTGCCGCTTCCCGACGGCCGGCGGGTGGGCATCGACGTGTTCGGCTCGTTCCACGTGACGGCCGCTTCCACGTCACCGGGTCGCTCACCGGCACGCTCGACCGCTCGGCGCTGGTCCCGTTCGGGACCGTCACCCTCGAGGGGCGCGAGATCGTCGCCCCGGCCAAGCCCGAGGAGGTCCTGGCGTTCACCTACGGCCCCGTCGTGGCGAGTGCCCGATCCGGCGTTCCACTTCGGCCACGACCCGGTCGACGTACGACGCATGGACGCGTGGTTCCGCTCGGCGCGCCGGCGACTGCGCTTCTGGAGCGACTTCTACAAGAGCCCGGACGCCGCACGGGTGCCCGTTCGAGCCGTCGCTGTTCGCGCAGTGGACGCAGGAGAGGCTGACCGAGCGAGGCAGCGCGCGCAGCCTCGTGCTCGACGTGGGCGCGGGCAACGGTCGCGACGCGACGTACTTCGCGCTGCAGGGCCACCGGGTCGCACGCACTGGAGTACACGACGGTCGGGACTGAAGGCCACGCGGGCCAGGCGTCGCAAGGCGGGCGCGAAGGTCGCGACGCGCTGGCTCAACCTCGAGGACGTCCGGTCGGTGCTGCTGACGGGTGCGCGCTACTCCCACGCCAAGGGCGTGCGCGAGGTCTACGCGCGCGGGCTGCTCGACACCCTCGGCCCGACCGGCCGCGACAACTTCTGGCGGTTCGCCTCGATGGTGCAGCGACGCGGCGGCGAGACGTTCGTCGAGTTCCGCACGCCTCGCTCCCGCGGCGAGGAGAAGTTCTTCGGCAAGCGCCCGCGGACCTTCGTGCGACCCGGACACCGCGGTCCGGGAGATCGAGGCGCACGGTGGTCACGTCGTGCACCGCGAGACCGGGCGGGGCCTGGCGCCCGCTCGGCAACGAGGACCCCCATATCTGTCGACTCGTCGTGAGGTGGACGTCATGACCACGAACCAAGAACGCCAAGGACTGCGCCGCGAGAGCGCTGAACAAGCTCCGCCGGGACAAGCCGGACGACGAGCCCGCGCCGCCCGAGCCAGCTCGCGGCCCGCGTCGCGGCCCTCGAGGCCGCCGTCGAGGAGAACCGGCAGCTCAACCAGCGACTGGCCGACGTGGTCGACGTGGTCACCGAGGTGCTCGTCCCCGCCGCCGACCGCGACGACGAGCGGCTGCGCGAAGCCCTGGCCAACCTCGGCAAGAAGCTCGACGGCTGAGCGGCTTCGAGACGGCTCGCTCGCATGCTCACGAGCCTCCTCAACCAACGTTCAGCGCAGCTTGTAGTCCTCGAGCAGCCGGCGGCCGATGATCATCCGCTGGATGTCGGCGGTGCCCTCACCGATCAGCAGCATCGGCGCCTCGCGGTAGAGCCGCTCGATCTCGTACTCCTTGGAGAAGCCGTAGCCGCCGTGGATGCGGAAGGAGTCCTCGACGACCTGCGAGCAGTACTCGCTGGCGAGGTACTTCGCCATCCCCGCCTCGAGGTCGTTGCGCTCGCCGGCGTCCTTCTTGCGGGCCGCGCGCACCATCATCTGGTGCGCCGCCTCGACCTTGGTCGCCATCTCGGCGAGCCGGAACAGCACCGCCTGGTGCTCGGCGATCTTCTTGCCGAAGGTCTCGCGCTGCTGGCTGTAGGAGACACCGAGCTCGAACGCCCGGTTGGCGACGCCGCAGCCGCGGGCCGCGACGTTGACGCGGCCGACCTCGACGCCGTCCATCATCTGGTAGAAGCCCTTGCCCGGCTCACCGCCGAGGACCTGGTCGGCGCCGATCTCGAAGCCCGTCGAAGACCAGCTCGGTGGTGTCGACGCCCTTGTAGCCCATCTTCTCGATCTTGCCGGGGATCGACAGGCCGTCCTTGACCTCGCCGAAGCCGGCGGGCTTCTCGACGAGGAAGGTCGTCATGTTCTTGTAGACCGACTCCGCGCCCTGGTCGGTCTTCACCAGGACGGCGACCAGCGTGGACGAGCCACCGTTGGTCAGCCACATCTTCTGGCCGTTGACCCGGTAGGTCTTCTCGTCCTCCGACAGCACCGCCTTGGTCTTGATCGCCGCGACGTCGGAGCCGCAGCCCGGCTCGGACATCGAGAAGGCGCCGCGGATCTCACCGGTCGCCATCTTCGGCAGGTAGTACTGCTTCTGCTCCTCGGTGCCGTGCTGCATGAGCATGTAGGCCACGATGAAGTGCGTGTTGACGATGCCCGAGACGCTCATCCAGCCGCGCGCGATCTCCTCGACGACGAGGGCGTAGGTCAGCAGCGACTCGCCCAGCCCGCCGTACTCCTCGGGGATCGTGAGGCCGAACAGCCCGAGCTCCTTCATGCCCTCGACGATGTCGGTGGGGTACTCGTCCTTGTGCTCGAGCTCGGTGGCGACCGGAAGGATCTTCTCCTCCACGAACGTGCGGACGGTCTTGAGGATCTCCGACTGGATGTCGGTGAGGTCCTCGGTCTCGCAGAGGCGACCCATGGGGACGTCCTTCCCGGCTTGCTGGTGGGTCAGGGTACGGCGCAGATGCGCGGCGTCCATCCTCCCCCATGCCCAGCTGGTGCCGCTATGAGGCACTTCACGTGCGACGCAGCGCCCGAGCCACCCGCTGCAAGGGACCTGGTGGCGGAGCCGGCGTCGCCGGAGGTCGTCCTCGGACTGCCTGTCGGCTCTCCGCCTCGCGCGGCGGAGGTCTCGCAACATCACGGCGATCGCGTCTCGGCGGACACGTCCGCGACCTCCGCGTCGGTGACCTCGCTCCGGCGTGCGCCGAGCCTCGAGCTCGGCCGGGACCTGCGAGCTCCGCGAGGTCGCCGACGACGTCGAAGCCAGCCGCGACGGATCCAGGTCGGCCGCGGCTCGGCCCCGCTCGCCGGCACTCCTCGACGCGATCCGCCGACGGCCAGAACCGTTCACCGTCGCGCCGCGCCAGCACGGTCTCGGCCGAGGTACTTGCGCACCCAGTTCGACCGGGGCAGCGCCGGTGAGGTCCTCCAGGGGCGGTCCGACGCGGCGCATCAGCTCGGCACTCGACCAGACCGATGGAGGGGTTGACCGCCCCGGCCTCCGCGCCGAATCGACGCGGCGTCGGTCGACGAAGAGCCCGGCGAACCGTCCACCAGAGCTCCTCGGGAACGAGCGCGTCCCCGGCGACCGGGATCACGTGCACCCGCTCGGGTGCCACCAGCGCCGCCCCAACGATCGAGCACCTCACCGACGTCGAGTGCTGCGCCAGTTCCAGACCTCGGCCGGGTCCTCCGACGACCCGACCGAGAACTCGTCGAGGGGAGTCGTGTTGCCGTACTTCACCGATCTCCTGCCAGGCCGAGCCCAGCACGCTGCAGTGGATTGCGGGCGGTGACGACCAGGTGCACCTCGGCGGGCGCGAGCGCCTCCACCGCACGCGCGCCTGCGCCTGGGAGGCGCCGCCGTAGAACTCGTGGCTGATGAGCGACGTCTCGCCCCAGGTTGCGACGTCGGCGACGATGCGGTCCCAGGACCCCCGCGCCGAGGACCGCCGGTAGCGCAGCCGGTCGTCCTCGCGGACCACGAGGCTGCCCCAGCGATGGTCGACGTATCCCGTCCCCGGCAGCTGGACCCCCTCGTCGGCCAGCCGCTCCTTGTGGTTCCAGAGCACGCGCTGCAGGTAGGTGGTCCCGCTCTTCGGGACACCGATGTGGAAGAAGACGCGCCGTGCCACGTTGCCGCCTCAGCCTCTACCCGCGCGACGAGCCCGCACCGCTCGCGCAACGCGTGCCGGCACGAGCCGCCGCCAGCCGGTCGGCCCGCCTGCTGACTCCCGGGCCTGACGGGTGAGCCGCCGGACGTCGGTCATCATCGCGGCGATCACCCCGGTCGCGGCCTCGACCAGCTCGGCATCGGTGACGGTCGTCCGGATGCCGCCGCGGTGGTACGTCGACGGGCGGGCGCAGGTCCTCGACGTCGCCGATGACGTCGTACCCACCGGCCGCCACCTCGTCCGCGATCCGGTTGCCGCGCACGCACAGCTCCTCGACCCGCGCCGGGGAGGGCCAGAACCTCTCACCGCCGCGCGGCACGAGCTTGCCCTGCGCCAGGTAGCCGCGGATCCAGTTGCCGCGGTCGGGCGCCGAGGAGAAGCCGGTCGAGGTCGGCGTTGACCCGTCGCAGCAGCTCCACCTCGACGACGCCGAGCGACTCGTTCTCCGCGGCGACGGAGGTGTCGCAGCGCGACGGGTCGATGCCGAGCAGCTCCGCGAACCGCAGCCACAGCGTCTCGCGCGGCTCGTCCGGCTTGGGCAGCGTCAGCACGTGCACGCGCTCGCGGTGGCACCGCCGCACCCCAGCGCCGCAGCACGTCGGCGAGGTCGAGCGTGCCCCAGTCCCAGTCGTTCGTGCCGCTGGGCTCCTCGTCGGCCGGGTAGTCGTCGATGGAGACCGTCGAGCCGTTCTTCACGAACTCCTGCCAGCGCGCGGTGACCAGGCTCAGCGTCTCGCGTGCGGTGACCACGACGTGCACCTCGGCACCGGTGAGCGCGCCGACAGCCCGCTGTGGCCTGCTCCGCGCTCGACCGACGGCGAAGAACTCGTGGCTGACGATCGCGGTGCCGTCCCAGGCGTTGATCTCCGCCGACCAGCCGGTCCCAGGCGTGCTTGGCGTCGGGGCCGCGTCGGTCGATCTTCGGGTCCTCACGCACCACGCCGCTGGCCCACAGGTGCTGGCGGGAGGACTCCCCCGGCAGCAGCACACCTTGCCGTCGCAGCTCGTCCCGGTTGTGCCAGAGCAGGGTCTGCAGGTACGTCGTACCCGTCTTCGGGAGACCGACGTGAAGGAAGACTCGGCGAGACACCAGCGCCTACAGGCCCTCGGAGTACTTCTCCAGCGCGGCCGAGATCGCCTTCTCGTCGCGCTGCGCGACCGGCAGCAGCAGCTCCTGCACCACGTCGGTGAGCTCGGCGAGCCGGAGGTTGAGCTGGCGGCACTCCTGGACCTCGTCCTCGAGGACGCTCGACCCGCTCGCGAAGCGCCTCGACGCCCTCGCGCCTGCACGCCGGCGCGGAACCGGCCGAGGTTGCGGGCAGCCCGCTTGCTGCTCGCCCGCACCCGCGAGCGCAGGTCTCTCAGCGATGCCATTCGACCACCAATCGTCCGATCCTGCGTGCGCCCCCGGTGCCCGGGTGGCGCTGCCTCGACTGTCGCTGCCAGACCACGGTGCCGCCGCTGCTCTCGATGCTCCTCGACGAGCCGTCACCATGCGCAGTGGCCGCAGGTGCTCCTCGCGCGCGACGGCGTCCTCCTCGCCGCGGCCGGTCAGCACCTGGAGGTACAGCCGGCCCGCCCGGTCCGCGCAGTCATCATCTCGCACGCCCGCCACAGGTAGCGCGCGGCCCACCTTGTCCGTCGCGTCCGCCACGTGCTGCGCGGTGACCACGGTGCGGCCGGGCGTGCGTGCGACGCGGGCGCTCTCGGCCAGCACCGAGCGGAGCTCGACCAGGTTCATCCGCCGGAACTCGAGGTCGACGTCCTCGTCGCCGGCGAGCTGCTCCACCGCGCCGCCAGCCGCGAGGCGCGTAGTCGAGGCCGAGCACGCTCGCGCCCTGCCGGGCGAACCAGAGGTCGTCGACGCCGCGTCCGCAGCCGATGTCGACGATGCGCTCCGGGGATGCCGCTCTCGTGCCGACGCACCCATCCCGTGAACGGCGACGGCTCGATCGGCGGCGGCTCGCTCGGCAGCCGGGAGTAGGTGCGGTCCCACGCCTCGCGCCTGCACGCGGGTGCCGCGGAACCAGCCGTTGAGGCGCCGGTGCGTCGACACCGGCGTCTCGAACTTGTACGCCGGGTCGGGCACCCGCCAGCGACGGGCCGTACGTCGCGGTGAGGAACGCGTCGGTGTCGGCGGGGGCCGGCAGCTCACGGCCCTCGAGCACGGTCGTGCCGAGCGGGAAGATCTGGTCGCGGCGGAACGGCGCGCGGATCTCGCCCATCAGGTGCAGGTTGCCGTCGGCGAGGAAGCCGCCGAAGACGTCGAGGCCGCGCACGGACCCGTCGGCCTCGCGCACGTCGACCTTGAACGCGCCGCCGCTGTAGCGGGTGATGGAGTAGCCCATGTCGGCGAGCGCGCGCTGCAGCCGGAACGACTCACGCACCACGTCGACCGGGTAGGTGTAGTCGCTGACGTAGCCGATGTCGGCGTCGCTGTCGTGGCCGATCAGCTTGCCGCCGCGCACCGCGCCGAGCAGCGTGCCGTAGGCCGGGAACGCGTCGATGCCCGCCTTGCTCAGCGCCGCCGAGCACCTCCTCGATCGAGTCGAGCAGCGGCGCGACGTGCTCGGCGCTGCGGGTGTCGAAGGTCTGCGCGAGCCGCAGCGACTTGTCGATGCCGAGCGGCAGCCCGCGGTCGTTGACGACGGCGATCGGCTCGTCGCCCTCGCCGAGACGCACCTCGTCGTCGTACGCGACGGCGCCGCTGACGTGCTCGACCAGCTCAAGCTGCGTGGTGCCGTTGAGGAACCTGCGCAGCGCCGACGGCCACCGCACGAGCGACGCACCGCTCGCGCTCTCGCCGTCGCGGTGCAGCCAGAACGACCAGATCCGGCGCCCGTCGAACAGCACGTCGAGCACCACCTCGGCGTCGCTGTGCGCCCGGATCCCCTCGTCGTCGACGCGGACGCCGGTGACGGTCGAGGCGGGCGCTGGCACGTGCAGGATGCTACGGGAGCGCCGACCTCCGGTGGTTGAGGTGCGAGGAGCGCTAGCGACGAGCCTCGAAACCTCAGACGCGGCAGGACCGAGTCGTCAGCGGTGTCGAGCTCACGCTCCTCAACCACCGTCCGGCGGCGACCACTTGTCGCTGCGGCTCATGCCGGCGGCGCGGCCCTTGCCGGAGACCACGAGCGCCATCTTGCGGGAGGCCTCGTCGATCATCTCGTCGCCGAGCATGACCGCGCCCTTCGCGCCGCCCTGCTCGGAGGTGTAGTACTCGTAGGCGTCGAGGATGTTCTCGGCGTGGTCGAAGTCGTCCTGGCCGGGCGAGTAGACGTCGTTGGCGACCTCGATCTGCCCGGGGTGCAGCGTCCACTTGCCGTCGAAGCCGAGGGCGGCCGAACGGCTGGCGACCCGCTTGTAGCCGTCGAGGTCCTTGATCTGCAGGTAGGGGCCGTCGATGACCTGCTTGTCGTGGGCGCGGGCGGCCATCAGCAGCCGCATCAAGATGTAGTGGTAGGCGTCGCCGACGTCGTAGCCCGGAGGCTGCTCCCCCACGACGAGGGTCTTCATGTTGATCGAGGCCATGAAGTCGGCCGGCCCGAAGATGATCGTCTCCACGCGCGGCGACGCCGTCGCGATGTCGTCGACGTTGATCAGGCCGAGGGCGTTCTCGATCTGCGCCTCGATGCCGATCTTGCCCGACGTCGTAGCCCATCGTGGTCTCGATCTGGGTGAGCAGCGTGTCCAGCGCCATCACCTGGTCGGCGGTCTGCACCTTCGGCAGCATGATGCAGTCGAGGTTGGCGCCCGCGCCCTCGACGACCTCGATGACGTCCTTGTAGGTCCACTGCGTCGTCCAGTCGTTGACCCGGACGGTGCGGACCTTGTCGCCCCAGTCGCCGGTGTTGAGCACGTCGACGATGTTCTTGCGGGCATCGGCCTTCGCGATCGGGGCCACCGAGTCCTCGATGTCCAGGAACACCTGGTCGGCCTCGAGGCCCTGGGCCTTCTCGAGGAAGCGCGGGTTCGAGCCGGGCACGGCGTGGCAGGAACGGCGGGCTCGTAGCTCGCGGGTCTCTTCTGGCACGGTTACCTCTCCGGTAGCGGACCTGGTGGCTGACGTCGGTTGCGAGCGTAGTGCCGCCGCCGCAGCCAGGGCAGCCGGCCGGGCGTGGCATTCGTCTCAGACGAGCCGATGACCACCAGCGCCATCCCCGACAGCACCACCAGCAACCCGAGCGACCGCCGCCGGCGGCGGCACCTGCCCGAGGATCACCGCCGCGAGCACCGAGGCGCCCGGCACCTCCAGCAGCAGTGCGAGCGACACCAGCATCGGCGAGGTGTTCGCGAGCAGGTGGTTGAAGACCGAGTGCCCGAACAGGTGCGAGGTGAGCGTGACCGTCAGCAGCAGCACCCACTGCGACCCGGCGTAGCCACCGAGCGCCTGCCCCGAGACCAGGCAGGCGACCAGCAGCAGCAGCGCGCAGGAGCCGTAGCAGCCGAAGGTGTACGTCGTCGTGGAGACCGCCTGCCGGACGCGCGAGCCGACGACGATGTACGCCGCGCCACCCACCGCACCCGCCAGGGCGAGCAGGTCACCGACCAACGCACGGCGGGAGAGCGTGAGGTCCACCCCCGACACGATCAGCACACCGGCGAACGCGACGACCAGCCCGACCATCACCAACGGTCCGAACCGCTGGCCGCGCAGCATCTCCCACGCGACGACGAACGCGATCTGCAGGCACACCAGCGCCGTCGCCGACGCCACCGACGTCATGGTGAGAGCCGTGACCCAGGTGCCGAAGTGCACGGCGAGCGCGACACCCGGCCAGCAGCGTCAGCCGCAGCGCGCGGCCGCGCAACAACGTCAGCTCCTCGCGCCTGGCGCGACACCACGGCGACGCCGAGCCCTGCCGCCGCGAAGCCGTTGCGCCAGAACGCGATCGCGAGCGGCGGCACGACCATCGACGCCATCAGCGGCCCCGACAGCGACACCCCCAAGACGCCGAGGGCCATCAGCAGGAGCGTGCGCACCGGGCCATTCTCTGCCCGTGACGTGTGCTCGGCTGTGGCAGTCTCGGCTGCGTGCCCGACGACGCCACCAGCAGCCCCGCTGACGAGCGTGCCGCACTGGTCGCCGAGCTCGGTCGCCGCACCGATGTCTGCTGGGTGCGCGTCGGTCCCTCCGAACAACCTGTCACCCAGGCCGTGTGGCACGTGTGGGTGCGACGGCGCGCTGGCCGTGGTCTCCGGCGGCGACGAGCAGCCGTTCCCCGACGTGGAGGACGGTGGCCGCGTCGAGGTGGTGATGCGCAGCAAGGACACCGGCGGCCGTCTGGTCACCTGGGTCGGTCGCGCGTCCGTCGTACGCCCGGAGGACGAGCAGTGGGACGCCGACCACCGCCGCGCTGGTCGCGGCGCGGCTCAACCTTCCGGACCCCGCATCGGCCGCGGACACCTGGGCGAGGACGAGCGTGGTGCGCCGCATCGTGCCGACCGGGGAGTACGTCGACTAGCCGGCAGGCACCTCGATCTCGCCCGCTCGCGACCTGGTGCACCTGGCCCGCGACGTGGCAACGGGTGGCGCGGCCACCGGACGCCTCCACCCGGCCGGCCAGCGACGACGGCCGTCCCATCTCGACGCCCTGGGTGATGTCGTAGCGACCGCCCTCCGGCAGCAGCCCCGACGCGGCCAGCGCCATGCCGAGACCGGCCGCCGCGGAGCCGGTCGCCGGGTCCTCGGCGATCCCGCCTCCGGGCACGAACACCCGCGAGTGGACGGTCAGTCGGGGCGCCTCCCCGGCCACCGCGTGCACGTTGAGCGCGTCCAGCAGGTCGTCGACCTCACCGAGCGCCGTCAGCCGCGCCATCAGCTTCTCCCCGAACGGCCGGCTCGCGGGCACTCGCCCGGAGCACCGCCTCCTCGGTCACCGGCAGGTGCACGAAGGACAGGCCGCACCCGCGACCCAGGCCTGGCCCGCGAGGTCGGAGAGGTCGAGGCCGACGAGCCGCAGCACGTCGCGCGCCAGCGAGTCGTCGAGCGGCCCGGCCAGGTCGCGTCGGCGTCGCAGCCAGCCCGACGAGCGCGTCGCCGAAGCCGACCTCGATCCTGCCGGCACCGCAGACCTGCACGCACTCCTCGGAGGTGAGCAGGCCGCGCGAGCGGAGCACCCAGGCGGTGCCGAGGGTCGGGTGGCCCGCGAAGGGGATCTCCTGCTCCGGAGTGAAGATGCGGACGTCGTACTCGCGGCCCTCGCGCACGTCCGACGCGGGGAAGGTGGTCTCCGAGTAGCCGAACTCCTGAGCGATCGCCTGGCACTGCTCGTGGTCAGCTCGTCGGCGCCGTGCACCACCGCCAGCTGGTTTCCGGCGAAGGGACGGTCGGTGAACACGTCGACGATGTCGTAGCTCAGGGGCACGGAGACCATTCTTCCAGCCGTTACGCTCGTTGCTCGTGAGCACGTCCCCGACCCGCGTCTACGCCGCTCGCCTGTCCGGCCTGCCGGTGTTCGACCCGGCCGGCGACCAGGTGGGCAAGCTGCGCGACCTCGTGTCGATGCTGCGCCCGGGCGGGCTGCCGCCCCGGATCCTGGGTGTCGTGGTCGAGGTCTTCGGCCGCCGTTCGGTGTTCGTGCCGATGACGCGGGTCACGCACATCGACACCGGCCAGGTGATCACCACCGGCGTGGTGAACATGCGCCGCTTCGAGCAGCGCCCCACCGAGACGCTGGTCTTCGGGCAGATGCTGGACAAGCAGGTGACGATCCGCGACAGCGGCGTCACCGGCAGCGTGTACGACGTCGCGATGGAGCTCACCAAGACCCGCGACTGGGTGATCAGCAAGGTGGCCCTGCAGGAGGGGTCGAAGCGCTTCGGCCGCAAGGGCCAGACCCACGTCGAGGACTGGAACGACGTCGAGGGCTTCACGGCGCCCGAGGAGGGCCAGGGCGCGACCCACCTGCTGGCCGCGCTCGAGGAGATGCGTCCGGCAGACCTCGCCAACGTCATCCACGACCTGCCCGCCGAAGCGCCGCGGTGAGATCGCTGCCGCGCTCGACGACGAGCGGCTCGCCGACGTCCTCGAGGAGCTGCCCGAGGAGGACCAGGTCGAGATCCTCGGCGTGCTCGACAGCGAGCGTGCCGCCGACATCCTCGAGGAGATGTCGCCCGACGACGCCGCCGACCTGATCGCCGAGCTGCCCCCGGAGACGGCAGAGGCGCTGCTGCAGCTGATGGAGCCGGAGGAGGCCGAGGACGTCCGCCGGCTGATGTCCTACGAGGAGCACACCGCCGGCGGCATGATGACCACCGAGCCGGTGATCCTCCCGCCCGACTCGACGGTCGCCGACGCCCTCGCGCACGTCCGCCACTCGGAGCTGACCCCGTCGCTCGCCGCACTCGTGTACGTCGTCCGTCCGCCGCTCGAGCCGCCGACCGGCCGGCTCCTCGGCGTCGCGCACATCCAGCGGCTGCTTCGCGAGCCACCGTCGACGATGGTCGGTCACGTGCTCGACTCCGACATCGAGCCGCTGCGACCCGACGTCGAGCCTCGAGGACTGTGCGCGGCACCTCGCCACCTACAACCTCGTCGCAGCGCCCGTCGTGGACCAGGACGGCCGGCTGGTCGGCGCCGTCGCCGTCGACGACCTCCTCGACCACCTGCTGCCGGAGAACTGGCGCGACACCCCGCCGAACGAGGACGCCACGGTCCGCATCGGTGCGGCCAAGGGCGGTGGCACCCGTGGATAGGAAGGGCGTGCCGAAGGGCCCGCGCTCGTGGTCGCGCCAGGGTCGTCCGGCATCGCGAGCCGAGGACCCGCGGGCCCCGTCTCGACGTACCCCTCGACACCAGGCGGCAGATCGTGCGCCGCCCGCAGGTGGACTCCGACACCTTCGGACGCTTCGCGGAGACGTTCGCCCGCTTCATGGGGACCGCCCGGTTCTTGATCTACATGACGCTGTTCGTCCTCGTGTGGGTGCTGTGGAACTGGGCGCTGCCGGGTGAGTTCCACTTCGACGACTACCCGTTCATCTTCTTGACGCTGATGCTCAGCCTGCAGGCGTCGTACGCCGCCCCGCTGATCCTGCTGGCGCAGAACCGCCAGGAGGACCGCGACCGGGTGATCGGCGAGCAGGACCGCAACGCCAACGCTCGCGCGCACGCCGACATGGAGTTCCTGGCCCGTGAGATCTCCTCGATCCGGATGGCGCTGGGCGAGGTCGCGACCCGCGACTACGTGCGATCCGAGCTGCGCACGCTCATGCAGGAGCTCGAGGAGCAGCAGAAGCGTGACGCCGACGAGCACGAGGACGAGGACTGGGACACCTAGGGGCTCCGAGGCGTCATCGTCCGGCGACGTAGGCTTGATGACATGTCCTCCCCCGATCTCGAGCAGATCAACGCTGCGCTCGCGACCGTCAACGACCCGGAGATCCGGAAGCCCATCACCGACCTCGGCATGGTCGACTCCGTCGACATCGCCGATGACGGCTCGGTCGACGTGCGAGTCCTGCTGACCGTCTCCGGCTGCCCGCTCAAGGACACCATCACCAAGGACGTGACCGAGGCCGTCGGCAAGGTCGCCGGCGTGAGCGGCGTGCGGCTCGACCTCGGCGTGATGAGCCAGGAGCAGCGCTCCGGGCTGCAGGAGAAGCTGCGGGGCGGCCAGACCCAGAAGGAGATCCCGTTCGCGCGGCCGGGCTCGCTGACCAAGGTCTACGCGATCGCGTCGGGCAAGGGCGGGGTCGGCAAGTCCTCGGTCACCGTCAACCTGGCGGCCGCGATGGCGCGGCAGGGCATGAGGATCGGCATCGTCGACGCGGACATCTACGGGCACTCCGTGCCCGCGATGATGGGCGTGCCCGACCTGCGCCCGACCCAGGTCGAGGACATGATCATGCCGGTGCCGGCGCTCGCGGTGGCCGGTGAGATCTCCGTGATCAGCATCGGGATGCTCAAGCCGCGCCGCGACCAGGTCGTGGCCTGGCGCGGCCCGATGCTCGACCGGGCACTCGTGCAGATGCTGAGCGACGTGTTCTGGGGCGACATCGACGCGCTCTTCCTCGACCTGCCGCCGGGCACCGGAGACATCGCGATCTCGCTCGGCCAGCACCTGCCCAACGCCGAGGTCGTGGTGGTCACCACGCCGCAGGAGGCGGCGGCCGAGGTGGCCGAGCGCGCCGGCACGATGGCGTCGATGATGCACCAGCGCGTGGTCGGCGTCGTGGAGAACATGTCGTTCCTGGCCTGCCCGCACTGCGCCGAGGCCGGCCGCGAGCACCGGCTCGAGGTCTTCGGCGCCGGAGGCGGCGCCCGCGTCGCCAAGACGCTGTCGGGCCGGTTCGGCTACGACGTCCCGGTGCTCGGCGAGGTGCCGATCGACCTGTCCCTGCGCGAAGGCGGGGACAGCGGCCTCCCCATCGTCGAGAGCCACCCCGACTCGCCGGCCGCCACGGCCCTCATCTCGGTGGCGCACACCCTGTCCGGACGCGGGCGTGGGCTCGCCGGGATGCAGCTCGGACTCTCACCCGCCGGCAGGCTCTAGCCCCTAGGAGCATCGCGTGTTCGGGATCGGCCTGCCGGAGCTGGCGGTGATCTTGGTGGTCGCCGTCCTCGTCTTCGGTCCCGACCGGCTCCCGGAGTTCGCCCGCCAGGCAGGAAAGTTCATCCGGCAGGTGCGCACCTTCGCGACGAGCGCCCGCGACGACATCCGCTCAGAGCTCGGCCCGGACTTCGCCGACTTCGAGCTCACCGACCTCGACCCGCGCCGGGCGGTCCGCAAGTACGTCAGCGACGTCTGGGACGAGTCCGCGGACGGGGACGACGACGGCGCGACGTCACGGCGACCCGGTCAGCAGCCGCTGGAGACGGGTGAGCTGCCGCCGTACGACAGCGACGCGACGTAGCTGCTAGCCGACCTTCGAGTCGAGCTTGATCTTGACCTTCTGCTGCTTGCCGCTGCGCAGCACCGACAGGTCGACGACCTCACCCGGCTGGTGGCTGCGGATGGCGACGATGAGGTCGATCCCGTCGCTGACCCGCCTGCCGTTGATCCTGGTGACGACGTCACCTGCCTTCAGGCCCGCATCTGCGGCAGGAGTGCCCTCCGGGACGTCCGACACCTTCGCGCCGTCGTTCTTGCCGGTGTTCACGCTCGCACCGATGACGGGGTAGCGGGCCTGGCCGGTGGCGATGATCTGGCTGGCGGTGACCCGCACCTGCTTCATCGGGATGGCGAACCCGACGCCGATGTTGCCGGCCTCACCGCCGATGGCGCCGCCCGTGGTGGCGATCGCGGAGTTGACGCCGATGACCCGGCCTCGAATGTCGACCAGCGGGCCACCGGAGTTGCCCGGGTTGATCGCGGCGTCGGTCTGGATCGCGTTGATGTACGACGACTGGGTGTCGTTGCCGGTGGTGACGGGTCGGTCGGTCGCGCTGACGATGCCGGAGGTGACGGTGCTGGACAGGCCCAGCGGCGACCCGATCGCCACCACGGTGTTGCCGACCTGCAGGGACGATGACGAGCCGATCGCCGCCGGCCGGAGACCGTGCGGGTTGGAGACCTCGAGCACGGCGATGTCGTAGACCGGGCTGCGGCCGACGATCTTGGCGGCGTGCTCGCGACCGGCGCTGTCGACGACCTTGAGCTGGCCAGGTCCGGTGGCGTCGGCGACGACGTGGTTGTTGGTGATCACGTGGTCCTTGTTGTCCAGGACGAACCCGGAGCCGGTCGCGCCTCCCCCGGGGCTGCCGTCGGAGCCGCCCTTGGCCTGGACCTGGACCGTGCTCGGCAGCACCTTCGCGGCGACCGCGGAGATGCTGCCGTTGTCGGCCTTGAGGGGTGAGGCGGGGCCGCTGTCGGCGCCGATGATCGGCACGTTGCTGTTGTCGCCGAGCCCGGACACCAAGGCGCCGGCGACCGCCCCGCCGACGGAGCCCACGACGAGTGCGAGCACCACGAGCACCGGCCACGCCCAGCCGGGCATGCGCGCCTTCTGCTGCTGCTGCCTCGCGTAGGGCGTCGGGAACGGCGTCGTGGGCGATGCGTAGGGGCCCGGCGCAGCGTGCCGCGGTGGGTAGTGCTGCTGGTGGGGCGGGTGCTGCACAGGGGGCTGCGGCTGCGCCTGGGGCTGTGCGTGAGGGGCTGGGGCTGGCCTGCGGCTGTGCCTGCGGCTGTGATGGCGCCTGCGGCGGCGGGTGGTGCGCGTACGGCGGCGGGTACGTCGGCTCGCTCGGGCGCAGCGGCTGCGTGTCGCTGTCGTCCGGGGCGGACGGCTCCTCGTCGTACTGGCTCACGTCATCCATTCTCACCTACGCGCCCACACCCGAAACCGGCCGCCCGGTGGCTGTCGTCCTCAGTGGGCCCGTGCGGTGGCGTGAGTGTGTGCGGTGGCGTCCTCGCCCCGCCGGGGGCCGACCTCGGGCAACCGGCTCCGCAGCGCGCCCGCGGGGGTGACGGCGGTGCTGGTCGGCCTCGTCGCGCCACCCCCGATGTTGCCGGCAGGTGTGCCGTGGGACCCCCCGATCCCCATCGGGGACCCGGCCAGCGTCGTGAGGCCGAAGACGGCCGCGGACACCGAGCCGGCGCCCACGAGCACGATCCCGGCCCGGCGACGCCCGCGAGAGGACCTGTCGAGCTCAGGCGCCGGCGCCCAGGCCGCGGTGCTCGGGTCGAGGTCGAGCAGCGAGCCGACGAGGCCGTCCGGCGGCGCGTCCGCGCGCTCCGTGTCGCCGATCTGGGCCAGCTGTCGCTTCACCCAGCCCTCGTTCTCCACGAGACGGCGGCACGGGGGGCACTGCAGCACGTGCTGCCAGGCCCGCTCGGTGCTGTCGGGGTCGAGCTGGCCGTCGAGCAGGGCGCTGACCGTCGAGCCGAGATGGCCGCCGAGCAGTCGGCGAGACGGGCCCATCAGGTGATCTGCGGCGTGAGCCGTCGACGACGAGGCTCCGCCGGACCGGAGTAGCGGGCACGACCGGGCACCGGGGCGCGGTGTGCGAGCGCCTTGCGCAGCATCGAGCGACCGCGGTGGATGCGGGAGCGGACGGTGCCGAGCTTGAGGCCGAGCACGTCGGCGATCTCCTCGTAGCTGAGACCCTCGATGTCGCACAGCACCACCGCGGCGCGGAAGTCCGGCGGCAGCGCGGCAAGGGCGGCCTCGACGTCGTCGTCGAACAGGCCGTCCATCACCGCGACGTCAGGGGTGACGCCTCGGCTCGGGATGCGGGTCTCGGCGTCCTCGGCGAGCGCGTCGAAGCGGATCTTGGACTTGCGGCGGGCCTGGTCGAGGAAGAGGTTCGTGGTGATCCGGTGCAGCCAGCCCTCGAACGTGCCCGGGGTGTACGACGCCAGCGACCGGAAGACCCGGACGAAGACCTCCTGGGTCAGGTCCTCGGCGTCGTGGGGGTTGCCGGTCAGCCGGTAGGCGAGGCGGTACACCCGGGCGGAGTGATCGGCGACGATCTCGTCCCACGAGGGAGGCTGCCACTCGGTGTGGTCCTCGGTCGTCGTGGTCATCGGCTGCTCCTCGGCCGCGGGGCGCTGCAGGGGGCTCCCGGAGGTCCGCCGGGATCTGATGGGTCTCGCCATCGGGTGGCGCCTGCCTCCTACGCTAGGGACCGCTCCTGAGAGGGGCCTGAGGGACGGCGACGAGGATGCTGTCGGCCCCATCCCTCTTCATCTGATCCATGAACGGGCCGGCCGCCCGGATTGTTCCCTGGCGGCACCCGAGCCAGGCGGTAGAGTCCGCCGCGGAACCGCCCACGACACAACACCGGAGGTCATCATCGTCACCGGACTGAAGCCGGCCAGCTGGACCTACGCCGAGGAGTACGTCACCGAGGACGAGATCCTGAAGGCCGCTCGCGCCCGCGCCGAGGAGGTCGGCGTCGCACCGATCGGCACCGGTGGGGGCGCCGCGCTGCGCTTCCTCTGCTCGGTGATCGAGGCCCGGGCCGTCGTCGAGATCGGCACCGGCACCGGCATCTCCGGTGTCTGGATGATGCGCGGCATGCGCCCCGACGGGGTCTTGACGAGCGTCGACCTGGAGGCCGAGCACCAGCGGCTCGCGAAGCAGGCGTTCACCGACGCGGGCTTCCCGTCGCAGCGGGTGCGGCTGATCCCCGGGGCGGCCCTCGACGTGCTCCCCCGGCTCACCGACGGCCACTACGACCTGGTCTTCGCCGACGGCGACAAGACCGAGTACCCGGAGTACCTCTCCGAGGCGCTGCGGCTGCTCAAGCCCGGCGGCATCGTGGCCTTCGACAACGCGCTCTGGCACGACCGGGTTGCCGACCCCGCCCAGCGCGACGAGGAGACCGTCGCGATCCGCGAGCTCGGCCAGACCGTCCTCGAGCACGACTCGCTGCTGCCGATCCTGCTCCCTGTCGGCGACGGCCTCCTGGTCGCCAAGAAGATCTGGTCGCCCGAGGTCCCGGCCTAGCGCGCGCGTCGAGAGCCAGAACCGCATCTTGGCGTTGCGGACGTCCTCGAGGACGCCGCCGTTGGCCTCGATGACCTTGCGGGAGGCGACGTTGTCGTCGTCGCAGGTGACCAGGACCGTGTCCATGCCGCGTTCGGCCGCGACGTCGAGCATCAAGGCGAGGGCCGCGGTGGCGTGGCCGCGACGACGGGCGGAGGGACGCACGGCGTAGCCGATGTGGCCGCCCACCTCGAGCAGCCACGGCGTCAGCGCGTGGCGCAGCGAGATCCTGCCGACCACGACGTCGTCGTCGAGCATCCACAGGTACGTGCCCGTCACCCAGCCGGCGGGACGCGGCGTCTGCCGGATCCTCGAGCGCGGTGGTGTACGCGCAGAACTCCGCGAACGTCGTGGGGTCGCCGAGCGCCTCGAGCGTGTACGCCGCACCGGGGAAGTCGGGCTCGGGTGGCAGCACGAGGTCGAGGTAGTGGGCGTTGCCCTCGGCGTCGAGCTCAGCGAGCGCGTCGAGGTAGGACAGCCGATGGTTCGGGTCCGGCCGGGACAGCCGCAGGGTCACGCGTACGACGCAGCGGCGCGGAACCCGGCCGCGCCCTCGGCCACCGCGACGACGTCGCACGGCTCGATCAGCACCGGCGCCGACCCGACGATCTGCGAGCCGGGCGACTCGGCCGCAGTGGCGCTGAACTCCTCCTGGAACCGGTCGCGGGCATCGGCGGACTCGAAGACGTAGCACCCCTCGAACCACTCGCCCGCGACGCATCCGCCAGGTCTTGAAGCGCAGCCCCTCCTTGCCGGTGAACCGCTCGTGCGAGGTCTCCTCGACGTACGACGCGAGGGCCTCCTCGACCCCGGCGGGCGCGTCGGCCAGCGACCAGCGGACGGTCAGACCCAGCATCACGACCTCCTCGTCGATGCGCCGACACCGGCCAACGGCTCGCGCAGCTCCAGCCAGTGCAGCAGGGCGCGGGCGCCGAAGCCGGTCGCGCCCTTGGTGTACTCGAACTCGTCGGTCGGCGAGTCGCCCACCGAGGCGATGTCGAGGTGGGCCCACGGCAGGCCCTTCACGAAGTGCTGGAGGAACAGCGCCGCGGTGATGGCGCCCGGGCCCCCGCCGGCGTTGTCGGAGTCGGCGACCTTGGAGGAGATCCGCTCCTCGTAGTCGGCCACCAGCGGCATCCGCCACAGCGGCTCCCCGGCCGCCACCGACGCCGAGCGGATCGAGTCGGCGAGCGCCTCGTCGTTGGCGAAGAACCCACCGGTGCGCTGGCCCAGGGCGATCTTCATCGCCCCGGTGAGCGTGGCGATGTCGACGATCACGTCGGGCTCGATCTCGGCGGCGGCGTACGCCATGGCGTCCGCCATCACCAGCCGGCCCTCGGCGTCGGTGTTCGTCACCTCGGTGGTGCGACCGCCGTAGTGACGGACCACGTCGCCCGGGCGCATCGACGCGGCGCCGACCGAGTTCTCCGCGATGGCCATCAGCCCGGTCACCTGGACCGGGCAGTCGACGTCGGCCAGCGCGCCCATGACCGCGAGCACCGCGCCAGCGCCGGTCATGTCGCGCTTCATCGACATCATGTTGTCGCGCGGCTTGATGGACAGCCCGCCGGTGTCGAACGTGATCCCCTTGCCGACCAGCACGACGTGCGGCGTGCGCCTCGTCGTCTTCGCCGGCGTGTAGTCGAGGCGAACGAGCCGTGGCGGGTTCACCGAGGCCTGCCCGACCCCGATGATCCCGCCGAAGCCGCCCTCACGCAGGGCGTCCTCGTCCCACACCTCGATGTCGAGGCGCGCGCGCTCGGCCACCTCGGCGGCCTGGTCGGCCAGCCACGCCGGGGTCTTCACGTTGGACGGCACCAGCGCCAGGGTGCGCGAGAGCCAGCCGGCCCCGGCGACGGCAAGCGCCTTCTCCAGCACGTCCTTGCGAGACTGCGGGTCGACGAGGCCGGCGAGCACCACCTGGCCGACGGGCTGGTCGCGCGGCCCCTCCGAGCGCCAGTGGAACTCGTACGAGCCCAGCACGAGCCCCTCCACGACCGCACGCATCGCCGGCGTCGTCGCCGAGCGAGCACAGCGAGGTCGCCACCGTCTGCCGGCCCTTGACCCGGCGCGCCAGCGTCGCGGCGGCCCGGCGCAGGTCGTCGGTGGTCCCGGCGCCCACGCCGACGAGCAGCACGAGCCGCAGGTCGGAGTTGGTCAGCCCGGTGGTGCTGAGCACGACCCGGTCGACCACCTCGCCGACCTTGCCGGTGGCCTCGGCCGCCTCGAGCAGCGCGAACAGGTCCTCGTCGAGCTCGTCGAGCAGCTCAGCAGCACCCGGACCGAGCGTCGGGCCGCTCTCGTCGGCGAGCACGGGCAGCGCGACGACGTCGGCGCCGGGGACGGCGGAGGGGGACGCCCCGCTGAGCGAGACCTCCGGGGGCGACACCTGGGCTGGCAGCACGCCCGCACCCTACCGAGACCCCGCAAGCCGGGCACTCGGCATGCGAAGACCCCGACCGCTGGGCGGTCGGGGTCCTCGGTCGAGAGCTGCTCTGCTGTCAGCCCACGACCTGGTGGAGGGCTTCGCCGAGGGCTCCGGCTTCGTCCTTGTTGAGCTCGACCACGAGACGGCCACCACCCTCGAGCGGCACGCGCATCACGATCCCGCGCCCCTCCTTCGTGACCTCGAGCGGGCCGTCGCCCGTCCGCGGCTTCATCGCCGCCATGCGCGCACCTCTTCCTGTTCCTGCGCCATCTGGAGTCGCGGCGCGTGCGGTGTTCAGCTCATTATTCCCTAATTCATGCGTGGCCGCCGACCGCCCCGTCGAACGTGGGGCAGACTCGTCCGCGTGCACGCTCGGTCAGCTCTCTTCGACCTGTACGGCGACCACCTGCGTGCCCGCGAGGACCGCGCCCCGGTGGCGGCCCTGGTCCGGCTGTTGTCGTCGCTCGACATCGCCGCCCCCGCCGTACGAACCGCGATCTCGCGGATGGTGCGCCAGGGCTGGTTGGAGCCGGTGCGGCTCAGCACCGGTCCGGGCTACCTGCTCACCCCCCGGGCCCGGCAGCGGCTCGACGACGCCGCCACCCGGATCTACCGCACCAGGGACGGCGGCTGGGACGGTCGCTGGGACCTGCTCGTCCTGGACGCCCCGGCGCAGCGCTCGGCTCGCGAGCGGGTGCGCAGCGGCCTCTCGTTCCTCGGCTATGCGCCGCTCGCGGACAGCACGTGGATCAGCGCCTTCGCCTCCCCCGAGGTCACCCAGCTGCTCGAGGCGGAGGGTGTCGGGTTCGCGCGGATGCGCGCCGAGGACGACGACCCCCGCCGAACGCGCCCGCCAGGCGTGGGACCTGCAGACGCTGGCCGACGCGTACGTCGCCTGGCAGCGCTTCGCGGAGGGGCTGTTGAACGACCCCGGCTCGCAGCTGCACGGCATCTCGCGCGCCGGTGAGGACGAGCGGGCGTTCGCGGTGCGCTCCGTGCTGGTCCACGAGTGGCGCAAGTTCTTGTTCACCGACCCCGGCCTGCCGCCCGAGCTGCTGCCGGCGGGCTGGGCCGGCCACGAGGCAGCACGGTTCTTCGCCACCGAGGCCGGCCGGCTGCTGCCGGCAGCCTCACGCTTCGTCGACAGCTGCCTCGACGAGGCCGACACCTCATCCGAGACGAGTGGAGCCCACCAGTGACAGAGTCCCAGCCCGGAGCCCAGCCCGGTCGTCCCGTCGGCTACACCGTCGTCGACGGCGTCGCGACGATCAGCCTGAACCGGCCCGAGGCGATGAACAGCCTCGACGTCGCCACCAAGGTGGCGCTTCGCGACGCGGTGACCGAGGCGGCCGGCGACCCAGCGGTCCGGTGCGTGGTGCTCACCGGGAGCGGGCGCGCGTTCTGCGTGGGCCAGGACCTCAAGGAGCACGTCGAGATCCTCAAGAGCGCCTCGTCCGACGAGCTGTTCACGACCGTGCCCGACCACTACAACCCGATCGTCACCGCGATCGTCACGATGCCCAAGCCGGTCGTGGCGTCCGTCAACGGCGTGGCGGCGGGAGCCGGTGCCAGCCTCGCGTTCGCCTGCGACTTCCGCCTGCTCGCGGACACCGCCGGCTTCAACCTGGCGTTCAGCGGCATCGCGCTCTCCTGCGACACCGGCTCCTCGTGGACGCTGCCGCGGCTGGTGGGCCGGGCCAAGGCGATCGAGCTGTTGTACTTCCCGCGCACCATCCCGGCCGAGGAGGCGCTCGCGCTCGGCCTCGCCACCGCGGTGGTGCCCACCGACGAGCTCGTCGACGAGGTGGCGACCCTGGCGCGGAAGCTCGCCGACGGGCCGACGGTGTCGTTCGGCGCGATCCGGCGCTCGGTGGAGTTCAGCGCCGGCCACGACTTCGCGTCGTCGCTGGCGTTCGAGGCCGAGATGATGGCGCTCACGGGCGCCACCGAGGACCACCACAACGCCGTCGACTCGTTCGTGGCGAAGCAGAAGCCCGTGTTCGAGGGGCGCTAGCGGCGTGCGCACCCGCCTGGGAGTGGTGGCCGCCGTGCTCGCGCTGGCACTGGCCACGTTCGCCGCGCCTGCGCAGTCGACCGCTGCCGGCCCGGCCGTGCGGCCGTCGGACATCTCGCTGCGCAGCAACGTGCACCAGCTGATCACCGTCACCAGCAGCCAGTGGTCGGCAACCAGGGCCACGCTGTACGCCTGGCGCAAGCGCGCGGACGGCTGGCACAAGGTGCGTGGTCCGGTCACCGTGCGGCTGGGCTGGAACGGGTTCGTGCGCGCCTCCCAGCGCAAGCAGGGCAGCGGCACGACTCCAGCAGGCAAGTTCGCGCTGCCCCGCGCGTTCGGCAACCGCGCCGACCCCGGGACACGGCTGCGCTACCGCCACGTCGACAGCAACGACGTCTGGCCCTACGAGCCGCGTGACCCGGCGACGTACAACATCTTGCAGCCGTTCCAGGCCTCGTCGTCGCACTGGCGCAAGGACTTCCGCGAGCGGCTGGCGTCGTACGGCGCCGAGTACGCCTACGCGGTGGTCATCGGCTTCAACCTGCCGCGCGGGGTGCACTGGTCCAACGAAGCGGCACCAGCACGTCGCGACCCATCGCGCCAACACCCGCCGCGGTGGCGGGATCTTCCTGCACGTGCAGGGCAGCCGCTACACCGCCGGCTGCGTCGCCGGCCCGTTGAGCCAGGTGCGGTGGTTGACCCGTTGGCTCGACCCGGCGCAGCAGCCGCGCATCGTGACCGGGCCGTCCTCCTGGGTGAAGAAGAACCTGTAGCCCTCAGCGGCGTCTGGTGTATCTGACTTCGCCCGGTCGGCAGGTGCTTCAGGTTGAAGGCTGGGTCGTGGGCGCGTCGGTGGTGCCAGCCGCACAGCGGGAGGGCGTTGGCGAGGTCGGTGTGGCCCGCCTTGGGACCAGGGTTGTCGGTGGTGGATGTCGCACCAGGCGAAGGGGCGCTGACAGCCTTCGGCGGCACAGGTCTCGTAGCGTCACGGACAGGGCGCGGGTTTGGCTGGGTGAGTGGAGTCGTTGGCTGCGGCCGAGGTCGAGGACGATCGAGTCGCCGTCGAGGACGGTGGGGATGATCCCCGCAGTGCAGGCGAGGCGGCGGGCCTCACCGGGGGTGATGTCGACGCCGGTGTCGAGCCGCGCGGAGGCCAGCTGGTCGAGGAGGTGCTGGTAGTCGAGGTGGACCATGACGCCGATGCCGCCGCGGCCGAACCCGTTCTCGGGGAGGTGCTCGATGAGCTCGCAGAACGCGCGGCCCCGCTGCTCGTAGGTGTTCACCCCGGTCGCCACCGTCGCATCCGGCGACGGTCTCGCCGGCGCGGTTGGTCGCCAACCGCGACGGTGAGCACAGCCGCTCCAGGTAGGCCTTGAGGAGGCTGGCGTGCAGGTCGGGGATCGTGAACTTCCCCGACCAGGTGCCATCCGCGGTTCTCCCACATCGCGAGGTTCGTCTCCCGCTCCGCCCGCTGCTCCTCACGCTGGAGCTGGTCGGCCTCATGGGCTGTCGACCTGCTCGCGGGAGACGCTCTCGGCTTTGTCGAGCATCCGGCGGGCGGCACGGCGCAGCCCCTTGGCGTCCATGCCCTGCACCGCCCTCGCCACCAACCCCGCCTCCGCCGCCCGCCGCTCCTCGTCGGTGACGCCACCGGGGCCGGTCGGGAGCTGCTCGGCGGCGCGGACGATCACCCGCGCCTGGGCCTGGTTGATCCCCCCGGCCGCGAACGCCTCCCGCGTCGCGGCATACCTGTCCTCGAGCAGCTTCGCGAGCCAGAGACCGCCGGCCATCACCCCCCGCGTGGTGCCGGTCAGGCTCGCCGCCCACGCATCCGTGCCCGTCGCGCCGAGCCGCTTCGCCAACCGCCGCCGGTCCACCTCCGCCAACAGGGCGAGCTTGACCGCACCCACCTGGTTCTCCAGCACCGACGCATCCGCCACCGAGGCCGCCAGCTCCTCATCCGACAACGACCCCACCGGCACCGCAGCCACCGACGCGACCGCGTCACGCGCGGCCGCGAGCCCCGCCACCACCTGGCCGTCGGGTCGGATCGCCTGCACCGTCATGACAGACAACTCCACCACCGAGCACCGACACTTCCAGCGACCTGTCTAGACACTATTCGTATAGTTGTTCGATAGTGCTTGTTCGCCGACAGGTGGCGGGAAGCCATCCGGATCTGGCTCCCCTCTGTGTCAAGACGCGGTTGGCAGCGGAGTTCTAGGGTTGGCGGTGACGGGTCCGGGAAGTGGCTTGTCCGAAGAGTCGGTGTAGGGATGTGAGCCGGCCGCGCTGGAGTCAGAGTCGTTGCCCTGTTGCCCTCCCGGGCTCGTCGCAAGATGTGCGATGGCGTCGTCGACCAGGTGGCGATAGACGATGTCGGAGAGCCTGCGTTTGAGTGCTCGCATGGCTTCCATCGAGGTCTTGCCCTCGGCCTTGCGTCGATCGAAGTAGGTGCGCCCTGGTCCCGGGTTGCGGAGCTGGACAGTGGCCATGATGTGCAGCGTCCGGTTGATCTGCCGGTTCCCGGCGCGCGAGAGTCGATGTCGGACCTGGTCTCCGGAGGAGGCGTCGATGGGCGCCGTGCCGTTCCAGGACGCGAAGTGGTTGCGGTCGGGGAACCGGGTGATGTCCCCGATCTCGACGAGCAGCCGCGCTGCGCCGGAGGGACCGATGCCGGGCAGCGTCATCAGGGTGGTGCCGGTGGCGGCCACGAGGGCTTTGAGTTCCTTGTTGGCGGCCTTCTTGCGGGCATAGATCCGTTCCAGGTCGGCGATCAGCTCCGCGGCAACCCGCCGTCGAGTCTTCCCGACGACGTCACGGGGACGCACCTTCGCCAGCAGTGCCTTGGCCTGGGCCGCGGAGAGGTCCTTCTTCGCACCACCAGGAATGAGCTCGAGGAACAGCTGGTGGAGCTGGGCGACCATCCGGGTGTGGTCCTCACCCAGTGAACGGCGTCGGTCGACCAGGACCCGCAACACCGCGAGCTGCTCGTCGTTGACCACCGGACGGAGCCCAGCCATCCGGGTGCCTACCAAGGCGACCGAGTGCGCGTCGGTGGCGTCGGTCTTGCGGCCCTGGCCGGTGGCAAAGACCCGGTGCGTGCCGACAGCTTGGGCGGCACATCGACGACCTGTTCGTGGTCGGCGAGCAGACGCATGGCCACGTGGTGCCCGATCCCGCTGCACCCCTCGATGGCCCAGACTCGGTCGGGCCACCTCCTGGCATAGCGAAGCAGCGCCTGGTGACCAGCACGGTCGGTGGCGAACCGGCCGCCACCGTGCACGGTCTCGTCGCCGTCCATCACCTCGATGGTCACCGACCTCTTGTGCGGGTCCATCCCGATCACAACGCGCGTTGTCGTTGCGCTCATCTGTCGTCCTCCGGTTCTCGATCCATCACTGGTTGTCGAGCCGGGAGGGCAACGCTACTTCGAGCTGAGCAAACCCCTCTTGAGCCTCTCCCCGCCCTAGAAGCACCCGGACTGCGCAGGCCAAATGAGAGCCACACGACAAGCGTGGGCAGCCGATGTGAGAGCGACAGCCCGGGCGCCTAGACCGAGCCTCGCCAGACAACGGTCATGGAGCAATAGAACAAGTAGCCGATGAGCGGACTTCGCGCCCAGCTACCTCAACCGCAGCCTTCCACTGGGACGTGGGCGCGCAGGAATGCCAGTTGGTCGGACACGACCTGGTCGAAGAGGGGCTCCACATAGGGGTCGAAGTGGCCGCAGTCGTAGACGTGGGCCGTGGACTTGGAGATCTTCGCGGCCGCGCTCTCGGCGACCCGGCGTGGTGTGACGGCATCGTAGGCGGCGATCTGCACCAGGGCAGGGCAGCGCACAGCGGATGCGTGCCTGGCCGGGGAGTAGAACCCGATCTTGAGGGCGATCCGCGCAGCGACGTAGTAGGGGTAGTCGCCCTCTGTGAGGCCGGATTCTTCTGCCTGGCGGGTCAGACCCGGCACGGCGTCGGGGGTCGTCATGACCGCGGTGCTGCCGGGCTCGCCGACAGCGTCGACATACACAGGAGGTCGGCCCAGCAGCGCCGCGAGCTGGTCGCGGATTCCGAGCCGGATGACCCGGAGACTGGGAACCAATCCAGTGGCGCGCACCGCTGCGGGACCGCTGACGTGCGGGACCTGCGCGATGATCGCGGCGAGCTTCTCACCCTGCCCGGCCAGGGTGATGACGTGACCACCGCCGAACGAAGTCCCCCACGCGATGAGCCGCTCCGGGTCGGCACCTGGGAGCGTGCGAGCGAAGCTCAGCGCGGCTCTCCAGTCCTGCAGTTGCATGCCAACGTCCAGCACCTGCCGGGGGCTCCCATCGCTTTCACCGAATCCGCGGTAGTCGAAGACCACGACCATGTAACCGGCAGCGGCGAAGCGCTCGGCGTAGGCATAGAGCCGCAACGCCCGTACTCCTCCGAAACCGTGACCCATCACGATGACCGGCCTGGGGACGCCCCCATCGACGGTCTGTGCGGCGGGGCGGTAGACCCGTGCCGCGCATGCTGTCCCCTCGGAGTAGAACGTCTGCTCCGAGTCGGTGAACGGCAGGTCAGACGAGTTCGGCATGGGTCCTCCTGAGGCGGCTCTTGATTGGCGTACAAGAAAGGCTCCACTGCTCTTGAGTACCAGTCAAGATAAGGTGACCCATGCCTCGAAACCGTCGGCCTCGGGACCGCGAGGAGAAGCGCGCCGAGATCGTCACCGCAGCAGCCGGGCTGTTCACCGAGGCCGGATATGACGAGACCTCCGTGGCCAAGGTCGCGGCAAGCGCCGGGGTGACGACGAACACGATCTACTGGTACTTCCAGGACAAGGACGCTCTTCTCGTGGGCGTTCTCGATCACATTCTCGATGAGGTGCTGGAGGCGGCCTCCCTCCATGCCGAAGAGCCCTGGGTCGATCAGGTGTTGTGGGCCGTCGAGCAGCTTGAGCAGTACACCCGCCTCGTCACGGTCGTCCACTCCAGAGCGTCGACCTCGCCACGCGTCGAGGCCTGGCACACGAACTTCCACGACCTTATGGACTCCATCCTGGCCGAGGGATTCCGTGGTGTTGGCGTGGCCGAAGCCGACCTCGCCGCTATGAACCGCATAGGCACGTTCGTCGTCGAGGGCCTCCTCATGCACCCCCACACGAGACCGAACCGACGCGAGATCATCGAACAACTCGCCAACCCCCGCTGAGATCGAAGCGGTCGATCAAGCTCCACCCGGAGTGCCAACAACGTCCGGATCTGCCGCATGGTGTGCACGCCACCGCGTGCGGATCTGCCGCTGTCGCGCAGCGCACAGCGAGCCGCCCACGGGTCGCGCAGAGCGGCACCTACAGTGCCGATGTGGACGCAGCAACGGTCGCCGTAGTGTCCGGAGGCATCGGCGTCGCGGGCACCCTCATCGGGGTCGTCTTCACCCAATGGCGCTCCGACGTGCGCGAGCGGAACCGCCTTGCGGCCGAGGAACGACGCGAGGAGCAGCGGCTGGCCCAGGACACCGATCGCGAGCGCGACGCCCGCTTGTTCGACCACAGGCGCAATGCGTACTTGGCCGTGATCGAGCAGTACCACCGGTGGATCAACATCGTTGCCGACTCGCGCGACGGGCCGCAACCGGAGCCACCGGAGGACGCCATGGATGGCTTCTGGCGCATCGTCGGTGACGTTGACCTGTACGGCAGCGCTGAGGCAGCCGAGAAGGCGCAGGCCCTGTACCTCGCGTTGCACGAGCAGATGTACGGGACGCGCAACCCAAACATCGAAGACGCCGACCTTGATCTAGAGGCGGGGGACCGCCACAACGAGTTCGTGAACGCAGCTCGCGCTGACCTGGGCCTGCCTGCGCGCTGGCCTGCGACCCCTGTCATCGAGATCCAGGCGAACTAATGGAATAGGAACACGAGTCGGCAGCGGAGGATCCAGGTCGGGCATCATCCACCGAGTCGTTCGCTTCTGCCGCTGTCCGGAAGGGCGCTCATGCCGATGTGTGGTCGTCTACCGGCGGTGGCTCCGCTGTTTATCGACCTCAGCCCGGAGTCCCGCTGGCCATGCCTCTATGAAGGGTTGTGTCGCCGGGTCCCACCATCCGGTGTCCTCCACAAACGAGACCGCCATGGCGTTCTGAACTTCGGTCGTTCCTTCGCGGAGCGCGTCATCGACCAGCGCCAGAAGCCTGTTCAGGGCGTCCATCTGCCCAGCATCGAACGACTGAATCGCGAAGCGTCTTACATCCGCGGTGAGCAGGTGAAGAAGCAGGCCGTCGTTGTCCGCCAAATGCTCGACCACCAGGGCCCGGGACTCCGGTACGTCTCTCGCGAGAGCGTCGAGGAAGTCCGCCGGTGTCATAGCCACCGCGGCATCATGCCCGATCCAGCGCACTGACATGCCGCGATCCGTGGATCGCGGAGTACGGGAAGTCGCTACTGCCGGGCTTTGCGGCGCTGACCCCGCAAGCGAATGGCCTGATACGTGGCGAGCACGATCGATATGACTAGCAGGAGGACGCGACTCGACTTCCGCACCTTGACCCAACACGACCTGGACACCATCGCACTCGAGCTCAACGAGCGTCCTCGACAGACCCTCGGCTTCAAGACACCATCACAAGCACTAGCCGAGGTGTTGCGTTGACCGCCTGAGCCCGCACCGCGATCCGCGCGGTCATGCCGATGAGCGGTCGTGCCGGACGGCGTCCTCGAGCGACGGAAGATGGTTCGTCAGGTCCGGTGCGTCCGGGAGAGTTGCTCACCGATGTGGCGGCTGGTCGCGTCCATGGCGCCGGTGAGGAAGAAGAGGAAGATGAAGAAGAAGATGAGCATCATCATCAGCAGCCGTCAGCGCGAAGCGGACTCCATGAGCCGGACCGCTGCCTCCCCGCGTCGAAGAGCCTCGGTGTCGACTTCGTCGTGCGTGACGTTGAGGATGGTCTGGAGAGCGTCCTCGCCCTCGTAGACGCTAAGGAGCAGGTTGGCGTACTCCTGCGCGTCCGCGCCGAGGCCGAGCTGCCGGCTGAGGCTGACGATGTCAGGGGGATCCTGGGGACGCATCGCGACCAGCTTCATCGCGAGCAGGTGCTCCGGCGGTGCCCAGTGGATGGTGAGCCCGAACCGACGCGGCGGGGCTTGAGCGCGAGGCGGACGAGGCGGTATCCATGGCGCGGCGGAAGGATTGAGCCAGTGGCGTGGGAGGTGCTCCTCCTGCGCGAGCGCCTTGGCCTCTTCGAGTACGGCGCGGTCCGAGACGACAGCGTCGACATCGACTGTCCGTCGGTCGCTGGCGCCGGGGACCGTGATCGCGATGGCAGCACCACCCACGACGTAGATGCTCGCCTTGAGTCGCCTCCTCCTCAGTCGTTGGTTCAAGAGGTCGAGCAGCCGCTCTATCTCGGACGGCTCGAACTCGACGAGACTCATGCGGTGACCAGGTCACGCTCTGCCGCATAGACGCCGTGGCGCGACAGCCATTCCGGCGTCGAGGCGCGGACCTCGTCGTCGGAGAGCAGCAGGCTCTTGACGAGCAGCGGGTCGTCGTTGGTGTCGGTGCTGGTCCACGCCGGAGGCTCGCGGTTGGCGCTAGTGAACTCATGCTCGGTCAGCGCGGCGCAGAAGGCGTCCCATTTACGCTCGCCGGTAGAGCGTGGCGTACTGGTCCACGCTGACGTGGCCTCTTCGGTCTGGGCATCGGGGTCGTGAAGCAGCGTGCGCAGGTGGTCGCGCGCCTGGAGCGTCATCTTGAGCGCCCGAATGTCGTCGTGCTTGCGCAGCGAGCGGCGGACCTCACGGGCTGTGGACTGGGGAGTCATGAGCCCGAGCGCACGCGCACCCCGCAGGGCCTGCGCTAGGCCCAGCGCGCGCAGGTAGAAGCTGGCGGAGGGGTCAATCTTGCCCGAGAGGTAGGTGCTGAACCGCGATGCCGACGTACCGAGGGCAGTCGCGAAGTCAGCCTGCGTGAGGCCGCTGTCGACGAGCGCCTGGGCGAGGCCGTCGGTGACTGCATGGGTGTCGTTGTCCATGCAGATATGTTATCAGAACTGATAACAAAAGTGATATCCAACTCAGGCGGTCAGCTGCCGATGCGGAGCTCGGTCCAGCAACCGTGGAGTCCCTCGTGCTCGGATCTGCCGCTGACAGGTTGGGGTGCGGTTGTCCGGCGCGGCGAATCTCTGAGCACGACCGCTGCGCCTGCCTCGAAGCCACGCAGGGCGCCCGCTCATGCCGGTGGCAGGTCGCTACATCCATGTAGAACTGGGGAGCGTCAGCGGCTCGTCGGAAGGGCAGGAGGTGTCAACGTGGGCGACACCGACGCAACGTCTCGGGTCTACGTCGACATGGTGTGCACGGTGACGACCTGTCGCCAGAGGGTGCTGAATCCGTCTACGGGGCCGCCGTGGCAGCCGGGAAGCTGACCTACGTTCAGCGCACTGGAGGTCTCTCGACCACCCAGCTGATCCAGCGGGTGCTCGACGCAGCCCGACACAGGGGACGAGTGACCGGATCGGACTACCGTTTCGGCCATGACGGACGCCTGGCTCTCCGACACCCGCTCGTCGTACGACATCGACGCCTCCGGATACGCAGAGAAGGTACGTGGACTGCTGGGCGAGATGCCCTACCTCCGCGCGAGCCTGGCGGTGTTCGCCGAGCTTGTGCACGCTGCCGGGGGCGGGCCGGTCGCCGACGTGGGCTGCGGCCCGGGGTACGTCACCGGCTACCTCCACGAAGCCGGAGTGGACGCGTTCGGCATCGATCTCTCGCCCGAGATGATCGCGATCGCGCGGCGCGACTATCCAGACCTGCGCTTCGACGTCGGGACGATGACCGACCTCGACCTGGCGGACGACTCGGTCGTCGGCGATAGTGGCTTTCTGGTCCGTGATCCACGTGCCCGACCACGCCATCCCTGGCGTGTTCGAGGAGTTCCGTCGAGTGTTGCGGCCATCGGGTCTGTTGCTGGTCGGCTTCCACGTCGGTGACGAGTCCAGGCACTCGTCCGAGGGCTACTCGGGGCGTCCGATCAACGTCGACAGTCACCGTCGCCGGCCGGGCACGATGACGGGTTGGCTTCGTGACGCGGGGTTCACGATCGAGGCCGAGATGGTCATCAGGCCGGACGAGGACGTCCCGGGAGCTGTCATCTTCGCGCGCAGCGACGCCTGACCACGTCGCTGCGGCAAAAACGCAGGATCAGGACTCGTGGTCCCAGATGCCGTCGCGTTCGGGATCGGGCTTGCGGGCGCGGAAGGTGAAGCCGTAGTCGACGCTGATCGTGATGGCTCCGAAGCCGACCGTCTGCAACCGGGTCAGGAGCGAGGCGGGATCCACCGGGTTGTAGACGTCGCCGAGATGGAAGTCGTGCAGATCGGTGCTCGGCAGGCTGTCGGAGGCGATCATCGTGCCGCCCGGGCGGAGCACGCGCAGCGCCTCCGCGAACAGCTGGTTCTGCAGCGCAGGCGTTGGCACGTGGTGCAGCATCGTGAACGACCCGACCGAGTCGAAGGAGCCGTCCTCCCACGGCATGCTCGTGGCGTCGCCCTGCACCACCTCGACGCCCGTGTCGGCGAACCTCTGCCGAAGCGCCGCAGCAGTCTCCTCCTCGAGCTCGATCGCGACGAGGTGCTCGACCCGGTGCCGCAGCCACTCGGTGCTGGCGCCCGGCCCTGGACCGATCTCGAGCATTCGCGGCCCGAGCTCGAGGCCCTCGGCAAGGGCGGGGAGCACGTCCTTGTGGAGGTACGCCGCCCACTCGGGACTGGGGCAGAGCTTGGCGTGGTTCTCGTTCATCGGCACGCTATGTCGTCACCGCCATCCCCCGGTCGTCGTGCTCGACGTCGGGCCAAGGCTCACGCGCCCACGCGAGCGCCTCGTCCAGCGCCCGACCGATCTCGTCGGCGGTGTCACCGATCGCAGCGAGATCGTCGGTGAAGCCAGTGATGTCGTGGCCGCCTCGGCTCAAGTAGTCCGCCAGCCCGCTGCGCAGGAAGGTGGTCAGCCAGCCCCGTGGGTCAGCCGGCATGTCGGCGTCGAACGTCCGGTCCCCGGGCTCGCCCTGTGCCATCTCGGGGTGCCAGTGCATCCGGTCGGCCTTGCCCGGCCCCGACTCGAGGAAGTCGAGCCGGCACAACGCCTGCTCCAACGTCGTGACGTCGGAGGCGTACAACGACCCCTGGGCCTCGGTCCGTGCCGGCTTGATCTCGACGCGTGCACCACGCTCCCGCGCGTCAGGCTGATCCACCAGCGTGGGGTCGAGGAAGTCGACCCGCCTCATCGTCACGGCAAGCCGCTCGAACGCCCACAACCGCTCCATGCTCCAACGTTAGATGAGGTCTTCCAGCCCGCTACCGAGAGCCGCCCAGGACGTGGATCATCCGCTGCGGAGCGGCCACCCTCATGCGGTGCCTGGTCGGGTGCGCGCCGTACTCCACGGTGACGGCACGGGCGCCGGGGTACTTGTGCATGAACCACTGCGTGAAGGTGCCGTGGCAGACACCGCCGCAGGTCAGGTTGGCTCGCGGCAGGTTGAGACCGGCAGCGAGCTTCTTCGCGAAGGTCCGCGACCGAGGAGTCGAGACGTCGACACCGTGCAACGGCTGGTGGAGGCTCACGATCCGCTTGGGCCGGATCTGACGGACGAACCGCATCAGCGCCTTGGTCTCCGGCTCCGAGGCGGCGTGCCTGCCGGACTCGTAGCGGCCGTTGAGGTTGGCCCAGTGGTACGGGTAGTTCCTGTTGAGGTCGACGCCGCGCGCGTTCTTGCGCGAGCTCCGCGCCAGCCCGTCCACGTTCAGCGTCGGCAGCAGCCAGAGGTCGATGCCGCGCACCGGCTTGCCGTCGCGGATGCTGCGCACGATCCACCGCGTGTCCCGCTCGTCGCCGTGCATGGTCGACATCAGCAGCACCTTGTTCGACGACTTCGGGTTGCCGACGTGGTACGCCCTGATCGCGCGCCCCCGCACCGTGTGCCCGATCGTGCGGGTCTCGATGACTGTCTTCTGCTTCGCGGCTGTCGGGGCAGCAGTGGCTTGCGTCTGCGGCATGACGGCGAGCATCGGCGCCATCGTCAGCAGCGGGGTCAGCAAGGCGAGCACAGCACGGCGAGAGCTCATCGAGGCATCATCGCGCAGCCACGCGGCCGGAGTGCTCGGATTCGACGATCTGCCGCATGGTGTCGAGCCCGCGGTCGATCAGCCGCGCCACCACAGGTCGTACGGCGCGCCAGGCTGCTGCTCCCGCGCGGCCGCCGGGCACCACGACCATCTCCGCCCACACGAAGCGACTGGTGTCCGGGCCCAGCGCGAGCACGGTGAACTCACCCTCGCCGCGGACCACCCGTCCGGTGTGCAGCACCTCGCACATGCCGCCGCCGTCGTCGTCGCGCTCCCAGCGCGTGATCGTCATCGGGTCGACGAAGCCGACCCGGCCCAGACCTGTCCAGGCCCGGAAGCGCCCGCCGAGGCTCGCGGCATCGTCGACCGTCTCGACACGTGTCTTGGGCACCCACTCGCCCTGGCGCGGCCAGTCGGTCACGTAGTCCCACACCACCGCGGCCGGCGCGGACGACGTCGATCTCGCGCTGCAGCCGGAACCTCACCCGGCAGGCTTCTTGCGCTCGTCCTTCGCGGGCGTCTCTCGCGGCTCCATCTCGGCGGCGAGCCGGTCGAGCAGCGCGTCGACCTCCGACATGCGGTAGCCGCGCAGCACGGTCCCGAAGCGCACCCGCCGCAGGTCGTGCGCGCTCAGCGGCCGGTCGGCCGGCACCCGCGAGTCGGGCCGGTCGTCGAAGGTCTCGGCCATCGAGCCGCCCCGGCCGGCCGCCACCACGACGATGCCGCCGATCACGGCCACCACGACGACGGCGAAGAACCAGGACATGGGCACATGGTACGGATCCGCGCTCACTCCGGATGGTCGGCGTGCCCGGGCGTCTCGCCGCCCCCCGGTCCTGGGTCGTGACGTCCGCGCTGCGCGGCGACCATCACGGCCACCACCTCGTCCGGGTCGTCGATCACCTGCAGGATGTCGAGGTCGTCCTCGTTGACCTTGCCCTCGGCCAGCACCGTCGACCTCATCCACTCGATGAGTCCCGACCAGTACGACGTGCCGACGAGCACCACCGGGAACGACGTGACCTTCTGGGTCTGCACGAGGACCATCGCCTCGAAGAGCTCGTCGAAGGTGCCGAAGCCGCCGGGCAGCACGACGAAGCCCTGGGCGTACTTCACGAACATGGTCTTGCGCGCGAAGAAGTAGCGGAAGTTCAGCCCGAGGTCGACGTACTTGTTGATGCCCTGCTCGTGCGGCAGCTCGATGCCGAGCCCGACGGAGGGACCGCCTGCCTCCAGGGCACCCTTGTTGGCCGCCTCCATGGCGCCCGGGCCGCCGCCGGTGATGACGCCGAACCCCGCGTCGGCCAGCTTCTTGCCGATCTGCTCGGCGAGCGCGTAGAACGGGTGGTCCGGCGGCGTGCGTGCCGAGCCGAACACCGAGATGGCCGGCCCGAGCTCGGCGAGTCCCCCGAAGCCCTCGACGAACTCGCTCTGGATGCGCAGCACCCGCCACGGGTCGGTGTGCACCCAGTCGCTCGGCCCGCGGCTGTCGAGCAGGCGCTGGTCGGTGGTGCTCGACTCCATCTGAGCGCGCCGCAGGACCGTGCGGCCCCGGTGCTTCTCGCGGACCGGCTTGTCGTCCTGCTCGGTCATGAGGTCTCTCCCGAGCCAGCTGCGCAGCTGGCGCTCGACGGTGGTGATCTGCTCGAGCGGCACGAACTCGTCCTGCTTGTGCGCCAGGTGCGGGTCGCCGGGCCCGAAGTTGACGGCCGGGATGCCCAGCCCGCTGAACCGCGCGACGTCGGTCCAGCCGAACTTGGGGTTCACGGTGCCACCGACCGCCTCGACGAACGCCGCGGCGGCGGGGACGGAGAGACCGGGCATCGCGGCCGGCGCGGTGTCGCAGATCTCCAGCTCGAAGCCCTCGAACACCTCACGCAGGTGGGCCACGGCGTCGTCGAGGGACCGGTCCGGCGCGAAGCGGTAGTTGACCGAGACCGTGCACACGTCCGGCAGCACGTTGCCGGCCACGCCACCGGAGACGAAGACCGCGTTGAGCCCCTCGCGGTACTCCAGCCCGTCGATGACCGGACGTCGCGGCTCGTAGGCGTTGAGCCGGGCGAGCACCTCCCCGGCACGCGTGGATGGCGTTGACGCCGGTCCACGACCGGGCCGAGTGCGCCCGCTCCCCCCGGCTGGTGACGTCGACGCGGATGCGTGCCCTGGCAGCCGGCCTCGACGACGCCGTCCGAGGGCTCCATGAGGATCGCGAAGTCGGCCTGCAGCAGCTCGGGGTTGGACTGCGACGAGCACCTCGAGGCCGTTGCGCTCGGCCTCGACCTCCTCGCACTCGTAGAACAGGTAGGTGACGTCGCGGTTCGGCGCGGGCAGCGTCGCTGCGGTGCGCAGCGCGACGGCGACCCCGCCCTTCATGTCGCAGGCGCCGAGGCCGTGCAGTCGCGTCTCGTCGCGGCGCGCCGGCAGGTTGTCGTTGAGCGGCACGGTGTCGATGTGCCCGGCGATCACGACGCGCTCGGCGTGACCCTGGTCGGTGCGGGCCACGACGGTGTGCCCGAAGCGTTGTACGTCGAGGTGGTCGAGGTCGCGCAGGGCACGCCTCGACGGCGTCGGCGATCTGCTGCTCGTTGCCGCTGACCGACTCGATGTCGACGAGGTCCTGGGTGAGGGACACGACGTCCTGACGCAGGTCCAGGGTCGGGTGCGAAGCCATGCCGTCATCAAACCAGCCGTCCGGCCACCCGATAGCCTCGGACCCGTGACTGCAGCCAGCCACTCCTTCCGCGACCCCTCCGACCTCGGCGTGGGGCTACGGCCTCGCGACCTACGCCGGCCTGGAGGGCGAGGGCGGCGTGCTCGACACCTGGTTCCCCTCGCCCCGGCTGGGCGAGCCCGACGAGGAGCTGGGCGCTCCGGAGGACCTCGCCAAGCTCGAGGGCGTCGACGAGGTCCGCGGGGTGCGGCGGCTCGTCGCGCGTGTGGTGGTCGAGGACCTCCAGTCGCCGCCGACCTCGGCGCAGGACGCCTGGCTGCGGCTGCACCTGCTCAGCCACCGGCTGGTGGCGCCTCGATCGGTCAACATGGACGGCATCTTCGGGGTGCTGACCAACGTGGTGTGGACCGACGCCGGGCCGTGCGCCGTCGACGACTTCGAGACGCACCCGGCTGCGGCTCATGGAGGCTCGCGGCCGGGTGAGCGTGCTCGGCGTGGACAAGTTCCCGCGGATGACCGACTACGTGCTGCCCCCGGGCGTGCGCATCGCCGACGCCGACCGGGTGCGGCTCGGCGCCCACCTGGCGGAGGGCACGACGGTCATGCACGAGGGCTTCGTGAACTACAACGCCGGCACGCTCGGCGCCTCGATGGTCGAGGGCCGGATCAGTGCCGGCGTGGTCGTCGGCGACGGCTCCGACATCGGCGGCGGCGCGTCGATCATGGGCACGCTGTCCGGCGGCGGCAAGGCGGTGCTCTCGGTCGGCGAGCGCTGCCTGGTCGGGGCGAACGCCGGCATCGGCATCTCCCTCGGCGACGACTGCGTGGTGGAGGCCGGCTGCTACGTGACCGCGGGCACCAAGGTGACGGTGACCGAGCCGGGCACCAACGACGGGAAGCCGCGGGTCATCAAGGCTGCCGAGCTGTCGGGTGCCAGCCACGTGCTGTTCCGTCGCAACTCGCAGACGGGTGCGGTCGAGGCGGTGCCGTGGGGCGGGGGCGGTATCGAGCTCAACGCCGACCTCCATGCGAACTAGCCGCGGCGTCCTGGTCGTCCTGGTCGCTGGCTGGAATCCTCGTAGTAGGTCTCGTCGCCCTCTTCGACCGAGGGGTGGGCCCGCTGCCCGATCCCGAGGGCTGCACCGCCACCGTGGCGCCAGGTGACGGTGGACCTTCGACCGAGCAGGCGGAGAACGCCTCGTTGATCAGCGCCATCGCGGTGCGACGCGGGATGCCCGCCCGGGCGGCCTCGATCGCCCTCGCGACGGCGTACCAGGAGAGCAAGCTGCGCAACATCGACCACGGCGACCGCGACTCGCTCGGGCTGTTCCAGCAGCGGCCGTCGCAGGGCTGGGGCAGCGCGAAGCAGATCCAGGACCCGTACTACGCCATCAACCGGTTCTACGACGCGCTCGCGAAGATCGACGGCTACCAGCAGATGCGCATCACCGAGGCGGCGCAGCAGGTGCAGCGGTCCGGCTTCCCCGAGGCCTACGAGGACCATGCGCCCGACGGCCGTGCGCTGGCGTCCGCGCTGACCGGCTACAGCCCGGCGCGGTTCTCGTGCGTGGTCCACCACGGTCGCGGCGCGGACCGGGAGTCGCCGACCGGCAGCCGGCCTCACGCCCGCGCGCCGAGCGGGCCAGCAGCGACCTGGCGAGGGCCTTCGGTGACGCTGCCGCAGACTCCCGACGGCCGGGCCTTCGACGTCGACGTGTCGGCCACGGGCGAGGTCCGGCAGCCGCCGGGGCTGGGCGATGGCGTCGTACCTGGTCGCGCACGCCTCGCGACTGCGGGTGGACGAGATCGGCTTCGACGGGCGGAGCTGGCGCGCCGGGGACCGCTCCGAGCGGGGCTGGCGTGCCGACCGGGCAGCGCCCCGGCAAGGACGCAGCTGCATGTCGAGGTCGTCGCGGGCAGCTGAGTCGGCGAGTAGCCCGATTTGACCATTCGTGACCCGTTCGGTCACACAGCTCCGTACGCGCGGCCGATGGCGCGAGCCGCCCCGGAGGGTCGATGATTCAAGTACGACCTGGGTGAAGCGGCCCCCGACCGATTTTTGGGAGGGGCGGGGGCTTCTCACCTCGCACCCGAGGTGATCACACGATGTACAGCGACTCCGTTCTCTACACGATCGGAACGGCGCTCAACCGCGCGCAGGACAACCATGCCCAGGTCCAGATCCTGGTCGAGGGCCAGTGGCTCCACGGCCAGGTGGCCGCCGTCGACGGGCACGGTGTCGTGCTCGCGTCGGACGACTACGAGCACGCCGTGATCCGCATGGGCAGCATCTCCGCCGTCCGGATGTTCGCGGCACCGCCTCACCGTGAGCCGATCTCGGGTGGCCCGGCGGCTCACCCGATGCCTACAGGCGCCTGAGCGCCGGCCTCCACACCGCTCGTCGGTCGCGGTGAACGCGACCCGCACGTGCTCGGCACCGGCGGTGCCGTAGAACGCCCCCGGAGCCACGAGGATGCCGCGCTCGGCGAACCAGCCGACGCGTGTCCCAGCAGGGCTCGCCACGGGTGGCCCAGAGGTACAGCGCGCCTTCGGAGTGGTCGACGCGCAGTCCCACACCCTCGATCGCGGCACGCAGCCGGTCGCGGCGCCGCGCGTAGCGGGCGTGCTGCTCCGCCACGTGCTGCGTCGTCGTCGAGCGCGACCTGCATCGCGTGCTGCTGCGGGCCGGGCATCATCAGGCCGAGGTTCTTGCGCACCGCGAGCAGCTCGGCCACGACGGCCGGGTCGCCGGCCACGAAGGCGCAGCGGTAGCCGGCCAGGTTGGAGCGCTTCGACAGCGACTGCACGGTGAGGATGCCGGTGTGGTCGCCGCCGCAGACGTCGGGGTGCAGCACGGACACCGGCGCACGCTCGGGGCCCTCCCAGGCGCACTCGAGGTAGCACTCGTCGGAGACCAGCAGCGCTCCTCGCTCACGGCACCAGGCGACCACCTTGCGCAGGTGGTCGGCAGGCAGCACCCGGCCGGTCGGGTTGGCGGGCGAGTTCACCCAGACGATCGCCACCTGCTCCGGCCCGACGGCGGTGAGCGCGTCGGTCGCCATGGTCCGGGCACCGGCCAGCCGGGCGCCGACCTCGTACGTCGGGTACGCCAGCGCCGGGTGCACGACCAGGTCACCGCTCCCGAGGCCGAGGTGGCTCGGCAGCGAGGCGATGAGCTCCTTCGAGCCGATGACCGGCAGCACGCCCTCGACCCCGAGACCGGTCACGCCGAACCGGCGCGACAGCCAGTCGACGCACGCCTGCCGGGTGTCTCGGCGTCCCACGGTCGTCGGGTAGCCCGGGGAGTCAGCGGCGTCCGCGAGCGCCTTCTGCACCACGCTCGGGAGTCGGGTCCACCGGCGTGCCGACGGACAGGTCGACGATGCCGTCGGCGTGCCGGCGAGCCTGCTCGTCGTACGACGCGAGGTGGTCCCACGGGAAGTCGGGCAGGGACCGGGAAACAGAACGCGCCGCCCACCTCGTCGAGGTGGCCGGCGCGCGCACGGAGTCGCTCAGGGTCTCATTCCTCGTTCTGCGGGAAGGACAGCGCGGCGATCATCGGGTGGTCCTTGTCGATGACGCCCATCTTGGCCGCACCGCCCGGCGAGCCGAGGTCGTCGAAGAAGTCGACGTTGGCGGTGTAGTAGTCCTTCCACTGCTCCGGGGTGTCGTCCTCGTAGAAGATCGCCTCCACCGGGCAGACCGGCTCGCAGGCGCCGCAGTCGACACACTCGTCGGGGTGGATGTAGAGCATCCGCTTGCCCTCGTAGATGCAGTCGACGGGGCACTCGTCGACGCAGGCCCGGTCCTTGAGATCGACGCAGGGCTGCGCGATGACGTAGGTCACCTTGTTCCTCCGATATAAAGCTGGCTGGTCCTCCAGCGGCATAGCGTGCTCGGCCGGCGCACGGCCTGCACCGAACCCCGTCCGGCACAGCCTAGGCTCACGACAGCCATGACCCAGCCCCCTGGTCTCGGCCCACACTGCGTCGGTAGCCGCGTCGTCGTCCGCCGGGTGCTGCGCGGCCAGACGGGTCCGTCGGGCGGTCCCGCGATGACCGACCTGCTCGGGGTCATGGAGTCGTGGGACGGCACGACCACGGCGGTGCGGGCCGAGGACGGCACGCTCACCGAGATCGCGATCGCCGACATCGTCTCCGGCAAGCCGGTGCCGCCGCGGCCATCGGCGCGGCATGCGCGTCAGCGCCGAGCAGGCCTGCCGGATGTCCAACGCGTCGTGGCCAGCCGGTCCACGCTCGCCCGCTCGGCGACTGGCTGCTGCGGGCCTCGGGCGGGTTCAGCGCCCGCGCCAACTCGGTGATGGCGATCGGCGACCCGGGGGTGCCGTTCGACGAGGCCGTCGCGACGACGGTCGGGTTCTACCGCGAGCACGACCTGACCGCCGTGGGCCCAGGTGGTGGTCGGGTCCGAGACCGGGGATCGGTTCCTCGCGTCGCGGGTGGACGCTGGCCCGGCCCGGGCGAGGCCGACTCCGAGTTCCAGATCGCGTCCGTGGCGCAGGCCGCGCGCGCCGTGCGCAGCCTGCTGCCCGCCGTCGCCGCCCCCGGTCGTGGGTGGGTGCGACGCTCACCCCCGCCTGGCTGGCCAACGACGACCGCGCGCTCGCCCACCACGACGCGGCCGTCGCCGTGCTCGAGGGGCCGGACCAGGTGGGCTTCGTCGAGGTCCGGCCGCCGGGCGCCGGCCCGGAGGAGCCGCTCGTCGCCAAGGGGCGGGTCGCCTGCGAGGGCGACTGGGCGGGCATCACCGACGTGTGGGTCGCGCCGGAGCACCGGCGCCGCGGCCTCGGCGTCGTGGTCCTCGACGCGATGATCGCGTGGGCTGCCGAGCGCGGCGCCACCTCGACGTACCTGCAAGTTCGCGCAGACAACACACCCGCGCTCGCGCTCTACGCCACACTCGGCTTTCGCACCCACCACAGCTACCGCTACCTCGCGGCGCCCGAAGAGTCCACGGAGGAGGCCTGACATGCGCGCACGGCTGCTCCTGATGCTCGTCGCACTCGCCGGCTCGATGCTCGTGGTCACCCCGACGGCCTCGGCCGGGCAGAGCACGCCTACCGCTACGCGGTCATCGCCTTCCACAAGAACTACGGCAACGTCTTCCGCTCGACGCTGACGTGGGACGTCTACAAGGTGACCGGTGGTCACCGCACGACGGTCGCAGCACAAGAAGTGGCGGGCCGGGTCGGGCTTCAACCGCCACTCGACGAACTCGTGCCGTCGCAACAACGGCTGGCTGCCCAACGGGACCTACCGGCCGCGGCTGTTCGCCGACTACCACGGCAACAAGATCAAGGGCCGCGCGATCTACCTCGGCCAGCACCGCTGCCAGAACGGCACGATGCGCACCGACCTGTTCATCCACACCGAGCAGGGCGCGGGCAGCCACCAGTGCCGCGAACCGCAAGGGCGACCAGCTGTGCCGGTGGGAGTACCCCGCCGATCAACGACTACCGGTCCTACGGCTGCATCAAGCTCTCCCCCGGGGACCTCGAGCAGCTGTACGACGCATGGCGGTCGTTCACGAAGAGTCGCTACACCTCCAAGGTGCGCGTCCGCGTGGGATGACGAGCTGCGGCATCACCCGCTAGCCGGCACAGCCGATTGTCGCCTTCGGGTTGGCCGGACCCGCCCGGTGGAACGCGTTGAGCACCCACGAGATCGCCTGCGGGTCCATCGGGATGAACACGTGCTCGACCGTGTCGGCCGGGCAGCGGTCCTGGAGCAGGATGTTCGTGCTGTGGGCGCCGGGCGTCAGGAACGCCGACGTGTACGGCATCACGACCTCGTCGTACTTGGTCTCGACCTGCGTGTAGTCGACCGGCCCCGGCGTCTCGTCGGGGTTGTTCAGCGCCTTCAGGAACGCCGACCCCGCACCCTGCTGGTCGCAGGCCGGGCAGCCGGAGCCCGTGCCGCCGCTCTGCGTGAGCGTCGTGCCGTGGTTCGACGGCGCGAGACCGACGAGGTCCCGGACGTAGGCGCCGCCACCGAGGTTCTTGATGTAGTAGCGCGGCATCATCCCGCCCTGGGAGTGGCCGACCATCTCGACCTTCTTGGCGCCCGTCGACGTGAGCACCTTGGCGACGAACGCCTTGAGCTCCTTGCGCGGAGTCCTCGATCGGGCCGGTGCCGCGGTTGCCGTAGTCGAGGGAGTAGACGCAGAAGCCGTCCTGCTTCAGCGCCAGTGACAGGTTGTCCAGCAGGGACTTCTGGTCGCCGAAGGTGCCGTGCACGATGACCGCGGGGTCCGGGCGTGCGGCGGTCGGCTTGCAGGACCAGTCGTTCGCGCCGATGGGCGGCTGGCCCAGCTTCGGGTAGTCCTGCGAGTCGGCCGCGGCCGCCTGGCTCGTGACACCGACCGTGAGGCCGGCGGCGGCGAGCGCGACAGCGGCGAGGACTCTGCGAAGCGACCGGTTCATGGAGTGGCCAACGATGCACAGCGATGCGGGTTACGACGTCTGTTGACCGGGTGACGGGTGCGGTATAGGACGGAGGCGAGGGGGTCTGAGGGGAAGAGGGAGCCAGCGATGGCCAAGTTCATGATCAAGGCCTCGTACAACACAGATGGGATCCGAGGGGTCCTCAAGGGCGGGGGCTCGGCACGGGTCACGGCCGTCGAGAAGGCGTTGACCGGTCTAGGCGGGTCGGTCGAGTCGTTCTACTTCGGGTTCGGCGGTGCGGACGTCTACGTCACCGTGGATGTGCCGGGCAACGTCGAGGCAGCAGCCATGGCGGCAACTGTCGGAGCTTCGGGCGCCATGGCCAGCTACGAGACGGTGGTGCTGCTCTCGCCCGAGGAGATCGACCAGGCCGCGAAGGCGGCGATCGACTACAGCCCGCCCGGCAGCTAGCGCTTGCAGATGACGGAGTCGCTCGGCTTGTAGGACGTGTGCATCGTCTCGCGGTGGTCGAGCTTCTTCTTGCCGTGCCGGTAGAAGAGCCGGTCGACGTCGATGTCGAAGCCGGCGTAGCCCTGGTTCGGGACGCACCCGGAGCCGCTCAGGTGGCGCGTGTGCGGCGGCCGCTGGTTGTACCGGCCGGACTTCGTGGTGCGGATGTCCCAGTACTTGGTCGAGAACATCGTCACCCGCATGGTGCCCTTGGTCGACGGGGTCGCCTTGGTCACCGAGGCGTGGACCAGGACGCCGTACGGCGTGGTGTTCTTGAACCTCAGGTCGGTGTGCGGCCACACGACCGTGGCTTCGCGCCCCACCGGGTAGCGGTCGATGTAGAACGAGTGCGCGGTGTGCGTGACGTCCTGCAGACCCGCGAAGAAGGCCGCGTTGAACGTGGTCGTGGCGACCTGGCTGACGCCTCCGCCGAGCTCCTTGGCGAAGACGCCGTCGGCGATGACGTAGCCCTCCGTGAAGCCGTTCGCGGGGGTGCGCTCGCCCACCACGCGGTTGAGGCTGAACGTCTCCCCCGGCTCGAGGACCGTGCCGTTGATGAGCTGGGCGGCGCGCGGGATGTTGATGTTGCGGTAGGCCGCGAACGGGAAGCGGGTCGAGAAGCTCGGACACCGGCTCGGTGATCTTGAGCCGTCGCGCGTCGGCGGTGGTGAAGCCGGGTCGCGCCGGCCGGCGGCGCACCGTCATCACCCGGTCGGTCCCGGTGCGGGTGAGTACGGACAGGAAGGTCCGGGTCACGTCCGCGTCGCGGAAGGTCACGCCGTTCCGGGAGGGTACGACGACCACCCGATCGCCGCGGACCACGAAGCGAGCGTTGCGCGGACCGCGGTCGATCTTCTTCATGCGGGGCCGAAGCAGGTCGACAAGGGCCGACTCGTCGAGCTCCGGGTGCAGCGTGTCACCGTCGCGCCGCATGGAGAGCGCGTCGGAGTAGTCCTCGGGCTGCGAGCAGCACGCCCGACCCGGCGAGCTTGACCACGACCGGCCCGGACATCGCCGGGTTGGCGAAGTTGTCCATCGCCTCGCTCACGGTCAGCTTGGACAGCTGCGGGGTGTCGACCCGGCTCGGCAGCCGGACGATCTGGCTCGGCCCGGTGCCGTGCAGGAACGCGGCACGGATCGCGGCGATCGAGCCCTCTCGGTCGAGAACGGTGCCCTTCTGCGGGTAGCGAGCCGAGTTCTGCCCGTCGTCGAAGCCGACCGAGCCTTCGACGGCCGGGTCGTCGACCTGCTGCGCGAACCTCTCGACGGCCTGCGCCAGCTTGGTCTCGTCGACGACGACCACGGCCTCGTGGTCGTCCGAGCCCGCGTAGTACTCCCACACGCGCCGCGGGTCCCACGTGTTGTGCGCGTCGGGGTTCGCGCCCGCGTCCTCGACGGTCGCCCGGACGTCGACCCGGAACCCCGCGGCCGCCGGTCGGATCACCGCCCGCTGCCCGAGTGCGGCGACCGTGATCGGCTCCGCCGCCCTGCCACCGAGTCCCTCGGCCAGCTTGCGCTCAGCAGCTGCGGGGCGCAGCCCGCCGACCTCGATGCCGTTGACGCTCGTGCCGCTCGGGATCCGGTTGGAGGTGTGCAGCACCAGGGCGACGTAGATGCCCCCGAAGACCACCAGGAGACCCAGCAGCAGCCACCGGAAGACCTTGCGGTCGTTGGTGCGGTAGCGCGCGTCCCTCACGTCCGGATTCTAGGCTTCGCGGTCCCTTCCACCCGCGACCGAAACGAGGCCGACGACCACCAGTCCGAGCCCGGTCGCGAGCATGCTCCAGCCGCGCACGTCGTTGGCGATCACGTAGTCACCCTCGGGGCGGCCGAGGACCACCACGACCAGCACGGCGAGCCAGCCGGCGACGTACCAGGCGGCAGCGGCGGGGCGTGCCGAGCGCAGCAGCCACCAGGCGACCGCGAACGTCGTACCGACCGCGAACAACAGGCCCAGCGGGACGAGCATGCGGTGGACCGAGAGAGCCGCCAGCGCCACGGCGGCGCCGAGCAGGACGCACGCCGCGCTGCGAAGGACGCTCAATCGAGGCCGGCGAACAGGTCCGTCTCGAGACCGTCCTCGTTGACCGGACCCTGCCTGCCCTTGGCGAGGCGGAAGAACTCCGTGCCCCACATCTGGTTGCCGAGGTTGTTCGACATCGCGAAGAACGGGCCGTCCAGCTGGATCTGCGTGGGGTAGGCCCTCATCGCCCTCATCTTGGCGTCCGCGAACTCGTTGCCCTCGATGACGGTCGAGAGCAGCTCGTCGGCGACGATGAACGGCGGCAACGGCCCGTCGGGGTCCATGCCCTCGAACGAGGTGGTGTCACCGGCGTCGCGAAGCGACCGGAGCCCGGCCCGCATCCGCGACTCGGACATCGCACCCCAGTAGATCTTGGAGATCTCCCACGGCGGGCCGAGGTCCGGGCGGTACGACGCGACCGGCGCCAGCGTGGACGAGTACATCGCCACCCGGTGCGCCTGGATGTGGTCGGGGTGGCCGTAGCCGCCGAACTGGTCGTAGGTGATGAGGACCTGCGGCCGGACCTCGCGGATGATCTCCACGAGGTGGTCGGAGGTCTCCAGCAGGTCGGCCTGCCAGAACGTGCCGTCCTTGAGCTCCTCGCCCGGCATGGCATGGCCCTCTTCGTGCCAGACCATGCCGGTGTCGCGGTACCTGCCGGCGCCGCCGAGGAACCGGTGGTCGGTGACCCCGAGCTCCTTCATGGCGTTGGTGATCTCGCCGATGCGGTGCTGGCCGAGGCCGTCCTCCTTGTCGGAGGCGAGGTGGGCGAGCTCGGGGACGAGCACCTCGCCCTCCTCTCCGAGGGTGCAGGTGACGAGCGTGACGGAGGCGCCCGCGGCCACGTACTTCGCCATCGTGGCGCCCTGGCCGATCGTCTCGTCATCGGGGTGCGCATGCACCAGCAGCAGCCGTTGGTCCATGCGAGTCACACTAGTCCGCAGCGTGCTTGAGGCGGTCGCTGCCAGGGAAGACTCCAGGGGTGGATCGACTCGGCGTGCACCTGATGCGCACCGAGGACCGGATCACCGAGGTCGACGCGTTCGTCGAGCGCCTCGGTGGCCGGGTGGGACTGCGGGGCGTGCTGTCCGACCTGGACAGGTCTGCCGACCGAGTGAGGGTGCCGGCCGCGGCGGCGGCGTGGGGGTTCCGCTGGGACCGTGAGGACACCTGGTCCGAACCGGTGGTGGCCGCAGGGCATCAGCACGTGCGGCGACGCGTGGGACGAGGACGTCGTGGACGGTCGTTCGGTGCTGGTGACGAGCAGCTACTCGCGACGCGTCGACGACTTCTCGATGGGATCGCGCCTGACGTTCGTCGACGTGACCGACCCGGACGCGATCCGCTACCGGCACGTGCTGCTGGTCGAGCCCTTCCTGCGCGACGACGGCGCGGTCGACGTACGCACCGTGCCGGTGCACGCCGGTGGCATCGTCTGGCACGGCGACTACCTCCACGTCGCGGGCACGGCCCGAGGGTTCAGCTCCTTCCACCTCGACGACATCGTCCGGGCGCCGGTCGGCGACGCCTCCCGGCTGCGGATCCGCGACGATTCGCCGGCGACAGTGGACACGTTCGGGCATCGCTACGTGCTGCCGGTCCGCTTCACCTACGACGCCGGGACGGCCGCCGGCGTACGTCGGATGCGCTACTCGTTCGCGTCGCTGGACCGCAGCACCACCCCGCACGCGATCGTCGTCGGCGAGTACGGCCGCGGCCGCTACCCGACGCGCCTGGCCCGCTACCCCGTCGACCCGGTGACCTCGCTGCTGCACGCCGACGAGGGCGCCAGCCACCCCACGCTGCTGTCCTACGGCGGCGTGCCGAGGATGCAGGGCGCGGCCGTCGTGGAGGGCACCTGGTTCGTCACCACCAGCGACGGACCGCTGCGTCGCGGCAGCGTGTGGGTCGGCGAGCCCGGCAAGCTCCACGAGCGGCGCCGGGTGCTGCCGGTCGGGCCGGAGGACATCGCCTACTGGCCGCAGCGCGACGAGCTCTGGTCGGTCAGTGAGTACCCGGGCGCCCGCTACGTCTTCGCGATGAGCCGCACCCGCCTGCTCCAGCACGACTGACTACGGCTGGTCGAGCTTGTCGAGACCACTCGGCGTGGCCTGGGGCTAGCTCGAGCCCGAGAACCTTCATCGTCTGCGCGGCCATCTTCGACTCACCGAACGCGTTGGGGTGCACGATGACCGGGTTGGTGCCCTGCAGCACCGGCTCGACCCAGCGCACCCCGATGGGCTTGCAGGCGTCGTGGCCCTCGGAGACCGTGTTGAGGTTGACGTAGGTGCTGTTGGTGGCGGCCGCAGCGCGGCGCACGGCGTCGTTGAGCGTCGTCTGGATGCCACGCACGTAGGGCACGTCGCCGGTGGCGATCGGCATCTTGTCGAAGCAGCCGACGGTCTTCGGCATGATCCACGGGTAGCCGATGATCGCGACCCTGGCCTTGGGCGACTTCGCGTGGACGGCCTTGAGGGCCTTCACCATCGCCGGGTAGGTCTTCTGGCGGATGGTGTCGGAGAACGACGAGCCGTACTGGTCCTTGCACGGGCTGCCCTGCCCGGCGGTGGAGAGCCCGGCCGTGCCGCACTGGAGGATCGTGTTGATGAAGACGCCCTGGTCGTTTCCGCCGATCGTCATCGTGACGAGCTGCGTGCTCTTCTTGAGTGCGTCGAGCTGGGGCGGCACGTCCGTCGTACTGGGACGCGAAGTAGTCGCCGGTGTCGGCGCCGCCGCACGTGACATCGGTCAGCGCGGCCTTGGTCTTCGTCGCGATCAGGTGCGGGTAGTTGCTGGTCGAGCGCAGGCACTGCGGTGCCGCCTCGGGGTCGGGCGGGAGCACACCCGACGCTGCGCTGTAGGAGTCACCGAGGGCGACGTACTGAAGTGGCGTGGCCGCCTGGGAACCGGGTGCGGCACCGACGAGGCTGATCGTGACGAGCGTGGTGGCGCAGGCAGCAGCGAACGTCAGACGACGCATTGAGGTCCCTCCATAGACACGTGACTGTGCTTGGACAACGACGACGCCCCGCTGGGGTCACGGTCTGGGGCTAGGGACGGCGCGGCACCAGAGCCAGCTGCCGCGACTGCGCGACCAGTCGGCCGGCCGAGTCCCAGACCTCGGCGTCCTCCTCGAGCATGCCGCCCGCGACGTTGCGCGTCCACGCGGCGACGCGGAGCCATCCGGGTGCAGGCTCGGCGCGCACATGGGCGGTGAGCTCGAGGGTGGGCGTCCAGCCGAAGAGCCCGAGGTCGAAGGTGACCGGTGGCAGCGCGTCGACGGCGAGCAGCAGCAGGAGCGGGTCCGGCTCGCGGCCGTCGGCCATCCGCAGCCAGCCCTGGACGCGGCCACGGCCGGACGGCTCACCGACCGCCCAGCCGACACACGCCGGGTCGAGCCGAAGGTCGAGCCGTTGGAGGAGCCCCGCCTGGGCGAGGAACGAGGGTGGGGCGTCCGCCGTCGACACGCACTCCTCCGGAGGTGGCATCTCCGGCGGCGTTGCTGTGGTGCTGACGTCGTCCGGCAGCGCCGAGAGGTCGCCGTACGTCGCGAGCGCTCGCACGCGCTCGACCTCGCCGTCGCCGTCGGTCTGCAGCAGCGAGCACGACGACGTCGCGGTGCTGCGACCGGACCGCAGCACCTCGGTGCGCAGCCGCGCCGGACCCGGCTGCGACGCGGACACGTAGTACGCCGTCATCGAGAGCGGGTCGGGATGCCCGTCATCGAGGGTCGCCCGCAGCGCGTTGCCCATCAGGGCGAGCAGCAGCCCGCCGTTGATGCCTCCCCCGATCTGCCAGCCGGCATCCAGCTGCGCGTCGTACGACGCGGCGGCGACCTGGTCGCCCGCATCGGCGGAGACGGCGATGCCGCGGTCGAACTCAGAGGTTGCCTCACCCACCTGCGCGACCCTACCGAGGCCGATCGGCAGGCTCAGCCAGAGGCAGAACGCTGCGCGGGGATGCCCGCACGCTCGGCGACGATGCGCACCGTGACGTAGTGCCCCTCGGGCCCGATCCTCGAGGCCGCCTCGAGCTCGACCTGGTCCTCGTCGCTGCGCAAGGCGTGCGCCTCCCAGAACGGGTAGCGCACGCGGTCGGACCAGATCACCTCCAGGCGGTTCGCCACGTCTCGCTGGTCGTAGAACGGACGGAACTTGCACTGCGCGACCACGAGCTGGTCCGGGTTGTCGGTGTGCGCGACCTCGACCTCCTCGAACAGCCCGCTCTCCATCAACAGGTCGCGGAAGGTGTCCTGGACAGCCTCGAGGTCTTGGGGCGACCCGGGGGCGGCGGTGACCTGGATCGCGGTGCGCTTGCGATGGAAGGTCATGAGGTCCATGACCGAATGGTTGCCCCTGCGCCGCGATCTGCTCAGCCACATCAGGCAAAGAATCCGGGTTCGACCCGGTCGAAACCGGACGAACCCGGGTGAACCGAAGGTAAAACTTCAGCCGCCGAACGTCTCCGAGCCGTGCTTCACGTCAGGTGCTCCTCCTCCAGCTCGATCACGTGCAGCACCGCGTTGATCAGCGCCAGATGGGTGAATGCCTGCGGGAAGTTGCCCGAGGTGGTGCCCGGTGTGCGGGTCGATCTCCTCGCCGTACAGCTCGAGCGGGCCGGCGAACGAGAGCAGCTTCGCGCAGAGCTTGTGCGCCTTGTGGAACTCGCCGATCTCGCACAGCGCCGACACCAGCCAGAACGAGCAGATCGTGAACGTGCCCTCCTCGCCGCTGAAGCCGTCGTCGGTCTCCTCGACCTTGTAGCGCAGCACGAGCCCGTCGACGGTCAGCTCGTCGCGGATGGCCATCACGGTCGCGCGGATGCGTGGGTCGTCCGGGGGCAGGAACCGCACCAGCGGGGCGAGCAGCAAGGAGGCGTCGAGCGCCTGTGCTGCCGTAGTGCTGGGTGAGGACCCCCCGCTCGTCGACGCCGTTGGCGAGGATGTCGTCCTTGATCTCCTCGGCGGCCAGCTCCCACTCGTCGGCCTTGCCGTCCTCGCCGGACATCCGCGCGAGCTTGGCGCCGCGGTCGACCGCGACCCAGCACATGATCTTCGACGAGGTGAAGTGCCGGTGCTCGCCGCGCACCTCCCAGATGCCGGCATCGGGTTCGCGCCAGTGCTTGAGCGCCTCGGCGACCTGCTTGTCGAGGATCGGCCAGATGCGGTTGTCGAGGTGGTTGACGGCCTTGGAGTGCAGGTACAGCGAGTCGAGCAGCGCGCCCCAGACGTCGTGCTGGCGTTGGGCGTACGCCGCGTTGCCGATCCGCACCGGTCGTGAGCCCTCGTAGCCGGGGAGGTGGTCGAGCTCGAACTCCTCGAGGTCGCGCTCGCCGCCGATGCCGTACATGATCTGGAGGTTGTCGTCGCGCTCGGCGATGTCGGCGATGAACGAGAAGAAGTCGACCGCCTCCCAGTCGAAGCCGAGGGAGTACATCCCCCACAGCGCGAACGTCGCGTCCCTGATCCACGTGAACCGGTAGTCGTAGTTGCGGTTGCCGCCGAGCGTCTCCGGCAGGGAGGCGCTGCCGGCGGCGACGACCGCGCCGCTCGGCGAGTAGGTCAGGCCGCGCAGCGTCAGCGCGCTGCGCTGCAGGTAGCTGCGCCACGGGTGGTCCGGGAACTGGCCACGCGCCAGCCAGTGCTGCCAGTGGTGCGCGGTCCACACCTGCTTCTCGTAGGCCTCCGCGTAGCTGGCCGGGGGGACGGCGCCACCCCACGACAGGGCGACGTAGCGGGTGTCGCCCTCCTTGAGCAGCGTGCGGGTGCTGGCCTGGCCGCCCTCGAAGCCGAGCAGCATGTCGGTGGTCAGCGTGAGGCGCATGTCGGAGCCGTCCGCCGCTGCCTCGCCCTGGTGGTAGCTCTCCCCGGTGTACTCCCACCTCACGTGCTTGCGGCCGTAGTCGAGCACCGGCTCGCAGTCCATGATCGTCTGCACCTCTCCGGAGACGCACCTGATCGTGCGCAGGAAGATGTGCTCGGCCTCGTAGTCGTTGGGCGTGCGCTGGTACGTCACGGAGCGGTCGTCCTCGTGGTGCCACGGCCCGACCAGCAGGGCGTCTCGCACGATCATCCAGCCGGTCGCCGTACCCCAGCTGGTCTCGAGGATCATCGTGCCCGGCAGGTAGCGGCGCGCAGCGGGAACCGTGGCGTCCAGCGGAGCGATGCGGAACGTCCCGGCGTGCCGGCCGAGGATCCCGCCGAAGGCGCTCGGCGAGTCGAAACGGGGCACGCACATCCAGTCGACGCAGCCCCCCGGCGAGACCAGCGCCGACACCTCGCCGTCGCTGAGGAAGCCGTACTCACCGATCGGGACGGATCTTGCCTGACTGATCGGGCTCGCCAGCCCGGCAGCCCTCCCCTGCTTCGACGTCACCCGACCAGCATGCTCTCGTCGCGGCCGGTGCACCAGCGGGGAGTGTGACCGGCGTCATGCTTGGGTAGGGGGAGAGCACCGATATCGGGACGGCAACGCGTCGTCATCTGATTACGACGATCCCAGCCCGGAGGCAGCCCGTGACGAACCTTGCCCACCTCTTGACGACCACCGCCAAGGAGCACGGTGAGCGACCTGCCGTCCGCCTCGACGACCTCGTTCTCACCTACGACGAGCTCCTCGACGGCGCCCGGCGCGTCACCGCGCTCCTGAAGGCCAAGGGGATCGGGCCGGGCGACCGGGTCGGACTGGTGCTGCCCAACGTGCCGCCGTTCCCGGTGCTGTTCTTCGGGGCCCTGGCCGCCGGTGCCGTGGTGGTGCCGATGAACCCGCTGCTCAAGGCGCGCGAGGTCAAGTACTACCTCGAGGACTCCGGCGCCTCCTTGGTGTTCGCGTGGGAGGCGATGGCCGACGAGGCCGGCAAGGCTGCGAAGGAGGTCGGCATCGACTGCGTCCCGGTCGAGGCCGACGGCTTCCTCGAGCTGCTCGCCGGGCACGATCCGGTCGACGACGTCGCCGAGCGCGAGGACGACGACACCGTCGTGCTGCTCTACACCTCCGGCACCACCGGCCAGCCCAAGGGCGCCGAGCTGACCCACGGGAACCTCTCCACCAACGCAGAGGTCAGCGCCGAGACGCTCGTCGAGCTGACGCCCGAGGACGTCGTCATGGGGTGCCTGCCCCTCTTCCACTGCTTCGGGCTGACCTGCGGCCTCAACGCGGCGGTCAGCGTCGGCGCCTGCCTGACCCTGATCCCCCGCTTCGACGCCGAGAAGGCGCTCGAGGTCATCGGCCGCGACCAGGTCACGGTCTTCGAGGGCGTGCCGACGATGTACGCCGGCATGCTCAACGCGCCCGACGCCAAGAGCTACGACGTCTCGAGCCTGCGCACCTGCATCTCCGGCGGCTCCGCGATGCCGGTCGAGGTCATGAAGAGCTTCGAGGAAGCCTTCGACTGCATCGTTCTCGAGGGCTACGGCCTCTCCGAGACCTCACCGGTGGCTTCGTTCAACCGCCCCGACCTCGAGCGCAAGCCCGGGTCGATCGGCGTCCCGGTCCGCGGCTGCGAGATGAAGCTGGTCGACGACGACGGCAAGGACGTCGAGCAGGGCGAGGTCGGCGAGATCGCCATCAAGGGCGAGAACGTCATGAAGGGCTACTGGGGCCGAGAGGACGCCACCAAGGAGTCGATCCCCGACGGCTGGTTCCGCTCCGGCGACATGGCCAAGCAGGACGAGGACGGCTACTTCTTCATCGTCGACCGCAAGAAGGACCTCATCATCCGCGGTGGCTACAACGTCTACCCGCGCGAGGTCGAGGAGGCGCTCTACGAGCACGAGGCCGTCGCCGAGGTCGCGGTGATCGGCGTGCCGCACGACGACCTCGGTGAAGAGGTCGGCGCGGCCGTGGCCCTCAAGCAGGGCCAGTCGGTCGACGAGGACGAGCTGCGGGAGTTCGCGAAGGAGCGACTCGCGGCGTACAAGTACCCACGGCACCTCTGGATCGTCGACGAGCTCCCCAAGGGGCCGACGGGCAAGATCCTGCGCCGCGAGGTCGAAGCACCGGACGCCTCATGAGCGCCCTCTCGCAGGTCCAGGACAGCCGCGACACCGCCGACGGCAGCGACTCCGCCGCACCGCTGGACCTGCTGCTCAGCGACGCTGCCCGCTCCCCGATACGACGCTTCCTGCCGGGCATGTCCGGCGTCCGCTGCGCCGCCAGCCTCGCCCGCCGCCCCGGCCGGGTCGCCGGCCGCACCCGAGACCTCGCCACCGAGCTGGCGCGGATCGGGCTGGGCCGCTCCGAGGTGGCACCGCACGAGAAGGACCGCCGCTTCGCCGACGACGGCTGGTCGGGCAACCCGGTGCTGCGCCGGCTGCTGCAGAGCTACCTCGCCACCGGCCAGGCCGCCCGTGGTCTCGTGGCGGATGCCGACCTCGACTGGGGCGACGACCAGCGGATGAGCTTCATCGTCGACAACCTCGTCGAGGCGTCCTCACCCAGCAACAACCCGTTCCTCAACCCGGTGGTGCTCAAGCGGATGCTCGACACCGGGGGCGGCAACCTCGTCGAGGGCGGCCGACGGTTCGTCCGCGACTTCGCCAGCGCGCCGCGGGTGCCTTCGATGGTCGAGCCCGACGCCTTCGAGGTCGGCACCGACATCGCGGTCACTCCGGGCTCGGTGGTGCTGCGCACCGACGTGTTCGAGCTGATCCAGTACACGCCGCAGACCACCAAGGTCCACGCCGTACCGCTCCTCATCGTGCCGCCGACCATCAACAAGTACTACGTCATCGACCTCGCCGAGCAACGCAGCCTCGTCGAGCACCTGGTCGCGAACGGGCAGCAGGTCTACTGCATCTCGTGGCGCAACCCCGACGCCCGGCACGCCGACTGGGGCCTCGACACCTACGGCGCCGCGATCATCGAGGCGATGGACACCGCCCAGAAGATCGCGCGGCAGGACCAGGTGGCGCTCTTCGCGCTCTGCTCCGGCGGCATGCTCACCTCGATGGTGCTCGGCCATCTCGCGGCCACCGGCGACCTCGGCCGGGTGTCGGCCTTCAGCCTCGCGGTCACCGTGCTCGACCAGGCGCAGGCGGGCCTGCCGAGTGCGCTGCTGTCGCACAAGGCCGCGGCCGCCTCGACGAAGGTGTCGAAGGAGAAGGGCTACCTCGACGGGCGGATGCTGGCCGAGGTGTTCGCCTGGCTCCGGCCCAACGACCTGATCTGGAACTACTGGGTCAACAACTACCTGATGGGCCGTGCCCCCAAGGCGTTCGACATCCTCTACTGGAACGCCGACCCGGTGCGCATGACCGCGGCCATGCACCGCGACTTCATGGAGCTCGCGATCAGCAACGGGCTCACGGAGCCCGGAGGGTCGCGGATGCTCGGCACTGAGATCGACCTCGGCAAGGTCGACACCGACGCCTACGCCGTCGCCGGGATCGCCGATCACCTGTGTGCGTGGGAGTCCTGCTACGCCACCACGCAGCTGCTCGGTGGCGACACCAAGTTCGTGCTCTCCACCAGCGGGCACATCGCCTCGATGGTGAACCCGCCCGGCAACGAGAAGGCCAGCTTCCAGAGCCTGCCCATGGGGTCGAGCAATCCCGAGGACCCCGCCGACTGGCTCTCGAAGGCCGACAAGGTCAAGGGCACCTGGTGGGACGACTACGTCGAGTGGCTGAGCGCACGCACCGGGCCCGAGCGCGGCAAGCCGCGCCGGATGGGGTCTGCCGACTTCCCGCCGCTGTGCGATGCTCCCGGCACCTATGTCCTCGACCGCTGACTCCACCCGACGACGCGACCGGCTCCGCACCGTTGCGGTGCGCGGGGTCTCTGCCCGGGTCAGCGTGCGGCCCGGGCGTCAGGACTACGCCGACAAGCCGCCGCTGCTGCTCTGCAACGGCATCGGCGCGAGCTTCGAGGCGCTGCAGCCGCTGGTCGACCACCTCCACCCCGACCGCGGCGTGATCCGTTTCGACGTGCCCGGCATCGGGGGGTCGCCGCTGCCGCCGACGCCGTACGCCCTTCCGGCGCTGTCGTCCTGGGTGACGGCGCTCGTCGCCCGGCTCGGCCACCAGGAGTTCGATGTGCTCGGGCTCTCCTGGGGCGGGGCCCTCGCGCAGCAGCTGGCGCTCCAGTCGCGCCGGCGGGTCCGCCGCGTCGTGCTGGTCGCCACCGGCACCGGGTCCTTGATGGTGCCGGGCTCCCCCAGCGTGCTCGCCAAGATGCTGACCCCGCGGCGCCACCGCGACCCGGCGTACGCCGCCAGCATCGCCGCCGAGATCTACGGCGGGAGCATGCGCCACGACCCCGGACGCGGCGCGGACCTGCTGCACGCCACCACCCGTTCCGGGCCGAAGCGCGGCTACTACTACCAGCTGGCGGCCACCACCGGCTGGACGAGTCTGTTCATGCTCCCGCTGGTGCGGCAGCCGGTCCTGGTGATGGGCGGCGACGACGACCCGATCGTGCCGCTGGTCAACGCTCGGGTGCTGGCGCGGATGATCCCGCGGGCCCGACTGCACGTCTACCAGGGCGGGCACCTCGGCATCCTGACCGAGAGCGACGAGCTGGCGCCCGTCGTCGACCACTTCCTCGACGCACCCGATGACCAGGAGTCCCCGCATGAGTGACGTCCTCTCCGACCTCCCCGACTCCGACTTCCTCGGGTTCGAGCTGCTGCTCGACGACACCGACCGCAAGCAGCTCGAGGAGGTGCGGCGGTTCATGCAGCAGGCCGTCGAGCCGGTCATCAACGACTTCTGGACGCGTGCGGAGTTCCCCTTCGACCTCGTCCCCGGGATCGCCGAGCTGGGCATCGCCGGTCTTCAGTACGACGGCCCCGGCTGCCCTGGCCGGAGCAGCCTGTTCGACGGCATGGTCGCCATGGAGGTGGCGCGCTACGACCCGTCGATCCAGACGTTCATGGGCGTGCACGGCGGGCTGGCGATGGGCTCGATCGACATCTGCGGCTCCGAGGAGCAGAAGGAGCGCTGGCTCCCGGCGATGGCGCGGCTGGAGCTCATCGGCGCCTTCGGCCTCACCGAGCCCGACACCGGGTCCGCGATCGCGGGCGGCCTCAGCACCACTGCACGACGAGATGGCGACGAGTGGGTGCTCGACGGCGAGAAGAAGTGGATCGGCAACGCCTCGTTCGCCGACCTGGTCATCATCTGGGCGCGCGACGAGGCCGACGGCGAGGTGAAGGGGTTCGTCGTCGAGAAGGACACCGAAGGCATGACCTTCGACGTGCAGCAGGACAAGATCGCGCTGCGCGTCGTGCAGAACGCCGAGATCCACCTCGACGGCGTGCGCGTCCCGGAGGCCAACCGGCTGGCGAACGCCAACTCCTTCGAGGACACCTCCAAGGTGCTGAAGGTGACGCGGATGGGTGTCGCCTGGCAGGCCGCCGGCTGCGCCCGTGGCGCCTACGATCACGCGCTGCGCTACACGCAGGGCCGCGAGCAGTTCGGCAAGCCGATCGCCGGCTTCCAGCTCGTGCAGGACCTGCTCGTGAGGATGCTCGCGAACGTCGTCTCATCGACGGCGATGTGTGTGCGGGTCTCCCAGCTGCAGGACGCCGGCGCACTGCGCGACGAGCACGCCTCCCTCGCGAAGGCGTTCACCACCGCAAGCATGCGAGACACGGTCGGCTGGGCACGCGAGGTGCTGGGCGGCAACGGCATCCTGCTCGAGCACCACGTCGGCCGGTTCGTCGCCGACGCGGAGGCCATCTACTCCTACGAGGGAACCCGCGAGATCAACACGTTGATCGTCGGACGCGCCATCACGGGTGAGAGCGCGTTCGTCTGACCTGGTCGGACGGGCCCACCAGGGCGCCGTCGTCGCTCACGACCTGGTGCCTGTGGCACCTGCTCCACCTGGCGTCGCGCTCGTGGCGGGTTGCGAGGCCCGCACCGGTGCGGTCGACCACCGGTGCCTGCGAACCGCCCAGCACGGGACGCACCTGGGACGACCGCGTGCTCGACGACGACTCGCCGAACGACGAGGAGGTCAGCCAGCCGCCGGCCGCAAGCACGACGGCGGCCACCAGGACAGCCGTCTTGCTCATGTCGTTCACCTCTGGCCTTGGAAGTGCCACCTCCTAGTTATCCGGATGAACTGGGGTCGCCGCCATCGAACCTTGGTACTACGACCCCGGGTGCGAATCGGTTCCGCCGCGGCCGGGCAGCCCTACTGTGTCGGCGTGACGGGACCTTCGTCGTACCTGTTGTGCGGCACTCCTCGCACGGGCAGCACGCTCTTGTGCGACCTGCTCGCCTCGACCGGTGTGGCCGGGCACCCCGCGTCGTACTTCCGCGAGCCTGACCAACGTGACTGGGCGTCACGGCTCGGGGTCCAGGTCATGAGCGACGGTGGCTTCGACTACCGGGACTTCGTCGAACGCGTGAAGCGGGAGGGCACCACCTCCAACGGGGTTTTCGCCGCCCGGATCATGTGGGGAACGATGAGCCATCTGGTCCATGGACTGAGCCGACCGTCGTCGGCCGGTCCCGACCTGGCGCTGCTCAACGACGCCTTCGGGCCGTTGGTGTTCGTGCACCTGCGCCGGGCGGACGTCGTCCGGCAAGCCGTCTCGTGGGCGCGCGCCGAGCGGACCGGCTACTGGCAGCCGGGTGACGCGGCCTCGGGCGAGCCTGAGCTCGACCTCGACCTGGTCGCGCAGCTGGTTCGCACCGTCCACGGGCACAACGCTGCCTGGTCCGAATGGTTCGCGGGCCAGGGTGTGAGCCCGTTCGTGGTGACCTACGAGAACCTGGTTGCGCGCCCTCGCTCCACAGTGGACGGGATCCTGGCGCGACTGGGCGTGGTGGCCCCGGCGAGTTGGCAGCCCGGCTCTTCCCTGCCGAGACAGGCCGACGAGCTCAGTGAGGATTGGGTGCGTCGATACCACCGGGCTCACCGATGACTTCTCCGACCGAGCACGGTCAACACCGGTATGACTGAACTGTTCACCAATGTGCACACCGTGGCCGTCCCGGTGGCCGACCAAGAACGCAGCAAGACGCTCCTCGAGGAGCTGGGCTTCAGCACCACCCTCGATGTCGAGCTCCAGCCAGGCTTCCGCTGGATAGAGCTGGCGCTTCCCGGCGGGAGCACGACGTTGTCCCTGGTAGCCGCCGGTGACCAGCTCCCGGCCGGGATCGACACGGGCATCCGGCTGATCACCATCGATGCCCGCGCCGCCCACGCGGCGTTGGCCGACAAGGGTCTAGACGTAGGCGAGCTGCTCGACTGGGAGTCCGCGCCGCTGATGTTCAGCTTCGTCGACCCCGACGGCAACCGCTTCTACGTCAGCGAGGACGGCTGAACGGGCCACCGACCTAGACCCAGGGGTGAACACGGACTTGGAAGTGTCGCCACTGGCGCCCTCGGTCCGCCCAAACGACCGAGCGTCCGTGCGACACTCCAGGTAGCCCCGGGTTCCCGGGGCGGTGGGGTGGGTGTTACATCAACGAGTCTGAACCTCCTTCCGATGTCTCGACCGTAGATTCGGGTGCGGCGCAGGATCGGGCCGGTCGACGGCGCGACCGATCGGCACAGCAACGCGACAACGCTGCCCTGCAGCGGGACCGGGCCAGCGACGAGCGAGACCGGTCGAGCGACCTGCGCGACCAATACGCGGACCGCCGCGACCTGGCCGCCGACGAACGAGACCACCTAGCCGATGAGCGCGACGGGATCGGCGACGAACGGGACCTGGCGGCGGACCGACGCGACACTGCGGCCGAGCAGCTCGAGGATGTGACGCAGCCCAGGCTCAGCAGCGACGCCCTCGACCGGATGCGTCACGCCCGGGCCGAGGCCGCATCCGACCGCCGTGGATCCGCCGACGACCGCCATGCGAACGCAACTGACCGTGAACTGAGCGCAAGCGCACGCGGAAGCGCCGAGACGGACCGATTCACCGCCTCGACCGATCGTGAGGCGGGGGGGATCGAGCGTGGCTTCGCCGGGGCGGACCGAACGGCAGCGGTGGCGGACCGAGATGTCTCGGCATCCGACCGGAAGGATGCTCACCTCGACGAGCTGACAGGCACGTACCGACGCGGACCAGGCTTCGCGGAGCTGAACCGGGAAGTGCTACGTGCGCTGCGAACCAAGGAACCGTTGGCGGTGGCCTTCGTCGACGTGGATCACCTCAAGGCCGTGAACGACTCGAGGGGACACGCGGCCGGGGACAAGCTGCTGAGGCAGGTGGCCGACGCGCTGCGAACGAAGCTGCGTCCCTACGACATCGTCATCCGGTACGGCGGCGACGAGTTCGTGTGCGTGATGGCGGGCCAGACCGCCACAGTGGCAGCCGAACGGCTGGCCTCCATGAACTCGGTCTTGCGGGCCATGTCCAAGACCAGCTCGATGAGCGTGGGAATTTCCGAGCTGCGCCCCGGCGACTCACCGGACGAGCTCGTCAAGCGAGCCGACGACGCCCTCTACCTCCAGCGACAGGCACTGCGCCAGACCTGACCCGCTACACGTTGAAGCGGAACTCCACGACGTCGCCGTCGGCCATCACGTAGTCCTTGCCCTCCATGCGGACCTTGCCGGCGGCCTTGGCGGCGTTCATGGAGCCGGCGGCGACCAGGTCGTCGTACGAGACGATCTCCGCCTTGATGAAGCCGCGCTGGAAGTCGGTGTGGATGACGCCGGCCGCTTCGGGTGCCGTCGCCCCGCGGCGGATCGTCCAGGCGCGCGACTCCTTGGGCCCGGCGGTGAGGTAGGTCTGCAGGCCGAGGGTGTCGAAGCCGACCCGGGCGAGTACGTCGAGACCGGGCTCGTCGACCCCGGTCTCCGCGAGCATCTCGCGCGCCTCCTCGTCGTCGTCGAGCTCGACCAGCTCGGCCTCGAACTTCGCGTCGAGGAAGATCGCCTCGGACGGTGCGACGAGGTCGCTCATCCGCTTCTTGAGCTCCTCGTCGGCTAGCTCGTCGGCGTCGCAGTTGAAGACGTAGATGTAGGGCTTCGCGGTCAGCAGCGACAGCTCACGTACCAGGGCCCGGTCGATGTCGGTCGCGATGATCGGGGTGCCGGCCTCGAGCGCGTCCTTGGCCTGAGCGGTTGCTGCGACGACCGGGGCGAGCTCCTTCTTGCCCTTCGCCTCCTTCTCCAGCCGGGGCAGGGCCTTCTCGACGGTCTGCAGGTCGGCCAGGATCATCTCGGTCTGGATCGTCGAGATGTCGCTCGCCGGGTCGACCTGGCCGTCGACGTGGCTGACGTCGTCGTCGCGGAACACGCGGGTCACCTGGCAGATGGCCGCCGACTCCCGGATGTGGGACAGGAACCGGTTGCCCAGGCCCTCACCTTCGCTGGCCCCGCGCACGATGCCGGCGATGTCGACGAACTCGACCGTGGCGGGGATTGTCTTGGCCGAGGAGAACAGTTCTGCGAGGACCGGCAGCCTGGGCTCGGGGACGCCGACGACACCGACGTTGGGCTCGATCGTGGCGAACGGATAGTTGGCCGCGAGCACGTTGTTCTTCGTCAACGCGTTGAACAGAGTCGACTTGCCGGCGTTCGGCAGGCCGACGATCCCGATGGTGAGTGCCACGGGCGGGGAGTCTACGGTCGCTCGCGCGCCCGACCCAATCCGCGCACAGCAGTGGCCGTCATCACTCTCGCGGCGGGCAACACCTTGTTTGGGCGCGCCCGCGGCGGGGCAATATCCCGCCCGGAGGTAAACGGACATTGTTCGCATCACGATTCATGCCCTGCACTGACTGCGGCGCGTCCGTGGACCGCATGGACCCGCAGCCGCACCACTGCCACCGCGAGCGCCTGCTGGACTACCGCATGTTCGCCCTCCGTCACGAGATCGACCGCTTCGAGGAGCTCCTCGAGGGCTACCTCGACTCGGCCGACGGCCGGTTCGAGTGCTACCTCGCCGCCAAGGACGTCCGCGTCAGCAGGTTCTGACCGAGCCGCTCCACCCCTCTAGGGTCGTGGCGTGCGCATCGCCACCTGGAACGTCAACTCCGTCCGCTCGCGGATCTCGCGCGTCGAGGCGCTGCTCCAGCGCCACGACATCGACGTGCTCGCGCTCCAGGAGACCAAGGTCCGCGACGACCAGTGGCCGGTGATGGGGCTCGAGGCCCTGGGGTACGACGTCGCCACGGCCGGTCACGACCAGTGGAACGGCGTCGCGGTCGTGTCGCGCGTCGGGATCGCCGACGTCGAGCGCGGGTTCCCAGGCATGCCGGAGTGGGGCGAGCCACCCCTCGGTGAAGCACGCGCGATCGGGGTGACGTGCGGCGGCGTCCGGGTGTGGTCGCTCTACGTGCCGAACGGCCGCAAGCCCGACGACCCGCACTACGTCTACAAGCTCGACTGGCTGGCCCGGCTGCGCGACGCCGCGGCCGGCTGGTCGGCGGCTGACCCGGCGGCGCAGGTGGCACTCATGGGCGACTGGAACATCGCGCCGCGAGACGAGGACGTGTTCGACATCACTCGGTTCGCCAAGAGCACGCACGTCACGCCGCAGGAGCGGGCCGCCTTCGAGGCGATCGTCGAGCTCGGCTACGAGGATCTGGTGCGGCCGCACCTGCCGGGACCGGACGTCTACACCTACTGGGACTACTACCGGGAACGGTTCGAGCGGAACCGCGGCATGCGGATCGATTTCGTGCTCGGGTCAGACACCCTGCAGCAGCGAGTGACCGGGGCGTTCATCGACCGGGACGAGCGTGCGGGGAAGGGCGCCAGCGACCACGCCCCCGTGATCGTCGACCTCAGCTGACCCGACGGGCGAGGTGGAGTCCGAGCGTCGCGTCGACGAGGACCTGTGACGGCAGGACGCCCGCGATGCGGCGCAGCACGTCCTGGCGCTCCTCCATCGGCAGGTCGGCGAAGTCCGGGATCGTGGACAAGAACCCGATGTACTCGCGCTGCAGGAGCACGACCTCGCGGGGCACGACGTGGTGCTCGATGTCGACGACCAGGTCAGAGGCCGTCATCTCGTCGTGCAGCCAGCCCGCGGCTGCCCGCAGGTGCTGGTCGTTGCGGGCGAACACCGAGTCGATGGATGCCTGCAGCGAACGGTCCGCCAGCTTCATCGGGCTGCTGAACAGCGCGAGGACACCGCCGTCGACGAGCAGGTCGACAGCGCGCGTCCAGTGGTGGAGCGGGTCGGTCCAGTCCCAGGCGGCCGCGGCATAGACCAGGTCGACCCTTGGTCCGTCGTACTTCTCGAAGCTGGAGAGCACCGGCTCCACCGACATCCCGACGGTCTCGCGCTCCAGCACGCTGAACATGTCGACGTCGGGCTCGAGCGCCGTGACGTGGACGCCCCGGCTTGCGAAGGCTCGCGTCGCCTTGCCGGTGCCCGCCTCGACCTCGATGGCCGAGCGCACCGAGATGTCTGCGTACGCCAAGGGCCGGTCGACCACCTCGTCTGGGTAGCCGAGCCGGAATCTCTCGTAGCTCTCGGCGGCCGTGCCTCGCTGCAGGCCCCGAGAAGGTGCCGTCGTCACGTCGTCCTTCTACCCACCTATACCGGCCCGACACCCGAAGTCGGACCTCCCGGAAACTGTCGGTGCGAGCGGTCATCCTCAGATCATGACCTTGGGATTCGATCTCGCGACCACGCTGTCGGTGCTCGCCGTGCTGCTGACGGGTCTGCTGATCGGCGCGGCAGTGGGCGTGTTGTGGTCGCGTGCTCGCGAGACGGACCCCAAGGCGTACGTCGACCGCGCCGGCGAGGCTGCCGTGGTGCGGGAGAGCCTCGACCGGCTCCACGACCAGCTCCGTGACATGGCACAGCACGGCGTGTCCTGGCAGAGCCAGCTTCGCCAGCAGGTCGACGAGGTGCGCCACTCGACCGACTCGCTGCGCCGTGAGACCGCCTCGCTGTCGACGGCGTTGCGTCGCCCGCACGTGCGGGGTCGCTGGGGTGAGCTGCACCTGCGCCGCGTCGTCGAGATCGCCGGCCTCGTGGAGCGTTGTGACTTCACCGAGCAGATGTCCGCGGAGGTGGAGACCAACGACGACCAGTCGGAGCGGCGGCTGCTGCGGCCCGACCTCGTCGTGCACCTCGCGGGCGGCAAGCAGGTCGTGGTGGACGCGAAGGTCCCGCTCGATGCGTTCCTCGACGCGTGCGCGGACAACCCCGACCTGTCCGAGGACGCGCGCGCCGACCATCTGCAACGTCACGCACGACAGCTGCGCCAGCACGTCGACACGCTCGCCGCCAAGGGCTACTGGCGAGCGCTGCCGGCGACGCCGGAGTTCGTGGTGCTCTTCGTGCCGGGTGAGTCGTTCCTGTCGGCCGCGCTCGAGGCCGACCCGGCCCTGCTGGAGTACGCCGCGGACCGCCGGGTCGTGCTCGCGACGCCGACCACGCTGATCGCGCTGCTGCGCACGGTCGCCTACGCCTGGACCCAGCAGACGCTCGCCGACAAGGCCAGGGAGATCCACGAGCTCGGGCGCGACCTGTACGACCGGCTCGGGACCATGGGCGGTCACCTCGACCGCCTCGGTCGGTCGCTGACCGGCGCCGTGAGTGCCTACAACCGCGCGGTGGGGTCGATCGAGAACCGCGTGCTCGTCTCAGCGCGACGTTTCGGTGAGCTCGGAGTGGCAGGAGACGAGCTCACCTCGCCCGAACCGGTCGTCGACGTGCCACGGCCGCTCACCACCGCCGAGCTGATGGACAGCGTGGCCGACCAGCGGGCGGAGCTCCCGCAGCTCGAGGTGGACGACGAGGGCTCCGGGCCGGCGCGGCGCGTCGCCCCTTGATCGCCCCCGCGGCGGCCTACCGTGCTGGTGTGAGCACAGAAGCTCCTCCACGTAGGACGCTCTGGGAAGAGGGCCGCACCCCCGGCCTGCTCGTTGCCGTCGCCGCTGGCGTCGTGGTCCTGCTCGTCTCCGCGGTCGATCTGCTGCTGTTCGACGACGTCACGCTGCTCACCGACATCGTCTTCGTCGGCGCGTGCGTCGGCGCCGTGCTCGCGGTGCACCCTCGCGACTTCTTCGTCGTCGGCGTGTGTCCCCCGCTGGTCCTCGCAGCCGTGTTCGGGGTGCTCGCCGTGCTTGCTCCTGCTGCGCTCGCCGAGCCGTCGGACGGGTTCTTCCAGGCGGTCGTCTCGGGCCTGGCACACCATGCGGGCGCCCTCGTCGTGGGCTACGGGCTCACGCTCGGCCTGCTGGCGCTGCGTCAGATGGCGCTGCGCAACGCCGGCGTCATCCGGGCCGCCGCGAAGCGGTCCCGCATCGAGGTCTGACTCAGGCGTTGTTCTTCTCGGCGGCGCGCATGTCGCGGCGCAGCTCGGGAGGCAGCGCGAAGATCAACGACTCCTCGGCGGAGTGCACCGCCTTGGCGTCGGGGTAGCCGCGCTCGGCCAGGAAGGCCAGCACGCCATCGACCAGGTCCTCGGGCACCGAAGCGCCTGAGGTGACGCTGACCGTCTGCACGCCCTCGAGCCACGACTCCTCGATCTCGCTGGCGTCGTCGACCCGGTAGGCCGACCTGGCGCCGGACTCCAGGGCGACCTCGACGAGGCGCACGGAGTTGGAGGAGTTGCCGGAGCCGACGACGATCACGAGGTCGGCGTCCACCGAGATCTCCTTGATCGCCATCTGGCGGTTCTGGGTGGCGTAGCAGATGTCGTCCGAGGGCGGGTCGAGCAGCTGGGGGAACCGCTCTCGGAGCGCCTCGACGATCGTCATGGTCTCGTCGACCGACAGCGTGGTCTGCGAGAGCCACGAGACCTTCGCCGGGTCGCGCACCTCGACGTTCGCGACGTCGTCGGGGGTCTGAACCAGCTGGATGTGCTCGGGCGCCTCACCGGCGGTGCCCTCGACCTCCTCGTGACCGGCGTGGCCGATCAACAAGATGTCGTAGTCGTCCTTGGCGAAACGGCGTGCCTCGTGGTGCACCTTGGTCACCAGCGGACAGGTGGCGTCGATCGTCTTGAGCGAGCGCTCCTCGGCCTGCCTGTGGACCTCCGGGGAGACACCGTGGGCGGAGAAGACCACCAGTGCCCCTTCGGGCACCTCGGCGATCTCCTCGACGAAGACCGCGCCGCGGGACTCGAGGTCCTTCACGACGTGCTTGTTGTGCACGATCTGCTTGCGCACGTAGACCGGTGCGTCGTACAGGTCCAGCGCCTTCTCCACGGTGATGACTGCTCGGTCCACGCCGGCGCAGTAGCCCCGCGGGGCGGCGAGCAGCACGGCTCGCTCGGCCTCGTTCGCCTCGCCCGGATCGAGGACGGGCGGCATCCCCAGGTCCGATGTGCTCATCGCTCCATCGTAGGTGCTGTGACCTAGGGTCATCGGGTGGCCATGGACACCTCACCGGAGAAGCCTGCGCAGGTGCGCACGATCGCCAACGCGATCTCCGGATGGGTCGACAAGCTCGGCGTGGTGTGGGTGGAGGGCCAGGTCGCGCAGTTCAACCGGAGGCAGGGCATGAACACCGTGTTCATGACCCTGCGTGACACCGTCGCGGACATCTCGATACCGGTCACCTGCTCGCGGCAGGTCTTCGACTCGCTCAACCCGCCGATGGTCGAGGGCGCCTCGGTCGTGATCCATGCGAAGCCGTCGTACTACGCGAACCGCGGCACCCTCTCGCTGTACGCCCGCGACATCCGCATGGTCGGTCTCGGTGAGCTGCTCGCCCGACTCGAGCGGCGCCGTCAGCTGCTGGCGGCCGAGGGCCTCTTCGCCGCCGAGCGCAAGCGGCGACTGCCGTTCCTGCCCGGCAAGATCGGGCTCGTCACCGCACCGAACAGCGCTGCCGAGCGCGACGTGCTCGAGAACACCAGGCGCCGGTGGCCGGCGGTGCGGTTCGCGGTCCGGTACGCCGCCATGCAGGGCACCGGCTCGGCGGCCGAGGTCATCGAGGCCGTCGGGCGGCTCGACCGCGACCCCGACGTCGAGGTCATCGTGATCGCACGCGGCGGCGGCTCGGTGGAGGACCTGCTGCCGTTCTCCGACGAGGGCCTGCTGCGAGCGGTCTTCGCCGCGCGGACGCCTGTCGTCTCCGCCATCGGCCACGAGCCGGACAGCCCGCTGCTCGACCTGGTCGCCGACCTGCGCGCGTCGACCCCGACCGACGCCGCGAAGCTCGTCGTGCCCGACGTGCGCGAGGAGGTGGCGCGGGTCGACCACCTGCGCCAGCGCGGCCGCCAGTTGCTGGACGCCTGGCTCGCCCGCGAGCGGCACGCCCTCGACACCATCCGGTCCCGGCCTGCGCTGGCCGACCCGGGTCGCGGGCTCGACGAGCGGGTGCGCGAGGTCGAGGCGCTGCGAGAGCGCGCCCGCCGGACGGTCCACCACCAGCTCGACCGGGCAGGCAACGACCTCGGCCACCAGCTGGCCCGCGTGCGCGGGCTGTCCCCGCTGGCCACGCTGCGACGCGGCTACGCCGTCGTGCAGGACGGCGAAGGCCACGTGGTGACCGAGGTCGCGCAGGCCCGGACCGACACGACGCTTGCGGTGCGCGTCGCGGACGGCCGCATCGCCGCCGTGGTGACCGGCACCGAGAAGACTGTCAGCCAGGAGGAGGAGCAGTGAGCGAGGAGCGACCGAGCTACGAGCAGGCACGCGAGGAGCTCGTCGAGGTGGTGCGCCAGCTCGAGTCCGGCGGCACCGACCTCGAGGGCTCGCTCGCGCTGTGGGAGCGCGGCGAGCAGCTCGCCCGGATCTGCCAGGAGTGGCTCGACGGTGCGAAGGCGCGTCTCGACGCGGCGATCGCGGGCGACTCGGAGCCGGAGGAGCAGTAGTCGCTAGCGCAGGCTCGCGGCGTAGCTGACCAGCTGCGACCTCGACACGTCGTGGCCCACCACGACCGTGGTGGTCCGGCCCTGCCTTCGCACGAGCGCGAGGTCCCCGCCGACGTCGGTGTACGTCGACCAGGGCCGCCCGGCCACGTCGACAGCCGCGCCTCGGCTCGCCGCGCCGTCGACGTACTCCTCGACCATCTGCGCCCGCGACCGGTCACCTTGCTCGAGCCCGACGTAGTGCTGCTCGGGGGTCAGCACGCCGAGGTGCCAGTGCTGCGGCGGCCCCGGGTCGAAGCGGACGGAGGTCGCGCGCCACCCGTCGGGCAGCCGCGAGGGTGCCACCAGGTCGAACCGAGCGGCCTTCTTGGCCGGCTCCACGACCTTGGCGTAGTCCACCGTCGGCTCCGACGTCTCCCGGTCGGGCAGCGCGACGGCTCGGATCACGACGTAGCCGACGACGACGAGCACGAGGACCAGCAAGGAACCGAGCAGTCCCCCGAACGACCGGTTGTACCGGCCCGCCTGCTCGCTCACTCCTCCATCGTCGCAAAGGGCTCCCCAAGCAGGCATAGGCTCCCCCGGTGCCTGCCCCGCTGATCGACGTCGTCGCGGTGCTGGCGCTCGTGGTGATGCTCGCGATCGCCTTCGTGCACCCGCCGGGGTGGCTCGAGGCGCTGGTCGGCGTTGCCGCCGTGGGCACCGTGCTGGCAGTGGGGGCAGTGCCGGTGTCCGGGGCCGAGGAGCAGGTGCGGTTGCTGTTCCCGGTCGTCGCGTTCCTCGCGGCGATCCTCGTGGTCGCGGAGCTGTGCGCCGCGGAGGGCGTCTTCACGGCGGTCGGCTCGCTGGTTGCTCGTGCCGGTCGCGGCGGAGCGAGGCGGATCCTGGCCATGACGTTCGTCGCGGCTGCAGTGACGACGGCCGCTCTCAGCCTCGACACCACCGTCGTGCTGCTGACTCCCGTGGTGGCGATGGCGGCGACCCGAAGCCTGGTCAGCCCGCGGCCGGCGGTCTACGCCTGCGCCCGGCTGGCGAACTCCGCCTCCCTGCTGCTGCCGGTGTCGAACCTCACCAACCTGCTTGCCCTGCCGTGGCTGCCGTCGTTGTCGTTCGCCGGGTTCGCCCTCGTGATGGCGCCGGTGTGGGTCGCGGTGCTCGGGGTGGAGTACGTCGGACACCGGCTGTTCTTCCGGGACGACCTGGCGGTCACGCCGAAGAGCCGGCCCGCCCCGAGCGACGTCGCGCTGCCCGTCGTACCCCTCGTCGTGGTGGGGCTCATGCTGTGCGGCTTCGCCGCTCTCTCGCCGTTCGGGGTGGCGCCCGCCTGGGTCGCGGCCGCGGCTGCGCTCGCGCTGGGCGGCTGGTCGCTACGCAGGCGGCGCGTCACCGTGCCCGAGCTCGGCAGGGCCACCCACGCGGGCTTCGCGGTGTTCGTGCTGTGCCTCGGGGTGGTGGTGGCGGCCGTCACGGACTCGTTCCTGGGCGAGCTGGTCGAGCACGCACTGCCCAGCGGCCACGGGCTTGCTCGCCCTGCTCGGTGTGGCACTGCTCGCCACCCTCCTGGCGAACCTGGTCAACAACCTGCCCGCCACGCTCCTGCTGGTCCCGTTGGCGGCGCCCCTGGGCGAGACGGCGGTGCTCGCCGCACTCGTGGGTCTCGGCGTCGGGTCCAGCCTGACCTACGCCGGCTCGCTGGCGAACCTGCTGTGGAGGCGCACACTGCGGCGGCACGGGCTCGAGGCCTCGACGCGCACCTTCCACACCCTCTCCGCGCTGGTCACGCTGCCCGCGGTCGTCACCGGCGTGGTCGTGCTGTGGGCCTGGGCGCCGGTCGTCCGCTGAGACCCGGCCAAGGCGTCCACAGGCTCAGTCGAGGCGCACGACGGTCATGCCGACCGTCGTGGCCGGCTCGCTCATCGCGACCAGCGCCGCAGGTGCCTCGGCAAGCTCGATGACCCGGCCGACCAGCAGCGAGGGGTCCAGCGTGCCGTCGGCGACGAGGTCGAGCAGCTCGGCGTACTGGTGGGCCGGCATGCCGTGGGACCCATGCACCGACAGCTCCTGCGACACGACCAGGTCCATGGCCAGCGGTGGCGTGGCCTGGTCGCCGAGGAGCAGGCCGACCTGCACGTGCCTGCCGCGGCGGCGCAGGCTCCGGACCGAGGCGACGGCGGTCTCCGTGGTGCCGGCGGCGTCCACGGAGATGTGGGCACCGCCGCCCGTCAGCTCCCGGACGGCCGACGCGGCATCCGCGTCGACCACCGTGGCGGTGGCCCCGAGCTCGGTCGCTCGCGCGACCGCCCCGGGGGACACGTCGACGGCCACGACCCTGGCGCCGAGCGCCACCCCGACGAGCACGGCCGAGAGCCCGACTCCGCCGCAGCCGTGGACCGCGAGCCACTGGCCTGCTTCCAGGCGACCGTGGGTGACCACGGCGCGGTACGCGCTGGCCAGCCGGCAGCCGAGCGAGGCAGCGGTAACCACGTCGAGGCTGTCCGGCAGCCGCACGAGGTTGGTGTCGGCGGCATGCACGGCCACCAGCTCGGCGAACGAGCCGGGGCCTGTGAAGCCCGGCTGCGTCTGATGCGGGCACACGTGGGTGTCCCCGGCCTCGCAGCTCTGACACCGACCGCAGCCGCACACGAACGGCACGGTGATCCGGTCGCCCACGGCCCAGGAGGTCACCTCTGGCCCGACGGCGTGCACCGTCCCGGCGAGCTCGTGACCCGGCACGTTCGGCAGCGGCACCGGATCGTGGCCCATCCAGGCGTGCCAGTCCGAACGGCACACCCCGGTGGCACCGACCCGGACGACCACCCCGTCCTCTGGACACGCGGGGTCGGGCCAGCTGTCAAGGACCGGCATCGACCCCGGAGCGGAGTAGCTGACGGCGAGCACCGGGCCAGTCTGGCGCGACTCGCATCCGCGCTCCAGCTCGGGACTCAGCGCTCTCGCAAGGCGGGCAGCAGCTCCTTCTCCGCGAAGCCGAGGAACTCCTCCTGGTTCTCGTCACCGATCTGCACCAACGCCACGTCCGTGAAGCCGGCGCGGGTGAACTCGCCGACCGCCTCGACGATGCTCTCCACATCGGGGCCGCACGGGATCGAGGCGGCGACGTCCTCCGGCTTCACGAACTGGGTCGCGCCGGCGAAGCCCGAAGGACCCGGCAGCTCGGCATTGACCTTCCAGCCGCCGGCGAACCAGCGGAACTGCTCGTGCGCCCGGGTGACGGCGCGCTCGCGGTCGGTGTCCCAGCTGATCGGCAGCTGGCCGATCTTGCGGCTGTCCCGGTCCCGCGCGACCTCGTCCCACTTCGCGATGAGCTCGGCCTCGGGCTCGACCGCGATGAGGTGGTCGGCCTTGGGTGCGAACCGCTCGATCGACTGGTCACCTGAGACGGCCACCGCAATCGGCACCTTCTGGTCCGGGAGGTCCCACACCTTCGCGGAGTCCACCCGGTAGTGGGAGCCGGCGTAGTTGACGTAGCCGCCGTCGAGGAGCTCGGAGATGATGTCGATGGCCTCGCCGAACATCTCGTGCCGGACGTTCGCGGGCGGCCAGCCGCGGCCGACGACGTGCTCGTTGAGGTTCTCGCCCGAACCCAGCCCGAGCGTGAAGCGACCGTCGCTCAGCAGTCCCACCGTCGCCGCCTTCTGCGCCACCACCGCGGGGTGGTAGCGCATGATCGGGCAGGTCACGTACGTCATGAGCTCGACCTGGTCGGTGACCTGCGCGACGGCCCCGAGCATGCTCCAGGCGTACGCCGCGTGACCCTGCTCGACCAGCCACGGGAAGTAGTGGTCGCTCATCACCTCGAAGTCGAACCCGGCCTGCTCGCCGGCTGACGCATAGCGAACGATCTCGCGCGGTCCCGACTGCTCGGTCATCAACGTGTACCCGTACCTGACGTCTGCGGTCATGCCTCACCCCTTCGTAGGTCGCGCCGGTACCCGCCGAGCGCCGGTTCAGTCGGTGGTGCCTGCGATCCTGACGGCATGAGCGACGAACCCGGAGATGTCGTGTTGCCCGAGCGCTACTCCCGCGTGGATCCGTGGGTGATCAGCGTCGACACGGATGCCGAGATCGCGTTCCTCGAGGCGGCTTTCGGTGCCCGGGAGACCCCTGGATCACGCATGGTCGGACCCGACAACCGCATAGGCCACGTCGAGGTCGAGATCGGTGACGCGGTGGTCATGATGTTCGACGCGGGCCCCGACTGGCCTCCCACTCCGTCACACCTGCGGGTGTACGTCGCCGATGTCGACGATGCCACCGACCGCGCGGTGACAGCCGGTGCTCGGGTGGTCACCAAGCCCACCGAGCTGGCGTTCGGCGAGCGGGTGGCCAGGGTCCGCGACCACCAAGGCCACCTGTGGTGGATCCACGAGCACTTCGAGGACGTGGACCCCGCCGACATTGCGACGCGGTTCGCCGATCCGGTGGCGCAGCAGGCGATGGCCTACGTCCAGGACTCGTTGACGAGCGAGCTCTCGCGCAACTGACGCGCCGCGGCGCACTGGCCCTGCTGCACAACTCCCCTCAGAACGGGCTCCTCGAGCTGTCACTGCGCGAGGGCGTAGCGTCGGGCTGGTGAGCAGGCCACAGGAGGAGCTACGACGATGAGGCCCACCAGCAGTAGGACGTAGTGCCCAGCGACCCCCAGACCCCGGATCGCGACCTCCCGGTTATCAACCAGGCGGCAGGTGCCCTCCGCGCCCTGACCGGACGAGAGATAGAAGAAGCCCTCGCGTGGCTCACCGACGCCGCAGAGAACGCCGACGTCACCGAAACGCACCTCGCCCGCAGGCTCATCCGGGCGCTAGAGCGCCGCCACGCCGCGCTCCGGACCTGAGTCAACGAAAAGACGCCGACAAGGCGTAACCCCTATCGGCGCCCCAGACTGATGCGCTCGGCCCAGCCTGGCCCCGAGCGCGACCCTACGTCGATTCTCGAGCGCACCCGACCACTCACCCCTCGCGCATCCTCAACCGCGTGGGCTTGTCAGGTATGACATCGCCGCAGATGCGGAGCCTGGGTCACTGACGAGTACCGCAGATGCGGCATACTGCGAGCGTGAGCACCTACCGAGTCACGGAAGCAGCCGATGTGCTGGGGGTCAGCGACGACACGCTGCGCCGCTGGATCGACGCCGACCGCGTGCCGGCCAGCGCCGGCGTCGACGGCCGGACCAGCATCGAGGGCGCTGACCTCGCCAGGCTGGCCAAGTCGCTCGCCGAGCAGGCGCCGGAGGGGTTCGGCCATGCCAGCCGGGCCGCGTCGGTGAGCGCCCGCAACCGCATGCGCGGAATCGTCACCACCGTGAAGAAGGACCCCGTGATGGCGCAGGTGGAGATGGTGTGCGGGCCGTACCGCCTGGTGTCGCTGATGAGCTCGGAGGCCGCCGACGAGCTCGGCCTGGAGCCGGGCGTCATCGCCATCGCGTCCGTCAAGTCGACCAACGTCGTCGTGGAGCTGCCGTGAAGACCTCGAGAAGCCGCCGTACGCCCGTGCTGGGAGTGCTCGCGTCGCTGGTGGCGGCGCTCGTCCTCGCCGGTTGCGGAGGCGGCTCCGACGACAGCAGCGGAAGTGGCAGCGACAAGACCACGCTCAACGTGCTGGGTGCCGCATCGCTGACCGAGACGTTCACGACGCTCGCCGCCGACTTCGAGAAGGACCACCCGGGCGTGGACGTGAAGCTCGCGTTCGACTCCAGCGCCACGCTCGCCGAGCAGGTCAACCAGGGCGCGCCGGCCGATGTGCTCGCGACCGCCGACACCGACACCATGCAGACCGTCGTGGACGACGGTGGCACGGCCAAGGACCCGACGCTGTTCGCCACCAACCACCTCCAGATGGTGGTGCCGAAGGCCAACCCGGCCGGCATCACGCAGTTCTCCGACCTCGACAAGCCCGACGTGAAGTACGTCGTCTGCGTCGACACCGCACCGTGCGGCAAGCTCGCCGCGAAGGTGCTCGCCGCCAACAAGATCACGCACAAGCCGGTGAGCGAGGAGGTCGACGTCAAGGCCGTGCAGGCGAAGGTCGAGCAGGACGAGGCCGACGCGGGACTCGTCTACGCGACCGACGCCGTCGCGGCCGGTGACGCGGTCAAGCCGATCGACGTCCCGACGACGAAGGGGAACCTCAACGAGTACCCGATCGCCGCTCTGAAGGACTCCAAGGACTCCGAGCTCGCCCAGCAGTTCGTCGACCTGGTGCTGTCGTCCCAGGGCCAGCAGGTGCTCTCCGACGCTGGCTTCGGGAAGCCGTGAGCCACTGATGGCGCGGCGCGGGCCCGCGCTCGGGCGAGCGCCCGCGCTGCTGGTCGTTCCCGCCCTCGTCGGCGTGCTGTTCTTGATGCTGCCGATGTTGGCGCTGTTGGTCCGGACGCCCTGGGACCAGTTCTTCGGGCAGCTCACCAGCCCGGAGATTCTCGACGCGCTGCGGCTGTCGCTCGTCACGTCGCTGTCCGCGCTCGTGGTGGTGGTCTTGCTGGGGATCCCGCTGGCCTGGACGCTCGCCCGCGTCAACTTCCCCGGGCGGTCCGTGGTGCGGGCGCTGGTCATCGTGCCGTTGGTGCTGCCGCCCGTGGTGGCCGGTGTGGCCCTGCTGTCGGCGTTCGGCAGGCGCGGGCCTGCTCGGAGCCCCGCTCGAGCAGGCGTTCGGCATCACGCTGCCGTTCACGACGACGGCCGTCGTGATCGCCCATGCCTTCGTCGCGCTGCCGTTCTTCGTGCTGAGCCTCGAGGGCGCGCTGCGCGCCACGAACCGGGAGTACGACGTCGTGGCCGCGACCCTCGGCGCGAGCCGGTGGACGATCTTCCGCACCGTCTCGCTGCCACTGGCCGGGTCGGGGCTGCTGGCGGGACTGGTGCTCGCGTGGGCGCGCGCCCTGGGTGAGTTCGGCGCGACGATCACGTTCGCCGGCAACTACCCGGGCACCACCCGGACGATGCCGAACGCGATCTACGTCGCCCTGCAGTCCGACCCCGAGGCGGCGCTGGTGATCAGCGTGATCTTGATGTTCGTGTCCGTCGGAGTGCTGGCGCTGCTGCGCGAGCACTGGTTCGACGTCGCGGCCCAGGGGTCCGTGAGGGCACCATGACCCTGTGACGGCCTTCCTGGACGCCCATGTCGTCGTACGTCGGCCGGGGCACACCCTCGACGTACACCTGAGCGCGGAGCGTGGCGACGTGATCGCCGTCATCGGCCCGAACGGCGCCGGCAAGTCCACGCTGGTGCGCGCGGTCGCGGGGATCGTCGGCCTCGACGAGGGCCACGTCGTGTGCGACGGGGAGACCTGGGACGGCCCAGGGGTGCAGATGGAGGCGCGCAGGCGACAGGTGGGCATGGTCTTCCAGGACGGCCTGCTGTTCCCGCACCTCACGGCCGTCGAGAACGTCGCCTACGGCCCGCGCAGTCGCGGCGTTCGCCGCCGGGACGCGGAGAAGGTGGCCCGCACCTGGCTCGACCGGCTGGGGGTGGGCGACCTGGCCGACCGCCGCCCTGACCGACTCTCCGGCGGGCAGGCGCAGCGGGTGGCGATCGCGCGCGCCCTCGCCACCGAGCCGCGGTTGTTGCTGCTGGACGAGCCGCTGTCCTCGCTCGACGTGGGGGTGGCGATGGCGCTGCGGGTGGAGCTGTCCCGCCACCTCGCCGACTTCGACGGGGTGGCCCTCCTGGTCACGCACGACGCCCTGGACGCCATGACCGTCGCGAACCGGGTGCTGGTGATCGACGAGGGCCGGGTGGCGCAGGAGGGCACGCCCGCCGAGGTCGCGCGGCGGCCGGCCACCGACCACGTCGCACGGCTCGTGGGCCTCAACGTGCTCCGCGGCACCAGCAGCGGCACGTCGATCCGGCTCCGCAGCGGCGGCGTGCTGGTCTCGAGCACCGAGGCCCACGGGGACGTGAGCGCGTGCTTCCCGCCGACCGCGGTGACGCTGACCGCGACCGAGCCAGGGGGCTCGGCTCGCAACCGGTGGCTGGGGCAGGTCACGTCGGTCGCTCCACACGGGTCGGCCGTCCGCGTGCACGTGGACGCCGCGGGCGGGCTGATCGCCGACGTGACGCCGGCATCGTCGGCGCAGCTGGGGCTGGCGCCCGGCGCGGAGGTGTGGGCGACGGTGAAAGCCACCGAGATCGCGGTCTACGGCGAGGACGGCAGGGAGGGCGATTCGTTAGGATCCGCCTATGTCTGACAGCCCCGACGTGTCGCCCGGCCTCTCCGCGGCCCACGAGGCCCCGGACCGCAACCTCGCCCTCGAGCTCGTCCGCGTGACCGAGGCTGCCGCCATGGCGGCTGGTCGCTGGGTCGGCCGGGGCGACAAGAACGGCGCCGACGGCGTGGCCGTCAACGCGATGCGGACCCTCATCTCGACGGTCGGGATGCGCGGCGTCGTGGTGATCGGCGAGGGCGAGAAGGACAACGCCCCGATGCTCTACAACGGCGAGGCCGTCGGCGACGGCACCGGTCCCGAGTGCGACGTGGCGGTCGACCCGATCGACGGCACCACGCTGGCCGCGAAGGGTATGACGAACGCGATCGCGGTCATGGCGGTGGCACCTCGCGGGTCGATGTACGACCCGTCGGCGGTCTTCTACATGGAGAAGCTCGTCACCGGCCCAGAGGCCGCCGACGTCGTCGACATCCGCTACCCCGTCGCGGAGAACATCCACCAGGTCGCCAAGGCCAAGGGCAGCTCGGCCGAGGACGTCACCGTCGTGCTCCTCGACCGTCCGCGCCACGAGGACATCGCGAGCGAGATCCGTGCCACGGGTGCGCGCATCAAGTTCATCACCGACGGCGACGTCGCCGGCGCGATCATGGCGGCCCGCGCCGACACCGGCATCGACCTGCTGCTCGGGGTCGGTGGCACCCCTGAGGGCATCATCGCCGCCTGTGCGATGAAGTGCCTCGACGGCGTCATCCAGGGGCGGCTGTGGCCCAAGGACGACGAGGAGCGGCAGCGTGCTCTCGACGCGGGACACAACCTCGACCCCGACAACGTGCTGCAGACCGACGACCTGGTCACCGGCGACGACGTCTTCTTCGTGGCCACCGGCATCACCGACGGCGAGCTGATGAGGGGCGTGCGCTACCGGGCCGGGGGCTGCAGCACCCACTCGCTGGTGATGCGCTCGCGCAGCGGCACGATCAGGTCGATCACCTCCGACCACAAGCTGCAGAAGCTCAAGGCCTACGCCGCCGTCGACTTCGGGCACTGAGGCCGTCGGGTGGCAGGGTCGTTCGTCGTCGTCGGTGAGGCGCTCGTCGACGTCGTCGTCCCCGTCGACGGGGAGTCTCATGAGGCCGTGGGCGGCTCACCGCTCAACGTCGCCGTCGGCCTGTCCCGCCTGGAGGTCCCCACCACGCTGGTCACGCGCATCGGTGAGGACCGGCACGGCGAGATGCTTCAGGGTCATCTGCGCGACAGCGGCGTCACGCTCTCCGACGGCTCACTGGTCGCCGGGGCGACGACCAGCACGGCAACGGCCCACCTCGACGAGCACCACGCCGCGACGTACGACTTCGACCTGGTCTGGGACCTGCCGAGCCAGCGGCTCGACGAGGACACCCCAGGCATGCACGTCGGGTCGATCGGTGCCGGCATCGAGCCGGGCCGTGCCGTCGTCGCGGACCTGGTGAAGCAGGCGGTGACTGCCGGGGTCTTCGTGAGCTTCGACCCGAACATCCGCCCGTTCTTCTTCGACGACCGGGAGGCCGCCTGGCGCGGGGTGAAGGCGATCGGTGGCGGCGCCACGCTCGTGAAGCTGTCCGACGAGGACGTGCGCTTCCTGAGACCGGACGCCGACGAGGAGGACGTCTGTCGCGAGCTCCTGGCCGCTGAGCAGACCGAGCTGGTGGTGCTGACTCGTGGCCCGCAGGGGGCCACCGCGTTCACCGAGGGCGCCGTCGTGTCGGTGGCCACGCCACCCACCGAGGTCGTCGACACCGTGGGCGCCGGGGACTCGTTCATGGCCGGCATGCTCGCGTTGTTGTGGGACTGGGGCGTGGTCTCGGCAGGCGACGGGGCGCTGAGCGCGCTCGACGACTCCCGGGTGGAGCTGTTGTTGCAGGGCGCGGTCACGGCCGCGGCGGTGACCTGCTCGCGACGCGGCGCTAACCCGCCGACACGTCAGGAACTGCCGCCAACCTGGCCTGCCGACTGAGCCGTCGCTCATGCCGGGCTCGGTTCGCGGCGAGGGCATCGGTGACGATGTCGAGGACGACCGGGTCGAAGGCCATGCCGAGATGGCTCGTGGTGACCTCGACCGGCTTGGCCTGCGAGTCCAGGCAGCTGCGCCAGTCGATGATCCCGTCACGCTTGGAGAACACGGACGTGAACGAGACCTCGCGGCGCAGCCGCACCTGCGCCTGCTCCCAGCTCAGCCGTGCGCACTCTCCCGACGTGCAGTCCTCGCCCATCACCTTGCCGATGCCGGCACGCTGCAAGCTGGTGAGCAGCTTGAGGTCCAGCAGCAGCAGCGGGTGGGCAGCTCCGGGGGCGAGGATGGGGCTGCCCAACGTCACGATGCCGTCGACCAGGTCGGGACGGCGTCCGGCGATGCCGCGCGCCATCAGGCCGCCGAGGCTGTGCCCGACGATCGTGACCTTGCGGCCGCGCTTGATCGCGATCTCCTCGACGCGGTGCTCGAGCACGTCGCCGGCCTCCTGCGTGCAGCCGACGTTCGCGTGCATGAGCGAGCGGTAGGTGCGGTAGCCGTGCCGGCGCAGGTGTCGCGCCATCAGCCCGAGCGTGCCGTCGCCGGCCATGAAGCCCGGCACCAGCACCACGGGCGCCTGGCCTTCCTCCGGAGCGCGCATCGCGTACGGCGTGCCGCGCTGCTGCCGGCGGTGCTGGGCACTGCGTCGCACGAAGCGAGCCGCCTCGGTGACCGCGCTGCCCTCGCGGGCGATCGCGCGCAGCCCGGTGGGCCCGGCGAATCCCGGAGGACAGAGGAAGGAGCCGAGCGGCGATTCCATGCTTGAACGGTAACCAGTTGAAACCGAAAGTATGCAGACAAACGCCGGTTTGTTACCGAGCGGTCGGGTAAATCCCTTGCAGAACCGGCCGGTAACATAACTTCCCTCCCCGCCTTGAGAGGACGCCATGTCGAGCACATCGAGCACGTCGAGCATCACGTCCTCTCCCGAGCAGATGGCCCGGCTCGGTGGTGGGGTCGAGATCTGCTACCAGACTTTCGGCGACCCGAACGACGAGGCCGTTCTGCTCGTCATGGGCCTCGGTGGACCGATGACGTGGTGGAGCCCCGAGTTCTGCCGGTTGCTCGCCGGGTCCGGGTTCTTCGTGATCCGCTACGACAACCGCGACGTCGGCCACTCCTCGCGGATCAAGGCCCGGGTGACGCGCAAGCGGCTGGTGCAGGCGTTCTTCGGACGCGGGCCCCGTCCGCCGTACACGCTCGACGACATGGCAGGAGACGGGTTCGGGCTCCTGGACCATCTCGGCATCGACGCCTCGCACGTCGTCGGGGTGTCGATGGGCGGGATGATCGCGCAGACGATGGCGCTGCTGCGGCCCGAGCGAGTGCGGTCGCTGACGTCGATCATGTCGACGACGGGCCGCCGAAGTGTCGGCTGGCAGGACCCACGACTCCTGCCGCTGCTCCTTGCGCGCAGCGCCAGGACACGGGAGGCCTACGTCGCCTCGTCGGCGCGGGTGTGGCGGATCATCGGCTCGCCGGCCTTCCGGGAGACGCGCGAGGACGTCGACAAGCGGGCCGGCGAGACGTTCGACCGTGGGGTGAGCGCGTCAGGCACAGCTCGGCAGATGCTCGCGATCCTCCGGCAGCCCGACCGGTCCCGGCGGCTGCGATCCCTGCGGATGCCGGTGCTGGTCATCCACGGACTGCAGGACAAGATGGTGCACGTGTCGGGCGGACGATCCACGTCGCAGTCGATCCCCGGGTCGGAGCTGCTGCTGGTGCCGGGGATGGGCCACGACATGCCTGCGCAGCTCGACCAGACCTTCGTCGACGGGATCAAGCGCACCGCCGACCGGGCGCGCGAAGGAGCTCGCTGACGCCCGGCCGGCGTGCGATGTCCTACTTGGAGAGGCGCGCGCCGCTCTCGGTGTCGAAGACGTGCACGTTCTTCGGGTCGGTCGTGACGCTGAACGTGTCGCCCTTCTGGTGGTTGCGGCGTGCGTCGATGCGGATCACGACCTGGTCGGGCGTGCCCTCCTCGCCGCTGGTGCCGTAGACGAACGCGTCGGCGCCGAGCTCCTCGACGACGGTCACCTTGACGGGGATGCCCTCCTCGCCCTCTTCGACGATGCGCCACGCCTCGGGACGAACGCCGACCGTGATGTCGGCGCCCGCCTTGCTCGCGGCCTCACGGTCGATCGGGACCTCGACGTGGCCGAGCTTGGCGTGACCGTCGACATTGTGGGCTCGCAGCAGGTTCATCGCCGGGGAGCCGATGAATCCCGCGACGAACAGGTTGGAGGGGCTGTCGTAGAGGTTCAGCGGCGTGTCCACCTGCTGCAGCACGCCGTCCTTGAGCACCGCCACCCGGTCACCCATCGTCATCGCCTCGACCTGGTCGTGCGTGACGTAGACGGTGGTGACGCCGAGCCGCTGCTGCAGTGCGGCGATCTGCGTGCGGGTCGACACCCGCAGCTTCGCGTCGAGGTTCGACAGCGGCTCGTCCATGCAGAACACCTGCGGCTGCCGGACGATCGCGCGACCCATCGCGACCCGCTGACGCTGGCCACCGGACAGGGCCTTCGGCTTGCGCTCGAGGTAGTCCTCGAGGTCGAGCAGCTTGGCGGCGTCCTGGACCCGCTGCATCCGCTCTTCCTTGGGCACCTTGGCCATCTTCAAGCGAGAACGCCATGTTCTCCGCGACGCTCATGTGCGGGTAGAGCGCGTAGTTCTGGAACACCATCGCGATGTCCCGCTCCTTGGGCGGCAGGTGGGTGACGTCGCGGTCGCCGATCCTGATCGAGCCGCTGGTCACCTCCTCGAGGCCCGCGAGCATCCGCAGGCTCGTGGACTTGCCGCAACCGGAGGGGCCGACGAGAACGAGGAACTCCCCGTCTTCGATGTCGAGGCTGAAGTCGTCCACCGCGGGCCTCTCGGCTCCTGGGTAGAGCCGCTCCGCGTGGTCGTAGGTGACAGTGGCCATGCTGAATCAATCCCTTCACCGGCAGGTACGTGCCGGACGATCCGTCGTAAAGGTGGTGTGCGTCACACTTCCGTAGATCGATCGATTTCGCAAATGTCGCGATGGTGATGCCCTCAGTCGGCCACCACGAGTACGGCGTCCGCGTCGACGTCGAGCCGCACAGCGGCGTCCTGAGCGAGGTGGGCCGCCTGGGAGCTCGAGATCTGCGCGACCACGATCTGCCCGTCACGGAGCCGGCACTGCACCCGCGAGAACGGCCCCAGGAACGCGACCGAGACCACGGTGGCGTTGGTGTCAGCGCCTGGCTCCGGCGTCGTGATGCGGACCGACTCGGGCCGCACCAGGGCCTTGCCCGGACCCTGCTCGACCGAGCCGTCCAGCACAGCGAGACGGGCGTCGAGCACCGTCGCCTGTCCCGCCGTGACCTCGGTGCCGACCCGGTTGCTCAGCCCGACGAACTCCGCGACGAAGCGGGTCGCCGGCCGCGCGTAGAGCTCGGTGGGAGACGCGATCTGGTCGAGGCGACCGGCGCTCATGACACCCACCCGGTCGGCGACCGCGAGTGCCTCCTCCTGGTCGTGGGTCACGAAGAGCGTCGTGGTGCCGACATCGACCTGCACGCGACGGATCTCCTCGCGCAGCTGCACGCGGACCTTGGCATCGAGTGCGGACAGCGGCTCGTCCAGCAGCAGCACGGCCGGCTCGATGGCGAGCGCACGGGCGAGCGCGACTCGTTGTTGCTGGCCACCGGACAGCTGGTGGGCGAAGCGCCCCTCGAACTGCGAGAGCCCGACGAGGTCCAGCATGTCGCGGGCACGCTGCAGACGTCGGGTGTGGTCCTGGCCGCGCAGCCGCAACCCGAACGCGATGTTGTCGCGCACCGTCATGTGCGGGAACAGGCTGTAGGCCTGGAACACCATGCCCATGTCGCGCTTGTTGGCCGGGACCCGGCTGATGTCCTCACCGCCGACGACGACCTGGCCCTCGTCGGCGTGGTCGAGCCCCGCGAGGATGCGCAGTGCGGTGGTCTTGCCGCAGCCGGACGGCCCGAGCAGCACGACCATCTCGCCGGGCGCGATGTCGAGGCTGAGGCCGTCGAGAGCATGCAGCGACCCGTAGGTCGCGGCGGAGTCCCGACCAGGGACACGCTGGTGCCGGCGCGGGACCGGTCGGCGGTGCGGTCGGCCACGGTCATGGTCAGGCCTCCTTCGAGGAACGGTTGCGTCGGCCCACGAACCCGATCAGCAGCAGAAGCACCGACGCGAAGACAAGGACCGCGAAGGAGCCCGCGACCGACGTCTGGGCGTCGGACTTGCCGAGCGCCTCGAGAGACTGTGGGCAGCGTGATGAAGTGCAGCAGGGAAGCGAAGGTGAACTCGCCGAGGACCAGCGCGACGGAGACGAACGCGGCCGACATCACGCCGGACCAGATGTTCGGCAGCACGACCCGGACGATGACCGTGCCCCAGCTGGCGCCGAGAGATCGCGCTGCCTCCGCGAGCGTGGTGACGTCGATGGCCGCGAGCGCCGCGTCGAGCGAGCGGTAGGAGTAGGGCAGCACCAGCACGACGTAGCAAAGGTCAGGGTGAGCGCCGAGTCGCCGAGCAGGTAGGACACCCAGGCGTAGACGTTGGCTATGCCGACCACGATGACCAACGGCGGCACCGTCAGCGGCAGCAGGCACAAGAACTCCACCAGCCGCGTCGCGCCGGGCACCCTCAGCCGCACCCAGATCATGGTCGGCACCAGCAGCACCAGCATGAGTGCCACGGTGAACAGAGAGAGCAGCAGCGAGGTGACGATCGAGGACCGGACCGTCTCGTCGGTCAGCAGGTTCTTCCACGGCTGGAGGGTGCGGCCCTCGGCACCGATCACCTTGGTGCTGAAGTCGACCATCGAGAGCAGCGGCACCAAGAAGAACACCCCGAACGCCAGCAGGGCGACGACACGTGTCGCCTCCCAGGCCCGCGACCGCTCGGCCGTCGCCGCTCTCCGTCGGCTCATCGCAGCCACCGAGAGGTGCGTCGCACCAGCAAGACGTACGCCAGCATGACCACGGCGACCACCACGACCATCTCGAACGCCAGCGCGTACGCCTTGTTCTGCTGGCCGAGGACGACCTCGCTCGTCAGCGCGCCACGGATCGCCAGGGGCAAGATGGGGGCGCCCTGACTGACCAGCACCGCCGCGGTCGCGTACGCCGCGAACGCGTTCGCGAACAGCAGCAGGGCGGAACCGAGGAACCCGGGCAGCAGCATCGGCCCGGCGACCCGGCGCCAGTACTGCCAGGTGCTCGCGCCCAGGTTGACCGCCGCCTCACGCCACTGCGGCCGGATGCCGTCGAGAGCAGGCAGGAAGACGATCACCATCAACGGGATCTGGAAGTAGCTGTAGACCAGGATCAGGCCGGGAAGGCCGTACAGCCAGCCCGACCCGAACAGGTCGACCCCGAACGCATTCTGGAAGGCCTGGGTCACGTGCCCTGCAAGCTGAGCGTCGCGACGAACGCGAACGCCAGTGGGACGCCGCCGAACTGGGCGAGAACGCCGCTCACCGCCGTCACGACTCGCCGGAACGGGCTGGTCGCGGGCCGGGTGACCACCAGATAGGCCAAGAAGCCGCCGAACGACCGCGCCGATGGCCGCGCTGCTCGCAGGACAGCAGCACGCTCCTCCACAGCAGCGTCAGCTCACTCGCGGTGAACAAAGCCTGGATGTTGACCAGGCTGAACGAGCCCTTCTCCGCGAAGGCGCCGACGATCACGGTGACCGTCGGCACCACCAGGAAGACCAGCAGGAACCCGAGGAACGGGACGAGCCCGAGCCAGGGCGTCAGCCGCGCGGGACCGCTTGCCGGGCACGGTCAGCCGACGGCCTTCGCCCAGTTTGCGCTGCCAGGTACTTCGTTGCCTTCTCCGACTCCTCGACGGTCGGCGTGATCGCCTTGCCGTTGACCGGCGGAAGCGCGTCGTACGCCGTCTTGTCGATGGTGCCCGCCTTGACCATGGCGTCGGCGCGCACCGGTCGTGCGCCGCCGGCGAGCCAGAGGTTCTGGCCCTCGTCGGAGTACAGGAACTCCTGCCAGAGCCGTGCGGCGGCCGGGTGCGGCGCGTCCTTGTTGATGGCCTGGTAGTAGTAGCCGGCGATCACCGCGTTGTCCGGGACCACGACCTTCCAGGTCTTCAGCTTCTCGGACTCGGCGGCGTTGAGGTAGTCCCAGTCGATGACGACGGGCGTCTGACCGGACTCGATGGTGGTGGGGGTCGGGTCGAGAGGAATCAGGTTGCCGGCCTTCTTCAGCTTCGAGAAGTAGTCGACTCCCGGCGCGACGTCGCTGACCGTGCCACCGTTGCCGACCGAGGCCATCTGGACGCCGCTGAACGCCGAACCGGCCTGCGTCGGGTCACCGTTGAGCGCGACCTTGCCCTTGAAGCCGGAACCCGTCAAAGAGTCCAGCCCGGTGACGGCCGGCACCTTCGAGGAGTCGTAGCCGATCGACATGTACCCGCCGTAGTCGTTGACCCAGCTGCCGGACGGGTCCTTGAAGTCGGAGGAGATGTCGTCCCACTTCGCGTTCTTGTACTTGGCGAACATCGCGGTGTTCGCGAGCGCCACCGACTGGCCGAGGTCGAAGACGTCAGGAGCGCGCTTGGTGCCCTTGAGCGACTTGGCTGCGTTGATCTCGTCCTGGCTGGCGGCGTCGGGCTGGGCCGAGTTGACCTGGATCTCGTACTTCTTGCCGAACGCCTTGATGATGTTGGCGTAGTTGGCCCAGGTCGGGCGGGAGCGCGATGACGTTGAGCTGGCCCTCCTTCTTGGCGGCCTTCACCAGCGCGTCCATGCCCCCGAGGTCCTGGGCGGACGTGGCCGTGGCTGCCTTGCTGTCGCCTCCGGACCCTCCGGAGTCCGGGGGCGGTGAGCAGGCGGCAAGTGCCATCACGCTGAGCGTGGCGACAAGTGAGACACGTAGGGACTTTCTGGCCACGACGACACCTCCGCAGACGACGTACGGAAAACCTGCTCCATCGGGCAACGTAAACCCTGCAAGGGCCAACTGATGGCTACCCGGCGCTGAATTTTTCCGCGTCGTTCAGCTGCCGGGCATGCCCAGGCGTCTCCTGAGGCTCTCGCCCGGGCGGCCGCGGCGCCGAACGCGCACCGTCCCCATGAGTGCGACGCCCCGGACGCGGACGACCGGCCCGCCGAGCGACGCGTCGAACGGGACCTTCGGCCGCTGCTCGCTGAACTCCCCCATCACGCCGTGGCCCTCCATCACGACCGTGGTGCCGGCGTCGACGATCAGCTTCACCTCACCCATCAAGGCGTTGGCGTTGACGATGACCTCCGCACTCTCGAACTGCGCCTCCCGCAGGTCGAGCAGGACACTGCCCATGCAGGCGAATGCCGAGTGGCCGTCCTGGATGACCCACGCACCGGTGCGCTTGGTGTTCGACATCACCGAGATCGAGCTCGAGTAGCGCGGAACGCCGGCGCCCGGTGTGGGAGCCGGCATGCTTGGCGGGCCCGCCACGGCGGCCGTCGAAGGGAGGTCGGCGGTGATCGGGACGAGCTCGCCGTACGTCTTCGCCCGGTACGTCGACTCGAGCCGCTCCCGGAGCTCGTCGATGTCGATGCGACCCTCACCGGCCGCGTGTCGCAGCATCTCGGCGACCGCATGGCGGTCCTCGTCGGAGATCCGCAGCTGGCTGGCGTCGCGCGGCCGGTACGGCTCCGGCGACTGGCTGTTCACGAGGTCACTGTAATCGCGACGGCATACCCTGAACGTCCATGCGATATGTCGAGCTGGCTCGCGCAACGTCCGAGCGTGGCGAGATCGTGCTGCGCGAGCGCCACGACGACGAGGACGCAGGCACACCGGTCATCGAGCTGCGGGTCAACGGCGTCTACGTCATGGACTCGCTGGAGACCAGCACCGAGGAAGCACTCGCGCTCACCGCGCTGGAGCACGTCGACAATCCGTTGGCAGTGGTGGTGGCGGGGCTCGGGCTCGGCTACACCGCGCATGCGGTGTTGACCGACCCACGGGTCGAGCGGCTCGCCGTCGTGGAGATCGAGGAGGCGCTCGTCGAGTGGATGCGCGACGGCACCGTGCCGCACGGTCCGGCGTTCCTCGCCGACGAGCGCGTCAAGGTCGTCACCGCCGACATCCAGCAGGCGGTTGCCGAAGCGATGCAGAAGTACGACCTGGTGCTGCTCGACGTCGACAACGGCCCCGGCCACCTCGTCTACAACGCGAACGCCGCGGTCTACCAGGAACCGTTCCTGCAGAGCGTGCGCGACCTGCTGCAGCCCGGAGGTGCGCTCGTCGTCTGGTCGTCGACCGAGTCACCAGAGCTGAAGGATGCGCTGGCATCCGTGTTCGGCGACGCGACGCCGGTGCCGTTCGGCGTGCAGCTGCAGGGCCGCGCGGAGGAGTACTGGCTCTACCTCGCGCGAGCGTAGAACCCGCCGGTGGGTACCGTCTGCGGCATGGACGGTTACCGCATCGAGCACGACAGCATGGGCGAGGTCCGCGTCCCCGAGGACGCGCTGTGGCGGGCGCAGACGCAGCGCGCGGTCGAGAACTTCCCGATCAGCGGCAGCACGCTGGAGGCCGAGCACGTCAAGGCGATCGCCCAGGTGAAGGCGGCGGCCGCCAAGGTCAACGCCGAGCTCGGGGTGATCTCCGACGAGCAGGCCAAGGCGATCCGGCAGGCCGCCGATGAGATCGTCGCTGGCGAGCACCTCGACCACTTCCCCATCGACGTGTTCCAGACGGGCTCCGGAACGTCGTCGAACATGAACATGAACGAGGTGCTGGCCTCGCTCTCGAAGCGGGCCGGGGTCGAGCGTCCACCCCAACGACCACGTCAACGCGAGCCAGTCCAGCAACGACACGTTCCCGACGTCGATCCACGTCGCCGCGACGTCGACGACCGTGAAGCAGCTGGTGCCGGCGCTCGACCACCTCGCGAGCACGCTCGAGGCCAAGGCCACGGAGTTCGCGGATGTCGTGAAGTCGGGTCGCACCCACCTGATGGATGCCACGCCGGTGATGCTCGGTCAGGAGCTGGGTGGCTACGCCGCCGCGGTGCGCTACGGCATCGAGCGGGTCGAGGCGTCGCTGCCGAGGGTCGCGGAGCTGCCGCTCGGAGGTACGGCGGTCGGCACCGGCATCAACACCCCGAAGGGGTTCGCGGCCAAGGTGATCGCGGAGCTGGCCGAGACCACCGGTCTGCCGTTCACGGAAGCACGCGACCACTTCGAGGCGCAGGGTGCCCGCGACGGGCTCGTCGAGCTTTCGGGCCAGCTGAAGACGATCGCCGTCGGCCTCACGAAGATCTGCAACGACCTGCGATGGATGTCGTCCGGTCCGCGCACCGGCCTGGCCGAGATCAACCTGCCCGACCTCCAGCCGGGCTCGAGCATCATGCCCGGCAAGGTCAACCCGGTGCTGTGCGAAGCCACGCTGATGGTCTGTGCGCAGGTGATCGGCAACGACTCCGCCATCACCGTGGCCGGCGCATCGGGCGCGTTCGAGCTGAACGTGATGCTGCCGGTGCTGGCCCGCAACCTGCTGGAGTCCATCAGGCTGCTGTCGACCAGCAGCCGGCTGCTCGCCGATCGCTGCATCGACGGCATCACCGCGAACGTCGACCGCATGCGGACCTACGCGGAGTCCTCACCGTCGGTGGTGACGCCGCTCAACCGCTACATCGGCTACGAGAACGCCGCCAAGGTGGCCAAGACGTCGCTCGCCGAGGAGAAGACCATCAAGGAGGTCGTCCTCGAGATGGGCTTCGTCGAGAACGGCGACCTCACCGAGGAGCAGCTCGACGCCGCGCTCGACGTGGCGTCGATGACCCACCTCCCCTGAGCGAGCCGGGGTGGCTCAGTACCAGCCGTGGCCCTGCTTGAAGCCCCAGGCGTTGCAGGGGCTGCCGTAGCGGCCCTTGATGTAGCCGATGCCCCACTCGATCTGCGTGGCGGCGTCGTTCTCCCAGTTCGCGCCGGCCGTGGCCATCTTCGAGCCCGGCAGTGCCTGCGGGATCCCGTAGGCGCTGGAGGTCGGGTTGGCGGCGTGCACGTTCCAGCCGCTCTCCTGGGAGTAGATGGAGTCCAGGCAGGAGAACTGGTCGGCGCCGAAGCCCTCGCGCGACAGCAGTGACCTTGGCGATGGTGCGCGGGTCGGCCGAGCTGAGGTCCGGCGTCTGGTCGACACGCTTGGTGACCTGGCCGCCGGACTGCTGGTTGAGCGCGCGCTCCTTCTGCTCGTCGATGGGCGAGCGGGCCTCGGAGCGAGACAGCACGCGGGTCTCGGTCGCCGGTCACCGGCCTGCCGGAGGCGTGGTAGGAGTCGGCGGAATGGCCCTGGTGGGCAGCCAACGCGGCAGCCGCGGGGTCACCGATCGGGCTCGACTCGGTCACCACGCCGAGGGTCACCGCGAGGCCGGTGGCGGCGACGGCTGCGCCGGACACGACCAGCGTGCTGCGCAGCCGAGCGGCCAGCGCCTTGCGGGTCGGCTCGGGTGACGTACTTCGTTGCTTGGGACCGAGGTGCTTGGGGGCATAGTGCTCACGATGGGGCACAGGGGAACTCTCAGACGTCGACTACTTGGTCATGGCGGCGGGGTCTGCTTCTACTACGAAGCACCCAGGGAGATCCGCCTGAGTCGCCCACTGTTCAGGATTGTTCGCACCCAGCGCAAACCGATGTCGGGCGTGTCGGGGATGACGCTTGCCACACTTAGCGGTTATCCACAGCGCACAGTGGCGCATGTGACTCATGAGGCCGCTGCGGCGCCCCAGAGACCCTGTGAGGGCTCGGCTTCGCGCGCTAGCGTCAGCAAGCAAGCATCAAGGCCGACTTCCCGTGTAGTCGTTGCTGTCGATGAGGGCCGCGAGCTGCTGCTGCAGGGTGCGGCGAATGCGGACCAGCACGTAGAACAGCCCCACGAGCACTGCGAGGACCAGCGGCACGAGCGAGGCCGTCGTCGCCCTTGATCTCGGCGGCGGCGGTGGCGATCACGAGCATGGCGATGAAGAACCCCAGCAGGCCCATCAAGATCTCGACGTTCTCCCGGCGCCGCTCCACGCGGCGAGCGGCGCCGGTGAGTCGCCGCCGGCTCACCCCTTGACGCCTCCCGCGGTCAGCCCGGAGACGATGCGCTTCTGCAGCAAGCAGCACCATGATCACCAGCGGGATGGTGATGATGGTGCCGGCCGCCATGATCGCGGTGTAGGGCTCCTGGTGCGGCTGCGCGCCGGTGAAGTTGGCGATCGCCACCGTCGACCGGCTGCGTGCGGTCGTTGGACAGCTGGCTGGCGAGCAGGAACTCGTTCCAGGCCGCGATGAACGCCAGGATCGCGGTGGTGAAGAGCCCGGGCGCCGCCAGCGGCAAGATGACCAGCCGGAACGCCTGGCTCTGCGTGCACCCGTCGATGCGTGCCGACTCCTCGAGGTCCCACGGCATGTCGCGGAAGAACGCCACCAGGATGTAGATCGTCAGCGGCAGGGCGAACGAGATGTCGGGGATGATCAGCGCCTGGTACTTGCCGATCCAGCCGATGTCGGTGAACAGCTGGAACAGCGGGCTGACCAGCGCGACCGGCGGGAACATCGAGGCGCGCGAGGATGACGCCCAGCAGCATGTACTTGCCCCGGAACTCCAGCCGCGCCAGCGCGTAGGCGCAGAACACACCGGCGGCCATCGCCAAGATCGTCACGACGACGCCGATCAGCAGGCTGTTGGCGAGCGCGCGGGCGAAGTGGTTGCCCAGCGTCGTGTCGAGAACGCGGTCCGGTAGTTGTCCAGCGTCGGGTTGCTCGGCCACAGGCTCGTCTCGAAGGTGTCGCCGACCGGGCCGGAACGACGTGACGACCATCCAGTAGGCGGGCGCCAGACCCCAGACGACGATGACGGCCACGCCCAGGTAGGTGCGGAGCTGACGCCCAGTCGAAGCGCGATCGTCTTCGTGGGTGGCGCGCTCTTGCGCAGTGGAGGCCTGCTGTGGCTGTCGGTAGCGGTTGTCATGTCAGCGCGCCGCCTTCCGCTGCTCGTCCTGCGTCTCGACGACGTTCGCGCCGAGGAACCTCACGAAGACGTAGGCGACCAAGAAGATGAAGATGAACGTGATCGTCGACAGCGCCGCGGCACTGTTGAAGCCTTGTCGTATCTGTTGGACCACCAGGATCGACAGCGTCGTCGTGGCGTCGCCCTTGCCGCCACCACCGCCGGTGAGGATGTAGGGCAGGTCGAAGATGCGCAGCACGTCGAGCGTGCGGAACAAGATCGCCACCATCAGCGCCGGCTTGACCAGCGGCAGCGTGATCTGGATGAACTGCTGGAGCTTCGTGGCCCCGTCGACCTGGGCGGCCTCGTAGACGTCCTCGGGGATCACCTGCAGCCCGGCAAGGATGAGCAGCGCCATGAACGGCGTCGTCTTCCAGACGTCGGCACTGATGACGGCCCACCGGGCAGGCCAGGCATCACCTGTCCAGAGGATCGTGCGTGTGCAGCAGCTTGTTGGCGACTCCCGTCGAACGCGAAGATGAAGAAGCACAGCTTCGCGGTGACCGCGGTCGGGATCGCCCACGGGATCAGCACCGCGGCGCGGAGCAGGCCGCGGCCCTTGAACTTGCGGTGCATGATCATCGCGAACCACATGCCGAGGACGACCTCGATGGCGACCGAGATCACGGTGAACATGACGGTGTTGCCCATGGAGGTCCAGAACTCCGCACCGAGGGTGCCCTGGGGGCACTTCCCGGTGCCGCCGCTGGCCAGTGCGCACCGCTCGAACAGCCAGTGGGTGTAGTTCGACAGGCCGGCGCACCCGCCCTCGACGAACTGCCCGGTCGCCTTGTCGAGCCCTGGGTCCTTCTGGAAGGACATCCACGACCGCGCGACCACGGGTAGCCGATGACGATGCGCCAGCGAGAGCGATCGTCGGCGCGATGAGCAGCAGGTGCGCCGCCGCCTTCCGAGACGTCGAACATGCCCTTCTTGCGACGCTTGTTCGGAGTCCGGGTCTCCGGGAGCCGTCTCTTGCCTGCCGCCATGTGCTCTCCCTCGTGAGTTGCCGAGGGGGCCCGGGCCGTCAGATCACGGCTACCGGGCCCCCGCCACGTCTACCAGCTCGACGCGGACTTGATGGCCGCGGACATGTCCTTCACCGCCTCTTCTGGCGATCTTCTGTCCCTTCAACGCGGCGTACGCGTTGTCCTGGATCGCCTTGGTGACGGCCGGGTAGAACGGCGTGACCGGTCGCGGCACGGCGTTCTCGATCGACGTCAGCAAGGTCGGCAGGTAGGGGAACTTCTTCTGCAGTGCCGGGTCGTTGTAGAGGTCGGCACGCACCGGGGCCAGCGAGCCCTGGGTCAGCTCGAACTTCTGGAACTCCTCACCGGCGAGGTACTCGAGGAAGTCGTGCGCGGTCGCCTTGTGGTCGCTGTAGGCGCTGATCGCAGCGTTGTGACCACCCAGGCTCGAGGCACCGGTGCCGGACGATCCCAGGCAGCGGCGCGACGCCGAAGTTGGTCTTGACCTTCGAGCTGCTGTCGGTCTTGGCGAGGTTGTAGACGTAGGGCCAGTTGCGCAGGAACAGCAGCTTGCCGTCCTCGAACGCCTGCCGGCCCTGCTCCTCCTGGAAGGTGATGGCCTCCTTCGGGATGTTGCCGTCCTTGAAGGCGTCCACCAGGCGTGCGAGGCCCTTGGCGGCCTCCGGCGAGTCGACGCTCGGCGTCTGGCCGTCCTTGCCGACGATCGTCCCGCCGTCGGTGTTGATCGCCTCAGCCGCGTTCACGGTCAGGCCTTCGTACTTGGTGAACTGGCCGGCGTAGCAGCCCATGTTCTTCTGCTTGGCGATCTTGCAGTCGCCCATCATCTCGTCCCAGGTCTTGGGCGGCGTCTTGACCAGGTCCTTGCGGTAGTAGAGCATGCCGCCGTCGCTGGAGACCGGCGCGGCGTACAGCTTGCCGTTGTACGTCGCCGGTCTTCACCGTCGCCGGCAGCAGGCCGTCGGTGTTGACGGCCATCTTGCCCTCGAGCGGCTGCAGGCAGCCCTTGGCCGCGAACTCCGCGGTCCACACGACGTCGACGGAGACCACGTCGTACGTCCTTGTCCTTGGCCTGGAAGTGCTGCACCAGGTCGTCGTGCTGCTGGTCGGCCTGGTCGGTCTGCTCCTTGAAGGTGACCTTCTCGTCGGGATGCGCGGCGTTCCACTTCTCGATCGTGGGGCGGACCACGTTGCTGTTGTCCTTGCCCTGCACGTAAGTGATGGGTCCACGGGAGTTCAAGCCGGAGCTCGCACTGTTGTCTTCGCTGTCTCCGCCTCCACAGGCGGCTACGCCGAAGAATGTTGCGACTGCCAGTGAGGCAGCCAGGACCTTGCGCCGCATTGCGGCTCCCTTCGCTCGGTTCGGGTGCTGCAACCGGCGTGAGCGCATGTGACGGCGAACACACCAGTCGAACAGAGCGTTTCTACCGCTTTGCCCAGTCCCTGTAAACGGTGGCTCACCGCCAGGTGACAAGCGGGGGCCCGATCGTTATCGAAAACCGGCTCACGCGCTCTCACCTGCACGAATGCTCAGGCGTGAGTGGGCGGTTTTCGGTCCTGCGGACCCACGGAAGCCGTTATTGGATCGTTACAACCCGTTACAGCACGGTGCTCTCGAGCATCTCGGTCACCAAGGCCGCAATCGGGGACCTTTCGGACCTGTGCAACGTCACGTGCGCGAACAGCGGGTGACCCTTGAGCCGCTCCACGACCGCCACCACACCGTCGTGCCGGCCGACCCGGAGGTTGTCGCGCTGGGCGACGTCGTGGGTCAGCACCACCTTTGAGTTGGCGCCGATGCGAGACAGCACGGTGAGCAGCACGTTGCGCTCGAGCGACTGCGCCTCGTCGACGATCACGAACGCGTCGTGCAGGGAGCGACCGCGGATGTGGGTCAGCGGAAGCACCTCGAGCATGCCGCGGTCGAGCACCTCCTCGATCACGTCGGGCGAGGTGAGAGCGCCCAGCGTGTCGAAGACCGCCTGGCCCCAGGGCGACATCTTCTCGTTCTCGTTGCCCGGCAGGTAGCCGAGCTCTTGGCCGCCGACGGCGTAGAGCGGCCGGAAAACCACGACCTTCTTGTGCTGGCGGCGCTCCATCACCGCCTCGAGGCCCGCGCACAGCGCCATCGCGGACTTGCCGGTGCCGGCACGGCCACCGAGGGACACGATCCCGACCTCCGGGTCCAGCAGCATCTCGAGCGCGATCCGCTGCTCGGCGGAGCGGCCGTGGATGCCGAACACGTCACGGTCGCCTCGCACCAGCTGCACGCGCTTGTCCACCTTCACGCGCCCCAGGGCACTCCCCCTGTCGGAGATCAGCACGAGCCCGGTGTGGCAGGGCAGCTCACGTGCCTCCTCGATGTCGACCACGCCGTCGTCGTACAGCTCGTCGAGGTCGAGGGAGCTCACCTCCACCTCGGCCATGCCGGTCCACCCGGACTCGGGTGGCAGCTCGGCGAGGTACTCCTCCGCGGCGAGACCGATGGCGGACGCCTTGATCCGCATCGGCAGGTCCTTCGAGACGAGCGTGACGTCACGCCCCTCCCGCGAGAGGTTGTGCGCGACGGCGAGGATGCGGGAGTCGTTGTCGTCGAGGCGGAAGCCGGACGGGAGCGAGGTCGGGTCGGTGTGGTTGAGCTCGACACGGATGGAGCCACCGGTGTCCCCGACGGGCACGGGCTCGTCGAGGCGGCCGTGCAGCACCCGCAGCTCGTCGAGCATCCGCAGCGCCGACCTCGCGAAGTACCCCAGCTCGGGGTGGTGACGCTTGCCCTCGAGCTCGGTGATCACGACGACAGGGAGCACCACCTCGTGCTCGGCGAACCGTCGCAGCGCGCCCGGGTCGGCCAGCAGCACGCTGGTGTCCAAGACGTAGGTGCGGACCCCCGGGTCGGTGGGATGAGGGGGTGCCGGGCTCTTCCTGCGGCGGGTGCCGCCAGACGAGGTCGTCGTGCCCGACGGGGTGGAGCCCGCGCTGGATGCCTGGGTTGCAGCCACGTTTCATCCCCTCGCAGACCGGCACGCGCTTCTCGCGCCCGGTCCTGTTAGTTCAACGATGGACCGGGATCGTGCTGGTCGCGATTACTCACGAACGGGCCTCCCGAGGCGCCTGGTACTGGTTCACCGGACGCCGTTGCGAAGGTATGCCTCGCCGGTGTCCGACGGGGCTCGACACGCCCGCGTGCGGGTGTCGAGTGTGTGAATCATGAGCGTGCCCGCTCAGGAACCGAACCGGCGCTCGCGCTCGGCGTAGGCGCGGACTGCGCGCAGGAAGTCGACACGCCGGAAGTCCGGCCAGTAGGCCTCGCAGAAGTAGAACTCGCTGTGCGCGCTCTGCCAGAGCAAGAAGCCGCCGAGCCGCTGCTCACCGGACGTGCGGATGACGAGATCGGGGTCGGGCTGGCCCTTGGTGTAGAGGTGCTCGGCGATGTGCTCGACGTCGAGGATGCCGGCCAGCTGCTCGATCGAGGTGCCGCGCGAGGCGTGGTCGTGCAGCAGCGCGCGTACGGCGTCCGCGATCTCACGCCGACCGCCGTACCCGACAGCGATGTTCACGGTGATGCCCTCGACGTCGCGCGTCTCGTCCGCGGCCTCCTTGAGGCGCCTCGCGGTGCCCGACGGCAGCAGGTCGAGCGCGCCAACCGGGTGCAGCCGCCAGCGGTGCTCCGCCGCCAGGTCGCTGACCGCCTCCTCGATGATCACCAGCAGCTCGCGGACCTCGGCGGGCGGACGGTTGAGGTTGTCGGTGGAGAGCAGCCACAGCGTCACGACCTCGACGCCGAGGTCCTCGCACCACTCCAGCAACGGCGAGATGTTCGCGGCACCGGCGCGGTGGCCGTGCGCGGCGTCCTGGCCGACGGCACGCGCCCACCGGCGGTTGCCGTCGAGCATCACGCCCACGTGCTTGGGGAGCCGGTCGGCCGGAAGGCGCCGGACCACGCGCGCCTCGTAGGCCGGGTAGAGCACCCGGCGGAGGCCGTTCTTCAGGCCCCTTGTCCACGACGCCATGGTGATCAACCTTACTCGTCCACGCCCCTGCGGGGACCGGTCCCGCGCCGTACCGTGGCGGGATGAGCCCCCGCACCGAGCGCTTGGTGAACGCCACCGCGAACCTCGGCGAGCAGGTCCGGGAGACCCTCGACGAGGTCAAGCCCAAGCTGCGCGGCTGGATGCACGCGGCGAGTGCCCCGGCGACGCTTGCCGCGGGCATCGTGCTGATCGTGCTCTCCCCCACCGCCTCGACGCGGTTCGGGTCGGCCGTGTTCGCCACGTCGGCGCTGGTGCTGTTCACCGTCTCGGGGATCTACCACCGCGGCACGTGGAGCCCGAAGGCATGGCGCTTCCTGCGCCGCTTCGACCACGCCAACATCTTCTTGCTGATCGCCGGCAGCTACACACCGTTCACGTTGCTGCTGCTCGACGGCGTCGACCGGGTGGTGCTGCTCAGTGTCGTCTGGACCGGCGCCGTGCTCGGCGTGGCGTTCCGCGTCTTGTGGACCGACGCGCCGCGCTGGCTCTACACGCCGATCTACATCGCGCTGGGCTGGGCAGCGGTGTTCTACTTCGGCGACTTCATCAACAGCGCGAGCACGGCCGTGCTGGTGCTGATGGCTGTCGGCGGCGGTCTCTACACCCTCGGCGGGCTGGTCTACGGGCTCAAGCGCCCCGACCCGTTCCCCCGCTGGTTCGGCTTCCACGAGGTGTTCCACACGCTGGTCGTCGCGGCGTTCGTCACCCACTACGTCGGCGTCTCGATCGCGACGTACTCCCTTCGCTGACGGCTTCCCCGCCGCTTAGGCTCGGGGGGTGACCGAACCGCGCAGCGAGGCGGTGCCGCACCCGCCGCGCCCGCCGAACCCGGCGATCGTGCTCTTGTCGGACGAGCACGCCGACCACCTGGTCGACGAGTTCGGTCGCTACCGGCGTGACTACGAGCTGCACCAAGTCGGGTCGGTGGCCGAGGCGGAGCAGGCCGCCGAGGAGATCATCGACGCAGGTGGCCAGGTCGCGCTGTTCGTCAGCGACTCCCAGCCCCGCGACGCCGGGGCCATGGAGGCGATGTACCGGCTGCGCACGGTCGTCCCGACCTCACGACGGGTGATCGCCGCCCACCGGGACCGCTTCAACGCCGATGCCGAAGCCCTGCGGCACGGTCTGGCGACCGGCAAGTTCGACGCCTACCTGCTGATGCCGAGCGGTCCACGCGACGAGGAGTTCCACTACGCGATCGTCGAGCTGCTCTCCCACTGGGGCTCGACGGTCGCCGACGCCGGTGGTGGAGGCGGTTCGCATCGTCACCCCGGAAGCCGATGGCCTGACCGTGGAGATCCGGGAGTTCCTGGAGCGCATGGGCATGCCCACGGCGCTCTACCCACCCCGCAGCCTCGAGGGCCAGGCGATCCGGCTGCAGGTGAACCCGGGCCTCTCGGCGCCCGAGGAGTTCCCGATCGTCCAGGCGCTCAATCGCGACCCCGTGGTGGTGCGCAGCGTCCGTGACGTCGCGACGCGCTTGTACGGGCGCCCGGACGAGATCGACGTTGCCGACGTCGTGGACCTCGCGGTGGTCGGTGCCGGCCCCGCGGGACTCGCGGCCGCGGTGTACGGCGCCTCCGAGGGCCTGTCCACAGTCGTCCTCGAGGCGGAGGCCATCGGCGGTCAGGCCGGGACCAGCTCGATGATCCGCAACTACCTCGGCTTCCCGCGCGGCATCTCCGGCATGCGGCTGGCGCAACGAGCCCGCAACCAGGCGACCCGTTTCGGCACCCGCTTCTTCACGGGCTGGGACGTGAGCTGCGCTGCGGCCCGGCGTCGACGGTGAACCGCACGTGCTGTGCACCGACGGCGGCGACCTCCGAGCGCGGGCGGTCGTCGTCGCCAGTGGCGTCCGCTACCGCCGTCTCGGGGTGCAGGCCATCGAGGACCTGGTGGGCAAGGGAGTCTGGTACGGCAGCGCGATGAGTGCCTCTCGCGAGCTCGAGGGGGGCCACGTGGTGGTCGTGGGAGGCGGCAACTCGGCCGGCCAGGCAGCGCTGCACCTCGCGAGGTTCGCCGCGTCGGTCACCATCGTGATCCGGCATCGCGAGCTGGACGAGATGATGTCGCACTACCTGGTCAACGAGATCCGCTACCAGCCGCGGATACAGGTGCAGCCGTGCTCGGCTGTCGTCGGCGGCGGCGACGACCACCTTCACTGGCTGGCCGTCGAGAACCTGGAGTCGGGCGAGGTCGACCGCGTCGAGGCCCGCGGCCTGTTCCTCATGCTGGGCGCCGAGCCGCACTGCGAGTGGCTGCCGGACGAGGTGCTGCGCGACGAGCGGGGCTTCGTGGTCACCGGCCGCGACGTGCCGAAGCACGCGTGGCGCGACGGCCTGCCGCCCACCAGCCTCGGCACCACCCTCCCGGGGGTCTTCGCGGCCGGCGACGTGCGGGCAGGGTCGATGAAGCGCGTCGCCTCGGCGAGCGGCGAGGGCGCCAGCGTCGTGTCGCTGGTGCACGCCTGGCTGGCACCGTCGGACGACGCAGGCTGAGGTCGGTCAGGCCAGCAGCCTTGCCAGGTCCTCGGTGGTGGTCACCGGCCGGTCGCACACCATGCCGCGACAGACGTACGCCGCGGCCACGCCGTCGACGAGGCCACGGCCGGCGAGCAGCGGCACGGTGTCGGGCTCGTTGTCCTCACCGAGGTCGAGCGTGGAGGGCTCACCGACCATCACGACCGCCCCGGGGCTGGACGAGTGCCGGGCGACCCGCTCCAGCTCGGCACGTGAGGGGTCGCCCGCAGTGCCGACCACCGCGATCTCGAGCGGGCCCGCAACCGCTGCCTCCGCTGCGGCCAGCGACCAGCCGGCGAAGCGCGGGACCCGCTCGGCCAGAGTGCGCACCGATCGCAGGGCGGCCTCGGCGGCGTCTCGGTGCCGTCCCGAGCCGGTCGCCGCGGCAAAGCTCAGCACCGCGTGCACCAGCGCCGACTGGCCCGACGGGCTGGCGTTGTCCGACGGGTCGCGTGGCCGGGTGAGCAGCTGCTCTGCGTCCTCGGCGGTGTCGAAGAAGCCGCCGTCCGGGGCGACGAACATCGCGAGGGCCTGGTTCAACAGCGTCCGTGCGCTCCACAGCCAGGTCACGTCCCCGGTCACGGACAGCAGCGTCAGCAGCCCGTGGGCGACACACGCGTAGTCCTCGAGCACGCCCGCGTGGTTGCCGACCACCCCGTCTCGCGACACGCGCCGCAGCACCCTGCCGTCGAGGTGCCGATCCACGAGCAGCCGGGCTGCGTCGCACGCCGCGTCGACGTACCTCTGCTCGCCGAGCAGGGCGCCCGCCTCCGCGAGCGAGGCGATCGCCAGACCGTTCCAGGCGGCTACCACCTTGTCGTCGCGAGCTGGGCGGACACGAGCGGCGCGGGCCTCGAGCAGCCGTGCGCGCACCCCTTCCCACCGCTCCGCGTCGTCGGGGTCCTGGAGCAGCTGGAGCGTCGACGAGCCGTGCTCGAACGTGCCCTGCTCGGTGACCTCGAGCAGGGCCGCCGCCCACGCACCGTCCTCGTCGCCGAGCGCGTCGACGAGCTGGTCGGGCGTCCAGGCGTAGAACTTGCCCTCGACGCCCTCGCTGTCGGCGTCCAGCGCGGACGCGAAGCCGCCTTGGTCGGTTCGTAGCTCCGTGAGCAGGAAGTCCGCGGTCTCACGCGCGATGCGCTCGCCGAGCGGGTCGCCGCTCTGCCGCCACCAGCGCGCGTAGAGCCCGAGGAGCTGCGCGTTGTCGTAGAGCATCTTCTCGAAGTGCGGCACCACCCACCCGGCGTCGACCGAGTAGCGCGCGAAGCCACCGCCGAGCTGGTCGTAGATGCCGCCGCGCGCCATCGCGCGCAGCGTCCGGTCGGCCATGCCTGAGGCGTTCGGCGAGCCGGTCCGCGCGGCGTGACGCAGCAGGAACTCCAGCACCATCGACGGCGGGAACTTCGGCGCGCTGCCGAAGCCGGCGTTCTGCCCGTCGAACTCGCCGGCCAGTGTCGTGACGGCGCCCTTCAGCACCTCGGCGTCGATGGGCTCCTCGCCCGACGAGCCCGCTGTCCTGCTGCAGGTGCTCCCTGACGTCGGTCGCGACCTTGCTGACCTCGTCGCGCTTGTTGCGCCACGCCTCGTTGAGCGCGCCGAGCACCTGCTGTGAACGCGGGCTGCCCGTGGCGCGGCTGGTCGGGGAAGTAGGTGCCGGCGAAGAACGGCTCGCCGTCCGGGGTGAGCACCACCGTCATCGGCCAACCACCCTGGCCCGTCATCGCCGTGGTCGCCTGCATGTAGACGGCGTCGACGTCGGGCCGCTCCTCGCGGTCGACCTTGATGTTGGTGAAGTGCTCGTTCATGTACGACGCGGTCGTGTCGTCCTCGAACGACTCGTGCGCCATCACGTGGCACCAGTGGCACGCGGCGTACCCCACCGACAGCAGCACCGGCACGTCGCGCTCGCGCGCGTCCGCGAACGCCTCGGGCGACCACTCCCACCAGTCGACGGGGTTGTCCTTGTGCTGCAGCAGGTAGGGCGAGGTCGCGTTCGCCAGCCGGTTCGACATGGCGTCCAGCCTGCCCCACGACTGGTCAGAGGCGGAGGTCGAGGGCGTGCGCGCCGCGGTCGGCCTTCGTCGCGAGGTAGCGGCCGTTGACCGGGGACAGGTGCACGTGGGTCGCGACCCGGTCGGTGACGGTCACGCCGAGGTTCTCGAGCTGGGCGGCCTTGTCGGGGTTGTTGCTGAGCAGCCGCACGCGGTCCTCGCCGAGCGCGCGCAGCATCTGCGCCGCAGCGGTGTAGTCGCGACCGTCGGCGGGGTAGCCGAGCGCGAGGTTCGCCTCGTAAGTGTCGAGGCCGTCGTCCTGCAGCGCGTAGGCGTCGAGCTTCGCGTAGAGACCGATGCCGCGACCCTCCTGGCGCAGGTAGAGCAGGAAGCCGCCGGTGTCGGCGATCCGCTCGACCGCCTCGCGCATCTGCGGACCGCAGTCGCAGCGCTGGCTGCCGAACACGTCGCCGGTCAGGCACTCGCTGTGCAGCCGCACCAACGGCGGAGCCGCGGCTGGGTCGGCGGCGCGGGCAGTCGCCCGGTCCCCGAGGCCGAGCGCGAGGTGCTCGCCGCCGTCGGCGAGCCCGTCGAACGTGAGGACCCGCGCGGTCGTGACGTAGCCGTCGGCGAAGCGCAGCGGCACGGTCAGCCGGGTGCGGACGGTGGCGGCGGGCGGACGGGTCGTCATCGGGTCTCCGAGCAGAAGCGGGGCGACAAGGCGTAGCGCAGCAGCACCACGTCGCCGATCTGGCGCACGTCGGCGAGCGGCGCGCGGCGGTCGGGGTTCCACGGAAAGCAGCCGTCGCCGACGAACCGTGGGGCGCGCGAGTCGCCGACGAAGAACGGCGCGACCACGAGCTGCAGCTCGTCGGCGAGGTCGGCGCTGAGGAACTGCGTGTGCACGGTGCCCGCCGCCCTCGACCATCAGTCGCTCGACGCCGCGCTCGTGCAGGTCCTCGCACGTCCGTCGTACGTCGACCCGGGGACCGGCGTCCACGATCGTGGCGACGTGGCCCAGCCGTTGGCGGGCCCGGCTCACGGCGGCGCCGGCGCAGTAGACGAGCTTCTCGCCGTCCCCGGTCGTGAAGAAGTTCGAGCAGGGATCGAGGTCGGCGTGGTCGGTCACGGTGACCTTCACCGGCGAGGGCTTGAGCCCGCGGGCGATCCGCCGCTCGCGGCGGGCGCGGTCCCGCACCAGCAGCCGTGGGTTGTCCTGGCGGATCGTGCGAGCGCCGACGAGGATCGCGTCGCAGCCTGCGCGCACCTCGTCGACCCGGTCGAGGTCGGCGTGGTTGGAGAGCAGCAGCCGCTCGTCGCTCGCGCCGTCGAGGTAGCCGTCGATCGACATGCCGCAGCTGAGCAGGGTGTAGGGACGCTCAGCCATGAGGACTCCCAACGGTCGCGGGAGTGGTCTCGACAAGCTCGACCGCCCGGGACCGCTCGACCACCCGTGGGGGTGACTGGACGTGCAAGCTCCGGCGCCAGGACATGACGAGCACCACCGCGCCGGGCAGGCTCGCGACGAACGCCATGACGCCGTAGACCACCGCGGTCGCCACCCCCTGCGAGGCGCCCAGACCGGCGGCGGCGAAGGCCCACGCCGCCATCCCCTCGCGCGGCCCCCAGCCGGCCAGGTTCGCCGGCACCGCCATCGCGAGCAGCACGAGCAGCGCGAGCGGCAGCAGCTCCGGCGACCGACGCGGACGTGCCGGCCGTGTGCGCAGCCACCAGGAACGTGGCGATGTGGCCGGTGACCGCGAGCAGCGACGCGATGGTGATGGCCGGCCAGTGCCTTCGCACGCCGGCCACCCGCAGCACGAGGACCAGCGCGACGGCGAGCAGCACACCACCCGTCAGCAGCCACGGCCAGCGCGCCGGCGATGGCAGCAGGGCCAGCACGGCGACGGCCACCACCAGCTGCGCGGTCTGGCCGGCAACCCGCTCCCAGACGACGGCACGCAGACCACGGCCGGTGTCGCGCACTGCGCGGCCGTGACTGACGCCACGGTGCAGGTCGCCGAGCACGCCGCCGGGCAGCACGGTGTTCAGGAACTGCGACCGGTAGTACGCCGTGACCGCGTCGGGCAGTCGAGATGGCGAGCCCCAGGTCTCGCGCGACCAGGCGCCACCGCCACGCGCAGCAGATCGTGGTCGGCAGGCCGATCGCGACCGCGAGCACAAGCGACATCGCGTCCACGGAGTGAAGCCCTTCGAGGAAGGGCCCGGTGCCGACGCTCCAGACCACGACGCCGAGCACCACCGCGCCGGCGAGGAGCCGCACCCACGCTGCGCGCGTCATGACGCCGCCTCGGTGAGCGCACCGGCGACCAGGCGACTGGTCGTCGCCCACCCGGTCAGCGACGCGCGGCGGGCCCGGGCGGCGTCGCGAAGGCCGCGGCGCAGCTCGTCGTCGGTCAGCCATCGGTGCAGCGCACCCGCGAGGGCGTCCGGGTCGCCGGGCGGCACGAGCATTCCCGGTCTGCGACCACCGTTCAGCTCACCGAGGGCCTCGGGCACCCCGCCGGCACAGGTCGCGACGACCGGCAGCGCGCGGGCGAGCGCCTCGGTGACGACCATCCCGTAGCTCTCGACGCGGGTGGCGTGCACCAGCAGGTCGGCGGACGTGTACGACGCGTCGAGGTCGTCTTCCACGCGAGGCCCCACGAGGTCGACGCGGTCGGCGATGCCCCTGTCCTGGGCCAGCTCGCGGACCTGCGCGACGAAGTCGGGGTCGCGGGCCAGGTCACCGACGCAGACGCAGCGCCAGTCCAGGTCGCGAACTCTCGCCAACGCCTCGACGAGCACGTCGTGCCCCTTCGTGGGTGTCACGGCGGCGACGCAGAGCAGCTCCCGACCGCTCGACGTACCCGGCGCGGGCTCGGCGGTGTCGTTGCCCGGACGGGCCACGTGGACGCGAGCATCACCGAGCGGGTAGTGGTCGAGCAGCCAGCGCCGGGTCCACTCGCTCGTCGTCACGACTGCCGCAGCCGAGCAGAGCACCTGGCACTCGGCGTCGCGCGCACTGGTGCCGCCGGTCTCCGGCTGGCCGAGCGGCATGTGCATCAGCACGACCGTTCGCAACCGCGTCGACTGCGGCACGAGGACGTCCGGCACGCTCGACGCGACCAGCCCGTCCACCAGCACCACGGCGCCGTCCGGCAGCGACTCGAGCGTCGCGGACAGGGCGTCCCGAGAAGACCCGTCCACCAGGTGCTCCTGGACCGACCAGCCGGTGGCGGTGAGCCCGTCGCACACCCGGCGGTCGTAGACGTTGCCACCGCTCGGGCGCTCCTGGATCGTCGATCGTCGCGGGGACGACGACGTGCACCTCGTTGGCGGTCGTCTTCACAGCGCCCGCTCGTAGCTGGCCCACGCGACGTGGGACTCGTGCAGGGTGACCGCGAGCGCGGCCAGGTCTCGAGCACCGTCCCCGAGGGCGCCCGAGCCCGCCGCCTCGGCGAGCCGGTCGGCGACGAGCTGTGCGAGCACCTCGGTGGTGGTGTTGACGCCGGCCAGCGACTCCTCGTCGTCGAGGTTGCGGTAGGTCAGGCCCGCGAGGATGCGGCGCAGCTCGTCGGTGGCGCGACCGATGTCGACCACGATGCCGTCGTCGTCGAGGCTCGGCCGGCGGAACGTCGCGTCGACGACGAACGTCGCGCCGTGCAGTCGCTGGGCGGGACCGAAGACCTCGCCGCTCAGGCTGTGCGCCACCATCATGTGGTCGCGGACCGTCACGCTGAACACGGGACCGCCTCCGCTCCCGCGACGTCGTCGTAGCAGATCGTGCGGCACAGCCCCGGCAGGCGGCCGTCGGCGAGCAACGGCATCACCTGCGGCAGCTCGGTGAAGCTCGACTCCCCGCTGAGCAGCACGTCGAAGGCCGGGTCGCGCAGCAGCGTCAGCGCGAGCCCGAGACGCTCCGCGGTGGTGCGTCTGCCTCGTCGGGCCCTCGCCACCTCACCGACCTGGCTGGCGCGGATCGCGAGCCGCCGGGAGTGGAAGGCCCCGCCGAGCGCGAGCGTGGTCTCGGCGTCGCCGTACCAGCTGAGGTCGACGACCTCACCGTCCGGTGCGAGCAGGTCGAGCGACGTCTGCAGGCCCTCGGAGGTCGCACTCGCGTGGAGCACGAGGTCCTGGTCGCCCGCCGCGTCACCGGGGAGCGCGAAGCCGACGCCCAGCGCCCGCGCCACCTCGGCACGCGACTCGTCGACGTCGACGAGCGTGACCTCCATGCCGGGCATCCGCGCGAGCAGCCGCGCGACGCAGCAACCGACCATGCCGCCGCCCACCACGGTGACCCAGTCACCGAGCAGCGGCCGAGCGTCCCAGAGCGCGTTCACCGCGGTCTCGACGGTTCCGGCGAGCACCGCCCGCGACGCCGGCACGTCGTCGGGCACGACGGTGACGGCCGACGCGGGGACCACGTACTCGGTCTGGTGCGGGTACAGGCAGAACACCGTGCGGCCCTGCAGGGGCGCCGGCCCCTCGGCGACGACGCCGACGTTGAGGTAGCCGTACTTCACCGGTCCGGGGAGGTCGCCCTCCTGGAACGGTGCCCGCATCACGTCGTACTGGCTCGGCGGCACGCGGCCCTCGAACACCAGCGTCTCCGTGCCGCGGCTGACGCCCGTGTGCAAGGTCCGCACCAGGACCTCGCCCGGGCCCGGCGGAGGGATCCGCACTCGTCGAATCTCGCCCGCACCGGGCGTGCACAGCCAGAAGGCAAGCGCCTCCGTCGACATCGACCCACCTCGTTGTCGTTGAACCAGCCATTGAACTGCGGCGGCCATCGCGCCGTACTACGTCTCGATGACCTGTTGACCCTGATGAACGGAGCAAGGGTGCCTGCGGTTCAACGCGGTACGACGGGAGTGCTGCTCGGCCAGGTGGGGGTGCTCGGCGCCCTCGCCGGCACCGTCGGGCTGGGCCTCCCCGGCTGGCTCGCCGGCCTGGCGTGCGGCGTCGCGCTCGCGGTGGTCAGCGCCAAGGCCGAGCGGCTCGGACCGGCCGACCGGGTCACGATGGCGAGAGCCGTCCTCGTCGGCGGCGTGGCCGCGCTCACCGCCGACTCGTTCCGGGGCGCGACGCCGGTCGCGGTGCTGGTGACGCTGTCCGTCGTGGCGCTGCTGCTCGACTGCGTGGACGGCCAGGTGGCGCGCCGCACCGGAACGGTCTCGGAGCTGGGCGCCCGGCTCGACATGGAGGTCGACGCGTTCTTGATCCTGGTGCTCAGCGTCTACGTGTCGACGTCGGTGGGGGCGTGGGTGCTCGCGGCCGGGGCTGCGCGCTACCTGCTGCTGGCTGCGGCCCGAGCGCTGCCGTGGCTGCGTGAGGCGACGCCACCGCGCTACTGGGGCAAGGTGGTGGCCGCGGCGACGGGTGTCGCACTGACGGTGGCCGCAGCCGGAGTGCTGTCCGCTCCGCTGAACGCTGCGATGCTCCTGGTCGTGCTGGCTCTGCTGGCCGAGTCGTTCACACGGCAGGTGTGCTGGCTGTGGCGGCACCGGGCGCGTGCGGAACGAGCCCTCGATGGCGGTCGCAGCATGAGGCGCCGACACTGGCTGGCGGGCGTGCTCACCGGGCTCGCGGCGCTGCTCGTCTGGTTCGGGCTGACGGCTCCGAGCACGCTCGAGGCCCTCGACCCGGGGACGTTCCTGCGGCTTCCGGTCGAGGTGCTCGTCCTCGTGGCGCTGGTGCTGGTGCTGCCGTGGCGCGCGGCGCGGGTCGTGGTCACGGTCCTCGGCGTGCTGCTCGGGCTGCTGACCATCCTCCGGGTGCTCGACATGGGGTTCTTCGAGTCCCTCGGCCGACCCGTCGACCCGCTTATCGACTGGCGCTACATCGGCTCGACAGTGGGCCTGGTCCGGGACTCGGTCGGCGGAATCACCGCCATCGTCATCCTGGTCGCGATCGTGGTGGTGGTCGTCGCCCTGCTCGTGCTGATGCCCCTCGCGCTGCTGCGGCTGGCCGGTGTCGTGTCGCGCCATCGCAGCACTTCCTTGCGCGCGCTCGTCGCCGTCGTCGTGGTGTGGGCCCTGCTGGCCGCTCTGGACGTGAAGGTCGTCGCGGACAACAGCCGTCGCGTCGTCGAGCACGTCGACGTACGCCTTCGGCCAGGTGAGCCGCATCCCCCACGAGATCCAGGACCAGAAGGAGTTCGCGCGAGCCGCCACGCACGATCCGCTGCGAAAAGAACCGGCCGACCGGCTGCTGACCGGGCTGCGCGGCAAGGACGTGATCTTCGCGTTCGTCGAGAGCTACGGCCGGGTCGCGGTGCAGGACTCGTCGTTCTCCCCCGGCGTCGACAAGGTGCTCGACTCGGGCACTCGACGGCTGCGCGCCGACGGCTACTCGACCCGCAGCGCCTTCCTCACCTCGCCGACGTTCGGCGCGATCAGCTGGCTGGCGCACTCGACGTTCCAGACCGGGTTGTGGGCCGACAGCCAGCAGCGCTACGACTCGCTCGTCGCGAGCAACCGGATGACGCTGAGCCGCGCGTTCAAGAGCGCGGGCTGGCGCACCGTCGGTGACGTGCCGGCCAACACCCACGACTGGCCGCAGGCCGAGTTCTACGACTACGACAAGCTCTACGACGCGCGCAACGTCGGCTACCGCGGGCCACGGTTCGGCTACCCGACGATGCCGGACCAGTACGCGCTCGCTGCCCTGCACCGGCTCGAGCTCGCCAAGGCGCACCGCAAGCCGGTGATGGCCGAGATCGACCTGCTGTCGAGCCATGCGCCGTGGTCGCGCACCCCGCGCCCGATCGACTGGGACCGGGTCGGTGACGGGTCGTCGTTCAACGGCATGCCCGACACACTGCCTTCCGAGGAAGAGATCTGGCCGTCGCCTTCGCGCGTGAAGGCCGCCTACGGCAAGTCCATCGAGTACACGCTGAGCACCCTGATCTCCTACGTGCAGCGGTACGGCAACAAGAACACCGTGCTCGTCCTCCTCGGGGACCATCAGCCGGCCACCATCGTGTCGGGCTCGGACGCCGGGCACGACGTGCCGATCACGATCGTCGCGAAGGACCCGGCCGTGATGAAGCGCATCTCGGGATGGGACTGGCAATCCGGCATGCTGCCGAGCCCGAACGCACCGGTATGGCGCATGGACTCCTTCCGCGACCGATTCCTGTCGGCGTTCGGCCCGTGACGCACACTGAACCTGTCGACACGGTTCTGCGTACCCATCAGTGGGACTCACCCGGAGGAGGCCAGGTGCCCGGCGACGAGGCGACGCTCATGCGACAGCTGCACGACGAGCACGCCGCTGCGCTGTGGAGCTTCAGCCTTCGTCTGGTCGGCCACGACCGGGCGCGCGCCGAGGACGTCGTACAGGAGACGCTGCTGCGGGCCTGGCGGCACCGCGCCGTGCTCGACCGCCCGTCGCCCGCGGTGCGCGCGTGGCTGTTCACGGTCGCGCGCAACATCGTCATCGACGAGTGGCGCTCCAAGCGCACGCGCGGCGAGGTCCCGGTCGCCGAGGTGCCCGAGGACGGCCAGGGCGGTCGACCGCACCGACCAGCTCCTGCTGTCGTGGGTCGTCGGCGAGGCGCTCAGCAAGCTGTCGCCGGACCACCGGGCGGTGCTGCTGCAGTGCTACTACCGCGGGCGCAGCGTGTCCGAGGCCGCGGAGCGGTTGGGCGTCCCCGAGGGCACGGTGAAGTCGCGCACCCACTACGCGATGCGCGCGCTGCGTCTGGCCCTCGAAGAGATGGGGGTCGGCGCATGAGCACCTCGCACAGCGGCACGGCCTGCGAGTTCGCCCACCTCGACGGGTCCTACGTGCTCGGCGCGCTCTCCCCCGCCGAGCGGCTCGAGTTCGAGCACCACCTCGCGGGCTGCGAGGAGTGCAGCCGGTCGGTGCGCGAGCTGGCCGGGCTGCCGGGACTCCTCGCTCGCGTTGACGGCGACGTGCTCGAGCAGCCGGTCGCCGACGAGCCGCTCCCCGACACGTTGCTGCCGGCGCTCTCCCGTGAGGTGGGTCGGAGCGGTCGGCGTCGTGGGCTGCTTCTCGCAGGACTGGCCGCGGCCACGGTCGCGCGCGATCATCGGCGCGATCGCGCTGACCGGGCTGGTCGGTGACGAGGAGACACCCATCGCGGGGCCGGGCACGTCACAGACGACCGCACCCCCTCAGGCGCCGATGAAGCCGATCGGCCAGGTGCCGGTGCGCGCCACCGTCGCCCTCGCCCCGGTCACCTGGGGCACCCGGCTCGACCTCACCTGCACCTACGCCCCGGACGCCGGGAAGTACCACCTTCCGCCGTCGGTCACCTATGCGCTGGTCGTGCGCACGCGCGACGGCCAGGTCGAGCGGGTCGGCACCTGGCGCGCTGTGCAGAACCGCGCGATGCACTTCACCGCCGGCACGTCCGCGAACCAGCGCGACATCACCTCCGTCGAGGTCCTCACCGCCAACGGCCGCCCGGTGCTGCGGCTCCCGCACTCGACGTAGCCGCTTGGTCGAGGTAGCCCCTTGGTCGAGGTAGCCGGTTGGTCGAGCTTGTCGAGACCACTCGCGCGATTCGTGCGTTGTGGTCTAGATGCGAGTGTTGTCAGCAGGACGCTGGGTATGGGCAAGTCGACGGGGGCCCCGGAGCGCGTCCCTCAAATCGGGGGCGAAACCGGGACGAGGCCCACGGGGTCTCCGCCACTGCGTCGAGGCCGGGAGTCCTGGGGGAAACCCACCGGTCGCCGACAATCCCAGATTACGCCCACCCAGTAAATGATTATGGAAAACCATCTGAGTCCATGATCTCGAGGGCGCGGCTGGCTGTTCGGCACCCGAACCGCCGTTCAGAAATAATTGAGAATTGCCTTGTGGACAAGCGAATTCTCGGCCCGTTTGTGTCGGTGGTCGGGTCTAGATTCCTACCCATGACCAGCACCGCAGAGGTCTTCGATCTCGACGTCCGCGAGGCGCTTGTCGCGGCCGCTGCCGAACGTCGGCAGGCGGACCGGTCCGAGGCGCGGCTGCTGGCGCTGGCGATCCAGGTCGTGCACCTGCACCCGGTCGACGACGACACCCCGGTGGCCTGCTGGCGCGACCCGCTGCTGATGGTTCCGGACGACGGCGACCCGATCACTGGATCACCTCGCCGGTCCCGGCACCCCGCTGGTCGCCGAGCGTGCGGTCGAGGAGCTCGCCGCCGCCCTCGACATCTCCTACGGCTCCGGCTGCGGCCTGGTCGCGGCAGCGCTCGAGCTGCGCTACCGCCTCCCCCGGCTGTGGGCACTCGTCCAGGACGGGTCGCTGCAGGCATGGAAGGCCCGCAAGACCGCCGAGCAGACCATCACCTCGGCCCCGAGGCGGTCGGCGTTCGTCGACCGGCAGGCCGCGATCGCCGGCGCGAAGAACCGGATCGTGCCCAACCTCACCGGCCTGATCCACCAGGCGCTGATCAGGTTCGAACCCGACAACGCCCGCGAGCGGGAAGAAGCCGCCAGGAACCACCGCGACGTGGTCTTCGACTTCCACGACGACGACACCCTCGGCTCCGCCACCATGTACGCCACCTTGGACTCGCTCGACGCCCACGACCTCGACGCCACCGTCAGTGACCTCGCGAACCAGCTGGGCCGCCTCGGCGACCAGTCCCCGCTGGGTCACCGGCGCGCCAGCGCGCTCGGGCTGTTGGCGCACCCGCAACGCGCCCTGGACCTCTTCGGCCAGCCGCACCGACGGCGGCAAGCAGTCGAAGGACCTCGCGACGACTGGCGCCACCCTCTACGTCCACCTCACCGGCGACGACCTCCGCCGCCACACCGAGCACGGCGAGGACGGCGTAACCGTCCCGGCCGACGTCGAGAAGCTCGGCACCGCCACCCTCGACCTCCTCAAGGACTGGCTGCAGCGGTTCTCCGGCATCACCGTCAAACCGGTGCTGGACATGACCAAGTCGCTCTCGAGCACCGACGCGGTCGACCAGCACGACCCACCCGCCTGGATGCGCGACCTCGTCATCCTCCGCGACGGCCACTGCGTCTTCCCCGGCTGCAATGTCGACGCCCGCCGCTGCGACCTCGACCACACCATCCCGTACGTCCCGATGGACGAGGGCGGACCACCCGGCCAGACCAACCCAGCGAATCTCGCGTGCCTGTGCAGACGACATCACCGGTTGAAGACCTTCACCGCCTGGCGCTACGAACGCGCCGGCCCCGGCACCTACGCCTGGACCAACCCACACGGCCTCACCTACGAGACCCGCCCCACAGCCAAGGGCTGAACACCACACTGGCCCACTTGAGCCGTGCCGACTATCGATCTGCCTGACGTTGGCGGCTACCTCGATCTGCCTGAGATCTGCGATGGGCAAATCGAGGCAATCTTGTTTCGCAGACACGATGGGCCAGTCTGGTGGCGGGTCCAACCCCGGATGGCCGACGGGCTCATGGGTGTCGGACGGAGGAACCTCCTCTTGTTGGACCGCAGACGTCACCGGGAAGAGTTTGTGAGCCTTCTGCGTTGGGAACGACGTACCGGATCGACCCGACGAGAATTGGAGCGCCCACACCGTGGCAACGACCGAGCTCACCGCACAGGCGTTCGAGCAGACCATCGCCGACAACGACATCGTCCTGGTGGACTTCTGGGCCGAGTGGTGCGGACCGTGCCGCCAGTTCGGGCCCACGTTCGAAAAGGCGTCGGTCGCGAACAGCGACATCGTCTTCGCGAAGGTCGACACCGAGGCCGAGCGCGGGCTGGCAGCAGCCGCGAACATCACCTCGATCCCCACGCTGATGGCGTTCCGCGAGGGCGTGCTCGTGTACTCCCAGCCGGGCGCGCTGCCGCCGCCGGCTCTCGACGAGCTGATCGGCGCAGTCCGCGACCTGGACATGGCCGAGGTGCACGCCGCCGTCGCCGCCCAGCAGAACGGGAACACCGCCGCCGAGGCCTGAGCGCTACCGTCGGGCCCATGGACGCGCGGGCCTGGGACGAGCGGTACGCCGCGAGCGAGCTGGTCTGGTCGGCAACGCCCAACCAGTTCGTCGCCGCCGAGCTGGCCGACCTTCGGCCGGGCCGCGCGCTGGACCTCGCAGCCGGTGAGGGCCGCAACGCGCTCTGGCTCGCAGACCGCGGCTGGCACGTCACCGCGGTGGACTTCTCGGAGGTGGCCCTCGACAAGGGCCGCGCCCTGCAGGAGCACCACGAGCGCGGCATCGACCTGCGCGTCGACTGGGTGCAGGCCGACGCGCTGACCTTCGAGCCGGAGCCCCCGGACTTCGACCTCGTGGTGCTCGCGTACCTCCAGCTCACCGAGGACGAGCGCCGTACGGCGGTGCTCCGCGCGTTCCTCGCGCTGCGCCCCGGTGGCACCTTCTTCCTGGTCGCCCACGACTCGAGCAACCTGACCCAGGGCACCGGCGGGCCCACCGACCCCTCCGTGCTGTTCACGGCCGAGGAGGTGCTGGCGGACCTGGACGGCGAGCGGTTCGACGTCGTGCGCGCCGGCCTGGTCTCCCGCGAGGTCGTCGACGCCGGCGCCACAGGAACCGCCCACAACCATCACGGCGAGCAGACGCGGACCGCCTTCGACGCGCTCGTGCGCGTGGTGCGGGCGTGACTCCCACCCAGCTCAGGGCGTTCGCGAGCGTCGTGCGGCTGGGATCTGTGAAGGCGGCTGCCGACGAGCTGGCAGTCAGCGAGTCGGCGGTGTCGATGCACATCGCGCAGCTGCGACGCGAGCTCGACGACCGACTGTTCACGCGCACCGGCTCCGGCCTCGCCTTCACACCCGGCGGCCTGAGGCTGGCCGGCCGGGCGGTCGAGATCCTCGGGCTCCAGGACCGCACCGTGCGCGAGGTCAGCCAGGCCGGGACGGGACGTCGGCTGCTGCGCATCGCGGCGTCCAGCCTGTTCGCCGAGCACGCCGCCGCCGGGCTCATCGACCTCTTCGCGGGGCGAGCCGCCGACCTCGACGTCGAGCTGAGTGTTCACCAGTCTGCTCGGTTCCCGGCCCTGCTCGCGGCGCGGACCGTCGACATCGCCATCGGCCGCCTGCCCCACCAGGTCCCGGACGGTCTGCTGCTCAAGCCGTTCCTGGACTACGAGGTGCTCGCGGTCGCCCGCCCGGACCACCCGATGGTCGGCGGCTCCGTGGACCTGCAGCAGGCGCGGCGGATGAACTGGCTGGTCGGGCCGTCCGCGGACGACGCCCAGGAGCTGTTGCAGGGGATGCTTCTCCAGCTCGGCATCCCCGAGGGCAGACAGCGCATCTTCCAGAGCGACGCCGCCGCACTCGAGGAGACGAAGCGGACCGACGGGATCGGGCTCGCGCTGCGCTTCGCGGTCGCGGGCGACCTGGCCGCCGGAAAGCTCGCCGTGGTTCCTGGGCCCAAGATGCGGGCTCGGGGTCGATGGGCGGCGCTCGCGCTGCCGCCGCACAGCCACCCACCGGCGACCGCCGAGCTGCTGGGCTTCCTCACCACGCCGCGGGCCACGCAGGCCATGGTGCGAGGCACTGGCGCAGCCGTCGGCCGCTTCAAGCCGTCAGTCCACGTCACGCTCTGGACGTAGAAGTGAGCACAGCGTCGAGGGCGTCCATCACGGCGCGCAGCGTGTGTGCGGGCAGCAGCTCGTCGCAGAACGGCAGGGCCGCGGCCATCGAGCCCACCAGCGGCTCGAAGCCGGCCACGCCCGCGCGAGGGTTCAGCCAGATCAGCCGGTGCACGCGGCGCTCCACGCGCGTCAGCACCCGGGCAAGCTGCTCCGGCTCCTCGCTGTCCCACCCGTCGGAGGCGACCACGAGCACACCACCACGCAGGGCGTTGCCGTGCCGCGAGCGGAGCAGGCCGGCCAGGCTCGAGGCCAGGTTCGTGCCGCCGAACCGGTCGACGACGATGGCAGAGGCCTCCGCCATCGCGACCTCCGCGGACCGGTTGCGAAGCGCGGGCGTCAGCCGGGTGAGCGCGGTCGAGAACGCGAACGTCTCGGCGCGCCGCGACCGGGCGAAGGCGCGCATCAGGTGCAGGTAGGCCGTCGAGTACGGCCGCATCGACTCACTGACGTCCGTCACCATCGTCACCGACCGCGGCCGCCGGACCGCCCGCGACCGGCTCACCCGCACCGCCTCCCAGCCGGTACGACGTGACGCCGCGATCGTCTCGCGGAGCTCGACCCGACGGCCGGTCGCGTGCACCCGTCGACGCCGGCTGCGGCGCGTCGGCCACTGCACCCACGACCGTCTCGAGCCAGTTCCCGACGACTGCCAGCTGGTCCGCGTCGAGCTCGTCGAAGGCGACGTCCGCCAGCGCCTCGACCGCGCTCGGCAGCAGCTCGGGGACGACGCTTCCTGAGTCAGCCGGCGCCTGCGCATCACTGGTAGTGGCACGCGGCAGCGTGTGCCACGGCAGGCCGGGGCCGCCGTCGTCTCCGGCGGACGGGGCGTGGGCAGACGCCGGCCAGTCCTGGTCCTCCGCGTTCAGCGGCGGGTGGCCGGCGGTGTGCCCTTCTCGCACGAGCGCGGCCTCGGAGAACACCGACTCGAAGACCATGTCGAAGGTGGCCAGGTCGTGCGCCCGGTCGACGAGGGTGACCCGTGCCGTCCAGTACAGCTCGCTGCGGTCCGCGGGTCTGACCACGCCAAGGCCGTCGGAGAACGCACCCAGCGCCGTGAAGCTGACCGGGACGCCCGCGGCACGCAGCCGTTGCCCGAGCGCGACCACGAACGCGGCCCGGTCCACGGCCCGCAGCAGACGGGCGGTGGTCGGCGGACCGGACGGCGTGGCACGTCGTCAGCCGGTCAGCGTCTGCGCCGCGCGCATCACGACGTCACGATCATCGGGAGTCTTGGCGAGTGCACCCAACGTCGTCTCCACGTCGTCGCGCACCAGCTCGGTGACCCCGAGCGTGCTCAGGGCGGCTACCCAGCTGATCGCCTCCGCGACCCCGGGGGGCTTGTCGACGTCGAGGGTGCGCACGTGACCGACGAACTGCACCGCGGACTCGATCAGCGGCACACCGGCCGTCGGCACCGTGCGCCGCAGGATCTCGGCGGCGCGCTCCGGCGCCGGGAACTCCAGCCAGTGGTAGAGGCATCGACGTCGCAGCGCGTCGTGCAGGTCGCGGGTGCGGTTGGAGGTGAGCACGACCACCGGAGGCCGCGCCGCCGTGAACGTGCCGAGCTCGGGAACGGTCACCGAGCCCTCCCCCAGGAACTCCAGCAGCAGTGCCTCGAACTCGTCGTCGGCGCGGTCCACCTCGTCGATGAGCAGCACCGGAGGCCGGGGTCCCTCGTAGCGCACGCAGCGCAGGATCGGCCGCTCGAGCAGGAACTCCTCGCTGAACAGGTCGGCCTCCTCGAGCTTCTCCTGGCGCGACTCCGCCAGCCGGATCGCGAGGAGCTGGCGCTGGTAGTTCCAGTCGAACAGCGCCTCGCTCGCCGACAGGCCCTCGTAGCACTGCAGCCGCACCAGAGGTACGTCGAGAGCGGCGGCCAGCACCTTCGCCGCTGCTGTCTTGCCGACTCCGGGCTCACCCTCGAGCAGCAGCGGAAGCCCCACCTCCAACGCCAGGTAGACCGCGGTCGACGTGCCCTGATCGGCCAGGTAGTCCTGCTCGTCGAGTGCGCGCCGCACCTCCTCGGCGCTGTGCCACGCGCTCACGCCGGAATTGCTGCGAGGAAGGTGGCGCGGCAACCGGGGCTGCAGAACCAGTGCTCGCTCCCGTCGTGGTGCACGTGCGGCGTCTGCGACGTCACGGTGACGGTCATGCCGCACACCGGGTCGACCGCCTGGATCGGCACCTCGACCGGGGAGGTGCTCGGCTGCGCGGCCTCCAGGCCCTCGAGCCTGATGCTGCGGACGATCGCCGCCATGATCGACAGCGCGATCTCCGGCGCGGTGCGCGCCCCGATCTCGAGGCCGACGTGGGGGAAGACCCGGCGCAGCTCGTCCTCGGGCAGGTCGAGCTCCTCGAGCAGCGCCTCACCGCGGGTGCGGCTGCAGACGAGTCCGACGAAGCCGATGCCCGCGTCCAGCGCGGCCCGGATCGCCCCGGGCTCGTCACCGCCGTGGCTGGAGACCACCGCCGCCACGGCACCCTGCGGTGTCGCGCCCTCACTCGCCCGCTGCACCACGAAGCCCAGCGTGGGCGCGAGCTCGGCCACCGCGTCCGCGGTCGGCGACGAACCGACGAGGTGGAGCAGGGGTGAGGGCAGCAGCGGCTCGAGGTAGATCTCCATGGCGCCTCCGGACAGGCAGGGGTTGACGACCACGCTGGCACCTGGGGCGGCCGGGAACGACTCCTCGGACTCCGGCAGCACCCGCAGCAGCACACCCTCGCCGGTCTTCAGGGTCCCGAGCGCCGCGGTGCGCACCGAGCCCGCAGCGCAGTGGCCGCCGACGAAGCCCTCGATCGACCCGTCCGAGAGCACGATCGCCCGGTCACCGGCCCTCGCCGAGCTTGGTGCCTGGGCGCGCACCACCGTCGCCTGCACGAACGGCACGCGCGAGCGGGTGAGCTGGTCGATGCGGTCGGACAGTGGTGTCGGCACGGTTCCTTCCCTCATGGGCTCGGAGGGCTGGTTCCAAGGGACCTGACGGGCGCCCCCTGGAACCAGCCTCCTAGATCGGTGGCGTGGCGCGGCCCTGCATGGCGGCCCACACCCGTGACGGGGTCAGCGGCATGTCGGCGTGCCTGACGCCGTACGGCTTCAGTGCGTCGATGACGGCGTTGACGATCGCCGGCGGCGACCCCACCGTGGCCGACTCCCCGACACCCTTGGCGCCGATCGGGTGGTGCGGCGAGGGAGTGACGGTGTGGCCGGTCTCCCAGTGCGGCACCTCCAGCGACGTCGGGATCAGGTAGTCCATCAACGAGCCGGCGACGCAGTTGCCGTCCTCGTCGAACGAGATCATCTCCATCAGCGCCATGCCGACGCCGTCGGTCAGGCCGCCGTGGACCTGCCCCTCGATGATCATCGGGTTGATCCGGGTGCCGCAGTCGTCAACGGCGACGAAGCGCCTCACCTTGACGACCGCGGTGCCGGGGTCGACGTCCACCACGCAGATGTAGGCGCCGAACGGATAGGTCAGGTTCTCCGGGTTGTAGCAGATCTGGGCCTCCAGACCGCCCTCGATCCCCTCGGGCAGGTCGCCCGCGCCGTGGGCTCGCATCGCGATGTCCTGGATGGTCACCGACCGGCCCGGGTCCCCCTTGACGCGGAAGGATCCCTTCTCCCACTCCAGGTCGGCGACCGACACCTCGAGCATCCCGGAGGCGATGAGCTGCGCCTTGTCGCGCACCTTGCGGGCCACCAGGGCGGCGGCAGCTCCCGACACCGGTGTCGAGCGGCTGCCGTAGGTGCCCAGCCCGAAGGGGGTCTGGTCGGTGTCACCGTTGACCACCTGGATGTCCGCGGGCGGGATGCCGATCTCCTCCGCGACGATCTGCGCGAAGGTCGTCTCGTGACCCTGCCCCTGGCTCATGCACGAGACGCGTACGACGGCCTTGCCGGTCGGGTGCACCCGGAGCTCGCAGCCGTCGGCCATCCCCAGCCCGAGGATGTCCATGTCCTTGCGCGGGCCGGCGCCGACCGCCTCGGTGAAGAACGCGACGCCGATCCCCATGAGCTCGCCGCGCTCCCGCTTCTCGGCCTGCTCTCGCCGTAGCTCGTCGTAGCCGGCCATCTCGAGTGCGACGTCCATCGCCTTGGTGTACTCACCGGAGTCGTAGACCCAGCCGGTCTTGGTGGTGTACGGGAACTGCTCGGGCTTGATGAAGTTCTTCTTCCGCAGCTCGACCGGGTCCATCTCGAGCTCGTCGGCGAGGCAGTCGACGATCCGCTCGACGAGATAGACCGCCTCGGTGATGCGGAAGGAGCACGCGTAGGCCACGCCACCGGGTGCCTTGTTCGTGTAGACCGCGGTCATGTGGCAGTAGGCGGCCTCGAGGTCGTAGCTACCGGTGAAGACGCCGAAGAAGCCGGCGGGGTACTTCACCGGCGCTGCGGTGCCGTTGAAGGCGCCGTGGTCGGCGAGGACGTTGGTGCGGACCGCCAGGATGCGGCCGTCCTTGGTCGCCGCGATCTCGCCGCGCATCACGTAGTCGCGGGCGAAGCCCGTGCTGACGAGGTTCTCGGTGCGGTCCTCCATCCACTTCACCGGCTTGCCGGTGAGCAGCGAACCGACGATGGAGCACACGTAGCCGGGGTAGATCGGCACCTTGTTGCCGAAGCCACCGCCGATGTCCGGTGCGATCACCCGGATCTTGTGCTCGGGAAGCCCGGCGACGATCGCATAAAGGGTGCGGTGCGCGTGCGGTGCCTGGGTCGTCGACCAGAGCGTCAGCTTGCCGTCGATGCGGTCGTAGTCGGCCACCGAACCGCACGTCTCCATCGGCGCCGGGTGCACGCGGGGGTAGACGATGTCCTGCGAGACCACGACATCGGCCTTCTCGAAGACGGCTGCGGTCGCGGCCTCGTCGCCGGTCTCCCAGTCGAAGCAGTGGTTGTCCTGCTTGCCCTCGAGGTCGTCGCGGATCACCGGCGCCTCTGGCGCGAGCGCCTTCCGTACGTCGATGACGGGGTCGAGGATCTCGTAGTCGACGTCGATCAGCTCGAGCGCGTCGCGTGCGGCGTAGCGGTTCTCCGCGACGACGAAGGCGACCTCCTGCCCCTGGAACCGGACCTTGTCGGTGGCGAGCACCGCCTGCACGTCGTTGGACAGGGTCGGCATCCAGGCCAGCCCCTGCTCGGCCAGCATCGCCCCGGTGACCACCAGCCGGACCTGCGGATGGGCCTCCGCGGCACTGGTGTCGACGCTGGTGATCCGGGCATGCGCTACCGGCGAACGCAGGATCGCCAGGTGCAGCATGCCCGGAAGCTGGACGTCGTCGACGTAGCGGCCCCGGCCGCGGATGAAGCGCGGGTCCTCCTTGCGGAGCATCCGGCCGTGGCCGAGCGGCAGCTTGTCGTTGTCCGCGTGCTCGAGGTCCTCGGGAGCGACGGGGGTGTCGACGGCGGTCACGACGCGCTCCCTGCCGGCTCGGTCTCGACACCGGAGGGATGCTCGGCCGCCCACTGCACCGAGCGAACGATCGTGGTGTAGCCGGTGCACCGGCAGATCTGCCCGGAGATCGCCTCGCGGATCGTCTCCTCGCTTGGATCGGGGTCCTTGTCGAGGAGAGCACGGGTGGTCATCAACATGCCGGGGGTGCAGAAGCCGCACTGCAGGCCGTGGCAGCGCATGAAGCCTTCCTGGATCGGGTCGAGGACCCCGTCCTGCTCCAGCCCCTCCACGGTGCGGACCTCGTGCCCGCCCGCCATCGCAGCCAGCACCGTGCAGGTCTTCACGGGCTCGCCGTCGAGCCAGGCCACGCAGGTGCCGCAGTTGCTGGTGTCGCAGCCCCAGTGCGTCCCGGTCAGGCCGAGCTGGTCGCGCAGGAAGTGCACGAGCAGCATGCGTCCCTCGATCTCGCCGGTCACGGCCTCCCCGTTGACTGTCATCGACACCTGCATCGCACTCACTCCTGTCCTGCTTGCTCGCCGGCCCGGATCCGCTCCACCGCTCGGCGCAGCGTGCGTCGGGTGAGCTCGTCGGCCAGGTGCCTCTTGTAGTCCTCGGTGCCGCGGTTGTCGGTGGTCGGCGAGCAGCTCCGCGCCGCGATGGCGCCGGCTTCGGCGTACAGCTCCTCGGAGGGCTCGTGTCCTCGTAGTGCGTCGGAGATCTCCGGGATCCCCGTGGTGTTCGGCCCGACCGCTGCCAGCCCGACCCGCGCGTCGGAGATCACCGAGCCGTCCATCCAGACCGCTGCTCCCGCTGAGGTGACCGCCCAGTCACCGGCCCGGCGCTCGACCTTGGCGTAGGCACTCGACCCGTTGGGTCGCACGGGGATGCGGATCTCCGTGAGCATCTCGTTCTGCCCCACCGCGGTCTCGTAGGGACCTCGGTAGAACTGCTCCATCGACACGACACGCTCGCCGTCGGCGCCCCGCACGACGCAGGAGGCGTTGAGCGTCGTGCACACCGCCGAGAGGTCCTCGGACGGATCGGCCTGGCACAGCGAGCCGCCGATCGTGCCGCGGTTGCGCACCACCGGATCGGCGATCACCGCCTCGGCGTCGGCGAAGATCGGGAAGACCGCGGCGAGCTCGGCGGACTCCAGCAGCTCGCGGTGCCGGGTGAGTGCGCCGATGCGCACCTCGTCGGCGGCGACCCGCACGTAGCCGAGCTCGTCGTGCAGGTCGTTGATGTCGATGAGGTACTCCAGGTTGGCCAGCCGGAGCTTCATCATCGGGATCAGGCTGTGGCCACCGGCGACGAGCCGGGCCTCCTCGCCCAACCGGTCGAGCAGGCCGATCGCCTGGTCGACGCTCGTTGCTCGCTCGTACTCGAACGGCGCGGGAACCTGCATTGGCGCGCTCCTCGCTGCTGAGGGCACCACCGCCCTCACGTGGTCCTCCCACGATCAACCCGGCCGCTGAGGGCGTCAACCATGCCCTCAGCAGTTAGTTGATTCGGACATCACGCCCGGCAGGGCGCATGTCGGGCGTGAGTCAGGGTTCGGGCCGCTCGGGAGGCTGGGCGGAGCCGTCCGGATCCGCCGGAGAGTCGTCGTCGGAATCAGCCGGAGGGTCCGCCGATGAGTCCGCCGGGGTGTCCGGCTCCTCCTCGAAGTCGATCTTCTTCAGCTGCTTGCGAAAGCTCAGCCACAACAAGAACACCGCGACCGCCAGCCCGACGAAGACCAGGAAGCCCGGCCCAGCCCGGCCGTGACGTCGTCGGGGTCGGGGCCGTTCGTCGCGAGCAGCACAGCCGAGAACAGCGGGTCGGTCATGCGCCTAGTGTCTCGGCTTCCTCGTGGACGCCGGCGAACAGGTCGTCCTCGGGCAGCTCGCTGTCGACGAAGCTCTTGACCAGCTCGAAGTCCTCGGTCGGCCAGACGTCCTCCTGCAGCTCACGCGGGACCGCGAACCAGAAGCCGTCGGGGTCGATCTGGGTGGCATGGGCGAGCAGTGCCTGGTCGCGCACCCCGAAGTACGCCGCGCACGGCACCTGGGTGGTGATCCGGGCGTCCCACTCGGGCTCCTCCTTCCACTCCGCGAGTCGCTCCGCCCACGGCGACTCCAGGCCGTGGGCGAGCATCGCCTCGTGGATCGCCACCATGCGCGGCCGGTTGAACGAGTGGTGGTAGTAGAGCTTCTGCGGCTGCCACGGCTCGCCGAGGTCCGGGTAGCGCTCCGGGTCACCGGCGGCCTCGAACGCCGCCACGCTGATCTCGTGGCACTTGACGTGGTCGGGGTGCGGGTAGCCGCCGCGCTCGTCGTACGTCGTCACGACGTGCGGCCGGAAGTCGCGCATCAGTCTCACGAGCGGCGCCACGGCCTCCTCCAACGGCACCAGGGCGAAGCAGCCTTCCGGCAGCGGCGGCTTCGGGTCGCCCTCGGGCCAGCCCGAGTCGACGAACCCGAGCCAGTCCTGACGGACGCCGAGGATGTCGCGTGCGCGCTCCATCTCCTGGCGGCGGATCTCGGCCATGTTCGCGAGCACGTCGGGGCGGTCCATCTTGGGGTTGAGGATCGAACCGCGCTCGCCTCCGGTGCAGGTGACCACGTGCACGTCGACACCGTCGGCGACGTACTTCGCCGTGGTGGCCGCACCCTTGCTCGACTCGTCGTCGGGGTGGGCGTGCACGTTCATGAGCCGGAGCATGCGGGCAATCCTAGGATGAGGCGATGACAGATCTGGCCGAGCGGTACGGCGCCCCCTCACGCGCCCGGCGGCCGGTCATCGTGACGTTGGCGGTGCTGCTCGCCGCGGCCTTGCTCGGCTGGCTGGCGTGGACGGTGTTCTTCCACTCCCGGCCGGAGGTGACCTCGCAGCTCGTCGGCTTCGAGGTGCAGGGCCAGCACGCGGCGAGCGCCACGTTCAGCGTCGTACGACGCGACCCGGAGGTCCGCGCCTCGTGCCTGCTCCGGGCCTCCGCCGCGGACCACGCGACCGTCGGCGAGCTGACGGTGCGGGTGGTCTCGGGCGAGGCGGAGCAGCAGGTCACCAAGACGATGCGCACCGAGCGCCGAGCCACCGCAGTCGCCCTGGTCGGCTGCACCGCGCCGGGGCAGCCACGCAGACGGTGACGCATCGTCTCGACCGAGATTGGGGCCGCACGCTCGATCGTTGTTAGACTCGTGGACTTCCCTTGACGGCCGGGCGCACTACCGCGCCCTACTCGGCCGTACCTCTACACCACGAACCACAGGAGTACCCCCGTGACCCAGGCCAGCAGTGACGACACGATCTGGCTGACCCAGGACGCCTACGACAAGCTCCAGGCGGAGCTGGACAACCTCCGTGGCCCCGTGCGCGCAGAGATCGTCTCGCGGATCAGCTCCGCGCGCGAGGAGGGCGACCTCCGCGAGAACGGCGGCTACCACGCCGCCCGCGAGGAGCAGGGCAAGACCGAGGGCCGCATCCGCCAGCTCGAGGACATGCTCCACCGCGCCGAGGTGGGCGAGGCGCCCGCCGACGACGGCGTCGTCGGTCCTGGCATGAAGGTGACCTACAAGTTCGCCGGCGACGCCGACGACGAGGTCGAGACGTTCCTGCTCGGGGCACGCGAGATGGAGGACACCACCGAAGGCATCAAGGTGTACTCGCCGCAGAGCCCGCTCGGCACCGCGATCATCGGCCACGCCAAGGGCGAGACGGTCTCCTACGAGGCTCCCAACGGCAAGAAGCTGCAGGTCGAGATCGTCGACGCGGTCCCCTACACCGGCTGAGCGCTACTGCGTGACGACGTAGCCGCAGTCGGCCAGGTGGTCGAGCACCCGGCGAGCGTGCTCCTCGCCGCGCGTCTCGAGCTGCAGCTGCACCTCCACCTCGTCGAGGTGCAGGCTCGCCGACGTGCGCTCGTGCACGACGTCGAGCACGTTCGCCTCCACCTCGGCGAGCTCGTTGAGCAGCCGGGCGAGCCCGCCGGGCACGTCGGGGATCGTCGCGCGGAAGTAGAGGTAGCGGCCCGCGGCGGCCATGCCGTGCCGGATCACCCGCATCATCAGCAGCGGGTCGATGTTGCCGCCGGAGAGCACGACCACCGTCGGAGTGGCGAACGCCTTCGGCTCGTCCAGGAGCGCCGCGACCGCGGCCGCACCCGCCGGCTCCACGACGAGCTTGGCGCGCTCGAGCAGCATCAGCAGCGCGCGTGACATCGACTCCTCGCTGACGGTGCGCACCTCGTCGACGTGCTGCTGGATCGCACGGAACGGGATGTCGCCCGGGCAGCCGACCGCGATGCCGTCGGCCATCGTCGTCATCGTCTCCAGCGCCACCGGCTTCCCCTCGCGCGAGCGAGGCCGGGTAGGCGGCGGCGCTCTCCGCCTGCACGCCGACCACGCGCACGTCGGGGCGGAGCCGCCTTGACCGCGGTCGCGATGCCGGCGATGAAGCCTCCGCCTCCGGTGGGTACGACGACCGTCTCGCACCTCGGGGCACTGCTCGAGGATCTCGAGGCCGCAGGTGCCCTGGCCGGTGACGATGTCGACGTGGTCGAACGGGTGGATCAGCACGGCCCCGGTCTCGTCGGCGAACTCCTGGGCCGCGAGCAGCGCCTCGTCGATGGTGATGCCGTGGAAGCGGACGTCGGCGCCGTACCCGCGGGTGGCCCGCTCCTTGGGGATCGGGGCTCCCTGCGGCATGAACACGGTGGCCTTGATGCCGAGCATCTGCGCGGCGAGCGCCACGCCCTGCGCGTGGTTGCCGGCGCTGGCGGCCACCACGCCGAGCGCCTTCTCCTCCTCGGAGAGCCGCGACATCCGCAGGTAGGCGCCGCGGATCTTGAACGAGCCGGTGCGCTGCAGGTTCTCGGCCTTGATCAGCACCGGCCCGCCGGCGATCGCCGACAGCCATCGCGACCCCTCCATCGGGGTGTAGATCGACACCCCGTCGAGGGCCTCCCGGGCGGCCCGGATGTCGTCGAGGGTGGGCAGCGGTGCCGCGGTTGTCACGGCGGACAGCCTAGGGCTCGGCCGTCGCCGGGACCGTGGCGGGCGTCACCCCTAAAACATGTGTGATGCATGCAATCGCGGGATATGCTTGCTGCATGCAAACTTCTTCACCGACCGTCGCGGAGCCCTCGGCTGCGCCCGAGACGGTCGAGGACGCCTTGATGAGCCTGATGATGGCCCTCGGCCGTCGGGTCAGGCAGCGCCAGCCCGGCGACATGGTCGACTTCTCGGCCTTCCCGATCCTCAAGGTGCTCAGCCACCAGGGGCCGATGCGGCTGTCCGCGCTCGCGCAGACGCTCGGCCTGGACGCCTCCACCGTGAGCCGCCACGCCGCGTCAGCTCGAGGACCGCGGCCTGCTCGAGCGCACCGAGGACCCCGACGACGGGCGCGCCAGCCGCATCGCGGTCTCCGCAGCACGGCCAGGAGCTGCCTGGCGCAAGGTCTTCGAGACCCGCCGCCAGCTCATCACCAACTCACTCGACGGGCTCAGCGGCCACGAGCGCGACACCCTTCGCGACCTGCTGCACCGGCTCATCTTGAACATCAACACCCAGGAGACAGACGCGTGACCCCCGACTCGAACGGCTACCTCAGCCACCGCCAGATCCTCGTGGTCATGGGCGGCCTCATGACCGGCATGTTCCTCGCCGCCCTCGACCAGAGCATCGTCAGCACCGCACTTCCTCGGATCACCTCCGAGCTCGGCGGCCTCGACAAGCTGTCGTGGGTGGTGACGGCCTACATGCTCGCCGCCACGGCCTCGACACCGCTGTGGGGCAAGATCTCCGACCTCTACGGCCGGCGACTGCTCTTCCAGATCGCGATCGTCACGTTCGTCATCGGCTCGCTGCTCTCCGGCTTCTCGCAGAACATCGAGCAGCTCATCGCCTTCCGCGCGGTGCAGGGCCTCGGCGGTGGCGGCCTGATCGCCCTCGCACTCGCGACCATCGGCGACGTCATCCCGCCCCGCGAGCGAGGCCGCTACCAGGGCTACTTCGCCGCCGTGTTCGGCACCTCGTCGGTGCTCGGCCCGGTGCATCGGCGGCTTCTTCGCCGACGGCCCCGGCTGGCAGTGGATCTTCTTCATGAACGTCCCGATCGGCCTGGTCGCCCTCGTGGTGACCACCAGCGCGCTGAAGATGCCGCACGTGCGGCGCGAGCACTCGATCGACTACCTCGGCGCCGCTCTCGTGGTCGGCGTCGGTCTCGTCGTTCCTGCTCTACACCGCCTGGGCCGGCCCGGACCACGGCTGGGGCTCCAGCCTCGGCTTCGCGCTGCTCGGTCGCCGGCGCGCTGCTCGCCGTCGCTGTTCGTGCTCGTCGAGCGGCGGGCCAAGGAGCCGATCCTGCCCGATGCGGCTGTTCCGCAACTCGATCTTCTCGATCGCGAACCTGTTCGGCTTCCTCATCGGCATCGCGATGTTCGGCGCGATGATCTTCATCCCGGTCTACCTGCAGGTCGTCGACGGCATGAGCCCGACCAAGTCGGGGCTGGCGCTGCTGCCGATGGTCGTCGGGCTCTTCAGCACCTCGATCATGGCCGGGCAGATCATGTCGCGCACCGGCCGCTACAAGGTCTTCCCGATCCTCGGGTCGAGCATCGTGCTCGTCGCGCTGCTCATGCTGTCCCGCCTCACGGCCGACTCGCCGTACTGGTACGCCGCCATCTCGATCTACGTGATGGGTGCCGGCCTCGGCCTGACCATGCAGGTCCTCGTCACCGTCGTGCAGAACGCCGTCGACAGCGCGAGACATGGGCGTCGCCACCAGCTCGGTGACGTTCTTCCGGCAGATGGGCGGGTCGTTCGGCACCGCGCTGTTCGGCGCGATCCTCTCCAGCCGGCTCAGCGTGCACCTTGCCGAGGCCATCAAGAACGCCCCCGCTTCGGTCGCTGCCAAGGCCGGTTCGATGGGCGATGTCGCGAACAACGTGCAGGCGATCAAGGGGCTGCCCGAGCCGTTGCACAGCATCGTCACCGGGGCGTTCGCGAGCTCGCTGCACGACACGTTCCTGTCCGCCGTACCGCTCGTGGCGGTGGCGCTGGTCGTGTCGCTCTTCCTCAAGGAGAAGCCGCTGCGCGAGCGGGACACACCTGCGACGGAGACCCCGGAGTCGGTGGAAGCCGTCGCGGCAGGCTAGTCGTCGGGATCGTCGCCGACCGGTAGCTCCTGGAGCTGCCGGTCGGCCTTCGTGCGCCTCCGCGAGGTGCACGACCACGGCGTTGGCCGCGGCGACGAAGGGTACGGCGACCAGGGCACCGGCGATGCCTGCCACCAGGACGCCGGCCGCGATCGCGACGATGACGGCGAGCGGGTGCACGCGGACCAGCCGGCCGAGCAGGAACGGCTGCAGCACGTGCGCCTCGAGCTGCTGGACGCCGACCACCACACCGAGCATGACGAGCGCGACGATCGGGCCCTGGTCGACCAGTGCCACCAGCACGGCGACGGTGCCGGACAGGAACGCACCGATCATCGGGATGAACGCGCCGATGAAGACCAGCACGCCGATCGCGATGACGAACGGCACCTTCAAGATGGCGGCGCCGAGCATGATGCCGAGCGCATCGGTGAAGGCGACCAGCACGGTGGCCCGCACGAACGCGGTCAGCGACGTCCAGGCGACCCGTGCCCGAGGAGTCGGCGCGCTCGCGTGAGGCGCGCGGGAAGATCCGCACGACCCACGACCAGATGCGGTCGCCGTCGGCCAGGAAGAAGTACGTGCCGAACAAGATGATGAAGATGCCGGCCACGATGTGGCCGATCGCGGTGCCCACCTCGGTGAGCCGGCTGACGATCTCGTTGTTCGACGAGGTGACGGCCTCCTGCGCCGACTTGATGTAGTCGTTGATCTGGCTGTCGGTGGCGTGCAGCGGCCCCGTCTTCAGCCAGTCCTTGATCTGCTCGAGCGCCTTGACGACCTGGTTCGAGAGGTCGCTGGCGCCCTGCGAGATCTGGGCGCCCGCGAACGTCAGCAGCAGCGCGACCACCCCGATGGTGCCGAGCACCACGATCAGCGACGCCACGCCCCGCGGCACCCGCGCGCGGCCGAGGAGGTCGACGAGCGGGGCGACCAGAGCGGTGAGCAGCAGCGCGATCACCAGCGGCAGCACGACGACCGCGAACAGCGCGATGCCCTGTGCCACCACGTAGACCGCCGCGATGATGACCAGGAACCGCCAGGCCCAGGCCGCCGCCAGGTCGACGCCGTAGGGCACCCGGCCCGGCGCGAAGTTCGACTCCCCCGGCTCCACGGCCACCGGCTGCGCGGCCTGCTCGGCGCGGCGCTCGGCACGCATCGACGCCCACTGGCCCGCGAACCGCTCCGCGAAGCGCTCGTCGGAGCGTCGCTGCTGGTTGCGCCGGAGCTTGGACAGGCCGTCCGACAGCCCCTGCGAGACCTTGCTCCCGACGCTCATGGGCCCAAGGCTATGTCGCCGAGCCGACCGAGCAGCGCGTGCGCGGCGTGTGGGTGTTCCGTGGCGAGCAGGCCGGCGGCCGCGAGCACGTAGTCGTGGTCGACGACGACCCGCGGCGCTCTGCGGCAGCTGCCAGCCACCGGCGGCGTCCCCGGTCACGGCCCCGAGCACCCGAGCAGCCGTCTCCGGTGGGTTGTTGCGGAGCACGCCGCCCGAGCCGACGAGCAGGTCGACCTCGCGCAGGTCCTTGCCGCTGCGCTCGACGACCCGGCCGCGTTCGTCGTACACGACCTGGCTGCGACCCGCGTGGCGACGAAGCGCGACGACGACCGCCGCGGTGGCGATCCGCTCCTCGTCGCGCGCGTCCTGCTCGGAGCCGGGCAGGAAGCCGGGGTCGTCGCGGCGCGTCGGCCGCTGCCGCTCGCAGCCGTTCGGCCTCGGCGACGACCCCGGCGGCGAGGCCCTCCTCGACCGTGGGGACCGCGCTCCACCGCATGCCGAGGTCGCCCTCGACGGTCCGGCTGACCGGCAGCGTCGCGACCACCTCGCGCTCGAGGCCGGCCTCCTCGGCGTCGACCTCGACGACGGAGTGGACGTCGGTGGTGGCGCCTCCGACGTCGACGACGACCACGTCACCGGCGCCCGGGTGCTCGGGGTCCAGGCCGCGGGCGAGCAGCTCGACGGCGGTCAGCACCAGGTCCGGCGTCGCGCCGCGGACCAGCTCGCGAAGGGACGCCCGGTGACGGTGTCGGCCCGCTTCGACAGGTGCTTGCCGCCGATCACGTGGCGCAGGAACATCTCGCGGATCGCGGCCCGCGCCGATTCCGGCGCGAGCACCCCGATGCGGGGCACGACGTTGTCGGCGAGGACGTACGGCGTGCCCGCGGCCCCGAGCAGCCCCGCCACCTCGTCGCGGGCGTCGACGTTGCCTGCGACCACCACAGGCGCCCGCCAGCGCGCCGACGCGAGGGTGGCCGCGCACGCCAGCAGGACCTCCGCGTTGCCGCCGTCGGTGCCGCCGACGAGCAGCACGACGTCCGGCCGGCTCCCGCGCAGCTCGCGAAGGCCCGACCTGGTGAGGCCGCCGTGCGCGACGTGCACCACGCGACCGCCGCTGGACAGCGCCACCCGCCGCCCGGCCTCCGCGGTCACCAGCTCCTCGTTGCCCACCACCGCGATGCGCAGCCCGCCGCCGGCCGACGAGCAGGCGAGCACCGGCGCGTTCGCCGCACGGGCGTCGACCTGGGTCAGCTCCGCGCGGCAGGCGTCCCAGCCGTCGAGGACATCGGTGTCGAGCGTGGTGGGGTGGCCCGCGGTCGCGAGCAGCTCACCAGTGCCGACGTCGACGAGCGCCGCCTTGGTGAACGTCGAGCCGAAGTCGACGCAGGCGACGACGCTGAGCTCACGACTTCGGTGGTTGAGGTGCCGAGCCGCTAGGCGAGGCCTCGAAACCGGGTGACGTAGGCACGAGTCTCTGCCAGTGCGGAGATTCGAGGCTCGCTTCGCTCGCAGCCTCAATCACCGTGGTGCAGCGCCTGGTCGAGGTCGGCGAGCAGGTCGTCGGCCGTCTCGATGCCGACCGAGAGCCGGATCAGGTCCGAGGGCACCTCGAGCTCGGTGCCGGCGACCGAGGCGTGCGTCATCCGGCCGGGGTGCTCGATCAGCGACTCGATGCCGCCGAGCGACTCCGCCAGCGTGAACACCTCGGTGCGGGCGCAGGTGTCGAGGGCCGCCTGCTCCCCTCCCGCGACGCGGAACGAGACGATGCCGCCGTACCTCTTCATCTGGCGTGATGCGACGTCGTGGCCGGGATGGTCCGGCAGACCGGGGAAGTACACCCGCGACACCGCGGGGTGACCCGCGAGGAACTCCACGACCCGCTCGGCGTTGTCGCAGTGCCGGTCCATGCGCACCGCCAGCGTGCGCAGCCCGCGCAGGGTCAGCCAGGCGTCGAACGGCCCGGCGACCGCGCCGATGGCGTTCTGGTGGAACGTCAGCTTCTCCGCCACGTCGAGGTCCTTCACGACGAGCGCGCCGCCGACGACGTCGGAGTGGCCGCCGCAGTACTTCGTCGTGGAGTGCACCACGATGTCGGCGCCGAGGACCAACGGCTGCTGGAGGTACGGCGACGCGAACGTGTTGTCGACGACGAGCAGCGCGCCGGCGTCGTGCGCCACCACCGCGAGCGCCTCGATGTCGCCGATGGACAGCAGCGGGTTCGTGGGCGTCTCGACCCAGACCAGCTTCGTCTCGCCCGGGCGGACCGCGGCACGCACCTCGTCGACATCTGCGACGTGGGCGGCGGTGTGCTGCAGCCCCCACGGGCCCTCGACCTGGGCGAAGAGCCGGTAGGTGCCGCCGTACGCGTCGTCGGGGATGACCACGTGGTCGCCGGGGCGGCACAGCGCCTTCAGGAGCGTGTGCTCGGCCGCCAGCCCGCTCGCGAACACGAAGCCGCGCTCGCCCTCCTCGAGAGCGGCGATGTTGCCCTCGAGAGCCGTGCGCGTCGGGTTCGCGGAGCGCGCGTACTCGTAGCCGCCCCGCAGGCCGCCGACGCCGTCCTGCTTGAACGTCGTGGTCGGGTGGATCGGCGGGATCACCGCGCCGGTCATCGGGTCCGGGTCGTAGCCGGCGTGAATGGCGCGCGTCTCGAAGCCCGCCTTCTGACCGGACGGAGTCTGGGATGACATGACAGCGACCGTAGCCGTAGTCCGCAGCGCGTCAGCCGGGTCCTCTCAGTAGAGGTCCAGCGCCGAGCCAACCGTGTCGAAGAAGCCGTCCTTGAGCTTGTCCGGCGTCTTCGTGTTCAGCGTGCCGAACACGACCGTTCCGTTCGCGTCGTACGTCAGGACTGCGATGCCGGTTGGCCTTGGAAGGTACTTGCTCTCCTCGCCCAGCCCCGCGTCGATGCCGTTCTTCTCGAAATCGATGACGACGCCCGCTCGCTTGCCGATCTGCTGCTGGTTGGCCATCGTGCTCTGATAGGCGTCGACGGTCTTCGACGGCGCGAAGTTCTGCGCTGTGTAGATCAGCACGGTCGAGTTGGGTCCGATGTAGTCGCACTCGACGGACGCGGTGCCCATCTTGGGCTGGCCGGCCGCCACGAACTGGGTGCCCATCGCCTTGCTGACGACCTTGTCGGAGACGCACTCGGGCCGCACCGGTCGTGCGGAATCCGCGGCCGAGGGCGAGGCCGACTTCGAGCTGGCGCTCTTCGACGACTTGTCGGAGCTCGCGCTGTCGCTGCTGTCGGAATCACCGCCGCAGCCAGACACCGCGAGCAGCAGCGCCATGAGCCCCCCGGACGCACACACCAGAGATCGCCCCGCCATGACCATGCCCACCACCCCGTTGTGTCTCACTCCCAGGGCACTAGGCGTCATCTTGATGACCGCGCTGGCACGACCGGGCCCGAACCGTCTTTGTTGGGGGTTTGTCCGCCCTGGTCTGTCTAGACAGGCAGGTGGGAAGGATTCGTGGTCGCGGACCGTTGCAGAGGTGTACCTCGACAGAACCCAGAGGAGGCGTGGTGCTGTTCAACCGCCACAAGCAGGAGATCCCGACCCCCGACCAGGCCCTCAAGGGCCACGCTGAGCAGTGGTTCAGCGTCGCCGACAGGCACCGCGTGCTCGACGCACCGGTCGTCACCGACGAGATCCCCGAAGGCTTCGAGGTCGCGGTCTTCGGGCTCGGCTGCTTCTGGGGCGCCGAGGAGATCTTCTGGCGCACGCCCGGCGTCTGGTCGACGTCGGTCGGCTACGCCGGCGGGTCGACCCCGCACCCCTCCTACGAGGAGGTCTGCTCCGGGATGACCGGCCACACCGAGGCCGTGCGGGTCGTGTTCGACCCGTCGAAGGTCGGCTACGCCGACCTCGTGAAGGCGTTCTTCGAGTTCCACGACCCCACCCAGGGCATGCGGCAGGGCAACGACCGCGGCACGCAGTACCGCTCGGCGATCTACACGCTCAGCGACGAGCAGGCCGAGGTCGCGCAGAAGCTCAAGGAGGCCTACGAGCCGCTGCTGCTCGAGCGCGGGTACGGCGCCATCACCACCGAGATCAAGCCGTCGCCGACCTACTACTACGCCGAGGACCACCACCAGCAGTACCTCGCGAAGAACCCGCACGGGTACCGCTGCCACTCGGCGACTGGGGTGCCGTTCCCCAAGGGGGCGTAGAGCCCGGCTCAGGGGCGGGTGCCCGACACCACGAGCATCTCGCACGAACCCACGAAGCCGTCGGTTGTGTCGAACTCGCGCAGTGCCTCGCGGATCTCCTGCCATGCGGCCGTGCGCTGCTCCTCATCGACGCCGGCGAGCATCTGGTGCAGCGCGCCGAAGGACTCCTGCTCGAAGCGGACGCACTCGGCCGCGCTCGCGAGGCGGACTGGTGAAGGAACCGGGGTGACGGTGACGTCGACCAGTCCGGCTGCGTCGTACGCCGCCTCCGCGACTCCCGGTGCACCCAGGCTGAACGGTCCCGGCAACCCCGGGGCCGGTGCCACCAGGCCCGCGACACGCCGGATGATGCTGACCGGGATGGCGAAGAACCCGTTGCGGTCGGGGGTCGAATACACGACCGAGGAGACCCGGCCGCCGGGACGCACCACGCGGCAGATCTCACTCAGAGCCTGGTGCTGGTCCGGAAAGTAGATCAGGCCGACTCGTGAGATCGCTGCGTCGTACGTCGCCGTCCCCACCGCCGCCAGGTCCTCCCCGTCGGCCTCAAGGACCTCGATGTTGGTGAGTCCGGCGCGGGAGGCGTTCGCGGCCGCGTACTCGAGAATGCCGGGGGAGATGTCAGTCGCGAGCACCAGCCCTGTGGGCCCGACGCGCCGGGCGGCAGCGATCGTCTGCCCTCCAGCGCCGGCCGCGACGTCCAGCACTCGCGATCCGGTGGCGAGCCTGGCCTCGTCCAGCATCACCTCGGTCGCCTCGCCCAGCCAATCCTCGATGGAAGCGCCCCAGCGGTCCCACGCCTCCGCGGCGGCTTCCCACTGGTCGCGGGTGGTGCTCTTGAACGCGACGGGGTCGAAGGTGGTGGTCATGGTGTCCTCCTCGAAGGCGGTTGTACTGGATGCTCGAGCCTCCGCCGCGACCGCCGAGGCGCTCCAGAACGAGAAGTGGACCTGCGCGGGACAAATTCTGGACCGCGTGGTGTCAGAGTGGCGCCGGCGGCGGACAATGACGAGGTGAAGGACTACGTCCAGTACTGCCCGGTAGCCATTGCCAGCTCGGTCATCGCGGAGCGCTGGACGCCGCTGATCATCCGCGAGCTCGTGCTCGGCGGACGACGGTTCAACGAGATCGACCGCGGGCTCCCGGGAATCTCGCGATCCCTGCTCAAGCAGCGACTGGATTACCTCGAACGCAAGGGCGTGGTCGACAGGGTCGAGCTGGCCCCGACGGGCGGCCACGAGTACCACCTCACCCCGGCCGGCCGCGACCTCGAAGGCGTCATCATGGCCGTCGGCGAGTGGGCGGTGCGCTGGATGTTCACCGATCCCGAGCCGCGCGAGGTCGACCCCGTGACGCTGACATGGTGGATGTCCCGGCGCGTGGTCACCGACGCGCTGCCCCCGCACCGCACCGTGCTGGAGTTCGACTACCGGGGGAGCGACGAGACCCGGATTTGGCTGGTCATCGAGCGTGGGGAGACCTCCGTGTGCACCGATCCGCCTGGCTTCGACGTTGACGTCGTGGTGACGACCGAGGCGGTCGACCTGATGCGTGTGTTCTCCGGGATCACGACGTACCCGCAGGCGTTGTCGAGCGGAGCCATTGTCGTGACCGGTCCGAGGCGCCTGACGCGAGCCCTGCCGCACTGGTTCGCCTGGAGTCCGTTCGCCCCTGCGGTTCGATCCCGGCTCAGCGGTGGCTCAGGGGTGCACACCACCCTGACTTGACCCGCGCCGACTGCCGACCACCCCCTCACCGGCGCAACCCAGCCCAGCTCGACGTGCGTCTTAGCGCCGCCACTGCCGTGCGGCATCGACTCTCCGTCAACGTTGTGAGACAGTGCTCAGAGGACGTGATGGCCGATCAGTTGGCTGATGTGCTGAATATTGACGTCGCCCTTGAACTCCAGCCGTACCTTTCCAGGCCGCTGAACCACAGGTCGGTTCGGAATCGCGATCGAACGTTCCCGCTGTTTCCCGCTCCACGCTTGATCTTGTTCAGCGGAAGCGACGAGTGGTCCCGCTTCTTACCAGAGATCCCCTGAACATTGTCGAGATGAAACGCTTATCGGTGAACACAATTGAGTCTCGGATGCCCTTGAACGCGAGATGCACCTGCTCTCCATGCACCAGGAGCTGCTGCAGCTCGGCGGCGAGGGTCTGCGGGTCGACCGGACCATCTTGACGAACGTTCCGTTTTGAAAGTCGATCATGTCGCCCACCTTGGGTTGGGCTGTGACCACCTGGCAGGCGGAGTCGGTGATCATTGCCGCCGAACCGCCGTCGCGATCTGCGCGATCGAGTAGTGCGTCTTACCGCCGCGAATGCCGCGCCTGATGGTGGTCGAATATCTTCGAGAGCGTCAGCAAGAACGTGACCGGCGAACTCGCCGAAATCTCTTTTGCCGAGTTGTCCACGGAGCGAGATAAGACCCCCGGAATTGTCGGTGGTCGCTGCTTGAGTTTGGGTCATGACCAGCACCGCCCTCCCGCCGCGGAGCGGGGCGGCGCGCGTGCTCGGGGAGGCGCGGCGGGTGCTGCAGGAGCTGGGCGATGTGTTGTGGGCGGCCCGCGACGACGGCGAGAAGATGGAGACCGTCGAGGGGATCGAGGAGCTGCGCTCGATGCTCGACTCGATCGAGCTCGACGTGGTGCGCGAGCTCGAGGCCGGCCGGGGTGCGGAGAAGCTGGGATGGGCCTCTGCACGGGACTTCGTCACCGCCGTGGCCGGCGGGCACAAGGGCGCCGGACCGGCGATGGTGCGGCTCGCGCAGGCGTTGGAGCAGCCGGTGCTCGCGCCGGTGGCGCAGGCGCAACGCGACGGCTGGCTGTCGACCGCCAAGGCCCACGTGATCGCCCGGGCGATCGACCAGTTGCCGCCGTCCCACGATGGGCGCGAGCGGGGCGTCCAGATGCTGCTCGAGGAGGCGAAGAGGCTCGACGCCACCGACCTGCGCAAGGTCGCGCGCCGGCTGGTGGAGGTCGTCGACCCCGACGGGACCGAGCGGCGTGAGGAGAAGGAACGCGACCGTGAGGAGCGCAACGCCCACCTCGGCCGCCACCTGTCGATCCGTGACGACGGCGCCGGCGGCGCGTTCATCCGTGGCCGCTGCTCGAGTGAGGACGCAGCCCAGATCCGCGCCACTTTGATGCCGCTCAGCAGGCCGGTGCCGACGTCGGTGCCCGACTGCGACCCGGAGACCTGCGCGCTGCCCGGCTGCGGGCACGACGGCCGCGACCCACGCGACCACGGCGCCCGCATGCTCGACGCCCTGGTCGAGGCCATGAGGCGGCTGCAAGGCACCAGCCTGCTTCCCGACAGCCACGGCGCCGTCCCGCGCATCAACATCGTCATCAACCTCGACGACCTGCGCGACCAGACCGGTGCCGGTGCCGGTGCCGGTGTCGCCGACACCGGCGAGGAGCTCTCACCCCAAGCCGTACGACGCCTGGCCTGCGACGCCGACATCATCCCGGTCGTGCTCGGCGCCAGCTCGGAGGTCCTCGACGTCGGCCGGCACCAACGGCTCGCGTCCGTGGCGATCTGGCGGGCCCTCGTCGTCCGCGACCGGCACTGCCGGTTCACCGGCTGCACCCGCCCACCGATCATGTGCCACGCCCACCACATCCAGCACTGGCTCGACGGCGGCCCCACGAGTGTCGACAACCTGCTGCTGCTCTGCAGCCACCACCACCGACTCGTCCACTCCGGGCCCTGGACCATCACCCAACCCACGCCGGGTGACTTCGGCTTCCACCCACCCGACGCCGTGCGACGCAGCCGCGGACCACGCCCCGGCCGACTCTTCGACCGCGCCCGCGAGGGCCCAGAATCCACACCGGACGGGTGACCAGCCGACCCGCAGTGCTGTCAGCAGTGCCAGGCACTTCACGCGGCCCGGTTGGGCTGCGATTGTGTTCGCGTGAGCATGGACCCGGCTGTCACCAACCCGGAGCACTACAAGGTCGTCTTCGAGAACGACCGCGTGCGAGTGCTGGAGTACTACGACGAGCCGGGCCAGAGCACGACTCCTCACGAGCACCCGGACAGCGTCATGTACACGCTGAGCACGTTCCGTCGGCGGCTCGTCTCCGGCGAGATGGAGCGAGAGGTCGAGCTCGAGGCCGGTTTGACCGGCTGGCTTCCGGCCCAGCAGCACCACGGCGAGAACATCGGGGAGACACCGACCCACGTGATCTTCGTGGAGCTCAAGGGCGGCCCCGTCGGCGGGTCGGGGCCCATCGGCCCCCAGTGAGGGTCGGCTACTCGCCGACCTGACCGTCCACGGCCTCGCGCAGCAGGTCGGCGTGGCCGTTGTGGCGGGCGTACTCCTCGATCATGTGGAGCAGGATCCAGCGCAGCGTGAAGGGCTCGTCGGTGCGCCGGCTGCGCTTCACGGACAAGGTGTCGAGGTCCAAGCCGACGGTCAGCTCGCGGCTGCGCGCCACCGCGGTGTCGAACAGCGCGCCGAGGTCCTCAGGGGTGTCGGCCGCCGCGCTGTGCCAGTCCCAGTCCCAGTCGGCCTCCCAGTCGACCTCGAGCCAGGGCTCGGCCTCCTCGTTGCCGAGGAGGACCACCGAGAACCAGTTGTCCTCGACGAGCGCCAGGTGCTTGACCATGCCGCCGAGGGTCATCGTCGACGGCGGGAGCGTGCGGTTCAGCCCTTCCGAGTCGAGCCCGGAGGCCTTCCACTTCAGCGTGGCGCGGTGGTAGTCGAGGAACGCGTGCAGCATCGTCGCCTCGTCGGTGGCGTACGCAGGGTCGACGCGTCCGGGTGCGGTCTCTTGATCGGTCACGACCCATGAGCCTAGGTCGTCGGTGATCGGGCGGCGAGTGGATTTCGAGGCCCACCAGCGCTCGGCGTCAGGACCCGGAGAGCATCTTCGACGCGAGATCTGCGAGCTGAGCGCGGTGACCGGTGATCAGACCGGTGGAGGCCCGGACAAGGGTTCCGTCGTCGTAGGCGAGGAGCGTGACTCGGCTGCCGGCGTCCCAGATCGCGCTCTTGCTGCCGACACCGGCGTCGGCCCCCTCGTTCCCCTCGATCGACTTGAAGCTGTTCGCGACCGTGTCGAAGTACTCCTCGTTGACGTTCCTCGTCACCTCGATGTCCACGAAGCGCGCCTTCTGCTGCGGCGCGCGGTAGAGGCACTTGAACAGGCTCGTGTCCCCGTCCGGACCTCCGCCCACAAGCTTCAGCGGAACCCCGAGGGCTCCCGAGACGTCGGACGCTGCAACGCACGTCGGCTTCGCGGCCGCGGTGGGCGACGCACTGGCCGAGGTGGACGCCGACGCAGAGGTCGACGACTTGGAGCCGCCGGATGGCTCGTCCGAGGACGACTTGTCCGATCCGCCGCCGCATCCGGTCGCGACCGCTGCCATCACCAACAGCGTGGACAGCAGCGTGTACCGCCTAGAACTTTCCGACATGTTGAACCCCCACTGGTTCTGAGCCGCCCCCCGGCGCCCCTCCCTTGGAGTCTGCCAGGATCGACGGGTGCGGCAGGCGCTTTTCACCCGATGGGGCCGCGCGCTCGATCCCGATGACGTGCTGCCGGACTATCCGCGCCCGCAGCTGGTGCGCGACAGCTTCTTGAGCCTCAACGGCTGGTGGGACTACGCGATCACGCCGGCCGCGGCGCCGCCGCCGACGTCGTACGACGGACGCATCCTGGTGCCGTTCTCGCCGGAGGCACCGCTCTCGCAGGTGGAGCGGCAGCTGCAGCCAGACGAGCGGCTGACGTACCGGCGCCGAGTCGAGGTGCCTGGCGGGTTCGTGCCACCCGGGGGCCGGCTGCTGCTGCACTTCGGCGCCGTCGACCAGACGTGCATCGTGCGCGTCGACGGGGTCGAGGTCGGCGCCAACTCCGGCGGCTACCTCCCGTTCACCTGCGACGTCACGGCCGCGCTCGCCCGGGGCGGTGGCGAGCTCGTCGTCGACGTGCGGGACCGCTCCGACGGCGCGGAGCACGCGTCGGGGAAGCAGCGGCTGCACCGGGGCGGCATCTGGTACACCGCGCAGTCGGGCATCTGGCAGACGGTGTGGCTCGAGGCCGTCCCGGAGGTGCACGTCGAGGGACTCGACCTGGTCCCGCACCTCGACGACGGCACCGTCGAGGTCACGGTGCTCTCCCCCGCCGAGACCGAGGCGACGATGCGTGTCGCGGGCAGGTCGACGGTCGTCACCACGAACATCCCGACGCGCGTCCCGGTCGACGACGTCCGACCGTGGACACCGTCCGACCCGCACCTCTACGACGTCGAGGTGACGCTCGGCGACGACCGCGTGACGTCGTACTTCGGGATGCGCTCGTTCGGCGTCGGGCCCGACGCGCGCGGCACCCCGCGCCTGCTGCTGAACGGCGACCCGTACCTCCCCGTCGGCGTCCTCGACCAGGGCTACTGGCCGGACGGGCTGCTCACCGCGCCGTCCGACGAGGCGATGGTCCACGACATCACCACCATGAAGCGGCTCGGGTTCACGATGCTGCGCAAGCACCTCAAGGTGGAGCCGCTGCGCTGGTACCACCACTGCGACCGGCTCGGCATGCTCGTCTGGCAGGACGTCCCGAACGGCGGCGCCGGCTACCGCACCTGGGCGGTGACGTGGCCCGGCCGCTACCCGATCCGGCTCGACGACCGACGCGGGCGTGCGGCCCTGGGCCGCTCCGACCCGGCCGGACGAGCGATCTTCGAGAGCGAGCTGCGACGCACCCTTCAGCATCTGCGCAACGTCACCTCGCTGATGGCGTGGGTGCCCTTCAACGAGGGGTGGGGCCAGTTCGAGGCGAACCGCATCGCGGACGACGTGCGCGCGACCGACCCGAGCCGGCTCGTCGACCACGCGAGCGGATGGCACGACCAGGGCGGCGGCGACCTCCGCAGCATCCACGAGTACGGCAGTCGCATCCGGCTCCCGCGCAGGCGCGACGACCGGCCGGTCGTGCTGTCGGAGTACGGCGGGCACCAGCTGCGCGTCCCCTCGCACGTGTACGACGACGAGGTCGCGTTCGGCTACGGCGAGGAGATGTCGCCCGAGGGGTTCGACGCCTCGCTCACGCGACTCCACGAGGCGGTTCGCGACCTCGTCGGCGACGGCCTCAGCGCAACCGTCTACACCCAGCTGTGCGACGTCGAGGACGAGCTCAACGGCCTGCTGACCTACGACCGCGAGGTGTGCAAGCCCGATCCGGAGCGGATCCGCAGCGTGCTGAGCACAATCCTCAGCGAACTTTCAGCAGCAACCCGCGCTCCGCGTGGTTAGCCTCGACACTTCCCGCCGCGAAGGAGTGCCGGTGATGCGACGTCCGATCATCTCCCTGTTGGCAGTGCTCGCTCTGGTGCTGGGCCTCGCCGGGCTCACGGCACCCGGCGCTGCCGGCGACCGAGGCCGAGGGCACAAGCTGGTCGACACGGTCCCGCTCCCCAACGGCTTCCAGCCCGAGGGCATCGCGATCGGGCGAGCCCCGGTGGCGTTCTTCGGGTCGCGCGCCGACGGCGACATCTACCGCGCGAACCTTCGGACCGGCCGCGGCCGCATCATCAGCGAGGGTCCGGGGACGCCTTCGCTGGGCATGAAGCTCGACGGCCGCGGCCGGCTGTTCGTCGCCGGCGGCTCCGGCGGGGACGGCCGGGTGATCGGGGGCCGAAGCGGCAAGGTCCTCGCGTCGTACTCCTTCTCGAGTGCGCCGACCTTCGTCAACGACGTGGTGCTCACCAAGCGCGCGGCGTGGTTCACCGACTCGCAGCGGGCGGTCCTCTACCGGGTGCCGCGCGGCAAGCACCTCGCCGACCAGTCGCGGGTCAAGACGGTGCCGCTGGGCGGCGACTGGGCACAGCAGGCCGGCACCAACGCCAACGGGATCAGCCAGACCCCGAACCACCGCGCACTGCTGGTCGTCAACTCCGCGACGGGCCAGCTCTTCCGGGTCAACAAGCGCACGGGCGTCGCCAGCGTCGTCGATCTCGGTGGCACCTCGCTCACCAACGGCGACGGGCTGCTGCTGCGCGGCCGCACCCTCTTCGCAGTGCAGAACCGGCTGAACCAGGTCGCCGTGCTGCACCTGAGCAGGTCGGGCCGCTCCGGGCAGCTGGTCGACACCATCACGGATCCACGGTTCGACGTGCCCACCACGGTGGCGTCGTTCGGGCGCTCGCTCTACCTGCCGAACGCGAGGTTCTCCACGCCGCCCACCCCGGACACGACGTACTCCGCGAACCGCGTCAAGCGGTAGCCCCGCCTGGGTCCTGCACGAGCGGCAGGAACATCACGTGCAGTCCGACGTAGCCGTGCTCAGGGTGCCGGAACGCGCCCGGCACCGTGCCGACGATCTCGAAGCCCAGCGAGTGCCACAGCGCGACGGCTGCCGTGTTGGTCTCCACCACGGCGTTGAACTGGATCCCTCGGAACCCCTGGTCGCGATGCCAGTCCACGACGTACGTCGCGAGCGCCCGGCCGACACCACGACCGCGTGCAGCAGGCGAGACCATGAAGCTCGCGGTGCCGATGTGCGCGCCCGGCCCGTCGCGGTTGGGACCCATGCGTGCCGTGCCGAGCACCTCCCCGCCGTCGACCGCCACCACGGTGGCGGCGGGTGGCTTCGCCATCCAGAGGGCGTGCGCATCGTCGGGGCCGAGGTCCGTCGGGTAGGCGTAGGTGTCGCCGGCGCGCACCGTGGCCTCGACGATCGGCCAGATCGCGGGCCAGTCCGCGTCGGTGGCCTCGCGGATCTCCATCAGACCTCGCCGGGCCGGCGGCCGGTGTTGCAGTAGGTCAGCCCGACCGGGTCGCGCATGACGGTCCAGCCGTCGGTGCGCTCCACGACCTCGGCGCCCAGCGACGCGTGCCAGGCCGAGACGGCGTCGCGGTCCTCGCACGAGAGGTCGAGGTGCGCGCTGACGGCGGGCTGCTCGTCGTCGAGGCGCTGCAGGAGCACCGCGAACGGGATGCCGTCGGGGCGGATGAGCCGGGCGAACTCGTCGTCGCGGGTCGCGGTCGGTGTGCTCCCAGCCGGTCAGCGACGCCCAGAACTCTCCCTCGGCACGGAACCGGTCCAGGCGGGATGTCGAAGCAGATCTGGTCCACGTGGCAGCGGGCGTCCTGCGGGCCCGACGGGCCTGGCCTGCGGTGCTGGCCGCGGTGGCGGACCAGGCAGAACGGCAGGCCGCCGGGCGAGGTGAGCACCACGAGGCCATCGGAGCGAAGCGTGATGCTGGCACCGAGGTCGACCGCGTTCCGCGCGACCGCCTCGGCGTCGTCGACGTACAGGTCGAGATGGCAGGCGGGTCCGCCGCTCTGCGTGCGCTGCAGCCACAAGCAGGCATCCGCACCTTCTCGCTCGAGCGGGAAGAACTCGTCGTCGTTGCCGGTCGCGGCTCCGAGGGCGGTCCCGGAGACCTCAGCCCAGAAGGCGGCTGACGCGTCCAGCGACGCCGGTGGGACGTCGATGAACAGCGACACCCAGCGCACGGGTGAGGTCACTTGAGTGGGACGCAGTCGTTGCCGCAGTCGGTGCCGTCGGACGTTGCGGCGTCGTGATCCGCGGGCCGGTGGAGCACCGCGTGGTCGGGCGCGAACGTGGCGACATCGTCGGCGACGGTGACCCGGCCGTCGGCGATCAGCGTGTAGCCGCCGGCGTCACGCGGCGGCCACAGCAGCGTGACGTCCGGACGCGCAGCCAGGTTCGCGCGGGTGCGTCGCCCGAGCCCGTCGGTGAACGTCAGGTCGTCACCGCTCACAGCGGGTGTCACGGCGACCGCATGGGTGCGCTCGTCGTCGGTGACCGTGAGCAGGTAGGCGAAGCCGTAGTCGCGCAGCGACTCGGCCAGCCGGGAGACGTCGACCTTCACACTCATGCCGAAAGGTTACGACCCACCCATGAGCACGTCCGACCCGATCTTCACGATGAACGCGGCGACCACGATGACGAAGAAGACCCTGACGAACCTGCTCCCGCGCGCGACGGCGGTGCGGGCACCGACATAGCTGCCGATCAGCAAGAAGGCGCCCACGATCAGCCCGACCTTCCACATCACGGCACCTTGTGCCGCGAACACGAGCAGAGCCGCGACGTTCGTCGCCCAGTTGGTCAGCCGGGCCTTGGCGGAGGCCTCGAGGAAGCTGTAGCCGAGCAGGCCGACGAGCGTGAACACCAGGAACGACCCGGTGCCCGGGCCCAGTGCTCCGTCGTAGAAGCCGATCCCGAGCCCTGCCAGCATCGCCGTCAGCACATGACGCTTGCCGCTGAACCGCAGCTCGGTCGTCTCGCCCAGCTCGGGCTTGAAGAGCACGTAGGCGCCCACGACCACCAGCGCGACCAGGATGATCGGCTCGAAGGCCTCCTCCGGGATGTGCGACGCCACCAGCGCACCACAGGCGGAGCCGACGAACGCCACCGCCATCAGCGGCCCGAAGGTGCGCGGGTCCGGGCGCACGCGCCGGTAGTAGGTCATCGAGCTCGTGGTCGTGCCGCAGGTGCCGGCCAGCTTGTTCGTGGCGAGCACCTGCACCGGTGCGGCGCCGGGGAAGGCGATCACCAGCGAAGGCAGCAGCACCAGTCCCCCGCCACCCACGACGGCGTCGACGAAGCCCGCGAACAGTCCGGCGCCCGCGAGCAGCAGCAGCGTCAGCAGCGATGGGTCCTGCACACCCGGACCCTACGCACGGCGTTGCTCGGCTCGTACGATCGCACGGTGAGGATCGTGTCGCTGCTGCCGTCGACGACCGAGATCCTGTTCGACATCGGTGCCGGCGACGACGTCGTGGGGGTCACCTTCGAGTGCGACCATCCGGTCGAGGCGCGCTCGCGCACGATCGTGTCGACCAGTGCGATGCCCGAGGGTCTCGCGCCGGCGCAGATCGACGCGTTCGTGGCCGAGGCACTGCGCCGTGGCGAGGACCTCTACCGCCTCGACGAGGGCGCCCTTGCGGGGCTCGACGCCGACCTGGTGGTCACCCAGGACCTGTGCGCCGTGTGCGCCGTCGACGTGTCGGTCGTCGACGACGCCCTCGCCCACCTCGGCTGCACGGCCGAGGTGCTCACCATCGACCCGCACACCCTCGACGAGGTGCTGGCCTCGATCGGCACGCTGGGGAAGGCCACCGGCACCGAGGCGGGTGCCGACGAGCTCGTGCTGTCGCTGCGGGCCCGCCTCGACGACGTCGTACGGCGCGTGGCCGGCCTGCCGCGGCCGAGGACGCTCGTGCTGGAGTGGACCGACCCTGCGTTCGCACCCGGCCACTGGGTGCCGGAGATGGTCGACCTCGCCGGCGGCGAGTGCGTGCTGGGCTCGCCCGGCGAGAAGTCGGCCCGCGTCGGGCTGGGACACGGTGCGGGCGAGCGAACCGGAGGTCGTGGTGTGCGCCCCGTGTGGCTACGGCCTGGACCAGTCGGCGTCGCTGGCGGAGGAGCTCGTCCGGGGCGACGAGCTGCCGGCCAGTGCGGCCGTGTGGGCCGTCGACGCCAACGCGTCCTTCGCCCGGCCCGGGCCGCGGCTGGTCGACGGGGTGGAGGCCCTCGCCGCGATCCTTCACCCCGAAGTCGCGGACCCCTCGACCATCGCCGTCAGGCTTCGCTGATCTCGCACCACCGGCCACAGCGAGACCGCTAGGACGGCGGCCAGCAACGCCACCTGCGCCGACCCGGTCAGCTCGTGCCCGGCGAAGGCGGTGGGCAGGCACAGCAGCGCGGCCGCCTGCGATCGCAGGTGCACGCGCTTTCTCACAGGACCTGTCAGCGGGTCGCCAGGTAGGCGAGCAGGTCCTGCCGGGTGACCACGCCGACCGGCTTGCCGTCCTCCTGGATCAGCAGTGCGTCGGCCTGCTCGAGCCTGGCCACCGCCTCACCGACCGGCTCGTTCGAGCCGACCGTCGGCAGCGGGCCGTCCATGTGCGTCTCGACCGAGTCGGCAAGCTTCGCGTTGCCGGAGAAGAGCGCCTCCAGCAGCGCGCGCTCCGAGACGCTGCCCGCCACCTCTGCCGCGACGATCGGTGGCTCCGCCCGGACCACCGGCATCTGCGAGACGCCGTACTCCCGCAGGATGTGCACCGCCTCGGCGATCGTCTCGTTGGGGTGGGTGTGGACGAGGTCGGGGATGCGACCGCTCTTGCCGCGAAGCACCTCGCCGATCGTCTGCTCGTCGGTAGCGGGCAGGAAGCCGTACTGGCTCAGCCACTCGTCGCTGAACACCTTCGCGAGGTAGCCACGACCGGAGTCGGGCAGCAGCACGACGATGACGGCGTCCGGGTCGTCGAGCTCGTGGGCGAGCTGCACGGCGGCGAACGCAGCCATTCCGGACGACCCGCCGACGAGCAGGGCCTCCTCGCGAGCGAGCCGCCGCGTGAACGCGAACGAGTCGGCGTCGGAGACCTCGATGATGCGGTCGGCGATGTCGGCGTCGTACGTCGAGGGCCAGAAGTCCTCACCCACACCCTCGACCAGGTAGGGGCGCCCGGTGCCGCCGGAGTAGACGGAGCCGGCCGGGTCGGCGCCGACGATCTGGACCGCAGGGTTCTGTTCCTTGAGGTACTTCCCGACGCCGCTGATCGTGCCCCCGGTGCCGACGCCGGCGACGAAGTGGGTGACCTTGCCGTCCGTCTGCTCCCAGATCTCCGGGCCGGTGGTCTCGTAGTGCGAGCGCGGGTTGTTCTGGTTGGAGTACTGGTCGGGCTTCCACGCGCCCTCGATGTCGCGGACCAGCTGGTCGGAGACGCTGTAGTAGGAGTCCGGGTGGTCCGGAGGCACCGCGGTCGGACAGACGACCACCTCGGCGCCGTACGCCTCGAGGACGTGCTGCTTGTCCTCGCTCACCTTGTCGGGGCACACGAAGACGCACCGGTAGCCCTTGGCCTGGGCGACCATCGCGAGCCCCACGCCGGTGTTGCCGGACGTCGGCTCGACGATCGTGCCCCCTGGTTTCAGCTCGCCGGAGGCCTCGGCCTCCTCGATCATCCGGGTGGCGATGCGGTCCTTCACGGAGCCGCCTGGATTGAGGTACTCCACCTTCGCGAGCACCATCGGTGCGGCGCCGTCGCTCACCGTGCCGAGCCTGAGCAGCGGGGTGTTGCCGATGAGGTCGAGGAGGGAGTTCACGAACTTCACCCTGGCAGTTTATTTGGGTCTCCTAGGATTGGGACGTGGGTAGGGTCATCGCGGCACGCAAGGTAGCCGCCGCTGCGGCGTACGGCGGCGGTGGCCTCTCTGTCGTGGGAATCTCCCTCTACGGCCTGATGCGGGCCGAGGCGATGGTCGCGCGGAAGGCAATCGGCAACGCGGACGGCGAGCCGCCGGACTGCACCGGGTGGTACGGCAAGGGCCGGCCCGGCCCCGCCATCAAGGTCGCGCTGCTGGGCGACTCGTCCGCCGCCGGCTACGGCGTGACCGAGGTGCAGCAGACCCCGGGAGCGCACCTGGCGTCCGGCCTGGCGGAGGGCGCGGACCGCCGGGTCTACCTCCGCTCGGTGGCGTTCGTCGGCGCGCAGACCCGCGACCTCTCGCGGCAGATCGACAAGGCGCTCTCCGTCGAGCCGCACGTCGCGGTGATCCTCGTCGGGGTCAACGACATCACCCACTCACGCCGGATCTCCGAGTCGGTGGACTCCTCGAGCGCGCCGTGCAGCGGCTGCGAGACGCCGGCGCCGAGGTCGTGGTCGGCACCTGTCCCGACCTCGGCACGATCGAGCCGATCGCCCCGCCGCTCAAGCAGTTCGCGCGCCTGATGTCGCGGCGCCTGGCCGCCTCGCAGACGATCGTCACGGTCGAGGCCGGCGGCCGGACCGTGTCGCTGGCGACGGTGCTCGGTCCGGAGTTCGCGGCGACTCCCGCCCTGTTCTTCGGACCCGACCGGTTCCACCCGTCGGCTGCCGGCTACTCGAGCCTCGCGTCGGTGCTGCTGCCCTCGGTGCTCGCCGCGGTCGGCGTCATCCCGTTCGAGGACCTGGTGCCCGAGGCCGCACGCGGCGAGGCGATCCTGCCGATCACCGAGGCCGCGGTCGAGGCCGCCCGCACGCCGGGCATGGAGATCGACGGCACCGAGGTCGGTGCCGGTGGCCGGAGCGCCCGCGGCCGCTGGGTGCAGCTGCGCCGTCGTCGCCGTCAGCCCGAGGCCGACGTCGAGTCGCCCCAGAAGGCCGAAGCCGTCTCCACGCCTACTTGACGGGCCCTCTTGACGGGCATCTTGACGGGGCAGGCTCAGCGGCCCTTGTTGCGCGGGACGACCTTGCCGGTGTCCTCCCAGACGTTCTGGTTCGGGGTGCCGTCGTAGGTGCTCAGTCCCGTGCTGGTGACCATCAGGGCGTAGTAGCTGGTGTCGCCGGTGCCCTTCTGGGCCATGCCCCGGCCGAAGCGGTTGCGGGCGAAGCTGCCGGTGACGGTCTTGGGACCGTTGTTGACGGCGTACTCGCCGCCGTTGAGCCAGTTGTCCTCGATGGTGATGTTGACCCCGGCGTTGAGCATGAAGACCGAGAGCTGCTTGACGGCCAGCGGCAGGGGGCTCGAGGAGACGTCGTCGTTGGCCCAGTTGGCGTTGAAGTTGTTGCCGTAGATGTTGACGCCGGTGGTGCCGTCGGACTCGACCTGGACGATGTCGGCGTGGTTCCAGGGCTTGTTCGCCCAGGTGTCCCCGACGTACTGCCCGCCTGCGGAGTAGGCGCTGGTGGGGCCGTGGGTGGTGGAGTTCCCGAAGAAGATCAGGTCGTGGACGTAGTTGCCGCGGATGACCATGTTCACGTCCTTGGGGCCGGAGCCCGGTCCGGGGCTGAATCCGTCGGTGACGTGGGAGATGTCGTTGTACTCCGCGACCACGTTGCGGTCGCCGATCGCGTTGAAGAACTCGTTGTTGAACGTGGCGTGGATCGTGTTGTAGCGGACCAGGGTGTTCTGTGGCGCCGTTGGTGTTGACCATGCGGCGGGGGCCGGTCGGCGGGTGGTAGGCGTCACCGCGGATGTCGCAGTTCTCGATGGTCACCCCGTCAGCGGCGACGTTGACCGTCCCGTTCACCACGCGGTCCTTGAGGTCCTTGGTGATGGTCAGCACACCGTTCTTGAAGGTGCCGTCGGCCGAGGTCGCCAGCTTGGTGGGCGCCGGCCGGACGATCCCGGCACCGACGTTCTGCGCCGTGGGCTTGGTGGTGCGCAGGTTGAACCCGCCCGGGTTCGGTGAGGGGCTCGGCGTCGGCGTCGGCGTCGGCGTGGGGGTCGGCGTCGGCGTGGGGGTCGGCGTCGGCGTCGGCGTCGGCGTCGGCGTGGGGGTCGGCGTCGGCGTCGGCGTCGGCGTGCGGGGTCGGCGTCGGCGTCGGGGTCGGGGTCGGCGTCGGGGTCGGCGTCGGCGTCGGCGTCGGCGTGGGCGTCGGGGTCGGCGTCGGGGTCGGCGTCGGCGACGGGGTGGGCAGCGGCGGCAGCGGAGGCAGCGGCATCGGCAGCGAGACGCTGCTCAGCTTGCGAGTGGCGGCAGAGGCCACGCCGCGCCGGTTGTACGCACTGCGCCGGCTGTGCCCGAACACCCGCACCCGGAAGTAGTAGCGCTTGCCCGGCTTGAGGTGAGCGATCCGCACGTGGCGGGCGTGAACCCGACGGTACTTGGGGTGCTGCATCGAGGGGCTGGCCGAGTACTGAACCCGAAACCACCGCGCCTTGCGCGGTGCCGCCCAGCGCAGCGACACCGTCGATGTGGTGACGCCGGTGACGGTGACCCGGCTCGGCGCCGACACCTGGCGCGCTGCCTGGGCCGGGGCGTCTAGACCAACAACGGCCCCGAACATGCACGCGAAGACCAGCAGCAGGCGCACAGCCATCTTCATGGCGGTGACGCGGACGCGGTTCTCCCTCGTGACCATTCTGGGCCCTCCCAAGCCTGGATGTCTTCGGGAGAAAGCCTCGGAAGGTCGCGTACCGGACTTGAGTCATAAAGGATCGTAAATCGGACTTTTGTCGCAATCGCCTTCGGATGAGCGGGTGGTGTGACCCATGCCACCGGCCGGGAAGAGGGCCCACCTGTCTCAAGTCAAGTAAAGGGGCAACCGATCCTCTTAGCAGTTCGCAGGCAATGGGAGGCCCTACGGTGCAGCACCGTCGCATGTCCACAGAAACGTCCGCAGCTTCGTCCTTGCAGGGACGGATCAGCAGGATGATCACAGTTCTCGTCGTCGCCTTGACGAGCGTGATGGTCCTCGACCTCTCTGCCGTCGCAGCTCCGCGGAACGCGACGGCCACCCAGCAGCGGGTACACAAGGCCCCCTCGAAGCCGGGAGTCGCCCCGGCCGGGCACCGGATCAGGCTCCGCAAGACCAAGCCGGTGGCCCACAACACCGGGGCCGGCGTGGTCCGTGCCCGCCCGACCCGGGTGGCGGGAGCCAAGGACGGCCACTGGAAGAACGGTGTCCTCACCATCAAGAAGGACCTGCGCAACCGCGTCGTCAACGGGACCGTGGACGTGGCCGCCAACGGGGTCACGATCGAGAACTGCATCATCCGGGGCAGCAAGAAGCACCCGCCGCGCAACAGTCGGCTGTTGGTGAACACCGACGGCCACCGCGGAACCGTCGTCCGCTACAACGACATCCGGTCCAGCTTCCGGACCCGGTTCTTGAGCGGCATCGGGCACCGCAACGTGGTGGCCGAGTACAACGACATCTCGCACGTGACCGACGCGTTCATCCCGTCCCCCGGCAAGGGCCCGTCCAACATCCACATGGTCATCCGGGGCAACTACGTCCACGACTTCGCGTTCTACGGAAACGACCCGGGCCATGGACCCACGCCGCTCATGACCGCCGGCGGCATCCGGATCCGGGGACCCTGGGCGGGCAAGCCCTGGAACCACGCGGACGCCGTGCAGGTCGAGAAGAACCGCACGACCGGCCTCAACATCTACGGGAACAACTTCGTGGCTCGCTGGGCCCGCGACGCGGTCAGCACTCTTCCCCTGCCGAACGCGGTCAAGGAGCTCTCGGTCTTCATGCTCAACGGAGGCCGCAAGCTGGTGATCGCCGACAACTGGATCGACGGCGGGGAGTACGCCGTCAACAACGGCGACCGCAAGGTCACCGGCAAGATCGTCCGCAACAAGTTCGGGCGAGGCATGGCGCACCGAGGGAGCGCGGACCGCAGCTACTACGCACTCATGCTCGCTAGCCCGAAGCTCCGCACGTATGACTCGACTCGTCACCGCAACGTCTGGGCCAACTCAGGCCGCGTCGTGCACCGCCGCCACAACTGAGGACGAGCCGCCGAACGACATGAGCTGCGCCCCCCGGCCGTCGGCCGGGGGCGCAGTGTTGTCGAGGTGCTTGGTGCCTCGTCACGCACGCACCGCCACCCAGAGCTCCTCTGCGGGCCACCGGGTCGCCCAGTCCTTCGAGACGATCTCGTAGAAGGAGTGGTCGTCGCCCTCCGGCGGCGCGTAGATCTCGTGCATGGCCTCGACCACGAAGCCGCAGTCGCGAAGCAACCGGACCCAGTCCCCGTGCGAGGGATGGAACTCGACCCCGCCGCCGGGCCAGCGCACCTGGTACGCCTCACGCTGACCACGCAGCAGGCGCTCGCCAGCGACGCCCTCCTCGGCCGGGACGCACAGCGCCGACAGGTGGCTGTTGGTCATGAAGACCAGTCGACCTCCCGGTCGAAGCAGCCGAGCGGCTTCTGGCAGCCATCGCTCCGGGTCGCACCACGCAGCAGCGCCGTGCTCACTCACGACTAGGTCGTACCGACCGCTGGCCAAGGGGATCCGCTCACCGTCCCCCTGGACCAGTGGGAACACAGGTCCGACCTGGGCCTGCATCCTGCGCGCGGTCATCAGCTGCTCGTGGGAGATGTCCACAGCCACCGGCACGGCGCCCGCTCGAGCCAGCCACGCGGAGAAGTAGGCGGTGCCGCACGCCAGCTCGACGACGTCGAGCCCGCGGACCGCGCCCAAGACCGCGAGGTCGCGCTCGGGGACCGCGAAGAGACCCCAGACAGCCTCCGGTCGCAACCACATGTCCTCGGCTGCGGCATCGGTGAACCGCTCGTTCATCACCGCCCACAGCGCCCGGTTCAGCGCCTTGTCGGAGTCTCGGACCTCGGCCATCCGATCATGCTAGAAGCCGGCTGCCGCTACGCGTGCAGCACGAAGATGAGCTCCTCGATGCCCTCGTCGGGCGCAGGCGCATTCGCCTCCTGCTCGCGATCACGCCGAAAGCCGCACTTGTCCAGGACGCGGATCGAGCCCACGTTGTGCACCGCGACATGGGCGTACAGGGGCCGGATCGACACCTCGTCCACGAACAGGGCGAGCGCCTGCGTCGCGACGCCGCGGCCCCAGTGCTCGCGTCCGACCCAGTAGCCGAGCAGCTGCTGCCCGTTGTCCTGCCAGCTGCCGATGTAGCCCGCGACCATGTCATTCTCGACGATGGTGCGGACAACGTTCGTGTCGTGGGCGCGGACCTTCGCCCAGTGCTCAGCGAACTGATCCGCGTCGCGAGGGGGAAAGGCCGCCATCTCGGCCGCCTGCGGGTCCGCCTGGTGGTCGAAGAACACGTCGAGGTCCCGGTCTTCGACACTGCGCAGACGGACCGCAGGTGTCACGCTTGGCGGCTGGTCAGTCGCCGCGCAGGATCGCGAGGATCCGGAGCAGCTCGATGTAGATCCAGACGATCGTCACGGTCAGGCCGAAGGCGGCACGCCACGACTCGCGCTCCGGCAGGCCGGCCTCGATGCCGCGCTCGACGAAGTCGAAGTCGAGGATCAGCATCAGCACACCGAGGCCGAGGCCGAGGACGCTGAACAGCAGGCCCATCGTGCCGAACCCGTTCACGCCGATCTCTGCGTTGAACAGGGCCAGCACCACGTCGAGCAAGGACAGCGCGACGAAGCCGAACATCGCGGCGATCACCCAGGTGCGGAACCTGCTGCCGACCTTGATGTTGAAGAACTTGTAGACGGCCAAGGTGCCGGCCACGGCCGCGAAGGTGCCGACGACAGCGCCAGCCACCAGACCGTCGCCGAACATGCCCTCCAGCAGCTTGCTGAAGGCGCCGACCAGCACGCCCTCGAGCGCGGCGTACGCCAGCACCAGGGCGGGGCTCACGACCTTCTTGAAGGAGTTCACCATCGAGAGGGCGAAGCCACCCAGCCCACCGACCAGGATCAGCGGGTACAGCGCCATGGCGGCTGCTTCGCTGTCGACGGCGGGAGTGAGGTACCAGGTCGCGGCGGCGACGAGGATCGTCAGGCCGAGTGTCAGGGCCGTCTTCTGCACGACCGAGTCGAGCGTCATCGGGCCGGTGGTGGTCTGCGTCGGCAGACCGCCGCCGCCTCCGCCCGAGTAGGGCTCGGAGGTCTGGGTGGCGGGGCCGCTCTGGCCGCCGTACGACGGGTAGCTCATGCCGCTGGCGGGATAGGTCCGCTGGCCGTTGAAGCCTTCCGCGCGACGGAAGACGGGGTTGCTGCTCTGCATCGTGGTCTCCTCCTTGGAGGCCGAAGCTCCCACGTGGGAGCTCGAGGCGTAGTTCGCACGGCCATCGTACGAGGACGCCTAGTACAAGAACGGTCACGAGGGGGCGTCTGTTCCCCCAGAAACTTCTCGACGTCGAGGCTACGGCGCCGTGCCCCCGGTGGGACTCGAACCCACACTTGGAGGCTTTTAAGGCCTCTTCCTCTGCCGTTGGGATACGGGGGCAGGCCCATTGTCCCCATTGGCAATTGCAACGGCGGCAGCCCGGCCGAGCACCGCGTCGAGCATCTGCTCGGTGAGCCTGCCCGTGAAGGTGTTCTGCTGCGACGGGTGGAAGCTGCCCAGCAGCAGCACCTCCCGTTCGTCCGGCGCGGTCAGCGTCGCCTCGCAGCCGTGCCCGAAGCTGCGGCTTGGGCCGCGGGACGGTGTAGCCGACCGCACGGAAGGTGCGCAGCGCCGCGTCCCAGCCGTAGGAGCCCAGGCACACGACCACGCGCAGGGACCCCTCCACGAGAGATACCTCACGCTCCAGCCAGGGCGCGCAGGTGTCGCGCTCGGTCATGGTCGGCTTGTTGTCCGGGGGTGCGCACCGGACCGCCGCGGCCATGCGCGTCTCGATGAGCCGCTGGCCATCAGCGGCATGGTCGGAGGTCGGCAGTGCGGCCAGGCCGACGCGGTGCAGCGAGGCGAACAGCCAGTCGCCGGAGCGGTCCCCGGTGAAGATTCGCCCGGTGCGGTTGCCGCCGTTGGCCGCCGGCGCGAGGCCGACGACGAGCACACGCGGGGTGGGCGAGCCCCAGCCCGCGATCGGGCGCCCCCAGTAGGGCTGCGTCGCGTACGACGCGCGCTTGTCGGTCGCGACCCGCTCGCGCCACTCGACGAGCCGGTCGCAGGCGCGGCACACCGACACCGCGGCCTCGAGGTCGGCCAGGTCGCTCGTCGCGGCAAGCCGGCGAACGTCGTCGGCTGTCGCGGCCACCGGGGTGTCCGGCCCCGCCGGGTCGTCCGGCCACCCCGTGCCCGGCGGCACGGGCGAGGGGAAGGCGGCGCCGGTGACCGGGTGCGGCAGGTCCACGAGGTGATCGTCACACAGTCCTCAGGCAGCGAATGAGGGCTGCCGTCGACGCCGTCTCGGGACAAGTCCCCCTAACGGCGCCGACGGCCCCACGAGCCCTCTTCTGGACCCCTGAGTCCTGGACGCGACCGGTGTCAGCCTCGTCGCCACCAGATCAAGCCGGCGACGAGCAACGCTGCGACTACGGCACCGGCCACGATCTCGGGACGTGGCTTGCCGCTGTCGGTGGTCGCCTGGTCCTTGACATGGGAGACCTTGGCCGTGGCCTGGCCCTTCACGTCGAGCTTGGCGTGCAGCGCGTCGACAGTCTCGGCGAGGTTCGCTCGGGTCTGCTCGATGTCTGCGCGGATGGCGTCAGGGTCGCTGGAGCTCATCGCTGTCCCTTCACCGTCGCGATGTCTTCCTTGACGCCCTCGATCGCCTCTTCGGGTTGGACCGGGGTCGCCTTCGACGACGCTGCCCTTGCCCTGCAGCGCGAGGACGCCGGCCACCGCGAACAGCACAACCGTCACGATGAGTGCCGCCAACCAGGCGGACATCGCGAGCGCAAGCACCAAGATGACTGTGGCGACCAACGTGCCGACCCCGAACATCGCGACGACACCGGCAGCACCGAACAGGCCGATCCCGAGACCCGCCGCCTTGCCCTTCTGGGTCATCTCCGCCTGCGCGAGGCGGATCTCGTCGCGCACGAGCGTGGACATCTGCTGTGTCATGTCGTGCGCGAGGGCACCGAGCGTGGGGTCCTCGCCGAGTGCTGGCCGGGGGCCGTCCGCGGTGTCCATGACAGGTCGGTACCACAGCGACGCGTTGGTAAACCCGTCGTCGTGCCCCGTCGATCAGACGATGGACCACGCGATGCCGTCGAGGATGTCGGAGTCGGAGACAGTCAGCCGCTCCGCACCCGAGCGAGTCAGCACCCGGTCGAGGATCAGTGCACCTGCTCCGATGACGTCCGCGCGCCCGGCCGGAACGCCGAGGCTCTCCCGCTCGGCTGCCGTCATCGCCAGCAGCCGCTCGACGAGCTCGTGCACGTCCGTGAACGGGAACGTGGTGCGGTGCACGCGCTCGCGGTCCCAGCCGTCGAGCCCGAGCAGCAGCGTGGCCAGCGTCGTGACGGTCCCCGCGACGCCGACCAGGGTGTGTGCGTCGCCGACGTGGACGCCGTACGACGGGAGGGTGTCGAGTGCCTCGTCGATCGTCGTCGTCGCGGCTTCGAGCTCGGCAGCGGTCGGCGGGTCGGAGGGCATCAGCCGCTCCATGATCCGGACCGAGCCGATGTCGAGCGACCGTGCGGCGGTGACGTCTTCGTGGGCACCGCCGACGATGCAGCTCGGTGGAGCCGCCGCCGATGTCGACGACCGCGATCGGTGGTGCCACGTCTGCCAGCGTGCGAGTGGCGCCGTCGTAGGAGAGAGCCGCCTCCTCGTCGCCGCTGATCACCTCGGGCGCCACGCCCAGCCGGGCGTGCACGCCGTCGGCGAAGTCCTGGGCGTTGTCGGCGTCGCGAGCAGCCGAGGTCGCGACGAAGCGCAGCCGGGACACGTCGTGCCCGGCGATGATCGAGGCGTACTCCTCGCACGCGGCGAAGACCCGCGCCAGCGCCTCGTCCGCGAGCCGGCCGCTGCTGTCGACGCCCTGCCCCAGCCGGACGATCCGCTGCTCCCGGACCAGGCTGTCCTGAGCACCGCTGGCGCCGTCGATGTCGGCGACGAGGAGCCTGATGGTGTTCGTGCCGCAGTCGACCGCGGCGACCGTGGTCACCGGACGTCCCCCGCGCCCGGGTCGCGGCTGACGCAGGGGCCGGCCGCCCAGAACTCGCCAAGCGGTCGAGCACCTCGTCGCCGAGCGGGTTGACGCCCTCGCCCTGGGCGAGCGCCTGGCGCGGCCAGCACGTGCAGGCACTTGACCCGCGTCGGCATGCCGCCTGCGGAGACGCCGTCGATCTCGGGCACGTGAGCGATCGTCTCCCGGAACTCCAGGTAGGCGCGATGTGCGCGTGCGTAGGCCTCGGCGAGCACCGGGTCGGCCTCCAGGCGCTCGGACATCTCTCGCATCAGCCCAGAGGCCTCGAGCGTGCCGATCATCGAGGCCGCCCGCGGGCAGGTCAGGTAGAAGGTCGTCGGGAACGGCGTGCCGTCCTCGAGCCGCGGCTCGGTGGTGACCACGTCCGGGTTGCCGCACGGACAACGGTGCGCCACCTCGTGGATGCCTCGCGGCGGACGGCCCAGCTGGGCCTCGATGACCGTCGACGTCATCGCCTGGGATCAACGCGAGCCCTTGGGCGCCCTGCGGTGGGTCGATCTTGGCGACGGGCGGCGGCAGCTTGCTCTTGTCGACCGGCGGCTTGCCCGCCGTCACGACGCTCCCCCACGCCGACTGCCACCACAGCGGTCGGGTCGCCTCGGTGACGGCGTTGGGCGGCGACAGCGTGTCGGTGTGGTCCATCGGCTTGCCGTCGGCGTCCAGCACCTGGAAGCCGATCTCACCCGGCATCACCCAGCCGAAGCGCTGGTGGGCCATGGTGCGCACGTAGGCGGGGTCGCGCCACCGCTTCTTCTCGCGGCTGAGCTCGTCGACCTGGGCCTGCGAGGTCGCGATGCTGTCCTTGAGGTAGGCGAGGTGGCGGCGCTGCTCGAGGTAGGCGCGCATGCTCGAGGCGTAGGACACCATCAGCAGCGCGAGGACCAGCACGAGCACCGCTGCGCGGCCGGTGAACCGTGGGCGCGGTGGCACCTCCGGGCGGCCGCCGCGGTGCTCGAGGACGGCGCGTGCTCTTGGTGGCCGACGGGCGCGACGCTGCCTTCGGCGGCAGTGCTGCTCCGGGCGTGCGACGGCCGGCGCCGCGGGAGCCGCCCCCCGGGGTGCGTCTGCGGGGGTTGACCCTCGCCCGGCCGGACCGTTGGCCATGACCAGGTCAGCCGTCGTTCCGGTAGCGGGGGAACGCGCCGCGGCCGGCGTAGCGCGCCGCGTCGTCGAGCTCCTCCTCGATGCGGAGCAGCTGGTTGTACTTCGCGACCCGCTCGGACCGCGCCGGTGCGCCGGTCTTGATCTGGCCGCAGTTCGTGGCGACCGCGAGGTCGGCGATCGTGGTGTCCTCGGTCTCGCCCGAGCGGTGGCTCATCATGCAGCGGAAGCCGCTGCGGTGCGCGAGGTCGACGGAGTCGAGGGTCTCGGTGAGCGAGCCGATCTGGTTGACCTTGACCAGCAGGGCGTTGGCGGACTGCTCGTTGATGCCGCGGCCGAGCCGCTCGACGTTGGTGACGAACAGGTCGTCGCCGACGATCTGGACCTGCTCGCCGAGCTCGGCGGTCATCGCGCTCCAGCCCTCCCAGTCCTCCTCGTCGAGCGGGTCCTCGATGGAGACGATCGGGTACGACGCGACGAGGTCGGCGTAGTAGGCCTGCATCTCGGCGGCCGACCTTGGCAGCACCCTCGAACGGGTAGGCGCCGTCGGCCGGGAACTCACTGGCCGCCACGTCGAGGGCGAGGACGATGTCGTCGCCGAGCGTAGCCCGGCCTTCTCGACCGCGGTCGCTGATCAGGTCGAGCGCCTCGCGGTTGCTCGGCAGGTCGGGCGCGAAGCCGCCCTCGTCGCCGAGCCCGGTGGCCAGCCCCTTCTCCTTCAGCACCGACTTGAGCGCGTGGTAGACGCTCGGCGCCCTGCTCGCAGCGCCTCGCGGAACGTCGCGGCACCGATCGGCGCGATCATGAACTCCTGGACGTCGACGCCGGTGTCGGCGTGCGAGCCGCCGTTGAGGATGTTCATCATCGGCACCGGCAGCAGGTGCGCGTTCGGGCCGCCGACGTAGCGGAACAGCGGCAGGTCGGCGCGACTCGGCCGCGGCGCGGGCGACCGCGAGCGACACGCCGAGGATGGCGTTGGCGCCGAGCTTGCGCCTTGTTGGGGGTGCCGTCGAGGTCGAGCAGCCGCTGGTCGACCAGCCGCTGCTCGGAGGCCTCGAAGCCGACCGAGCTCCGGACCGATCACGTCGAGCACGGCGTCGACCGCCTTCGCGACGCCCTTGCCGCCGTAGCGGTTGCCGCCGTCGCGCAGCTCGACCGCCTCGAAGGCGCCGGTGGACGCGCCGGAGGGGACGGCGGCCCGGCCGATGGTGCCGTCGTCGAGCGCCACCTCGACCTCGACGGTGGGGTTGCCGCGCGAGTCGAGGATCTCGCGCGCTCCGACAGCCTCGATGGACGCCACGGTGCTGCTCCTGGGATCGTCGGCTGGTCCGGACGCTGCCCAGCCTAACGGCGGGCTCGCGTCGATCCGGGGACGCCTCGCCCTAGTGCACTGGCGCTACTCGGCCTCGGCAGCCCGGACCATCTCGGCGAGCCGACGCACGGCGTCGCGCAGCGCCTGCTCGGGGTCCACGCCGTCCGCCCGTGCGCCTCGACCACGAGGCCGAGCAGCCGGTCCCCGACGTTCGCATCGTCTGACTGGGTGCCGGATGACGCCCGGCCTTCGGTCGCGCCGGCCGACCACCTTGTCGGCGAGCGCCAGCGCGGGCAGCGCCGCGGGGATGCCGTCGAGCACCGAGGCGCGCCCCTTCTCGGCGGCCTTGAGCGACGTCCCAGTTGCGGTCGACCTCGTCGGCGTCGGCGACCTCGAGCCCGGCGAAGACGTGCGGGTGGCGGTAGACGAGCTTGTCGGCGATGCCGCCGGCCACGTCGTCGATCGTCGAACCCGTCGTCGCCGGCCTCCGACGCGATCCGGGCGTGGAAGTACACCTGGAGCAGCAGGTCGCCGAGCTCCTCGCGCAGGTGCGTCGAGGTCGCCGGTCTCGATCGCCTCGAGCGTCTCGTAGGTCTCCTCGAGCAGGTACGTCGCCAGCGAGCGGTGGGTCTGCTCGCGGTCCCACGGGCACTCGCGGCGCAGCCGGTCCATGACGGCGACCAGGTCGAGCAGCCGCGCGCCCGGAACGTCGTGTCTCCGATGCGCCTTCATGACTGCGCGCCCGCTGTCTGGCTGCACTTCTGGCTGGCCGGCAGCGACGACGACCCACGAGGACGGGGCTGCGGCGCCGGCTCCGGCTTGCTTCGCGAGGAGACCGGGACGGAGAGCGAGCCCGACGCCGGACCCGCAGGCTGTCCTGCGAGACGTGCCGAAGCGCGGGTCGACGGTGATGTCGACGTCCTCGGCGGCCCAGGCGGAGCGCAGCTTGGCGCCTCGGCGTAGCGCGGTCGTCGTCCGTGATCTGCGCCGTGCCGGACTCCGCTCTTGACGAGCTCCCGGCGACGCCGGCCTCGAGTGAGGATCGCAGCTGAGCCCTTCGACCACGTCGACGAATGGTGTCGCGCAGCACCGTGCGCTCCTGGCCCGTCACGGCGTTGATGGTCGGCCTCGCTGCGGGCGACCGCGCTGTCGACCTGCTGCCTGGTCGAGCTCGACGCCGAGGCTCGCCGACGTCCGACGCGAGCTCGTTGTCGATCAGCAGCTCGCAGCGCGCGCCTGGCGGGCGGCGCGGGTCGGGCGTCTGCCGGCTGGCCGGTCTGCGCGCTGAGGCCTGCGCAGCTCGCAGAGCGCATCGGCGAAGTCGTCGACCTGCGTCGTCGGTGATGGCGTCGGGCCGTCCACGTCGGCCGCGACACCGGGATGCGTTGCCGCACGCCGAGGTCGCGGCAGCAGCGACAGCACGCAGCGACGACGGCGAGCGTACGACCCTGCGCGGACGGGGTCGGGTCACGTCGGCTGTCTCCTTCGTCCGTCTCGGCGTGCCGGGCACGCGGTTCACGACGCGGCCGACGCGACCTCCGGCACGCGGTCGATCACCGTGTCGATGACCTCGCGGCCCAGGCCAGCAGCGCCTCGTCGCGGATCGGCTGGCCGCCCGCCGACCGGGCGTCGACGGACGGGGCACCAGCATCGTACGCACGTTGTCGGCTTCACGATGCTGCGCGGGTAGAGCCGCTGCAGCCGCATGCGGCCCGGACTCCGGGCAGCTCGACCGGCGCGAAGCGGACGTAGCTTGCCCTGCACGGTCACGTCGGTCAGCCCGCCTGCCGGGCCCGGGCCCGGAAGCGTGCCACCTCCAGCAGGCTGCGCGACCGCCGCCGGTCGGCTCGCCGTACCGGTCGACGCAGCTCCTCGCGCATCAGCGCGACGTCGTCGTCGGAGCGCACCTCGGCGAGCCGCTTGTACATCTCCAGCCGCAGCCGCTCGCTGGGCACGTAGTCGTGCGGCAGGTGCGCGTCGATCGGCAGCTCGATCTTCATCTCCGCCTGCTCTCGGCCGGCGCCGTCACCCCGGAACTCGTTGACCGCCTCGCCGACCAGCCGGACGTAGAGGTCGAACCCGACGTCGGCGATGTGGCCGCGACTGCTCGCCGCCGAGCAGGTTGCCGGCGCCGCGGATCTCGAGGTCCTTCATCGCGATCGCCATGCCGCCGCCGAGGTCGGAGTGCTGGGCGAGCGTCGCCAGCCGCTCGTGCGCGGTCTCGGTCAGCGGCTTCTCCGGCGGGTAGAGGAAGTAGGCGTAGGCGCGCTCGCGGCCGCGGCCGACCCGGCCGCGGAGCTGGTGCAGCTGGGAGAGCCCGAGCGTGTCGGCGCGCTCGACGACCATCGTGTTGGCGTTGGACACGTCGAGCCCGGACTCGACGATCGTGGTGCACACCAGCACGTCGAACCGCTTCTCCCAGAAGTCGACCATCACCTGCTCGAGCTGGTGCTCGCCCATCTGGCCGTGCGCCGTCGCGACCCGCGCCTCGGGCACCAGCTCGCGGATCCGGGCGGCGGCCTTCTCGATCGACTGCACCCGGTTGTGGATGTAGAACACCTGGCCCTCGCGCAGCAGCTCGCGCCGGACCGCGGCCACCACCTGCCGGTCCTCGTAGCGCGCCGACGTAGGTCAGCACCGGGTGCCGCTCCTCCGGCGGGGTGGTGATCGTGGACATCTCGCGGATGCCGGTGATCGCCATCTCGAGCGTCCGCGGGATCGGGGTCGCCGACATCGACGAGCACGTCGACCGAGGTGCGCAGCCGCTTCATCTGCTCCTTGTGCTCGACGCCGAAGCGCTGCTCCTCGTCGACGACGATCAGCCCGAGGTTCTTGAACTTGATGTCGGGGTTGAGCAGCCGGTGGGTGCCGATGACGATGTCGACCGTGCCCTCGGCGAGCTCCTCGATGACCTGCGGCGGCCTCCTTGTCGGTCTGGAACCGGGAGAGCCCCTTGAGGATGCACCGGGAAGCCGGCCATCCGCTCGCTGAACGTCGAGAAGTGCTGCTGCACGAGCAGCGTCGTCGGCACGAGCACGGCGACCTGCTTGCCGTCCTGCACGGCCTTGAACGCCGCCCGCACCGCGATCTCGGTCTTGCCGTAGCCGACGTCGCCGCACACCAGCCGGTCCATCGGGACCTGGTGCTCCATGTCGCGCTTGACCTCGTCGACGGTGGCCAGCTGGTCGGGCGTCTCGACGAACGGGAAGGCGTCCTCGAGCTCGCGCTGCCACGGGCTGTCGGGGCCGAAGGCGTGGCCCTGGGTCGCCTGGCGCGCGGCGTACAGCTTGATCAGCTCGGCGGCGATCTGCCTGACCGCCTTGCGGGCGCGGCCCTTGCGCTTGGCCCAGTCGGCTCCGCCGAGCCGGTCCAGCGAGGGCTGCTCGCCGCCGACGTAGCGGGTCACCTGGTCGAGCGGGTCGGTCGGCACGAACAGCCGGTCGGGGGGCTGTCCCCGCTTGGAGGGTGCGTACTCGAGCACGAGGTACTCGCGGGTCGCGCCCTGCACCTCGCGCTGCCGCATCTCGACGTAGCGCCCGACGCCGTGCTGCTCGTGCACGACGTAGTCACCGGGCGTCAGCTCGAGCGGGTCGATCTGCTTCTTGCGGCGCGTCGGCATCCGGCGCATGTCCTTGGTGGACGCGCGCTGGCCCGACAGGTCGTCGCCGGTGAGCACCGCCAGGCGCAGCGGCTCGCTGACGAAGCCGTGCTCGAGCGTTGCGGTGCCGACGTGCACGAGGCCGGGCTCCGGCTCCGGCGTCGAGGGACTCGGACAGCCGGACCGGCGACGTCGTGCTCGCGCAGCACCTCCACCATCCGCTGGGCCGGTCCGTGGCCCTCGTGCAGCACCACGACCCGCCCGTCGTCGCGCAGCCAGGCGCGGATGTCGGCGACGGCCCGCTCCATGTCGCCGCGGTAGGCCTCGACCGGACGCATCGGCAGCTGGCGCGACTCGACCGCGCCGGTCTCGGGATCGACGCCCGACGACACGATCTCGCCCATCTCGTCGCGCAGCTCCACCGGCGCGAGGGTCTCCGCGTCGGGGTCGCGCCCGAACGGCGAGACGCTCCACCACGCCTTGCCCTGGGACAGGGCGAGCGAGCGGACGTCGGCGAGCGAGTGGTACGACGCCGCACCGAGGTCGATCGGCGCCTGCCCCCCACCGGCCGCAGCCGCCCACGACGCCTCGAGGAACTCCTCGCTGGTCGCGACCAGGTCGTGCGCCCGGCTGCGGGCGCGCTCGGGGTCGAGCACGAGCACGTGGGTGTCTGTCCGGCATCAGGTCGACGAGCATCTCCATGCCCCCGTCGACGTCAGCACCGGCGCCAGCGACTCCATGCCCTCGACGGCGTGCCCGTCGGCCAGCTTCTCCGCGATCTCCGCGAGCTGCGGATGGCTGACGGCCAGCTCCTTGGCACGAGCCCGCACCTCGTCGGTGAGCAGCAGCTCGCGGCACGGCGGCGCCCACAGCCGCGTGGCCGGCGCCAAGGTGCGCTGGTCGGCGACGGCGAACGACCGGATCTCCTCGACCTCGTCGCCCCAGAACTCCACCCGCAGCGGGTGCTCCTCGGTCGGCGGGAAGACGTCGACGATGCCGCCGCGCACCGCGAACTCGCCGCGCCTCTCCACGAGGTCGACGCGGGTGTAGGCCGCGCCGGCCAGGCGGCGCACGACGTCGTCGAGCTCGACCTCGTCGCCGACGGCGAGCTCGACCGGCTCGAGGTCGGCGAGCCCGCGCACCTGCGGCTGCAGCACCGAGCGCACCGGCGCCACGACCACCCGCAGCGGCCCGTTGGAGGGGTCGGTGCCGGGGTGCTTGAGCCGACGCAGCACCGCGAGCCGCCGGCCGACGGTGTCGCTGCGCGGGGAGAGCCGCTCGTGCGGCAGCGTCTCCCAGGCGGGGTAGTAGGCGACCAGCGACGGGTCGAGGATGCCCTCGAGGCCCGCGACCAGGTCCTCGGCCTCGCGGGCGGTGGCGGCCACCGCCAGCACCGTGCGGCCCGCGTCCACGAGCCCCTTGACCACGAACGGCCGCAGCGCGCTCGGCCCGGTCAGGTCCAGGGCGGGAACGGCACCGTCGCGGGCGTCGGCCACGGCGGCGGCCAGCGTCTCGTCGCGCAGCACGAGGTCGGCGAGACCGACAACACCCACGAGCTGACTCCTGATCGACGTACGGGCACCACGACAGGCCCCGCACTTCGCCACGAGGGGTGGTGGGTGGGGGTCCTCCCCAGTCTACGAGGGGCCCTCGACACCCCCTACGGCGCCGATCAGTTGGCCGGCGACACCCGCAGGTCGTCGAACGTCACGTTGCTGGGCGCGTTCGTGGAGCTGCCGGACAGAGCGCTGACCAACCCCACCGACCCCGGCGCCTGCAGACCGGCCGTGCTGTCGGTGGCGGTGGCCTGCCAGGTGGTCGGCTCCGTGGTGCCCGTGCGCCACGCACGGGCCTGCAGGGTGGTCGGCGAGCTGCCGGTGACCCGGAAGCGGAACGACAGCGCGTCGCCCGCCGCGTACGTGAGGCCGGTGACGATCCGGGAGGCGACCAGGGTTGACGAGCCGCCCGCCACCCTCGTCATGCTGATCGCGACCCTTCCGTCGCTCCTGAGAGTCAGCTGTGCGCGGTAGTTGCCGACGCCCGCGACCGAGCGCCCCAGGATGCTGACGTAGGTGCCGCCACCGGTCCCGAGCGTCTGCGGACGCAACGTCACGACCGTGTCGCCCTGGGTCGTGGACACTCCACTGAGGGTCGCCGTCCGGGTGACTCCCGCGGAGCCCAGCGTCATCGTCCCGACGCCGGAGCCCACCGAGAACGCCGACGCACCGCCGGTGAGCAACCAGTTGCCACCCTGGTCCGCGGAGCCCCAGCCGTTCGTGACCGAGCGCTCGAACGAGTCCACGGCAAGTGCCTCTGGGTCGCCGGGATCACCGGGGTCCGTCACCGTTGCCTGGCCGTCGAACCGCCTCGTCGCGTCTTGGTTGTCCGTCACCGTGAGGCTGACCGGATAGGTGCCTGCGGCGGCGTACGGATGGCTCGGGTTGACCCCGCTGCCCGTGGCGCCGTCACCGAAGGTCCAGGCGTAGTCGGTGATCTGCCCGTCCGGGTCCCTCGACTGGGACGCGTCGAAGTTCGCGGTGAGTCCGTCGGTGGTGTAGGTGAAGGTCGCGATCGGTGAGGCGTTGCCTCCGCCGGCGACCGACACCGAGTTGGTCGCAGGCAGGCTGAGCACGTTGCCGAGCGCGTCACGCGCGCGCACCGTGTAGGTGTAGCTGCCACCCGGGATCCCGGAGTCGGTGAAGCTCAGCGTCGGGTAGGTCCAGAAGTTCGAGCTCTGGGTGACGCTGCCGACCGGTGTCGAGGTCCCGGAGCGGTAGATGTCGTAGGTCAGGGACGCGTTGTCCATGTCGTAGGCGGACTGCCACTGGACTCGCACGTTGGTGCCGTTCTGGACCGTGGCAGTAGGCGCCGGCGGGCTCGGTGCGCGCACCGGGCCCCGCGCGTTGGGTGCGAGGTCGCGACGGGCGAAGCGCACCAGCCCCTGCTGCTTGGTGCCGTTGATGGTGAGCATCTCGCCACCCAGCGCGACGTAGTCGGCGTTGCCCGACACCGTCCAGGCGGCCTGGGACTGGCCGGTGAAGGTGCCGGCCGTCATCTCGGGGTACCACTGCAGCAAGGAGGAGGCCCCGACGCCGCGGAAGTCCCAGCCGTAGGAGTCCGGGCCGGAGTTGGTCGTGGTCGGGTAGTTGGTGAACGCGAGCGCGTGCCGCAGGTTCGTCTTCCGGGGGTTGGAGTCCGGGAACGCACCGATCCATTGGCACGAGTGGGCGTGGCCGACCGAGTAGACGACCTGCCCGACGGGGAACGTGTCGTAGGTGTCACCGTGACAGTCGTTGGCGACCACCAGTGCCCCGGTGTTGGGATCGGCGACGAAGACTCCCTCGAAGTTGCCGCACCCGAAGGCGAAGCCCGAGCCGTAGATGTAGTTGCCGTCGGCCTTGAGGCTGTTGATGCCGCACTTGGTCCCACCGTCGCGGATCCTCGAGGTGGCGAGCCACGGCAGGGACGCGCCGGTGGCGGTGCTGAGCGATCCCATGCCGATCGCGGAAGAGTGGTTCAGCGTGGTGAAGCCGCCACCGACGATGACTCGGGTGCCGTCGGGGCTCAGCGCCATCGCCGCGACCCGGCGGTCGTCGGCGGTCGGCGCCCAGGACGTGAGTGCCCCGTCTGAGGCGTTGAAGGCCGCCAGTCGGGTGCGGGTGGCGCCGTTCACCTTGGTGAAGTTGCCGCCGGCGTACACCGTCGACCCGGTCGCAGCGATTCCGGCGACCTCGCTGTTCGGGGTGGGGTGGAAGCCCGCGACGAGCGACCCGTCGTCGGTGTTGAAGGCCGCGATGCGGCTGCGGGCCACTCCGTCGACCGCCGTGAAGGTGCCACCGATGTAGACCTTCGACTCGTCCGTGGAGGCCACGACGATCTTGATCTCTCCGTTCACGGAGTGGGCGAACGACGGAAGACGGTTGCCCGTCCTGATGTCGTAGGCGAAGAAGTTCTGCGCTGCCACCTCACCGGCGCCGCCCACGTTCACGCCCGGCGGCCGGGCGCGCGTGAACTGGCCGCCCGCGAAGACCACGTCGTGCGCGACCGCCTGGCTCCACACCACCCCGTTGATCTGCCAGGTGGGCAGCCGGTCGGCCGACACCGTCGCCGGCGTGCCGGCAGGAGGAGCGGTGTCACCGTTCGCGGTGGTCGACAGCAGCAGCAGACCACCCGACACGACGAGAAGAAGACAGACAAGAACGCGCACCAGACGCGTTGGCGCAACCACGATCATCAACCCCCCGGTTGGTGGCTGGCCGTCGACCCCGGTCCGCGGCCCAGCAACTGCGACCTTACATTCGTCACCCGCGGAAACCACTGTCGGGGCGAGAACTTCATAGAGGTTGATGACGCGAAATTTCGGCGACCCTCGGCACGCATCATCACAACTCGGGTCAGAGCGGTCAGATCGACGCATGGACTGGGGCTTGCCACTGCCCACCGTCCTTCAGCGACGTGCGTTCCGGCCTCTCCTCCGAATGCTCATCGCGTCGCGGAAGGCGGCCAGGTGGTCGGCCCCGGCCTTGGACCAGTCACGACCGGTCAGATCGGGGCTGCCGTCGACAGGTCGTTCCGCAAGCCGGGCAAGAGCCGCCTCGATGTCCTCGGCGGCGAGCGCACCGTCGTACGTCAGCACCCACCCCGGGCCGACCTCACGGGCGAGCAGGTCGTTGACGTGGTTGGCAGGAACCAGGACCGGACGATCCAGGGAAAGGGCAGCCAGGACGCTTCCCGAGTTGTGCATCTCCCGGTAGGGCAGCACCACGAGCTCGGCGCCGGTCACCGTCGCCACGAGCTCGTCCTCGTCGAGGAACCTCAGCTCCAAGGTGATGCGCTCGTCGCCGGCCGCCGCCGTCGTGATCTCGTCCGCCAGCTGTGTGGAGTCGGGCTTCCCGGCCACGGTGAGCGAGAGTGGTCCGGTCAGCTCGCGGAACGCGCGCAGGAGGGCGTCCACGTTCTTGTAGCGGCGAATGAGCCCGAAGTAGGCCATGCGCCCCCGGACCTTGCTGTTCCCGTGGGTACTCGGCGAACCAGTCGCGGTAGTGGCCGTGAAGGATCTGCACGGTGCGGTCCGCGCCCAGGTCGTCGCTGACCGATGGGTTGATGAGCACCCAGAGGGTCGTCATGCGCTCCGCGGTCCGCAGCAGCCTGGCCTCCAGGCCCGAGACGTCGTCGTGCACGCCGAGGTTGTGACGCGTCCTGACCAGTGGGGTTCGCAAGACCCGCAGTCGGAGCAGCAACAGCACGAACAAGAACCTGCGGACCGCCCTGCGGGCTGGGCTCGAGCCCGAGACCAGGATCTCGGGCCAGTGCGCGTGGAAGACGTCGTAGCGGCCGAGCAGCGCCGTCCGCCAGGAGAAGTGGAGCATGCGCAGCCCGGGTGTCTGCGTCAGCGCTTCCGCGAGCATGACGATGTAGGGGTTGGTGGTTCTGCGGGGAGGCGGGAACGACTCCAGCACGGTGAGTGTCATCGCGACGCATGCTAACGATCTCGGACCTCCCGCTGCGGGGTCTCGGACTCGCCCATGCCGCTGACGCGATGCGGCCATACTCTTTCGGACGCGCGACAACCGAAAGGACACGTGATGACCCTCGGGGTACGGCGAGCGACCTCGGCTCCGGACCGCGCGAGGGCACAGGTGTCAGCAGCCTTCGTCCGCGGTCGGCTGTACACCAGGAGTGTTCGCCGTTCACGGCACCGATACGGGATCCACCCGGGCCGGCTGCTCTCGCGCCAGGAAGAGCGGCATGTCTTCGTGGTGGGCAGTCCTCGCAGCGGCACCTCGTTCACCGCCGCCGCGATCGGGTCGGTCCCGGGTTTTGCGGACCTCGGTGAGCTCGCGCCCCTCAAGGCGGCCGTGTCCGAGCTCTACGCGATGCCGGTCGGCGAGGGCGCGCGACACGTCCGGCGGATGGTTCGGTGGTCCATGCGACTCGGTCAGCTCGCAGGGACGAGAGGAGTCGAGCAGACCCCGGAGAGCACGTTCATCATCCCCGCCATAGCGCAGGCGTTCCCGAGCTGTCGCTTCGTGCACCTGGTCCGCGACGGCCGCGACAGCGCAACGTCGCTGATCGGGCTCGGCTGGCTGGCCGGCGCCTCCGCCGAGAAGCGCGACGAGGTGGGAGCCACCTTCGGAGACCGAGCCCGGTTCTGGGTCGAGCCCGAGCGGGCATCCGACTTCTCGCAGGCAAGCGACGCGACCCGCGCCGCCTGGGTCTGGCGTCGCTACCAGCAGGCAGCCCTCGATTCGCTGGCCGGGCTCGCTGAGAGATCAATGATGGTGCGCTACGAGGACCTGGTCGCCGACCCGGCCGCGACCGCAGGTCGGCTGGCCGCGTTCCTGGACGCCGACTCGCAGCGGAAGGCGTTCGAGGCCGCCTTCGCCGGCACCCGCGACTCCGCCTTCGGTCGTTGGCGTCGAGAGCTCACCGACGTTCAGCTCAGCGACATCGATGCCGAGGCGGGGTCGCTGCTGCGGCGGCTCGGGTACACGGACTGACGAGGCACGCGCAGGCGACGCGTCGCGTCAGGAGCGCTTGACCATCCGCTTCAGGACCTTGATGAGCAGCCCGATGTCCGAGCGGCGCAGACCGTAGAACCGCGTCATCTTGATCCCGAAGTGCTTCTGCATGAAGTACAGGTTCAGGTTGCTGGAGATCAGGTTGCCCACGAACGTCGCGATGGCGGCCCCCATCGCGCCCATGATGGGCAGCAGGACGATCAGCATCAGCACGTTCACGGTGCAGGCGATGACCAGCGAGGTGCTGCGCAGCCCGGGGCGGCCTCGCGCGCCGAGGCCCGAGCCGCCGATGGATCCCGGCGTGCCGAGAGCGACCGCCGCCAGCAGGACCGCCGCGACGGGCACTGCCGGCCGGAACGCCTCGCCGAAGAGCAGGGGCAGCCACCAGTACAGCGTCGCGCCGAGCACGATCGCCGCCAGCACGCAGATCGTCGACGAGATCCGGGCGGCCGCGGTGAGCCGGTCGTCGACGGCTTCGCGCGCGTCCGAGGCGAATGACACGTCTCGCACCGAGCTGTTGATGATCAAGAGCAGCTCGCTGACGTTCACCGCGACGACGTACAGGCCCAGCTCGTAGGTGTTGGCGAGCGGGGTCATCAGCGTCTGGTCGACACGTGAGAGCAGGATGCCCGAGATCGAGCCGATCCAGATCCGCAGCCCGTAGGACAGCAGTCGTTTGTACGACGCCGCTCCCTCGGTGTCCTCGACCTCCGGCTGCGAACACGCGCGGCAGCCGCAGGTACGAGATCGCGCCGATGATGGGCATCGTCGCGACCATCAACGTCGCGGTCAGCGGAGTGATGAGGCCGAGGAACGCCAACGGCAACAAGATGATCAGTCGAGACGTCGAGGCGAGGATCCGCTCGGTCGCGATCAGGCCCCAGGAGGAGTGGGCAGCAGCGACTCCGCGGACCACGGCCAGGCACAGCGAGGGGATGATCACGAGCGACGCGATGGTCGAGAGCCGTGCTACGTCGTCGTCCCCGCCGGACAGCCAGTCCCTCGCCAAGAACACCACGCCCATGGCGACCAGGCCCACGCTGCTCAGCAGCAACAGGCCTCGGCGGAGTCCCAGCCGGACCAGTCCGGGGAAGCGGGCCACGGTGTAGGTGAGCGCCTCCGGCAGACCGAACGTGACCGCGGTGACGACCAGCGTCATCGGCGCGACTGCCGCGGCCACCATGCCTCGGCCGTCGACCCCGAGAGCATGGGCCATGATCGGCCCGCTCACCAGCGACACCATCGGCGGGAACAAGTTGCCGACGAAGCTGGTCATCATGTTCCGCGACGTGCTGTTCGGCCGTCGAGGCGCGGGAGTCGCGGTTCGCCCGGACCGAGAGGTCATGTCGTCGACCCGGCCATGGCCGCCAGCTCGTCCGGCCCATAGGTCGAGGAGACCTGACGGTCGTTCCCGCCGAGCCTCACGTTGTCCCGGAAGAGAGTGCCCCGTTGGGTCCTCGGAGCGGGCCAGAAGCCGCGCTGGTTGTTCTGGAGCTGCCGCTGGAGATGCCCGTGGCGCACGCTCAGGTAGTGCATCCAGATGTCGTCTGCTCGAGGACACACCTCCAAGAAGCGTGTTCCCTCGTCTCGCACGTGGTCGAGAAGCGCGGCCGGGTAGAGGATCCCCGCGACACCGGTGCAGAAGACCCGCGGCGACGGGCTGGTCCCGACACGTGGCGTCCACTCGGCGTACGGCCGGACGTGGCCGGCGTCCACAGCGACGAGGTGGGCGCGGTAGCCGACGACGTTGTCCGGCGACTCCCGGTGCGCCGCCAGTAGTCCGGCCAGCCAGTCACGCGGGTAGAGGACGTCGTCGTCCGCGGTCGCGAGCGGGGTGTGGTGCCGCTGCTCCGAGCAGGCGTACGGGTACTGCTTCTTGTGCGGTCCGTAGTCCGGGCAGGGCAGGATCTCCAGCCCACGGCGCCGAAGCCGTCGCAGCGCGGGTGGCAGGTCGTCGAGGACCGACTGGTCGTCGAGCCAGAGGATCATGCGCCCCGGCCGGACCGAGCCTCGCGCGATCGACTCGAGCGCGAGATGTACGCGCCCGACGCGAAATCCGAAGCTGGTCACGCTCACCACGACGTCCCCGTTGCCCCGGACCGAGCCGAGGGGAACGCGGTTGCGCAGAGTCAGCCGCCAGACGAGCCACCTCACCCGGAGCTTCCGCATGGCGGTGGCCGGCTCGGCCACCAACAGCCTCAAGAACCTGCGTGCACGGCCGAGCGCAGAGCCCCACACCATGCGCACTGTCCTTATCGTCGAGCCTTGTCGTCCCGCCCTCACGCCGTCCATATCGGGACGAACCGCGACCCAGAACAATCTAGCCGACCTGACGTCCGCAGACCGGGGTGCCATAGAATTCGTGCTTCTCATCACCGACGTGGACCCAGGGGAGCGCATGCGGGACTCGAGCGATGAGTGAGTCACGGCTGCGCCACCAACGCGTGAGGGTCTACCGCACCCTGCGGACCGCTCATCTGGAGCGCGCGCACGAGTTCGAACCGTCGTCCATCGTGTACGTCGGCAGTCGCTACGACTTCGACCAGACACTCATGGAAGGACTAGACGTCCGTCGCTGCTCGACGCTGCGCGAGCTGGCGCTGCTGCTCGCGAGGTCGAAGGTGCGCGAGCTCGAGATCAACGAGCCGCTGATGCTCGCGTCCTTGCGGCTGAGCCTCGTCGCCGTGGCGGCGGCTCGGTGGGGAGGTCTTCGACGGCGTCGCCGCACGACGGTGGCCACCTATGCGCTCGTGAACTACGACCACTTCAAGGGCGACAACCTGCGACTGCGGAACAGGCCGAGGCGGCTGTTGTACCGCACGGCGGTCCGCCTCCTGATGCGCAACGTCGACCGCATCGCGTTCGGGACCTCGGCGGCCGCCGAGCAGTACCAGTCGCTCGTGGCACGACGCGGAGCGCGGCTCGCCAGCTCGGTGGTCCCGGCTCTTCCTGCGCCCTGCGATCGATGCCCTCCCCCGCGCGCGGAGGACAAGCAGGGGAACGTCTTGTTCCTGGGAGCCTTCGATCGCCGCAAGGGGCTCAAGCAGGTGCTCGAAGCCTGGCCGATGGTCTCGGCGCGACTCCCGGACGCCCGGTTGCGCCTGCTCGGCAAGGGGCCGCTCGAGCCGCTGGCCGTTGAGGCGGCACGATCGCGCGACGAGGTCGACCTGCTCGTGGACCCGAGTCGAGACGTCGTGCACGAGCGGCTGCGGACCGCTCGGACGCTCGTGCTGCTCTCCCAGCCCAGTCGGACCTGGCGAGAGCAGGTCGGGCTCCCGATCCTCGAGGGGCTGGCTCACGGTTGTGAGGTGGTCGCCACGAGCGAGACCGGGCTGGCGAGCTGGCTCGTCGACAACGGCCACCGAGTGGTGGACCCGGCGGCGACCGCGCAGCAGGTGGCAGACGCAATCGTCTCGTCGCTGGAGTCCGGGCGGTCCCCCGCCGAGATCATCGACACCCTCCCGGCGGTGGACGGCCGCAAGACTGCGGAGGGGTGGATGTTCGGCCGGGCCGCGGAACGTTCCGGGGACCTGCGCTGATGGTCGGTTTCCGACGTCGTACGGTGGTTTGCGCGCCTATACTCGAGCAAGCCCGACGGGACTTCCTGGGTGCCCGCGAGTGCGGGCTGGTCCCCCCGGTCGCCGAAAGCGAGCCCACGTGACGTCACCTACCGTGATCGCGAACGTGCAGCAAGGGCGTCCGCGCGAGCAGCCCTATCTTGTCGCCTTCGCAGTGCTTGCCGTTCTCGCGGTGGGGATGAACCTCGACCTTCCGATCGGGCACCTGACGAGCACTTTCGTCGTGGCCGGCGCCATGGCTCCGGTGACGGTGTCCTCGGTGTTTCGCGGGAGCCGCTGGCTGACGTGGTTGCTGATCCTCGCGGGCGCAGCCGTCGTCTACGGCTTCTGGTTGGCGCTGCGACCGAGCGACCGCCACATGGCCATGGGCGCTGCCGTCGACGACACGCTGCTCCTGCTCACCTTGGTGCTCGGGGCCGCGCTCGTGTTCTGGGCGCGCACGATCCTCCCCGATCCCTGGGTTGCCTTCACCTACGGCGTGGGACTCCTGCTCCGGACGCTCCTGACCGCGGACGGCCTCGCGCTCACCAACCCGTGGAAGTTCGGGTTCTCCCTGCCGTTGACGGTGATCGGTCTGTCCCTGGCCTGGGCGATGAAGTCGACCAAGCTCGCGGTCGTCCTGCTTCTCGTCCTCGCCCTGGCGGGTGCACTCAACGACTCGCGGTCGGGCTTCGCCCTGCTCGTGATGACGGCTGTGCTGCTGCTGTGGTCCCACCGACCGCGGAACGGCTCGAGCAAACGCTGGCTAGGCTCGATGGTGCTGCTCGTGCTCGCTTTCGCGGGCATGTACAAGGTGGCCGAGACTCTCATCCTCGATGGCTACCTGGGCCAGGAGACACAGGTACGGACCCAGCTCCAGGTCGAGACGAACGGTTCCCTCTTCCTCGGCAGCAGGCCCGAGTTCGGGGCCACGACGGCGCTGATGCGAGAGGACCCCAGCGGCTTCGGAGTCGGGATCATGCCGACCCCCAACGACATCGCCACGGCCAAGCAGGGCATGACATCGCTCGGCCGAGCGCCCGATGAGAACTATGTCGAGAAGTACATGTTCGGCTCGGGCTTCGAGCTGCACTCTGTCACCGGCGACCTCTGGGCCCACTTCGGCATCGTCGGGCTCGCGCTGGCAGGGTTCATCCTCGTTCTGGCCGTCAAGACCGTCGCCCAGGAGATCTCCAGTCCCGCTGCCCGGGCTCTCGTGATCTACCTGGGTCTGCGCGTCCTGCGCGACCTCTTCGCGAGCCCTCTCAGTACGTCGACCCTGGTCTGGATGCTGTTCCTGGGACTCGTGGGCGTGCCGGCAGTCGCCGCCTGGCGGGCGGGGAGGCAAGTCACCACGTGAGCAAGACGGGGGAGGCACCGGGTCGGTACACGTGGATCGACGCCGGACGTGGGGTGGCCATCGTGCTGGTCACCCTGTACCACGCTGTCAACTGGTCGCACGGCGCTGGATTCGACAGCGAGTGGTGGACCCGCATCAACGCCACGGTCGCATCGTTGCGCATGCCGCTGTTCTTCACGATCTCCGGCGTGCTGGGCTACCCCTGGCTCGCCCGCGAGTGGCGGTCGCTGATCGACCGCAAGATCCTGCTGTTCGTCTGGGTGTTCCTGCTCTGGGAGGCAATCTCGTCGCTGGTGTTCTTCCTGGTGATGGTGATGAACGGCAATCGAACGACCATCTTGCGGCTGGGACTCGAGCTGACCTGGACGCCGATCTTTCCGCGTTTCGAGCTGTGGTTCATCTGGGTCCTGGCCATCGCGTTCGTCGTTGCCAAGCTCACCAGACGAGTGTGGTGGCCGGCGCAGCTCGTCCTGGCAGCTGCGGTCTCGTGGTTCGCCTTCAGCCAGGCTCATGCTCCCAATGTCGGGTGGCTGGGCATGGGGAAGTACTACCTGTTCTTCATCGGCGGGATGTACCTGCGCGACGCGATCCTCGCGTTCGAGCAGCGGGTGAGGTTGTCGATCACCGTGGGTCTGGTCGTCGGCTTCGTCGCCTTCGGGTACGTCTTGAACACCGGTGTCCTCACCAGCACCACCCTTCCCGTCGCTCTCGCGGACTCGTGGGAGGGCGGTCTGTTCCTGCTTGCGTTCTCGGTGCTGGGCACGCTCACGGGCGTCGTCTTGAGCCGGTACCTGGCGGGCTGGCGCATGCTTCGCCACCTGGGTGCGAACACGCTGCCCATCTACGTGTGCCACACCCCGGTCATCATGCTCTGCGCGTACGCGCTGTTCCGGCTGGACGTGCCGGCCGACGGCCCGGCCTGGCTCGCCGCGGTGGTCCCGCCGGTCCTTACCGTGCTGGCGATCGTGATCTGTCTACGGGTCAAGGCGGTCTCGAACCTGGTGGCACCCTGGCTCTTCGAGGCGCCGCTGTGGTTGCGCACCGTCGTGATGAGCCTGTGGAGGTCCCGGTCTCCGGTGGCACCCCGGCACCGTCACACCTCCGGTGACCAGCGGCCCCCGGCGTAACACACGCCTCAAAATATCGCCCTCTCATCCGCAAAACGGACACGACGGCTACCATGAAGTGTCGCGATGATGCGATTGCCGGGCAATCGGTGGGCGGACGGTAGATCCCGGGCCGCCGGCCTACGAGCACCCCGTCGCGACACAACCGTGCCAACGGAACAGGGAGACCCGATGGACCTGGTGGAGTACCTCACGGCCCTACGCAAGCGCTGGGCGCTCATCTTGGCGTTGATTCTCATCGGTGGCGTGGCGGGATTCGGCTACGCCAAGGCCCAGACCCCCATCTACCGGGCCACCAGCAAGGTCTTCGTCTCGGTCGAGAGCGGGGACACCGTCGGCGACCTCGTCCAGGGGTCGACGTACATCCACAACCTTGTGCAGTCCTACTCCCAGCTGGCCACCACGCCGGCGGTCCTCGACCCGGTGACGGAGGAGCTGGGGCTTCCGACGAGCGGTCGTGAGCTAGCCCACCACGTCTCGGCTCAGTCCCCCTTGGACACCGTGATCATCGAGATCTCCGCGACGAACGCTGACCCACAGCGAGCCGCCGACATCGCGAATGCGGTGGCCGGCCAGCTCTCGGAGACGGTCGAGGAACTGACTCCCACGACGTCGAAGCAGCGCAGCGCGGTGGACATCCAGACCATCTCGCCGGCATCCGTGCCGGGAGCCCCGGCCTCGCCCAACACGAAGTTCCTCACCGCAACCGGACTTGCCCTGGGCCTCCTGCTCGGTGTGCTGATCGCTGTGCTCATCCGCCTCCTGGACACCAGGATCCGGGACCGGCGCGACCTGGCGCAGGTCTCTGACGCGCCGCTCCTGGGAGTCGTGCCCCGCTGGCGAGGCTCTCGCCGGCGGGCCCAGGTCGCCATGACTCGTGACCCGGGCGGGCGTCGAGCCGAGGCTTACCGCAGCGTGCGCTCCAACCTCGAGTTCGTCGCGACCACCGACGGCGCTTCCGCGCTCGTCATCACCTCGGCGCGACAGGGACAGGGAAAGACCACGACCGCGGTGAACCTGGCGCTGGCCCTCGCGGAGCAGAAGAAGCGGATCGTGCTCGTGGATGCGGACCTCCGCCGTCCCGCCCTGGCCGAGATCGGGCAGCTCGACGGCTCGCGCGGCCTCACCACCGTGCTGGTCGGGCGCGCCTCGATCGACGACGTGGTGCAGCGGTGGGGCTCGTCCTCGCTCGACGTGATCACTTCCGGTCTGGTCCCGCCCAACCCGCTGCAGCTCGTCGACTCGCAGGGCATGTTCGACTTCCTCAGGGAGCTGCGGCTGCGCTACGACGTCGTGGTGCTCGACTCCCCGCCCCTGCTCGCTGTTGCCGACGCCACCGTGTTGTCCAAGCACGTCGACGGCGCCATCGTGACCGCCAGCTCGGGCCGCACCCGCCGTCCCGAGCTGGGCAGGGCGCTCGACGCCCTTGCGGTGGCCCGCGCCAACGTGATCGGCATCATCCTCACGAGGGCCAGGACCGGCAGGCACGACAAGGCCTACCGGTCCCACGCAAGCACTCGCCGCCAGTCCGACCGCACGAGCAGCGCGCCCACCTCGAAGGCCGTGAGTCGCAGCGAGGACCCTGCTGTGGTCGGGCAACGGCCCGGTAGGTAGCACATGGCACCGGTCGACGGTGCGCGCGGCGAGAGCGTCGCGGTCGGTGAGGGCCTGACCATCGTGGTGGTCAGCTACGGCTCGCACCAGCTGCTCGAGGCCAACCTGGCCGAGGTGAGCTCCGCCGTGCCCGGCGCCTCGGTCGTGGTCGTGGACAACCACACGACAGCCGCCGAGGCGAGGTCGGTCCAGGCGGTGTGCGACAGGCACGGTTGGCGGGCGCTGCTGCTTGCGGAGAACGTCGGCTTCGGCGCCGGCGTCAACCGCGCGGTCGCCTGCGTCGACGACCGCACCTCGTGCCTGCTGCTGTTGAACCCGGACGCCACCCTCGACAAGGACAGCGTGCTGCGCCTGCTCGACCAGGTCAGCGAACGCCCCCTCGACGTCGTCGCCCCGGTGGTACGACGACCGGACGGCCGGGTGTGGTCCGCCGGCCACGACCTCGACCTGGAGACCGGTCAGGTGCGGAGCTGGGCCCGTCGCAGCGCGGAGGGGCCCCCGGCACGCAGCCAGCCGTGGTTGAGCGGCGCGTGCTTGATGGTCAGCCGCGAGATGTGGGACCGAACGGGAGGCTTCGACGAGGACTACTTCTTGTACTGGGAGGACGTGGACCTCTCCAGGCGCGCGCTCGACGCCGGCGCCCGGCTGCTCGTCGACGACCAGGCGGTCGCGATCCACGACGTGGGCGGCACGCAGGCCGCAGACCAGTCGCAGCGGACCAAGTCGGCCGTCTACTACTACTACAACACCCGCAACCGGCTGCTGTTCGCCGCGAAGCACCTAGACGCCGATGGCCAGCGACGCTGGCGCCGAAGGGCATGTGCCGCCGCCTACGAGGTGCTGCTGCGCGGCGGTCGACGCCAGCTCCGCCATCCGCGCCGCACCGTCGTGCCGGTCTGGCGCGGGAGCCGCGACGGGCTGCGGTTCATGCGCCAGCAGAGGCGCTCCCTCCCTTAAAGCTGATCGGCTCCCTTCCGCGGAAGGGAGCCGATGAGCCGTTCAGGGTGGTGCAGGTGACCTACTTACTGGCCGGTGTCGTAGAGCCGCAGGGCGTCGTACGACACCGCGGCGGGTGCGTTGGTCGAGCTGCCGGACAGGTAGCTCTGCAGGCCGATCGAACCAGCGGACTGCAACCCGGCCGTGCTGTCGGTGGTGCTCACGAGCCATGCAGTCGGCTCGGTGGTCCCCACCTTCCACACCTTGGCGCGAATCGTCGTCGGCGAGGTGCCCACGGTCTGGACACGCATGTTCAGCTGGTCGCCTGCGGCGTAGCTGACACCTGAGACGTTCTTGGCCGTCACCAGCATCGTGGTCGTGGCTCCGACGACCTTGTTGATGCCGATGGTCATCGCCCCGTTGCTCTTGAAGACGAGCTTCGCCCGATAGCTGGCGGTGCCGACCACTCGGGAGTAGACCGTGGTGTAGGTGCCGGCGCCGGTAGCCAGCGCCTGCGGACTGACGACCATCTGCAGGTCGGAGTTCGCAGTCGACACGTTGGCCAGGCTCAGGGTCGGACCGGCACCAGCCTTGCTCATCGTCGTTGTCCCGACGCCGCTGCCGACCTTGTACTGCGACTTGGTGCCGGTAACCGTCCAGGCCCCGCCCTTGTCGGCAGTGCCCCAGCCGTTCGTCACGTTCCGCCCGAAGTCGTCCGAGCCGATCAGCGTGGCGCCGGCGGGTGCGGTCACCGTGAAGGTGTCGGTCGCCGTGTCCGTGCCGCCCTTGCCGTCCGAGACGGTCAACGTCACCGAGTGGCTCCCGGCCGAGAACGTGTGCGGCGCAGGCTTCACACCCGTGTCCGAGCCGCCGTCGTCGTAGCTCCACGCGTAGCTCAGCGAGTCACCGTCCGGGTCCGAGGACGTGGTCGCGTCGAACGACGCGGCCTGCCCGTTCATCGACCTCGTGAACGCCGCGTTCGGGTCCTGGTTCGCAGCCGCCACCGTGAAGGTGTCGGTCGCGGTGTCCGTGCCGCCCTTGCCGTCCGAGACCGTCAACGTCACGGTGTGGCTCCCGGTCGAGAAGTGGTGCGCCGTCGGCGTCACGCCAGTGGCCGAGCCGCCGTCGCCGTAGTCCCACGCGTAGGTCAACGTGTCACCGTCCGGGTCCGAGGACGTGGTCGCGTCGAACGACACGTCCTGCCCGTTCGCCGACTTCGTGAACGCCGCATTCGGGTCCTGGTTCGCAGCCGTCACCGTGAAGGTGTCGGTCGCGGTGTCCGTGCCGCCCTTGCCGTCCGAGACCGTCAACGTCACCGTGTGGCTCCCGGTCGAGAAGTGGTGCGCCGTCGGCGTCACGCCAGTGGCCGAGCCGCCGTCGCCGTAGTCCCACGCGTAGGTCAACGTGTCACCGTCCGGGTCCGAGGACGTGGTCGCGTCGAACGACACGTCCTGCCCGTTCGCCGACTTCGTGAACGCCGCATTCGGGTCCTGGTTCGCCGGCGTGACACCGCTGCCCAGGGCGTAGTGCGAGGCGATGTCGGAGGCGCTGAGCGACTTCGAGTAGACCGCCACCTCGTCGATGGTGCCGTCGAACCAGGGGTCCGTGCCGCCCCAGGTCGTTGTCGCCACCGACACGCCAGAAGCCCGTGTAGTCCTGGGCGTCTGTCTGCGGGTTGGTGCCCACCCGACTGGCCGTCGACGTACAGCGCCATGCCGTTCGCCGTCCTGGCGCGCCACCATGTGGTGCCAGCTGCCGTCGTTGTAGCTGTCGGGTGACGTGATGGTGTTCGTCTGCCCGGTCCAGGTGCCGAACGTGAGCGGCCGTCGAGTCTCCATGTAGACGTGCCGGTCGTAGCCGTCGCTGGTCTCGTTGGACTGCTTGGTGCCGAACCCGATGAGCTTGCCGCCCTGGTCGGTGTTGGTCTTGAACCACAGCTCCTCGGAGTAGACCCTCGGGTTGGTGACGGTGTCCGCAGAGGAGACGCCCCCGTTGACCCCGTCGAACTTCGCCGACGTGTCCGAGGTGCCGGGCACTGCGCCCGCTTGCCCCTTGGTGACGCCGCCGAAGTAGTTGCCGCTCATCGCCGTTGGGGCCGGAGTCCAGCGCCGTCGAGCCGCTGGACTCGCCGAGCCGCCAGTACAGGTCCGGGTTCGTCGTCGTAGATGGCCTTGCCGTAGGCGTCGGTGGGCTTCGGTGCGGCGCCGTTGAGCGTCCGGCCGGAGTCCGCGTAGTGCTTCTGGACCTGGGCGAGGCTCAGCGCCGACGGGTAGATCGCGACGTCGTCGATGGTGCCGCGCGAAGTAGTTGCTCGAGGGCTGGTTCGGCCAGCCGTCGATGTTGTCGCCGCCGATGCGCCAGTAGCCGGTGTAGTCCTGCGCCGACTTGGTGTTCGAGTCGGAGCCGACCTTCTTGCCGTCGACGTAGAGCGCCATGCCGTTGCTCGAGCTGAGCGAGGCGACGATGTGGTGCTACTGGCCGTCGTTGTAGGTGTTGGCGCTGCTCACCGTGCGCACGTCGTTCGGGTAGACACCGAAGATCATGTGGCCGGCGTTGTCCATGTAGACGTGACGGTCGTACGACCCGCTGTCGGTGTCCTTGGACCCGCCGTAGCCGACGATCTTGCCGCCGGACGTGCTGGTCGTCTTGACCCACGACTCGACCGTGAACGACGGTGTGGTGGCCTGCGTCGAGTTGGTGGCCACGATGCCGTCGGCCGCGCCGTTGAAGGTCGACGCCTTGTCGGCGTCACCCGTGATCGCGCCGGTGGCGCCTCGGGTCACGCCGGCGCTGGCCGTCGCGTCGTTGAAGCCCGCGTAGTCGTAGACGGTCGAGCCGGAGCCCTCGCCGAGCCGCCAGAAGTCGGTCGCACCGTCGCCGAGGACGTCCTTGGCGTACTCGCTCTGCGGCTGGCGTTGCTGACGGTGACCGTGTTGGTCTTCGGCAGGGTCAAGACGTTGCCGGAGGGGTCGGTGACCTTGATGGTGTACGTGTACGACTGGCCGGCGGTGACAGCCGCTGTCGATGAAGCCCATCATCGGGTAGTCCCAGTAGGTCGAGTCCTGGGTCTTCGTGTAGACCGGCGCGGCCGTGCCCGACCGGGTAGACGTCGTAGGTCAACGAGGCGTTGTCCATGTCGTACGCGGACCTGCCACGCCGACCCGCGCCGTGCCCGCGGTGAAGGAGTTGGCGCTCGGGGTCGGTGCGCTGGGCGCCTTGACGGGCGCACGCTTGTTCGGCGCGATGTTCTTGACGGCGAACCGGACCAGGCCCTGCTGCGCGACGCCGTTGACCTTCGGGAACTCGCCGCCCAGCGACGACGTACTTGCTGTTGCCGGTGACCGACCAGGCCGCCTGGGTCTGGCCCGTGCTGTGCCGACGGCCAGCGTCCGGGTACCACTGCAGCAGCTTGGAGGACGGAACGCCGTTGTAGTCCCAGCCGTAGTCGTCGGGCCGGTGTTGGTGCCCGTCGGGTTGGTGGTGAAGGCCAGCGCGTGACGCATGTTGATCGACCACGGGTTGCTCTGGAAGAAGCCGCCGATCGTCGAGCAGTTGTGGGCGTGGCTCACGCGTGTAGAGCACCCGCCGACCGGGAACGTGTCGTAGGTGTCGCCGTGGCAGTCGTTGGCCCAGTTGATCGCGCCGGTGTCGGGTCGAGCGGCGAACGTGCCCTCGAAGTTGCCGCAGCCGAAGGCGAAGCCCGAGCCGTAGACCTGGTTGCCGTCGGTGCGAGAGGCTGGTGATGCCGCACTGGGTGCCGCCGTTGGTGATCTTGGTGTTGGCGGCCCAGGGCAGGCTCGCCGCCGGTCGTGGCGTCGACCGCGCCCATGCCGCTGGCCGGCGCGCCGTTGAGGGTGGTGAACCTGCCGCCGACGACGAGCTTCGACTCCTGTCCGGCGACAAGACCATCGCCGTGACCTCGAGGTCGTCAGCCGTCGGGTGCCCACGGACGACAGTGCGCCGTTGGACGGCGATGAACGCAGCCAGTCGGGCGTGCGGGACTGCCGTTCGGCGCTGAAGAAGTTGCCACCGACGTAGACGGTCGAGGTCGGTCGCCGCGATGGCCGCACCTGGTGCCGTTGAGCGAGGCGTTGAAGGAGTGACCAGCGCGCCGGTCGTGGCGTCGAAGGCGGCGATGTGGTTGCGCGCGACTCCGTCGACGGTGGTGAAGTCGCCGCCGACGTAGACGCCGCGTGCCGTCGGGCGAGGCCTTGACGGCCAGCACCTGCGCCGTTCAAGCGAGTGCTGAGACGCCGCGACCCGGTTGCCCGGTGGTGATGTCGTAGGCGAAGAAGTTGTTGGCCGCGACCTGACCGGCGCCGCCGGCGGCGACGCCCGGGCGGCCGCGCCGTGGTGAAGCTTGCCGCCGGCGAAGACCAGTGTTGCCGACGACGGCCTGGCTCCAGACCACACCGTTGATCTGCCAGGTCGGCAGCGCGTCGGCGGAGACCGTCGCCGGCGTGCCGGCCGGCGGCGCGGTGTCAGCGAGAGCCGGCGCCGGTAGTGCGGCCCACCCCAGACCCGCAACGATCGACAACACGAAAAGTACAGCTGCACGCACGCGCATGATTTCCCCGAACCCCCATGAACTTCCCGAGACTGCAAGCGGCCAGATCCCGCCCCCGGGTTCTACGACGCACGCTTGTGTCCGGCAAGCATAAGCGATGAAACGGACACCCCCATAGCCCGAAAGAGCCATTCTGAGACGATTTCGGGCTCCCGGGCGTCTCGTCGTGCCGTGGTCCGAGGGACCAGCGAGGGGCGCTCAGCCGGCGTTCTCACGCTCGCGGTGGCTGCGAAGCACGCAGAACTCGTTGCCGTCCGGGTCCGCGAGCGTGACCCAGCCGGTGCCGTCACCGCGGATCTCGCGGTGGTCGGCGAGGTGGGTGGCGCCGATCGCGAGCAGCCTCTCGACCTCCTCGTCCCGCGTGAGGTCGGTGGGCCGCAGGTCCAGGTGCACCCGGTTCTTGACCTGCTTGGCGTCCGGGACCTCGATGAACAACAGCATGTGCCCGGTCTCCGGCGACCTGATGGCGCACTCCTCGTGACCCGGCAGGTTCGGGTCGCCGTCGAGGTCGACGTACCCGAGCACCTGCTTCCACCACTCGGAGAGCTCGGTAGGCGTTGGCGCAGTCGATCGTCGTGTGGCTGACGGTGGAGGTCATGCGCGCCAGTCTGCCGGGCCTGTCGAATAGGTTTTCTCCCATGGCCGCGACCAGCACCCCCGCTGTCGAGCTCGAGATCGACGACAAGGTCGTGCGGGTGACCAACCCCGACCGGGTGTACTTCCCGGCGCGCGGCGAGACCAAGCTCGACCTGGTCGAGTACTACCTCTCGGTCGGCGACGGCATCGTCAACGCGCTCCGCGAGCGCCCGTGCATGCTGCACCGCTTCCCGACCGGGGTCAGCGGCGAGAAGGTCCACCAGAAGCGGCTGCCCAAGGGGGCTCCGCCGTGGATGGAGACCGTGCAGCTGTACTTCCCCCGCTGGCAGCGAACCGCCGACGAGCTGTGCGTCACCGAGATCGCGCAGGTCGTCTGGGCGGTGCAGATGTCGACCGTCGAGTTCCACCCCTGGAACAGCCGGCGCGCCGACACCGAGAAGCCCGACGAGTGGCGCATCGACCTCGACCCGGGCGACGAGTGCGACTTCGCGACCGTGCGTCGCGTCGCGGGCGTCGTGCACGAGGTGCTCGACGAGCTCGGGGCCGACCGGCTTCCCGAAGACCTCTGGCGGCAAGGGCATGCACGTCTACGTCCGGATCCGCCCCGACCACGGCTTCAAGGACGTACGACGGGCAGCGCTGGCGTTCGCGCGTGAGGTGGAGCGCCGCACTGACGAGGTGACCACGACCTGGTGGCGCAAGGACCGCGACCCCACGAAGCTCTTCGTCGACTACAACCAGAACGCGCGTGACCACACCATCGCCGCGGCCTACTCCGTGCGCGGCAACCCGGAAGGCACCGTGTCCACGCCGATCCGGTGGGACGAGGTCGACGACGTGGAGCCGAACGACTGCACCATCGCCACGGTGCCTGCCCGGTTCGCCGAGATCGGCGACCTGCACGCCAAGATCGACCAAGCCGTGTTCGACGTCGCGCCGCTGCTCGAGTGGGCCGAGCGCGACGAGCGGGAGGGACACGAGACCCCGGAGGTCCCGCAGGGCTAGCCGGAGGGGGTCTGAGCGTCAGACGCCTGCGCTGCTGACGAAGTCGAGGATCGGCTGCGCCAGCTCCGGACGGCACACCACCAGGTCGGGCAGCAACACGTCCTCGCGGTTGTAGACCAGGGGTGAGCCGTCGATCCGGCTGGTGTGCAGGCCGGCGGCCCTGGCGACCGCGACCGGCGCGGCGGAGTCCCACTCGTACTGCCCGCCGGCGTGGACGTAGGCGTCGGTGACGTCGCGGACGACGGAGATGACCTTCGCCCCCGCGGAGCCCATCGGCACCAGCTCGGCGCCGATCTCCTCGGCGAGCGCCTCGACGAACGCGGGTGGGCGGGTGCGGCTCACCGCGATGCGGGGCCGATCCGACGTGCGCTCGGGAACGGCGGGTGGGCTCCCGGTGTCGAAGGTCCGCCCCATGCCGGGCTGTGCGACCGCGCCTGCCACCAGCTCGCCCGGGAGGATCCGTCACCGGCGCCGCGGGCCCACAACGCGACGTGGACCGCCCAGTCGTCGCGGGGCGGCTCCGAGAACTCTCGGGTGCCGTCGAGCGGGTCGATGATCCACACCCGGTCGGCACTGAGCCGCCCGGCGTCGTTGATGCTCGCCTGGCTCTCCTCGGACATCACCGCGTCGTCGGGACGGTGCTCGGCGCAGATCGCCATCAGCAGGTCGTGCGCCGCCTTGTCGCCTGCGTCCTTGAGCGCACGGCCCTCGAGGCCTTGCCCGCGGACGTCGGTCAGCAGCTCACCGGCGACGGTTGCCGCCCACGCTGCGAAGGCGTGGTCGTCGGCTGCGACGCCGCCCGGCGGAGAGGGGGTCGAAGTCATCACGACACCCTCTCACGCAGCAGCGTGGCTAGTAGGCGCCCCGGGCCTGGATGACGGCCGTGAGCGTGCGAGCCGCGATCGCGAAGTCGTCACGCAGCCGCCAGTTGTCGGCGTAGTACAGGTCCAGGATCAGCGCCTGCTCCCAGGTGAGGTCGGAGCGCCCGCTGACCTGCCAGAGGCCGGTGATGCCGGGCTTCACCACGAGCCGGCGCTTGGCCACCTCGTCGTAGTTGTTGACCTCGGCCGGCAGAGCAGGCCGTGGTCCGACCAGCGACATCTCGCCGCGCAGCACGTTGATCAGCTGCGGCAGCTCGTCGAGCGACGACCGGCGGAGCCAGTAGCCCACGCGCGTCACGCGCGGGTCCCGGCGGATCTTGAAGAGCAGGCCGTCGGACTCGTTCGCCTCCGCCAGCGAGGCCAGCAGCGACTCGGCGTCGAGGTGCATGGTGCGGAACTTGAACATCCGGAACGGCCGGCCGTCGCGCCCGATGCGGGTCTGCACGAAGAAGCCGGGGCCGCGGGTGTCGAAGAAGACCGCCAGCCACAGCGCGAGCATCACCGGCGAGACGAGGACCAGCAGCAGGGCCGCACCGACCCGGTCGATGACGGTCTTGGCCGCCCGCACCGGGAAGCTCGCGCGCGGGTTCCGCAGCTCGAGGACGGTGCCATGGCGGTTGATCCGGGTGCGCATCCGGTGCCGCGCCACGGAGGTCACCGGGTGCAGCAGACCCAACGTCACCGGGCTGTCCTGGAACATCCACGAGAGGTCACGGACCAGGCCGGCGTCGACCGCCGCGCCCGGCAGGATCAAGATCTCGTCGGCCTGTGCCGAGTCCACGATCTCGCCGACGGTGTCGACGCTGGTGGTGGTCGGCACGAGCAGCCGAGGCTGCACGGCGAGCGCGGCTCCGGCGTCGACGACCAGACAGCCGGCCACGACCTGGTCGGAGTGGCCCCCGGCGACGTACGCCGCGATCTCCGCCTGCCCGCCGACCAGCACCACGGTGCGCGGCCTCAGGCCATGACGCTGAAGGAGCCGGACGGCGATCACCGAGACGCCGGCGAGAAGCACGACCGCCACGGAGCCGCGGGACTCCTGCAGCGACATGACTCCGGTGATCCCGGCGACCGCGGACAGCGACGCAAGGCCGAGAGTGGCCCGGATGTCGCCGCGGATCTGGTCCCGCCGCGTCAGCTCTTGGCGCGCGAGCATGCGAAGCAGCAACGTGCCCGCGCACACGCCGAGCGCGACAACGGGCCAGACGCCACCGACCGCGAGAGCCAGAACGGCTGCCGGCAGCAGTCCCAGCACGAGAAGGAGTGCTGACCAAGGCTTGGTCGACGTGCGCGGAGACGGAGATAGCGTGCGCGCGGCAACCGGTGAACCCCCCGTTGCCGTCGACACGATCTCGCAGGTCTCCACCTGCGCTACGTCCGACGATGGCAAGACTGACACAACACCCCCAGCGCTCACGCGCCCGCTCGAAGACACTGGCCCCAGTGCGGCTGTCGAGCCGCACACGACTGCTGGCGAGCTCCCGACTACCCCAGCAAGAACTGCGTCTTCGGATTTCCCAGACCTTCGCCCCCGAAAGTCACTGGCGCACCATGTTGTTGCAGTACCGCCCGAAATGCAAGGGAGGCAGGAGCCCCTTCGTACAGATGATCAAAACGAACTATGTGACGCGAAGTTACGGCCTACGCCAGCATGACAAGGCCGGGGCTCTTCTGTGACGGGAGTAACAGAGCGGTCAAGAGTTGTACGTCGCCTGGGTCGCGGCCAACCCGTCCGAGACCAGCACCTCGACGGCGTCGGCGGCCCGGTCCACCTGGAAGGGCAGCACCTTCCGCTCGGCGGCGCTGTAGTCGGAGAGCACGAAGTCGGCCGGCGACTGCCGGCCCGGGCGGTCGGCCGATGCCCAGCCGGACCCGGTAGAACTCACCAGAGCCCAGCGACTGACGCATCGACCGCAGCCCGTTGTGGCCGTTGTCGCCGCCGCCGAGCTTCACCCGCATGGTGTCGAAGGGCAGGTCGAGCTCGTCGTGGACGGCGACCACCCGCTCGACGGGCAGCTTGTAGAACTTCAGCGAGCGCCGAGACCGGGCCGCCGGACTCGTTCATGTAGCAGCGCGGCCGGGCGAGCACGACGCGAGTGCCACCGATCCCGCCCGTCCCGCCGAGGCGGCCCTCGACGACGTCGGCGCGGCCGGTCTTGTGCGAGCGGAACGACCCGCCCACCCGTGAGGCGAGCTCCTCGTTGACCAGGTAGCCGACGTTGTGCCGGTGGCCGGCGTACGCCGGGCCGGGGTTGCCCAGCCCGACGACCAGCCAGACGTCGGCGGTGCTCACTCCTCCGCGGGCTTGTCCTCGTCGCCCCCGGACTCGCCCTCGGCACCCTCGCCGGACTCGGCACCCTCGGCGGCCTCGGCAGCTTCCTCGGCCTCCTCGTCGGTCTCGTCGCGCTCGATGCCCGCCTCGGCCTCGGCCTCGGCCAGCTCCTCCTCGAGCTCCTCGGCGGTCGGCGCGTGGGTGACGTTGATGATCAGCGCCTCGTCGTCGAGCAGCACCCGCGAGCCCTCGGGCACCTGCAGGTCCTTGGCGAGCACCTGGTCGCCGACCGTGAGGCCCTCGATGGAGACCTCGACGTACTCGGGGATGTGGGTCGCCTCGGCCTCGACCGAGATGCTGCTGGTCTCGGTGACCACCAGCGCCTCGGGGTCGGGCTCGCCGTACACGTGCACGGGAATGTCGACGGTGACCTTCTCGCCCTTGCGGACGATGATCAGGTCGAGGTGCTCCAGGAAGCCCTTGATGGGGTCTCGCTGGATCTGCTTGGGCAGCGCGAGCTGCTGCTTGCCCTCGACGGTGATCGTGAGCAGGGCGTTCACGCCGCCGTGCTTGAGAGCCAGCATCGTCTCGTGGCCCGGGAGCGTGATGTGGGTCGGCGTCGCCCCCGTGGCCGTAGAGGACGGCCGGGATCTTGTCGGAGCGGCGGATGCGACGAGCAGCACCCTTGCCGAACTCGGTGCGGGGCTCGGCCTGGATGTGGCTGTCGTCCTTGGCGTTCTTCTTGGCGTCGGGTCCGGCGTTGGACACGGTCTTCTCTCCATCGCTTGCTGTGCTTGCTGGATATCAGTCGGTGGCTGCACCGGTGAGGAGAGGCCGGACGACACGGGCGCCGGCGCACGGCCTGTGACCGCGCCGCGCCACCGCGTCGATCACGGAGTCGAAAGGCTCCCTCGCCGAGGCAACCGCAGCGATTCTAGCGAGGTGCCCTCGGCCGGGGCGAATCGAGTCCTTCCCCGGCGCCTGTGGCAGCCGCTACTGGGCCTGCCCGTCGAAGAGGCTCGTCGACCGAACCGTCCTCGAAGACCTCGCGGATCGCGCGGCTGATGAGCGGTGCGATCGACAGGCAGGTGAGCTTGTCGAACTGGCGCTCCGCCGGGATCGGCAGCGTGTTGGTGACCACGATCTCCTTGGCCGGGCAGTTCTTCAGGCGGTCGACGGCCGGGTCGGAGAGGATCGCGTGGGTCGCGGCGATGACCACGCCCGCGGCGCCGTCGTTGAGCAGCGCCTCGGTGGCCTTCACGATCGTGCCGCCGGTGTCGATCATGTCGTCGACCAGCACGCAGATCCGGCCGTTGACGTCGCCGACGACGCGGTTGGCCACCGACTCGTTGGGCGTGTCGACCGTCGCGGGTCTTGTGGATGAAGGCCAGCGGGGCGCCGCCGAGGCGGCTGGACCACTGCTCGGCGACCTTGATCCGGCCGGCGTCGGGCGAGACCACGGCGAGCCGCTCGTCGCCGTACTTGTTCCGGACGTACTGCGAGAGGATCGGAAGCGCCATCAGGTGGTCGACGGGCCCGTCGAAGAAGCCCTGGATCTGCGCGGTGTGCAGGTCCACGGTGATGAGCCGGTCGGCACCAGCCGTCTTGAACAGGTCGGCCATCAGCCGCGCCGAGATCGGCTCACGGCCTCGGTGCTTCTTGTCCTGGCGGGCGTAGCCGTAGAACGGCATCACCACGGTGATCCGCTTCGCCGACGCCCGCTTGAGCGCGTCGACCATGATCAGGTGCTCCATGATCCACTCGTTGACCGGAGCGGTGTGGCTCTGGATCACGAAGGCGTCGGAGCCTCGGACCGACTCCTCGAAGCGGACGTAGATCTCGCTGTTGGCGAACTCGAAGGCCTGCAGCGGCACCAGCCCGGAGCCGAGCAGCTCCACGACCTCGTCGGCCAGCTCTGGGTGTGCGCGGCCACTGAAGACCATGAGGTTCTTCTCGGTGGTCCGCTTGAGTCCGCTCACGGCGAGGTCTCCACGCTTCGGGTCAGGGGTTGCCTTGGTCCGAGTGTGACCCAGAGGAGCCGTCGGACGCGAACCCGTCCGAATCCGTGTGATGCGTGGCACGCCCCAGCGCCTGCTCGGCGGCCTGCGCCATCGGTGTGCCGGCCCGTTTGCGAAGCGTCCACTCCTCGATGTCGCGCTGCGGTCCGCCCGAGACTGCGAGCGCTCCTGGCGGGACATCCCTGCGTACGACGGTGCCGGCACCGGTGGCCGCGCCGTCACCGATCTCGACGGGGGCGACGAAGGTGTTGTTGGACGCCGTGCGGGCATGCCGGCCGATGCGTGTGCGGTGCTTCGCGATGCCGTCGTAGTTGGCGAAGATCGTGCCGGCCCCGATGTTGCTGCCCTCGCCGATCTCGGCGTCTCCCACGTAGGACAGGTGCGGGACCTTCGCGTGGTCGCCGATCTGCGCGTTCTTGGTCTCGACGAAGGCCCCGATCTTGCCGTCGGCGCCGAGCTCCGTGCCGGGACGCAGGTAGGAGAACGGGCCGACGGTGGCGCCGGCGCCGACCACGGCGAGCTCCCCGTGACTGCGCGTGATGTGGGCCCCGGCGCCGACCTCGACGTCCTTGAGCGTGCAGTCGGGGCCGATCACGGCGTCCTCGGCCACCACCGTGGCGCCCTGCAGCTGCACGCCGGGAAGAAGCGTGACGTCGGGCTCGAGGACCACGTCGGCATCGACCCAGGTGCTCGACGGGTCCACGATCGTCACGCCCTCGCGCATCCAGTGGTGGAGGATGCGCCGGTTCAGCTCCGCCGCGAGCGCGGCCAGCTGCACGCGGTCGTTGGCACCCTCGGTCTGGATCACGTCGTCGATGCGGTGAGCGCCGACCGCTCGGCCCTCCCGGTGCGCGATCGCGACCACGTCGGTGAGGTAGTACTCACCCTTGGCGTTGTCGTTGCTGATGCGGGAGACGGCGTCAGCGAGGAAGGCGCCGTCGAACGCGAAGATGCTGCTGTTGATCTCGCGGACGGCAGCCTGCTCCGGGGTCGCGTCCTTCTCCTCGACGATGCCGGTGACACCCCCGTCGCCGTCGCGCAGGATGCGTCCGTAGCCGAAGGGATCGGCCACCTCTGCGGTCAGCACCGTGATCACCCGGTCGCCCGCCGCGGCGTGAGCGTCCACCAGCGCGGTGAGCGTCTCGCCCTGCAGGAGCGGGGTGTCGCCCGACATCACGACGACCACGCCGTCCGTCGTACCTGTCGCGTCGCGGAGGCTCTCCAGCGCGACGCGCACCGCGTGGCCGGTGCCCTCCTGGGTCTCCTGCACCGCGAGCAGCGCGTTGGGCACCTGCTCCAGGATGTGGCCGCCGACCTGCTCGCGGCCGCTGCCCACCACCGCGACGAGGTGCTTCGGCTCAACGTGCAGGGCTGCGGTGAGCACGTGCGCGATCATGCTTCGCCCGCACAGCGGGTGCAGCACCTTCATCGTCTTGGACTTCATGCGGGTGCCGCTGCCGGCCGCGAGGACCACGACGGCTTGGGGGCGGGACGACGGCTCGGTCACGGTCTCTCCTACCGGTCGGGAACGGCCAGCGGCTCCCCGGGTAGGAGTCGAACCTACGTCGCTTGTCCGCATTCAAAGTGCGGCGGGCCCTACCGACAGACCAACCGGGGATCGGATCCCAGTCTGGCCCGCCTGCGGGACTGTGTGTCCGACAGACCAACCGGGGATTGCGTCGGGAAATCAGCGTGCGCTCACCTTAGGGGCTCGCGAGCGGTGCCCGCCGCATCGGTCGTGCGGGTGGAACCTTACGGTTGCGTAGGTTACGGTGGCGTAAGTAGGCCCCCGACTGCGTGAGGATTCCTTGATGAGCGTTGCGACGACCGTCGACCCGCAAGCCGACGATCACGGCGACGAGCTCAAGACCGTCAGTGCCACCCTCGGTGGAGACATCCAGTCCCGCAAGGAACAGATCACCTTCGCGCTGTTCATCGTGGTGCCCTTCCTGGCCGTCGCGGCCGCTGTCCCGGTCGCCTGGGGCGGCTGGCTGGGCTGGAGCGACGTCGTCCTCTTCTTCTTCATGTACTTCCTCACCGGGCACGGCATCACCGTCGGCTACCACCGGCTCTTCACGCACAAGGCCTACAAGCCCAACCGAGCAGTGAAGATCTTCCTCGCGATCGCCGGGTCGATGGCGGTCCAGGGTCCGGTGGTCCGTTGGGTGGCCGACCACCGCAAGCACCACAAGTTCTCCGACCGCGACGGTGACCCCCATTCCCCGTGGCGCTACGGCAGCTCGATCGGCGGCCTGACGAAGGGCCTCTTCCACGCGCACATGATGTGGATCTTCAACCCCGAGCAGACCCCGCAGCGCAAGTACGCACCGGACCTGATGAAGGACCGCGACGTCGTACGCATCTCGCGGCAGTTCCCGATGTGGGTCGTCATCTCGCTGGCCGCGCCGGCGGTGCTCGGTGGGCTGCTGACCATGTCGTGGCAGGGCGCGCTCACCGGCTTCTTCTGGGCGTCCTTGGTGCGCATCTCCTTGCTGCACCACGTGACCTGGTCGATCAACTCGATCTGCCACACCATCGGCGAGCGCCCGTTCGCCGCCCGTGACAAGTCCGCGAACGTGTGGTGGCTGGCCGTCCCGTCGATGGGCGAGTCGTGGCACAACCTGCACCACGCGGACCCCACCTGCGCGCGGCACGGCGTGCTCCGCGGCCAGCTCGACTCGTCGGCTCGACTGATCTGGCTGCTGGAGAAGGTCGGCTGGGTGTACGACGTGCGTTGGCCCGTCAAGGAGCGCATCGAGGCGAAGCTCGTCCGCGAGGAAGCCCCCACTGCTGCCTGACAAGGTGTCCCGGTGAGCGGCACCGGCGGCATCGAGGGCCAGGCTCCGAGGCGGCCGGGCCGCGGCCGCATGACGGCTGCCGAGCGCCGCGAACAGCTGATCGAGATCGCCCGCGGCCTGTTCGCCGAGCGCGGCTTCGACGCGTCGTCGGTGGAGGAGATCGCCGCCCGCGCCGGGGTGTCGAAGCCGGTCGTCTACGAGCACTTCGGCGGCAAGGAAGGCCTCTACGCGGTCGTCGTCGACCGCGAGGTCCGCGACCTGCTCACGATGATCCGAGAAGCACTGACCGCGGGGCACCCGCGGATGCTGCTCGAGCAGGCGGCGCTGGCGCTGCTCGACTACATCGAGCAGTCCTCCGACGGCTTCCGCATCCTGGTGCGCGACAGCCCCGTCGGCTCGGCGTCGGGATCGTTCATGTCGATCCTCAGCGACGTCGCGTCGCGGGTGGAGTACATCCTCGCCGCCGAGTTCACCTCTCGCGGCTTCGACGCCGACGCAGCACCGATCTATGCGCAGATGCTCGTCGGCATGGTCGCCACGACGGGCCAGTGGTGGCTCGACGCTCGTCAGCCGTCGAAGGAAGAGGTGGCCGCCCACCTGGTCAACCTCGCCTGGCACGGCCTGGCGGGCCTGGAGAAGAAGCCCACGCTCAGCGGCCCTCGCTGACGCGCCTCAGCGTCGAGCGACGACGAAGACCCGGCGGAAGGGCAGTGCGGTGCCGTGCGGGCCGGGCGGATACGCCTCGCGCAGCAGTGCCTTGTACTCGGCCTCGAAGGTCGGGCGGAGGTCGTCGGGGAGCGCCTGCAGCGTCGGCCGGGCGCCCGTGCCGCTGATCCAGGTGAAGACGGGGTCCTGGCCGCCGAGCAGGTGGAGGTAGGTCGTCTCCCAGGCGTCGACGCTCAGGCCGAGGTCGAGCAGCACGTCGGCGTACACCGCCGGGTCGTGGGAGTGCGGACGCGCGACACCGGTGACGTAGGGGGCGAAGCGGGGGTCGCCGGCGAGCTCGTGCAGCAGCACGTGGCTGGGCTCACCGTGGTTGCCGGGCACCTGGAAGGCGAACCAGCCTCCCGGGGCGACGTGCTCGACCAGGCGGGGAAGCAGCTCGAGGTGGTCCGGGACCCACTGGTACGTCGCGTTCGCGATGAGTACGTCGACGGGCTCGGCCGGCCGCCAGGAGCGCACGTCACCGATGTCGAAGCTGACCCGGTCGTCGTGCGAGGCACGGGCCCGCTCGACCATCTCGGGCGAGGAGTCGATGCCTTGGACGATCGCGTCGGGCCAGCGCTCTGCGAGCAGCGCGGTCAGGTTGCCGGGCCCGCAGCCGAGATCGACCACGCGCGCCGGTCGCTGGGCGCCGACCCGGGCCAGCAGGTCAACGAACGGGCGCGCCCGCTCGTCGGCGTAGACGAGGTAGCGGTCCGGGTCCCACCTCTGCGATGACACCCGGACAGTCTGACCTCAGCCGCCTACGCCGGCGATCGTGACCTGGACCGAGTCGCTTTGACGGGTGTTGCCGTACGGATCCGTCGACACCACGTAGTAGCGATAGGTGCCCGGCGAGGGCGCGGTGTCGTCGTAGGACAACGCGTCCCGCTGCCAGAAGGTGGAGCTCCCGCTCTCTTCGTGGACCTGGACGGCAGGACCCCCCTGCGGCTTGCGGAAGACCCGATAGGTGAGGGACTGGTTGTCCTGGTCCCATACCTCGGTCCACGCGAAGTGCACGGTGTTCGGCACGGCCGAAGCCGTCGCGGAGGGGGCGAAGTCCCTGGTCGAGCCGACCTTGTTGGGCGCCAGGCCGGGAACCGCGTATCGCACCAGACCCTGTTGAGCGTGCCCGTTGGCCTTGGGGAACTCGCCGCCGAGCGAGATGTACTTGCCGTTGCCGGCCAGCGACCAGGCGGCCTGGTTCTGGCCCGTGGCGCTGCCCTGGGTCAGGGCCGGGAACCAGTTCAGGTGGCGGGCGGCGGGCTGGCCGATGTAGTTGTTCCAGGCCCCACCTCGAGCGTCAGCACCGTTCGAACCATGCGGTGTCTTCCAGGAGACCAGCGCTCGGTGGTAGGAGACCGGCGAGGTGTCGCCGAACTCACCGATCGGCGAGCAGTCGTGGGCGTGGCCGACGCTGTAGAGGAGCTTGCCGACGGGCAGGACGTCGTAGGTGTCGCCGTGGCAGTCGTTGACCCAGTTGATCTTGCCCGTGTTCGGGTTGGCCGCGAACGTCCCTTCGAAGTTCGCCCCTCCGTTGCTCTTGAAGGCGTAGCCGGAGCCGTAGATCTGCGAGCCGTCCCTGCGGAGGCTGACGATCGCACCACCGGAGCCCGCGTTCCTGATCGTCTGGTTGGCGGCCCATGGCATGGTCCGGCCGTCGGCGAGGCTGACAGCGCCCATGCCGTAGGCCGCGGTCTTGTTCAGCGTGGTGAAGGAGCCGCCCACGATCAGTCGCGACCGGTCCGGCGAGAGCACCATCGCGCGGACCGAGTAGTCGTCGGCCGTCGGCTTCCACCGGGTGCCCAGCTTCCCGCGCGTGCCGACAGCGGCGAGGCGGGTGCGCGGCTTCCCGTTGACGTGCTGGAACTTGCCACCGAAGTAGACGCGTGACGGGCTCACTGCGATCGCCCTCACCTGCTTGTCGGCGGAGGCCTTGAAGCTCGATGCGACCCGCTTGGTCGAGGTGTTGAAGGCAACGATGTGGCGGTGGACGTGCCCGTTGACCTTCGTGAAGTCACCACCGACGTAGATGCGCTTGCCGTCTGGCGAGCGGGCGATCGCGAACCCCTGGCCGTTCATCTGGGGGTGGAAGGACTTCACCCGCCTCCCGGTGCGGATGTCGTAGGCGAAGATGTTGCGAGCCGCGACCTCTCGAGAGCTGCCGGGGTCGGTGCCAGGCGGGCGGGCCTTGGTGAAGCGGCCGGTGGCGTAGACGGTGTTGCCCACCATCACCTGCCGCCACACCACGCCGTTGACCTGCCAGGTGGGTAGTGGGTCGGCCGAGACGGTGGGCGGAACCCCACTGGCCGGCTGCGTGTCGGCGCTCGCGGGCGAGCTGCCCGGAGCGGACGCGACGACGAGAAGCGGTGTCAGAAGAGCAGCCGCTAGTGCGGAGCGGCGTGCAGAGTTCACGGTAAAAAGCCCCCCAATTCCCCAATTGGTACAAATGCCACAATAACCCGTTGCAGGTTCATGATTACCAAAATTCACTCACGTTCAAACGCCGTCGTGACCGCGGTCACCTTTTTGTCTCGATATCAAGATTCTCGACCGGTACTGTTTTCTGGGTGCGCGACGAGGTAGACCGGCTCGTCGAGGCCTGGCGCCGCGAGCGAGAGGACCTCGACCTGCGGCCGATGGAGGTGCTCAGCCGGGTGACGCGCCTGGCACACCACCTCGACCGCGCTCGACGCTCGGCCTTCGCCGAGCACAGCATCGAGTCGTGGGAGTTCGACGTGCTCGCCGCGCTGCGTCGAGCCGGGGCGCCGTACCAGCTCTCTCCCGGGCGGCTGCTCAAGGAGACGCTCGTGACCAGCGGCACGATGACGAACCGGGTCGATCGACTCGAGGCGCGAGGACTGGTGTCGCGCCTGCCCGACCCGAACGACCGTCGCGGCGTCCTGGTGCGGCTCACCCGCGCCGGCCGGTTCACCGTGGACGGCGCGCTCGAGGGGCTACTGGACCGCGAGCAGGCGCTGCTCGCCGGGCTCGACAAGACCGACCAGCGCAAGCTCGCCGGGCTGCTGCGTACGCTCGTGGTCCCCTTCGAGGACCAGGACTGATCAGGACCGACCAGGACGGATGAGCACGTGAGCGACATCTGGCTGCGCTTCCTCTCGGGCCCCGACATCGACTCGCTCGCGATCACGAGCACCGAGGTGGTCGACGCCGTCGAGTCGGTGGTGGCGGCGCACGGCCGGGGCGAGACCGTCTTCGAGCCCCGCGTCCACCTGGTGCCCGACAACGACGGTGCCGGTCACTTCAACGTACTCCGGGGCCACGTGTCGACCCTCGGCGACCACGGCGTCAGCGGCATCAAGGTCGTCGGTGACTTCGTGCCCAACTACCAGCGAGGGCTGCCTAGCGAGCTGGGCCTGGCGACGTTGTACGACCCTCACACGGGTGTGCCGCTCTCGGTCATGGACGCGACGCTCATCACCGAGGTCCGCACCGGAGCGATGACCGCCGTCGGCGCCAAGCACCTCGCACGACGCGACTCAAAGGTGCTCGGCCACGCCGGTGCGCGCGGCACTGCCTTCTCCAACGTCACCATGCTCGACGAGATCTTCGACCTCGACGAGATCAAGGTGACGAGCCGGCGACCGGAGTCTCGCGAGGCGTTCGCCGAGCGACTGCGAGCAGTGACCTCGACGCCGGTCACCGCGGTGGCGAGCGTCGCAGAGGCATTCGACGGCGCGGACATCCTGGTCGAGGCAACCCGGCTGAGCGAGCCCGCGCCGCTGCTGGGCGCGTCGGATGTCAAGCCGGGGGCCTTCGTGGTGCCCTACGGCACCATCAGCGCAGTCGACCTCGACCTGCTCGACGTGATGGACAAGGTCGTCGTCGACGACTGGCGAGAAGCGCAGTCCGGTCGCTTCGGGGCGCTGCGGGCACATGTCGACAGCGGCCGGCTGAGCCGCGAGAGCCTCCACGCCGAGCTCGGGGAAGTCGTCACCGGCACGCAAGCCGGGCCGCGAGCACGACGACGAGCGGATCCTGCTGTGGCACCGCGGTCTGTCGATCCTCGACGTCGCGGTCGCCCACCTGGTGCTCGAGCGGGCAGAGAAGGCCGAGGCCGGCACGATGCTGCGGTACCGATGACGATCCGTGTCGACTCACCAGCCGACCTGGACCCGGCCGCGGTGGTCCGGGTCGCGGACGGCGAGGACGTGCAGCTGAGCGAGGAGCTCCTGCGACCGGCTTGCGGTTTCTCGGGACGAGACGCTGCAGGCGCTCGCGTCCGGCAGCCCGGTGTACGGCGTGACGACCGGCATGGGAAGCCAGTCCCACCTGGCCGTCGGGGCCACCGACCAACCTGCGTTCCAGGGCGACCTGATGCTCGCCAGGTCGGTCGGCGGGCCGCCCTGGCTGGACGAGCGAGTCCTGCGCGCGGCGGTCGCGGTGCGGCTACGCACGCTGCTCGAGCCCGAAGCCGGCGTCTCCCCCGGGCTGTGCCAGATGCTGGCGTCGCTGCTCGCGGCCGACCTCGTCGCGGCGGTTCCCGCCTCTGGGTACGCCGCAGCGGGCGAGATCATCCCGCTGGCGCATCTCGGCGGATTCCTCTCAGGGACCGGCGAGGGGCTCACGTCCACCGGTGCGACGGCCCCTGCCCCTGAGCTGCTGCAAGAGGCCGGTCTGGCGGCGTACACGTTCGAGACGAAGGAGGGAGTCGCCTTCCTGCAGGGTGCCCCGGTCGCGACCGCGTGGGCCTTGCTGCTGGCCGAGGAGGCCCGGCTGCTGATGGTGCAGCAGCTCGTCGTCGCCGCTGCCGAGATCGTCGTGGTGCGAGCACCTCGCGACCCCTACCACTCGGCTCTCGCACGTGGCGACGTGCAGCTTGCACAGCTGCTGAGCGTGCTGCGCGAGCTCACCGGCGAAGAGGCGTCGCCAAGGTTGCTGCAGGCACCGGTGTCGTTCCGCGTCGTCGGCCCTGCGCTCGCCCACCTGTGGCGAGCCGTCTCCCACCTCGATGCGGCGGTGGCGCGCACGCTGGCCGGGGTGAGCACGTCCCCCGCCCTGGTCGAAGGGCGCTTCCTGGGCACGGCGGGGTTCGACGGTTTCGACCTCGCGGCGTGCGCCGACGCCGCACGTAGTGCCCTGCTTCACGTCGCAGAGGCCGGTGTCGCCCGGCTGCACCGGATGCTCGACCCGCGGGTCACGGGTCTGCCACCGCAGCTCTCCTCCGAGCCTGGTCGTCACACCGGACTGGTCGCGCTGCACAAGCGCGCGGCCGGCCGCACCCACGAGGCCGGCCGGGCGTCCGCGCCCGCAGCGCTCGGTGCCGCCGAGACGTCGTCGGGGCAGGAGGACGTGCAGAGCTACTCCCTCGACGCCATGAGGGCGCTGCACGACGTCGTCGACGTGGCGCGCGACGTGACGGCGTGCGAGCTGCTCGCGGTGCACCAGGCGCGGCTGCTCGACGAGGAGCCTCCGGTAGGCTCAGATCGGCTGCAACTGGTGTTGCACAAGGCTTTTGAGGCTCTTCCGGCATCGACACTCGACCGGCCTTTCGGGCGCGAGGTGACTGCAATGAAGCAACTTCTCGGCGTAGGTTGGGGCCACGACGCACTCGATGACCTGCGCGACGCTCGTCCCGATCTGCCCATCTGAAGTCCTGAGCCCAGACCCCGCCCTACTTCGGAAAGAGCCCCATGATCACGTTCGACGAGGTGACGAAGGCGTTCCCGGGCGGGACTGTCGCCGTCGACAACCTCTCCATCGAGCTGCCGACCGGCGAGATCACGGTGTTCGTCGGCCCGTCCGGCTGCGGCAAGACGACGAGCCTGCGGATGATCAACCGCACCATCGAGCCGACGTCGGGCACGATCTCGATCGACGGCGAGGACGTCACCGAGCAGGACGCCGCGCTGCTGCGCCGCAAGATCGGCTACGTCATCCAGAACGCCGGCCTGTTCCCGCACCGCACGATCGTCGACAACATCGCGACCGTCCCGTTGCTCAACGGAGTCAACAAGAAGCAGGCGCGCGAGCAGGCCGCCGAGCTGCTGACCCGCGTCGGCCTCGACGAGTCGCTGGCGACCCGCTATCCGAACCAGCTCTCCGGCGGCCAGCAGCAGCGCGTGGGTGTCGCGCGGGCGCTCGCCGCCGACCCCCCGGTGATGCTGATGGACGAGCCGTTCAGCGCGGTCGACCCGATCGTGCGCGACGGTCTGCAGCAGGAGTTCCTGCGGCTGCAGTCCGAGCTCGGCAAGACCATCGCGTTCGTCACCCACGACATCGACGAGGCCATCAAGCTCGGCGACAAGGTCGCGATCTTCCGGGTCGGTGGCCATCTCGCCCAGGTCGGCACTCCGGAGGAGCTGCTCGACGACCCTGCTGACGAGTTCGTCGCCGACTTCGTGGGGCGAGACCGCGGCTTCCGCGGTCTGTCGTTCGTGACCGCTGAGAAGCTCGAGGTCGAGCCCGTCTCGACGTACGTCGACCGCTCGGCCGCGGACGGGCAGCTCGTCCTCGACGCCGACGGTCGGCCGCAGGGCTGGTCCGTCGACGGGTACGACGTGCTGCGCCCGATGCCGGGCACCTTCACCACTGAGTCCACTCTGCGGCTGGTCACCGATCTCGCGATCACCTCACCGGCCGGCGCCGCAGTGCGCGTGGACGCAGACGGGGTCGCCGACGGGGTCGTCGCGCACGAGGCGATCGCGCGTCACCTCACCGCGCTGCGCCACGAGCACGAGCGGTGAGCCCCCGGTGATCACCTACATCCGCAACAACCACACCGACATCCTGGCCGACCTGGTGCAGCACCTGTGGCTGGCGTTCATCCCGGTCGTGGTGGGCGCACTGCTGTCGCTGCCGCTCGGCTACCTCGCGGTCCGTTGGCGCCGGCTCTACCAGCCGGTCATCAACATCGGCGGCGTCGTCTACTCGATCCCGTCGCTGGCGCTGTTCGCGGTGATCCCGGTGGTGCTCGGCACCGGCATCTTGTCGCCGGCCAACGTCGTCGTCGGGCTCTCCCTCTACACGCTCGCGCTGCTCACCCGCACCGTCGCGGACGGGCTGATCTCGGTGCAGGGGCAGACAACGATGGCGGCGCACGCGATGGGCTACCGACCGCTGCGACAGCTGTTCGGTGTCGAGCTCCCGATGGCCGTGCCGGTGCTGTTCGCCGGGCTGCGGGTGGCGACAGTGGCAAACATCAGCCTGGTCAGCGTCGGGGCACTGGTCGGCGCCGGCGGCCTGGGAAACCTGTTCACCAACGGCTTCCAGCTCGGTTTCAACGAGCCCATCATCATCGGCATCGTGCTCTCGATGCTGCTGGCCGGGCTCGCCGACACCGGCCTGGTGATGCTGCAGCGGGCCCTGACCCCGTGGGCACGGGCGGGTGGCAGGGCATGAACGTTGTCGCACCCGTCCCGCTGGTCAACTACTTCAGCTACCTCTTCGACCCCGCCAACTGGCAGCTGACCGGCGACTCGTCGATCCCCGAGCGCCTCGGGCAGCACGTCGCCTACGTGGTCATCACGCTGGTCATCGGCGCCGCCATCGCACTCCCGATCGGGCTGCTGATCGGCCACACCAACCGCGGCGCGTTCCTCGCCATCGCGCTGGGCAACCTGGGTCGGTCGCTGCCGACCTTCGGACTGGTGCTGCTGCTGGTCACCGTGTTCGGCGTCTACCAGTGGCCGGTGATCCTGGGCCTCGTCGTGCTCGCGATACCGCCGATCCTCGCGCAGACGTACGCCGGCATCCGGTCCGTCGACCCCACCGCCGTCGACGCCGCGATCGGCATGGGGATGCGCCCGGCGCAAGTGCTGTTCCGAGCCGAGGTGCCGGTGGCGCTGCCGTTGATCATCGGCGGGCTGCGCAGCGCGGTGCTGCAGGTGACCGCGACCGCCACCATCGCGGCGTACGCCAGCTTCGGCGGGCTGGGCCGGCTGCTGATCGACGGCCTGAACCGCAACGACTACCCGCAGATCCTGGCCGGCGCGGTCCTCGTGGCAGTGCTGGCGATCGCGCTCGACTACCTCAGCGCCGCCATCGAGCGAGCCGTGGTCTCTCCCGGTGTCCGCGAACGACGCGGCCGGCGCTCTCGCACCTCGCCCAGTCCACGCCCACAGAAACCGCCGCCAGCCCGAGCTGACGGCCACACGAAAGGTCCCACCATGTCCACGAAGACCAAGCTCGGCGCGCTCGTCGCTGCAGTGGCGTTGCTGCTGCCGCTCAGCGCGTGCGGCGGCGACCCGACAAGTGGTGGCGGCACGGGCGACGCGTCGTCCCCGGCCATCGTGATCGGGTCGGCAAACTTCCCCGAGAACCAGCTGCTCGCCGAGATGTACGCCCAGGCGCTGGAGGCGAAGGGCGTCAAGGTGACGCGGAAGTTCAACATCGGCGCGCGTGAGCTGTACCTCAAGGCGCTCAAGGAGGGGTCGATCAGCATGCTGCCGGAGTACAACGGCGCGTTCCTGGCCGCCCTTTCTCCGGGCGGCACGCCTCCCGCGGACGTCAGCACCACCGACCAGGTCAACAGTGCGCTGAAGAAGGTGCTCCCAAGCGGCCTCGAGATCTTGGAGTCGTCCCCCGCGGAGGACAAGGACACCTTGACGGTCACCTCGGACACCGCGTCGAAGTACAACCTCAAGAGCATCGCCGACCTCAAGCCGGTGGCCAGCAAGCTCGTGATCGGCGCCGGTCCCGAGTTCAAGACCCGTGACCAGGGCCTGGTCGGGCTCAAGAAGGACTACGGCCTGACCTTCAAGTCGTTCAAGTCGCTCGACCCCGGCGGCCCGCTCACCAAGGCGGCGCTGAAGAAGGACCAGATCCAGGTGGCCAACATCTTCTCGACCGACTCCACGATCGAGACCGACAACCTGGTGGTGCTCGACGACCCGAAGAACCTGTTCCTGGCGCAGAACATCACGCCGGTGATCGAGAAGGCCAAGAACAAGGGTGACGTCGCCTCGACCATCGACGCGGTGTCGGCGGCGCTGACCACCGAGTCCCTCACGAAGTACCTCGCCGAGGTGGCGGTCGACAAGAAGTCCTACAACACCGTCGCCAAGGAGTTCCTGGACGACAACAACCTGAGCTAACCCCGCGCTACGACGTGGGCGCCGGGCACTGGGCCTGGGGCGGTGGAGACCGGCCCCAGGCCCTGCTCGTCGAGGCCCCCGGCGACGCGTCCGGCGTGTGAGCGGCTCTCGCAGAGGAACAGGCAGCTGGGCCGGAGCCGGACACGATCGCGCCGTGCGCGGTCTCGTCGCGACCGCGATGCAGCGCCATGACGAGCTCGGGGCGCAGCTGCAGCGCCGCGGGTTGCAGGTCGTTGGCCAGCGCCGCACCCAGCTCGACGACGTCGTTGGTGCGCAGCGCCTGGAGCAGGGCGTCGGGAATCTCCGGCGGCGGCACGCGGAAGCCGTCGTGCATCGTGTCGAACTCCTCGTAGACCGTCTTGGTCGACAGCCCGCGCGGCGACTCCAGCACGACCCACCAGTACTCACCGCGCGTCATGAGCGGCGTCACGACCTCGCCGTGGCCGGAGCCGATCGCGGTGCCCCCGACGAGCGCGAACGGCACGTCGCTGCCGAGCTCCGCCGCGAGCTCGACGAGCTCCTGCTGCGGGGTGTGGAGGCCCCAGAGCGTGTCGCACGCCAGCAGCGCGCCCGCGCCGTCGGCGCTGCCACCGGCCATCCCACCGGCCACCGGGATGCCCTTGTCGATGACGATCTCGACTCCCCTGTCGATGCCGCTGTGCCGGGCGAGGAGTCGGGCGGCGCGCACTGCGGTGTTGTTCTCGTCGGTGGGGACCTCGTCGACCGGGATGCGCGTCTCGGCGCGCACGGTCACCGTGACGTCGTCGGCGTCGCGCACCGTCACCTGGTCGTAGAGCCCGACGGCCTGGTAGACGGTGGCAAGCGGGTGGTAGCCGTCGTCGCGGCGCGCGCCGACCCCGAGGCAGAGGTTGATCTTCGCCGGCGCGGAGACGACGACGGTCTCGGCGCTCACCACGACATGCCCTCGGCTATGCGGGCGAACTGCCCGACGGTCAACGTCTCGCCACGCGCGGACGGGTCGACACCGGCGTGAGCGAGCGCCGCCTCGGCGGCCTCGGCCGAGCCGGCGAGCGACTTCAAGGTCGAGCGAAGGGTCTTGCGGCGCTGGGCGAACGCTGCGTCGATGACGCGGAAGACCTGCTCGCGCGACGCCGTCCCCTCCGGTGGCTCACGCCGCGACCACGCAACGAGCCCGGAGTCGACGTTGGGCGCCGGCCAGAACACCGAGCGGCTGACCGACCCGGTCCGTCGTACGTCGGCGAACCAGGCGGCCTTGACCGACGGGATCCCGTAGGTCCTCGAGCCAGGCGGTGCCGCGAGCCGGTCGGCGACCTCTGCTTGCACCATCACCAGCCCTTGACGAAGGGACGGCAGCAGTGCGAGCAGGTGCAGCAGCACCGGCACGGAGACGTTGTAGGGGAGGTTCGCCACCAGCGCGGTTGGCGCCGGCCCAGGCAGGTCGGTGACTCGCATCGCGTCGGCCTCGACGACCTCGAACCGGTCGGCCTCGCCGGGTGCGTACGACGCGACCGTGGCGGGCGAGCGCGCCGGCGAGGACCGGGTCGACCTCGACCGCAATGACACGGCCCGCCGACCCGAGCAGCGCCAGCGTCAGCGAGCCGAGGCCGGGTCCGACCTCGAGCACGACGTCCTCGGGGGTCACTGCGGCTGCGCGCACGATGCGGCGCACGGTGTTGGGGTCGATGACGAAGTTCTGGCCGCGCTGCTTGGTCGGTCGAAGCCCCAGCTGCTCGGCGAGCAGACGCACCTCCGCCGGCCCGAGAAGTCTCGGACCGGCGGACGGATCAGTGTCGCGGTCGGCCGGGTCCCCCACGTGGGCGACCCTAGCCGCCGAGTTGTCAGCCGGTTTGGGTGCCAGGGCCCCTCAACGACCTGACCCTTCGACAGGCTCAGGACATCGCAACTCGGTGGTCAGGCGCGTGCGCCGCAGACCGGCCAGGCGCCGTAGCCGCCCTCGGCGGCGCGGACCCGCTCCGCGACGGCGATCTGCGCCTCGCGGGAGTTCTGGTCCGGCCGGCCGGAGCCGCCGTAGGACTGCCAGGTGCCGAGGTTGAACTGGAGGCCGCCGTAGTAGCCGTTGCCGGTGTTGGCTGCCCAGTTGCCGCCGGACTCACAGGCCGCGATGCGGTCCCAGGCGCTGCTGCCGCCGGAGTAGTTGGTCGCGGGCGCCTGCTCCTTGGTGCCGTAGCGCACGATCGCGCTGGTCGGCTTGCGGACCACAGTCGTCCTGAGCGCCTTGCGGTTGACGGGCTGGCCGTTCTCGAGCCGCACCTTGTAGACCACCTTGCGGGCGCCGTCCTGGCCGGCGCGGACGGTCTTGGTGTCGCCCTTGTACATGCCGGAGTCAGCCTTCTTGATCGTGCCGTAGCCCACCGACTCGGTGACCTTGCGCTTGACGATCGTGACCTGCGTGAACTTGATGTGGTCGCCGTCGTCCACCTTGGTGTTCAGACCCGGCTTGACCTTGTCGTTGCCGTCGACCTTGACGCCGAGCTCCTTGAGCGCGTCGCGCACCTTGAGCGCGGTGACGGTGCTCTTGTGCTTCTTGGCGCCGGCGATCTTGACCGTCAGCGACTTGGGGGTGACGACGCCGAGCGACATGCCGGAGCGGCTGATCGTGCTGCCACGGCTGGCGGTCAGGTCGGCGCGGGCGAAGTTCAGCCCGAGCTGGTCCAGCGCGGAGGAGACGTCGCGAGCCGTCACCCAGTAGCGGCTGGCCTGGCCGTCGACCTTCACCTTGAGGGGGCGGCCGTACTTGACCGAGACGGTCTGGCCGTCGGCGACCGATGACGCGAGCCCCGGTGCGACAGCGTCGTGCTTGCCGACCTTGATGTCTGCGGCGTCCAGCACGTCGGAGACGTTGTCGCCGAACGTCCGGACCTGCGGTGGTCTTGCCGTCGACCGAGAGGGTGACGGTCTTGGACAGGGCGGCGTACCCGACGCCCGTGCCCGCGAGGACCAGCACGACTGCGCCGGCGAGCGCAAAGAGAAGGGTCTTGCTCCTGGTCAGATGCGCAACAGCGGTTCGCACATTGCTCCCAAACGTGGTGCTCTCCGGGCCGCGGGATCCAATCCTGGGGCACCCACACGATGGGCCGGTCGGACCCGAAACAACGAAACGGCCCCTCGGCCGGTCCGGTGATGTGCCGGTTCGACGATGGGGCCCCGTGAGTGCCGCCCGAGAACCTTCCCGCTCCCGGCCAACAGTCACAGGACCATACGGAAGTCGCTCGCGCGTGCCAACCCGATCTCGCCTGTTTTATGGCGGTTTGAGGCGGTTCTACGTGCGGGAGATCACGAAAAACCTGGCGACGGACTAGTCATTTTGGGCTATGAGGTTTCGCCGGCCTCAAAACCAGGAACCACCAAAGGCTGCGTCCGTGCTCGCCTCGATGGCCTCGCAGAGGGCCTCGACGTCGTCTCCTCGAGCCTGCGCCATCGCCCGGACCGTCAGCGGCACGAGGTACGACGCGTTCGGCCGCCCGCGGTGCGGGGTGGGCGTGAGGTACGGCGCGTCGGTCTCCACGAGGATGCGATCGCGTGGTGCGACCCGAAGCGCGTCGCGCACCGGCTCGGCGTTCTTGAACGTCACGGTCCCGGCGAACGACAGCCAGCCGCCGCGGTCCAGGCAGGCCCGCGCGAACGCCGCGTCGCCGGAGAAGCAGTGCATGACGAACCGCTCCGGCGCGCCCTCCTCGTCGAGGATGCGAACGATGTCGTCGTGGGCGTCGCGGTCGTGGATGACCAGGGTCTTGCCCAGGCGCTTCGCCATGTCGACATGTCGCCGGAAGGACTCCTGCTGCGCGGGCCGGCCGTCCGCGTCGGTGCGGAAGTAGTCGAGCCCGGTCTCACCGACGGCGCGCACGCGCTCGGAGGACGAGGCGAGCGACTCGATCTCGGCGAGCGCCTCGTCGAGACGCCCCTCTCGTGCCAGGCCGGGCGCCTCGTTGGGGTGCAGGGCCACGGCGGCGACGAGCGCGTCGTGCGTGTTCGCGCGCCTCGACGGCCCATCGGGCGCCGGGCAGGTCGCAGCCGATCTGCACGATCCGGGTCACGCCGACCGATGCGGCTGCCTCGATCGCGTCGACCGTCGACAGCCAGGCGCCGTCCGGCCCGTCCGCGATGTCGAGGTGGCAGTGGTTGTCGACCACCGGGTGCGGCAGCGGGTCGGGAGCGGCGGTCTGCTGCGGTCGCGACCGCCGTCGTCGTGGCGGCTTCGGGTCGGCCCGGTCATGGTCGCTCCACCTCCGACGAGCTCGGCGCCTTCTTGGCCGCCACGACGGCGTCGAACACCACGCGCTTCGGCACGCCGGCCGCCCTCGCCACCTCGGCGATCGCCTCCTTGCGGCTTTCGCCGGCCGCTTCGGCTTCCGCGACCCTGGCCGCCAGCTCCGCCTGGGGTACGTCGACGCGCTCGGCGTCGAGCGGCTCGCGGCCCGTGACGACGAGCGTCACCTCGCCGCGCACACCGTCGGCCGCCCAGGTGGCCAGGTCGGCCAGCCCCGCCCGTCGTACCTCTTCGTGGGTCTTGGTCAGCTCGCGGCACACGGCAGCGCGACGGTCCGCGCCGAACGCCTCCGCCATCGCGGCGAGCGTCGCCGCGACGCGGTGAGGCGACTCGAAGAAGACCATCGTCCGCGCCTCGTCGCGCAGACCGGCCAGTCGCCGCCCCCGCTCGCCCGCCTTGCGGGGCAGGAAGCCCTCGAAGCAGAACCTGTCCACCGGCAGGCCCGAGACCGCGAGCGCGGCCAGCACCGCTGACGGGCCGGGCACGGTCGTCACGCCGATGTCGCGCTCGACGGCCGCCGCGACCAGGCGGATAGCCCGGGTCGGAGACCGACGGCATGCCGGCGTCGGTGACGAGCACGACCCGCTCGCCACTCTCGAGCGCGTCGATCAGCGTCGGGGTGCGGGCGGCCTCGTTGCCCTCGAAGTAGGACACCACGCGACCCGCGGGCGTGACGCCGAGATCCGCACACAGCCGCCGCAGCCGACGGGTGTCCTCGGCAGCCACCACGTCGGCGGTCGCCAGCTCCTGCGCGAGCCGCGGCGGCGCGTCCGCGGCTCGCCCGATCGGGGTCGCGGCGAGCACCAGCACACCACCCGCGCCGGTCGTGCCGATCCCGCGTCTTCGCTCACGTTCGCGATCATCGCAGCCATTGCGCGTGGCGCACGCCACGCCTCCGTACAGTTGCGCCGTGACATCGACGCAACAGACCCGTCGCACCGTCGGCCTGTCGCGAACCGCGGACGAGCGGGTGGTGCCGACGGCCCGCCGCCGCATGGCCTCGCGGCTGCGCGAGGACGACCGCGCCGCCGGGTGGCTCGCCACGCTTGCGGTCACGCTGCTCGCCGGCTTCCTGCGGTTCTGGCACCTCGGGACGCCGCACGCGTTCCTCTTCGACGAGACCTACTACGCCAAGGACGCCTGGTCGCTGTGGCACCACGGCTACGTGACCGGCTACGCCGACAAGGCCAACGAGCAAGATCCTCGCCGGCGACCTGCACGGGCTCTGGACCAACGAGCCGAGCATGATCGTGCACCCCGAGGTCGGCAAGTGGCTGATCGGTCTCGGTGAGCACTTCTTCGGCATGGACCCCGCCGGCTGGCGGGTGGCCTCCGCAGTCGTCGGGACGCTCATGGTGATGGTGACGATCCGGCTGGCCCGACGGCTCACCGGGTTCGACCCTGCTCGGCGTGGTCGCCGGGCTGCTGCTCTGCTTCGACGGTCTCGAGTTCGTGCTCTCACGGATGGCGCTGCTCGACATCTTCGTCGCGTTCTTCCTGCTCTGCGCGGTCTCCTGCCTTGTCGCCGACCGGGACTGGGGACGGCTTCGGATGGCGCGGCTGGTGGCCCCAGGGGGCCGCGCAACGGCGGCCGGGTGGGGTCCGGTCCGTGGTCTGCGGTGGCGGCCGTGGCGCTTCGCTGCCGGGGTGATGTTCGGGCTCGCCTGCGCGTCGAAGTGGAGCGCGATCTACCCGTTCGCAGCGTTCGCGCTGCTGGTGCTGGCGTGGGACATCGGCGCCCGTCGTGCGATCGGGGTGCGGCGACCTGCCCTCAAGTCGCTCGTGGTCGACGCCGTGCCGGCGTTCGGCTACCTCGTGCTCGTCGCGCTCGTCGTCTACGTCGCGAGCTGGACCGGCTGGCTGATGCACGCCGACCTCTACGAGAAGACGCTGTCGAACACGCAGTACGGCCCCTACTGGGGCAACTACCTCAAGCGCCCGGCGGACGGGTTCTTCCCCGAGCTGGTGCGGTCGTTGCGGTCGCTGTGGCACTACCACCACGACGTGTACTCGTTCCACACGTCGTTCCTCGACAACGCGACGCACAGCTACCAGTCGAAGCCGCAGGGCTGGCTGATCCTCAACCGCCCCGTCGGGGTCGAGGCGGATCTCGGCATCAAGCCCGGCCAGCAGGGCTGCACCGCGCCGTCGGACAGCACGTGCCTGCGGCAGGTGCTGCTGCTCGGCACCCCGGCGCTGTGGTGGGGCGGCGTGGTGGCGCTCGTCTACGCGGTCTACGCCTGGATCGGCAAGCGGGACTGGCGCTTCGGCGTGGCAGTCGTCGGTGTGCTCGCGTCGTGGCTGCCGTGGATCCCCAACGACGACCGGCCGATCTTCTCCTACTACGCGATCGCGATCATCCCGTTCACGGTCATCGCCATCGTGCTCTGCATCGGCACGATGATGGGCGGTCGCGAAGCCTCGGAGCGCCGCCGGCTGGTGGGTACGGCGGTCGGCGGCGCGTTCGTCGTGCTCGTCATCGTGAACTTCGCGTGGTTCTGGCCGATCTACACCGGGCAGCTGATCACGACGCCCGACTGGCTCGAACGCATCTGGTTCAGGCGCTGGATCTAGCGCCCGAGCCGGGCTGGGCGACCTTGACGGCGAGCACCGCGACGTCGTCCTCCGCCTCGCTCGGCACCATCTCGCGGTGGACGTGGGAGACGAGCTCGTGGACCGACATGTCCTGGCACGCCCGCACCACCGAACGGAGCTTCTCGAACCCCTCGGACAGCGCCTGCCCGCGTCGCTCGACCAGACCGTCGGTGAACAGCAGCAGGACCGAGCCGGGCTCCAGGTCGAGCGTGTGGTCGAGCCGAGGCTCTTCCTCCACCAGTCCCAGCAGCATCCCGTGCTCCTCGAGCAGCAGGGTGGATCCGTCGGGACGAAGCACCACCGCCGGCGGGTGCCCGCCGTTCGACCACAGCATCGTGATCGTTCCCGGTCTCCGGATCGCGCACCAGCTTTGCGACGACGCTGGTGGCGATGGTGTCGACGTGGAGGCCCTGCATCGCGTGGCCGACGCGCGAGAGCACGTCCGCCGGTGAGCCTCCGGCAGCGAAGGCGATGCCGCGCATGAGCGAGCGCAGCTGACCCATCGCTGCAGCCGAGGCCGAGTCGTGGCCGATGACGTCGCCGACGACGAGCATCGTGGCGCCGTCCGGCTGCACGAAGGCGTCGTACCAGTCGCCGCCCACCTGAGCGGCCTGTGACGCCGGCGTGTAGAGCACCGCGACATCGAAGCCGTCGGGCTGCACCGGGTCCTCCAGCATCGACCGCTGCAGCTCCTCGGAGATCGCTCGCACCCGGCTGAACGAACGGGCGTTGTCCAAGGCGATCGAGGCACGCTCGGCCACCTCGATGGCCGTCGCGGCCTCCGTCGGGTTCAGGTGCGGACGGTCGGGCCCACGACCGAGAGTCAGGGCGCCCACGACCGTGCCGCTCGCGACCAGCGGCAGGATCGCCACGGACTCCAGGCGCAGCTGCCGTGCTGCCTCCCGTGCAGGCTCTGAACGGAGCACCGTCTCGGCTCGCTCGGCCAGCCCCGAGTCGACGAACACCGGTCCGCGGCTGCTGATCGCCCGCTCCATGGCCCCGGGGTCCGTCCCGCCCTCCAGCCAGTGAGCGGCGAGCTTGCGCGTTGCCGCCCGCAGCTCGGGATCGCGGTGCCACGACTCCACACCACGCAATGCGCCGTCCGGCGCCACCAGCGTGACGACCGTCCAGTCGGCGAGAGCGGGCACGACCAGCTGGGCGAGCCCACGCACCGCGTGCTCCACCTCGAGCGAGCCGGCGAGGACCCGACTGGCCTGCGCCACCAGCTCGAGCAGCGAGAGCGTTGTGCTGGTCCTCTCCTCGGCAAGGCGGTGATCGGTGACGTCGCTCGCTGCTCCGACGATGCGGACCACGTTGCCGGACTCGTCGTGCAGGGCCCGGCCTCGCGCGGACAGCCACCGCGGTGCGGCGTCGGGCAGCACCACGCGGTAGGTCTCGTCGTACTCCGCGCTGCCTTGGATCGCGGCGTCCAGGGCAGCGGTGACGCGTGGCAGGTCTTCGGGGTGGACTCGTCGGTTGAACGCTTCGATGGTGTTGTCGAAGCCGGCATCGGAGTAGCCGAACATCGCCTTGAGCCGGTCGTCCCACAACAGCTCACCGCTGGTGAGGTCCCAGTCCCAGCTGCCGACACCGGCTGCGTCCATCGCGAGGTCGAGCCGCAGCAGGGCGGTCTCGTGCTCCGCGGCGAGTGCGACGCGCTCGAGCTCGGCGATCACCGCGACTCCCAGCTCCTCGAGCAGGACGACGTCGGAGTCTTGCCAGTCGTGGGCCGCGACGTCGAACGCGCAAAGCGCGCCCACGACCTGGCCGTCGTGCGAGCGCAGCGGCACGCCAAGGTAGGAGCCGACCAGCCCAGTGGTCACCGGCGACATGCCACTCACCCGGCGATCCGTGGTGGCGTCAGGCACGACGATGGGGCGGCCGGCAGCCGCTGTCACCGTGCAGAGCGAGTCGGCCCGAGGACTCGTCGACTCCAGCGTCTCCGGCGGCACACCGGCGCCGGACGCCACGTGCAGCACGTCGGTCAGCAGCGACACCTGAGCAGAGCCGGTGCCGAGCACCATCGCCGCCAGTGCACAGAGGCTGTCCAGGGTGGTGTTGCCGGGGTACGGCGGCACCAGGCGCTCGGCGGCCAGCAGACGCGCGGGCTCGTCGAGGTCCACGGCGACGTCACCGCCTCGGCGGTGCGCGCCGTCGTCACGGGACGGGCTCTGGTGCGCCACTGTCCGCTCGCTCTCCACCCCCGGAAGCGCCGGCCAAATATCTGCACGGACGGACGGCATGCCCGACCATGCGCGGCCGATCCTGTCACCCGGACAGGAAACTGTCCCGTCGTAGCGAGGTCCTGCAGCAACAACCACCCGGATGGACCGGGGTGCGTAGCCCGTGTGGAACTCGCGCGGATGGTGTCCGCAGGGCCAGTCCGCCTCAGATCTCCAGGACACCCGTCGAGATCACCACGACGCCCGCCACAGCGGCGACGGTGAGCAGCCCACAGACCACCGCTTCTGCCGGGTTGAACGCACGAAGGCGCTGCTCGCGCCGCGCCCGCAGGTAGAGCAACGTGCCCGGTGCGTAGACGATGCACGCCAGGAGCAGGTACTCGACTCCGGCGGAGTAGAGCAGGAACAGCGCGTAGCCGACCGCGATCGCGGCGATCACCCGCTGCCTGCGTCGTTCGCGTTCCTCCTCGACCGCGTAGGTCTCCCGGGTGATGGTGAGCTTCAGCGCGTAGCCGGCGGCGAGCAGGTAGGGAATGAGCGACAGCGCGGTGTCGAGCTTGAGCATGAAGTCGAGCGCGTCGTCGACGAACAGCACCAGCAGGAGCAGGATCTGGACGGCAACGGTGGTGCTGATCAGCGCGGCTATCGGTGTGGCGTTCTGGTTGTTGCGAGTCAGGAACCTCGGCATGATCTCGCGTCGTCGCCGGCATGTAGAGCACCTCGGCGTTGATCAGGGTCCACGCCAGGTAGGCACCCTGCACCGAGATGATCACGCCGATGTCCACGAAGGTGGAGCCCCAGGACCCGACGACCGACTCCAGCACGCTGCCCATCGACGGCTGCTTGGCCGATGCCAGGTCCGACCGCGGGAGCACGCCGTACGACACGAGGGTGACGGAGGCGAACAGGGCGAGCACGCTGAGGAATCCCGAGCAACGTCGCGCGTCCGACGTCCTCGCGCTTGCGCGCCAGCCGCGAGAACACGCTGGCGCCCTCGATGCCGAGGAAGACGAAGGTGGTGACCAGCATCGTGTCCTTCACCTGGTCGAACAGCGACCCGAAGGTGTGCGAGTCGCTGCCCCAGAAGTTGTCGGAGAACGTGCCGGCATCGAACGCCAGCAGCACGATCACGACGAACACCAGGATCGGGATCAGCTTCGCGACCGTGACGATGCGGTTGATGCTCGTGGCCTGACGCACGCCGCGCGAGATCAGGTAGTGGAAGAACCACACCCCGGCCGAGGCAAGCACCACGGCCAGCACCGTGTTGCCCTGCCCCAGCCCGGGGAAGTACTCCCCGAGCGTGGTCATCGTGAACACCATGAAGAAGACGTTGCCGGCGACGTTGCTCGCCCAGTAGCCGAAGGCCGAGTTGAAGCCGGCGTAGTTCCCGAAGCCTGCCTGGGCGTAGATGTACACGCCGCTGTCGAGGTCGGGCCGCCGCACCGCGAGTGACTGGAAGACGAAGGCCAGCATCAGCATGCCGGTGCCGGCGATCACCCACGCGATGACTGCGCCGAGCACCCCGGTCGCCTTGCCGAACTCCCCCGGCAGGGTGAAGACACCGCCGCCCACCATCGAGCCCACGACGATGCCGGCGAGCGTGAGGACCGAGACCCTCCGGATCGTCGAGTCCGTGCCCGTGGTCATCGCGCGCTCGATCCGTGGTCGTCAGTCGAGGGGGCGCGTCAGCGGGAACAAGATGGTGTCGCGGATGGAGAGCCCGGTCAGGTTCATCACCAGCCGGTCGACGCCCAGGCCCATGCCGCCGGTGGGCGGCATGCCGTACTCCAGGGCGCCGAGGAAGTCCTCGTCGACCTGCATCGCCTCCGGGTCGCCCGCGGCGGCCATCAGTGACTGCGTGACCAGCCGCTCGCGCTGGTCGAGCGGATCCACCAGCTCCGAGTAGGCCGTCCCCTGCTCTGCGCCGAAGATCACCAGGTCCCACTTCTCGGCAAGCCTGGGGTCCGCTCGGTGGGGTCGCGTCAGCGGGGCGTTCTCCTTGGGGAAGTCCTTGTAGAACACGGGCGTGGTGGTCTGCCCCTCGCACAGCTCGCCGTAGATCTCCTCGAGGACGAAGCCCCACGACGCGTCGGCATCGAGGTCGAGACCGATGGCGCTGGCGTGGGTCAGCAGCTTCGTCAGCGGCGTGTCGGCCGTGACCTCCTCACCGAGGGCGTCGGAGACCGCCTCGGTGATGGACTTCACCGGCCAGTCGCCGGAGAAGTCGAACTCGACGGTCTTCCCGTCGGCGTCCTTGCGACGAGCGACGGGCGACCCGTAGATCGCGGTGGCAGCCTCCTGGATGATCTCCTGGGTCAGGATCCGCATCGAGTTGTAGTCGCCGTAGGTCTCGTAGACCTCCATCGAGGTGAACTCCGGGTTGTGCTTGAAGTCCGCGCCCTCGTTCCGGAACTGCCGACCGAGCTCGAAGACCTTCTCCATGCCTCCCACCAGCAGCCGCTTCAGGTGCAGCTCGGTGGCGATGCGCAGGTAGAGGTCCATGTCGTAGGCGTTGATGTGGGTCTCGAACGGGCGCGCGTTCGCACCACCGTGCACCAGCTGCAGAACGGGCGTCTCCACTTCGGTGAAGCCGCGTGCGTGCAGGGACTCGCGCACGCTGCGCACGATCGTCGCGCGTTGATAGGCGATCTGGCGGGACTCGGGACGCACGATCAGGTCCACGTGGCGGTTGCGGATCCGCGCCTCCGGGTCGGTCAGCCCGAGGTGCTTGTCGGGCAGCGGCCGCAGCGACTTGCTCGTGAGCGCGAGGTGCTCGGCACGCACCGACAGCTCCCCGAGGTGGGTGGTGATGACCTCACCGGTGACCCCGATGTGGTCCCCGAGGTCGATGAAGTGCCGCCAGAAGTCGTCGAGCGCCGACCCCACGTCCGCGACGTCGACCATCACCTGAAGGTTGCCGCTGCCGTCGCGGAGCTCGGCGAAGCCCAGCTTGCCGTGGTCTCGCTTGAGGATGACCCGCCCGGCGACCGAGACCCGACGACCGGTTGCGGTGTCCGGAGGCAGCGTCCCTGCCTCGGCGATCACCTCGGCCATCGTGTGCGTGCGTGGGAACGTGACCGGATAGGGGTCGATTCCCGAGGCCTTGATGCGATCCAGCTTCGCGCGGCGCACGCGCACCTGCTCGGGGAGACCTTCGGTCGAGAGTGCCTCTGCCACCGGGTCGGGAGGCGGTGGGATCAGCGCCCGTACGGCGTCCGCGTGCTCGGCGCCGCCGGTCTCGAGGGCGGCCTGCCCCTGCTTCTGGCCGCGCAGCATCGCGAGCGAGGGCCGGGTCAAGAAGCCCTCCGCGTTCCCCGCGGCCGTTCCGACACGGGGAAGGTCGGAGGCGTACTCGAAGCACATGAAGCGCGGCTGCCAGGTCGGGAGGTACTTCGCGTTGGAGCGGTAGAGCGACTCCAGCTGCCAGGTGCGGCTCGCAAGCAGCAGACCCTGGCGCCAGAGCCGCGCCAGCGGACCGGCACCGATCTGGGCACCGCGCTCGAACGCCTCGCGGAACATCGCGAAGTTGAGCGAGACGCGGCCGACCCCGAAGGGCGCGGCGTTCTCCGCCAGTGCGGTCACCATCAGCTCCACGAGACCGTTGCCGGCCGACGGGTCGCGTCGCATCAGGTCGAGAGAGAGCGCGTTGCGACCCCAGGGCACGAAGCTGAGGAACCCACGCATGTTCCCGTCCTCGTCTCGGGCCTGGACCATCACGCAGTCGCCGTCCAAGGGGTCCTCGAGCCGACCCAGTGCCATCGAGAAGCCGCGTTCGTCGCCACCGTCGCCCCGCCACTGACCGGCAGCCTTCATCAGCTCGCCGAAGTCCTCCTCGGTCAGCGTCGAGTGGCGCAGCAGCTTCGTGGTGTAGCCCCGACGCTGCAGTCGCGAGACGGACTGGCGGACGGCCTTCATCCCCGGCCCGTTGAGGGAGAACTCGCTCAGGTCCACGATCGCCTCGTCGCCGATCTCGTAGGCCACGAGCCCTGCCTCGGTGAGGGCTTGCGCACCTGCCTCCCCGGCGCCCATGTTGGCGAGCGACCAGCCGCTGCGACGAGCCTCCTGCCGCCACCGATCGATGGCCGCTGCCCAGTGCTCGGGGTCACCCACGGGATTGCCGCTGGACAGGCTCACCGAGCCGAAGACGCGGTAGGACACCCCGGCGCGAGCCGTCGCGGGGTCACCGGTGTCCCACACGACGGACTTGTCACGGCGGGTTGCGAAGTATCCGAGCGAGTCGGACTCACCGAAGTCGCGGAGCAGGGTGCGGACCCGGGCCTCGTCGGCGACCGTCAGCGAGTGGGTGTCCCGTGAGGCCCGGAACAGGATGGTCGCGGAGATCACCACGACCGTCGCGCCGACCAGTCCGATCACGGCCCGCACCCAGATCGGAGCAGTCACCACTGTTCCCTCGTCCGCCACCCGGCCGAGGTCGGCGAGCATGAAGCCGTACACGTACTCGAGCGAGGCCACGTAGCTCGAAGAGCTGCCGACGACGAGAACCAGCCAGGCGCCACCGAAGAGGACGACCGCGCCGCCCACGACGAAGAACGCGGTGGCCCGCCACAAGGTGCCCGGCAGCCTGGTGGCTGCGAACTGTGACCGGGCCCGGATGGCAGCCGCGAGCACGGCCAGGCAGATCACCAGGCCGATCGAGTTCAGCACGACGGCCTCGCCGTCTGCCAGATCCATGACCCGGCCTATCTCGGGCAGGATCAGCCACCACAGCAGGAGGATCCACCAGGCGGCACTGAGCCGACGTCGCAGCCCCACGCCGAGCACGGTCAGCAGGGCGGCGTACACGACGCTGGGCACGATCGGGATCGTCAACAGCGACAACGCGTCGTCGGGCTGCGAGAAGTAGCGGCGCCAAGGCGGCACCAGGGCGACGACGAACACGAAGGTGGCGAACGCGAACGTCGCCAGCGCGAAGTAGTCGGGCCAGCGGTCGTCGCGCGGAGTGGCCCGCGAGGCCCTCTCCACGGCGGGGCCTTCGTCGCCGGGGGTCGTCGCGGGCTGCGAGCCCCGCTCGATCACGTCGGTCATCACAGCTCGCTTTCGATGGGTTCCTCGGGCGTGGGGACCTCGGCGACCTCTCCGTGGCGGGAGAGGCTGACGGCGCCCCCCACGGCGAGCACGAAGCCGAGGGCCGCGACCCAACCGAGACCTTGACGGGGCTCGTCACCGAGCAGGAGCAGGCCGACCACAGCAGGAGCGACCGTCTCTCCCACCACGAGCGGGGCGGTGGCCTGCGTGACGGTTCCGCGTTGCAGGGCCGTGGAGTAGGTGAGCATCGCCAGCACACCCGCGACGGCGAGCGCCCAGGTGGCAGGACTTGCCAGGAGGTCGCCCAGCTGGCCGCCGATCTGGTCCAGGGCAAGGGAGCCCGGCAGCATCCTGGCGGCAACAGCTGTCGCACCGAAGGCGAGGCCGGCGATCGCACCGAGTGCGGCAGCCCCAGTGGCACCCGTGAACCGGGCCATCGGCACAGCGAGCACGGCGAGGGCGATCGACGCGATCAGGACACCCCACTGCTCAGCATCGCTCACGTCTACGGCCCGGTCCTCGGCCGCCGACAAACCGACCAGCACGAGCCCGCCGATCACCACACCGAGCCCGATCTTGTCCGAGCGGCGCAGCGGCATGTGAAGCACGACGGCACCGACGATGGCGGTGACCGCGAGGAAGCTCGCGACGATCGACTGCACGACGAACAGCGGCAGCGTGCGCACGGCCGCGATCGAGAGCACGAAGCCGAGGGCGTCCAGGCCGACGCCCAACAGGTACCGCCAGGACCTCGCCAGCCTCAGCAACAGGCGGGGATCGAGTCCCTCAGCGGTCTCGGTGTCGCGAGCCGCGACTGCCTGCAGCACCGACCCGATGCCGTAGCAGAGCGCGGCACCGAAGGCGCCGACCAGCCCTACCAACACTCAAGGAAGGTATCGAGCCAGGAGCGCTGCACCTCACACGCAAAGGGTGAGGGCGCCTAGAACGGGCAGCGATCCGGCCTTGTGCTCGCTCAGATGCTGCACACTGACGAGCATGGGGCGGGGTCGAAAGGTCGAACGCCAGACCTCCGGTCAGGGCTGGCTGGACGCGCTGTTCTTCACGTTCTCGGCGCTGTCTGCCGTCTGGTTGGCCTTTTTGCTCCTGAAGGTGGGGATCCGGCCGGGTTGGCCCTGGCTGCTGCTGATCGTGTTCTGGGCGTTCTTCTCCTACCTGCTGCTGCCTCGTCTCCACCGGGTTCTCACCCGCCTCTACGTGCCGGGCTACTTCATCGGGCGCGCCCGCACCAGTGACGGTCTCCTCGGGGACCCGGTCAACCTGGCGCTGCTCGGCCGGGAGGACCAGCTCCACCAGGCGCTCACCAGCGCAGGCTGGATCCGTGCGGACGACATCACCTTCGCCTCCACCCGCCGCATCGTGCTGTCGACGATGCGGCGGCAGAGCTATCCGCGGGCGCCGGTGAGCCCACTTGTGCTGTTCGACCGGCGACAGGACTTCGCCTACCAGCAGGAGGTGGCCGGCAGTCCGTCACAACGCCACCACGTGCGGTTCTGGCGCTGCCCGGCGGAGTGGATGCTGCCTGGCGGCTACCCCGTCGAGTGGCTCGCCGCGGGCACGTTCGACCGCAAGGTCGGGTTCTCCCTGTTCACTCTCCAGGTCACGCACAAGATCGAGGAGAACATCGACGTCGAACGTGACTTCGTGGTCGAGACCCTGGTGGCCGGCAACGCCCGCGCCGAGGTCGAGGTGATCAAGAACTTCTCGACGGGCTACCACTCCCGCAACGGTGGTGGCGACCTGATCGAGACCGACGGCGACCTGCCGATCGTCGACCTCCGGCGCGTCGACGCGGCCGCGGTGAGCATCGGCGAACCCACCGACAGCCGTAGCCGTCGCCCGGCGCAGACGGTGTTCGGTGCCGGTGTCACGGTGCTGCGGGGTCTGGTCTACCTCGTCGCGGCAGTGGTCGCCGTGCTGTCGGCCGACTTCTTCACCGAACCTCGCCCGCAAGGCAGGGGTCCAGCTGGCGAAGGAGGACATGGTGTCGCTGACGCGTGGCCACGGCCATCGTCCTGCTCGTGGCGGCCGTCGTGGACATCGTGCTCGCGCTGTGCGTGCTGTGGGGCCGGAACTGGGCCCGGGTCTGGTTGATGAGCGTGTGCGTCTTCAGCACGTCGTTCGCCTTCCTCGCGAGCGTCCGTGGCCACGAGGCCATCACCCTCGCGAACCTGCCTACGGTCGGCAGCAGCATCCTCGTGCTGCTGGCTCTGTCGAGCCACCGCGCACGCGACTACGCCATCAGACACGACGAGTAGGAGTGCGCCGGGTGAAGGACTGGCGCGCCGTGTCGTTGGTCGCCGTGGGAGTGCTCGCCGCGCTCTTCTACTCCAACTTCCTGCTCGACCTGATCTTCTCCCGCGAGCGCGACTGGTTCGCGGTGGTCAGCGAGCTCGAGATCCCCGGGTCACCCAACGCCACCCTGCTGCGCACGACGGATGTCTTGTGCGGGTTGTTGGTGCTGGTCCTGCTCCCCTTCGTCTGGTCGGCGCTCCCGGTGGGCGGGTGGCGCCGGTGGGCCGTCGCGATGACCGTTGTCTTCGCCGTCACCGGAGCCGTCGCCGGCATCATCGCGCTCCCGTGCGAGTCCGGCCAGGTGTGCAACGGCACCACCGACGAGCTGCAACGGTGGACCCATGACGCGATGAGCATCGTCTCCCAGGCGGCGATCTTCCTAGGTGCCGCGGCGGTCGGTCTCGACACACGCCGACTCGGCCCGGCTTGGCTCCACCGAGCAGCCTGGACGACGTTCTGGGTGGGCGGAGTCATCGCGACGATCCTGTTCGTCTACTACGGCACCACGGACCCACGTTCCTGGCAGACCGGTGTCGCCCAGCGGTTCCAGATCGGTATGACGAGCGCCTGGATCGTCTGCCTCAGCGTCTTCGCCGCAGTCGACGGTTCTCGACCCGCAGCCGCTCGACCTCGGACTCCAACGCGATGACGCGTGCGATGCCAGCGAGGTTGAGGCCATCGGCGAGCAGCTCACGGACCCGGGTCAGGCGGTCGATGTCGTCGAGGCTGTAGAGCCGCGTGCCACCGGCGGTGCGATCGGGCTCGACGAGCCCGTGGCGCTCGTAGACCCGGAGATTCTGGATCTGCATCGACACCATGTCAGCGGCCACCGAGATCGCGAACACGCCTCGTGCGCCTTGCCGCCCGTTCTCAGTCATGGACTTGACATTGCCTCATGCGAGGAATATATACAACCTGTAACTGTCGTTATAGATAAGGAGCCCGCGGCCACGCCGCGACGACAGAGAGGAAGAGCAATGCTGCTTCGCAACGCGGACCCGTTCCGTGACCTCGACCGACTCGCCCAGCAGGTGCTCGGCACCGCCACCCGCCCGGCCGTCATGCCGATGGATGCCTGGCGCGAAGGCGACAGCTTCGTGATCGAGTTCGACCTGCCGGGCGTCTCTCGTGACGCCATCGACCTGGACGTCGAGCGCAACGTGCTGACAGTCCGGGCGGAGCGCACGGCCCCGCAGACGGAGAACCAGATGCTGGCGAACGAGCGCACACGCGGCTCCTTCAGCCGTCAGCTGGTGCTCGGCGACAACCTCGACCTGGACCGGGTCAGCGCGTCGTACGAAGCGGGCGTGCTGCGCCTGGTCATCCCCGTCGCCGAGCGCGCCAAGCCCCGCAAGATCAGCGTCTCGGGGGGTGAGCAGGAGCAGACTGCCCTCGCACCGTGAGCGCGTGACCACGAGCCCTCTTCGCTCGCGATCCGAGGACGCAGAGGTGCGGCCACCGGCGTGCACCGTTCACGCAACGGTGCACGAGAGCGGGACCGCACTCGGGGCTCCGCCGCGGCCAGCGGCGGAGCCCCGGTTTCATCTCACGACGTCTGCGACTCGAGTCCACGGGTCGCCTGGGGTGCCGTGATCCAGAGCATCCACAGCCCGTGCACCGCGATCGCGAGCAGCGGGAAGGCCGGCGCGACCGTCACCGACGTGGAGTCCCCGGGGTACGTCGCGACCTGACCGAGGAGCCACTGCGCGATCTCGACGGTGGCGGCGCCGAACAGCCACGACGTGACGTTGCCGACGAACCACCATCGCCACCGGCTCGTTCGCCCTCGCAGGGCGCCGGCCTGCGCCACCCCGATGAGCGGGCCGAGCACGAACGCCTGGGCGAACGCGTCCTTGAAGACGTCGAACGGGTTGCTGCCGGTGACCACCTTGTCGAGTGCCTGCGGCCCGATCACCAGTGCGAACGCGATGAGGGCCGGGACGAACGTTGCCAGCACCCACTGCCGCTTCGGCAGCGTCGGCACGCGCAGTCGCAGGACCTGCCACTGGAGTCTTCCCAGCACGATCCCGTAGATGGCCGAAGCGCCGATCGCCACGACGAGGATCGTGAGCCTTCGCAACGTCGACATCGCCGCGGCGACCACATCGGAGCTGATGGCCAACAGCAGCGCCCCGCCGACCACGATGATCAGGTACGCAACAGCGTTCGCGGCGATCCACCACCAGAACGAGGACCTGTCCCACCACCGGCTCGACGGACCGCTGCTCGTTGCGCCCGCCATGTCAGGACCCACCGCCGGACTGTTGTCCCGCCCGGCCGCGTCTGGCTGCCTCGATGAGCAGCTGGATGCCGACTCCGAGCACCACCAGGTCCAGCAGTATCTGACCCATGACGAGCACGCGCGCGGACTCCGTCTGCGCGCTGATGTCACCGAATCCCACGGTGGAGAAGACGGTGACGGTGAAGTACAGCGCATCGGTGCGGGACAGCGGCTCAGTGAACGTCGCCGGCTCCTCCGCGCTCAAGATGAAGTACGTCGCGGCGAACAGCAGCAGCAACAGGGCTGCCGTCGACGCCAGTGCCTGCACCGCGCGAATGCCCGGGTAGTCGGAGGCGAGGATCGCTCGCACGTGCCAGGCGATCAGGCCCGCCAGCAACGCGAGGCCGAGCACGAGCTCGACGTACAGGAACAGATTCGAGCGGCTGTCGAGCGGCAGCACGTAGTAGAGGACGACCAGCACCGCGGTGGTCAGCGCCGCGCGAGTGAGACCTCGCAGCACCAACCACCATCGCCGGCGGCCCGACAGCTCTTCCGAGGAACGCTCGCGTGCCATCCGGCACCACCACCCGTCATGAGCACGTGCGCCCACGCAGACGAGTCCGCGGTCGGCGACGCGGTGGCTGACAGCATCCGCCGAGAGTCCGGTTCGCGCGTCATCCCCACAGGGTGAGGCGCCGTCGAGACCAGCGTGGTCTCGACGGCGCCCGACCGACCTCGGCCCGACTCAGCGGGAGTGAGCGAGCCGCCTGCGAGGGTCGGCACCACGATCGCCGCGGCGACGATGTGCAGCGTGATCAGGGTGGCCGCGGAGGCGGCGTCGAACCCGAACGTGAGATCCGGGACGAAGGACAGCGCGGTCAGGGCGACCGCCGTCCGCACGAACGTGGCCCGCGGCCGACGCGCCTTGCGCGCCATGACGGCGGCGATGCCGACGCCGACGAGCGAGAAGATCAGCGTCAGCTGCGCGAACCCGGCGATCGGGATGCTCACGCCGGAGCTGTCGGCGAACGAGACGCCGGCGGCCGACGCGATCGCCGCGAGGACGGTCGTGGCGACCGAGGCGACGACGGCAGCGGCGACTCCGTGCTTCCAGACCGGCTGCCGCCCGGCCGCCGGGGTCGGCGCGCTGGGGGTCGTGCGGGTGGGGATCTGTGTGGTGGTGGACATGTCGAGCTCCGTTTCCTCGGCGGGCCGCGCGCCCGATGCGACCCGCTCATACCCCCTCCACGAACGGCCGGCTCCGGATCCGACAGGTCGGCGACCGGAAGAACATGTTCGCTGTGCCGGTCGCTGGCTTCTGTGGCAGGTTGTCGTATCGGCGGGATGCCGTTCGTGGTGGGGGTAGAAGGCGGTCATCGGGACCGCCCGGAACCGAGGAGAAGTGAGATGACGCACTACCTGCTGGCCGTGCACGGCCCCGCCGAGATGGACGAGTTCGGCAGCTACGGCTCCAAGGAGGAGATGGAGGAGGCGTTCGCCGCGACCGGCGCCTTCAACGACAAGCTCCAGGCCGATGGCTACTGGGTCTTCGCCGGTGGGCTGCAGTCGGCATCGACCGCGACCGTCGTCGACGGCCAGGGTGAGACGCCGGTGATGACCGACGGCCCCTACCTCGAGACCAAGGAGGTCATCGGGGGCTTCTGGGTCATCGACGCGCCCGACCTCGACGTGGCGCTCAAGCTCGCGGCCGAGGGGTCCAAGGCGTGCCGGGGCAAGGTCGAGGTCCGTCCGTTCGACGGCCTCGCCTGAGCCGGCCCGAACCGACGACTGATCGATGCAGGGCGGAACGGCGGCCGTCGAGCGGGTCTTCCGCGAGGAGTACGGCCGCCTGATCGCCTCGCTCGTCCGCCGCTTCGGTGACATCGACATCGCCGAGGAGGCGGCGGGCGAGGCGCTCGTGGTCGCGTTGGAGAAGTGGCCGGAGTCCGGCGTACCTCCCAACCCCGGCGGCTGGCTCACCACCACCGCGGGCAACCGCGCGATCGACCGGATCCGCCGCGAGAAGCAGCGCGACGCGAAGCACCAGGCGGCCCTCATGAACTACGACGACACGCCCCACGAGCCCACCGGACCGGTCGAGGACGACCGGTTGCGGCTGCTGTTCACCTGCTGCCACCCGGCGCTCGCACCGGAGGCGCGGATCGCGCTGACGCTCCGCCTCCTCGGTGGGCTGACCGTGGCCGAGATCGCGCAGGCGTTCCTCGTGCCCGAGACCACGATGGCGCAGCGGATCACCCGGGCGAAGAAGAAGATCGCGGCGGCGAACGTGCCCTACCGGGTGCCCGAGGCCGCCGACCTCCCCGAGCGGCTCGGCGGCGTGCTGGCGGTGCTGTTCCTCGTCTTCAACGAGGGCTACCTCGCCACCGGCGACGGCGACCCGGTGCGCGCCGAGCTCACCGGCGAGGCGATCCGGCTGACCCGGATCCTCCGCCAGCTGCTCCCCGAGGAGCCGGAGGTGGCCGGTCTGCTCGGGCTGCTGCTGCTCACCGAGGCCCGGCGTGAGGCCCGCGTGCGGAACGGGCAGCTGGTCCCGCTCGGCGAGCAGGACCGCGCCGGCTGGGACCGCGCGCTGATCGCCGAGGGGCACGACCTGGTCCGCGAGTGCCTCGCGATCAACCGACCCGGCCGCTACCAGATACTCGCCGCGATCAACGCCGTCCACACCGACGCCCCCACCGGCGTCGGACACGGACTGGTCGCAGGTGGTCGCGCTCTACGACCAGCTGACCCGGCTCGACCCGTCGCCGATCGTCGCCCTCAACCGCGCGGTCGCGGTCGCGGAGCTGGACGGCCCGGAGGTCGCCCTCGCTCTGGTCGACCGGCTGCCGCTCACCGGCTACCACGCATGGCACGTCGCCCGCGCCGACCTGCTCCGCAGGCTCGGCCGGACCGCCGAGGCGAAGGAGGCGTACGACGCCGCGATCGCCGCCACCCAGAACTCCGCCGAGCGCGCCTACCTGAGCAGGAAGCGCGGCGAGCTGGTCTGAGCGGTCCAGGTCGCGGGTGAACAGGGCTCAGCGCTGCGGCACCTGCTCGTGCACCACGACGTGGTGGACGGGGATCGACAGCCTTTCCCTCGCCTTCGACACCACGTCATGGCGCAGCCAGCTCGACTGGTCGTCCGGCTGGGTGGAGATGACGACGTGGTCGGCGTCGAACTCGGCGAGCGCCTCCTCTAGGGCCACCAGTGGGCGGTAGTCCCCGAGATCACCGTCGACGGTGAGCCCTCGCTCCCGCATCAGCTCGAGGGTCTGCTCCAGACGCTCTCGGGCCGCCTTGGTGGTGGCCTCCCACACGAACGCCGCGCCCTCCTTGTCGGCCTGGCCCGTGTCGACCGGATTGGCGGGGACCACGACGCGGTACTCGGCCGCGTCGCTCCCGGCGAACCCTCCCAGGGTGTCTTGCAGCTCCTGTGCCGTCAGCGTCCGGTTGGCCAGGACCAGCACCTTGTGGGCGGGCGACTGGTCGTCCCCGCCGTCCCCGCTGCGGTCCACGAGCTCCTCGGTGGAGACCGATCCGCCGCGCCAGCGCGTGATGGCGTACAGCACCAGGACGACACCGAATGACAGCAGGCTGAGCAGCAGCTGGGAACGGGTCTCCGAGTCGAAAGCCATCTGCGCCAGCACCGCGACGATGCCCACTGCGGCGACGATGGTCAGCCAGGGGAACAGCCACATCTTGACGGTGAGCGTGCTTTCGTCGGCTCGGCGACGCAGAACGAACTGGGACACCGCGATGAGCAGGTACACGAAGAGGATGACGGCACCCGATGAGTTGAGCAGGAACAAGAACACCGTGTCCGGGGAGACGTACGAAGCGATCACGCTCAAGAAGCCGACGACCGTCGAGGCGAGGATCGCCCAGAAGGGAACGCCGCGCGAGTTGACGGTGATGAGCTTCAGCGGCGCCTCTCGTCTCGCGCCGAGAACGAAGAGCATGCGGGACGCGGTGTAGAGCCCGGAGTTGAGGCAGGACAGGACCGCGGTGAGCACGACCGCGTTCATGATGTCGTCGGCGTACGGGATGCCCATCTCCGTGAAGGCCGCCACGAACGGCGAGGAGCCGAGCTTGTTGTCGTCCCAGGGCAAGATGATGACCAGGAGCAGCGCCGAGCCGACGTAGAACGTCAGCACGCGAACGATCACCGACTGGGTGGCCCGGGCGATGGCCTTCTTGGGGTCGTGCGACTCGGCGGCGGCGACGGTGGCGATCTCGGCACCCACCATCGAGAAGATGACGACGACGATGCTCGAGAAGATCGCGCCCAGGCCGTTCGGAAGGAACCCACCCTGCTGGGTCAGGTTGCTGACGTCGAAGTCCTGGTTCGGCCAGATGCCGAGGACGAACAGCGTGCCGAGCAGCAAGAAGACGATGATCGCGGCCACCTTGATGCTGGCGAACCAGTACTCGAACTCGCCGTACGACGAGACCGACACCAGGTTCGTCGCCGTCATCAGCACCATCAGGCCCAAGCGAGAGCATCCAGAGCGGTGCGTCGAACCAGTACGTGAGGATCTCTGCGCCGGCGACGGCCTCGAAGCCGACGACGATGACCCAGAAGTACCAGTAGAGCCAGCCGACGGAGAAGCCCGCCCAGCCGCCGAGAGCGAAGCGTGAGTAGTCGGCGAACGACCCGGTGGACGGGTTCGCGGTGGCCATCTCCCCGAGCATCCGCATGATGAGGACGATGAGGGTGCCGGTGATCAGGTAGGTCAGGAACGCTGCCGGTCCGGCCTCGGAGATGACGGCTCCCGAGCCGACGAAGAGGCCCGCTCCGATCACGCCGCCGATGGCGATCATCGTGAGGTGACGCTGCTTGAGCCCCTTGCGCAGCTCGCCGGGCTTGTCCGGCGCGCCCGATGCGTCTTGCCTGGCCGTGTCGGTCATGGTCGCTCCTGCCGCGGTTCTGGGTAGTCCCTTGGCTCACCTCTACCCATTTCGCGGCGCCCGAACGATTGACGGGCAGGAGAGCGGTTGGCGCGTCGACGCCCACTGGGTATCACGGCCCCTGGCTCTGCACTCCTCACACCATTGAAGGGGTGCGGCGATGATCGATGGCCTGGCGGTGTTCGGCCTCCTCGGAGGAGCCCTGGGCGTAGTCGGGTCCGTGCCCTACCTGCGCGACACCCTGCGCCGTACCACTGTTCCGCACCGTGGCACCTGGCTCATCTGGGGCGTGATCGAGGTCGTCGCTCTGCGGGCGCAGAGTGCCGGGGACGCGCCATGGAGCCTGGTGCCACTGGCCACCCAGGCGTTCGGCACTTGCCTCGTGTTCCTTCTTTCCATCCGGCTCGGGAGCGGTGGGCTCAGCCGAGTGGACCTGGCACTGATTGCCGTCGCCGGTGCCGGTGTGGCGGGGTGGGTCGCCGTCGATGAGCCGCTCATCGCCACTGCCTGCGTGATCGTCGCCGACTTCGTGGCTGCCCTGATGATGCTGCCCAAAGCCTGGTGTGACCCAGGCACCGAGACCATCTCGACCTTCGTCATCGCCGGTCTCGGCGGTGCGATGGCTGCGGGCTCGGTCGGCTCCGTGTCACTGGCCCTGCTGGCCTACCCCGTCTACTTCATGCTCATCAACGCGACCCTGGCCGCTGTGATCGGCTACCGACGCCAACGTGCGGGCCTCCACTCGCTCCTGCTTGCTGGCGGAACGGCTTCTCCGAGTCCTTGGACGGCGGCTTCAGTCCCCCACCCGGCCGGTGTCGTAGGCCCACATCGCGATCTCGACCCTGTTGCGGGCGCCGATCTTGGTCAGCAGGCTCGCGACGTGGGTCTTGGCGGTCGTCAGGCCGATGAAGAGGTCGGCGGCGATCTCGGCGTTCGTGCGGCCGCGGGCGACCAGCGCCAGCACCTCCTCCTCGCGGTCGGTGAGCGGCTCGATCGGTTGGGTACGTCGGTTCGACGGTTCCCTGGCGGCCAGGGTGGACAGCAGCCGCCGGGTGATGTTCGGCGCGATCAGGGCATCGCCGACGGCGGCGGCATGCACGGCCTGGACGAGCAGCTCCGGCCCGGCGTCCTTGAGCAGAAAGCCTCGGGCGCCGGCCCGAAGCGCGCCGTGGACGTACTCGTCGAGGTCGAAGGTCGTGATCACCACCACCGCCATCGGGTCCGGGACGCCCCGCCCGGCGAGGAGCTCGGTCACCTCGATGCCGTCGAGCCCGGGCATCCGGATGTCGACCAGGCACACGTCGGGGCGGAGCCGACGCGCCAGCTCGACCGCGGCGTGGCCGTCGGCGGCCTGGCCGACGACCTCGATGCCAGGCTGCGCGTCAAGGATCATGGACAGGCCGGTACGCACCAGATCTTGGTCGTCGGCCACCAGCACGCGCACCGTCATCGGCGTACCTCCGTCGGCAGCTCGGCGTCGACCGTCCACCCGCCCTCGGGCGCCGGCCCGGCACGCAGCGTGCCGCCGAGCAGCTGCACGCGCTCGGTCATCCCCAGCAGCCCGAAGCCGTGGCTCGCCGGCCGCGCCGGGTCGATCTGTCCGTCGTCGGTCACGCGTAGTCGCAGCCTTCCTGCACCCTCGACGACCCGGATCTCCACACGCGAGGCGTTGCGGGCGTGCCGCAGGGCGTTGGTCAGCGCCTCTTGCGCCAGCCGGTAGACCGCCGCGTCGACCTGGAGCGGAAGTTCGTCCAGGTCACCTGGCACCTCCACGTCGACGACCGGCACCGGGTCGCGGCGGGCGAGGGACACCAGGTCGGCGACGCCGGGCTGGGGGGCGTACTCCGCCGGCGCTCCGTCGCGCAGCACCCGGACCATCGCCCGCATCTCCGCCAGCGTCCGCGATGCTTCCCCTTCGATGACCGCCAGCGCCTCGAGCCCCGCCTCGGGTCGCTGCCCGGCCATCGCCCGGCCCGCCTGCGCCTGCACAGCGATCGCCGAGACGTGGTGGGCGACCATGTCGTGCAGCTCGCGCGCGAGGCCGACCCGCTCCTGGCTGCGGATCTGGTCCAACGCCCGGCGCCAGCTCTCGGCGCGGTAGCGGAACGCCGCTCCGCCCGCCGCCGCCGCCGCCAGGATGCCGAACCCGCCGATGACGTCGGCCGGCCCGGTGTAGTCGGCGACCGTACCGATTACCGCAGCGACCAGCACCACCGCCAGCCCGATCACGATCTCGCGCCCTGAGCCCCAGCGGACCAGCGCGTAGACGAGCACCAGGACGTAGATCATCGTGTTGAGGCCGACACAGGGGGGCCCGCCCGCCAGGCTCGCCAGCCCCAACACCATCGCGGTGCCGAAGCCCACCACGACACAGGCCAACGGCCGGGTACGCCGCCACAGCAGCACCGGCGCGAGTCCGACCGCCACGATCGTCGCGAACGGCCGCCAGACGACGTCGTCCCGGAGGACTCCCTCGAGCAGCGCCGTCACCATCAACACCCCGACCAGCACCCAGTCGCGCGACACCCGTTCGGGAGCGTCGGCTGCGCGGGGCTCGGCCCACAGCGAGCGCAGGGCGTTGGTGATCACCCGCCCAGCCTAGGGACCGCCGAGGCGTCGGGGACCGACCGAAAGAACGAGACCCCGCTCCTCCCAACGGCCGAGGAGGGTCCGGCCTCGACGCCGATGTGCGCACGCCGCGACGCGGCGAGGGTTGTCACATGATCACTGTTGAGTCACTGACCCGGAGGTACGCCGGCTTCACCGCCGTCGACAACGTCTCCTTCACCGCCCTGCCCGGTCGCGTCACCGGCTTCCTCGGCCCGAACGGCGCCGGCAAGTCCACCACGATGCGCGTGATGGTCGGCCTGACCGTCCCGACGTCCGGCACCGCGACCATCAACGGAGAACGGTTCGCCGACCTCCCCAACCCCGGCCTCGAGGTGGGCGTCCTCCTGGACGCCTCCGCCCAGCACGCCGGTCGCACCGGACGCGAGATCCTCACGATCGCCGCCGACACCATGGGTCTGCCCCGCCCCCGCGTCGACGAGATGCTCGAGCTGGTGAGCCTGACACCAACCGAGGCCAAGCGCCGGGTGCGCAACTACTCCCTCGGCATGCGTCAGCGGCTCGGCATCGCCACCGCACTGCTCGGAGACCCCCAGGTGCTGATCCTCGACGAGCCCGCCAACGGGCTCGACCCTGCCGGGATCCGGTGGATGCGCGACCTGCTGACGGGCTTCGCCAGCCAGGGCGGCACCGTGCTGTTGTCCTCGCACCTGCTCCACGAGATCGAGGTCATCGCCGACGACCTGGTCGTGATCGGCAACGGAAAGATCGTCGCGGCCGGCACCAAGGAAGAGCTGCTGGCCGCGGCCGGGACGCTCGCCAGGTCGACGTCACCGCGCGACCTCGCGCACGCACTGGAGCAGGCCGGGATCCCCAGCACGCTCGCCAGCGACGGCTCGGTCCGCACGGACGCCGACCCCGCTCGGGTCGGGGCCGTGGCCCTGACCGCCGGCATCGCCCTCACCGAGCTCCGGTCCGCCGAGGGCGCCGGGCTCGAAGACATGTTCCTGTCGCTCACTGCCGACACCCAACGCGAAGGAGTTGCGGCATGACCGCCACGATCATCCCTCCGGCCACCACCGAGGCCGCGCCGGCCCGACCGGACCGCCCGTCCCATCCCGACCACCCGGCTCGTCAAGGTCGAGCTGCGCAAGATGTTCAACACCCGCTCGGGATTCTGGATGCTCGTCAGCATCGGTGTCCTGTCGGTCATCGCGACCGGGGCGGTCCTCATCTTCGCTCCCGACAGCGCCGTCACCTACGAGAGCTTCGTCGAGGGCGATCGGGTTCCCGATGTCGGTGATCTTGCCGATGATCGCGATCCTGGCCGTCACGAGTGAGTGGAGCCAGCGCAGCGGGCTCACGACGTTCACGCTGGTGCCGAGCCGCGGACGCGTGATCGGCGCCAAGGCGATCGCGACCCTCCTGGTGGGCCTCGGCTCCATGGCCGTCGCCTTCGCGGTGGGCGCCCTCGGCAACGTGGCCGGTTCCGCGCTCGCCGGCGTCGACACCGTGTGGGACATCTCGTTGTCCATGGCGCCCCAGATCGTGCTCGGCGACCTGGTCGGCATGGCCATCGGCTTCACCCTCGGTGTCGTGCTGCGCAACTCCGCGGCCGCGATCGTGGGCTACTTCGTCGTCTCACTGGTCATGCCGGGCATCCTCGTCCTCCTGGCCCAGGTGCGCTCGTGGTTCGAGGACCTGCAGCCGTGGATCGACTGGAACGACACGCAGGTGGCGCTCTTCGAGGGCGCCACGAACACCGGTAGGGAGTGGGCGATGCTCGGCTCGACCACGATGATCTGGATCGTCATTCCCCTCGTCGTCGGGCTGCTCTCCCTGCGCCGCTCCGAGGTCAAGTAGTCGGACACAGTAGGCGGTATCCGACGCTCATGTGCGAGTGGACACCACCGATGAACGCAGTGCCATGCTGCCTTGGGTGGAGCTGAGGGGATTCGAACCCCTGACCTTCTCATTGCCAATGACAGAGCGCTGCCGGCTACCGCGGTGGTGGAGCTGAGGGGATTCGAACCCCTGACCTTCTCATTGCCAACGGCAGAGCCTGCGCTACGCGGTGGTGGAGCTGAGGGGATTCGAACCCCTGACCTTCTCATTGCGAACGAGACGCGCTACCAACTGCGCCACAGCCCCAGAGCGCCGGAGGGGTCCGACGCGGCTACGAAAGATACCACCCGGGTGCGGGCCGTTCGAACGGCCGGGACGGGGCGTGCGTCAGCCGCCGACGGCGGCCTGGCCACCCTCGCCGGTGCCCTTGCGGGCCGCCTCCTCGGCCGCGGCCCGGGCCGCGATCTCGGCGTCCTCGGCGGTGCGCCCGGACGTCCAGGTGCCGGGCTGGCCGAGGTCGATGGTGCGGACGGTGCGCTTGGCCTTCGGCGCGGACACGTAGGTCGGCAGCGTCATCGGCAGCGGGTCCCACAGCGGCGTGCCGTCGGCGGTGGCGAGCGCGGACTGCAGCTCGGCGACGGGGATGCCCATGGTGTCCTCGGCGTCGTCGAAGTCGGCGTCGACCGGCTCGATGAGACCCGGAGCGGCAACAGGTTCGACGACCGCCTGCTGAACGACCGGCTGCTCGGCAACCGGCTCGGCCGCTGGCCGCGGCGCAGCGGCTCGGACCGGGCGGGCGTTCTCGTGGCGGACCTGGGTGCGGCACAGCACGAGGTACAGCAGCGTCAGGCCGCCGGGGATGGCGACCGCCCACCACTGCAGGTAGGCGAGGTAGGCCGCCGCCGCGACGCCGATGTCGCAGAGCAGCAGGAAGCCGAGGATCCGGCGCCGGCGACGAGCGGCCTTGCGCGCCGCCGTACGACGGACGGCGGGCTTCTCCGCGGTGACGGGCTGGGGCGCGCGGCGCTCCGGCTCAGGGGTGGGAGCCGGGGCGACCGTCGCCTGCTTGCGGGGGGTGACGACCAGCCGGGAGTCCTTCTCGTTCACGGGCTCGCGGCGCGCGAGCACCCGCATCGCCGAGGAGAACCGGTCGATCGACCGGGTCCTCGCCACCTCGTCGTGGTGCTTGAGCGCCTTGGGGATCAGGTACACGGCCCACGCGACGGCGAGCAGCACGAAGATGACTCCGGACAGGTCCACGCCCGAAGATTAAAGGCGGCAGAAGCGTGCAACCCGGATGTAAACCGGTGTGTCGTGAGTGAACTTGTGTGACTCGTGTGATTTCTGAGGTTAAGCCTCACGCAGCCGTCGCAACAGGCCGCCGCCCACCTCCTCGCTGGTGACCGCGAACAGCCGGTGGTCGCGCCAGTCGCCGTCGATGTGCAGGTAGCCGGGCGCGTAGCCGATCTCGGTGAAGCCGAGCTTCTCCACCACCCGCAGGCTCGCGGTGTTCTCCGGACGGATCGCCACCTCGATGCGGTGCAGGTGCAGCTCGAGCAGGCAGTAGTCGACGACGAGGGCGACCGCCGTCGGCATGACGTTCTGCGCCCGCGTAGCGCCGGTCGATCCAGTAGCCGATCTGCGCCCACCGCGCCGACCCGCCGACGATGTTGGTGACGGTCAGCTGTCCGGCGAACACGTCGTCGACGGTCACCGCGAACGGCAGCGCCCGCCGCTCCCGCGCCTGCCGGCGCAGGTCGCGCACCAGCGCCCGGAAGGTGCGCGGCGCCGAGGTGTCCCCCGGCGGCACGGTCGCCTCCCAGGGCCGCAGCCACTCGGCGTTGCGCCGGCGCACCTCGTTCCAGGCCTTGGCGTCGCCCATCGACAGCGGGCGCAGCCCCACCTTGTCCGAGCGCAGCTGCACGCGCCACGGCTGCGCGCCGGGGCCGATCGACGCGCTGCCCGGCCGGCTCAGTGGTCGCTCCCGGTGATCTGCTGCACGGCGTGCACGAGCAGCGGCGCGAGCACGGCGAGGCCGTCCTTCACGCCGCCGCGCGAGCCCGGCAGGTTGACCACGAGCGCCTGGCGCCGACGACCCCGGCCAGCCCGCGCGACAGCGCGCGCGGTCGGGACGCCCTTCGCGACGCCGTACGCCCGGATCGCCTCGGCGATGCCGGAGACCTCGTAGTCGAGCAGCGCCCTGGTGACCTCGGGCGTGCGGTCGGTCGGGCGTCAGGCCGGTGCCGCCGGTGGTGATGACCACCCGCGACGCCGTCGTCGACCGCGGCTGCGGATCGCGTCGGCGACCGGCTCCCCGTCGGGTACGACGACCGGGCCCGTGACCTCGAAGCCCAGCTCGGCCAGCGCGTCGACGATCGACCGGGCCGGTGGTGTCCTCGTAGACGCCGGCCGACGGCGCGGTTCGACGCGCACACCACGGTCGCCGTCAGCGGCGGGCCCTCGGTCACGGCCGGACCCAGTCGCCGGACTTGCCGCCGGTCTTCGACTCGACGCGCACGTCGGTGATGACGGCCGCCTTGTCGACGGCCTTGACCATGTCGACGACCGTCAGCGCCGCGACGGACACCGCGGTCAGCGCCTCCATCTCGACGCCGGTGCGGTCGGTGGTGCGCACGGTCGCGGTGATCTCGACGGCGTCGTCGGCGACCGCGAGGTCGACCGTCACGCCGGAGATCGCGAGCGGGTGGCACAGCGGCACCAGGTCGGGAGTGCGCTTGGCGGCCATGATCCCGGCGACCCGCGCGACCCCGAGCGCGTCGCCCTTGGGCACGCCCTCGCCGCGCAGCAGGCCGACCACGGTCGGCGGAGACGAGCACGCGCCCGGTGGCCACCGCCTCGCGCACCGTCTGCTCCTTGCCGGACACGTCGACCATGCGCGCGGCGCCGGACTCGTCGACGTGCGTCAGCCTGCGGCTCGTCCGCGGCCATCGTCAGAAGTCTCGGTCCAGCACGAGCACCTGCACCTGGCTGTCCGTCCCGACCTAGGTGACCTCGGCCGGCACCACGATCAGCGCGTTGGCCTCGGAGAGGTCGCCCATCAGGTGCGAGCCGTGGCCGCCGACCGGGGTGACGTGGGCGCCGTGCCCGTCGATGCTGAACCGCGCCGCGGACGTACTGCTGCCGCTCCGGGAGCGACGCGAAGCCCTTGGTGCACAGTGGCCTTGACCAGCGGGCGGCGGTAGGGCAGCCGGCCCATCATCGCGGCGGATGCGCGGGCACCGCGAACACCTCGAACGAGACGTACGACGAGACGGGGTTGCCCGGCAGCGTGAGGATCGGCGTCGCGTCCTCGCCGACGAAGCCGAACCCCTGCGGCTTGCCCGGCTGCATCGCGACCTCGCCGAACGACACCGTGCCCAGCTCGGAGAGCACCTCCTTGACCACGTCGTAGGCGCCCTTGCTGACCCCGCCGCTGGTCACGACGAGGTCGGCGCGCACGAGCTGGTCGCTGAGCGCGTCGCTGAACTCGCGCGGGTCGTCGGAGACGATGCCGACGCGGTAGGCGATCGCGCCGGCGGAGCGGGCGGCGGCCGCGAGCATGTAGGAGTTCGCGTCGAAGATCGAGTCGTGGCCGAGCGACGTGCCCGGCTCGCGCAGCTCGGCGCCCGTCGACATCACCACCACGCGCGGCCGCGGCCGCGCGCGCACCTGCGCCCGGCCCACCGACGCCAGCAGCCCGATCTGGCGCGGACCGAGCATGCTGCCGTCCTCGAGCAGCACGTCACCGGTGCGCACGTCCTCACCGCGCGTGCCGCACGTGCTGGTCGCGCTCCGGCGCGCGCGTGATGCGCACCGTGGCGAGGCCGCCGTCGGTCCACTCGATCGGGACGATCGCGTCGGCGCCCTGCGGGACGGGTGCACCGGTCATGATCCGCACCGACGTGCCGGGGCTGAGCGCGAACAGCTTGGTCTGCCCGGCCGCCATCTCCCCGACCACGGGCAGGTGCACCGGGAAGTCGTCGGAGGCCGTCACGACGTCGTCGAAGTAGACCGCGTAGCCGTCCATCGCCGAGTTGTCGAAGGACGGCAGGTCCATCGGCGCCACGATGTCCTCGCACACCGGGAGACCGAGCGCCTCCAGCAGCGGCTGGTCGTAGGGCGGCAGCGGCTCGAGCGCATCGACGATGCGCTCGACGTGCTCGTCCACGGTGCTCAGCCGGTCGGTCGGCATCAGGTGGGACATGCTCGCGAGACTAGCCACCGAGCGTCGTCGCCGGAGCTCGACCCGACCGCCGTCGCCCTTCGAGCTTCGCCTCACCGACGACGGTGACGTCCTTGCCGAACGTCCAGTCGCCCTCGACCACCAGCTGCTCGGCTCGCCGCAGCGACGGCACGCCCTCGGGGAAGCGCTCGTCGAACTCGTCGACCACCTTGTAGTAGCGCGTGTCGAGGTCGACGAACGGCACCGCGTCGAGGCCCTCGGCGAGCGCCAGCGAGTGGCTCTCGGTCATGCTCGTAGCAGTCCGAGCGCAGCACCAGCAGGTCGTTGGTCGTCTTGACCGGCAGGAACCGCGCGCGGGTCACCTCGATCAGCTGCGACGCCGTCGAACACCTCGATCGCCGCGCCCATCGCGGTCTCGATCTGGATCACCTCCGGGCTGTCGGAGTCGGCCGGGTCGACGGTCTTGGTGTTCTTGATCAGCGCCAGGCCGAGCACGCCGTCGCGCCGGTCGAGCTCGTCGCGCATCGCCTCGAGGTCGAACCACAGGTTGTTCGTCGAGCAGTACTTGTGGCGCGACAGGTCGGCGAGCGCCTCCTTGTCCTCGTCGAGCGTCTGCGCGGTCTCGCGCAGCACGATCCGCTCGTCCGACGTACGACGCGCGAAGTGGCCGCCCTTGCGGTCCGACGGCGTACGTCGCACCGCCTCGATCGCGAACGGCGCACCGGAGCCGCGCGAACCACTCGGCGACCCGGGCGTCGGGCGTCGCGCCGAGGTTGTCGGAGTTGGAGACGAACGCGCGCTTGAAGCCGGCGTCGATGAGCCGGTCCAGCAGACCGCGTGCCGCGCAGCGCGGTGTAGAGGTCGCCGTGCCCGGGAGGGCACCACTCGAGGTCCGGGTCCTCCTCCCACTCGACCGGCGTGAGGTCGTCGGCGCGGAGCTTCGGCTCCTTGTTCTGCAGGAAGTCCAGCGGCAGTCCCTCGACCTCGAGGTCGTAGCCCTCGAGCGCGCGCGCGGTGTCGTCGCGGGTGCGCCAGCTGTTCATGAACACCAGCGGCAGCGTGACGTCGTGCTCCTCGCGGGCCGCCAGCACCTGCCGGGCGATGATGTCGAGGAAGCTCAGCCCGTCGCGCACCTCGAGCAGCGACTTGGCCTTGTCGAGGCCCATCGACGTGCCGAGGCCGCCGTTGAGCTTGATCACGACGGTGCCGGCGAGCCCTTCGCTGCTCCCGGAGAGGTCGGCGTCCGCGAGCGCCGGGATGTCGACGGGCTCGATCGTCGACTCGGGGATCATCCCGGTCTCGCCGCTCTCGACCAGCCGGTAGTAGTGCTCGAACACGTCGATCGCCACCGGGTCGACGCCGGCGTCGCGCATCTTGGTCCGCGCCTGCTGCAGTCCCTCGTCACTCATGTGCCCGAGGCTATCCATTGGCGTCGATGAGTAGCGTCGGGACCGTGGAGAGCACCGACGCCACCAAGGCGCAGAAGATCGCGCTGCGCGACCAGCTCGTCACCGGCCGCGGCCGGCGGCCGCTGGTCGAGGTGTCCGAGTCGGCGCGTGCGATCGCCGCGCACCTGCTGTCCTCCGGTGAGATCCGGCGGTCGGCGACCGTCGCTGCCTACGTCTCCATCGGCACCGAGCCCGGCACCGGCCCGCTCCTCGACGGCCTGCTGGCGCTGGGCCGGCGGGTGATCGTGCCGGTGGTGCTGCCGGACCTCGACCTCGACTGGGCGGTGTACGACGGACCGGACAGCCTGGCCCGCGCGCGGCGGGGACTGCTCGAGCCGACCGGGCCGCGGCTCGGCCTGGAGGCGGTCGCCACCGCCGACGTCGTGCTGACGCCGGGGCTCGCCGTCGACCGACTCGGGCATGCGGCTCGGCCAGGGCGGCGGCTGCTACGACCGGGCGCTCGCCCGGGTCCCGGTCGGCACGTTCACCTGCACGCTGCTCTACGACGACGAGCTGATCGACGCCGTACCCACCGCGGCGCACGACCGGCCGGTGACCGCCGTCGTCACACCGTCCGGTGGCATCACGCGCTGGTGACGACGCTCAGCCGCTGTCCGGCTCGGGCTCGAGCGTGAGCGTCTTGTCGGTGGCTTCGTCGACCTCGTGGCGGGAGAACGCCCACGGCAGGGTGCGGCCGTCCACGTAGAGATCGGTCTGGTCGACGTAGTGCGCGTCGAAGGCGTGCCCCGAGGCCCCGGTGAGGTTCACCCACCGCGACCGGTCGAGGTCGGCGAGCGAGACGACCATGCGCATCGACGGCGCGTACGTCACGTCGTACGAGCCGGAGGCGGCGTTCCACGACGTCGCGTTGACGATCTCCGAGCCGCCGCCGACCTGGTAGCCGCCGCGGTTGAACAGCCGCCGGACCATCGGGATGTCGGACTGGCCGAGGGTGGGGCTCTCGAGGTCGAGCTGGTGCTGGTGGCCCCAGGTCCAGTCGACGGCTCGCCGGGCCTGTCGTCGCACCAGGTCCTCGCGGGCCTCCGTCATCGCCTTGGCAAGGATGTCGTCGCGGGTCTCGATCACGCCGTCGGTGTTGACGTCGTCCCACCACGGGCTGTCGAGCGTCGGCGAGCAGCCGCCGCATCACCTCGTACCAGCGGCCGCCGCCGTCGGGCCAGGCCCGCTCCGGCAGCTGGTCGTGGAACGTGAGCTCGAGGGTCAGCCGCCAGACCGAGGTGTAGTAGGCGGCCGCCGCCGAGCCCTTGCGCATGTGGAAGTCCCAGCCCTGCATGAGCAGCCGCTGGCCCGCCGGAGAGGTACTGCGACGGCATGAAGACCCGCAGCAGGTAGGGCACGAACGTCGGCGCGAACCCGTTGCGGGTGTCGAGCTGGATGTTCGACATGTCCGCGACGCTGAGCTTCTTCTTGCGTTCGCAGCAGGTCGGCGATCCGGTCGCTGCGGTAGCCGGGCTCCCACGAGTCACCGAGGAAGTAGGGGTAGTCCTGCCGCGTCACCGCCTGGTTGGCGGTCGCGAAGTACCCGTCTGACGGGTTCAGGACGTTCGGCAGCGCCTGGAACGGGACGTACTTCCCGGTCCAGTCGTCGGCCGGCCGCCAGCCCCGGGCCGGGTAGTCGCCGTTGTCGACCACCGCGGCGGATCGGGATGCGTCCGGGTGCCTGGTAGCCGATGTTGCCCGCGCGGTCGGCGTACACGAGGTTCTGCGACGGCACCGCGAAGTCGCGGGCCGCGTCGCGGAACTCCTGCCAGCTCGTCGCCGCGTCGAACTCGAAGATCGCGTCGGCGGTGTTGCTCGGCTCGAGCGCCGTCCACGAGATCGAGACCGCGTAGCCGTTGCCGCGCGGCGGCGCGTCGCGCTCCGACGGGGGCGTTCGCGCCGACGGTGCTCAGCCCGTCGTCGACGTCGGAGAGCAGCGGGCCGTGCCGCGTCGAGCGCACCGTGAACCGGAACGGCTCGTCGCGGCCGCGGACCTTGATCTCCTCGTCGCGCATCCGCAGCGGGCGCTGCTTGCCGGCGTAGAGGTAGGTCTTGTCCGACACGTCCTCGAGGTAGAGGTCGAGCACGTCCGGGCCGAGGTTGGTGAAGCCCCACGCGATCTGCTGGTTGTGGCCGATGACGACGCCGGGCAGTCCCGAGAACGTGAAGCCGGTGACGTCGAACGGGCAGTCGTCGTCGACGGTCCGGCAGTGCAGCCCCATCTGGTACCAGATGCCCGGCACCGAGGGCCCCAGGTGCGGGTCGTTGGCGAGGATCGGCTTGCCGGTCGTCGAGTGCGCGCCGTCGACGACCCAGGAGTTCGACCCGATGCCGCCGGTCGTCGCCGCGCGATCCGATGAGGCGGCGAGACCCGGTTCATCGCGTTGTCGACGCGGGTCAGGGCGCCTCGCTCAGCCGGCGCCGAGCGGAGGTCTGTGCCGGCTCTCGCGGTGGGCCGCCGGCCGCGTCCTGGTCGAACCGCCTGCCCACGACGGCGCCCTGGTCGACGATCGGCCGGTGCCGGTCGTAGGGGTACGGCGGGTACAGCTGGTCGATCTCGCCGGGCGTGAGCCGGCCCGACATCAGGCCCCGCTGGACCTCCTCCTCCATGTTTCCGCGCAGGTCCCACGCCATCGCCTTCAGCCACGCCACCGAGTCGGCCGGCGTCCAGTCCTCGACCTTGTAGTCGTGGAGGCCGGCGCGGGCCAGCAGCGTGTACTCCAGCGACATCTCCGACGGCGTGTGGGTGTGGATGTAGGCGTTGACCCCGTTGCTGAACGCCTGCAGGTAGGCCTTCGTGCTCGGGCTTGAGCCTCGAGACCTCCTGCTCCGCGACCCGCCGCCAGCCCATGGTGCGGATCGCCTTGTCCGTGTCGAGGGTCGCCTCGCCGAACAGCTCGGAGAGCCGGCCGGCGGTGGTGTGGCGCCGCACGTCCATCTCGAAGAAGCGGTCCTGCGCCTGCACGAACCCCTGCGCGTAGAACAGGTCGCGGCTGCTCGACGCGTAGATCTGCGGGATGCCGTGGTCGTCGCGCAGCACGCTCACGCTCGACTCGAGGCCGGGCAGCGCCAGGTCGCCGTCGGTCTGCGGGAACGAGTGGCGCACCACCACGACGCCGGCCACGAACGTCGCCACCAGCAGCAGGACCAGCCCGGCCGCGGCGTACGTCGCCCAGCGGCCCCAGCGCGGCCAGGACAGGAAGCCCGAGGTCGGCTGCTCGCTGCCGTCGCGGCGGACAGGACGGGCAGGGGGCACCGGCGCATTCTGCCGGGCTGCCGATCCTGGACCGCGCGCGGATCCATGAGATGGGCCACCATTTGCCGGGAAGTTTGCGAAAGGTGCCAGCGTTCACGGATAATTGGCACTCGCGGCTCCCGAGTGCCAGCACCCGATCTCGGAGCCAGCGTCACCCAGAGTCGTGGAGGACCCGTGCCGACCTACCAGTACGCCTGCACCGAGTGCGGCCACGCCTTCGAGCAGTTCCAGAGCTTCACCGACGACGCGCTGACGGTCTGCCCGGAGTGCGAGGGCCGGCTCCGCAAGGTGTTCAACGCGGTCGGCGTCGTCTTCAAGGGCTCCGGGTTCTACCGCAACGACAGCCGCACCGGCGCCGACAAGGTCGGCTCGAGCTCCTCGAACGGGTCCTCGAACGGCTCGTCGGAGAAGTCCTCGAGCGAGACGAGCAGTGACAAGGGCTCGGGCGACAAGGGGAGCACGCCCTCCGAGAAGGGTTCGGAGAAGGCCGCCACGTCCGGCAGCAAGTCCAAGGACTCCACCAGCGCCGCCTGACGCCTGTGGACGACGGCCGACGCCGGCCGGTCGTTCTTCCTAGCCTCGGGGCATGCCCCGGCTCTCCCTGTTCTTCCGCCGCGTCCGTCGCACCGTCCTGGCCCGCCGCCGCCCGCTCGCCGCGCTCTGCGCCGCGGTCGCGGTAGCCGCCGGCCTGCGAGGCCACCACCGCGCCTCCCCCGCCGTCGACGATGGTGCTGACCGCCGCCGCACGACCTCGGCGCCGGCGTGGTCGTGCGGGCCGGACGACCTGCAGCCGCACGCCGTACCTACCCGGCAGCGTGCCCGCCGGCACGCTGCGCGACGGCGGCGGCCGTCGGTGGGGCGTACGACGGCCGGCCCGGTCCGCGCGAAGGAGGCGCTGACCGACGCCAGCCTGGTGACCGCTTCGCTGCTCGACGGCTACCCGGGACTGGTCGCGGTGCCGGTGCGGATCGGCGACCCGGGCGCGGTGCGGCTGCTGCGCGTCGGTGACCGCGTCGACCTGCTAGCCGCCGACCCGCAGGGCGGTTCGTCGGCGCGTGTGGTCGGCAGCGACGTACCGGTCCTGTCGATCCCGCGCGCAGTCGAGGACTCGCCCGGCCTGACCAACGGCGGCGCGCTCGTCGTCGTAGGCGTGCCCGAAGACTCCGTGGGCGCGCTGGCGCAGGCGGGCGTCTCGTCGTTCCTCTCGGTGGTGCTGACGCACTAGCGTGGCCACGAGGCCGACCCGGCTACTCGGAGGAGAGGGAGCGACACATGCTCAAGGGTTTCAAGGACTTCATCATGCGGGGCAACCTCGTCGAGCTTGCCGTCGCCTTCGTCATCGGCGCGGCGTTCGCCGTGGTCGTCAGCTCGTTCACCGCCGTGCTGATGGGCTTCATCGGCAAGATCGGCGGCCAACCCGACTTCGGCTCCGTACCATCGCCGACGTCAACGTCGGCCAGTTCATCAACGCGGTGATCTCGTTCCTGATCGTCGCCGCCGTCATCTACTTCTTCGTCGTGACGCCGTACAACAAGCTGCAGGAGCGGATGGCCAAGGGCGAGGAAGCCGCTCCGCCGTCTCCCGACATCGCGCTGCTCACCGAGATCCGCGACCTGCTCGCGAACCGGCCGGGCACGAGCAACGTCGAGGGTGGTGGCGGCCTGACCTGAGATCAGGCGGTGTGCACAGTCCGTTCTGAACCCTGAAGCGCCTCAGGCTGGCGCGTCGCCTCGTGCCACAGCGCATGGCGTACCGCCCGGCTGGGCGGGTCTTACCGGCAACACACCTCATCCCCACATTTCCTCATCCCTTCATCATCGGTTCGGTGTAACGCGATCAGGCTCATCGTCGCCTTGTGGTGCGAGACGTGTCGTCAAGATGCGTCCGTAGCGGGAGGGAGCGAGTGCATGTTCAGGACCAGGTGGAGGTTGGGCGGCGCGGCCGTCGCCCTGACGGCGGCAACGACGGGCACGCTGGTGATCGCCCCGTCCCATGCCGATGAGCTGAGGCCAACGTCAATCTCGATCCGCACCCTGCGTGCGTCGGTGCAGCCCGGCGGCACCGACCGGATCACCGGCGCCCTCGTGGTGGCCGGTGGCTCAGCGTCCGGCCGTTTGGTGAGCCTTGAGGCCCACACCCCGGGGGCGGCTGGCTACACGCCGGTGGGCGTCGCGTCTGCCGGTCCGAACGGTGGCATCTCGCTCGGGGTGACGCCCGACGTCACGACGCTCTACCGCTGGCACTACGACGGCGCCACCGACGCCCGTCCGAGCAACAGCGGCGTCGTCCGCCTGGCGGTAAAGCAGACCCAGCACCACGCCCATCGGCTCGGCACCACGCTCTCGATCCGCGCTACCAAACGGACGATCAACAGGACTGGGGCCGCGCACATCCGCGGCCACCTGCGCTCGCGCAGCACGGGCCTGCCGAACCGGCAGGTGTTCCTGCTCTCCCGCCGCGCCGGTCAGAGCGGCTGGCACTTCGTGAGGTCCGACCGCACCGCGGCGCGCGGCGTCTTCTCGTTGCGGGTGACCCCCCGACAGACCACGGCCTACCGGGTGCGGTATCTGGGCAGTCAGGTCTTCCGTCCATCGCACAGTGGCACCGTGAAGGTCCACGTGAGGCAGCGGTTCGCCACGTCGCTCTCCGTGCGCGGTCGCGACGCGGCGCACCAGCGGTTCGCCGTGAGCGGTGTGCTACGCGGGGGCGGCCACGCGGTCCGCAACACCCGCGTGACGCTGTGGTCGCGGGCTCCCGGCTCGACGACGTGGGCCGTGGTGGCCGGGGAGCGCACTGGATACCACGGCGGCGTGCAATTCAAGCGCCCGCAGGCACCTGGAACGGCGTACCAGCTCCGCTTCAACGGCAACCAGCACTACGCCGCGAGCGTCAGCGGCATCGTGGTCAACTGAGCCACTCTGCTCGCCACTACGACCTATGAAGCGGAGGTGACCGCACTGACGGTGCGGGACCACAGTGCGACTGTCCACGGGCCCGGGGATACACCCCGGGCCCGTGGGGCCGCGCCCGAAGAGGTCGACCTCGCGGCCGCGTTGGCCGCTGCACGCGCGGGGGACGAGCAGGGGTTCGCCGACGTGTGGCGCACGCTCCACCCGCCCCTGCTCCGCTACCTCACCGTGCGCGGTGACGATGCCCCGGAGGACCTCGCGGCCGACACCTGGATGCACGTGGTCCGCGGGCTGCCGGGCTTTCGGGGTGGCCTGCCGGAGTTCCGGGCGTGGCTGTTCACCATCGCTCGGCACCGGGCGGTCGACCAGGCCCGAACCAAGGCCCGGCAGCCGCGGCTGACGCTGGGACTCGTGCTGGAGCACCGCGACTCGGCACCTAGCGCGGAGCACGAGGCCGACGTCAACGAGGCGACCGCCCGGGCCATGCGGCTGGTGGCCACACTGCCCGTGCAGCAGGCCGAGATGGTGATGCTGCGGGTGGTGGCTGGGCTCGACGTGGCCGACATCGCCCGGTTGCTGGGCAAGAAGCCCGGGACCGTCCGGGTGTCGGTGCATCGGGCACTGAAGACCCTCGCCAGAACTGGTCACGAGCTGGGCGACAACGACGACGCAAGAGAGGTGGTGACATGAGTCCCGACGAGGAGCAAGAGCGACTGCTGCGCGCCCTCCGCGCGCCAGGCAGCGAGGCCGAGCTGTCGGAGGAGAATCGGTACCGCGCGATGTTCCGGGCGGCCCACTCCCCCACTGCACCCGCGACGACGCGCCACTCGCGCGCACCAAGCAAGCTGCTGTTCGGAGGAGCGGTGGTCGCCCTCCTGGCCGTCGGCACCGGAGGCGTCGCCGCGGCGTACTCGGGCAACCTGCCCTCTCCGATCCAGACCCTGGCCCATCACGTCATCGGCGCGCCCGAGGCCTCGCCGCCAGCACCCTCGAGCGAGTCGCCGGTCTCCATCGCCACGACACCTCCGTCCCCGTCGGGTCCGACGGCCGAAGCATCGAGGTCGCCGTCGGGTCGACCGACCGATCAGCGCTCGAACCAGCCGCGTGGTCTGGTGCCCTCGTCCAGCGCGTCCGCCTCGCCAACGGCGTCGGAGCCCGCGAAGGCATCCACTTCGCCCACCCCCTCTGCCTCCCCGAAATCGACGCACACGCCCGCTCCGGTGCTGACCGGCGTGAAGGTGGTCGGAGCTTCGCGCCGGGCCGACGTCGGCGCCCGAGTGCGCTTCTCCGGCCAGCTCACCTACTCGGGCACACCGACCTCGCGACAACGAGTCGTGCTCCAGAAGCGGGTCGGGTCCCGCTGGACGCCGGTGGGCCACGGTCGTGCTGACGCCGACGGCAGCATCACCCTCACCGCCCCATCGCTACAGCGAACCTGCAGGTTCCGGTTGCTCGCGGGGCATGGGTCCGGCGCCGTGCACAGCGTTCCGTGGCGCGTGGCGATGCACCCGCTCTTCACCACGAACGTTTCGGCGTCGAAGAAGAAGGCGACCATCGACGTCACCGCCTCTGGCGGCTTCGGCGGCGACGGCATCACCCTCGCCACCCGGCGCGACGGCCGCCTCCTGATCGTCGGCCAGGCCCGCCTCGACGCGTCCGGCTCAGCGTCGTTCGTCGTGAGCCCCGACCAGCGGCGGACGTCCTACCACCTCATCCTCAACCCGACCAAGCGGCACACGTCTGCTCGAGTCAGGGTGATCGTGAGGTTGGCGCGCGGGGCTGGGGGCCGGTAGGGCAGTCCGCGCTTGCCGGACACTCGTCTGGCCGCAACGACACCATTCTTGTCGGTGGCGGGTGGTTGGCTTCAGGTATGGCGATCTCCACGACTGAGCGGTCGCATCCTTTGGTGCGCGCGGTCGGGGAGGCGGCGCGTGCATCTGGCGCTGGCGGCTGATGTGCCGTTGTGGTCGCTGTCGGCCGCGGAGCTGCGCGAGCTGACCGTGTCGTTGTCGGAGTTGTCGTCGGCGGTGAGTGGTGTCGAGGCGACGGTGCTGGCGCAGGCCGACCGCAGCGACGTCGCCGGCGAGGCGGGTGCGACGTCGACCGCGACCTGGCTCGCGCAGGCGACCCACCTGACCCGGGCCGCCGCGCACGGCGGGTGCGGCTCGCGAAGGCCCTCGATGAGCGGCCGATGACGGCGAGCGCGTTGGGCGAGGGTCGGCTGCGGGTCGAGCAGGCGAGGGTCATCCTCGACGCCGTCGCAGCGGTCGAGGAGATCCCGACGGACCTGGCCGAGAAGCGCTGGCTCGACGTCGCCACCTTGGCGGACGCGGCCGAGCAGCGGCTGCTGGCCGAGGCCGCCCACCACGACGCGAAGGCGTTGAAGGTGCTCGGTCGCCACGTCCTCGACGTGGTCGCACCCGAGGTCGCCGAGGAGCACGAACGGCGGCTGCTCGAGGACGAGGAGCGCCGCGCCCGCGAACGCACCCGGCTCACGATGAGCGAGGACGGTCACGGCCTGGTCCACGGCCGGTTCTCGATCCCCGCGTTGCACGCGTCGATGCTCCGCAAAGCGCTGCTCGGCCTGGCCGCCCCCAGACACCAGGCAGCTACTCATCCGGTCGGCTCGGTGGCGAGCCGGCCAAGCCCGCAGCGGCTGGGAGCGGCGTTCTGCGAGTACGTCGAGCGCTACCCCGCCGACCGCCTCCCCCACGCCGGCGGCGCCTCAGCCACCGTGGTGGTGACCATCGGCCCCGGTCTGGACCGAGCACATTCGGACCCGTCCGTCCGAGACAAAGCGGCTTACCGTCGAAGTACTGAGTCTCGGGTACCGAGGACGGTGACGAGCAATGGGCATGATCAAGTCGGTCCTGCACTGGATGGGTGCCAAGATCAGGCGCTTCCGAGAATTCGCGAGCGGTGACGACCTGAACGAGGCGCAGATGAACCGCGGGGACAACCACGAGCCTCGGTCCATCTTCGACGGTAAATGAGGACCCGGTAGCTCGCGGAAGCTAGCGGGCGGTGCGCTCGGCACTGCTGGACGCGGTTTTTGCCGAGCTCGTGTGCTCGCGCAGGGTCAGGTGCCGCCCGCCCGCTAGGTAGGCCGCCACAGCAAGGATCGCGTAGACGCCGGCGAGCAGGAAACCGGTCCGGGCGTTGTCCTGGCCCTCCACCATCTTGAAGAAGAAGAGCCCACCGGTGGCGTTGAGGACCGCGTGCCAGACCGCTACGAGTGTCCAGCGGCCGTCGCTCGCCATGAGCAGCATGAGCATGAGCGCCGTGAAGCCGGCGTTGCCGACCGTGCCGATCACCCAGGGCAGGTCGCCACTGATCATCATCGGCAGGTGCCAGAAGATCCGCATGGCGGAGGCGAGCACGATCGCGACGAGAACGCCGTGGCGGCGAAGTAGCACGGGCGCAGCGAAGGCGATCCAGCCGGACTCTTCTCCGATGCCGACGAAGATCAGCATCGTGACAAAGGTGACCAGCATCTGGGGCCACTCTGCGAGCTGCGCGGACGTGGGCAGCGGCGCACCGAATGCGTGGTTGGTGGCCACGATCAGCAGGGTCACCGCGGCGGGGGCGAGCACTGCCAACAGGTACCACCGCGGCGCTGCCCCCCAGCTCTTGAGCTGGCGCCCGAATGCCTTCAGCTCCCCACGACCCTGGCAGGAGACCACCACGAGGGTGGCGAAGAGCGGGCCTAGAGGGAAGTTCTCGCCCCCAGAGCCTCCGGAGAGGTAGGCGATGGCGAACGGGCTCCACCCGAACGCGCAGGCCAGGACCACGAAGCTGACAAGCGGGAAGCGGCGGACGAGCCCGATCGGACCCAGCCGGCGGGTGCTCGGCAGGTCGGTGGAGTGGACACGCGCGGCATGGGCCGGCGATAGCTGTGCAGTCATCTCTTCCTCCTCCATACGCCTCCGTATGGAGGCTGTTCCATACGGTAGCGTATGGCCATGGCATCTGGGAAGCGTGAGGCACTGACCGCCGGAGACTGGACGCACGCCGCGCTGGACGCCCTCGCGCGCGGAGGGCTGTTGGCGGTGGCCGTCGAGCCGCTCGCGAAGGAGCTGGGAGCCACCAAGGGCAGCTTCTACTGGCACTTCGCCGACAGGCAGGCACTGCTGGCGGCAACCCTCGAGCTGTGGGAACGTCGCGACACCGATCGAGTGATTGCAGCCATCGACGAGGGGCAGGACACGATCACGCGCCTGCGCAACCTGCTGAAGCTGGCGTTCTCCTCGGTGCGAGACGGCACATCGGGCCGGTCGAGCTCGCCCTGCAGGCAAGCGCGTCGCACCCATTGGTCACCCCGACCCTGGAGCGCGTCACCACGCGTCGTCTCGCCACCCTCACCAAGCTGTATGCCGAGCTGGGACTCTCACCAGCAAGCGCTCGCGACCGCGGCCTGCTCGCGTACACATCGTTTCTCGGGCACGCGCAGATCGCGCATGCCACACCTGATCTCCTCCCCAGGGGCCGCGCGTTCGCAAATCACGTCAACCAGATCGTCGACGCGCTCGCAAGCGTCCCCTCAGGGGGCTGAGCTCGGCCCGAGGGCCGTCATTCGTGGTGCGGAGGCTTCTGGCGGCGCAGCCACTCGTCGGAACCGGCCGAGCTGTCCTCACCATTCTCCGGGGCTTCGTCCTTGGTGCGGTCGGGCAGCACCTCGCCGAAGACCTTGGCCCGGCGGCGACGCCGGTCGTCCTCGGTCGGAGGTTGCTTCTCGTCCGGTGAGCGGTCGTCGCTCACCGGGCCGCCCCGGTGAGCAGTGGCGCCCGCGAACCACGACTCGTCGAACTGACCTCGTCGCGCGGTCCAGCCGCTCTGGGCGCTGAAGTGCTCGGAGCTGACCCGCAGCGAGCGGGTGAGTGGCTCGAGGCGGCTGCCGCCCATCCACCGCATGACAGGTCCGACGAAGTCGATGCTCTCGCGACCCGCGGCCGCGGAGTAGCCGGCGACCAGCTGCGCCCGCCGCACCGGCTCCGCGCCGACGTTGTAGACACCGCTCGGCACCTGCAGGGCCGCCAGCACCGCCGGCCCGAGGTCGTCGGTGTGCACGAGGTGCGCCCACCCGTCGGGGGACCCGAGGCCGATCGGCTGGCCGCGGCGCACGGCGCGCAGCTGCAACCGGGTCAGCGGGTCGTCGCCGACGATCGTCCCGAAGCGGAGCACGACGCCCACGCGCGATCCGCAGGTGTAGTCCTGCACGTGCGACTCACCGACGGAGGCGGGCTCGGTCGCGCTGGTGATGTCCACGGGCGCGTCCTCGCCGATCCACGAGTCGCCCTGGTCGGCGTACAGGAACGACACGCTCTCCTGTACGACGCGACGCACCCGCGCCTCACGGGCGGCCGCGACGACTCGTCGCACGCCTTCGGTGCGCAGCCGGTCGTTGGAGCGCCAGGCGTGCGGCCGCACCGCGGCGAGCCCGACCGGGATCCGGGTGGCGAAGTTGCAGACCGCGTCGGCGCCGTCGAGCAGCCGCAACAGGCTGTCGTGGTCGAAGAGGGTGCCGCGGTGGGACTCGGCGCCGAGCCTGTTGAGCATCCGGGCCTTGTCGACGCTGCGTGCCAGCCCGATGACCTCGTGGCCGGCTCCGACGAGTGCGGGGACGACGGAGCGTCCGATCACCCCTGTGGCACCCGCGACTGCCACGCGCAACGGCCCGTCCCCTTTGTTCGTCCCGAGAAATGAAACCGCGACCAAGTCTCGGGTAACGAAGAGATAACGGCAACCCGCAGCGCCCGGTGGCGTGTCAGTTGTCCTCGGCCAGGCGTTCGTTCACCGGACGATTTGCGGCCGCAAAGGGGTCAGAGCAGCGAGCGGTAGAGCTCGACGGTCTGCGCGGCGATCTCGTCCCAGGCGAACGACGCGACCGCCCGCTCGCGACCGGCCCGCCCGAACCGCGCCGCCAGGTCGGGATCGGCGGCCAGCCGGTTCACGCCGTCGGCGATCGCGCGCTCGAAGCCGGCAGCGTCCTGCTCGTCGTAGTGCGCGAGGATGCCGGTCTCGCCGTCCATGACCACCTCGGGGATGCCGCCGACGTCGCTGGCCACGACCGCCGTCTCGCACGCCATCGCCTCCAGGTTCACGATGCCGAGCGGCTCGTAGACCGACGGGCACAAGAACGCCAGCGCCCCGGTGAGGACCTGCCGCACCTCCTCGCGCGGCAGCATCTGCGAGACCACGAACACTCCGTCGCGGCGCGCCTCGAGGTCCGCGATCAGCCGGTCGGTCTCGCTCTTCAGCTCGGGGGTGTCGGCGGCGCCCGCGAGCAGCACGATCTGCAGGTCCTTGTCGAACTCCAGGCCGGCGCGCAGCAGGTGCGGCACACCCTTCTGCCGGGTGATGCGGCCGACGAACGCGACGTAGGGCCGCTCGAGGTCGACACCGATCCGCTCCAGCGCGGAGGTGTCGGGGTCGGGGCGGTAGAAGTCGGTGTCGATGCCGTTGTAGACGACGTGCAGCTTCGCCTCGTCGAGGGCCGGGTACGACGCGAGGATGTCGGCGCGCATGCCGTTGCTGACCGCGACGACGGCGTCGGCCGACTCGTACGCAGTCCGCTCGGCCCACGAGCTGAGGCGGTAGCCGCCTCCGAGCTGCTCGGCCTTCCACGGGCGTTGCGGCTCGAGGCTGTGGGCGGTGACGACGTGGGGCACGTCGTAGAGCAGCTTCGCCCAGTGGCCGGCCATGTTGGCGTACCAGGTGTGCGAGTGGACGACGTCGGCGTCGGGGACGGCGGCGGTCATCGCGATGTCGGTCGAGAGCACCTGGAGCGCGGCGTTCGCGCCCGCGAGCCGGTCCTCGGCCAAGGTGTGGGCCTGCGCGCCCTCGCGCGGCTCCCCCATCGCCTGCACGTCGACCTCGACGAGCTTGCTCAGCTCGCGGACCAGGAAGTCCACGTGCACACCTGCCCCGCCGTACACGTCGGGTGGGAACTCGCGGGTCAAGATTGCGACGCGAAGACTGTCGGCGGCCATGTCATGAACCTACGACCTGGAAGGGTCCCGCTTACAGGGCCTAGTGTCGGGGACATGCAGAAGGTCTTGGGAATCGTCCTGGCCGGCGGCGAGGGCAAGCGGCTGATGCCGCTGACGCTCGACCGGGCCAAGCCGGCGGTGCCGTTCGGCGGCAGCTACCGGCTCATCGACTTCGCACTGTCGAACCTGGTGAATGCCGGCTACCTGCGCTGCGCGGTGCTCACGCAGTACAAGTCGCACTCGCTGGACCGGCACATCTCGGTGACCTGGCGGATGTCGACGCTGCTCGGCAACTACGTCACGCCGGTGCCGGCGCAGCAGCGGCGCGGGCCGCAGTGGTACCTCGGCAGCGCCGACGCGATCTACCAGTCGATGAACCTCATCAACGACGCGCGCCCCGACATCATCGTGGTGTTCGGCGCCGACCACGTGTACCGCATGGACGCCTCCCAGATGGTGCAGGCGCACATCGACACCGGCGCGGGGGTGACCGTCGCGGGCATCCGGGTGCCGCGCAAGGAGGCCTGGCAGTTCGGCGTGATCAAGACCGCCGCCGACGGCGTGACGATCGATGAGTTCCTCGAGAAGCCGGCCGACCCGCCGGGTCTGGTCGACTCCCCCGACGAGTCGTTCGCATCGATGGGCAACTACGTGTTCAGCGCCGATGCGCTGGTCGAGGCGCTCGAGAAGGACGCCAACGACCCGAGCTCACGCCACGACATGGGCGGCGACATCATCCCGCAGCTGGTCGCGCAGCAGCAGGCGTGCGTCTACGACTTCAAGCGCAACGTGGTGCCCGGCGCGATGCCCCGCGACCGCGACTACTGGCGCGACGTCGGGACGCTCGACTCCTACCACGAGGCGCACCTGGACCTGGTCTCCGTCGAGCCGATCTTCAACCTCTACAACACCGACTGGCCGATCTTCACCTCGCACCCGCAGCTGCCCGGCGCGAAGTTCGTCGAGGACGCCACCGCCCGCGACGCGATCGTGTGCGGCGGATCCATCGTGTCCGGAGCCAACGTGGACAGCTCCGTGATCGGCAGCAACGTGCATCGTCGCGGCCGGCGCGTAGGTCGAGCGCAGCGTCATCTTCGACAACGTCACCATCGGGAGCGGCGCGGTCGTCCGCAACGCGATCCTCGACAAGAACGTGATCGTCCCCGACAACACCCAGATCGGCGTCGACCACGACGAGGACCGACGGCGCGGCTTCACGGTCAGCGACAACGGCGTCGTCGCGCTCGCCAAGGACCAGCTCGTCATCCCCTGATCAGCGGGCGCGGCGTGCGAGTCGCTCGCGGCGTGCGTAGCGGGGCAGCTCGAGCCGGTGGTGGCGGGCCACCTCCGTCCATCGACGTCACCACGTTGCGAAGGTTCATGATCAGCGCGCCGTACTCCGGCCAGTGACGTCCGGAGAGCTCGCGGTCGCTGAGCTCGTCGGCCAGCGCGTGGAGCTCAGCGCGGACCTGCGAGACCCGCTCGGCGTCGGGCGCGGTGATCGCCTCCCCGGCCGTCTGGAGCAGGTCGACCCAGCGCTCGCGGAAATGCCGGCTCCCACTCGACCAGGCTGTCGACGCTGTGGCTGAGCGTGCGAGCCATGCTGCGCGTCTCCGCGACCGCCTGCTCGTTGTCGCGCAGCACCCCCTCGAAGACGTCCGTGGTCTTGCACCGTCCGCGCTGCCCGGCGCGGGTTGAGCCGGCCGCTCTCCTTGGCCTGCCGCAGCAGCGCCCACGCATCGTCGATCTCGTCGTCGAGCTCGCGAGTGCGGTTCACCCACTCGGCGACCTGCTCCTCGTCGCAGCCCGAGCGCAGCCGCGCCGCCATGTCGCGCAGCAGCGTCACCGACCTTGTCGCCGATGGCCCCGATCGCCCGGGCCGCCGACAGGTCGCGCATCGGCGGCCACACGAGCAGGTTCACCACCAGCCCGACGGCGATGCCGATCGCGGTGTCGTAGAGCCGGTCCAAGAGCACCTGGTCCTGGGTGCTGAACCCGGTGGTCAGCACGATCAGACCGGTCGCTGCCACGGCGGTGCTCTCGTCGCGGAACCATCGGACCGCCCCCACGAGCAGTCCGGCGGCGAGCAGAGCCGCGACAGCGAAGTTGGTCAGCCCCCAGACGTTGCCGACCGCCCAGGCGAGCAGCACCCCGAGCACGGCCCCGCTGACCTGCTTGAGGCCGCGGGAGAACGTGCGGTAGACCGTCGCGTGCACCACCAGCAGCGCGGCCCACGGCGCCAGGAACGGCTGCGGCAGGTCGAAGGTCTGCGAAGCCAGCACCCAGGCGATGACCGCTGCGACCACGGTCTTCAGCAGCTGGATCAGCCGGCTCCAGACGCACCGGGTCCCGAAGCGAGGCCCTGATGGCGCTCTGTGCGCGCACGATCGTCGGCACCCGCCCTCCCTGGCTCCGCGGAGTTCTACCCGCGAAGCGGTGACCGAAACGGGCGTTTGACCCGGCGCGGACGGGATACCGGCTGACATTGCACCGATGCGAGAGGAGACGACGACATGAGCGACGAGCTCAACGACAAGACGGTGGCGTTCCTGGTCGCCGCGGAGGGCACCGAGCAGGTCGAGCTGACCGAGCCGTGGCAGGCGGTCCAGGACGCCGGCGGCACCCCGAGGCTGCTCTCCCCCGAGACCGGCAGCATCCAGGCGTTCAACCACCTCGACAAGGCCGACAGCTTCGACGTCGACGAGGCCGTCGGCGACGCCGACCCGGCGTCGTACGACGCTCTGGTGCTGCCCGGCGGCATCGCCAACCCCGACCTGCTGCGCACCGACAAGGGCGCGATGGACTTCGTGCGCGCGTTCGTGGAGTCGGGCAAGCCGGTGGCCGTGATCTGTCACGGTCCGTGGTCGCTGGTCGAGGCGGGCGTGGTGTCCGGCCGCACGCTCACGTCGTGGCCGAGCCTGCAGACCGACATCCGCAACGCCGGCGGCACCTGGGTCGACGAGGAGGTCGTCGTCGACGGCAACCTGATCACCAGCCGCAACCCCGACGACCTGCCCGCGTTCAACGCGAAGCTCGTGGAGCTGGTCTCGAAGACCTAGAGAGCGGCGTTGACCTCGTGGGCGGCGCGCTGTCCGGCGCGGACCGCGCCGTCCATGTAGCCCGACCAGTAGGTCGCGGTCTCCGTGCCGGCCCAGTGGACGCGGCGGAACGGCTGTCGGATCGTCGAGCCGTAGGCCGTGATCGCGCCGGGCACCTGCAGCGCGATGGGTGAACCCTTGGTCCAGCGCTCCGCGGTCCAGTCGTGCTCGACGTACTCGATCGGGTTGAGGGCCTCGTCGCCGACGATGGCGGCGAAGCCCTCGAGGACGGCCTGGCGGCGGGCGGAGCGCGACATCGTGCCGTACTTCGCCCACGTCGACCCGCCCACGAAGGCCAGCAGCACGCCGACGGAGGCGTCGGACGGGCTGTTGTCGAACGCTGCCCGCACGGCTCCCTGGTCGTTCAGGCCCATGCCCGACAGTCCCTTGGCGCGCCAGAAGGGTGTCTTGTAGACGGCGTCGCACTTCATCAACGCACCCATGGGCATGCGCTGGAGCAGCTGCTCACGCTTGGCCGGGATGAGTGGGTACCAGTCGATGTCGAGCACCATCGCCGGAGGCACCGCGACGATGACGCGCTTGGCACGGACCGAGCCACGGTCGGTCTGCACGACGACGTGGTCGGAGGACTGGGTGATGCGGCGCACGGGAGCGCTGACGCGCGACGCGGGAGCCGAGCTGCTGCGCGAGCTTGAGCGGCACCAGCTGCGAGCCGCCCGACGAAGCGCGAGTCCTGGGCGCCGTTCTCGGTGCTCGAGGAACGCTCGAAGGTGCCGGCGTTGGTCTCGTTGCCGGCGGTGGCGATGTACCAGAGGAAGAACAGCAGGGACATGTCCAGCCCGTCGCTGCCGAAGGCGGGCTGGAGGTAGCACAGGATCAGGTTGCGGACGTCGGGGTTGACGGTGTTCTCGCGCAGCCACTGGTCGACGGAGATGGTGTCCCACTCGGTGGCCTTGGCGGCGGTCCACGGGGCGTCCACCGGCACCTCGGTCGCCATCTGGTCGATGCGGGTCTGCAGGACCGCGGCGTCGGGGAGGATCAGCGGGTCGGGCGGGATGGTGCCGGTGTACTCCTGCTTGCCGGTCTTGGAGGAGACGTAGACGTTCTTGCCCTCGGCGTACTCCTTGAACGTCTTGACGCCGAGCTCCTTGGCCAGCGCGAGGATGTGGTCCTGGGTGGGGCCGACGAACGCGCCGCCCGACTCGATGACCGCGCCGTCCTTCAGCTTGTGGTTGAGCACCCGGCCGCCCACGCGGTCCCGGGCCTCGAGCACGAGGACGGAGTGGCCCGCGCGGCGTACGTCGCGAGCGGCGACCAGCCCGGAGATGCCGCCACCGACGACCACGACGTCCACGCTCGACGGCAGACCGGCGGCCGCGGCCGACTGCGGTGCCACCGCTCCGGACGACACGACGGCAGCGGCTCCGCTTGCGGTGAGACCGCCCAGCACGGTCCTACGCCTCAGCTCCATGAATGTTCCCTCTCGTGAGTCCCGTCAGGGGGTCAGGACGGAGGAACAACGAGCGAACCGCTCAGAGGGAACGGGTGGGCCGGACGACTGCTAGGTGCACAGGCCGTTCTCCTCGGCCTTCTCCTTGGCGGCCGAGGACTGCGACGGGCTCGGCGAGGGCGACGAGCTCGAGCCCTTCTTCTTCTTGACCGGCTTGCCGTTCTTGGTCTCGGCGGTGGTGACCCCACCGACGAACCGCTTGCCGATGGGCTCGTCCTTGCGCATGCGGTCCCACAGCTTCTTCGGCCTCGGGAGCCCACTGCAGCCGGTTCGGGTCGGGCGGGTAGGGCTCGGAACGGGACGGTCAGGAACTGGATGTGGTCGAGGCCGATGCCCTTGAGCGACTTGGCCAGGCCGGCGAGCTTGTTGAGGCTGGCCAGGTCGGAGTCGGTGGTCAGCGACTTGGTGGCCGCGTCGAGGAACTTGTACAGCCGCGGACCGGTTGGCGAGGGTGCCCGCCGAGACCGCCTTGTTCGCCATCGACGCCAGGAACGTCTGCTGGCGCTTCATGCGGCCGATGTCGCCGTTCTCCGAGGTGCCGATGTCGTGGCGGACCCGGACGTAGTCGAGGGCCCGCTGGCCCTTGACGTTGTAGGTGCCCGCCGGCAGGTAGATGTGCCCGGTGGTCGTCGTTGACCTCGCGGGGCACGCACACCTCGACACCGCCCAGGGCGTCGACCATCTTCTTGAAGCCGTTGAAGTCGATGACCACGAAGTGGTTGATGCGGATGTTGGTGAGCTTCTCGACGGTGTGGACGGTGCAGAGCGGCCCGCCGACGGCGTACGCCGCGTTGAACTGGCTCAGCCCGCCGGGGTCCTTGCCCTTGCCGTCCTTGCGCTCGCACGCGGGCCGCTGGACCATCGCGTCGCGCGGCAGGCTGACGCCGTACGCCAGCTTCCGGTCGGCGGAGACGTGCAGCAGGATCGTGGTGTCCGACAGCCCTGGGGTGTCACCGCCGATGTGGCCCTTCTGGCCCTTCCGGGTGTCCGAGCCGAGCAGCAGGATGTTCAGCGGCTTGTTGTTGCCGTGCGGCTTGGCGACCTCGCTCGGACGGTCCTTGCCGAGCGCGTCGTCCGAGATCGCGGTGATGTTCTTGTTGAGGTGCCGGTAGGCGAAGAAGCCAGCTGTCGCGACGGCAACGAGCAGCACGGCCACGCCGATGGCGACACCGCGCAAGATGCGGTGCTTGCGCTTCTTCGGCGCGCGTTGAGGCTCTTCGGACAAGGCAGTTCCCACGGTGAGTGACTTGAGGCGGGGCGGCTGCCGGGGGGACAGACCGCCGCAAGCCTAGCCGCCCAGGTCTATACCCGGACTCGGACGAAGCAAGCGCATCGGGCGCTGGCCGTGCTCCCATGATGGCGTCCTGGACCGCGATCTGCGAAATCGAGCAAGCGGACCAGGTGACCGGGCTCACGCCGCGCTGTGAGTCGTGAGGCTCATGTCGTGCGGAGAAAAGGGCGTTACCGATGGGGACAGCGTGGTGCAGGTGCTTGCTCGTGCGACCAAGGTGGCGGACCTCAGGCGAGCTGGTAGACCCGGGACTCCCACGGCGCGAGGTCGAGCCCGTCCCGGCCGGGGTGCGTGGCCAGCAGCAGGTCGGCGCCCGGCGATGTCCGGCAGGTCGCCGGCCGGAGCCGTGGCCGGCTGCGGAGGAGCAGTTGGCGAGCACCAGCAGCCGGGTCGTCGTCGAGCGTCCGGGTGAACGCCCAGAGCTGCTCGTGCGTCGGGCAGCAGCAGGTCGAAGCGGCCGTCGACGACGACCGGGTGCTCGTGCCGCAGCTCGATCAGCCGGCGGTAGTGGTGGAAGACCGAGTCCGGGTCGGCCTCGGCCGCGGCGGCGTTGATCGACGTCCTTGTTCGGGTTGACCGGCAGCCACGGGCTCGCCCGTCGGTGAACCCGGCGTGCTCGGAGTCGTCCCACTGCATCGGCGTGCGGGCGTTGTCCCGGCTCTTGACCGACAGCGACGTGGCAGGATCTCCTGCGCGACCATCCCCTGGGTGAGCGCGTCGGCGTGGTAGTTGAGCGACTCGATGTCGCGGTACTGCTCGATGCGGGTCGAAGTCGGCGTTGGTCATGCCGAGCTCTTCGCCCTGGTAGACGTACGGCGTCCCCTTGTGCAGGTGCAGCACGGTGCCGAGCGTCTTCGCGGACGCCACCCGGTGCTCGGGGCTGTCGTCGCCGAACCGGGACACCGCCCGCGGCTGGTCGTGGTTGTCCCAGTAGAGCGAGTTCCAGCCGGCCTCGGCGAGGCCGCGCTGCCAGGAGTCGAGGTTGTCCTTGAGCACCGGCAGCGGCAGGTCGGCCAGCGCCCACTTGCCGCGGTCGGGCTCCTGGTCGAGCGCCACGTGCTCGAAGGTGAACACCATGTTGAGCTCGTGGCGCTGCCGGGTCGGTCACCGTCGCGGGCGAGCTCGATCGTGCTGCCCGGCATCTCCCCGACGGTGAGCAGGTTGCTGCTCGTCCAGCCCGACCTCGCGGTTCATCTCGGCCAGGAACTCGTCCAGCCGCGGGCCGTTGGCGATCGACCGCTCGCCCGAGACGTAGCGGTGTCCCTCGAGCGGCACGCCGTCGGGCAGCGACGGGTCCTTGGAGATCAGGTTGATGACGTCCATCCGGAAGCCGTCGACGCCCCGGTCGACCCACCAGCGCATCATCGCGTAGACGGCCTGCGCGGACCTCCGGGTTCTCCCAGTTCAGGTCGGGCTGCTTGCGGCGTGAACACGTGCAGGTAGTACTCGCCGCTGCGCTCGTCGTACTCCCAGGCGGAGCCGGAGAACGCCGACTCCCAGTTGGTCGGCTCGGCGCCGTCGCGCCTCGCGCGCCGGGCGCCACCAGTACCAGTCCCGCTTGGGCGAGGCCGGGTCGCGGGACTCGACGAACCACGGGTGCTCGTCGGAGGTGTGGTTGACCACCAGGTCCATCACCAGCTTGATGCCGCGCTCGTGCGGCGCGGCGATCAGCTCGTCGAGGTCCGCCAGCGTGCCGAACAGCGGGTCGATGTCTTGGTAGTCGCTGATGTCGTAGCCGTTGTCGTCCATCGGCGAGCGGTAGACCGGCGACAGCCAGACCACGTCGACGCCGAGCCGCGCAGGTAGTCCAGGCTGCGACGTGATGCCGGGGATGTCGCCCATGCCGTCGCCGTTGCTGTCGGCGAACGACCGCGGGTAGATCTGGTAGACGACGGCGGTCTTCCACCAGTCCGCGGGGCGCGTCTCGGATGCCTCAGAAGTCACGTCAGCACCCTGCCACCCGGTCCGAGGACAAGCACTGCAGGGTGGGTGGAGTCTGAAAAGGTGGCGACATGACCAGGGTCGTGGTGCTGGACGACTACCAGCGGGTGGCATCGGACTACGCCTCGTGGGACTCGATCGACGGTGAGGTCGAGTTCGTCCACGACCACCTCGAGGGCGAGGACCTGGTCGCCGCGCTCACCGGAGCCGACGTCGTGGTCGCGATGCGCGAGCGCACGCCGTTCGACGCCGACCTGCTCGCCCGGCTCGATGCACTGCGGCTGCTGGTGACCACCGGAGCGGCGAACGCGTCGATCGACGTTGCCGCAGCGGCGAGCCGGGGCGTGACCGTCTGCGGCACCGGTGCGCTGCCGAGCCCTGCCGCCGAGATGACGTGGGCGCTCCTGCTCGCGCTGGTGCGCCAGGTGCCCGAAGCGGACCGAGGCGTTCGCGAGGGTGGCTGGCAGACGACCATCGGCACGGAGCTCGCCGGCAAGACACTGGGCCTGCTGGGTCTCGGCCGGCTCGGCCAGCGGGTGGCGCGGGTCGGCCTCGCCTTCGAGATGCCGGTCATCGCGTGGTCGCAGCACCTCGACCCGGAGCTCGCGCGGGGTCTGGGTGTCGAGCCTGCGCCCACGAAGGAGGACCTGCTCGAGCGGTCGGACGTGGTGTCGCTGCACCTCAAGCTCAGCGAGCGCACCCGCGGCATCGTGGGTGCGCGCGAGCTGGGCCTGCTGAAGCCGGGCGCGCTCCTGGTCAACACCTCCCGAGGTCCGCTCGTCGACGAGGACGCCCTGGTCGAGGCGCTGCGCTCGGGCCGTCTGGGTGGGGCCGCCCTCGACGTGTTCGACCGCGAGCCGCTGCCGGCCGACCACCCGCTGCGGACGCGCGCCGCGCACCGTGCTCTCGCCGCACCTCGGCTACGTCACCGACGGCACCTACCGGGTCTTCTACGGGGACGCGGTCGAGAACGTGCTCGCCTGGCAGCGCGGCGAGCCACTACGGGTGGTCGCACCTTGACGGGAGAAGCACACATGGACGCGAAGGTCGCGGTGGTCGGCACCGGGAGCATCGGTGCGATGACCTTGTGGCAGCTGGCACGCGACGGCGTCGACGCGATCGGCTTCGAGAGGTACTCCCCCGGTCACGACCAGGCCGCGGCCGGCGGCGAGTCCCGGATCTTCCGCACCGCCTACATGGAGGGGCCGCAGTACGTCCCGCTGCTGATCCGGGCACGCGAGCTCTGGCGGGAGCTCGAGAGCGAGTCGGGAGCCGACCTGCTGAACCTCAACGGCGGACTGATGATCGGGCCGGAGGACTCTCCGTCGATCCGCAACGTGCTCGCCTCCGCCGAGGACTTCGACATCCCGCACCGAGTGCTCGACGAGCAGGCGCTGACGCGGGACTACCCGCAGCACCGGGCGCTGACCGGCGAGGTCGCGGTCCTCGACGAGTGGGCCGGTGTGCTGCGCCCGGAGTTCGCGGTGCTGGCGGCCGCCACGGTGGCTCAGTCGCGTGGCGCCAGGCTGGTGACCGGCACGACGGTCACCGCCCTCGAGCCCGTGCCAGGTGGCGTCCGCGTCCACACCGCTGACCGCGAGCTGGTCGGTCGAGCAGGTGGTGGTGACCGCCGGGCCGTGGACCAACCGGTTCGTGCCCGCCCTCGGTCGAGCTCGTGCTTCCGAACAAGCTGGTGATGACCTGGTACCACCCCCGCGGGTCGGTCGCCGACTACCTGCCGGATGCGTTCCCGATCTTCATCCGCGAGACCGAGGACGTGCACATCTTCGGCATCCCGACGCTCGACGGCGGCTCCGTGAAGGTCGCGCCCCATGCGTCGTACGGCGAGATGCGCGACGCGGACGAGCTCGACCGCAACGTCGAGCCTCGCGACCTCGAGCGCATCAACTCCGTCGTCGCCGACCTGCTCCCCGGCCTCGTGCCGACACCGGTGCGCGTCGCGTCGTACATGGACGCCTACACGCCCGACGCGCACGCGATCGTCGGCGCGATGCCGGGGGTCGACAACGTCTGGGTGCTCGGGGGCTTCTCCGGCCACGGGTTCAAGATGGCGCCAGCGTTCGGGCGCGTGGCCGCCGACCTCGTCACCACCGGCAAGACGTCGTTGCCGATCGAGCACCTCGACCCGACGCGCTTCTTGACCTGACCTCAGCCGGTGGCTCAGGCGCGAGCGGGCTTGGCCGGGTTCACCGGCTCGCCGGCGGCCTGCCGGTCGAACACCTCCACGACCTCCTCGACCGAGAGCACCTTCGTCTCGGGGAGGAACCGCTTCACGAACAGCATCGCGAGCAGGCTGAGCGCGGCAAGGATCACCATCACCGTCGGCAGCCCGAAGGCGGACTGCATCGAGGGGAACGCCTCGATCAGCGCGAAGTTCGAGATCCAGTTCACGCCCGCGCACGTGGCTGCGGCGCGCCCGCGAACCGCCGTCGGGAACACCTCGCCCTGCAGCAGCCAGCCGGTGCCGCCGACGCCGATCGCGAAGGAGCTGATGAAGATCGAGAAGCCGAACATGACCACGATGATCTTCGGGGTGCCGGTCAGCCAGGCGACACCTGCGGCCGCCACCAGCATGAAGACCGCCATGCCGACGAACCCCCAGATCGCCAGCGGTCGCCGGCCCATCTTGTCGATCCACCGGAAGCCGAAGTACGTCGCGATGACGTTGACCGCGCCCGAGGATGGCGGCCGAGATCAGCCCGGCGATGGCGACCTGCACCGCGGTGTCGCCGGGCTCCTTGAACTGGGCGCCGAGCAGCTGCGGCCCGTAGTAGAACGGCACGTTGATGCCGGTGATCTGCTGGAAGACGAAGAAGCCGCAGACCACCATCAGGGCGCGTTTGACCCCGGGTGTCCAGAGCCGTTTGATCTCGTCCTTGGTCTTTGCCTCGACCTGCTCGATCTTCTCAGCGGTGCGGCTCACCTGCTCCTTGGTCACCTCGACCCCGAGCTTGCCGAGCGCCACGACGGTGTCCTCGAAGCGGCCCTGCTGGATCAGCCACCGCGGCGACTCCGGCATCCGGGCACGCAGCGCGACCGCGACGATCGCGGGGATCGCGCCGATGCCGAGGATGATCCGCCAGTCGGCGCTCTCCGCCGAGCCGGGAGCGAGCTTGAAGATCACCAGCGCGATGATGTAGCTGACGAAGATCCCGACGGTGATCATCCACTGCTGGATGATGCTGAGCTGGCCGCGGCGGCCCTTGGGCGCGAACTCCGCGATGTACGCCGTCGCGATCGCCGAGTCAGCACCGACCGCGAGCCCGATCAGGGTGCGCGAGGCGATGAGCATCTCCGCGTTGATGGTGAACGCCGAGAGCAAGGCGCCGACGGCGTACACCGTCGCGTCGGCCATCAGCAGCGACTTGCGCCCGAACTTGTCGGTGAGCGGTCCCGCCGCGAGCGCGCCGACGGCGGCACCCAGGGAGGCACCTGCGACCAGGTAGCCGGTCCAGAAGTCGTTGAGCTCGTAGGGGATGAAGCCGAGCACCGAGCCGATGACGGCCGTGTCGTAGCCGAACAGGAAGCCGCCGATGCACGCGAGCAGCGCGAGATACCAGTAGAGGCCCCTCATCGCCGACGAGTCCAGCCCGGCGAGCACCCCCTCGTCGCCTTGCCCCGTCGCCTCGGTGTCCGCCATGTCAGCCTCCTGTCGAGTGCGGTCCCGACATACAGGCGTGCCCATCGATGCAGGCTGCAAACTTCACCGCGGGCGCCTCGACGCGGTTCGACTATCCTTCGCTGCGACCGGATCCCCCGCCCGCCCGCCGGGCTCGCCCTCGTAGCTCAGGGGATAGAGCGTCGGTTTCCTAAACCGTGCGTCGCAGGTTCGAATCCTGCCGGGGGCACCCGTGTGATGTCTCAAGACATCGGCGACAGCCGGACCTACGTTTGTAGGTCCGGCTGTGGTCATTTCGGGGTCGTCGGGTGGGCCCTTTTGGTGCCCGGTGGGCTGGTAGTCGCGGGTGGGGTCGAGGATGAGTTCGCGGAGGAGTTCGCCGGTGGCGGCGTTGACGACCCTGATCTCTAGGTCTTGGACGAGCAGGATGACGCAGGTTCCTTCGTGGGTTCGCCCGATGCCGATGTGATGGAGTCTGCCGCGATAACGCAGGGTCACCGAGCCGGCTTTGTCGACGGTGTCGTGGCGGATCCGGTCGTGGGTGGCGGGGTCGGTGACCTTGCCCGGACGGCTTTGGGCATCGACTCATAAAGCGTCGCCGGGGTGGCTCGGTGCGGGAGTGAGCGGTGCGGGCGGTGCTGGTTGTAGGTCTTGGTGAAGATGTCGAGAAGTGCCTGTAGTTCGGCGATCGTGCTGGGTTGGTCGGGTTGGGCGCGGAGCCAGTTCTTGAGGGTCTGTTGGAAGCGTTCGACTGAACCGCCCCGGAGTTTCCGGAGGCTCCGGTTTGGTGTCTCTACCCGGTCGGGTCGAGCCGGTTTCTTGCAGCGTAGTGAACTTCCTCGGCCTGGATCGGTGTCAGGTCGTCGATGGACTCGTGGGGCGCTCGGTGTTGAACCAGTCGACCCAGTCCAGGGTCTCGAGCTCGACGTGCTCGACGTCGCGCCAGGGGCCTTCGGGGCGGATCAGTTCGGTCTTGTAGATGCCGATCTGGGACTCGGCCAGGGCGTTGTCGTAGGCGTCGCCCACCGAACCGACCGAGGGGTCCACGCCGGCCTCGATGAGGCGTTTGGTGAACGCGAACGAGGTGTACTGGCTGCCGGCGTCGGTGTGGTGGACCAGCCCGGTCAGGTCGCTGATGCCGTCGCGGCGGCGGGTCCAGATGGCGATGCTCGAGGGTGTCGAGGACCAGTTCGGTGGTCATCGCGTGGTGGCTGCCCGCCAGCCCACGATGCGGCGGGAGAAGACGTCGAAGACGAACGCGACGTAGACCGTCGCCGGACCAGGTCGCGACGTAGGTGAAGTCGGCGACCCACAGCTGGTTGGGGCGGGTCGCGGTGAAGTCGCCGATCGACCAGGTCAGCCGGGCGCTGGGTCGCGCTCGGCGGGAATCGTGGTCCGGAGCTGCTTGCCGCGCAGTGCCCCGGTCCAGCCCTGCTGCGCCATCAGCCGCTCGACGGTGCACCGGGCCACGTCGTGGCCTTGTGCGCGCAGGTGCAGCCACATCTTGCGGGCACCGAACCGGGCGCGGAACTTCTGGTCCCGGGCCGTCGGCGATCAGCGTCGACGATCTCGGCGTCGCGCAGCGCCCGCTTCGACGGGCCGCCGGGACCGGGCCTCGTAGTAGGTGGACGGGGCGATCTTGATGCCGTGCTCGGTCAGCACGCGGCAGATCGGCTCGACCCCGAACCGCTCCCGGTGCTCGTCGATGAAGTCGACCAGTACCGGTGTGGGCGGTCGAGCTCCGCCGCGAAGAAAGCCGACGCCGACTTCAGGATCTCGTTGGCCCGCCGCAGCTCGGCGATCTCCTTCTTCAGCTCCCGGATCTCAGCGATCTCCTCGCTGGTCTTCCCCGGCCGGCTGCCGCCGTCGACCTCGGCCTGACGCACCCACTTGCGCAGCGTCTCCGGCGAGCCGATCCCCAGCTTAGCCGCGATCGACCGGATCGCCTCGAACTCGCTCGGATAATCATCCTTCGACTCCATCACCATCCGGACCGCGCGCTCACGCAGCTCAGCCGGGTACTTCGAGGGACGTGCCATGAACTTCATCCTTCCAACGAATGAAGTCTCCGGACATCCCGGGGCGGTTCAGACCTTCCCGCAGGTGGTGGGGTGGCCGGGTCGGGAGTTCTTCTGCACGACGTGTCGGTCGTGGAGCTCTTGCTCGAAGCCGTTGCGGCCGCCGTGTCCGCCGGAGAGTCGGACGGTGTAGACCATGCCGTTGTCGGTGAGCGTGGAGGCAGGGATCCCGTGCTGGGCAACGGATTCGCGGAAGGTGGCCACGCACGATGGCGGTGGTGATCCGGGGGTGAGCGGACACGTGCAGGGCGTAGCGGGTGCAGTCGTCGAGCCAGGTGATGATCTCCACGTCCGCCCCGGTGTTCCGGCCGGCGGCGAGCCGGTAGTGGGTGAAGTCCGATTGCCAGGTCTCGTTCGGCATCGCTGCTTCGAACCGGATGTAGGAGGACTTGGGTCGCTTCTTCGGCTCGGGGGTGACCAGGCCCTGGCCGGTCAGGTTGCGGCTGATGGTTGACCTGCCACCCGGTGTCCGTGGTGGTGCGTCGAGGTGCCAGGCGATGGTCTCGGGGCCGGCGTCCAGGCCGGTCTCGGCCAGCTCCTTGCGGAGCCGCACGATCAGCTCGACCAGCGCGCGGGTCCAGTGCCGTCGGGTGAGGTCTTCGGGCGTCGGGAGCGGGGCTCGAGCGCCGCGTCGCCCTCGGCCTCGTAGCGGGCCTTGAGCTTGTAGACCCAGGCCCGGTGCACGCCGTAGCGGGCCGCGACCTCGGCTGGGCTCTGGTGGTCGACGAACAGGGCGGTGATGACCAGGCGGGCCTTCGAGGCGGGCTGCGGCATGGCCGAGCATCCAGCCCAGCCGAGCTGTCGCCGATGACCTGAGACACGTGTCGCCTATGTCTTGAGACATCTGTCGCCGATGTCCTGAACCAGCACACTGCCGGGGGCACCCGTGTCGACGATGAAACAGCGTCAATGGACAGGCGGCGGGACCAGGACCAGCTTGCCGACGTGACGCTTGGACATGAAGTCCTCCTGCGCCCGGACGATCTCCGAGAGCGGGTAGGTCCCGGAGACGACCGGCCGCACCGCGTTGGCCTCGACGTAGCCGATCAGGTTCTCGAACACCTCGTCGGGCTGGAAGGTGCAGCCCGCGAGCGTGAGGTCCTTCAGGTACAACGTGCGCAGGTCGAGGTCGACGATCGGGCCGGCGATCGCGCCCGCAGTGGCGTAGCGGCCACCGCGGCGGAGCACCTCCAGCAGCTGCGGCCAGCGCGGACCGCCGACCAGGTCCAGCACGACGTCAACCGAGTCGGTGCCGAGCGCCTCGACCAGATCTGCGTCCCGGTCGATCGTCAGGTCGGCACCCTGCTCGACGACCTGCGAGGCCTTGTCCTTCGAGCAGACCGCGACCACCTGGGCACCGCGCACCTTGGCGAGCTGGACCGCGGCGAGCCCGACCCCGCCGGAGGCGCCGGTGACCAGCACGCGCTCGGGACCGACCGCGACCCGGTGAAGCATGTTCTCAGCGGTCGAGTAGGCGCAGGGAACGGCGGCCAGCTCGGCATCGGTCCAGTCACACTCGACCGCGTGGGTCTCTCGACCGGGCGCGACGACGTACTGCGCGAAGCCACCGTCGCACTCGCTGCCGAGGGTCCAGCACTCGAACGGGCGGTAGTCCACGTAGCTGCGAAGCATGCTGCGCACGAGGACTCGCTCGCCGATCCTCGTCTCGGAAACACCCTCTCCGACCCCGACGATCCGACCGCAGACGTCAGCGCCCTGGATGCGTGGGAAATCGATGGACGCGCCGGACCAGCTCGAGTCCTCGCCGAGGGACTCGAACCCGGCCGCGCCAGCGCTCCCGGTCCCGGTGGTGACGGTCTTGGAGTACCAGCCGATCCGGGTGTTGATGTCGGTGTTGTTGATCCCGGCAGCGAGGACCTGGATCAGCACTTCGCCCGCCGCGGGGGCCGGCACGGGCACGTCCGAGCGGTACTCGAGCCTGTCGAGGCCGCCGTGACCGGTCAGGAGGACGGCGCTCATAGTGTCGAATGCGCTCACGTGCCGACCCTATGTGGGTGGTGCTTTCCAGAACTGAACTGACCCGTTCAGGTATTTTTCTAGCCCCTTTAGACTCTTTCTAGGCAGTTGTCAGTATTTGACGGTCAGACCGGGCATAACGCTGATAGAACTGCCCGAAGGGACACTCTGGGGGCATTGGGTGACGGCAACACAGATTTATCACGGTACGACAGACGCGTCTGCGATCCTGCCGAGCAGCAATCGGCCGGGACCGGAGCACGTCGTCCGCTCGTCCGCCATCGAGAAACGACTGGCTCAGCGTCAGCGGCAGATCATGTCGCTGCGCCGACTCGTCGTGCTCGGCGACGCCGCTTGCACGCTCATCGCGGTGGGTCTGCTGCTGGCGGCAGGCAAGCCGGTCGCCGGCGCTCACCGCGCCTGATCGTGGCGCTCGCGGTGACGGCCCACGCGTACGGCGCGCACAGCGCTCGCGGCGTCGTGGCGCTGCGACCCATCGTCAAGGCGGCCGTGGTGCTCAGCGGCCTGGTCTGCGTCGCGATCGCCGTGCTCGACGTCGGCCCGCTCGGGCGTGACGTCTGGCTGGGTGCGGCATGCGTCAGTGTGGCGTTCGTCGCGTTCCGAGCCCCGTTCCGGCTTCCGGCCGTCGCGGTTCACTACGGCTTCGGTCGGCGCCGTCGACTGATCGTCGGCGACCCGCAGGCCATGGAGGTCTCCGCGGCCAAGCAGTCAGCCCTCGTCGAGTCGGGTGAGGTGATCCTCGTCGTGACCCGCGCCGACTCCTCTCCTGCGACCGTCGACGACTCGGAGCAAGCCGACCGACGACCAGCGCCGGAACCGGGACTCCGTCAACCGGCCGACCGGGCTCGTGGAGCGGGTCGTGCGCACCGCCCTCGACAACGGCGCGGAGCGGGTCACGGTGCTTCCCGGCAACACCTGGGGCCGCCAGCAGCTGCGCGAGCTCTCCTGGCTGCTCGAGGACACCGGCATCGACATGGTGATCGCCACCAGCCTCGACGGCATCGCCCCCCACCGGGTCGACATCGTCGAGCAGGACGGCCGGCTCAACATCAAGGTCGCGTCCGCGAGGGCGCGCGGTGCGACAGCGCTGGCACGAGCCGTCCTCGACCGGGTGGCCGCGCTGGTCCTGCTGGTCCTCACTGCTCCGGTGATGCTGGCCATCTCCGTCGCGATCCGCCTGGACTCGAAGGGGCCGGCGATCTTCCGCCAGACCCGGGTGCGCGAGGGCGGTGCGACGTTCACGATGTTCAAGTTCCGCACCATGAGCCTGAACGCCGAGGAGCAGCTCAGTGAGCTGCAGGAGCTCAACCTCCACGCAAGCAGCGACCCGCTGTTCAAGGTCGTCGACGACCCGCGCATCACCCGGGTCGGCCGCCTGCTCCGGCTGACCTCCCTGGACGAGCTCCCGCAGCTGCTCAACGTCGTCAAGGGCGAGATGTCCCTGATCGGCCCGCGCCCGGCGCTCCCGATCGAGGTCGAGCTCTACGACTTCGTCGCTCGCCGACGCCTGGCCGTCAAGCCGGGCATGACCGGACTCTGGCAGGTCAGCGGGCGCTCCAGGCTGACCTGGGACGAGTCGATCGGCTTCGACCTCGAGTACGTCGACAACTGGTCGCCGATCGCCGACGCGGCCATCGCCGTGAAGACGGTCAGGGCGGTCGTCACCAAGGACGGCGCCTTCTAGGCAGTCCAGCGGGGTGTGACAGCACGTAACCTTCGTGCGCCTTCGGCGTTAGATGCGTCATACCGCTCAGGCATCGCGCCTGACGCCGCTCGAAGGGCGCACCCCCGATGCCACGACCGTCGCGACGATCACTCCTGTCCAAGCCGACCAAGCTCACGGCCTTCGTCAGCGCCGGCCTGCTCGCCGCGGGTCTTGCCGCTCCGGTCGCGCAGGCGGCCGTAGGAGCGGTGGCGGGCGCGGCCGGGACCCCGATCACGGAGTCCGGGCCGGAGCCGTTCACCCAGGAGGCGACCGGGCTGGCCGATCTCGACACCCGCGGCTGGGTCTACCCGACCTCGGCCCAGAAGAGCGCTGTGCCGAGTGGCGCCACGGTGCGGTGGAACAGCTTCGGCACGCCGTCGTCACTGATGAACCGCAGCGGCTACCTCAGCCCGGCACACTCCGGCTCCGCCACCACCGTCGCCCGTGACTGGCTGGCCGGCCACCGCGCGGTGCTCGGACTGTCCTCGTCGCAGGTCTCCTCGCTGCAGGTCATCAACGACTCGCAGCTTCGGCAGAGCCAGGCCCACGTCGTCCGCTTCCGGCAGCAGCTCGGCAACGCCGTGCCCGCCATCGGCGGCATGGTCAACGTCGCCGTCGACCCGAACGGCCGCGTCTCCTACGTCTCCTCTTCCCTGACCCGCAACACCTCCGGCGTCTCCGGCGCCTCGATCTCGGCCGTCACGGCGTGGTCCAAGGCCGTCAGCGAGCTCCGCTCGAAGCACGCCCCCGGCATCCCTTCGGTCGACCTCGACGGTGTCGTGGCCAAGACCGTCGGCGGCTGGAGCACGTTCAGCGTCCCTGGCTTCGCGCAGAAGCAGCAGGTCCGGCTCCGCGCGCTCGCGCTGCCCGGCAAGAGCTCGCGGCCGGTGTTCGAGACCAACGTGGTGAACTCCGCCGCCGGCACAGCCGCCGCCTACACGTCGTACGTCGACGCGGTCAGCGGCGACGTGCTGGTGCGTCACAGCCGGGTCGACAACCTGTCGGACGCACCCATGATGGCCACCAACTCCACGGAGCCGTTCAACGGCACGATCACCGCCACCGAGTGCGGCGCCGACCACCACTTCACCGTCGACGCGGCAACCAAGACCATCACCGTCGCGGCGTCCGCGCTCGCGCCGGACGAGGACATCGTTCTCAAGCTCTACGCGCCCGGCGGCGGGTCACCCGTGGCCAGCGCGGACACCGCCACGAGCCCGGAGGCGATCAACTACTCGCCCGCCGGCGGCATCGCCGCCGGTCAGTACACCGTCAAGGTCTGCCCGTTCAGCCCCGACCCCACTGCTCCGGTCGTGGTCGGTCAGTACGCCGGCTTCTTCGTCGCCAGCGAGCAGGGCTCACCGCAGGCGAGCACGCCGTACCCGCCGCAGTGGAAGTACTTCACGGCCAACCCGGCGCTCGACTACGGATCCGAGCACGACCGACACCCGCACGGTCGGCTGCTGGACCAAGGTCGCCGGCTGCTCGACCCCGCCGTCGCCGCTGCAGAACCTCGCCGCCCGCGCGCCGTGGGACGTCGACCCGACCACCGGGCTGCCGACCAACACCACGAGCGGCAACGCAGCGTTCACGGGTGAGGCCTGGGCCAGCCCGCTGACCCCGGGCGGCGGGCACCAGATGCCGATCAGCGCCAACCGGCACTACGGCTTCGACAACACCGGCCAGACGTTCACCGACGCCTGGAACAACAGCAAGTGCAATCCGGCCAGCCTCACCCCGGGCGGCAACGACATCATGGCCTCGGTCACGAACCTGTTCGCCGGCCACAACCGGATGCACGACTTCTCCTACTTCCTCGGGTTCACCGAGGGCAACTACAACCTGCAGAAGTCGAACTTCGGCAACGACGCCCAGGGCGGCACCGTGCCCGGTGGCGGCGCCAACGACCCCGAGATCGGCAACGTGCAGGCCGGCGCACTGAGCGGCGGCAGCCCGACGTACGAGGGTCGCGACAACGCGAACCAGATCGCGCTGCAGGACGGCATCCCCGGGATCACGAACCAGTACCTCTTCCAGCCGATCGCCGCAGCGTTCTACTCGCCCTGCGCGGACGGTGACTTCGACGCACCGGTCTACGGGCACGAGTACACCCACGCCATCTCCAACCGCATGGTCGGCGGTCCCGACGACGGGCTGACCGGGCTTCAGGCCGGCGCCATGGGTGAGTCGTGGAGCGACCAGGTGGCGCTCGAGTACCTCTTCGAGCACGGCTACTCCAACGGCACCAGCAACCCGTGGGTCGAGGGTCCCTACGTCACCGGCAACAAGGCGACGGGCATCCGCAACTACGCACTGAACGCCAACCCGCTGCAGTACGGCGACATCGGGTACGACGTCACCGGTCCGGAGGTGCACGCCGACGGCGAGGTGTGGAGCGCCGCGATGTTCAACGTGCGACGCCAGCTGGTCTCGAAGTACAACGGCTCCTACCCGGAGTCCAACAAGTCGCTGCAGCTGCGCTGCGCGGACGGCCAGTCGGCCACCTCCTCGCCGCTGCCGCCGCAGCAGTGCCCCGGCGGTCGCCGCTGGATCCAGCTGATGTTCGACGCGTTCTTGCTGCAGGAGGGCACCACGAGCATGCTCGACGCTCGCGACGCCATGCTCGCCGCCGACAAGACGCGGTTCGCAGGAGCGAACCAGGCGGCGATGTGGAAGGGCTTCGCGCAGAACGGCATGGGTGCCGGCGCGTCGACCACCTCCACCGACGACGACCAGCCCAAGTCCGACTACACCTCGCCGCACGCCAGTGAGGGCACGGTGACGTTCAAGACGCCGGTCAAGGGCAAGATCTACGTCGGTCGGTACGAAGCGCGCGCGACGCCCATCGCCGACACCGACAGCGCGACGTCCTTGCCGTCGTCGATCAAGATGGTCCCCGGCACCTACGACTTCGTGTTCCAGGCGGCCGGCTACGGCCTGACCCGCCTGAGCGGCGACGGTCACGGCCGGGCAGACCCTGACGAAGACGCTGTCGCCGGCCAAGAACCTCGCGTCGAAGACCAACGGCGCGACGGTCGACGGGTCGAGCGCCAACGGTCTCAACCAGGCCAGCCTCATCGACGACACGGAGAGCACCAACTGGGCCGGCGTGAACGCCACGGGTGTCTCCGTCGACTCGACCCACCCGTTCGTGAACGTGGACCTCGCCGGCGGCAAGCAGACCGTCAAGTCGGTCCTCGTCAGCGCGCTGCTGCGGCCGGCGGCCGACGACGACAACGACGCCGACTCCGGTCAGCGGTTCACCGCCCTGCGGCAGTTCGCCATCGAGGTCTGCAGCGACTCCGCAACAGTCGACTGCTCGTCCACGGCAACGTCCACTTCGACCGGGTCGCCGTACAAGCGGATCTACACGAGCCCAGCAAACGCGTTCGACGGGGTCCGCCCGCGGCCGCTCGCCCCGACGCTGCTGGCGAAGTCGTTCGACGTCCCGGACACCTCGGCCACCCACGTGCGGCTCGTGGTGCTCGAGAACCAGTGCACCGGTCAGGCGCAGTTCGCCGGTGAGCAGGACGACGACCCGCTCAACGACACCGACTGCAAGTCGGCCTCCACGGCCGACGAGTCGGCGCGGGCGGCCGAGCTCGAGGTCTTCGGGAACTAGCTCACCGGACAGCACAAAGGCCCCCGAGGGGGGCGGGGGCCTTGGTGCGACCGCCCAGAAGGCGGTCTTGGGGGGTTTCTTGGGGGTTTGGGGGGTTGGTCAGGCGGCGTGGATCGCGGGGCCGGAGCCGTCGGCGGAGACCACGGTGGAGAGCAGGTGGCCGCGGAAGCGGCGGGGCTCGACGATGGCGCCCATCACGTTGAACTTGCCGGGCGTCGCGGGCGAGACGACCTCGACCTTCGCGAGAAACTTGATGCCCTCAGGGCTGACGGCGACGATGCGGTCGCCGGTCTTGTACGGAGCCTGTGCCCCCTGGGGCTGTGGCGCCCCCTGCGATGCGGTTACTTTCCGCGTTGCCTCGACAATGCTCATCTCGGGCCTCCCCTGTCTCGACATGGGATACATCGACGCTTGGCCCGAGCCACTTGACACCTGGAAAGTAAAAACCCAGGTAAAGACTAGGCGAGATGTACCCCACATCTCAGAGCCGAAACGCGCGTCCCACGGTCTTCGCCAAACAGGGGCTGAGCGGCAGCCGCGGCACCAGCGTCGCCTGCACCGCGTGGTAGGTGTCCGGCTTGCCCTCCCAGGTGTTGCTGCTCGGCTCGTTGGCCGGGGACAGCTCGTGTCGCCATGACCCCCCGACGGGGTCGATGAAGCAGTCGGAGATGTGGCTCCACCACGTCTCGTACCAGCCGGCGTACGACGGATCACCGGTCGCGACGTACAGCGCGGCCGCCGCGGCGGTGGCCTCCGCAGCCACCCAGTGCATCCGCTCGCGTACGACGGGAGTGCCGCTCCAGTCCACGGTGTAGACGAACCCGTCGTGGCCGTCGACCGCCCAGCCCTCCTCCACGGCTGCCGCGAACAGCGACTGGGCGTCGTCGAGCATCCACTCAGGCGCCGCGGGGCCCAGTGCAGCGTGCAGGTGCAAGGTCAGCCGGGACCACTCGAGCCAGTGGCCGATGGTCGCGCCGTAGGGCCGGAAGGCGTGTGCCGGCTCGTCCTCGTTGTAGTCGAGCAGCGGCGTCCAGGAGGGAGTGAAGTGCTCCGGGATCCGCCACGAGTGCTCGGGCGCGAGCTCGTGCACGACCCGGGTCACGATCCGCTGGGCGCGCTCTCGCAGCGACGGGTCCTCGAGCACGTCGGCCGCCGCGAGCAGGGCCTCCACCGAGTGCATGTTGGCGTTGACGCCGCGGTAGTCGTCGAGCGTCGAGAAGGACTCGTCCCACTGCTCGACGACCATGCCGTGCTCGTCGTCCCAGAAGTGCTCGAGCAGCACGGCCAGCGCCGGAGTGGAGCAGCTCGAGCCCGCCGACCCGTCCGGCGGCGGTGGCGCTGGCGCCGGCGAGCACGACGAACGCGTGCTCGTAGGCGGTCTTGTCGGTCGACGGTCGGGCCGTCCGGGCCGACCTTGGCGTACCAGCCGCCGTGCTCGCTGTCGTGGAAGCGCCCGGCCAGCGCCGCGATCCCGTGGTCGACGAGGGCCGCGCACTCGGGCCGGCCCATCAGGTGGCCGAGCGCGTAGACGTGGGTCATCCGGCAGGTCACCCACAGCTCCGTCGGGCGGTCGAGCTCAGGGGCGCCCGTCGTCGTCGAGCCAGGCGAACCCGCCGTCGCCGAGACTCGCCGCGCGACCGAACGCGAGCAGCCGGTCGCAGCTCCCCCTCCAGCCAGCGGGCGTGGGCGGGGGTGTCGAGCCAGGTCATCGTGCTCCTCTAGGTTGGCGGGCGTGACCGAGAACAGCATGCCGCTGCTGCGGTTCGGGTTGGTGGGCACCGGCTACTGGGCACGCGAGCTGCACGCGGTCGGGGTGGCCGGCCACCCCGACGCCGAGCTGGCCGCGGTGTGGGGCCGAGACCCCGACAAGGCGGCCGCGCTGGCGGGCCGGCACGGCGCGACCTCCCACGCGGGCGACGACGGGTTCGACGCGATGCTCGAGACCGTCGACGCCGTGGTGTTCTCCGTGCCGCCGTTCGTGCAGGCGCCGCTGGCGCTGCGGGCCGCGGAGGCGGGACGCCACCTGCTGCTGGAGAAGCCGGTCGCGCTCGAGGCGACGCAGGCCGACGCGGTCGCCGCCGCGGCGCAGGCGTCCGGCGTCGCCTCGGTGGTCTTCTTCACCGAGCGGTTCGTGCCGGAGCGGGAGGCGTGGCTGCAGGAGCGGGTCGCCGCCGGCAGCCTCGGCGGGCACGCCTCGTGGCTGGCCTCGCTCCGCACCCCGGACAACCCGTTCGCCGACTCGCCGTGGCGGCAGCAGGAGGGTGCGCTCTGGGACGTCGGGCCGCATGCCCTCTCGGTGCTGCTGCCGGTGCTCGGCCCGGTCCGCGCGGTCGCCGGGGCTCGCGGCTTCGACGACCTCGTGCACCTGGTGCTCTCGCACGACGGCGGCGCCACCAGCACCGCGGCCCTGAGCCTGACGATGCCGCCCGACGCGACGCGCGAGGGCCTGGCGTTCTACGACGAGCGGGGCTGGCACGAACGCCCCGACACCGGTCAGGCAGCGTCCGGCGACGTGGTCTCGCACCAGCAGCGTGCCGTCACCGACCTGGTCGCGAACGCCCGCGCCGGCCGCACCGAGCACCGCTGCGACGTCCGGTTCGGGGCGGAGGTGGTCCGGGTGCTGGCGCGGGCCCAGCAGGTGCTCGACGAGCATCCGGCTCAGCTGAGCCCGTAGGTCTCGCCGACCTTGTAGGTCGCCACGCCCAGCGTCGAGTCGCTCTGCCCGTAGTAGGCGAACCAGGTGCCCTTGAAGTGCACCAGGCCCTCGACGAACGTGACGTTGGAGACCAGCCCGTGCTGGTCCTCGTACGTCGACGGCTCGAGCCAGGGGTAGTTCATCTGCGCCATGATCTCGGTCGGCCGCTTCGGGTCGAAGAGCAGCTGGCCGCAGGTGTAGCGCACGGTGCCGTCGTCGTACTTCACCGCGGCGTTGTGCAGCAGCAGGATCAGGCCGTTGTCGGTGACGATCGGCTGCGGGCCGACCTCGACGAGGAACTCGCCGAAGGTGCCCTTCGGCGTCGGCAGCATCAGCGGCTGGTCCTGCGGGCAGGGCTCCCAGTGGATCAGGTCGTCGGACCAGGCGTGGTAGATCGAGCCCTCGCCGAAGTACATCAGGTAGCGGCCGTCGATCGGCGTGGCGAGGATGGCGCCGGCCTTGCTCCACGGCGTCGGCACGTCGGCGGCGTTCGGCTCGAAGGTGTTGAAGCCCGGGAACAGCGGCCCGTGCTTCTCCCACGAGAACAGGTCGGTCGAGGTCGCCAGGCACAGCTGGGCGTTCGTGCGGTCCCATGCCGTGTAGGTGAGGTAGTAGGTGCCGTCGATCTCGGTGACCCGCGGGTCCTCGCAGCCGAACTCCTCGTAGGGCTCGCTCGGCGAGAGCACCGGCTCCGGGTGCCGCTCGAAGTTGATGCCGTCGTCGCTGGTCGCGAGCCCGACGTGGGACACGATGTCGTCGGCGTGCGCGCGGTAGAGCAGCACCACCTGGCCGTCCTTCACGACGGCGGCCGGGTTGTAGACGCTCGAGGACTCCCAGCCGTCGCCCTGCGGGCGCAGGATCGGGTTGGCGTCGTACGGCGTGAACGGACCGAGCGGGAACTCGGCGTGCGGAGGATTCATGAGCTTCCTTCTCTTGGAACGCTGGTTGAGGTGCGAGCGGAGCGAGCCTCGAAACCTCGGGACGTCGGCGGAACTAGCGCCGGACCAGCGTCACGCCGCCGGGCGCCACGCGGACGGGGACGTCGGCAGCGTCACTGGTGTGGTGCGACAGCAGCCGGCCCCGGCCGTCGTAGGACCAGACGTCGGCGGTGCCGGTGCCTGGGACGGTGACCGTGGCCCGCTTGGCCTTCAGGGCGGCGCTGCGCAGCAGCGCGGTGCCGTGGCCGTCACCGGTCCCTCCTGAGCCTGTCAAGGCCGAGGACCATGCGGCTCACCAGCGGCTGCACCATCAGCGCGTCCAGGCGCGCGACGTCGCCGTCGTCGGCAGTGGTGGTCGCGGTGACCTGGTCGGCGGATGCCGGCAGCACCGTGCCGAGCGTGCGCGGCAGCAGTGCACCGGGAGCGGGTGAGGCACCCTGCGCGCCGACGGCCCCCGAGCGCACCCGGCCGAGGTCGGTGCCACCGGCGGTGAAGCGGGTGACCGCCGAGCTGCCGTGACGCAGGTCGACGACCGGCATCAGCAGTGACCGCGGATGGTTGTCGAGATCGATGCCGGCGGTGCCGCCGTCGGGCAGCGAGGCGTAGCCGGTGCCGGCGTACTGCGACTCACCGGTCCAGAGCGGGTCGGGCTCGACCACGCTCGCACCGCCGCCCAGCGTGCCGTCCTCGACCTGCACGGTCTGCGTGCCCACGACCTCCTGCACCGTGGCGGTGCGGGCGATCCGCTTCGCGGCGGGGTGCGCGTCGAGGGCGAGCATGGTCAGCAGCCCGTGGATCGTCGACTCGGCGCCGGAGTTCTGGTTCACGGTGCCGTCGGCATTGACCCCGTCGAAGGTGACGCCGGTCGCGGGGTCGTACGTCGGCTGGTGCGAGGCGTTCGCGCCGAAGAACCAGGCGGCCACGATCCCGGCCATCCGGTTGGCGCCGCGACCGCCGGTGGCGACCAGCGACTGCACGCGGGAGTCGACGCCGTAGGCGATCTGGCTGGCGTCGACGCGGGCCGGCAGCCGGCCGTTGTCGGGCCCGCCGGAGGTGAGCAGCCACGGGTCGAAGGTGAACGAGTCACGCTTCGCCGTCCGCACCAGGGAGCCGTCGCCGAGCGCTCGGCCGGCCCGGCTGAGCGCGGCCGGCATCTGCGAGGACCAGGAGTGGAAGTCAGAGCGCGACTGCGCCCACGGGAGCACGCCGCCGAACGGCCAGCGACGGGCGTCGCCGCCAGCCATCTGCTGGATGCCGTCGGCCAGCTGGCGCATCGCGCGGCGCGCCTTCGGCGTGCCGCCGGCCCGGCTGTAGGCCGCGAGCCCGAGCACCGCCTCGGCGGACGCGTCGGCGCCGTCGACGACCAGCCACGCGGGGGTGCGCCGGCCGTCGATGTTCTGGTACTTGCCGTAGCTGTTCGAGCACCTGCCGGTCCAGCGCCGAGACCGCCAGGTCCATGCGCTTCTTCAGGAACCTCGCGAACGACGGGTCCTGCTTCTTGAAGGCGGCGTAGCCCTCGCCGAGCGCCCAGGTGGTGCGCGCCAGCCAGTACGACGGGCCGCTGTCGGAGGGGTCGGGCTCCTCGTGGATGACCGGGCTGCTTGTTCAGGGTGCCGTCGGGCTGCTGCCAGAGCACCACGTTGCCGGCGTTCGGGCCGGACGCGGTCTGCAGGTAGGTCAGCCCGCGGAGCATCGCGAAGGCCTGCCGACGGCTCGAGTCGTCGCCGGTCTGCTTCCAGTCGCGCAGGTAGACCACGGCGGCGCGCGCGATGTCGTCGGCGTTGAACGCGCCTTGGTCGTAGGTGTCGGTGTCGGCGTGGTACGGCCCGCCGCCGACCCGCTTGTAGCCGCCACCGTCCTGGTGCTCGGCGTAGGTCCAGAGCACGCCGACCTCCGGCTGCGTCCCGATCCGGTACGTCGTGTGGCGCGCCTGCGTCGGCGGCGCCACGCGGTCGCCCAGGAAGTCGAGGTGCGCGAGGTTCGTGAGCCGCCCGGGCTGGTCCGCCGCCGTCGCGGGCGTGGTGCCGGTGGGCACCACCGCGAGACCGGCGGCGACCAGCACGGTCGCCACGGAGGAGGTGAGCTTCATGGTCATCCCTTCACACCACTGCTGATGTTGGAGGCGGTGAAGTGCCGCTGGAAGGCAAGGAACAGCGCCACGGCCGGTGCGGCGAGCACGACGGCACCCGCGAGGATCGCGCCGTACGGGTTGGTGGCCCGGCCTGCGATGGTGCTGATGTAGTTCGCCAGCGACACCGCGAGCGGTTGCAGGCTCTGGTCCTTGGTCACCAGGAACGGCCAGAGGAACTCGTTCCACGGACCGATGAACGTGATCAGCAAGGCGGTGAGCACGGCCGGCCGGACCAGCGGCAGCGCCACCGACCAGAGGATCCGCAGCTCGCTCGCGCCGTCGAGGGCCGCGGCCGCGAACAGGTCGTCGGGCAGCTGCAGGAAGAACTGCCGGAAGACGAACACCGCCGTCGAGTTGATCAAGAACGGCACCATCATGCCGAGGTAGGTGTCGGCGAGCCCGTAGGAGCGGACGATCATCACGTACATCGGGATGATCAGCAGCTGGAACGGCACGATCTGCACCAGCAGCATCACCGAGAACAGCGTGCCGCGGCCACGAAAGTGCAGCCGCGCCAGCGCGTAGCCGGCCAGGATGCCGAACAGGACGGTGGCGAGCAGCACACCGCCGGTGAAGATCCCCGAGTTCAGCAGCGAGCGGAGCAGGTCGACCCGGCTGTCGATGGCCGCGTAGTTCGACAGCGTGAGACCGCCGAGCGGCAGCGCACCGAGGATCGTGGTGTCCGGCTCCTTCTGCAGCGACCCGACGATCATGTAGTAGAAGGGGAAGAGGAACACGACCGCGCCGGCGAACAGCGCGACGGTGCCCCAGCGACGCCCACGAGTGGTCGGGCCGGTCACGGCCATGTCAGTCACGCTCCAGGATTCGTCGGTTGACGAGCGAGATCAGCAGCACCGCGATGACGAGCATCACGCCGATCGCCGAGGCGGTGTCGGGGTTCCCCTGCTCGATGCCCTTCTGGTACATCACGAACACCGGCGACGCCGACGCGCCGTCGGGACCGCCGCCGTTGGTGAGCAGGTAGGGCTCGGTGAACAGGTTGGCGCCGGTGATGGTCGCGATGATGACCACCAGCGTGGTCGTCGAGCGCACTCCGGGGACCGTGACGTTCATGAACTGCGCGAACCGTCCGGCGCCGTCGACGCCCGCCGACTCGTAGAGGTCCTTGGAGACGTTCTGCAGCGCGGCGAGGTAGAGCAGGATGAAGAAGCCGAGCTGCTTCCAGGTCACGAACAGCGCGATCACCGGCATCGCCAGCGCGCTGTTCACCAGCCACGACGGCGAGGGCGCCAACGGACCGAGGACCTGGTTGACCATCCCGTCCTGGCTGAACAGGAACAGCCAGACGGCCACCAGCGCGACGCTCGCGGTCACGTAGGGCACGTAGTACGACACCCGCAGGAACGTCCTGGCGTGCACCGCCGCGTTGAGGGCGGTGGCAAGCACGAGCGCGAGCACCACCGTCAGCGGGACGTTGATCACCAAGAACTCGGCGACGTTGAGGAACGACCGTCGTACGGCGGAGTCGCCGAGCACCGCCTTGTAGTTGTCGAACCCGACGAACGGCCGGTCGACCTGGGCGCCGGGCGCGGTGAAGAAGTAGTCGTGGAAGCTCATCCACACCGCAAGCCCGAGGGGGTAGGCGAACACCACCACGAGGAACACGGCGTACGGCGCCGCGAACACCATGCCCAGTGGGTTGCGCCCGATGACCCGGCGGACGACCGACGGGCGGCCGCCGGTCACTACGGTGGCGGTCACTTCTCGCTGGCGAGGTCGTCCGCCTTCGACGCCGCCTTGGCGATCGAGTCGTCGACCGAGGTCTTGCCGAAGATCACCGCGGAGGAGTACGCGTCACGGATCGCCTGCCAGATCTCCACGGAGTTCGGGACGTTCGGAACCTCGACGGTGCGCGAGGCCTGGTCGGCGAACAGCTTGTACTCCGGGTGGCTCTTGAAGTACGACGCGTAGGTCGTCGGCAGGTCGTCGCGGATCGGCATCTGGCCGGTGGTGTCGAGCAGCTTGCCGTCCTGGTCCTTGCTGGTGGCGAACTTCATGACGTCCCACGCCGTCTTCTGGTTCTTGCAGGCGGAGTAGACCGAGATGTTCTTCGCGTCCGTGAAGGTGTGGATCTCGCTCGGGTCCATGCCGTCCTTGGTCGGCACCGGCGCCACGCCCCAGTTCACCTTGTCCTTGTAGACGGCGATCGCCCACGGACCGACGACGGCCATCGCGGACTTCTTGTCGGCGAAGGCGTCACCGGTGACCGCCTCCTTGGGGGCGTAGCCGTCCTTGTACATCTGCGCCCAGAAGTTCCAGACGTCCTTGCCGTCCTGGTCGTTGAACGTCGCCTTGCCGTCCTCGATGGTCTGCTTGCCACCGGACTGCGCCGCGTAGAGCGGGTAGAAGTCGAACCAGGACTGGAAGAACTCGCTGCTCGGCGCGGGTGCGATCGCCGAGGGCGCTGCCTTGCTGTCCACGATCTTCTTGCTGGACGCGAGGAAGTCGTCGTACGTCGAGAGCTTGGGGTTGTTCGGGTCGAGCCCGGCCTTCTTGAACAGGTCCTTGTTGTAGAAGATCATCACCGGGTTCTGCTTCCACGGGATCTGGTAGAACTTCCCGTCCGGCGACTTGTACTGGTCGGCGCTGTCGCCCGAGCGCTCCTCGATGTAGCTCTTCGCGCCGCTGAAGTCGTCGAGCGGCACCAGGCCGCCCTGCTTCTGGAACTGCGGCACGGCGGCGGGGCTGGTGTTGAACACCAGGCACGGCGCGTTGCCCGCCGTGATGGCCGCGCCGATGACGGCCTCGGAGGTCTTGCCTGCCGGGATCTCCTGCGCGGTGACCTTCTGCCCCGGGTGCGCGGCGTTCCACTCCTTCACCATCGCTTTGCCCCAGGCGATCTCGTCCGGGTTGTTCGACAGCCACACCTTGATGGGGCCGGTCGAGCTCTGCGCCTCACCGGAGTCGGAGCCGCCACCGCAGGCTGCGGTGAGGCCCAGGGCGAGTACGGCGGCGGACACGGACAGGAGTTTGGATCTCATGCGGGGAGTGCTCCTTCGGCGGTTGGGCGTCATGCAGGGGACGGTGCTGCTTCGGGTGCTGGTCCGGTCGAGGCGCGCACCACGAGGCGGGCGCCCGGGAGGTCGGCCGGGGTCGGGGGCTCCAGGTCGATGAGCTGGAGCAGTCGGGTGGCGGCGGCACGGCCCCAAGCCACGACGTCGGTGCTCACCGTGGTGAGCGAGGGCTGCAGGTGTGCGGAGATCTCCATGTCGTCGAACCCGGTCATCGACAGCTCGCCGGGGACGTCGACGCCGCGGGACACGGCAAGCGACAGCCCGGCCATCGCCATCAGGTCGTTGGCGTAGACGATCGCCGTCGGCGGGGTGTCGAGGTCGAGCAGCCGTCGGGTGGCGGCCGCTCCGGACTCGGCGGAGAAGTCGGCCTCGACGCAGAGGTCGTCGGGCAGCCCGGCCTCGCGCAGCGCGTTGCTCCAGGCCAGCCGGCGCGAGCTGCCGTGGACCATCGTGAGCGGGCCGGACACGTGCGCGATGCGGCGGTGACCGAGCTCGACGAGGTGCCGCACCGCGGCGGCCACGCCGGGGGCGTCGTCGACCCCGAGTGCGGACTGTCGCGCGCCCTCGGCGACCTGCCCGAGCGCCGGACCGACGATGACGGCCGGCAGGCCGAGCTCCTCGAGCAGCGCGGGCCGCTCGTCGTCGATCTGGAGGTCGGTGAGGAAGACACCGTCGACGCGCCCCTCCTGGGCGAGCCGGCGGTACGCCGCCGCGTCGTCGAGCTCGGCGACCTGGAGCAGCAGCGCGTGCCCGCGCCGAGACAGCACGGTCTCGAGCCCGGCGATGAACGAGGGGAAGAACGCGTCCGCGCGCAGGATCTCCGGAGGCCGGGCGACGATCAGCCCGACGGCCAGCGCCTTGGACACCGACAGCGCCCGGGCCCGCGGGCTGGGCGACCAGCCGAGCTCCTCGGCGGCATCGAGGATGCGGCGCCGGGTGTGCGGGGCGAGCCCGGGCCGGTCGTTCAGCGCGAAGGAGACGGCGCCCTTCGACACACCCGCCGCCGCGGCGACGTCGCTGATCGTGGGTCGGGGCATCGCTGTCACTAAACCGGTTTAGGTCACGTATGTCAAGGGTCACACCTCTCGCCCCGGCCACGAACCCCTCGTTCCTGGCGGACACGCCGAGCGGGCAACCTCAGGCGACGCCCGGCGATCACTAACGTTCCTGGCAACACCGCTCACGGTGGGCAGGACGCAACAGCGGGGAGCGCCCATGGAGATCCGACGCGGCATCACGGAGCTGCTCGAGGCCATCCCCGAGCGCATCGAGGTCTCGGGCCAGGCGCCCGACCTGGCAGGTGACCGGAGGCTCCTTCGAGTCGGCGGCCGCCTACGCCCAGGAAGCGTTCGACGACCCGGTCGTCATCGAGCGCAGTGACCGCGACCGCTGGTGGCCGCGCGTGACCCTGACGGTCACCAACGACCCCGAGCTGGCCGCCTGCGCCCCCCCGCTCGAGTCGCTGATCGAGCCGGAGCCCGACCCGCTCGATCAGGACAGCCTGGATCACGAGAACCTGGAGGCCGTGATGGAGCCCGACCCAACGCCGACCGCGACCCTGACGAGCGCGACGACCAGATCTGCTGAGGAGCCCGTCGAGGACGTCGTCTTCGAGTCGTTCCTCGAGGAGATCTTCGCCCGCCAGGAGCGACTGCGTGAGCAGCGCGGTCGCATCCCCCAGCAGCGCCGCCGTCGCGCCTGGCCTCGGCCCTTGACCGACTCGATCCTGCCCGGCGAGGGCGAGCACCTGACCAACGGCTGGGAAGCCGACGCCCCGGCGGACGACACCCTTGTGCGGCAGGCGGCCACCGTGCACGCCTCGTGGGCGGTGGCGGTCGCCCAGGCGCTCGGGCGGCCGTGGCGGCAGACCGATCGGTGGACGGGGGCGCTCGTCGGCGAGTCCGGGGCACTGACCAACCCGGTGATCCTCACCCAGCCGGTGGGCGAGCAGGAGGCGGCTGACCTGGTCGCGGAGATCTCCGACCTCATCCCGGCCGAGGTCACCTACTTCCTGCTCAGCCCCTGGCTCAGCCCCGACTTCAGCCGGCACCGTCTCGCGCTGCTCGGTCACCCGCCGCTGATGGTGCGGTTCCCGGCGCCGAGGCCCGCGCCCGACGCCGGAGGCGTCGAGGTCCGCGAGGTCCGCGACGCCGAGGCGCTCGCGGTGGCCGAGCGGGTGCTCGTCGAGGGCTACCCGATGCCGGGCACCGCTCGGCACCGTGCTGGCGCCCAGGCCTGCTCGACGGGTCCACTCGCGTCTGGGTCGGGTACGTCGACGGCCAGCCGGTCTCGGTCGCGGCAGCGCACCAGGCCGGGGGCGCGACGCTGGTGGAGTACGTCGCCGCACTGCCCGCCGCGCGGGGACGCGGGCGCCGGGCGGCCGTCACCTGGGCCGCCACCCTGGCCGACCCGGAGGCGCCGGCGTTGCTGCTCGCCAGCGACGACGGCCGCCCGACGTACGAGCGGATGGGCTACCTGGCGATCGAGCGCTGGACGGCCTGGCTGCGACCGGCACCCGTCACCGACGCCGGGCTGGCCGGGGTGCCGCCACCGCCGGACCGGACGTCACCGCAGCCCAGTCGCCGAGGGGACTTGCGAGCAGATCGCGGCACGCGCCGACGTCTCGCCCGCCACCTTCTTCCGGTACTTCCCGACCAAGGAGGAAGTGGTCCTGCGTCGACGACTACGACCCCCTGATCGCGGAAGCGATCCGCTCTCGCCCGCGTCGGGAGGGCCCACTTCTTGCTGTGCGCCGTGGGCTGTCGAGTGCCATCGAACAGCTCGACGATTCGGAGATGGAGGTCGCGCGGGCAAGGACTGCCCTGATCCTCGGTGAGCCCGCGTTGCGCGGGCGTATCCAGGAGGAGCAGATCCGCTCGGGACGGGACGCGATCGCCGGCGCCTTGGCGACCCGTCTCTCTCGCAGCCATGACGACCTCGAGGTTCAGGCATCGCAGCTGCCGCGACGGGGGCACTCGCGGCAGCCGTCGAACACTGGGGCTCGCGCGGCGGGCGGCTCGTCGAGCACGTGGACCGCGCACTGCGGGTGATCAGCGCCGGTTCCTGAACAGGCGTTGCGTCGTGAGCCGCTCGAACTGCGCCTGCGAGACCACGCGGATCGGCTGACCGGTCCGCAGCCGCTCCCGCACCCCGAACATCGTGATGCCCTCCGGGGCGCCGGCGCGGCCGAGCACGACGACCGTCGTCGCGTCGGAGAGCCGGGCCTGCGGGTGCGCGCCGACGGCACGCGCCCGGGCCGCAGCCTCCGCCCGGGTCATCGTCTCCAGCCGCCCGCTGAACACCACGGACTGGTCGCGCAGGCTCCGAGGCGCGCGGCCCGGCGTGACGTCGACGCTGCGCAGCGACGACAGCGCGTCGAGGGCGTCGTCGGCATGCCAGTAGCGCTTCGACCGCGCGCCGGTCGCGTGCCAGATCCAGCTCTTGAACGCGTCGCTCGCCTCGAGCTCGGCGATGGCGCGGGCGGACACCACGTCGTTCCACCAGATCTCGCCGGAGAGCAGCGTCGCGGCGAGCAGGCCGACCTGGAAGATGTCCTCGGCCGGCCCCCACATCGCGCTGGACGCCAGGTCACGGGGCGCGAAGTCCGGCTGGAACTTCGAAGCGTCCGTGCCCTTCTGGTCCAGCGCGAGCTTGGTGATCCCGAAGTCGCCGAGCACCAGCCGACCCTCGCGCAGGTAGACGTTGTCGGGCTTGATGTCGCGGTGGATGATCCAGACGCCGTGCATGCGGCGCAGCACCTTCAGCAGCGCCCGGATCTCCGCGCGCACCTTGCCCTCGCTCCACTGCAGGCCGTCGGTCTCGATGGTGTCCCACACGGTGCCGTCGACCATGTACTCGAAGACCAGCACGTGTCGGCGCCGCTGCCGCTGACCGCGGCCGGTGGCGGTGACGAACGCGTCGAGCAGCTCGACGACGCGAGGGTCGCCCTTCAGCAGCCGCCCGAAGTACGCCTCGCCGTGCCAGTCGTCGAGGCTCTTGCACACCTTGATCGCGACGGGACGCATCCGTCGCCCGGACCTCGACAGCTGGTGCCCGACGTAGGTCTCCCCGAAGCCGCCCTCGCCGAGCAGCCCCGTCACGACGTACGGCGTCCCGGTGTCGTTGTGGAGGGTCTCCCCCACCCGCATCCGAGACATGCGCCCATCCAACCCGACTGCCCCGACGGTCCCAGCGGTCGGCTGCTCAGCCGTGCGCGTGCTGCGGCTCGGGGTCGTCGGTGGTCCTGGTTGCCGCGATCGGCCGGATCCGGAGCTCACGCACCGCCAGCACGAGCGCCAGGACGGTGAAGGCCAGCGCGACCAGCAGCGCGACGGAGACCGCCTTGCCGAGGCCGGCGCCCGAGGACAACGACAACCGGAACGCAGCAGTCAGGACCGCGGCGCCGATGGCGCTGCCGATGCGCTGCCCGGTCTGCAGCGCGGCACCCGCGGCGCCACCCATGCGCGGCGGCACCGCGGACAGCGTCATGGTGATGTTCGGGGAGATGGTCGCGCCGCCGCCCACGCCGGCGATGAACAACGGCACGAGCAGCCACAGCGCCGGGTGCGACGGCGTCGTCAGCGGCACCACCACCGCGATGGCGACGAAACCCACGACGACGAGCGAGAGCCCGACCACGGTGACCCGCCTGCCGAGTCGGATGATGATCCGGCCGGCGGTGACCGAGGCGATCGCCGACCCGATCGCGAACGGCGTCACCGCGAGCCCGGACTGCAGCGCGGAGAAGCCCAGGCCGTCCTGCAGGTAGAGCGCGAGCACCAGCCAGAGCCCGCTGAACCCGCAGAAGTACGCCGTGCCCAGCACGATGCCCGAGGCGTAGCCGGGCGCGTGCGTGAACAGGCGTACGTCGAGCAGCGGCGCGCCGCCACGTCGCAGCACCCGCCGCTCCCAGTGCACGAACGCCCACACCGCGGCCGGCGCGACCAGGATCGCGAACCACCACGGCGTGACCGGCGTCGACATCGCCTCGACGATCGGCAGCAGGACCGCCAGCACCGCGAGCCCGAGCAGCCCGGCGCCGACGCCGTCGATCTGGGAGCGCACCGACTCCTCGCGCGGCTCGGCCGGCGGGAGCCAGCGCGCGGCGAGCACCATGCCGACCAGGCCGATCGGGACGTTGACGAAGAACACCCACCGCCAGCCGTCGTCGGTGCCGAACGCCGCGATGATCAGGCCGCCGAGCACGGGACCCACCGCGGACGAGACGCCGACCGTCGTACCGAAGAGGCCGAAGGCGCGACCACGCTCCTCACCCTGGAAGAGCTGCTGGATCAGACCGCTGTTCTGCGGGGTGAGCAGGCCGGCGGCGGCTCCCTGCAGCAGCCGGGCGGCGACGAGCAGGTGCGCGTTCGGGGCGAGCCCGGCGGCGGCACTGGTCAGCGTGAACAGCACGAGCCCGATCAAGAACATCCGCCGGCGGCCCGACGACGTCGCCGAGCCGACCGCCGGCCACCAGCGTCAGGCCGAACGTGAGCGCGTAGCCGGAGATGATCCACTGGATGGACGCCGACGAGGCGTGCAGCCCGTGCTCGATGGAAGGCACGGCGACGTTGACGATCGTGACGTCCAGCAGCGACATGAAGCCCACCAGCAGCGTGACCGCCAGGGCCCGCCACCGGTTGCGGTGCGCCTCGGGGGAATGCTGGGGACTGGACATCTGTCCGAGCGGGTACCCGTGGCTGGACAAGTGGAAACTGCAAGGAAGACGAGGAGACAGATGAGCGACCAACCGACCGTGGCGCTGCTGGGCACCGGGATCATGGGCGTCGGCATGGGCCGCAACATCGCCGCGGCCGGCATCCCGCTGCGGGTGTGGAACCGCACGCGCGAGAAGGCGGCGCCGGTGGCCGACGCGGGTGCGACGCTGTCCGACTCGCCGGCCGAGGCGGTGCGCGACGCTGACGTCGTGATCACCATGCTCTTCGACGCCGAGTCGGTGGAGTCGACCTTGCGGGAGGCGGCCGACGGTCTGCGCGACGGCGCGGTGCTGCTGCAGATGTCGACCGTCGGTGTCGAGGGCGCCGAGCGGTTGGCGCAGGTCGCTGCCGAGCTCGGCCTGGTGTACGTCGACGCGCCCGTGCTCGGCACCAAGAAGCCGGCGGAGGACGGCGCGCTCGTGGTCCTCGCCTCGGGCCCGGAGGACGCGCGGGACCGCATCGCCCCGGTGCTCGACGCGATCGCCTCACGGACCATCTGGGCCGGCGAGGCCGGTCAGGGGTCGCGGCTCAAGCTGGTCGCCAACTCGTGGGTCCTCACCGTGCTCGAGGGCATCGCCGAGGCGCTGACGTTCGCGAAGGCGCTCGGCCTCGAGCCGGAGCAGTTCCTCGAGGCGGTCAAGGGCGGTGCGATGGATGCGCCGTACGTCCAGCTGAAGGGCAAGGTCATGCTGGCCGGCGCCTTCGACCCGGCGTTCGCGCTCGACGGAGCGCTCAAGGACGTCGGGCTGATCCAGGACGCAGCCCGCGCAGCGGGCGCCGACGTGCCGATCGCCGAGATCGCGCAGCGCTACCTGCAGGCCGCCTCCGACGCCGGCCACGGCGACGAGGACATGGCCGCCATCTTCACCGCGCACTGACGAAGCCGGTTCGGGCCCCTGGTGACCAGGGCCCTAACCGGTGTTAGGCTCCGCTTACTTAGGGCAGCCTTACCTTTACGTGCGTGCAAGGAACTCTCCCATGCTGGCGAACTACCTGATCGGGCTCCGCGAGGGACTCGAGGCAACGCTGGTCGTGGTCATCTTGGTGGCCTACCTCGTCAAGTCCGATCGACGCGAGCTGCTCGGCCGGGTCTGGGCCGGCGTCGCGATCGCGGTGCTCATCTCCATCGCGTTCGGGGCACTGCTCACGTTCGGTCCGCGCGGGCTCGAGTTCCAGGCCCAGGAGGCGATCGGCGGCACGCTGTCGATCATCGCCGTCGGCTTCGTCACCTGGATGGTGATGTGGATGGCGCGCTCGGCCCGCACCCTGTCCGGTGACCTCAAGGGCAGGGTCGACGCCGCCTCGGCCGGCGGGGTCAGCCTCGTCGTCGTCGCGATGCTCGCGGTCGGCCGCGAGGGTCTCGAGACCGCGCTGTTCCTGTGGGCCGCGACCCAGGCCGCCACGGGCAACGGCTCCGCGTTCGGCCCGCTGCTCGGTGCCGCGCTGGGCCTGGCCACCGCGGTCGCTCCTCGGCTACCTGTTCTACAAGGGCGCGGTGAAGATCAACCTCGGGAAGTTCTTCACCTGGACCGGCGCGCTGCTGATCCTCGTCGCCGCCGGCGTCTTGTCCTACGGCGTGCACGACCTGCAGGAGGCCCGGCATCCTGCCCGGCCTGAACAACCTCGCCTTCGACGTCAGCGACACCATCGACCCGAACAGCTTCATCGGCACGGTCCTCAAGGGCGTCTTCAACTTCTCACCCGCCACGACCTGGCTCGAGGCAGTGGTGTGGGTGCTGTACGTCGCGGTGACGATGACCGCTCTTCTTCCGGACCATCCGCCGCACGAACCGGCCCGCCTCCCCACCACCGCGTGCCTGCCCGCACCACATCCGGCTCCTGACCCCTGCCCTGCCAACCGAGACGAAAGACGACGACCGTGACGCATCCGAGACTTGCCGCCTTGCTGATGGCGGCACTCGCGCTGCCGGCCCTGGCCGCCTGCACCGACAACAACACCTCCGGCGACGGCGGCTCCAAGGGCGGTGACCGCACGATCAAGGTCACCTCCAGCGACGACTCCTGCGACCTGTCCAAGGACAAGGCCCCCTCGGGCAACCTCGTCTACAAGGTCACCAACTCCGGCAACAAGGTCACCGAGTTCTACCTCTACGGCGAGGACGGCCTGCGCATCGTCGGCGAGGTCGAGAACATCGGGCCGGGCATCTCGCGCGACCTGGTGATCAACGTGCCGGCCGGCAAGTACGTCCCCGCGTGCAAGCCGGGCATGGTCGGCAAGGGGATCCGCAGCGACTTCACGGTCACCGACTCCGGCGAGAAGACCGAGGTCTCCGGGGCCACTCAGCAGCAGATCGACACCGCCAACGCGCAGTACAAGGCCTACGTCCGCGACCAGTCCCAGCAGCTCCTCGCCGGCACCGAGGCGTTCGTCGCGGCGTACAAGGCCGGCGACGACGACGAAGGCCCGCGCCCTCTACGCACCCACCCGCGTGCACTGGGAGCGGATCGAGCCGGTCGCCGAGTCCTTCGGCACGCTCGACCCGAAGATGGACCTTCGAGAGGCCGACCTCGAGGAGGGCCAGCGCTGGACCGGCTGGCACCTGATCGAGAAGGACCTGTGGCCGCCGAAGGGCCAGGACTACACCGCGCTGACCAAGACGCAGCGCGCGATGTACGCCGACAACCTGATGGCCAACACGGAGATCCTCGACAAGAAGGTCCAGACGCTGAGCTTCACCGTCGACCAGATCGGCAACGGCGCCAAGAGCCTGCTCGACGAGGTCGCCACCGGCAAGGTCACCGGCGAGGAGGAGGCCTGGTCGCACACCGACCTCTACGACTTCCAGGCGAACGTCGACGGTGCCCGGGTCGCGTTCGAGGGACTGCGTCCGGTGCTCAAGCAGAAGGACCCGGAGCTGGAGAAGCAGATCGAGCAGCGGTTCGACGAGCTGCAGATGCTCCTCGACCAGTACAAGCGGGGATCGGGCTACGTCAGCTACACCGAGCTGTCCAAGGAGCAGGTCAAGGAGCTCTCCGACGCCGTCAACGCGCTGTCCGAGCCCCTGTCGAAGCTCACCGCGGCGGTGACGCTCTGAGGTGACCGAGCCAGCAGGACCCCCAGCAGCCGGGCGGCGTCAGCCGTCGCCGGCTGCTGGGCTATGCCGGGGCGGGGGCCGCGGTAGGTGCTGCCGGGTTCGCCGGAGGCATCGGCGCGGCGCGGGCCACCGACGGCGCGGCCGGTCCCGGCATCGACCGCTACGACTTCCACGGCACCCACCAGGCCGGCATCGTGACGCCGGCACAGGACCGGCTGCACTTCGCGGCGTTCGACGTCACCGCCCGCTCCCGAGCCGAGCTGGTCATGCTGCTGCGCTCGTGGACGGCCGCGGCAGCCGCGATGACGCAGGGGCAGCCGGTCGGCGGCGGCACGCCGCTGCCCTACGACTCACCGGCGAGCGACACCGGTGAGGCGCTCGGGCTGCCGCCGTCCCGGCTGACGCTGACGTTCGGGTTCGGCCCGTCGCTGTTCCGCGACGCCGAGGGTCGCGACCGCTTCGGCATCGCGGACCGCAGCCCGAAGCTGCTGCGGCGGCTGCCGCACTTCCCCGCCGACGACCTGAGCGCCGACCGCTCCGACGGCGACCTGTGCGTCCAGGCGTGCGCGGACGACCCCCAGGTCGCGGTCCACGCCATCCGCAACCTCTCGCGCATCGGCTTTCGGCAGCGCGGCGCTGCGGTGGTCGCAGCTCGGCTTCGGGCGTACGTCGTCGACGTCGACGTCGCAGCAGACGCCGCGCAACCTGTTCGGCTTCAAGGACGGCACCGCCAACCTCAAGGCCGAGCACCCCGACGACATGAAGAAGCACGTGTGGGTCGCCCCCGACGACGACTCGGGCGCCGGCTGGCTCGCCGGCGGCTCCTACCTGGTCGCCCGGCGGATCAACATGGCGATCGAGCCGTGGGACCGGACGTCGCTGCGCGAGCAGGAGCAGCTCATCGGCCGCGACCGCGCGGAGGGCGCTCCGCTGTCGGGCGGCAAGGAGTTCACCGAAGCCGGACTTCGAGGTCAAGGGCTCCGACGGGCTGCCGCTGCTCGCGATGGACTCGCACGTCCGGCTCGCCCACCCGTCGCAGAACGACGGAGTTCGGATGCTGCGTCGCGGCTACAACTTCACCGACGGCAGCGACGACCTCGGCCGCCTCGACGCCGGGCTGTTCTTCCTCGCCTACGTCCGCGACCCGGACGCGGCAGTACATCCCGATGCAGAACCGGCTCTCCCGCGACGACGGCCTGATGGAGTACCTGCGAGCACACCGGGTCGGCCCTCTTCGCCGTACCCCCGGGCGTGCGCCGTGGCGGCTTCGTCGGCGACTCGCTGTTCACCTGACCCCTGCAGTGGGGTCAGTGGACGTCGAAGCCGTTGACCTTGAACGTCGGCTTGTCGTAGTAGGTCAGCATCGCGCTGCGCGTTCTTGGCCGCGAGCCCGTCGAACTCGCCGGACATCGACTCGGTTGTGTCGCCGTCACCGTCCCAGTCCTCGTGCGCGATCGCGCGACAGGTCGCTCGGCGCTGAGCCTGACGCCGGCCACGGTCCAGCCGCCGCTCGACCTTGGCGACGAGCCCGTCCGCGGTCTTCAGCTGCGGCTTGGGCTTCGGCTTGGGCTGTCGGCTTGGGGTGCGGCTTCGGCTTGGGCGTGGTGCGGCTTGGGGTGCGGCTTCGGGCTGCGGCTTGGGGTGGTGGCTGCTGCGGCGCGGTCGTGCGGCGCGCTTGCGGGCGGCGGCCTTCTGGCGGCCTTCTGTCTTGGCGAGCTTGCGCGCCTTGGCCTTCTTCTTGGCCATCGCCATCTTGTGCGCCTTGGCCGCGCTGTGGTCCGGCTGACGGTGCACGACGCCGTCACCGGCACCGGCGCGACCGGCGGCGACGGGATCGTGAAGGTGCCGGTCTTGTAGCCCTGGGCGAACGCGCTGACCAGGTCGACGTAGTAGTCCGACGGGTTGTAGCTGAAGATCGCGGCCCGCTGGTCGCCCGTCTGGCGAAGGTCGCGGCCGCCGTGGCAGAGGTAGCCCGCCGAGGCGAGCGCCGCGTCGTCGATGTCGTTGGGGGTCGACCGGCCGTCGCCGTCGCCGTCGCGACCGGCGGTGCGCCAGGTCGAGGGGATGAACTGCATCGGCCCGACGGCCCGGTCCCAGACGGTGTCGCCGTCGAAGCGGCCGTTGTCGGTGTCGTGGATGGCCGCGACCGGGCCCACGCCGTTCAGCGCGACGCCCACGATGGCCGGGCGCGGCACGCCGTCGTTGCCGAGCACCGAGCCGCCGTAGCGCCCGTGGTCGGACTCCACGCGGCCGATGCCGGCGAGCAGGTCCACGGAAGGTGGCAGCCGGGCTGCGAGGCGTTGATCTTGCGCGCGGCGTGCTTGTAGGCGCGCATCGCAGCCGACGGGAGGTCGTGCTCGGCGAGCGAGCTCGCGGTCCAGGTGTGGCTGCCCTTGGAGCTGGTCACCTTGATCTTGCGGTGCCGCTCCCGCTTGGTCCTCAGCTGCAGCGTGCCGGCGATCGTGGTGCGAGGCGCGACGCGGTACGGCGGCCGCGAGGTGGATTCGGCCGACTCGTCGGCGACCAGTGAGGCGGCAGGACCCGAGGCAACCGAGGAGCTCGCGAGCACCACGGACAAGGAGCCGAGCGAGAGCGGCAGAGCCGTCGCGAGGGTCGCTGCCACCAGTCGTGAACCGATGCGCGCTCCCGCGCGCGACCGCAATGTCATGCCGAACTGACTCCCAGGCTCCCAGATGAACGTCTTGACCAGGCTACGTCCGATACGGGCGTTTCAGACCTGAAAAGGTCTATATGTGCCCCGCGTCACGCGCATCTCACCCAGTGTGTCCGCTGGGGCTACGGAAGACCTCCACCGACCGGGTGGTGGTGGTGACCGAACGGACGACCCGCCGGCTCAGCCGTCCTGTCGCACGGTGAAGGCGATGCCCGGCCTTGAGGAGCCGGTCGATGAGGTTGTCCCCCATCGCGACGGCGGTGGTGACCTGGCCCGCCGAGGGCGGGTTGTCGTCGAAGGCCAGCGACATCGCGGACTCGGAGAGCATCATGGCGGTCTCGGTGTAGCCCGGGTCGCCGCCGCTCACCTCGGTCTCCACGCGCCGGCCCGCCGCCCTCGCCGACGAACCGGACCGAGAACCAGTGCTGCTCACGGCGCGCCTCGCTGGGGCCCTCGCCCTGCGGGAGCCGGCTCATCAGGAACCGGCGCAGCGGGCGGCAGCTGCGCGCCGACCATCAGCGCGCCGACGGCACCCATCCCGCCGACGGCCACGGGCAGCCGCTTCACGCCGGCGTAGTGGGCGTAGCTGAAGTCCGGGCCGTAGCGCTCGAGCGCCGCCGCCGACCGGCGCACGACGAACGGGTCGATCGTCGGCAGCGGGATGAGCCACATGCCGGCTTCCTTGTCGAAGTGCGGGCGCTTCGCCGAGGAGTGCACCCGGCGGCCACCGGCAGGCCTGGGCTCCACCCGGCGCCGGGCGGCGGAGGCGGCGCGCATCTTCGAGGCGCGCGCGAACGTCGTCAGCGCGGAGGCGAACGTGCCACCCGAGACCATGCCGTTCGCTGCGCACCACGCCGCGCACCTTCAGCGGCACGCCCTCGGGCAGCTGCTTCACGGTGAACAGCGCGCCGAGGTCGTGCGGGATCGAGTCGAAGCCGCACGCGTGGACGATGCGGGCGCCGGTGCGCTCCGCCTCGGCGTGGTGGTCGACGTACATCCGGTCGATGAACTCCGGCTCACCGGTCAGGTCGACGTAGTCGGTGCCGTGGGCCGCGCAGGCCGCCACCAGCGGCTCACCGTGCTCGACGTAGGGCCCCACGGTGGTGATCACGACCCGGGCACGCGACGCGATGTCGGCCAGCGAGGCCGGATCGCTGGAGTCGGCCTTGAGCAGCGGCAGGCCGGCGAGCTTCGCGTCGATGCCTGTCAGCCGGTCGCGCACCGCCTCGAGCTTGCCCTGGTTGCGGCCGGCGAGCGCCCAGCGACCGTCGGCGGGCATGGTGCGCGCCAGGTAGTCGGCGGTCAGCCCGCCGGTGAAGCCGGTCGCCCCCAACAGCACGATGTCGAACTCTCGGTTGGTCGGCACAAGCGACTCCTGTGATCGGGATCGGTCGGGCGATTAGCCCCATTTTGCCAGGGAACCGGCCGGGCGCGGTGTGCGTCCCACCACAGCCAACACGAGGAGGAGCCATGGGACCGCAGTCACCGACTCACCCGCAGGATCACCACCTTCGCGCTCGGCGTCGGCGCCGGGGTGGCCGCCTACGCCGCCGTCTCGAGCGGCGTGCTGGGCACGGCGAACGACCGTGGGTCCACCCGCTGCTGCGGCGGCCGAGCTCCCGGCCTTCGACGACTGCGAGCAGCTGCGGCAGTGGTACGTCGACCAGGCGCTGCCCGAGGTGGGGCCGTACGGGCTCTCGGGGCCGCCGGTGATGTACGCCATGGAGAAGGGGTCCGCCAACCGGACCTTCGGCGAGCGCCGCCCCTGCTCAGCCCAAGGACGCCGTCGGCAGCAGTGGCACCGGCACCAACGTGCAGGAGGCCGACGTCGACGAGTCCGACGTGGCCAAGACCGACGGCCGGCTGGTGGTCCAGGTCAGCGGCAACCACCTGGTCGTCACCGACGTGAGCGGGGACGCGCCGACGAGGCTGTCGGACTCCCGCCTGCCCGGGCCGCCGTTGGCACAGCCCGAGCTGCTGCTCCGTGGCGACCACGTCGTCGTGGTGGGCGAGGAGGCCGGGCGCCGCTACGGCGGCCCGATCACCTGGGGACGGACCGACTCGCCGGACACGACCGACAGCAGCGACGGCACCGACATCGGCCGCAGCATCCTGCCTGGGCCACCGCAGACCTCCCGCACCCGCGTCATCGGCCTCGACATCTCCGACCCGGCGTTCCCGGACGTCACCGACCGACCGGAGCGTCGACGGCGGCTCGGTGTCGGCGCGCCAGTACCCCGACGGGACCGTGCGGGTCGTCGTCACCACCGGCTACCCGCCGCTGGACTTCGTGCAGCCCAACCGCGACCGCAGCGACGCCCAGGCGACCCGCCTGAACCGACGGATCGTCCAGCAGGCGCCGATCGAGGCGTGGCTGCCGGGCGTGCGCGACGACGGCGGCAGCGAGCACCCGCTGCTCGACTGCTCCGACGTGCGGCACCCGCTCAAGCGGTCGGGCTCCGGCACGATCAGCGTGCTGAGCTTCCCGGCCGACGATCCCGGTGACGCCACGGCCACGGGCGTGACGGCTTCGGGCGACCTGGTCTACTCCTCCGCCCATCGGCTCTACGTCGCCACCACCGCGGAGCGCTCCACGTCCGTGCACGCGTTCGCGCTCGACGGCGACCGCACGACCTACGTCGCATCCGGATCGGTCGGCGGCACCGTCAAGGACCGCTGGTCCTTCAGCGAGTACGACGGACACCTGCGCGTCGCGGCGGCGATCGGGGACCCGTGGCGTCCGGACGAGAACGCCGTCGTCGTGCTCGACGAGGAGGACGGCCGGCTGGTGCGCGTCGGCCGGGTCGCCGGGCTGGGTCGGACGGAGCAGATCCGCTCGGTGCGGTGGTTCGGCGACCTCGCGGTCGTGGTGACCTTCCGGCAGACCGACCCGCTCTACACCCTCGACCTCTCCGACGCCGCGACACCGCGACTGGTCGGGACGCTGAAGATCCCCGGCTTCTCCTCCTACCTGCACCCGGTCGGCGACAGCCGCGTCGTCGGTATCGGCCACGACGCGACCACGAGCGGCGCCGACCTGGGCACCCAGGCCTCGACGTTCGACCTGGGCGACCCGGCGCACGTCCGCCGCGACGACAGCCTGGCCCTCGGCGCAGCAGAGCGACGTCCCGGTCGGCACCGACCCCAGGTCGTTCAGCTACCTCCCGGCGCAGACAGGTCCTGCTGACGCCGGTCTCGGACTGGCGCTCCGGCACCACGCGGGTCGTGGCCATCCACGTCTCGGACGACGGGAGCCTGGCGCAGGTCGGGTCCTGGGCCACCGACGGCTGGTCCGGCGACGTGCGCACCCTGCCCCTCGACGACGGCCGGGTGGCGCTGGTGGGCGGCGGTGTCCGCGTGGTCGAGGTGCCCTGAGCGTCGTACGGTTGCGGCATGTGCCGCAACATCAGGACCCTGCACAACTTCGAGCCGCCGGCGACCGGTGACGAGGTGCACGCCGCGGCGTTGCAGTTCGTGCGCAAGGTCAGCGGTGCGACCCGGCCCTCGCAGGCGAACCAGGCCGCGTTCGACCAGGCGGTCGCCGAGGTCACCGAGACCACGCGGCGGCTGCTCGACGAGCTGGTGACCAACGCACCTCCCCGGGACCGCGAGGTCGAGGCGGCCAAGGCGAAGGCACGGGCGGCAGCGCGCTACGCGTGAGGCTGATGACGAACCCGGGAACGGCCGCGGACCTCGACCAGCGCATCGAGGAGGCGTTCCTCGCGGCGCCGCGCAAGGCGTTCCTCCCCCGGGGCCAGCGGCGGTTCGCCCGGGCTCGACCGGGCGCTCCCGATCGGCTGGCGGCAGACCAACAGCCAGCCGACGACGGTGCGCAACATGCTCACGCTGCTCGACCCGCAGCCAGGGGACCGGGTGCTCGACGTGGGCTCCGGGTCCGGCTGGACCGCGGCGCTGCTCGCCCACCTCGTGGGCCCGGACGGCGAGGTGATCGGTGTCGAGGTGGTACCCGAGCTGGTCGAGTTCGCGCGGCGCAACCTGGCAGCCCGGCGACGTGGCGGCTCGCGTCGAGCCGGCGACCGAGGGCGTTCTCGGGCTGCCCGACGAGGCGCCGTTCGACCGCATCCTCGTCTCCGCCGGAGCGCAGACCCTCCCGCTCAGCCTCGTCGACCAGCTGGTCGTCGGTGGCGTGCTGGTGGTGCCCGTGGCCGGCTGGATGCACGAGGTGCGCCGCACCGAGGGCGAGCCCGACGTCGTGCGCCACGGGGCGTACTCGTTCGTGCCGCTGGTCGACGGTTGAGCCGAGCGGTCTAGGAAGTCCCGGCCACGAACGCCCATGCGGTGAAGTTCAGGGTGTCCTCGATCCCGAAGAAGCCCTCCTCCGGGTCCAGGTCGTCCTCCCCGAACTCGACGTCGCGGTCGTCCGCGGTGCCGCCGATGCCGTCCGGGCCGACGCCGTAGAACCTGTCGAACCCGATGCCTCCGGAGTCCATCAGGTTGAGCTTCGAGTCGAGGCGTCGGTGTGGAAGCTGCCGACCATGTGCCCGATCTCGTGGGCGGCGAGGTTGCCGAGCGCCCTGCCCGATGAACCGCGACGCGGTTGCTCGAGGGCCGCAGGAACGTGTTGAACGAGTCCTCGGCGCCCTTCGGCAGGCTCACCTCGTCGAGCAGCACCAGGGCTGTCTCCTCGTGCGCGAAGTTGCCCGGGTCGATGGACTGCGAGATGCCGATGGTCGGGATCCCGCTCTGGTCGATGGTGCCTCCGACGACCACCCGCGAGACGTTGGGCTGACCGAACGGATCGGGGTCGTCGCGGCTGTTGAGGAGGTTGATCGCGCACGTGGTTGTTGAGGCCGTTGGCCTGCACGTTCTGCGCGATGTGCCTCACGCGGGCGACCGTCGCGTCGATGACGGCGTCCTCGTCGTTGCGGGTGAGCCCCCACTTGGGCAGGAAGCTGCTCAACGGCGACAGCGTGCGCACTCCCGGCGCCACCGAAGATGCCGGTGTTGAGCCGCTCGCCGTCGAAGTCCAAGAAGATGGTCTGCGACGCGCCGTACTGCGCTCGCTTCGCGCCTGCGGCGTAGGTCTCCAGCAGGAGCCGGTAGGCACCCTTGCCGTCCTCGGCCGAGACGATGTACCAGCCGGGCTCCTCCGCGACGTACGCGAACGTGGCGCCGCCGCCGGGCAGCGGGCTCTGCGGCGGGTACGACGACGGACGCGTCCTGCTGCGAGCCCACCGCGGTCTTGCCGTTGAGGCGCTGCACGCTCACCGTCTTGGCGTTTCCGGTATCACTCCGCCGAGCACGTCGCCGCTGGCGAGCTGCACCGCGTAGTCGTCCACGTCGAGCTGGGCTGCCGGTCATGGCTCAGGTGGTAGGTGCCCTGCTCACCGGCGCCGCTGCCGCTCCCGCTGCGGAACGGGTTCGCGGGCACGGAGCCGGAGAAGCTGAAGCCGGAGACCATCACGTAGTAGTAGGCCGCACTCTCGGCGAGCGGTAGGCGACGCTGCTCGTGATCGCGTCCTCGTTGGCGTCGTCGTTCGAGGCGACGATGTGGCCCGCGCTGTCGTAGACGACGAGCACGGTGTCGAAGTTGCTGCCGCTGGTGGTGGCGCTGATCGAGCTGGCCGGCCGCGAGCTGCAGCCGGAAGAAGTCGAAGTCACCATGGCCGCTGCGAGCCCGACCGTGCGGTCCGTCACCGATCTTGCTGGTGACCTTGACGCCGTCGACGGGCCGACCCGATGCCGGTGTGGGTGGCCTTTTGGATGGCGCCCTGGTCCTCGCGCGTCCCGTGCGCAGGGGTGGCCACGGTGGGAGGAGAGAGCTCGACCGTGGATGTTCGGCGGCCTGGAACTGCTTGGCGACCCCGAGCTTGGTCAGCTGCTCGGCGCTGGCTCGCGAGTGTCGTTCAGAGCCGACCTGTCCCGCCGGCTCCGCTCGTTGTGGGTGTACGGCGTGGGCGGGTTGACGCCCTGCACCCGGCTCTTCTGCGCACCGCCCTGCCGCTTGCCCTGGTCGGCCGCGGCGCGGCGCCAGTAGGAGTAGTCGACGCGGCTGCCAGGCGTGAGGTGGGCGAGATAGGGGTTGGGGGCGGCGTAGCGCTTGCCCCGCACGGTGACGGTGGGTCGCTTGTGGCTCTTCTTCGCCACCTGGAGCCCGGCCGCGCGCGCGAGCCTCCTGGTCACCGCCGGGTCGCCCTTGCCGGGCCTTGGCTGCCCTTCGTCGCGGCCCGGACTTCGCGCTGTGGGTCGCGCCCACGGCCACCCCGGCGCCGACGAAGGTGAGCGCGGCGCACAGCATGCCCGCGACCGCGGCTCGACGGACTCGACTCATCAAGGCATCTCTCTTCCGAGGCCGCCGGGCGCGCTTGCTACGCGTCCCCTGCGCAGGCTCACGGCGGAGTCAATCAGGAATGCGTCGGCAAGTGGGGGCTATTCCACAAGGCGCATGTAACCGGTGAGTGCAGCTGCCAGGGCTCATCGGCCGAAGTCCACGACGTCCACCGCGTCGTCCATCCACTCGTCGACGAGCGGCGACCACGTCGGCGATCGAGGCGACGACCTTCGACGGTCGGTAGGGGAACCGCTCCACCTGGTCCGGCCGGGTGGAGCCGGTGAGCACCAGGACCGTGCGCAGCCCCGCCTCGAGGCCCGCGACCATGTCGGTGTCCATCCGGTCGCCGACCATCACGGTGGTCTCGGAGTGCGCGTCGATGCGGTTGAGCGCCGAGCGCATCATCAGCGGGTTGGGCTTGCCGACGAAGTACGGGTCGACCCCGGTCGCCTTGGTGATCAGCGCCGCCACCGACCCGGTCGCCGGGATCGGGCCGTGCTGGCTCGGGCCCGGAGACGTCGGGGTTGGTCGCGATGAACCGCGCGCCCTTGTCGATGAGCCGGATCGCGGTGGTGATGGCCTCGAAGGAGTAGGTCCTGGTCTCGCCGAGCACGACGTACTCCGGGTCCCGCTCGGTCATCACGTAGCCGATCTCGTGCAGGGCGGTGGTCAGCCCGGCCTCGCCGATGACGTACGCCGTACCCCCGGGGCGCTGGTCGTCGAGGAACTGCGCGGTCGCGAGCGCGCTGGTCCAGATCGCGTCCTCGGGTACGTCGATCCCGGACCGGTGCAGCCGCGCCTTCAGGTCACGCGGGGTGAAGATCGAGTTGTTCGTCAGCAGCAGGAACGGCCGGCCGGTCTCGACGAGCCGGGCCACGAACTCCGCCGCCCCGGGGATCGGGCTCCTCCTCGCGGACGAGCACGCCGTCCATGTCGGAGAGCCACGCACGGACGTGGTGCCGCGCGGCGCGACCGGTCATACCGGCCATGCTGTCACGACCCAGGGCGCGCTAGAAGGCGCCGGCTTGCGCCTGTTCTCGGTTCTGGGTCGACTCGCTGCACCGCCGTCATCGCGATGCCCGTGAACGCCACCGCCAGCAGCAGGACCTGGACGGCGCTGCCGACCCGGCCGAGCTTGTCGCCGACGCGGATCATGCACGCACGAAGACCAGCAGCACGGCCGGCACCCAGCGGGTGACGGTGCGGGCGACGAACAGCGCGATCGCGAGCAGCAGCACGCCGCCGTAGAAGCAGCCGATCCACCCGAAGAGGAAGACCCTGAGCCCCTGGTCGTCGCCCACGTCGTCTGAGCGGCCGCGCCGCGGACCGCGCCGACGACGACCATCGCGCGGAAGAACACCAGGAGCATCGCGTAGCCGCAGGTGCCGATCGCGCCGACGGTGAACACCGCCACGGCCGTCAGGCCGAAGCCGCCGACCGCGTCGCTCGAAGAGGGTCAGCACCGACGGCATGCCGAAGACCAAGGTGATGGAGGCGAGCGTGAACATCACCGACATCGCGAGCCAGCGAGAGCCCTCCTCGCTCACAACGCGCAGCGTGTCGGCCGTGCGTGTCACCCGGACTGGGCAGGGTTCAGCAGGTTGCCGAAGACGAGCGCCATCACCCCGATGACCAGGGCGCTCGCAGACAGGGGGATCCACTCGGATCGCATGAGTGCACAGTAGAGCGAACTGTCCCGCAGACTCGGCATATCCACTCACTTGGCACGGAAACCATCTGCGTGTCCACCTGCGCCAGGGCCCGGGTGAGCCGAACTGACTACCCCGGATCACCCACGTGGAACCCGTACGCTGTGATGCGATGTCCCTGTCCCCCGCCCTGCCGGCCGCGGCCGCTGCCGCGCCCTCGGTGGAGGAGGCGCTCGCGGTGCTCTCGCGAGGCCGATTCGTCGCCCTGACGGGTGCCGGGCTCAGCACCGACTCCGGCATCCCCGACTACCGCGGACCCGGCGCCCCGGTGCGGATGCCGATGACCTACGCGGAGTTCGTCTCCGGCCCGCCGGCGCGGCAGCGGTACTGGGCCCGGTCGCACCTCGGCTGGTCGCGGATGCGAACGGCGGAGCCCGAACGCCGGCCACCGCGCGCTGGCGGCCCTGGAGGCCGCCGGGCGGGTGCCGCTGCTCATCACCCAGAACGTCGACGGGCTGCACGAGGCCGCCGGCTCGCGCGCGCTCTGCGCGCTGCACGGCCGGATCGCCGACGTCGTCTGCCTGGGCTGCCGCACCCGCACGCAGCCGGGCGTCCCTGCACGGGCGGCTCGCCGAGCTCAACCCGGGCTGGACCGAGCGGCACGCCGACGTCGTCGTACGTCCCGACGGCGACGTCGAGCTCTCCGAGACCGACGGCTTCCGGGTGCCCGGACTGCGACGGGTGCGGCGGTGTCCTCAAGCCCGACGTGGTGTTCTTCGGCGAGAACGTCCCGAAGGAGCGGGTGGAGCGCTGCTACGCCGCCGTCGACGCCCTCGACCCCGCCACCGAGACGCTGCTGGTGCTCGGCTCCTCGCTCGTCGGTGATGTCCGGCTTCCGGTTCGTGCGCCGCGCCGTCAAGCGCGACGTACCCGTCGTCATCGTCAACCGCGGCCCCACCCGCGCCGACGACCTCCCCGTCCTCAAGCTCCACCACGGCACCAGCGAGTTCCTCGCCGAGTTGTCAGGCCGTTGGGCGCTCCGAGCACCTGAACCGCCTGACAACTCGGCGGCTTTTCCACAGATCGCGCGGTTGCCGCTTTCGGGTTCCACGTGACGACGGTGACGCTGATGCGGTGAACGAGACGCGGCGCGCTCCTCCATCACCAGGACGGTGTCGCCACGTTCGACCAGCTCGCGGGTGCCGGCGTCACCCGCGTCGAGGGTGCGGGCGCACGTCGACGGCCCGACGCTGGCAGCGGCTCGGCGACCGCTGCGTGCGTGACCCACAACTCACGTGCCGTCTCGCGGCCAGCTGATGTGGGTCGCGGTACTCGACCCTGCTCGACTCCCGTGCCGCGCTCGGCCGGGTTCGACGGCCCTGGAGGTGCGTCGGCTTCACGTTCTTCGGCGCGAACCGATGGAGCAGGTCCACGTCGTCGTGCACCGCGCGGCGCGCGCTACCACCGGTTGCCCGGCGTCAAGATCCACGAGTCGCGACGCTTCTGACCCGAGGACATCGTGCCACGCACGCGGCTTCCCGTGCACCCCGCTGCCCCGGTCGGCCCTGGACGCCGCGGCCTGGCAGCCGTTTCCAGCGCTACGCCTGCGGCCTGCTCGCCGCCGTCGTCCAGCAGCGCCTCTGCACCGCCGACGAGCTGGCGAGCCGAGCTCCGCTTCGTCGGCCGGGTCCGGCACAAGCGGGTCATGCGGCTTGCACTCGCTCGACATCGCCGGCGGCGCGGAGGCGCTCAGCGAGCTCGACCTCGCCGCGCTGTGCCGCCGCGTTCGGCCTGCAGCGAGCCCGACCGCCAGCGTCGTTCGACGCGACCGCCACGGCCGCCGTCGCTACCTCGACTGCGAGTGGACGCTGCCGCGACGGGCCGTCGTGGTGCTCGAGGTCGACGGAGCCCACCACATGGAGGCCGCGGCACTGGGAGTCCGACATGCGCCGGGACGCCACGAGGCATGGTGATCAGCGGCCGCCGCGTGCTGCGCGCCACCGCCAACGAGGCCCGCCACGAGCCCGGCGCCGTCGCCGCCGACCTCCTCGCCGTGGGCGTCCCAGCCACCGAGTTGTCAGCGCGTTCGGGGCGCCCGAGCGCCTCGACGCTCTGACAACTCGGGGCTCAGGTGACGTCGCGGCGGGCGGAGAGCAGCGACGCCGAGGCCGGCGAGCACGGCGGCGTAGCCGAGCAGCACGAGGCCGCCGGCCCACCACGGGAGGTACTGGAGCAACGAGCGTCGCCCGGGGAGGTCAGCGCCGCGGACGCGTTGGTCGGCAGCCACTTCACGATGTCGTCGAGGTCGTTGGCGGCCAGGATGAACGTCGCGAGCGGCTCGACGAGGAACGTCACGAACACCGCGATCAGGATCGCGGCGACCTGGTTGCGCATCAGCGTGCCGATGCCGATGCCGAGCAGGGTCCACAGCGCGACCGCGACGACGCCGAGCCCGACCGACGGCCACAGCCGGTCGGTGCCGAGGCCGAGCGGGAAGCCGCGGGCAGCACGATCGCGCCGCCGACGACCAGCGCGACGAGCACGCAGACCACGCCGTAGCCGAGGCCGACGCCGAGGTGCGCGACCATCTTGGCGAGCACGACCCGGGCCCGGCGCGGCGTGGCGAGGAAGGTCGGCGTGATCGTCTGGTAGCGGTACTCCCCCGTCATCCCGGTGATGCCGAGGATCATCGCGAAGATGTACGCGCCCTGGAACGCCGAGGTGGCGTAGACGGTGCGGATCGCCTCGGCGGTGTCGAGGCCGCGCGCTCGCCGGCTGGCCGGCACCCGGGTCCTGCCCGGCGAGCGCGGCGTTGGCGGCGGCCTGGATCACCGTGTAGAGCAAGGCGCCGATCAGCAGCCCCCACCACAGCCGGGTGGTGCGGATCTTGTGGACCTCGGAGCGGACCAGGCTCATCGCTGCCCCACCTGCTGCGCGCCGTCGCTGGTGAGGTCGAGGAACGATCTGCTCGAGGTCGCTCGCCTCGGCGCTCAGCTCGTGCAGCTCGACGCCGCGCTCGTGCGCGAGGTGGCCGACCACGTCCGTCGTACAGCCCTCGACGCGGAGGCGCCCGTCCACCTCGCTCACGGCGTACGACGTGAGGGCGTCGCGCAGCGCGCTCGGGCGTCGGCGTCCGCACCAGCACGGCGCGAGGGCCGGCGTCGAGCGAGGCCAGCGAGCCCTGCCGCACGAGACGGCCGCGCGCGATCACCACGACCTCGTCGACGGTCTGCTGCACCTCGGGCAGCACGTGGCTGGAGATCAAGCACGGTGCGTCCCTCGGCGGCCAGCGCGCGCAGGAACTCCCGCAGCCAGGCGATGCCGGCCGGGTCGAGGCCGTTCGCCGGCTCGTCGAGCAGCAGCACCGGCGGGTCGCCGAGCAGTGCCTGCGCCAGGGCGAGCCGCTGCCGCATGCCGAGCGAGAAGCCACCGACCCGCCGCTTCGCGAACTCGGCCAGGCCGACCTGGGTGAGCAGCACCTCCACCCGGGCGAGCGGGATGCCGGCCGCGAGCGCGATCACCTGCAGGTGCGCGCGGGCGGAGCGGCCGGGGTGGAAGTCGGCGGCCTCCAGGGCGGCGCCGACCGTGATCAGCGGCTGCTCGAGGTCGCGGTAGGCGCGACCGTCGATCGTCGCGGTCCCGCTCGGTCGGCGTCACGAGCCCGAGCAGGCAGCGCAGCGTCGTGGTCTTGCCGGCGCCGTTGGGGCCGAGGAAGCCGGTCACCACGCCCGGCTCGACCGAGAAGGACAGGTCGTCCAGCGCCGTCACGGCGCCGAACCTCTTGGTCAGCCCCGAGACGTCGATGCGCAGACCAGGCGCCGTCACGAGCCGATGGACGAACAGGTGCGCGGCGATCTCGTGGTCGATCTCGGCGGTCTCGCCGCCGCTGCCGATCAGCACGCCCTCGGCGCCCGCGCGCGACCGTGACGACCTTGTCGGGCAGCGCGCCGACGCGGCGCAGCGCCGCCATCACGATCTCGTCCTTCTGCATCTCCTCGCCGATCCGGCGGACCAGCACGCGGATCGTCCCCGTCGGCACCTTCGCCGATCACCGCGTCGAGCGGCTCGACGCCCGTCCATGAAGTCGCCGCCGTCGCGTGACTCGCCGAGCTCGGACAGGCCCGGGATCGGGTTGCCGTAGGGCGACTCGGTCGGGTGGTCGAGCAGCTCGACGAGCCGGCGCTCGACGGTCTCGGACATCACGTGCTCCCACCGGCAGGCCTCGGCGTGCACGTGCTCCCACTCCAGGCCGATCACGTCGGTCAGCAGCCGCTCGGCGAGCCGGTGCTTGCGCATCACGCGGACGGCCAGCCGGTCGCCCTCGTCGGTCAGCTCGAGGTGCCGGTCGCCCTCGACGGTGAGCAGGCCGTCGCGCTCCATGCGGGCCACGGTCTGGCTGACCGTGGGACCGCTCTGGTGCAGCCGCTCGGCGATGCGCGCACGCAGCGGCACGATGTCCTCCTCGACCAGCTCGTAGATGGTGCGGAGGTACATCTCGGTCGTGTCGATCAGGTCACTCACGCGGCCATTCTGTCTCATCGGTGGCTGATCGGCCCTCGGGCACGTCCGCGGCGCCTGGCACAGTGGCAGACGTGCCGACGACAGCCGTGATGTGGTTCCGCCGCGACCTCCGGCTGGCCGACAACCCGGCCCTGCTCGACGCCTGCGACGCGGACGGTGTGCTGCCGCTGTTCGTGCTCGACCCGGCGCTGTGGGGGCCGGCCGGGATCTCGCGGCGGTGGTACCTCTGCGAGTCGCTGCGCGCCCTCGACGCCTCCCTGCGACAGCGCAACGCCGGGCTGTCCGTCGTACGAGGCGATCCGGTGCGGCAGGTGGTGCTGGCCGCCAAGCAGGTGGGCGCATCGCGGGTGCACGTCGCCGCCGACTACGGGCCCTACGGCACCCGGCGAGACGACCGAGGTCGAGAAGGCGCTGGCCGACGCCGGCATCGAGCTGGTGCGGACCGGCTCGCCGTACGCCGTCGCGCCGGGCCGGGTCAAGAACGGCTCCGGCAAGCCGTACCAGGTCTACACGCCGTTCTCGAAGGGCTGGGCCGAGCACGGCTGGCGCGACCCGGTGGACGCGCCGACGGGTGCGAGCTGGCTCGCCCTCGACGACACCGTCGACATCCCGTCGCCGGAGCTGCCCGACGGGCTCGAGCTCCCGGAGGCCGGCGAGACCGCGGCGCGGCGCCGCTGGCAGGCGTACGTCGACGACGGCCTCGCCGACTACGACGACGCCCGCGACCGGCCCGACCTCGACGCGACCAGCCGCATGTCGGTGCACCTCAAGTGGGGCGAGATCCACCCGCGCACGATGCTGGCCGACCTCGGGGGCCGCGCGGCAAGGGCGCGCTGAGCTACCGCCGCGAGCTGGCGTTCCGGGAGTTCTACGCCGACGTGCTGTTCCAGCGGCCGGAGACGGCGCGCGACTACCTGCGCGCCGAGTTCGCCGGCATGGACTACGACGAGCCGGGCAGCCAGCTCGACGCCTGGCAGCGGGGGCGCACCGGCTTCCCGATCGTCGACGCCGGCATGCGCCAGCTGCGCGCGACGGGCTGGATGCACAACCGGGTCCGCATGATCGTGGCGAGCTTCCTGGTCAAGGACCTGCACCTCGAGTGGCAGCACGGCGCCCGCCACTTCCTGCACTGGCTCGTCGACGGCGACCTGGCGTCGAACCAGCACGGATGGCAGTGGACCGCGGGCTGCGGCACCGACGCGGCGCCGTACTTCCGGGTGTTCAACCCGACGACGCAGGGCAAGAAGTTCGACCCCGACGGCACCTACGTCAAGCGGTGGGTGCCCGAGCTCGCCGGCCTCGACAGCGAAGCACGTGCACGAGCCGTGGACGGCGCCCGACGGGATCCCGAAGGGCTACCCGGAGCCGATCGTCGACCACCAGGAGGAGCGCGCGGAGGCACTGGCGCGGTACGAGAGGATCAAGCGATGAGCGACGAGGTGATCATCGCAGCTCGGTTCAACGGGCCCGCCCGCTCCGCCAACGGCGGCTACGCCTGCGGGTCGCTGGCGGAGCGCGTGCCCGAGGCGGCCGGCCGGGTCGTCGAGGTGACGCTGCGGCTCCCGCCGCCGATGGAGACCCCGATGAGCGTCGAGGTCTCGGCTGAGTCCGCCACGCTGCGAGTCGACGACGACGTGGTGGCCGAGGCGAGGCGGCGTCGACCCCGACCTCGACGCCCGTCGACGGGGTCGACGCCGAACGAAGCGGCGGAGGCGATGCTCGGCTACCCCGGGCGCCAGGGCCATCCGTTCCCCACCTGCTTCGCGTGCGGCCCCGACCGCGCCGAGGGCGACGGCCTGCGGATCTTCCCCGGCCCGGTCCGCGGCGAGCGCGGGCACGTCGCTTCGCTGTGGGTGCCGACCGAGTCGCAGACCGGCGTGCCCGTGACGTGGGCGGCGCTCGACTGCGTCGGCGGCTGGTCGGAGGACCTCGAGGGCCGCCCCTGCGTGCTGGGCCGCATGACCGCCCGCCTCGACGCCCTCCCGGTCGTCGGCGACCCGCACGTGGTGGTCGGCCGCCACCTCGGCACCGACGGCCGCAAGTCCTTCACCGCCAGCACGCTGTACGACGCGGACGGCCGCGTGGTCGCCGCCGCCCGGCACACCTGGATCCAGGTCGACCCCGCGCTGTTCAACTGACAAACCCGGCTGATCGAGCTTGTCGAGATCAATCTGGAGTGGTCTCGACAAGCTCGACCAACCGAGGGCCGCCACAGCACTCGATTTGAGCGGAAGGCGAGGGAGCCCCCACACTTGGAACGTGCCAATCCCGTCGACCGGCAGCCCGTGGTGGCAGCACGCCGTCTGCTACCAGATCTACGTGCGCAGCTTCGCCGACGGCAACGGCGACGGCGATCGGCGACCTGGTCGGGATCGAGCAGCGGCTGCCCTACCTGGCCGACCTCGGCGTCGACGCGGTCTGGATCACGCCGTTCTACCCCTCGCCGCAGCACGACCACGGGTACGACGTCGCCGACTACTGCGACGTCGACCCGCTGTTCGGCACCCTCGCCGACTTCGACGCGATGCTCGAGCGCGCGCACGCCCTCGGCATCAAGGTGATCGTCGACGTCGTGCCCAACCACACCTCGTCGGACCACCCCTGGTTCCGGGCGGCGCTCGAGGCGAAGCCTGGCGACCCGGCGCGCGAGCGCTACGTCTTCCGCGACGGCACCGGCCCCGACGGCGACGAGCCGCCCAACAACTGGATCTCGATCTTCGGCGGCCCGGCGTGGTCGCGGCTGCCCGACGGGCAGTGGTACCTCCACCTCTTCGACGCCAGCCAGCCCGACCTGAACTGGTGGAACGACGAGATCGGCGACGAGTTCGAGACGATCCTGCGCTTCTGGCTCGACCGCGGCGTCGACGGCTTCCGCGTCGACGTCGCGCACGGGCTGTTCAAGGAGGGCGACCTCAAGCCGCGCAAGCCCACCGACCGGCCGCCGCACCCGATGTGGGACCAGTCGCGAGGTGCACGAGGTCTACCGGCGCTGGCGCAAGATCCTCGACGAGTACGACGGCGACCGGATGGCCGTCGCCGAGGCGCACGCGGGATCGCCCGAGGCGATGGCGCGCTACATCCGCGAGGACGAGCTGCACCAGACCTTCAACTTCACCTGGCTGCAGGCGCCGTGGTCGGCGGCAGCGTTCCGACGCGTCGTCGTCGACACGTTCGACTCCGTCGAGCCGGTCGGCGGGACGCCGACGTGGGTGCTGTCCAACCACGACGTGGTCCGCGAGCCCACCCGGTACGGCGGCGGCGCGGTCGGCGTGGCCAGGTCCAAGGCCGCGGTGCTCACGATGATGGCGCTGCCGGGGTCGGCCTACCTCTACCAGGGCGAGGAGCTCGGTCTCGAGGAGGTCGGTCGTGCCGCCGGAGCACCGACAGGACCCGGCCTGGTTCCGCGGCGCCGAGCCCGTCGGGCGCGACGGCTGCCGGGTGCCGATCCCCTGGGCGGGCAGCACGCCGCCGTACGGCTTCAGCGACTCGCGATGAACAGCCGTGGCTGCCGATGCCGGAGGGCTGGGAGCGGCTGACCGTCGAGGCGCAGTCGGCCGACGACCGGGCTCGACGCTCGCCTTCTTCCGCCGGATGCTGCGGATCCGCCGCGAGCACACCGACGGGCTGCCCGACGACGTCGAGATCCTCCACTCCGCGCCCGGCACGCTCGCGCTGCGGCGGGGCGACCTGGTCGCCGTCGTCAACTGCGGCTCCCGGCTGCGCGCGCTGCCGCCCGAGGCCGGCGACCTGCTGATCAGCAGCGCCGATCCGCCCCGCCGACGGTCGGATCGCACCCGACACGGCGGCGTGGTTCCGCGCAAGCTGATCGCACGGCGTATCAAGACAGCCCCGCGCCGCTCCTGAGGTGGTGAAAGCGCCGTCTGGTCGCGGACGGCATCGCCAGCGTCAGGACGCCACGATGACTGCTTCGCTCGAGATGACCTCCGCCTTCTTGCCGTTCGCCGGCGCGGCACTGTCCAGCGGGCCGGCTCCAGGCCTGGTGACGCCGCACCTCGACCTCGACGTGCCCGCTGCGATCACCCGCTACCGCAGGCTGGTGGCGGCGTTCCGCGGGGCGGCGGTGCACTACGCGGTCAAGGCGAACCCGGAGCCCGCGCTGCTCAGGGGCCTCGTCGCCGCGGGGTCGCGCTTCGACGTCGCGAGCCCTGGGCGAGGTCGTCGCGGTGCTGGAGGCCGGGGCCGAACCGTGGCAGCTGGTCTACTCCAACCCGGTCAAGCGCCGAGCCGACATCGCGTTCGCGGCGGACCTCGGGGTGCGGCTGTTCGTCGTCGACTCGCTCGAGGAGACCCAGAAGGTCGCAGCGGCCGCGCCCGACGCGGGCGTGCTGTGCCGGATCGCGACCACCGGTGCGGGCTCGGACTGGTCGCTGTCACGCAAGTACGGCTGCCGGCCCGGCGAGGCGATCCACCTCCTCCGCTCCGCCGCCGCGATCGGTCTCGACGCCGCCGGCGTCTCCTTCCACGTCGGCTCGCAGCAACGGAACCCGGATGCCTGGAACGCCCCCATCGCCGCGGCGGCCCGGGTGTTCGAGCTGCTCCGCAGGGAGGGCCTCGCCCCTTGGCTGCTCGACCTCGGCGGCGGCTTCCCCGCGCACCTCGACGGTGAGGCCCCACCGCTGCCGTCGTACGCCGCTGCGATCGAGCTGGCGCTGCGCCGTGAGTTCGGCAGCTCGCGGCCGCGCGTCATGATCGAGCCGGGCCGAGCCGTCGTCGGCGACGCCGGCACCCTCGTCTCGACCGTCCTGTCCGTCGTACGACGTGGGGACACCCGCTGGGTCTACCTCGACGCAGGCGTGTTCACCGGGCTCGTCGAGACCTTGGACGAGTCCATCCGCTACCGCCTGTCGACCAGCGCCGACGGCGGCCCGGCCGGGCCCTGCGTCCTGGCCGGGCCGACGTGCGACAGCGTCGACGTGCTCTACGAGCACACGCCGGTCGACCTGCCGCTCGCACTCGGTGAGGGCGACACGGTCCGGCTGCACGCCGCCGGCGCGTACACCACCTGCTACTCGACGGTGGGGTTCAACGGGTTCGCGCCGCTGCCGACCCGCCTGGTCTGATGACTCCCGCCGTCTGGCGGTTGCTGGCGAGCCACGCGCTCGCAGCGGTGGCGATGTCGCTGCCGTGGCCGTTGCTGCTCGTGCTCGTGTGGGACCGGGTCGAAGGCTCGGCCGACGCCAGCCTGTGGCTGGGGCTCACCGGCGCCGCACGGATGCTTCCCTACGTCGCGCTGTCGTGGGCGACCGGCACGCTGGCCGACCGGTTCCGTCGCGACCGGCTGCTCCGGGTGACCCTGCTGAGCCGCGGCCTGCTGCTCGCGGTGGTAGCGCTCGCTGTCTGGCAGGACCAGCTCGTGGTCGCTGTTGTCGCGGCGACCCTCGCCGTCGCGTGCGGCACGCCGGCCTACCCCGCCCTGGCAGCGGCGATGCCCGGTGTCGCGGGCACTGCTCGCCGACGCGCGACCGACCTGCTCGTCACCGTCGAGGTGGCGTCCTTCGTCGTCGGCCCAGCGATCGGCGGGCTGCTGCTGGCCGACGCCACTCGCGGCTGGGTGGCACCCCTGGCGGTCGCGCTCACGGTGGTGGCCTGGGCGCTCGTGCTCGACGTGCGGCTGGCTCGCCCGACTCGAGCCACCGGCCCGGCAGGTCGGACCTCCCCGCTCGCCGAGGTGCGCGCGTTCGGCGCCGACGCGGCGTGCGGTCACCGTGGCAGGACTCCTCAACGGCGTCGATGCGGCCCTGCTGCTGGCGCTGCTGCCGCTCGCTGCGGGGCACTGGACCGGTGGCGAGACGGGCTACGGTCCGGCGACTGCGGCGCTCGGCTTCGGCGCACTCGCCGCCCCGCTGCTGTGGTGGCTCGGGCGGAGCGCGACCACCCGCACCTGGCTCGGGCTGGTGCTGCTCGCACTGGTGATCGGGCTGGTGCCTCTCGCGCCGGGGCTGGGCTGGGCGCTGCTCCCGCTGGCGCTCGCGGGCGCCGCGACGGTGTTCGTCGAGGCGGCGCTCACCGAGACGATCCAGGACGGCGTCCCCGACAGCGCGCGGGCCGGTGTGCTCGGGCTGACCGACAGCGTGATGGTCGGCGCCGCCATGGTCGGTTCCCTCGTCGCGCCGTGGCTGGCCGCGACGATCGGTGCCCGGGGCCTGGTGCTCCTGCTGGCCGCGACAACACTCGCCGCGGCTTCGACGTACGTCGGCACGAGACGGCGCCGTGCGGCACCGGTCGCCATCCCCGCGCAGCGCACCGCCCCGGAAGTGGTCGCCCCGGCCCAGCGGCCTCAGGGCATCGGGTGGCGTGCGTCGTAGGCGAGGAACTGCCGCGACATCGCCACCGCGATCGCGACACCGGCGATGCAGGCCAGTCCGCCGAGCACCAGCGCCGGCCGCTCCCCCACCACGCTGGCGACCGACCCGGCCACGAAGTCACCGGCCCGTGGGCCGCCCGCGACGACGACGATGAACACGCCCTGCAGCCGTCCGCGCAGGTGGTCGGGCGCGGCGACCTGAAGGATCGTGGAGCGGTACGCCGCGCTGACCATGTCGGCCATGCCGGAGATCGCCAGGAACGCCACGCCGACCCACAGCACGTCGGTCAGGCCGACGCCGCCGACGGCCGCGCCGTAGATGAGTGATCGCGACGACGATGGCCAGCCCCTGCAGGCGGACCTTGCTGACCCACCCCGAGAACAGGAACGCGATGATCGCGCCCGCTGCCGGCGCGGCCTGGAGCACGCCGACGACGCCGGCGCCTCCGCCGTACACCTTGTAGGCGAGCGCCGGGAACAGCGCACGCGGCTGTGCGAGCACCATCGCGCAGAGGTCGAGGATGAACGTCATCCGCAGGTTCGGCGAGCGCTTGAGGAACCGCAGACCGTCGATGACCGACTTCAGGCCGGCGCGAGGGCTGTCGGTCAGCGGTGGCATCCGCGGCATCCGGATCAGTGCGTAGTAGGCGGCGGAGAACGTGATCACGTCGATCGTGTACGCCGCCGCCGAACCCCTGCCACTTGATGGCGAGGGCACCCAGCACCGGGCCGAAGGTGAAGCCGAGGTTGAACGACGCCATGTTCAAGGCGCCGCGCCGCCGGCATCAGCTCCTTGTCGAGCAGCCGCGGCACCATGGCGCTGCGCGCCGGGTTGTTCATCGCGTAGAACCCGGACTGGACGGCGATGCACACGTAGAGCACCCACCGAGTCGTTCCCGGCGAACGCCTGCACCGCCAGCGCGATCGAGACCACCCACAGGCCGGCGCTGGCGAAGAGCGCCAGCGTGCGCCTGTCGACGGCGTCGGCGATCGCGCCGCCGTAGAGCCCCAGCACGATCAGCGGCACCAGCGCGAAGACGCCCACCAGGCCGACGTAGAACGAGGAGTGGGTGAGGTCGTAGACCTGGATCGCGACGGCGACGTTGGTCATCTGCTGGCCCGAGCTGCGCGACGGTGTTGCCGACAAACAGCCGCCGGTAGGGCGGCGAGACCTGCAGCGGCCGGATGTCGGTGACGACGTTGCGCCACCACGGAGGTCTTCTTGACCTCCGGCTTTGGTTGCACTGGTCAACCTTGCGCACCGGCGAATTCCCTTGTCGGTCCTGGGGGCCGGACGTACCGTGGTCGCACACGGGAAAGGAGGTGGTCCGAGAGTGCATTCGTATCGGATTCGTGAGGTGGCTGCCAGCTAGCAGCGCACCGGCCAGCCACGCTGTCTGAGCCTGTGGCAAGTGCGCGCTGGTAATCCAAAAGCAGTCACCCGGCCCGTGGGCGCTCCGGACATCATCCGACCGGAGAGCGGCTTCTCGCCGCAACGCCCGCGGGCCGTCTGCATGTCCGGGCGTGGGTCAGACCACCGCGGCCGCGAACTGCGAGCGGTACAGCGCGGCGTAGGCGCCGTCGGCCGCGAGCAGCTCGTCGTGCGTGCCCTGCTCGACGATCGCGCCGTGCTCCATCACCAGGATCAGGTCGGCGTCGCGGATCGTGGAGAGCCGGTGCGCGATCACGAACGACGTACGGTCCGATGCGCAGCGCCGCCATCGCCTGCTGCAGCAGCAGCTCGGTGCGGGTGTCGACCGAGCTGGTCGCCTCGTCGAGGATCAGCAGCGCGGGTCGGCCAGGAACGCCCGCGCGATCGTGACCAGCTGCCGCTCGCCGGCGCTGATGCTGCTGCCCTCCTCGTCGACGACGGTGTCGTAGCCGTCGGGCAGGGTGTGCACGAAGCGGTCGACGAACGTCGCGCGGGCGGCCTCGAGGATCTCCTCCTCGGAGGCACCCGGCCGCCCGTAGGCGATGTTGTCGCGGATCGTGCCCTCGAACAGCCAGGTGTCCTGCAGCACCATCCCGGTGCGGCCACGCAGGTCGCCGCGGCGCATCGTCGAGATGTCGACGCCGTCGAGCGTGATGCGGCCGCCGTCGACGTCGTAGAAGCGCATCACCAGGTTGACCAGGGTCGTCTTGCCGGCGCCGGTCGGACCGACGATCGCGACCGTCTGGCCCGGGCGCGCGACCAGGGAGAGGTCCTCGATCAGCGGCCGGTCGGCGTCGTAGCGGAACGACACGTGCTCGAAGACGACCTCGCCGCGGCCGCCCTCGGCCAGCGGCTCGGCCGGACTCGAGCGGGCTCCTCCTCGGCGTCGAGCAGCTCGAAGACCCGCTCGGCCGAGGCGACGCCGGACTGCAGCAGGTTGACCATCGAGGCGACCTGGGTGAGCGGCTGGGTGAACTGGCGGGAGTACTGGATGAACGCCTGTACGTCGCCGAGGCTCATCGTCCCGCTGGCGACCCGGAGCCCGCCGAGCACCGCGATGACGACGTAGTTGAGGTTCCCGATGAACATCATCACCGGCATGATCAGGCCGGAGACGAACTGCGCGCCGAAGCTGGCGCTTGAACAGCTCGTCGTTCTCCTCCGCGAAGGTCTGCTCGACCTCGCTGCTGCCGGCCGAACACCTTGACCAGCGCGTGGCCGGTGAAGGTCTCCTCGACGTGCGCGTTGAGCCTGCCGGTGCGCCGCCACTGCTGGATGAACATGCCCTGCGAGCGCTTCATGATCTGGCCGGTCACGAACATCGAGATCGGCACGGTGACCAGGGCGACCAGCGCCAGCGTCGGCGAGATCGCAGAACATCATCGCGAGCACGCCGACGACGGTGAGCAGCGAGACCAGCAGCTGGCTCATCGTCTGCTGCAGCGTCTGGCTGACGTTGTCGATGTCGTTGGTGACCCGCGACAGCAGCTCGCCGCGCGGCTGGCTGGTCGAAGTAGCTCAGCGGCAGGCGGTTGATCTTGTCCTCGACGTCGGAGCGCATCCGTCGCACGGTGCTCTGCACGACGTCGTTGAGGAGGTAACCCTGCAGCCAGGCGAGCGCCGACGGACGCGACGTAGACCGCGAGCACCAGCAGCAGGACGTGCGCCGACGGCGGTGAAGTCGACGCCCTGGCCGGGCACGACGTCCATGTGCGCGAGCATGTCGGCGAGCGGTCGTCGCCACGCGCGCGCAGCGCCGCGACGGCCTGCGGCCTTGGTGGTGCCCGGCCGGGAGCTGCCGGCCGAACAGGCCGGCGAAGATCAGGTCGGTCGCCTGCCCGAGGATCTTCGGCCCGACCACGCTGAGCGACACGCTGACGACGGCGAGCAGCACCACGGTCACGGCCTTGCCGCGGTCGGGCGCGCATGCCGGCCGACGAGCCGCTTGGCCGACGGGCACGAACGTCATGCGACTTCTGGCCGACCATGCCGCCGCCGAACGGTCCGCGGCCCGGGCCGGGGCCGGCGACGACGCGCTCGGTCTCCTTCAGCTGACCGGCGGCGCCTGCTGGCTGCCGCTCATGCCGCCTCCTCCGCGGTGAGCTGGGACCGCACGATCTCCTGGTAGGTCTCGCAGGTCTCGAGCAGCTCGTCGTGGCGTGCCGCGGCCGACGACCACGCCGTCCTCGAGCACGAGGATCTGGTCGGCGTCGATGATCGTGGAGACCCGCTGCGCGACGATCACCACCGTCGCGTCGGTGGTCACCGGCGCGAGCGCCGAGCGCAGCCGGGCGTCGGTGGCCAGGTCGAGCGCGGAGAACGAGTCGTCGAACAGGTAGATCTCGGGCGGCGGACCAGCGCGCGGGCGATCGCGAGCCGCTGGCGCTGGCCGCCGGAGACGTTCGTGCCGCCCTGGGCGATCGGTGCGTCCAGCCCCTCGGGCATCGCCTCGACGAAGTCGCGGCCCTGCGCGATCTCGAGCGCCTGCCACAGCTCGTCGTCGGTGGCGTCGGGCTTGCCGTGCTGCAGGTTGCTGCGCACGGTGCCGGAGAACAGGTACGCCTTCTGCGGCACCAGCCCGATCCGGCTCCAGAGCAGCTCCGGCTCGAGGCGGCGTACGTCGACCCCGTCGACGTACACCGTCGCCGTCGGTGACGTCGAACAGCCGCGGCACGAGGTTGACCAGCGTCGTCTTGCCGGCGCCGGTCGACCCGATGATCGCGGTCGTCTCGCCGGGTCGTGCCGTGAACGACACGTCGCGCAGCACCGGCGCATCGGCGCCGGGGTAGCTGAAGCCGACGTCGCGCAGCTCGAGCTCGCCGTGACCCGGCGAGCGACGTGACCGGGTCGGCGGGCGGCACGACGGAGGTCTCGGTGTCGAGCACCTCGGCGATGCGGTCGGCGCACACCGACGCGCGCGGCACCATCATCAGCATGAAGGTCGCCATCATCACCGACATCAGGATCTGCACGAGGTAGGACAAGAACGCCGTCAGCGCCCCGATCTGCATCGTCCCGTCGTCGACGCGGTGGCCGCCGAACCAGAGCACCGCGACGCTGGAGACGTTGAGGATCAGCATGACGCTGCGGGAACATCGTCGCCATCCAGCGGCCGGTGGTGACCGCGACCCTGGTCAGGTCGTCGTTGGCGGTGGCGAAGCGCCGCGTCTCGACGGGCTCGCGGACGAACGCGCGCACGACGCGGATGCCGGTGATCTGCTCGCGCAGGATGCGGTTCACGGAGTCGATGCGCTCCTGCATGATCCGGAAGCCGGGCACCATCCGGGAGATCACGAACGCCGACGGCCAGGAAGAGCACCGGCACGCAGATCGCGAGCAGCCACGAGAGGCCGAGGTCCTCGCGCATCGCCATCAGCACGCCGCCGACCATCATGATCGGCGCGGCGACCATCATCGTGCAGCTCATCAGCACGAGCATCTGGACCTGCTGCACGTCGTTGGTGTTGCGGGTGATCAGCGACGGCGCGCCGAACTGGTGGACCTCGCGGCTGGAGAACGAGCCGACCCGGTGGAACAGCGCCGCACGCAGGTCGCGGCCGAAGGCCATGGCGGTGCGGGCGCCGAAGTACACCGCGCCCGAGCTGCACAGGATCTGCACCAGCGAGACGCCGAGCATCATGGCGCCGGTGCGGATGATGTAGCCGGTGTCGCCCTGGGCGACGCCGTTGTCGATGATGTCGGCGTTCAGGCTCGGCAGGTAGAGCGCGGCCATGGTGCCGACGAACTGCAGCGCGACGACGATCGTGAGCTGTGGCCGGTACGGCCGAAGGTGGTTCTTGAGGATCCGCAGCAGCATCAGCGGCTCCCCTTCGCGCGGATGCCGTCGAGCAGCGCGTCGGCGATCTCGTCAGGGCTGAGCACGTCCTCGGCCGGGGAGCCTGGGTGGCGCACGCCGAGCACGAGCGTGCGCAGCAGCAGGGCGGCTTGGCGGGGTGGGACACGGAGCTCGTCGTGGTGGGGCTCGAACACCTCGGTGAGCCGGTCGAGCAGCGCGCGGTGGGAGTCGATGATGAACTGCGGCGGGCCGGGCGGCTTGGTGGGGTTCGGGTGCCCGGCCTTCGCGTGCTCGGCGGCCTGCGCCATCCACACGCCGCGCAGCGCCATCATGACCGCCATGACCTTCTCGGAGCGGTCGTTGAGCCGCTGCGCGGTGACCACCACCCGCTCGCGCAGGTCGGTGAGGCCGGCGAGCGCCGCGGCCAGCTCGGCCTGGCCGTCGGCCGGGTTCATGGTGTCCTCGGCCACGGCCATCAGCAGCGCCGGCTTGTCGGGGAAGACCCGGAAGATCGTGCCCTCGGCGATGCCGGCGGCCTCCGCGATCTGCCGGGTGGTGACGTCGCTGCCGTGCCGCAGCAGCAACGGCACCACGACGTCGACGATCGCGCGGCGGCGCTCGTCGGGCGCCATCGGCGCGGCGCGCCCGCTGCGCCTGCTACGGACTTGGGTCATGCAACCACTGTAAGTGAGTGAGCACTCACTCACAAGTCGAGGCTGCGTCGCTGGCAGCGACAGCCCGCGAGACCCGAGGAGTCAGGGCGTCGTGAGCGCGCAGCGACCTGTCACGAGACCGGTGAGCGGCAGGGTCGTGCCGACGTGCGGAGGTCGAGGCTCGCTCGCTCGCACTCAACCCGGTCCCTACGGCGCCAGCCGCTCCACGAGCCAACCCGAGTCGGGTCGCGGCGGTAGCGGAGCCGGTCGTGCATGCGGCCCTTGCGGCCCTGCCAGAACTCGACCGACTCGGGGGCGACGCGCAGGCCGCCCCAGAACGGCGGCAGGGGTACGGCGTCGGCGTCGGCGAACCGCGACAGCACCCCGCCGTACCTCTCGTCGAGGGCGGAGCGGCTCGCCACCACCTGCGACTGCGGCGAGGCCCACGCCCCGAGCTGCGACTCCCGGGGCCGCCCGGCGAAGTAGGCCTCGTCCTCGTCGGTGGACACCCGCGACGCGGTCCCCTCGACGCGCACCTGGCGCTGCAGGTCGTGCCACGGGAACAGCAGCGCCACCCGCGGGTCGGCCTCGATCTCGCCGGCCTTGCGGGAGCCGAGGTTGGTGAAGAACACGAAGCCCCGCTCGTCGAGGCCCTTGAGCAGCACCACCCGAGACGACGGCCGCCCGTCCGCGGCGACCGTCGAGACCACCATCGCGTTCGGCTCGTGGAGCCCCGCCGCGACCGTCTCGTCGAACCACCGGCGGAACATCGTCACCGGGTCGTCCTCGAGGTCGGGCAGGTCGAGCCCGCGCTCGCCGTACTCACGACGCAGCCGTGCCATCTCGTTGCCGGCGTCACTGCTCATGCACGCGACGCTACCCACCAGGTGGCCGTCTCGGGACCGCCTGGTGACGCGCGGGTAACAAGTGGGCATGATGAGCACCGGCCAACAGGCCCGGTGCAGGCAAGACGTCGAAGGAGACGACATGAGCGAGGTCCAGCACGGACTGGAGGGCGTCGTCGCCTTCGAGACCGAGATCGCCGAGCCGGACAAGGAGGGCTCGGCGCTGCGCTACCGCGGCGTCGACATCGAGGAGATCGTCGGCAAGGTGCCGTTCGAGAACGTCTGGAGCCTGCTCCTCGACGGCCACTGGGACCCGGGCCTGCCGCCTGCCCAGGCCTACAACATCCCGGTCCACACCGGCGACATCCGCGTCGACGTCCAGGCCGCGATCGCGATGCTCGCTCCGGCGTTCGGCTTCCAGCAGGCCTACGACATCACCGACGACCAGGCCCGCGAGGACCTGTCCCGGGTCGCGGTGATGGTGCTGTCGTACGCCGCCCAGGCCGCGCGCGGCCTCGACCAGCCGGTCGTGCCCCAGAGCGAGGTCGACAAGGGCAGCACGCTCGCGGAGCGGTTCATGATCCGCTGGAAGGGCGAGGCCGACCCGACGCACGTCAAGGCCATCGACGCCTACTGGAGCTCCGCCGCCGAGCACGGCATGAACGCCTCGACGTTCACCGCGCGCGTGATCACCTCGACCGGAGCCGACGTCGCCGCGGCGTTCTCCGGCGCGATCGGCGCGATGAGCGGGCCGCTGCACGGCGGTGCCCCGTCGCGCGTGCTCGGCATGATCGACGAGGTCGAGAAGAGCGGCGACGCGGAGGGCTACGTCAAGGACCTGCTCGACAAGGGCCAGCGGCTGATGGGCTTCGGCCACCGCGTCTACCGCGCCGAGGACCCACGGGCCCGCGTCCTGCGCCGCACGGCGCAGGAGCTGTCCGCCCCCCGCTACGAGGTGGCCGAGGCCCTGGAGAAGGCCGCGCTGAAGGAGCTCAAGGAGCGCCGTCCCGACCGGGTGCTGGAGACCAACGTGGAGTTCTGGGCGGCCATCGTGCTCGACTTCGCGGAGGTGCCCCCGCCGATGTTCACCTCGATGTTCACGTGCGCTCGCACGGGCGGCTGGTCCGCGCACATCCTCGAGCAGAAGCGCACCGGGCGCCTGATCCGCCCGTCGGCGGTGTACGTCGGACCCGACGAGCGCAAGGCCGCCGACGTCGACGGTTGGGACGAGGCCTGGGCCTGATGCACCTGGAGATCGCCGTCGCCGAGCGTGGCGGCTACACCGTGCTGAGCCCGCACGGCGAGATCGACTTCGCCACCGGCCCGCAGCTCAAGGAGGCCATCACCGACGCGCTCGTTGCCGGCCGGCTGCACATCGTCGTGGACATGCTCGGCGTCGAGTTCATCGAGTCGACCGGTCTCGGCGCGCTCATCGGTGGGCGCCGTCGCGCACGGGCCCTGGACGGCTCGCTGTCCCTGGTGTGCGCCGAGTCGTCGGTGCTGAAGGTGTTCCGGGTCACCGGGCTCGACAAGGTCTTCGAGATCCACGACACCGTGGAGTCGGCCACCGCGAAGGCGCTGCCGGACGACGACGGCGGCTGGCCAGCTCCTGAGACCGGCGGCGAGGGCTGAGCCCTCACAGCGGCTTGCCGAAGCACCGCGACAGCGGCGACCACGAGTAGTAGCCGAAGTCGTCGATCCTGCGGTAGCCCGCGGCCTCGTACAACGCGATCGCCTCCGGCTGCATCGTCCCGGTCTCCAGCACCATCACCTCCGCGCCGGCGCCTCGCGCGGTCGCCTCGAGATGGTGGAGCACGGCCTGCGCGTGCCCACGCCGGCGAGCCGCCGGCACCACGTACATCCGCTTGATCTCCGCCGACTGCTGCCGTCCGAACGCGGGTACGTCGTCTCGCCGCCGCCAGCCGCCCATCGCCACGGCCAGCCCGTCGACGTACCCGAGGAAGAACGCGCCGTCGGGCGGTTCGAAGACCTCGTGCGCGGGCAGCGAGTCGTCGGGACCGCCGTAGAGAAGGGTGTACTCCGCCTGCACCTGCGCCACCAGGCCGACTGCGTCTCGGTCGCTGAGCCGGGCCGGCGCGATCCGCAAGGTGCTCGTGCTCACGATCCGTCCCCCTCCCGGCGCCCGGCGCTGCGGGTGAAACACTAGAGCCGCAGTCTGACAACGAGGTCAGGTCACCCACGCGAAGTCTCTCGAGGAAGCCACCGTGACCGCACCGATCACCATCCCTGAATCGCTCAAGCCCGCCGACGGCCGCTTCGGCTCCGGCCCTTCGAAGGTGCGCATCGAGGCGCTCGACGCCCTTGCCGCCTCCGGCGCCACCCTGCTGGGCACGTCGCACCGGCAGGCCCCGGTCAAGAGCCTCGTCGGCCGGGTCCGCGACGGCGTCTCAGCGCTGTTCGGGCTGCCCGACGGCTACCAGGTGGTGCTCGGCAACGGCGGGTCGACGGCGTTCTGGGACGTCGCGACGTTCGGCCTGATCCGCGAGCGCAGCCAGCACCTGTCGTTCGGGGAGTTCTCCTCGAAGTTCGCGACCGCCGCCAAGCGCGCACCGTTCCTCGGCGACCCGACCGTCGTCGAGGCCGAGCCGGGCACCCTGCCCGCTCCGCGCGCGGAGAGCGGCGTCGACGCCTACGCCTGGCCGCACAACGAGACGTCCACCGGCGTGATGGCGCCGGTGCGCCGCGTCGAGGGCGCGGACGACGACGCGCTCGTGCTCGTCGACGCGACCTCGGGCGCCGGGGGCCTGCCGGTCGACATCACGCAGGTCGACGCCTACTACTTCGCGCCGCAGAAGAACTTCGGCTCCGACGGCGGCCTGTGGATCGCCGTCCTCTCGCCGGCCGCGCTCGAGCGAGCCGCGCAGATCGCCGCGACCGACCGGTGGGTCCCGGCGTTCCTCGACCTGCCGACCGCGATCGACAACTCCGCGAAGAACCAGACCTACAACACCCCCTCGGTCGCGACGCTGTTCTTGATGGACAAGCAGCTGGAGTGGCTCAACGCGAACGGCGGCCTGGAGTTCGCGGTGTCGCGCACGACCGACAGCTCGAGCCGGCTCTACAACTGGGCCGAGAAGGCGCCGTACACCACGCCGTACGTCGCGGACCCGGACCAGCGCTCGCTGGTGGTCGGCACCATCGACTTCGACGAGAGCGTCGACGCCTCCGTGGTCGCCCAGGTGCTGCGGGAGAACGGGATCGTCGACGTCGAGCCCTACCGCAAGCTCGGCCGCAACCAGCTGCGCGTCGCGATGTTCCCCGCGGTCGAGCCCTCGGACGTCGAGGCGCTCACCGCCTGCGTTGACCACGTAGTGGAGCGGCTCTGACCACGAGCGCGACGAGACCGGCGACGACGGCCACCACCAGCGCGATCCCCGCCCAGTCGCCGGCATCGCGGCCGGTGTCGGCCTGAGCGCCGTCGGCGGACGCCTTCTGCGTCGACGGCTTCGGGCCCGATGGCGTGGCCGGCGCCTTCGCGGACGTCCAGCGCTTCGGCAGGTCGACGCGCAGCACCGGGGCGTTCACGCCCTCGGAGCTGACCAGCACCCGACCGGTGCGCGAGACCGAGATCCCCTCGCCCTGCGGCTGCTCGGGCAGCGTCACGGTGCCGACCAGCTCGAACGCGGGGAACGTGAAGACCGACGCGGTGCCGTAGGTGCGCAGCACCACGTGACGGCCGTCGGGGAAGAACGCCCCGTCGGTGACGAGACCGGGCACCCGCGCGAAGGCACGCAGCCGGTTCGGCTGGTCGGGACGCAGCTGGCGGGGCGCGGCGTACACCGTGCCGCCGAAGACCGCCTTCGACACCACGAAGACCCGTTGGGTGCGTGGATGCACGAGCAGCGTCTCGGCGTCGTGCGGCCCGTCCGGGTAGGTCAGTGGGTAGCGGGTGGCGCGATGCTCGCCGTCACGCGGGTCGACCCGGTAGACCGCGACGTCGTCACGGTTCTCGCGGTTGTCGCCGGTGTCGGCCGCCCAGACCGTGCCGTCGGCTCCCGGCGCGATCGCCTCGACGTCGGTGACCTCGTCGTCGTAGGTCGTCCGGCTCACGGTGCGCCCCGTGCCGGCATCGACGCCGTAGATCACCGCGTCGTCGCCGGAGTCGTTGTTCGTGTAGACGACGTCGCCGCGGTCGACCAGCCCGCTGGACTCGAAGACGTCGTCGCCCTGGAAGGAGAACAGCACCTTGCTCGGCACCGGCTTCTCGGCCGCCTGGGCGGGGGCCGCGGCCAGGCACAGCAGCGAGAGCGCCGCCGCGGCCCGGGCGGCGCTAGCCCAGCCGGTCATGCAGCAGCTCCGCCAGCTTGGGCCGGACCCCCCAGGTGCTGGTCAGGTCGTCGAACTCCCCGCGCAGCTGCGCCGAACCGGACGCTCCCGTGCGCACTGCCCGCAGCAGGGTGTTGCGCGGCGTGTGCTGGCTGTCCACGAAGTCGATGACGTCGACGCGGTAGCCGACCATCCGAAGCACCCCCGCACGCAGGGCGTCGGTGAGAGTGTCGGCGAACCGCTCCCGCAGGATGCCGCTGCGCGTCAGCATCGAGTACGGCGCCGGGGTCGGCGCCGCGCGCAGCTGCGCCGCGACGTCGTGGTGGCAGCAGGGCGCCGCGAGCACGACGGGTGCGTCCCAGGTGACGGCACGGGCGAGCGCGTCGTCGGTGGCGGTGTCGCAGGCGTGCAGCGCGAGCACCACGTCGGGCCGCTCGTCGAGCTCGACGGTGCCGATGTCGGCCTGCACGAACCTCATCTCCTCGGCCAGCCCGAGGCTGCTCGCGAGCGCCTCGTTGTGCTCGCGCGACTGCGCCTTGACGTCGACGCCGGTGGTGCGCACCGGCAGGTCTCGCACGTGCGCGAGGTAGCGGTGCGCGGCGAACGTCAGGTAGGCGTTGCCGCAGCCCAGGTCGACGACTCGCAGCGGCCGCTCGGGGGTCGGCTGCTCGACGGCACCCGAGGCGATCGCGTCGTCGACGACCGGCGCGAGGTCGCGCAGGAACTCCTCGACCTGGCGGTACTTCGCCTGCCTGCTCGGCTTGAGCCGCCCCTGCGCGTCGGTGAACCCGATCGCCGCGAGCAGCGGGTCGTCCTCCGGCAGCAGCCGCGCCTTCACCCGGTCATGTCCTGCTTCCGGTTGGTCGAGCTCGTCGGACCACCCTCGCGCGCGCTCACGTGCACCATCGCCTCGCCCTTCTTGGTGACCCGCAGCTGCAGCGTCTCCTCGACGGTGTCGACGTGCCAGTTGCCGAACGGCTCGCCCAGCAGCGCGTCGACGGCAGCTGCCGCCTCGGCGGCCTCGTGGTTGGCGGTGTGCGCCTGGGTCTCGTCGTACGCCGTGACCTGCAGGCGCCGGCCGGCCTTGAGGTCGACGTAGCGAAGCTCCGCGCGGCGCCAGCGCGGCTGCGGTCCCGCGGCGGCGGCCGGACCCGATCGCCCGCACCAGCAGGCGCTCGTCCAGCAGCAGCCCGCGCACGCGGTCGAGCGCGTCGGACAGCGGTTCGGCGGGCATGCCGGCAAGCCTAGGTGGGGGCGCGGCGGTCCAGCCCACCCCGAACGGGCCATGGACCGTGCCGGGGCGCAGTCCTAGCGTCGGAAGCGACCACTTCGACCGAAGCGGCCAGGGCGAGGAGGACTGCTGTGTTCATCCAGATCATTCAGGGCAAGTGCACCAAGCAGGACGAGTGCCGCGCGATGGGGGATCGCTGGGTCAGTGAGATCGCACCCGGGGCGATCGGCTGGCTCGGCGGCACCTACGGCTTCACCGACGACGACATGTTCCTCGGGATCGTCCGCTTCGAGTCGAAGCAGGCGGCCGACGAGAACGCTGCCCGTCCGGAGCAGGGGGCGTGGTGGGCCGAGATGGAGAAGCTGTTCGACGGCCCGGTGATGTTCCACGACTGCGACGACGTCACGTTGATGATGGGCGGCGGCTCGGACAAGGCCGGGTTCGTGCAGGTGATCCAGGGCAAGGTCGACGACGCCGCCACGTTGAAGACGATGGCGACCGACACCGACGAGCTGCACAAGATGCGTCCGGACATCCTCGGCGGCACGCTGTGCATCGAGGCCGACGGCACGTTCACCGAGACGATCTCGTTCACCGACGAGGAGTCGGCCCGCAAGGGCGAGCAGATGGAGATGCCGGACGACGTACGCCAGGCGATGGAGGCGTCGATGCACGACGTCCGGTTCTACGACCTGCACCAGCCCTGGTTCGCGTCGAAGAGCTAGGTCGTGCCTGAGGGGCCTCGTCCGTCGCAGCGTCGTTCGGCGGAGTGCCTCGCAAGGCGGAGCCGCGAAGGCGATGCGAAAGCATCGCATCGGCGAGAACGCCGCGAGGTGCCCGCCGGGCGGGGCGCAGCAGGACACGGTCCCTCAGACACGGCTACCTGATGCCGCCGCGGCTCAGCAGGGACGCGACCAGCACGATCAGGAGCAGACCCACCAGCGCTGCCGGAATCAGCATGCGGCGGTAGCGCGGGTTCACGCGCTCACTGTCGGCGGGGCTGCGGTGTGACGCGCTCCGAGGACCTGCCGCCCCACGGCCGCATCCGAGACCGGTCGAGAAGGAGAAGACGACTGCGGCAACGCCGATGCCGACGATCGTCATCGCGCCGCCGCCGATCAGCGTCCAGCGGGCACCGAAGGTGTCGCCGACCCAGCCGACGACCGGCGCGCCCAGCGGCGTGCCGCCCTGGAAGATCATCATGTACAGCGCCATCACCCGGCCCCGCATGGACGGCGCGACGCTGAGCTGCACCGACGAGTTGGCTGTCGTGATCATGGTGAGCACCGTGATGCCCAGCAGCGGTGTCAGCAGCGCGAACCACAGGTACGACGGCATCAGGCCCGACGCGATCTCGACGACGCCGAACGACAAGCCGGCGAGCACCAGCAGCCGCTTGCTCGGCCGGCCGATCCGACCGGCCGCGAGCAGCGCACCGGCCAGCGATCCGATCGCCATCGTGCTGCCGAGGAGGCCGTACTCCCCCGCGCCCTTGTGGAACACCTGGGTCGCCATCAGCGCGGAGGTCATCTGGAAGTTCATGCCGAACGTGCCGGCGAAGAACACGATGGCCAGCACCAGCATCACGTCGGGCCGGCCGCGCACGTAGCGCAGCCCGTCGCGGATCATCCCCGGCCCGCGGGCCACCGGCTCCGGTGAGTCGAGGTCCTCGACATGCATGCGCTGCAGCGCGTAGATCACCGCGCCGTAGCTCAGCGCGTTCAGCAAGATCACCGCACCGGTCGCCTGCACGCCCGAGCCGAACAGCGCGATCAGCCCGCCTGCCGCCGCGGGGCCGAGGATGCGGGCCACGTTGAAGGAGGCGGAGTTCAGGCCGACGGCGTTGGTCAGGTCGTCAGGCCCGACCATCTCCGACGACGAACGACTGCCGGGTGGGTGCGTCGAACGCGGTGCCGATGCCGAACACGAACGCGAGCACGTAGACGTGCCACGTCTGCGCAGTCCCGGTGATCGCGAGGACACCGAGCAGGATGGCAGGCACGGCCATCGCGGCCTGGGTGAACTGGAGCATGCGGCGCTTCGGGAAGCGGTCGGCGACCAGGCCGGCGTAGGCCGAGAACAGCAGGATCGGCAGGAACTGCAGACCGGTGGTGATGCCGAGGGCGATGGCGCTGTCGCCGGTGCCCCGGGACAACGTGATGACCAGCCAGTCCTGCGCGACGCGCTGCATCCAGGTGCCGGTGTTGGAGACGACGCCACCGGCGGCGTACAGGCGGTAGTTGCGGTTGGACAGGGCGCGGAAGGTGGGGCTCAAGTACGGGCAATTCTTTCGAGAATGGGTGCGGCCTGCCGGAGCAGGGCTCGCTCGTCGGGGGTGAGCTCGCGCAGTCGCTGCGCGAGCCAGGCATCACGCCGTCGCCGGTCGGCCGCGAGGGTGGCGAGACCCTTCTCCGACAGCCCGACGACGACCTGGCGGCCGTCGCGCTCGTGCTTGCGGCGTACGACGTAGCCGCCCTCGTCGAGGCAGTTGATCGTGCGGGTCATCGACGGCGGCTGGACGCGCTCGGCGGTGGCCAGCTCACCGACGGTGCTGTCGCCGAGCCGCTTGAGGGCTCCGAGCACCGACAGCTGCCCCACCGGGAGCAGCTCGTTCTCGGGGTCACGCTCGGTGCGGACCCGGCGGGCGAGCCGCATCACGGAGATCCGCAGCGCGGACGCGAGACCGCTGTCGCTGCGGGCGATCTTCTCGACGGAGGGCATGATGTTTAGCATAACTCATTACCCTTGCTAAGCATTCCATGAGCCGCGCGAGAGTTGCGCGGGCTGGTCAGCCGATGTCGCGCCGGCGGAAGCCGGCCAGCCCGATGCCCACGAGCACCACGGCGGCGAGGGTGATGAGCACCGGTGGACCGAGGGTGACGTCGTCGACCGGAACGGCCGGCGTCTGCCAGAAGGGTGAGACCTTGTCGACCCACGCCGGGACGTCGAGGATCCCGCCGAGCCAGGCCAGCACGAAGCAGTAGCCGAGCGCGGCCCAGGCGATGCTGGTCGCGCGAGGCAGCCAACCGATCAGCAGCACGGCGACGGCGGCGAGCACGACCGTCGCCGGCACGTAGACGAGCGTCGCAAGGGCCAGCCGCAGTGGCTGGCTCGCGTCGGAGATCACCAGCCCGTAGGCCAGGCCCATGCCGAGCCCGGACAGGAACAGCAGGAGGACGGCGCCGACCAGCGTCACCACCAGCGAGCCGAGCAGCCACCGGGTGCGGGACAGGCCGGTTGCGAGCAGCGCCTCGAGCCGTCCGGCGGACTCCTCCGAGCGCATGCGCAGCGCGGAGGAGACCGCGAAGCCGGCGGCGAGCACCGCCATGATGAGCAGCATCGTCGAGAAGTAGGAGTCGGTCAGCGACGCGGAGCCCGCGGCCTCGAGGTACTTCACCAGGCTCGGGTTGTCGCGGGCCATGTCGTCGATCTCTCGCGACAGCGAGCCCATCGACGCCGCGAACAAGAACATGCCGACGGCCCACCCGATCACGCTGCCGCGCTGCAGCCGGAACGCCAGCCCCACCGGACCGGACAGCGCGGCCGACGCGGTGGCCGAGCCGCCGCGGTCCGCGACCAGGCCGGCGCCGACGTCGCGCCGGTTCGCAAGGGCCACCGCGAGGCCACCGAGCGCGCCCACACCGACCAGCGAGACCAGCAACGGCCACCAGCGCTCGTCGCCCAGCGGGTGCACCGCCTGCGACCAGCCGATCGGTGACAGCCAGACCAGCCAGGACTCCTGCACGTCGCCGATGGCCCTGATCACGAAGGCGACCCCGAGCACGGCCAGCGAGATCCCGGACGCGGCACGGGCGTGGGTGAAGACCTGAGCCGCCACCAGCGCGACTGCCCCGAACACCATCCCCAGCGCAGTCAAGCTCGCGCCGAACAGCCACGACGCGGACGCCGGCACCTGTGAGCCGAGCACTGCGAGCGCGCACCCGATCCCCATCACCACGGACAGCGCGGTGACCAGGAGCATCGCGGCGGCGGAGCCGGCGTGCCGGCCGACGACGGTGGCCCGCAGCACCTCGCTGCGACCTTCCTCCTCCTCGCCGCGCGTGTGGCGTACGACGGTCAGCATCGCGACCAGGGCCATCGCCAGCAGGGCCGTCAGCGCCACGTTGTTCATCACGATGCCCGGGAGCGTGTCCACGGCGATGGGAGGACCGGTCATCGCGATGAGGGCCGGCGAGCCACTGACCGACGCGCCGTAGGACTCCATGGACTCCTGCGAAGGGAAGGTCGCCGGGATCGAGACACCCGAGACGTAGGTGAGGCCGACCACGGCCACCACCCAGATCGGCAGGCGCACCCGGTCGCGCCGCGCGGCGAGCCGGAGCAGACCCGTCGTGCCGTCGAGGTTGGTCACGGTGCGGCCTCGACGGTGTCGCCGTACTGCCGGAGGAAGAGCTCCTCGAGCGTCGGCGGGTGGCTCACCAGCGAGTGGATCTGCAACGACGCGAGGTAGCTCATCGCCTCGTCGAGGTGGTCGGTGTCCACGTCGAAGGTGACCCGGCCGTCCACGCGGTCGACGTGTGCCACGCCGGGCACGGTCTCCAGGGCGTCGGCGTGCCGGCGGGTCTCGGCGACGACCGTGGTGCGGGTGAAGTGGCGCAGCTCGGCGAGCGTGCCGTGCTGCACGATGCGGCCGGCGCGCACGATGCTCACCCGGTCGCACAGCGCCTCGACCTCGGCGAGGATGTGGCTCGAGAGCAGCACGGTGCGACCGGAGCCGGTCTCCTCGCGCACGCACTCGGTGAACACCGCCTCCATCAGCGGGTCGAGGCCGGACGTGGGCTCGTCGAGCAGCAGCAGCTCGACGTCGGAGGCCAGCGCCGCGACCAGCGCGACCTTCTGCCGGTTGCCCTTGCTGTAGCTGCGGCACTTCTTGGTGGGGTCCAGGTCGAACCGCTCGAGCAGGTCGGCCCGGCGCCGCGGGTCGAGCCCGCCACGCAGCCGGCCCAGCAGGTCGATGACCTCGCCACCGGTGAGGTTGGGCCACAGGTTCACGTCACCGGGCACGTAGGCGAGGCGCCGGTGCAGCGACGACGCGTCGCGCCACGGGTCGCCGTCGAGCAGGCGCACCTCTCCGGCGTCGGCGCGCAGCAGGCCCAGCAGCACGCGGATGGTCGTGGACTTGCCGGCGCCGTTCGGTCCGAGGAAGCCGTGCACCTCGCCGGTGCGCACCTCCATGTCGAGGCCGTCGAGGGCCACCGTGCTTCCGAATGTCTTCCGCAGTCCGCGGATGTCGATCGCGGTGCTCACGCCTTCCATCGTGGCACGCGGATTCGCCGGATATGTGGAGGGTTCGCAGGCGGTTCCGTCGCGCTACGACGGGTCGATCGAGACGACCTCGAAGGTGGGGATCGGCTGGGTGTGCGCGGCCTGACAGGTGAGCTGGTGGCGCTCCTGGGTCCGGTCCCGCCGCACCACCACGTCGTACGACGTGCCGGCGACATCGAGCACGACCGACGTGTCGGCGTCGACGCGACGGGAGGAGACCAGCCGCACCGCGTCGAGACGCGTCTCGCGGGCCGCACGGCGCGCCGCGACCTCGGCGACCTGCACCGCGAACGAGAACGCGGACCGGCCCCGGAGGTGGTCGAGGTCGAGGTGGCCGAGCAGGTGGGTGGACGCCAGGCCGGGGGCGACAGCCTCGGTGACTCCGCCGTAGTAGAGCCCCTGCGGCAGCACGAGCATGTTCGGAGCGAAGCGGTCGCCGCCGATGTGCGAGACCTCCCACGTCTCCTCGGGATGGGTGCGCGTGAGCTCAGCGGCCGTCGGACGGCCGCGCTCGGCGCAGCACGCGTCGTGGCGGCCGTGCGCGCAGACACAGAACAGCGGTCCGTCCGCGGGGGTGAGCCCGGGTGAGCGACCGGCACCGAGGGCATCGAGGTCGAGGTCGAGCAGCACCTCGGGCGTGGCGACCGTGGTGGTCTCCAGCCACGGCGACACCGGGTCGGCGTAGGCCGCGAACACCCGGATCCCCGGGCCCCGCCGCCGCCCGACGGTGTCGCCGGATCAGCAGCACGCGGACCCCGGTGCGTGCCGAGGCCGCTCGCAGGCCGGCCTTGACGCCGTCGGGCAGCCGGCTGTCCTGCAGCGCGTCGCCGCCCCACGGTCCGGCGTTCTCGACGAGCAGGTAGGCGCGCACGGTCGACGCGGTGCCCACGCGCGGTTCGTCGCGCGCGAGGCTCGCGGCTGCACAGCGGAAGGGCATCGACCTCAGAGGACCTCGAGCAGGCCCTCGCGGACCAGCCGTCGGCAGAGCACGAGCCGGCTCTGCGGGTCGAGGTGGTCCGCGAGGTCGGCCGGGGTGAACGTGGCCCGGGACCGCACGACCTCCACCGCCGGCGCGACGTGCGCGGGCATCCGCAGCTCACGGTCGCCGAGGAGCACCAGGAGTCGCTCGCCCTCGGTGCGCGTCACGCAGGGGTGACCGGGCCGGCGCCGGAGTGGGGTGTCGTCGGCCAGGTCGCGGGCGGCGATCCGGTCGCGCAGGCCACCGCGCTGCCACAGCGTGCGTGAGGTCAAGAAGCGCTGCACCTCGGCGTCGGCGACGGCGGCCGGGTCGAGGTCGCGCACGGCGTCGGCCAGGCCGCCGAGCCGGGCAGCGAGCCCCTCGGAGAGCAGCGACGGGTCGTCGAGGTAGCCGCCGGGCAGGTGCTCGGAGCCGACCTCGTCGAGTGCCCCGGCCAGCGCCCGCTCGACCACCTGTCGCCAGGTGACCTGGTTGATGCCGACGGTGACGTGGAGGGACACGTTGTCCTGGGCACGCGCGGCGTGCGGGGTGCCGGTGGGGAGGTAGGCGCTGACGCCCGGCTCGAGCACCACCGACTGCGCCTGCGCCGCTCCTCGTGGATCTCCCAGACCTTGCTGCCGTGCGTCTGGAAGACGAAGACGTCGTGCGAGTCCTCGTGGACCGCGAAGCCCTGCGAACCGGGCGGCGTGAGGTAGGCGTTGGCCTGGCACGGGTGGCCGAGCTCCAGCTCGAGCTCGGCGACCAGGCTGTTGAGCGGCTCCCAGTAGCGCTGCAGCCCCTGCATGACCACGGTGGCACCGTCGTCGAAGAGGTCGAAGACCTTGCGGGCGTCCAGCAGGCCGGTCATCGGCGCGCCGGCGAGCGTGGCGTGCCGGGTGTACGTCGACGCCGGCAGCACGTTGCCGTCCTTGGCGAGCCGGACCGCAGGCGTGCGGATCGCGGTGCTGGTCAGCAGCCGGTCGACGTCGTCGAAGGACAGGTAGCCGACCAGCTCCTCGGGAGGGGCGTGGTGGACGTGCACGCGGGACGCCCAGATCTTCGCGAGGAAGGTCTGGGCGTCACCGCTGAGCAGGTCGAGGACCGGCACTCGCGACCTAGCCGTCGGTGCCGTCGGCGTCGCCGCCGTCGGTCGAGTCACCGTCCACGGTGTCGGTCGAGTCGCCGTCGCCACCGTCGGTGCCGTCCGCGTCGCCGCCGTCGGTCGAGTCGCCGTCGACCGTGTCGGTGGAGTCACCGTCGCCACCGTCGGTGCCGTCGGCGTCGGCCGGGCCTTCCCCGGGGTTGCTGGTCTCGATGTCGTCGTCGTTGAGCGGCTCGTCACTCATCAGGTGCTCCTTCGTCGATCGGGTCGGAGGCGGGTACGTCGCCGTACGGCCCGTACCCATGCCATGCCTGACCTAACGTACTCAGGCCCCCCGCTAGACGCCCAGCACGTCTCGCAACGGGTCGATGAAGAAGTAGACGAGGAACAGCGCCGAGACGACCCACAGCAGCGGGTGGACCTCGACGGCCTTGCCGCGGACCACCTTGATGAGCACGTAGAACAAGAAGCCGGCGCCGATGCCGACCGTGATCGAGTAGGTGAACGGCATCAGCACGATCGTCAAGAACGCCGGCAGCGCGAGCTCGACGTCGTCCCACGGGATGTTCTTGACCTGCTGCATCATCAAGAAGCCGACCAGCAGCAGTGCCGGCACGGCTGCCTCGTTGGGGATGATCGCGACCAGCGGCGCGAACAGGGTCGCGAGCAGGAACAGCACACCGGTCACCACGCTCGCCAGCCCGGTGCGCGCGCCCTCGCCGACGCCCGAGGCCGACTCGATGTAGGAGGTGTTGCTCGACACCCCGGCGGCGCCGCCCGCGGCTGCCGCGACCGAGTCGACGATCAGGATGCGCTGGCTGTTGGGCGGCACGCCCTCCTTGTCGAGCAGGCCCGCCTCGGCGCCGATCGCGGTCATCGTGCCCATGGTGTCGAAGAAGTCCGCGAGCATCAGCGTGAAGACGAACAGCACGGCGGCCAGGAACCCGACGCGCTCGAAGGCGCCGAAGAGCGAGAAGTGGCCGAGCAGCCCGAAGTCGGGGATGCCGACGATCTTGTCCGGCAGCGAGGGGACGTTGAGGTTCCAGCCGTTGGGGTTGACCTTGTCGCCGTTGACGGTCGGGCCGACCTTGGCGATCGCCTCGACGATGACGGCGAGCACGGTGGTGGCGAGGATCGAGATGAGGATCGCGGCGCGCACCTTGAGGACGTAGAGCGTGACCATCAGCATCAGCCCGATGGCGAAGACCAGCACGGGCCAGCCGTCGAGCGACCCGGTGGCGCCGAGCTGCACCGGCACGGTGGTTTGCGAGGAGTCCGGGATGCGTCGCACGAAGCCGGCGTCCACGAGACCGATGAGCGCGATGAACAGTCCGATGCCGACGCTGATCGCGGTCTTGAGCTGAGGTGGCACGGCGTGGAAGACCGCTCTGCGGAAGCCGGTCAGCACCAGCACCAAGATGACCAGGCCCTCGAGCACGACGAGGCCGAGGGCGTCCTGCCACGTCATGCCGGACGCGATCGAGAACGCCACGAAGGCGTTGAGCCCGAGGCCGGTGGCCAGCGCCAGCGGGAAGTTCGCCACCACTCCCATGAGGATCGTCATCACGCCTGCGACCAGCGCGGTGGCCGCCGCGATCATCGGCAGGTCCGGTGCGTTCCCGGTGACGAACTTGCCGTCGGCGTCCTTGGCGAAGCCGATGATCAGCGGGTTGAGCACGATGATGTAGGCCATCGTGAAGAAGGTGACGACTCCGCCTCGCACCTCGCGGCCGATCGTCGAGCCGCGCTCGGTGATCTTGAAGAACTTGTCCACGGGCGGTGATCTTCGCAGACGCTTGTGTCGTCCATGTGTCGCGGGTCGGGCACTTCAACGCCCGGTAAAGATTGCTGTCAGCAGGGCTGTCCGGGATCCTCGGGCGTGCCCGCCGGGGTGAACTGGATGCGCACGTCGTTGCTGCGCGGCAGCAGGATCGAGACGCCGTCGACCCGCGACCAGCGCGCGGGGAGCAGGAGGTACTCGTCACCCGACTGCAGCACGAGCTTCAGGCCGTCGTACCGGTAGCGGTAGGCCGCATCCGCGCCGCGGCACCTGGTCTCGCGCACTCCGGGAGCCGAGATCCCCAGGTCCTGCGCGCTGAAGAGCTGCGCGTTCGGCAGCGTCGGCAGCTCCGCGACGAACTGCCGAGCACGCGTGCGCCCTACCTCGGCGGAGTAGTCGTTGGCCACCCAGAAGAGCGCCAGCCCGACCACGATGAGCAGCGCGATCCACTCCCCCGACGACACCCATGGCGACGCGGACCCTGTCGTCGTGACCGGCTGCCGCTGCAGCCTCATGCCGTAGAAGAGCAGCCACGCCCCGAGACCGAGGCACAGCGGCGCCACCGCCAACGACCGGTTGATCGGGGTCTGCACGAGGACGCGGGAGACGGCGTTGAGCAGCAGCAGCACCCCGACGACGCAGAGGACGATTGACACCATGCGCACCTCTCGCGCCTGCGCGAGCCGCGGCGCGAAGCGGACGTGGGCCCACAGCAGCATCAGCCCGCCCACCCCCATCACCAGGATCGGCACGAACAGCCCGTCGACGCTGAGCTGCAGGTAGTCCCGCGTGGTCAGGTTGAGCAGCGTCGAGTCGACGCCGAGGTAGTCGTAGAAGTAGTAGGCGCGCGACGCGCCGAAGTAGAACAGCAGGCCGGTGATCACGGTGGTCGAGCCGGCCAGCGCCGCGAGGCGCCGCGCGGAAGACGGGATGGCCGTGTCACTCCCGCCGCTCGGTGAGGTGGTCATGGGGTCGTCGATTCGGACGAGGAGGGTGACTCGGCCGGCTCACCGGTCTCGGAGGTCTCCTCGCACGGTGCGGATCCCGACACGATCGTCAGTGTTTCGCCGCGCTTCATGAACGACCGCTGCGGAGGCTCGGTGGCGATGAACTGGCACGCCGTGAACCCTTCGACGTCACGGTGCACTGTGCGTAGCGTCACGCACAGGTCGCCTCCGCACGCGTCGCGGACTCCGCTCTCGATCTCCGCGCTCACCTCGGCCAGCGGGCGACCCTGGTCGTCGAAGCGTGCCGGGATCTTGATCGGCGCTCCTGCCGCGCCACCGCCGCCACCGTTCGACCCGTGGTTCCGGTTGGGGGCACCCGGGGCATTCCCGCCGTCTGCCGACGACGCGCTGTTCGAGCCGTCGTCTGGGTCGTTCGTCGGCACACCCGAGCAGCCGGCCATCGCCCAGATCAACGCGGCTGCGAGCGCTCCCGTGGCGAGCCTGCGCCGTCGCCCGCGCGGGGACGAAGCAGGCCACCGGCCCCAGGGCGCCGTAGCCATACCTCATGTTGCGCGCTCCCTGCGGTGGCGGCAAGGAGCATTCCGGGCGGCATCAGTGCCGTGGCGTAGATTCGGGCTCGTGAGCGATGCCGAGCGGACGCGCCGAAACGCGCCGTACCCGGAGCAGCCGGTCGACGAGGTGCGCACCCACGAGATCGGCAACCGGACGTACGTCGTCGCCAAGGTCGACCCGCTCGACGTCGACGGCACCCGCACGGTGGCCGTCGGGTCGCTCCTGTTCCTGGTGGCCTTCGTGGTGCTGCTGCCGTTCCACGGGCAGCTCGAGGAGGCCGACAAGACCTGGTGGCTGTGGACCTGCCTGGCGGGCTTCGGCCTCGGCGTCATCGGCTGGGACTACTGCCGGCGCCGCAAGAGGCGTCGCGTGGCGCGAGAGACGCCGCAGACCTAGAGCTCGTCGATCTCGTCGACGGTGAGCGTGTCGAACACGTGCTCGCGGCAGCGGCTGCGGCTGGCTCTTCTTCTTCAGCTGCGCCTCGGAGTGAGCGCCGCAGCCGTGGTCCCAGGAGACCACCCGGCCGTCGTCGTTGGCGTAGGCGTTCGCGCACACCCCGAACGACTGTGACAGCGGGCCGGCCAGCCGGACCAGGAAGCCGCAGGTCTCGCACGTGGCCGGAGCCGACTGCGCGAGCGGCGACTCGGGGCCGTGGCTGCCGTCGTACCAGCGCTCGGCGGCCTGGTCGCGGCCCTCGAGCGAGAGCACGCGGGGGCGGCCGAGGCCGAGCTCGTCGACCACGTCGCGCAGCTCGTCCTGGTCGACGATGTCGTCGGCCGGGTCACCGCTGACGTAGCCGGGCACCAGCCGCGGGTCGTCCTCCTCGGTCGGGAGGAGGTCGCCGGGGCTGAGGTCGCCGGGCTTGATGCGGTCGCGGTAGGGCACCCAGTCGGGCGCGGTGATCGCGTCGCCACCCGGGATCAGCACGACCTCGTCGACCGTCACGACCTTCTGGCGGGGCGCCCGCGACACGGTCACCGCCCAGCGCCAGCCGCGGTAGCCGAGACGGCGGCACTCGAAGAAGTGGGTGACCACCCGCTCGGCCTCGGCGTCGTGCCCGAGGTGGTCGCCCACGTCGGCGGCGTCGACGAGCTCGAGGAGCGCCTCGCGGGCCGCGTCCACGGCCGCGCACCGAGACGCTGTCGGGCTTCACGGCCCTCGCTGCGGTGATCACGACGTGGATTGTTCCGCATCACCGGTCGTGTTGTCGCGCTGGGGCGCCGGGCAAGATGGGGGCATGCGGCAGGAGGAGCACACCCCCACCGAGCCGACGTCCCGCCGCCGAGCCCCAGGACGAGACGGGTTCCAAGGCTCACCGACGGCAGGCGCGCAAGGAACGAATGTCGCCGAATGCGGCCAGGGCGCGCGCCGCGCGGGGGCCGCGACCGGCCGGGGCGCCCGGGCCGCGGGCAACGCGACCGGGCGGGCCGCCGGCTTCACGTTCCGGCAGGCCAGGCGCGCCAGCCACGCCGAGGGCGCCGGCGACAGCGGGCTGTTCCGGATCATCGAGCTGCACGCGTTCAACGGCGCCGGCGACGCGGCGGTGGCGATCTCGCTGGCGGGCACGCTGTTCTTCCAGGTGCCCGACCGACCAGGCCCGCGGCCAGGTCGCGCTGTTCCTCGGGCTGACGATGCTGCCGTTCGCGATCGTGGCGCCGCTGATCGGGCCGTTCCTCGACCGGTTCAGCCACGGCCGCCGCTGGGCGATCGGCGCGACGATGGCGATCCGGGCGTTCCTGTGCTGGGTGCTCGCCGGCGCGGTCGGCTCCGGCGACTCGGTGGCGCTGTTCCCGGCCGCCCTCGGGGTCCTGGTGGCGTCCAAGGCGTACGGCGTGACCCGGGCCGCCGCCGTACCCCGGGTGCTTCCCGAGCAGCTGAGCCTGGTGAAGGCGAACTCCCGGATCTCGCTCGCGTCGGTCGCGGGCGCCGCCATCTCGGCGCCGCTGGCGATCGGCGCGGGACAGTTCGGCCCGGAGTGGTCGCTGCGCTACGCGTTCGTGGTGTTCGTCGTCGCGACGATCCTGGCGATCCTGCTGCCCAAGCGGGTGGACAGCGCCGCCGGCGAGGAGAAGACGCCGCTGACCCGGTTCGGTCGGCGCAAGGTCCGCGCCGGGGTGCCGCGGCCGGTGGTGATCGCGCTGCGCTCGAACACCGGCCTGCGCATGCTCAGCGGCTTCCTGACGATGTTCATGGCGTTCCTGCTGCGCGAGGAGCCGTTCCCCGGCTGGGAGGACAAGACCGACGCTGCTGCTCGGCCTGGTGATCGGCTCCGCCGGTCTCGGCAGCACCCTCGGCATCGCGCTCGGCTCGGTGCTGCGCCGCATCAAGCCCGAGATCACCGTCGTGGTCGTGCTGCTCGCCGACACCGCGGTGACGGTGCTCGTCGCGCTGTTCTACGGCCTGCCCACCGCCGTGCTCCTCGGCCTGACGGCGGGGCTCGCGCAGTCGCTCGGCAAGCTGTCGCTCGACGCGCTGATCCAGCGCGACGTCCCCGAGCGGACGCGGGCCGGCACGTTCGCCCGCTCCGAGACCCTGCTGCAGCTGTCCTGGGTGGTCGGCGGGTTGATCGGCATCGCGCTGCCGCTGGTGCCGCAGGTCGGGCTCGGCATCGCCGCGGCGATCCTGGTCGGCTGGACCCTGTGGGTCCTCACCGGCCTACGGACGCGCCGGTCGAGAGCCCCGAGAGTCGCTAGAGCTCGAGCTCGTCGGCGAGCGCGCGGAGCACCTTGGCGGTCGGCTTGGCGGTCTTTGCGGCCGGGTGCCGGCCCTTGCGGTAGGCCTCCTCGACGCCCTCGAGCAGGCGGTAGAGGTCCTCGATGATGTTCACCATGTCGGCGGGCTTCTTGCGGTTGGCGCGCGAGACCGACTTCGCCACCGAGACCACCGGGTCCAGGACGCGCACCTGCAGCGCCTGGTCGCCCTTGCGCCCCTGGACCAGGCCGAACTCCACCCGGGTGCCCGCCTTGAGCGTCGCGGTGCCCGACGGCAGGGCGTCGGAGCGCACGTAGACGTCGCCCCCCTCGTCCTTGGACAAGAAGCCGAAGCCCTTGTCGGCGTCGTACCACTTCACCTTGCCAGTGGGCACGGGTCGAACCTCTCTGCTCGTTCGCTGCCGACTCCGCTCAGAGGACAGCCAGCGGCTCAGCCTACGGGGGAAGCGCTCCGCGTTCCACGTGGTTCCTGCTGGCCAGCGGCTGGTCGGACGTCAGTCCTTCCCATCATTGGATCGGGTCGACCCGCGGCGACGCGCGTGTGAGGCTCTTGCCATGTTCGAGGTAGACCTGCCCGACGACGATTCCGTGCCCGAGCTGACCAGGTCCTTCGCCGCGTGCGTGGCCGCGGTGACCGAGGTGCCGATCGGCGAGGTGCCGCAGCCGCAGGCGGACCTGCTGGGGGCGGTTGCGCACTGGCGGAGCTGGCTCGCAGCCCGCGGCGCCGGGCTGGTGGCACTGGCGAAGCCCAGGTCGTTCCAGTGGCCCGGCTACTGGCTGGCGGTGGTCGGGCAGCCGGGCGACGCCAAGGCCGTGCTGATGTTCGGCACACCCTCGGGGGTCGTCCTGAGCCCGCAGGACCCCGACCTGCTTGGACAGGCAGCACTCGACCTGCCATATCCGGGAGGGATACGTGGTGTCGGGGCTCGACCCGTCGTTGCTCGCACCGGTGCCTCCGCGCGAGCAGCTTCGCGGCACGGTCGAGGCGCTCGCGCTGTCGGCCCGGGCCACCGAGGACATGCGGACCGTCGATCGCGCGCGGGCACTCGCAGGTCGAGGTCTGGACGGTGATCGCTATGCGGCCAAGGCGGGCACGTTCACCCCGGCCAGCGACACCTCACGCGGGTACGACCTCACCCTCATCCAGGCCGAGGTCCTCGATGCGCTCGAGCTGCCCGGCGGTGCGGAGCTCAGCTACGCGGCGGCACGACGCAACGTCGTCACTCGGGGAATCGACGTCAACGCCCTGGTGGGACGGCGGTTCCGCATCGGGGACGTCGAGTGCATCGGCCAGCGTCTGTGTGAGCCCTGCTCGCACCTGGAGCACCTCACCACCAAGGGGGTGCTTCGCGGGCTGATCCACCAGGGCGGCCTACGAGCCGACGTCCTCACCGACGGAGAGATCGCGACCGGCGACGTCGTCGAGACCATCGACCAGCCCGAGGGAGGCTGACGCCGCAGTCCGGGCCAGCGCCTCAGCGATAGCGCTCGGGCTCGGCGAGCAGCTCGTTCATGGCGCCGGAGCGGAAGCCGTGCGGGTCGACGACAGCCTCGGCGAACCCGGCGTCGCGCAGGGCGGCGTGGACCGCGGGCATCTCGTCGACCTCGGCTGTGCGGGCTGCGTCGACCTCCAGCGAGGCGTGGTCGCCGAGGTCGCGGACGCGGAGGTTGCGAACTTCGACGCCGGCTTGGTCGAGGACCGCTCGGACCGCGGTCTCGGCGCGCTCGACCCGGCCCAGGCGGAACGGGCTGACCTCGATGCCGTAGGCGATGCGGCTAGACAGGCAGGCCGCCGCGGGCTTGTCCCAGGTGGGCAGGCTCCACGCGCGGGAGGCGTCACGGATCTGCTGCTTGGTCAGGCCCGCGTCGCGCAGCGGGGTGACGGCACCCCGCTCGTGGGCCGCACGGATGCCGGGTCGGAAGCCGGCGACGGCGTCGTCGGCGTTGGTGCCGGTCGCGACGTGCGCGAGGTCGTGCTCGTTCGCGAGAGGCGTCAGCACGTCGAGCAGCTCCGCCTTGCAGAAGTAGCAGCGGTCGCCGGCGTTGGCGCGGTAGCCGTCCCGCTCCATCTCGTGGGTCTGGGGCGTCAGCACCCGCACCCCGAGTCCGTCGGCGAACTCGCGAGCGGGCGAGCGCTCGGCCTGCGGCAGGGAGTCGGAGTACGCCGTGCCCGCCGCCACGTGCTGCGGCCCCAGCGCACGCACCGCTGCGGCGAGCAGGAACGCACTGTCGGCTCCCCCGCTGAACGCGACCAGCACCGACCCGAGCGAGCCCAGGTGGGAGTCGAGCGCGCCCAGCCGCTCCTCGAGCACGGCGTCGGTCACGACGACAGCCGCCGCGTCACGACGTCGTCGAGCAGGCCCAGCGGCATCGCGCCGGAGTCCAGCACGGCGTCGTGGAACGCCCTGATGTCGAACCCGTCGCCCTGCCGCTCCTCGGCGGCGCGGCGGATCCGCTGGATCTCGAGCCGGCCGATCATGTAGGACAGCGCCTGGCCCGGGCGTGACGGCGTAGCGGTCGATCTCGGCGCCGATGTGGCCGGTGCGCATCGGCGAGTTCGCCACCATGTAGTCGATCGCCTGCTGGCGGCTCCAGCCGAGCGCGTGCATGCCGGTGTCGACGACGAGCCGGCAGGCGCGCATCGAGTCGGCCGACGAGCATGCCCATCCGGTCGAGCGGGCGAGGAGTAGAGACCCATCTCGTCGGCGAGCCGCTCGGTGTAGAGCCCCCAGCCCTCGCCGTACGCCGTGATGAACGCCGCTTGCGGAACTCGGGGATGTCGTCGAGCTCGGCCGGCGATCGCGAGCTGCAGGTGATGGCCCGGGATGCCCTCGTGGTACGACGTGTTCTCGATCTCGAAGCGCCCCCAGCCCTCCGGGTCGGAGACGTTCATGAAGAAGACGCCGCCGCGGCTGCCGTCCTTCGGCCGGCGCGAAGTAGTAGGCGATCGCGCCGCTCGTGGTGGGCTCGACGTCGCAGTCGGACTGCGGCAGCCGGCCGAACCAGTCGCCCATCGCCGCCCGCGCCTTGGCCATCGCGGCCTTCGAGTCCTCGACGATCTCGTCGCCGCTGGTGTGGTGCAGCGCCGGGTCGTCGCGCAGCGCCGCGAACACCGCCGGCACGTCGGAGGTGCCGACCACCTCGGCCCCGAGCGCGGCGTACTCCTCCTCGAGCTTGGCCACCTGCTGCAGCCCGATCTCGTGGATCTCCTGCGGTGACTTGTCGGTGGTCGTGTAGAAGCGCGCCGAGCTTCGCGTAGACCTCCTCGCCGTCGGGCAGGTGCGTCAGCCCGCACCTCTCGTCGGGGCGCGCCTTCGCGGCGCGACCTCGTCGCGGAGCACGTCGCGGTAGTGCTCGACGGCCGGCCGCACGCGCTTCTGCACGACGGCCAGCAGGCGCTCGTGCCAGCGCGGCGGCGTCGACGCCCGTCGGGCGGGTCCTGCACGGCGAGCATCGGGTCCTCGGCGATCGGGGTCGCGAGCCAGTCGTCGAGCTGCTCGACGGTCTGCCGCACCGCGAAGGCGGCCGGGGTGCGGCCGGACGCGATGCCCTCCCGGTGCCGTTCCGCGAGGTCGGGGAAGTAGGTCGCGACGCCCTCGAACTTGCCGACCATCGCCTCGGCGACCTCGGCGTCGGGGATCGCCGAGCTTCGGGAGGTAGACGCCGAGGCTGGCCTGCACCCCGAAGATCGGGTTGGCGCCGAACTCGGCCGGTGCGCGAGTCGGCGATCGCCGCCCGCGAGGACGCGTCCCACTCCACCATCGGCGCGGGTGACGCCGCGCTGCTCGTCGAGCGACTCGGGGTCGATGCGCCTCGGCACGCGCAGCCAAGCGCACGCGCCTCGCCCGCGGTCGGCTCCTCGGCGGCGCGGCTGACCGTCGTCGAAGCGGTCGGCGTAGCGGTACTCGCCGATCATGTGCGCCCACGTGGGCGCGTTGCGGAGCGGTGGTCGTGGTAGTCCTCGGCGAGCTGGTCGAGCTCGTCCGCCGGGTCAGCTGATGACTCTGCCGGGTTCACGAGAGCCCGAGCTTCGTCGTGCCGACTCCTCGCGCATCTGCGACCTTCCGGATCTTGCCGGTCACCGTCATCGGGAACTCGTCGACCACCATGACGTAGCGCGGGATCTTGTAGTGAGCCAGCTTGCCCTGGCGAACTCCCGCACCGCGCCGGCATCCAGCGGCTCGGCGCCGCTCGCGCATGCGTCACCCAGGCGCACAGCTCCTCGCCGTACTTCTCGTCCGGAACGCCGACCACCTGCACGTCCTCGATGTCGGGGTGGGTGTAGAGGAACTCCTCGATCTCGCGCGGGTAGATGTTCTCGCCGCCGCGGATCACCATGTCCTTGATCCGGCCGACGATGTTGCAGTAGCCGTCCTCGCGCATCACCGCCAGGTCGCCGGTGTGCATCCAGCCGTCGGTGTCGATCGCCTCGTCGTCTTCTCCTGCGTCGTCCCAGTAGCCGAGCATCACGCGAGTAGCCGCGGGTGCAGAGCTCGCCGGCCTCGCCGCGCTCGACGGTCTCACCGGTGGCCGGGTCGACGATCTTGATCTCGACGTGCGGGTGCACGCGCCCGATGGTCGCCGTACGCCGGTCGAGGTCGTCGTCGCTGCGGGTCTGGCGTCGACACCGGAGACGTCTCGGTCATGCCGTAGGCGATCGACACCTCCGCCATGTGCATGTCGTTGACGCAGCGCTTCATCACCTCGACCGGGCAGATGCGAGCCGGCCATGATCCCGGTGCGCAGGGAGGACAGGTCGTAGTCGGCGAAGCCGGCGGCGTTCTGCATCGCGATGAACATCGTCGGGACGCCGTACACGCCGGTGCAGCGCTCGTCCTGCACCGCCTGCAGCGTGATCGCCGGGTCGAACCCTGGCGCCGGGATCACCATGCAGGCGCCGTGCGTGGTGCAGCCGAGGTTGCCCATCACCATGCCGAAGCAGTGGTAGAAGGGCACCGGGATCGCCAGCCGGTCCTGCTCGGTGAAGTTGATCGTCTCGGTGACGAAGTAGCCGTTGTTGAGGATGTTGCGGTGGCTGAGCGTCGCGCCCTTGGGGAAGCCGGTGGTGCCGGACGTGTACTGGATGTTGATCGGGTCGCCCGGCTCCGAGCGTGCCCATCCGCGTCGGGCGACGGCGTCCTCCGGCTGGTCCGCGCCGGCCTCGACGAACGCGGTCCAGTCGTCGGTGCCGAGGTAGACGACCTGCTCGAGCGCGCGGGTGTCCTGGCGGACCTCGTCGACCATCCCGCGGTAGTCGCTGGTCTTGAAGCTCTCCGCGCCGAACAGCAGCCGCATGCCCGGACTGGTTCAGCGCGTAGGCGAGCTCGTGGGTGCGGTAGGCCGGGTTGACGTTGACCAGGATCGCGCCCGACCTTCGCGGTCGCGTACTGCACGATCGTCCACTCGGCGCAGTTCGGCGCCCAGATGCCGACCCGGTCGCCCTTCGCGATGCCGGCGGCGATCAGCCCGCGCGCCAGCGCGTTGACGTCGGCGTCCAGCTCGGAGTAGGTCCAGCGCCGGCCGGTGGCCACCTCGACGAGCGCCTCGCGGTCGCCGTGCGTCGCGACCGTGCGCTCGAAGTTGCGCGCCGATGGTCTCCTCGAGCAGGGCCGGGCTGGTCTCGCCCTGTGCGTAGGACTCCATGTCGCCGACACTAGCCAGCGGTGATGATCTCCGTGACAGGTAGGCCGAGATCTCCTCCTGCGCCCCAGCCGCGGGACTCACGCAGACCGTCGCGGACCATCGCCAGGTAGGACTCACTGGGGCGGGTGTGCTCGACGTGGTCCAGGCCGTGCGGCGACGGTGAACGTCAGCAGCGGCATGCCTTCGTGCTGACCCACCTCGAGCAGGGTCTCGTAGCGCCCGGGCCCCACCTCGTGGCGGCCGCCGTCGAGAGGCGAGAGCACCAGCTCCGCGAGCGGGTCGCCGTCCTGCGGCAGCCGGTACATCTCCTGCGCGGCGATGTCGGCGAACTGCTCGGCGGTCACCAGGTAGCCGCGGGCGGCCGCCCGCCCCGGGATCGTCGTGGTCGTAGAACGCGACGCCGCCACCCCACTGCGGCGAGTCGCCCGCGAAGTAGACCGTGCCCGGCAGGTCCACCGGGATCGAGCGCTCGGGCAGCCGGCGGTCGCGTGCTCCCGGGTTCGCGCGGGTGCCGCCGCGCGGCATCCCGCCCTCGATGTAGCAGGCGAACCGGGCCATGCACATGTTGGACCCGTAGCTGACGTACCAGACGTGTGACTCAGGGGAGGCCATGGCGACGTCACGCTATCGCCCGCTCAGTCGCCACCCGCGACCGCCGGAGCCAGACCAGCCCCAGCACCGGGAGCACCAGGGGGAGGAAGCCGTAGCCGACGCCGTACGTCGACCAGACGGTCTCGTCCGGGAAGTCACCGGAGTCGACGACGCTGAGCGTGCCGACCACCAGCACGCCGACGAGCTCGAGCACGAGGGCCGTCGCTGCGACGCGTCTCGCCGCCCGGCCCGTCCGGCGCAGCGCGACGGCGGCCACCAGGTAGACCACCGCGGAGACGCCGGAGAGCAGGTAGGGCAGCGGGGCGTCGGCGAGCCGGGTCGAGATCTGCACCACCGCTCGGGCGCCGGCCGCGATCGCCAAGATGGTGTACGCCGCGACGAGCAGCTGCCGCGCCAGCGTCATGCGGTGGCCCGCAGACGGACCACGACCACGGCCGTCACCAGGCAGGCCAGCGCCACCACGGCGTGGCGGGCCCGCTGGTCCACCGCGGTCTCGCCCTCGACGTCCTTCGGGGGACGCAGGAGAACAGGGAGCAGCACCACCGAGACCACGACGTAGCCGAGGTGCACGAGCGGGTCGGCGGGCCGGTCACCGCCGAGCATCCGCCCCACGGCCAGCACCGCCTCGGCCACCAGCATCAGCTCGGCCACCACCACGCCGGTCCGCACGGCACTCGCGAGCCGCACCCCCGCGACGCTCAGCAGTGCCAGCACGGCGACCAGCAGCAGGTAGACCACCAGCACCGAGGCCAGGCCCTGCGTCACGGACCTTCCTTGGAGCCGGACGAGGAGACCAGCTCCTCGGTCGGCACCTCAACCTCGTTGCCGTCGTCGTCGAGGTCGACCACGCTCGCCGGGGCGGACTCGGTGGTCGAGGCCCGGGCCCGGACAGCCTGCCGCTTGCGCTTGCGGACCTTGCGCTTGAACAGCCAGGTGGACAGACCTGTCACGAACAGCAGGAGCGGCACCATGCCGAGGACGAACCACACGACCCGCCACCAGGAGTTGACGACGATGCCGGCGTGGGTCGGGTAGTTCCAGGAGTCCCACAGGTCGGCGGTGAACGGCCGCTCGGGAGGCGCGAAGTTGAACTCGGCCTTCCCCGTGAACCGGTCGATGCCGATGCCGACGTCGCCGGGGTACTCGCCGTACTTGTACGGGTCGACGCCGTCGGCGTAGTAGACGGTGTACGTCGACGTCGGGTCGTCCTTGTAGGCGATCGGGAGCTCGACGCCGATGAAGTCCTGGTCGCCGACGAACCGTTGGGCCGACGCCATCGCTGCCGCCGGGCCGATGTCGGCCGGGGGCTTCTCACCCTTGTCGAGGTCGAGCTTCTTCGACAGCACGCTGTCGTCGAACTCGCTGCCGGGAGTGACGGCGTACCACGCCTTCGCGACCCAGCCGAACTCGAAGCCGACACCGGTCAGGCCCCACATCAGCAGGAACGGCACCGCGATCATGCCGACGACCTGGTGGAGGTCGAAGTCGCGTGCGTAGCGACCACGCTTGAGGCGCACCCGGAAGCCGTGTCGCCAGCGGCGCAGCGTTGGCCACCAGAGCCAGATGCCGCTGAGGCCGAGGAAGACCAGCATCAGCCCGAGCACGCCGAGCACCAGTCCTCCCCAGGTGACGTTGGTGCCCTCGAAGCCCAGCCAGCCGGTGTGCGGCACCTCGGCCGCGAGCCACGCCTGGTAGCCCGGGTACTCCTCACAGGTGAGCAGGCAGAGGTGGATGTTCTCGTTCCAGGCGATGAAGTTCTCGACGAAGCCCTGGGGCTCGTTGATGTTGCGGTCCCCGATGACCTCGCCGGTCTGCTTGTCGAGCGTCACGCGGCGGCCGGTGTCGTAGTTGTCGGCGACGATCGTGTCGAAGGAGTAGTGCACGGTCGCGGGCTCGAGCTTGGGGGCGTAGGCCTCGACCCGGTCGTAGGCGTCGGGAAGCGTGATCGGCGGCTGGCCGGCTCGCAGTCCGGGGGTGGGGGCCTCGAGCTGCTCGGTGCCGGCCAGGTGCTCGATCTCCGGCTCGTACAGCAGCACCGCACCTGTCGTGGTGACCACGACGAGCAGGGCGCCGAGCACGATCGAGATCCAGCGGTGCACCCAGATGGTGGCGCTCTTCAGGGGTTTGAGCGCGGGCCTGCGGCGGCGCGACGGACGGGCTCGCTGGGCAGGTCGCGCGGCAGGAGCCGTCTGCGTCATGCACAGGATCTTCTTAGGTAAGGCTCACCTAAGTCAAGTCAGGCATCGCGCTTTCGGAAGAGCACCAGGCTGGCGACCACGGCGACCAGGGTGAGCCCGCCGAAGATCGTGAGCGCGCCGACCAGGGACAACGGGTTGTCGAACGCGCCGTGGGCCTTGGGGTAGATGGCGACGATCCGCGCGCCGGCGCCGAACGGCAAGAACCTGGTGACGTCCTGGTTGTCGCGCAGCGCGGGGACGAGCTCGAACACCACCGAGATGACCGTCTCGACGGCGAGCGGCCAGAGGAACAGCAGCACCAGCGCGGCCGTCTGGTTGCGGACCAGGGCGGTGAACGCGCCGGCGAGCCAGCAGAAGACCAGCACGTACAGCAACGTGCGGCCGGCCACGCGCCAGGTGCCTGGGGTGAACACCCCGACGTCGTCGCCGTGCAGCCACAGCCAGGCCGCGAGCAGCGAGAGCAGGATCGTCACCGCAGTGACGGCGAGCACCCACACCCCGGTCACCACGAGCTTCGCCGACCAGGCGGCGGTGCGAGAGTTGAGGGCGGTCATGGTCGCGCGGATCATGCCGTGGCGGTACTCGTGGCCCCATGCCAGCACGGCGACCATCGCCAAGATGTAGCCCACGAAGTACGGCACGCCGAAGGCCGCGAACTGCGTGGCGAAGCCAGGGCCCATGCCGCGCAGGTCGGCGGCGCTCGGTGGGGTCGACGAGCTGATCGAGAAGTGCACGCCCATCGCCACCAGGAACGACAGGCCGACCCCGAAGACGATCGCGATGATGGAGAGCCAGTACGTCGACCGGATCGTGCGGATCCGCATCCACTCGTAGCGCAGTGCTGACGTCATACCGACCTGAACTCCTCTTCCGACCCGGTCGCCTCCAAGAACGCTTCCTCCAGGGTCGCCGCGCGGTTGGCCAGCTCGTGCAGCCGGATGCCGTTGTCGAAGGCCAGGTCGCCGATGCGCTGGGCGTCGAGACCGGCGACCGAGAAGGAGCCGTTGGGCAGCGGCTCGGTGACGCCGCCCTCGCGGCGCAGCAGGTCGACGAGCTCGGTCGCCTGCGGTGAGCGGACCAGCACCGCGTTGTGCGTGGACGACTTCACGAAGTCCTCGACCGGCCCGCTCGCGATCAGCCGGCCCCGACCGATGACCACGAGCTTGTCGGCCATCAGCGCCATCTCCGAGAGCAGGTGGCTGGAGACGAACACCGACCGTCCCGAATCGGCGAAGCCCTTCAGCAGCTGCCGGATCCACTGGATGCCCTGCGGATCGAGCCCGTTCGCCGGCTCGTCGAGGATCAGCGTGTGCGGGTCGCCGAGCAGTGCGGCCGCGAGCCCGAGGCGCTGGCCCATGCCGAGCGAGAAGGTCTTCGGCTTCTTCCGCGCGACGGTCGCCAGCCCGAGCTGCTCGAGGACCTCGTCGACCCGCTTCGTCGAGATGCCGTTGGCGCTCGCGAGCATGCGCAGGTGGTTGCGCGCCTTGCGCGTGGGGTGGAACGGCTTGGCCTCGAGCAGCGCTCCGACGTGCTGCATCGGGCGCTGCAAGGCGGTGAAGGGCACGCCGTCGAAAGTGGTGGAGCCGGCGCCGTGGTCGAGCCCGAGCATCAGCCGCATCGTGGTGGACTTGCCTGCCCCGTTGGGACCGAGGAATCCGGTGACACTTCCTGGATGGACTTCGAAGGAGAGGTCTTGGACGGCCGGCTTGCCGCTGTACGACTTGCCCAGCCCATGCGCCTCGATCACGGCCATCGGCACATCCTTGCATCCGCGTGTGCGGGTTTCGTGTCGGTACCGTTGGGAGGATGTCAATGTCGTCGGCTGCTGCCGAGCCGCGCACGCTCGCGGACCAGCTGCGTGGCTGGTCCGACGAGCAGGTCGCTCGTCTGCTGCGAGAGCGCCCCGACCTCGCCATGCCCGCACCGCAGGACAGCTCGCAGCTGGCGGCCCGAATGGGCAACCGCACGTCGGTGCTGCGCACCGTCGACGAGCTCACGTCGTTCGAGCTTGCGGTGCTCGAGGCCGCTGCCGCGTCCGGTGGTACGACGTCGGCATCGGCGCTGCGCGAGACGGTCGATGGCTCGGTGTCTCGCGTCGACGAGGCCGTGACGCGACTGTGCGAGCTGGGTCTGCTCTGGGGCAGCGACGATGCGCTGCGCGTGGTGAGCACGGTCGCGACGGTCCTCGGCCCAACGACGCGACGAGCACACGGTCACCTCGACGTCGCCCCGCAGCCCGCCACGTCCAAGCGTGAGAGTCGGCTCGTCGACCAAGCGGCCGCCGGGGCGGCTCACGAGATGGTGCGCCACGTCGAGCTGCTGCTGGAGCACTGGGGCACCGCTCCCCCGGCCCCGCTGCGCGCCGGAGGTCTGAGCGTGCGGGACCTGAAGGCGGCGGCGACCTTGCTCCACGTCGACGAGCGCACCGCGGCGGTGCATGTCGAGGTCTCGCACGCCGCCGGGCTGCTCGCCGTGGGCTACGGCGGCGACGGCGAGACCCGGTGGCTTCCCACCGACTCCTTCGACCTGTGGACCGCTGCACCGATGGCGGAGCGCTGGACCCGGTTGGCGCTGGCGTGGCTGGAGACTCCCCGGATGGTCGGCCTGCTTGGCGGTCGCGACCGCTCCGCGGCAGGTGCGGGGCACGCGCGACAAGCCGCTCAACGCGCTCGCGCCGGGCCTGGAGGTCGGCTGGCTGCCCGAGACGCGGCGCACCGCGCTGACCGAGCTCGGGCGGCTGGGCCGCGGTGACGTGCTCGACCCGGCCTCCGGGGTGGCGTCCCTGGTCGAGCGGCTCGCGTGGCTGCGCCCGCGACGCCCACGGCTGCGCGCGCAGGCGGTGCGGTGGGCCATCGAGGAGTCGGCACTGCTCGGTGTCACCGCGCTCGGCGGGCTGTCCGCGCACGGCCGCGTCCTGCTCGACTCCGAGGAGCCGGCGCGGTCGGTGCCCGCGGTGCTCGAACCGCTGCTTCCTGAGCCTGTCGACCACGTCCTGCTGCAGGCCGACCTCACGGCCGTCGCACCGGGCCCGCTCGACCAGCAGCTCGCCCGGCAGCTGGCCCTGGTCGCGGACATCGAGTCGCGCGGCGGCGCGACTGTCTACCGCTTCACCGAGGCGTCGGTGCGCCGGGCCTACGACGCGGGCTGGTCGGCTCGCGAGATCCACGACTTCGTCGCCTCAGCGTCCCGCACGCCCGTGCCGCAGGCGCTGAGCTACCTCGTCGACGACGTGTCACGCCGCTTCGGCACGATCCGCGTCGGCAGCGCCGAGTCGTTCCTGCGCAGCGACGACGAGGTGGCGCTCGCGGAGCTGGTGCACGACTCGCGGGCCGCGTCGCTCGGGCTGCGCCGGATCGCGCCGACCGTCGTGGTCAGCGACCTGCCCGTCGACGTACTGCTGGAGAGCCTGCGCGAGCTCGGCGTCGCGCCCGTCGTGGAGGCGGCCGACGGGACCGTCCGGCTGGTCCGCCGCGAGTCGCTGCGGGCCCGGACTCCCCCGGCACGTCGCGAGGTGCGGCCCTCGGCCCGGATCGCGGCCACCGTCACGGCGATCCGTGCGGGCGACCGGGCGGCGGCCGCCCGCCCCTCACCCGGGCTGCGAGCAGCCGAGCCGACGACACCGGCTGCCAACCTCACGATGCTTCGGGAAGCGGTCGAGAGCCGCGCGAGCGTGTGGCTGGCCTACCTCGACAACCACGGCTCGACGATGGAGCGGGTCGTGGACCCCGTCAAGGTCGAGGCGGGCTGGCTGTCGGCCTACGACCACCGCTCGGAGGTGGTCCGCAACTTCGCGGTCCACCGGATCACTGCGGTCCGCCGGCTCTCCTGACGAGATGATCCTGGGGGGCCGCGCCGCCGGCCGGCCGGCGAGTGGCCGCGCGCTGGGCGAGCAGGTTCTCGAAGTCGGGGGCAGGCATCGGCCGGCCGAGGTGCCAGCCCTGGACCAGGTCGCAGCTCGAGGTCCTGGAGGATCTCGAGGGTGTTCTGGTCCTCGACGCCCTCGGCGACCATGCGCAGGCCGAGAGCGTGGGTGAGGTCGACGGTGGAGCGCACGATCGCCACCGACCGCAGCTCGTGGACGATGTGCTTGGAGAACGCGCGGTCGAGCTTGAGCTCGTTGATGGGCAGCTTCAGCAGGTACTCCAGCGAGCTGTAGCCGGTGCCGTAGTCGTCGATGGCGAGCCTGACGCCCAGGTCGTCGAGCGCGTGCATCACGACGCTGGCGGTCTCCGGGTCGCGCATCATCGCGGTCTCGGTGATCTCGATGGTCAGCGCCGAGGGCGGGATGCCGTGCGTGAGCAGGGCCGAGGCCACGATGTCGACCAGCTTCTCGTCTCGCAGGTCGGAGGCCGACACGTTGACCGAGACCCGCAGCGCCGACCCGTCGGCACGCCAGCGACCCAGGTCGGTCAGTGCCACGTCGAGCACGCGGGCGGCGATGGCCGGTGTCAGCCGGTACCGCTCGGCGATGTCGAGGAACTCCGCAGGCGAGAGGCGGCCCTTGGTCGGGTGGTCCCACCGCACGAGCGCCTCTGCGGCCTCGAGCCGGCCCTCGGCGGTCATGATCGGCTGGTACTCGACGGTCAGCTCGTTGTTGTCGAGGGCGGTGTAGAGGTCCTCGGCGATCTCGAGCCGTTGGCGGCGGTCCCCGCCGGCTGTCGGGGAGTAGTAGGAGATCTGCTCCCCCGCGGTCTTGGCGGCGTACATCGCGGCGTCGGCCGCGAAGAGCATGTCCGCCCTGGTGGTGGCGTGCTCGGGAGCGAGCGCGATGCCGATGCTCGCCTGGACGTGGAGCACGACGTCGTCGAGCTCGACCGGTGACTGCAGGCTCTCCTGCAGGGCGGCCGCGCACGTCTCGGCCGCGTCTCGGGTGCCGGCCTCGTGAAGCAGGACCGAGAACTCGTCGCCGCCGAGCCGTGCGAGCAGGTGCGGGGTCTCCAGGTCGATCAGGGCCTTCGCGAACCGGGTGACCACGCCCTTCAGGAGCGCATCGCCGGCGGCGTGCCCGAACGAGTCGTTGACCTCCTTGAAGTGGTTGAGGTCGATCAGCAGCAGCCCGAAGGGGGCGTCGCGCTCGAGCCGGTCGTCGAGCGCTCCGTAGAGGCCACGCCGGTTGGCCGCGCCGGTGAGCTCGTCGGTGTGGGCCTGCTGGCGTACGGCGGCGAGCTCACGCAGCTGGCGGAACACCAGGGCGAACCGCACCGTGCAAGCTGCCAGTGCCATCAGCGCCAGCACGGTCGGCAGCGGGTCCTCGCGCCAGCTCGGGGCAGCCGCCAGCACCAGCACGGTCGCGGCCGCCGCGACGCTGGTGACCAGGAACGAGCGCGGCCCGGGGATCGGTCGGTTCTCGGCGGGTCGGAGCTGGGTCGCGCCGACGGCCAGCATCACCACGCCGAGGGCCCACGTGGCGTCGAGCAGGGTGCCGACGTCGTACGCGTTGTAGGCGAGCCGGTAGGCGTAGACCACGTCTCCGCAGCCGAAAACCAGCATGCCGAGCACCCAGAGCAGGAAGTGCCGGCCGCGGGAGCGACCCACGACGCCGAGAGCGCCGCAGCAAGCCGCCATCACGACGACCGCACCGATCGGGTAGGCGAGCAGGGTCGCCGCCCGCAACGAGCCGTCCCAGACGTGCTCCATGAGCGGCTTGATGACCCAGCAGGTGACGGCACCGCCCGCCAGCAGGCCGGCGAGGCCGTCGAGCGCGACGATCAGGCGCACGCCGCGAAGGTGCTCGCGAAGCGCCAGCAGCAGACCGGCGAGCAGGAACGGGTAGATCCCGAGGTAGCCGACGTCGGCAGGGGACGGGAACGCCGGGCCGCCGAGGTTGGTGTGCACGAACCACATGAGGTTCCCGCACAGGTAGAGGGTGACGCCCACCGCGAGCGTCAGGCACCAGACCCGCCGGTCGGGCCGTTCGCTGCCCTTGTGGACCAGCAGCACCAGGGGCGGCACGAAGACGAGGTTGCCGAGCAGGTCGTCGCGCACGAAGGCAGGCACCACCCCCGGGAAGGCCAGTGCTCCGACGTATGCCGTGAGCACGAGCAACATGACGACGTACGTCCACCGAGGCGCGTGCACGAATTCCCCCTTCTCTGCCTACCAAGTCCAGCAGAGGAAGGCGCGGCTTGTACCCCAAATGTCCGTTTTTTGGCTGAACGGTCAGAGCGTCCGCCCCTCGGTCGGCCGCAGCGGCGCCGTGGACCCGGTTCGTAAGATCTAGAGATGGACTTTGTGCGTTACGCCGACCGCTCCGCCGGCCTGGTCAACGCGGACCTCGGGGACATCGACCACCTGATCCACTTCCTCGACGAGCGGGAGTGGCTGCACCACTCGGTCGTGGACCGCGACGCCGTGGTGCTGCGACGTTTCGCCCGCGATCTGCGGCCGGTGTTCGAGGCGTCCAACGAGGGTGACGAGCAGGCGGTGGTGGCCCGGCTGAACGCGCTGCTGGCCAAGCACCCGGTCACCCCCTACATCGCCGGCCAGCGGCTCCGGGGACGAGCCCTGGCACATGCACGTCGCCGACCGGCAGTCGTCGGTCGCCGAGCTGCTCGTCGCCGAGTCGCTGATGGGGCTCGCCACCTTGGTGTGCGACCTGGGAGCGACCCGTCTCGGCGTGTGCGACGCCGGCGCGTGCGACAACGTCTTCGTCGACACCTCGCCGAACCAGTCGCGCCGCTACTGCTCGGACCGGTGCTCGTCGCGGGCGAACGTGGCCGCCTATCGCGCGCGGCAGCGACAGGCCGCGAGCGCCAATGCCTGACGGCCCGCTGATCGTCCAGTCCGACAAGACGCTGCTGCTCGAGGTCGACCACGAGCAGAGCGACGAGTGCCGCAAGGCCATCGCGCCGTTCGCGGAGCTGGAGCGCTCCCCGGAGCACGTGCACACCTACCGGCTGACCCCGCTCGGCCTGTGGAACGCCCGAGCCGCCGGCCACGACGCCGAGCAGGTCGTCGACACCCTGCTCGCCTACAGCCGCTACGCCGTCCCGCACGCGCTGCTCGTCGACGTCGCCGAGACCATGGCGCGCTACGGCCGGCTCCGCCTCGACAAGCACCCCGACCCACGGGCTGGTGCTGACCAGCAACGACCTGCCGGTGCTCGAGGAGGTGCTGCGCGCCAAGAAGATCGCGCCGATGATCGGCGCCCGGCTCGACGAGTCCACCGTCGTCGTCCACCCCTCCGAGCGCGGCAACCTCAAGCAGGCGCTGCTCAAGCTGGGCTGGCCCGCCGAGGACTATGCGGGCTACGTCGACGGCGAGGCGCACGCGATCGCGCTGGACGAGTCGGAGTGGACGCTGCGGAGCTACCAGCGCGAGGCCGCCGACTCTTTCTGGCACGGCGGCTCGGGCGTGGTGGTGCTGCCCTGCGGCGCCGGCAAGACGCTGGTCGGTGCGGCCGCGATGGCCAAGGCGCAGGCGACGACGCTGATCCTGGTGACCAACACGGTCGCGGCGCGTCAGTGGAAGGACGAGCTGATCCGTCGTACGACGCTGACTGCCGACGAGATCGGCGAGTACAGCGGCGCAGTCAAGGAGATCCGGCCGGTCACGATCGCGACCTACCAGGTGATGACGACCCGGCGGAAGGGCGTCTACAGCCACCTCGAGCTGTTCGACGCCAAGGACTGGGGGCTGATCGTCTACGACGAGGTGCACCTGCTGCCCGCGCCGATCTTCCGGATGACCGCCGACCTGCAGGCGCGCCGCCGCATCGGGCTGACCGCGACGCTGATCCGCGAGGACGGCCGCGAGGGCGACGTGTTCTCGCTGATCGGGCCGAAGCGCTACGACGCACCCTGGAAGGACATCGAGGCACAGGGCTGGATCGCGCCGGCGGACTGTGTCGAGGTGCGGGTGACGCTGCCCGAGAGCGAGCGGTTCGTCTACGCGACCGCCGAGCCCGACGAGCGCTACCGGCTCGCGTCGTGCACCGGCGCCAAGACCCGCCTCGTCGAGGAGCTCGTGCGAGAAGCACAAGGGCGAGCCGACGCTGGTGATCGGGCAGTACCTCGACCAGCTCGACGAGATCGGTGCCCGGCTCGACGCCCCCGTGATCAAGGGCGAGACGAAGGTCAAGGAGCGAGAGCGGCTCTTCAACGCCTTCCGCAGCGGCGAGATCGACCTGCTGGTCGTCTCCAAGGTCGCGAACTTCTCCATCGACCTGCCCTCGGCGGCCGTCGCGATCCAGGTGTCCGGCACTTTCGGGTCACGCCAGGAGGAGGCGCAACGACTCGGCCGGCTGCTGCGACCCAAGGAGGACGGGCGCTCGGCACGGTTCTACGCGATCGTCTCGCGCGACACCGTCGACGCCGACTTCGCCCAGCACCGGCAGCGCTTCCTCGCCGAGCAGGGCTACGCCTACCGCATCGTCGACGCCGACGACATCGCCGCCGCCTAGGAACCCTCGTCAGTGCATCTGCGCGTTGGCCAGCACCTGGCGGAGCTTGTCCAGCACCGCAGAGGGACCTGCCGCCGAGCCCTTGCGGAGCGTGTTGGCCGCGGTCGGATCGGGCTGTGGCACCTTCGGGCACTTCTTGTCCGAGCGGTTGCCGGACAGCCGAGGGGGCACCGTCCCGTCGGTGAGGTAGCGCCCGATGGCGTTGTCGACGCAAGCCACCCCGGACAGCGAGCCGGCGTGCGTCGTGCCACCGACGCCCTCGATGAGCGACGAGTTCGGGAACCGCTTGCGGACCTCGAGGCTGCCGGCGAACGGGGTGGCCGGGTCGAGGGTCTCGTCGATCAGCAGGATCTTGCTCTTCACCTTGGAGCCGTCCACTTCTGGGCTGTGGCCGGCCGGGGCGTGCCAGAACGAGCACGGGCCGGTGTACCAAGCGTCGTTCCAGGTGGCGAACGGGGCCTTGGGGTAGACCCGCCAGTTGTCGAGGACCACCTTGTCGGTGTTCCGCGGCCACGAGGCGTCGTCCGTGCACACGGTGGCCAGGAACATCGCGAACTCGTTGTCGCCTCCGGGGACCGACGGGTTGGTGTCGTCGTACATCTGCCGGATGCCGGACGCGTCGCCGTGGTTCACGAGAGCCGCGTAGGCCTCTCCGACCTCCACCCAGTCGTAGACGTAGTAGGCGGGGCCGAACATCACGTCGGACAGCTCGTCCGGGCCCACGCCGTCGATGGCCTTCGCGTCCAGCTTGTCGAGCTCGCGGTAGTACCCCGCCGCGACGCTGTCCTTGTTGCTTCCCAGGTGGAAGACGCTGTTGTACTTCGCGAGCCAGCCGAAGTAGACGTTGATCGTCTTCTCGAACGCGACGTCTTGACCGAAGCCGGAGCTGTACTGCGTGTCTCGCGGGTCGGTGTTGCTGTCGAGGATGAACCGCCGCACCCGCTGTGGGAAGAGGGTGGCGTAGACCTGCTCGAGCGTGGTGCCGTAGGAGAAGCCGTAGAAGTTGATCTGCTGGCGACCGAGCGCCTTCCGCAGGCTCTCGATGTCGCCGATGGTGTCCATCGTCGTGGAGTGGGCGAGCAGCTCACGGTGCGGCGCGGACCCGCAGTCGTCGGCGTAGCCGTCGGACTTGTGCAGCCAGAAGCTCTGCAGCGCCGCAGTGGTCGGCACGTAGTTGGGCCGGTCGTGACCGAAGAACTTCGGGTCGCACGACAGCGTCGGCTTGCTGGACCCGACGCCGCGCGGGTCGAAGCCGATCCAGTCGTAGCTCAGGTCGCCGTTGCCCGGCACGAAGTCACCGCTCCCGTAGATCGGTAGGTACAGACCCGATCCGCCGGGACCGCCCGGGTTGGTGATCATGACGCCCTGGTACTTGGAGTCGGGCGAGGAGTGCAGGAGCCGGGAGACGCGCACCGTGATCTTGGTGCCCTTGGGCTTGTCGTAGTCGAGTGGCACCACGAGGTCGGCGCACTTGATGCCGAAGTCGTTCCCCTCGAGGTCCGGGTCGGTGCACTTGCCCCACTTCAGTGGTGGCGGGGTGTAGTCGCCGGGCTTTGCCTTCGCGGTCGCGACCTGGTGGCGAGGCGCGGCAGCGGCCGAGCCGAGGACGCTCGAGGTGGCAAGCCCCGCGACGGCAACCGTCACAGCGGCAACAACAGCAACGAGTCTCTTCATGCGTGTCCCCTAGTCCCCTTGCCCCCGGCCCACTGATCCCCGAGCCAAGTGACACCCTCTGCCCGATCGAGCATCTTGTCCAGAGGTGTTTCTGAGAGGCTGTCGTCATGCGCAGGCTGTACCGGTCGGCGGCGGGTCAAGACGACGTGCAGGCGTGGTGCACATCGCGGCTGGCAGCCTGGACCGTGCCCCACGAGGTGACGGAGGTGCCGTCGACGCTCGGGGGCACCCACGTGGTGGCAGCCGGCGAGGGCGACCGGGTCTGCGTCTTCGTGCCCGGCACGAACTTCTGCAGCGCGACCAGCACCCGGTTGCTCGAGGCGCTCGCGGAGCGGATGCGGGTCTACGCCGCCGACCTTCCCGGGCAGCCGGGGCTGAGCGCAGCGGACCGGCCGTCGGACGAGGAGCTCGGCTACTCCCAGTGGGTCACCGACCTGCTGCGCTGGGTGCGCGAGCGTCATCCGCACGGCCAGGTGCTGGTGTCCGGCCACTCGCGAGGTGCTGCGGTCGCGCTTTCCGCGCCGCCGGACCTCGTCGACGGCGTCGTCGCGCTCAGCCCGGCCGGCATCATCTCGGTGCGGCCGACGCGCGACATGCTCACTGCCAGCCTGCCGTGGCTGGTGCGCCACCACGAGGAGGGATCGCGCCGGCTGCTCGCCTACATGTCGGGTCCCGGCCACACCGCCTCGGAGGACATCGTCGAGTGGCTGACGCTGGTGGCGAGGTCGGCGCGTACGACGGGCGCACCCGGACCGTTGCCCGACGAGACGCTCGCCGCCTGGCAGCACACGGAGGTCACCGTCGCTGTGGGCGAGGACGACCGGTTCTTCCCGCTGGGGCGGCTCGCCGCCGCGTCCCGCAGGCGTCTCGGCGTGCTGCCCGGCGTCGTGCCCGGCGCCGGGCACCTCCTGGTCGAGGAGGAGCCGAAGCTCACCGCCGACCTCGTCGAGCGGGCGTTCGCGTGATCGACCCGCAGCTCACCGCCGAGCGCGCCCACCTCTCCGACTCCCGTCAGGCGCTGGCGCGAATGCGGGAGCGCACGTCGCGACTGGACTCCTCAGCCGCAGGCGACGCGGTGAGCCAGCAGTTCCTCGAGTCGGCGATCTTCGCCCGGATGAAGGCGCTGGCCGACGACCCCACGGTTCCGTTGTTCTTCGGCCGCCTCGACTACGAGCAGTCGCACCCCGAGGCGCTCGGCGAACGGTTCTACGTCGGCAGGCGGCACGTCACCGACGAGGTCGGGGACCCGATGGTCGTCGACTGGCGGCGCACGCATCAGCCGGGCGTTCTACCGCGCAAGCCGCGTCGAGCCGATGGGCGTCGAGCTGCGCCGCCGGTTCGGCTTCCAGCAGGGCGAGCTCACCGCCTACGAGGACGAGGCGCTGCTCGAGCCCGTCCCCGAGGCGGCCGACGAGCACAGCGCGATCCTCGAGGCGGAGATCGAGCGGCCTCGCGTCGGCCCGATGCGTGACATCGTCGCGACCATCCAGCCCGAGCAGGACCTCATCGTGCGTGCCGACCTCGACGAGTCGGTCTGCGTGCAAGGTGCGCCGGGCACCGGCAAGACGGCGGTGGGGCTGCACCGTGCGGCGTTCCTGCTCTATGCGCACCGGGACCAGCTGTCGCGGCAAGGCGTGCTCGTGGTCGGGCCGAACGCATCGTTCCTGCGCTACATCGGCGACGTGCTGCCGGCGCTCGGCGAGATCGATGCGCAGCAGACCACGATCGAGGAGCTCGCCGCCAAGAGCATGGCCCGACTCGACGCGCGCTACGTGATCCGCGGTGTCGACGATCCCCTCGTCGCCACCTTGAAGGGTGACGCCCGGCTCGCCACGGTCGTGCGCAGGGCCGTGTGGTCGCAGGTGCGGCCCCCCTCCGATCACCTCGTCGTCCCGCGCGGCACGCGACGCTGGCGCCTCGCGCCGTACGAGGTGGAGGAGGTGCTGGCACAGCTGAGCTCGCGCGGGGTTCGCTACGCCGCCGCGCGCGGCATGCTCGGGCAGCGGCTCGCCCACCGGATCCTGGTGAAGATGGAGACCGCCGGCGAGTCACCCGACGACCGCGTGCAGGACGCGGTGGCGCGCAGCCGCGAGGTCAAGAGGTACGTCGACGAGGTGTGGCCGGCCGTCGACCCGGCGCGGCTGGTGCTGCGGCTGCTCGGCGACGCGGACTTCCTGGCGGAGACGGCCGACGGCGTCCTGAGCGCCGACGAGCAGGCGACCCTGCGGTCGCCCAAGCCCGCGAAGTCCCCACGCTCGGCGAGGTGGTCGCTCGCCGACGCGGTGCTCGTCGACGAGGCGGCCGACCTCGTGGAGCGCACGCCCTCGCTCGGCCATGTCGTTGCCGACGAGGCGCAGGACCTCTCCCCGATGATGCTGCGCGCCGTGGGGCGGCGCTGCTCGACGGGCTCGGCGACCGTGCTGGGTGACCTGGCGCAGGCGACCACACCGTGGGCGAGCCGGTCCTGGCCGGACGCGCTCGGTCACCTCGGCAAGGCCGATGCGCACATCGAGCAGCTCACCCGCGGCTTCCGGGTGCCCGGCGAGGTCATCGACTTCGCGGCCCGGCTGCTGCCGGTGATCGCGCCGGGCCTCGAGCCGCCCACCTCGGTGCGGCGGACCCGGGGCGAGCTCGAGCTCGTGCAGGTCTCGGCCGACGAGCTCGCGGCCCGGGTCGTGGCGGTCGTCGAGTCGACGCTGGCCAGGATCGGCTCGGTCGGGCTGATCGTGCCGGACGCCCAGCTGCCCGGTCTCGTGACGAGGCTGAGCGACGCCGGCATCGGCCACGCCGTGCTCGGCGACGAGCCGACGGACCCCGAGGACGCGTCGGTCGAGTTCGACGTGCAGCTCGACGTCGTACCCGCCTCGCTCGCGAAGGGACTCGAGTTCGACCACGTCGTCCTCGTCGAGCCGGCCGGGATCGTCGCCGGCGAAGCCGACCGGATCACCGGGCTGCGGCGGCTCTACGTCTGCCTGACCCGCGCCGTCACCTCGCTCGCGATCGTGCACGCCGAACCGCTGCCGCAGGAGCTCGTGACGTGAGCGACCTGTCACGCTTCTGGCCGGCGTGGCTCGACGACGCGCTGCGGGTGCGGCTCGAGCGGGCCTACGGCACCGGCCGGGGCTACCACGACCTGCAGCACCTGGCGGAGGTGCTCGAGCACGTCGACGAGCTGATGGCCGCCGACGACCCGGCGCGTGACGCCGTGCTGCTGGCGGCGTGGTTCCACGACGCGGTCTACGACGGTCACGGCGACGACGAGGAACGTTCGGCCCAGCTGGCCGAGGAGTCGCTGTCGGGCTCGCCGCTGGCGGCCGAGGTCGGCCGACTGGTCCGGGTCACCGAGCACCATCGGCCCGCCGCCGATGACGTCGCGGGACAGGTGCTGTGCGACGCGGACCTGGCGATCCTCGCCGCACCACCCGACCGCTACGCGTCGTACGTCGAAGGCGTGCGCGAGGAGTACGCACACGTCCCCGACGCCGACTTCGCGGTCGGGCGGGCGGCGGTGCTGCGTGACCTGCTGGCCAAGCCGTCGCTGTTCCACACGACGGCCGCCCGCGACCGCTGGGAGGAGGCGGCGCGGGCGAACATCGAGCGCGAGCTCGCTACTTCTTCAGGAACTCCAGCAGAGCCGAGTTGAACTCGTCGGCGTGGCTCGCGTTGATGCCGTGCGGGCCACCTTCGATGACGACGAGCTCACTGTCCTCGACCGCCTCGTGGGTTCGCTTGCCTGAGCCCTCGAACGGCACGATCACGTCGCTGTCTCCGTGGATGACCAACGTCGGGATGTCGATGCTCTCGAGGTCCTCGCGGAAGTCAGTGGTGCCCCACGCCTTCATGCAGCCGAGCACCGCCTCCTGGTTGGACTGCTTGCACTGCTTGACGGCGTCTTGCCGCTGCTCGTCGCTGACCTTGAGCTCGTCGTCGGCGCTGAAGAAGTTCTTCGTGAAGTCGTCGAAGAACGCGTCACGGTCGTCCTCGACACCGCCGCGCAGCTCGTCGGCGAACTCCTGGGTGAGCGGCCCGTCGGGGTTGTCGTCGGACTTCAGCAGGTACGGCGGGACGGCAGACGCGAACACCACGCTGTGCAGCCGGCCGGTGCCGTGCCGGCTCACGTAGCGCGCGACCTCGCCACCGCCCATCGAGAACCCGACGAGCGTGACGTCGTTCAGGTCGAGGTCCGACAGCACGTTGTCGAGGTCGTCGGCGAGGTCGTCGTAGTCGTAGCTGTCGCCCGGGTCGGACTGCCCGAACCCGCGACGGTCGTAGGCGACCACGCGGAAGCCCTCGTCGCGCAGCTTCGGGATCTGCTCCGACCAGGACTCGCTCGACAGCGGCCAGCCGTGGATCAGCACGACCGGGCGACCGTCGGACTTGGTGTCGCGGACGTACAGGTTGTGGCCGCCGGACTTCTTGGCCTCGAGGTCCTCGTCGGAGTCGTCGTCGGAGTCGTCGTCGGAGTCGTCGTCGGAGTCGTCGTCGGAGTCGTCGTCGGAGTCGCTGGAGTCGTCCTCCGAGTCGTCGTCATCGGTCTTGTCCTCCGCTGACTCCTCGGAGCTGTCCTCGGTCTTGTCCTCGGACTTGTCGTCGGACTTCTCCTCCGTCGACTCCTCGGCCGGCTGCTCCTCGGTCTCGTCCTGGCTCTTCTCGTCGCTCTTGTCGTCGCTCATGTCCGTGCCATACCCCGTCTGCGCGAAGCCACGCCCATCGGGCTGGGTAGCCTTCGATCATGGACGCGCTGGCCACGGTCGACTGGCGGCGCCGGGTCTTCGCGCTCTACGCCGAGGTGCGCGCGAGCGCCGAGCCCGCCGAGGCCCACGCGCTGTGGCAGCGCACCCGCGACGAGCTGTTCGCGAACCATCCCGCCTCCCCGCTGCTCGAGGAGGACCGCGGCTCGTTCGGCGGCCTGCCGATCCCGGCGTACGACCCGGCCTGGCGCTTCGAGGCCGAGATCCGCGAAGCCGAGCCCGCGCACCTCGAGGTCGACACCGGCACCGACGGCACGGTCGCGTTCGAGCGGCTCGGCGTCGTCGAGGTCGCCGACGTGGGCTCGCTCGACGTCTGGCGACTCGCGTCGTACGGCGGCGGGCTGTTCGTCCCGGTCAAGGACGCCTCGGCCGGCCAGGGCGGCGGCACCTACGGTGGCGGCCGCTACCTGCTCGACACCGTGAAGGGCGCGGACCTCGGCGGCAGCGACGGCTCGCTGGTGCTGGACTTCAACTTCGCCTACAACCCGTCGTGCGCCTACGACCCGGCGTGGGCCTGCCCGCTGGCCCAGCCGGGCAACACCGTCGCCGTCGAGATCCCCGTCGGCGAGCGCGCGAAGGTGGAGTAGTGAGTGCCTGCGTCCTCAAAGCCAGCGACGCACGCGCTGCGTGTAGTCGTCGTACGGCGCACCGAACCGCTCGTGCAGGAACCGCTCCTCCGGCAGGATCGCGCCCCACAGGACGAGCAGCACCGCGATCGGGAACAGCACGAGCCCCCAGAACGTAGGTGCCAGCAACGCCAGCGCGAGGTAGAGCGCGAGCAGACCGACGTACAACGGATTGCGGGAGAGGCGGTACGGCCCCTCCTCGATCATCGCCTGCGTCGCCTGCCCCGGCAGCAGCCCGGTGTCGTGCCGGGCGAACAGCCACAGCGACCAGCCGTTCCACCCGAGGAACAACAGCACCAGCACCCAACCGAGCGGCACCCGCCACCCGCCGAGGTCGACCGGGTCACCCCAGCCCAGCGTCGCCAGCCAGCCGACCAGCAGGGGTCCGCCGATCGCGACCGGCGGCCAGAGCCGGAACGCGACCGTGTCCTCGGAACCGTGCCCCATGCCCTCATTGTCTCGGCTGACGGCGGCCCTGTGGAACGATCGCGCGTACGACGACGGCCAAGGGAGCTCGACACCGATGCGAATGAAGCTGGAACTGGTCCCGCTCCCGGTTTCGGACGTGGACCGAGCCATCGACTTCTATGCCGACCAGCTCGGCTTCCACAAGGACTTCGACGTGCAGCCCAGCGAGGGCGTGCGGGTCGTCCAGCTGACACCCGAGGGCTCGGGTTGCTCGGTCGGCTTCGGGACGGGGCTGGACGTGTACGCGGGAGAACCCGGCAGCATCAGAGGCTTGCACCTGGTGGTGGAGGACATCGCCGAGGCGCGTGCCGAGCTTGTCAGCCGAGGTGTCGAGGTCGGCGAGATCCAGGACTTCGGAGGTGGCGTCAAGGGAGCAGACTTCTCGCGATCTCGACGGCAACACGTTCGAGCTGCAGGAGATCGCGTGGCGCAAGGGCGAGAAGTTCTAGCCGCCAGCTGACTACCTGTGGCGACGCGTCGGGCGGTCGAGCCCGACCAGCTCGCCGTCGACGAGGCCGACGACTGGTCCCCAGGCACCCGCGGCCTCGAGCAGCTCATCGGCTGCCCACATCGGAAGCCCGTCGACCAGCGGCGCAGCCGCCGGGACGACATCGTCCTCGGGTGTGTCGTCTTCGGCCGGTTCGGCCTCGACCTCGTTGAGGTAGTCGGCCCAGGCTCCTGGGGTGAACCGGTAGACGGTCTCCTCCGAGTGGTGGACGACGACGATCTCCTCGGCGCCGGCCCGAACCGAAGCGCCGTAGGCACCCAGGTGCTGCAGCAGCGCCTCCCACGCCGTCTCCACACTCCACACGTGCTGCACCAACGGTTCGCCCGGCACCCAGTCGGCGTCGATCGTCCCCGCATACCTACGCCCGGCATCGAGCTGTGCCACCGCCCACCAGTCTCGCGCAAGGTCCGCCTCGGGGCGGCCGGGCGTGAGCGGGTCCGACCACCGTGGCGCCACGGAGCGATCCGTCGGGAGCCGCCGGCGGTGACTCGGGATCGGCGAACGACCAGTGCAACGAGACTCGCTCTCCCGCGACCTCGACCCGGTCGAGTCGCAGGCTCCGCGGCGTCCCCGGCACGTCCACAACCTCCGAGGCTCGCCGTACGGCGCTGAGAAGCTGCTCGTCGACCATGAGCTCACCCGAACGAGGACCATGCCGAGGAACGTAACGTCACGACGCAACGCCAACAACGTCGATCCCTCGTGAGCGTCAGCGCCAGAACTCGGTGAGCCGCTCGGCCACGGCCGCGCCTTGGTCGTAGCCGGCCCGAGCAGCGGGCGGACGCAGCGACAGATCCATCGCGTTGGCTCCGAACATGTGCTCCGAGCTGCTGTCCGGGAACATCGTCTCGACCCTGCTGCCACCGGCACGGAGCTCGTCGACCTGCGCGGCAAGATGGGTGCCCCACTCCGGCGGAGTCAGGCTTCGGCCGCCGAATGGTGAGAGCACCAGCACCCGCGCGTGTCCGGCTGCCAGATCGGCATTCTCTGCGTTGGCTCGGTAGCCCCCGTCGATGTACGGGTTGTCCCCGATCCGGTAGGGAAGGCCACTGGAGCAGCTCGCGGCGACGGCGTCCGCCAGCTCGACTCCGCTGTGGTTGTCGAACACGACCGGTTCACCGGTGTGGGCATCGACAGCCGTGATGAGCACCGTTCGTTGCGGCCACTGCTGACCCGGCAACCGGGAGGCGACGGTGGCGCGCCACTGTGCTTGCCAGGAGCCGTCCGAGGCCGCCTCCCGGTCGAGTGCCGCGGCCCCGAGTCTGCGGCGCAGGTCACCCGCATCGTCGGCGGAGGCGATGATCCTGCTCATCCGCTCCAGGTGGTCCGCCACCCGCCCGCTCGCAGCCCGTCGCGGCGTGGCAGGGGCGGCAAGGATGGCGGCAAACAGCTCGGTCGGCGTCGCCCCAGCCAGCTGTGCGGCGGCCGTTGCGCCGGCTGAGGTCCCGATGGTCAGGTCGGCTGTGGTCACGTCGAGCCCGGCATCGAACAGGCCGGCTACGACGCCGATCAGCCACGCGTTGCCTGTCGATCCGCCGCCACCGAGGACCAGCGCTCGCTCGCCCGTGGCGCGCACGCGTGTGGTGGCATCGACCTGCGACTGACCCTGGATCGCCGGAATCTAGCACGCGGATCGACCGGCACAGCGGTGGTTCAGGCGGCCGCGACCAGCTCGAGCAGTCGCTGTTCCATCCGGCTCTCGGGCGGTGAGAGCCCGTAGGCGCTCAGGTCGGGATCGCGACCCAGCGGGTGGGTGCCGTCCTTGTCGACGCGGCACCAGTAGCCGTGCGGGGTCCGCCACAGGTAGGTGCCGGGGGTGGGTTGGTGATGTCGCCAGCCGCGGCCGTGGGTCTTGACGCGGTGGCCGAACCGGACCATCGGGCCGAGGTTGTCGACCCGGGTCTGTCCGCGGCGTGCCACCGTCCTCGACGGCCACGAAGGGGCGGGTGTGGTCGACGTCGGCGGCGTGGGTGCCGGTGTGGGTCCAGGGGAAGACGCTGGAGGGGCGGGACAGCCGAACGGCCTCGCGCATCGCGGCGGGGATCTCGTAGCAGTCGACGGGGAGCTGGTCGCGCAGGTCGAGGACCGGGCGGACGCTGACCTGGCAGTGTCCGAGCAGCTCGATGGCCTCGGCGACGGTGATCGGGCCGACGCCGCCGTTCTCCAGCACGCACACACCGCGGCGGGCGCGCAGCGCCTCCTCGCTGATCCGCAGGTGCAGCACCGCCTTGGGGCGGAGCTTGTCGGGGTCGACCGGGAACGGGACCGCGCCCGGCCCGTCGCCACACGTCGGGCACCGCGGTGCCTCCGGCTCCTCCTCGGGCTCCTCGGCCCGGTCGTCGTTGGGCTCGGGGCGGGCCGCGTGCCGTTGCAGCAGAGCGAGCGCTTTCGCGGGTTGGGCGAGGATCCCGATCGCCCGGGCCCGACGGGCACCGACCGGTGAGGTGTCGCCCTCGAGGGCGAGGATCTGCGCGAGCCGGTCGCACATCGCGATGAACACGATGACCTCACCGGCCTCGGCACGCGCGATCAGGGTCTTCAACCCGTGCTCGTCGGACTGCCCGGCCGACACGAACTGCTCGAGCTCGCGCGCCCGGCGGCGTTGCTCGGCGGCGGCGGGGTCGACCGCGATGATCTCCGCGGTCACGAGCCGCTCGAAGCTCGCCCACGGCAGCGAGTCCACGAACCGGGCGGTCGCGGAGTCCACGGTCTGTGCCTGCTCGCGGGTGAGTCCCGCGGCCCGGGTCATCTTGGCGACCTTGCGGGCCTTCCACACCCGCCCCTCCCCGGCAGCCAACAGTGCCCACAGCCGTGGGTGGCGGTGCCGCAGGTCCAGCGCGTCACGCATCAGGTTGTCCGCGGAGATGAACCCGGTGCCCATCAACGTCGCGAGCTCCGCGCACGCGAACTCCGCCACCGGCGGTGTCCCGTCACCACCGAGCTGCTTGCTGCCCTCGACGCCCGGTGCCACCGGGCCTGTGCGAACCGGAACGGTCTCCGGAGCGTGCAGCACCGCCCAGTGCGCGGCCAGCGCGAGCTCGCGCCACTCCGCCTCGCGCAGCTCGTCCTGGGTCCGGGTGATCTGCTCGCACGCCGCTTCGGCGCCGAGATCAGCCATCCAGTCAGTGTCGAACATGTGTTCGATTCTACCGCAATCGCTGGACGCTGACCAGAGAGAATCCCCTTGTCCACAAGGGAATTCTCGAATCTGTCAGGGGTTCATGACCGATCGCACGTCATCACCCAGGGTGTCGCCGAGCACCGGCACGAGGAGCGGGTCGACCCAGTGCTGGGCGGGCCGACCGAGCAGGTGTCCCTGCAGCAGAGGGACGCCGATCAGGCGGAGCGCCGCAAGCTCGCCCGGGGTCTCGATGCCTTCGGCGATCACCTGGACGCCGTACGTCCTCGAGGTGCTGACCAGGCTCAGGATGCCCGCGCGCTTGGACGGTGACGAGTCGCAGCCGGAGACCAGGCTCCGGTCGATCTTGATGTAGTCGGGCCGCAACGCGACGACCCGTTCCAGGTCGGGCTCGGTGGCGACCAGGTCGTCGAGGCAGGTGCGTGCGCCGCGGTCGCGGAAGCGGCCGAGCAGGCTGCCGATAGCCGCGTCGTCGAGCCCGTGACGCGACTCGTGCAGCTCGACGACCACGCCGTCGAGCCGGGCGGGCACGGCATCCCAGAAGTGCGGCGAGATCATGGCACGCTCGGACACGTTGACGAAGAGCTCGACACCAATCGGCCGGCCAGGCAGCCCAAGCACGTTCAGCAGCGCCCGGCTCTCCATGAGGTCGCCGTAGCTGTCCTCGTGCGCCTGCTGGAAGACCACTTCGACGTCGCAGACCTCGTCGAGGCGGCTCAGACCCTCGTAGGCAACGACCTGCAGGTCGCTGGAGCGCACGATGGGCTGTACGACGGCGCGCAGGTCGTGCGGCACGAGCGAGGGCGAGAACCGACCCTCGGACTCGCGGTAGGGCACGACCCGGTTGCGGCCCCGTCGCTTCGCTTCGTACAACGCCGCGTCGGCGTCGGCCATCGCCTGCTCGGCGTTGCGGTGCAGGTGACCCAGGGCGACCCCGGCCGAGAACGTCTGGCCACCGGGGGTGACCACTCGCACGTCGTCGATGATGCGGACCGCCTCGTCCAGGTCGGTGTCGGGGAGGAGCACGGCGAACTCCTCGCCGCCGTACCGAGAGATCAGCATGCCGGTGGGCAGCGCCCGTCGCCATGCATCGGAGGCAGCGGCGAGCATCCGATCCCCCGCGGGGTGGCCGAAGTTGTCGTTGTAGTTCTTGAAGTGGTCGATGTCGAGGAGGGCAACGGCGTACGGCCGGTCGTCGACGACCGAAGCCTTTGCCGCGTCCACGAGCCACGCGTTCCAGGAGCGGCGGTTGTGCAGTCCGGTGAGCTCGTCGCGGCTGGCGAGGTCCTCGAGCTTCGCGGACTGGGCACCGATGCGGTCCAGCAGCCCGTTCATCCGCGCGGACACCAGGAACGAGACGACGAGCCCGCCGATGGCGAACACCCACAGCGACGAGCGGACGTCGAACAGCCAGGCCAGTCCGAGGCCGATCGGGGGCAGCGCGAGTCCCGACACCCATCAGCCAGACGCGCCGGGCACGCGGCGCGTCGCGCGACCACGACCCAGCCGTGGTGAAGCTCTCCATCGAGGGGTGGGCGACGCCGGCGGCGAACAGCAAGAAGCCGGCCAGCCACAACACCTTCACCGACGCGAGCGTTGGACGCCGGGCCCTCCGAGGTCACGACCCAGGACCAGATGTCACCGGCCAGCGAGACGAAGAGCGCGGCGCTCAAGAACGCGAACGACTTGGAGTGCCCGCCATCGGTCAGCAGCAGCCGCGCGATGATGGTGATGATGGCGAGGTCGGCGATGGCGAACGAGATGGTGACGGCCTTCTCCGAGGTGGTCATGCCGGTGTGGTGAAGCACCGGGATCACCAGGAACACCAGCACGAGCGGGAAGGCGCCGCTGGCGAAGATCGCCGACTCGATGCCGCCGGGCAGCTTTCGTCCGCGGCTGCGGTTGCGGTCGAGCCGGAAGACCGCTGTCCCGAGGAGCACGTAGCCGAGCAGTGCGAACAGGCTGGAGGGCGTGACGGTCCAGTCGAGGTGGAAGACGTCGCGCTCCAGAGCGTTGAGCATGTCGCTGAAGCCGAGGACAGTCACGCCCAGGGTGAGCTGCACCCAGCCGTGGTGGATGACCTTTGGCCGCTGGAGCACGAAGTACCACGCGATGGCGAGGCAGCCGATCTGAACGACGGTCTGGATCATGTCGCGGCCGGCAACGCTCGGCGTCAGCGGTAGCCCCACGAGCGCGAGCGCGGCGAGCAGCAACAACGTCGCGCTGCTCCACCTGGGCATGGCCTCGTCCTCCTTCGGCCACTTCACGGTAGGGCGAGAATCAGCATGAAACGGGCATAACAGTCAAATCTCGGGTGTCACTGAGCGTGACACCTCGTGGATACCGACCGTTCGGCCGATGGTCTGGACCGCCCTGCCGGCCGCTGGCCCTAGACCGAAGCGGGCCTCGAGCAGCACCAAGGTCCCGGCGTCCGCGTCGAGGACGGCCGGCACGCCGAACGGGAAGGCCAGGTTGCGCGGCCCGTGCCCGACCGGCAGCCCGGCCAGCATCGGCACGCCGAGCGGGCCCAGCCGTTCGACGGCGAGCTCGTGGACCGACTCCGGCGACGCGCCCGTCGGCGAAGTCGCCCAGCGCGATGCCGCGCACCCCGTCGAACCAGCCCGCCCGCAGCAGCTGGGTCAGCATCCGGTCGACCCGGTACAGCGGCTCGTCGACGTCCTCGAGCACCACCACCGACCCTGCCGCGGTCAGCTCGTAGCCGCTGCCGACCTCGGCGGCGAGCAGAGCGAGGTTGCCTCCGACGAGCGGACCCTCGGCCCGTCCGGCCACGAGCGTGACGGCCCGCTCGGGGGTCAGCGACACATCGGCTCGCGGCTCGAACAGCATCGAGCGCAGGTGGTCGCGGGACTCCTGGTCGCCTCGACCCGAGGCTGGAGACCACCGGCCCGTGGATCGTCGACAGGCCGAGTCGGCTGGCGAAGGCCTGGTGCAGCGCCGTCACGTCGGAGAAGCCGCACGAGCACCTTCGGGCCCGGCCGCGGCGAGCGCCTGCCAGTCCAGCAGGTCGACGACCCGCTGCGCGCCGTACCCGCCGCGGCCGCAGAACACCGCCCGCACGTCCGGGTCGCACCACGCCCGCGTCAGGTCGTCGGTCGCGGGCGGCGTCGTCGGCGGCCAGGTAGGTGAAGCGCAGGTCGGTGCCGCGGGCCGTGCTCGGTCGCGAACGCATCGAGCCCCCACGACGGTGAGCACCTCGAGCCCGGCGGCCAGCCGCTCCGGCCGGCACCGGTCCCGACGGGCGAGACCACCGCGACGCGGTCGCCCGGCCGCAGCCGCGGTGCCCGCACCAGCGGCCGGCCAGGCTCGCGCGGCGCCAGCCGCTCGCTCTTGCGGCGCCGCAGCCCGGCCTGCCTTCAGCCGGGCGATCAGCTCGCGGCTCGACGACCGGCGTCGCGCCGGCGGCGACGACGGCGTCGTACCGCTCCGCCGGGATGTCGTAGTGGTCGCGGTCGAAGCCGCGCGGTGGGATGCCGAGCGTTGCCGCGAAGCGGTGCAGCTCGTCGTACGACGTGTCGCTGGCCAGGTGCGACCACAGCCGCCCGTGCCCGGGCGAGTTCGGCGGGTCGATCAGCAGCATTACCCGGTCGGCCGTGCCGGCGGCGCAGGTCGGCGGCGTCGTCGAGCAGCATGCGCCAGGCCCGGACGTGGCCGGCCTCGACGTGCGCCTTCCACGACCCACCGGGCCGCGCGGACGTCGCCACCTGGAACTGGCCGCACGCCGGCGCGCACCAGCCAGGGCACGTGCTCGCCCTGCAGTCCCCCGCCGGCCATCAGCAGCCGGGCGACCTCTGGGTCGGACGCCGGCCCGGTCGGTGAGCTCCTCGTGCCCGACCGTCAGGTCTCGTGACGAGCCTGCCGAGAGCACCGTGTCGACACCGGGCAGCCGGCTCACCGTGCGCCAGGCGCGCGCGGTCTCCAGCGAGGCGTCGATAGCGCGGTGGAACGTCCAGGGCACGCCCGCGAACGCGCCGGCCAGGTGCTCGCAGACCTCGACGTCGACGTTGAGGTCGGCGTCGAGGAAGCCGAACGACAGGCCCTTCGACGCCGACGTCGACGTAGTCCTCGCCCAGCCCGACCAGCCGGGCCAGCTCGCCGCCCGTGGTGGTGTAGGTGTCGTTGAGCCGGAGCATCGCGCGCACCGGCAGGTCGGTCTCCTTGCACACCGCGGACACCAGGGACGGCTCCGCCGACAGCCCGCCGGCCTCGACGTCTGCGACCACCAGCAGCCGGTCGGCGCCCCCCTCGTCGGCGGCCGCGACGTCGCGCGGATGCAGCACCACGACCTCGAGTAGTGGTGCGCTGAGGTGTCCCGTGACCGGCTGTCTGTCCACAATGGACATCGTGACATCCGACGACGACCAGACCGACCCCCTGCTGGCGGCCCGGGCGCTCGTGTTGCACGACCTCGAGGCGACCTCCGCCGCGGACCCGAGTCGGTCTCCGCGCTCGAGGACGCGGTCAGCACCCGACGGTGGTGGGTCTCGCAGTGGGAGGAGGGCAAGCAGTACGTCGCCGGGCTGGTCGCCCAGGACGTGCAGGACGCCCTGCTCGAGAGCCAGCGGCCGGTGGCCGCTGTGCCCGACCTGCGACGGCGACTCGACCCCGCACGCGCTCTACATCCACCCCGAGCTCGGCGGCCCCGAGCCCGAGCTGGGTCTGCGAGGACTCCGGGCGGCCGGTCGCGCCGCTGGGCCGGCTCTAAGCCGAGTTGTCAGGCGCTTGACGTCGCTCTAGCGACGTGAGCGCCTGACAAGTCGGCGCAGCGACGAGCAGCGCGAGGACGACGGCGAGCGCCTGCTTCCAGTACGCCTTGGCGAGCACCGGCAGGACCGTCGCGCCGAGGTCCAGCGCGTCGTCCTGGTCCGGCTGCGGCGCGGGTCGCTGCGGCGCCGGCACGGACGGGCGCGGCCGGCTGGCGCAGGCGCGCGGCTCGGCAGCCGGCGCCGGTGTCGGAGGCCGCGGAGGCCGGCGGTGGCGGCAGCCGGCTCCTCCGCCGGCAGTCGTCGTCGCCGACCTTGCCCTGCAGGCAGTCGACGAACTGCTGCAGCAGCTTGTCGGAGACGTCCTGCATCACGCCGCGCCCGAACTGCGCCGGCTTGCCGGTGATCGACAGGTCGGTCGTGCACGTCGACCCGGGTCGTCGACCCCTCGTCGGTGAACGACGCGGTGACCGTGGCGCCCGCGGTGCCGTTGCCGCGCTTGTCCTTGCCCTTCGCCTCGACGACGAACCGTCCGGCGGCCTCGTCCTTCTCCACGAACGTGCCGGTGCCGGAGTACACCAGCGCGATCGGACCGAGCTTGACCTTGCACGACCCCTTGAAGTCGTCGCCGTACGACCTCGGTGACCGTCGCGCCGGGGAAGCAGCCCGCCACCGACTCGATGTCCTCGAAGGCCGCCCAGGTCTCGGCCACCGACGCCGGCACGGTGAACGTGTGCTTCAGCTCCACGGACGTCAGGCCCCCGCAGCGGCGAGCACGGCCCGGCGGGTCAGCACGGTGGCGAGGTGCCTGCGGTAGTCGGCGTCGCCGTTGAGGTCCGAGGGCGGGTTGGTGCCCTCGGCCGCGGACGCCGCGGCCGCGCGGACCGCCTCGTCGGTCGCCGGCTGGCCCGACCAGCGCCTCCTCCACCGAGCGGGCCCGCAGCGGGGTCGAGCCCATGTTGGTCAGCCCGACCCGAGCCTCGCTGATCGTGCCGCCGTCGACCTTGACGGCCGCGGCGACGGCGACGATCGGCCACTGGTGGGCGACCCGCACGAACTTCTCGTAGTGCGCGCCCCAGCCGGCCCGCTTGGGGATCCGGACCTCCTTGAGGATCTCGTCCTCGCTCGATCGCGGTGGTCGAACAGGTCGACGAAGAAGTCGTCGGCCTCCACGGTGCGCTCGCCGCCGGGCCCGGCGATCACGAACTGCGCGTCGAGCGCGAGCGCCGGCGCACCGAGGTCGCCGGCCGGGTCGGCGTGCGCCAGCGCGCCGCCGAAGGTGCCGCGGTGCCGCACCTGCGGGTCGGCGAGCTGCTCGATCGCCTTGGTGATCACGAAGGCGTTCTCGCGCACCAGCGCGTCGTTCGAGCACGTCGGCGTGCGTGGTCATCGCCCCGATGACGATCGCGTCGCCGTCGTCGCGTACGCCGCGCAGCGCGTCGATCTTGCCGAGGTCGATGACCATCTCGGGCGCGTTGAGCCGCATCCGGAGCACCGGCAGCAGGCTCTGCCCGCCGGCGATGATCTTGGCGTCGTCCCCGTGCTCGGCCGAGCGCCGCGAGCGCCTCCTCGACGTGGTGGGGGCGACGTAGTCGAACTGGGCGGGGATCACTGCGCGGCTCCTGTCGGTGCGGTCGGCGGTGTCGGCCTCGTCGAAGTGCGGCGTCGCGGCGCCCTCGGTGGCGCCACCTCCCGTGCCCGCACCGTCGCGGGCGTGGATCGCCTTCCAGACCCGCTCCGGCGTGCACGGCATCCGGATGTCGTTGACGCCGAACGGCCGCAGCGCGTCGACGACCGCGTTGACCACGGCCGGCGTCGAGGCGATCGTGCCGGCCTCGCCGACGCCCTTGGTGCCGAGCGAGTTCGTCGTCGACGGCGACGTGGTGTGGTCGATGTCGAAGCTGATCGTGTCGGCCGCGGTCGGCACGAGGTAGTCGACGAACGACGCCGGACACGAGCGTGCCGGCGTCGTCGTGCACCGCCTCCTCCCACAGCGCCTGCGCGATGCCCTGCACCAGGCCGCCGTGCACCTGCCCGGCGACGATCAGCGGGTTGACGATGTTGCCGATGTCGTCGACGCAGACGTACTTGCGCATCTTCAGGCCACCGGTCTCGGTGTCGATCTCCATCGCGCACAGGTGGGTGCCGTGCGGGAACGAGAAGTTCACCGGGTCGTACGTCGCATCGGAGTCCAGCGACGGCTCGACGCCGTCGGGCAGGTCGTGCGCCGGTGAAGGTCGCCATCGCGATCTCCCCGATGCCGACGCCCTTGTCGGTGCCCTTGACCCCGAACCGGCCGGCGTTGAACTCGATGTCGTCGGCCGACGCCTCGAGCATGTGCGCCGCGATCGGCTTGGCCTTCTCGATCACCTTGTCGGCGGCCTTGACCAGCGCCTCGCCACCGACGACCAGCGATCGGGAGCCGTAGGTGTCCATGCCGCGGTGCGAGACCTGGGTGTCGCCGTGCAGCACCTCGACGTCCTCGAAGGGCACGCCGAGCCGGTCGGCCACGATCTGCGACCAGGCGGTCTCGTGGCCCTGGCCGTGCGCGCGAGGAGCCGGTGACCACCTCGACCTTGCCGGTGGCCAGCATCCGCACGCGACGCGTGCTCCCAGCCGCCGGCGCCGTAGTCGAGGCTGCCGAGCACCCGGGAGGGCGCCAGGCCGCACATCTCGGTGAACGTCGAGATGCCGATGCCGAGCTGGATCGGGTCGTTCGAGTCACGCCGCTGCTTGCTGCTCGGCCCGCAGCTCGTCGTACCCGAACATCTCCTTGGCCTTGGCGGTGGCGGCCTCGTAGTTGCCGGAGTCGTACTCGAGCCCCGCCACGGTGGTGAACGGGAACTCCTCGTGCTTGATCCAGTTCTTCTCCCGCAGCTCGAGCGGGTCGATGCCGAGCTCGTGCGGCGAGCTCGTCCATGATCCGCTCGATGGCGAACGTCGCCTCGGGCCGGCCGGCTCCGCGGTAGGCGTCGGTCCAGGTCTTGTTGGTCAGCACCGTCTGGCAGCTGAACTGGTACGCCGGGAACTTGTAGATCGAGTTGAACATGAACGCGCCGAGCACCGGCACGCCGCCGCCGACGAGCGCGACGTAGGCGCCGAGGTCGGCGAGCAGGTCGACCTTGAGGCCGGTGACCGTGCCGTCCTTGGTCGCCGCGACGGTCAGCTTCTGCCACTGGTCGCGGCCGTGGTGGCCCGCCATCAGCGACTCCGAGCGGGTCTCGGTGTACTTCACCGGCTTGCCGAGCCGGCGGGCGACGCACCAGACGATCCACTCCTCCGGCGTGGTCTGCAGCTTGCCGCCGAACCCGCCGCCGACGTCGGGCGCGATCACCCGGATCTTCGACTCGGGGACGCCGGTGGTGGCCGCGAGCGCGAACCGCAGGATGTGCGGGATCTGGGTCGCGGACCACATGGTGATCTGCTCGCCGGTGGGGTCGCACGACCACGGAGCGCGGCTCCATGAACGCCGGGATCAGCCGCTGCTGGCGGAACTCCCGCTCGATCGACGACGCCGTCGCTGCGGGCCTTCTCGATGGCCTCCTCGACGTTGCCGCCGGTGCCGGCCTCCGACGGAGTCGAACACCCACAGCGCGGACTTGTTGGTGCCGAGGTCGGGGTGCGCGAGCGCCCCGCCGTTGGAGGGTCGCCTCGGCGGCCTCCTTGAGGTCGAGCGCGGCCGGCAGCTCCTCGTAGTCGACGTCGACGAGGTCCGCGGCGTCGCGGGCCGCGGCGGCGCTGCGCGCGACCACCACCGCGACGATCTCGCCCGCGAAGGCGACTCGGTCGGCCGGCATCGGCACGTGGTTCGGCGTGACTTCTGGTCCGGGGTGATCGGCCAGGCGTTGATGTTCACGCCCTGCCCCTCGCCGAGGTCCGCGCCGGTGAGCACGGCGACGACGTTGGGCGCGGCCTTGGCCTCGGTCGTGTCGATGTTGGTGATCGTCGCGTGCGCGAACGGGCTGCGGACCATCGCCATGTGCAGCATGCCCGGCAGCACGATGTTGTCGGTCCACCTGGTGCGCCCGGTGATCAGCCGCTGGTCCTCCTTGCGGCGGCGGGCGTTGCCGATCTCCTTGACGGCGGCGGGTGCGTCCTCGGTGACGGTCATGCGTTGCTCCCCTCGGACACGTTCTGGCCGGCCGCGGTCTGCACGGCCTTGACGATGTTGTGGTAGCCGGTGCAGCGGCACAGGTTGCCCTCGAGCCCGGCGCGGATCTCGTCCTCGGAGGGCGTCGGGTTCTCGTTGAGCAGGTCGATGGACTGCATGATCATCCCGGGCGTGCAGTAGCCGCACTGCAGGCGCGTGGCACTCGTGGAACGCCTCCTGCACCGGGTGCAGCTCGCCGTCCTGGGCGCCAGCCCCTCGACCGTGGTGACCTCGCTCGCCGTCGGCCTGGACGGCCAGCACGTTGCAGGACTTCACGCTGCGACCGTCGAGGAGCACGGTGCAGGCGCCGCAGTTGCTCGTGTCGCACCCGACGACCGTGCCGGTCTTCCCCAAGCTCTCCCGCAGGTAGTGGACGAGCAGCATGCGTGGTTCGACGTCGTCGGTGTAGCGTGGATCCGTCGACGGTGACACTGATCCGGGTCATCTATGTCTCCTGCAGGCCCGCGGGGGGCGTCGTGGGTGAGGGTCGTCCCGATCGTTGCGGTTTTGACGACCTGTGACAAGGGTCACTTGTGAGTCAAGCACCGGCCTGGTGAGGACCTGCTGCCGGGTCAGTGGTGGATGCGTCCCTCGGTCTCGCCGAGCCGCTCGCCGCCACCGCCCCAACGCAGCGCGATGATCTCGGCAGCGATGCTGATCGCCGTCTCCTCGGGGGTGCGCGCGCCGAGGTCGAGGCCGACCGGCGAGGACAGCCGGGCGAGCTCGTCGTCGGTGAGTCCGGCCTCCTTGAGCCGGGCCAGCCGGTCCTCGTGGGTACGGCGCGAGCCCATCGCGCCGACGTAGGCGACGTCGGCCTCCTTGAGCGCGACCTCCAGCAGCGGCACGTCGAACTTGGGGTCGTGGGTGAGCACGCAGACCACCGTGCGGTTGTCGAGTCGGCCGGCCTCGATCTCCTCACGGAGGTACTTGTGCGGCCACTTCACGACCACCTCGTCGGCCGACGGGAAGCGGGAGCTGGTCGCGAACACCGGGCGGGCGTCGCACACCGTGACGCGGTAGCCGAGGAACCCGCCGACGCGGGCGACCCCGGCCGCGAAGTCGATCGCGCCGAACACCAGCATCCGGGGCGGTGGCGCGAAGGACCACACGAACACCCGCATGCCCTCCCCGCGCCGCTCGCCGTCGGGTCCGTAGGTCAGCGTCTGGTTGTGGCCAGACGCGAGGTAGCCGAGCGCGTCGTCGGTGACCGCGGCGTCGGCGCGAGTCGACCCCAGCGACCCCGAGGACGCCCCGCCGTCCGGACGCACCACGAGACGCTTGCCGATCCAGGACGGGTCCGGATGCTCCACGACGGTGGCGACCGCGACCGGGCGGCCGGCCTCGACGTCGTCGGCGATCTCGCCGAGCTCCGGGAACGTCTCCTGGTCGACCTTCTCGACGTACACGTCGAGGATGCCGCCGCAGGTCAGCCCGACCGCGAAGGCGTCGTCGTCGCTGACCCCGTAGCGCTGCAGCTTGGGCTGACCGGAGCCCATCACCTCCTGCGCGAGCTCGTAGACAGCGCCTTCGACGCAGCCGCCGGAGACCGACCCGACCGCCTCGCCCGCGGGACCGACCAGCATCGAGGCACCCGGTGGCCGCGGCGCGGACCGGAACGTCGCCACGACGCTGCCCACCCCGACCGTCTTGCCGTCACGCCACCACTTCGACAGCTCCGCAATCACCTCACGCACGGGCAACCACCTCCACCAGCTCTGCGAACGTCGCGAGGGAGTGCCCCGCCACCAGGTCGTCGACGAACGGCAGTGCCGCCACGATGCCCTGCTGCACCGGGAGGTAGCCGTCCTTGCCGACGTGCGGGTTCACCCACACGACGCGGTGCGCCACCCGCCTGCAGCCGTGCCATCTGCTGCCCGAGCAGCTCCGCGTCGCCGCGCTCCCAGCCGTCGCTGAAGATCACCACGACCGCGCCCCTGGCGAGCCCGCCCTGGCCCCACCGGTCCATGAAGATGCGCAGCGTCTCCCCGAGGCGGGTGCCGCCGGACCAGTCGGGAACCGTCTCGCCGGCCGCGACGATCGCGCGCTCCGCGTCTCGCAGCTGCATGGCCCGGGTGACCCGGGTCAGCCGCGTGCCGATGGTGAACGTCTCCACCCCGCGGGTCGTCGACTCGGAGCCTCGGGTGAACCGGTGCGCGAGCCGCAGCAGTGCGTCGGCGTAGGCGCTCATCGACCCGGACACGTCGACGAGCAGCACCACGCGCCGGGGCCGGGTCGCCCGACGGCGCCAGGCGATCTCGCCGGGCTCACCCATCCGCCGCAGCATCTGCCGCAGCGTCCGGGCCGCGTCGAGCTCACCACGACGCCAGGCGGTGCGCCGGGTGGCGCGGCGTCTCGGCGGCCGGGGCCGCAGCCCCTCGAACATCGAGGCGAGCCGTGCCTTCTCGTGGGCAGGCATCTCGGCGATGTCGCGGTGCCGGAGCACCTCCTCCTCGCTGGCCATCGCATTGAGGAACTCGTCGCCGACATCGGTCTGCGCGGAGCCCTGGCCGGAGTCGAGGGACGCCTGCGCGACGGTCGGGTTGTCCTTGGGCTGTCGCGCCACCGGCTTGTCGTCGCCGAGGAACCAGGCGGTGAACACCTGGTCGTAGCGGTCGAGGTCGTCGGGCGCGGAGCACAGCGTCGCCCGGCCCGCCCAGTACGTCGCCCGCTGGTCGTCGACGCCGACGAGCGAGGCGGCCTCGAGGTAGGAGTGGGTGCGGTCCTGGGTCACCGGCACACCCGCGGCCCGCAGCGCACGCGCGAACCCGAGCAGCATCTCGACAGGCTCGATCCGCCGAGGTTCTGCGTCGTGCACTTGTTGCGGCTGCACGTCAGCCCGCCAGCATCCGTTCGAGCGCCTGCCGGACGCGTTGTGCGTCCTCGCGGTACTTCACCACGGCGCCGAGCGTCTTCGCGGCGCTCTCGACGTCGACCTCGCGTGCCCCGAGAGCCTCCAGCGCCCTGGCCCAGTCGAGGGTCTCGGCGACCCCCGGCGGCTTGAGCAGGCCCTCCGTCGTACGCAGGCGCTGGACGAGGGTCGCGACCTGGGTGGCAAGCGCGTCCGAGACCTCCGGGGCGCGGGTGCGCACGATCTCGATCTCCCGCTCGAGGCCGGGGTGCTCGACCCAGTGGTAGAGGCACCGGCGCTTCAACGCGTCGTGGATCTCCCGGGTGCGGTTGGAGGTCAGCACGACAACCGGTGGGGTGGCCGCGGTGACGGTGCCGAGCTCGGGGATGGTGACCTGGTAGGTCGACAGCACCTCGAGCAGGAACGCCTCGAACTCGTCGTCGGCCCGGTCGATCTCGTCCACGAGCAGCACGGCCGGGCTCTGCCGCAGCGCGCGCAGCACCGGCCGCGCCAGCAGGAACCGCTCGTCGAAGAGCGACTCCTCGGCGGCGTCCGCGTCACCGACCGCGCCGCCGCCGGCTGCCTCCAGGGCGCGCAGGTGCAGGATCTGGCGCGGGAAGTCCCAGTCGTAGAGCGCCTGCCCGGCGTCGATGCCCTCGTAGCACTGCAGCCGGATCAGCTCGACGTCCAGCGCCTCCGCGAAGGCCTCGGCCAGTGCGGTCTTCCCGGTCCCGGGCTCGCCCTCGAGCAGCAGCGGACGCCGCATCGCGAGGGCCAGATAGCCGATCGTCGCCAGCGAGTCGTCGCAGAGATAGCCCGTGTCGGCGAGGCGCTTGGCGAGCTCGTCCGGCGACCCGGGCGTCCCGGGCGTGATCGGCTCCATGTCCTCAAGCATTCACCACGACACAACCGCGCGTCACGAGTCGGCCAAGTCCCGGGGCTCGTCGACGTCCTTTCCGGTGGCCAGGTCGCCGCACTCGCAGGTGACGTGCTCGTGTGCGGTGAGGTAGTCGCGCGCCCCCTGGTCACCCCCGACCGTGGACAGCACGTCCGGCCAGTGGTCGCGTCCGATGAGCACCGGGTGGCCGGGCCGTCCGTCGTACGTCGCGCGCACGAGTGCCTCTGAACCGGAGGCAGCAGCCACCACCCGGCGCACCACCGACTCGTCGACGTCGGGCAGGTCGACGAGCGTGACGACGGCTGCCTCTCCCTGGTCGAGCGAGCGCAGACCCGCGCGCAGCGAGGCGCCCATGCCCTCCTGCCAGTCCTCGGCGACGACCGTGTCGACCGCGGGGTCCTCGACCCAGCCCGCCTCGTCCAGCACCGCCATCACCTCGTCGGCAGCGGCACCGACGACGACCGTGACACGCTCGCAGCCGCCCTCGAAGAGCGCGCCGATGCCACGGTCGAGGAAGGGCACGCCGCGACCGTCTCGCAGCAGCGCCTTGGGGCCGCCCATGCGGCGCCCGGCGCCGGCCGCCAGCAGCAGCCCGACGAGCCTCACCGACCGGCGGAGGAGGAGGTGTTCGGCCGCGACAGCGGCACCCACAGCGTGAAGCGGTCCGCGCGGTACGTCGACCGGGAGACCTCCACCGCGATGTTGCCTGCGAATGCTCTGCGGGCGATGCGCAGCACCGGGTCGCCGGTGCGGATGCCGAGCAGCTCGGCCTCGTCGGAGCGCGAGAGCGCGGCGTCGACGGAGTCCTCACCCCACGTGGGCAGCAGGTCGCGGCGCTGCAGGTCGGCGTACAGGCTCTCGGGGAGCGGTTGCTCGAGGAACTTGGGAACGGTGCTGTCGGCGAGGTAGGCGTCCTCGATGCACATCGGCACCGCGTCGGCCAGCCTCAGCCGTTGCCAGTGCACGACCTTGTCGCCCTCGCCGATCTCGAGGGCCCGAGCGACGCCGGGGCCCGCCGCCTCCATGCGGGCGAGCATCGTCCGCGACGAGGGCCGCATGCTGCGTCGCGCCATCTCCTCGGTGTAGCTGGACAGGCGCACCTGGACGTCGATCTTGGCGCGGGCCACGAAGGTGCCTCGGCCCGGCACCCGCTCGAGCAGTCCTTCGGAGACCAGGGCGTCCAGAGCCTGGCGCACCGTCATCCGGGCCACCCCGAAGTGCTGCACCAGCTCGCGCTCGGACGGGGCGGGACTTCCGGGGTCGGCACCCTCGATGAGGCCGCGGACGTACTCGCGCACCTGCACATGCTTGTGGATCGCCGGCCTGGATCGGTCGGGCGATATCAGGTCGCCCATCACACCTCCCTCGCCCCCCTCCCTCGGGGCCACCATAGCCTCAATGGCGCCGAGGGGAAGAGGAGAGAGCGAGACTTCCTGACTCTCCAGTCAGTCGGCGGCGATGGCGCGCAGCACGTCCAGCCGGGCCGCTCGACGCGCCGGGAACGCCGCCGCGAGCACCCCGCACAGGCCCGCTCCGAGGACGATCACCACCAGCTGGACGACCGGCACCGACGTCACCTCGAGCCCCTCGTCGCGCAGGCTGGCCATCAGCGCGACCCCGAAGACGACGCCCATCAAGACCCCGAGCAGGGCGCCGAAGACCGCGATGACGATCGCCTCCAGCCGCACCATCCGCCGCAGCTGACGTCTGCTCAGGCCGATGGCACGCAGCAGCCCGACCTCACGCGTCCGCTCGATCACCGACAGGGCAAGCGTGTTGACGATGCCGAGCACCGCGATGATGAGTGCCAGCAGGAGCATCGCGTAGACGAGGACCAGCAGCTGGTTGAACTGGTCGCGCTGCTCGGCGGCGAAGCCCGCCTGGTCCTTGACCGTCACGGTCGGCACGTCGCCGATCGCGTCCTCGACGTCACCCTTGATCGAGCTGGTGCTGACGCCGGGATCCTTGTCGACGAACAGCAGGCTGTCCGCGGCGCGATAGCCGCCGTCGGCGAGGGCGCCGAGGGTCAGCGTGTACGGCGTGCCGAGCACGGGGTTGTTCTTCTCGACGACGCCCTCGACCCGGAACGACCGAGTGCCCGCGGGCATCTTCATCGTGACCTTGTCGCCGATCGCCAGCTTGTCGCGTTCCGCGCGGCCCTGGTCCACGAGGACTCCGTCGTCGGTCAGGTCGCCGGGGCTGCCGGAGACCATGGTCACCCGCACCGCGTCGTCGAGACGGTCCGGGTTCACCGCCGTCACCTGCTGGTACTTCCCCCCGATCTTCGGGGTCGCGTACCGCAGCCGGGTCACGGACGCGACGCCAGGGGTCTTCTCGATGCGGTCGGCGAGCGACGGCGAGAACCGCTCGCCCACCACGTTCGACACCACGAGGTCACCCTGGAAGTTGTCGGCGATCGTCTTGTCCAGGCTGGCCTTGGACGACGCACCCACGATCGCCATCGTCGAGACGAGCGCAAGACCGACCATCAACGCGGAGGCCGTCGCCGCCGTGCGCCGCGGGTTGCGAAGGGCGTTCTCGCCGGCCAGCCGGCCCACGGATCCGAACGTGCGCTGGTAGATCGCGCTCATGACGGCCAGGAAGGGCCTGCCCAGGACGGGGCTGGCGACGGTCACGCCCAGCAACGCCACGAGGATGCCGCCGCCCACCCAGTAGCCGGGCTTCGGCACGCCGGTGAACAGCCCGGCGAGCATCAAGGCGACACCGACCACCAGCATCGCGGTGCCTACCGCGAACCGGACGCGCATCGTGGCCTCGGGCATCGCGACGTCGTCACGCAGCGCCGCGACCGGCGCCACCCGCGAGGCTCGGCGAGCCGGGAGGTACGCCGCGACCGAGGTGACGACGATGCCGATGGCGTAGGAGATCAGCACGGTCGAGGCCTGGAAGATCAGCGGCTGACCGGACAGGTCGAGCCCGAACGTCGCGAAGACGGACCGGATGCCGATCGCGAGCAGCACCCCGATCCCGAGCCCGATGGTGGCGCCCACGAAGCCGAGCACGAGCGCCTCGAGCTGGACGGACCGGGTCACCTGCCTGCGACTGGCCCCGAGAGCCCGCAGCAGCGCGAGCTCGCGGCTGCGCTGGGCGACCAGGATCGAGAAGGTGTTGACGATCAAGAACGCACCGACGACCAGTGCGATGCCCGCGAAGATCAGCAGGAAGATGCTGATGAACTTGACCGCCTCCTGCACCGGGGCCGCGTCGTCCTCGGCGGCCTGGTCACCGGTCTTCGCGGTGTAGCCGGACGGCAGCAGGTCGGCGACCTGGTCACGCAGCTGCGACTGCGACTCGCCGTCCTTGGCCGTCACCCACGCGTCGCTGTAGGCGTCCTTGCCGTCGAGGAAGAGCTTCTGGGCCGTCGCGGTGTCGAAGATCGTGATCGTCGCGCCGTTGGTCGACCCGCCGTCTCGGAAGTCGGCCAGCCCCACGAGCCGGGGTCGCAGGGAGTCCTGAGAACCGGAGGACGTGAGCCTGATCCGGTCGCCGACGTGGTAGCCGGCACTCTTCGCCGTGCGAGCGTCGAGCGCCACCTCGTCGGGCCCCTTCGGGGGCGTTCCGGACACGATGCTCAGGCCTTCGACGCCGTGCCCGGCCGGGGCGGTGTTGTAGTTGACCGCGATGCCGGGCGGGCCGTTGCCGCCGACGAGCTTGCCGTGCTGGTCGACGACGAAGACACCCAGCGAGCTGACGTTGCCGTCGGCACGGGCGGCGCCGTCGGCGGTGGCCAGCTTGCGGACGAGAGCCGCCGGCACGGTCTTGTCGGTCGGCGTGCCGTCCTGTGTCTGCGCGCCGTTGGGAGTCACGACCACGTCGCCGACCGAGGACGCGAAGATCGCGGTGAAGCTGCGGCTGAGCGTGTCGGTGAAGATCAGCGTGCCGGCGACGAAGGCGACGCCGAACACGATCGCGAACGTGCTGAGCAGCAGCCGGAGCTTGCGAGCCAGCAGGCTCTTCCAGGTGGCCCTGAGCATCAGCCCGCAGCCTCGTCGGCGGCGACCGAGTCGAGCTGGCGGGCGTCCATGCGGGTCATCCGCTCCAGCACGACCTCGCGGTCCGGCTCACGCAGCTCGTCGACCACCTTGCCGTCTGCCAGGAACAGCACCCGGTCGGTGAACGCGGCGGCCACCGGGTCGTGGGTGACCATGACGACGGTCTGGTCGAACTCGTCGACGGAGCGACGCAGCAACGCGAGCACCTCGGCGCCCGAGCGCGAGTCGAGGTTGCCGGTCGGCTCGTCGGCGAACACGATCGACGGCCTGCTGGCGAGCGCGCGTGCCACCGCGACCCGCTGCTGCTGACCGCCCGAGAGCTCGTTGGGCCGGTGGCCGAGCCGGTCGCGAAGGTTCACGGTGTCGATGACGGTGTCGTACCAGTCCTTGTCCGGCTTCCGCCCCGCGATCGACAGCGGCAAGGTGATGTTCTCCTGCGCGGTCAGCGTCGGCACCAGGTTGAACGACTGGAACACGAAGCCGACCTCGTCGCGGCGCAGCCTGGTCAGCTCCTTGTCCTTGAGCCGGTTCAGCTCGGTCTCGCCGATGAAGACGCTGCCGCTCGTGGGCTTGTCGAGCGCCGCACAGCAGTGCATCAGGGTCGACTTGCCGGAGCCGGAGGGCCCCATGACCGCGGTGAACTCCCCGGCGAAGAGCTCCACGGAGACGCCGTCGAGTGCCCTGACCTGGGCGTCGCCGGAGCCGTAGGTCTTGGTCAGGTCGACGGTGCGTGCCGCGGCCCGTCGGCTGTGGTCGCTGGTGGGCTGGCTGCTCGGCTGGGCGTCGCTCACTTCGGTGGTTCCTCCCCGATCCTGGTGGCCTCCCGAGTGCGGCCACCGGTACGCGTCCAACCTAGTTGTCCAGCGAGACTCATCGACACCGGATATTCACCGCCGTGTCCCTGACCACACCCCGAGCGACCCCTGACGGACCTTGCGAGACCATGACCTGGTGCCGCGCGCCGTGGAGCAGATGTCGAGCAGCCGAGGTGGCTCGCCTGGTCGCGGAGCCGTTCACCTACTCCCCCGTCGGGGCGACGCGTACGTCGACGCGCCCGGCCGGCTTCCACCACCTCGAGCACAGCAGCGACCTGGGGACCGGTGACGGGTGCTTCGAGCGGGCGCGCGAGGCGCTGATGACCTGGCAGATGCATCTCGGCGCCGGGCTGCGAGTGACGAGCTCCGAGCCCTGGGCGGCCGAGGGCGTCGTCGTGCGATGCGGGCTGGGCCCGCTGCGGATCCCGTGCCGGGTGGTGTGGCTGCTCGACGAGCCCGACAGGTGCGGCTTCGCCTACGGAACGCTCCCCGGGCATCCGGAGTCGGGCGAGGAGGCGTTCGTCGTGGCGCGGGGCGAGGGCCAGGTGACGCCTGGAGATCTCCGCCTACTCCCGTCCGGGGAAGCTGAGCAGCCGGCTGGCGGGGCCCCTCGGGAGGAGGTTCCAGCAGCTGATGACCCGGCGCTACGCGGCCGCGCTGCGCCGGCACGTCGAGGCGCTCGCAGCGTTAGAACACCTGTTCGAATGAACGTGTAGAGCTGTGCGGCATGACGGTCGAGTTCCAGGCGTCGTTGTTCGACACGGTCGCGATCCCCCGAGGACCACGCGGTGCGGCTCGGGGAGCTGGGCGAGACGGTGCGGCGCCGCCGGCTGACCAGGGGTGCGTGGGTCGACGTCTGCCCCGGCTGGGTGAGCGGGTCCGACGAGCTGTTCGCGCGCCTGGTGACCGACGTCGCGTGGCAGGCCGAGCGCCGCACGATGTGGGACAACGTCGTGGACGTGCCACGGCTGCTCAGGTTCTACGGCGAGGGCGAGCCGCTGCCCGGACCCGGTGCTGCGCGAGGCCCGCGAGGCGCTGAGCCGCCACTACGCGCGCGAGCTCGGCGAGCCGTTCGTGAGCGCCGGCATGTGCCTCTACCGCGACGGGCGCGACAGCGTGGCCTGGCACGGCGACACGATCGGGCGCAGCCGCACCGAGGACACCATGGTCGCGATCGTCTCGCTCGGTGAGTCGCGCCGGCTCTCGCTGCGACCGCGCACCGGGGGCGAGTCGATCTCGTTCCCGGTCGGGCACGGCGACCTGCTGGTGATGGGTGGCTCCTGCCAGCGCACCTGGGAGCACGCCGTGCTGAAGACCGCCCGCCCGGTGGGCCCTCGCATCAGCATCCAGTTCCGGCCGCGCGACGTGCGCTAGGCGTGGCACAGACAGAGAAGGACCCCGGCCGAAACCGGGGTCCTCTTGATGTCGTACGTATCGGACTGGGTCTCGAGACGCGTCGCGCACTTCCTCGCTTCGCTCGGATGTACGCCGACGCTCCTCGACCTTGATCGATCAGCGCTCCCTCGCTGCGCTCGGGAGCGATCGATCAGAAGTCCATGCCGCCCATGCCGCCCGACGGGTCCGGCATGGCCGGGGTCTTCTCGGGCTTGTCGGCGATGACCGCCTCGGTGGTGAGGAAGAGCGCCGCGATGGAGGCGGCGTTCTGCAGCGCGGAGCGCGTGACCTTGGCCGGGTCGATGATGCCCTCGGCTGACCATGTCGACGTACTCGCCGGTGGCCGCGTTCAGACCGTGACCGGCCTTCAGGTCCGCGGACCTTCTCTGCCACGACGCCGCCCTCCTGGCCGGCGTTGATCGCGATCTGCTTGAGCGGGGCCTCGGTCGCGACGCGGACGAGGGCAGCACCCGTGGCCTCGTCACCCTCGAGGTCGAGCTTCTCGAACGCAGCGTCGGAGGCCTGGACGAGCGCCACGCCACCGCCGGCGACGATGCCCTCCTCGACGGCCGCCTTCGCGTTGCGGACGGCGTCCTCGATGCGGTGCTTGCGCTCCTTGAGCTCCACCTCGGTGGCCGCGCCGACCTTGATGACCGCGACGCCGCCGGCCAGCTTGGCCAGCCGCTCCTGCAGCTTCTCGCGGTCGTAGTCGGAGTCGCTGTTCTCGATCTCGGCGCGGATCTGGTTGACGCGACCGTTGATCTGGTCGGCGTCACCGGCACCCTCGACGATGGTCGTCTCGTCCTTGGTGACGACCACCTTGCGGGCCTGGCCGAGCAGCTCGACGCCGGTCGACTCGAGCTTGAGGCCGACCTCCTCGGAGATGACCTGGCCGCCGGTCAGGATCGCGATGTCCTGCAGCATGGCCTTGCGGCGGTCGCCGAAGCCCGGCGCCTTGACGGCGACCGACTTGAAGGTGCCGCGGATCTTGTTGACCACCAGCGTGGACAGCGCCTCGCCGTCGACGTCCTCGGAGAGGATCAGCAGCGGCTTGCCGCTCTGCATGACCTTCTCGAGCAGCGGCAGCAGGTCCTTGACGTTGGAGACCTTCTGGTTGGCGATCAGGATGTACGGCTCGTCGAGAACCGTCTCCATGCGCTCGGTGTCGGTGACGAAGTACGCCGAGATGTAGCCCTTGTCGAAGCGCATGCCCTCGGTGAGCTCGAGGTCGAGCCCGAAGGTGTTCGACTCCTCGACGGTGATGACGCCTTCCTTGCCGACCTTGTCCATCGCCTCGGCGATGATCTCGCCGACCGAGGTGTCGGCGGCGGAGATCGAGGCGGTGGAAGCGATCTGCTCCTTGGTCTCGACGTCCTTGGCCATGCTGAGCAGCTGCTCGGAGACGGCCTCGACGGCCTTCTCGATGCCGCGCTTGAGCGCCATCGGGTTCGCGCCGGCCGCGACGTTGCGCAGCCCCTCGCGCACCATGGCCTGGGCCAGCACGGTGGCGGTCGTGGTGCCGTCACCAGCGACGTCGTCGGTCTTCTTGGCGACCTCCTTGACGAGCTCGGCACCGATCTTCTCGTAGGGGTCCTCGAGCTCGATCTCCTTGGCGATGGAGACACCGTCGTTGGTGATCGTGGGGGCGCCCCACTTCTTCTCCAGGACGACGTTGCGGCCCTTGGGGCCGAGGGTCACCTTGACGGCGTCGGCGAGCGTGTTCATGCCACGCTCGAGACCGCGCCGGGCTTCCTCGTTGAAAGCAATCAGCTTCGGCATAGCTCCTGCAATTCCTCTGCGCTGAAGTCCGTACTGGGCTCGGCGACGCCGAGCCGCTGTCACTCTCAGGGCGAGAGTGCTAGCCCATTCTTAGCACTCGCCCCTAGTGAGTGCAAGGCGGGGACGCACGCTCAGACCGGGGCAGGTCCGAGCCGCCGGAACGCGGCCGCGCGGTGAGGTCTAGACCCCGCCCGGTGCGAGCGGCACCGGCCATTGACCGGTGTTTCTGAACGGGCCTAACTGATCGGACCTCGTGGGTGCGACGGGGTTTCGGCCGGAGAACGCGCAAGCGCTCTCCGGCCTCCCGTTTGTCGACTACTGCTCGTCCTGGTCCGGCGGGAATCCGCCGGTGGCGACCGGTCCCCACCGCTCGAGCGTGATCCGGATCAGCGACTTGTTCTGGCGGCGCATCGCGTCGCGGTACTCGTCCCAGTCGGGGTGCTCGCCGCTGATGCACCGGAAGTAGTCGACGAGCGGCTCCACGGCATCGGGCATGTCGATGACCTCGGCGGTGCCGTCGACCTGCACGTAGGGCCCGTCCCAGTCGTCGGAGTGGACGAGCACCGACACGGCCGGGTCACGGCGTGCGTTGCTCGCCTTCGCCCGCTGCGGGTACGTCGAGACGACGATCCGTCCCTCGTCGTCCACGCCGCAGGTCACCGGAGACAGCTGCGGGCGACCGTCGCGGCGGCGGGTGACGAGCGTGGCGTGGTGGCGGGGCCGCACGAACTCGAGGAGCTCGTCGCGTGAGACCCGGTCCGCGGTGGCGAGCTTTGGCGACATGCCCTCGAGACTAGGGGGTGTTGGGGAATCCACTGCCGTCGCGCAGCAGGCAACGGGGTTCCCCAACGCGCCCTGGGTAAAGGTCTGATGCACCCGCCCCGCAGCGGGGTGGGCCGTCGCACACTGGGCACATGAAGGCCTGGATCCTCGCGGCTGTCGTCGCCGCCGCTCTCGTCCTGGTGGGCGTGCCCGCCGTCGCGCTGGCCGTCGTCTCCCACGCCGACGACAGCCCGTCCGCCAAAGCGGAGCCGAAGCAGCACGACCGCAACGGGCCGGGCGGATCAAGGTTGGGGCAGGCACCACCAGGGCTGGGGGCCGCACGGCTTCCACCACGGGGACCGGCGCCACTTCAAGATGCACAAGCTGACCGCAAAGCAGCGCGATGCTCTCGCGGACCGGCTGGATCAGCGCGCCACACAGCTGCACAAGGCGGCAACGTGCCTGCGTCAGAACAGTGACGCAGGCAAGTGCTTCAAGCGCTCCTTCAGCCCCCCGCAACGGCGGGGATGACCGAGACCTGCGCGCCTTCGGGGGTGCTGGTGTCCAGAGCCTCGAGGAAGCGCACGTCGTCGTTGCCGACGTACACGTTGACGAACCGGCGGATCGAGCCCTCGTCGTCGAGGATGCGGCCCTTGATGCCCGGGTAGCTCGCCTCGAGCGAGTCGAGGACCTCGGACAGCGTGCCGCCGTCGGCCTGCACCTCGGACTCGCCGTTGGTGTAGGTGCGCAGGATGGTCGGGATCCGGACGCTGACGCTCATGGCTCTCCTTGACGCGATCGACGCGTTGACGCGGGACTAGTGGGGCAGGCTACCGGCCGGGCCGCGACGTCACACGAGCCCGGCACTCGTGAATGCCTCGTAGCTGGGGTCGATCGTCGCAGCGGGTCCGACACGGTCCGCGACGGCGTCCAGCGTCTTGAGTCCGTCGCCGGTGTTGATCACGACGGTCTCCGCGTCGGGGTCGAGCTGACCGGTCTCCACCAGCTTCTTCAGCGTCGCGATCGTCACGCCGCCGGCGGTCTCCGCGAAGATGCCCTCGGTGCGCGCGAGCAGCGCGATGCCGTCGCGGACCTCCTCGTCGGTGACGTCCTCGACCGCACCGCCGGTGCGACGCACGACGTCGAGCACGTAGGGACCGTCCGCCGGGTTCCCGATCGCCAGCGACTTCGCGATGGTGTCCGGCCGGACGGGGCGTACGACGTCGTGGCCGGCCTTGAACGCCGCCGACACCGGTGAGCACCCCTCGGCCTGGGCACCGAACACCTTGTAGGGGGTCTCCTCGATCAGGCCGAGCCGAGCGAGCTCGGTGAACCCCTTGTCGACCTTCGTCAGCTGCGAGCCGGACGCGACCGGGATCACCACCTGCTGCGGCAGCCGCCAGCCGAGCTGCTCGGCGATCTCGAAGCCCAGCGTCTTGGAGCCCTCCGAGTAGTACGGCCGCACGTTGACGTTCACGAACGCCCAGCCGTCCTCCTCGCCGGCGATCTCCGACGCGAGCCGGTTGACGTCGTCGTAGTTGCCCTTCACGGCGACGAGCGTGCCGCCGTACACCGCGGTCGTGATGACCTTCGGCCGCTCGAGGTCGTGCGGGATGAACACCACGGTCTTGATCCCGGCGCGGGCGCCGGCCGCGGCGACGGCGTTGGCGAGGTTGCCGGTCGACGGGCAGGCGAAGACCGTGCTGCCGAGCTCGCGCGCCGCCGAGAGCGCCATCGCGACGACGCGGTCCTTGAAGGAGTGGGTGGGGTTCCCGGAGTCGTCCTTGACCCAGAGCTTCTTGATGCCGAGCTCGCGGGCCAGGTTGTCGGCCCGGATCAGCCGGGTGAACCCGGGCTCCATGTTCGGGCTCTCGGTGATGTCGCTCGGCACCGGCAGCAGCGACTGGTAGCGCCAGATGTTCTTGGGGCCGCTCTCGATCTGCTCGCGGGTGACGTGCGGGAAGTCGTAGCCGATCTCGAGCGGGCCGAAGCACTCCTGGCACGCGTAGAACGGGCCGAGCTGCTGCGTGGCGCCGCACTCGCGACACACGAGCTGCACCGCGTTGCCGAAGGCGCCGTCGCGCAGCTCACGCGTGGTGCGGAAGAACCGATGTGCTCAAGGAGGGCCTCCTTCTCATCTTCCCCGGGGGCCGGCTCTCGGCGCGGGACGGAATTAGCACCGTTGGCACCGCGGGTGGTGACGTGCACCGGTGGAGATGCGGTGGCGGGTTGCCGGGGCTTCAGCGGGCCGTGTCCCTCTGCCCCTCTCGATGAGCAGTGACAACTGTAGGTAGGCGTCTCAGCATGTGCACATCGCGCCCAGGATGCGAGACGGGCTCAGCGAGCGCGGCGCGACGCGTCCGCGGCGAACGCCTCGAGGAAGTCCATGACCCCGTCGGGCCCGTCCACGACGACGTCGGCCAGCTCGTGGAGGGCGTCCTGCTCGTCCGAGCTCGAGCAGACCAGGAGCGTCGGCAGGCCGTCGTCGGCCATCGACCTCACTTCCTCGAACGCCTCCACGTCACCGAGGTCGTCCCCGACGAACAGCACCCCGCCGCCGTCGTGGTCCTCGCGGGCGGTTCGCACCGCGAGCCCCTTGTGCATGCCGGGTGCGCGCACCTCGAGGACCATCCGGCCGGGCTCGAGGTGCAGGCCGTGGCGCTCGGCAGCGTCGCCGAGCCGCTCCCTGAGCCGGGCGAACGTCGCCTGGGCGTCGTCGAGGCGACGGGTGTGGACCGCGACCGCGAGGCCCTTCTCCTCGACGTGCGCGTCCTGGGCGTCCTCGGCGGCCAGCAGGTCGGGCAGCTCCTCGCGGAAGGACTGCAGTCCCTCGGGCGGCTCCGGTGAGGTGAACGACCGCTCGCGGGAGTCCCAGGTCTCGTGACCGTACTGACCCATCACGGCCAGGTCGGCCTCCGGCGGCAGCCGGTCCGCGATGTCCTCGAGGTGACCGAGGCGGACCACCTGACGGGCGGGACGGCCGGTGATGATCACGACGGCACGTACCTGTTGCGCGAGCTCGCTGAGCATGGTCGGGGCCTCGGGGTGGATCGTCGCCGACTCGGGGTCCGCGACGATCGGCGCGAGGGTGCCGTCGAAGTCGAGCCCGACGACCACCTCGCCGGCCACCGCGACCAGGTCGTCGTAGCGCTGCTGGGAGTGCTCGCCGTGGAAGTGCACCGGGCCAGCCAACCAGCCCGGGACGGCTCAGACGTAGTCGGCCGTGAGGATGACCGTCAGCCGGTCACCGCGCATGGGCGGGATCGTCGGCTTGGTGCGTGCGATGCCGAGGTCCCTGGCGAGCAGCTTCGCGGCCGCCTTCAGGCGCGGCGGGTAGTACACGGTGCTCGCGTCGATCGTGCCGTACCAGTTGTCCGAGCCGATGACCTGCCACCCGGCGCCCTGTGCCCGCGCCGCGGTGCTGCCGGCCAGCCCGCTGATGCCCGAGTTGTTGAAGACCTCGACGTGCGTCTCGCCGCGGTGGACGACCGGCTTCTTGTGGACCTGCTTCTTGATGACCTGCTTGGGCGCGGTGGCCGAAGGGGTCGGCCTCAGCGCTGCCCGTCGACGTCGCCGACGCCATCGTGCGGCCGGACGCGTCGTCCTGCTGGCCGTTGGTGACGAAGAACGCGGCCCCGGCGAGCACGACCGCCCCGGCGGACAGCAGGGCGAGCGGGGTCGACGGCGCGACCACGCCCTAGACCTCGAAGCCGAGCCGGCGAGCCGAACGCGCACGCTGGCGAGCGGCTCGCAGCCGACGCAGGCGACGGACCAGCAGCGGGTCGAACGCGAGGGCCTCGGGCCGGTCGATGAGCGCGTTGAGCACCTGGTAGTAGCGCGTGGACGACATCTCGAACTTCTCGCGGACCGCCTGCTCCTTGGCACCGGCGAACTTCCACCACTGTCGCTCGAAGTCGAGGATCTCGCGGTCCCTCTCGGATAGGTCGCTGGTGGCGTTCTGTCCTGAGGTCAGGGCGTTCGCGGCGTCCATGGAGCGACTCCTGTGCTGTCCGGTGGCGGCGGGGTCGGGTCCCAGCATAGGGGACGAACCACAACGATGTAGTTTGCGCCACTCCACCACACCGGGTGTTTTCGTGACGTGCGCCCGGTGAGAGGTTGGCGACGTGACAACCCTGCCAACCGACCTGCCGGCCCTCGACGTCGCCCCCGGTCCGGTGCGGGCAAAACCGCTGCCGCAGGACCGGCCCGTGCGCTGGGGAGTGATCGCGACCGGCAAGATCGCGCACAAGTTCGTCGCCGACCTCGCGCAGCTCGAGGAGTGCGAGGTGGCCGCCGTCGGGTCGCGGCGGCAGGAGTCCGCCGACGCCTTCGCGCAGACCCACGGCATCGCCGCGGCGTACGGCGACTACCGGTCCGTGGTCGAGGACCCGGACGTCGACGTGGTGTACATCGCGTCGCCGCACTCGATGCACCGCGAGCACGTCGAGCTCGCCTTCGGTGCCGGCAAGGCGGTGCTGTGCGAGAAGTCGCTGACGCTGAACGCCGGCGATGCCGAGGTGCTGGTCGCGATGGCACGTGACAAGGGGCTGTTCCTCATGGAGGCGATGTGGATGCGGTGCGACCCGCTGATCCGCCGGCTCCAGCAGCTCGTCGCCTCCGGGGCGCTCGGCGAGGTCCGTCAGGTCCGCGCCGACCTCGGCTTCGTCGTCGACAAGCCACCGACCGACCGGCTGCTCGACCCGGCGCTGGGCGCCGGCGCCCTGCTCGACATGGGGATCTACCCGCTCACGTTCGCCCAGCTGTTCCTCGGTGAGCCGACAGCGGTCGCTGCCACCGCGGGCCTGTCCGCGGTCGGGCGCCGACCTCGACCTCTCGCTGAGCCTCGGCTACGCGAGCGGCGCCACGGCGGCCGTCACCACCACCATGACGGCCTGGTCGCCACGCACCGCCTCCATCGCGACGAGCCGCGGACGGATCGACCTGCCGGCACCGTTCCACCATCCCGAGACAGTCACCTGGTCGTCGTACGACAACGGTCCGGATCACGACCGGCCCGGGGAGGTCCAGGAGCTCAGCGAGCCGACGCCCTACCGCGGCTACGCGCACGAGGCGCTGGAGGTGGTGCGCTGCCTGCGGCGCGGCGAGACCGAGAGTCCGCTCGATGCCCCTGGACGAGAGCGTCTCGATGATGCGCCAGATGGACGGGATCCGTGAGCAGATCGGCGTCAGGTACGAAGGAGACGCTCCGGGCGGTCATGCGTCGGGGACGGCTGGGTAGGTTGACTGATGTGAGCTCAAGCAGCGGCAAGAGCAAGCGCATCAAAAAGGCCGAGCTGGTGATCGTCGCCAACCGGCTGCCCGTCGACCGGGTGGTCGAGCGACGACGGATCGGTGTCGTGGCGCCCCTCGCCCGGCGGGCTGGTCAGCGCGATCGAGCCCGTGATGAGGCAGAACGACGGCGCCTGGATCGGGTGGTCGGGAGGCACCGACGAGGGCCTCGAGCCGTTCGTCGAGAACGGGCTGTCGCTGGTGCCGGTGGCGCTCACCGAGGAGGAGGTCGAGGAGTTCTACGAGGGCTTCTCCAACGCCACGCTGTGGCCGCTCTACCACGACGTCGTCGCGAAGCCGGAGTTCCACCGCGAGTGGTGGGACAGCTACTTGAGGGTCAACGAGCGCTTCGCGAAGCGAGCAGCCGAGGTCGCCGCCGAGGAGGCCACGGTCTGGGTGCACGACTACCAGATGCAGCTGGTGCCGGCGATGCTGCGCGAGCTGCGCCCCGACCTCCGCATCGGCTTCTTCCTGCACATCCCGTTCCCGCCGGCGGAGCTCTTCCAGCAGCTGCCCTGGCGCCGGCAGCTCCTCGAGGGCCTGCTGGGTGCCGACGTGGTCGGGTTCCAGCGGCCGGGTGCGGCTCAGAACTTCGTGCGGCTGGTCCGGCAGCGGGTCGGGCACAAGACGCACCGCGACCAGATCTACCTGCCCGACGGCCGCGTCGTGCAGGCGGCTGCGTTCCCGATCTCCATCGACACCTCGCAGCTCGACGAGCTGGCCAGGTCGTCGGCGGTCGAGCAGCGCAGCAAGGAGATCCGCGAGCAGCTCGGCAACCCCAAGACGCTCCTGCTCGGCATCGACCGGCTCGACTACACCAAGGGCATCTACGACCGGCTTCGCGCGTACGGCGAGCTCATCGACGGCGGGGACCTGTCCGGAGAGGACACCGTCTTCGTGCAGGTCGCGACGCCGTCTCGCGAGCGGGTCGAGCAGTACCGCCAGCTCCGCGACGAGATCGACCGGCTCGTCGGTCGCCTCAACGGCGACCTCGGCAGCATCGGCAGCCCGCCGATCCACTACCTCCACACGTCGTACCCCAAGGACGAGATGGCGGCGCTCTTCCGCGCTGCCGACGTCATGGTGGTGACCCCGCTGCGCGACGGCATGAACCTCGTCGCCAAGGAGTACGTCGCCTGCCGCTACGACGACGGGGGTGCGCTCGTGCTCTCGGAGTTCGCCGGCGCCGCCGACGAGCTGCGGCAGGCGTTCATGGTGAACCCCTACGACATCAACGGCATGAAGCAGGCGATCGTCACGGCCGTCAACGCCGAGCCGAAGGACCTGAGCCGACGCATGCGGGCGATGCGCAAGACGGTCGCCGAGCACGACGTCAAGGACTGGGCACGCCGCTTCCTGAGCGTCCTCGCCGACGCCAAGCCCGGGCACACCAAGCAGCTGAAGCCGGCCAAGAAGCACTAGCGACGGGGCGGGCGTGAGTCCCGCCTCATCCACGTTTGCACAAGCCAACCCGCTGGTAACTTCATGGGCATGGATCTGATCCCCAAGCCGGACCAGGTCGTCTCCGCAGCCGCGAACCTCGCCCACAAGGTGCTCTACGGCGGCCTCGCCGACCTGCGACCCATGCCGCGCACGCTCATCGACGAGGGCACGCTGCGCGAGGTCTACCACTACCGGCCGCGCGCCTCCGCCCAGGAGCACGGCGACCCCGTGCTGCTGGTGACCCCGCTGGCCGCGCCGGCGCTCTGCTTCGACCTGCGTCGCGGGTGCTCGCTCGTCGAGCACCTCGTCGACGGCCGGCCGCCCGACCTACCTCGTGGAGTACGGCGAGGTGTCGTTCAAGGACCGCAACCTCGGCATGGAGCACTGGGTCGACGAGGTGGTGCCCGAGGCCATCGCCGAGGTCAGCCGGCATGCCGGCGGCCGGCCGGTGCACGTCGTCGGCTGGAGCCTCGGCGCGATCTTCGCGCTGCTGACCGCCGCCGACCGGCCCGACCTGCCGATCGCCTCCATCACCAGCGTCGGCGCCCCGGTCGACGTGACGCAGGTGCCGCTGGTGGCGCCGATCCGCCCGTTCCTCGGGCTCGCCGGCGAGCGCGCCGGCCTCGTGACGCAGGCCTACCGGATCCTCGGCGGCGCACCCAAGCCGCTGGTGCGGCGAGCCTTCCAGCTCTCGTCGTTCAACAAGCTGGTCACCAAGCCGATCGCGGTGGCGGCCAAGCTCGACGACGCCGACTTCCTCGCGCAGGTGGAGGCCGTCGACCGCTTCACCGCGAACATGATCGCCTACCCGGGCCGCACCTTCGGGCAGCTGTACCACCGGCTGCTGCGCGGCAACCAGCTCGCGACCGGCACGGTCACCATGGACGACCGCGACATCTCGCTGGCCGAGATCAAGGTGCCGGTGCTCGCGTTTGCCGGAGCCGGCGACGGCATCGCGCCGGTGCAGTGCGTGCGACCGATCGTCGACCTGCTGAGCGGCGTGGACGACCTGCGCTTCGAGGTCGTGCCCGGCGGGCACCTCGGCATGCTCACCGGCCGGGCCGCCCGTCGTACCACCTGGCGGATCCTCGACGAGTGGATCACCGCGCACTCCTCCGAGGAGGCAGCGGAGCCCACCCCGACCGCGCGCCGGGTCACCGGCCAGCGGCAGCGCGCTGCCAAGAAGGCCGTCGCAGCCAAGGCACGCCCCGCCACGACGGCCACCCGGAGCTCGATCGGGGCCAACCCGCAACGGCGCTACGGCTCCGCGTCCAGCCGCACCCTCGCCCGCAAGTGAGCCGGCGGGGCTGCTCGCTCGTCCTGCTCGTGCTCGCGCTGCTGCTTGCGGGCTGCTCCGGATCGTCGGGCGGCACCGACAAGCCTTCGTCGAGCGCCGAACCGCGGGTGGTCTCGCCGTCGAAGTCCTCGGCGCCGGGGCGAGCCGCTTCCAGAGGTACGTCGCGATGGGTGACTCCTACAGCGCCGGACCACTGATCCCGACCACGGACCTGGCCGGGGGCTGCGCCCGGTCCGACCACAACTACCCGTCGCTGGTCGCGAAGCGGCTCGGCGTGCGCACGCTTCGTGGACGTCACCTGCAGCGGTGCCACGCACCGCGGACGTCACCCACGTGCAGCGGACGTTCGGCGACGCCCGCATCCCGCCGCAGGCCAAGCAGCTGACCCGCGACACCGACCTGGTGACGATCGGGATCGGCGGCAACGACCTGACGCTGTTCAACACCTTGGTCCGGGTCTGCACGCGGCTCGCCGGCACCGACCCGACCGGCTCGCCCTGCTCCCACCAGCTCGCCGCCCGAGGCATCGACCTCGACACGGTGACGCAGGACGATCAGCGCCAAGGTGGCGGCCGCGCTGCAGGAGATCAAGCGGCGGGCGCCGCGGGCGACGGTCGTCCTCGTCGGCTACCTGCGGCTGGCGCCCGAGCGCGGCTCGTGCCCCGAGCTCCCGCTCGCGGTCGGCGACTACGCCGTCGGGCGTCGCATCGGTGAGGCCCTGAGCCAGGCCCAGCGTCGCGCGGCCACGTCGACCGGCGTGCGGTTCGTCGACATGTACTCAGCCTCGCGCGGCCACGACATCTGCTCCAGCGACCCCTGGGTCAACGGCCGGGTGACCGATCGGCAGCGCGCGCTGTCCTACCACCCGTTCGAGTCCGGCATGAAGGCCGACGCGGACCAGGTGCTGGCGGCGCTGGGGAAGTCCTAGGGTGGCGGCCGTGGGCGCGCTGAGTGGTCTGGTCGACAAGGGGCTGGTGGCACCGGACTGGGCCGAGGCGCTGGCGCCGGTGGACGCGACGATCGCCCGGATGGGTGAGTTCCTGCGGGCCGAGGTCGCGGCGGGACGCAGCTACCTCCCCCACGGCGACCAGATCTTCCGGGCGTTCAGCAGGCCGCTGGCCGACGTACGCGTGCTGGTGGTCGGCCAGGACCCGTACCCGACGCCCGGGCACCCGGTCGGGCTGTCGTTCTCGGTCGCGCCCGAAGTGCGGCCGCTGCCGAAGAGCCTGGTCAACATCTACCGCGAGCTCGTCGACGACATCGGCTGCCCCGCACCCACCGACGGCGACCTGACGCCGTGGTTCGAGCAGGGGGTCATGCTGCTCAACCGCGCGCTGACCGTCGCGCCCGGTGCACCCGCGTCGCATCGCGGCAAGGGCTGGGAGTCGGTCACCGAGCAGGCCATCGACACCCTCGCGCGCCGCGGCGGCCCCCTCGTGGCGGTGCTGTGGGGGCGAGACGCGCAGGGGCTCAAGCCGATGCTGGCCGACGTGCCGTGGGTCGACTCGGTGCACCCGAGCCCGCTGTCGGCGTCGCGCGGCTTCTTCGGGTCGCGTCCCTTCAGCCGGGTCAACACCTTGCTCGAGAAGCAGGGCGGCAAGCCGGTCGACTGGTGCCTGCCCTGAGCACGTGGCGCGTCCAGCCGTTGCATAGTCGAGTTTTTCAGTAGTATTATTCGCATGACGGACACTCTTGCCCTGCCCTCGTTCGCGGACGCCACCGTCGTGGTGCCCGCCCCGGGCCACGAGCCGGGCAACTGGGCCGGCGCGGCGAGCGCCGTGCTGGTCGACGACGTGTACTGGCTGACCTACCGGGTGCGGCGCCCGACCCGGAAGGGTCGAGGCGTCTCGGTCGTCGTGGCACGCTCCGATGACGGCGAGCACTTCGTGACGGTCGCCGAGGTCAGGCGCGAGACGTTCGGCGCCGAGTCGTTCGAGCGACCCGTGATCGTGCCGCGGCCCGAAGGCGGCTGGCGGCTCTACCTCTCGTGCGCGACCCCCGGCTCCAAGCACTGGTGGATCGAGGCGGTCGACGCCGACGACCCCGTGGACCTCGAGGCCGGGACACGCACCGTCGTGCTCCCCGGCTCGCAGGAGGCGGCCGTCAAGGACCCGGTGGTCCTCGTCGACGAGTCCGGCTGGCGCATGTGGGTCTGCGTCCACCCGCTCACCGAGCCGGGCCACGAGGACCGCATGACGACCGCCTTCGCCACCAGTGCCGACGGGCTCGACTGGCAGTGGCACGGCACCGTGCTCGAGCCCGACCGACGACACCTGGGACCAGCGAGGCACCCGCGTCACCGCGGTGCTCAGCGAGAGCCCCCTGACGGTCCTGTACGACGGACGCGCCACCGCCGAGGACAACTGGCACGAGGCCACCGGCGTCGCCCGGTCGACCAACGGCCGCGACCTCGTCGCCGAAGCCCTGCCCGCCCTGCGATCACCGCACAGCGACGGCGCGCTGCGCTACGTCGCCGCCGTGCCGTTGCCCGAGGGTGGCACGCGCTTCTACTTCGAGGCCGCGCGGCCCGACGGCGCGCACGACCTGATGACGAGCGTCTCGCGCTGAGCGGGACCTAGGCGGAGGAGCCGGCGGACGCCCGCTCCGCCTGGCGGGTGTGGAACGAGTCGCCGTCTCGGTGCACCCGCCACTCGTCGAAGGACTTGCCGGTGACCTCCTCGAGCAGGTCGATGTCCTCGAGGAACGGCCGCCGCAGCGCCACGCGCTGCTCCTGGGTCAGCTTCGGACGAGCAGGGTTGCCGCGGTGGTGCAGCTGGTCGACGAGCGGCCGGCTCGCCTTCCGCCAGGCCTCCGGCGGGAGGAACTGCCCGGCCTTGGCGCCTGCCCGCACCACCGGGCCGAGGAGGCGGGTGCGCAGGCTCGGCACCACGAAGGGCCGGGAGTTCCCGGGCGGGATCTCGGTCACCACGTCCTCGGAGACGTCGAGGAAGCGGCACACCTCGTTGAGCGTCTTGTGCGGCTCCTCGACGAGGTCGCGGTAGCGCACGCAGCAGCACCTGCTCGCGGGGGAAGTGCTCGAAGAGGTCGGCCAGCTGGCGGCCGTACATGCCGAGCGCGCGGTAGTGCCAGAACGGCCCCCACCCGTTGTCGATGCGGGTCTGCTCGCGGCGGCAGGCCTCGAGGATGTCCGAGCACGGCTCGAGCCCGTCGACCCACAGGTGCTGCCAGTTGGAGTAGGCCCGGTCGACGGGGTCGCGAAGCACCCCGACCAGCCGCGCGTTCGGCAGGTCCGCGGCCAGCCGACGCCGGGCGTCGCGGTGGTAGAGGTAGAACGGCGTGCTCTCGCCGGCCCGCTGGTGCTCGTCGGCACCCTCGAACAGGTCGAGGTAGCGCTGCCGCTGCCAGATCCACTCCCGGTTGCTGTGGGCGTCGCCCGGACCGCGGTACGCCGGCGGGGGCGAGTCGCCGCACAGGTAGTACTTCGGCTCCTTGACCGGGCTCAGGTACAGCTCGGGGTGCTGTGCGAGGGCCGCGTGCAGCGCCGTCGTACCGGCCTTGGGAGCACCCATCAGCAAGAAGTCCGGCAGGCGTCCGCCGCGCGGCGCCTGCGGGGAGGCGGGAAGCAACCGTGGCATGCCGCCGATTGTATAGCGTGTCGATAAAGTTAGTGAATCAGCGAGCCTGTCAGGATGTGGTCCCCAGCTTCGACGCCTCGATCCGGTCGACGATGTGGCCCGCGATGCGCTCGAGCGCGGCGACGTCCTCGGGGCCGAGGTCGTCGAAGACGAGACTGCGCACGGTCTCGACGTGACCCGGTGCCGCCTTGACGAGCACGTCCCAGCCCTCCTCGGTCAGGCTCACCAGCGTCACGCGACGACTGTGCGGCGACGGGTTCCGGGCGACCCAGCCGCGACGCTCCAGCTTGGTGACCACGTGCGAGAGCCGCGAGAGGCTGGCGTTGGCACGGGCCGCGAGCTCGCTCATCTGCCAGGTGCGCTCGTCGCTCTCGGAGAGCATCGCGAGGCAGAGGTAGTCGAAGTGGGTCAGGTCGGAGTCGCGCTGGAGCTGGGAGTCCAGCGCCGGCGAGAGCTTGAGCATCACGCCGGCGAGCCGCAGCCACGCGCGCTGCTCGTCGTCGTCGAGCCACCGGGTCATGCGCCCAGCGTAGGCGGATTCCGCACCTGGGAGACAGCAACACTTGATGCTTCAACTTTTGGTGCTAGGCTCGCAGCATGACAACGGACCGGATGCCGGCGCTCTACATCGGCCACGGCGCCCCGCCCCTTCTCGACGACGAGCTGTGGAGCGGTCAGCTGGCGGCCTGGGCGGGCGACCTGCCGCGACCCCGAGCCGATCCTCATCGTCTCCGCGCACTGGGAGTCCGCGCCGGTGATGCTCTCCGCGTCCGGGCCCGGCGTCCCGCTGGTCTACGACTTCGGCGGCTTCCCGCAGCGCTACTACGAGATGACCTACGAGACGCCCGACGCCAGCGCGCTCGCGACCCGGATCGCGGCGATGATGCCGCAGACCGAGCCGGTCCATCAGCACGCCAGCCGCGGCCTCGACCACGGCGCCTGGGTGCCGCTGAAGATCATGTACCCCGACGGGGACGTCCCGGTGCTGCAGATGTCGCTGCCCACCGACGACCCATACCGGCTCCTCGAGCTCGGCCGGCGACTCCGGCCGCTGCGCGACGAGGGCGTGCTCGTGATCGGGTCGGGCTTCTTGACGCACGGCCTGCCGTTCCTGCGTGAGTTCCGCATCGACGCTGCCGGCTCCGGGCTGGTCGACCGACTTCGACGTCTGGGCCGCGGAGGCGCTCGCGCGCGGTGACGTCGACGAGCTCGCGTCGTACCGCTCGAAGGCGCCGGGCATGCCCTACGCGCACCCGACCGTCGAGCACTTCAGCCCGCTCTTCGTCACCCTCGGCGCGGCCTCGGACCCCGAGGCACCCGGCGACCAGCACATCGACGGCTACTGGATGGGGCTGTCGAAGCGGTCGCTGCAGGTGGCGTAGGTCAGGCCTTCTGCTTCTCGGAGGCCTTGCGAACGCCCAGTGGCTTGGCGAAGACGACGATGTTCGAGGTGTAGTCGCTGCCGGTCCACCCGGTGCAGGTGATGAGGACCAGCCGGTTGCTCGGCCTGTTCTGGCCGAAGAGCCGAGAGGATCGCTGGGCCAGCTGCGACTTGCTCAGGGTGAGCACCTTCGTCGTGCGGTAGACCATGGCTCCCTTCGGGGTCACCACGCGCACCGGTTTGCCCACCTTCAGCTTGCCGAGGCGGTCCATCACGCCCCCGCCGTCGTGCACGGTGTGCCCGGTCAGCACGGTCTGGCCGTGGTCGAACGCCCGGCCGAACGCTGCGGCGCCACCAGCCGACCTCGCGCACGTTGCTCGGCGGGTCGAGGACGTTGCTGGAGTTCACCTCGATCGGGCGGATGGCGGCGTGCATCTTCAGGGACGGGATGATCAGCTTGACCGGCGTGGCCGGGGAGCTGAGCGGCCGGAAGTCGGCCGACTTGCCGTGCGGGACGAGGAGCACCACCACCCCCAGCAGTGCCGCCACCACCAGCAGGTCGGTCAGCGCCACGCCCCTTGTGCCGCGGCTCCTCATCGCCGTCGGGCGGCGACGAGACCGGCGCCCGCCAGGCCGAGACCACCGAGCGCCACGAGCGCCCAGGTCGACCGGGCGATGCCCTGGTCCTGGGCGGCGGGCACTGACTCGAGTCCGGAGGAGACACCGGTGGGGGTCCGCGGGAGAGGCGAGGCGTGCACGGGTGGCCGGTTGGCCTCCGCCCCCAGGACCCTGTCAGCGGCGACCGGCGCGCAGGCCGCGTTGCCGATCTGCAGGTTGGCGAGCGGGTGGCCGTCGAGCTGGGCCTTTGCCGCGGGGACGAGGTCGACGTTGAGCGCCCGGACCTTGATCGACTGGGGCGTGGGGTGCACCTGCTGGTTCAAGGTGATGTCGAGCAGGTTCTCCTCCAGCGGATCACCGAGGTTGTCCTGCAGCTGTCCAGCCGCGGTGTCGATCACCTGCGTCTGCAGGGTGCCGAGCGCGTCACTGAGCTCGGAGTTGCCATCCAGCGATCCGGTCAGGCTGCTCCTGAAGGAGTCGACGATGGCGTCCGCGACGGCCTGGAGGTTGGTGCCGAGGTGGGTGTTGGGCTTGGGGTGCGGCTTGAAGTTCAGGAGCGTGAACGTCTTCGCCGGGGTCACGAACTGCACCTTCGCGTTGGTGAGGTCGGCGTCACCCGTGGTGCCGCCGTTGCTGGCGGTGCACCTGCCGTCCACCATGTCGAGGTTGACCTTCAGGCCGCCCTCGCCGACCGCGTCCTTGGCCTGGGCGAGCGCGTCGTCGACAGCGCTCTTCAGCTGCTCACTGCCGGTCTGGCCCTGACCCAGGATCTGTTCGAGCGCGCTGGCCAGCTCAGGAGGGAGCTGCTTGAGCAGGTTCTCCTGGCTCAGCTCGGACGGAACGAACTTGGAGGGATCGAGGGAGCCGAACGAGCCGGTCAGCAGGTCGCCGGGCTCGAGGCAGCTGGAGTTGCCGAGGTTGAGCACCGAGCCACCGTCACCGGCGAGACCCGCGCACGCGGCCGAGAAACCGGGCCTTGCCGTGGCCTCCTGGGCCAGCACCCCACCGGTGAGGTTCTCTTGACCACTCGGATCGGAGAAGGGCGGCTCGGACGTTCCCGAGGTCGTCTCGTGGCCGTCGGCGTACGTCGCGGTGAAGGTGCCGCTGCCCTGCCCGTCCTGATCGGCGATCTGCAGCGTGACTGCGTTGGCCTCCGCCTGATGACCGGTAGCGGCCACGGCGGGCGAAGCGGCCAGCAGACCGAGTCCGAGCGCACCCACGGCGGCTGCCGCTCGAAGATACGTGTGACCCACGATGTTGTTCCCTCCCTCGGTTCCGAAGAACCAGCGCCCTGCGCACGCAGGGGGCGCCTCCGAGGGGCTCAACTTGTGAGGTACCGGGGAGTTACGTAAATCAGCTTTAACGTCTGGACCAGTGAGCTGCAGGCGGTGTGGCTACCGCGTGATGCGCCGCATCAGCCCCATGGTCTTGAGCGTCGTGCGCATGTACTTGTCGTAGGGCTGGTCGGGCGGAGCAGACATCACCTGCTTCTTCAGCACGGCGAGGTTCTGCACGTCGGTGTACTTCAGCAGGCCCTGGTCGCCGTGGCGCGCGCCGATGCCGGACTGCTTGACGCCGCCCGAGGGCGTGCCCTTGCTGGCGTACGCCGCGGCGAAACCCTCGTTGATGCTGACGTTGCCGGACTCGATTCGCGCACCGATCGCGGCCGCTCGGTCGAGGTCGGTGCCCCACACGCTCGCGGACAGGCCGTAGTCGGTGTCGTTCGCCAGCCGCAGCGCCTCCTCGACGTCGGAGTAGCGGTGCAGCGCGACCACGGGCCCGAACGTCTCGCACGATCCGGCGAGCATCTCCTTGGTGACGCCCTCCAGAACGGTCGGCTCGTAGAACGCCGGCCCGACGTCGGGCCGGGCCTTGCCTCCGGTGAGCACCGACGCCCCCCGCTCACGCGCGTCCTCGACGTGCGAGGAGACCCGTTCCAGGTGGTCGACCGAGACGAGCGAGCCGATCTCCGGCTCGAAGTCGTACGCCGCGCCGATCCGCAGCCCGGAGACCGCGGCGACGAAGCGGCTCTTGAACTCGTCGTAGATCGAGTCGTGGATGTACATCCGCTCGACGTGCATGCACACCTGGCCGGTGTTGCGGAACACCGCCTCGATGACACCCGGGAAGATCTCGTCGAGGTCGGCGTCGTCGAGCACGATCATCGGGTTCTTGCCACCGAGCTCCAGGCAGGCGCCGATGAGGTTCTGCCCGGCGCGCTGGCCGATGAAGCGACCCGTCTCGGTCGACCCGGTGAACATCACGTAGTTGGCGTTGTCGATCACCGGCGGTCCCGCGACGGCGCCCTCGCCGCACACCACCTGGAACAGCCCTTCGGGGAGGCCGGCCTCATGGAGCAGGTGCACGCCGTACAACGGGGAGAGCGCGGTCTTGTTGTCGGGCTTGAGCACCACGCCGTTGCCGGCCATCAGCGCCGGGATGGCGTCGGAGATCCCGGTGGCGAACGGGAAGTTCCACGGCGCGATGATCCCGATGACGCCCTTGGGCTGGTGGATCTCCGTCGACGAGCTGACCACCGGCACCGGGCCCGCGCGCTTGACGGGCTTGAGCAGCTTCGGCGCTCGCTTGAGGTAGTGCGTCACGATCATCATCGGGTCGCACGTCTCCTCGAACGCCATCCGGCGGGACTTGCCGCTCTCGGCCTGGATGAGGTCGACGATCGTCTCGTTGTGCTCGATCAGGAGCTTGTGGAAGCGGCGGAAGACTCCGAGACGCTTCTTCAGCGGCCACTGCGACCACTCCGCCTGCGCCCGCCGCGCGGTGTCGAACGCGGCCTTGATGTCCGCCGGGCTCGACTGCGGCAGTGCGGTGATCACCTCGCCGGTGTAGACCTCCTGGAGCTTCCAGGTGTCGCCGCCGGAGGCCGCGACCCGCCCGGTCAGCGTGGCCAGCAGGTCGTCGGTGATCGATGCGGGCAGCGTCATGCGCTCAGCTCCTCGGTTCCCTTGCTCGCTTGGCTGACGCGGGCCTCGTAGGCCTCGCGCTCGGGCCGGCCGATCGCGTCGAGCGCGGCGCGCTCGCCGCCGAGGACGCGGTTGAGCCACTCCCCGATCCGTCGTGGCACCAGCGCGCCGGTGCGGACCGCGGGGCCGAGACTCTTCGGCACGTAGACGTCCGGACGCGGATGCTGCAGTGCGTCCACGATTGCCGCGGCCACGTCCTCGGGCGTCACCGGCGAGACGCCCTTGTTGTCCTTGAGCCCGCGCGACAGCTCCGTGCGCACGATCGCCGGATGCACGGCCGTGACGTGGATCGGGATGCGGTCGGACGTGAACTCGATGTGGAGCGCGTTCGAGAAGCCGGAGACCGCGTGCTTGGTCGCGGTGTAGGTGGCGCCACCCGCGATCGGGATGCGGCCGGCGGCCGAGGAGAGGTTCACGACGTGCCCCTCGGTGGCGCGTGCCTTGAAGCGTCGTACGGCGTCCTTGGTGCCGTGGATGACCGCGAGCAGGTTCACCTCGACCTGCGCCTGCGCGACCTCGTCGGACTCGTCCTCGACGCGGTTGAGCGGCATGATCCCCGCGTTGTTGACGAGTACGTCGAGAGGGCCCAGCCGGGACTCGACCTCGTCGAGGAACGCCGTGAAGCCGGCATGGTCGGTGACGTCGAGCCGCAGCCCGACCGTGTCGCCCCCGATCGAGGCGGCCGCGTCGCGCGCGAGGTCGGGGTCGAGGTCGCCGATCGCGACCCGGGCGCCCTCGGCGCTCAGCGCTCGCGCGGTGGCCAGCCCGATCCCTCGCGCGCCGCCGGTGACCGCCACCACGGTGCCGGTCGAGCGATCGTGCGCCATCAGCCATCCAGCATCAGCTCGGCGCAGCGCTCGCCGATCATCATCGCGGGTGCGTTGGTGTTGCCACCGGTGATCGACGGCATGATCGCGGTGTCCGCGACGCGCAGGCCGTCGATGCCGCGCACCCGGAGCTCCGGGTCGACGACGGCGCGCTCGTCGACGCCCATCCGGCAGGTGCCGACGGGGTGGTAGACGGTGGTCGCGCGGTTCGGCAGCTCGGCGGCCATCGCGGCGTCGTCGAAGTAGTCCGCGCCCGGCGACAGCTCGAGGTCGACGCCGCCCTTGATCGAGGACTGCGCCATCACCTCGCGGATCAGCTTGACGCCCTCGAGCAGCAGGTCGGAGTCGGCCTGCTCGGCGAGGTAGGCGGGGTCGATCACCGGGTGCTGCAGCGGGTCGTTCGACGCGAGCCGCACGCTGCCGCGGCTCTTCGGGTAGATCAGCGTCGGCATGATCGTCAGCGCCGGGCGCTTGTCGACCTTGTGCCTGGTCGGGGCGTCCTGGTTGGGGAACGGGTAGGACCACGGCAGCGCGTGGATCTGCAGGTCGGGGACGTCGCCGGCCTGCGAGGAGCGCACGAAGCCGGCCGCCTCGAACACGGTGCGCGCGACCCAGGTGTTGCCGCGGGTGTACTCGCGGGCGACGCCGGCAGGCGAAGTGCGGCGCGGTGCCGCGGTGCTGCGGCGTCCTTGGTCACGTAGGTCATCGGCACGAACATGTGGTCGTGCAGGTTGTCGCCGACCGGCAGGTCGGCGTGCACGTGGATGCCGTGGCCGCGGACGTGGTCGGCCGGGCCGACCCCGGAGAGCATGAGGATCTGCGCGGACCCGAAGACGCCCGCGGACAGCACGACCTCGCGGTCGACGTGGATGGTGCGGCGGCCCTCCTCGGTGAGGTACTCCACCCCGGTGGCGCGGCCGTTCTCGATGACGACGCGGGAGACGGTGGCGCCGGTCTCGACGTACAGGGAGGGCAGCGGGTCGTCGAGGTAGGCGACCGACGAGCTGTAGCGCAGACCGTCGGCGGCGCTCTGCTGGAAGACGCCGACGCCCTCCTGCGAAGGCGCCGTTGTAGTCGTCGAGCATCGGCAGGCCCGTGGTCTCCTGAAGCGCGCCGAGGAACTTCTGCGACGCGGGCGTCAGGTCGGTCTGCCGGGTGACCTTCACCGGGCCGCTGCCACCGCGCAGCTCGGTCTCGCCGTCCTCCCAGGTCTCGAGGCGCTTGAAGCTCGGGAGCACGTCGTCGAACGCCCAGCCCTTGCAGCCCTCGGCGGCCCAGTCGTCGTAGTTCTGGCGGTTGCCGCGCACGAACAGCATGCCGTTGATGGAGCTGGAGCCGCCGAGCACGCGACCCTTGGTCTGCGGGATGGTGCGCTCGTGGGCGTTCTTCTGCGGGATCGTGTAGAACTCCCAGGCCAGCCGCTTCTTCAGCTGCGGGATGTTGTGGAACACCGCGATCAGGCCCGGCTTGCGCACCAGCTGGGTGCGGTCCGGCCCGCCGGCCTCGAGGAGCACGACGACCGCGCCGGACTCGGCCAGCCGCCGCGCCACGATCGAGCCGGCGCTGCCCGAGCCCACCACGACGTAGTCGGCCCGGCTGGGCGTCACCGGGGCAGGCTTGCTCATTGCGGCACCTCGCGTTGACTGAAGACTTGCTCGTCCAATACTAGAACAGGTTCTAATCTGGCGGAACCCCTGTCGGGTGTCGCGCGGGGTCTCGGCAGGATGTGCGTCGTGAGCATCTTGTCCATCCAGTCCTCGGTCGCCTACGGCCACGCCGGCAACAGTGCCGCGGTCTTCCCGCTGCAGCGGATGGGCCGGGAGGTGTGGCCGGTGATCACCGTCCACTTCTCCAACCACACCGGCTACGGCGCAGTGGCGTGGTCCGCTGCTGTCGGCCGCCGACATCGCGGACGTCATCACCGGCATCGAGGAGCGCGGCGTGATGGGCCGCTGCGACGCCGTGCTGTCCGGCTACCAGGGCGGCGAGGACGTCGGCGCCGTGATCCTCGACGCGGTCGCGAAGGTCAGGTCGCACAACGCGGGCGCCGTCTACTGCTGCGACCCGGTGATGGGCGACGTGGGGCGCGGCATGTTCGTGCGGCCGGGCATCCCCGAGCTGATGCGCGACCAGGTGGTGCCGGCCGCCGACATCGTGACGCCGAACCACTTCGAGCTCGACTTCTTGACGGGTACGACGAGCCGCACGCTGGCCGAGCTCCTCGACGCCGTCGACGTGCTGCGGGCCAGTGGCCCGTCCGTCGTACTCGTGACGAGCGTGCTCGTCGACGACACCCCGGAGGACTCGCTCGACCTGGTGGCGGTGTCCGGCGAGGGCGCCTGGCGCACCCGCACCCGGCGCCTCGACGTCGTGCCGGCCGGCGCGGGCGACCTGACGACCGCGGTGTTCTTGGCGAACCTGCTCGACGGCCGGCCGCTCGACGAGGCGCTGGCGCGGACCACGTCGTCGGTGTTCGCGGTGATCGAGGAGACCGCTGTCGCGGGCGAGAAGGAGCTGCAGATCGTCGCGGCGCAGGACCGGCTCGCCGAGCCGCGCCTGGAGTTCACCGCCGAGCAGCTGCGCTAGCGGGTGCCGACGCAGCCACCTCGGCGAGGAGAGCCGCTTGTCAGGTTCGAACTGACGACCTTTCGCTTACAAGGCGAATGCTCTACCAGCTGAGCTAAAGCGGCAGGGCCCTCATCGTAGTGACCGCGTAGTGACCTCCCCCACGCCGCCAATCGCTGAGTTGGCCGCATCGACGTGGCTCGGCTGGGTAGGGGAAAGGTGACACCCGATCTAGGAGGACCTGATGGGCAACGACGAGAAGGTCAGCAACAAGACCGACAGCGTGGTGGGCAAGGCCAAGGAGAAGGTGGGCGACGCCACGGGCAACGAGAGCATGGAGAACGAGGGCAAGAAGGACCAGTCCAAGGCCGACCTCAAGCAGGCCGGCGAGAAGGTCAAGGACGCCTTCAAGAAGTAGTCAGTCGTTCAGCCTTCCGCCGTCCGGCCGGCCTGCATGGCCAGCCGGACGGCGGTGTTGGCGGCGCCGTACCCGTCGTAGCCGCTGCGCCGCTCGAGGATCTCGACGTAGAACTGCCCGTCCACCACGGGGGTGTAGGCGTGCAGCAGCTCTCCGTCCCCCACCCGGTCGTAGAACAGGCCGTGGTCGCGCAGGTCGCCCAGGACGTCGTCGTCCAGGGCGAAGCGCGCCTCGAGGTCGGCGTAGTAGTTCGCCGGCGGCTCGAGCAGCTCGACGCCCAGGCTCCGGAGTCGTTTCACCTCCGCGCGCACGTCGCGGCACGCGAAGGCGACCTGGTTGATCCCGCGGGGTACGTCGCCGGTGTTCACGTTGATGACTACCCGGAGGTCCCCGGCGGCCGGTCGAAGCACTCGGCTGCGCATCCGGCCGTGCGGCTCCATGAACTCCGCGACCGGGCCGGGCGCGAAGCCGAGCACCGTGCGGTAGAACGACGTCTCGGCATTCAGGTGCTGCTCGTCGACCGCCGTGCCGACGTGATCGATGCCGGTCCACGTGGACGTGCCGTCTGCCACTGACTCGCAGGGCTCGAAGTCGTGCTGCCAGAAGTCGGCCCCGCCCGGCGACGAGCTCACGAACAGGTCGACCCCGGTCGGCGAGGTCATCCCGGGCAGCCTGGCTTCGTCTGTCGAGCGTTGCTTGCGGACGCCCGGCCAGTGCAGTGCGGCGGCTCTCGCCTCGATGTCGGTGACCGGGTCGCAGAGCACGCCAAGCGCCACGGGCCGGCACGACCCGTCAGCGGGCTCGCCGCGGTTCAGCACCACGTGCGCCTCACCGTTGCGCCACCAGGTGACCGGCTTGCTGCGGTGCTCGCCCGCCCTTGTGAAGCCGAGGTCGGCCAGCAGCCGCTCGGCCGTGCCGGTGTCGCCGGCGAGCTCCACGAACGCTGCATCGGCGCGCGCCGGTGGCGGCGGAGCCGGGTGGTCGGCGTTCGCTCGCACGCGCTCCGTGCGACGGACGAGGTCGTCCTCGAGGAACATCAAGGACCGGAAGCCGTCGGTCGCGGTCTCGACCGGGTCGGCCTCGCGCACCACGTCGCTGAAGACCTCCAGGGACACCGGTCCGGTGAACCCCTTCTCGAGCACCCCCGCCACGAGAGGCGCGACGTCGAGCGTGCCCTGCCCCGGGAAGCAGCGGTGGTGCCGGCTCCACTGCAGCAGGTCCATCGCCAGGTGTGGTGCGTCGGCGACCTGGAGGACGAAGAGCTGCTCCGGCCGCACCGGCTCCAGGGCTTCCGGGCCGTCGCCGCGAGCGAGCATGTGGAAGGTGTCGACGGCGAGGCCGACGGCGGGGTGGTCCGCCCGCGCGACGCGCTCCCAGGCCTGCCCCACGCGGTTCACGTGCCTGCCCCAGGCCAGCGCCTCGTAGGCGACGCGGACGCCCCGCTCGGCCGCGAGCTCGCCGATGTGGTGCAGCTGCTCGGCCGCCAGGTCCACGTCGCCGATCGAGTCGGCCGAGACGTTCGAGCACAGCAGCACCGTGGGGGCGCCGAGCTCGGCCGCGACGTCGAGCTTGCGTCGTACCCGATGGAGGACGGCGTCCAGCTCGTCGGGCGGCACTCCCTCGGCGTCGCGGATCGGCTGCAGCAGGTCGATCGACAGGCCCAGGTCGGCGCAGCGGCTCGCGATCTCACGCGGGGCCATCGGTGACGCGACGAGATCCGGGTCGAAGATCTCGACGCCGTCGAACCCCGCGGTCGCGATCGCCTCGAGCTTCTCGGCGAGCAGTCCGCTGACTGACACCGTCGCTATGCCGGTGCGCATCGTCAGCCTCGACCGACAGCCTGCGGCGCGGTGATCTCGGAGAAGTGCCCGAGCATCCGGTCGGTGCTCGGCGCGCGGCCGGTGAACAGCTCGAAGGCGCCGGCTGCCTGGAACACCGCCATGCCACCGCCCGGTACGACGCGACAGCCGCGCGTTTCCGCGAGCCGCACCAGCTCGGTGTCGAGCGGGAAGTAGACGATGTCGGCAACCCAGAGGTCCGGCCGGACGAGGTCAGCGGGCACCGGCAGGCCAGGGTGCCCCTGCATGCCGGTCGGCGTCGCATGGACGAGACCGTCGGCGCCCGCAAGCGCGGCCTGCAGGTCCTCGGCCGCCGACACCCGGGAGGCGTCGAAGGCACGCGAGAGCCGGGCCACGCACTGCGAAGCGCGGGAGGCGTCGACGTCGTGGACCGCCACGTGGCGCACGCCGAGGTGCAGCAGGGCGTAGCCGACGGCGACCCCGGCACCGCCAGCGCCGACCAGCACCACTCGGTCGCCGCTCGGGTCGCCGAGAGACTGGCGCAGCGACTGGGCGAACCCCGACCAGTCGGTGTTGTAGCCGGCGGTGCGGCCGTCGCGGATCACGACGGTGTTGGCCGCACCGAGGGCTTCGACCGAGTCGGACCACTCGTCGAGCAACGGGACCACCGCCTGCTTGAAGGGGTGGGTCACGTTGAGGCCGTCGAAGCCGAGCCGCGTCGCCCAACGCAGCAGCTCGGCCAGGTCGTCGACGCCGAACCCGAGACGCTCGGCGTCGACGAGGCGGTAGGTCAGCGGCACGCCGCAGGCGCGGCCCTCCCGCTCGTGGAGCGGCTTGGAGAGCGAGCCGGAGATGCCGGCGCCGACCAGGCCGAGCAGCAGCGGCTGCCCGGGCTCACCGTTCATGCGGTGCAGGACGGAGGAGCGGCGGGTCTCACGGCGTCCGAGCTCCTCCATCGGCACCTCGTGCGTGGCCCGCGGACCCGTGCCGACGGCGATCCCGGATATGACGCAGGCGAGCACGCCGAAGGCCGCGACCGTCCACCACTTCGATGCGTCGCCGTCGGTCAGAGCGGTCGCGATGCTCGGCGCGAAGCCGGCCAGCGCGAAGCCGAACTGGGTGCCGACCGCCATGCCGGACAGCCGGACGTGCGTGGGGAAGTACTCCGCGTAGGTGGCGGGCCAGCACGCGTTGGGCATCGAGTAGACGACACCGGCGAGCACGATGCCGCTGACGACCACGAGCGGCGTGTTGCCCTCGGAGATCGCCCAGAGGAACACCGTCACCATGACCGCGGTGCCGGCCAGGCCGGACAAGAACACCGGCTTGCGGCCGACGCGGTCGGACAGCCCGGCCCACAGCGGGATGATCCCGATCGCCATGACGTTCGCGATGATGGCGATCCAGAGCATCGTGGTGTCGCTGATGCCGATGTCGTAGTCGTCGCTGGTCGCGAAGGACAGCGCGAACACCCCGAAGATCGTGTTCACGGTCGCGATGAACGCCGCGAAGAAGACGCGCAGCACCGAGGTGAAGTGGTTGCGGAACAGCTCGGCCAGCGGTGCGCGGGGCACGCCGTCGTGCTGCTGCTCGGCCTGGAACGCGGGGGTCTCCTCGAGCGAGCGACGGATGTAGTAGCCGATGGCGACGACGACGGCGCTCAACCAGAACGGGATGCGCCAGCCCCAGGAGTTGAGCTGGTCGTCGGACAGCACGGCCGCGAGCGGCAGGAAGATCGCCGGGGCGATCACCTGGCCGCCCTGCGTGCCGCTGAGCGTCCAGCTCGTGAAGAAGCCTCGTCGGCGCTCCGGTGCGTGCTCGAACGACATCGAGTTCGCGCCTGCCTGCTCCCCTGCGGCAGACAGACCCTGCATCAGACGCAGCGCGACGAGGAGCGCGGGGGCGGCCAGACCGATCTGGGAGTACGTCGGCAGGCAGCCCACCAGGAACGTCGAGGCGCCCATCAAGAACAGCGTCCCGAGCAGCACCCGGCGTCGCCCGAGCCGGTCGCCGATGTGGCCCATCAGGAACGAGCCGAGCGGACGTGCGACGTACCCGACACCGAAGGTGGCCAGCGACGCGATGGTGGCCGCGTGCGGGTTGCCCTCGGGGAAGAAGATGTCCGGGAACACCAGGGCGGCGGCGGTGCCGTAGATGAAGAAGTCGTAGTACTCCAGCGCGCTGCCGATCCAGGCGGCGATCGCGGCCTTCTTGGGAGTGCGGACCGCCTCGATCGGCTTCGGACCCGGTGTGATGTCGGTCATGCCGCCCGACACTAGGTGTGGACGAATCCGACGGCAACCGTTTGCCATTTGTTGCCAACTCCTGCCGTTCGACGCAGGATGAGGCATGGGCAGGGACCGCCGCAGGAGGGCGACGATCGTCGACGTGGCCGACGAGGCAGGGGTCGCGCCGTCCACGGTCTCGCGCGCGTTCAGCAACCCCACCCGGGTCAACGTGGTGACCCGGGAGCACGTGCTGGCGGTCGCCGAGCAGCTCGGCTACCGCCCCAACCCCGCGGCCCGGGCGCTCGAGTCGGGCCGGACGAACACCGTCGCGCTCGTGGTTCCCGACATCACCAACCCGTACTTCTTCGGCCTCATCAAGGGCGCCGAGCGGGCGGCTGCCGCCGCCGGCCACCAGCTCGTCATCGCCGACACCGAGGAGACCCCCGCCGCCGAGCAACGGGCGGTGCAGAACCTCGGCCCGGCCGTGGACGGGTTCGTGGTGTGCTCCAGCCGACTGCCCGACGCCAACCTCGTCGAGGCGTCCGAGCAGGGGCCGGTGACGCTCGTGAACCGGCAGGTGACCGGGCTGGACAGCGTCGTCAGCGACTACCAGGGCGGCACGCGGCAGATCGTGGACCACCTGGCATCGCTCGGGCCACCGGGCGTTCGTCTTCCTCGGCGGCCCGCCGGAGTCGTGGTCCGGCGCTCGACGGTGGAAGGGGCTGCAGCGAGCCGCCCGCGGCCGCGGCATGCAGGCGGTGCGGCACGGGCCGTTCCAGCCGACGCTGGCAGGCGGCGCGGCCGCGGCCGACTCCGCCCTCGCCTCCGACGCCACGGCCATCGTCGCGCACAACGACCTGCTCGCGATCGGCATCCTCGGCCGGCTGCGCGAACGAGGTGTCGACGTCCCGGCCGACGTCAGCGTCGTCGGCTTCGACGACATCTTCGGCTCGGAGTTCTGCGCCCCGCCCCTGACCACGCTCTCCGAGCGGGTCCGCGAGGCAGGGGCTCGCGCCGTCGAGAACCTCCTGATGCAGATGCAGCAGCGCGAGCGTGAACCGGCGCGCGTCGTGCTGCCCACCCAGCTGCTGGTGCGAGCATCCACCGGTCCGCCTCCAAGTTGAAGTCAGGTTGAGGTCACCCGGTAGGCTCGCCGCGTGGCTGCGAAACACCTCACGATCGGCGAGCTGTCGCAGCGCTCGGGCATCGCGACCTCTGCGCTGCGCTACTACGAGAGCGTCGGGCTCATCGCGTCGGAGCGGACCACGGGGAACCAGCGGCGGTACAGGCGGATCGCACTTCGTCGCGTGGCGTTCATCCGGTCTGCGCAACGCGTCGGGCTGACGCTCGACGAGATCGCGGAGGCGCTGGGCACGCTCCCGGAGGGCCGCACACCGACCAAGGCGGACTGGGCCAGGCTCTCCCAGAGCTGGCGACCGCGCATCGACGCACAGATCGAGCGGCTCGAGCGCCTTCGCAACAAGCTCGACGGCTGCATCGGCTGCGGCTGCCTCAGCCTGCGGACGTGCTCGCTGAACAACCCCGAGGACGTGGTTGCACCTCGCGGTCCGGGCGCCGTCTTCCTGGAGCCCGGCGCCTAGACGCTCTCGGCTTGCCAATGGCCCTGCGCATCGTCGCCACCAGACCCAACCCGGCGTTGGTGACGCTGCCGTGGCACCTCTCGCTCGAGGAGTGGGGCGACGACGTGGTGGTGCCGCTCCCCCGCGGCATCTCCCGGCACGTCGTACGCATCGTCAGGCTGGGTGACGACGTCTACGCGGTCAAGCAGACCCGCGAGCGGATGGCCGAGCGTGAGTACCGGCTGCTGCGCGACCTGCGCCGGCTGGCGCTGCCGGCCGTCGAGCCCGTCGGGGTCGTGCGCGGGCGCGAGACCGAGGACGGCGAGGAGATCGAGCCCGCGCTGGTGACCCGGCACCTGCAGTACTCCTTGCCGTACCGGTCGCTCTTCAGCCACGGGCTGCCTCACGGCAGCCTGTCGAAGATCCTCGACGCGCTCGTCGTCCTGCTCGTGCGGCTGCACCTCTCGGGCTTCTTCTGGGGAGACGTGTCGCTGTCCAACGTGCTGTTCCGCCGCAGCGCGGGCGAGTTCGCGGCGTACCTCGTCGACGCCGAGACCGGCGAGCTGCACCAGACGCTCAGCAGCGGGCAGCGGGCCCACGACCTCGAGGTCGGCCTCACCAACATCTACGGCGAGCTGCTCGACCTGCAGGCCGGTGGCCTGCTGACCGAGGACTTCGAGGCCGACGACGTGGTGGAGCACCTCGAGGAGCGGTACGCCGACCTGTGGCACGAGCTCACCGGCAGCGAGGAGTACACCACCGACGAGATGTGGCGCATCGAGCAGCGCATGGAGCGCCTCAACGACCTCGGCTTCGACGTCGACGAGCTCGACATCGTCACCGACTGGCAGGGCGCGACCGTGCAGGTGCAGCCCAAGGTCGTCGAGGCCGACCACTACGCCCGCGACCTGCAGCGGCTCACCGGGCTCGACGTCGAGGACAACCAGGCGCGGCGGCTGCTCAACGACATGTCAGCGTTCGCCGCGCACTACGACATCGGCAACGAGAGCCGCTCGATCATCGCGCACCGGTGGCTGACCACGGTCTACGAGCCGATCACCGCCAAGGTGCCCGCCGACCTGCGCGGCAAGCTGGAGCCTGCCGAGGTCTTCCACGAGATCCTCGAGCACCGCTGGTTCCTCTCCGAGCAGCGCGGCCGCCCGGTCAGCACCACCGAGGCCGCCGACTCCTACATCAAGACCGTCCTTGCCGCCCGCCCAGAGGAAGCCGTCGCGACCGACCCCGCCTGACGGCCGGTCACTTCTTTCGCGGCGAAGCCCCTCGTCGTGTAGAGAGCCCAGGCCACGGCTCGCGCCTTGGGGTCAGTGGCGTCGACGGCGGCGACCGACATGAACGGCCCCTCCTGCAACCGGATCTCGAGGGTCACCGGCACGCCCGAGGGCCGAGGAGTCAGCACCAGCGCGTTCTGCGACAGCGTGTAGGAGTCCCTCGCCACGACCTTGCCGCCGGGGCCACGCAACGTCGTCGTCGCGACTCCATCCCGAAGCCGCAGCTCGACGCGGCCGCTGCGGAAGTCCCCGACGCGGGAGCGCAGGGCGGGGACCCACCGACCGAGGCCGAAGTTCCTGAGGTTGCCCTCCATGTCGGCGAGCGAGACCGGCCGCGAACGCCAGGTCCCCTCCACGGGTGACGCCGGAACCGGTGCGGATCGAGACGTCGACGCTCGAGGAGGCGGCCGGTGTCGCCGGCGCCGACCGTCACCGTCCGAGAACCGGGAACCAGAGCCACCGCGGCCACGACGGCGACGACGGCCGCGGCCAGCACCCCGACGACCACTCGCGTCGTCCGCGAGCGCCGCGCTCGTCGACCGATCTCCACGAATGCGACGTTGGTCCCGGCGGGAGTCACCCAGCTCGGACCGCTCGTCGAGGTGCTTGTCGATCATCGTGAGCCCCTCCTTGATGCGCTGGTCAATCGACATCGCTGTCGACCTCCTCGCGAGAGAAGCTCCGCCAAGCGACGGCGTGCCTTGTGCAGGTGGACGAATCCGGTCGAGGTGGAGCAGCCGACGAGGTCGGCGACCTCCTCCATCGGGCGGTCCTCGAGGTAGAAGAGGACCACCACCGCCCGCTGTCTCGGCGACAAGGCGCCGATGGCGTCCAGCAGCTCCGGGTCGGGCAGCGCATCCGGGCCGGGCGGCGGGTTCGCCGTCCGCTCCAGGTGGTCGCGCCGCCGCATCCGGGCCGCCTCGCGCTGGGCCTTCTGCAGTGCGACCCGACGCACCCACAGGTCCGGCCGGTCGTAGGAGCGCACCTTCCGCCAGTGACGGAACAGTGCGAGGAACGCCTCCTGGGTGATCTCCTGGGCGACCTCGTCGTCGTGCACGACGTACCAGACCGTGCGCACCACCCGGGCCCGCGTCGCCTCGAAGAGCTGGCGGAAGTCCTCGGCGTCGTCGCGCGACGAGGTCGCGCGAGACCGGCGTCCTGGCGCCATCTGCGCCGTGACGCGCGAGCTGCCGAGACTGGCCACACCGATCACCTCCACCCATCTGACACCCCGGGCGAGGGGAAAACCTTTAGTTCGCGGCTGCGCGAATCCGTGAGACCTCGTAGAGCACCACCGAGGCGGCCACCGACGCGTTGAGCGACTCCAGGCCGGTGGCCATCGGGATGGAGACCAGCTGGTCGCAGGTCTCGGAGACCAGGCGGGACAGGCCGGCGCCCTCGGAGCCGACGACGAGCACGAGCGGGCCGTCGGCGAGGTCGAGGTCGGGCAGCGACACGTCGCCGTCGGCGGCGAGGCCGACGACCATGCAGCCGGCTTCCTGGTAGGCCTTCAGCTGACGGGTGAGGTTGGTGGCCTGGGCGACCGGCAGGCGGGCCGCGGCGCCCGCCGAGGTCTTCCACGCGGCCGGCGTCATGCCGGCGGAGCGGCGCTCGGGCACCAGCACACCGTGCGCGCCGAAGCCGGCCGCCGACCGGACGACCGCCCCGAGGTTGCGCGGGTCGGTGACGGAGTCCAGCGCGACGATGAGCGCCGGCTCGCCGGCCTCGGCGGCCCGGTCGAGCAGGTCGTCGGGATGGGCGTACTCGTACGCCGGCACCCGGGCCGCGACTCCTTGGTGCACCGCGCCGCTCGTGATCCGGTCGAGCTCGACGCGCGCCACCTCGAGCAGCGAGATGCCACGGTCGGCCACCACCCGGAAGACCTCACGCAGCCGGCCGTCGCGCTCGGCGCCCTCGGCGACGTACACCGCGCTCACCGGCATCTCCGCGCGCAGCGCCTCGACGACGGCGTTGCGTCCGACCACCCAGTCGGCGTCCGCCCGCGGGCCCTTGCCGGCGCGGCGTGGTGTAGCCACCTTCTCCGCGCGCTTGCGCTTCTTGTGGGTGACGTGGCCCTCGCGGTCCTTCGCCTTGGGGGTCGGCCCACGGCCTTCCAGCCCGCGACGGCGCCGGCCACCGGAGCCCGCAGTCGGGTTGCCCTTGCCGGTCTTCTTGATCGCGCCCCGACGAGAGGAGTTGCCGGCCATCAGAGCGACCTCACAGTGACCATCGAGGACCCTGCGGGGTGTCGGTGATCTCGATGCCGGCTTCCTTGAGCTGGTCGCGGATGGCGTCGGCGGCGGCGAAGTCCTTGTCCGCGCGAGCCGCGGCGCGCTGCTCCAGCAGCGAGGCGACGAGCACGTCGACGGCGCCCGTGAGCCGGGCCTCCGCGTCGGAGGAGCCGCCGCTCGACCAGGGCTCGTCGTACGGGTCCAGCCCGAGCACCGCGAGCATCGCGCGCACCGACGACGCCGCACCGCGCAGCTCGGGACTGTCGCCGCCGGCCAGCAGCTTGTTGCCCTCGCGGACCACGTCGTAGAGCACCGCGACCGCGGCCGGCGTGCCGAGGTCGTCGTCCATGGCGTGCGCGAATGCGTCCGGGAACTCGCCGACCTCCACCTCGCCGAGGAGCTGCGGTCGCCTGCTCGAGGAAGTGCTCGATCCGGGCGAAGCCCGCGGCCGCCTCGTCGAGCGCCTGGTCGGAGAACTCCACGTGCGAGCGGTAGTGCGAGGCCACGATGTAGAACCGCAGGTCGATCCCGCGCACCCGCTCCAGGACGTTCGGGACGATCAGCGAGTTGCCGAGCGACTTGCTCATCTTCTCGCCGGACGTGGTGATCCACCCGTTGTGCAGCCAGTACGACGCGAAGCCGAACCCGGCCGCGCGCGACTGCGCCTGCTCGTTCTCGTGGTGCGGGAAGCGCAGGTCGACGCCGCCGCCGTGGATGTCGAAGGCGCCGCCGAGGTACTTCAGCGCCATCGCCGAGCACTCGATGTGCCACCCCGGGCGGCCCGGCCCCCACGGCGACGGCCACGCCGCGGTCTCCGGCTCGGACGCCTTCTTCCATCCCTTCCACAGCGCGAAGTCACGAGGATCGCGCTTGCCGCGCGGGTCGGCGTCCTCGGCGGCCTCCATGTCGTCGATGCGCTGGTGCGTCAGCTCGCCGTACGACGGCCACGACCGCACGTCGAAGTAGACGTCGCCCGAGCCGTCCTCGGCGGCGTAGGCGTGCCCCTTCGCGATCAGCCGGGTGATCAGCTCGATCATCTCGGGGACGTGCCCGGTCGCGGCGGGCTCGTAGGTCGGCGGCTCGACGTTGAGCGCGGCGTAGGCGGCGTCGAGCTCGCGGCTCATCGCGTAGGCGAGGTTGTACCAGGGCCGGCCCTGCTCGGCCGCCTTGATGAGGATCTTGTCGTCGATGTCGGTGATGTTGCGGATCAGCGTGACGTCGTAGCCGCTCGCGGCGAGCCAGCGCCGCAGCACGTCGAAGTTCACCGCCGAGCGGACGTGCCCGACGTGGGGCTCCGACTGCACCGTCAGGCCGCACAGGTAGATCCCGACCTTGCCCCGCTCGAGCGGGGCGAAGTCGCGGATCTCGCGCGTCGCGGTGTCGTAGAGCCGGAGAGTCACCGCGCAATCGTAACGACGCTGGAGCGTCCTCCCGACCACGCGGCCGGCCCGCGCAAGCCTGGGGTTGCTGAGAAGCATGTTCAAGAAGTGACAGTTGTGGTTACCGTGCTGGGGTGTCTCTGCGCCGCCGCACGCCCCTCGTCATCGCGCTGACCTCGCCAGCCCTGCTGCTCGCGGGGACCGTCCCGGTGCTCGTGACCGGACTGGCGACCCAGAGCGCGGAGGCCGCCACAGCGTCCCGCCACATCGTCTACCGGCACTGGGACACCGCCCGGCAGTGGCGCGCGGGCACGTCGTCGGGCACGTCGGGCAGCACCGGGCAGCTGCGGCTGACCAAGCCGACCGCGCACGTTGAGCGTCGCCGGCAAGCGCTACCGCGCCGGCCGCTGGACGTCCCCGTGGGTCCGCCCCGGGTTCGCTGCCACCGAGGTGGTGCCGTCCTGGGTCGCGAGCACCCCGCGGCGCACGCTGGTCCAGGTCGAGGTGCGCGGCACCGGCCTTCGCGGCAGCCGCACCAGCTGGGACAACCTCGGTCGCTGGGCAGGGCCGCGACGCGACGTTCCGTCGCACCAGCCTCGGCAGCCAGCGCGACGACAAGGCGCATGTCGCGACCGACACCTGGCTGGCCAACGGCGGCGGCTTCCCCGCCTGGCAGCTGCGGGTGACGCTGCTGCGACGGGTCGGCACCAGCGGCACGCCGCGAGTGGAGCGTCGTCGGGTGCGATGGCCTCGGCGCTGCCGAACGCACGCGGCGTCGCGACGTCGAAGCCGGGCACCGCACGCGGCCGGATCCTCAAGGTCCCCCGCTACTCGCAGATGATCCACCGCGGCGAGTACCCGCGCTACGGCGGTGGCGGCGAGGCCTGGTGCTCACCGACCTCGACGGCGATGGTGCTGGCCTACTACCGCAAGCTGCCGCGCAAGTCGGCCTACAAGTGGGTGCGGCGGTCCTACACCGACCGAGTGGTCGACCACGTCGCCCGCATGACCTTCGACCACGGGTACGACGGGACGGGGAACTGGCCCTTCAACACCGCCTACGCCGCGACCCGCACCGGCCACGCGTTCGTGACGAGGTTCCGCAGCCTGCGCGGCGTCGAGCGCTTCATCAGGGCGGGCATCCCCGTCGTCACGTCGATCACGTTCGGCCGCGGCGAGCTGGCCGGGGCGCCGATCAGCTCCTCGCGGCGGACACCTCGTGGTGGTCGTCGGGTTCACGAAGTCGGGACGCGTGGTGGTCAACGACCCGGCCGCGAAGAGCCGTGCCGGCGTCCGTCGTACCTATGCGCGGGGGCAGTTCGAGGACGCCTGGCTCAAGCGCTACCCGGTCGGGCGGCAGCATGCGCGGATCCGGCGGTCTGGCCTACGTCATCCGCGACAAGGCGCACCCGCTGCCGGCACGCCGCGGCAGCCGCAACTGGTGAACGGCTGAGCGGTCTAGGGCTCGGAGCCGATCTCCTGCTCCTCGACGTGTGCCTCGTGACGCACCATTTCGATGTACTCCTCGACCCTGTTGGTCGGGAGCGCGTACTTGTAGGCGAGGACGTAGATCACGGCCGAGAAGATCACGTTGACCGGGACGGACCAGCCGAAGGTGATCAGGCCGGTGCCCCCGTAGTCACCCAGGTAGGAGATCAACGCCAGCCCGGCCAGCCACGGGATCGTCCAGGTCGCGCCCGCCTTCAGGTCGTAGCTCGAGGCGGTGATCTGCCCGGTCGCGTGGAAGACACCGAGCAGGACGAAGCCGATCAGCACCGCGACGAACAGCTTCCAGTTGATGGGCCACGTCGACCAGTAGATGATCAGGTTCGCGGCGCAGAACGCCAGGAACGGGATGACGTGCCCACCAGGCACCCGGAACGGTCGCTCGCGGTCGGGGATCCGCTTGCGCAGCGCTGCCAGCACCAGCGGCCCCGAGGCGAACGAGAGCACGGTGGCCGACGTGATGAAGCCGACCAGCTGCTGCCAGCTGGGGAACGGCAAGAAGACGATCAGTCCCACGACGAACGCCAGGATGAGGCTCACCAGCGGCACGCCGCGGTTGGTGGTCGACGCGAGCCGCTGCGGCGCGTTGCCGTTGCGGGCCATCGCGTAGGAGATGCGTGAGGTCGTGGTGGTGTAGATCAGCCCGGTGTCGAACGGCGAGACGATCGCGTCGGCGTACAGCAGGATCGCAAGCCAGCCCATGCCCAGCAGCGTCGCGAGCGCAGCGAGCGGGCCGAAGTCGTTCTCGAAGCTCAGCTTGGCCCAGCTCCCGGACTTGTCCAGGACGCCCGGAGGCAGCGAGCCGATGAAGGCGAACTGCAGCAGCACGTAGATCACGCCGGTGATCAGGACGGACCCGACGACGGCGATCGGCACGTTGCGCTTCGGGTTGTCGGTCTCGCCCGCGAGCTCGATGCCCTGGCGGAAGCCGAGGAAGGAGAAGACGATGCCGGACGTCGCGACGGCCGTGAGCACACCGTGGCCGCCGGATGGTGCGAAGCCGTGGCTGGTGAAGTTCTCGCCGTGGAAGGCGCTCAGCAAGAAGGCCACGATCACCAGCAGGATCACCGCGATCTTCCACCACACCAGCACGTTGTTGACGCGCGCGAACCACTTGACGCCGAAGTAGTTGATGACCACGAACAGCGCCATCAGCACGACCGCGGTGCCGTACCCCAGCGCGGTCAGCGTGTGCACCTCCTCGCCACCGACGATGTGCGCCTCGGTGAACGGGAAGTACTTCGTGCCGTACTGCAGCGTCGCCTCGACCTCGATCGGGGCGGTCGTGCCGACCGCGATCCACGTGATCCAGCCCGACGTGAAGCTCGCGAACGTGCCGAACGCCAGGTGCGGGTACCTCACGACCCCGCCCGAGAGCGGGAACATCGTGCCGAGCTCGGCGTAGGTCAGCGCGATGAGCGTGATCATCACGCCGCCGATGGCCCACGAGATGATCGCCGCCGGGCCGGCCGCGGTGGAGGCATCGAGCGCTCCGAAGAGCCAGCCGGAGCCGATGATCGAGCCGACGCTGGCGAACAGCAGGCCGATCACGCCGACGTGTCGTCTCAGCTGCGGGTCCTGGCCCTCACGGGTCGAGGTCTCGGTGGCCACGGGCGCGTCTCCTCTGGTCGGGTGCGGACGCGCGCCGCTTCGGACGTGCGCGTCATTTGTTGCATTACCCAGCCATGCGTCACATGAATCCCCGCCGGGGGGACGGGCTCAGCCGGCTTTGAAGGTGACCGTGTGCCACCCCGTCGCACCGTCGGGTACGACGTCCGCACGTGCCGCGGTCTGGGTGTAGCCCGACCGGTCCGTCGCACGCACCGCCAGCGAGTGGGAGCCGTTGTCGACGTCGACGCTCGCCGACCACTGCACCCAGGTGTCGTTGCCAGGCACCCGACCCAGGTCCGCAGCGCGCCACGCGTCACCGTCGAGCCGGAACTCCACCTTCTCGATACCGGTGTGCTGCGCCCATGCGTGACCGCCGATGCGCAGCGACCCGGTGCGCACGTCGGCTCCGTCGCGCGGCACCTCCACCCGTGACTCCGTCTTCACCGGCCCCTGGGCGGACCAGCCGCGATCGGTCCAGTACGCGTTGAAGTCGTCGAACCTCGTCACCTCGAGGTCGACCAGCCACTTGGTCGCCGACACGAAGCCGTAGAGGCCCGGCACGACCATGCGCACCGGGAAGCCGTGCTCGACCGGGAGCGGCTCGCCGTTCATGCCGACCGCGAGCATCGCGTTGCGGTCGTCGGTCAGCGCCTCGATGGGGGTGCCGCAGGTCCAGCCGTCCTTGGAGGTCTGCTTGACCGCGTCGGCGCCGGAGTCGACTCCCGCCTCCTTCAGCAGGTCGGCGATGCGGACGCCGCTCCACCAAGCGTTGCCGATCAGGTCACCGCCGACCGGGTTCGAGACGCAGCAGATCGTCACCCAGGTCTCGGTCATCCGGCGCTCGAGCAGGTCGGCATAGCTCAGCGTGATCTCCCGGTCGACCATCCCGTGGATGCGAAGCCGCCAGTCGGTCGGGTCGACGGCCGGCAGCACCAAGGCGGTGTCGATCCGGTAGAAGTCCGCGTTGGGCACCCGCCACGGGACCAGGCCGCGAAGCGGGGACTGCGCGCCCGCAGGCACCGTGCCACGCGTCACCTTCAGCCGCAGCCCACGCCGGGCCACCTCGACGGCCTGTCGCGACCGGCCCGCGAAGCGGCCGGCCACTCCCACGGCGAGCGCCCCGAGCGCCACGCCACCTGCCATCGACATGAACCGACGCCGCGACTCCACCAGGGACGGTTCCGGCCTCGCCGTACGAACCAGGAGCCCGAGCAGCACGACCCAGACGACGAGGCCGCCAAGCAACGGCAGCAGCGTGTACGGCGTGAAGTCCGGCCGCGTCATGGCCGCGAGCAGCGCGACCCCTGCCATCGCCAGGAACACCAGGTGACCGAACACCGGCCGCCGGCCCGCCAGCAGTCCGGCGAGCGCGCCCAGCAGCACGATCGCCACCGTCACCCCGGCCACCAGGATCGGCTTGTCGTTGCGCCCGACGACGCCGATCAGCGTCTCGGCCACCGGCCCGGGCGTCTTGACGATGACGACCTCCGCGACCAGCTGGATGGGGGTCGCGCGGGCGTTGAGCAGGTGGGTGAGGACGTCGGCCGCCACCACGCCGCCGAACGCCGTCACGGCGCCCGCGAGCGCCAACCGGCCCCGCGGCGTCTTGTCCACGTCTCCATGTTCGCGCAGCACCGGTGAGCAGATGGGCGGGTAGGACATCATGGGGGCCATGTCCGACCCTGCTGGCCCGGTCCCGCGCACCGGCATCGGGGTCGACGTCCACGCTCTGGAGGACGGCGCACCACTGCACCTCGCGGGCCTGCACTTCCCCGAGGAGGCACGCGGGCTCGCCGGTCACTCAGACGGCGACGTCGCGGCCCATGCGTGCTGCGACGCGTTGTTCTCGGCCGCGGGGCTCGGCGACCTGGGCAGCAACTTCGGCACCGACGACCCGAAGTGGGGCGGTGCGAGCGGGGTCGCCCTGCTCACGGAGGCATCGCGGCTGGTCCGCGCGGCCGGTTTCGACGTCGGCAACGTCGCGGTGCAGGTGATCGGCACCCGCCCGGCCCTGGGGCCGCGCCGCGCAGAGGCGGAGGCTGCGCTCTCGGCCGCCGCCGGGGCGCCGGTCACCGTGTCGGCGACCACCACCGACGGTCTGGGCCTGACCGGCCGCGGGGAGGGCATCGCCGCGATCGCCACCGCGCTCGTCGTGCCCCGCTGAGGGGCCGCATGGTCCGCAGACGCGGAAGCCCCCAGCACGCGTAGCGCTGGGGGCTTCTGCTCAGGTTGTGTGGGTCAGGACGCGAGCACGTCGTCGAGGAGCGCCTCGGCCTTGTCCTCGTTGGTGTGCTCGGCGAGCGCGAGCTCGGAGACCAGGATCTGGCGCGCCTTGGCCAGCATGCGCTTCTCGCCGGCCGACAGCCCGCGGTCGCGCTCACGGCGCCACAGGTCGCGCACGACCTCGGCCACCTTCATGACGTCACCGGAGTGCAGCTTCTCGAGGTTCGCCTTGTAGCGGCGCGACCAGTTGGTCGGCTCCTCGGTGTGCGCGGCACGAAGCACGTCGAAAACGCGGTCGAGACCTTCCTTGTCCACGACGTCGCGAACCCCGACGAGGTCGAGGTTGCAGGCGGGCACTCGAACGACAAGATCCTGCTGGGCGACAATGCGGAGTACCAGATACTCCTTGTCCTCCCCCTTGATCTGTCGCGTCTCGATGTCCTCGATGATCGCTGCGCCGTGATTTGGGTAAACAACCGTTTCGCCGACGGTGAATGTCATGTGCCAAGTACCCCTTCCTAGGTGACTAGTCTAACACGGGGCCGGACCGGCCGATTTCGCGTTTGCGCAGGTCAGAGCCCAGATTGGGGCTTGACAGGAGAGCAACTGATGTGCCTGCAACGAGGCGTTGCATGGGAAGGCCACGAACTCGCCGTTCCTGGTCGATACTGCGACTCATGAAATTCCGGAAGCGGCGCGGGCAGACGATCTCGCTGCTGCTGGCGTGCCATCCCCTGCCGGTCGCGGCCATGACCGTGGCACTCACGATCGCGGCCGCGCTGTCCGGGCGCAGCGGCGCAGAGTGCGCGCTGGTGGCGGCGACGATCCTGACCGGCCAGCTGACCGTCGGCTGGATCAACGACGTCGTCGACGCCGACCGCGACCGGAAGACCGGCAGGCAGGACAAGCCGGTCGCGATGGGCTGGATCTCAGCCCGGCGACGTCAACTTCGCCACCACCTGCGTGGTCCTCGTCTGCATCCCGCTGTCGCTGGCCAACGGCACCGCCGTCGGGCATCGCGCACCTGGCGGCCGTGCTCAGCGCCTGGATGTACAACTTCTACTTCAAGAGCACCCTCTTCTCCTGGCTGCCCTACGCGGTGAGCTTCGGCCTGCTGCCCGCCTTCTTGTCCTACGGCGGGCTGGGGCCGGGCCTGCACGGCGGGCCGCCGACCATCGCGATGACCGTGCTCGCCGCGATGCTCGGCGTCGGCATCCACTTCCTCAACACGCTGCCCGACCTGGTGGAGGACGACGAGACCGGCATGCGGCACCTGCCGCTGCGGATCGCGCTGCGGATCGGCGCGCCGCGGCTGCTGTGGATCTCGCTCACCTTCACCACGCTGGTCGCCGCGGGCATCGTCGTCACCGGGCTGACCGTCGGGCGGCCATGGCGCCAGGCGCCGCGATGAGCCGGCGTCGACCTAGACTCGCGGCCGTGAACGCCCGTCGCGGTCTCGCCATCGCCGCCCTCCTGCTCGTGGCCCCCGGGTTCACGGCGTGCAGCAACGGCTTCCACGAGCAGACCGACCAGGTCTACACCCCTGCGGCAGGCGTCGACGACCGGTCCGGCACGGTCGACGTGCTCAACGCGCTCATCGTCTCCGGCACCGACGGCAGCGGCACCGTGATCGCCAGCCTCGTGAACAACGACCAGGTCGAGGACGACACGCTGCGCGGCGTTGCGGGCGCCGGCTCGAACGCGAACGCACAGGTCACGCCGGGCGGCGAGACCACCATCCCGGCCGGTGGCCTGCTCAACCTCGCGACAAAGGGGCAGATCGAGATCCGCGACCAGCGGGTCGTCCCGGGCCAGCTTCGTGACGATCAGGTTCACCTTCGACCGCGGCCAGGCCGTCACCGTGAGAGCGCCGGTCGTGTCCGCCGACGACCCGACGTACAGCGGCATCGCAGTCCCCAGCTGAGGCTTCCGGGACGGTCACTAGGGTGACCCGATGACGTACACGCTCGTCCTGCTCCGCCACGGCGAGAGCGACTGGAACGCCAAGAACCTCTTCACCGGCTGGGTCGACGTGCCCCTCACCGACAAGGGCCGCGGCCGAGGCCACCCGCGGCGGTGAGCTGATCGCGGAGGCGGGCGTGCTGCCCGACGTGCTGCACACCTCGGTGCTGCGGCGCGCGATCACCACGGCCCACCTCGCGCTCGACGCGTGCGACCGGCACTGGATCCCGGTGCGCCGGTCGTGGCGGCTCAACGAGCGGCACTACGGCGCCCTGCAGGGCAAGGACAAGAAGGCCACGCTGGAGGAGTACGGCGAGGAGCAGTTCATGCTCTGGCGCCGCTCCTACGACACCCCGCCGCCGCCCATCGACGACGACGACGAGTGGTCGCAGGTCGGCGACGCCCGCGTACGCCGACCTCGCCGACGAGATCCTGCCGCGCACCGAGTGCCTCGAGGACGTGGTGCAGCGCATGCTGCCCTACTGGTACGACGCGATCGTGCCCGACCTGCGGAGCGGGCGGACCGTCTGCGTCGCGGCGCACGGCAACTCGCTTGCGGGCGCTGGTCAAGCACCTCGACGACATGTCCGAGGAGGCCGTCGTCGGGCTCAACATCCCGACCGGCATCCCGCTGGTCTACCGGCTCGACGAGCACCTGCGGCCGACGCAGCGCGGCGGCGAGTACCTCGACCCGGACGCCGCCGCCGACGCGATCAAGGCGGTCGCCAGCCAGGGCCGCTGACCGCGCTAGGGGGTGAGCCGGCTCCGCAGGAACGCGCGCACCCGGGCCTGGTCACCGGCCAGGAGCGAGCTCGCTGGTGGTCGACGGGCCGCTGCCACAGCAGCCGGTAGAGGATCGCCGGCAGGCGCCTCGACGAGGTTCTCGGTCGAGACCGACCCGTCGCGGCGGTGCTCGACCGACGGAGGCAGCGAGAGGACCGCGTCGTCGCTGGCGCTCGACCGGCTGCAGCGGCACCACCTGGCTCGACGGGCTGTCGCGGTGAGACCACCCAGGTGTCCCCGGTGTCCTCGGCGACGAGGCCGATCGGCTCGTCGAGGGCGGCGGGATGCCCTCGCTGGTGCATGCGGTGCAGCATCACGCGTCAGCACCTCGTGATGCCGTCGACGCTGACGTCGGGGTCGATGCTCCGTCACCCGGTCGCGCGGTGAGGTCGAGGTCGACCTGGTGGATCGTCGTCTCGTGCAGCTGCCGCCGCGACCAGAAGGCGGCCGTCCCCGCTGCCGAACACGAAGTTCCAGCAGGGCGCGTCGGGCGGCGTCTGCCGCAGCACCTCGTAGAGGTCCTCGGCCTTGCCGCGGTACCACTCGCCGACCACCTTCGGCCTTCGTGGAGGTGCGCGGCTCGTCGTTCTGCTCGACCGCCTCCAGGCCGGTCTCGACGATGGTCGCGGCCCAGGCGTGGACGTTGCCGAGGTGGACGACGAGGTCGTAGGACGACCAGCCGGGGCAGCTCGGCGACGGGCGCCCGCAGGTCGCTCCACAGCACGGAGGTCGCGAACCATCGGCGGCAGCGGCGTACGCCTCGACTGTCTCCGACGGCGTCGAGGACGCTCGACCGGATGGCCGCGTTCACGCTGACCATCATGTCACCGCCGCCGAGCGACGGCTCGGGTTCCGGGCGGTCTGCCTCAGAGGTGGTCGACGGTGGTGACCGTCTCGCCGGTGACCAGGTAGACGACCCGGCGGGCGAGCGAGACCGCGTGGTCGGCGATGCGCTCGTAGTAGCGGCCGAGCAGCGCGATGTCGACGGCGGGCTCGACGCCGTGCGGCCAGGACGTCGTCGAGCATCAGCCGGAACGACGAGCGCCGCAGCTGGTCCATCTCCTCGTCGTCCTCCTCGAGCTGACGGGCGCCCTCGACGTCGCGCTCGGCGATGATCCCGGCCACCGTGCCGACCATCTTCTCGGCGACCTGCGGCCATCCGCTCGATGGTCGGGACGAGCTCGTCGGGCACGGCGACCTGCGGCACCCGGAGCCGCGCGACCTTGGCGACGTGCACGGACAGGTCGCCCATGCGCTCGAGGTCGGCGACCATGCGCAGGGCCGCGACGAGCATCCGCAGGTCGCTCGGCCACCGGCTGCTGGAGGGCGAGGAGCTCGAAGGACCGGCCCTCGACCCGCTCGCGGGCGGCGTCGATGTTCGCGTCGTCGGAGATGACCTTCTCGGCGATCTCGGCGTCGGCGGTGAGCAGCGCCTGGGTCGCGCGGCCGCACGGCCTCCTGCACCTGGTGGGTCATCGCGACGAGCTCGTCGACGATCGCGTCGAGCTGGTCGAAGTAGGCATCACGCATGACGGGGACCCTACGCAGGCTTGGTGTCCGCAGGTGAAGGACGAGCGACCCCGACACGACGCTTCGTGAACGCACGGTGAACAGTCGCAGAAAGCGCAGGTCAGCAGGCCTCGACCGGCGAACAGCCGGTGCAGGGCGTGCGTACGATCGAGAACGTGGACAGTACGACGCAGGCGCTGCTCTTCGCACTGCTGGGAGCGGTGCTCGGGGCCGGCGTCACCCTCGCGTGGCGGGTCAGCGAGCGCCAGATGCACCAGCGCGGGCCGGTCGAGCAGGAGCCCGCCGTGCCCGCCGGGATCGCCACGGTGCTCAGCGTGCTGCGCTCCAGCGCCCTCGTCGTCGACGAGCACGACGAGGTCCTCAAGGCCTCGGCGCCGGCCTACGCGTTCGGGCTCGTGCGCGGCAGCAGGTGACCGTCGAGGAGCTGGCCGACCTGGTCAGGCAGGTGCGCCGCGACGGGCAGATCCGCGAGACCGAGCTGCGTCATCCCGCGTGGCCGCGGCGTCGCGCCACAGCACGTCACCGCGCGCGTCGCGCCGCTGAGCAGCCGGCTGGTGCTGGCGCTGGTCGAGGACCGCACCCGCGAGCGCCGCGTCGAGGCGATCCGCCGCGACTTCGTGGCCAACGTCTCCCACGAGCTCAAGACGCCCGGTCGGCGCGCTGAACCTGCTCGCCGAGGCGGTGCAGGAGGCGGCCGACGACCCGGAGGCGGTGGTCCGGTTCGCCGGGCCGCATGCAGACCGAGAGCGCCCGGCTGACCCGGCTGGTGCAGCAGATCATCGAGCTGTCGCGGCTGCAGGGCGACGACCCGCTCGAGGACCCGCAGGCGGTCGACGTCGACAGCGTCGTCGACCCGCGCCATCGACCAGAGCGCCATCGACGCGCAGTCGCAAGGACATCGAGCTCGTGCACAACGGCGAGCGCGGTCTGGAGATCCTCGGCAACGGCGACGAGGTCGCGCTGGCGCTGGGCAACCTGGTCGCGAACGCCGTGGCCTACTCCCCCGAGGGCAGCACGGTCGTCGTCGCGGCACGCGCCAACGAGAGGATGGTCGACCTGACCGTCACCGACCAGGGCATCGGCATCCCGGCCAGCGAGCTCGACCGGATCTTCGAGCGGTTCTACCGCGTCGACCCGGCCCGTCACCGCTCCACTGGCGGCACCGGCCTCGGCCTCTCCATCGTCAAGCACGTCGCCGCCTCGCACGGTGGCGAGGTGCGCGTCTGGTCCGTCGAGGGCCAGGGGTCGACGTTCACGCTCTCCCTTCCGCGTCGAGTCACCGAGTTGTCAGTGGGTGACCCGGCTATAGCCGCGCAGGACACTGACAACTCGGCGAAGAAGGAGGCCACGTGACCCGCGTGCTCGTCGTCGAGGACGAAGAGAGCTACAGCGACGCGCTTGGCCTACATGCTTCGCAAGGAGGGCTTCGACGTCTCGGTCGCCAACACCGGGCCGGACGCGCTCGCGGAGTTCGACAAGCACCGGCGCCGACATCGTGCTGCTCGACCTGATGCTGCCCGGCCTCCCCGGGCACCGAGGTGTGCCGCCAGATCCGGGCGACCTCGAACGTGCCGGTGATCATGGTCAGCGCCAAGGACGCCGAGGTCGACAAGGTGGTCGGCCTCGAGCTCGGCGCCGACGACTACGTCACCAAGCCGTACTCACCGCGCGAGCTGGTCGCCCGCATCCGGGCGGTGCTGCGCCGCGGCGTCGAGGTCGAGCCTGGCGCCCGCCGACCCTCGAGGCCGGCCCGGTGCGCATGGACGTCGAGCGCCACGTCGTGACCGTCAACGGCGGCGACACCAAGCTGCCGCTCAAGGAGTTCGAGCTCCTCGAGATGTTCCTGCGCAACCCCGGCCGCGTGCTGACCCGTGGCCAGCTCATCGACCGGGTGTGGGGCTCGGACTACGTCGGCGACACCAAGACGCTCGACGTGCACGTGAAGCGGCTGCGCGCCAAGATCGAGCCCGACCCCGCGGCACCCAGCTTCCTGGTGACCGTGCGCGGGCTCGGCTACAAGCTCGAGGCCTGAGCCGGCACGAGGCGGGATGTCGACGCAAGGTCGGCAACATTTCGGTGGGCGCCGAACCGTCGTGCACCTAGCGTGGAGGCATGCAGTCCCGCCCGTCCACCCTGCCTTTGCTGGCGGTCGCGGTCACCCTGTTGTTCTGGTCGTCGGCGTTCGTCGCGATCCGGCACCTGGGCGAGACCTTCTCGCCCGGCGCGCTGTCCCTGGGCCGGCTGCGTGGTCGGGTCGGTCGCGCTCGGTGCCGTGCTCGCCACCCGCGGCTGGACGCGGCCGACGCGGCGGGAGTGGGCCGGGCTGGTCGTGATCGGCCTGCTGTGGTTCGGCGTCTACAACGTCGCGCTCAACGCCGGCGAGCTCCGTGTCGATGCCGGCACCGCCGCGATGCTGATCCAGCTCTCGCCGGTGCTGGTGGCCGTGCTGGCCGCGATGTTCCTCAAGGAGAAGGCGACGGTCTGGCTGGGAGCGGGCCTGCTCGTCGCCTTCGCGGGGGTCGCCCTGATCGCGACGTCGACCTCAGGTGACGGCGGCGACCGCGACCCGCATCGGCGTGCTGCTCTGCCTGGTCTCGGCCGCTGCCTACGCCGTCAGCCTGATCGTCCAGAAGCCCCTGGTCGCGCGGCTGTCCGCCATCCAGGTGACGTGGACCGCCTGCACCGTCGGGGCGATCGCCTGCCTGCCGTTCGCCGGCGGCCTGGTGCACCAGTCCGCAGCGGCGAGCACGTCGGACCTGCTCTGGGTGGTGTACCTCGGCGTCTTCCCCACGGCGATCGCGTTCTCGACGTACGCCTTCGCGCTGTCGTTCATGACCGCCGGCAGCCTCAGCGTCACGACGTACCTCGTGCCGCCGATCACGGTGCTGTTGAGCTGGGTGCTGCTCTCGGAGGCGCCGCCGGCGATGGCGTACGTCGGAGGCGTGCTCGCACTCGTCGGCGTAGCCCTTGCCCGCCGCAGGCCGCGGGCCCAGGTGCCCGAGAACGTGCCTGCCTAGCGCTCGAGCCAGCCGCGGAAGGCGTCGAGGTTGCGGGTGGACTCGCCGCGGGCCTTGCGCCACTCCCACTCGCGGCGGATGGAGGTGGCGAAGCCGAGCTCGAGGATGGTGTTGAACGACTCGTCGGCGTAGGTGAGCACCGCACCGAGCAGGCGGTCGATCTCGTCGGCGCTCACGGCCGACAGCGGCAGCTTGCCGTCGAGGTAGATGTCACCGACGGCGTCGACGGCGAACGAGACGCCGAACATCTTGAGGTTGCGCTCGAGCAGCCAGCGGTAGACGCGCTCGTGGTTCTCGTCGGGCTGCCGGGCGACGAACGCGTGCACGCCGAACGCGTGCTCGCCGACGTCGAGGCGGCAGGGAGTTGTGAGCTTCTTCTCGCCCGGGAGGTCGACGGTGAAGACGCCGTCAGAGAGCTCCTTCCACTCCAGGTCGGAGTCGGCCAGCGTGGCGCGGACGGTCTCGGCTGCGGCTTCGCGGTCGGTCACCACAGCATCATGCCCGGCGCGGGTCGTCCCTCAGGCGCCGACCGCGGTCAGGTCGTCGCGCATCGAGGCCGCGGCGGCCTCGTACACCTCGAGGGTGCGGTCGGCGGTCAGCTCCCAGGCGAAGCTGGCGGCCTGGGTGAGCGCGCCCGCGGAGAGCTCGGCCCGCAGTCCGGGCTCGAGCGACGATGCGCTCCATCGCTCGCGTGTAGTCCTCGGGGTCGTGCCCCTCGACGAGCAGGCCGGAGACCCCGTCGCGAACGACCGTGCCGAGCCCGCCGACCGCGGCGGCGACCACGGGTGTGCCGGCGGCCTGCGCCTCGACGGCGACCAGCCCGAAGGACTCGTTGTACGACGGGACGCACACCAAGGTCGCCGCGGCGTACCAGTCGGCCAGCGTCGACTGCGCCACCGGCGGCACGAACCGCACGACGTCGGCGATGCCGAGGGAGTCGGCGAGCTGCGCCAGCGACTCGGGGTGCTCGAGGCCGGTGCCGGACGGGCCGCCGACGACGGGCACGACCAGCCGGGGCCGGAGCTCCGGGTCGCGCTCGAGCAGCGAGCGCACCGCGCGCAGCAGCACGTCGGGCGCCTTGAGCGGCTGGATGCGCCCGGCGAACATCAGCACGACCGCGTCCTCGGGCAACCCGAGCCGCGCGCGGGCCGTCGACGATGGGCCGGAAGACCCCGAGGTCCACGCCGGGGTGCACGACCTCGACGCGGGCCGGGTCGGCGTCGTACAGCTCGAGCAGCTGCTTGGCCTCCATGTCGGTGTTGGCGATCAGCATGTCCGCGGCCTCGACGACCTGCTCCTCGCCGATCACGCGCGCCATCGGCTCCGGGGAGTCCCCGGCCGCGAGCGAGTCGTTCTTGACCTTCGCCATCGTGTGCATCGAGTGCACCAGCGGCACGCTCCACCGGTCTCGCACCAGTGCCCCGACCTGGCCGGAGAGCCAGTAGTGGGAGTGCACGACGTCGTACCAGCCCTGGTCGTGCCGCGCCTCGGCCCGCAGCACCTCGCGCGCGAAGACGCACAGCTGTCCGGGCAGCTCGGCCTTGGTGAGCCCCTCGAACGGCCCGGCGTGGACGTGGTGGACGGTCACGCCGGGGAACGCCTCGACGGTCGGCGGCAGGTCGGAGGAGGTGGCGCGCGTGTAGATCTCGACGGCGAGGTTGCGCGCGGCCAGGCGCTTGGAGAGCTCGACCACGTAGACGTTCATGCCGCCCGCGTCGCCGGTGCCGGGCTGGTCCAGCGGCGACGTGTGCACGCTGATCATGGCGACCCGCCCGTGGCGGGCGGGTCGGGCGTCGGGTCGAAGGCTGGGAACTCTGGGACTCACGTTGGGCACACCTCCAGGTCCCCCAACTCGCGCCCGCTCACACGTATTCCTTCCGACCACTGGACGGGTGGTTCGCCCGTGCCCGGCGCCGACGACAGAATCGAGCCATGAGCAACCAGCACCAGGACCAGGCCCGCACCGCCGTCGTCACCGGAGCCAGCAGCGGGATCGGCGCCGCGACCGCACGCCACCTCGCCGATGCCGGGCTTCCACGTGTTCTGCGCCGCCCGGCGTGAGGAGCGGGTCCGCGCGCTCGCCGAGGAGATCGGGGGTACGCCGGTCCGCTGCGACGTCACGGACACCGACGAGGTCGAGGCCCTGGCGAAGCTGGTCGGCCCGCGGCTCGACGTGCTCGTCAACAACGCCGGCGGTGCCGTTCGGGTCCGACCCGGTGACCGAGGCGGACACCGACGACTGGCGCAAGATGTTCGAGGTCAACGTCATCGGGCTGGTCGAGGTGACCAAGGCGCTGGTGCCGGCGCTGGTCGCGAGCGGTGCGGGCGTGATCCTCAACGTCGGCTCCACCGCCGGACGGATCGCCTACGAGGGCGGCGGCGGGTACACCGCGGCCAAGCACGGCACCCAGGTGGTCACCGAGACGCTGCGGCTCGAGCTCTACGACCAGCCGGTGCGGGTGTGCGAGATCGCGCCGGGCATGGTCAGGACCGACGAGTTCGCGCTGGTGCGCTTCGAGGGCGACCAGGAGAAGGCGGACGCGGTCTACGCAGGGCGTCCCGGACCCGCTGAGCGCCGACGACGTCGCCGACGCCATCACCTGGATGGTGACCCGACCCGCGCACGTGAACATCGACGAGCTGGTCGATCCGGCCGCGCGCGCAGGCCGCGCAGCACAAGGTGCACCGCATCCAGGACTGACCCCGGCTTCGGGCGGCTGCCCGAAGTGTCCGGTGTGGACCAGTGAGTCCGAAAATTACAGATGGGCCGGATTGGGGCCGATACCTTTACTGATGGCGGTGCATTAGTTCAACCGCCCTCTCCTTGACGGGTCCCCCTCGGTGCGGGACCTGGCCCCGTGCTCGCTCCGGGGCGCCTCTGCCCTTCTGGAGTCTTTGTGCGTTCTTCTATGCCCGCATGCCCTGAAACGATCGTGCCTCCTCGGCGCAGACGTTCCCGGGCCGCCGTTTGCGTCCTGGTCGCCATGGGTGCAACCGCCCTGGTGCTCCCCTTCCACCCCTCAGCGAGTGACGCGGCGACCTCGGCCGATGTCGCGGACGCGGGGAAGCTCGGGAGCGACACCTTCGCCCGCACCGTCGCCTCCGGACTCGGGCAGGCCGACAACGGTGGCGCCTGGACGTCGAACCCCTCGACCAAGCTCTCCGTCTCCGGCGGAGTCGGCCGGCTCGCGCTGTCGACCCCCGGACGCGGTGAGGGCTCCTCACTTCCCACGGCGTCCACGAACACCGACCTGGCGACGACTGTGTCGCTGACCAAGGCGGCCACGGGCGGCGGCACCTACATGTCGTTGCTCGGCCGCCGCATCGCCGGCCAGGGCAGCTACCAGCTCGACCTCAAGCTCGCCGCCGACAAGTCGCTGCGCCTCTCGCTGAGCCGCACCGTCGCCGGCACCCAGACCAGCCTGGGCACCGCCGTGACGGCCGTGAAGACGTACGCCGCCGGGACCCCGGTGCACGTGCGACTTCGGGTGCGCGGCTCGGGCACCACCACCCTCCTCGGCAAGGCGTGGGTCGGTGCCACGGAGCCGTCGACCTGGGGCGTGCGCACCACCGACTCCTCCGCGCAGCTGCAGGCGCCAGGCACCCCGGGGTTCTCGGGATTCCTGTCCGGCACCGCGACGCAGGCGCAGGCCGTCACCATCGATGACCTGGCTGTGACCACCCCGACGACGACCATCACCGGTCCTGCCGGTGCCGCCTACTCCGCCGGCTCGGCGCAGACCTTGTCCGGCACGAGCCCGAACCTGACCAACCAGAGCACGCAGAGCTTCTCCTTCGCGGCCAACACGTCAGGCAGCCGCTTCCAGTGCCGGCTCGACGGTGCGACCTGGGCCTCCTGCACCAGCCCGACCGCCTACAGCGCCCTGGCCGACGGCAACCACGCCTTCGCCGTCCGGGCCGTCGACGCCGACGGGTTCGCGGCTCCGGCCGCCACCTACTCATGGACGGTCGACACCACCCCGCCGGCCGTGACCATCGATGGTGGCCCCTCCGACGGGTCGCTCACCTCGGCGAAGGACGCCGCGTTCAACCTCTCGAGCAGCGAGGCGGCCTCGTTCGAGTGCCAGCTCGACGGTGCTGCCGCACAGCCCTGCGACGCGTCCGCGAGCTGGACCGCCCTGGCCGACGGAAGCCACGACCTGGCCGTTCGAGCCACCGACCTGGCCGGGAACACCGGACCCTTGCAGCACCGCACGTGGACGATCGACGCCACCGCGCCCGACACGACCGCGACGGCCACACCCGATGCCACGGACAACCACAAGGTGACGATCGCCATGTCCAGCACCGAGCCCGGCACCTTCGGATGCTCACTCGATGCTGCCGCCTGGAGCGCCTGCACCAGCCCGCTCACCCTCAGCGGCCTCGCCGACGGTCAGCACTCGTTCGCCGTCAGGGCGACCGACCGCGCGGGCAACACCGACGCAACGCCGGCCACCACCACGTGGACCACAACCCCCAACCCGGTCGTGTTCGACCTGCGCACCACGAAGCCGACGGCTCAGAACGTCGGGGCCGGGATCGTCCGGCCGGCGCCCACCAAGCTGGCGACCTCGGCCGACGGCACCTGGAAGAGCGGTGTGCTCACCATCACCAAGGACCTCAAGGACCGCGTCGTGAACGGGACCGTGAACGTCGCCGCCAACGGCGTGACCATCGAGAACTGCGACATCCGTGGTGACGCATACAACGCGCCGACGGGCCCCCGCCGCATGGTCAACACCAACGGCGCAACGGGCACCCTGGTCCGCTACAACACGATCCACGCCACGTTCAACAACGAGTTCTTCAACGCGATCGGCGACCGCAACGTGGTCGCGGAGTACAACGACATCTCCCACGTCACCGACGGGTTCAGCCCCGGCCCGGGCTCCGGCCCCAAGGACGTGAACATGGTCATCCGCGGCAACTACGTCCACGACCTGATCTTCTTCGGCAACTCCACCACCCACGGCCCGACCGGCGCGTACTCCGCAGGCGGGGACTACGTCGGGGACACCTGGGCGAACAAGCCCTGGAACCACGCCGACGTCGTCCAGGTCGAGTCCGACGGCACCACTGGCGTCGACATCTACGGCAACAACTTCAACGCCAACTGGGCCAACGACGACGTCTCGTCCAGCCCGCTGCCGCTGGCCGTCAAGCAGCTCTCGGTCTTCATGCTCAACGCCGGGGTCAACATCACCATCGAGGACAACTGGATCGACGGCGGCGAGTACGCGGTCAACAACGGCCCCACGACAGTCACCGGCAGCTTCGCCCGCAACCGCTTCGGCCGGAGCATGGCCCAGAAGGGCACTGGCGACACCAGCTACTACGCCCTGATGACCACCAGCACAGGACTGAGCACCCACGACGGCACTGCGAACCAGAACGTGTGGCAGGACAGCGGAAACCTCGTACCGCGCAACAAGGGCCGCTGAGCTCAGGGCAGCACCAGATCGGCCAGCTGCCGCAGGTCTGGGGTGAGGTCCTCCTCGCCGACCACGGTGTCGTGGCCGTCGACGGTGAACGTGAAGACGAACCGGTCGGGTCGCGGCCGGTGCGGTGGTGCGGCAGCGAAGTCGATGCGGCCGAGCAGCGACTCGACCTCGGGGATGCGCGGGTCGTCGCCGAGCACCACGTCGCCGCTGTGCCGCATGCCGGCGAACCCGCCGGAACGTGTGACCTGGACTCGACGGCTCGGCGGGGTCATGCCCCCGCACTATGCCCGGCGGGTCCCGGGCCGCTGTGACAGACTCGCCCCCGTGCTGAGCATCGGACTCGTCGGCGGGATGAGCTGGGAGAGCAGCCTGCAGTACTACCTGCTGCTCAACCAGCGTGTCGAGGAGCGACTCGGCGGCCTGCACTCTGCGCGTCTGGTGCTCTCGAGCGTGGAGTTCGCCGAGCTGACCGAGCTGCAGGAGTCGGAGCGCTGGGACGAAGTCGCGGCCCTGCTCGCCGAGGCCGCGCGCGGCGTCGAGGCGGCCGGCGCCGACCTGCTGCTGATGTGCACCACCGCGTTCCACACCGTGGCCGACCAGGTCGAGGCGGCGGTGAGCATCCCGTTCGTGCACCTCGCCGACGTCGTCGCGCAGGCGTGCACCGCACGTGGGCTGAGCACGGTGGGGCTGCTGGGCACCTCGTTCGCGATGCAACGGCCGTTCTTCGTCGACCGGCTCGCGTCGCACGGCCTGCGGGTCGTCGTACCCGACGAGCGGCACCACGGCACGATCAACCAGATCATCTACGACGAGCTCGTGCACGGGAAGGTGCTCGACACCTCGCGCAGCACGGTCGTGAAGGTCATCGACGAGCTGTGGGACGCCGGAGCGCAGGGCGTGATCCTCGGCTGCACCGAGCTGGAGCTGCTGGTCAAGCAGGCCGACTGCGAGATCCCGGTCTTCCCGTGCACGACGCTGCACGTCGAGGCCGCGCTCGACCGCGCCCTGGCCTGATCGAGTCGATCGCCTCGCTGAGCACCTGCCCCGCGCGGCCACGCACCACCAGGTCCGCCAGGTCGTCGTACGGCGTGGGCTCGTCGTTCACGATGGCCAGCCGCGCACCGTTGCGCACGGCGACCAGCGGCAGCTCGGCCGCCGGGTAGACCGACCAGCGACGAGCCGACCGCGACCATCAGGTCCGCCTCACCGGCCAACGCCAGTCGCGTCCTCCACGACATCGGCGAACAGCACCTGCTCGAACGACACCGTGGCGGACTTCACCAGTCCGCCGCAGTCCGGGCAGCGCGGGTCGGGGTCGCCGCCGTCGACGCGCTCGAGCGCCCAGGCGAGCGGGGCGCGGAACCCGCAGCCGTCGGGAGTGCCGCGCCGGGGTGCGTGGCCGATGCACATCACCTCGCGGGCGGTGCCGTGCACCTCGACGACGCGCTCGGAGCCGGCCTCCTGGTGCAGCCCGTCGATGTTCTGGGTGATCACGCCGAGCGAGCGACCCGACTGCTCGAGCCGGGCGAGAGCCCGGTGCCCGGCGTTGGGCGCCGGGGTCTCCGCGAGCAGCTCGCGTCGCATCTGCCACGACCGCTCGCGGACCTCGGCGGACGTCGACGTACCGGCCGAACGTGAAGTCCTGCCGGGTCGTAGCGCGTCCACACGCCTCCGGGCGAGCGGAAGTCGGGGATGCCGGACTCGGTCGAGATGCCCGCTCCGGTGAACGCGACGACGCGCTCGGAGTCGGCGAGCAGGTCGGCGAGGGTCACGCGGCAGACGTTAGCGGGCTGCCAACGACTCCTCGAAGAGCTGCAGGAGGCCGCTCCATGGATCGTCTCGACGCTCATCTGTCCTCCTGCTGCCGCTGTTCTGCCACCGACTTGAAGTCCGCGAGCGCCTGGCCCCAGAACCGGTCGAGGTAGGCGCGCATCGCGGCCACGCCGGCCGGGTCGAGCCGGTACAGGCGCCGGGTGCCGACCGCCCGGTCGCTGACCAGCCCGGCCGTCTTGAGCACTGCCAGGTGCTGCGAGACCGCCGGCCGGCTGATCGGGAGCCGCGCGGCGAGCTCGCCGACCGGTGTCGGCCCCTCGGCGAGCAGCTCGAAGATGGTGCGTCGCGTCGGGTCCCCGATCGCCGCGAGCCCATCTTGGTAAGTCACCACGAACCGTAAGTTACCACTTACTGATTTCCCCGTCTAGACTTGCCTGCGTCATCCCCCGCGGTCGCCATGACGACCCGCCCGTATGACGTCCCCCACTCCCTCGTCCGAAGGTTTCGCCATGCAGTCCCGCTCCGACCTGCGCAACGTCGCGATCGTCGCCCACGTCGACCACGGCAAGACCACGCTGGTCGACGCGATGCTCTGGCAGGGCGGTGCGTTCGGCGAGCACCAGCACGTCGACGAGCGGGCGATGGACTCCGGCGACCTGGAGCGCGAGAAGGGGATCACGATCCTCGCCAAGAACACCGCGATCCGTTACACCGGCGCGGCTGCTGCCTCCGTCGACGGCGGCGCGATGACGATCAACATCATCGACACCCCGGGCCACGCCGACTTCGGAGGCGAGGTCGAGCGCGGGCTGTCGATGGTCGACGGCATCGTGCTGCTCGTCGACGCCTCCGAGGGGCCGCTGCCGCAGACCCGGTTCGTGCTCCGCAAGGCGCTCAACGCCGACCTGCCCGTCGTGCTCGTGGTGAACAAGGTGGACCGCTCGGACGCGCGCATCGCCGAGGTCGTCGACGAGACCTACGAGCTGTTCCTCGACCTGCTCGACGAGAGCCACAGCCAGGACGCGCTCGACTTCCCCGTCGTCTACGCCTCCGCCAAGGCCGGCCGGGCCAGCAGGGCGATGCCGGAGAACGGCGGGATGCCCGACAGCGAGAACCTCGAGCCGCTGTTCCAGACGATCGTCGACACCGTCCCTGCGCCGTCGTACACCCCCGGCGCGCCGCTGCAGGCGCACGTCACCAACCTCGACTCCTCGCCGTTCCTGGGCCGGCTCGCGCTGGTGCGGGTCCAGGAGGGCCAGCTGAAGAAGGGCCAGCAGGTCGCGTGGATGCGGCGCGACGGCTCGACCCGCAACGTGAAGATCACCGAGCTGCTCGTCACCGAGGCGCTGGAGCGCAAGCCGGGGCTCGAGGCAGGCCCGGGCGACATCGTCGCGATCGCCGGCATCCCCGACATCATGATCGGCGAGACCCTTGCCGACCCCGAGCACCCCGTCGCGCTGCCACTGATCACCGTCGACGAGCCGGCCATCTCGATGACCATCGGCACCAACACCTCGCCGCTCGCCGGCCGGGTGAAGGGCTCCAAGGTCACCGCGCGGCTGGTCAAGGACCGGCTCGACGCCGAGCTCGTCGGCAACGTGTCGATCAAGGTGCTGCCCACCGAGCGTCCCGACGCCTGGGAGGTGCAGGGCCGCGGCGAGCTGGCGCTGGCGATCCTCGTCGAGCAGATGCGACGCGAGGGCTACGAGCTGACCGTCGGCAAGCCGCAGGTGGTCACCCGCGAGGTCAACGGCAAGCTGCACGAGCCGGTGGAGCGGCTGACGATCGACGCGCCGGAGGAGTACCTCGGCGCGATCACCCAGCTGCTCGCGGTCCGCAAGGGCCGGATGGAGCAGATGACCAACCACGGCACCGGCTGGGTGCGGATGGAGTTCCTGGTCCCCGCCCGCGGCCTGATCGGCTTCCGCACCGAGTTCCTCACCGACACCCGTGGCACCGGCATCGCGCACCACGTCTTCGAGGGCTACGAGCCGTGGGCCGGCGAGCTGCCGCACCCGCGCGTCGGGGTCGCTGGTCGCCGACCGCGCCGGCGCCGCGACGGCGTACGCGATGACGAACCTGCAGGAGCGCGGCGTGCTGTTCGTCGAGCCGACCACCGAGGTCTACGAGGGCATGATCGTCGGCGAGAACTCGCGCGACGACGACATGGACGTCAACATCACCAAGGAGAAGAAGCAGACCAACGTCCGCTCCTCCACCTCCGACAACTTCGAGAAGCTGATCCCGCCGAAGCGGCTGTCCCTCGAGCAGTGCCTGGAGTTCTGCCGCGAGGACGAGTGCGTCGAGGTCACCCCCGACGCCATCCGGATCCGCAAGGTCGCGCTCGACCAGAACGACCGCGCCAAGACGGCCGCCCGCGCCCGCCGCGGCTGACGACGCGGCCGCTACTGCCGTGGCGGGGCTGCTCCGCAGGTTGGGGACAAGGGCGACCAGCCCCAGCAGCGGGAGCGCGGCGAGCAGCAGCAGCGCGGTCGGCATGCCGAGGACGTCCCCCAGGCCGCCGACGACGGCCGAGCCGAGTCCACCGCCCGCGAGGAAGAACGAGCGTGGCGACACCGAGCGCCACGCCTCGTACGTCGTCCGCGACCGCGTCACCGACGCCGGAAACCAGGGCCGGCTGACCGAGACCGAAGGCGAACGTCACCGCGACGACGGCGGCCACCAGCAGCACGGCCGAGCCGGCCGCGGCCCCGGCGGCCGCGACGACGAGCGCCGCGGACGCGACCACGGTCGCGATCGCCAACGAGCGGGCCGGGCCGATCCGGGACAGCAACGGGCCGGCCAGTCGTGGCGCGAGCAGCCCGGTGGCGGCGCTGGGCAGCAGCGCGACGCCCGACCAGCCACGGCTCCCAGCCGCGTGCCGACCAGCACCGCCGGCACCGCGATGAGCAGCGCGAACCAGGCCGCCGGCACCGACGCCGCAGCCAAGGCGCTGCGGACCACGATGGCGTTGCGGATGACGCTCCTCGGCAGGAAGCCGTGGGGACGCCGCCGCACCCACAGCGCCACGGACGGCACGCCGAGCAGCAGCAGCGCCGCGCCGACCCCGGCCACGACCGGGCCGGTCGACGGCGACTGCACCAGCAGCACCGCGCCCGCCGCCGTGCCGGCGACCAGCACGGCACCGAACAGGTCGAGCCGGGCTCCGCTGCCCGTCGTCGGCAGCGAACGCCACAGGAGCGGGACGAGAAGCGCTCCCAGCATCGGGAGCGCGAACACCGCACGCCAGCCGAGCAGCGCCTCGATGCCGCCGCCGGCCAACGGGCCGAGGCAGCTCACCGCTGCCGCGATGCCGGCGACCCTGCCGAGGGCGACGCTGCCCGCACCGCACCCGGTGTAGCGCGCGCTGACGATCGCGACACCGAGCGTGGGCACGGCAGCGGCACCGGCGCCCTGGAAGATCCGGGCGGCCAGCAGGATCCCGAAGTTCGGGGCGAACGCCGCGACCAGCGCACCCGACGTCATCAAGCCCGACGCCCACGAGCAACGGCTTGCGGATGCCCAGCAGGTCGGAGACCCGGCCGTAGACGGCGGTGGCCACCGCGAGCATCAGTGCGTAGAGGCTGATCGCCCAGGCGCTGACACCGGTGCTGACGTCCAGGTCGGCGGCGATGACCGGCAGCGCGATGGCAGTCGGACGAGCTCCCCATCCCGGCCAGCCCGAACAGCAGTCCCGACCAGTGCCGAGACGCGGCGGGCATCGGTCGGCGTCGTGGGCGGCATCGCCCAACCGAACCAGTCTCAGGGCTTCGGCATTCCCCGGGTCAGGCGGTGACGCCGACCAACGTCCAGCCGACGACGTCGCCGAGCCGGCCCCGCCAGAGCGGGAGGGTGCGGCCGGAGAGCGAGGAGGCGGTGGCGTCGCGGAGGTGGATGTACTCGACGTCCGGCATCGAGGGCAGGTCCTCGCTCTCCGGGCCCTCGGGGTCGAGGTCGCCGAGCTTGCTCGCGGCGCCGAACTCCTCGAGCTCGTCGGCGCGCTTGCGGAACCGAGCGGCCATGGCCCCCCGCAGGGTCTCGTCGGGGTCCTGGCCCTGTGCGGTGTCGGCGACGGCGGTCGCGAAGCCGCGAGCACCGATGAGCGTGCCTTCCACGACCTGCCCGGCGAGGGTGAGCACGACGTCGTACTCGAGGCCGTAGCCGTCGGCCAGCTGCACCAGCCCGACGAGATCCGGATCGGCTGCGGGCGGGTTGTCCTTCGGCTCGTTCGATTCAGTCATGGCTCCCTGGTGCCCACATCCCGCGGGCTTCACTCAATCCAGTTGACCTCGAGCCTGCTTGAAGTGCTGGACTACGGATCATGAGCACCACCGCCGTCGACAGCGAGACCCAGCAGGGAGCCCCACCGCGTGGGCTCGCGCTGGGGCTTTGCATCGCGGTCGTGGCGGTGGCGTTCGAGGCGATCTCGGTCGCGACCGCGATGCCCGCCGCCGCACGAGAGCTGGACGGGCTGGACCTCTACGCCTGGGCGTTCTCGCTGTTCCTCATCGGCCAGCTGTTCGCGACGGTGGCTGCCGGCCGGGTCTGCGACCGCATCGGTGCTGCGCGGCCGATGGTCGCGCGGCCTCGTGCTGTTCGCCGTCGGCCTGGTCGTCGCGGCGCTGCCCCCACGATGGTGCAGCTGGTCCTCGGTCGCCTGCTCCAGGGCCTGGGCAGCGGAGTGGTCGCGGTGGCGATGTACGTCGTGATCGCCCAGGCCTTCAACCCGCGCGGCGACGGCCGCTGATGTTCTCCTAGATCTCGAGCCGCCTGGGTCGTGCCTTCGTTCGTGGGACCGGCCGTTGCCGCCTGGCTGACCCACCACCTCGACTGGCGCGCGGTCTTCTGGGCAGTCCTCCCGCTGCTGGCTGTCGGCTCGGCGATGATGCTGCCGCCGGTGCTGAGGGTCGCCAACCATCCACCGTCGAGTCGCCGCCCAGCTCGGCCGGCGGCGCTCTGGGCCGCGGGACTGGCCGCGGTCGGCGCCGCCGTCGTGCAGCTCGGCGGTCAGCGGGCTGGCACGTCTGGCCTGCTCATCGGTGTGGTCGGCACTGGTGATGGTCGGCGCCTCGCTGCCCAACCTCATGCCGTCGGGCTTCTTCAGGTTCAGACCAGGCCTGCCGCCGGTGATCGTGGTGCGCACGCTGATCGCGGGCGCGTTCTTCGGCGCCGAGGCCTTCCTGCCGCTGATGCTGGTCGAGCAGCGCGACCTCTCGCTGCTGCTAGCCGGGTCGACGCTCACGGTCGGCGCGGTCGGCTGGAGTGCCGGGGCATGGCTGCAGTCGCGCCGTCGCCTGACGCTGCGGCGTGACCAGACGCATCACACTGGGCGCCGCGGCGATCTTCATCGGCGTGCTGACCGTGACGCTGGTCGCCTGGCTGGAGCCGTGGGTCGGCCTGGTCGCGGTCGGTTGGCTGTTCGCGGGCTCGGGGATGGGACTCGCGATGTCGAGCACCTCGCTGGCGACGATGTCGTTGTCGGTGCCGCAGGAGCAGGGCCGCAACGCCTCGTCGCTGCAGTTCGGCGAGGCGTTCGGAGGTGGCCTGTTCGTCGGCGTGGGCGGCACGATCTTCGCGGCGCTCCACCCGAGCGGTGACCTGACGACGACGTTCACGGGCGTGCTCGGCGCGATGACCGTGGTGGCGCTGCTCGCGGTGCTCGTCTCGTTGCGCACCGGCCCGATCCGGCGACCTAGCCGCAGCACTGACCCCTTCGTCTCCGGCAGCGTGAGGATCGACACGAACGCGACGACGGCACCCAGCTGCGACGTACCAGAAGAACCAGCCGCTGTGCCCGGCGTCGCCGAGCCACTGGATGACGAGCGGGGCGGTGCCGCCGAACACCGCGACGGTCAGGTTGTACCAGGCGCCGATGCCGAGGCCGCGCAGCTCGGTCGGGAAGAGCTCGCTCATGATCGCCGGCGCGATCGAGGAGAGCATCGAGTAGAGACCGAGCCCGACGCAGAAGACGAGCAGCACCTGACCGAAGCTGGCGCCGGGAACGACCAGCTTCGACAGGGGTACGACGAGCAGCGCGATCGCGCCCGACCAGATGAGCATCTGCGGCTTGCGACCGAAGCGGTCGGCGGTCCAGCCGAAGGGGTACTGCAGCACGACGAACAACGCCGTCGCGATCGACAGCGCCCAGAACACCATGCCGTCGTCGAGGTTCTGCTGCTCGACCGCGAACGGCGTCAGCGCCGAGAAGAACGTGTAGTAGCAGAGCGTCGAGAGCAGCGTGAAGCCGATGAGCTGGGCGACCGCGCGCGGGTGGTCGCGCAGCGTGATCATGAGCGGGTTCTTGATCGCCTGGGCCTTGGCCTTGTTCTCCTCGAACTGCTCGGTCTCGTCCATGCCGCCGCGCAGCCACAGCCCGACCAGGCCGAGCAGCGCCGCCGACGACGAACGGGACCCGCCAGCCCCAGCCGTCGAGCTGGCCGTCGCTCAGGGTGCTGGCCAGCAGCGCGCCGAGCAGCGAGGCGATGAGCACCGCGGAGCCGGTCGAGATGTAGAAGAACGACGAGTAGCGACCGCGTCGCTCGGGCGGCGCGATCTCACCGAGGTAGGCCGACGCGTTCGACACCTCGCCGCCGAGCGACATGCCCTGGCCGATCCGCGCGACGAGCAGCAGGATCGGGGCGAGCCAGCCCGACCTGGTTGTAGGTCGGCAGCACCGCGATCATCAGCGACCCGCCGGCCATCAACGTGATCGTGAGGATCATGGCCTGCTTGCGGCCGCGAAGGTCGGCGTACCGACCGAGCAGCATCGCCGCCGAGCGGCCGGAAGAAGAACGCCAGCGCGTAGGTCGCGAACGTCCCGATGAACGCCAGCGACTCGTTCTCCGAGGAGAAGATCTGGGTCGCGAAGTAGATCGAGAACGTCGCGTAGACCGTCCAGTCGTACCACTCGATGGCGTTGCCGATGCTTGCCGCGACCAGCGTTCGCACCGGAAGTCGGTGAGCAGTGTCCTGTTCGCGAACGGATACGTCTGTCATGACGGTTCCTCCCGAGAGGTTCCCGGACTCCTGCCCACAGACGCCGTCGGTCAACCATGCGAACAGGAACTCGACGGGGCAACCTGTCGCCTCAGGCGGAAACCCGGCTCTGCGGAAGGGCAAGTGCCTGTCGCGGTGGCTGTACCAACGCGGCAATTGCAGACCGCACGTAGTTGGGCTCGAACATCACGTGCTCCCACGAGAACCGCAGCACTGTCCACCCGGCCACGACGAAGGCGTTGTACCGCTCGCAGTCGCTCTTGAGCGCCTTGCGCCGACCGTGGAACTCGAACGAGTCGGCCTCGAGCACGAGGCGCCTCTCGCGGTCGAGCAGGTCTGGCCTGCCGATGTCGTCCACCCAAACTTGCGGCTCCACGTTCAGTCCCGGGACGTCCAGCGCGATGGCTCTGAGGACGGACTCGAACGGGTTCGCGGACCGCGCATCGGCCTCGTCGGCAACCCGCAGACAACGCGAGCGGTAGCGGTCGGGCATCGCCTCAGCCCGTCGCACCAGGTCCGTCGACGTGACGTCGAGGTGCCGCAGCGCCGAGTCCGCGATGGCCAGCGCCTCGTCGAACGGCATGCGCGCCGCGCACCGCATGACTGTCTCGCCTGGGCTGGATGCGAGGCGGTTGATGTCCTCGGGTTCGACGTCGAGGTACCGGACACGGACACCGGATCGCCGCCGGGACGGCACGTTGCGCTTGCGAGGCACCGCGACGCAGGGGGTCGACGGCCGATGCTTCATCTCCCAGCCGTAGTACTGGGCAGCGCTGTCTTCCACCAGCACACCGGCCAACCGGTGCGCGGCGCGGACGGCCTCATCGGTCCCGGGCAGCGCGTAACGGCCGGTTGCCTCGCGGACCACCTGGCCGTGGTCCACCGCGGCCCGGAGGCGGGCGCGAGTTGTCAACGTCAGCAGCGCCGAGAGATCGGCGACACCGCCGAGTCGCTGCAGAGCTTGCTCCGGACCCACAACCCGAGCCTTCCGCTGACGAGGTCATCTCGCGAACGGCCATCCACAGGTGCCTGTCGGGTGGCGCTCAGCCGACGACGATGACGTGCAGGGTGCGCGGGCCGTGGACGCCCTCGACGCGGTCGAGCTCGATGTCGCTGGTGGCCGAAGGGCCGCTGATCCAGGTGGTCGGGCGGGCTCGGGTCGAGCAGCGCGACGGCGTCGGGCACGTCGGCGACCACCTGGTCGGCACGTACGACGCACACGTGCATGTCGGGGACGAGGGTGAGCGCGCGACGGCCCTCGCCCGGGCCGTGCGAGAGCACGATCGTGCCGGTCGACGCGATCCCGACCGTGGCAGTCGGTGACGACGGCGTCGAGCTGGTCGAGGTCGGCCGCGGTCAGCGGGCCGTCGTCGGTGACGGCACCGGGCACGTTCCACGGCAGCCGTCGGGAACGACCACCTGCGAGTGCGGCGGCAGCGCATCGGCGATCCGCGTCTCGACGTCGGCCTCGTCGCAGCGGACGACCTCGGCGCGGTAGTCCGCCACCCGCTCGACGAACAGGTCGACGTCGGCGGGTGCGGTGTCGCGGTAGCCGCGGGGAACCGTGACCTCGGACTTGTCCGCGTCGGCCAGCGCGCGTCGTACGCCCGCGAGGATGTCGTCGCGCGCGCTCACCGCCGGTCACCTCCTCCGGTCCTGCGCCACCAGGCGCGGAACGACTCGGCGGGCGGGGCAGGGAGGTCGCGCGCGTCGGTCCAGGCAGCGCCCGGGCCGGGCAGCCGCCGAAGAGCCGGCGACCGTCCGGCAGCCGTACGGCGGGCCCGCCGCCAGACCGGCCGAACAGGCCGGCGGCCCGCTCGGCCAGGCCGAGACGCGAGCCCGGACCCGAACGCGGCGGAGGCGGCCTTCATCGCGAGAGCCTCGGGCTTGGGCACTCCGCCGCGGTGCGCGTCGACCACCTGGGCTCGCAGGTCGACGAGCACCGACGGGATGTCGATGCGCACCGGGCACACCTCGAAGCAGGCGCCGCACAGCGACGAGGCGTAGGGCAGCGAGTCGGTCTGCTCGTCGTGCGCCGGGCCCGCGCAGCAGCGGGTTGAGGATCGCGCCGATCGGGCCGGGGTAGACCGAGCCGTACGCGTGGCCGCCGGTGCGCTCGTAGACCGGGCAGACGTTCAGGCACGCCGAGCAGCGGATGCACCGCAGCGCCTGGCGACCCACCTCGTCGGCGAGCGCGCGGGTGCGGCCGTTGTCGAGGAGCACGACGTGCACCTCCTGCGGTCCGTCGCCGGGCGTGACGCCGGACCACGTCGAGGTGTACGGGTTCATCCGCTCACCGGTCGACGACCGCGGCAGCAGCTGCAGGAACACGTCGAGGTCGGACCAGGTCGGCAGCACCTTCTCGATGCCGACGACGCTCGACGAGCACCTCGGGCAGGGTCAGGCACATCCGGCCGTTGCCCTCGGACTCGACGACGACGAGCGTGCCGGAGTCGGCGATCGCGAAGTTCGCCCCGGAGACGCCGACCTTGGCGCGCAGGAACTTCTCGCGCAGGTGCAGCCGCGCGGCCTCGGCCAGCCGGGCCGGCTCGTCGGTCAGGTCGTCCGGTGCCGCGCGGCCGGCGCCCGCCATCTCGCGGACGAAGATCTCCCGGATCTCGGCGCGGTTGCGGTGGATCGCCGGCACCAGGATGTGGCTCGGCAGGTCGTCGCCGAGCTGCACGATCAGCTCGGCGAGGTCGGTCTCCCAGGCGGCGATGCCCTGCTCGGCCAGCCGCTCGTTGAGGTCGATCTCCTGCGTCGCCATCGACTTGACCTTCACGACCTCGTCGACCCCGTGGCTGCGTCGCCACCGAGGCGACGATCTCGCTGGCCTCCGCGGCGTCGCGGGCCCAGTGCACGGTCGCGCCGTTCGCGGTCAGCTTCTCCTCGAGCAGGAGCGAGGTGCTCGTCGAGGTGGTGCAGCGTGTTGTCCTTGATGGCCGCGCCGGCGAGCCGCAGCTCCTCCCAGTCGTCGACCTCGGCGACCACGTCGGCGCGCTTGGCCCGGATCGTCGACGTGGCGTGGGCCAGGTTGGACCGCAGCTGGCTGTCCGCGAGCGCAGCGCGCGCCGCCTCCGGGAAGGGCGGCATCCCCGACGAACGTGGCGGTCACGTCGGCCCTCCCGTCCGCTGCCAGCACCTCGGCGAGGTGCATGACCCGCACCCCGGACCGCTGCCGCGACAGCAGCCCGCCGATGTGCATCAGGCACGAGCTGTCGCCGGCGACGAGCACCTCGGCGCCGGTCTCGCGCACGTGCCGCGCCTTGTCCGACCCCATCGCGACCGAGGTGTCGGCGTTCTTCACCGCGAACGTGCCGCCGAAGCCGCAGCACTCCGTCGCGGCGGGCAGCTCGCGCAGGTCGATGCCGCGCACGGCGCTGCAGCAGCCGCGTTGGGCCGGTCCCCGACTCCGAGCATCCGCAGCGAGTGGCACGTCGGGTGGTAGGTCACGGTGTGCGGGAACGACGCGCCGACGTCCTCCACCTCGAGCACGTCGACGAGGAACTCCGAGAGCTCGTACACCTTCGGCGACAGCTCGGCGAGCCGCCGCTGCAGCGAGGCGTCCCCCGACCGCCGTCCGACGATCGCGTGCTGGTGGCGGGCCGAGCCGGCGCACGACCCCGAGGGCGTGACGATCGCGTCGTACCCCTCGAACGCGTCCGCGAAGTTGCGTACGACGGGCACCGCCTCGTCGAGGTAGCCGGTGTTGACCATCGGCTGCCCGCAGCACGTCTGCGCCTCGGGGAACTCCACGTCGACGCCGAGCCGCCGCAGCAGCCGAACCGTCGCCTTCCCGACGTCGGGGAACATCGCGTCGTTGACGCACGTGACCATCAACGCGACCCGCATGTCGCTCACTCTGCCACCGCACCACCGGCAGGCGCCGGAGCGCGGCGCCAGTGCCGGCCGGCTCCTCGTAGCGCTCCCGCTCGATCTCACGCAACGTCTTGCCCTGCGTGTCCGGAGCTCCGACGACGCCGACGACGAGCGCGATGAACAGCGAGCCCAGCAGGATGGTTCCGACGAAGGGCACGCCCTTGGCGGCGAGCAGTGCCGGGAACACGTAGCTCAGCCCACCGACCGCGCACCGGGCGGCGAAGAACAGCACGCCCTGGGCGGTGGCCCGGTAGCGGGTCGCGAACAGCTCACTCGTCCAGACGCTGTAGAACGCCTGCGCGCCGATGCCCGCCGAGAGCCCCCAGATGACCGCGAACGCGAGCAGCACGCCCACCGTGCCGGGCAGGTAGGACAGCACGCCCCACGCCACCATGCCCATCGCCGCGCCCAGCAGGTACAGCCGGCGCCGGTCCACACGGTCGCCCAGCCGCATGAACCCGAACCAGGTCGCCAGCGTCGTGCAGCCCCAGACGAGCACCTGCAGTGCGTTCTGCCCTGCCGGGCTCGACAACCCCGCGGCGTCGTACACCCGCGGCATGAAGATGCCGGCCTGGCCCGCCACCAGGTTCCAGAAGCCGTAGACCCCGAACAGGAAGAGCAGCGCCTTGATGTTGCTGCGACGCGACAAGAGCGCGCGCACCCCCGCGCCGGAGGCCGGCTCGACCTCCTCGGACTGCGCCTCCGTCCACAGTGTCGACTCGCTCAGTCCCTGTCGCAGCCACCACGTCACGGCAGCGACGACGAACAGGTGGAGGAAGATCAGGCGGCTTCCCAGCAGCCCGAGCGGCGTGACGGCGATGGCCAGCGCGAAGCCCACCATCGGGCCCAATCGACCAGGCGAGCTGGGCAGTCCCCACGTGGCGGGCCCGGTCCCTCGCAGGCGCCTGCTCGGCGATGAACGTCCACGAGGCAGGCACACCCGCCCCGACCGCGAGGCCGGTGACGACGAACCCCGCCAGCAGCATCCCGTAGCTGACGGCGAACGCCGCCAGCAGCACTCCGGCCATGTAGACGAGCAGGTCGTAGGTGTAGATGAACTTGCGGCCGAACCGGTCGCACATCCAGCCGCCGACCAGTGCGCCGGCGGCCGCGCCGAACGCGTTGGCGCTCACCGCGGCGAGCAGCCCGACGGCGAAGTCGTCGACGCCGAACTCCTCCTGCCACAGCGTGAGGCTGACGGCGATCGCGATGATCGAGCCCGCCTCGATGTAGTTGGACATCGCGACGGACACCGTGGCCCGCCATCCGGTCGTCTTCTCTGCGCCGATTCGCATGTCACTCCCGAGATCGTCTTCGTGCGTCAGGTCGCTGTGTGCGTCGTCCGGTGCCGCTCACCTCCCCGCCGGTACGTCGGCGAGGATGCGCTTCTCCGCCTCTGCCCAGCGGTCGTCCGAACCGGGCGGGCTCGTAGCGGACGAGCGCGCTGCGTCGATCGCAGCAAGGTCCGCATCGAGGCGAGGTCGGGCAGGTCGATCGCCCAGCGCCCGTGCCTGCACCAGCACGTTCCCGAGCGCCGTGGCCTCGACGGGCCCGGCGAGCACCGGCACCCCGCAGGCGTCCGCGGTCATCTGGCACAGCAGCTCGTTGCGCGCGCCTCCCCCGACGACGTGCACCACCTCGACGGGCTGGCCGCTGAGCTCGGCCGGCAGCCCGCACGGTCCGGCGGTAGGCCAGCGCCAGGCTCTCCAGGAGGCACCGCACGAGTCGCGGCGCGCGTCTCCGGCGCCGCGACACCGTGCTCCGAGCACCACTTGCCGATCCGTCCGGCATGTCGCCAGGCGGCATGAAGACCGGGTCGTCGACGTCGACGCAGGGTCTCGAACGCGGGGGCCTGCTCGGCGTCCGCCAGCAGGCCGGCAGGTCGTCCGCACTCTCGAGGCCCCACGCACGCTGGCACTCGCTGAGCATCCAGAGCCCCATCACGTTGTGCAGGAAGCGGATCGTGCCGTCGACCCCGCCCTCGTTGGTGAAGTTCGACCGTCCGGGCCGCCTCGGTCAGCACCGGCCGTCGGTCTCGACGCCCACCAGCGACCAGGTGCCGGACGAGATGTACGCCGCTCGGCGAGCGTCCTCGAACGGCACGCCGACCACCGCGGACGCGGTGTCGTGCGACCCGACGGCGACCACCGGGTGGCGGGGTCCAGCCCGGTCTCGGCCGCGACCTCGGGCAACAGCGTGCCGAGCACAGCCCCCGGCTCTCGGATGGGCGGCAGCAGCCGCACCGGTACGTCGACCCGCTCGGCCAGCCCGGTCGCCCAGGCCCGAGCACGCACGTCGTACAGCTGGGTCGTGGACGCGTTCGTGGCCTCCGCGCCCACCTGTCCGGAGAGCCAGTAGCCGACGAGGTCCGGGAGCAGCAGCAAGGTCTTCGCATCGTCGAGGGCCGGCTCGGCCGCCAGCTGGTAGATGGTGTTGAACGGCAGCTGCTGCAGCCCGGTGACGGCGAACAGCTCCTCCTCGGGCACCAGCGCCAGGACCTTGTCGACGGACGGCGTCGGTGCGGGAGTCGCGGTAGCAGTACGGGTCACCGAGCAGCTCCCCGGACGCGTCGAGCAGCCCGTAGTCGACGGCCCAGGCGTCGACGCCGATCGCGTCCACGGGCCCGCACCTCGCAAGGCCGGCGAGCACCTCGCGCCGCAGCCGAGCAGCGTCCCAGCGCAGCGAACCGTCGTCGGCGGTCACCGGACCGTTGGCGAACCGGTGCACCTCCTCGAGCTCGAGCGTCTCCGGACCGACGGTGCCCACCATCACCCGGCCGCTCGAGGCGCCGAGGTCGACGGCTGCCACCCGCACGGTCGACGGCCTGCTCCTGGTCATCGTCAGCGCAGGAACCCAGCGGCGACGCCGGCGTCCACCGGGATGTGCAGGCCGGTCGTGTGGGTGAGCTCGCCGCCGGTCAGCACGAAGACCGCGTTGGCGACGTGCTCCGGAAGCACCTCGCGCTTGAGGATGGTGCGCTGCGGCGTAGAACTCACCGAGGTCCTTCTCCTCGACCCCGTAGACGGCGGCGCGTTGCGCGCCCCAGCCGCCGGCGAAGATGCCCGAGCCGCGGACGACGCCGTCGGGGTTCACGCCGTTGACCCGGATGCCGTGCTCGCCCAGCTCGGCGGCCAGCAGCCGCACCTGGTGGGCCTGGTCGGCCTTCGCCGCGCCGTAGGCGACGTTGTTCGGGCCGGCGAACACCGAGTTCTTCGAGGAGATGTAGACGATGTCGCCGCCCATCCCCTGCTCGACCATCGCCCGGGCGGCCGCGCGGGAGACGAGGAACGAGCCGCGGGCCATCACGTCGTGCTGGAGGTCCCAGTCGCGGTCGGTCGTCTCGAGCAGCGGCTTGCTGATCGAGAGCCCGGCGTTGTTCACGACGAGGTCGACTCCTCCGAAGGCGAGCGCGGCAGCTTGCACGGCGCCGTCGACCGCGTCGGGGTCGGTGACGTCCGCCGTCACCGCGATCGCGCGGTCGCTCGTGCCGATCTCGGCTCGCGACCTCGGCTGCTGCTGTCGCCGTCGAGGTCCGCGACCACGACGCATGCACCTTCGGACGCCAGCCGCTCGGCGATCGCCTTGCCGATGCCGGACGCCGCCCCGGTCACCAAGGCGACGCGGCCGGCCAGCGGCTTGGGCTTGGGCATGCGCTGCAGCTTCGCCTCCTCGAGCGCCCAGTACTCGATGCGGAACTTCTCGCTCTCGTCGATCGGGGCGTACGTCGAGACCGCCTCCGCACCGCGCATCACGTTGATCGCGTTGACGTAGAACTCGCCCGCGACCCGCGCGGTCTGCTTGTCCTTGCCGAAGCTGAACATCCCGACACCGGGCACGAGCACGATCGCCGGGTCGGCGCCGCGCATCGGCGGGCTGTCGGGTCCCGCGTGCCGGTCGTAGTAGGCCGGCGTAGTCCTCGCGGTACGACTCGTGCAGCTCACGCAGCCGCGCGACGGTGTCCTCGACGGACGCCGATGCCGGCAGGTCGACGACGAGCGGTCGCACCTTCGTCCGCAGGAAGTGGTCAGGACACGAGGTGCCGAGCTCGGCCAACGGCTGCAGCTTCTCGCGTGCCAGGAACTCCAGGACCGCGTCGCTGTCGTCGTAGTGACCCAGCTGCGGCTTGTCGGTCGAGGCGAGACCGCGGATCACCGGGGCGAGGGCAGCCGCCTTGGCGTGACGTTCGGCCTCGGGGAGCGGCTCGTAGCCGGGGACGACGGCACCGAAGGGCTCGGCCTTGCCGTGCTCGTCGATGAATGCAGCCGCGGAGCGGATGATCTCCAGCGAGTTCGCCTCGCACTCCTCGGAGGTGTCGCCCCACGCGGTGATGCCGTGGCCGCCGAGGACCACGCCGATGGCCTGAGGGTTGGCCAGCTTCGCCTCGGCGATGTCCAGGCCGAGCTGGAAGCCGGGGCGGCGCCAGTCGACCCACGCGACCCGGTCCCCGAAGCACTCCTTGGTCAGGGCCTCACCGTCTGCGGCCGTGGCCAGCGCGATGCCGGAGTCCGGATGCAGGTGGTCGATGTGGGGCGCGTCGACGAGGCCGTGCATGGCGGTGTCGATGGACGGCGCGGCACCGCCCTTGCCGTGCAGGCAGTAGTCGAAGGCCGCGACCATCTCGTCCTCGCGCTCGACACCCGGGTAGACGTCGACGAGGCTGCGGAGCCGGTCCAGCCGCAGCACCGCGAGGCCGTCCTCGCTCAGCGTGCCGAGGTCTCCGCCGGATCCCTTCACCCACAGCAGCTCGACCGGCTGCGAGGTGACCGGGTCGGTCACGCTGCCCTTGGCCGAGGTGTTGCCGCCGGCGTAGTTGGTGTTGCGCGGGTCGGCGCCGAGCCGGTTCGACCGGTCGACGAGGACAGCGGGGGTGCTGGTCTCGGTCTTGTCCGTCACGTCAGTTCCATCCTGCCTGCGAGCCGCCGACGCGGTCCGCCTCGATCTTGTCCTGGTACCCACTGCTCAGGTAGGCACGCATCGGGTCCGCGGGCAGTCCCCGCCCGTCCCGCCAGGCGGCGAGGTCGCCGCGCACGTCTGTGTAGAACGCGTCCATGAAGATCTCGTTCGCGAGCAGCACGTCACCGTCTGCGCGGGCGTCATCGAGCGCGGACGGTGTCGAGCAGCAGGGCCCGTGCCGTCATCTCCTGCACGTTCAGCACCGAGCGGATCTGCCCGGGGATCTTCTTCTCGATGTTGTGGCACTGGTCGAGCATCAGCGCGACGTCGCTGCCTCCGCCATCAGCGCCGTCGTACCCGCCGCCGCGGATCACCTCGACGAGGATCCGGAAGAGCTGGAACGGGTCGGCGGCGCCGACGATCAGGTCGTCGTCGGCGTAGAAGCGGCTGTTGAAGTCGAACGAGCCGAGCTTCCCGAGCCGCAGCAGCTGGGCGACGATGAACTCGATGTTGGTGCCGGGCGCATGGTGTCCGGTGTCCAGGCAGACGAACGCCCGCTCCCCCAGCGCGCTGACGTGGGCGAACGACGTGCCCCAGTCGGGAACATCGGTGTGGTAGAACGCCGGCTCGAAGAACTTGTACTCCAGCACCAGCCGCTGGTCTGCCGGAGAGCTGCGCGTAGATCGTCGCCAGCCCCTCGGCGAGCCAGTCCTGCCGGGCCCGCATGTCGCCCTGCCCGGGGTAGTTCGTGCCGTCGGCCAGCCAGATCTTCAGGTCCCGCGAGCCGGTCTGGTTCATCACGTCGATGCACGCGAGGTTGTGGTCGACGGCCTTCTGCCGGACCTTCGGGTCGGCCGACGCCAGGCTGCCGAGCTTGTAGTCGTCGTCCTGGAAGGTGTTGCTGTTCACGGTTCCGAGACGCACGCCCTGGTCCTCGGCGTAGCGGCCGAGAGCGCCGAAGTCGTCGACGAGGTCCCACGGGATGTGCAGCGCGACCGACGGAGCGAGACCGGTGAACCGGTGCACCGTCGCGGCGTCCGCGATCTTCTCCTCGACGTTGCGCGGCGTGCCGGGTGACCCGAAGACCTTGAACCGCGTCCCGGAGTTGCCGTAGGCCCACGAGGGCACCTCGATCGCCAGTGCCTCGAGGCGGTTGCTGATGGCGTCAAAGCTGGTCATGGTCGTTCGTTCTCCAGATCGTGCGAGCTCATGCCGCTCGCGATGTCGGTGTCGGGCCGGCCCGGCAGCCGCAGCACGCCGGTGACGCCCTCGGGGAGCGATGTCTCGACAGCCAGCCGGCCGTCCTCGACGCGCCAGCTGACCTCGACGCGGCCGTGCCGGGTGTCGAGCGCGGTCGTCGCGTGGCTGATGCCGCCACCGGGCTGCGGTGCCACCAGCACCGCGCGAGTAGCCGGGCTCGAGCCGGAGCCAGCCCACCCACGGTGCGGTGCATCCAGTCCGCGACCGCGCCGAGCGCGTAGTGGTTGAAGCTGGTCATCTGCGCCGGGGTTGATGCTGCCGTCGGGCAGCATCGAGTCCCACCGCTCCCAGACCGTGGTCGCGCCCATCGTCACCGGGTAGAGCCACGACGGGCAGTCCTGCTCGCAGCAGCAGCCTGTAGGCGTCGTCGAGGTGGCCGGTCGGCGTCAGCGCGTCGCAGACGTACGGCGTGCCGGCGAACCCGGTGGCGACGTGGTAGCCGTGCTCGGCGACCAGCTCGGCCAGCCGGCGACCGGCCTGGGCGGACTCGGCCTCGTCGAGCAGGCCGAACACGATCGCCAGGGCGTAGACCGTGACGGCGTCGCTCTCGATGCTGCCGTCGTCGTGCACGTAGTGCTTGTGGAACGCGTCGCGCGTGCGGCTCGGCGAGGTCGGCGAACGTACGCGGCATCGTCGGTGCGTCCGAGCAGCTCGGCGGCCTCGGCGACGATCCGCGCGCGCCGGTACAGGCACGCGGTGGCGACCACGCCGTTGTCGGCCTTGGCGCGGAACGGGTCGTCGGGCGGCGCGGTCGGGTCGAGCCAGTCACCGAACTGGAAGCCGGTGTCCCACAGCCCGTTCGGGGAGAGCTTGGACTCGACGCGGCGCACGTGCGCGGCCATCGAGTCGTACTGCGCCTCGAGCACGTCGCGGTCGCCGTAGGCCTGCCACAGCGCCCACGGCACCCACACCGCCGCGTCGCTCCAGATCGCCGTGGAGTCGGGCTCGCCGCGAATCTCCTTGATCGGGGCGTACTTCAGCGCGTCGGGGACGACGTACGGCGACCATCCCGTCGGCGGCGCGCTGCTCGAGCGACGAGGTCGACGAGCCAGTCGCGCAGGAAGCCGTCGACGTCGAACAGGAACGCCGCGGTCGGCGCGAAGACCGCGATGTCACCGGTCCAGCCGAGCCGCTCGTCGCGCTGCGGGCAGTCGGTGGGGACGTCGAGGAAGTTGCCCCGCTGGCCCCAGACCACGTTGCGGTGCAGCTGGTTCAGCAGCTCGTCGGAGCACTCGAAGAACCGCCGGTGCGGCGCAGGTCGGAGTGCACCACGACGGCCTCGAGGTCGTCGGCGCTGAGCTCGCCCGGCCAGCCGTCGACCTCGGCGTAGCGGAAGCCGTGGAAGGTCAGCGTCGGCTCGAAGACGTCGTCGCCACCGCTGAGCACGAAGCGGTCGGTCGCCTCGGCGGTGCGCAGCGGCCGGACGCCGAGCTCGCCGTGCTCGAGCACCTCGGCGTGCCGGACGGTGACCTGTTGGCCGGCCTCGCCCGCGCACCGCGGACGCGGAGCCAGCCGACGAGGTTCTGGCCGAAGTCGACCAGGGTGCGGCCCGGACGGCGAGGTCCAGATCTCCGCCGGTCGCAGCGCCTCGTGGCGGACCACCGGCGGCCCGATGTACGGCGCGAGGAGGTCCGGTGTCGAAGTCGAGGACCTCGACGCCGACCCAGCCCTCGGGCGCGACGCCCGGGCGTCGTCCAGGAGTCGTCGCGGCGGCGGGCGTCGATCGTCTGGCCGTCGTAGAGGTCGTTGGCGACCACGTCGGACGGGCCGGCGCGCCCAGGACTCGTCGGTGACGACGACCTGGCGGTGGCCGTCGGCGTAGGTGATCTCGAGCTGGGCGATGCGCGCCGAGCTCGGTCGCCGTACAGCGCCCGCTTGCCGCTCCAGGTGAGCCGGCCGCGGTACCAGCCGTTGCCCAGCGCGAGCCCGAGCACACGTGCGCCGTCGCTCGAGCAGCGTCGGTGACGTCGTAGCTGCGGTAGCGCAGCCGCCACTCGTAGCTCGCCCAGCCGGGGCTGAGCACGTCGTCGGAGACCGCGGTGCCGTTCAGGGTGGCCTCGAAGACACCGAGGGCGGAGACGTGGCAGCACGGGCCTCGGCCACGTCACCGTGCCCCTCGTCGAGCACGAACTCGGTGCGCAGCAGGGGTGCCCCGTCGAGGTCCTCGACCGGCGAGATCATGGCGGCGGACCACTGCACTGGCATGCGACTCCTTGCTGAGACTGGTGGGTTGCTGGCTCACTGCTGGCGAGTGCGGGTCAGCCCTTGACCGAGCCGGCGGCCATGCCCTCGACGATCTTGCGGTTGAAGAAGATGAACATGATCAGCGGCGGGATCATCACCAGCAGGATGTTGGCGAACAGCAGGTTGTACTGGGTGTTGAACTGGCTCTGGAAGTTGAGCAGCGTGACCTGGATGGTGGCGTTCTCGGTGCCCGGCAGGAAGTAGAGCGGGTTCTGGAAGTCGTTGTAGACGAACACCGACTGCAAGATGATCACCGTCATGATCACCGACTTGCAGCACCGGGAAGATCACCCGGAAGAAGATCTGGACCGGCCCGGCGCCGTCCACCAGCGCGGCCTCGTCCAGCTCGCGCGGGACCGACGGCGATGAAGGCGCGGAACAGCAGGATGCAGAACGGCAGCCCGTAGGCGATCTCGATCAGGATCAGACCGGGCATGGTCTTGAACAGACCCGACCTTCTGCAGCACCCAGATCGTCGGCACGACGGCCGGCGGCACGATCAGCCCGGCCAGGACCAGGACGTTGATCGACCCGTTGAACCGGTCCGATGCGGCGCTGCCAGACGTAGGCCACCATCGCGGCGAAGATGACCAGGGCGGCGACGCTGACCACGGTCAGGATCACGCTGTTGATGAAGGCGATGATCATCAGGTAGTCGCGGGCAGAGAGCGCCTGCCTTCAGGTTGTCCAGCAGCACGAAGTGCTGCGGCCAGGAGAACTCCAGCAGGGCCGACTCGGTGACGGTCTTGGACGCGATCACGAAGATGAACGCGAACGGCACCAGGAAGAAGATGGCGCGTCACCACGATGGCGACGATCCCGCCGACGACGCCTCGCGACGTTCTTCATCAGGCGGTCTCCCCTCGGTTCAGCCACCAGGTCAGCGGCACGACGATGATGGTGACGAGCAGGAACAGCACGACGCTGCCCGCCGTGGACAGGCCGAAGAAGCCGGCCTGGTACTGCTTGTAGATCACCGACGCGATGACGTCGGAGGCGAAGCCCGGCCCGCCCTTGGTCATGGACCAGATCAGGTCGAACGAACGCAGCCCGCCGATCAGGGACAGCGTGATGACCGAGGCGGTCGCCGGCTTCGCCAGCGGCAGCGTGATGTGCCGGAAGATGTCCCACGGCTGGCCCCGTCGACCTCGGCGGCCTCGTAGTACTCCGGAGGGATGGAGACCAGGCCGGCGATGTAGATGACCGTCGCCAGGCCGACGCCCTTCCAGACGTCGACCAGGGCGATCGAGATAGATCGCCAGGTGCGGGTTGGTCAGCCAGCCGGGACCCGCGATGCCGACGGCGCCGAGGGCGTCGTTGATCAGCCCCTTCTCGGGGTTCATCAAGACGGTGAAGGTCAGCCCGACGCCGATGGCGCTGACCAGGACGGGGAAGAAGATGACCGACCGGAGGTAGCCCCGGGCGATGATCTGCGAGGTGAGCAGCAGCGCCAGCGCCATGCCGAGGACGACCTTGAGCCGGAGGTCATCACGGCGTAGATCAGCGTGTTGCGCAGGCCGATGACCAGCGCCTGCTCCTCGAAGAAGCTCTGGTAGTTGTCCAGGCCGATCCAGGTCGACGTGAACAGGTCCCAGCGGGTGAAGGAGTAGTAGAAGGAGGAGAACGTCGGGACGACGAAGAAGATCCCGTAGATCAGGCCCGGGACGACGTAGAACCAGTACGGGTACGGGCCCTGTGCCGCTTCGGCCCGCGGTTCTCCGGTCCGGCCGGCGCGAGCCGGGTCGCCTCCGAGTGCTCAGTGTGCTCGCCATGGCGAGTCCTTTCGTCGGGTCCTGCCGCCGGTCCCGGTCCTGGACCGGCGGCAGGGCGGCTGTCAGGACCAGCCGGGCAGGCCGAGCTGCTGGGCCTGCTTCTTGACGTCCTCGTCGTAGAGCTGCGCACCCTTCTGGCCGCTCACCTGGCCGGTGCCCACCTGGACGCAGATCTGCTCCAGGGCCGGGCCCTTGATCGGCGACAGGAACTCCAGCGCCGGGGTCGCGTTGCCGGACTCGAAGTAGGCCTGGGTGTCCTTGGCCACCTGGGAGACATCGGTCGGCAGCTTGCAGGCCGTGCTCAGGAACGGACCCTGCGGCGGGGTCCCCTTGACGTAGGCGTCACAGCCCTGCTGGGTGGCCGCGAAGGCGACGAACTTCTTCGCCGCGTCGAGCTTGTCGCCCTCGGTCGACTTCGGGATGTAGAGCGCCGAGGTGCCCGGCCAGACCGTCATGCCGTTCGTCGCGGCGTCCTGCCCGGGCAGGGCGAAGAAGCCGACGTCGTTGAGCTTCCCGGGGGCCACGGTGTCGATCGCGGCGGCCGAGCCGCCGAGCTGCGGGTACTGCGCGGCGGTGCCGGTGGCCACCGCCTTCAGCCCGTCGTTCAGCTTGGCCGACGCGAAGTCCTTGTTGAAGTAGCCGGCGTCCTTGACCTCCTGCATGTGCTCGAACCCGGCCAGGGCGGCCGGCGTGGTGGCGTACTTGGCCTTGCCGGCGGTGTACTGCTCCGCGAAGTCCGGCTCCTGCAGCCTGCGACGTTGTGGTAGTCGCCCAGCACGAACAGCTGGGAGGTCCAGGTCTCCCCGTAGGTCTGCTCGACCGGGTCGATCCCCGGCCTTCTTGATCTCTGCGTTGTTCGCCATGAACTCGTCCCAGGTCTTCGGGATCTGCAGGTGCAGCTTCTTGTAGACCGGGATGTTGTAGAGCACGCCGCCGCCGAACGCCGTCCCGACCGGGCCGCCGTACAGCTTGCCGTCGACGGTGCTGGAGTCGGCGAAGAGCTTGTCGAGTTGTCCGCCCACGGCTGGTCGTCGAGGGACGTGAGGTTCGGTGGCCGGCTTGATCGCCTGCAGCAGCGAGCCGTTGTTGTAGACGAAGACGTCGTCCATGTCACCGGTGGACAGCCGGGTCTTGATGAGGTTGTCCCCTTCGGAGCCACCCTGACGCTGCTCCATCTTGACCGTGACGCCGGGGTTGGCCTTCTCGAAGGCCGCGATCAGAGACTTCCCGCTCGCCACCGACGCGGTCGTCGTTCGGCGAGAGGAACGTGATCGTCTTGCCGCCGCTGTCGTCGCTGCCGCCGAGGCTGCCGGCACTGCAGCCGGTCAACGCTGCGGCGCCGACGAGAAGGGCGGCGAGCGACGCGGTGCGCAGCCGGTTCGAGTGGGATCTCACGGGGACCTCCGGGACGAGGATCGGGGACACAACGGCCGAAAACGGGAAGTGAAGCGTTTCAATGAGTGACCGTAGTCACTCGGATTGAAACGTGTCAATGGGTAACCGCGATTTACCTGGACCCTCGTGTCGAGCTGCGCGCGACCAGCTCCGGGGTGAAGAGGATCTGCTGGTGCTCGTGGCCCGGGTTCGCGGCCTCGTCGATCAGCAGGCGGGCGGCTTCGGCTCCCATCTCGCGCCGAGGCTGGCGAACCGACGTGAGCGGCACGGCGGCCGCCGCGGCGAAGTCGATGTCGTCGTAGCCGACGATGGCCAGGTCGTCCGGCACCCGCAGACCCAGCGACACGCATCGCTGCAGCACCCCGAGGGCAAGCAGGTCGTTTGCGCAGAAGACGGCGGTCGGTCGCGTGCTCGCCGGCATTCCCGCGATCCGCTCTGCGGCGCGCATCCCCTCGCTGACGCTCAACGCCTCGGTGGGGACGTCCACGAGATCTCCCGCTGAGCGGCGCGCCTCCGCCAGCGCCTGGGCGGCGCCCGCGCGACGGTCGCGGACCTGGCCCAGCTGCATCGGCCCGCCGACGTACGCAACTCGTCGATGTCCCAGGTCCAGCAGGTGATTGACCGCCACTCGGCCGCCGAGCTCGTCGTCGACCGCCACGCTGCACCAGGCCGGGTCGTGGCGCGTGCGGTCCACGATGACCAGCGGCGTGCCGCGCTGCCGCGTCTGGTCCAGCACCGGGGCCCACGGGTCCACCGGGGTGATGAGGATGCCGAGGACACGTCCCTGCTCGAGCCGGTTCAGGTAGGCCAGCTCACGATCTGGTCGCTGGTCGCTGTTGCAGAGGAAGAGCGCAACGCCGCCGACCTCGGCCGACGCCTCCATCCCGGCCGCGACATCGGTGAAGAACGGGTTGGTCGCGTCGAGCATGACGTAGCCGATGGTGTTGCTCCGGCCGGCCTTGAGCTGCCGGGCCGACTCGTTGCGGACGAAGCCGAGGTCCGCCATGGCCCGCTCCACCCGCTCCCGCGTGGCCGAGCGGACCTGCTCGGGTCGGTTGAGGACGTTGGAGACCGTGCCCAACGACACCCCCGCAGCGAGCGCGACGTCCTTGACACCCACCGCCATCGCCCAGGTCCTCTCTTGAAACGTTTTGATCAAGAGTAGCGAGACCACCGTCCTAGAGTGAGCGACATGCCAGCCAGCCGAGTCCTGCCCACCGACGAGGCCGCCGACCTGCTCCAGCTCGTCCGCGACCTGGCGACCAAGGAGCTGGCGCCGCGAGCGGCCGCCGACGAGGCGAGCGAGACGTTCCCCCGCGACGTGTTCCGGCTGCTGGGGAAGGCCGGCGTCCTCGCCCTGCCCTACCCCGAGGAGTACGGCGGGGGCGGCCAGCCCTACGAGGTGTACCTGCAGGTCCTCGAGGAGCTCGGACGGGTCTGGGCCAGCGTCGGGGTCGGTGTCTCGGTGCACTCCTTGAGCTGCTTCGGGCTGGTCACCCGGGGCACCGAGGACCAGAAGCAGCGGCTGCTCCCGGAGATGCTGGGCGGCGACCTGCTCGGCGCCTACTGCCTCTCGGAGCCGCAGGCCGGGTCCGACCCGGCCGCGATGACGACGCGCGCGACCCGCGACCCTTCGACAGGCCAGGACAAGCGGCGGACTACGTCATCACCGGCACCAAGGCGTGGGTGACGCACGGTGGCGAGGCCGACTTCTACAAGGTGATGGCGCGCACCTCCGACGACCGCAACGGCATCTCCTGCTTCCTCGTGCCCGCCGACTCCGACGGCCTCACCGCGGACCCGCCGGAGAAGAAGATGGGGATGACCGCCAGCACGACCGCGACCGTGCGTTTCGACAAGGTGCGCGTGCCGGGCGACCGGCTGCTGGGTGACGAGGGTGACGGGCTGCCGATCGCGCTGGCCGGTCTCGACGCCGGCAGGCTCGGCATCGCCGCCGTCGCGACCGGCCTCGCGCAGGGTGCCCTCGACGACGCGGTCGCATACGCCAAGGAGCGGGAGACGTTCGGCCGCCCGATCATCGACCACCAAGGCCTCGCGTTCCTGCTCGCGGACATGGCCGCCGCCGTCGAGTCGGCCCGTGCGACGTACCTGTCCGCGGCACGGCTTCGTGACCAGGGTCAGCCGTTCAGCACCCAGGCCTCGATCGCCAAGCTGGTCGCCACCGACAACGCCATGAAGGTCACCACCGACGCCGTGCAGGTCCTCGGCGGCTACGGCTACACCCGCGACTTCCCCGTCGAGCGCTACATGCGCGAGGCGAAGGTGATGCAGATCTTCGAGGGCACCAACCAGATCCAGCGGCTGGTGATCGGCCGCGCCCTCGCCAAGGGGAGCAAGGCAACCATCACGGCTGCGCCCGACGATGGTTGAGCTGCCGAGGCGCTAGCCGTGGCCTGAAACCTCGGGCTCATGCGCGCAGAGTCTGTGACTCAGGCCGTGATCTCGACTCGCTTCGCTCGACCCGATCACCGTGTGCGAGGTACTCGGTGATCTCGTCGTAGACCGCGCGCCCGAAGGCCACGAGGGTCGCCGACTGCACCGAGGTCGGGGTCTCACGCAGCGTGTCGACGGCGGCGGCGATCGCGTCACTGCGCGGCCAGCCGTAGATGCCCGCTGACACGAGTGGGAACGCGACCGACCGAGCCCCGAGCTCGTCGGCCACCCGCAACGCACTGACGTAGCACGACACCAGCAGGCTTCGGTCGGTCTCGCCGGCCGCGTAGTTGGGCCCGACCACGTGGATCACCCACCGGGCGGGGAGCAGGTGCGCGTGCGTCCAGCCGGCGTCCCCGGTGCCCAGACCGTCGGGGAAGCGCTCGATGCACTCGTCCATGAGTGCGGGGCCGGCGGCCCCGTGGATCGCTCCGTCGACACCGCCGCCACCACGCATGCGTCGGTTCGCGGCGTTGACGACCGCGTCCACCGGCAGCTCGGTGATGTCCCCCTCCACGACGGAGATGTCCACGGTCCCAGAATCCCTCAGGACGCAAGCATGCGTAGGACCGCGCGCTCGAGTGCGGCCTGACGTTGCTCCGGGTCGGCGTGGCGGCGCCTGGTGGCGGACGCGATCGTCGTCCCGCTCTCGTAGTGGTCGATCACCCGAGGGTCGACGTACGACGAGCGTGCGATCGCCGGCGTGTTCCCGAGGTACTCCGCCACCTCGACCATCGCCTTGCGCACCGCTCGTTTCCGCGACGCCTTGGTGTCTCCCGGCTCGTCGCTCTCGGCGAGCGCCGCCGCCGCGAGCACCGTGGCGTGCCAGGTGCGGAAGTCCTTCGCGGTCATCTCCCCACCCGTCGACTCGCGGAGGTACTCGTTCACGCGTGCCGCGTCCAGGGCCGACCACCGACGCACCTCCTTGAAGGCCATCAGCCGCTCGTCCTTGCTCCGCCGCCGGCGCATCGTGTCGACGGCGGCTATCGACTGCGGGTCGTCGATCTCGACGGTGTGCTCGACGCCGCTCTTGCCGAGGAACGCGAACACCAGTCGGTCGCCCTTGCGCCGCACGTGCCGGCGCTCGAGCGTGGTGAGCCCGAAGCCGCCCTCGTCGTCGGCGTACGCGTCGGACCCGATCCGGAAGTAGCCGAGGTCGAGCAGCCGCACGGCGGCCGCGGCCGCGCGTTCGAGCGGCATGCCCTCCAGCGCGAGGTGCTCGGCGACCGCCTCGCGTGTCCTGGCCAGCCTCCCCGCGATCTTGGTGACCCGCTCGAACTTGATCGCGTCGCGCTGGGTGCGCCACTCGGGGTGGTAGAGGTACTGCCTGCGGCCCGCCACGTCGACGCCGACGGCCTGCAGGTGCCCGTTGGGCACCGGGCAGATCCAGACGTCCTCCCACGCCGGCGGGATCACCAGGCTCTTGACGCGCGCGACCTCCTCGGGGCCGAGGCGCTCACCGTGCTCGTCGAGATAGCTGAAGCCCGTGCCCACGCGACGGCGCGTCCATCCCTTCGAGGACGGGTCGACACTGCGCAGCCGGACCATGAGGTGGAGGTTCCCGGAGGTACGGCGACCAAACGGTGCGCTCAGTAGGCTCCCGAGCTTCCGAAGACGGCCTTGACGGTCTTCGCCATGATCACCAGGTCGCTGGTCATCGACCAGTTGTCGACGTAGTAGAGGTCGAGCCGGATCGCCTCTTCGAACGGGAGCTTCGAGCGGCCGGAGACCTGCCACAGGCCGGTCATCCCCGGACGGACCCGAAGGCGTCGCTGCTCCCAGTCGGTGTAGGACTCGACCTCCCATGCCTGCTGGGGTCGCGGACCGACCAGGCTCATCTCGCCACGGACGACGTTCAGCAGCTGGGGCAGCTCGTCGAGGGAGTAGCGCCGGATGAACATGCCGACGCGCGTGATCCTCGGGTCCCTCTCCAGCTTCCACAACGGGCCGAGGCGGCCGGAGCTGACACGCATCTGCGCCTCGAGCTCGTGGGCGTTGACGAACATGGAGCGGAACTTGTAGCAGCCGAACTCCATGCCGTCCTTGCCGATCCTCGGCTGACGGAAGAACACCGGACCACGGTCCTCGAGCCAGACCAGGGCGGCGACGACGAGCATCACGGGTGCCAGCAACGTGAGCGCGAGCACGGCACCCACCACGTCGAACACCCGCTTCGCGGCCCCCAACGCCTGGGTTGCCTGAGGCTGCTCGACGTGCACGAGCGGGAGCCCGGCGATGGGGCGCATCTTGATGCGGGGACCTGCGACATCGGTCAGGCTGGGCACCACGACGAGGTCGATGCCGGAGCCCTCGAGCTGCCAGGCGATCCGCCGCAGCGCTCGCGAGGACTCGAAGCCACCCCGGGTCAGGAGCACGGCGTCGGCCCCGGCCTCGCGGCACACGTCGGTGATGTCCTCGAGGTAGCCGAGCGTGGGCACGACCAGGGAGCCCTTCTCGGCGCCTCGCGGAACGCACGAGCCGACGACCCGGTAGCCGGCGTCGTCACGACGGCGCAGGGCCTCGACGACCTCGCTGATGCCCGAGGGAGCGCCGACTGCGATGACGCGACGCATCAGCTGTCCGCTGCTGCGACGGCCGAACACGTTCTGACGCACCAGGTAGCGGCTGAACAGCAGGAGTGGTGTTCCCACGACGAAGGTGAGGAGCACGAAGCCGCGCGACAGCGGCAGGTCGGCGAGGTAGCAGGCGGCGTAGGTCAAGGTGGCGGCGAGGAAGGACGCGTTCGCAATGACGCGGTACTCGTCGATTCCCTCGGCAAGGTTCTTTACCGAGTAGGCCCCGCTGGCGACGAGGACCGTCATCCACAACAGCACGACGGCCGGGGCGGCGGGCAGGTGCGCGAGGGAGACGGTGCTCGCGGAGAAGTCCCAGACCGACAAGACGAGCCGCAGGCTCCACGCGATCGACGCGGCGAGCGCCAGCACGGTGAAGTCGAGAAGGGCCGCGACGACGACGGTGCGACGCATGCTGGCGGCCAGGCGCGGTCGGGTCCGGAGAGTGGGAAGGAGCAGTCGCTCCCGTTCCAAGACAGTCATGTCGCCCCTGGTGCACTGGACTGGCAATGGCTAGCCGAACGTCGGAAGAGCCCCCGCTATCCGACTGGCAGTGCACCTGTAACGACGGTTTACTTGTTGGGTTACGACCCTGTTCAGCGAAACGTCAACGTCCCGTTACCGCGCGCAGCGCCGGACGTACGTCGACCATGTAGACGATCGCCGCAACGGCTCCCACGAGGTTCAAGAAGTTCAACGGCTCCCAGAAGAGTGCGTGGGCCACGAGCGCCAGGCCGAGAATGATGAGCCACGCCTGCTTGGTGAGCTTGTCCGCGGCGACGAAGTGGTCGGGACGGCGGGTCAACGCGTCCACGAAGGTCCAGGCCTGCAGGGCGAAGAGCAGCACTGTCAACACGAACATGAAGGTGCTCTGCAGCGCGAACATCGTGAACACGAGATCAGCCTAACCGGACATGACGAGGTCCCCGACCGAAGCGGTCGGGGACCTCGTCACTATGTCGCTATGTAGTTGTGGTGCTGACCTTGTGGGTCAGGAGCCCGTCTTGGCGGCCGCGTCCTGCGTCGCCTTCTTGGCGGTGCCGGCGGTCTTCTTGGCCGACGTGCCGGTCGCCTTGGCCGAGCTCTTGGCCGTCTTGGCGGTCTTGCTCGTGGAGCGGGCCGCCTGGCTGGCCGTCTTCTTGGTCGACGTGCTCGTCGCCTTGGCGCGCGAGGTCGTCGTGCTGGCCTGCTTCTTGGTGTCCTGCGTGGCCTGCTGGCGACGGATCCGGTTCACCAGGGTCCGGCCACGAGCGGCCAGGTCGACGTACTGCTTGTTGAGGTCCTCGACGGTCCCGCCGATCTCCGAGACGTACTCGTTGACGAGCTTCTCGACGCGGCTCGGGAGGGCCTTGGCCTCCTTCTGCAGCTCGTCGACACGAGCGGTCACGATGGTGCGGCCCTGGTTGGCGAGCGCACGGGGCTCGAAGTCGACCTTCGAGAGCCGGGTCTGCGCCTCGCCGAAGCCGCTGCGCGCACGCTCGACGGCGGCGTCCACGCCACCGACAGCCGCGTAGAACGGGCGGGTCGGGTCGACCTTGTTGGACTTGGTGCTGTTGGTCTTGGCCATGTCTAGTTTCCTCCTGTGGTCTTACGATCGGGATCTTGCTCGTTCGCTGCGCGGAACGACTGGTACACATCGAGGAGTGACTGCTTCTGCCGCTCCGTGAGCCCCGTGTCGGCGAGAACGGCCAGTTCCACTGACCGAACCTCGCTGTCATCGAGGTTCAAGATCCCAGCGCGCACGTAAAGCGTCTCCGCCGAGATCCGCAGTCCTTTCGCAAGCTGTTGCAGCACCTCTGCTGAGGGGCGCCGCAGCCCGCGCTCGATCTGGCTCAGGTACGGGTTTGAGACACCGGTCTGCTCGGCCAGCTGCCGCAGCGAGAGCTTCGCTGCCAACCGCTGCTCGCGCAGGTAGTCGCCGAGTGTCTCGACGGTTTTCCCGACTCCGAACTTCGCCACGACCCCCATACTGCTAACTGCTGCTAGCACAATCAACCTGAGACGGTGTGAACGATGACACAAAACCCTTGTTTCACACGTGTAAAGCGTGCTTCAGGCGTTGCATGCCGCAGCAGGCATTGGGCAGGCCTGGCGTCAGAACGTGGCCCGGATGAGCCCGACCGGCCTGCCGGCGCCCAGCACCTCCACCAGCCCGGTCCGTCGTACGGCGTCCGCGTCGACGCTCTCGTCATCCAGCACGCCCATCCGCTCCAGGGCGGCAGCCATCAGAGCCGGCCGCACGCGAGGCGCGCCGTCGTCGGCCTTCATGGCCACCGCGCGGCCATCGGCCAGACCCAGGGCGTAGCAGGACTCGGCGCCGGCCTTGGCCACCGCGCCGGGGACGGCATGCAGGAGCGCGGCCTCGTCGCGGTGCGTGCCCGAGGTGAACTCCGGATGCAGGCGGATCGCGTCGGCCAGTCGCTTCTCGGGGCCTGCTCGTAGCTCCGGCCAAGCTGCCGAACGCGCGCGCCAGGCCGATCAGCGACGCCGAGAGCAGCGGCGCACCGCAGCCGTCGACCGCGACCACCTCGACCGGCTCGCCGGTCAGCCGCGCGAAGGTCTCGGCGATCGCTGCCTGCAAGGGATGGTCGGGCTCTCGGTAGGTGGCGACGTCCCAGCCGTTCACGACGCACGTCGCCAGCATCGCGGCGTGCTTGCCGGAGCAGTTCATCGCGATCGCGGACTTCTCACCGCCCGCTCGTAGGAGGGCGTCGCGGGCGTCGTCGTCCAGCGGCCAGCCGGGCGGGGTCTGCAGTGCCGACTCGTCGAGTCCGGCCGTGCCGAGGATGCGGCGCACCCCTTCGAGGTGGAACGGCTCACCGGAGTGCGACGCAGCGGCCAGCGCGAGCAGCTCACCGTCGAGGTCGAGGCCGGCGCGGAGCATCCCGACCGCTTGCAGGGGCTTGTTGCACGAGCGAGGAAGGATCGGCGCCCGCCACGTCGCCGACCGACCACTCCACCGCGCCGTCGCGGTCGAGAGCGACCACCGAGCCGTAGTGATGACCCTCGACGAACCCTGACCGAACGATCTCGGCGACGACGGGGGCTGGCATGAGGGCGACACTAGCCATCCGGGTGGTCGGCCTCCCCGGGTGGTCGAGCCTGTCGAGACCTCGTGCGGCACGATGACCCCTGTGTCCAGCGCGCTCCCGCAGCACTGCCCCACTCCGCGCGAGCTCGACGACCTCGAGCTCCTCACGCACGGCGCGTTCGGTCTGCGCGGGTTCGAGGGCCAAGGCGGCCTGGTCACGCTGCAGGTGCCTCCCGACGTCGCCGCAGCGGCCGCGGACGCCGGCGGGCTGGAGCTCGTCGACCCGGAGGGCCTCCCGCTGGCACGCGTCGACGTGGCGTCGACCTACGACGCCGGCGAATCCGTCGGCATCGCCGGACCGGTCAGCCCGCTGAGCCACCACGAGTTCGGCGCCTTCCGACGGCTCTACCTGTCCCCGGCCGAGGTCGCCGAACGGTACGGCGCCGCCGTCCTCACCGTGCCGGTCGCGGGCCCGCTCACCGACCAGGACCTGCGCCAGATCGAGCAGCGAGCCGGAGACGGGCGGGTGCTGCTGCTGGCGCTGGCCGGGACCGGCACGCCCGAGGGGCTGTCGGCTCCCGCGCTCGTGCGAGCCACGCTGGCAGCCGCCGAGATCCTGCCGGCGGCCGACGTGGTCGCGGTCCCGCTCGCCTCGCGTGGGGACGCCGAGGCCGACCACGCCCTCGGGCAGCGGGTCGTCGCGGCGTACGCACCCGGTGAGGTCCTGGGCGTGACCGGCGAGGGCGAGGTGCCCGATGCCGTGGGACGCGTCGTCGACCGCGAGCGACCCGCCCCTGACCGGCAGGGCCTCGTGGTGTTCTTCACGGGGCTCTCGGGTAGCGGGAAGTCGACGCTGGCCCGGGCCCTGCACGACCTCGTGCTCGAGGAGGGCGTGCGCACCGTCACCAGCCTCGACGGCGACGTCGTGCGCCGTCACCTCTCGGCGGGCCTCACGTTCTCCAAGGAGGACCGCGAGACGAACATCCGCCGCATCGGGTGGGTGGCCGCGGAGATCAGCGCGCCACGGCGGCATCGCGATCTGCAGCCCCATCGCGCCGTTCGACGCCACGCGCCGTCAGGTGCGAACGATGGTCGAGGACGCCGGCGGGGCGTTCGTGCTCGTGCACGTCGCGACCCCTCTCGAGGAGTGCGAGCGCCGCGACCGCAAGGGTCTCTACGCGAAGGCACGCCGCGGCGAGATCCCCGAGTTCACCGGGATCTCCTCGCCCTACGAGGAGCCCGAGGACGCCTCGGTGCGCGTGGACACGACCGGCCGGAGCATCGAGGACGCGCTCAGCGACGTCCTCGACACGCTGTACCACGCGGGCTACCTGACTCGGCCGCGGATAGCCTGACCGGGGTCCGGGACGAAAGCCCGGGCCGGGAGACAACTCCCACGAAGGGTGCACCCATGCCGGACCTCCTCACTACGAGCGCGCTCGCAGTGCTCCTCGTCAGCTTCGGCGTCGGCATCGTGGTCGGGCTGACCGGCATGGGGGGCGGTGCGCTGATGACGCCGGCGCTGATCTTCCTCGGCATCAACCCCACGGTCGCGGTCGCCAACGACCTGGTCGCGGCGTCGGTGAACAAGTCAGTCGGGGCGACGGTGCACTGGCGGTTCGGCAAGCCCAACCTCCGGCTGGCGGGGCTGCTGATGATCGCCTCCGTGCCGACCGCGTTCGCAGGCGCGTTCATCGTCGACGCCGTGGGAGACGTCGCCGACCAGGAGGACTTCCTCAAGCGCGCCCTCGGTGTCGCGCTGCTGTTCACCGCCGGCACCTACATGCTGCGGATGTACCTCCAGCTGCGCTACGTCACCGGGGGCAACGTCATGCAGGGCGAGGACCCACCGCTCAAGCCGGTGCCGACGCTGCTGGTCGGAGCTCTCGGTGGCCTGCTGGTCGGCATCACGTCGGTCGGCTCGGGGTCGCTGATCATGGTGGCGCTGCTGCTGCTCTACCCGACCCTGTCCGCCGTACGTCTGGTCGGCACGGACCTGGTCCAGGCCGTCCCGCTGGTGCTGTCAGCCGCCATCAGCCACGTCATCGTCAGCGGTGTCGACTGGACCGTGCTGATCCCGCTCATCGTCGGTGGCTCGCCCGGGACGTTCCTGGGCGCACGGATCGCCAACTGGGTGTCGCAGTCGGTGATCCGGCGCGGCATCGTCATCGTGCTCACCCTGACCGGCCTCAACATGCTCGGGGTCCCGCCCGAGGTGGTCGGGATCGCCGGCGCGGCCCTGCTGCTGCTGGGACCGCTCGTCTGGGGCTTCCTGCGGCAGACGCGTGGCCTGCCGGCGTTCGACAACAACGCCGCTGCCTGGCGCCTCCCCGACCGCGCTCCGTCCGGGTCGAAGGCTCAAGACCGCAAGGACGCGACGAACTCCAGAGCGTCGGAGTAGCTCGGCAGCAACCCGGCTCGACTCGGCCTCGGCGAGCGACGGTGCGGCGGCGTCCTTGTCGGACAGCCGCGGCGTGATCGCCTCTCCGCCACGACCGGTAGTCGGCCACTCGATCCCGATGCCGGGGTCGAGCGGGTTGATCCCGTGCTCGCGACCCGGGGCGTAGGGCGCCGAGCAGAGGTACGTCACGACGCTGGCGTCCTCGAGCGCCATGAAGGCGTGCCCGAGCCCCTCGCTGATGTAGACGGCTCGCCGGTGCTCGTCGTCGAGCAGCACGGAGTCCCAGCGGCCGAACGTCGGCGACCCGACCCTGATGTCGACGACGACATCGAGCACGGCACCGTGCAGACAGGTGACCCACTTGGCCTGGCTCGGTGGCAGGTCCGCGAAGTGGACACCGCGCAAGGTGCCCGCGGCAGACACGGACGCGTTCGCCTGGGCCAGCTGGAAGCGGTGACCGGTCGACTCCTCGAAGCGGTCGCCGCGGAACCACTCGAGGAACGCTCCGCGGTCGTCCCCATGCACGGCAGGGGCGACCTGGAAGGAACCTGGGACGGAGAGCTCGTCGATCTGCACCTGAGTAGGGTACGGAAACCGTCGGCATCATTTGGAGGCTTCGTGAAGTGGCTGGTCACAGGATCGGACGGCATGCTGGGCACCGACCTGGTCGCCCTGGCGCAGGCCGACGGCCATGAGATCACCGCGACGACTCGATCGACGCTGGACATCACCGACGCCTCAGCCGTCGACGCGGCGGTCCGCGACCACGACGTCGTAGTCAACGCCGCGGCGTGGACCGCGGTGGACGATGCCGAGGAGAACGAGCCCGCTGCCGAGCGTGTCAACGCCGACGGCCCCCGGTTGCTGGCCCAGGCTGCGGCCCGGCACGGCTCTCGGCTGGTGCACTTCAGCACCGACTACGTCTTCGACGGTGCGGCGAGCACGCCGTACGCCGAGGACGCCGAGGCGAACCCCACCTCGGCCTACGGCCGCTCGAAGGCAGCCGGCGAGCAGGCGGTCCGAGACGAGCTCCCCGACGCGCACCTGCTGGTCCGCACCGCATGGCTGTACGGCGCGCACGGCCCCTGCTTCCCGAGGACGATCGCCCGACTGGCGCGCGATCGGGACCAGGTCGACGTCGTCGACGACCAGGTGGGACAGCCGACCTGGACGCGAGACGTCGCGGAGACGGTGCTGCGCCTCTTGAGCGAAGGCGCCCCGGCCGGCACGTACCACGCCACCTCCTCCGGCAGCTGCAGCTGGTTCGACTTCGCTCGCCTGGTCGTGGTGGCCGCCGGCCTCGAGTCGTCGGTCGTGCAGCCCACCTCGAGCGCGGCGTTCCCGCGGCCTGCGCCACGCCCGGCGTACTCCGTGCTCGGCCACGAAGCGCTCACCCGCGCGGGCATCGACCCGATCGGCGACTGGGAGCAGCGTTGGGCGGCGGCAGCGCCGGGGGTCCTGGAAGGGGTCTGAGGGGGTCCTCAGCGGACGACGGCCGGCCCGATGTCGCGCCACCACCGGGCCGCGGCACGCTGCCAGCTCGGCGCCGGACCGCTGCCCGACAGTGGCCCCAGCGCCGGAGAGGCTGTCATGCCCAGCGCATACATCTTGGCCCTTTCCAGCTCCGACCAACGAGGCTTGAGAGAGGCCCTGGTGGCCTGGTCGCAGGTCTCGCTGAAGCTCAGGTGGCCAAGGGACTGCGCGGCAGAGATCGACACGGCCTCGGCCGGGTCGGACAGCAGCGGGAGCAGCCGCATCCGATGGCTGTCGTCGATCACGTAGCGCACCAGGTTTGCCAGTCGGCCCCTCAGCCAGTGCGGATCGCTGTCCGCAAGGCGGTTGAGCAGCACGTCCGCGACGGGGGCGGCGAAGGGGGATGCCGCCAACAGCAGCGACGCGTGGTGGCGGCGGTCGGTGTCGCGGTGGAACAACGACTCGCGAAGGAGCCGGGCGAGCATCCGGTCCTCGAGGTAGCACGGCTCCTGGGGTGCGGCCTCGCGCGCCGCGACCGCGATCGTGCGGGAGAACGCCGCGGCTTTCGCGGCCACCACGTCCTCGCCGTGCTCCACGACGTAGCCGAGCCTGGGCATCCCCGCCTTCGCGGCAGCCTCGATCAGGGTTGAGCGCATGCCGGTGGGGAGGTCGGCGATGAGCTCCGCAAGGTGGTCGCTGGCACTGCTCGCGTCGCTTCGCCACGCCCGGAGCACGAGCATCTCCAGCTCCGCCTCCTCCTCCGCGGTGAGCTCCCCGCGCATGAGCTTGCGGCGGGCGAGCCACACCCCGACCCGGTAGAAGACGACCGACTTCTGTGGCTTCGCGATGACATCCAGGACCAGGCGGGTGGCCCGCGGCGTCGGCAGGTGATCGAGCAGGACGAACGGGTTGGCCACCACCTGGACGTCCGGCTCGGACATGTAGCCACTGATCGCGTCGACGAGGAAGTCCTGGGCGCGCGGGACCGTCGCAATCGTCATGGCAGCGGTGCTGAGCTGGCGGTAGGCGACGTTCACCGACCGCGGCAGCAGGCTGACGATCTGTGCCACCAAGGACTCCCAGACCGCGGCGGGGAGGTACGCCGACGACACGGCGGAGAAGTGCCAGCCGAGCTCCTGCCAGTCCTGGGCCGTGGCCGCACCCGACACGGCCAAGTCGACCAGCTCGTCGAACCGGGGCGCGAAGGCGGGTGCCGACGGGTCCAGTCGTGCGCCCGGCGCCCTTGCCGAGCTCCTGGGTCGCTCGGTCCGCAGGTAGCCGGCCACCGACGAGACGCGACCGGGGTAGATCCCGAGCGCCCGCTCGTAGGCGGTCATCGCCTCGTGCGAGACGGGGATCAACCCCGCCTCCCAGCGGCTGATGGTGCTCCGGCTCGCGTCGTAGCCGCTCTCGCTCAGGGATGCCGCGAAGCGGCCGCCTTCTTGGAACGACGCGTCGCGATGGTGCAGTCGCGACATGGACAGCAGCCAGCCGATCCGCGCGTCGAGGTCCGGCTCGGGTGCGTTGAGAGGCGTCGCGTCGTACGCGATCCGCTGCCGCCGGCCAGGCCCGCTCCGCACCGCGCTCAGGTACCCGTCGCCGTGCGGCCCATGCGGCGCCCCGGACGCGGAGGTCAGGGAGCCTCCAACAACCCGAGGAGATAGTCGCCGTATCCCGACTTCGCGAACTTCTCCGCTCGGACCCGGAGGTCGTCGTCGCTGAGGAAGCCCGCTCTCCAGGCCACCTCCTCGGGGCAACCGATCTTCAGCCCCTGCCGGGCCTCGACGGTGCGGATGAAGTTGCTGGCCTCGCTGAGCGCCTCGAACGTCCCGGTGTCGAGCCAGGCGAAGCCTCGCTCCAGCACCTCGACCTGCAGGCGGCCCTGCTCGAGGTAGGCACGGTTCACGTCCGTGATCTCGTACTCACCGCGCGGTGAGGGCTGCAGGTCGCGGGCGATCGCGATGACGTCGTTGTCGTAGAAGTAGAGCCCTGGGATCGCGAAGTTGCTTCGGGGTCGTTCCGGCTTCTCCTCGATGGAGAGGCCGCGACCGGAGTCGTCGAACTCCACGACGCCGTACGCCTTCGGCTCGGCCACCCGGTAGGCGAACACCGCTGCGCCGTCGATGTCGTGGAAGCGGCGCAGCTTGCGCCCGAAACCCGGCCCGTAGAAGAGGTTGTCCCCCAGCACCAGGGCGCTCTTGTCGGAGCCGATGAAGTCGGCACCGATCGTGAAGGCCTGGGCCAGCCCGTCGGGGGACGGCTGCTCGGCGTACTGGATGGAGATGCCGAACTGCGTCGCCGTCGCCGAGCAGCCGCTCGAACTGCTCCGCGTCGTGCGGCGTCGTGATCACCAAGACGTCGCGGATGCCCGCGAGCATCAGCGTGGTGAGCGGGTAGTAGACCATCGGCTTGTCGTAGACCGGGACGAGCTGCTTGCTCACCCCGACAGTGATCGGGTGCAAGCGTGTGCCACTACCGCCGGCCAGAATGATGCCCCGCATGTCCGATAGTCTGCCCGACCATGAGAATCCTCGTGACAGGTGGCGCTGGATTCATCGGCTCCCACTACGTCCGCTCCTTGCTGAGCGGCGCCTGGGGCATGGCGGAGCCCGACGCGGTCGTCGTGCTCGACAAGCTCACCTATGCCGGCAACGTCGCCAACCTCGAACCGGTTCGAGACGACCCACGGCTGTCCTTCGTCGAGGGCGACATCCTCGACCGCTCGCTCGTCACCGAGCCTGCTCGCGGACGTCGACGCCGTGGTGCACTTCGCGGCCGAGTCCCACGTCGACCGTTCCATCCTCGGGGCAGCGGACTTCGTGATGACCAACGTCGTCGGCACCCAGACCCTCCTGGACGCGGCACTCCACGTCGGGGTGGATCGCTTCGTGCACGTCTCGACCGACGAGGTCTACGGCTCGATCGAGACCGGCAGCTGGGACGAGGAACGGCCACTGGAGCCGAACTCCCCCTACTCCGCCTCCAAGGCCTCCTCCGACCTGCTCGCCCGCGCCTACCACCGCACCCACGGCGTCCCGGTCTGCGTCACCAGGTGCTCCAACAACTACGGCCCCTACCAGTTCCCCGAGAAGGTCATCCCGCTCTTCGTCACCAACCTGATCGACGGCGGCACGGTGCCCTTGTACGGCGAGGGGACCAATGTCAGGGACTGGCTGCACGTCGACGACCACTGTCGTGGCATCCACCTCGTGCTGAACGGTGGCCGTGTCGGTGAGGTCTACAACATCGGCGGCGGGACCGAGCTCACGAACAAGGAGCTCACCGGACTGCTGCTCGAGAGCACCGGCACCGACTGGGACAAGGTCCGCAAGGTGGAGGACCGGCTCGGTCACGACCTGCGCTACTCCGTCGACATCACCAAGATCCGCGACGAGCTCGGCTACGAGCCGCTGGTCGGGTTCGAGCAGGGGCTCGCCGACACGGTGGAGTGGTACCGGGCCAACCGCACCTGGTGGGAGCCGCTCAAGGCGCGGGCCAGTCTGTCGCGCTAGGCCGCTCGTGGCCCTTCGTCAGGGGCGTCCGAGGGCTCGGTAGGTCCAGCCGGCCTCGCGCCAGCGCTCCGGGTCCAGACAGTTGCGGCCGTCGAGGATCCGACGCGCCGCGACGTGCTCGGTCAAGGCGGCGGGGTCGAGCTCGACGTACTCCGCCCACTCCGTGAGCACCAGCACCAGCTCGGCGTCCTTGACCGTGTCGATCACGGACTCGGCAAAGTGCAGGTCCGGCCACTTCTTGCTCGCGTTGTCGATGGCGCGCGGGTCGGTCACGGTGACCAGCGCGCCCTGCAGCTGCATCTGCGCCGCCACGCTGAGCGCCGGTGAGTCGCGGACGTCGTCGCTGTCCGGCTTGAAAGCCGCGCCGAGCAGGGCGATCTTGCGCCCGACGATCGACCCACCGCACTCCTCGCGGGCCAGGTCGACCATGCGCACGCGACGTCGCATGTTGATGGAGTCCACCTCGCGCAGGAACGTGAGCGCCTGGTCGGCACCGAGCTCGCCGGCGCGCGCCATGAAGGCCCGGATGTCCTTCGGCAGGCAGCCGCCGCCGAACCCGAGACCGGCGTTGAGGAACTTGCGCCCGATGCGGTCGTCGAGGCCGATGGCGTCGGCGAGGCTGGTCACGTCGGCCCCGGTGGCCTCGCAGAGCTCTGCCATCGCGTTGATGAAGGAGATCTTGGTGGCCAGGAAGGAGTTCGCGGCCACCTTCACCAGCTGCGCGGTGGCGACGTCCGTGACGATCTTCGGGGTGTCGGCCGCGAGTGCCTTGGCGTAGACCTCGTCCAGCTTCTCGGCGGCCAGGCGGCCTGCCTCGTCGTCGGGCACGCCGTACACGAAGCGGTCGGGCGTCAGGGTGTCCTGGACCGCCTTTCCCTCCCGCAGGAACTCCGGGTTCCACATCAAGGTCACCTCGGGTGCGGACTCCCGCACTCGCGCCGCCAGCAGCTCCGCCGTGCCGACGGGCACCGTGGACTTGCCGACCACCACGTCACCCGGGCTCAGGTGCGGCACGAGGTCCTCGACCGCGGCGTACACGTAGGTGAGGTCGGCCCCGTTCTCGCCGCGCTTCTGCGGCGTTCCGACGCACACGAAATGGACTTCCGCAGACGCCGCTGCCGAGGCGTCGGTGGTGAACGAGAGCCGCCCCGACTCCAGCGCCTCGGTGAGGAGCTCCGGGAGTCCCGGCTCGTAGAAGGGGGCCTCCCCCTGGCTGAGCGCGGCGACCTGCGCCTCGATCACGTCGATTCCGACGACCTCGTGGCCGAGCTTGGCCATGCAGGCCGCGTGGACCGCGCCGAGGTAGCCACATCCAAAGACTGAGATACGCACCCGCGCAACTGTAGAGCGCGGCGCGCAGGCCTGCGCAGGGAACGGGGCCCCTGGTCGGGCGGCCGTGGCCAAATCCAACCGACTCGGTACGATAACGGCTGCTCTCGAGTGCCTGCAGTCTCAGGAATCCGAAAGGTCTGACCCCAACTGATGTCCACCACCCACGCGGACTACCGCATGAGCCAGCTCGACGAGCTGGAGGCGGAATCCATCCACATCTTCCGCGAGGTCGCCGCGGAGTTCGAGAAGCCGGTGCTGATGTTCTCGGGGGGCAAGGACTCCATCTGCATGCTGCGGCTCGCCGAGAAGGCGTTCTACCCCGCGAAGATCCCGTTCCCGGTGCTGCAGGTCGACACCGGCTACGACTTCCCGGAGGTGCTGGAGACCCGGGACAACTGGGTGAACCGGCTCGGCGTCCGGCTGGTGGTGGCCTCGGTCGAGGAGGCGATCGCCAACGGCGTGGTCGTCGACGACGGGAAGACCTCGCGCAACCGGCTGCAGATCGGCACCCTCCTCAACGTCATCGAGGAGGAGGGCTTCACGGCCGCGTTCGGAGGCGGTCGGCGCGACGAGGAGAAGGCCCGCGCCAAGGAGCGGGTGTACTCCCACCGCGACGACTTCGGCCAGTGGGACCCCAAGAACCAGCGACCCGAGCTGTGGTCGCTCTACAACGGCAAGATCCACGGCGGCGAGCACATGCGCATCTTCCCGCTGTCGAACTGGACCGAGCTCGACGTCTGGCACTACATCGGGCGCGAGAAGATCGAGATCCCGTCGATCTACTTCTCGCACACCCGCAAGGTGTTCCTGCGCGACGGCATGCTGCTCTCGGAGAGCGACTTCAACCCGCTCAAGAAGGGCGAGACCGTCGAGGAGAGGACGGTGCGGTTCCGCACCGTCGGCGACCTGACGCTCACCGGCTGCGTCGAGTCCGAGGCCGCCGACGTCGACCAGATCATCGAGGAGATCGCGGTCGCCCGGGTGACCGAGCGAGGCGCGACCCGTGGTGACGACCGGTTCTCCGAGGCTGCCATGGAGGACCGCAAGAAAGAGGGCTACTTCTGATGGATCTCCTCCGATTCGCCACGGCCGGCTCCGTCGACGACGGCAAGTCGACCCTCATCGGACGGCTGCTGCTGGACGCGAAGGGCATCTTCGAGGACCAGCTCGCCGTCGGTGGAGGCCACGTCGAAGTCGCGCGGCTACGACTACACCGACCTCGCCCTGCTCACCGACGGTCTGCGGTCCGAGCGTGAGCAGGGCATCACGATCGACGTCGCCTACCGCTACTTCGCGACCCCGAAGCGCAAGTTCATCATCGCGGACACCCCGGGCCACGTGCAGTACACGCGGAACATGGTCACGGGCGCCTCGACGGCCGACCTCGGTCTGGTGCTCGTCGACGCACGGCAGGGCCTGACCGAGCAGTCACGCCGCCACGCGGTGATCTTGTCGCTGCTGCGTGTCCCGCACCTGGTGCTCGCGGTCAACAAGATGGACCTCGTCGACTACGACCAGGCGACGTTCGACCGGATCCACGACGAGTTCAACTCGTTCGCCACCAAGCTGTCGATCCCCGACCTCGAGGTCATCCCGATCTCGGCGCTCAAGGGCGACAACGTCGTCACGCGCAGCGAGAACATGGACTGGTACGACGGCCAGTCGCTGATGCACTACCTCGAGAACGTCCACGTCTCCTCGGACCGGGACCTGGTCGACACCAGGTTCCCCGTGCAGTACGTCATTCGCCCCAAGTCCGACGAGTTCCACGACTACCGCGGCTACGCAGGCAGCGTCGCCGGTGGCGTGCTCAAGCCGGGTGACGAGGTGCTCGTCCTGCCCTCGGGCATGACCAGCAAGATCGCCGGCATCGACCTGTTCGACAAGGAGATCGACGAGGCGTTCCCGCCGATGTCGGTCACGGTGCGGCTCGAGGACGACGTAGACGTCTCCCGAGGCGACATGATCTGCCGGCCGCAGAACGCACCGAAGCCCAGCCAGGACATCGACGCGATGATCTGCTGGATGACGAACGAGCCGCTGCGCCCGCGTCAGAAGCTCGCGATCAAGCAGACCACCCGCAGCGGTCGCGCGCTCGTCAAGGAGATCCAGTACCGCCTCGACGTCAACACGCTGCACCGCGACCGCGAGACCGGCGAGCTCGGGCTCAACGAGATCGGCCGGGTGCAGCTGCGCACCACGACGCCGCTGTTGTGCGACCCCTACAGCAAGAACCGCACGACCGGGTCGTTCATCCTCATCGACGAGGGCACCGGCGTCACGGTCGGCGCCGGGATGATCAACTCCGGCGCCTGACCGCCAAGGACCCGCGGCCCGCCCGCCTCGCCGTCACACCACCGGGCCGAGCTTCGACGCGGTCCTGACGATGTGGCGCTTGGTCAGCCGCAGCGGCTCCTCGAGAGCCTCCGGCCACTCCAAGATCGCGGCCTCGAGCTGCCGCGCCAGCTCCTGCTGCAGCTCTTGCGGTGAACCGAAGTCACGAGGGTGGAGCGCCGGTGAGAGCACGACGGTGGTGCCCCCGAGCGACTTCGTGGGATGCCTTCGAGCCGTCATCACCACGACGGGGACGTCCATGTCGGCGGCGATCCAGGTGCCACCCGACGAGAGCTCCAGGTCGTGACCCAGGAAGCGGATCGGGGTGTGGCCGGGGAAGTCGATCGCGATGGCGACGACCTTCTCCTGCGAGAGCAGCTCGCGGATGAGTCGCGAGCCACCAGCCACGTCGACAGCGGTCGATCCCTTGACGGAGGTGATGACGCGGCGGTGCAGCTCGGTCCAGAGCGGCTCCTCGGGGTCGAACATGCCCGAGGCGGCGATCGCGGTCACGGGCTGACCCGCCCGCGCGATCGAGGGAAACCCTCCGACGTAGTCGCCGTGATGGGTGAAGCTCAGCAGGCAGCCCTTGCCCTCGGCCAGCGCGGCCCGGAGGTTCTCCAGACCCTCGACCTCCTGCCGGTTGACCAGACCGGGTCGCCAGCGCGACTCCATCCGCCAGGAGGCTCGCCTGAGGTGGGCATCGGCCAGGCGATCCAGGTCTGCATCCGATGCTGAGTCGCCGACGACGAATCGCATCGACTCCCGGGCGGTCTCCCACCTTCCGGGCCGGCGACGTCCGATCGACGAACGGGTCGCGACCACGCCGGGAGTCACGGCGCCTGGAAGGCACCTGCGGGCAGCTGTCCCGACACGACGTCGGGTCCCACGCCAGCCGCGTCGCAGCACCCTGCGAGCAGGAATAGCGAGCATGGAGGTGTCGCCCCTCACCCCCGTGCTGTCGTACGCGTCCGCAAAAGGAAGGCGGGTCGCGCCAGCGAAAACGAAGAACGCCCAGTGTCGTTACGGGACCAGGCGGCCTGCTCATCCAGCCGTCTGGACCGGTGCCTTCGTCCTCACGAGGTGGCGCTTGGTCAGCCGCAAGGGCTCCTCCCACGCCTCCGGCCACGCCAAGATGGTCTTCTCGAAGTGCCGCATCAGGTGTGCCTGCAGGTCTGCCGTGGACTCGAAGTCTCGAGGGTGCACGGCAGGCGAGAGGACCACCGTCGAGCCCCCGTAGGTCCTCGTGGGGTGCGGCCTCGAGTCCATGGTCACGACCGGGACGTCCATGTCCATGGCGATCCAGGTGCCCCCGGATGAGATGTGCAGGTCGTGGCCGAGGAAGCGGACCGGGGTGTTGCCGGGGAAGTCGATCGCGATGGCGACGACGCTTCCCTGCGCCAGGGCCTCACGGACGACTCGCGATCCGCCCGCGACGTCGACGACCGTCACACCCTCGACCGAGGTGCCGTTGCGAAGGTGCCGCACCATCCACAGCGGCGCCGCCGTGTCGTAGAAGTACGACGCTGCCAGCACCGTCACCGGCTGGCCGGCCCTAGCCATGGAGGAGAACGCGCCTGCGAAGTCGCCGTGGTGGGTGTAGCTCACCAGGCATCCCCTGCCGAGTTGGAGGGCGTCACGAACGTGCTCGAGCCCTTCCACCGGTTGGTTGCGCACGAGCTTCGGGCGCCAGCGCACCTCCGCTCGCCACGAGGTTCGTTTGAGGTAGGCATCGGCCAGGCGATCGATCTCGGCTTCGGGGGCGGACGCGCCGACGACGAACCGCATCGACTCCTGCGCGGTCGCCCATCGGCCGGGGCGGCGTCGCCCGATCGACGACCTCAGCTCGACCACGGCAGGGACAAGGGCCAACGGCACGCACCTGTGGAGGGCCGTGGCGACAAGGAGCCGTGTCTCCAGCCAGACCCGTCGCAGGACCGCGCGCACACCAGTCATGGACATCGACCACCCTTCCTCGTCACGAGTCGCCGGCGCCGACGGGCGAGGCGCGAAACGCGCAGACCCCCCGGTCGCGACACCAATGGTGGAAACGAGAAGCACCGGCTTCGGTTACGGAGCCGAGCCCACGGGGCGCCGGGCTCCGGAGCCGCCGTAGCCCCCACGCGACAGGATCGTTGTGCAGGCATCCCAACGGCGAAAGGACTGGCTGGTGCGACTGCCTGCACAGCGCGACCCGTCACCTTTCCCTGACCGCGCGACCTGCGGGTCGGCCGGCTGATGATCTCGTTGGCCAAGGCCCGCGTCAGCCTGATCGCCGGCCTCTACCTCATCGCTGCCACCGCCCCCCGGGTGGCGGCGTTCTTGCTGCTGCCGGTCTACGCGTTCGTGCTTTCACCCGACGAGCTGGCGGCGTACGGCGTCGCGATCGCCATGGTGCAGCTGATCGGCATCGTCAGCGAAGCAGGCATCCTGGGCGGCGTCGCCCTCACCTACTGGGAGCAGCCCGAGGCCGACCGACCGGCCTATCTCAAGAGCGTGCTGCTGCTGTCCCGGGTGGTCGCGCTCGCCGCGCTCCTGCCGATCGGCATCGTGCTCGCGATGTTCTGGGACCCGCTCTTCGGCTCGGGTCTGCGCGAGGATCTCGGGCTCCCGCTGCTCCTGGCGTTCGCATTCTTGCTCCGGGGCAACAACCTGGCCGGGGCTGTCTACCGCTTCCGCAAGCAGCACCGCAGCTTCGCGATGACCAGGATCCTGCCCGCGCTCATCCAGGTGGCGGCCGGCTTGTTGTTCGTCTTCGTGCTGCACTGGGGCAGCCTGGGCGCCCTGACCGCCGCGCCGCTCGGATTCTTGATCTCGATCGTGGTGGTCGGCCTGCGCCGTTCCACAGGCGAGCACGTGCCGTTCGTGCGACTGAGCTTCTCCCACCTCATCCGCCTCGTGACCAAGGGTGCTCCGCTGATGCCCGAGCAGCTCGCGCGCTGGGCGCAGATGCTGTCGCTTCGGCCCTTGATGGCGGTGTTCACCAATGCCCGGGAGACCGCGCAGTTCACCTTCGCCAACGCCCCGGCCCAGATCGTCTCGCCGTTCTCCGAGGCGTACGAGCAGTACATCGCACCGCGCTACTACGAGAGCGCGATGTCCAAGGACACGGCGGTGGTCGGACGGCTGCGGGACGTGACGTCGATGTTCTTGGCCGTCGGAGCGATCGGTTCCATCGTGGCCATCGTCTTGTTCGACCCGGTCTTCTTGACCCTGGCTCCAGCCGAGTACAAGACCACTGCCGGCCTCGCGGCCATCGGTCTCGCCGGGATGATGCTGAGAGGACCGATGGCGCTGCTGGTGCACAACCTCCGCGTGGAGGATCGGCGGGTCGCACTGGTGGGCGCCGTTGCCATCGGCACGGGGCTCAGCTACCTGCAGTTCTTCGTCTTCGCTGACACCTTCGGTGCCACCAGCGCAGCCTGGTGCATCTACCTCTACCCGGCCATCGCCTGCACCGCGGGCCTGTTGGCTCTTGGCGATCCGGACGTGCGGCTCGTCGCGGCGCGCGATTTCGTGATCGCCAACCTCACCGTGCTCGTGGTGCTGCTCGCGATGCTGACGTTGCGTGACGGTGGCACCCTCGACCACTTCTGGATCCTCGCGCTGACCGGCCTCGTGGGGATCGCCATCATCGGCTTGACGATCGTCCGGCCCAGGCTGGCCTCGACCATGGCGGTGGTGCGGGGTGGAGTCACCCGGCCGCACGAAAAGGTGCCGGCTGGCTGACCCGCGCTGTCACCGTCTAGGTACGCGCTTCACGACGGCCAGCTGGAGGCGGCGACGCCACCGCTGCACCTGCGAGCGGTTCTCCTCCAGCCACGCCCGGCTCTGCAGGAGCCCTCGCCACGGTTGCGGGCTGATCATCGCGCTGCCCGCCCGCCAGCCGTTGGGCCGGCGAAGCCGGGTCTCGCCCCGAGACAGCCGCTCGAGCACGGAGCCGGTGCTGATGCGCTGCGCGATCGGGACGTAGGGCCGAGCCACCTCCTCCTCCCAGGGAAAGTCTCCCCAGGCCACCACCTCGGCGCGCGACGGTGTCACCCAGAAGGCATGCAGGACGTCGCGCACGAACGGCGCGGTGGCGATCCCCTCCGGAGTCTCGGGCAGATGTGGCACCACGAGGTGAGCAACCCGCAGCGCGACGTCTTGGACCTGCGGCAGGCCCCAAGAGATGACGGGCTCGTTCCGCTCCACCTCGAGCACCGGCTCGACCCGCTCGCCGTTGCGGCGGTAGCCCATCGTGCGCCCGGTTGCGTCGGCGCAGAACATCTCGACCAGCACGTTCGGCGACCGAAGTCCGGCCAGCGACGCCGAGTGCGCCTGCTCGTCGAACAGCCACGGAACGAACTGCACACCCTCCCGGTTGCGGGCGTCCTTGGCGTTGCCGGTGATCCCCATGACCAGATGAGGCACCGGGAGCCCGCCGGCCGCCTCGAGCAGGATGTCGAAGGCCTGCGCCGTGCGCCCTCCCCAGCCGGCGTCGACCAGGGCGCTCGGCACCTGGTCGCACAGTCCCTCCTGGCGCAGGTACGCCATCGTCGCCTCGGCTTGCTCCATCGCCGCCGCGCGCACCATCGGCAGCAGGTCATCCTCCTGCAGGGCAGCGACGAGCTGGTCACGCTCTGCGGCCGTGAGCACGGTGTCGCAGCGGGCGGACGACGTGAACGGGAGCGGGCGCACGGCGTGCACCTGCTCGGGAGTGAGTCCGAGCCGCGCCAACGCCGTACGCGCCGTGTGGTCGGACTTGGTCCGCAACCAGCGACGCAGCACGTCGTCGGAGAAGGCGCTGGCGCCCAGGGTCCAGGGATGGCGCGAGCCGTACAGGTACCGCAGCTCGATGTCGGGGGCCATCCGCTCCAGGATCGGTCGCGCGGCGTCGAGCATCACCCGCCCGTCACGAGCGACGTAGTAGAGCCGCTTGGTGCCGCGCAGCCGCGCCTGGCCCAGCACCCAGAGCGCGTAGCCGACCAGCATCGGCGCGAGAGCACCGGAGGCGACCCCGGCAAGAGCCGCCGGCATGCCCCGTTCCTCGGCTTCGAGTCGTGCCAGGCGCGAGGCCCCGGCCAGCCACGACGTAAAGGTGTCGGTGTCGGGGGCGTGCGACTCGAGAACGCGTTCGTACTTCGTCTGCTGACCTCGGGTGAGGTGGCGACCGACCCAGCCCTCGGCCCTGGGCGCGGCCAGGTCGGACGCCTCGTTGTCACCGACGTGCTTGAAGGGCCCGTCGGCTTCGACCAGGTCTGCGACGAGGGCGAACAAGCCGCCCTGGGACTTGCTCTGCCCGCGCTCGGAGGAGGTGAAGACGCGGTCACCTGGCTGGAGCAGACCGTGCATGGTGAGCAGCTCGGTGAGGAATGCCTCGGAGTGAGGCGTGTCCGAGATGAACACGACCTGGTCTCCGACAGCCCGGGCCTCCGCCAGCCGCCTTGCGGCGCCAGGTGCGGCAACGGTGAGCCGTCGCTCGAGGTCTTCCTCGGCTGCAGCCCAGCGTGACCCGACATCCTCACCCACTGAAAGCGAGGAGGCGACCTCTCGGTGGATCTCGCGGAGATCAGCGTGACGGCCCAGCAGCTGGTTGAGCCGGCGTTCCTGTCGGCGGCGCTCGGTCTCGAAGCTCGTCGGCGAAAAGCTGATCTCGCCCGCCTTCTCGAGCTCACGTGAGAGCTCCGTGATCACCGCCTCCGGAGCGCCGACCTCGCGGACGAGCACGGTGTCGAAGACGTCGAAGGAAGAGATCGCCATGCCATCAGCCTCCCAGGATGTCGCGCCACAGCGACTCGGTTGGCCGGGTCGCTTCTGGACTGACGAGGATCGAGGTGATCAGCTGCCGGTGCTCACGGTGGTCATCACGGCCATCGAGAACGTTCCGCAACGCGCTGGCAACCTCGTCCACGGAGCGGCAGACGGCGCCGGGGAACCACCACTCGTAGGGCTGCAAGAGCAGGCCACGAGAAGCCGCGTACTCGTCGAGATCGGGCGCGGCACAGATCACCGGCCGGTCGAGCTGCAGGTAGTCCACCCACACCGAGGAGTAGTCGGTGATGAGCGCGTGCGAGGAACCGAGAGCCGAGTAGAGGGTCAGCCCTCTGGTGGCGAGAAATGCGTCGTCAGCGGCCACGACCCTCGACGAGCGCACCTCGACCTGCGCTGCCGACGACGGGTGCAGCCGCAGCCAGATCTCGGCGTCGTGCTCGATGAGGGTGTCTTCTAGGCCATCGAGCACCTGCTCTACGAACCTTTGGAAGGTCTCGGCGTCTCCGTCCTGGCGTCGAGAGCTCACGGCCGAGGCTCGGTAGGTGGGAGCCCACATGATCACCGGTCGCGGTGAGCGTTGCGCGCTGTTGAGAAGGTCTGTTCGTGGCACCCCGGTCACCGCGATTCGGCGGGGATGGATACCCGTCTCCGCGGAGCGGATGAGGCGCGAGAGCTCTCCGCTGACGTACATCCGATCGAACCGGTGGGTGGCCTCCCCGGCGACCCGGCCGACCGCCTTGGTGTACTCGCCGTGCCACAAACCCAGGTGCAGCTTCCCCCGTGGACGCGGCCGCGAGCCGTAGACGACGCCGTGCGTCGAGACGCACACCGACGCTCGCACGTATGTCCAGATGCCATGAAGGCTGTTGAGCGCAACGATGGGCACCTCCATGCCCAGCGCCCGCGCTCGGCTGCGGGCGGCATCGATGTCGATGGCCAGAACCGTGATCGGCAGATCGGTGGCTCGCTCGTGGCGCAGCAGTGCCACCACGTTGTCCTCGATGTCGGGAAGCGAGGTGAGCACGACACCTCTCGAGGCAGGAGTCAGCCTGTCGAGGAGCGCGATCAGGGCGCCCAACATCTTGATCACCAAGGCTCGCATGCGTCGCCCTTCGCCGTGACATGATCTAGCGCGATGCCGGCTCCCCTACTCGTGTGTGTGTTCGGGCTCAGTGTCCTTTGCATGGTCGTCTTCGTGCATCCGTATCTGACATATCCACTCAGCCTCCGACTGTTGCCCGACAGGCCGCCCGCCGAGCTCCAGCCGTCACCGTCTTCACCGTCGTTCTCGCTGCTCTTCTGTGCCTACAACGAGGCGACCATCGTCGCAGCAAAGCTGGAGAACCTTCGCAGTCTCATGGCTGCGTGCCCGAGCCTGGAGATACTCGCCTACGACGACTCCTCGACCGACGGCACCCTCGAAGCGCTCTCGTCCGACCCGGGCCTGCTGCGCGTCGTCCGAGGCGCAGGACGCACCGGCAAGGCCCATGGCATGAAGCAGCTCGCGGCGCAGGCCGATGGCGACCTGCTCGTCTTCACCGACGCGAACGTGATGCTCGACCCCCAGGCGCTCGAGGCCTTTGCGGACGCGTTCTCGGACCCGGCGGTCGGGGGCGTCTGCGGCAAGCTGCTCTACTCCACCTCCAGCGAGGGCACTTCGACCGAGAGCGTTGGTGGGCTGTACTGGCGTCTGGAGGAGGTCATCAAGGACCGCGAGTCGCGCACCGGCAACGTGATGGGGGCAGACGGCTCGATCTTCGCCGTACGACGGGAGCTCTACCCCGACTTCCCCGACACCGTGCAGGACGACTTCACGGTCTCCATGAGCGCCGTCTTCGCCGGCCGGCGGCTGGTGCGGCGCGCGGACGCGCGGGCCTTCGAGACCCTGGTGTCTTCCTCGAGCGAAGAGTTCCGCCGCAAGGTCAGGATCGCTGCGCGGGCGTACCACACGCACCTGCACCTGCGCGGCGGCGTGAAGCAGCTAGGCCCGCTGGACCGCTACAAGTACGTGTCGCACAAGTTGTTGCGCTGGCACTCGGCCACCTTCCTCGGCCTCGGGGCCATCCTCCTCGCCATCGCCGTCGCCGGCGCCTTCGGCCCCGTTGCCCTCGCTGTGGCCGTGGGAGCGGCGGCCGCGCTCACGGGGCTGGCCGCGTTGCTACGACCCCGGCTCGTCGGCAACCTCACGCAGATCCTGCTCGCGATCGTGGCGACCAATTGGGGGGTCTGGCAGGCCATACGTGGTCGCACCTTCGCGACCTGGCAGCCGCCGCCCCGCTGAGGTTTCGCGCCGGACCCACGCAGGTGGCCCACCCAGGATGGCGGTGGGGGAAGTGTGAAGGCTGATCACGACCAGGGCGTAGACCAGGGCGTAGAACGGCACGTGTGTCGGAGTCACCTCGAGCGCCCCCTCGATCACCAAGGCCGCGATCGGCAGCAGCGCAAGCTCGGCGCGTCTGCTGACTGCCGCCGCGATGAGGATGACCAGCATGACTACGAGCACCAGCAGGCCCAGGTAGCCGTCACGCGCATAGCCGTCGAGCAGTGCGTTGTGCACGCTGGCCACGCCGACCGCGCCCTCGATGCGAGTGTGCGCGAAGAGTGTCTCGATGCGCGATTGGCCCATGCCCGTGAAGGGGATGTCCTGCCGCAGCACGAACTGCCAAACGTCTGTGCGGTTCGAGAACGTGATCTTTGAGAGCGACGACCCAATGCTTTGCTCGCGGGGCTCGTTCACCCAGACGAAGAAGCCGACCACGGCGCCCGACAGCAGCACCACGGAGCCGAGCGCCAGGGCCGTGCCTGCACCCGCGCGCCGAAGCGTCAGCGCCACCGCCAGCACGATCATCACGCCGGCGACGACGAGCGCGGTCTGGCTGCTGGCCGCGACGATCCCGAGCAGCGCAACGCCGATGCCGACGTAGCGGCGCCAGCCGACGAAGGCGATCAGCGACACGATCACGAGGAGCACACCGCACTCGCCCAGCACGTTGGCGGAGCCGAGCAGCCCGCGCAGCCGTCCGTCGTACACGGGTCGCAGGAAGGCCCGCTCGTTGGGGTCGACGGTCGGCGAGTAGACCACCCCGATCACCAGCGACGCGGCGATCAGCATCAGCAGCGCGCGATGGACCGACTGCGCAAGCGCGCGGAAGTCGAGGCAGCCGGCCGCGACCAGCGCGAGGATGCTGGCGAGGTGGTTGAGCGCGTCGCCCGGCTCGACGCGGTAGAGCGCCAGGATCGCCCCGACAGCAGGCACGGCGACGAACGCGCCGAGCAGCAGCGGGGAGCGGTCCGGGTCTCGGGACAAACCCGGGGGACGCACGAGCACGATGTAGGCGGCGATGAGCACGCCGAGGACACGCATCGCCGCGCCCGCGGCGCTGGGCAACGCCGGGATGGACCGCTCCAAGGTGACCGCGAGCAGCAGGGCGACCCACATCGCGGTCGCCACCCACACGTGCCGGCGGTACGACGCATCGGCGGGCGACGACACCTTCGTGGTCGTCGACTCGCTCCCGCTCGCTGCCACCTCGCGCATGGACTCCCCAGTGCCGCCGGACAATGACCGTCGTTCGGGCCCCCGGCCGCCGACGCACGGATGATTATGCCGTGGGTGCCGCGATGAGCGCTCCGGTCAGCTCGGCACCCATGTCTTGATGTAGTCCAGCTGCATGGTGGTGTTGTCGCCGGACCAGTTGGTGCCGGAGTCGGGCAAGCCGTAGTTGCCACCGATCTGCATGCTCACCCGTAGGTTCCATTGCTGGCCGGCCTCGTAGTACTGGTTGAACCAGGAGGCGGAGGCGGCGCTGAAGTCCGACGTCAGGTGACCGTCGACCCACATCTTGATGTGACCTGGGGTCTTCTCGATCGTGTAGGTGTGCCAGCCGCCGGCGGGCACGCTGGTGAAGCTGGAGAAGGGTGTGGTCGTGGTGACGAGGTCGTGCGTCGGGGCGTAGGCCGTGTGAATGGTCTGGTGCACCTTCGCGTTCGCGCCCTCGGCCCCGTAGGCCTCGATCAGATCTATCTCTCCACTGCCACCGCCGGTCGGACGAAACCACAGGGGCGCTGACCACATGCCCTGCTGATAGGGCACCTTGGCGCGCATCTCGGCGCGGAAGTAGTTGGGCAACGCGTACTTGCCGTTGGTGTCGATTCGCCCCGACGTGTAGTCGCGGCCGCCGACGGACTCCCGCTTCCCCTGGACCTTCAGCACACCGTTGTCGGTCCTGACGTTCGCGGCGGTCAGGTAGCTCGAGTCGTTCGCGATGTAGGTCTTGTCCTTCACGGTCCATCGGCTCGTCGAGAGAGAGTCGAAGTTCTCCGTCATGTCCGCTCGCCACGGCGGCCGGGGCGGGAGTCGGGTCCGTCGGCGACGGGCTCGGCTCCGGGGACGGGGTCGGCGAGTCGCTCGGATCGGGGGCGGGCACGCGCACGACCTGCAGGTTGCGCACGCGCACCGACTTCTTGCGGCGTGCGGGCACGTGGACGAGCACCTGGACGCGACCAGCCGCCGAGCTGGTGCGCAGGGCGACCCGGACCGGCTTCCACACGTGGCGGCGGGCCGAGACGACCTTGGTGCGCTTCGCGACGACCCGGCCACCGACGACCTGACGCACTGTCAGGAGTGTGCGGGTCCGCTTCTTCAGCGCCTTGACCTTGGCCGATGCGCGGTACGTCGCTTCGCTGGAGTCCGCACCGACCGCGATGTCGTACATGCGCACCCGGTGACGGCCCACCACGGCTGTGTGGCGGACATGAGCCGGCGCCACCGCGGAGCGGTCCCCCGAGTGCGGGTCGCGCTGCGCGCTCGCGGGCGCGGCGACAGCGAGGGTCCCGGGCACGAGGCAGACAACGACCAGCGCTGCCGCGTGGCGGAAGAAGCCCACGAACACTCCTCGACTCGAAACGAAAGATTGCTGCCCGTATGTCCGTTTCGGCAGATCGAGGAGATGACTGAAGGTGCGCCCACCGGATCTGACCGTTCGGCTGATACCGGTGGCGTGGCGGCATCACGGCTGGCCGCCGGAGTGGCTAGGAGGCGAGCAGGGCCTCGACGAGGCCGAAGTGCTCGAAGGTGCGACGGAACTGCTGGTCGTTCCTGCCGTCGTGCAGGTTCTTCGCCTGCAGACTCCCGCGCTGGCCGCGCAGCCGCGTCGGGAAGTCCGCCGCCTCGTCTCCCACCTGCCGGATCTCGGTGCCATGGGCCATCGCGCACGCCTTGAACCAGATGTCGTCCGCGTCGGGGCACAGGTCCATCGCGGTGGTCATGTCCCGAGTCTCGGGGGGCAGGGATCCCGGTGGGTAGAGGATCCCTCCCATGCCCGTCAGCAGGGTCCGGCTCGAGGGCGTGGTGCCGTCGGCGAACGGCCACTCGCGGTAGGGGCGGACGTCCCCCTGGCGCACCAGGATCTCGCGACCTCGGGTGCCCCAGATCGTCCGTGGAGCAGTGAGATGAGCCGACCAGAGCCCCTCGAGCCAGTCGGCCGGATAGATGATGTCGTCATCCGCGGTCACTATCGGGGGCATGCCGGGCGAAGACTCGAGAAGAGGGACCAGCTTCTTGAAGCTGCGAATGTTCCCCTCGACCCACCGGACGCCGACGCCTCTCTCGGCGAGCCGCGTGATCTCCTGCGGAAGCTGCCGTTGTGGGAACTCGTCGGTCGAGAGGACCAGCTCGACGCGGCGCGGCTTCATCGACTGCATCAGCAGCGATCGGAGGGTCAGGTGGACACGACCAATGCGTGCCGGGTAGCTGGTCAGTGAGACGACCGGCCCGGAGGGCTGTTCGGTGCAGCGGTCCGCCTCATCGAGCGGACGACTCACCCGTCGCCCTTCACCGATGGCTGCGGCCTCGCGTCGGAGGGCGGCGACGGAGCGGGCCCATCGTGGCCGTAGCGAGCCGGCGCGATCCGCGCGGGGAGTCATCGCAGCAGCCTAGTGACCCGTCACTGGGCTCTGCGGTTGGACTTGGTACGGGATACCCTTCCGCGCGTGGCCGACGACAGACGCACCGGGGACGCCGAGATCCGGCACTACGACGAGTCGGCGGCGTCGCAGGATCGGTATGACGAGCTCCTTGGACGACTCAAGAAGGTCCAGGAAAGCAGCACCGGCTGGATCGAGCCCTTGGATCCTTACCTCGACACGGCGTTCGACTCAGTCTCACAGGCCGACATCTACAGATGGGTGGCCCCACGCCTCGTCGAAGGCGATGTACTTCAGGTTGGCGGCACTGGGTTGGTGGCGCTCAAGGCCATCATCGGCGGGGCCGCGACGGCCACCTTGGTCACGCCTTCGCAAGGCGAGCTGGAGCTCACTCGCCGGGCAGCCACGGCTCTGGGGGTGAGCGCTCGACTCTCGACCTTCTTGGGCTTCGCGGAGGAGCTACCAGTTCCCGACGATGCCTTCGACGTAGTGCTGACTGAGGGATGCCTGCATCACACGGACGTGACCGCCGCTCTTCACGAAGCAAAGAGAGTGCTACGAGCGGGAGGTCGGTTCGGCGCGTTTGATCCCTGGCACGCAAGGCTGTACGACGTGGGGATCCGCGTCTTCGGGAAACGGGATCCGGGGGTCGACTGCCGGCCGTTGAACAGGGAGCGGATCTCGAAGCTGCACGAGATTTTTCCAGTCGCTCAGGTGACGTTTCACGGTGCTCTCGCGCGCTATCCCATCATCGCGGCTGACAAGATGGGCCTTCATCTCAGCCGTGCCACGGTCCATCGGATAATTCTCAGGGACGACGCGATCTCCTGGCGCTTCGAACGTTTGCGCCGAAACGGCAGCACGGTGTCGGTGACCGCTGAAGTCAGCTGATCGGCTCGGCCACGAAGAGATCGCCGCCGAAGATGCCCGTCTCCGGGTTGTCCATCAGTTCGAACGTCGCCTCCAGCCCGGCGGCCCGCAGATCGGCGAAGATGTCGGTCCCGAACACGCGGTAGGACAAGATCCCCTCCTCGCGCAACCCGGGGTCCCCGTGCACGTGCAGCGGGTGGACGAGCGGTTCGTCCGTCTCGGGGTCGATCAGACGCCACGTCGTGGCCAGCGTCGCGTCGTACGGGACGGTGAAGACGTACCTGCCGCTGGAGTCGAGGCAGCGGGCGATCTCGCGGTGCGCCTTGTCCACGAACCGCACGTGCTCCATGACCTCGGTGGTGATGATGACGTCGAAGCTGTCGTCCGGGAACGGCATCTGCTCGAGGTCGACGTTGACCATCCGGGCGTCGTCGAGCGTCTCGCCGTTCGCGCGGTCCGGCAGGTACAGCGACCGCACGTAGCCCTTGCATGCGCGAGAGCCGGCTGCTCAGACGACCGTTCGCGTCGGTGTCGAGGATCCGGATGTCGTCGGGCAGCTTGCCCGCGAGCTCGTCGATCGTGGCCGCCTCGATGCCGTGGCGTCTCCTGAGCACGTCCAGCAGGCCGGCCGCGATGGTCCGGTCCCGCATCTTCGAGGTGCAGCTGCGGCAGCGAACCGTCTCGCGATGCCGGCCGATGCGGTGGTAGGCGAAGAGCTCGAGGTCGGGCATCTCGTACAGCAAGGGGCCGACGTGGCCACAGATGTTGCAGTGAGCGTCGAGGCGCCGGAAGCGTCGCCACTCGGTGAGGTTCGCGAGCGTTGACCCGACGCCGAGCCCGCTGGGGGCTGCGCAGGGCTTGCTTTACCGAGCTGCATGGCAAGCCGCCGCGAGGTCCCCGGAGGGGCGACACGACGCAACCGCACTGCTGAACCCCTCTTACCCGGACAGTCGATTTTTCGTCGTGCGCGGAACCTCCGCGGCCGACCGTCGTTAGTGTGGCAGGACCTTGGTGCGCTATGTCGGAATTGGGGAACAATCGTGGAGCTCGTTGACTACCTGAACGTCGTGCGTCGACGGTGGCGTCTCATCATGGCGACGACCCTCGTCGGCGTCGTCGTAGCGGCCGCGCTGACCGTGGGCATGACGAAGCAGTACGAGTCCCACGCCCGCATCTTCTTCTCGACCACCGACCAGACACCTGTCCGAGGCCTACCAGGGCGGAAACTTCGCCATCCAGCGCGTGACTTCCTACGCCCACGCTCGTCGAGGGCCACCAGCTGTCGGCCCGCGTCATCAACCGGCTCAAGCTCGACCTGACGCCCGAGGAGCTGGACGAGAAGGTGACCGCTACCGCTGTCCCCGACACGGTCATCCTCGACATCAGTGCCACGGACTCGGACCCCAAGAAGGCACAGCAGATCGCCCAGGCCACGGCCGCGGAGCTGCGCAGGACGGTCAGCCGGCTGGAGACGCCCCCGGGCAAGGCGCGTCGCACCGATCAAGGCGACCGTCTTCGACTCCGCGACCCTTCCCGACAGCCCGGTCTCCCCGCGACCGCTTGTGCAACATCGGGCTCGGGCTGCTCCTCGGGCTGCTGCTGGGGGCCGGTGCTGGCACTGCTCCGGGAGCTGTCCACCAAGAACAGCGAGTCGAGGACACCTACGACGAGGTCGCCTTCGAGGAACCGGATCGACGAGCGCAGCGCGTTCGAGGACTTCGTGGACCCCGCCGACGAACCAGCCGATCCTCGCCGCGAGGAGATCGGCGTCCGAGTAGGAACCGCTCGGTCAGCGGTGGGTGCGGCGCAAGAGCCGCGCGACGAGGGCGCCGAGCAGCGCACCGAGCGTGTTGGCGACGATGTCGGAGTACGTCGCGACGCGGCCAGGCAGCACGACTGCCTGGACCACCTCGACCAGCAGTGCCACCAAGAAGCCGAGCGCCGTCCACTCCAGCCAGGACAACCGCGGTCGCAGCAGCGACGCGAGGAACGTCACCGGAGCGATGATGATGATGTTCTCGGCGAACTCCACCCAGATCCGCAGCTGGTAGGTGTTGGGCACGCCGAGCCGCCCCAGCAGGTCGGCACCGCCGATCACCGTCTCGGTCTGGACGGTGTTGTTCGGCGAGAAGAGAACGACCGCCAAGATGACGAGGTAGATCAGCAGCAGCGGTCCTGAGTGACCCCGCAGCCACGTCACCGAAGCGTGGGTCGCACGTGAAGCCCGGCCTCGGGGTCCACGACGACCTCCTGAGCGGCGGCCAGCCCGTCGGTGACGAGCTCGGCCTCGAGCGGCACGTTGCGCTTGACCATCGCCAGCGCGATCGGCCCCAGCTCGTGATGCCGGGCGCTGGTGCCCACGAATCCGACCGAACGCTCGCCCAGGAGCAGGTCGCTGCCGCGCGCGGGCAGCCGGTTGTCGGAGCCGTCGAGATGAAGCATCGTCAGGCGGCGCGGAGGCCGGCCGAGCGTGTGCACCCGTGCCACGGTCTCCTGTCCTCGGTAGCAGCCCTTGTCCAGGTGGACGGCCGTGCCGATCCAGCCGGCCTCGTTGGGGATCGTGCGGTGGTCGGTGTCGAGGCCCAGCCGCGGTTCACCTCGGGCGATCCGCAGTGCCTCGAACGCCCACATCCCGCAGGCCGGGCCGGCCGCGGCGGCGTACGTCTCCAGCTCTGCGCGCGGGATCAGCTCGTAGCCGGAGTACGGCGCCGCCGTCGACCCGCGCAGCGGGACGCCAGGTCACCGCGAGCTCGTCGGTGACGTCGGCGACCTCGACGCGCATCATGAACCGCATCCGGTCGAGCCACTCGACGAGTGCGGCCGCCTGCCCGGGCTCGACGTGCGCGGTGAACGCCTCGCCGTCGTCGACGCCGTACATCGCGTGCTCGACGTGGCCCTGCGGGCTCAGCACCAGCGCGGCGGTCGGCAGGCGAGGCTGCAGCCCCTCGAGGAACTGCGTGGTCAGCGAGTGCAGCCACGCCAGCCGGTCGGGACCGCTGACGCGGACCACGTCGCGGTGGGAGAGGTCGACGAAGCCTTCCCCGCCCTCGAGCGTGCGCTGCTCGCCGGTGAACGACCCGTAGTGCGCGGCCACCGGGGCGTCGATGCCGTCACCGGCGACGGCACCGTCGAGGTGCAGCAGGGGGCTCGCGTGCTTGGCGGACTGGGTCACGTGGTCATTCTCCGTGACAGTCGGTGCAGGTGCCGAAGATCGTGAGGTGGCCCACATCCGTGGTGAACCCGTGACGATCGTGCAGCGTGCGGGTGAGCGGCTCGATGACGTCCGGCGCGACCTCGATGACCTTCGAGCACTCCCGGCACACCAGGTGGACGTGCTCGGGGGTCGCCGTCGAGTGATAGGTCGGGGCGCGGTCGGTGAGGTGCGCGTGGCGGACCAACCCGAGCTCCTCCAGCAGCTCGAGGGTCCGGTAGACCGTGGAGACGTTCACCGCGCGTGACTCCTCGCGGACCGCTGCGAGCACCTCGTCGGGGGTGGCGTGACCGAGCTTCTCGACGGCGCTGAGCACCAGCTCGCGCTGCGGAGTCAACCGGTAGCCCTTGGCACGCAGCGTCGCCTGCCAGTCGTCCGTCGTCGCGGGTTCGGGCACGGTTCGAGTGTAGGCGGCACATCGGGGCCGATATCCGCCCAAGGCGGATAACCCGCGTGCGGGACTAGGATCGTGGCAGGCGACAGCGCCACGGGGAGGTCTCATGGGCGCCCTGCCACGACCGGACGTTCCACCTGGTCCTCAGCGGGACCTGGTCGACGCACTGCATGCCCTGCACCACCGTGCCGGCTGGCCGAGCCTCCGTCTGCTGGCCCGTGAGGCGGGCTGCAGCCACACCACCGTCTCCTCGGTCTTCTCGTCGCGTCGCTTGCCGTCCTGGGGGATCTTGCAGCTCCTTGTCGAGGCCATGGGCGGCGACGAGACGCACTTCCACTCGCTCTGGCTCGCGGCGAGCAGTCCGGACCTTGGCCCAGTTGGACCGGTCTCGCTGCTCGCGGGGCGTTCCTCGGAGCTCGCGGCCGTGAGGCGGCACCTCACCGAGGTCGGCAGTGGACTGCTCTTGGTGAGGGGTGTGGCGGGCATCGGCAAGACCCGACTGGTGCAGGCGGCGGTCACGGAGGCAACTCCTTCCGTGACCGTCATGTGGGGCGCCTGCCTTCCGCTCGCCACCGCGGTGCCGCTGCTGCCGCTGGTCGACGTGCTGCGCTCGGTGCACGAGGTCGACGAGGGGCAGTGGCTGAAGGAGGCACTGGCCGAGCGCCCGCCGTACGTCGCCCGGTCACTGGCACGGCTGCTCCCCGAGCTGGCGTCGGCCAGAGGGCGCACGGACGACCCTGACGACGAGTGGTCGAGCCACCGGATGTTCTCTGCGATGAAGGCAGTGCTGTCCGCACTCGGCTCGCTGCGGACGTTCGCGGTGGTGCTGGAGGACCTGCACTGGGCGGACGCCGCGACCCTCGACCTGGTCGAGCACCTGCTGGCTCGCCGTGTGTCGATCCCGTTGGTCGCAACCTGGCGCAGCGAGGAGACGACCGTGCCCGACGCCACAGCCGACTGGTGCGCCAGGGTCCGGCGTCTCGAGGCGGTGCACACGCTCTCCTTGGGACCGTTGACCCGCGAGGAGACGGCGGAGCAGATCGCTATGTTGTCGCCCGGGCAACCCGGTCCCCGTCCTGACGCCGACTCGATCTTCGAGCGCAGTGAGGGGCTGCCGCTGTTCACCGAGCAGCTGGTCGCAGAGACCGAAGCGGAGCTCCCAGAGCTGCTCGGCGAGCTGCTCGACCGGCGGCTGACCCCTCTCGACAAGCCGGCCTGGCAGGTCGTCCGGACCCTCGGACTTGCCGGACGCCCGATGCCGGAGGACCTGCTGAGCGAGGTCACCAAGCTTGTCCCGGCCGATCTCACTTCCGCGCTGCACGACCTCGAGGCCCGCCACCTGCTGCGGCTCGCCCCCACGGGCCTTGTCGCCCTGCGGCACGCCTTGCTCGCCGAAGCGGTTCTCCGGCGGATGACCGCGCACGAAGTCGCTGACGAGCACCGACGCATCGCCTCGGCGCTCGTCGGCACCCCAGAACCGGCGCCCGCTGAGGTCGCGGAGCACTGGCAACGGGCGGGAGAATCAGAGGAGGAGCTGACCTGGCGGGTCCGAGCGGCTCAGCAGGCCGGTCGTCGGTTCGCGCTAGGACAGGCGGCCACCCAGTGGCGAAGGGCGCTCGCGCTGTGGCCTGCCGACGCAGAAGCCGTCGGATCACCGCAAGTGCGGCATGTCGACGCATACCTCGCCGCGATGGACGCTCTGCATCGCACCGACTTCACGGCTGGGCGAGACGTGGCCCGGCAGGCCCTGAGCGCGCTCACGGACCGCACAGGGCGCGACGCCGCGGACATCTACCGGTCCGCCGCCGAGCTGGTGGAGCCACCGGCCGAGGCGCAGCGGCTGGCCGAGCGGGCGGTGGCGATCTACGAACAGCTTCCCCCTTGTCCGGGCTACGTCGAGGCCCTCGCCACTCAGTCCCACCTGCTCGACAAGGCAGGGCACGATTCTGAGGCGATCGTGCTCGCGAGGCGGGCGGCCGAGGTCAGCGCGCGGCTGAATGACCCGGCGCTGCACAAGACCAGGCTCGCGGTGCTGGCCTCACTCGAGCTCGGCGGTCGGCCGGACGTCGCCCTCGAGCTGATCGAGACCGCCGCAGGCATCGAGCCGGCCGAGCCAGACCTCCGCAGCGCGATCCACGTGGCGAGCCTCCACACCGACATTCTCGTCAACACCAACGCACCTCCGGACGAGGTCGCCGCCGCCGCAGGACCGGTGCTGCGGGCGGCCACCGGAGACGAGGTCGACACCTGGCCGCTGTCCATCATGCGGGCGAACGTCGCAGAGGCGTATCGCCGGGCCGGCCTGGTCCGGCAAGCCGCGGCGCTCGTCGACGAGAGGACCGAGGAACCGGTGTCGTTCCTGAGGTGGGCCGAGCACAGCGAGAGATCCCTCCTCGACGCGCTGCGCGGCCGAGCCGACGCAGCCGCTTGCCGGCAGGAGGAGCTGTCGGCGGTCTTGTTCGACACAGGGCTGATCAACCAGATCGCCTTGGCCATGGATCATCTCGAGGTCGAGCTGTGGGGCGCTCGCCCCCGAGCGGCGTGGGACCGGGCGGTCGACGTGTTGCACACCTGTGCGCACACTGATGTATCCGGCTCTTTCGGCGCGTTGCTGGTGGTCGCGGCTCGCGCCGCCGCAGACCTGGCAGCCTCCGATGTCACGACCAGCCGCGAGCAGCTTCACAGCATCGTGCTCGGTCTGCGTCACGAGATGCTCCACGACCCGCTCGAGGCGATGGCAGCGGATGCGAAGCGCGCGGCGCTCGCGGCCGCGTGGGGGGCGGAGACGCAACGGTTGGCAGGTAGGGCAACGGTGGACGTCTGGGTGACGAGCGCTCGCGAGTGGGACCGGCTCAACCGGCCACACGACGCTGCCTACTGCCGCTGGCGGGCCGCCGAGGTGGCGCTCCGCACCGGGCAGGGGACCGTCGCTGGCACCCTTCTGCGGCGGGCTCGGCGCGACGCCCGCGAGCACGTCCCACTGCTCGATGCCCTGGCCGCGACCGCAGCACAGCACCGTTCTGTGAACAGTGACAAGCGATCCGCTTCTCCGGCCGCAGCGCATGGCCGGGGTGCTGCCAATCCACAGTGACCTGGGCTCACCATGCCCTCGACGGCGTGCGTCCGTCGGGCTCGGCCTGGTTTCCGCGCGGCTTGTCGACCGTAGGGCAGTGGTAGACGTACCACAGATAGAGCGAATTGAAGTTGAAGCTCTCGTCGTACGTGGGCGGCGGCAGGGCGCCAAGGTCCGACGCCGATGCGCTCGGCGCCGTCGGTGCGGACGCCAGCACGGATGCAGCGCACCCCAACACGGCCGTGGCGCAGAGCCGGCCGAACCTGCTGCGGGTGGAGTGGCGGGGTTGGGTCGTGGTCGTCATGGCCTTCTCCGTTCTTCGCGCCGGCCTGTTGGCCGGTCACTGCAACGGTCGAGCCGGCATGAGCGTGGTTGACGGCACTGGACAGAACTGGCCACGGTGATCAAGTCGAGGTGCGGACGATGTTCGTTTCGGACCTTCCGGCAGAACCCGACAGATCGTCCTACGATGTCCGGGTGAGCGAGCCCGTCGAGGAGGGTGCGGGAGGCGACGCGCTGGAGCTGCTACGGCGGCTGTCGGGTGTCGTCGCCGATGCGGTGACGGTCGACGAGGTCGCAAGAGCCACGCTGCTGACGGTGCTGGAGATGCCGGGCGTGATGCGCGTCGGGCTCGCGGTCACCACCCAGGGCGGCCGTCAGCTGCGCTTCGTCTCCACCGACGACGACTCCCTGACCCCGACACAGGTCCGCTGGTGCCTCATCGACGCCTACGCCGAGGTGCCGCTGGTGGACGCCGTTCGGCGAGCCGAGGACCAGTTCTTCTCCACGATCGACGAAATGGCCGAGATCTACCCGGGGGTGGGCGCCCGGCACAAGCAGATGGGCACGCAGGCGGAGGTGGCGCTGTCGCTGGTCTCAGACGACGAGAGCGTCGGCGGCCTGATGCTGTGCTTCCGGGAGCCGAGGACGTTCGAGACCCCGGAGCGCTGGCTGCTGGGAGCGCTGGCCGCACAGGCCGGTCAGGGCCTGCGCCGTGCTCTCGCCCACCAGGAGCGTCACACGACCGCCGAGCAGCTGCAGCGAAGCCTGATGCCCCGCTCGCTCCCCGACCTGCCGGGCCTCGAGCTCGGCGCCCTCTTCCGGACGGGCGGGGCGAGCACCGACGTCGGCGGTGACTGGTACGACGTCATCGACCTCGCCGACGGGTCCGTCGTCGTCGCCCTCGGCGACGTGATGGGGAGGGGCACGAAGGCCGCCATCCTCATGAGCGAGATGCGCGCCGCACTGCGGGCCTACGCGGTGCTCGACCCGTCTCCCGCGACGGTCCTCGCGCGCATGGACGAGCTCGTGATGGCACAGCCCGCCAACGAACAGCTCATCGTGCTGGCGTACGGGTTGGTGTCCCCTGATCGACGTACCCTCCGGCTGGCGCTGGCGGGCCACCCGCCGCCGCTCGTGGTCGCGCCGGACGGCGCTGTCGACGTGCTCGTCGGAGGCAGCGGCCCCGCGCTGGGACTGGGTGCCGGGCCGTGGCCGGAGACCACCGTCGACCTTCGGCCACAACCACTCGTCATGCTCTACAGCGACGGTCTCGTCGAGACCCGGCAGCGCGACCTGTTCGACGGCATCGACGAGCTGGTCGAGCACGTCGCCGCCATTCCGGCTCGACGCCGCCAGCCTCGTGACCTGTGCACCCGACTGGCGCACCTGATGGCCGACGGAAGCAGCGACGACGACGTCACGATCATCGCGCTGGCGCCCGTCGAGTCGGACGCGATGCTGCGAGCATCCGTGCAGCTGCCGGGTGACCTGGTCGCGCCCCGAATGGCTCGCGAGTTCCTGCGCGAGACCCTGCGGTCGTGGGACGTCGAGGAGGAGACGCTCGAGGTCGCGGAGCTGTGCGTCTCCGAGCTCGTCACGAACGCCGTGATCCACACCGGCACGACTGCCGAGCTCACCGCGCAGATCGACCAGGAGTTCCTGACCGTGCTGGTGCGCGACGGCGGCACGAGCGGGTCCGTGCAGCTTCCGGCGGACGAGGCCGACCCGCTGATGATCTCGGGGCGTGGGCTCGGTCTGGTCGACGCGGTGGCAACCGCGTGGGCGGCGGAGACGAGCGCCGACGGGACCACCGTGTGGTTCGAGATCGAGCGTGCCTCCGCGGAGGCGGCTACTGCCGGATGAGCCGGCCCCACAGGTGGGGCTGCAGCGACTGGCCGACGGCCGCCATGTCGTACGCCCACAGCAGATCGCCCTCGACCAGCCCGTAGAGCCGGTGCCCGCCGGTCATCTCCTTGGCGCTGTGCGTGCGAACGACAGCATCCGTGGTGATGTCGATCTTGGCGCCCTCAGCAGTGCCGTACCAGACCTCGGCGAAGCCGGTGTTGTGCGTCAGCAGCCACTCGACGGTGCCGTCGGCGTGCGGGCGCAGGAAACCGGTCTCGATCGCCGCGTCGCGGACCTTCTCGCCCTCGTCGTCGACGATCCAGGCCCGGCTCAGGTAGTGGAAGAACGGCCGACCGTCGTGGGTGAAGATGCACTCCTGCCCGAACGAGAACGGCTCGATCGTCGGGTAGTCGCCGTGCCCGTTGCCCTGCCAGGTGCCGAGCAGCCACGCGACGGGAGCGCACTCGGGGTGGAGGTTCTCGGGAAGCTCGAACGGCATGGATCAGCTGCCGGAGCGGAAGAGCTTGAGGAGCACGGCAAGGGCGGCGTAGCCGGTCAGCAGGACGACCAGCGCCATGAGCGAGATGAAGACCGCTTCCATGGCCGGGAGTCTAGCCGCCGGCGGTCGTAGGCTGCGGTTCATGAGCAGGTCGTTGGTCGTGAAGTGCACTGTCGGCGCCACGGACGCGGAGCGGTGCAACCAGGCATTCACGGTGGCCGCCACCGCGGTCGCCGCCGGGGTGCCGGTGAGCCTGTGGCTGACGGGCGAGGCGGCGTGGTTCGGGGTGCCGGGGCGGGCCGAGGAGTTCAGCCTGCCCAAGGCGACGCCCTTGGTGGACCTGCTCACCGCGGTCCGCGAGGGCGGCACCGTCACGGTGTGCACGCAGTGCGCCGCACGCCGTGGGATCGGCGAGGGCGACGTGCTCGACAAGGTGCGCGTCGCCGGCGCGGCGACGTTCGTCGAGGAGTCCCTGGCCGAGGACGCGCAGGCGCTCGTCTACTGACGGCGCGGTTCGGTCTCAGCGACCGAAGTCGTCCTCGAGGCGCACGATGTCGTCCTCGCCGGTGTACGCGCCGTGCTGCACCTCGACGATGACCAGCTCTTCTTGTCCCTCGTTCGCCAGCCGGTGCTTCGCACCCATCGGTACGTCGACGGAGTGACCGGGACCGGCCACGGTGATCTCGTCATCGATCGTGCACGTGGCGATGCCGAACACGACCACCCAGTGCTCCGAGCGATGACTGTGTGTCTGGTAGGACAGCCGCTTGCCGGGCATCACGTGGATGCGCTTGATCTTGTAGCCGCTGGCGACGTCGATGACATGCCAGGAGCCCCACGGTCGCTCCTCGGACTCCAACACCATGTGTGCGTGACCTCCTCGTCAACCGGGCGAGTGTGGCACACGACGACCGGTCGCGCAGGCGGAGCGATCTAGTTCGTCCGATCCTTCACCTGGAGCAGATCGCGAGCCTCGGCCGTCGTCATCACGCTGCGCTGCGCGATCTCGCCCAGCCGGACGACGCGTTCGACGAGCTGTTCGTTGTGCTCGACCGGCACGCCCTTGGCCAGGGTCAGCACGTCCTCCATCCCGACGCGCAGGTGACCCCCCTTCGACAGCGACGCCAGCGCCACTGCCAGGGTCGACCGGCCGATGCCGGTCGCGGACCACGAGGTGGTCTCGGGAGGGAGCGCGCTCACCGCTGCCACCAGGGCATCGGTGGTCCCGGGCATGCCGCCGGGGACACCCATCACCAGGTCGACATGGACCCGTCCGCCGTACGGGAGGCCGAACTTGTCGAGCAGCCGCCGCAGCGACGCCACGTGCCCGAGGTCGAACAGCTCGAACTCCGGCACCACTTCGCGCTCTTGTGAGAGCTGGTAGAGCTCGGTGACGAACGGCCACGGGTTGGAGAACACGTCGTCGCCGAAGTTCGTGGTGCCCATGGTCAGGCTGCACGAGTCGGGCTCGGCGTCGAGCACCTTGAGCCGCTGCTCCAGCGGGTCGTGCACCGATCCGCCGGTCGAGAGCTGCACCACCAGGTCGGTGCTCTCGCGAAGAGCCTGCACGGTGGCTGTGAGACGGCCGATGTCCAGCGTCGGGAGGTGGTCGTCGTCGCGGATGTGGACGTGGATCATCGCGGCCCCTGCCGCCTCGCACCGGGCGGCCGTCTCCACGAGCTCGGTCAGGGTGGTGGGCAGCTGCGGGCAGTCCTTCTTGGACGTCTCCGCGCCTGTCGGGGCCACCGTCACCAGCAGCTTCTGCGGGGCCGTGGGCATGACTCGCATCGTGTCAGACTGCCCGCGAGCCAGTCGAACCCGAGCGGAAGTCCTTTCGATGCGAGCAGTCGTGCAGCGTGTTCTCGAGGCGTCCGTCGCGGTCGACGGGAGGATCGTGAGCTCCCTGGCGGGCCCCGGGCTGCTCGTGCTGCTGGGCGTGACCCACGACGACGGCGATGAGCAGGTCGCCTGGACGGCGCGCAAGATCTGGGGCCTCCGCATCCTGCGCGACGAGCGATCCGCCTCCGACGTGGACGCCCCGATCCTGGTCGTCAGCCAGTTCACGCTGTACGGCGACGCGCGCAAGGGCCGGCGCCCCACCTGGAACGCCGCCGCGCCCGGCGAGGTGTCCGAACCCGTCTACGAAGCGGTGTGCACCGAGCTCCAGCGGCTCGGAGCGACGGTGTCCCGCGGGGTCTTCGGGGCGGACATGCAGCTGAGCCTTGTCAACGACGGCCCGGTGACGATCGTGCTGGATGCGCCCGGGACGGGATAAGGCGAAAACGGCTGCGAGTCAAGATCCGCCCCTTTAACGTCGATACCTCAAGGACGACCGTCCACCCTGGGAGATCCATCGATGCACCTGCTGCATGCGCGCGCCCGCGTCTTCGGGGTGCTGTTCTCGTCGGTCCTCGTGGCGCTGACAGGCACCCTCGTGGCGACGGCGCCGCCATCACAGGCGGACACCGCCTCATGCGTGTACGCCGCCCACCGTGGCGGCAAGCAGCCGAACACGGTCGAGAACAGCGCGAGGGCCTTCCGCTCGGCCCTGGCCCACAACGCCGACTACCTCGAGATGGACGTGCAGGTCACCAAGGACGGCTGGTTCGTGATCATGCACGACGAGACCATCGGCCGCGTCTCCAACGGGACCGGCCGCGTGATCAACAAGACCTGGGCCCAGCTGAGCCGGCTCCGGCTCAACGACGGCCAGCGCATCACCACCTTGAAGTCGGTGCTGGCGATGGCCGGGCCGACCGACGCCGACCTGCTGCTCGAGCTGAAGTGGATCCCCACCAGCCGATTCGCCAAGCTCAAGCGGCGCCTCGACGAGTTCGGCGCTGACCGCGTGGTCGTGAACAGCTTCTCGCCGTACGTCGTCGACAAGTTCCACGGCATGTATCCCGGCATTCGCACGGCACTCGACGTCAACAAGCAGATCAGCGTCGCCAAGGCGCGGTCCTATGGCGGTGTCATGCCCGACAACCGTCACGTCACGGTCGCCTGGCTGGCAAGCATGCAGGCCGCCGGAGTCCCGGTGTACCTGTGGACCGTGGACACGGCTGCCGGCTGGAACCGGTTCAAGGACAAGGTGACGCTGGTGCTCACCAACCGCGACGCCGACTACGACGCGTGGCGCCGCACCCACTGCTCCTGAGAGCCAGGCCACTCAAGGGCCGAGGAGAGGCTGCCCGCGCGCACGCGGGCAGCCCACATCCGTCAGAGCGAGACGGTGACCTCTGCGACGCTGCCCTTCTCGGCCACCACCGCGGTGTCGGTGGTCTCGGCCTTCGGGGCGAGCGTGCGAAGCGTCCACTCGCCGGGAGCCGCGAAGAACCGGAAGTGCCCGGTCGCGGACGTCGGCACCTCGGCGGTGAACTCTCCGGTCCTGTCGAGCAGCCGCACGTAGGCGTTGTCGACCGGCTGGTCGTCACGCGTGACGACGCCCTGGATCACCGCCTCCTTGGCGACGTCGACACCGTCCAGCGAGAGACCACCGGTGGTGGCGCCGCACATCAGGCTTCGCCCCGCTCGTCACCGAGCGCCACGGGAACGCCGACGAGCGAGCCGTACTCGGTCCAGGACCCGTCGTAGTTCTTCACGCTCTGCTGGCCGAGCAGCTCGTGCAGCACGAACCAGGTGTGGCTCGAGCGCTCACCGATGCGGCAGTAGGCGATGGTGTCCTTGTCCCAGTCGACGCCGGCCTCGGTGTAGAGCTCCTTGAGCTCGTCGTCGGCGCGGAACGTGCCGTCGTCGTTGGCCGCCTTGCTCCACGGCACGTTCGCGGCCGTGGGGATGTGGCCCGCGCGCTGCGCCTGCTCCTGCGGCAGGTGGGCAGGGGCGAGCAGCCGGCCGGCGTACTCGTCGGGGCTGCGGACGTCGACGAGGTTCTTGGTGCCGATGGCCTCGACCGTCTCGTCGCGGAAGGCGCGGATGCTGGTGTCCTGCTCCTGCGCGGAGTAGCGACGTCTTCTCGCGCGTCGGCACCTCGTCGGTCAGCTCGCGGCTGTCGAGCTCCCACTTCTTGCGGCCGCCGTCGAGAAGCTTGACGTCCTGGTGGCCGTAGAGCTTGAAGTACCAGTAGGCGTAGGCCGCGAACCAGTTGTTGTTGCCGCCGTACAGCACGACGGTGTGGTCGTTGGACACGCCCTTCTCGCCGAGCAGCTCCTCGAACTGCTGCTTGTTGACGAAGTCACGGCGGACCTGGTCCTGCAGGTCGGTCGTCCAGTCGAGCTTGATCGCGCCACGGATGTGGCCCTTGTCGTAGGACGTGGTGTCCTCGTCGACCTCGACCAGGACGATGTTCGGGTCGTCGAGGTGCTCTTCGACCCACTCGGCGTTCACGAGTGCGGTGTCGCGGCTCATGTGTTTCCTTTCGTTTCCTGGAGGGTCCAGGTGAGTTGGGATGAGTTGTCGGATCAGGTGCCGGCCGGTCGGGCCGGGGCGATGCGGCGGATGAGCAGGTACATCTCGCAGCCCAGGCACAAGCCGAAGACTGCGTTGAGGAAAGCGGCGGCCAGCGCGAACCCGGTTGCGACCGCGCCCACGAGATCGGCGCCGGCGAGGTAGCCGCCGAGCGCCACCACCGCGAAGACCAGGCCGACGCCCTGGGCGAAGCGCGGCGGCGCTGCGTCCTCGAGCTCGGTCGGGGGCGAAAGCCGGGGCCGGACCAGCGTCTTGAACAGCCAGGAGTACGGCGTGTGCGAGATGCCCGCGATGGCGCCGATCCCGAAGACGACCGCCTGCACCGCCACCAGCACCGTGGTCAGCGCCGACGGGGAGGTCACGAGCGCCACTGCCAGCACCACCATCGTCAGCGAGGCCACGAAGCGCGGCCCACGCGGGTCGATCTGGCGGCGCGACGCCTTGTCCTGCTGGCTCGAGTCATTGCGTGAGGCAACGGTGGACATGCAGATCTCCTGAACGGGGAAGGGCCGGGTGCGGGCGTAGGTCGCTCCGGGCGGCCCGAGCGATCACTCGGGGAGAGGGAGCAACGAAAGCGTCAGGAGGCGCGACACAGCGCCGAGCGCACGCGGCAGTGGTCCACTGCGCGGCGCTTGGTCAGCATGGTCGACAACATGGGCTTCAGCGTACGCAGCCGCTCGGGACCGTCGGAAACGGGCATCTCACCAGTCGGACACATGGTCCGCGATGTGGACACGGTCACGCCTCCACCACCCGGGCCAGCGTGGCCAGCACGGCGTCGCGCTTCGGCGCGCCGGCGGCGCGGGAGACCTCACGGCCCCCCGAGTCCAGGACGAGCGTGGTCGGGGTCCGGGTGACGCCGAGGCGACGCACCAGGTCGAGGTGGTGCTCGGCGTCGATCTCGACGTGCCGCACGCCTGGTACGACGGACGCCACCTCGTCGAGGACGCGGCGGGTGGCCCGGCACGGCGCACAGAAGGCCGAGGAGAACTGCAGCAGGGTGGCCCGCTCCCCCAGCTGATGGTCGAGGCCGTCGAGCGGAGCCGCTTCCGCTGGGGCGGGCGCCGGTTCGTCGGCGGGCGCGACGTCCTTGACCCGGTGGGTGCCGCGAAACCGGCCGTCGCTGGCGGCACGCCAGACACCGATCGCCGTCGCGAGTGCGACGGCAACGACCAGCACCCACGTTCCTTGGCTCACGCGGCGGCAACGTCCTCGACGGCCCGAACGATTCCCGAGGACCGCTAGTTAAATGAGCCTCGGGGCGATCCCCCTGGGAGGTGACGGACCGCCCCGAGGGGCAATATGGCGCGGGCGACCAACCCCGCCGATCTCATTATCTCCCTTGCACAGCAGGCGAAACCATCCCGCTGCGTAAAAGGTTGCTCGGCCGGCGAAGGTTTTGCCCACGGCCGGTCCTCGCGAACTACCCGCCGGCGAAGGGCGGCAACAGCTCCACGGTGTCGCCCGCCTGTAGTCGGATCTGCGTCGGGTCCGACGCACCGACGGGGCGGTCACCGACCAGCACCGAGCACATCGCCACGACGTCGGCCAGCCGTGGCCGGTCCGCGTGCCGGGCACGGACAGCGTCGAGCACGTCGGCGAGCGTGACGTCGTCGGAGACCGGCAGGTCTTCCTGCCCGATCCCGGCCGCTGCCCTCGCCGCGGCCCAGTAGCGAACCGTGACGGTGCCCACGATCGGGACGGATCCGAATGCCGGGTCGGCCATGTTCGGTATCCTTCCGTATCGCGCAAGGCCGGCAGGAGTCCCCGCCGCAGCTGGTCCGGTGCGTCAGCGGCTCAGCGTCGAGTCCGTGCCCAAGCCCGTGACGACCGGCTCCCGCCACATTGTGACGGAGGTGCGATGAGCACCCTGCTGCTGCTGACGAACACGACGCAGCCCTCTGCCGAGGTGCTGCCCGCCCTTGCCCTGCTCCCCCACCAGGTCCGCATCCTGCCCGCCGAGGGAAGCGCGCTGCTCGAGGCGCCCGACGTGGACGTGGTGCTGGTCGACGGTCGCAAGGAGCTCGCCCATGCGCGCGACCTCTGCCGGCTGATCCGCACGACCGGCACCGACTCGCCCCTGCTGCTCATCGTCACCGAGGGTGGGCTGTCGGTGGTCACCGCCGACTGGGGGATGGACGACGTGCTGCTCCCCACCTGCGGACCGGCCGAGCTCGAGGCCCGGCTTCGACTGGCGGTCGGACGGCTGGCCGCGCAGCGAGACGCCGACGACCCCGAGGCGCACGTGATCCGCTCCGGCGAGGTGACGGTCGACGACACGACGTACACCGCGAAGCTCGGTGGCCGCCCGCTCGACCTGACGTTCAAGGAGTTCGAGCTGCTGAAGTACCTCGTGCAGCACCCGGGCCGGGTGTTCACGCGCGAGCAGCTGCTGCAGGAGGTGTGGGGCTACGACTACTTCGGCGGCACCCGCACCGTCGACGTCCACGTGCGCCGGCTGCGCGCCAAGCTCGGGCCGGAGAACGAGACCCTGATCGGCACGGTGCGCAACGTGGGCTACCGGTTCGTGCTGCCGCCCAAGGAGAGCACCGCGGACGCTTCCCGCTGAGCCGGGACCGCCTCGATGGCGGGCGCGGGACGCTGCCCGGGAAGCTTGACGGCCGGCGCAAGCGCAGGCACCACCGGAGCGACGACCTCGCTGCCACGCACCGGGATCGCGAGGATCGGTGCGGGAGCGGGTTTGCGACGGCCCGCTTCGACGTCACGAGGAAGGCTCTCCTCGAGACGGGTCAGCCACAGCAGCAGCACCAGGGTCGCGACAGGGAAGAGCATGGCGCCGAGCAGCGTGAGCGCGATGGTCATCGGGACCTCCCCCGTCCGAGACGAAGCCTAGGGTGTGCGCTATGCCGTTTTCCATCACCCCGACGCGCGTCGGGGACCCCCAATTCGGGTGGTTCGACAGCTCGGGAGCGGCTGGGACGGTACGTCGCGTGGTGGACGCCGCTGCCCGCGAGGACGGTGCGGACCCCTTGGACGAGGCGGCGCTGCTCGCGCTGCGCCATGGTCTGGGCTCGACGTCGATGTGGGTCGCCGACGACTCCGGCTTCGCCTGGCGCCACGACCGGTCCCTCGACCTCGTGGTGGACCCGGCCGCTCGAGGCCGTGGGCTCGGCACCGCCCTGGCGAGCGTCGCCACCCGCGACGACGGGCCGTTGACGGCGTGGTCGCACGGCAACCATCCGGCCGCCGCGATCCTGGCCGACCGCCTCGGGTTCGAGCGGGTGCGGGACCTGTGGGTGATGCGCCGGCCGCTGACGTCGCTGCCCCCGCTGCCCGATCCGCCGATGCGCCGGCGGGGTCGACGTACGCACCTTCCGGGTGGGTGAGGACGAGGACGCCTTCCTGGCGCTGAACGCGGAGGCGTTCGCCCACCACCCCGAGCAGGGCGGGCTCACCCGCGCCGACCTCGACGAGCGGATCGCCGAGCCGTGGTTCGACCCGGACGGCTTCTTCGTCGCCACGCGCGACGCCGAGCTGGTCGGCTTCCACTGGACCAAGGTGCACGGCGACGAGACGCCTCCCTTCGGCGAGGTCTACGTCGTCGGCGTCTCCCCCGCCGAGCAGGGCGGCGGACTCGGCAAGCGGCTGACCCTGACGGGGCTGCACCACCTCGCGAGCCGCGGCCTGGAGCAGGTGATCCTCTACGTCGAGGCCGACAACGCCCCCGCCATCGCCGTCTACGAACGGCTCGGCTTCACCCACGCCGCCTCGGACACCCACGTTCAGTACGCCCGCTCCGGGTAATCGGTTGGTCGTAGCTTGGTTCGAGACCACTCCCGACCTACGAATCTCGTCAAGCTCGATCTACCGCGCTAGGCGTGTGCAGGGCGGCCTTCAGCTTGGCGGCGATCTCGGCCACGGCGGCGCGGTTGGTCCGGCCGACGCCGACCATGTTGAGGAAGCCGTGGATGAATCCGGGGTAGCGCTTCATGTCCACCGTGATGCCGGCACCGGCCAGCATCCGGGCGTACGCCTCACCCTCGTCGCGCAGCGGGTCGAAGCCGGCGGTGACGATCAGCGCGGGCGCGAGCTCCTCGGGGATCTTCTCGGTGTAGACAACGGACACGGCGGGTCGCGGCGGTCGTCGGTCGGCAGCAGGTAGCTCTCCTCCGCCAGGTCCATGAACTCGCCGGTCAGGTAGTAGCCCTCGCAGAACGCACGCCGGCTCTCGCTCTTCTCGTGGAAGTCGGTCGCCGGGTAGATGAGCAGCTGGAAGGCGCACGGCACTCCCGCCTCTGCGGCCCTGACCGCAGTCACCGCGCTGAGCATCCCGCCGGCGGAGTCGCCACCGACGGCGATCCGATCGGGGTCGGCGCCGAGCTCCTCCGCGTGCTCGACGGCCCACTGGTAGCCGGCCCAGCAGTCCTCGACGGCGGCCGGGTAGCGGTGCTCGGGCGCGAGCCGGTAGTCGAGGGCGAGCACGCGTACGTCGGCCCGCTCGGCGAGCAGCCGGCAGACCGCGTCGTGGCTGTCGAGGTCGCCGTAGATCATCCCGCCGCCGTGGATGAACACCAGCAGCGGTGACGGGTCAGCCCGGTTGGTCGAGCCTGTCGAGACCACTCGTGACTTCGGCGTGTACAGCCGCGCGGCCATCGTCCCGGCCGGTGTCGGCACGTCGAGATCGACGCTCTGGCCGATGGGCTGACGTCCGCCCACGATCCGGGCCTGGCGCAGTATCGCCTTGCGGCCCTCGGGGATGGGAAGCGACGCCACTGCGGGCTCCCGCGCGATCCGTTCGATGCGAAGCATCCACTGGGTCTCGGCGTCGAGGACCTGGCCGTCGACGATGACGGGCCGGCCGGCGAGCCGTCGTACCAGTGCGGGAGGAAGCCCCAGCAACGCCCGAAAGGTCGCGGACTCGGCCCGTGCCCGCAGTTTTGTCATGCGCGCACGCTACCCGGCGTTCACCTGGGGGTGTCACCATGGCCAGATGACCGCGGAAGGCTCCTCCAGCTCCCCACTGGCAACGCGCGTCGGTGGTCCTTCGGACGACGGGCCCCGGGACCTTCGGGCCGTCCCGTCGGAGCCGTTCGACATCGAGCCGCCGTACGACGCCGCGGCACCCGACCTGGAGCCCGACCGGTTCCTCGACCGCGAGCTGTCGTGGCTGCACTTCAACGAGCGCGTCCTCGAGCTCGCGGAGGACCCCGACCTGCCGCTGCTGGAGCGGGTGCGGTTCCTCGCGATCTTCGCGACCAACCTCGACGAGTTCTTCATGGTGCGGGTGGCCGGCCTCAAGCGGCGCATCGCGGCGGGGGTCGCCGTGCCCGCCGCGTCCGGACTGCTGCCACGCGAGGTGCTCGAGAAGATCTGGAGCAGCACGTCGGTGCTGATGGAGCGCCACGCCACGCTGTTCCGCGACGAGATCGTGCCGGCGCTGGGCAAGGAGAACATCGAGGTGGTCCGCTGGGAGGACCTGAACCGCGACGAGCAGAAGGAGTGCAAGAAGCTGTTCAAGGAGCGGGTCTTCCCGGTCCTCACCCCGCTGGCGGTCGACCCCGCACACCCCTTCCCGTACATCTCGGGCCTGTCGCTGAACCTCGCAGTGCTGGTGCGCAACCCGAAGACCGGCAAGGAGCACTTCGCACGCGTCAAGGTGCCGCCGATCTTCACGAGGTTCGTCCCGGTCGGCAACCAGCGGTTCGTGCCGCTCGAGGACGTCATCGGCGAGCACCTCAAGCGGTTGTTCCCCGGCATGGAGGTCCTCGGGGCGCACACGTTCCGCGTCACCCGCAACGAGGACCTCGAGGTCGAGGAGGACGACGCCGAGAACCTGCTCGCGGCCCTGGAGAAGGAGCTGCTGCGGCGACGGTTCGGGACGCCCGTGCGGCTCGAGGTCGAGGAGTCGATCGACCAGCACATCCTCGACCTGCTGATCTCCGAGCTCGGCATCTCACCCGACGAGGTGATGCGGCTTCCCGGGCCGCTGGACCTGCGTGGCCTCAACGACATCGCCGACCTCGACCGGGCCGAGCTGAAGTACGCCAACTTCGTGCCGACCACGCACACCGACCTCGCGGAGGTCGAGTCCGCGTCGCCGGTCGAGGTGTTCAAGGCGGTCAGGCGTCGCGACGTACTCCTGCACCACCCGTACGACTCGTTCTCCACCTCGGTGCAGCGCTTCATCGAGCAGGCCGCAGACGATGCGCAGGTGCTGGCCATCAAGCTGACGCTCTACCGCACCTCGGGCGACTCCCCGATCATCGAGGCGCTCATCGACGCCGCCGAGGCGGGCAAGCAGGTGCTGGTGCTCGTCGAGATCAAGGCTCGCTTCGACGAGCAGGCAAACATCAAGTGGGCGCGCCAGCTGGAGCACGCCGGGTGCCACGTGGTCTACGGCCTGGTGGGCCTCAAGACGCACTGCAAGCTCGCGCTCGTGGTGCGCGACGAGCCCGACGGCATCAAGCGCTACGTCCACATCGGCACGGGCAACTACAACCCGAAGACCGCCCGGCTGTACGAGGACTACGGCCTGCTCACCACGCACGAGGGCACGGCGGACGACGTCGCCCACCTGTTCAACAACCTGTCCGGCTTCTCGCGCAACCCGTCGTACGAGACCATCCTGGTGGCCCCCGACTCGGTGCGCACCGGGATCATCGAGCGCATCAGGGCCGAGGTCGCCAACCACAAGGCCGGCAAGCCCGCGCGCATCCGGATCAAGGCGAACTCTGTCGTCGACGAGGCCATCATCGACGAGCTCTACCGCGCCTGCCAGGCCGGAGTGCCGGTGGACATGCTGACGCGTGGGATCTGCGCGGCGCGGCCCGGTGTGCCTGGCCTGTCGGAGACCATGCGGGTGCGCTCGATCCTCGGTCGCTTCCTCGAGCACAGCCGGGTGTTCTGGTTCGAGAACGCCGGCGAGCCGTCGGCCTGGATCGGCTCCGCCGACCTGATGCACCGCAACCTCGACCGTCGTGTCGAGGCGCTCGTCGAGCTTCCCGGCCGCGCCCAGGTCGAGGAGGTCGGGCGGCTGCTCGACATGGCCTTCGACGACCGTACGTCGTCGTGGTGGCTGACGCCGTCCGGCGAGTGGGAGCGCCACCACCTCGACGAGGGTGGGGACCCCCTGCGCGACATGCAGGAGACGCTGATCGCCATCAAACGCCGCCGCCGCGCCGTACGCCCCGCCGAGCGTGAGGTCGAGCGGGCCCGCTGACCCTCCGGGTAGTCCGTGACAGATTTGTGGTTCCGCTGGCCTTTGAACCACGAATTGGTCACGGACTACCGGACAGCCAGGAACTCGGCTGTGGACAGCCACCTATCCACAAGCTGATGGCGCAACGCTGCCTGCATGCTTCAAGACCGGCACAGGTGGAGCCCTGTCTGCGACCCGCCGACGGACCTCACGGTGCCGGTGCCCGTCGACCCGAGCGGCGTGAACGGCCCGACCCCGAACCAGGCGCGCGGACCGCGGTGGCGTACGACGACTGCCGGACTCTTCGTGCCGGCTGGACACCGACTCCACGTTGCCCGAGCAGCGCATCCTCGAGCAGTCGATGCGGCTCTCGGACGGTGCCGTGACGGGCTGGGCGGCCTGTCGCATGCACGGCGCACAATTCTTCGACGGCCTGCGACGTGACGGTCGCACACCCGTCCCGGTGCCGCTGAACTGCGGGCCGCTGCACCAGATCCGGAAGCTGCCGGGCGACGACCTGATCCGCGACCTCATCCGGCCCCGGGAGATCATGCGCATCCATGAGGTCCCGTGCACCACGGCCCTGCGAGCGACGTTCGACGCCATGCGCTACGCACGCAGTGTGCGGGAGGCAGTCGTGGCCCTCGACATGATGGCGGCTGCGCGGCTCATGTCACCGCGTCGGATGGCCATCTACCTCCTCGCCAAGCAAGCCTGGGAGGGCATCCAGCAGTGTCGCGACGCCGTCCCGCTCGCCGACGAGCTGAGCCGGTCACCTCAAGAGTCGCGGCTCCGCTTGGTGTGGGTGATCGACGCTGCCCGACCGAGGCCGCTGGCCAACCGGGCGCTGTTCGATCTCAACGGCCGGCTGCTGGGTTACCCCGACCTCATCGACCCGGCCGCCGGCGTCGTCGGCGAGTACGACGGCGAGGACCACCGCGACGTGACCCAGCACAGCAGCGATGTCGACCGGGAGGCGCGGTTCCGCGACCACGACCTCGAGGTGTTCCGGGTCACCGGCCCCGACCTCCGCAGAGTGGGTCCCGTCGTCGAGCGGATCCACTCGGCGTACCGGCGGGCGAAGCGCGTGCCACCCGATCGACGTACCTGGACCCTCACACCCCCACCCTGGTGGCCGCCGAGCGAGAGCCTGGACCAGTTCCTCGACCGCTGCCACCCGGTCACGGACCAGGACTACGCCCGGTAGTCCGTGACTGATTCGTGGTCGAAGTCGTGCCTTGACCACGAATCGGTCACGGACTACCCGGACAGGGCAGCAAGACTGAGCTAGCAGGTGGCGAAGAGCACCGGGCCGGTGGAGATGTCGGAGAGCACCTGCTGCTGGCGTGGCTTGAGGGTGAGCACCACGTCCTGGCCGTCGGCGTGGCCCGAGGTCACCCGGAACCGCTCGTCGAACGACCCGCCCTGGCCGGGGGCATCACCGGAGGCGAGGTCGACGCGGGGCTGCAGGTTCTCCGAGGCCTGGTCCGAGGTCTCGAAGTGCATGCCGACGATGATGTGACCGTCGGCCTGCTTCGCCATCACCAGACCAGCCAGCGGGCTCACCTTGCCGGCGTCGGCAACCAGCCGCTCCCCGGTCCGCTGGTCACCCTCGTCGGCCGAGCCCATCGCCAGGTCCTCGCACGCGAACGTCGATCCCCACTGCATCGAGGTGACCGGCTCGTCGGCAACCTTCGCGAGCGAGTCCACGCCGGCCACGTCGAGCATCGAGTCACCGGACCCCCCGGCCACCTCGGCCGCCGCCGAGACGTAGGAGGCGCTGTCCGACATCAGCACCAGGTGCTTGTCGGGCAGCACCGCGAAGTTCTGCTGCAACGGCGTGAGCTCGAGATCGGTCTTGGCCACCAGGTCGGGGTTGCCCACCCAGGTGCCACCCTTGCCCACGCCCTCGGGCGGGGGGTCGTACCCGATCTTGCGCAGCGCCCGCTCGATGTTGTCGGTGTCGACGTCGTCGTCGAGCCGCATCACGTCGACCTGGCCCTTGCGGGACTGGCCGAGCATCTCCCACTGCGCGTCGAGCGCCGAGAAGCCGAAGCGCTTCGCCAGGGCACGGGTCGACTCGTCGACCCCGGACCCCGAGGTGAGATCGCGGTCGTAGGCGCGGTCCAGGAACGCCTGCACCTGGCCCGCGGACGACTTGTTGTCCAGCGACGTGCCGCGCGCGAGCCGGCGGACCTCCTGCCAGTCGGTGTACGTCGCGCGCAGCGTCGACCTGGGCACGCTGCCCAGCGCCTGCTCGTACGTCGACGAGCGGTCCAGCAGCCGCCACGCCACCAGCCCGGCGAGCAGAAGCACGACGAGCGCCCCCGCGACGAGCACGACGACACGTCTGGTCACCTGGTGTTCACCTAACGCTCGACGAAACGATGTGAGACTAGCGGCATGTCGGACGGAGCCGAGATGCTGGCGGCCGGCGCGGTCGTCTCGCGCAAGGGGCCCGAGGTCCTGCTGGTGCATCGCCCCAAGTACGACGACTGGTCGTTCCCGAAGGGCAAGCTCGACCCGGGCGAGCACCCGACGACCGCCGCCGTGCGGGAGGTCGCCGAGGAGACGGGGCTCGACATCCGGCTGGGACCGCCCCTGACCTCACAGCGCTACGTCGTCGGCAACGGCCGCGCGATCGACAAGCGGGTGTACTACTGGGCCGGCCGCGCCGTGTCCGGGGACGACGTCTCGTCGTACCAGCCCAACGAGGAGATCGACGAGGTCTCGTGGGTCCACGTCGACAAGGCGGCGAAGCGCCTGACCTACCGCCGCGACCGCGAGACCCTCGAGGAGTTCCTGCGGTTCCGCCGCAAGAGCCATCCCCTGATCATCCTTCGCCACGGCAAGGCGGTCTCCCGCAAGAGCTGGTCCAAGGACGACCGCGAGCGGCCGTTGCAAGACGTCGGTGAGCTGCAGGCCGAGGACGTGGTGCCGCTCCTTGCGGCCTACGGCGTGCGCCGCGTGCTCAGCTCCAGCAGCCGTCGCTGCTGGGCGACGGTCGGACCGTACGCCGACGTCGCCGACATCGACCTGCAGGTGACGCGCGACCTGTCCGAGGAGGACGCCAGCTCCCGCGCGGTCTCCCGCCACGTGCACCGGCTGCTCGCCAAGCCCGAGCCCACCGTGATGTGCACCCACCGGCCGGTCCTGGGCCACGTCTACGAGGCGCTCGGCGTCCGCGACCCGGGGCTCTCCCCGGGCGGGATGCTCGTGGTCCACCACCGCAGCGGCCAGGTCATCGCCCTCGAGCAGCATCAGGTCTGATCAGGCCTCAGAACCGGCCCGGACGGTGGGTTCGAACCGCTCGTTCATGTGAGGGACGCCTCACCTTCCGCAACACGTGGCCGAGATGCACGGCAGCGTTCACCTCGCGTTCACCCGAGTCGCCGGGTCGCTTCACCTGGTCTGCCTAGGTTGCGGCTCGAACGATCAAAAATACTGATCCACGATCTCTCTAGGAGACCGAAGTGAAGCGCAACATTCTCCGTGCGGCGGCCGCCCCGACCGCGGCGGCTGTGGTCTTGGCTCTCAGCCTGTCCGCCTGCGGCGCCGGCAACGAGAAGAGCGACGCCAAGTCCAGCAGCAGCGGCGCCAAGCTCAGCGGCACCCTGAACGGCGCCGGCTCGAGCGCCCAGGAGGCCGCCCAGGGGGCTTGGACGGCTGGCTTCCAGTCCGCAAACCCAGACGCAACCGTCAACTACGACCCGAGCGGCTCCGGAGCCGGCGTGGAGCAGTTCCTCGCCGGTGCGGTGAGCTTCGCCGGCTCGGACGCCTACCTCGACGACGACCAGCTCGCTTCGTCGAAGAAGGTCTGCAACGGCGAGACCGCTCTGGAGGTGCCCAGCTACATCAGCCCGATCGCGCTGGTCTACAACCTCGAGGGCGTCGACAAGCTGCAGCTCTCGCCCGACACCGCGGCGAAGATCTTCTCCGGCAAGATCACGACGTGGGACGACGCGGCCATCAAGGCCGACAACCCCGACGCCAGCCTGCCGTCGGACAAGATCACGCCGGTGCACCGCTCCGACGACTCGGGCACGACGAAGAACTTCACCGACTACCTGAACCAGACGGCTCCGGACGCCTGGACCGACGAGGCCGCGGAGACGTGGCCCTTCAAGTCCGGTGAGGGCGCCAACGGCACCTCCGGCGTGATCGAGGCCGTCACCAACGGCAAGGGCACGATCGGGTACGCCGACGCCAGCCAGGCCGGTGACCTCGGCAAGGCAAGCATCAAGGTCGGCGACGCGTACGTCGCACCCGAGGCCGAGGCGGCCGCGAAGACCGCGGATGTCTCCAAGCGGGTGTCGGGTCGCGCCGACAACGACATGGCGCTCGACGTCGACCGCACCACCACCGAAGCGGGTGCCTACCCGCTGGTGCTGCTGTCCTACGTGATCGCCTGCCCGACGTACAAGGAGAAGGCGACCGCGGACCTCGTCAAGGGCTACCTCTCCTACGTGACGAGCACCGATGGTCAGGCCGCGGCCGGCAAGACGGCGGGCTCGGCGCCCCTGTCGAGCACTCTGGGCGGCGAGGCCTCGAACGTCGTCGACCAGATCAAGGCCGGGTAGCACCGCCAGCACCGGGCTCTCGGGGTCCGCGTCACCCTCGGGCGACGCGGACCCCACCCGGTCCCGGACAGCCGGAACGACCGAGAGACACAGAGGGAAGGGCGCAGAAGTGGCCACCGCAGCAGCACTCCGCAAGCCACGCAGGAGGCTGGGGGACCGCGTCTTCTCCGGAATGACGCTGGTCTCCGGGCTGGTCATCTTGGTGGCCCTCGCCGGAGTGGCGATCTTCCTCACCCTCGAGGGCGCCCCTGCCGTCAACGCGCCGCCGGACAAGCTGGGCGGCGCCAGCAACCTGCTCTCCTACGTCGCGCCGCTGGTCTTCGGCACCCTGCTCGCGGCGACCCTCGCGCTGCTCATCGCGACGCCCCTCGCGCTCGGCGTCGCGTTGGTGATCTCCCACTACGCGCCGCGGCGGCTGGCCAAGGTGCTCGGCTACGCGGTCGACCTGCTGGCGGCGGTGCCGAGCGTGGTCTACGGGCTCTGGGGCCTGGCCTTCCTCGGCGTGCACCTCACCCCCGCCTACGAGTGGCTGGAGAAGTACCTCGGCTGGATCCCCTTCTTCGCGGGCCCGGCCTCGACGACTGGGCGCACGATCCTGACCGCCAGCATCGTGCTGGCGATCATGTGCCTGCCGATCATCACCGCCATCACGCGCGAGATCTTCGTCCAGACGCCGAAGCTCAACGAGGAGGCTGCCCTCGCGCTGGGCGCCACCCGGTGGGAGATGATCCGCATGGCCGTGCTGCCGTACGCCCGCAGTGGCATCGTCTCCGCGGTCATGCTCGGGCTCGGCCGTGCCCTCGGCGAGACGATGGCCGTCGCGATGGTGCTCTCCGCCAGTGGCGTCGTGAGCTTCAACCTGATCAGCAACACCAACCCGTCGACGATCGCCGCCAACATCGCGCTGAAGTTCCCCGACTCCACCGGCCTCGCCGTCAACGCGCTCGTCGCGAGCGGCCTGGTGCTGTTCGTCATCACCTTCGTGGTCAACTTCGCGGCCCGCGCCATCGTCGCGAAGCGGGAGAGGACCTCTTGATGGCCGACATGCGCACCAACCACGGCCGGAAGCTGCGAGACGACATGGGCGACACGGCCAACACCTCGACGGACACGAACACCGGAACCGTCAAGCACCTGCCCCTGTCGCAGCCCCGGCTGCCCTCGTGGGCCGGCTGGCTGGTCGCGGCGCTGGCCGTGGCGGCCGCAGGCATCGTCACCCTCGCGCTCGGCTGGAACCTCGTCGGCGGTGCGGTGCTGGCGGTTGTGCTCTTCGCCGCCGCGCTGCCCATCTGGTCGCGCTTCGTCGAGAGCTCCCGGGCGGCCAAGGACCGCCTCGTCACGACCCTGGTCTGGTCGGCCTTCGCGATCGCCATGGTGCCGTTGGTCTCCTTGATGTTCACGGTGCTCAAGAACGGCCTCGGCGTGATCAACGCGCAGTTCCTCACCTACTCGATGCGCAACGTCATCGGCGAGGGCGGCGGCATCTACCACGCGATCCTCGGCACTCTTCTCATCACGCTCGCAGCGGCGGTGATCTCGGTGCCGATCGGGCTGCTGACGTCGATCTACCTCGTCGAGTACGCCGGCAAGGGCAAGATCGGCCGCACCATCACCTTCCTCGTCGACGTGATGACCGGCATCCCGTCGATCGTCGCGGGCCTCTTCGCCTACGCGCTGTTCGTGCTGTTCTTCGGCGAAGGCGTGCGGATGGGCTTCGGCGGAGCGGTGGCACTGTCGCTGCTGATGATCCCGATCGTGGTCCGCTCCTGCGAGGAGATGCTCAAGCTGGTGCCGCACGAGCTCCGCGAGGCGTCGTACGCCCTGGGAGTGCCGAAGTGGCGCACCATCGTCAAGGTCGTGCATGCCGACCGCTCTGCCCGGCATCATCACCGGGATCACGCTCGCGGTCGCCCGCGTCATCGGCGAGACCGCACCGCTGCTGATCATCGCCGGGTCGACGGACTCGGTGAACACTCAACCTGTTCGCCGAGCGGATGATGACGCTTCCGGTGTACATCTACTACTCCTACACGCAGCCGGGCGTCCCCGCGGAGTTCGGCCAGGACCGTGCCTGGGGCGCGGCGCTCGTCCTCATCGTGATCGTGATGGCGCTGAACCTGCTCGCCCGGTTCTTGGGCAAGCTGTTCTCCCCCAAGGCCGCCCGATGAGCCGCCCACCGGCAACCCAGAACCACGAGGCATAAGGAAGCACCATGGCGAAGAGCATCGACGTCTCCGACCTGAACATCTACTACGGCGACTTCATGGCGGTCGAAGGCGTCACGATGACGATCCCCGCGCGCTCCGTGACCGCTCTCATCGGTCCCTCCGGGTGCGGCAAGTCGACGTTCCTGCGGTCCCTGAACCGGATGCACGAGGTCATCCCCGGCGCTCGCGTCGAGGGCAAGATCGTCATCGACGGCCAGGACCTGTACGGCGCCGAGGTCGACCCGGTCGAGGTGCGCCGCCAGGTCGGCATGGTCTTCCAGCGGCCGAACCCCTTCCCGACGATGTCGATCTACGAGAACGTGCTCGCGGGGTCGAGGCTGAACGCCAAGAAGCTCAGCAAGGCCAAGGCCGACGAGATCGTCGAGCGGTCACTGCGGGGCGCGAACCTCTGGATCGAGGTCCGCGACCGGCTGTCCAAGCCCGGCAGCGGGCTCTCGGGCGGCCAGCAGCAGCGGCTGTGCATCGCGCGAGCCATCGCCGTCGAGCCGCAGGTGCTGCTGATGGACGAGCCGTGCTCCGCGCTCGACCCGATCTCGACCTCGGCGATCGAGGACCTCATCCACGAGCTCAAGAGCGACTACACGATCGTCATCGTCACCCACAACATGCAGCAGGCGGCCCGCGTCTCGGAGGAGACCGGCTTCTTCAACCTCGCCGGCGCAGGCCAGCCCGGCCGGCTCGTCGAGATGAACCCGACGACCAAGATCTTCAGCAACCCCGACGAAGGGCGCCACCGAGGCCTACATCTCCGGCCGTTTCGGCTGAGGCCGGACGGCGGTTTCCCAGGTCGACCTGGGAAACCGGCACCTACCCCGCGTTGTAACAGCAGCGAAGTGCCAGTTCTCCGGGGCAAGTGAGCTCGAGCAAATTTTCAGAACCGCGTCATGAGCGACCCGTCCGCCCGTCTCATCAACACGATCTGGGGACCGCGGTTGGGGGACCGGGTGGTCCGTGCTCACTACGGGGGTGGGCACGGGCCCCTCGGGCGGACCGGTTCGACCCGTCCTTCGAGCCGGGGCTCAGGGCATCCCGAAGACCAGCTTGCAGACCCAGTAGACGAGCGCGGCCATCAGGCCGGCCGCCGGGAACGTCAGCACCCAGGCCATCATGATCGACCGCGCCATGCCCCAGCGCACCGCCGAGAACCGCTTGGTGGCCCCCGCACCCATCACCGCCGAGGTGATCACGTGCGTGGTCGACACGGGAGCCTCGTAGACGAACGCGGTCGTGTAGAGCACGCCCGCCGCCACCGACTCCGCAGAGAAGCCTCGGGGCGGGTCCACGTGGATGATGCGGCGGCCGAGGGTCCGCATGATGCGCCAGCCGCCGGAGTAGGTCCCGAGCGAGATCGCCGACGCGGCCGCGACGATCACCCAGAGCGGCAGGTCGGCGTCCTTGTCGAGGTGCCCGGTCGTCACCAGCGCCAAGAAGATGACGCCCATCGTCTTCTGCGCGTCCTGCAGGCCGTGCCCGAGAGCCAGGGCCGACGCGGAGACCGTCTGCATGTACCGGAAGCTGCGAGAGATGCGCTGCGGGTTGCGGCGACGGAGCACCCACATGAAGGTCAGCATCAACAAGAACGCCAGGCTGAACCCGACCAGCGGTGAGAGCACCATCGGTATGACGACCTTGTCGACGATCGTCGGCCAGTTCACAGTCGCGCTCGCGCCCACGGCGATGGCGGCCAGGGCCGCTCCGACCAGGCCGCCGATGAGGGCGTGCGAGGAGGAGGACGGCAGCCCGAAGTACCAGGTGATCAGGTTCCACGAGATCGCGCCCAGCAGACCGGCCAGCACCACGACGAGCCCGTGGGTGCCGCTCGGGGTCGAGATCACGTCGGAGACGGTGTGCGCCACCTTCTGCCCGAGGAGCGCCCCGACGAAGTTCATCACTGCCGCCATGGTCAACGCGATGCGTGGGGTCAGCGCACGCGTCGACACCGAGGTGGCGATCGCGTTGGCCGCGTCGTGGAAGCCGTTGGTGTAGTCGAAGACCAGGGCGACGACGACGACCGCGATGACGATCGCGAGTTCCATCAGGGCCTCAGCTCTCCTTGACGGCGATCTGCTCGATGATGTTGGCGACCGTCTCGAACGCGTCGATGGCCGCCTCGAGCGAGTCGACGACGTCCTTGAGCTTCATGACCTCGAGAGCGTCGTACTTGCCGCTGAAGAGCTTCGCGAGGATCCGGCGGTAGCTCTTGTCCCCGAGGTTCTCCAGCCGGTTGATCTCGATCCAGTACTCCTCGAGGTCCTGCATGGTGCGCAGCCGGGGCATCGAGCTGGCGGTGAGCTCGGCGCAGCGCTGGATCACCTCGACCTGGTTGGCCAGCTCCTTGGGGAGGCGCTTGACCTCGTAGAGCAGGGTGAGGTCGACGGCCTCCTCCATGAAGTCCATGACGTCGTCCAGCCCGGACGCGAGGGAGTAGATGTCCTCGCGGTCGAACGGGGTCACGAACGTCTTGTTGACGCGCTTGACGATGTCGTGGGTGGTCTCGTCGGCAGCGTGCTCGGCGTCACGCATGCGCTGCGCGATCCCCTCGCGGTCGTTGCCCTCCCCGAGCATCTCGGCAAGCAGCGACGCGCCGTCGACCAGGTGCCCCGCAGATTTCGTCAACAGCTCGTAGAACGTGATGTCGGCAGGGCGCAATCGCAGTGCCACGGGGGAAACTCCTGGTCGGGGTTCGGGACGTGCTCGATCAGCGATGACCCGCCACTGGCGGGCGAGCGGCGACGCCGGAATCATGGTAGGGGTATGCGGCACTCTGCAAGAAACCCGACGCACCCGGGAGATACCCGGTGGGGGTATATCGTCGAGACCGTGACCCAGACGCGCGGCTACCAGGACGACAAGGCTGCCTACCTTGCCCGGCTCCGGCGCATCGAGGGGCAGGTGCGCGGGCTGCAGCGCATGGTCGACGAGGACGTCTACTGCATCGACATCTTGACCCAGGTGTCCGCGGTGACCCGAGCACTGCAGACGGTGGCGGTCGGCCTCGTCGAGGACCACCTCGGACACTGCGTGCGTGACGCGGTCGCAGAAGGCGGTGCGGCCGCCGACGACAAGGTCGCGGAGGCCTCGGCCGCTGTCGCGCGGCTGCTGCGGACCTGACATTGCTCCGCACACGACGAAAGCGCGGCGGTTTCCCGCCGCGCCAGTCGAAGTTCCGCCTCAGGCGGAGTTGCGCGCCTGCTGGACCGGAATGGTCGTGCTGACGGCGTCCGGCTCCAGCCCGAGCAGCCGGTCGACCTCCTCCTGAGGCAACGACGTCTCGGACTCACTGGCGGCGATGATGAGGTTGGTCGTCAGCTCGACCTCGGCAAGCAGCTCCGCGTCCTCGAGCGGGACGTTCAGCTGGTCCTCCATCACGCCGCTCCCTCCCTCTGCCATATCCGCAACCTCCGTCGCCAGACCGTGCGAGCCCAGTGGCCTGCTCCCTGTTAACCATTGTCGGCGACGAGCGGGCTCCACCCCATAGTCAATTCGGGCAAACCCAGAGGACCCCGGCGTAATCCGCCGGGGTCCTCATGGGTGCCTGACTGGGTCAGGCGAGTGTTCTTGCGTTCGATGTCAACCCGTCAGACGGGCTAGGCATCAGAGCGGGCGAACGTTCTCCGCCTGCGGGCCCTTCGGGCCCTGCGTGACGTCGAACTCGACCTTCTGGTTCTCGTCCAGGGACTTGTAGCCCTGCGACTGAATGGCCGAGTAGTGCACGAAAACGTCGTCGCCGCCGCCCTCCTGCGCAATGAAGCCGAAACCCTTCTCGGCGTTGAACCACTTGACGGTGCCTTGAGCCATGCTGACTTACTCCTGATACGGGGCGTGGAACCGCCACCTCGGCGGCCCCGCAACAGATGCGGGTGAAACGCCGAGCCCCCTCGAAAAGCTGTTGTTCAACTCAAGAGAAAACCGCCGTCGGATCACAAACTCCGCGGGCTTGACCTGCTGGAACTTGCACCTGCTGCGTCGCGAACCCTACCAACTCCACACCAAGGCCGCTAGGAACCCATTACTCCGAGGGGTCGATAGGTCAGTCCGGGGAAGACCTCGGTGGCCGTGCGGCCGAACCGCGAGGAGACGACCTCTCCCAGCACGTTGCGGTAGTCCGTGGTGACCTGGAGGTCGCCGTCCTGGAGGCTCCCTGAGCCCAGACCGGGCCAGTTGGCGTAGTACCGGCCACCCTGCACGCCGGCGCCCATGAGCAGCATCATGTTGCCCCAGCCGTGGTCGAGCCCGCGGTTTCCGTTCTCTGCGACCCGACGACCGAACTCGCTGATGGTGAGCAGTGTCACCCTGCTCCGCAGCGGCCCGAGGTCGTTCATGAAGGCGCTCACCACGCGGGCGAAGCCCCCGACCATGCTCTGCATGTCGCCGTACGCCGTGGTGCCGTAGTCGCTGTGCATGTCCCACGACCCGTAGTCGATCGTGACCACCTCCGTGCCGACGTCGGACTTGATCAGGTGTGCGGTGTCCTTGAGGGCGTCCGAGAGCCCGGTGGCGGGCCAGGCGTCGGGGTAGGTCACCGACGGCTTGTACGTCGACGTGACGACCCGTGACAGCTGCTTGGTCGTGGTGAGGGCCGACCGTGCCGCCGTGCCCAGGGGACCCGGGGCGTTGTTCCACATCGTGCTGAGGCCGGTGCGCCGGCGGGTCTTGTAGTCCCCGGTCGCGCCCTCGAGGACGATGCTGTCGAGGGTGCCCGTGGACAGCACCGGCGAGCTGCCCACCAGCGAGGTCGGCGTGATCGGGTTGCCGAGGTTCACCGCGTCGTAGGGGACGGGGCTGCTGTCCAGACCGATCATCCGGTTCACCCAGCCGCGGCGCACGCTGGAGGTCGGGTCGGCGTCCTCGATCTCCTCCATGGCCAAGAAGTGCGACCGGTTCGGCGCCTCCATCCCGACCGCGTGGACGGCGGCGAGCTCGCCGGAGTCCCACATCCACTGCAGCGGGGCCATGTTCGGGGTGCAGCCCGAACATCTCGTCCATCGCGACCAGCGAGTTCTTCGGCAGCGCGATGCGGGGTCGCGCCGTGTAGTAGGCCGGGTCGCCGTGCGGGACCACCATGCCGAGGCCGTCGATGCCGCCGCGGAGGCTGATCACCACGAGCACGTTGCCGCCCGGTGTCGCGCCGAAGGACGTCTGACGCAGCGCGTCGCCGAACATCGAGGTCGCCACGGCGGCACCGCTCGTCGGCGGCCATGCCCAGCCAGGAACCGTCGGCGCGACAGCCCCGCGGCGCGCTCGTAGTCCTGGCAGCAGGCATCGGCGCTGCTCACGTGGGCACTCGGCTGCGACATGGGACTCCTCAGCGGCTCATGTGGTCGGGTGAGTCGAGCAGCACGATCGCCATCCGGACGAACTTCCACGACGCCAGCGGGTGCTTCTTGGTGACCTTCTGCCCCGGCGTGTGGCCGGTCGCCTGGCACACCGCCTTGACGTCGGTGGCCGTGGACGGCCGGCCGAGCAGCAGCCGGCAGACGTGGTCGACGTACCGGTCGACGCGGATCGACGCCTGCGGCAGCCACGAGGCGGGCTTGCGGTAGGTGACCCGGCTGTCGGGGTAGTAGCCGCCGGCGAGCAGCCAGTGCATCCGGAACGACGCGAGCATCCGCGACACCGACGCCCACTCGGGGTTGGTCTCCGGCGCCCCGTCGGGTCGCGGCCATTGGTAGAGCAGCATGCACTTCGGGAGCCAGGCGATCGCGTTGGCGAACGACCGCTGGGTGGTCGGCGACTGCGCCGTCACGCCGAGGACCCTGGCCGTCGCGACCAGGTCGTCGATCGGCGTGCGGACCTTCTTGCCGGCCGAGTCGGCGAACTCCGGGTGGGCCACGAGCGCACGCAGGGTGGCCGAGATGTCGGTGCCGCTGTCGGTGAAGACGGACGCCAGGTGGTTGACCAGGTCGTCCGACGGGGTGTCGGACACGAAGCGGATGGCGAGCCGCTGCGCGAACTTGCGGGCGGTCGCGGGGTGGTTCGCCAGGTAGCTGAGGTAGCGCCGGGTCATCTCCGACCCGTCGGCCGCGGTGTTGGGGTCGGTGAAGCCCATGACCTGCACCGCGCCGGTGGTGTGCTTGTTGGTGTCGTAGCGAGCGGTCCAGCTGGTCTCGTCGACGGTGTAGCCGGACAGGATCTTCGCCGAGTCCTTGACCATCTGCTCGGAGTAGCCCGAGGTCCGCCCGAGCGTGTGGAGCTCGAGGAGCTCGCGACCCTGGTTCTCGTTCGGGGCGCCGCGCACCGACTTGGCGTTGTCGAGGTAGATCAGCATCGCCGGGTGCAGCGAGCAGGCGAGCAGGAGGTCCTCGAACCGGCCGAGCGCGTGCTGGCGGATGGTCTGGTCGTACTCCCAGCGCAGCACCCAGGAGTGGTTCACGTTCAGCGGGATGTGCAGGTGGTTGTTCCAGAAGTCGACCATGGTCTCGAGCACCTGGCGGTTGGAGTAGATCCGCCGCAGGGTCGTGTAGTTGCCGTGGTCGCGGGCGTACTCCCAGCCGGGTAGGTCTTGGACTGGTTGTTCGACCACTTGGTCGCCGGGCTGTCCGTGAGCCGGGGGAACCAGCCGAGGATGCTGTCGGCGCGGGCGTTCTCCGGGACGGACGCCGGGTCGAGCTGCTGCTCGAACCACTCCACGGCACCGCCGGCGGCCTTCATCTCGTCCCAGGTGGCGCGCGAGTAGCCGCAGCCCATCCGGTTGAGCATGTGGCGCTCGAACCCGGTCGGCACCTTGGTCTTGGGGTAGGGGTAGGGCGCGTACGTCGTACCGGCCGCGACCCGGGACAGCACGTTGACCGCAGGCATGGCACACCCCTCCCAAGGTCGAACGGCCGCTGGATCCACAGCAAGGGTCGGCAGCCGCGGGGAACGGGTTGAGGCTCACCCACCAAAATGGGCCAAACGGACCATGCCGCAGGCGGGCTACAGTGCTCGCCGCCGGGCCTCTAGCTCAATTGGCAGAGCAGCGGACTTTTAATCCGCGGGTTGTGGGTTCAAGTCCCACGGGGCCCACCCAGCGGCCATCGGCTCAGAACAGGAAGATCGCCGCCAGCACGCCCGCGATCACGATCAGCACCCGGAACAACGTCGGCGGCAGCTTGCGGCCGACACGAGCGCCGACGTAGCCACCGACCACCGAGCCCACCGCGAGCCACAAGATCACCAACCAGTCGAGGTCGGCGACGAAGACGAAGACGACTCCGGCGACGACGTTCGAGGAGAGCACGGCCAGTGTCTTGAGGGCGTTGACGATCCGCAGCTCGAGATCGAGGCCCAGGCCGAGGACGGCGACCATCATCACGCCCGAACCAGCGCCGAAGTAGCCGCCGTAGACCCCGGTCAGCGCGGCGAAGAACGTGGTCACCGGCGACATCGACTCTCGCGGCGCGGGCGGGTTCGCCTTGTCGTGGTGGCGCTTCAGCCAGCGGGTGATCCAGGGCTGCGCGCCGACGAGCAGGCAGGTGAAGAGGATCAGCCACGGCACGACGGCTTCGAAGACCGACGGGTCGAGGGCGAGCAGCAGGACCGCTCCGAACACCGCACCGACGGAGCAGGTCGCGATCACCATCACGGTGACCCGGGGGTGCTCGCGCAGCTCCTCGCGGTAGCCGAACGACCCGCTCAGCCCGGCCGGCACGAGCCCGACGGTGTTGGATGCGTTCGCGACGACGGGCGGCACGCCCAACGCGACCAGGATCGGGAAGCTGACCAGGGAGGCGACGCCGACCGTGGTCGTGAGGATGCCGGCACCGAGGCCAGCCGCCAGCACGGCGAGCTGTTCGAGAACCGTCATTCGTCAGGCAACGAGTCGGACATGGCCCGAGGATATGGAGCCGGGCAGTGGCCACGGACGGGGGTTCGGGGTCACGCACCCCCGGGAAGAGCGTGAACCCGCCGGTACCCGTCCACAGAGAGCATCGGCACTTCCGAGTCCGATCTGGAGGGTTTGGCGCCAGTACTTTGCGCCGGCACGCGGGTCAGCGCAGCTTGCCGAGGAGGCCGAGCGCGCCACGGATCCGGTGCTCGGTGACGTGGACCGCTGAGCTCAGCAGCGTCGAGCCGGGCAGCCGCGTCGCGCGGATCGAGCGCTCCACCCACGACGACTGCACCCAGGCGGGGTCGCTCTCGACGCGGCCGGAGGCCCGGTCGGACTGACCGTCGACCCCGGCGGCGAGCTCCATCGCCTGACGCAGCGGCAAGGCATCGGTGAGGTCGACCTTCTCGGGGTCGGGCTGGCCGGGCCGGCAGACCATGTCGTGGCGAAGGCTGCGCACCAGGGCGGCCGCGGTCCAGTACGGCGCCGCGGACACCAGCCCGGCCGTCAGCGCGACGAGGTCGACGGAGGCGCCGTACAACGGGACCTGCACGCGCGAGAGGCCGGCCACGTCGGCGTACATCGCGAGGAGGTCGGGATAGCTGATGACGTCTGGCCCGGCGATGTCGACGTCACCGGTGGCGTCGTCCTCGAGGGCGTCGGCCAGCACGCGTACGACGTCGGTGACCGCGATCGGCTGGACGTCGGACCGCATCCAGCTCGGGACCGGCTGCACCAGCAGCGTCTGCGCGGTCTGCCGGACGATCTCGAACGACGTGGACCCGGCCCCGATGACGACGCCGGCGCGCATCGAGAAGCGTGTTCGCGGGGCTCTCCCGCAGCACCCGCTCGACCTCCAGACGCGAGGAGATGTGCGGCGACAGCTCCTCCTCGGGAACGTCCGGCACCAGGCCGGAGAGGTAGACGACTCGACCGACGCCGGCGCTGGCCACGGCATCGCGCATGGCCTCCGCAGCCAGTCGGTCGCGCACCCGGAAGTCCAGCATCGACAGCCCGTGCACGAGGTAGCAGACCGCGTCGACGCCTCGCACCGCGGCAGCGACCTGCTCCGGGTCGGTCGCGTCCATCTGCACGGAGGTGACCCGGTCACCCCAGCTGAACCGCTGCGGCTCGGGCTCTCGTGAGGACGCCGCAACGACCTCGTGGCCCCGGCGCAGCAGCTCGGGCACCACACGGGAGCCGATGTAGCCGGTGGCGCCGGCGACCAGGATGCGCACGCGCCAAGCATCGCAAGGGCCGTCAAGCCGTCGCAGCGCGGGTGGCCCGGTAGTACGTGACGGATTCGTGGTTCTAGGCGGCTCCTGACCACGAATCTGTCACGGACTACCCGGAGAGCTCGGAGACGAGGTGGGCGAGTCGGCCCCAGGCGGCGCGGTGGGCCTCGCTGCCGCGGCTGACGACGGCCTCGCCGTGGACGGTCTGGTGGGCCTCGACGGCCTCGGCGCTCCCGAGCTCGTCGATGTACGGCGACAGCGCGCACGTGCCGAGGTCGAGGACGGTCCCCCGGAAGTGGTGGTAGCCGAGGGCGGTGATGCGGTGCTCCCAGCACACGTGCGCGGCCAGCGCTCCGACGGCCGTCCGCGGTCGCAGCGGGTCGAGGTCGAGCCGGAAGTCGTCCTTCCAGGCCACGACGTTCTCGGCCGGCATCGGCATCGCGATGCCGTACCCCTGCCCCTCGTCGACGGCGAGCTGGACGCCGGCCTCGACCAGGCCGTCGTCCTCCAGGCCCTCGATGATCACCGACAACCCGAGGCTGTGGGCGATGTCGTTGATCGGCTCGATGAAGTGCAGGGCCGCACCGGGGGCGAGCTCGGTGCCGCGCACCAGGCTCTGGTCGATCTTCACGTCGTCGAAGGCGAAGTGGCGCAGCCGCAGCAGCGAGCTGTAGCCGGACCCGAGGTCGTCCTGCGCGAGCCGGACGCCGAGTCCCTTGAACTCCTCGAGCCATCGCAGCTGCTGGCCGGCCTCCCGGTCGACGAACCCGGTCTCGAGCAGCTCCAGGGTCAGCCGCTTGGACTCCACGTCGTACTTCTGCAGCAGGTCGGCGACCACGCGCGAGTAGCGGTCGTCCTGCGGGGAGACCACAGGAAGGTTCACCGACACCCCGGTCGTCAGACCCTCCGCCTGCCACGTGCGCAGCGCGTCGAGGCTCTGGTGCAGCCCCTGCTCGAACAGGTCGTAGAGCTCGTCGTCACCGAACGCCGGGAGGAACTCGGCCGGGAGGATGCGCCGGCCGTTCTCGCGCAGCCGGGCGAGCGCCTCGAGCTTGGTCAGGCCGCCGTCGGGCAGCGAGATGACCGGCTGGAAGAACATCTCGACGGAGCCGTTGCGCAGCCGGGAGATGTGGTCGACCCGGTCGGCGTAGCCACTCACGGCAGAGGCGAGCGACGGGCGCTCCTCGATCTCGCGACAGCGCCGACTCGAGCGACTGCTTGATCTGGCGCAGCATCGTCATGACGGCGTCGGAGGCGAAGTAGCCCGGCCAGTACGCGTGCAGCATCAGCAGAGCGATCGAGGCGCCGCGCCGGTCGGCCAGCGGGATGGCGACGCTGGAGCGCCAGCCGTGGCGTCGTGCCAGCTCGCGCCACGGGACGGCGTCGGCCTCGGAGCCGTCCTCATTGGCCGGGTCGACGACGTAGGAGTCGCAGCGCTCGATGGTCCCGGTGAGCCACGCGACCTCGGCGGGGTGGTGGGCGCCGTCGTCGGCGACACCGTGGCCCACGACGATCGGCAGGCCGCCCGGCCCCTCCGCGGCGAGCGCCTCGAGCCCGGTGCCGGCGCCGATCTCCATCCGCAGCCGTCCGGTGGCGTCCGGCCGGCCGAAGAACGCGACGGACACCCCCTGCAGGCAGCTGAGCGCCTCGACGACGCCGCGGGCGAGGTCGGCGACCGTGCGGGCGTCGGTCATCGCCTGGGTGAGGTTGAGCATCACCCGGTGGCGCGCGTTGTCGAGGTCGCGGTAGCCGAGCAGCGCGCCCTGCAGGTCGTGCATGCAGCGGTCGCCGACGAAGGTGTGCGCGAGGGCGCGGTCCTCGCCGTCGAAGATCTCGCCCGCCACCGCGAGGAGGGTACGGCGATGGTCGGTGACGGACTCGACGTAGCGGTCGATCTCGACGCCCACCATCGCGTGCACCCGGCCGATCTCACGGCTCCGGTCACGCAGCACCCGGTCGGCGACGGACGGCGAGATGAGTCGTTCGAGGTGCTCGACCTGCCGGACCATGAGCATGCTCAGCTCGTCCTCGGAGAGCCGGCTCAAGACGTCGGCGACCCGGGGGTGCTCGAGCATCCGGTCGTAGAACTCGTCGACGATGCCGGTGAGCAACGGAGTCGACGCGCTCCTGCAGTCGCGCTATCAGCGCGGCGCGGTGCTCCTCAGGGGCGCTCACTCGATCGAGCGTAGGGTAAAGAACGCCGCAAAGTTGGTTGAAACGACATCCAGTTGCCGGGACTGACTAGGCGGTCAGCGGCTGCCCCGAGGGATCCAGGAACGCAGCGCCGGGCAACCGGGTCCGCATCACCTCGACCGCCAGCGGGTTCTCGTCGACCATGACGAAGCGCCTGCCGAGCGACGCAGCAACCGCGCCCGTCGTACCGCTGCCGGCGAAGAAGTCGAGGACCCAGTCCCCCGGACGCGACGACGGCTGCAGCACCCGCCGCAGCACCCCCTCCGGCTTCTGGGTCGGGTAGCCGGTCTTCTCCCGGCCCGCCGTCGGCACGATCGTGTGCCACCACACGTCGGTCGGCAGCTTGCCGCGCGAGGCCTTCTCGGGCCCCACCAGGCCCGGCGCGAGGTACGGCACCCGCTCGATCGCGTCCTGGTCGAACAGGTGAGCGCCCATGTCCTTGACGTAGACCAGGATCGTGTCGTGCTTGGCCGGCCACCGGTCGCTGCGCCCGGCCGCCGAAGTCGTAGGCCCAGATCACCTCGTTGAGGAAGCAGTCGCGCCCGAAGATCTCGTCGAGCAGCACCTTGCAGTAGTGCGCCTCCCGCCAGTCGAGGTGCACGTAGAGGGTCCCCGACTCGGTGAGGAGCCGGCGGGCCTGCGACAACCTGGGCGCCAGGAAGCCCGCGTAGTCCTCGAAGCTGTCGGGGTAGGACATCCGGCCGGTCTCGACGGTGCGGTAGCGCCGCCCCGCGAAACCCGTCCGGTCGCCGGCGCCGGGTGGCTGCCGCGTCGTCTGGACGGTACGACGGTCGCGGCGCTCGCCCGTGTTGAAGGGCGGGTCGACGTACACGAGCTGGAAGGACGCGTCGGGCAGCAGCGGCAGGACGTCGGCGTTGTCGCCGAGCACCACCAGGTCCGGGCCGTCCACCGGGTCGATCACGACCACATCCTGGCAGCGGGAGTGCGCTGCGGGCCTCAAGCTCCGGGTAGTACGTGACAGATTCGTGCCTCCGGCCGCTCCGGAACCACGAATCCGTCACGTACTACCCGGAAGGGGTAGAAGAACCTGTTCTAGGCTCCAACGATGGACGCCGACTCGTACCGTCGCTCGACGATGACCTCCGAGGAGGCTGCCGAGCACGACCGGGTCTTCGGGGACCTCGCCGCGCGCACGCGCGCGCTGATGGAGGCGCAGCTGCTCACCGAGGTCGACCACGACGAGGTGGCGGCGATCGGCGAGCAGCTCGACGCGCTGACCGAGCGGCTGAGGGCGGCTGCCCGCACCGACCCGCACGGGGTCGAGGTCGGGCCGGGCGGGCGGGTCCGCAACTTCGGCAACGCGGTGGTCGGGCTGCGCAACCCGATCGCACCGCCGGTCAGCGTCGAGCGCTCCCCCGACGGCAAGGCATGGGCTTCGTTCCACCTCGGCCCGCTCTTCGAGGGCCCGCCCGGGCTGGTGCACGGCGGCGTGACCGCGCTGCTGCTCGACCAGCTGTGCGGGGAGGCGGCTGCCGCCGGTAGGTCTCCGGGGATGACGGCTCGGCTGGACCTTTCCTACCGGCGCCCGACCCCGCTCGGCGACTTGTCGGCGGAGGCCTGGATCGACCACGTCGACGGGCACAAGACCACGGTCAAGGGACACATCTGCGACGCCGAGGGCCGCCCGACGGTGGAGGCGGAGGGCCTGTTCATCCTGCCCAGGTGGGCACGCGAGGCGATGGCGGCATCGCGCGAGCGCCCCGACAGCTTCGAGTAGCTTCGAGTAGGGCTTGACCCTTCGGGTAAGGCTGGGGGCATGAGCGAGAGCACCGGCGAGGACGAGACCTACCACGGCTACAGCGTCGACGACGAGGACCAGCCACAGGGCGAGGGCGACAGCCTGGTCGACAACCGTGGCCTCGACGAGCCGCTCGACGAGGGCTACTCACCCCCCGAGAAGTGGTCGCCCGCCGAGGGCTTCGGCAACACCCCGGCGGAGGAGAAGGAGGGCGAGACCCTCGACATGCGCCTCGCGCAGGAGGTCCCGGAGCCCGACCCGTACGACGAGGCGGAGCTCGACCGGGAGGACGTCGACGGTGAGGTCGGCCGGGAGCGCGCCGGCCGGCTGGTCGACGAGGACGAGGGCCTAGGGCCCGACGAGGAGAAGGACCTGGTCGGCGACGACGTCGGCATCGACGGGGCCGGCGCCAGCGCCGAAGAGGCCGCCGTCCACATCCTCGACGACGAGCCCGGCGAGGACTGAGGCCTAGACCGCGAGGTCCTCCTGGCGGACGCCGCGTTCGCCGGAGTCGGTGAGCCGGGCCTCCTCGGCGGCGCGCGCCTCGAGCTCTGCGCGCGGGAGGCCTCGAGCAGTTCCTGGGCGCTCCGTCGTCGTCCGGCTTGCTGACCAGGTCGGCGGCTCCGCCCTCGAGACGCTGCAGCGCCGCTCGCGCGAAGACCTGCTGCTCGGTCGCCGTACGCTCCGAGCGGCCGCGGCCCAGGAAGCTGACCGTCCAGTGCACAGAACGCCCCGACCCGGTTCTTGAAGCCGGTGAGGTAGAGCAGGTGCACGCCGAGCCACAGCAGCCAGGCGATGAAGCCGGTGATCTTGAACGGGCCGATCAGCGCCACCGCGCGGAACCGCGAGATGGTGGCCATGCTGCCCTTGTCGAAGTACTTGAACGGCTCGCTGCGGCGCCTTGTCGTTCGACAGCCGTGACTTGATCTCCTTGGCGGCGTACTTGCCGCCCTGGATCGCGACCTGTGCGACGCCCGGCAGGTGGTCGAGGTTGATCATGTCGCCGACCACGAACACCTCGGGGTAGCCCGGCAGCGTGAGGTCGGGGTTGACGCTGACCCGGCCGGCCCGGTCGACGCTCGGCGCCGGACTGCTCGCCGAGCAGCTTGCCCAGCGGGCTCGCCTGCACGCCGGCGGCCCACACCTTCGTGGAGGACTCGATGCGTCGGCGGGTGCCGTCCTTGTCCTGGACGTCGATGCCCCAGCTCGTCGACGTCGACGACCATCGCGCCGAGCTGCACCTCGACGCCGAGCTTCTCGAGCGCCTTCTTGGTCTTCTCGCCCAGCGTCCTGCCGAACGGCGGCAGCACCTGTGGCGCGGCGTCGAGCAGGATCACCCGCGCCTCGCGCGTGTTGATGCGACGGAAGTCGTGGTGGAGCGTGCGGTGCGCGAGCTCGGCGATCTGGCCGGCCATCTCCACGCCGGTGGGGCCGGCGCCGACGACCACGAAGGTCAGCAGCCGCTCGATCTCGTCCTCGTCGTCGGAGAGCTCGGCGAGCTCGAAGGCGCCGAAGATCCGGCCGCGCAGCTCGAGGGCGTCGTCGATGCTCTTCATGCCGGGGGCGAACTCGGCGAACTGGTCGTTGCCGAAGTAGGACTGGCCGGCGCCGGCGGCGACGATCAGCGAGTCGTACGGCGTCACGGTGACCCGGTTGAGCACGTGGGAGGTGACGGTCCTGGCGTCGAGGTCGATGTCGGTGACCTCGCCGAGGATCACGCGAGCGTTCTTCTGGCTCGGACAGCATCTCGCGGGTCGGCGGGGCGATCTCGCCCTCGGAGAGGATGCCGGTCGCCACCTGGTAGAGCAGCGGCTGGAACAGGTGGTGGGTGGTCTTCGCGATCATCGTGACGTCGACGTCGGCGCGCCTGAGCGCCTTGGTGCCGAACAGCCCGCCGAAGCCGGACCCGATCACGACGACCTGGTGCCGGTCGCTGCTGGGTCGCTGGACGTTCGACATGGTGACCTTCCTGAGCCGCGGCTCTGCATTCTACTGGGCTTCCAAGGGTACAACGCCGTACCCCACCGAACCGTGGCACTCCCGGGCATGGTCTGACTCACACTCTCATCGGGGCAGGATGCGTGAGCGTGAGCACACATTTCGACCTCGCCATCATCGGCACCGGCTCGGGCAACTCGATCGTCGACGGTCGCTTCGAGGACCGCCGGGTGGCGATGATCGAGGACGGCATCTTCGGCGGCACCTGCATCAACGTCGGCTGCATCCCCACGAAGATGTTCGTGTTCCCTGCCGACCTCGCGCGCGCGGCGATGGCCGGCCCGGGTCTCGGGGTCCAGACCAGCTTCGAGGGCGCGGACTGGCGCGAGATCCGCGACCGGATCTTCGGGCGCGTCGACGGGATCTCGGTCAGTGGCCGCGAGCTGGCGGCCGAACGAACCCCCACGTCACCCTCTTCGAGGGGCATGCCCGCTTCGTCGACGCGCACACGCTCGACACGGGCACCGGCGAGACCATCACCGCCGACCAGATCGTGGTCGCCGCCGGCTCACGGCCGGCGGTGCCGGAGATCGAGGGCCTGACCGACGTCGCCGTTCCACACCAGCGACACGGTGATGCGGATCGACGAGCTGCCCGAGCGGCTGCTGATCCTGGGCGGCGGCTACGTCGCCGCCGAGTTCGCCCACATCTTCGGCGCCTTCGGGTCGCACGTGACGATCGTGAACCGCTCGCCTGCGCTGCTCCGGTCGCAGGACAGCGAGATCTCGGAGAGGTTCACCAAGATCGCGCAGGACCAGTGGGACGTCCGGCTGGAGACCAGAGGTCACCAAGCTCGAGAAGTACGACGGCGGCGTGCGCGCGCACCTGTCCGACGGCGGCACCGTCGAGGCCGACCTGGTGCTGGTCGCGGTGGGTCGTCGCGCGAACTCCGACGGCCTCGACCTCGAGCGCGACCGGTGTGCTCGTCGACGACGAAGGACGTCGTCATCGTCGACGACCACCAGCGGACGAACGTCGACGGCATCTGGGCCCTTGGCGACATCGCGAACCACTGGCAGCTCAAGCACGTCTCCAACCACGAGGCCAGCGTCATCCAGCACAACCTGCTGCACCTCGACGACCCCTCCTCGTGGCTGCGGGCCCGGCGGGACGCGGTGCCGAGCGCGGTGTTCTCGAGCCCTCAGGTCGCGAGCGTCGGCATCAACGAGCAGGACGCGATCGCGCGGGGCATCGACCACGTGGTCGCCCGGCAGGACTACGGCGACGTCGCCTACGGCTGGGCGATGGAGGACACCACCGGCTTCGCGAAGCTGCTCGCCGACCCGTCGAACGGCCAGATCCTCGGCGCGCACCTGCTCGGCGCGCAGGCCTCCAACCTCGTGCAGCCGATCGTGCAGGCGATGGCCTTCGGGCAGACGCGCCCGCGAGGTCGCCGAGGACCAGTACTGGATCCACCCGGCCCTGATGGAGGTCGTCGAGAACCTGCTGCTTCAGGTCCCGGACCGCTGACCAGCCGGGGGTTTCGAGGCTCGCTTCGCTCGCACCTCAACCACCGTTTGGTGACCTCGGGCGGATCAACTCATCGGCGATCGTGTGCAGCCTCGGGTGCATGTGGTCGCCGTTCTCCACAACCCCCGTGTGCCAGCGGACCGACAGCCCGTCGGGGAGCTCCTCGAGGACCGCGATGCTGTTGTCGAACCACGGGCCGGCGATGTTGCTCCACTGGAACGGAGCGTCATGCGACCTTGGCGGAGTGCGCGACGAGCTTCCCCATCGGCCCGGCGACCGCGTAGGCGAGGGCAGCGGTGACGAAGCGCATCTTGCGGGGCAGCGGGTTCCTGATCGGTGAGCAGACGGCCTGCATGATGCGACTGCTGCCGGCCCAGTGCTCGCGGCGTACCTCCGAGAGGTAGGAGTGGTGCACGTCGCCGCCCAGGAACGTCACCGTGTCGGGCGGCGCACCTCGCTTGCCGTCGGCAACCTCCTCGACCATCCGCGCGACGTGCTGGAAGGCCTCCTGGAAGGCCCCCCAGTGCTCGAGGTCGACCGCCTGCCGCAGCCTCTCCCCCTGCGCCGCCGCCCGCTTGCCCCACGCACCCTTGGCGACCGCCTCGTTCCACGCCTCCAGGTAGTGCAGGCCCTGGCGGCAGCAGGAAGGGCAACGAGTTGCCGATGAGCAGGTGCTTCACGTCTCCGCGGAGCTGGTCGTCCACCCAGCCCATCTCGTCGTCGTCGAGCAGCTTGCGGGTGTCCGGGCCGAGCACCCGCGACGACCGCACATCGATGACCACCAGTCGCACGTCGCCGATGTCGCGCGCATAGCTCCACCGGAACTTGTCGGGGTTGTCGTAGATGAACTCCGACCTCTCGTCGAGGCGCTCGGTGATGTCGAGCTCCTCGTCACCGTCGTGCTGCACCACGTACTGCCAGAGGTCGTCGTCGCCACGCTCCTTCGGCGACAGGTTGCCGAGGTGCTGGTAGATCCAGTACGAGCCCAGCCCGGAGACGATCCGGTCGTGCCACCAGTCGGTCTTCTCGATCTCGCGCTTCCAGGCGTACGACGTGTTCCAGTCGTCGCGCACGTCGTGGTCGTCGAAGATCATCGAGCTCGGCAGCGTCGAGAGCAGCCAGCGGTTGAGCGGGTCCTCCCACGCGAGCCGGTAGAGGTGGGCGTACTCCTCGAAGTCCTTGAGCTCCTTGCCCGGCGGCTCGTCGATGTCGCGGCGCGCCTTGATGAACTCCTGCATCTCCTCGGTCGTCTCGTCCGCGTAGACCTGGTCGCCGAGGAACAGCACGAGGTCGGGCCAGCGCACCGTCGGATCGGTGGCCATCTGGAGCGCGAGGCTGCGCAGCGCGTCGACGCCGTGGGTCGCGTTCCCGTTCTCACCGTGGTCGACGCTGGTGCGGCACGAGCCGAACGCCATGCGCAGCGGCTTGCCGGGCTTGAGGGTGGCGATGACGCTCGGTGGGTAGCTCGCGCCCTCGCCATCGGTCGGCGGCCAGACCGCGCTCGTCGCCGATCGTCACGGTGTACGGCGCGATCGTCCCCGGTTCGAGTCCGTCGGCGACCACCATCGCGTAGTGGTGGCCGTGGGCCGCGAACGTGCGCGCCTCCCAGGACCTGTCGCCCGCCTCGACGGTGACGGTCGCGGCGTCACGGGTCTCCACCCACAGCGACGCGGAGGTCTCGTCGACGTACCGGACGAGCGGGCCAAGGACTAGCTGTGTCTCCCTCACCACTCATTGCTACCCCGTTTCGCCGCACGGCACCCACGCGGGGTATCCGTTGGCGTTGCGAGGCTTGCCACCTCACGCGGACGGGGTAGGTTCCCGTCCGGAGCGGAGGCCACATGGACGTCACGACAGAGGCCGAGCAGGCCGGCAAGCAAGCCGAAGACAGCGTCTGGATGGACCACGCGGTCCGTCTCGGGCTGGTCTCGTACGGCGTCGTCCACCTGCTGCTGGCGTGGCTCGCCATCCGGCTGGCCTTCGGCGACAGCAGCGGCAGCGCGTCGAGCCAGGGAGCGCTGCAGCAGCTGACCCGCAACGGCGCCGGCGTGGTGTCGCTCTACCTCGCGGCCGCGGGCTTCGTCGCGCTCGTCGTCTGGCAGCTGCTCGAGGCCGTGTGGGGTCACCGGCGCGAGGAGGGCGCCACCCGTGTCCGGAAGCGGCTGACGTCGGCGGCGAAGGCCGTGCTCTACGGCACCCTCGCGGTCAGCGCCTTCAAGACCGCGATCGGCTCGTCCTCCGGCGGCGAGAACACCGACGGCATCACCGCCAAGCTGATGAGCCTGCCCGCCGGGCCGATCATCGTCGGGGCGCTCGGGGTCGCGATCATCGCGGTCGGCGGCGTCCTGCTGCACCGCGGCGTCTCCGAGGGGTTCCGCGAGAAGCTCGACCCGGACGGCGAGACAGGCGCGGACGGCAAGACCTACGTGCTGCTCGGCAAGGCCGGCTACATCAGCAAGGGCGTCGCCATCGGCGTCGTCGGTGGACTGTTCGTCTACGCGGCCCTCACCAACGACCCCGACAAGTCCGGAGGGCTGGACCAGGCCCTCCACAAGGTGCTGCAGCAGCCGTTCGGCGCTCCGCTGCTGGTGGTCATCGCGGTCGGCTTCGCCTGCTTCGGGTTGTTCTGCTTCGCGTGGGCGCGGCACCTCGACCGGTGAGCGGCGGGTCGCATCCGCTGCGCTTGACGGTGCTCGCCGTCGTGGCCGTGGGCGGCGCCGCGGGCGCCCTCGCGCGATGGGGGCTCTCGGAGGCGTTCCCCGACCCGGTCGACGGCTTCCCGTGGACGATCTTCGGCGTCAACGTGGTCGGTTGCCTGGTGCTGGCCCTGCTGCCGGGGTTCGCGGCGGTGCGCCGTCACGACCTGCTCCCGCCGCTGCTCGGCACCGGCGTCCTCGGTGGCTTCACCACCTTGTCGACGTACTCAGAGCAGGCGCGGGCGCTGGTTCACGAGGACCGGGTCGGGCTGGCCGCGGCGTACGTCGTCGGGACGCTGGCGGCGTGCCTGCTCGCGGTCGCGGCGGCCGACCGGTTCAGCACGCTCATGGCGCGGGAGCAGTTCGACGACGAGGAGGGCGACCGGTGACCTGGCTGCTCGTAGCCGCGGGTGCGGCCGTCGGCGCACCGTTGCGGTACGTCGCCGGGCACCTGCTCGACGGCAGGCTTCCGCGCGGCACGATCCTGGTGAACTGGGTCGGCTCGTTCCTGCTCGGCTGGTTCAGCGGCGTGGGCCTGACCGGGGACGCTCTCGCGCTGCTCGGCGTCGGCTTCTGCGGCGGCCTGACGACGTACTCGGCGTTCGCCGTGCAGACCCACGACCGCGGGCCGCGGCTCGGCTCCGTCAACGCGGCGCTGACGTTGGTGCCGGCGCTCCTGCTGTGCTGGCTGGGCTTCGTCCTCGGGGGCGGCTAGGCGTAGCCGAGGTCGTGCAGCCGGTCGTCGTCGATGCCGAAGTGGTGCGCGATCTCGTGCACGACGGTGATGTGCACCTCCGCGACGACCTCCTCCTCGCTCGCGCACATCGCCAGCGTCGGGTTGCGGAAGATCGTGATCCGGTCGGGCAACGTCATCGTGTAGCCGGGGCCCCGGTCGGTCAGCGGCGTCCCCTCGTACACCCCCAGCAGGTGTGGGTCGTCGCCCGGCGGGTCGTCCTCGACGAGCACCACACAGTTGTCGATGAGCCTGCCGAGGTCCGGTGGCACGTCGTCGAGCGCCGTGGAGACCAGCTCCTCGAACCGCTCGCGCGACATGTCGATCACCTGGTCATTGTCCCGCGTGCTCATAGCCGCCCTATGCTGGTCCGGCCCTCAGCGGCGCCCTTGCCTGACGGGCCGCGAGGGCGGGCCCCCATCGTCTAGCGGCCTAGGACCCCGCCCTTTCACGGCGGTAGCACGGGTTCGAATCCCGTTGGGGGTGCCGCAGTCCGGCCTTGGGAAGACCCTCTGACGCACGGAGATGACGATGGACCGCTTGGGGCCTGTCGAGCGACTGGCGGACCCGCTTGCGACGTACGCCGCGGTGGACCGCACCGAGCACCCGGGCCCGTGCTGGGTGATGGCCAACATGGTCGGCGGCCTCGACGGCTCGGCTGCCGTCGGCGGCCGGGTGGCGTCCCTCTCGACCGCCCCGGACGCCGCGCTGTTCACCGCGATGCGCACGCTGGCCGACGTGGTGATGGTCGGCGCCGAGACGATCCGGCGCGAGGGATACGGACCGCTGACCCTGCCGAGTGACCGGGCCGAGACGCGGGTGGCGCAGGGGCGCCCCGCTGCTCCCCGGCTGGCGGTGGTGAGCCGGTCGCTGAGCCTGGACTGGTCGGGTCGTGCGTTCGTCGACCCCGCGCTGGAAGGGCGGGCCATCGTGGTCACGTGCGCGGCGGCGGACCCGGAACGTCTTGAGCAGGCACGCGAGGTAGCAGACGTCGTCATCGCAGGTGAGGAGAGCGTGGACCCGGCGCTTGCACTCGCGGCCCTCGCGGAGCGCGGGCACCAGGTGGTGCTGAGCGAGGGCGGCCCCACGTGGCTCGGCGAGCTGGTCGCCGGCGGGCATCTCGACGAGCTGTGCCTGACGATCTCGCCGCTGATGGGCGGCGACCCTCTTCCGGTCTCGGTGGCGCCTGCGGGCGCTCCGGTCGTCGGGCTGACCCTGCGGCACGTGCTGCGGGAGGGTGACACGCTGTTCCTGCGCTACGAGAGGAGCGAGCCCGGTGGACCGGCAGCTGGACACTGAGGCGTTCGACGGGTTGATGAGCTCGCTCGATCCCCCGCTGATCGTCGTCACGACCGCGGTGGGTGACGAACGCGGTGGCTGCCTGGTGGGCTTCCACGCCCAGGCCGGCATCGACCCGGACCGCTACTGCCTCTGGCTCTCGAAGGCGAACCACACGTACCGCCTCGCGCTGAGGGGGACGCACCTCGGAGTGCACTTCCTCGCCGAGGACCAGCTCGACCTCGCGGAGCGGTTCGGCACGCTGACCGGTGACGACGTCGACAAGCTCGAGGGCCTCTCGGTCACGATCGGCGAGGGTGAGGTGCCGCTGCTCGACGACGTCCCGAACCGGATTCAGCTCCACCGCATCGCCCTGCTCGACGAAGGCTCCGACCACGTCTGCATCACCGGCTCGCCGATCGCGGCCGAGACCGCGGGGCAATTCCGGCCACTGCGGCTCTCCGCAGCGAGCCATCTCGTCCCCGGGCATGAGAACCAGGAACGGCACAACCCACCGACCGAGAGAGCGGCGGATTGAGGGCCGACCCGCTCGATTGGGAGGCGTCGCCGGGCATGCGTTAGCCTTTCTGGGCACCGGCGTACCGCACGTCTTCATGGTGCATGGCCCCGTAGCGCAGTTGGTTAGCGCGCCGCCCTGTCACGGCGGAGGCCGCGGGTTCGAGTCCCGTCGGGGTCGCGCTTGGGCAGGTAGCTCAGTTGGTACGAGCGTCCGCCTGAAAAGTGGAAGGTCGGCGGTTCGACCCCGCCCCTGCCCACGAGCACAAGCCGCAGGTCAGACAGCTGTTCTGGCCTGCGGCTTCGTGGTTGCAGGGTGCTTGACCGGTGCACCGTCAGGAGCTGGGGTTCCCTGCCATCGCGTCGAGAGCGGAGAGTGCGTCTGCGATGACGGGCTGCTGAGCGCTGCCCCGTCGAATGCCCGTGAGGATGTGGCGCGAGGGTGTCGGGTCGCCCCGGAGCGGGACACGGACGATCGGGTAGCCGGTGGGCAGGTGCGCGAGCCGCGGGATCATCGCGATTCCGAGGCCGGCGGCCACGAGCGCGGCGCCGGTGTCCCACTCGGTCGCGACGTGGGCGACTGCGGGTGAGAAGCCTGCCGCGGCGCAGGCCGTCTGCAGCAGCTGGTGATAGGGCCGTCCGGGTCGATCCATGATCCACGACTCCCCCACGAGGTCGCCGAGCAGCACGGACTCCTCCTGCGCGAGCCGATGCGTCTGCGGCACGAGCAGGTCCAGCGGGTCCTCGAGCAGGTAGCGCTGTTCGAAACGAGGGTCGATCGACGACGGGATGGTGCCCGTGGCGATGACGACCGCGACGTCGGCTTCGTCGACGAGCAGCAGGTCGAAGCACTCCTCGGGGTCGGCCTCGATGATGCGCACCTCGCAGCGCGGGTGGGTCGCGCGGACGCTCGCCGCGACGCCCGGCAGCAGCGCCGCCGCGGCGGTCGAGAAGCCGCACAGCCGTAGCAGGTTGCTGCCGACCTCGGCTGCGGACAGCACCTCGCCCCGGATCTCCTCCCAGGTGCTGAACAGCTCATCGGCGCGATCCAGCAGAACTCGAGCGGCCGGGGTGAGCCGGATGCCGCGCCCCTCCTGCACCACCAGGTCCACGCCGAGGTCCTTGCTGAGCGTGCGGAGCTGCTGCGAGACCGCCGAGGGTGTGTAGTGCAGCAGGTCCGCGGCGCCGGTGACCGTGCCGCACTTCGCCACCATGCGCAGCACCTGGAGCCGACGGTCGATCATGCGCGAATTGTGCATGAACCTCTGCAGATTCCCAGCCTGGTCGTCGGCGTAGATCGGCTCCCACACTGAGTGGGTGCGTTCCTTCGACCCGCTCCTCGAGCCCTTCACGCTCAAGCAGCTGACGTTGCGCAACCGGGTCGTGAGCACCTCGCACGAGCCGGCGTACGCCGAGGACGGCATGCCCAAGGACCGGTACCGGCTCTACCACCGCGAGAAGGCGCTCGGCGGCGTCGGGCTCACCATGATCGGCGGGTCCGCCGTCATCGCGCCGGACAGCCCGCCGTCGTTCGGCAACCTGCTGCTCTACAAGGACGAGATCGTGCCGTGGCTGCGACGGCTGACCGAGGACGTCCACGACGCCGGCGCGGCAGTGATGTGCCAGGTCACCCACCTTGGACGGCGCACCAGCAACTTCAGCGGCGACTGGTTGCCGCTGGTCTATCCCTCACCCTTGCGCGAGCCTGCCCACCGCAGCTTTCCGAAGGCTGCCGAGCCCTGGGACCTCGACCGCATCGTCGACGATTACGTGGCGGCCGCGGAACGTTGCGCGGCGGCTGGACTCGACGGCATCGAGCTGCAGTCCTACGGGCACTTCCTCGACGCGTTCCTCTCTCCGGCGACGAACCTGCGCCACGACGAGCTCGCAGGCACTCTCGAAGCCCGGATGGCATTCCCCCGGCGGGTCGTACGTGCTGTCCGAGCAGCCGTTGGGCCCGACTTCGTCGTCGGCATCCGGATGTCGATGGACGAGGACAACCCCGAGGGACTAGGGCGCGAGGAGGCCCTTCGGGCACTGTCGGGGTACGTCGACGACGGCATCGACTTCTTGTCGGTCATCAAGGGAACGATCGAGAGCGACGCGACCCTGTCGCGGGTCATCCCCTCGATGGGGACGCCAGCGGCTCCGTTCCTGGAGTTCGCTGGCGAGATCAGGCGTGCGGTCAAGATCCCGGTGATGCACGCCTCCCGGATCTCGGACGTCGCCACGGCACGACACGCACTCCGAGACGGACTGCTCGACCTGGTTGGCATGACGCGCGCGCAGATCGCCGACCCGCACCTGGTCGCCAAGGTGGCAGCGGGCGACGAGGACAGGATCCGCCCGTGCGTCGGCGCGAACTACTGCCTCGATGCGATCTACCAGTCCGGGGACGCCAAGTGCATCCACAACGCCGCCACCGGCCGCGAGCAGACCTTGAGCCACGTGACGATCGCCGCGCGGCAGCGCCGCCGGGTCGTGGTGGTGGGCGCCGGTCCGGCTGGACTCGAGGCCGCCCGCGTGCTGGGCGAGCGAGGGCACGAAGTGGTGGTGATGGAGGCGGCCGACGTCCCGGGTGGCCAGGTGCGGCTGGCGGCGGCCGCGGCCCGCCGACGTGACCTGATCGGCATCATCGACTGGCGGATGTCGGAGGCCAAGCACTCCGGTGTCGAGTTCCGGTTCGGTGCCTTCGCCGACGCGGTGACCGTGCTCGCGGAGGACCCCGATGTGGTGGTCGTCGCCACGGGTGGCGTCCCGAACACGTCCTTCCTTGGCGAGGACGAAAGCCTGGTGAGCGACACCTGGGACGTGATGGCCGGTGCAGTCCACCCACACGGCCGCGTCCTGGTCTTCGACGACAACGGTGCCGAGCCGGCGCTCGACGCTGCCGAGCTGCTGGCGGGTCGCGGGGCGGCGGTGGAGCTCGTCACGCCTGAGCGGACGCTCGCACCCGACGTCGGAAGCGCGAACTCGCCGGCGTACCTGCGGGCCTTCGCCGAGCACGACGTCACCGTCACGCTGGCCCGGCGGCTCGCAGGGGTCCGCCGGGATGGGGACGGGCTGGTGGCCCGGCTGGTCAGCGACTACAGCGACGTCGAGGTCGAGCGGCGCGTGGACCACGTAGTGGTGGAGCACGGCACGCTTCCCAACGACGAGCTGTACTTCGACCTGGTGCCGCACTCCACGAACTCCGGCGCGGTCGACCACCCCGCGCTGCTGGCCGTGCGCCCGCAGCGCATCCAGAGCTCCCCGACGGCCGCTTCCAGCTCTTCCGGATCGGGGACGCCGTCACCAGTCGCAACATCCACGCCGCCGTGTACGACGCGCTGCGTCTGTGCTCGGCGATCTGACCTCCCGCCCCGAAGGAGAAGCGATGACCTCGACGGCCCTACCCGCACCCGCCGGCCTCGACGTGGCCGGGCTCCTCGAGCGTCGCGACGGCGGTTATCCGCTGCAGTCGGCGTTCTACACCAGCCCGGCCGTCTTCGACTTCGACGTGGCGGGGGTGCTCTCACGCAGCTGGCTGTTCGTCGCGACGGAGGCCGAGGTCCGCGAGCCGGGGGACTACGTCACCGTCGAGATCGGGCCGTACTCCGTGATCGTGGTTCGCGACGACGACGAGGTGGTGCGCGGGCTGCACAACGTGTGCCGGCACCGTGGCACACGCATCTTCGACGAGCGCGCGGGCTCGGTCGGGAACATCGTCTGCGGCTACCACCGCTGGACCTACGCCACCGATGGCTCGCTGCTGCACGCCGGTGACCAGCCGGCGGGCTTCGACAAGGGTTGCTTCGGCCTGAAGCAGGTGCAGGTCCGCGTGCTTGCCGGACTGGTCTTCGTCTGCCTGGCCGCCGAGCCGCCCGCGGACTTCGACGAGGTGGTCGCCACCGTGTCGCCGTACCTGCTGCCCCACCAGCTGCACCGCACCAAGGTCGCAGCGCAGATCGACCTGGTGGAGGAGGCGAACTGGAAGCTGGTGATGGAGAACAACCGCGAGTGCTACCACTGCGAGGGCGGTCATCCCGAGCTGATCTGCACCTTCTTCCCGACCTACGGCTACGCCGAGGACCAGATCCCCAAGCGGCTGCGGCCCGCCCACGAGCGATACCTGCAAGCCGAGGCGCTGCTGGAGCAAGCCTGCGTCGAGCGCGGGCTTCCGTACCTGCGCCGTCGAGGACCTCGCCGGCCGGGCATCCGGCATTCCGGGTGCAGCGAGAGGCGCTCGACGGCGCGGGCGAGTCCTACACCCTCGACGGCCGGTCCGCCTGCCGACGGCTGCTCGGCGACCTGGACTCGCCCCGCCTCGGCCGGCTGTCGTTGCACACCCAGCCGAACGCTTGGTTCCACGTGCTCGCCGACCACGCCGTGACGTTCAGCGTGCTGCCACTGTCGGCGGACCAGACGTTGGTGAGGACCACGTGGCTGGTGCACGAGGACGCGGTGGAGGGCGTCGACTACGACCTCGACACGTTGACGCACGTGTGGCGCGAGACCAATGAGCAGGACAGCGTCTTCTGCGCACGGGCGCAGCTCGGGGTGAGCAGCCCGGCCTACGAGCCCGGCCCGTACGCCGCGAGCGAGTACCAGGTGGACGCATTCACCACCTGGTACGTCGAGCGGGCCAAGGAGCACTGCGCACGATGACGACCAGCGTGCTGACTGCGGCCTGGCGCGAGGTCCAGGAGATCGAGTGGCGTGACGACGTCGACGAGGTGCTGGAGTGCGTGGCGGTTCACGACGTGACCCACGACGTGCGCAGCTTCGTGCTGCGCCCGACTCTCCCCACGAAGCTCCGCTTTCAGCCCGGACAGCACCTCACGCTGACGGTGGACCTGGGCGGCCAGCAGGTCAGCCGCTGCTACACGATCTCCTCCTCGCCGCTGCGCCCCGAGGCCCTGACGATCACGGTGAAGCGCGTGCCTGGCGGTCCGGTCTCGAACTGGCTGCACGACCACCTGCGTCCCGGGGGCCTGGTGTCCGTGGACGGTCCGCTCGGACGCTTCAGCAACGTCCACCACCCTGCTGAGAAGTACCTCTTCCTCTCGGCCGGCAGCGGCATCACCCCGTTGATGTCGATGCTTCGCACGATCCACGGCGAGCACCAGCCGGTCGACGTCGTCTTCGTCCACCACGCCCGGACGCCGGCCGACATCATCTTCCGCGACGAGCTTCGGACCATCGAGGGCGAGCACCCCGGCGTGCGAGTGCTGGTCGTGTGCGAGGCCGACGCGGTCGACGAACGCTGGGAGGGGCCGCGGGGCCGCGTGGCGCTTCCGACGCTGCTCGACGCCGCCCCCGACCTCCGCGACCGCGAGATCTTCACGTGTGGCCCGCCGCCGTACATGGCGGCCGTGCGAGAAGCGTTGCTCGCGCGGGCCGGCGCGCAGCCACACCGGTGCCACGAGGAGTCGTTCGACCTGGCCGCACGGGTACCTCCGCCCACTCCGGCGCCTCAGGCGTCTACCGGGACGACGTACTCGGTCGAGCTGCAACGCACCGGACGCACCATCGAGTGCGACCAGGACACCACGTTGCTGGACGCGGTGGCGAACGCCGGCATCAGCCTCCCCTCGTCCTGCCAGGAAGGAATGTGCGGCACCTGCAAGACCACCCTCGTCTCGGGACGGGTCGACATGGACCACGCCGGCGGCATCCGGCCTCGGGAGGTCGCGGAGCAGAAGATCCTGCTCTGCTGCTCCACTCCGTGCGAAGACCTGGTGCTCGACGCCTAGACATGGAAGTCACACGTCACCGGAGACCAGGTGCGGGGCGCTCGTGAGAATTGTCAGAGCTCGCTGTGTACTCCCACGCACTTCCCGTGAAGGGCGGCGTGTACCGGATCGCCACCAGCGAAGTCTCCGAGCTCGACACCACGCTCGTCCGGATCACCACGGACACCGGCCTGTCGGATGGGGCGAGACATGCCCCGTCGGCCCGACGTACCAACCGCACCACGCCCTTGGTGCACGTGCTGCTCTGCTGGAGATGGCCCCAGGTCTGATCGGTTGTGATCCGACGCAGCTGCTCAGCCTTCACCGCACGATGGACGGCCTCCTCGCGGGCCACGCGTATGCCAAGGCGGCGATCGACATCGCCGCCTACGACCTCTGTGGAAAGCAGCTGGGGCTGCGCGTCGCCGACCTCTTGGGCGGAGCGGTCACTGAGCGCGTCCCGTCCTACTACGCGTCAGGGATCGGTGACCCCGAAGACATCGCCCAGGTCGCCGGCGAACGGGCAGCCGAGGGCTTCCCACGGATGCAGATCAAGATCGGTGGTCGGCCGATCGAGACCGACATCGAAGTCGTGCGCAAGGTGTGGGAGAAGGTGGGCACGAGCATGCGGCTCGCCGTGGACGGCAACCGCAGCCTGACGACCCGAGATGCGCTCAGGCTGAGTCGCGAGTGCCCGGACGTGCCGTTCGTTCTCGAGCAACCCTGCAACACCCTCGAGGAGATCCGCGCCGTCCGCGATCGGATCAACCACGCGGTCTACCTCGACGAGTCGGCGGTCGACATCGCGACGGTCGTCTCGGCGGCGGGGCAGGGAGTGTGCGACGGGTTCAGCATGAAGGTGACGAGGCTCGGCGGCCTTCACAAGATGGCCACCTTCCGCGACGTGTGCGAAGCCCGGTCGCTGCCACACAGCTGCGACGACGCCTGGGGTGGCGACGTGATAGCCGCTGCATGCGTCCAGGTCGGCGCAACCGTGAGTCCGCGCTTGAACGAAGGTGTCTGGATCGCGGAGCCGTACATCGACGGTCACTACGACCCCACCGGTGGCATCAAGATCGAAGGTGGTCACATTCGTCTCCCGGACAGCCCTGGGCTCGGCATCACGCCGGACGAGAACCTGTTCGGGACGCCCGTGGCAACCTTTGGGTAGCCAAGGGCATCCCCACCCAGCCAGGAGAACCCATGTCGACGATTCATCTCAGCCAGACGACCACGGCGTCACCGGACCAGTTCGTGGCCGGTCTCACCGACTTCGGTCCGGGCCGCTCCGAGCTGTTCGGGCGCAGCGCCGACGACTACCTGAAGGTGCACAGCCAGGGCGCCACCGAAGCCGATGTCACCGAAGGCTCCAGCGGGATCTGGGAGCGGCTGCACTACGACTGGTCCGACCCGAGCAAGGTCGAGCTGCGCACCACCGACTCGAACACCTGGGCCAACAGCTCGGGCCACACCTACGCGTTCACCAAGAACGACGACGGGACCACCCGGGTCGACGTGGTCGTCGTGCGCGACGGCAAGAACCTCAAGGGAAAGCTCATCGGCGGCCTCCTCGCAGTCTCCGGCAAGCGCATCTTGGGGAAGGGCCTCGCCCAGACCGCCGAGGCCATCGAGCAGCGAGGAGTGCGCTGAGGCGGGCTCAGGACGGTGCGGACAGCACGCACCACACGGCCTTGCCGTTCTCGGTCGGGCGGGTGCCCCAACGCGCCGCGAGCGCCGCGACGATCTGTAGACCGCGACCGTGCTCGTCGGTGTCGTTGGGCCGCAGCTTGCGGGGCTGGTACGTCGCCCGGTCGCGCACCTCGATGAGGACGTCGGCGCCCTCGATGCGGAGCCGGAGGTCCACCGGGGCACGGCCGTGCAGCAGGGCGTTGGTGACCAGCTCGCTGGTGGCGAGCGCCCCGTCGGAGACGAGCGAGGCGGGCATGTCGCGCTCGGAGAGGTAGGTGATGACGAGGTGCCGGGCGTCGGTCACCATCGACTCGCTGTTCTCGAGCCGCAGCGCGAGCGTGTCCTCCTCCGGCGGCGGGTCGACCCGCGCGACCAGGATCGCCACGTCGTCGTCGGGCCCGTCGGGCAGCATCGCCGCGACCAGCTCCTCGGGGACTCCCTCAACGGGCCCGGTGAGGTCGGCAACCCGCTCGGCCAGCGACTTGATGCCGAGCTGGAGGTCCTCGCCGCGCCGCTCGACCAGACCGTCGGTGTAGAGCACGACCCGTGCGTTGGACTCCAGGTCGACCTCCATCGGCATCAGGTTGTACGGCCCGACGCCGAGGGGTGGGTTCTCGGATCCCTCGACCAGGAAGCACTCGCCACCCGGCAACGCCACGATCGGCGGCAGGTGGCCGGCGTTGGCGAAGCGCAGCGCCCGGTCGGCGGGGTCGAACACCGCGTAGATGCAGGTGACGATCTGGTCCTCGCCCAGCTCGCGGACGATGCCGTCCAGCGACTCCAGCAGGTCCGCCGGCGGCAGGTCGAGGCGGGCGTAGGCACGCACCGCCGCCCGCAGCTGGCCCATCACTGCGGCCGCGCGGACACCGCGGCCCATGACGTCGCCCACGACGAGCGCCGTGCGCCCGCCGCCCAGCTCGATGACGTCGTACCAGTCGCCGCCCACCTGGGTGCCCTCGACGCCGGCCCGGTAGTAGGTGGCCACCTCGAGGTGGTCGAGAGTGAAGCCCGTCTGCGGCATCAGGCTTCGCTGCAGCTGGTCGGCGATCGTGTGCTCACGGGCCGCCGCCTCGGCGTTCGCGGCCGCGGTGGCGAGGGCCTCCTCGGCGGCCCGCCGCTCGGTGATGTCCTGCACCGACCCGCGCAGCGCAACGGGCTCGTCGTGCACGTCGAGCACCAGCTCGCCGTCGACGGCCAGCAGCACGGTCTCGCCGCCCGGCCGCACGACACGCGTCTCGAAGTGGAGTCCTTCGCTGCCGACCGTCGCGAGCTGCGACAGCACCTCGGCCTGGTCGTCGGGGTGGACCAGCAGGTCGATGAGTCCCTGGTAGTCCATGACCGCGAGGTCCTGCGGCGTGGCACCGACGATCCGGAGGAACTCGTCGGAGGCCTCCACCCGGCCGGTGCGCTGGTCGATCTCCCAGCTGCCCACCCGCGCCAGCCGCTGCGCCTGGTCGAGCAGGCTGCGGCTGCGCTCCAGCTGCAGACGGGTACGACGGGCGCGGTCCAGCTCGAGGTTGGAGCGCACGCGCGCCAGCAGCTCACGGGCCGTGAACGGCTTGACGAGGTAGTCGTCCGCGCCGGCGTCGAGGCCCTGCAGGGTGCCCTCCTCCCCCGCCCGGGCCGACAGCATGACCACCGGCGTGCCGACCGTCAGCGGGTCCGACTGCAGCGCCGCGAGCAGCTCGAAGCCGTCCATGCGCGGCATCATCACGTCGGTGAGGACGAGGTCGGGTGGCGTCGCGCGCGCCTGCTCGAGGCCGTCGGCGCCGTCCACGGCCGTCTGCACGACGTAGTCGTCGGCGAGCAGCCCGGCGACGTACTCCCGGATGTCGGCGTTGTCGTCGACCACGAGGATGCGCGGCCGCGTCTCCGTGCGACTGCGGCACCGGCATAGCGCCGGCCGAGCCGGGCTCGACCCAGTGGGTGGTCTCGGCGAGGAAGCCCTCGGCCATGGCGGCGACCGTCGCCGAGCGGGCTCGGTGCTCCTCGACGAGCTGCTCGGCGGGCAGGTGCCCCGACCCGTAGGGCAGCAGCAGGGCGAACGTGGTGCCGACGTCCGGCTCGCTGCTCGCCGACACGGTCCCGCCGTGCAGCGCGACCAGCTCCGCGACCAGGGCGAGCCCGATGCCGGAGCCCTCGTGGGTGCGCGACTTCGCACCGCTGACCCGGTGGAAGCGCTCGAACAGGTGCGGCAGCTCCGCCTCGGGGATGCCGGTGCCGCTGTCGGTGACCTCGAGCAGGGCTCCGTCGGGGGTGTGCACGCAGGCGGACGCCGATGCCGCCCTCGAAGGTGAACTTCAACGCGTTCGAGAGCAGGTTGAGCACGACCTTGGCCCACAGGTCGCGGTCGATGTAGACCGGCTCGGGCAGCGGCGCGGCGTCGACGCCGAGGGCCAGGCCCAGCCTGCTTGCCGCGGTCGCGAACATGCTGGCGAGCTCGCGGGTGTACTGCGCCAGGTCGACCGGCTCGAAGGTCGCCTCGACGCGACCGGACTCCAGCCGGGAGAAGTCGAGGAGGGTGTTCACCAGCTTCAGCAGCCGCTGGCCGTTGCGCAGCATCACCTCGACGCGCTCTCGCTGCTCACCCTCGAGCGGAGTCTCCTCGTCGTGGAGGGCGTCCTCGGCCGGGCCGAGCAGAAGCGTGAGCGGGGTGCGGAACTCGTGGCTCACGTTCGTGAAGAAGTCGGTCTTGGCCTGGTCGAGCTCGGCCAGCGTCTCGGCCCTGGCCTTCTCGAACTCGTAGGCGCGGGCGTCGGTGATGCTGGCGGCGAGCTGCCCGGCGACCAGGTCGCAGAAGTCGCGGTAGCTCTCGTCGATCGGTCGGTAGGGGTTGAGCCCGAAGACCTGGAAGCCGTACGGCGGTGCCTGGGCGCTCGCCACCAGCGGCACGACGAGCGCGTCGCGCGGCGCTACGTCCCACGTCCCGGTCGGCAGGTCGTGGAAACGCTCGGCGAGGTTGCCGACGTGCACGGTCTCGCCGGCGCGGGCCGGGGCGGCGGGCCACGGTGCAGCGTCGTCGCCGACAGCGAGCTCGGCGGGAGCCGCGGGATGCTCGCCGTCGAATCCGGTGGAACCGACGAGGTGCGCGACGGACCCGTCGTCGCCGAAGAGGTAGACCAGCGAGAACGGCAGGTCCTGCGGGCTGTCGGCGAGCTCGGAGCAGGCCGAGGAGATCGTCTCGGCGACGGTGAGGTTCGACGTACGACGCGAGCCGAGGTCGCGCAGCGTCTGCATCCGCCGGTTGGCGATGAAGTCCTCGGTGTCCTCGGAGACCACGCAGAGCATGCCGTTGACGGCGCCGCGGTCGTCGAAGATCGGGCTGTAGGAGAACGTGTGGAAGGTCTCCTCGGTGTAGCCGCTGCGCTCGCAGGAAGAGCATCAGCGACTTGTCCCAGGTCGCCACACCGGTGCTCATCACCGCGTCGATGCGCGGACCGATGTCGTCCCAGATCTCCGACCACACCTCGGTCGACGGCTTGCCCAGTGCCCAGGGGTACTTCTCGCCCAACGTGTCGAGGCGGTAGGCGTCGTTGCAGAAGAACGTCAGCTCGGGTCCCCACGCCATCCACATGGAGAAGCGGGAGGTGAGCACGAGACGAACGACGGACTGCAGGCTCTGCGGCCAGCTGTCGAGCGGGCCGAGGGGGGTCGCGTCCCAGTCGACAGCGAGCAGGTCATGCCCTACCTGTCCGCTGTTCTCGAACGTCTGCCCGCACTGGCCACCTCAGTCGGTCGCTACGGCGACCGGGGTCTCGGGTGCCGTCGGCGAAATTCTAGACCGTGGCGGGCCGGTCCTCAGAGGGGTCCATGGAAACTCGCCGCGTGGTCGCCGAAGCCGGCTGAGGGCGAGCAGCAGGTCGAACACGGTGTCGCGGGTCGTCGAGCCGGTCGCCGTACAGCTCGCGCAGCTGTCCCATGCGGTAGCGCACGGTCTGCGCGTGCACGTGCAGGTCGGCGGCGACCGCATCGCGGCGGCCCTGGTGCAGCAGCCAGGAGCGCAGCGTCTCGCTCGAGCCGTTCGCGGGTCGCGGGCCGCAGGTCGGCGAGCGGCGCGAGGACCGCGTCACGCAGGTCGGCGAGCGCCTCCGGGTCGGCGCCGCACGACCAGCTCGGCGAGGTGGTGCCTCGCGTGTCGACGGGCTCGTCGTCGGAGCCGCGGTCGAGCAACGCCGCGGTGCGCACCGCCCGGTCGTACGACGACCGGGCCTCGCGCCCACGGACGAGGCGGACCGACCACGGCCTGATCGCCCTGCGAGCACGCGCAGCAGGTGCCGCCGGTCCGCGCCCGTCCATGTCCGGGACCAGGAGCAGCGAGAGCGGCTGCCCGCCGTCCAGGTCGTCGGCCTCGAGCCCGGGCAGGTCCTCGCCCACCAGCAGGGTGTCCGGCGCCGAGCGACGCGAGCACGCCGCGGACCTGGGCCGCGGGCAGCAGCACCGCGGTCAGGGTCGTCGGCGGCGTGCCAGCCCGCGCGCTCGGCGCGCTGCGACGAGCACGTCCGGCGCGGCGCCCGGCGAGCAGGTGCTGGCCCAGCCGCTCGCGGTAGCGCTCCCGGACCCGCCCGCTGGTCGACAGCTCGTCGGTGTGCCCGGCGACGCTGGCGGCGGACAGCTCGTCGATGTAGGCGAACACCAGCTCGGCGAACTGCGCCATCGTGCTGCCGCGCGCAGGCCCGCCGCCGCGGCCGCGTCGGCCAGCTCGCGCCAGGCCACCCGCGCGCCGACCCGGTAGGCGGCGAGCAGGGCGTCCATCGATGCGGCCGCTGCGCGCCTCGCCCCGGCCGAGGGCGTAGGCGCCCTCGAGGGTCGGGCCGAGCGGGGTGCTCGGGTCGGCGTCGCGGCTGCCGGCGGCGAGCTTGAGGAAGCCGGCGAGCGCCATCTGCACCGCGGCCTCGATGTTCTCGCCCATCGAGCCGCTGCAGCGCGCCGGTGTAGCCGGGCACCTCCGCGATCACCGCGGCCACGGTGTGGGTGGCCACCTCCGGCAGCCGCTCGCGCAGCACCTGCACGACGTGGTCGTCGATCTCGAGCGTCGGCAGCGCCCCGGGCTGTGGCGCTGGCCACATTCTCGAGCCATTATTTGTTCTCTCCGAACAACTCTGAGCGACGAAGTTCACGTCTGACGGTCATGAGTCTTATGCCGCCAGGACCAGGATCATGGACGTATGAGCACCTCCGTCCAGGATGTCCGCGCGACCCGGCCCGGCCGGGGTCCGCTGCGCGCGCCTGGTGACCCGGCTGGCCGAGCGGGCGACCACGCCGCTGCTGCCCGCGGACTACCTCGACCTGTTCGACCCGCTGCGCTCGGGCGCCGACCTGCGCGGCCGCATCGTGGAGGTCCAGCCCGAGACGGCCGACGCCGCCACCATCGTCATCCGCCCGGGCGCCGACTGGGCCGGGCCACGTGCCCGGCCAGTACGTCCGCATCGGCGTCGACGTCGACGGCGTCCGCCAGTGGCGCGCCTACTCGCTGACCCACGGCCCGCGCGCCGACGGCCGCATCTCGATCACCGTCAAGGCGGTGCCGGACGGCAAGGTGAGCAACCACCTGGTCCGCCGCGCCGCGCCGGGCACCCTGGTCCACCTCGAGCAGGCGGCCGGCGAGTTCGTGCTGCCGACCGACGGCGGCGAAGCTGCTCTTCGTCACCGCCGGCTCCGGCATCACCCCGGTCATCGGCATGCTGCGCAACCTTTTCCCCGTCACCGACGCGGGCGTGCGTGCGGCTGGCGCGCAGCGAGGGCTACGACATCACGGTCGTCCACGTCGCGCCGAGCGAGCCGGACTCGATCTTCATCGCCAACCTGCGCGCGCTCGACGAGGCCGGGCTGATCCGCCTCGTCGCGCGGTACGACGACGAGCACGGCGTCCTCGACGTCGACGACCTCGTCGACCTGGTGCCCGACCTGCACGAGCGCACCACGTTCGCCTGCGGGCCGGCCGGGCTGCTCGACGCGCTCGAGGCCCACCACGACGAGCGCGGCATCCCGCTGCTCACCGAGCAGTTCCGCGTCGCCACGGTCGTCGCCGGGCGAGGGCGGCACCGTCACGTTCGACGCGCACCGGCACGGCCGTCGAGGCCGACGGCGCCACCCCGATCCTCGACGCGGCCGAGGACGCCGGCGTGCTCATGCCGTCCGGCTGCCGGATGGGCATCTGCTACGGCTGCGTGCTGCCGATGCGCGAGGGCGCCGTGCGCGACCTGCGCACCGGCGAGATCACCACCGCCGCCCCGCGGCGACGGCGTGCGTCGATCCAGACCTGCATCAACGCCGCCGCCGGCGCCTGCGACATCGACCACTGACCCGACCACTGACCACCTGAACGCACCGAACGACCACCAGGAGGATCCATGACCGTCCTGCAGAAGAAGACCGACAACCCGATCGCGCACCTGACGCCCGAGGACATCGAGCAGATCGGTGTCGAGCTCGACGCGATCCGGCAGTCGCATCATCGACAAGCGCGGCGAGAGCGACGCGGCCTACATCCGCAAGGTGATCGACGCGCCAGCGCAAGCTCGAGCTCGGCAGCCGCGCGGTGCTGCTCGTGTCGCTGTTCCCGCCGGCCTGGATCGTCGGCACCGCCGGCCTCTCGATCGCCAAGATCATCGAGAACATGGAGATCGGCCACAACGTCATGCACGGCCAGTGGGACTGGATGCGTGACCCGAAGATCCACTCGACCACCTGGGAGTGGGACAACGCCTCCCCGGCCGAGCAGTGGAAGCACTCGCACAACGAGCTGCACCACACGTACACGAACGTCATCGGCAAGGACAACGACCTCGGCTACGGCATCATGCGCGTCGACGAGGACCAGCGCTGGGTGCCGTTCTACCTCGCGCAGCCGCTGTGGAACTTCATCAACGCCTGCTTCTTCGAGTACGGCATCGCGGCCTACGACCTCGAGCTCGGCAAGAACCTGGCGACCAAGAAGCGCCGCAGCAGCCCGGAGTTCAAGGCCCGCGCCAAGGTGACGCTGAAGAAGATCCGCCAGCAGATGACCAAGGACTACGTCGTGCACCCGCTGCTGTCCGGCCCGTCGGCGCTGCCCACCCTGACCGCGAACGCGACCGCCAACCTGGTCCGCAACCTGTGGACGCACTCGGTGATCATGTGCGGCCACTTCCCCGAGGGCGTGCAGACCTTCGAGCGCCGCTCGATCGACGGCGAGACCCGCGGCGAGTGGTACCTGCGGCAGATGCTCGGCTCGGCGAACATCAGCGGCAGCAAGGTCATGCACTTCATGACCGGCAACCTGTCGCACCAGGTCGAGCACCACCTGTTCCCGGACCTGCCGAGCAACCGCTACGCCGAGATCGCCCCGCAGGTGCAGGACGCTGTTCGACAAGTACGGCCTGCCCTACGTCACCGGCTCGCTGCCCCGCCAGGTCGGCTCGGCGTGGAAGAAGGTCATCCGGCTCTCGCTGCCCAACGACTTCGGGGCGAAGGCGCGGACCACGGTCGCCGCCAAGGTGGTCGGTCTCGTCGCGCGCCCGAACGAGGAGTCCGCGGCCGCCTGAGGGTCAGTCGGCCAGGTCGCTGAACGCCTGGGAGGACACCGCCGGCGAGAACAGGTGTCCCTGGTAGTAGTCGAGGCCGAGTGCGAGCACCGACTCCAGCTGCTCGCGGGTCTCGACACCTTCGGCAACCACGCGCATGTCGAGGCGATGGGCAAGGGTCACCACCGCCTCGACGATGTGACGGCTCGTCGAGTCGGTGGTGAGTCTCGCGACGAAGCTCTGGTCGATCTTGACCATGTCGACGGAGAAGTCGCGCAGATGGCTCAATGACGAGTTGCCGGTGCCGAAGTCGTCCAGTGCCAGCGTCACGCCGAGTCTCTTGAGCTCGCCGAGGACGACGAGAGCGCGCGCATGATCCTCGATGAGTGCGCCCTCGGTGATCTCGATGGTCACCAGCTCGGGCGGGGTGCCGGTGTCGTCCAGCACCGCCTTCACCGACTTGGTGAAGCCGCGAGACATCAGGTGGAGAGGCGAGACGTTCACCGCCACGCCGAGGGGCTCCCTGTCGTGGTTCGGCCAGCTTCCTCGGTCACGGCAGGCCTGCGCCAGCACGAAGCGGCCGACCTCGTCGATGAGTCCGGTCTCCTCGGCCAGCGGGATGAACGTGGCCGGTGGAATCGCCCCGAGCACCGGGTGCGCCCAGCGGGAGAGCGCTTCGGCTCCCACCACACCTCGGGTGGGCGACAAGATGGGTTGGTAGTTCGTGCGCAGCTCGCCGGCCTCCACGGCCTCCCGGAGGTCGTGGCTGAGGCCCGTTCGTTGCCCCAGCGACTCGAGATCACTCTCGTCGACGATGCCATGGTCTGCGCCGCCCGCCCTCTTCACCTGGTACATCGCGAGGTCGGCTTGTCGCAGGAGCTGCTCGGCCACGTGCGCGAAAGGTCTACCCGCCGGGAGAGGCGGCTCGCCAGGCGACGCGTGCACCTCCGCAGCCGCCCGTCGGGCTCGACAAGAGGGAGGCGATGCCGACACTGGCGCTGATCGGCACGATCGCGCCAGGAAGTCCGAACGGCTCCGCGAACGCCTCGACCACGCGCGCCGCGACACGTCTCGCCTGGGCCTCCGAGTCGAGCTCCTCGCACAAGACCACGAACTCGTCGCCGGCCAGCCGCGCCATGGTGTCGCCGGGTCTGCAGGAGCCCCGAGACCCGATGAGCGACCGCACAGAGCAACGCGTCGCCGGCGTGATGACCGAACGTGTCGTTGACGTCCTTGAAGCGGTCCAGGTCGACGTACAGGACCACCACGAGCCTTCCGGTGCGGCTGCTCTTGGCGACGGCGTGCTCGAGCCGCTGCAACATCAGGGAACGGTTGGGCAGGCCGGTCAGACCGTCGTGCAGCGAGGCATGTCGTGCCGCCTCGGAAGCGGCTCGCAGATCCGTGCGCGTCTGGGCGTTGACGAGGTAGGCGCACGCCACGTCGGCGAGGGTCTGCGCCACCTCCATCGCGCGATCGTCGAGGGCGCCCGCCTCGTTGCGATACAGGTCGAGTGCGCCGAGCCGCCGGTCCCCGTCGCGGAGCGGGAAGGTGAACACGGCGACCAGGCCCTGCGCCAGGGCCTGGGTGGCAAACCGGGGGAAGCGTCCGTCCTCCCTCAGGTCGGCAACGGAGATGGCGGACCCTGTCGAGTAGGCCGCCAGGCAGGGACCCTCACCGACCTCGGTCTGCAGGGTCTCGTACCGCATCGCCGACTCGTCCGAGGCGGCGATGAAGCGCGGCTCGGTCGTCGGCGAGATCAAGGTGACCCCGGCCGCGCTCACCGGAAGGACGTCGACGATCCGCTTGACGAGGTGGTCGAGGATCCCCTGGATCGGGAAGTCCGTCACCAAGGTGCGAGCGAACTCGCTGAGCACGTCGGAGAGCCGGTCCTCGATCGGCTTCCGCGACGTCACGACGGCCGATCCCCGATCAGCGACATCGCACGGACCTCCGGTAGGCGTGAACGCCACCGAGGTCCTGAGCAGCCTGTAAATGCAAGTGTACGGCGGAACCTGTCACAAACAGGCAAACCGACAAGAGAGACCGGGCGTGTGGATGCACCTTCCCGGGGTATCGGCAACACAAAGGTCATCGACGTGGAGGTCCGGATGTCGCAAGCGACGACGCAGGAGGCGGGCACCCGCCAGAAGTCCCTCAACGGGCTGATGCTCGTCGCCGCCGTGGTCTCCGCGGTCAGCGGCCTGCTCTACGGGTACGACACCGGGATCATCTCCGGCGCACTGCTCCAGATCTCGGACGAGTTCCACACCGGCCACGGCATGGAGCAGGCCATCGCGGCCGGCATCCTGCTCGGCGCCGTCCTGGGTGCGCTCGGCTGCAGCTTCCTCTCCGAGCGGATCGGGCGGCACCGCACGATCCTGATCATCTGCGTGGTCTTCGTGCTCGGCAGCCTGAGCTGCTCGATCGCGCCGTCGGCCGCGGTCCTGGCGCTGGCCAGGGTCCTCCTCGGCGTCGCGGTGGGCGGTGCGACCCAGACCGTGCCGATGTACGTCGCAGAGCTCGCCCCCGCCGGCATCCGCGGCCGGCTCGTGCTCTGCTTCCAGCTCGCGATCGGTGTCGGCATCGTGATCGCCACGTTGGTCGGCGCCAGCGAGTCGGTGTCCTGGCGGGTGTCGATCGGATCGGCTGCGGTGCCGGCGGTGCTGATGCTGCTGCTGCAGCTGCGGCTCCCCGAGAGTCCGCGCTGGCTGGTCAAGCACGACCGACGCGACGAGGCGGAGCAGGTCCTCGACCGCGTGCGACCCGAGGGCTTCGACATCGCCTCCGAGCTGGAGGAGATCGTCGAGCTCGAGCAGCGCAAGCAGGAGACGAAGGCCAAGAACCGTGGCTGGAGCGGGCTGCGCCAGCCCTGGGTCCGCCCGGCGCTGCTGGTCGGCTGCGGCATCGCTGCCTTCACCCAGCTGTCGGGCATCGAGATGATCGTCTACTACTCACCGACCATCCTCACCGACAACGGCTTCTCCACGAGCGCCGCGCTGCGCGTGAGCGTGGCCCTCGGTGTGACGTACCTGGTGATGATGATCGTCGGCCTCGCCATCGTCGACCGGGTGGGCCGGCGGCGGCTGACCCTGGTGATGGTGCCTGGCGCGGCGGCCGCGCTCTTCGTGCTCGGCTCGTTCTTCGTCACCGACAACGCCGGCAAGTCGCAGGTGCCCTTCATCGTGGCGACCCTGATCGTGTTCATGTTCTTCAACGCCGGTGGCCTGCAGCTGATGGGCTGGCTCACCGGCTCCGAGATCTACCCGCTCGCGGTCCGTGGCGCCGGCACGAGCGTGCAGTCAGCGACGCTGTGGGGGACCAACCTGCTGATCACGCTGACGCTGCTCACGATGATCGACATGTTCGGTGTCGGTCAGGTCTTCTGGATCTACGGCGCGTTCAACGTCGCGGCCTGGCTGTTCGTGTGGTGGCGCATGCCGGAGCTGACCGGCCACAGCCTCGAGGACATCGAGAAGCGTCTGCAGGACGGCCACTTCCGGCCCGCGGACTTCGCCAAGTCCTGACGGTGCGTCAGCCGGGATGTCGCAGCTCTGCCCCCACGGCATTGAGGTGTCGGAGCACGGCGGCGTACGTCGTGAAGGCCGACACCTCCAGATAGCTGACTCCGCGGGCCTCACAGAACCGTCGGACCACCGGCTGTGCGAGATGAAGGTTCGGCCGCGGCATGCTCGGGAACAGGTGGTGCTCGATCTGGTAGTTGAGGCCTCCCAGCGCCATCTCCAGACCACGACCGCCCGAGACGTTTCGTGAGGTCAGCACCTGACGCAGCAGTGGGTCCGCGGCCTCCTCCGGCCCCAGCACCGGCATCCCCTTGTGCCCCGGGGCGAACGAGCTACCCAGGTAGACGCCGAACACTGCCTGGTGCAACGCCACGAAGACGATGGCCTGCTGCCAGGTGAGCGTGAAGACGATCAAGGCGACGTAGCCCGCGAAGTGCAGGACAAGCAGCGCGGCCTCGACGCGTCGAAAGCGCAGCCCTGGGCGCAGCACCGCTCTCACGCTGGAGATGTGGAGGTTGAGCGCCTCGAGCGTGAGCAACGGCGGGTACACCCACGCCTGGTGGCGAGTCAGCCATCCCGCGAGCCCGCTTCGTCCCACGGCCTGGCCCTTGTCGAACAGGATCGCGCCGGCGTACACGTCAGGATCGGACTCGAGGTCGTTCGGGTGGGCGTGGTGGGCGTTGTGCTTGTCGAGCCACCATCCGTAGCTCAGGCCGTTCAGCAGGTTGCCGACCAGCATGCCGAGGAGTCTGCTCGGGCGTTCGCGCCGCGTGATCTGCCGATGGATGGCGTCGTGCCCGAAGAACGCGAGCTGCGTGGACACGACGGCCAGGACCGGTGCCAGCAGCACGACCCACCACGACTCGCTGAGCACCAGCATCCCGGTGAGGGTTCCGGCCAACGCCAGCAGCACCACCGCGAGCAGCACCACGTAGAACCGGTAGCGAGGGCGAAGCAGTCCCAGACCACGGATCTCGGCTGCGAGCTCGGCGTACCCGCCGGAGGCCACCAGAGGTTTCAGAAGTTTCGTCACGGACACCCCGGGGGCGGATATCGATGCGGCCGGGGTCTCGAGCAGCTTGGACTCATCACCCTACTGCCCCAACCTGTGGGCGAGCAGCGGTTACCGCTTCCAGGCCGGCGACTAGGGCAGCAGGGACTCCGCGCGGGAGCGCTCGGCGTCGTTGAGGGGACGCGAGGTGCCGGAGGCCCGATCACGAAGTACGACGACGGCGCGACCTCGTGAGACGACGCGGCCGTCCGGGGCGTACATGACCTCGCCGAGGCTCAGACTGGTGTTGCCGATGCGCTCGAGCACGAAGTCCGCGCGGACCGCCTCGTCGTCGCGGGTCAGCGGGCTCTCCCAGTCGATCTCGGCGTGCACGAGCACGTAGCTGGTGGGGTCGTTCAGCTGCAGCGAACGTCGGAAGAAGCGGGTGCGGGCCTCGTCGAGCAGCGTGAGGTACTCAGCGTGGTAGACGTGGCCGAACGAGTCGAGGTCGCGGAACCGCAACGGCAGCCAGTCGGTCTCGGCAGGCGGGGTCATGCGAGCCAGTGTGTCAGTGCAGCTGAGCACGGATACTCAGGCGAGTTGAGTGCGCGTCCGCTGACCAGGAGGCGGTCCAGCGTGGCTTGATAAAGCCATGACCCGCTTCGCAGACCCCTCGCGCTGTCCCGACTGCGAGGCGCCGCTCACGCCCGGCGCCACCGCCTGCACCCGGTGCCTGCTGTCGCTGCAGGGCCCGACCGCGCAGCGACTGTTCGCGACGCTGTCGCACGCCGACTCGCTCCTTGCCGAGCTCCGCGCAGCCTCCGTGCCCGCAGCCGCGCCGGCAGCCGCACCGGCAGCCGGTGCCGGTTCCCCGGTCGCACCGGCGCCGGACGCGTGGACCCCTCCGCCGGCGCCCGCCGCCGCCCCCACCCCTGCACCGTCGCGCGGCATGAGTGCCGTCTCGGTGCCCCGCATCCTGCTGACCCTGGGCGCCGGCTGCTTGCTGGTCGCCGCCCTGGTCTTCCTCGCGGTCGCCTGGTCGGTGCTCGGCGTGGGCGGTCGCACCGCCGTGCTGGTCGGCTTCACCGCGATCGCGGGGTCACTCTCGTTCTGGATGGCCCGTCGCGGGCTGCGGGCGGCCACCGAGTCGCTCGCCCTGGTCGGCTACGGCCTGCTCACCCTCGATGTCATCGGCGCGGACAACGCGGGCTGGTTCGGTGACCTGTCGACGGCGGGCCTCCTCGCCCTTCTCGGCGTCCTGCTCGCCGCCACGGGTGCCGTCGGCGCGCTCGCAGCAGGACTGACCAAGGTCAGCGGGCTGGTCAGCGGCGAAGTCGTCGGTGCTCTCGGCGTCGGCCTCGTCGTGCTCGCGATCGACCTCTCCGAGTGGCTCCCGGTCTCCGTGTCCCTGGTGGCCGGGGTGCTCGTCGCCGCCGCGGCGGCCGTCGCCCTCCTCCGGCCGCGCCTCCTCGTGGCGGCGATCGCCGCTGCCGTGATCGCCACGGTCGCCTGGCTGGCACAGCTGGTCTACGCACTGGACCGCGTCGACGAGCACAGCGCCACGTGGCAGGCACTGTGGGCGGGCGGCCACGCCGTCCCCCTGCTGGTCTCGGCGGCTCTGGTGGCTGCGCCTGTGCTCGTGCGGCGCCTGCCTGTCGCCGTCCGCGTGGCTGCAGCGGCCGTCGGCCAGACGCTCGTGGTCTACGCGGCGCTGGCGCCGGCAGTGCACCTGGCACCGACGGCCGTCGCTCTCGTCGGACTCGGGGTGCTGGTCGCCGCGAGCGCCGCGACGTGGGTGCTCCCGCGCCCGTGGGGCCTGGCCAACCTGCTGACCCAGGGGCTTGCCGGAGCGGCAGTCCTGGTGCTCGGGGCGGTCCTGTTCGTGATGTCGCTTGGCCGGCTCGCGGAGGTCATCGACCCGGTGTGGGCGGGCGGGGTCGGTGACCTGCTGCCCGACAACCTGAGCAGCGACGTCCCGGCCCCCTGGGTGCTCCCGCTCTGCTTGCTGGCGGTGCTCGCGGCCGGCTGGTCGGTGGCGAGGGCCAGCTCGACGAACAGCGGCGCCCTGACCGCCAACGCGGACCTGCGAGTGATGGTGGCTTCGCTGCTCGCGATGTCGCTCACCGCGACGGCCGCGCTGTACCCGGTGCCGGTGTGGGTGCCCGTGGCGATGCTGCTGCTGACAGGCGCGGGCCTCACCGCGTGGTGGATCGGCTCGCGGCGGCCGGCTCCGCTCGGGCTGGCGGTCGGGTTCACCACGGCCGGCGTGGTGGTCTCGTTGCACGCCGACTGGCTGAGCGCCATCGCGCTGGTCGCGATGCTGGTGCTCGCGGTGCTCATCCATCTCCGCTCGCTCAGGAGCGACGTCGCCGGTCTGGCCGGGGCCCTCCTGGTCGTCACGCTGGCCGGCTCTGCCTGGACGTGGGGCTCGATCCTCGACGCCGACGCGGAGTGGCTGGCGCTGGCAGGGTTGCTGGTGATCGGTGCCGTCGCGCTCGTCGCGCCGTACGCCCCAGCGCGGTGGTGGCGTTGCGACGATCCGGCGGAGGCGAGGTTCGGGATCGAGGCGGGCGCCGCGGCCGCTGCCCTGCCGCTCCTGTTCGCCGGCGTGGCGCTGGCGCCGGCCGGGGCACAGTCCGAGTGGACGGCGGTGTACCTCACCACGGCCGGTGTCGTCGTCACCTTGATGTCGCTGCTGCGTGCGGACCGTCGTGAGCTGGGCTGGGCCGGCGGGTTGTTGCTGGCGATGGCCAGCTGGGTGCGGCTGTGGGACCTCGGCGTCTCGGCGCCGGAGGCCTACACCCTGCCGTCGGCGGCTGCGCTCCTGGTGGTCGGTGTGGTGCACCTGCGCCGCAACCCCGAGGCCAGCACGATGACCGCGCTCGGCCCCGGCCTGTCGCTCGCCCTGGTGCCCAGCCTGTTGTGGGCGCTGAACGACCCGACGGACCTGCGCTCCCTGCTGCTGGGTCTCGGCTGCCTGATCCTGGTGCTGGCCGGGGCCGGGCTGCGCTGGACGGCTCCGATCGCCCTCGGCGCCACCGTCGGCGCGCTCCTGGTGATCCGGCTGGCGGCGCCGTACGTCGCGGACGCAGTGCCGCGATGGGTGCTCCTCGGGACTGCGGGTGCGCTGCTGGTCGCGCTCGGCGCCACCTGGGAGCGGCGGCTCGGCGAGGCGCGCCACGTCGTCGGCTACGTGCGGGCGCTGCGCTGAGCGGTCCCGCGAGCCTGCATCAGAGCGTCGTTAAAAGGTCATGGTCCCGTGCCTCCCCCGAGACACGGGACCATCAAAAGCTCCTGTCCAGTTTCCCCCGGCAACCTCTCGGTCTCTCCGACCCGCCCAAAAGCGTGGGTGCGACTTGAACTGACCTGGGAATCAGTCCTCGTCACCACGACGCTGCTCCGGGACCATCCCCGTCAACAGGTCGCGTACCTCGGACTCGCGATACCGGCGATGTCCGCCAAGAGTCCGGATCGAGCTCAGCTTGCCGGCTTTGGCCCACCGGGTGACCGTCTTCGGGTCGACCCGGAACATGGCTGCAACCTCGGCAGGCGTGAGCAGCGGTTCGGACTCAGGTGGCCGCGTATTCATAGCGGGCCTCCCTCACAGTTGTTCCTCCGTTGGTGCCCGAAGTGTCCGGAACACCTTTGGCCACCAGTGTGACCTGTCTCAGAGTAAAGGGGAGGTCTAAACTATGACAATGACCTAAATGAGTCACCAACCTTCACGCACTAGTCATTTCGGGTGGTCCCGCATCAGCCGTTCGACAGGCACCTCTGACCATGCCCGGATGGGTCTATTCGGTGTATGGCCTTCAGGTCCACAGGTCGGGTCGCTTGCAGGCTCCCACTTCCGTACCCTGGTGACGGAGGCTGCACCACCCCCGCGGCCGCCGCTCCTACCTGAGGCGCCCGCCCACCCGCGCGGGCCTGAAACGGAAGGTCACTCCCGGTGAGCACCGAGAGCCCCGCACCCACATCCGGCCCCCCTGACGGCGTCTTCGCCCGGTTCGCCGGCCACGAGCAGGTCGTCTTCTGCCACGACGAGCCGACCGGCCTGCGGGCGATCATCGCGATCTACTCGACGGCTCTCGGTCCCGCCCTCGGCGGCACCCGCTTCTACCCCTACGCCTCTGAGCACGACGCGCTCGAGGACGTCCTCAACCTCTCCCAGGGCATGGCCTACAAGGCCGCGCTCGCCGGCCTCGACCTCGGCGGCGGCAAGGCCGTCATCATCGGCGACCCGGCCACCCTCAAGACCGAGGCGCTGCTGCGCGCCTACGGCCGCTTCGTGCAGTCGCTCGCCGGCCGCTACTACACCGCCTGCGACGTCGGCACCTTCAGCGAGGACATGGACCAGGTGGCCCGCGAGTGCTCCTACGTCACCGGGCGCACCGTCGCCCACGGCGGTGCCGGCGACTCCTCCGTGCTCACCGCGTACGGCGTCTTCCAGGGCATGCGGGCCGCGGCCGAGGTCACCTGGGGCGCGTCCGACGCTCGCACGGCCGCACGGTCGGCGATCTCCGGGGTCGGCAAGGTCGGCCGGCACCTGGCCCGGCACCTCGTCGAGGACGGCGCCACGGTCGTCGTCGCCGACGTCAACGCGGGCGCCGTCGCGACGCTGCAGGCCGAGCTCCCCGACGTGCGCTCGGTCCCCGACACCGGACGCGCTGGTCGCCTCCGACCTCGACGTCTACGCCCCGTGCGCGCTCGGCGCCGCGCTGGACGACGAGGTGGTCGCCACGCTTGCGGGCGCAAGGTCGTCTGCGGCGCGGCGAACAACCAGCTCGCGCACCACGGCATCGAGAAGGAGCTCCAGGACCGCGGCGTGCTCTACGCCCCCGACTACATGGTCAACGCCGGCGGGCTGATCCAGGTCGCCGACGAGCTCGAGGGGTTCTCCTTCGAGCGGGCCAAGCAGCGGGCCGAGAAGATCTTCGACACCACCGCACGGGTGTTCGCGCTCGCGCAGGACGAGGGAGTGCCCCCGGCGGTGGCGGCCGACCGGCTGGCCGAGCGGCGCATGACCGAGGTCGGCCGGCTGCGGGGTGTGTGGCTGCGGCTAGCCGCGATCAGTCGCGGCTGTTGGACTCGGAGTAGTCCGCCCACTCGTCGTACTCGTCAGCGTCAGCGTCGGCGGATCGTCGGGCTCGTCGGCGGCTTCCGACTGTCTCCTCCTCGCCATGCAGCTCCCTGGGCCAGCGCGCCGAAGTCCGTCTCGTGGGAGCGGTACTTCAGGTCGCGGGCGACCTTGGTCTGCTTGGCCTTTGCACGGCCGCGGCCCATAGGGTCCGACCCCCTCGCACACTTGGCCGGAGTCACGTCTGAGTGCGTCTCGGCGTTCGTCTGACGAAGCCGGGACCGAGATCACACGTGCGTCCGGTCTCTCCGTTGGGTTTCTCGTGGTCCAACCGTACCTGGACGGTGGCCATTCACGCACACCCGACCGGGGAATTGTCGCGGTGTTCACGCTCGGAACGAAGCGGCTCACCAGCCGGGATGGCTGCCGGTGAGCTGCACGCGTGCCGCCGGCGGGGCCGGAGCCGTCCGGCTCGGTCACCTCGCCGCACACCCAGGCGGCCACGCCGTGCCCGTTCAGCAGGGCGACGGCCCGCTCGGCGCTCGGCCGCCGGGAGCAGGGCCACCATGCCGACCCCGCAGTTGAGGGTGCGCTCCAGGGCGGCCTGGTCGACGGCGCCGACCCGGCGGACCAGGTCGAAGACCGGCTGGCGGGGTCCAGGAGCCGCGGTCGATGGTGGCGACCAGGCTGTCGGGCATCACCCGCTCGAGGTTGGCGGCCAGCCCGCCGCCGGTGACGTGCGACATCGCGTGCGTGGGGGTGCTCCGTGCGAGGTCGAGACACGCCTTGGCGTAGACCGTGGTCGGCTCGAGCAGCTCCTCGCCCAGCGTCCGGCCCAGCTCGTCGACGTGCCGGTCCAGTGACCAGCCGGCGCCCGCCTCGCTCAGCAGCACGTGACGCACGAGCGAGTAGCCGTTGGAGTGCAGCCCGCTCGAGCCCATCGCGACGACGACGTCGCCGGCCTCGCACGCGCCCGGCACCGAGCAGGTCGGCGGCCTCGACGACGCCGGTGGTCGAGCCCGCGACGTCGTACTCGTCCGGGCTCGAGCAGTCCTGGGTGCTCGGCCGTCTCGCCGCCGACCAGCGCACAGCCGGCCTGCACGCAGGCCTCGGCGATGCCCTGCACGATCGCCGCGATGCGCTCGGGTACGACGCGGCCGGTCGCGATGTAGTCGGTGAGGAACAGCGGCTCGGCGCCGCACACCACCAGGTCGTCGACGAGCATGCCCGACGAGGTCGAACCCGATCGTGTGGTGCACGTCGAGCGCCTGGGCGATCGCGACCTTGGTGCCGACCCCGTCGGCCGACGTCGCCAGCAGCGGGTGGTCGAACGCCTTGAGCGCCGTGGCGTCGAAGAGGCCCGCGAAGCCGCCGATGCCGCCGAGCATCTCGGGGCGGCGGGCCTTCTCGACCCACACCTTCATCAGCTCGACGGCCTTGTCGCCGGCCTCGATGGAGACGCCGGCGGCCTCGTAGGTCGCCCGCCCGGCTGCGCTGGGTCATCGCTCATGCTCGCGGCGTTCAGGGACGGTCGAGCGCGTCGGCGGCGCCGCCGCCGGACAGCGAGGCGGCCAGGCCGTCGGGGTGCGCGACGACCGTCGGGTCGAACTCGAGCAGGTGCTTGCCGAGGTGCTCGGGATCCGGCAGCGGCGATCGGGTAGACGCCGTCGAAGCAGGCCCGGCACAGGTTGTTCATCGGCACCTCGGTCGCCTCGACGAGCTGCTCGAGCGAGATGTAGCCGAGCGAGTCCGCGTCGATGGAGCGGCAGATCTCGTCGCTGGTGAGCCCGTTGGCGATCAGCTCGGCGCGGGTGGCGAAGTCGATGCCGTAGAAGCACGGCCACTTCACCGGCGGCGAGGAGATCCGCACGTGCACCTCGCGGGCACCCGCCTCGCGCAGCATCCGCACGAGCGCGCGCTGGGTGTTGCCGCGCACGATCGAGTCGTCCACGACGACCAGCCGCTTGCCCTCGATGACGTCGCGGAGCGGGTTGAGCTTCAGCCGGATGCCGAGCTGGCGGATGGTCTGCGAGGGCTGGATGAAGGTGCGGCCGACGTAGGAGTTCTTCACCAGGCCGGTGCCGTAGGGGATGCCGCTCTCCTCGGCGTAGCCGATCGCGGCCGGCGTGCCGGACTCCGGGACCGGCATGACGAGGTCGGCGTCGGCGGGGAACTCGCGGGCCAGCCGCCGGCCGATCTCGACGCGGACGCTGTGCACGCGCTTGCTCGTTCATCAAGGTGTCGGGGCGGGCGAGGTAGACGAACTCGAACAGGCAGTGCTTCGGCGCGGGCTCGGCGAACCGGCGGCTGCGCAGGCCGTCCTCGTCGATCGCGACGAGCTCGCCGGGCTCGACCTCGCGGATGAACGACGCGCCGACGATGTCGAGCGCGGCCGTCTCGGACGCGACGACCCAGCCGCGCTCGAGCCGGCCGAGCACCAGCGGCCGGACGCCCTGCGGGTCGCGGGCGGCGTACAAGGTGTTCTCGTCCATCCAGACGAACGAGAACGCGCCGCGCAGGCCCGGGAGCACCTGGACGGCGTTCTCCTCGAGGCTCATGTCGGGGTGGTGCGCGAGGAGCGCGGTGACCAGGCTGGTGTCGTTGGTGGAGGCCGGGGTCGGCTTCAGGCGGCGATGTCGAGCTCGCCGAACGAGCCGGCCAGGTCCGCGACGCGCTTCTGCAGGTCGCGGGTGTTGGTGAGGTTGCCGTTGTGGGCCAGCGCGATCGAGCCGGTCTCGGTGGGCCGGAAGGTCGGCTGGGCGTTGTGCCAGGTGCTCGCGCCGGTCGTGGAGTAGCGGGCGTGGCCGACCGCCAGGTGGCCCTTGAGCGACTCGAGCGTCGACTCGTCGAAGACCTGCGAGACCAGGCCCATGTCCTTGTAGACCAGGATCTGCCGGCCGTTGCTGACCGCGATGCCCGCCGACTCCTGGCCGCGGTGCTGGAGCGCGTAGAGCCCGAAGTAGGTCAGCTTCGCGACGTCCTCGCCCGGGGCCCAGACGCCGAAGACGCCGCACGCGTCCTGCGGGCCCGCGTCGTGCGGGTCGAGCGCGTGGGTGAGCCGGCCGTCGCCGCTCCGGCTCGGCGACCGCCCGACTGGGCCGGCGGCTGCCGTCCGGGACGTCTGCGTGGCTGGGCGACGCCGACGAGTCTCACGGACCGCGGTCGCGGTCGAGCGACGAGATCCCCGGGGCGCGTCGGGCACCGGCTCAGCGAGCTTCGGCGAGGTACGACAGCAGCAGCGCCTCGGCGAGGCAGACCCGCTCGAACTCCGCGAGGTGCAGACCCTCGTTCGGGCCGTGGGCGCGGGTGTCGGGGTCCTCGACGCCGGTGACGAGCACGGAGGCGTCGGGGTAGGCGTCCTTGAACGCCGCGATGAACGGGATCGACCCGCCGACGCCCATGTCGACGGGCTCGACGCCGTCCCAGGCCTCGCGGAAGGCGGCCCGCGCGGCGTCGTACGCCGGCCCGGTCGCGTCGATCTGCATCGGCTCGCCGATCTCGCCGGCGGTGAACGGTGAGCTGCGCACCCCAGGGCACGTGCGTCTCGAGGTGGTCGCGCAGCGCGCTCCATCGCGTGCGCCGCGGAGTCGCCGGGCGCGAGCTCGGACGGACAGCTTCGCCTTCACCGTCGGGATCAGCGTGTTGCTGGCGTCGGCGGTGCGGGTCGCGTCGAAGCCGATCGTGGTGATCGCCGGCCTGGTCCACAGCCGCTCGACCAGCGGACCCGGAGCCGATCAGCTCGACTCCGTCGCTGACGCCGGACTCGGCGCGCACCCGGTCGAGCGGGTAGTCCACGTCGGCCGCGGGGCCCGCGTGCAGGCCCTTCGACGGCGACGTTGCCCTCGTCGTCGTGGAGCGTGGCGAGCAGCCGGACCATCGCGGTGACGGCGTCGGGCACGACCCCGCCCCACATGCCGGAGTGCACGCCGTGGTCGAGGGTGCGGACCTCGACGAAGCAGTCGACCAGTCCGCGCAGGCTGGTGGTCAGGGCCGGCTCGCCGATGTCCCAGTTGCCGGAGTCGGCGATCACGATGACGTCCGCCGCCAGCAGCTCCTGGTGCTCGCGCGAGGAACGCCTCGAGGGTCGGCGAGCCGACCTCCTCCTCGCCCTCGACGAGCACCGTCACGCCGACCGGCAGGTCGTCGCCGTGCGCCCGGATCGCGGCCAGGTGCGCGGCGATGCCGGCCTTGTCGTCGGCGGCGCCGCGGCCGTAGAGCCGCTCGCCGCGCTCGGTCGGCTCGAAGGGGTCGGTGTCCCAGTCGGCCGAGGTCGCCGGTCGGCTGCACGTCGTGGTGGGCGTAGAGCAGCACGGTCGGCGCGCCCTCGGGCGCCGGCTTGCGCGCCACGACGGCCGGGGCGCCGCCGCCCGCGGACAGGATCTGCACGTCGTCGAAGCCCTCGGCCCGGAACAGCTCCGCGGTGGCCTCGGCCGAGCGCCGTACGTCGTCGGCGCGGGCCGGGTCGGCGCTGACCGACGGGATGCGCACCAGCGCCTCGAGGTCGGCGCGGACGGAGGGCATCACGTCGCGGACGCGCGGCACGGATCGTCTGAGGTCTCGGGGGGCATGGGCGCCAGCCTAGGCTTGGCGCGCTCGTCGGCCAACGGCAGGGCAGCCCGGACAGGTCGGAGCGCTCGCCCGACGCGACCAGCCGACCGTCGCGCTCGGCGTCGGCCCACGCCAGGTCGCCGACGGCCAGCGCGATCCAGGTGGCCGGGTCCATCTCGACGACCGCCGGCGGCGTGCCCCGGGTGTGGCGGGTGCCGGCCAGGCACTGCGCCACGGCGTACGGCGGCACCCGCACCTCGACGGCACCGCCCGGGTGCGCGCGCCGACCAGCAGCGCCAGCAGGTGCTTGGTGAGCAGCCGCAGGTCGTCCGCGCGAAGCGCTCGCCGGCACGGAACCGTTCCAGGGCGCGGACGACCGGGCCGGGTCGGCGGGCGGAGGCGGGCGGGCACGGGTCGATCCTTGCGCGACGGCCCCAACTCCGCGGCGTGTCGCACCGATGTAATTCAAGTGACTCTTGTTACAGTTGGGAGTTTTGGGGCTACAGTGACGGCTGTTCACGCCGAACTGGAGTCGACATGCTTGTCCCCCCGGCCCACTCCGTCGCCCGAACCGCCCGGCCCGAGCCGGTCGTAGGTCCGCTCGCTGTCCGCGGCGTCCTCGTCACCGTGGTGGCGACCGCCGCCGCGACGCTGAGCGCCGCACCGGCGCAGGCCCGCAACGTCGTGACCCCCGGGCAACTTCACCGGCTACGCCTTCGACCAGTGCGTCGCGCCCGACCCAGACGGCGATGGACGCGTGGCTGCGCAGCTCGCCGTTCCTGGGCGTCGGCATCTACATCTCCGGCGCCTCCCGCGGCTGCCGGCACCAGCCGAACCTCAGCCCGCGGTGGGTCCGCACCCAGCTGCGCCAACGGCTGGCGGCTGCTGCCGATCACGCTCGGGCCGCAGGCGTGGTGCACGACCCGCGAGCGCTACCTGCACCAGGTGCGCATCAACCCGTCGTCGCGGGCCAGCTACTCGAAGGCGCGCGCCCAGGGCCGGGCCGAGGCGCGCAAGACGGTGCGCGCGGCGCACCGGCTCGGCATCTCGCGCGGCTCGCACGCTCTGGTACGACCTCGAGGCGTTCCCGATCTCGCGCCACGACTGCCGCGAGTCGGCGCTGAGCTTCCTGCAGCGCGTGGACCCGCCAGCTGCACCGCCTCGCACTACGTCTCCGGCGTCTACTCGAGCGCCGCGTCCGGCATCAAGATCCTCGACGACGCACGGGTCGCGGCGCCCCGGTCGCGTACAAGATGCCCGACCGGATCTGGATCGCCGACTGGAACGGCCGCGCGAACACCTCGCTCGAGCTACGTGCGCCAGCGCGGGCTGGCAGCCGCACCGGCGCGTGCACCAGTACCGCGGCGGCCACCCCGAGACGCCACGGCGGCGTGACGGATCAACATCGACCGCAACTGGATCGACCTCGGCCGCGGGTCGTGGATCGGTCGAGAGCCCGCGCACTGCGGCGGCAAGGCGACCTACAACTTCCGCCGCTACCGCACCCTCGACATCGGTGCCCGCGGCGCGCAGGTGCGCACCGTGCAGTGCCTGCTGGTCGGCAAGAAGAGGTACGCCGGGAAGGTCGACGGCGTGTACGACGCGGGTCTCGGCGCCGCGGTCAAGAGGTACCGCGCCGGCCGGGGCCTGTCCGCCGGCACCGCCACGACGCAGAGCACCTGGGTAGCCCTGCTCTCGCACGGCGGTGACGACGGTCCTGAAGTTCGGCTCGGCGTCCCCGAGCGTCCGGCGGCTGCAGCGGGCGCTCAACGCGGCCGACCACGCGGCGCTGAAGGTCACCGGCGTCTACGACCGGGCGACGACTGACGCGGTCAAGCGCTACCAGCGCGACCACCGCCGGGCGCGCACCGGTGTCGTCGCGCCCGTGCTGTGGCGCAAGCTCCACCGCGGCATCCGCTAGGGGGAAGGTCAGGCGAAGGCGTCGGGAAGGGTCGCCGTCCAGGCCGCACGAAGGTCGGCGAGGGCGACTGCGAACTGGCCCTCCACGTCGAGGACCGCGTCGGCGCCGGTGCCCTCGGTGACGCCGATCTGCACCTGCGGGACGCCATGCGTCGCGCAGAGCTCGGCGAAGCGCGCAGCCGAGTCGGGCTCGACCGCGACGATCGCTCGGCCCGTCGACTCGCTGAACAGCGCGACGAACGCCTCGTCCGGCAGCGAGACCCGGGCGCCCACGCCCTGACCGGCCGGCGCCGAGCAGGCAGGACTCCACCAGCGCCTGGGCCAGCCCGCCGTCGGAGAGGTCGTGCGCGCTGGCGACCAGTCCGTCGTGTGATGCGGCGACGAGCACGTCTGCGAGCCGCTTCTCCGCGGCGAGGTCGACTGCCGGCGGCAGACCACCGAGGTGGCCGTGCACGACGTGCGCCCACTCCGATCCGGACAGCTCGTCGTGCGTCGTACCCAGCAGGTGGATGCGGAGCCCCGACGCGCCGAACCCGGCCGGGGTGCGGCGGGCGACGTCGTCGATCACGCCGAGCACCGCCACCACCGGGCGTCGGCAGGATCGCGGTCTCACCGGTCTGGTTGTAGAGGCTGACGTTGCCGCCGGTCACCGGCACGCCGAGCGCCTGGCAGCCGTCGGCCAGCCCGCGCGTCGCCTCGGCGAACTGCCACATCACGGCCGGGTCCTCGGGCGACCCGAAGTTCAGGCAGTCGCTGACCGCCAGCGGCGTCGCGCCCGAGGTGGCGACGTTGCGGTGCGCCTCGGCCAGCGCGAGCTGGGCGCCGGCGTAGGGGTCGAGCTTGGCGAACCGACCGTTGCAGTCGGTCGCCACCGCGACGCCCAGACCGGTGAGCGGGTCGACGCGGACCATGCCGGAGTCCTCGGGCTGCGCGAGGACGGTGTTGCCCTGCACGTAGCGGTCGTACTGGTCGGTGATCCACGACTTGTCGCACAGGTTCGGCGATGCGACCAGTCGCAGCAGCGTCTGCCTCAGCTCCTCGCCCGTCGACGGGCGGACCAGCTCGTCACCGATGTCTGCCTGCAGGTCGTCCTGCCACGACGGGCGCTCGAACGGCCGGTGGTAGGTCGGGCCGTCGTGCGCCACCGACCGGGGAGGTACGTCGACGACGGTCTCGCCGTGCCACTCGATGGTGAGGCGTGTCGAGTCGTCGACCTCGCCGATCACGGTCGCCTCGACGTCCCACTTCTCGCAGATCTCGAGGAACCGCTTCTCGTCGGCCGGCTCGACGACGGCCATCATGCGCTCCTGCGACTCCGACATCAGGATCTCCTCTGGGCGCCAGCGAGGAGTCGCGCAGCGGCACCCGGTCGAGCCAGACGTGCATGCCTCCGTCGCCGGCGGACGCGAGCTCCGACGTCGCGCAGGACAGCCCAGCGCCGCCGAGGTCCTGGATGCCGACGACGAGCTCCTCCGCGAACAGCTCGAGGGTGCACTCGACGAGCAGCTTCTCCTGGAACGGGTCGCCGACCTGGACGCTCGGTCGCTTCGCGGGTCCCGTCGACTCGAACGTCTCCGAGGCGAGCACCGAGACCCCGCCGATGCCGTCACCTCCGGTCCTCGCGCCGTACAGCACCACGAGGTTGCCGGCGCCGGAAGCCTTGGCGAGGTGCAGCTGCTCGTGCCGCATCACGCCGACGCACAGCGCATTGACCAGCGGGTTGCCCGCGTAGGTCTCGTCGAAGACCGCCTCACCACCGATGTTCGGCAGCCCGAGGCAGTTGCCGTAGCCACCGACACCCGCCACGATCCCGGGCAGCAGCCGGTGTGTGTCGGGATGGTCGAGCGGCCCGAAGCGGAGCGGGTCCATCACCGCGACGGGGCGAGCGCCCATCGCGAGGATGTCGCGGACGATGCCACCGACGCCGGTGGCGGCACCCTGGTACGGCTCGACGTACGACGGATGGTTGTGCGACTCGACCTTGAAGGTGACGGCGTAACCGTCGCCGATGTCGACGACGCCGGCGTTCTCCCCGATGCCGACCATCAGGTGGCGCCGCATCTCGTCGGTGACCTTCTCGCCGAACTGGCGCAGGTGGACCTTCGACGACTTGTAGGAGCAGTGCTCGCTCCACATCACGGAGTACATCGCCAGCTCGGAGCTCGTCGGGCGACGGCCCAGGATCTCGCGCACGTTGGCGTACTCGTCCGGCTTGAGGCCCAGCTCCGCCCACGGCTGCTCGCGATCGGGGCTCGTGTGGGCGTTCTCCACGGTGTCGACGGTGGGCGAGGAGGCCTCGTGAGCGGGGCGCTGAGTCAACGCGGTTGCCTTTCGGTCACGGGAGCCACTGGGCGCCAATCTACCCAGGGCCGGCGGCTACAGTTGGCAGCCCACCTCAGCCACACGACACGACTCTCGGGGGAACGCCATGAACCGTCTCCGAACGCTGCCCGTCGTCCTGCTGATGTGCGCGGCCGTCGTGGCCGGCTGCACCGACGAGAGCCCGAAGAAGCCCGCGACGTCGTCCTCGTCGACTCCCTCGAGCAGCGCGTCCTCGTCCTCCTCGTCGTCCTTGCCTCCTGACTCGACCACCTCGGCCTCACCCACCGCTCCTCCGAGCGAGTCCGAGGGCCCGAACCTCCCCGCGGACCGCACCGAGGCCGCGAGCATGCACCTGGCCTACCTGGAGAGCAGCGTCGCCGACTCGCAGCAGGAGAAGGACGTGGTCAGTGCCTGGATGAGCTTCTGGCAGGGCGCTGCCGACACCTACTACCTCTACAAGGCCACGGACCAGTTCCTCGGCGTCGCCAGGGGCAAGGCGAAGCGTGACATCCTCGACTACATGGCCGACCTGAAGGCCAAGCAGCACCGGGTGGTCGGCTGGTCGAAGGACAACGTCACCGACGTCACCATCGACGGCAACACCGCGACGGTGCAGGACTGCACCGAGAACTACACCTACACCGTGGACCGCGAGATCGAGCCGCTCACCCGACCGATTCCGTACTACGAGGTCACCGGCACCTTCAAGAAGGAGAAGGGCCGGTGGACGGTGGTCGAGCAGAAGTCGAAGGAACGCAACAAGAGCTGCCTGAGCTGAGAGCGGCAAACCCTGGGAGGAACCCTCGATGGAACGACGCACGCTGCTCAAGCTGGGGGCGGTCACACCAGCCGCGATGACGCTGGCTGCCGCCGGGCCGGCTGAAGCCGATGCCCAGCCGCAGCTCGGCTCGATACTGGCCTCGAACCTGGAGATTCCTTGGGGCCTGGACTTCCTGCCCGACGGGAGTGCGTTGGTCGGCGAGCGCAACAGTGGTCGCGTCCTCCGTGTCCTTGCCACCGGTGGTGCGATGCAGGTCGGCACCATCTCCGGGGTGTTCAACAACGGCGGCGAGGGTGGCCTCCTCGGGCTGGCGATCTCACCTCGCTTCGCCAGCGACAGGTGGGTCTACCTGTACATGAGCGGTGAGCACGAGAACCGCGTGATCCGGGTCAAGTACGAAGGTGGGGCACTGGGCAGGCGGGAGGCGGTGCTCCGGGGCATCCCCCGGGCCGGCACCCACAACGGCGGCGGCCTGTGGTTCACCAAGGGCTCGAACCCGAGCCTGTTCGTCACCACCGGCGACACCCGCAACTCCGCCCTCGCTCAGAACAAGTCCTCGCTCGCCGGCAAGATCCTGCGACTGAAGCCGGACGGGAGCGCGCAGTCCGGCAACCCGTTCGGCAGCCGGGTCTACAGCTACGGGCACCGCAACCCCGAGGGCATCACCGTCGGGCCCAACGGCAAGATCTGGGCCAGCGAGTTCGGCGAGAACACCTGGGACGAGCTCAACGTGATCCACGCCGGCCGCAACTACGGCTGGCCGAGGTCGGAGGGCACCGACGGCAGTGGCGGGTTCACCGACCCCTACACGCAGTGGCACCCGGAGAACTGCTCCCCGAGCGGCATCGCGATCAGCCACGGCCGGGCCTGGCTCGGCGCCCTGCGCGGGCAGGGCCTCTGGTCGGTCGACAACGGCGGCGCGAACGCGAAGCGTCGCGTCCTGCACTTCCACAACCAGTTCGGTCGCATCCGCAACGTGAAGGCGGCTCCCGACGACTCGCTGTGGATCACCACCTCGAACCGTGACGGCCGCGGAAACCCGGGCGCCGGCGACGACAGGGTCCTGCGCATCACGTTCGCCTGAGCGCTCGCTGCCGGGAGGGCCTGCGCTAGCCGACCAGGGACTCGAGGAGGCCGGCCAGCCGGAAGAAGCCGAGGCCGTCGGTGCCGGGACCGAAGCCGGGCTCGACGGCGTGCTCGGGGTGCGGCATCAGGCCGACGACGTTGCCGCGGGCGTTGCGGACGCCGGCGATGTCGCGCACGGAGCCGTTGGGGTTGTGCCCGACGTAGCGCGCGACGACCCGCCCCTCCCCCTCGAGCTCGTCGAGAGTCTCCTGCGACGCGACGTAGCAGCCCTCGCCGTTCTTGATGGGTACGACGACCTCCTGCCCTTCGTCGTACGACGAGGTCCAGGGGGTGGCCGTGCTCTCGATCCGGAGCCGCTGGTCACGGCACACGAACCGCATGCGCTGGTTGCGGACCAGCGCGCCGGGGAGCAGGTGCGACTCGCAGAGGATCTGGAAGCCGTTGCAGATGCCGAGCACGGGCAGGCCCTGCTCTGCGCCCGCCACGATCTGGGTCATCAACGGAGAGAAGCGGGAGATCGCGCCGCAGCGCAGGTAGTCGCCGTAGGAGAAGCCGCCGGGCAGCACGACCGCGTCGACGCCGTGCAGGTCGTGGTCGCGGTGCCACAGCGCCACGGCCTCGTGGCCGGCGACCCGGGCGGCGCGCTGTGCGTCGACGTCGTCGAGCGAGCCCGGGAAGGTGACGACGCCGACCCGCAGGGCGCTCATGAGACGTGCACCTCGAAGTCCTCGATCACCGGGTTCGACAGCAGCGTGCCCGCGATCTCGTTGACCTGGGCGAGCCGTTCGTCGGTCAGCTCGCCGTCGACCTCGAGCTCGAAGCGCTTGCCCTGGCGGACGTCGCGGACGCCCTCGAAGCCGAGCCGCGGCAGGGCACCGTGCACGGCCTTGCCCTGCGGGTCGAGGATCTCGGGCTTGAGCATGACGTCGACGACGACACGGGCCACGGGGCGCTCCGATGTTGATCCGGCAATGACAAGTGGAGTCTAGAAGGACTGACCGGTCAGTCGTTCGAACGCCTCGATGTAGCGCGAGCGCGTCCGCTCCACGACGGCCTCGGGGAGCGGGGGCGGCGGGTCGCCGGACGACCGGTCCCAGCCGCTTTCCGGCGAGAGCAGCCAGTCGCGCACGATCTGCTTGTCGTAGGACGCCTGCGCGCGACCGGGCCGCCAGTCGTCGGCGGGCCAGAACCGTGACGAGTCCGGGGTGAGCACCTCGTCGGCGAGCACGATCGTGCCGTCGGCCCTGGCCCCGAACTCGAGCTTCGTGTCGGCCAGCATGATGCCCCGCTCGCGCGCCACCTCCTCCGCCCGGCCGTAGACCACCAGCGTCAGGTCACGAAGTCGCGCCGCGGTGTCCGCGCCGACGACATCGACCACGGCGTCGTACGAGACGTTCTCGTCGTGCTCGCCGAGGGCCGCCTTGGTGGCTGGGGTGAACAACGGCTCGGGGAGCCGGCTGGCGTCCTCGAGCCCCTCGGGCAGCGCGATGCCGCAGACCTCGCCGCTCGCGCGGTAGTCGACCAGGCCCGAGCCGGTGAGGTAGCCACGGGCGACGCACTCGACGGGGAACATCTCGAGCTCCTCGCAGACGACCGCGCGCCCCCGCACCGCGTCGGGTACGTCGACGGACACCACGTGGTTCGGCACGAGGTCGGCGAGCTGCTCGAACCACCACAGCGACATGCGCGTCAGCACCGAGCCCTTGTCGGGGATGGTCGACTCGAGCACGAAGTCGAACGCCGAGATCCGGTCGCTGGCCACCATCAGCAGCCGGCCGTCCCCCAGCCGGTACAGGTCGCGCACCTTGCCCGAGTGGACGTGCTCGGCGCCCTCGATCGGCTGGGCCGGCGGAATGCCGTGCGGCTCGTCGGTCATGGCGGCGATCGTAGTTCTGCCTTGCCCCGGCCCTTGAGGTGGAACCACACGTTCTTGGCGCCGTCTGCGTCCTGGATCCCCCAGGCGTCGGCGATCGCGTCGAGGATGGCGAGCCCCCGACCGTTCTCCGCGGTCGTGCTTCTCGCTCGGACCAAGGGATCGTGGGGGTCCCAGTCCGTGACGGTGACGGCCAGGACGGGGTGATCGAACGCTGCGTGGACCAGGCAGTCCGTGCCCGCGTGCAAGAACACATTGGTCACCAGCTCGGTGACCAAGAGTGCGGCGGAGTCGGCGAGGTCGTCGCACCGCCATTCGTGGCAGCGCTGGATGATCCAGCGCCGCGCGTGCCCAGGCGCGCGGATGTCGTGCTCCAGCCGCAGAGTGTCGGACAAGGGCACCGGCGCCTAGGTCATGTCCTGGCTCGCGTCGAACGTGCCCCCGAGGCGTACGCCGTCGGTGGTGATCTCGTACTCGTGGGTGCTCGCATCGTGGCCGCTGCCGCGAGCCTTGAGGATGGTCAGCGCACGTTTGAGCTGGGAGTCTCCCCGCAGGAACTGGAGCAGGATCACGTTGTCGGACAGGTGCGAGATGCCGTACTCCGACAGGTGGGTGGTGCCGAACAGCTCGGGGACCTCTTGGGTCATGACGACGCTGATCTCGGCGCGAGCACAGCGTTGCAGCAGGGAGTAGATGTACTCCCGGAACCGGAGCTCGTCGCTCGCGGTTGCTCGCAGGTCGCCGAGACTGTCGATCATGATCCGCTTGGCACCGACTCGCTCGGCGGTGTCGAGGAGGTCGTAGACCCATTCGTCGAGGTACAGGTCGACGGGGGTGCGGTACATCAGCTCGATGCCGGGGTCGTCGAGAGACCACGAGAAGCCGTTGGCGATGCGCTCCAGCTGCGTCGGGTTCTCCTGGAACGTTGCGATCAGCCCGGTCTCGCCGGCCCGGGCACCGGCAAAGATGAAGTGCAGTGCCAGGAGGGTCTTGCCGATGCCGGAGGGCCCGGCCAGCAAGGTGGAAGCACCTCGGTAGAAGCCCTCGGAGAGCATGGCGTCCAGGGCCGGCACGCCGGAGGACATCCGTTCATGCAGACCGCCGTAACGGTCGTGATCGACGGGGTCGGCCATGCGCGGGAAGACGTCGATGCCTGCGGAGGAGAGCCGGTAGGCGTGCTTGCCCGACAGCGAGCCGCTGCCGCGTAGCTTGACGACCGACAGGACCCGTCGCTCACGGTCGGCCTCACGGTTGGTGCTCAAGGAGACGATGGCGTCCGCGACGGCGAGCTCGGGCGAGTCGCTGGTCTCGATGCTGGTGTACTCACCGACCCAGAACGAGGTGATCGGCATCGCGGAGAGCCGCGCCGCGAGCTCGTGGAGGAAGCTCCGGAAGTTTTCCGCGTCCGCGGCGTAGGTCTGGAGGGCCCGAAAGCTGTCGATCACGAGCAGCCCGGGGCGGTGTCGTTTGAGGAGATCGGCCACGAACCCCGGAACGCCGGCCAGCCCGACCTCGTTCAGGGTCCGGCCGAGGTCCTCATAGATCACCTTGGTGCCGAGAGCCGCCGGTTCGAAGAAGTCCAGGGACTGGCCGTAGCGCAGGATCTTCTCCAGCGGTTCTGAGACCGTGGACAGGTAGAGCGCCGGGCTGGCTGCGGTGGCGTTGTGGAACACGTACTGCTGGGCGAGGATCGTCTTGCCCGACCCCGGACTGCCGCCGATCACCACGATGCCGTTGCTCGGCAGACCGCCGCCGAACACGGAGTCCAGTCGCTCGGAGCCGCTCGACAATCGGTCGGTCATCGTCCTCGCCGCTTCGGTTGCAGGTAGGCGCTCGTGCCGATCAGGTCGCGAATGGTCGACACGAACTGCAGCGGATCCAGCGGCTTGAGCAAGAACGCCTCGGCTCCGGCGGCCAGCGCCTGGTCGAGGCTGTCGACCGCGGAGACGGCCAGAACCGGAATATCGGCGGTCTCGCGCGCGGTCCGGCACAGCTCGAGACCGGCCCCACCGTCGATCAGCAGGTCCACGACGAACACCTGAGGCGGTTTGTTGCGCAGGACCTCGACCGCTGAGGCAGGGTCGAGCACGACCTGGACGTCGTAGCCCTCCGTGCGCAGGAAGTAGTCGCTGAACTCCGCGGCGTAGGGATCGCGCTCGGCGATCAGCACCGTGGCGGCCGCCCTGGCGGGCGCATCGGGCTCGGGCCGAGGCGGCGTCGAGTCCCGATCATGCTGCTGCGCAAGCAGACGGTGGGCGTCGGCGGGTTGCAGCCCCAGCTCGAGCTGATCGCGCACGAACGTGAGCTGATCCACCTGCTCGCGGCTGTAGAGCCGCTGTCCACCACTGCTGCGTGCCGGCATGACCTGTTGATAGCGCTCCTCCCAGGCGCGCAGCGTGGACGCCGGCACACCGAGCATCCGGGCCACGGCCCCGATGCTGTAGATGCCCTCGTGACGCTCGCTGCTGCCCGCTTCCACAACTGCCTCCCTCCCTGAGACGCTCACGGCCCGGGAGTCGTGGTAAGTCCATCAACACTTCTACAACTCTGGGAACATATCCGCAGCAATCGTTGCCCAGACACTGCGAATAGTTCTACATTGTTTCCATGGACATGGCGACATCCCCGTTTCGGGGCGAGGACACCGAGCCGCAGAACGGACGTGTCGCCCAGCCTTGCACAGACTTCGTCGCCGCTCGGCCTTCCACGCACTCGTCGCAATCAAGAAACGACCTGGCCGTGCTCACCGACCCTCGGCTGACGACCCACCACCACGCCGACTACTCCGTGGTGACGCTGCGCGGCGAGTTCGACGTGGCCTCCCGCGACACGCTGAACAGCGAGCTCCGCGAGGCGACGAGCCGGTGCCCCGCGGACACGCTGGTGATCGATCTGGCCGCCGTCGATTTCATGGACTGCACCGTCCTCGGGGTCCTGGTCGAGGCTCATCGCCAAGCCACCCGGGCAGGGCTGCGACTGGTCATGGTCAGTCCCCCGAGTGGGGTCCAAAGGCTGCTGGACATCACGCGCATCGACCGCACGGTCCCGACCAAGCCTCATCTGCGGGCCGCACTGAGCGCGTCGGCAACCGCGCCTCGCCAAGGCGGCTCCGACCGCCGCTTGGCCTAGAGCTGTCCCGAAGAACCCCTTTTCGACGAGCTGTCGAGATCGGGTTGCCTCGCGCGTCGTACGGGTGAGACTGAACCTGCGACGGAAGGACCCCCATGAAGTACGTGCTGATGTTCTGCAACACCCCCGAGCTCGGCGACAAGGTCGACCCGGCTGACTCCGAGGCCAACTACCAGGAGATCTACGCCTGGTTCGAGGAGCACTACTCGGCTGGTCGTATCGCCGACGGCGGCGCCGAGCTGCAGCCGGTCACCACCGCGACGACCGTGAAGAGCAACGGCGGCGAGCCGGTCGTCGTCGACGGACCGTTCATCGAGGCGAAGGAGGTCGTCGGCGGGTTCACCATCATCGACGTGCCCGACCTCGACGCGGCACTCACGATGGCCAGGTCGTGGCCCGCGCTGAAGTTCCCCGGCGTCTCGGTCGAGGTGCGGCCGATCGTCGACCACAGCACAGACATGTGACAGCTCCGTCAGCAGGCTCGGACGCGGCGCTCGCCGCGGCGATCCGAGGCGAGGCGGGCACCATCGTCGCGTCCCTGCACCGGCTCACCGGCGACTTCGACGTCGCCGAGGAGGCGGTGCAGGACGCCGTGCTGGAGGCGCTGCGCAGCTGGCGAGTGGGCGGCATCCCCGAACGACCGGGGGCATGGCTGCAGGTCGCCGCGCGACGCAACGCCCTCGACACGCTGCGTCGCCGCCAGCGTCAAGAGCGCGCGCTCGCACGGCTCCGGGAGGGCATGCGCGAGACGTCCGAGCCGGGCGACGTCGACGACCGGCTCCCGCTGCTCTTCGGCTGCTGCCACCCTGCGCTCGCTGTGGAGGCCAGGCTCGGACTGACCCTGCGGGCGGTGGTCGGCCTGACCACTGCTCAGATCGCCCGGGCGTTCTTGGTGAGCGAGCAGACGATGGCCCAGCGCATCGTGCGCGCCAAGCGCAAGATCGTCGAGGCCCGCATCCCGCTCACCATGCCGGCGCCCGAGCAGCGAGCCGAGCGGCTCGACGACGTGCTGACCGTCACCTACCTGACCTACAACGAGGCGTTCGTCTCCACCTCGGGTGACGCCGCCGACGACCGCGACCTGGCCGACGATGCGCTGTGGCTCGCCGGGCTGGTCGCGACGTCGCTGCCGGACGAGCCCGAGGCACTCGGGCTGCTCGCGCTGCTGACGCTGCAGCACGCCCGGCGGCCGGCGCGATTCGACCAGGGCGAGCTGGTCGTGCTCGAGCACCAGGACCGGTCGCTGTGGGACTCCGACGCGATCGCGTCGGCGGATGCGCTCTTGACCCGCGCCTCGGCGCTGCGCCGCCCCGGCCGCTTCCAGCTGCAGGCCGCGATCGCCGCCTGCCACGCCTCCGCGCCGTCGTGGGCAGAGACCGACTGGCTGCAGATCCTGGTGCTCTACGACATGCTCCTCGACCACGACCCGTCGCCGGTCGCGCGGCTCAACCGGGCCGTCGCGATGGCGAAGATGTGGGGCGCCGCCCCCGCGCTCGAGTACGTCGACGGGCTCGGCGCACAGCTCGAGGGCTACCACCTGTTCCACGCCACCCGGGCGGTGCTGCTGCGCGAGCTCGACCGCACCGACGAGGCGGCCGACGCCGACCGGACCGCGCTGGCGCTGACGCGCAACCCGGCGGAGCAGCTGCTGCTGCGGGCCCGCCTCGACGGTGCGCACGACTCGGCGACCGACGGCTGCGACCGCGTAGCGAAGCTCAGCGGCCGACCAGCAGTCCCTCGATCTCCTCGAGCGCCTGGCGGGCGTAGCCCTGCCAGAGCCGGGCGAAGACGGGCATCGCGAGGGCGGCCGCACCTGAGGCCGGCAGCACCGACCACGACCACGTCACGCGAGTGCCTGTGCCGACCGGGTCGAAGGACCACAGGCCCTCGAGGGAGGTGACCAGCACCTTCATCGGCCCGGTCACCTGGCTGATCCGGTAGCCGAACTCGCGACCGGGGACCACCGATGTCAGCTCCTCGTGCATCGTGCCGCCATCGGCGAGGACGATCGTGCGGGTCTGGCCGACGGTTCCCCAGATGCCCGGCTGGTCGCGGACCTCACGCACCGGCGGCAGCGCGCCGTACCGGCGACGAAAGACCTGCTCGAGCGGTGCCGGCAGCACCACGGCGAACGCGTCGTCGACGCCGATCGGATACGAGCGGGACAGCTCGAGGCTGCGGGGGGCGGTCACCCGGGTCAGCGTATTTCCAAGGGTCAGAGGATGGCGCCGGGGGTGTAGGCGGCGGCGTCGGGGTGCTCCTTGACGACCTCGTCGATGCGGCGGACCACCGCTTGCACCTGGCCCGCGGCGGCGCCGGTGAACGTGACGGGCTCTGCGACCAGCGCGACGAGCTGGTCGGTGGACAGACCGAGCCGGTCGTCGGCGGCGAGCCGGTCGAGAACGTCGTTGTCGGCCTGGCCGCGGCGCATGTCGAGAGCGGTCCCGACGGCCGCCTCCTTGATCGCCTCGTGCGCGGTCTCGCGGCCGACGCCGTTGCGCACCGCGGCCATCAGCACCTTGGTCGTGGCGAGGAACGGCAGGTAGCGGTCGAGCTCTCGCTGGATCACCGCCGGGAACGCGCCGAACTCGTCGAGCACGGTCAAGAACGTCTGGAAGAGGCCGTCGCAGGCGAAGAAGGCGTCGGGCAGTGCGACCCGGCGCACCACCGAGTCGGAGACGTCGCCCTCGTTCCACTGGTCACCGGCGAGCTCGCTGACCATCGACAGGTGGCCGCGCAGCACGACCGCGAGGCCGTTCACCCGCTCGCAGGAGCGGGTGTTCATCTTGTGCGGCATGGCGGACGAGCCGACCTGGCCCTCGGCGAAGCCCTCGGTCACCAGCTCGTGGCCGGCCATCAGCCGGATCGTGGTCGCCAGGTTCGACGGCCCCGCGACGACCTGCACCAGGGCCGAGACCACGTCGAAGTCGAGCGAGCGCGGGTAGACCTGCCCGACGCTGCTCAGCACGCGGTCGAAGCCCAGGTGCGCGGCGACCCGCTCCTCGAGCTCGGCGAGCCGCTCGGGCGACCCGTCGAGCAGGTCGAGCATGTCCTGCGAGGTGCCCATCGGGCCCTTGATGCCGCGCAGCGGGTAGCGCGCGATCAGCTCCTCGAGGCGCTCGAGCGCGACGAGCATCTCGTCGGCGACCGTGGCGAACCGCTTCCCGAGCGTCGTCGCCTGCGCGGCCACGTTGTGCGAGCGGCCGGCCATCACGAGCGACTCGTGCTCGGTCGCGAGCCGGCCCAGCCGGGCCAGGGTCGCGACCATGCGGTCGCGCACCAGCACCAGCGACGAGCGCACCTGCAGCTGCTCGACGTTCTCGGTGAGGTCTCGCGAGGTCATCCCCTTGTGGATGTGCTCGTGACCCGCGAGCGCGCTGAACTCCTCGATGCGCGCCTTCACGTCGTGCCGAGTGACCCGCTCCCGCGCCGCGATCGAGTCGAGGTCGACCTGGGGTAGCACTGCTTCGTAGGCCTCGACGACCCCGTCGGGTACGTCGACACCGAGCTCCTTCTGGGCACGCAGCACGGCGACCCACAGCTGACGCTCGAGGACGACCTTGTGCTCCGGCGACCAGATGCGCACGAGGTCCTCGGCCGCGTAGCGCTGGGCGAGGACGTTGGGGACGTGTGGACGGGCCGGCTCGGACATCGCTCAGATCCCGGCCGCGATGTCGGTGCGGTGGTGGCTGCCGGGGATGCGGATCGCGTCGACGCCGGCGTACGCCTTGGCCCGGGCATCGGCGACATCGACCCCGACCGCAGTGACCGCGAGCACGCGGCCACCGGCCGTCAGCACCAGGCCGTCCTCGGAGCGAGTGCCCGCCTGGACGACCGAGACACCGTCGAGCGCGTCAGCATCGGCCAGGCCCTCGATGGGGTCTCCGGTGCGAGGCGTCTCCGGGTAGCTCTCCGCGGCGACGACGACGGCAACGGCGGCTCCGTCGAACCAGGACAGCGGGCCGAGCTCGTGCAGCCGGCCCTCCGCGGCGGCGCCGAGCAGGCTGCCGAGGGGCGAGGCGAGCAGCGCCATCAGCGGCTGCGTCTCGGGGTCGCCGAAACGGGCGTTGAACTCGACCACACGCACGCCGCGCTTGGTCAGCGCGAGGCCGGCGTAGAGCAGGCCGACGAACGGCGTGCCCCGGCGGGCCATCTCGTCGACGGTCGGCTGGAGCACCCGCTCGGTCACCTCGTCGACGAGGTCCTCCGGTGCCCACGGCAACGGCGTGTAGGCGCCCATGCCGCCGGTGTTGGGGCCCTTGTCGTGGTCGAGCGCGCGCTTGAAGTCCTGGGCCGGGAGAAGCGGAACCACAGTGGTGCCGTCGGTGACGGCGAAGAGCGACACCTCCGGGCCGTCGAGGTACTCCTCGATCACCACCCGTCCACACGCGACGGCGTGCGCGAGCGCCTCATCGCGGTCGTCGGTGACGACGACGCCCTTGCCGCCGGCCAGCCCGTCGTCCTTGACGACGTAGGGCGCACCGAACGCGGCCAGGGCGTCGGCCGCCTCGTCGGGGGTGGTGCACAAGCGGGCGAGGCCGGTCGGGACCTCGGCCGCTGCCATCACCTCCTTGGCGAAGGCCTTCGACCCTTCGAGCTCGGCGGCCTTCGCGGACGGTCCGAAGCACGAGATGCCACGCGCACGCACGGCATCCGCGACTCCGGCGACCAGCGGCGCCTCGGGGCCGATGACCACCAGGTCGACGTCGAGGCGCTCTGCCAGGTCGGCGACCGCTCCCCCGTCGACAGCGTCGACGTCGTGCACGGTCGCGACCTCGGCCATGCCCGGGTTGCCGGGCGCCGCGTGCACCGCCTCGACGCCCGGGTCACGCGCCAGCGCGAGAGCCAGCGCGTGCTCACGCCCGCCGCTGCCGACGACGAGGACCTTCACGAGGCGTCTCGCAGCACGATGGTCTCCTCGCGGCCGGGGCCGACACCGACGGCCCAGAAGGGCGCGCCGGACATCTCCTCGAGCGCCCGTACGTAGGCCTGCGCATTGGCCGGCAGGTCGTCATAGGCGCGGCACTTGGAGATGTCCTGCTCCCAGCCCTCGAAGAACTCGTAGATCGGCTTCGCGTGGTGGAACTCCGACTGCGTCATCGGCATCTCGTCGTGGCGGACGCCGTCGATCTCGTAGCCCACGCAGACCGGGATCTGCTCCCACGCGCCCAGCACGTCGAGCTTGGTGAGGAAGAACTCCGTGAGCCCGTTGAGCCTCGCCGCGTAGCGCGCGATCACCGCGTCGTACCAGCCACAGCGACGGTTGCGTCCGGTCGTGGTGCCGTACTCGGCACCGATCTCGCGCAGCTGGTCGCCGTCCTCGTCGAGCAGCTCGGTGGGGAACGGCCCCGAACCGACTCGGGTCGTGTAGGCCTTGATGACACCGATGATGCGGTCGATCCGCTTCGGCCCGATGCCGGCGCCGGGGCCGACCCCGCCGGAGATCGGGTTGCTGCTGGTCACGAACGGATAGGTGCCGTGGTCGACGTCGAGCATCGTGGCCTGCGCTCCCTCGAAGAGCACCGTCTGGTCCCTGTCGAGCGCCTGGTTCAGCAGCAGCGACGTGTCGGCGATCATCGGCTTGAGGCGGTCGGCGTACTGCCCGATCTCGTCGAGGATCTCCTCGACCCGGATCGCGCGGCGGTTGTAGACCTTCACGAGCAGGTGGTTCTTCTGCTCCAGTGCCGCCTCGACCTTCTGGGCCAGGATCTTCTCGTCGAAGACGTCGGCGACGCGGATGCCCGTGCGGTTGATCTTGTCGGCGTACGTCGGACCGATGCCGCGGCCGGTCGTGCCGATGTTGTTCTTGCCGAGGAATCGCTCGGTCACCTTGTCGATCGTCGTGTGGTACGACGTGATCAGGTGCGCGTTCGACGAGAGCACGACCGTCGAGGTGTCCACGCCCCGGGCGGCGAGCCCGTCGATCTCGTCGAGGAGCACCCGAGCGTCGACGACGACGCCGTTGCCGATCACCGGGATGCACCCGGGAGTCAGCACGCCGGACGGCAGCAGGTGGGTCGCGAACTTCTCGCCGTTGACGACGATGGTGTGACCGGCATTGTTTCCGCCTTGATAACGGACGCAATAATCGATCGACGACCCCAGCAGGTCGGTCGCCTTGCCCTTCCCCTCGTCGCCCCACTGGGCTCCGAGCACCACGATCGCGGGCATCCGGCACCTCTTCACATCGGTGTCACGTCGGGTCACCAAACACGAAGAGCCCCGATGCAACAGCATCCGGGCTCTTGCGACGCAACGCTACCAAAACAATGAGTTGGGGCAATCCAGGTAGCCTCCCGCTCGTGGAGCCGATGCTGCTGATCACCAACTCGGAGGCCGGTAGTGCCGACGCGGAGCGTCTCGACGCTGCCCTGAGCGTGCTGCGCGCAGCGACCGACGTCGAGGTCGCGACGACGTCGAACCCTGGCGAGCTCGACGGGGTGCTGCACCGCCGCGGCGGCCGGCGGCTCGTGGTCGCGGGGGGCGACGGCAGCCTGCACGCCGTGGTCGCGGCCCTGCACAAGCGCAACGAGCTCGCCGACACCGTGATCGGGCTGGTGCCGGTGGGCACCGGCAACGACTTCGCGCGCGGCACCGGCATCCCGCTGGAGCCCGAGGCAGCCGCACAGGTGGTCGTGACCGGGCAGGTCCGACCGGTCGACCTGATCGTCGACTGCCTGGGCGAGATCGTCGTGAACAACCTCCACATCGGCGTCGGCGCCGAGGCCTCCCGAGTCGCGCACCCGCTGAAGAAGGTGCTCGGCCGCGCCGGTTACGTGCTCGGCGCCATGAAGGCCTCGGTGAAGCCGCCCTACCTGCGGCTCCGGGTCGAGGTGGACGACCACGTGGTCGCCGACTTCGCCCACCCGGTGCTGATGGTTGCCATCGGCAACGGCTCGCGCGTGGGCGGCGGCGCCGAGATCACTCCGGGCGCCGACCCCACCGACGGCCGGCTGGACGTGATGGTCTCGTTCGCGACCAGCCCGCTGGCGAAGCTGAACTTCGCGGCGCGCTTTCGCAAGGGCACGCATCCCGAGCGCGACGACGTGCTCTACGTCCGGGGCAACGCGGTCACGATCTCGGGCCAGGACTTCTACTGCAGCGCCGACGGCGAGCGCTACGGCCCGGAGCGCAACCGCTCGTGGCGAGTCGAGCAGGGTGCGTTCTCGATGCCGCTGCCCGGTTGATCTAGAGCCAGCCGCGACGCACCGCCTCGACCCCGGCCTGGAACCGCGAGGTCGCGCCGAGCTCGTCCATCAGGTCAGAGACCCGGCGGCGCACGGTGCGCACGCTGAGGTCGAGTGCCCGGGCGATCTGCTCGTCCTTGGCACCGCCCGCGAGCTGGGTCAGCAGCAGCCGCTGAGCGCTGGCACCCCGGACCTCCCGGCGCGCATCGAGCCCCGGGACCGGCATCGCCTTCTCCCACAGGCCCTCGAACATCAGCGTCAGGGCGGAGATCATCGACGGCTGGCGCAGCACGAGCCTTCGATCGTCGAAGACGTGGAACTGCTCGACGATGACCGCGGCCGAGCTGCCCAGCACCGCCAGCCGGGTCGGCACCTCGGCGAGCAGGCGGACGTGCTCACCGGCCTCGACGCGGCGCCGAAGCGCACCGGGAGCGTTGCGCAGCACGTCGACCTGGTAGATCGCTCGGGACCGGCGGCCCGCGCGGATCAGGTCGGCCACCCAGAGGTCGAGCTGCTCTCCCGAGGGCACGTTCCAGGGATCCGGACGCAGCCACAGCAGGTCGCCGGATGAGGACGCGGACAGGCTGCGGAGCATCGCCACGACGTCGTCGCTGCTGTGCAGCCGCTCCACCTCCACGCTCTCGCCGGTGGGGGCCGTGGCCGCCAGGTGGTCGGCCTGCAGCGACGGCAGCAGCCCCCGAACGGCGTCGAGCTGCTCGCTGCGGCTGTGGACGCGGCGCACCTCCTCACCGAGCAGCCGGCCCAGGGACTCCTCGGGGGGACGAGGCACGACGATCTCGCCCTGGAGCTCGACCACGCCGAGCCCGACGAACCGGGCGACCCGCTCGCGCAGCTCACCGGTGGGCAGCCCGCCGAGGGCGGCGAGCTCGGCCAGCGGGCGGCCGGAGTTGCGCAGGATCAGGCGGTACAGCCGCTCCTCGTGATCGCTGAATCCCAGCACGCCAAGAGGCGTCTGCTCCGGCGTCTGTGCAGGTGAGACCACCATCGTGGCATTTTAGGGACACTGGCAGGTTCCGGCCACCCCAAACCGCTCCAGTGCTGTCACAATTCTTGACAGGCGGTGCCGGAAGCGCAGCAGGGGACGATTCCGGCTCCGCCGGGCTTTTGTCGGGCAGCGCTCAGCCGAGCAGCGCCTCGTACGCCGCCGGGCTGCTGTCGCGCAGGAACGTCGCGCAGCGCTCGGCCTCGGGGGTCTCGCCGAGCGCGTCGGCGGCTCGCGACAGGGCGGCGAGCGCGCGCAGGAAGCCGCGGTTGGGCTCGTGCTCCCACGGGACCGGGCCGTGCCCCTTCCAGCCGTTGCGGCGCAGCAGGTCCAGGCTGCGGTGGTAGCCGACCCGGGCGTAGGCGTAGGACGTGACGTCCTCGGCCCCGGAGGCGAGGGCCTGCTCGGCCAGCGTCGCCCAGGCGGCGGGCGACTCGGGATGGGCGCGCACCACGTCGGCCGGCGCGGCGCCGGCTTCGATCTCGGCGGCGGCCGGGTCCTCCGGCAGCAGGGTCGGAGGCGGGCCGGCCATCAGGTCCTGGTGCTCCATGCGCCGCTCAGCCGGCCAGACTCGTGCCGGTGCTGCTGAGGTTCTCGCAGGCGGTGACGACGCGAGCGGCCATCCCGGCCTCGGCAGCCTTGCCCCAGGCGCGCGGGTCGTAGACCTTCTTGTTGCCGACGTCGCCGTCGACCTTCAGCACGCCGTCGTAGTTGCTGAACATGTGGTCGGCGACCGGGCGGGTGAAGGCGTACTGGGTGTCGGTGTCGACGTTCATCTTGATGACGCCGAAGGACACCGCGTCGGCGATCTCCTCGGCGAGCGAGCCGGAGCCGCCGTGGAAGACCAGGTCGAACGGCAGGCTGCCGGCGTCGAGGCCGAGCTTGTCGACGACGGCCTCCTGCGCCTGCTTGAGGATCTCCGGGCGGAGCTTGACGTTGCCCGGCTTGTAGACGCCGTGCACGTTGCCGAACGTCAGCGCCGTCAGGTAGCGGCCGTTCTCGCCGGTGCCGAGCGCCTCGACGGTCGCGAGCGCGTCGTCCTTGGTGCTGTAGAGCTTGTCGCCCGCGCCGCCCTCGACGCCGTCCTCCTCGCCGCCGACCACGCCGACCTCGATCTCCAGGACGATCTTGGCCTCGGCAGCCTTCGCCAGCAGCTCCTGCGCGATCTCGAGGTTCTCGTCGAGCGGCACGGCCGAGCCGTCCCACATGTGGGTCTGGAAGAGCGGGTCCTGGCCGTTCTTGACCCGCTCGATCGAGATGTCGAGCAGCGGGCGCACGAAGCCGTCGAGCTTGTCCTTGGGGCAGTGGTCGGTGTGCAGCGCGATGTTCACCGGGTAGTTCTTCGCCACCTCCGCGGCGTACGACGCGAACGCCACCGACCCGGCCACCATGTTCTTGACCTGGGGACCGGAGAGGTACTCCGCACCGCCGGTCGAGACCTGGATGATCCCGTCGCTGCCGGCGTCGGAGAAGCCCTGCAGCGCGGCGTTCAGCGTCTGCGAGGAGCTGACGTTGATGGCGGGGTAGGCGAACTGCTCGCGCTTCGCCTTGTCGAGCATCTCGGCGTACACCTCGGGCGTCGCGATGGGCATCAGGCATCTCCTTGGTGGCTGGGGTCATCCACTCTAGAAGCCGTCCCCGATTACCCGCGAGTCATGCCCCGGCGGAGCCGAGATCCGCGTGCTGGCGCACCCAGGTGTGCATGGCGATCGCGGCGGCCGCGGAGGCGTTGATCGAGCGGGTCGAGCCGAACTGCGCGATCGACAGGGTCGCGTCGCAGGAGTCGCGCGCCGCCTCCGACAGCCCGGGGCCCTCCTGGCCGAGCAGCAGGCACACCCGGCGGGGCAGGTCCGTCGACTCCAGTGGCGTCGACCCCGGCAGGTTGTCGATGCCGAGCAGCGCGACGTCGTGCTCGTGCAGGTAGTCCGCGAGCGCCGTGACCGTGGCGTGGTGTCGCACGTGCTGGTAGCGGTCGGTGACCATGGCGCCGCGGCGGTTCCACCGGCGGTTGCCGACGATGTGGACCTCGTTGGCCAAGAACGCGTTGGCGGTGCGCACGATGGTCCCGATGTTGAAGTCGTGCTGCCAGTTCTCGATGGCGACGTGGAAGTCGTGGCGGCGCGTGTCGAGGTCGGCCACGATCGCCTCGAGGGTCCAGTAGCGGTAGCGGTCCACCACGTTGCGCCGGTCGCCCTCGGCGAGCAGCCGCTCGTCGTACCTCTCGCTGCCGGGGCCCGAGGGCGGCTCGCCCGGCCACGGCCCGACACCGACCTCTGCCGGCCCGTGCGGCATCGGGTCGTAGGGCGCCCGTGGCTCGCCTGGCTGGTCCGGCACGTCCGCAGGCTAGTACCCACGCTCCGCATATCCTCGTCGAGTGACCCCACTCGCCCCGATGCTGCTGGGCATCCAATGGATGGACCCGAACTGGCTCCTCGCGGAGTTCGGCTCGGAGTTCTTCTGGATCAGCCTCGCGATCGTGTTCATCGAGTGCGGACTGCTGTTCCCGTTCCTGCCCGGTGACACGTTGCTGTTCGCGATCGGGCTGTTCATCGCAACCGGAAAGATGGATGTCTTCCCGGGTGGCGAGGTCGTGGAGCTGCTCATCGCGTTGCTCCTGATGATTGCTGCCGCGTTCGCGGGCAACGCCGTCGGCTACGAGATCGGCCGCAAGGTCGGTGAACCGCTGCGCGGGCACGACGGCCGGATCGTGAAGAAGAAGTACCTCGACAAGACCGCGGTCTTCTTCGACCGCTACGGCAACACCGCGCTGGTGCTAGGCCGCTTCGTGCCGTTCGTGCGCACCTACATCACGCTGGTGGCCGGGGTGACCCGGATGCAACGCCACCGCTTCTTGGTGTGGAGCATGATCGGCGCGGTGCTGTGGGTGACCTCGGTGACGCTGGCGGGCTACTTCCTCGGCGCGGCGTTCCCGTCGCTTGGGGAGAACATCGACAAGGCGATGATCGTCATCTTGGCCTTCTCGCTCATCCCGATCGCCATCGAGTGGTGGCGGCACCGCCACCCGGCCGACGCGTCCGCCTAGGTCAGAACGCCGAGATGTTGCCGGCCCGCTCGCTTCGCGAGAGGGCACGTACGACGGCCGCCTGACCGTGCCTTTGCAAGGAGACGCCGACCAGGAGTGCCAGGACCGGCCCGAGCACGGGCTCGGGAAGCACCGGCGGCGCGGTGTCGACGCTGACCGCGAGGTCGTCGTTGTGCACCACGATCTCCATCACCCGGCCCACCAGGTAGTCCTCGAAGGACAGCGACCAGTCCCACCACGGCATCGAGATCGCCGGCGGCAGCACCAGCGCGTCGAACGCCGTGCGGATGTCGTGGAGCGCGTGCTGCAAGGAGCCGACGAGGGCGTCGTGGCCGCGCTCGGCGTGCTCCTCCGCGCCCTCGCGGATCGTCACGTTGGACGGGTCGTCGATGCCGGACTTGGCCCACGCGACCCGGTCGTAGTGGTCGAGCAACGAGATCGGCTCGTCGTCGGTGACGTTCGTGCCGGCAGTGACCGCGGCATGCACCGGCAGGATCTGGTCGCCGAGGTGGGCGGCGAGCCCGCCGACCGACATGTGGGCGAGGGCGCTCGGCTCGTCCCATCGCTGCACGACCTCGACCCGGCCGATCAGCTCGATCGCCGACTCGGCCGCGATGAGGAAGTCGCTCCTCCCGCCTTGCGCGCTCACTGCTCGTGCAGCCCGAGGTCGTCGAGCCCGAACGCGAACCGGTAGTCGCAGCCCGCGGCCTCCACCTTCTCCTTCGCGCCGGTCGCGCGGTCGACGATGACGGCGACACCGACCACCTCGGCGCCCGCTTCGCGAAGTGCGCTCGACGGCGGTCAGCACGGAGCCCCCGGTGGTGGAGGTGTCCTCCACGGCGAGCACCCGCCGGCCCGCGATGTCGGGACCCTCGACGCGGCGCTGGAGTCCGTGGGTCTTCTCCTCCTTGCGCACCACGAAGGCGTCGAGCTCGCGTCCCTGGGCGGCCGCGGCGTGCAGCATCGAGGTCGCGACCGGGTCGGCCCCGAGCGTCAGGCCGCCGACCGCGTCGAACTCCCAGTCTTCGGTGAGGTCGAGCATCACCCGGCCGACCAGCGGCGCGGCCTGCGCGTCGAGCGTGATCCGGCGCAGGTCGACGTAGTAGTCGGCCTGCCGGCCGGACGACAGTGTCACCTTGCCGTGCACGACGGCCTTCTTCGTCACCTGCGCGAGCAGCGCGTCGCGGTCGCTCATGCGGCGCCACCCTATGCCGTCGATCGAGGCTCAGCGACGGACCGACTTCACCAGGTGGCCGAAGGCGATCATGCGGTCGTCGGTGTGGAACAGCTCCGCGCAGGTCGTCAGCGTGATCAGCCGCTGTCCCCGCCGCTGCGCCGGCTGCACGCCGCCGCGAGGGTTGTGCGGCACCGGGTCGAGCACCCAGACGTTGTCGAGGTCGACGACCAGGTCGTTCGGGTCGGTGTCGAGCCGGTAGGTGAAGGTCGTGGTGCGGGTCTCGACGACGACCCGGTCCCCGGGACGCAAGGACGGCATGTCGCGCAGCGGCTCACCGTGCGTGACGCGATGGCCGGCGATCGCGAAGTTGCCGACCTGTCCCGGTTGCGCGGTCCCCCGGAAGTGACCGAACCCCTCGGCGAGCACCTCGTCCGACGTGCCCTGCTGGACCGGGACGACGTACTTCTTGCCGAACGCGGGGATGCGCACGAGCGCGTCCGCGCCGTGCAGGTCGCGGTCGTCGCCGACCGGTCCTGCCCGACCAGATCCGCACGGTGTCCTCGACGATGCGGTCCTGCTTGCGTTGGGAGACGACGTTCGTGCCGAACAGCTGCCAGGCGACGTACCCGAGCAGCAGGAGCCCCACGACGAGCATCGCGATCCCCGCCCAGAAGGCCGGGCCGCGTCGCCGGGAGCGCGCGGCGCGGGGGCTCTCGGTTCGCGCGACCACCACCCGATCATCCCCTGGCGGGTCGCCTAGCATCGCGGGATGAGCACGAGTCCTCGGATGGCGAGTCGGCTGCAGTCGATCGCGCCGACGATCTTCGCCGAGATGTCGGCGCTGGCGCTGCGCACCGGCAGCCTCAACCTCGGGCAGGGCTTCCCCGACGAGGACGGCCCGTCGCCGGTCGTGGAGGCGGCGGTCGACGCGCTGCGGGGCGGCCGCAACCAGTACGCACCCGGCCCCGGCGTCCCCGAGCTGCGCGAGGCGGTCGCCGCCCACCAGCAGCGGCACTACGGCATCGAGCTCGACCCGACCAGCGAGGTCGTCATCACCGCCGGCGCGACCGAGGCGGTCGCGGCCGCGATCTTCGCGTTATCTGAACCCGGGCGACGAGATGGTGGTGCTGGAGCCCTACTACGACTCCTACGTCGCCTGCATCGAGATGGCCGGCGGCGTACGACGCCCGGTCACGCTGCGCGCACCGGACTTCCGGCTCGACGTCGCGGCGCTGGAGGCGGCCGTCACCGACCGCACGACGACGATCCTGCTGAACACCCCGCACAACCCGACCGGTGCCGTGCTGAGCCGCGAGGAGCTGGCAGGCGGTGGCGCGCGTCGCGACGGAGCACGACCTGCTGGTGGTGACCGACGAGGTCTACGAGCACCTGCTGTTCGACGGTCGCGAGCACGTGCCGATCTGCACGCTGCCGGGCATGTGGGAGCGCACGGTCAGCATCTCCAGCGCCGGCAAGACGTTCTCCTTCACCGGCTGGAAGGTGGGCTGGGCGACCGGTCCGGCCGAGCTGGTCAACACGTTGATGGCCGCCAAGCAGTGGCTGACGTTCACCAACGCCGCACCGCTGCAGCCCGCGGTCGCGCACGCGCTGCAGCACGAGGAGGCGTTCTTCGCGGCGCTCGCCAAGGACCTCCAGGGCAAGCGGGACCTGCTCGTGGCCGGGCTCCGCGAGCTGGACATGGAGGTGTACGTGCCGGAGGCGACCTACTTCGTCACCACCGACGTCCGCGCCTACGGCTACCCCGACGCCATGGCCTTCTGCCTGGCGCTGCCCGAGAAGGCCGGCGTCGTCGCGATCCCGTCGCAGGTGTTCTACGACGACCAGGAGGAGGGCCGCCACAAGGTCCGGTGGGCCTTCTGCAAGGACGCCTCGGTGCTCGAGGACGCCGTGCGAAGGCTCAAGTCCAGCGACCTCCAGGCATGACAACGGCCACGCTGGTTGAGGTGCCGAGGCGCAAGCCGAGGCCTCGAAACCGGGTGACTGTCGGCAGCTAGTCCCTGCCCGCCTGCAGAGATTTCGAGGCTCGCTCCGCTCGCACCTCAATCACCGTGGGTCGGCGTGCGCCCGTCGAACCAGTCGCGGGCGTCGCGCCGCCACAGCCGGGCGGCCGCGTAGGCGACCAGGAGCGGCAGCGGACCGGTCACGAGCGTGGCGGTGAACAGCAGGCAGACCGCGACGATGCTCAGGCCGACGCGAGCAGCGCGGTTTCGGCGCAGGCTGTAGACGGCGAGCACCAGGCCGGCGGCGGCGAGGCCGGCACTGAGCAAGACGATGACCCGCATCACGGTGAGCACGTCCTCGACGCTGACCATCTCGCCCCAGCCGTAGTTCTTCAACGTGTCCACGACGCTGCGACGCACCTCCACCGAGCGGAGCTGGGTCTGGGTGTTGAAGGCGAGCAGCACCACCAGCGCACAGGTGGACACCGCGATCACACCGGCGACCGTGACCGGCCGCGGGCGTGGGGGGTCCGAGCCGGAGCTCGGGTTGCTCATGGGCCAATTCCACCACGCAGAGCGGGTCGGACGTGGACCAGCGGCTGCCCCGTGTGGCGGCCCGGCATAGCGTGGACCCGTCCGGGGACCCGGACCGAGCACATTGACTGCCCCACGGGACGGATACCCGATGACGCCCACGACCTCGCCCCCGGCTGCCGTCGAGGACTGGGACCTCGTCGTCGTCGGCGCAGGCCCGGCCGGGGCCGCCACCGCCCTGGGTGCGCTGCGCGCGGCGCCCGAGCTGCGGGTGCTGCTGCTCGACCGTGACGACTTCCCGCGCGACAAGTCGTGCGGCGACGGCATCGCCCCGCACGTCATCGACGCGCTGCGGAGCGTCGGCGCGGAGGACGTGGTGGAGGGGTGGCGACCGTTGCGGACCGCTCTCGCTCGCCCGCGACGGCACGAGCGTCAGCCGCCGGATGGCGCGAGACGTCTGGGTCATCCCGCGCAAGGTGTTCGACGCCCGGCTCGTCGAGCGCGCGACCCGCGCAGGCGCCCAGCTGCAACGTCACCGGGTGCGGGCGGTGAGCCGCGACGGCGTCGTGGACGGTCAGACGCAGGGGCGCGGTCGTGGTCGGCGCCGACGGTGCCCACTCCGTCGTACGCACTGGTCTCGACGTGCCCACCGGCGACGACAACCGCGCGCTGGCGATCCGCGGCTACGCGCCCACTCCTCCCGCGAGGCAGGGTGAGCAGCTCATCGTCTTCGGCGACCGTCGCCAGCCGTCGTACGCCTGGGCGTTCGACCGCGGCGACGGCCTCAGCAACGTGGGGTACGGCGAGCGGATCGGCGGCGAGGCCGGCCAGCAGTCGGCGCCGTCGAGAAACCTGCTCCTCGAGGAGCTCGAGCGACTGATCCCCGACGCCGCGAGCACCGGCACCGACTGGCGCGCCCACCACCTGCCGCTGTCGGGCTGGTCGTTCCGGCAGCCCGACGGACGCTTCCTGCTGACGGGGGACGCGGCCGGGCTGATCAACCCGATGACGGGCGAGGGCATCTACTACGCGGTGGCGTCGGGCATCCTCGCGGGCCGGGCCGCCGCCGAGGCGATCAGGGCGCGGCGACCCGCAGACCGCGGGCGCCAGGCACCGGGCCGCGATGCGCGCCCTGATCGGCAGGAACCTGCAGCACACGAGCGTCTGCTCGCGGCTGGCACGGTCGCCGCGAGTCGTCGCCGCCGCCGTCCGGGCATCCGACCGCAACCAGGGCATCTTCGACGACCTCGTCGAGATCGGGCTCGGCCAGGGCCTGATCACGCCGCGGCTCGCCGGTGCCCTGGCCGGCTCGCTCGGTCGGTCCGCGCTGCGCGCTCTGACCACCGGCAGCGCCGACCCCGTCGACAGCCGAGTCGCCCCATGAGAGGCACAGCCATGCAGATCCTGTCGGTCCGGGGCACCCTGCCCGAGCACCGCTACGAGCAGCCGGACATCACCGACGCGTTCGCCGGCTTCATCGCCCGTGGGCGCATGGACGAGCGGCTGATGCGGCGGCTGCACGCGAACGCCGGTGTGGGCTCTCGTCATCTCGCGCTCCCGCTGGAGGAGTACGGCGGCCTCGACGACTTCGGCCGGACCAACGACAAGTTCATCGAGGCGGCCGTCGAGCTCGGGGCGCAGGCGCTCAGCGACGCCCTGAAGGCAGCCGGGCTGACCCCGGCCGACGTCGACGTGCTCGTCTGCGCCACGGTCACCGGGCTCGCCGTACCCTCCCTCGACGCGCGCATCGCCGGCGTCCTCGGGCTGCGACCCGACGTGAAGCGCGTGCCGCTCGTCGGGCTCGGCTGCGTCGCCGGCGCTGCCGGGGTGGCGCGGCTGCACGACTACCTGGTCGGTCATCCGCACGACGTCGCCGCGCTCGTGTCGGCGGAGATCTGCTCGCTGACCGTGCAGCGCGACGACGTGTCGGTGCCGAACCTCGTGGCCAGCGGGCTGTTCGGCGACGGCGCGGCCGCCGTGGTGGCGGCAGGTGCCGAGCGCGACGTCGCCGAGCCCGGGCCGGTCGAGGTGCTGGGCTCGCGCAGCCACCTCTACCCGGACTCCGAGCGCACCATGGGCTGGGACGTGACGTCGACCGGGCTGAAGATCGTGCTCGACGCGGCCGTCCCCGACCTGGTGCGGCGCTACCTCGGCGGCGACGTCGACGGCTTCCTGGCCGACCACGGGCTGCGGCGCGACGACGTCGAGTGGTGGGTGTGCCACCCGGGCGGGCCGAAGGTGCTCGAGGCGATCGAGGACGCGCTCGCGCTGCCGCGCACCGCGGTGGAGATGACGTGGGACTCGCTGGCGCGGATCGGCAACCTGTCGTCGGCGTCGGTGCTGCACGTCTTCGAGGACACGCTGCGCGACCGGCCGCCGCGACCGGGCTCCTACGGCCTGCTGATCGCGATGGGGCCGGGGTTCTGCTCCGAGCTGGTGCTGCTGAGGGCTCGGTGACCGCGTCTTGACCTCGTTGGCCTTCTTCACCGTGCTCGTCGGGCTCGTCGCGATCGAGCGGCTCGTCGAGCTGGTGGTGTCCAAGCGCAACGCGGCTTGGAGCCTGGCCCGCGGCGGACGAGAGACGGGCCGCGGTCACTACGCCGTGATGGTGGTGCTGCACACCGGTCTGCTGGTCGGGATGCTCGTGGAGGCGTGGGTGCGCCGACCCGTCGTGCCCGTGGCGCCTGGCGGCGTCGATGCTGGTGCTCGCGATCGGGTCGCAGGCGCTGCGGTGGTGGTGCATCGCGACGCTCGGGCGGCGCTGGAACACCCGCGTGATCGTGGTGCCCGACCTGCCGCTGGTCGCCGGCGGCCCCTACCGCTACCTGCGGCACCCGAACTACGTCGCGGTCGTCGTCGAGGGTGTGGCGCTGCCGCTGGTGCACGCCTGCTGGCTGACCGCGCTGGTGTTCACGGTCGCGAACGCGTTCGTGCTGGCCGTGCGGCTGCGGGTCGAGAACGCCGCGCTGGCAACGGTGCGGGAGCGCGTGATGCGCGACCTCGTCGTCGCGGGCGGCGGACCGATCGGGTTGGCGACGGCGTTGTACGCGACCCGCGCCGGCCTCGACGTCGAGGTCCGCGAGCCGCGCCGAGGCGTCATCGACAAGGCCTGCGGCGAAGGGCTGATGCCGGCCGCCGTGTCCGATCTGCTCGACCTGGGCGTCGAGCTCGACGGGCTTCCCCTTCGACGGCATCAGGTACGTCGACCCGGCTCACTCTGTCGACGCGCCCTTCCGCGCCGGGCCGGGTCGCGGCGTCGCGCGGACCGCCCTGCACGCCGCGCTGTCCGACGCGGTCTCCCGCGCGGGTGTGCCCGTGGTGCATGAGGCCGTCTCGACCGTGGTCTCGCGTGACGGTGTGCGTCGAGGTCGACGGCGCTGCTGCCGGTCACCTGGTCGCGGCCGACGGTCTGCACTCGCCGGTGCGGCGGATGCTCGGGCTCGAGGCACCGTCGCGATCGGTGCGCCGGTTCGGGTTGCGCGCTCACGCATCGACAGCACCCTGGTCGTCGTACGTGGAGGTGCACTGGTCGCCGCTCGGCGAGGCATACGTGACCCCGGTGGCCGCCGATCGGGTCGGCGTCGCCGTGCTCACGAACCAGAAGCGTCAGCTCCCCGAGCTGCTCGCCAGCTTCACGACGCTGGCGCCGCGGCTGAAGGACGTGACCCTGTCGCGGGCGCGCGGTGCCGGGCCGCTGCGACAGCGGTCCACGGCGCGGGTGCGAGGGCGGGTGCTGCTGGTCGGAGACGCTGCCGGCTACGTCGACGCGCTGACCGGCGAGGGCATCGCCATCGGGCTGGCGCAGGCGCGGGCAGCTGTCGACGCCGTGGTGGCCGGCGACCCCGAGCGCTACGAGAAGGCCTGGCGACGGGTGACGCGACGCCACGACCTGATGACGCACGGCCTGCTCACCGCGACGAGCCACCAGTCCGTGCGTCGCCACATCGTCCCGGCGGCGGCGCGGCTGCCGCGGGTCTTCCAGGTGGCCGTCAACCAGCTGGCGCGACCGGCATGAACACCGACATCGCCGAAGAGCTGGTGGTGCTGCTCACCGAGGACGGTCACGCGGTCGGGCACCGCCCCGAAGCGCACCGTGCACCACGAGTCGACGCCGCTGCACCTCGCGTTCTCGTGCTACGTGTTCGACGACCAGGGGTCGGTGCTCGTCACCCGTCGCGCACTGCACAAGCCGACCTGGCCGGGTGCGTGGACCAACAGCGTGTGCGGGCACCCGGCGCCCGGCGAGCAGGTCGCCGACGCCGTGCGCCGCCGGGGGCTCGCCGAGCTCGGCGTGCGGCTGGTCGACGTACGCCTGCTGCTGCCGACGTTCCGCTACCGCGCGGTCATGCCCGACGGGACGGTCGAGAACGAGATGTGCCCGGTGTTCACCGCGCTTGCCGACGGCGAGGTGCATCCCGTCCCCGACGAGGTCGACGACGTCGAGTGGGTGCCATGGCCGCAGTTCCGCGCCTCGGCACTCGACGGCACCCGCGACCTCAGCCCGTGGTGCGTCGACCAGATCCGGCTGCTGCCCGAGGACCCGCTGTCGGCACCCGAGGCCGACGGCAACGCACTGCCCCCGGCCGCGCGCATGAGCTAGCTCATGGACTCGAGGATGTGGTCGAGCTCCTCGATGGGTCGGCCGGGAGGAAGCGTCAGGGCCGGCATGTCGGCGCCGGCGTCGTACCAGCGGTCCAGCGAAGCCCGCGCGTGCTCCGCATCTCCCCACAGCGTGAGCTCGTCGAGCAGCACCTGAGCCGACTCAGGCACCTCGAACGTTCGAGGCGTGGGGTTGGCCGCCAGAACCTCGCCGACTGCGTGGCCGTGGCCCAGCCGGATCAGGGTGTTGCGGTACAGCGGCCCCATGCTCACCAGGTAGAACGCGACCCACCACGAGGCCAGCTGGCGCGCCGTCGCGGGGTCGGCGGAGACGGCAGCCGGGATGCTCGGCGAGATGGTCGGAAGCGCGCGGCTCGGCTCGCCGCGTGCCTTGCCCTCCTCGAGCAACCGCACGCCGGCATCGAGCCCGGAGAGTGGCAGCAGGAACGGCACCCAACCGTCCGCCAGCTCCCCAGCGACCCGTACGGCGTGCGGGCCGAGGGCCGCCAGGTAGAGCGGGATCCGCCTCTGTGGCGTCACACCGAGCCGCAACGGCCGGTTGTCCCGCTCGGCCGATGGCTGGAGCCGTTCGCCGCTCAGCAGCCGCCGCACCTGTCGCGACACCGCGTCGAGGCGTTCTACAGGTGCATGGAAGTCGACGTCGTGGAAGCCCTCCGCGAGCGGCGGACTGCCCGCGCCGAGTCCCAGCACGAACCGGCCTTCGGAGACCTCCTCGAGGCTGGTGGCGAGCATCGCGATGCTGCCGGCCGTGCGGCCCCACACGTTGAGGATGCCGGTGCCGATGGTGATCCGCCGGGTGCGGGTTGCCACCTCCGACAGCAGCACACCGGCGTCGTGTCCCCAGCCCTCGGCGACGAAGAACGCGTCGTACCCGAGCTCCTCCGCCCGGTCGGCGACGTGCAGCACAACCTCGCGACGTGTCTCCATGGGCGTCAGACCGACAGCGAGTCGTCGCGCGGGCATGCCTCGATCCTTCGCTCAGTCCCGCCAGATGTACAGGGGCTCAGCGGCAGTCGGCGATGCCGAGGCTCAGAGGCCGCCGCGCTGCGGAGGCTCGTAGATGCCGGCCTTGTGACGAGCCTGACGCTCTTCGAAGTGCCTCTGCTCGGTCTGCTCAGCGAGCGCTCGCCGACGCGCTCGACCCACTCGCGACTTGCGCATCATCTCGCGCCACATCTCCCGAAGGCTTGCCATGAGAAGAGGATGACACCTCGTGCCGGCAAACGGATCGGAACAGGACCTAAGCCCGATCCGTTCCTCAGGACTTCTTCGACTTCTTGCCCTTCTTGCCTGAAGGGACGGCAGCAGCTGCCGAGCGGGCGGCCTTCTTGGCCGCCTTGCGCGCGCGCTTGACTTCCTTCTCCAGACGCTTGAGCCGGCTGCCGACCTGAGCGGACACCTCGCGCGCGACCCTGTCGGCCGTCTGGCGGACCAGCTGCTCGGTGCTCTGTGCCGTCGTCTTCTTCGCGGTGGTCTTCTTTGCAGGCGACTTCTTCGCGGTGGACTTCTTGGCAGTGGACTTCTTCGCGGGCGACTTCTTCGCGGGCGACTTCTTCGCCGTGGACTTCTTCGCCGTGGCCTTCTTCGCAGGCGACTTCTTCGCAGTGGACTTCTTCGCGGGCGACTTCTTGGCGGTCGACCTCTTGGCGGTGGTCTTCCTCGCCGGCGACTTCTTGGCGCTGGTCTTCTTGGTGGGCGACTTCTTCGCCGCCGTCGTCTTGGTGGTCGCTGTCGTACTTGTCTCGCCGTTGGCCACAGCCGTCTCCCTCTGTCTCACACGCTCACTCGGTCTGGCGACCGATACGACCATCGTGCCCCGGAACGCGCAAGACATGTTCGGCGGTCTGCCTCGCCTGACATGCGCACCGCTTGAGCGGACGCTTCACGCGGCGCGCTGCATGAACATCCAGCGGTGTCCTTCGAGATCCTCCACACGGTAGAGCCGACTGCCCTCCGGTCCCGCCTCTACCGCTGACAGCAAGCCGGCTCCCTCCGCCTTCGCTCGCTCAAAATGAGACTCGATGTCATCGACGTACACGAGAACGCCATCGATAACCCAGGGAGCTTCCGACCATGCGGCTGCCCTCTCGCAGTGGGCGCGGTGCTGGAGCGGCCCTTCGTAGTCAGGAGTGGGTGTGGCCAACATGATCATTCCTCGATCCGTCGCCATCTCGCCGTGTTTCAAGACGCCGTCATCGTCCACCCACCGGAGTCCTTCTCGGAAGCCGAAGGCAGTCGCCAGCCAATCCATGGCGCGCGGCCCGTCGCGATAGGCCAACATAGGAACAACGCCTTGTTCGTCCGCCACGGCACATCACTCCTTGCGGCTACCTGGTGAGCAGGTGAAACATGCCCAGCGGTCCGTACATGTTGGCGCGGTCGAAGTAGTCGCGGCAAGCAACGATCTTGCCGTCGTGCACCTCGGTGACCGCGCATCCACGCCGTCGGAAGGTCTTGCCGTTGGGTGCTGAGGCCTGTCCGGCCAGGGGCCCGGTCCAGGTGCCGAAGGAGTCCCACTCGACCACGATCGTGTCGCCGCACTCGATGGTGTTGACGATGTCCACGCGACCGTCGGGGAAGGCGGTCCTCCATCGCTGGCAGACAGCCAGCACTTCGTCCCGCGTGTGGCACACAGCCGAGAACGCAGGGGCGTCCCACTCGCACTGCTCGGCGTACTGCTGGGCGGCGCCGACAGCGTCACCCTCGTTGAAGCAGTCGTAGAACTTTCGCACCACGCGTTCGTTCTCGCTCATTGCGCCGATCGTATGTCCGCGCTCCCCGCTACGCGCGGACGTGATGCGACGCGCCGTCACCCGGCGCTGGCTATGCTCAGCCCTTGGCTGTGGGTCGACTCTCGTAGGTGAGGCCGTGTGGGTTGGTCCAGGCGTAGGTGCCGGGCCGGCGCGTTCGTATCGCCAACTTGTGAACGTCTTGAGCCGGTGATGTCGCCGACACAGGCACGCGAGATTCGCTGGGTTGGTCTGGCCGGGTGGTCCGCCTTCATCCATCGGGACGTACGGCACGGTGTGGTCGAGGTCGCAACGTCGGGCATCCACATTGCAGCCGGGGAAGACGCAGTGGCCGTCGCGGAGGATGACGAGGTCGCGCATCCAAGCGGGTGGGTCGTGCTGGTCGACTGCATCGGTGCTCGAGGTCGACCGGCTCATGTCCAACACTGGTTTGAGGGTGATGCCGGAGAACCGCTGCAGCCAGGTCTTGAGGAGGTCGAGGGTGGCGGTGCCGAGCTTCTCGACGTCGGCCGGGGCGGTCACGCCGTCCTCGGCGTGCTCGGTTTGGCGGTAGAGGTCGTCGCCGGTGAGGTGGATGTAGAGGGTGGCGCCGGTGATCGCGAGGTCCTTCGACTGGCTCGCCGTCCGTCGTGCGGGTCGTCCGAACAGGTCGAGGGCGCGTTGCGGGTGGGCCAGCAGTCCGAGGGCTGCGGCGCGGCGGTGACCCAGCGGGGACTGGTCGCCGAGGCGGCCCAGCTGGTTCGCGACATCACTGACGGTGGCGTCGAGGTCGTGCGCGTCGACGGAGTCCAGGGTCGCGTACATGGTGGCGGAGCCGAGGGTGTCGTCGCCGTGGTAGTCGAAGGTGACGTCGCGATGGTTCTTGGCGGCTTCTTCACGGGCTCGGGCCTTGTCGGGCTCGAACCGGATCAGTGCCTTTTCGATGAGGCCGGTCAGGTGGGGCACGATCCGGTTCTTCGCGCCGGCGATCGCGGCCTGCCGGTCGACGAACGCGACCGCCTCGGGGCCGAGGTGCATGGTCTGCTCGGCGGTCTTGCGGGCCTTCCATGCCTGCAGGGAACCGTCCTGGACCAGTGCCCACAACCGGGGGAGGCGGTAGCGCAGCTCGAGCGCTTGCGCGACCAGGCCGCAGCCGGAGCCGTAGGAGATGTCGAGGGCGGCGGCGAGCTCCTCGACCGCACGTTCGGCCACCTGCGGCGTGCCCGGGCCGGCGAGGTGATCGGTGATCGGGTCACCGTCGTCCGGGGCCATCAGCAGCGGGTCGCGCCAGCAGGCGACCGGGGTGTCCTGGTCGACGGGTGCAGGTGCACGACCTGGATCGCCAGCGCCAGCAGCCGAGCTTCCTCGCGATCGGCGGCGCGCCGAGCCGAAGCCGCAGCGAGGAGCGTCTCGCGGACGTCGAGGTCGAAGACCTCTGCGGTGCTGCTCATGGGTAGGAATCTAGACCCGACCACCGACACTTACTGGGCCGAGAATTCGCTTATCCACAAGGGAATTCTCAAGATTTCTCGGGAGACTTCGTGCGCGTCCGCGAGTGGTTTCGACGAGCTCGACTAACCGTGCGAGTGGTCTCGACACGCTCAACCACCGGTGCGAGTGGTCTCGACAAGCTCGACCAACCGGCTCAGCCGTTGGTGAGCGCGGCCCGAGCAGCGGCGCGACCGGTGCGGACGGCGCCCTCCATGTAGCCGGCGACCCACTGGTCGGAACCGCAGACGTAGAGCGGCGGGGCGTGGGTGGCGTGCAGCGGGCCGACGGCGGCGACGTCGCCGGGGCGCCAGTTGGTGACGTAGCCCTGGGTCCAGGGGTCGGTGCCCCACAGCCGGGTCCAGGTGCCCACCGGTGACAACGCCTCGTCGCCGTACAGCTCGGCGATCTGCGAAAGCGACTCCCGGTCGCGGGTCGCGGGGTCCGCCGCAGCGAACGCGCCGAACCGCTCGGGCGGCACCAGCGCGGAGAGGATGCCTTCGCTCTGCGGCCAGGTGGAGCCGAGCACGCCCTCGCACTCTGCGAGCGCGTTCTGGCCGCGGTCGCGCCAGAAGGGTGTCGAGTACGCCGCGACGAACTTGGCGGCCCACGCGTGCCGCTGCCGGCGCAGCGAGGCGACCCGCTCCTCGGCGACGCCGCTGAAGGCGATGTCGCGGGCCGGGCCTGCCGGCACCGCGAGCACGACCGCGGAGGCCGACAGGGTCTCTCCCGCTGCAGTCGTGACGGTCACCCCGCCAGGCGCGACGTCGACGGCGGCCACCGGCGTGGAGAGGCGCACGTCGGTGAGCTCGTCGCGCATGCGCAGGGCGACGGTGGCCGACCCCTCGGCGACGCGCATGTTCTCCCAGGCGTCGACGTCGTAGGAGCCGGTGCCGCCGCCGACCGCCATCTTGCGGGCGTACGCGAACAGGCTGGTGCGCTCGATCGACCCGTCCGCAAGGCTCAGTGCGACGAGCTCATGGAGGCGTACGACGGCAGGGGTGGCGCCGACCGAGCGGAGCCAGTCGCCGACGCTGAGCCGGTCGAGCACCTCCCAGTCCGGGCACGACCAGGTCTCCGGGTCGATCGAGGCGACGAGGTCGGCGAACGCCTTCTCGGTCATCTCGTACGAGTGCTTGTCGGCGTCGGTGAGCCACCCGGGCCAGTCGCCGACGTCGACGCCCTCGAGGGTCTGCCGGGTGATCTCGCCGGGCTCGGCGACGTACGACGGCACGAGGGTGAGCCCGAGCTCGCCGACCAGCTCGAGGTAGGCGTGGTGGGAGTTCCCGACGACCTCGCCGCCGAGCTGCACGAGCCGTCCGTCGGGGAGCGTGGTCTGCTCCACCCGCCCGCCGACGCGGTCGCGTGCCTCGAGAACTGTCACGTCGGCACCCCCGCGGGCGAGGTCGCGGGCGGCGGCCAGCCCCGCGAGCCCGGCCCCGACGACGACGACGTCCATCGGCTAGTCCGCGAGCACGACGACGTGCTCGGGCGACCAGCCGAGCTCGACCCGGTCGCCGTCGTCCCAGCGGTCCTCGTGACGCATCCGCGGGATGTTCTGCTCGAGGACGGTGATGGTGACGCCAGGCTGCGATCTCGATGAGGTACTGCGTCGTGGCGCCGTGGTAGACGGTCGAGGTGACCGTGCCGGGCACCCGGACCATCGACGCGTCGAGGTCGCTCATCCAGATCTTCTCGGGGCGTACGGCGATGCTGCAGGCCGTCCCGGACGGTGTCTGGTGGTCCTCGGGGAGCGGGATCCGCACGTCTCCGGGCAGCACGAGCGTGCCCGCGTCGTACAACCCGGTCATCAGGTTGCTGACGCCGATGAAGCCGGCCGTGAACGCCGAGCGCGGGTGCTCGTAGATGTCCTCGGGCGTGCCGCACTGCTCGACGACGCCGCCGTTCATCACCGCGATCCGGTCGCTCATGCTGAGCGCCTCGTCCTGGTCGTGGGTCACGAACACGAACGTGATGCCGACCTCGCGCTGGATCGCCTTGAGCTCCTGCTGCATGTGGTGGCGCAGCTTGAGGTCGAGCGCCGCCAGCGGCTCGTCGAGCAGCAGCACGCGCGGTCGGTTGATCAGTGCACGTGCGAGTGCGACGCGCTGCCGCTGACCTCCCGACAGCTCACGCGGCTTCGCCTTGGACCGGCCGCCGAGCTGCACGAGGTCCATCGCCTCGTCGACGCGACGGCTGAGCTCTGACTTGGCGACGCCCTTGCGGCGCAGCCCGAAGGCGACGTTGCCGCGCACGTCGAGGTGCTCGAAGAGCGCGTAGCTCTGGAAGACCGTGTTGACGTTGCGCTTGTGCGGCGGCACCGACGTGACGTCCTCGCCACCGACGATGACGCTGCCCGAGGTGGGGTCGCTGAAGCCGGCGATCATCCGCAGGGTGGTGGTCTTGCCGCAGCCGGAGGGGCCGAGCAGCGAGAAGAACTCGCCCTGCCTGATCGACAGCTCGACGTTGTCGACGACGGTGGTGTCCCCGAACCGCTTGGTGAGCCCGACGAGCTCGACGGCGGCCTCGGCGGTCTCCGAGGTGCCGGCCGCCCGGTGACTTCCTGGAGGGGTCTCGGTGGCGACGTCGGGGCGGGCCGCTGTGCTGGGCTCGGTGGGATTCATCGGTTCTCGCCTCCGGCGATCAGGTCGATGCTGTTGTCGTGCCGCCCGAGCAGGCGCGGGATGAACAGGGAGAGCATGATCAGCACGCCGGACACCAGGAGCATCACGGTGCCGACGGCGTTGATGGCCGGCGAGACGCCGAACCGGATCGAGGAGTAGATCCGCACCGGCAGCGGCTGCGGGTCGACGCCGGTGGTGAAGAACGCCAGCACGAAGTCGTCGAAGACCAGCGCGAACACCAGCAGACCGCCCGCGATGAGCGCCGGCAGGATCGTGGGCAGGGTGACCAGCCGCACCGTCTGCCACGGCGTGCAGCCGAGGTCTCGCGCGGCCTCCTCCACGTCGTGCGGCATCGCCGCGAGACGTCCGCGCACGATCACCGCGACGTAGGCGATGGAGAACGTGATCTCGGCGAGGATCACCGTCAGCAGCGAGAGCTTCATGCCGATGCCGGTGAACAGCAGCAGCGCCGCGACGCCGGTGACGATCTCCGGCGTGACCAACGGCAGCAGCGTCACGGCTCCGGCGACGCGTCCTCGTCGCGAGCGCACCCGCTCGAGACCGAGCGCGAGCATGGTGCCGAGGATCAGCGACCCGACTGTCGCGACGGCGGCGATCTCGATGCTGGCCACCAGCGAGCTCACGAGGGCGTCGTCGTGCACGAACGCGTCGTACCACCGCGTGCTGAAGCCGCCCCACGACGACAGCGACTTCTTGTCGTTGAAGCTGAAGACCACCACCAAGATGATCGGGAGGTACAGCCAGACGAAGAACGCGGCCGTCACCGCGATCGCCAGCCGCGGCCGCTTCGAGGCGACGCGTGGTGCCTTGGCGCGGGCAGCCGTGGCGGTGGCCATCAGACCTCCCGGGCTCTCGTCGAGGTGGCGCGGAGGTAGACCACCATCAGCACGGTCAGCAGCGCCATCAGCCCGATCGTCATCGCCGAGCCCAGTGGCCAGTTCTGGCTCTCGAAGAACTGCTGCTGCACGAGGTTGCCGATCATGTACGTGTTCGGACCGCCGAGCAGCTGCGCGCTGACGAAGTCGCCGAGTGCGGGCAGGAACACCAGCAGCATCCCGCCGTAGAGCCCGGCCCGGGTCGCCGGCAGCGTCACGTGGAAGAACGTGCTCATCGGCGAGTGGTAGAGGTCCTTGCCCGCCTCGATCAACGACACGTCCATGCGCTCGAGCGAGGCATAGATCGGCAGGATCATGAACACCACGAAGCCGTAAACCAGGCCACCGATCACGGCGTACGGCGTGTTCAGGAACTGCATACCGTCGGAGATGCCCATCTTCCGCAGCACGCTGTTGACGATGCCCTCGTCGGAGAGGATCGCGGACCAGGCGTACATCCGCACCAGGTAGCTGGCGAAGAACGGCACCACGATCGCGGCGATCAGGGCGTGCTTGAAGCGACCGCCGTGCAGCGCGACGACGTACGCGACCGGGTAGGCGATGAGAGCCGACAGCACCACCGTGAGCACGGCGTAGACCAGCGACCGCACGAAGAGCTTCAGGTAGGTGGCCGTCCACAGCGCCTGGTAGTTGTCGAGGCTGTGCCCGAAGTAGGGGTTGCCGTCCTGGCCGACGAAGCCGAACGACAGCAGCAGCACGATCACCATGCTGGACAGGAAGAAGACCACCATCCAGCCGGTCGGCACCAGCAGCAGCCAGCCCCACAACCGCGACTCGTGCGCGCTGCGGCGCGGCTTGTCCTCGTCGCCGGTTTCCGGCGGTCGGGTCGGTGGAGTCGTGGTCGAGACTGCCATCAGCTCGCCTTCACCTCGGTCCAGACCGCGCTGCGGGCCTGCACCTGCTGGGGCGTCAGCAGCTTGAACATGGCGGAGTTCTCGAGCTCGTTGACGTCGACGTTGCAGGCGGGGAACTCCTTGGCGAGCTTCTCGAACTCCCCGACCGCGTCGCGGACCGGGAAGGGGTAGCAGAGGTAGTTGATGTTCTTCTTCGCGATCTCCGGTCGGAGCAGGTAGTCGATGAAGAGCATCGCGGTGCCGGGATGCTCCGCGTTGGCCGGGATCGCGTAGGCGTCGGAGTTGATCGGGGCGCCCTCACTGGGGGCCTCGAAGCCGAACCGCTCCGGGTGCTTGGCGACGTACTGGGAGAAGTACACGAAGTCACCGCTCCACATGTGGTGGATCCACGGGTCGCCGCTGGCCATGTTGTTGATGTCGTCGGAGGAGTACGCGCGCAGCAGCGGCTTCTGGCTCAGCAGCAGCTTCTTGATCTCGGCGAGCTCGCTCGGCTTCGAGGTGTTGACGTCGAAGCCGAGCAGCAGCGCCGCCATGCCGAGCGCCTCGTCCTGGTTGTCGAGCACGAAGATGCGGCCCTTGGCGTCCTCGTTCCACAGATCGCGCCACGACCCGGTCATCGAGTCGACCTTGTCCTTGCGCCACGCGATCCCGGTCTTGTAGACGGTGAACGGCGCGGAGACCTCGGAGTTCTTGTCGTACCACGGGTCCGCGAAGTAGCTGCCGCCACCGAAGACCTGGTCGGCGTTCTGCAGCTGCCGGTGGTCGATCGCGCTGAGCTTGCCCTGCTGCTTGAGCTGGGCGACCCACTTCGCGCCGGGGAAGATGATGTCGTAACGGTTGCCGGCGTTGACCTTGGCGTACATGCCCTCCATCGAGTCGTAGTTGGACTCGATGATGTCGACGCCGTACTCCTCCTTGAAGCCCTTGAAGACGGCCGGGTCGAGGTAGTCGGCCCAGTTGAAGTAGACGAGGTCGCCGTCGATCTTCGCCTTCACCGACGGCTTGGGCTTGGGTGCCTTGATGACGCCGTCGCCGATGTAGGCGCAGCTGGCCAGCGACGACCCGGTGGCGGCCGCGACGCCGAGCGCCGCCCCGCCGCGCAGCAGGCTCCGCCGGGTGAGCGGCCCGCTCATCCTGCGCTCTGTACGACGGGGGCCTCAGCGCCTTCGAGAGGCAGCGGGCCGTCGTGCCCGAGCAGCACGCCCATGGTGGCAGCGAGGATGTGGCGTGCGCCGGCCAGCGTGAGGTCGGGGCCGCTCGACAGCACGCGGGTGCCCAGGCCGTCGACCATCGCGATCGCGGCCTCCGCGACCATGCGCGACCCACCGACCGGCGACTGGAAGTCCCCGCTCGCGACACCGTCGTCGATGATCGAGGCGGCCGTGTCGTAGAGGTGGTCGTACAGGTCCACGCCGACCTGACCCATCCCCGGATGTCGCAGGCAGAGCGACGTGAGCTCCTGCCACAGCAGCCAGTCCTGGACGAGCTGCTCGTCGCTCGGCAGGCACCGGTCGAGGTAGGCCGCGAGCTGCTCGGGCGGTCGCTGGCCGGCGTCGCGCATCGACTCCTGGTCGAGCACGCTCGAGCGCTGGTCGGACCACACGAGCACCTCGGCGAAGAGCCGTTCCTTGGTGTCGAAGTGGTAGTGCAGCAGTCCCGTCGAGACGCCGGCCGCCTTGGCGATCCCCGCCATGCGCACACCCGCGAGACCCTGCTCTGCGATCACCTTCGCGGCGGCGGCCAGGATCTTCTCCGGGGCGTCGACAGGTTGGTCGGTGGGACCGTCCGCACTCGCGCTCATCCGACTCCATCCAGCCAGCAAATAATGACTGACTAATCAGTCAGTAGATGCTATGATCCCCCGCCCCGGAGTGTCAAGGGTGACAGCCCGCTGCCCACCTCGAGGACCCAGGGCTCGAGGTCAGAGCGGCGCGGCCAGTGCGATGCGTCTGCGAGCGGGCGGGACGAACAGCACTTTGGGATCGAGCTCGGCTGCTGGCCTTCCGGGGCTCCAGTAGTAGCCCTGGCCAAAGTGACAGCCGAGCCGTTGAAGCTCCTCCAGCTGGGCACGCGTCTCGATCCCCTCGGCGACTGCCGCGATGTCGAACGCCTCCGCCAGCTCGATGACGCTCCGGACGATCGCGCTGTCCTCGCTGTTCTCCCCGAGGCCGGAGACGAAGGTGCGGTCGATCTTCAACAGGTCCACCGGGAGCCGCTTGAGGTAGAGAAGCGAGGAGTAGCCGGTGCCGAAGTCGTCGATGGCGATGCGAAGACCCAGCGACTTCAGCTCCTCGACGACCCGCAAGCGCCGCTTCGGCGTCGTCCATGAGAGCGCTCTCGGTGACCTCGAGGACGAGCGAGCCGGGATCGAGCCCGGACTCCCCGAGGGAGCGTTGCACGGTTTCGACGAGCCGCGCGGCCGGCGTCAGCTGCCGTCCCGAGACGTTGACCGACATCGTTGGCCGGCGACCCGGCGGGAGCTCCCGCTGCCAGCGTGCCCCTTGGTGGCACGCCTCGCGCATGACCCAGGCCCCGATCGAGATGATCAAGCCGCTGGTCTCGGCGAAAGGTATGAAGGTGTCGGGAGCAACGAGCCCGCGTGTGGGGTGCTGCCAGCGCAGCAGGGCCTCGACTCCGATGTTGGACTCGTCGGCGATGGCGACGACCGGTTGGTACACCAGCCGCAGCTCCCCGTTGCCGGCAGCTCCTCGCAGGTCGGACAGCAGCTGCAACCGTGATGCTGCGACAGTCCGGAGGTTCTCGTCGAAGAGCTCGATGACGTTCGGCCCCTGACGCTTGGCCTTGTACATCGCCTCATCGGCGTCACGCAGGAGAGTGTCGGAGCTGGCGTCCTCTCCATTGTCCGCCACCGCTACCCCGACGCTCAGGGTGACTTCCACCATGCCGATGGCCGTCGACACCGGCATCGCGACCGCTGTGCTCAGTCGAGTGGCGACCATCGTGGCGGCTTCGAGGTCCGCGAGCTGCTCGCAGAGCACCACGAACTCGTCCCCCCGATCCGCGCAACGGTGTCCTCCGGCCGTACGGCGGAGGCGAGTCGCCTCGAGATCGTCTGCAGCACCACGTCCCCGATCTGATGTCCGTGGGCGTCATTGACGTTCTTGAAGCCGTCCACGTCGCAGAAGAGCAGTGCCAGCAGGCCGCCCCCGGAGGAACGCCGCTCCAGAGCATGCTGGATGCGGTCGGTGAGCAGTGTTCGGTTGGGGAGCCCCGTCAGCCCGTCGTGGTGAGCCGAGTGCGCCAGCACCGCCTCGGCCTTGCGCTCACTGGTGAGGTCGGTGACCGTGAGACACGTGATCTGATCGCCGTCGACGACTACTTTGGAAGCGCCCACCAGGGCCGGAATGAACTGACCATCCGACGTCACGAGTGCCGCTTCCACGGAACCCCCGCCACTCGAGGAACCGATCACGCCGCGAAGCCCGTCTTGGCTCGAACGCGCGATGAGGTCCAGGAACGGCTTGCCGACCATCCGCGAGGAGCCGACGAGATTTGCCAAAGCCTGGTTGGCATACAGAACGATGCCGTCGGCAGACACGGTGGCTGCACCATCCGACATGCCTTCGACGAAGTTGCGGTACGGCCGGTCGGCACTGTTCAGGGTGAACAGCCGTTCCTCACCTGGCACCGCTCCGATGACGAGCGCGTCGACCTCGCCGTTCCGGATGGCACGGATGGTCTCCTCCGCGGCAGCCAGCCGGTCTCGGAGCGCATCAACGTCGTCCGCGGCGCCGGATGCCGGTGTCACACCGACGCCGGTCCGGGAACCGTCGGCTCCGGGTGGATGTCCAACGCTGCCAGCACGCGCGCTGTGTCGGAGAGGTCGCCCACCAGCATCCGCTTGGGCAGCGGCGTCCCCTTGATCAGGGTCGGGGCGGCGACGACGTCGTACATCGACATCATTGATGGATCGCGGTGAACGTCGACCACCTCGAGGGTGTAGCGGCCCTGCAGGTGTTTCTCGCACAGGGCCTGTACGTTGGCGATCGCGCGCCGGGACATGTCGGAGGCACCTGTCACGAAGAGCGTGAGGGCGTATGACGACTCTTCCTGGTCGGCCAACCGGTTCTCGAAGCTGGCCAGTGCGTCCTCTGCCTCACTCATGATGCCTTCTTCGGTCGCAGCTGCAGTCCGATCAGCACCCGGTCGGTGTCGGACAGATCCCCGATGATCTTGCGCATCGGGGCGGGGAGCCGGCGTACAAGAGTCGGGATCGCGAGGATCTCGTCGCCGCGGGCCAGCCGCGGGTTCTGCAAGATATCGACGATCTCGATCTCGTAGGGATGCTCCATGTGGGCTTCGCACAGCTGCTTGAGGTTTGCGAACGCCTCGAGCGACTTCGGTGACTCGCCCGCCACGTACAACCGCAGGTACCAGACTTCGTTGGTGTCGTCGACCACCCCCACCTGATCGTCGAGGCCTTCACCGGTCGTCACGCGTCCACCGTTGCCGGCCGGTACACGTCCGCGACCTCGAGGCCGTCGTGGCTGAGGACGAACTCACGGATCTCGTGCGAGTGCGCCATCCCACGGGACTTCAGCACGTAGATCACCCGGTGCCGGGCGCCGTTGTGCTCCTCCAGCTTCGCCATCACCCAGGTGTCGATCAGTGAGCCGATCTGCTGCTCGTTGTTCTCGGCGTCGCGGATGACGTTCAGGCTGGTGAACACCGCGGTAACCCCGTTGCTCTTGAGGTAGTCGACCTCCCGCGTGAGCATGTCGAAGACCTCCTCACCGTCCCCGGAGTGCAGCAGGTCGGAGATCGGGTCCATCACCACCACCTCTGGCTTGAACCCAGCGACGACCTCCTGCATGGAGGCGAGGTGCGCCTCGAGCCCGAGCAGGCTGGGTCGCACGCAGCGGAAGAAGAGCAGTCCCTCGTCAACCCAACGCTGGAGATCTATCCCCACGGACAACATGTTGCGGATGATCTGTGGCTCCGACTCCTCGAAGGCGAAGTAGAGGGCACGTTCGCCGCGGCTGCACGCCGCCGCGCAGAACTGCGCCGCGATCGTCGACTTGCCAGTGCCCGCCGTGCCGCTGATCAGCACCGAGCTGCCGCGATAGAGGCCTTCTCCACCAAGCATCTCGTCCAGGCTCTCCACCCCGCTCGAGACGCGTTTGAGGGACGCCCGGTGCTGCAGTCCGATCGACGTGATCGGGAGCACCGAGACGCCGTTGCTGCCGATGAGGAACGGGTACTCGTTGGTGCCGTGCAGCGAGCCGCGGTACTTGAGCACGCGCAACCTCCGCGTGGACGTCTGCTCGCTGACCCGGTGGTCCAGCACGATCACGCAGTCGGACACGTACTCCTCGATGCCGTAGCGCGTCAACGAACCGTCCCCGCGCTCACCGGTGACCACCGCCGTCACCCCTCGTTGCCTTGAGCCAGCTGAACAGCCGACGCAGCTCGGCGCGAAGGATCGCGGTGTTCTCGAACGCGCCGAACAGTGTTTCGACGGTGTCCAGGACCACCCGCTTGGCGCCGACTTCGTCGATCGCCGCACCGAGCCGGATGAACAGTCCGCTTAGGTCCCACGCGCCGGTCTCCGACAAGTCGCCGGGCGCGAGCTGGACGTGATCCATCACCAGGCGGTGTTCGTCCTGCAGCCGCTGGAGATCGAACCCGAGGGATGCGACGTTCTCGACCAGCTCGGGAATGCTCTCCTCGAACGCGACGAAGAGCCCCGGTTCGTCGAACTCGGTGATGCCGCGGATCAAGAACTCCATGGCGAGCAACGTCTTGCCGCAGCCGGCCGGGCCGCAGACCAGGGTGGGTCGTCCGGCGGGCAACCCACCGCCCGTGACCTCGTCGAGGCCGCTGATGCCGGTCGCCGCCTTGCGCAGGTGCGGCAGCACGCGCAACGGAGGCGGAACTGTCTGGGCAGGCAGCGGTGAGGGATTCTCAGAGGACACGGGGTCACTTCTTCTCACCAGAAACGTGGCACAAGGGCCACTCGAATTTGACAGTAGCACTCTCGATACCGCCGCGGACCGCGTTGGAGAATCGCTTGCACCCGAGCGCATTTCGTGGTTTTAAGGACGGCCTAGCGAGGCGTCAACACGCAGAACTCGTTGCCATCGGGGTCGGCAAGCACGACCCAGTCAACCGCGCCTTGACCGATGTCGACCCGAGTCGCGCCGAGGGACACGAGCCGCTCGACCTCCGCCTCTTGGTCACCGCCAGCGGGCGGAGCGATGTCGAGGTGCAGCCGGTTCTTCCCGGTCTTCGGCGCGTCCGGCGGACCACCCCACGCGACCTTCGGACCGCCGTTCGGCGAACGGATCGCGGTCTCCTGGTCCTGGTCCCAGATCAGCGGCCAGCCGAGCGCCTCGCTCCAGAAGTACCCGACCTCCCGGGAGCCGTCGCAGGAGAGCGCCCCGATGAACCCGCAGTCGGCCAGGAAGCTGTTGCCCGGCTCGATGACGCAGAACTCATTGCCTTCGGGGTCGGCGAGCACCACGTGCTCCTCCTCCGGGAGCTGACCGACGTCGATGTGCCGAGCGCCCAGTCCGAGTGCCCGGTCCACCGTCTGGCGCTGGTTGTCGAGAGAGGTGCTCGTCAGGTCGAAGTGCATCTGGTTCGGGACCGACTTCTGCTCCTCGGAGGCGAGGAACCCGATCGAGAACCCGGTGTCGTCGTTCGGCAGCAGGGCGACGCTGTCGCTGTCGCCGTCGGCCACCCTCCAGCCGAGGACGCCCGCCCAGAAGCTCGCAAGACGCATCGGGTCGTGCGCGTCGAAGCACAGCGACTCGAGGTGAGCGGTCATCGGCTCGGGCCTCCAATCGGTTTGACGGCCGCTTGCCACGCTAGGACCCTCGACCATGGCCGCGCATCCCAATAATCGGCCCCCGGAAGCCGTCGTGCGACGAGCCACCGAGGACGACTGGCGGGGCCCTGGGGAGTCCATCGAGGAGCGCCGGCTCGTGGCCATGTGGGTCCACCCCGAGCACCGTGGGAGGCAGGATCGGCTCCTGCCTGGTCACACAGGTCGAGGAGTGGGCGCGAGACGCCGGCGCTCTCGCCTGGTGCTGTGGGTCGCGGAGGGCAACAACGCGGCACTGCACCTCTACCTGAGGCACGGCTTCACGCAGACCGGGATCTCCAAACCGCTGCCGAGGAATCCCGCGATCAGCGAAAGGCAGATGGTGCTTCGGCTGCGATAGCAATATCTCGTAGCCTCTCTGACAGCCTTTTTCATCATTTTCAGGACATTGCGTACCTACCAACTGATGATTGTGGACATGACTTTGGGGGGCAGGGTCGGGCGGGAAAGCCACGCACCGGGGAGCATCGGCGAGCGATTCGAATCGCGGCCGAACGCACTGAATTTTCTTCGTTTGTGCCTCGCTCTGGAGGTCGTGCTCTGGCATGCCTACGCGCTGCGGGGAGACAGCTGGCTCTCTCCCAGGGCCGAGCACGTGTTGGCCGATATCGCCGTCGATGCCTTCTTCGCCATCTCCGGCTTCCTGGTCTGTCGCTCGTGGCAGCGCAGCTCGAGCCCCGGGTCCTACCTGGCCGCTCGGGCGAGGCGCATTCTTCCCGGACTGTGGGCGTGCCTGATCGTCACGGCGTTCGTGATCGCGCCGGCCGCCGCCCTGGTGAGCGGTTCGACCGTGCCGACGCTGCGTGCCCAAGCTCAGTACGTCTTCGCAAACGCCGGGGTGTGGGTCACCCAGTACGACATCGCGGGCGGCCCAACCGGTGTGGCGCACTCCGCGCTGTGGAACGGCTCCTTGTGGTCGCTCGGGTTCGAGGCCGCCTGCTACGTCGGTCTTGCACTGCTCGCAATGTGTCGCCTGCTCCGCCCGGGAGTGATCTGGCTGCTCGTCCTGACGATGTGGCTGGTCGCCGCCACGGCGACCCTCGTAGGCGTTCCACTGGTCGGCACCAGCGGCCTAGTGGTGCTGATCCTGCGAACCGTCTTGATGTTCGGCCTCGGCGTCCTGCTCTTTCTGCACCGCGAGCGGGTTCCCGCGTCGCCCCGACTCCTCATGGCGATGCTCGGGCTGCTGATGGTCGGCGCACTGCTGGCTCCCGACTATCGGGTCGTCGCAGCGCCCGCAGTCGCCTACCTGGCCATCTACGGAGGTCTGTGGCTCGGCAGGTTCCCGCGACTACGGCTCCGCAGCGACTTGTCCTACGGCACCTACGTGTACGGGTTCCCGATCCAACAGGCATTGCTGGTTTCCGGGGTCGCGCTGGGGTGGTTCGGCTTCGCACTGCTCTCGATCGCCGTCACCGTTCCCGTCGCTTTCTTGTCGTGGCACCTGGTGGAGCGACGCGCACTTCGACGAACCGCTGCCTCCAGCCCACTCCACGCCGACATCTCGGCGCCAGCCGTGGGTATCAGTCGAGCCTCAGCTTGGCGGGGCGCCGTCCTAGACTCAGCCCATGCCCGGCCTGCAGCACGCCGTCACCATCGCGGCCCCGCCCGAGCGGGTCTGGGCAGTGGTCGTCGACGTCGAGCGCTGGCCAGATCGGATCCCGACCGTCGACGCCGTTGAGCGTCTTGACCCCGGACCGCTGGCCGTCGGCTCCCGAACCCGGTTGCGGCAGCCCCGGCTGCCCGAAGGGGTGTGGACGGTCACCGAGCTGGTCGACGGGTCGTCGTACATCTGGGAGTCGAGCTCGCCGGGCGTCACCGTGACCGCCGCGCACGTCGTCGAGCCGCACCCCGACGGGAGTCGGCTCACTCTCTCCGTGAGGGTGTCCGGTGCCCTGTCCGGCGTCGGCTGGCTGATGACGCGGAAGCTCACCAAGCGGTACGTCGAGACAGAAGCCGCCTCGATCAAGACGGCCGCCGAGACCTCGACCACGTAGTGGCTTGGAGGCTCGCTTCACTCGCCCTCAGCAGGTAGCCGTCGCCTTGCCGGTCTTGGTGGTGAAGGTGATGGTGCCGTGCTCGAACGACTGCTTCAGACCGGCGCTGGTGCTCGCCTGGTTGGCGGTGGGGAAGCCGAGGCACGAGGTCTGGTAGCCACGAGAGGCGTAGTAGGCGCGGATCTGTCCCACCAGCCGGAAGGCGCTCTTGCCCGTCTTGTGGAAGATGCTCCGGTCACCGGTGAAGTGCGCGTAGTCGCCGCCCGTTACCGCGGTGTTGTCGGTTGTCGGCAGCCCGAAGCCGGCCGTGGCGCCGCCACCCGTGAAGGCCGTGAGCACCGCTCCCGTGAGGTAGTGCGTGCCCGACGTCGGCCCCCAGTAGAGCCGCCCTCCGGCGTACTGCCTGCCTCGGCCGGTGATCCCCGGGGTGTTGTACTCCGCATTCTTGGCGGCGCCGAGGAACGACGTCGCGCCGCCGAGCGCGGCGTAGCGGACGTCGATCGCGGTCTGGTAGGTGGCGGTCAGGCTGAGGTTGCGTGCCGGCATCGTGAACGCATGGCTCGCCGCGCCGCCGTCGCTCCAGCTCTTGAACACCCGGTACGTCGACGAGGCCGGCGCACTCAGCTGCACCTGCGAGTTCTGCACGACCTGGGCGGAGGTGCCGGGCGTGCCGTTGATCGCCGCCGCCACGGGTGAGGAGACCTTCACGGTGCGCAGCGTCGGCGGGGCCTCGTAGGTCTTGGTGGTGCTCGAACCGTCGGAGTCGGTGGCCGTGGCAGTCACCAGCAGCGTGGTGTCGAAGGTGTGGTCGGGGTAGGTGTCGGTGAACGTCGCACCGGTCTGCGCACCCTCCGGATGCAGGTGACAGCTGTTCGTGAACGGGCAGTGCTTGAGGGCCGAGGTCCAGTGGACTACGAGGTCGCCGTCCTCCGGGTCGGTGGCCTTGGCGGAGAGCTTGACCTGATCGCCGACCGCGAACGTCTTCTTGGTCGGCAGGGTCAAGGTCAGCGTGGGGCTGTGGCCACCGGGATTGACCAGAGCGGTGGTCGTGCTTGTGGCACCCAGGACGTCGCGGACGGTGAGCGTCACGGTCCTCTCGGCGCTGTCACCGAAGGTGTGCTGAGGGGCGGCCTGCGTCGACGAGGTGCCGTCGCCGAAGTTCCAGGAGTAGGTCAGCGCGTCGCCGTCGGGGTCACTCGATCCAGCGGCGGAGAAGCTCACGGTCCGGGTGTCGGGATCCACCTGGAAGTCGATGTCCGCGCTCGGCGCGTGGTTGCCGGTGGCGTAGACGAGACGGCGCACGTTGCCGGTGCTGATGTCGGCGTACGTGATGTCGCCCCCGGGGCCTGGTTGGAACGCCACCGGGCCGCCGACGTTTGACCCGAAGCCCGCCGTCTCCGGCGCCCGCTGGAGGTGGCCGGTCTCGTCGGTCGTCAGGGTCCACAGCATGCCGCGCGCGTAGTCGCCGTAGAACCACGCGCCGCGATACGCCATCGGGTAGCCGGCCCCGTTGTACTGCACGCCACCGGTCACCGAAGCGCCGGAGCCGGCGTGCTCGTAGGTGACGATGGGCGGCGTGGCAGTGCCCGCGGCGTACAACGAGAGGCACGCCTGCTGGGTCTTGAAAGCGTCGGGATGCCTGGTGCCTTCGTAGCAGGGCCAGCCGCCGTTCATGCCCGCAGCGACGGTGTCGACCTCCTCGGTCTGGTTCCAACCGACGTCCCCGAGCTGCAGCAGGCCGTTGCGCGCGTCGATGCTGAACCGGAACGGGTTCCGGAAGCCGTAGGCGTACACCATGCTGCGCCAGCTGTGCGGAGCCGCGGCATCGTAGAAGGGGTTGGTAGAGACGCCGTCGCCGTCGGCCGTCAGGTGCAGGATCTTGCCGTAGGGCAGGTCGAGATCCTGCGCCCGGAGCGAGTTGGGCCCGCCGTTGTTCATGGCGTCGTCGCCGACACTGACGAACAACGTCCCGTCCTGGGCCACGGTCACCTCGTCGACGCCGTGGTTGATCGTGGTCTGCGCGAAGGCCGGCGTCATCGCACTGCCGTCGATCAGGGTCCGCGACTTCGTGAACGTTGTCGGGCTAGCGGCTGGCAAGGCGGCCCACTCCTCGACCATGCCGAAACCGGTGCCGTTGGGGTCGCCGCTGTCGTAGGTGATGTACACCCGACCGGTCGTCGCGTAGTCGTTGGCGGCCGCGAAGCCGAGCATGCCGTGGTCGCCGTTGGCCCGGACCCCCGGCACGTGCCCGATGACACGCGGTGAGCCGCCCGGCGGCACGAACGTGACGGTGCCGTCCTTGCCGCTGGTCAACAGGGCCCCATCAGGCAGCCAGGTGTAGTCGGTGAGGTTGAACGCAGCCTGCCCCGTGGCGGTGTCCACCAGCGTGAAGCCAGGCGGCAAAGTCGGACCGGCAGCATCGGCGCGCTGGCTCGCCCCCTCCTGGAGCGCAACCAAAGACATCGGCACAAGCACGAGCGCGCACAGCACATTCGCGACGCGACGCATGACTCCCCCCGGAATCAATGCAACGAACACCCAGGCTTTGCCATCGTCGCTTCGCGTCCTGCCGGTGGGAATGGCCCATTCGGGCCGTTAGCTGCAACGGCGGACGGTCTTCTTGGTCTTGCTGGTGTAGGTGAGCGTGCCGTGCTCGAAGCGCTGACGGAGCCCGGCGGAGACTCGCGACTGCGCGCCGACCGGGAACCCGAGGCACGACTTCTGGAAGCCGATGGCCCGGTAGCGGGTGCGGATGGCGCCGCGCACCGGATGGGCACGGTGGCCGTTGCGGCGGAAGATGCTGCGGTTGCCGGTGAAGTGGGCGTAGGCACCTCCGCTCGACCGTGACGTTGTCGGTGGTCGGGAGCCCGAAGCCGCCGGGGCCGCGCTGGGCGAGGTAGCCCTTGAGGATCCCGTCCCTCAGGTAGTGCGCGCCGGTCTTGGGGCCCCAGTACATCCGCCCGCCGGCGTACGTCCTCGACCTGCCGCTCGCAGCGGTTGCGCGCTCGAGGGACAGCGGTGCACCGAGGAACGACGTCCCGCCGCCGAGCGACACGTAGCGCTCCTCGATCCGGGTGACGTAGGTGAGCTTCAAGGCGACGTCGTGGTCAGGCATCGTGAACGAGTGCGACGGTGCGCCGGCGTCGCTCCACGCCTGCCAGACCCAGTAGGACGAGGTGGGCCGCGCCTCGAGCTGGACCTCGGACCCCTCGACCGCCTTGGCAGCTCCCGCGGTCACGCCGTTGATGGCGGCCCGCACCGGGCCGGCGACGGTCACCGTGCGGAGCCTCGGCTTGGCCTCGAAGGTCGCAGTGGTGGTCGCGCCGGTCGCGTCGGTGGCTTTGGCCGTGACCAGGATCGTGGTGTCGAACGTGTGGTCCGGGAAGTCCTCGCTGTACGTCGACCCGCTCGATGACCCCTCCGGGTGGAGGTGGCAGCTCTCGGCACCGGGACAGTGCTTCAACGCGGTCTGCCAGCGCACGGCGAGCGGGCCGTCCTCGGCGTCGCTGGCCGTCGCCGTCAGCCGGACCGGGTCACCGACGGCGAACGTGGTGCCCTCGGCCGGCGCGACCATCGAGAGCTGGGGGCGGTGGTTGCCGGGATGCACCAGCACCGTCGTCGCGCCGGTGTTGCCATGGCTGTCGCGGACCGTCAGCGTGACCGTCCGGGGGGCCGCGTCGACGTAGGTGTGACTCGGTGTCTTCGACGTCGACGAGGTGCCGTCGCCCAGGTTCCACGCATAGGTGATGGCGTCGCGGTCGGGGTCGCGTGAGCCCGCGGCCGAGAAGCCCACGGTGTTGGTGTCCGGATCGGTGCTGTCGTAGTCGATGTGTGGCACGGGCGCTCGGTTGGCCGAGGTGTAGACGAGCCGCTGGACCGTGCTGGTGGTGATGTCGGCGTACGTGATGTCACCGTTGGGTCCCCGGTGGAACGCGACCGGTCCGCCGACCGCAGTGCCGAAGCCGTTCGTCTCCGGAGCGCGGACCAGGCTGCCGGCGGCGTCGGTCTTCATGGTCCAGATCGTGCTCTTGACGTAGTCGCCGAAGAACCATGCCCCGCGGTAGGCCGCGGGGTAGGACGACCCTCGGTAGAACGCGCCGCCGGTGATCGACGCCCCCTGGCCGTTGTGGGCGTAGGTGAGGATCGGACTGGTGGCCGTCTTGGCGTCGTAGAGCTGTTGGCAGAGCTCGGCGGAGCCGATGACGGTGCGCGCCTTGCCTTCGTAGCAGGGCCAGCCCGCGTTCATTCCCTTCTCGACCGAGTCGACCTCCTCCCACTGCGTCCAGCCGACGTCGCCGAGCTGCAGCCGCCCGTTGCGGGTGTCGATGTCGAAGCGGAACGGGTTCCGGAAGCCGTAGGCGTAGACCATGCTTCGCCACGAGTGCGGGTGGTCGGCATCGAAGAACGGGTTGGACGGCACGCCGTCGCCGGTCGCGGTGAGATGCAGGATCTTGCCGTAGGGCATGTCGACGTCTTGTGCGCGAAGTGTCTTGGGCTCGCCGTTGTTCAAGCTGTCGTCGCCGACGCTGACGAACAGCGTGCCGTCTGGTGCCACCACGACCGAGTCGAGACCGTGGTTGCGCGTCACCTGGTCGAGAGCCGGTGACATCGCCGCGCCGTCGATCAGGGTGCGGGTGCGAGTGAACGTCTGCGGGTCCTCGGCGGGCGACGCACGCCACTCCTCGACCATGCCGACGCCTGTCCCCGCCCCGACACCGGTCGCCTCACCCTTGTCGAAGGTGACGAACACACGACCCGACGTCGCATAGTCGTTGGCGGGCGCGAAGCCGAGCATGCCGTGGTCGCCGGCGACCCGAACGTTCGGAACCTGCCCGATCACGCGCGGCGTCTGGCCGGGCGGCGCGAACGTGACGGTGCCGTCCTTGCCGCTGGTCAGCAGCCCGCCGTCCGGCAACCAGGCGAAGTCGGTGAGGTTGTAGTCGGCCTGACCGGTGGGATAGGAGACCAGCTCGAAGCCGTGCGGCAGCACCGGCCCGTCATGGCCGTCCCCGTCCTCGTGCGCGCTGGCCGACCCGTTTGAGGGCAGCACGAAGCCCACCGCCACGAGCGCAAGCACGAGCGCGCCAGCCGTACGCCTCATCAGGTCCCCCCGGACCATCCCGGATCCCCCCGAACCCGGTCAGGTGCTCAGTGTCACCCGGCTCGGGCGTCCCGCCCATGCCCTGGGTGGGTGGTGCCGGGGTCGCCCCGAAGGACTACGCGGGCCGGGCAGCGGTGGTGAGCAGCAACCCGTCGCCGGCAGGGTCGACGTCCACCGTGACGGCGCTGCCGTCGAGCACCTCACCGGCGAGCAGCAGCCGCGCGAGCGGGTCGCCGATCGCGGTCTGCACGAGGCGTCGCAGCGGCCGGGCGCCGTAGGCCGGGTCGTAGCCGGTGCGCGAGAGCCACTGGTGCGCGGCCTCGCTGACGTCGACGGTGATGCGTCGTACGGCGAGACGACGGCCGAGCTCGGCGATCTGCAGGTCGACGATGTGGGACAGCTCGTCTCGCGTCAGCGAGTCGAACAGCACGATCTCGTCGAGCCGGTTGAGGAACTCCGGCTTGAACGACGCGCGCACCACGGCCATCACCGACTCGCGCTTCTTCTCCTCGTCCAGCGTCGGGTCGACGAGGAAGTGCGAGCCGAGGTTCGAGGTGAGGATCAGCACCACGTTGCGGAAGTCGACCGTGCGGCCCTGGCCGTCGGTGAGCCGGCCGTCGTCGAGCACCTGGAGCAAGATGTCGAAGACCTCCGGGTGCGCCTTCTCGACCTCGTCGAGCAGCACCACGGAGTACGGCCGGCGGCGCACCGCCTCGGTGAGCTGACCGCCCTCGTCGTACCCGACGTAGCCGGGAGGTGCTCCCACCAGACGCGAGACCGAGTGCTTCTCGGAGTACTCGCTCATGTCGATGCGCACGATCGCGCGCTCGTCGTCGAACAGGAAGTCCGCGAGCGACTTCGCGAGCTCGGTCTTGCCGACGCCGGTGGGGCCGAGGAAGAGGAACGAGCCGGTCGGGCGGTCCGGGTCGGCGATGCCCGCCCTGGCACGTCGTACGGCGTCGGAGACGGCGGCCACCGCGGAGCGCTGGCCGATCAGCCGCTCGCCGATGACCTCCTCCATGCGCAGCAGCTTCGCGGTCTCGCCCTCGAGGAGCCGACCGGTCGGGATGCCCGTCCACGACTCCACGACGTCGGCGATCTCCTCGGGCCCGACCTCCTCGCGGACCATCGGGTCGGTCACCGACTGCTCCGCCTCGGAAGCCTGCTCGAGCTGCTTCTCCAGCTCGGGTATGCGGCCGTAGAGGATCTCGCTGGCGGAGCCCAGGTCGCCCTCGCGCTGCAGCCGCTCGGCCTGCATGCGCAGCTCGTCGATCTCCTTGCGAAGCTCACCCACGCCCTCGAGGGCGGCCTTCTCGCGCGCCCACCGTGTCTCCAGCCCGCGCAGCTCCTCCTCGCGGTCGGCGAGGTCGGCGCGCAACCGCTCGAGCCGGTCCAGCGAGGCGGCGTCGTCCTCGCGCTCGAGCGCGAGCTCCTCCATCTTCATGCGGTCGACGGCGCGCCGGAGCTCGTCGATCTCGACCGGCGACGACTCGATCTCCATGCGCAGCCGCGAGGCCGACTCGTCGACGAGGTCGATCGCCTTGTCGGGCAGCTGGCGACCGGTGATGTAGCGGTCGGAGAGCATCGCGGCCGCGACGAGGGCCGAGTCCTCGATGGTGACGCCGTGGTGGGCTTCGTACTTCTCCTTGAGCCCGCGCAGGATCGCGACGGTGTCCTCGACCGACGGCTCCCCGACGAAGACCTGCTGGAACCGCCGCTCGAGGGCCGGGTCCTTCTCGATGCGCTCGCGGTACTCGTCGAGGGTGGTGGCGCCGATCATCCGGAGCTCGCCGCGGGCCAGCATCGGCTTGAGCATGTTGCCGGCGTCCATCGCCGAGTCGCCGCCGGCGCCAGCGCCGACGACCGTGTGGAGCTCGTCGATGAAGGTGATGATCTGGCCCTCGGATGCCTTGATCTCCGCGAGGACGGCCTTCAGCCGCTCCTCGAACTCGCCGCGGTACTTCGCGCCCGCGACCATCGCCGACAGGTCGAGCGAGAGCACCCGGCGGTCCTTCAGCGAGTCGGGCACGTCGCCGTTGACGACGCGCTGCGCGAGCCCCTCGACGACGGCGGTCTTGCCGACGCCGGGCTCGCCGATGAGCACCGGGTTGTTCTTGGTGCGCCGCGACAGCACCTGGATCACGCGACGGATCTCGCTGTCGCGGCCGATGACCGGGTCGAGCTTGCCCTCGCGCGCGGTGGCGGTGAGGTCGACGGCGTACTTCTCGAGTGCCTGGTAGGTCGACTCCGGGTCCTGGCTCGTCACCCGGGTCGTGCCCCGCACGCTGGTCAGCGCGCCGCGCAGCGCCTCTGCCGACGCCCCGGCGCTCGCGAGCAGCTTGGCGGCCGGCGAGTCGACGGTGGCGGTCGCGACCAGCAGGTGCTCGGTCGAGACGTAGTCGTCCTTCATCTCCGTTGCGATGTCGTTGGCCTTGGCGAGCACCTGCAGCGCGGCGCGGGAGTACGACGGAGCTGCGACTGCCGAGCCCGACGCGGTGGCGAGCTTCGCGAGCTCCGCGCGCACCGCCGACTCGATCGCGGAGGGCTGCACGCCGACTGCCTGCAGCAGCGGGTGGATGATCCCCTCCGGCTGCTTCAGCAGCGCGTCGAGCAGATGGGTCGCCTCGACCTGGGCATGCCCGGACGACGCGGCGGTCTCGATGGCGGCGTTGATCGCCTGCTGGCTTCGGGTGGTGAAGTTCGATGCGTCCATGTCGTGCTGTCCTTCTTCGTACGTGCCTTCGGGTCGTGAGGAGTCACTTCTGCATGCGACACGCGGCGAGACGCGTGAAGTTGTGACCCCTCAGCGTCTCCGGCGCCAGACGGTGACGGAGCCGCTCTGCGCGGTCGTGGTGCGGACCGCGGGGAGGTTGGGTGTGCTGGGGGCGGGCTGGCGGGTCCGGCGGAGGGCTTCGTCGGCGACCGCGAGGTCCTGCTCGAGCTCGCTCACGCGGAGGCGCAGCGCCTCGACCTGCAGCTCGAGGTCGAGGATGCGGCGCACGCCCTCGAGCCCGATGCCGGTCGCGCTGAGCTGGGCGATCTCGCGCAGCATCTCGATGTCGCGCCACGAGTAGCGACGGCCACCGCCGCCGGTGCGGCCGGGGATGACCAGACCGAGCCGGTCGTAGGTGCGCAGCGTCTGCGGGTGCAGGCCGGTGAGCTCGGCGGCCACGCTGATGACGTAGACCGGCACGTCCGGCCCGGGTGCCGCCGGCATCTCGGGGCGCGGGCGGCGCGGGCCGCTCATTTCGCGGTCCTGGTGCGCTCGAACAGGTTGGCGCGCAGGTCCGGTGAGCCGGTCGCCTCGCGGTAGGCCTCGACGGCCGCGCGGGCCTTCTCGTCGAGAACCGCGGGCACCTGCACCTCGACGGCGACGAGCAGGTCGCCGGTGGTGCCCTTCGCGGCGCCGCTGGTGCGCGGCACGCCACGACCCCGGACCCGGAACGAGCGACCGTTCGGAGTGCCAGCCGGGATCTTCAGCGTGACGGGCGATCCGTTCAGCGTCGGGCACCTTGATCTCCGCGCCGAGCGCCGCCTCGTCGAAGCTGACCGGGACGGTCAGCGTCAAGTTGTCGCCGCGGCGACCGAAGAGCGGGTGCGGGGAGACCTTGACGTCGACGTACAGGTCGCCCGGAGGACCGCCGCGCTCACCGGCCGCACCCTTGCCGCGCAGCCGGATCCGCTGGCCGTCCTTGACGCCGGCGGGGATGCGCGCCGAGATCGTGCGGTTCGAGAGCCCGCGGCCCGAGCCGTGGCACGTCGGGCACGGCTCGTCGACGACCAGTCCGCGGCCGCGGCAGGTCGGGCAGGTCTCGTTCATCGTGAACGCGCCGCCGACCGACGCGGCACGCATGCCGACGCCCTCGCAGTCGGGGCAGACCCGCGGCATGGTGCCGGCCTTGGCGCCGGTGCCGGAGCAGTCCGGGCAGGGCGCGTCGGAGGACAGCCGAAGCGAGACGGTCACGCCCTCGATCGAGTCGGCGAAGCCGATGGTCGCCTCGGTCTCGACGTCGGAGCCCCGGCGCGGTGTCGACGCGGTGCGGGTGCGGCCGCCGCCGCCCCCGAACATGCCGCCGAACAGGTCGGAGAACCCGCCACCGCTCGCGGTGCGGGGGCCGCCACCGCCCTGACCGAACAGGTCGTTGAGGTCGTACTGCTGACCGCCCGGCCCGCCGGTGCCCGCGAACGGGCCGAAGCTGCCGAGACCGGCCCGCAGCTCGTCGTACTCCTTGCGCTTGTCCTTGTCGCCGACGACGTCGTAGGCCTCGGCGACCGCCTTGAACCGGTCCTCGGCCGCCTGGTCACCGGGGTGGGAGTCGGGGTGGTTGTCACGGGCCAGCTTGCGGTAGGCCTTCTTGATGTCGGCCGCCGATGCGTCCTTGGCGACGCCGAGGACCTTGTAGAAGTCCTTGTTCGCCCAGTCAGCACTGGTCATCTGCGCACCCCCTTCCCTCTCGTACGTCGGCGCTGGTGCTGTTGCGTCGTTGTCAGTCCTCGTCCACCGGTGGCGCCTCGGCCTCCGTCGTTGCCGGCTCGGCGCCCTGCGGCTCAGGGTCCACCACGGTGACCCGCGCCGGGCGGACGACGCGCTCGCCGATCCGGTAGCCCGCCGAGATGACGTTCTGGCACGTCGTGGTCGTGACGTCCGGCGAGTGCGAGTGCATGAGCGCCTCGTGCAGCCGCGGGTCGAACTCGTCGCCCGGGCGCGCCGAACTTCTCCAGGCCCTGCGCCGCGACGATGCGCTCGAGCGAGTCGGCGACCGCCTTGAAGCCGCCCTCGAGCTCGCCGTGCTCGCGCGCCCGGTCGAGGTCGTCGAGCACCGGCATCAGCCCGGTGAGCACCGTGAACACGGCGTTCTGCCGGACCAGCTCACGGTCGCGGTCGACCCGCCTCTTGTAGTTGACGTACTCGGCCTGCAGCCGCTTGAGGTCGTCGGTGAGCGCGGCCACCGCCGACTGGGCGGTGGCCAGGTCACTCACGAGATCGGTCTCGGACTCCTCGACCGGGCCGGCCTCGGCCCCTGGCGGGGCCTCGGCCTGCTCGTCGACGGGGTCGGGGCCATCCGTCACTTGCTCTCACCCTCGCTGTCGCCGTCCGTGGCGGCTCTCGCCGTCGCCACCGTCCTCGTCGACGATCTCGGCGTCCACGACGTCCTCGTCGGTGTCGCCGGTGCCGGTCGTGCCGCCGGCGGCGGAGGCGTCGGCCTCGCCCGCGGCGTACATCGCGGCGCCCATCTTCTGGCTGGACTCGTTGAGCTTGGCCAGCGCGGCCTCGATCTCGGACGAGCGCGGACTCCTCGGTGCTCTCCAGGCGCCTTCTTCAGCGCCTCGAGGTCGGTCTCCACCTCGGTCTTGACGTCGTCCGGGATCTTGTCGCCGTTCTCGGACAGGAACTTCTCGGTGCTGTAGACGACGGCCTCGGCCTGGTTGCGGGTCTCGACCGCCTCCTTGCGCTGCCGGTCCTCCTCGGCGTACTGCTCGGCGTCCTTGATCATCTTGTCGATCTCGTCCTTGGACAGCGCCGAGCCACCGGTGATCGTCATCGACTGCTCACGGCCGGTGCCGCGGTCCTTGGCGGACACGTGCACGATGCCGTTGGCGTCGATGTCGAAGGTGACCTCGATCTGCGGGACGCCGCGCGGGGCGGGCGGCAGCCCGGTCAGCTCGAAGTTGCCGAGCGGCTGGTTCTGCGCGGCCATCTGACGCTCGCCCTGGAAGACCTGGATCTGCACCGAGGGCTGGTTGTCGTCGGCCGTGGTGAACACCTCGGACCGCTTGGTCGGGATCGTGGTGTTGCGCTCGATGAGCCGCGTCATCACGCCGCCCTTGGTCTCGATGCCCAGGCTCAGCGGGGTGACGTCGAGCAGCAGGACGTCCTTGACCTCACCCTTGAGGACACCGGCCTGCAGCGCGGCGCCGACCGCGACGACCTCGTCGGGGTTGACGCCCTTGTTGGGCTCCTTGCCGCTCAGTCAGCTCCTTGACGACCTCGGCCACCGCGGGCATGCGGGTCGAGCCGCCGACCAGGATGACGTGGTCGATCGTCGAGACGTCGACGCCGGCGTCCTTGATGACCTGCTTGAACGGCTCCTTGGTGCGGTCGAGCAGGTCGGAGGTCATGCGCTGGAACTCGGCGCGGCTGATCTTCTCCTCGAAGTGCAGCGGGCCGGACTCCGAGTGGGTGATGTAGGGCAGGTGGATCGTGGTCTCGCTCGAGGAGGACAGCTCGATCTTGGCCTTCTCGGCGGCCTCCTGCAGGCGCTGCCGGGCGATCTTGTCCTTGCCCAGGTCGACGCCGTTGTTGTCCTTGAACTTCTTGACCATCCACTCGACGAGCCGGGAGTCCCAGTCGTCACCACCGAGGTGGTTGTCACCGGAGGTCGCCTTGACCTCGACGACGCCCTCGCCGATCTCGAGCAGGGACACGTCGAAGGTGCCGCCACCGAGGTCGAAGACCAGGATCGTCTGGTCGTTCTCCTTCTCCAGCCCGTAGGCCAGAGCGGCCGCGGTCGGCTCGTTGACGATGCGGCTGACCTTGAGGCCGGCGATCTCGCCGGCCTCCTTGGTGGCCTGCCGCTGCGAGTCGGAGAAGTACGCCGGCACGGTGATCACCGCGTCGGTGACGGTCTCGCCGAGGTAGGACTCGGCGTCGCGCTTGAGCTTCTGCAGCACGAACGCGGAGATCTGCTGGGGGGTGAAGGACTTGTCGTCGATCTGGGTCTTCCAGTCCGTGCCCATGTGGCGCTTCACCGAACGGATGGTGCGGTCCACGTTGGTGACGGCCTGCCGCTTGGCGACCTCACCGACGAGCACCTCGCCGTTCTTGGCGAAGGCGACGACCGAGGGGGTCGTGCGGGCGCCTTCGGCGTTCGCGATGACGGTGGGCTCGCCACCTTCGAGGACGGAGACGACGGAGTTCGTCGTACCGAGGTCGATACCGACCGCTCGGGCCATGGTGTTTCCTCCTGTTGCTTCCCGGCCGGTCGGGCCGGACGTTCGGGGTCTGTCGGCGTGCTGCCTGCCAAGATTCTGGCAAACAAGTTGAGTCGGATCAACTCAACTTCGTCACATGGCTCAACGCACCGGCTCAGCCGGTTTGTTCCCAGGTCAGCGAGGGTTTTCCGGCTCTGGCGGACTGGGCTGCGACGGGGCGGCGGACTGGCGGACTACCCCACGCGGACGCGGACGGCGTTGGACATCCGGTCGGCGGCCTTGTCGGCCACCCGGAACCGCTGCGGCCCGGTGTGGCTGGTGGTGACGTACGTCGCGAACTGGCCGCCGCTCACCGTGGCGGACACCGGGAAGTCGGTCCAGGAGCCGCCCTCGAACCGCTGCACCGTCAGCGTGGCCCCCTCGCCGTTGGTGTACAGGCCGGTGATGTTGATGCGCTCGCCCGCCGAGACCTGCTGCGGGAAGACCTGCAGCGTGATGCCCTTCTTCTCCGGCTTCGGTGAGTCGGGTGAGTCGGGGTCCGACCCCGCCGAGCCGCCCGTGCTGCTGGCGCTCGGGCTCTGCTTGGGCTCGTCAGGGACGCCGGAGGGATCCGGGTAGGGCTCGAGACCGACCGTCGGCTCGCCGCTCGGGACGTAGAGGCTGGGCTTGGCGGACGCGGTGGACTGCGCGGAGTCGATGCCGGTGATCTTGGCGGCCCCCAAGGCGATCACGCTGACGATGCCGCCGATGACGACCGCGACCGCGACGAGCACGCCGAGGACCACGAACAGCTGCCGGGTCCACGGCTTGTCGTCGTCGTAGTCGTCCGCCATACCCCAAGGATGCCCAAGAACTCGCCGGAGGTGGGAGCCAACGCGCGAAGCGAGACGTCAGCGCAACCTTCGCCTGCTACAGGCCGCGCTTCCAGCAGAGCTCCTCGACGAGCTCCCGGCTGCGCCAGCCGTCGCCGGTGCGGACCAGGCGGTGGTGGTAGAAGCCACCGAACTCCCAGAGCAGCTCCGTGCCGTCCTCCTGGGCGAAGATCATCGGGTTCAGGAAGTACGCCGTCACCCGCGCCTCGTCACCTCGAGGGTGACCTCCTTCTGGGCCAGCACGTGCTGGCGGCGCGGGAACATCGGGAGGTTCTCGGCCAGCCAGGCCTTCACCTCGGGGAAGGCGCCCTCGATGCCGCCCGTCGTGGTGTAGTCGATGCGCGCGTCCGGCGTGAAGACGTCGTCGAGGCGGTCCCACTCGCCGGTGTCGATGGCGCGCGTGTAGCGGGTCAGCAGGTCGTCGATCTCGAGCCGGTCGGACAGGGTCTGCAGGTCAAGCACCAGGAGCCTCCACTTCCCGAAAACTGAAACACGTTCTACCATGACGCCATGCGTTTCACCTACGCCGAGGCGATGACCGACGCGACGTACTACCTGCCGCTCGCGCAGGCCGCCGAGCAGGCCGGCTACACCTCGATGACGGTGGCCGACAGCCTGATCTACCCGCGTGACTCCGACTCGGAGTACCCCTACACCGACGACGGCAACCGGGAGTTCCTCGAGGACAAGGAGTTCATCGAGACGTTCACGCTGACCGCCGCGATGGGTGCGGTGACCAGCACGCTGCGGTTCACGCCGTTCGTGCTCAAGCTGCCGATCCGCCCGCCGGTGCTGGTGGCCAAGCAGGCCTCGTCGGTCGCGCACCTGACCGGCAACCGGCTCGGTCTCGGCGTCGGGCTCTCGCCGTGGCCGGAGGACTTCGCGGTGATGGGGGTGCCGTGGGAGCGTCGGGGCAAGCGGATGGACGAGTGCATCGACATCCTGCGCGGCCTGACGTCGGGCGACTTCTTCGAGTTCCACGGCGAGTTCTACGACTTCGACGCGATCAAGCAGACGCCCGCGCCGAGCGAGCCCATCCCGATCCTGGTCGGCGGCCACTCCGACGCGGCGCTGCGTCGCGCCGTACGACGCGGCGACGGCTGGATGCACGCCGGTGGTGACGGCGAGGAGCTCGACCTGCTGCTCGACAAGCTGAAGAAGTTCCGCGACGAGGAGGGTGTCGCCGACCAGCCGTTCGAGATCCACGCGATCTCCTACGACGCCTACAGTGTCGACGGTGTCAAACGCCTGCAGGACAAGGGGATCACCGACCTGATCGTCGGGTTCCGGGTGCCCTACATCAAGGGGCCCGACACCGAGCCCCTGGACAAGAAGATCGAGCACCTGGAGAGGTTCGCGGAGTCGGTCATCTCGAAGGTGGATTCGTGAGTGGTCTCGACAAGCTCGACCAACCGACGGAGGCGTTCCGGGACGCGGTCGCGGAGGCCGAGCAGCTGATCGCGAACCCGCCGTTCGAGGTCAGCGAGCAGGACCTTGCCGAGGGCTACGACTACCTCGCCGGGTCGATCCGCAGCTCGCTGCAGATGGCGTTCGACTACGACCTCGAGCACCCGGTGCTCATCAACCCGACGCACCAGTACGCCCGCCAGGGGCTCGACAACCCCGACGCGGTCTACTTCAACGCGTTCCTCGCACCCGAGGGCTCCTACCTGATCACCGGCACGCGCGGCACCACCGCCGACCTGTCCTTCCAGGTCATGGACGGGACCTACTCGGCCGAGGGCGCGCCGGGCACGGTCGCGGCGTTCGACGACCGCGAGCTCGACGTCGCCGCCGACGGCAGCTTCGAGTGGCGCTTCGGCCCGGAGCTGGGCCTGCAGAAGGGCAGCACCTTGATCGTCCGCGAGGTGTACGACGACTGGAACGCCGAGCAGCGCGGCACGATCCGCATCCAGCGGCTCGACACCGCCGGCCGGGCACGCGGGCCGCTGACCCAGGAGCGGATCGCGAAGAGGTACGGCGTCGCGGCCAAGATGCTCGTCGGCCGGATCAAGACGTGGTTCGCGTTCCCCGAGTGGTTCACCTACAAGGAGCCGGTCAACACGCTCACGCAGCCCGCGGTGACACCGGGCGGGCTGGCCTCGCAGTTCTCCTCGATCGGTCACTACGACCTCACGGACGACCAGGCGATGATCGTGACCGTGCCGGCCTCCGAGTGCGCCTACCAGGCGATCCAGATCGGCTCGCGGTGGTACATCTCCACCGACTACGAGCACCACCAGACGTCGTTGAGCAAGGCGCAGTCGCAGGCGGACCCGGACGGCAAGCTGCGCTACGTCGTCAGCGAGCGCAGCCCAGGCGTCGCCAACTGGCTCGAGCTGTGCGGGCACCCGCAGGGCGTGATGATGCTGCGCTGGCAGCGAGTCTCGCGCGAGCTCACCGCCGACGACGGGCCGCAGGTCGAGGTCGTGCCGTTCGACTCGCTGCCGGACACGTTGCCGTACTGGAAGGAGTCGCAGGTGAGCTCGGAGGACTACGCCGCCCGCATCGAGGCGCGTCAGGTCGGGATCGCCCGGCGGATGCTGTCGTGACAGGTCAGCTCGAGGGCAAGGTCGTCGTGCTCTCCGGAGTCGGCCCCGGGCTGGGCCGTTCGCTCGGCGAGGTCTGTGCCGACGAGGGCGCCGACCTGGTGCTGGTGTCGCGCACCGAGAAGCGGCTCGAGAAGGCAGCTGCCGCAGTCGCGGAGCGAGGCCGGCGCGCCGTCGTCGTACCCGCCGACATCACCGACCCGGACTCCTGCCGCCGCATCCTCGACCGCACGCTCGAGGAGTTCGGGCGAGCGGACGTGCTGCTCAACAACGCGTTCGCGATCCCGCCCATGGAACCGCTGACGACCCTCGACGACGACGCGCTGCGCGCCAGCAACGAGACGAACGTGCTCGCCCCGCTGCGGCTGACGCGGCTGTTCGCCGACGCGCTCGCGGAGACCAACGGCAACGTGGTGATGATCAACTCCGCGGTGCTGTTCCACTCGGCGGTCGAGTTCGGCGGCTACAAGCTCGCCAAGGGCGGGCTGCTGCACATGGCGCGCTCGCTCGCCACCGAGCTCGGGCCCCGGGGCATCCGCGTCAACTCGGTCGCGCCGGGATGGATCTACGAGAACGTCCAGAAGGCCTACTTCGACTGGCTCGCCTCCGAGCGCGGCGTCACCCACCAAGACGTCTACGACGACATCGCCTCGCACACCGACCTGAAGCGGCTGCCGCTGCCCGAGGAGGTCGCGCAGGCCATCGTCTTCCTCGCCTCCGACCGCGCCAGTGCCGTGACGGGGCAGTGCCTCTCCATCGACTGCGGCGAGTACCACAACTGATGTCTGGAGGTGCAGAAGCAGCGGACGGCACCGCCTCCGCAACTCACAAGCAAGAGCGCAGCCCCCGGAGGGTTCGGGAGCGTCGGCACCTTCGACGACCTGCACGAGGCGGCGACCCGCGCGACCGGCATGAGCGACTTCGGTGGCGACGAGTACGTCGAGGGTCTGCGGATCCTCGTCGACGACTTCACCAACGAGGCCGGCCTCACTCCCGAGGGCAACTACATGCAGCGCACCTTCGTGCGCGGCGCCCTGGTGGCGCGGCTGCTGTCGCAGTCCGGCTTCACCTCACATCCGTCCTACGCCGACGTCCCGATCGAGCGACCGGTCTTCGTGACCGGCCTGCCTCGCACCGGCACCACCGCGCTGCACCGGCTGCTGACCGCCGACCCGGCATCGCAAGGTCTCGAGCTGTGGCTGACGGAGTTCCCGCAGCCGCGGCCGCCGCGCGAGACGTGGGACGACGACCCGGTGTTCAGCGGCATCCAAGCGGCCTACGCCGAGCACCACATCGACAACCCGGAGTTCATGGGCATCCACTTCACGGACGCGGCGTCGGTCGAGGAGTGCTGGCGGGTGCTGCGGCAGAGCGGCAAGTCGATCGGCTACGAGTCGCTGGCCTACCTGCCCAACTACTCCTCGTGGCTGGCGAAGCAGGACTGGACCGACGCCTACGAGCGCCACAAGGCCAACCTGCAGCTGATCGGGCTGAACGAGCCGGAGTTGCGGTGGGTGCTGAAGAACCCGTCACACCTGGTCGCGCTCGACGGGCTGATGAACGTCTACCCCGACGCGCTCGTCGTGCAGACCCACCGCGACCCACGCATCGCGATCGCGTCGGCGTGCTCGCTGTCGGCCGAGGCCACCCGTGGCTGGTCGACGGTCTTCGAGGGCGAGGTCATCGGCCGCACGCAGCTCGACATGCTGTCTCGGGCGGTGCGGACGTTCGCCGAGGCCAGGTCGCGCTACCCCGCGGCACAGTTCGTCGACGTCGAGTACGACGACTTCGTCGCCGACCCCGTGGGTACGACCCGGGGGATCTACGAGGCCTTCGACCTGCCCTGGACCGCCGAGGTGGCCCAGCGGGTCGACGTACTGGATCGGGAGTCGCGGACCGGTGGCCGTCGCCCCAAGCACGCCTACTCGCTGACCGACTACGGCCTCACCGAGGCGGACGTGCTCGCCGCCTTCTGAGCCCGAGCGGTCCAGGCCCGGTTTCCCACACTTCGTCACATACTCGTAGTATGCGAAACACGTTCTCGTTCTCAGGATGTGATGTTCGGCCATGACGACCACCGACGAACGAATCGCCAGGATGAAGCCGTTCGGCACGGGTGAGTCCCAGCCGATGCGGTTCGACGCCGCCGACCTGCCGCCCGGTCCGAAGTGGCCGACGCTGCTGCAGAGCATCGCGCTCGTGCGCTTCCGGCACCAGTTCGTGCCGGCGATGCACCGCAAGTACGGCGACGTCTTCACGATCAAGCTCATGCCCAAGGGTCAGCCGCTGGTGCTCTTCACCCGGCCCGAGCACACCAAGGAGATCTTCGCGGGCGACCCCGAGGTGTTCCACGCCGGCAAGGGCAACGCGATCCTCGGCCCGATCATGGGCGAGCACTCGTTGCTGCTGCAGGACGCGGGCGAGCACAAGCGGGCTCGCAAGCTGCTGATGCCGGCGTTCAACGGCGCCGCGCTGCGCGGCTACCAGTCACTCGTCACCCAGATCGCGAAGGCTGAGGTCGACCGGTGGACGACCGGCCAGGCCTTCCGGTCGCTGGACCGCATGAACGCCCTGACGCTCGAGGTGATCCTGCAGGTGGTCTTCGGCGTGACCGACGAGTCACAGCTGGCTCGCCTGCGTCCGCTGGTCAACAAGACCGTCAACGTGTCGCCGGCGGTGCTGCTCGGCTGGGGCTACCCGTTCCTGCAGCGGTTCGGTCCGTGGAAGGCGACGATCGAGAACCAGCGGCGCCTCGACGAGGTGATGTACGAGCTGATCGCCGAGCGACGAGCGGCACCCGACGTCGCCGAGCGCACCGACGTGCTCTCCCGGCTGCTCTGCATCGAGGACGAGGGGGGCCTGTCTGACACCGAGCTGCGCGACCAGCTCGTCACGCTGCTGCTCGCCGGGCACGAGACGACCGCCAGCGCGCTGGCGTGGACGCTCTACGAGCTCGGGCGCGACAGCCGCCAGCTCGCTCGCGCCAGGTCGGCGGCCGACGAGGGTGACGACGACTACCTCGAGGCGGTGATCAAGGAGTCGATGCGGCTGCACCCGGTGATCCCCATGGTGGTGCGGCACCTGATGAAGCCGGCGACGATCGGCGGCATCGACCTGCCGCGCGGCTCGAACGTCGGGCCGTCGATCATCATCAGCCACGCCCGCGAGGACAACCACCGCGATCCCGAGGCGTTCGCGCCGCAGCGGTTCCTCGACGGTGAGGTCGCCACCAACACGTGGATCCCGTTCGGCGGCGGCGTGCGACGCTGCATCGGCGCGGGCTTCTCGCTGATGGAGGGCGTCGCCGTGCTGCGTGAGGTGCTCGCCAGGTACGACGTGTCGTTGCCGGCCGGTTCGAGCGACTACCCGCGGGTCCGCAACATCACCAGCGTGCCGCGCCACGGCGCCCGGGTCGTCGTGCACCAGCGCTGACTTCACGCGACTCGGCGGTCAGTCGGGGATGAGGCCGTCGCGGCGGGCGATGGCGGCCGCTTCGGTGCGACCGCTGGCGCCGAGCTTGGCGAGGATGTTCGAGACGTGGACGCTGACGGTCTTGGTGCTGATGAACAGCTGGCGGGCCACCTCGCCGTTGCTGCGGCCCTGCGCGACCAGCGCGAGGATCTCCGTCTCCCGCGCCGTCAGGGACGTGACCTGCTTGCGGTCCCGGCCGGGCGAGGCGGCGGGCCCGAGCGAGTCGAGCAGCGGCTGCGCCTTCAGCTCGCGGGCGATCGCACGGGCCGCGTCCGCCGGCTCGCGAGCCTCGGCGGTCTGGCCCACGGCGCGCAGCACCTCGGCGAGGCGTGCCTGCGAGCGGGCGGTCTCGTAGGGGCTGCCCATCGCGACGAACGCCTCGACCGCGCGGTCCCACGCCGCCAGCAGGTCTTCCTCGGTCGGCGGGTCGACGTCTGCCAGCCACCGCAGTCGCAGGTGCTCGGCCTGCACGCGCTCGAGCCAGGCGACGCCCTCGGGTCCGAAGGGGAGCTTGCGGAGCCGGATGCGCTCCTCGGCACGGTCGACACCGGCCATCATGTCGGGCACTCGCTCGAGCAGCCCGGGCCGCTCGGCGTGCGTGGCTCGGGCGGCGGCGTCAGCGAGGCGACCGAGGACGAGAGCGGTCAACCGGATGCGGGCCGGGAAGTGCTCCGACCAGACCTTGCCGACGACCTCGACGGCTCGATCGAAGGACCGCTGCATCGCCTCGAGCTCACCGCGGCGGCCGTACAGGTCGATCTCGGCGGCTCCGGCGCTGATGCCCACCAGGCCGTCGAGCGGCCACCTGGCGCGTGCCTGGTCGAGCACCTGTGTCGGCCTCGGGGTCGCCGCGCGCGACGAGCATCATCGCGCGGATGCCGAGCAGCATGGCCTCGGGGATCGCAGGTGGTGTCTGCCCGGCCATCGAGGTCACGGCAGCCACCACCTCCCAGTCCCCGCGCTCGAAGGCGACCATCGACTCCAGCAGCCGCGCCTCGAAGCCGTGCTGCGCCCAGGGTCGCCCGGCCTTCTCGGCCAGCGCGAAGCCGTCGTGGAAGCCCTGCTGCGCCAGCACCAGGTCGCCGCGCTCGTGGTGGAGGCTGGCCAGCAGGTAGCGACCGCGCATCTCCGTCGGGCACGTCGGCGTCGCGCTGGGCCTGCGAGATGACGTCCTCCAGCGTCCGCTCGGCCGTCGCGGTGTCGCCGGACTGCTCCTCGATCTTCGCGAGCGTGGCGGTGCTGTGTGCGACCAGCCAGGACAGGTCGAGCTTCTGTGCGATGCCGAGCGCCTCCATCGCCTGCGTCGTCGCGGCTTCGGCCTGGCCGTGGCCGAGGTGGGCGCGGGCGTTGAGGTCGAGCAGCCGGCCGCGCAGCGCGGTCGGCTCGTCCGGCACCAGGCCGAGCGCCTCGGTGGTCAGCCACAGCGGGTCGGTGCCACCGTCGAGGTTGAGCGACGCGGTCGCCTGCGCCACCAGCAGCCGGGCCCGGTCGAGCGGCTCGGCGTCGGCGCCGTGCTCCAGCTGGTGCGCGACCAGCTGGTGCGCGCGCTCCGGCGCACCAGAGGCCATCAGCGCGTCCGAAGCGCGCATGACCAGGGCCACCAGGTCGACGTCGCCACCGGGTTTCCCGTCGGCGAAGCAGGTCCAGCGCGGTCTCGTAGTGCTGCGCGGCCTCCTCGGGCCCGCCCACCGACATCGCCTCGTCGCCGGCCTGGATGCTGGCGCGTGACGGCGGTGGGCCGGTCGTGGGAGGCGCGCGCGTGCCGGGCCAGCTCCGCCGCAGTGCCCTCGACGCGCTGCTCGAGAAGGGCGGAGGTGTACGACGCGTGCAGCCGGACGCGCTCGCCGGGCAGCAGGTCGTCGTAGACCGCCTCGGCGAGCAGCGCGTGCCTGAAGGCGTAGGAGTCGTCGCCGACCCGAGCCAGGATGTTCTGCTCGACCGCGTCGCGCAGCGCCCGGTCGAGCCGGTCGTCGTCGAGGGAGACCACGCAGGCCAGCAGCGGGTGCGACACTCGCCGGCCGGCGGCAGGCAGCCGCCCGGACCACCTCGCGCGCTGGGTCGTCGAGCCGGTCGAGCCGGACCAGCAGCAGGTCGGCGAGGTTCTCCGGCAGGCCGAAGCTGCCGGACCCCTCGGCCGCACCCACCAGCTCCTCGGCGAAGAACGCGTTGCCCTCGGCGCGGGTGACGATCGTCTGCACCTCGGTGTCCGTGAGCGGCCCCTGCAGCGGTGACGACGTGAGCGCGGCCACCAGGCGGCGTACGTCGGGGTCGGGCAGCGGGTCGAGCTGCACGCGGTGGACACCGGGGACCCGGGCCCACTGCGCGGCGACCGCGCGCAGCGGGTGGCGGCGGTGCAGGTCGTCGGAGCGGTACGACGCCACGATCGTGACCGGGGCGTCGAACGAGCGGGCGAACAGGAACGAGAGCAGGTCCCGCGTGGACCGGTCGGCCCAGTGGACGTCCTCGACCACGAGCAGCAGCGGCTGTTGCTCGGCGAGCTCCTGCAGCGCGGTGTGCAGCGCCTCGAACAGGTCGGCGCGGTCCAACGTGTCGGCGGGGTCGATGCCGCCGCGTGCGCCGGACAGCGTGCGGCGGCCGGGCTGCAGGTGTGACAGCGCGGGGTGGGCCTCGGTCAGCGCGGCCGCGACCTGAGGATCGGCGGCCGCCAGCCGGCCGAAGATCTCGGAGAACGGCAGGTAGGGCAGCGCGCTGTCGCCGAAGTCGAGGCAGTGCCCGACCAGGCTGCGCGACCCGGACCTGGTGGCCCGGTCGACGAGCTCGGCGAGCAGCCGCGTCTTGCCGACCCCGGCGTCGCCGGAGAGCAGCACGAACGACGCGGCGGCAGACCCAGGAGTGGTGTCGGGCTCGCCGTCCGCGCCGTTCGCGGGGGTGAGGGGTGCTCCGGCCGTCGTGGCGACAGCACGATGCAGCCCCAGCAGGTCCGCGAGGAGCCTCAGCTCGTGCTCGCGCCCCTGCAGGGGCTGCATCGCGTCGGTGACGGGAGGCATGGCCCCCATCATGGTGGACACCGTCGACAGGTGGCTCTCTACCTGGCTGGCCGGGAGCTCGTCGACGACGGTGCGGCTCACGCGACCGCGACGGGCCGGCGGCGCTGCTGCGGGATGTGCAGCGACCTGCGGCGACGCACGGTGTGCCGGCGGCCACGCGGGAAGGCGTCCTTCGCGCGCTGTATGCGGTACTCGACTTCAGCTGTGGGGAACAGCATGGTTGCGGACATCTCGGATCTCCTCTTCGATCGAGCCTGGTGGCCCTGTGTTGATGAGTCGATCCTGCGCGTCTGAGGTAGGGCCTCACATCGGAGGAAATCCCTATTCTGCGGACCCCTGCCCCAGGGGTGCCTTAGGTCGGGCTTGTCAGCCGTAGGCCCGCCGTCCGCGCACGAACGTCTCGCGGACGAGCGGGACGCCGGGGCGGTAGGCCAGGTGGAGGTACGACGGCGCGTCGAGCACCGCGAGGTCGGCGGAGGCGCCCACGCCCAGGTGGCCGACGTCGGAGCGGCCGAGAGCGCGAGCCCCGCCGGCGGTCGCGGCGCTCAGCGCCTCGGCCGGTGACATGCCCATCTCCCGCACGGCGAGCGCGATGCACAACGGCATCGACGACGTGTAGCAGGAGCCGGGGTTGCAGTCGGTCGCCAACGCGACGTGCACGCCGGCGTCGATCAGCCGACGGGCATCCGGGTAGGGCGAACGGGTCGAGAACTCCACGCCGGGAAGCAGGGTCGCGGTCGTGCCGCTGGATGCGAGCGCGTCGACGTCGGCATCGTCGAGGTAGGTGCAGTGGTCGACCGCGGCCAGACCGAGCTCGCACGCGAGGCGCACCCCCGGCCCGGGACCGAGCTGGTTGGCGTGCAGCCGCCCACCAAGACCTTTCGCCTTGCCTGCTTGGAGAATCGCGCGCGCCTGGGCTTCGTCGAACGCTCCTCGCTCGCAGAACACGTCGATCCACTTCGCGTGCTCGGCGCAGGCGTCGAGCATCGGGCCGGTCACCAGGTCGACGTACCCACCGGGGTCGTCGGCGTGCTCCGGAGGCACGACGTGCGCGCCGAGGTACGTCGTCTCGTCGGTGACCTGCCGCGCGATGGCGAGGCTGCGCGCCTCGTCGTGGACGGTGAGGCCGTAGCCGCTCTTGACCTCGAGAGTCGTGGTGCCCTGGCTCCGCATCTCGGCGGCCAGCCGGACGAGGTTGGCGGCGAGCTGCTCGTCGGTCGCCGCTCGGGTGGCGGCGACGGTGGTGCGGATGCCGCCGGCGGAGTAGGCCGTCCCGGTCATCCGGGCGGCGAACTCCTCGGCCCGGTCGCCCGCGAACACCAGGTGGCTGTGCGAGTCGACGAAGCCAGGCATGACGGCGCGCCCGCCGACGTCGTAGGAGGTGTCGGTCTGCGGTGTGTCGCGCGCCGGAGCCCGACCCACGCGACGTGACCGCCCTCCATCACGAGCGCTGCGTCTCGCACCACGCCCGAGGGACGGGTCGTTCGTCGAGAGCTCGCCGATGCCGGTGAGCGCCACAGCTGCTCATGCGTCCTCCCACAGCCGGCTGATCACCCGGTCGAGCTCGGCGCCGACCTCGGCGCGGTCAGGGGTCACGTCCACACCGTCGACGATGACACGCGTGACGTCGGCACCGCTGGCGGCGAAGACCGCCGTCGCCTCGTCCGCGCCGGTGCCCGCGGTGCGGGGGCTCGCGGTGTCGAGGGTGACGAGGTCCGCGCGGGCGCCGACCTCGATGCGTCCGGCGTCGGCGAAGCCGAGCGAGCGGTGGCCGTCGCGCGTCGCCGCGACGAGCAGCTCGTGCGCCGACCAGTGCCCGCGCTGCTGCGTGGCGAGCCGCTCGTCGAGCTCGACGGCACGCATCTCCTCGAACAGGTCGACGACAGCGTGGCTGTCCGAGCCGAGGGTCAGCGGAGCGCCGGCCTCGTGCAGTCGTCGCGACGGGCCGATGCCGTCGCCGAGGTCGCGCTCGGTGGTCGGGCAGAAGCAGGCGTGCGTGCCTGAGCCGCCGAGCATCGCGATGTCGTCGTCGTCGAGGTGGGTCGCGTGGACGGCGCTGGTGCGCGGCCCGAGGGCGCCGGCGTTCGGCCAGCACCGCGGTGGGTGTCGCGCCGTACGCCTCGCGGCAGGCGTCGTTCTCCGCGACCTGCTCGGACAGGTGCGCGTGCAGCGGCGCATCGTGCGCGTCGGCCCAGGCCACGACGTGCTTCATCTGGTCGCGGGGCACCGCGCGGACGGAGTGGATCGCGGCACCGATGCGCACCCCCGAGTGATCTCGACATGCTCGATCAGCCGACTCGACCCGTTCCGCCCACCGCTCGGCGTCGCCGTCGCTGAACCGCACCTGCACGCCCTCGGGCTCCTTGCCGATGCCGGCGGCAGGTAGCAGGTGTCGAGCAGCGTGATGCCGCAGCCCGACGTCGCGGGCGGCCTGCAGCGAGCGCGTGCGACATCGCGTTCGGGTCGTCGTACGGCGTGCCGTCGGGACCGTGGTGCAGGTAGTGGAACTCCCCGACGGCGGTGATGCCGGACCGCGACCATCTCGCGGTACGTCGCGCGAGCGAGCTCGTAGTAGCTGTCCGGGTCGAGCCGGGCGGCGACGGCGTACATCTGCTCGCGCCAGGTCCAGAACGTGCCTCGCTCGCGCTGCGTGCGGCCGCGGAGCGCGCGGTGGAAGGCGTGGCTGTGGCAGTTGGCGAGACCGGGAATCGTCAAGCCTGCAAGGCGATTCGCTCCATCCGCGGATCTCTTGCTCGACACGCGTGAAGCGGCCGTCCTCGACGTCGACGACGAGGCCGTCGAGCAGCTCGTCGCCGGTCCAGGCTCGCTCGAGCCAGTACGTCGTCACGTCGCCAGCTCCGCCAGCGTGTCCGCGAGCGCCTCGACGCCGGCGAGGCAGTCGGCCATCTCGGCGAACTCGCTCGGGCGCGTGCGAGACGCCGGTGGGGTTGCGCACGAACAGCATCGCCGTCGGGATGCCCGCCGCCGAGAGCACGCCGGCGTCGTGCCCGGCCATGGTCGGGATCACCGGCCAGTCGCGCGGCGACGGCGATGCGCTCGGTCAGCTCGTCGTCGAAGTGCACCGCGCGGCGAGACCGACTCGGCAGTGACCTCGAGCGACGTGCCGTCACGTTCGGAGCGCTCGTTCGCGAGGCGGTCGATCTCCGCCAGCATCGCGTCGAGGTGCTCCGACGACTCCGCGCGAGCGTCGAGCCAGGCGGTGACCCGCGACGGGACGGCGTTGGTGCCGTTGGGGTGCACGTCGACGCGTCCGAACGTCGCCCGCTGCCCCGAGACGCGTGCCTGCTTGTTCGCCGCGAGCACCGTCATCGCGTAGCTCAGCATCGGGTCGTGGCGGTCCTCCATGCGCGTGGTGCCGGCGTGGTTCGCCTCGCCGGTGAAGTCGAAGCGCCAGCGACCGTGCGGCCAGATCCCGCTCGCCGCGGCGACGGGCACGTCTCGGTCGACGAGGTCGCGGCCCTGCTCGACGTGCAGCTCGACGAAGGTGCCGACGCCGTCGAGCACGTCGCCCTCGCCCGTCTCGGCGCTCGACAGCGCGTCCTCGAAGGACACGCCGTCCCGGTCGGTCAGCGACCGCGCCTGGTCCCACGGCATGGCCCCGGTCGGCGAGGCGGGAGCCCAGGCAGGCCAGGCCGAACCGCGAGCCCTCCTCCTCGACGAAGACGCCGACGCCGAGTGGTCGCGACGGCGTGACGCCTCGCTCGCGAAGCACGTCGAGCGCCGCGAGCGCGCTGACGACGCCGAGCGGTCCGTCGTACGCACCGCCGTCGGGGACGGAGTCCAGGTGCGACCCGGTGAGCAGCCCGGGACCGGTGGCCCCATCGGGTCGCCACCACGCCACGACGTTGCCGAAGCGGTCGCGTCGCCACGTCGAGCGCGCGGGCCGCGCACTGCTCGAGGAACCATGCCATCGCCTCGCGCTCCGCCGAGGCGAGCGGTGAGCGGTGGTAGCCGCCGGTCGTGGCCGATCGGCCGACGGGCGCGAGGTCGCGCCACATCTGCTCGAAGTCGGCGGGCGCGGTCACCTCATCAGTCCATCGGTCGCGCGCTCACCGGTCAACCGAGCGGCACGGCGTGGCGTCTCGGATCCCAGACGAACGATGATCGAGCCATGGAGTTCCAGGACGTGGTGCGACGGCGCCGGATGGTGCGCAGGTACGACGAGAGGCCGGTGGACCCGGCCGTCGTCGAGCGGATGCTGGCGAACGCGGTGCGCGCGCCGAGCGCGGGATTCACGCAGGGCTGGGCGTTCCTGGTGCTCGATCAGCCCGAGGACGTCGACCGCTTCTGGGCGGCGACCACGCCCGAGTCGGACCGTCCCGAGGACCGGTGGCTCACCGGCATGCGCACGGCGCCGGTGGTCGTCGTGCCGCTGTCGAGCAAGGAGGCCTACCTCGACCGCTACGCCGAGTCGGACAAGGGCTGGCGGGACCGCGAGGAGAAGCGATGGCCGGTGCCCTACTGGCACATCGACACCGGCATGGCGACGCTGCTCATGCTGCAGACGGCGGTCGACGAGGGCCTCGGCGCATGCTTCTTCGGCATCCCGCGCGAGCGGGTCGACGCGTTCCGCGCGGAGTTCGGTGTGCCGGCGTCGTACACGCCGATCGGGGCGGTCACCGTCGGCCACCGCACCGAGGACGCGGGCGCACCCGGCTCGTCCGACGCGTCGCCCGCGCAAGGGACTCGACGAGGTGGTGCACCGTGGCGGCTGGTGAGCTGTCTGGCTACTCGAATCGGATCGCCGGAGGGTCGGACGAGCGTGCCCGGTGCCACGGGCCGCGCTCAGCTTCGGCGTGGCACGACACCGGCGCGACCGCATGCGGCCTCCCTGTTCATCGACGACTCGGCGTCCGATGTGGAGAGCGCGAGACATCTACGTGTCCTCCGACGGTCCCTCAGCTCAAGCCGTGCGGGATGCCGGCCGAGACGGTGCTGACGCTCCTGCGGCAGTTCGCTCCCGACAAGCGTCGGTGGGGCACGGTGCTCGGAGGTCCAGGCCATGAATACCGTCACCACCACATCCAACAGTGGCAGCGGCCATGCGGCGATTCCGTAGGCTTGATTCCGGAGTCATGCGATGAGCGACAAGGATCTCGAGGAGCAGCGGCGACTGCGGCGCGCGGCGGTGACCCGGCACGGCGTACCCCAGGAGCCCGAGCCCGAAGACGTCGAGGACGCCACCGACGAGGAGGACGTCACCGCGCGCCGCATGGAGCAGCGCGCGCTGTGGGTCGAGCTGCAGCTCCGGCAGGCGATGGCACGCGGGGAGTTCGACGACCTGCCCGGCGCCGGCAAGCCGCTGCGGCTGCCCGACCGCCACGACCCGGACTGGTGGGTCAAGCAGCTCTCGAGCGGGAGAAGATCAGCGTCGCACCACCAGCCATCGCGCTGCGCCGCGAGGACGCCGAGCTCGACGACACCCTCGACCGGGAGGCCCGCGAGGAGGGCGTACGGCGCGTGGTCGAGGACTTCAACCACCGCGTCGTCGAGGCTCGCCGCCAGCTGCAGGGCGGCCCGCCCGTCATCACCAAGACCCGTGACCCCGACACCGAGGTCGAGGCCTGGCGAGAGCGTCGTCGTGAGCGCATCGCGGAGGCGAAGCAGCGCGCCCGCGAGCGCCAGCGTTCCGCCGAGGCGCCTCGTTCTGCGCGCCCTAGCCCGCTGAGGCGCCTCATCTTGCGTCGCCGCACCCGCTGAGGCCCGCAGAATCAGGCGCCTCGGCGCTAGGACTCGTTCATAGGAATGCGCACGCCGCGCTCGGCGGCGGCCTGCTCGGCCTCGGGGTAGCCGGCGTCGACGTGACGGATCACGCCCATGCCGGGGTCGTTGGTGAGCACGCGCTCGATCTTCTGGGCGGCGAGGTCGGTGCCGTCGGCGACGGTGACCTGGCCGGCGTGGATCGAGCGGCCCATGCCGACGCCGCCGCCGTGGTGGATCGACACCCACGTCGCGCCGGAGGCGGTGTTGACGAGCGCGTTGAGCAGCGGCCAGTCGGCGATGGCGTCGGAGCCGTCGAGCATCGACTCGGTCTCGCGGTAGGGCGACGCGACGGATCCGCTGTCGAGGTGGTCGCGGCCGATCGCGATCGGGCCCTTCAGCTCCCCCGAGGCGACCATCTCGTTGAACTTCAGGCCGGCGCGGTGACGCTCGCCGTAGCCGAGCCAGCAGATCCGCGCCGGCAGCCCCTGGAAGTGCACGCGCTCGCCGGCCATCGTGATCCACTTGCGCAGCTTGTCGTCCTCGGGGAACAGCTCGAGGATCGCCTTGTCGGTCGCCGCGATGTCCGCCGGGTCGCCGGAGAGCGCCGCCCAGCGGAACGGGCCCTTGCCCTCGCAGAACAGCGGCCGGATGTACGCCGGGACGAAGCCGGGGAACTCGAACGCGCGGTCGTAGCCGCCCTTGCGGGCCTCGTCGCGGATCGAGTTGCCGTAGTCGAACACCTCGGCGCCCTTGTCCTGGAACTCGACCATCGCCCGCACGTGCGCGGCCATCGACGCCTGCGCCTCCTTGGTGAACCCGTCCGGGTCGGCCTCGCGGCGAGCGTCCCACTCCTCGAAGGGCACGCCCACCGGCAGGTACGCCAGCGGGTCGTGCGCCGAGGTCTGGTCGGTGACGATGTCGATCGGCGCGTCCTGCTCCAGCAGCGCGGGCACCAGCTCCGCGGCGTTGCCGAGCACGCCGATCGAGAGCGGCCGACGCTCGTCGCGGGCCTCGATCGGCGAGCTCGAGGGCGTGCGCGAGCGAGTCGGCCTGCACGTCGAGGTAGCGGTGCTCGATCCGGCGCTTGATGCGCGAGTCGTCGCACTCGATGCAGATCGCGACGCCGTCGTTCATCGTCACCGCGAGCGGCTGCGCGCCACCCATGCCACCGAGCCCGGCGGTCAGCGTGATGGTGCCGGCCAGCGTGCCGGTGCCGTCGCCGCTGACTGCGCCGCGTCGCGAGCTTCTCGGCGACGGCGGCGAACGTCTCGAACGTGCCCTGCAGGATGCCCTGGGTGCCGATGTAGATCCACGAGCCGGCGGTCATCTGCCCGTACATCGTCAGCCCGAGGTGCTCGAGCCGCCGGAACTCCTCCCAGTTCGCCCAGTCGCCGACGAGGTTGGAGTTCGCGATCAGCACCCGCGGCGCCCACTCGTGGGTGCGCATCACGCCGACCGGCTTGCCGCTCTGGACGAGCAGCGTCTCGTCGCTCTCGAGGGTGCGCAGGGTGCGCACGATCGCGTCGTACGCCTCCCACGAGCGCGCGGCCTTGCCCGTGCCGCCGTACACCACGAGGGCGTCGGGGTTCTCGGCGTTGTCCGGGTCGAGGTTGTTCATCAGCATCCGCAGCGGCGCCTCGGTCTGCCAGCTCTTCGCGCTCAGCTCGGGGCCGCGCGGCGCGCGGACCTCACGTGGTCCGGTCATGACATCTCTCCCATCGTGGCTTCGACGGCGCGCACCAAGTGCGCCACTTCGTACGTCGGTGAAGGCGTGCTCGATCTCGGGGGCGAGGTGCCGGTCCGGTCCCGGGCCCTCGACGTTGCGACGCAGCAAGGCGACTGCGGCACCGGTGGCCGGCGAGGGCTGCAACGGCGCCCGCAAGTCGATGGCGCGCGCCGCGGTGAGGTACTCCACCGCGACCACCCGCGCCAGCCCGTCGACCGCTCGGCGCAGCTTGCGAGCCGCGGACCAGCCCATCGACACGTGGTCCTCCTGCATCGCCGACGAGGGGATCGAGTCGACGCTGGCAGGGGCGGCCAGCCGCTTCATCTCGGAGACGATCGCGGCCTGCGTGTACTGCGCGATCATGTGCCCGGAGTCGACGCCGGGGTCGGCGGCGAGGAACGGCGGCAGGCCGTGGCTGCGGGCCTTGTCGAGGAACCGGTCGGTGCGGCGCTCGGAGATCGATGCGACGTCGGCGGCGACGATCGCGAGGAAGTCGAGCACGTAGGCCACCGGGGCGCCGTGGAAGTTGCCGTTGGACTCGACGCGACCGTCCTCGGGAAGCACCACCGGGTTGTCGATGGCCGAGGCGAGCTCTCGCGTGGCGACCAGCGAGGCGTGGTCGACGGTGTCCCGGGCGGCGCCGTGCACCTGCGGCGAGCAGCGCAGCGAGTAGGCGTCCTGCACGCGGTTGCAGTCCGGCCCGCGGTGGCTCGCGACGATGCCGGAGTCCGCGAGCAGCCGCGTCAGGTTGGCCGCGGAGGCCGCCTGTCCCGGGTGCGGGCGCAGCGCCTGCAGGTCGGCGGCGAAGACCCGGTCGGTCGCGAGCTGCGCCTCGACGCTCATCGCGGCCGTGATGTCGGCGGCCTTGAGAAGCATCCGCAGGTCGGTGATCGCGAGGACGAGCATGCCGAGCATCCCGTCGGTGCCGTTGATGAGCGCCAGCCCCTCCTTGGCCTCCAGCTCGACCGGAGACAGGCCGGCCTCGCTCAGCGCGACGGCGGCGGGACGCCGTACGCCGTGCGGCGTCGGTGACCTCGCCCTCGCCCATCAGCGCCAGTGCGCAGTGCGACAGCGGCGCGAGGTCGCCGGAGCAGCCGAGCGAGCCGTACTCGTGGACCACCGGCGTGATGCCGTGCGTCAGCATCCCGGCCATCGTCTGCGCGGTCTCGAGCCGGATGCCGGTGTGCCCGGTGGCCAGCGTCGAGAGCCGCAGCAGCATCAGCGCGCGGGTCACCTCGCGCTCGACCTCGGGCCCGCTGCCGGCAGCGTGCGAGCGGACCAGCGAGCGCTGCAGCTGGGCACGCATCTCGGTCGGGATGTGCCGGGTGGCGAGCGCGCCGAACCCCGTCGAGATCCCGTACGACGGAGTGCTGGCCGCCGCGAGCGCCTCCACGGTCTCCCGGGCCCGGCCGATCGCAGAGACCGCGTCGTCGCTCAGCTCGACCGGGGCACCGTCGCGGGCGACCGCGACGACCTCCTCGAAGGTGAGCGGGCCGACCCCGACGGTCACGGTCGCGGTGGAGTGCGGTGGTCGTCATGGCCCCATTCCACCGCCGCAGTGCGGGCCACGCGGCCAGCCCGGTCCGAGCGACGCGACTGGCGTCTCGGATCCGAGACCCGGAGTGGAGTCGCTAGCGGGCCAGCTGGTTGTTGTAGTTGGGCAGGCGGAACGCCCGCTCGTAGTTGCCGCCGGCGAAGTCCGTGCTGCGGTTGCCGACGTTGGCGATGATCGTGTAGCCCTCGGCGACGAAGTGCCGGCGGCAGCGCTGCTTGCTGTGGATCAGGCCCTCGCCGTGTTGCGGCCGCAGACCTCTTTGACCGTGTACCCGCCTTGCGCAGCTCCCTGGCGGCCTTCACCAGCCGGCCGTCGCCGCGCTGCCGGCCGGTGTTGAACAGCAGCGTGACCCCGTGCGACCGGGCGTGCTTGGCGAAGCGCAGCGTCACCGCGACGGCCGCACCGTAGTCGTAGTGGCTCGCCAGCGACGTGTTGTCGATGTCGAAGTTGATCGCCAGCTTCTTGCCGCCCTGCGCGACCCGGTGCTTGGTGTAGAGCGCGCGAGCCCTTCATGGCCTGGTAGGTGTCGGACACCCACTGGCTCTTGGACGGCAACGCCGCCGCGGCCGGGGAGTTGATGTTCACGCCGAGCCCGGTGAGCACGAGCAGGCAGCTGAGCAGGAGGCCGATCGTGGGACGGGTGAGCAGTCGAGTGAAGGAGGGGGTCACGTCCCCAGTGTCGGCATCTCGGGCCAAGACATGTAGGAAACCCGGGAATCGACGGCTCTAGGGTCGGCTCCATGAGTCAGGTGCCGGCGGCGACCCGCGCGCTCCGGGTGCTGCGGTTCCTGGCCGGCCAGCCCGACCCGGTCACGCTCGACCGCCTCGCGAGCGCCGTCGGCATCCCGCGGTCGACGGCCTACCACCTGGTCAACGCGATGATCGAGGAAGGCTTCGTCGTCCACCTCCCCGACGAGCACCGCTACGGGCTCGGCGTCGCGGCGTTCGAGGTCGGCAGCGGCTACGCGCGGCAGGAGCCGCTGCAGCGGATCACCCGCCGTCATCTCGCGTCGCTCGTCGACGCCGTCGGCCACAGCGCGCACCTGGCGGTGCTGCACGGGCGGGACGTGCTCTACGTCGTGGAGGAGCGCGCGCCCGGTCGTCCGCCCCTGGTCACCGACGTCGGCGTCCGGCTGCCGGCGCACCTGACCGCGAGCGGCCGCGCGATCCTGGCGCACCTGGCCGCCGCCCAGGTGCGGGCGCTCTACCCCGACCGCGACGGCCTTCGTGGACCGGCACGGCTCCGGGCCCGGCTCCCCCAGCGCGCTGCGCACGCTGCTCGCCGAGACCCGGCAGCGCGGGTACGCCGTCGAGGAGGGCGAGGTGACCCCCGGTTTCGCGTCGGTCGCGAGCGCCGTGCTCGACCACAACGGGCACCCGGTGGCCGGTGTCGCGGTGACGTTCCCCGTCCGACGACCCGCCGGCCGACCTCGCCGCAGCGGTCGACGCCACGCGTCGTACGGCGGCGGCGGTGACCTCCCGACTGGGAGGCACGCCACACGCCCACGGCCCCGGCCGGCGTGACGTTCAGCCGCACGCGGCGTTACTCATCCCAGGACGCGGTCAACATCTTCGGCTGCAGCGAACGCCTGACCGACCGGCAGAGGACGAGCATGCCCGAGAGCGATCCGAGCACCCGTCCGTCACCCGATCGGCCACCCGCCGGCTCGCCTGGTCCGTCGCGCTGGCGGCGGGATCGATCGTCGCGGCGAGCCATCATGGTGCCGACCTACGGGCAGTTCGCCCGTCATGGCGCCGACCTCGTCAAGCGCCAGCACGACCGCCAGGTGGCCGCTGCGCAGGCGCGTGCCGCCGAGGCGAAGGCGCACCTCGACTCCGGCACCGCCGCGGCGATCGGCGTGCTCACCGCCGACGGCCACACGCACAACCACAACAACCCGGCCACCAAGAACTCCATCTCCCGCACCACCGGCGACAAGTCCGTGACCGGACACCCAGGACCCGACCACGCCGCTGCAGGCCGCGATCGGCGCCGGCACCGTCGCGCAGCAGCGCTCCGAGCCGTCGCCGAAGCTCGTGCCGCTCTCGCAGAGGTCCGCCCGCCGGGCCGTGCCCGGAGAGCCGCTACGCGATGGCGGGCGGCTGCTACGCCCTGCAAGTCGCAGCGGACCGGCAAGTGGGTCGGCCGCTCCGGCGACGGCTTCCGGGCCGCGGCCGGCCAGCTACTCCGGCCGGCGCTCCCGCTGCACTTCCAGGCCACCGACCTCGGCCGCTACCTGCTCTACGGCGACCGGCCCGACTTCGTCTCCCAGCACAAGGGCGCTGCTCGGCGGCACCAACGAGGTCGAGTCGACGGCCGACCCGAGCACCCACTCCGACTGGACCGTCGACAAGAGCGGCGACAGCTACCTGTTCCGCATCGGCGGCAAGTACCTCACGGTCGGCTCCGACGGCGGCGCCCTCGTGCTCTCGGCGCCCGCAAGGAGCCGTTCCGGCATGCACACCGACGCAGCGGCTGCGCGCACTGGGACGAGGTCGACGTCGACGTCAGCGGGCACGCCCTTCGGCGGTGTCTCGCCGATCCAGGAGGTCCGCGGCCTCGTCGACGCGCACACCCACGGCATGGCCTTCGAGTTCCTCGGCGGCGACGTCCACTGCGGCAAGCCCTGGAGCATCTACGGCGTCGCCGATGCGCTCAAGGACTGCCCGGACCACTACGTCGCGGGCGGGCGCGGCGCGGCGCTGGAGGACCTGCTCAACAGCGGCACGCCGGGCACCGGTCACGACCCGGTCGGCTGGCCGACCTTCAAGGACTGGCCGGCACCGCACTCGCTGACCCACGAGGGCACCTACTACAAGTGGATGGAGCGGTCCTGGCGCGGCGGGCTGCGGGTCTTCACGAACCTGCTGGTCGAGAACGGCAAGCTCTGCCAGGTCTACCCGATCAAGCACAACTCCTGCGACGACATGACGTCGATCCGCCTGCAGGCCGAGCGACATGCACAAGATGGAGCGCTACATCGACGCGCAGTACGGCGGACCCGGCAAGGGCTGGTACCGCATCGTCACCAACCCGTTCCAGGCGCGGCAGGTCATCAACCAGGGCAAGCTCGCGGTCGTCATGGGCATCGAGACCAGCGTGCTGTTCGGCTGCACGATGAAGAACGGCATCCCCGACCCCTCGTGCACCAAGGCGTCCATCGACCGGCAGCTCGACCAGGTCCAGCAAGATGGGCGTCTCGCAGATGGAGCTGGTCAACAAGTTCGACAACGCGCTGTCGGGCGTCGCCGGCGACGAGGGCCAGACCGGCCTCGCGGTGAACTCCGCGAACTTCCTCGAGACCGGCTCCTACTGGAAGATGCAGCACCTGCCCGACGTCGTACGCCGTCGGACGTGCACGACAAGAACCAGGTCGCCGCCCCCGACCCGAGCCCGTTCTCGCAGCGCGACGGGCTCTTCGGCGCCGTCCAGGAGCTGTTCGGCGTCGAGCCCGCCGCAGCCCGCGCCGCTCTACGCGCCGGCGCCGCACTGCAACGAGCTCGGGCTCACCGACCTCGGCGCCTACACGATCCGCGGCATGGTCAAGCGGCACATGATCTTCGACCCCGACCACATGAGCGTCAGCGGCCGCAAGGCGTCCCTGTCGCTGCTCGAGAAGGTCGGGCTACCCCGGCGTCGTGTCCAGCCACTCGTGGGCAACGCCCGACGCCTACCCGCGCATCTACAAGCTCGGCGGCTTCATCACGCCGTACGCCGGCGACAGCACGGGCTTCGTCGACAAGTGGCGCAAGCACATGACCTGGGCGGACCCGCGCTACTACTGGGGCTTCGGGTACGGCGCCGACATGAACGGCCTCGGCGCGCAGGGCAACCCGCGCGGCGCCGGCGTCTCGAACCCGGTCACGTACCCGTTCAAGGGCCTCGGCGGCGTCACCGTCTCCAAGCAGCACAGCGGCCAGCGCGTCTACGACATCAACAAGGACGGCGTCGCGCACTACGGGCTCTACCCGGACTGGCTGCAGGACCTCCGCATGGTCGCCGGCGCCACCGGCGACTCCGGCAGCGGCGACGGCAGCAACATCGTCAAGGACATGTCACGCGGCCCCGAGGCCTACCTGCAGATGTGGGAGCGGGCGCAGGGTGTCGGCAACGACGGCTGCCGTGACGCTCGTGCGCTCAAGAGCGCATCGGTGATCCGCAGCCTGCCGCACGGCGCCAGCGTGAAGACCGTGCTGTTCAAGGCGGGCCAGCCGCACTCGCGCCTGGGCCGCACCTTCGACTACTGCGCGAAGGCGAGCACCGGCAAGACCACGCACCTGACGGTCACGTTCGGTGCGAGCAACACGCTGAGCAAGGTCAGCTGACGCACAAAGCAGCTGGGACCGGCCTTGATGGCCGGTCCCAGCTGGTTGCTTGAAGCGAAGTGGGTGCTTGTCAGCCGACCCGGTAGCGGGCGACCACCGGGAAGTGGTCGGAGTGCCGGATGTCGAACCGGACGGCGGCGTTGACGGCCTTGCGACCCGCGAACACCTGGTCGATCAGCGAGGGGCTGTTGAGGTGCGAGCCGCGCTTGCCGGACGGCCGCTCGGTGGCCCACATGGAGCCCATCCCCAGCCTGCCGAACGTCTTGACCGGCATGTGCGGGCGACCCACGCGCTTGTCGGCGGCGTAGCCGATGTTGAAGTCGCCGAGGGTGTAGACGTTGCCGAACGAGCGCTCCTGGGCGGCCAGGTGGCCGAGGTTGATGACCGACTTGCGGAACACCTTGAACTCACGCGGACGCTTCGGGGACGGTCCGCCGTTGATGCAGGCGCCGGGGGGCAGGTGGGTGTTGATGACCGAGAGCTTCTGACCGGTCTTCTTGTCGCGAAGGTGCACGACGACCGCCCAGACCGGGCCGACGTACTTGTACTTCGGCGAGATCTCCTTGCCCACCCACGACTTCGGGGCGATGCTCCGGACCTTCGTCGAGACGAGTGAGAAGCGGCTGGTGCGCCAGATGATCGGGCTCTGCTCGGCTCCGGCCGCCCTCTTGCGGGGCACCCGGTAGAAGCTGAAGCCTGAGCCCTTCAGCGAGCGGAGCACGGCCTGCTTGTCCATGCTGTTGGTCTCCTGCAGACCGGCGACGTCGACGGCGGGGAGGATCTTGCGCACGGCGGTGCGGAAGGTGCCCGTCGAGACACCGGCGCGGATGTTGTACGAGCCAACGTTGAGCATGGTCCCGCCGGCGGCCGAGGCTGCGGGCGTGTTGAGCGCGATGGGCGTGATGGCCATGGCGGCGAACGAGGCGGTGGCGACTGCGGCACCGGCGATCTTTGAGGTCTTCATGGCAGCGTCCTTGCATGTGGAGGGGGGTTGGTACTCGAACGACGACTTCACCGGGGGGCTACGTGAAAGGCGTCAGGATCTTGTGCAAAGAGAGTCGGCACGTGCCATGCCCGCCTTTAGTCGCAAACCGGACACAGAGCCATATCTGAGCCGTTTTACGCCTGAAATCGGCACAACAAACGGCTGAAAAGCCGGAGAACGACGCGAAACGCAGCTGGGACCGGCCGTCACGGCCGGTCCCAGCTGGTTGCTTGAAGCGAGTGGTTGTCAGCCGACGAGGTAGCGGGCGATCACCGGGTAGTGGTCGGAGAAGCCGACGTCGAACCGGACGGTCGCGTTGGAGGCCTTCTGCGCCGAGAACACCTGGTCGATCAGCGAGGGGCTGTTCTGGTGCGAGCCGCGCTTGCCGGTCGGCACCTCGGTGGCCCACATCGAGCCCATGCCCAGGCGGCCGAACGTCTTGACCGGCAGGTTCTTGCGACCCACGCGCTTGTCGGCGGCGTAGCCGATGTTGAAGTCACCAAGCGTGTACACCTTGCTGTTGGCGCGCTCCGAGTCGGTGAGGTGGCCCAGGTTGATGACCGAGAGGCGGAACACCTTGAACTCACGCGGACGCGACGGGGCGGGGCCACCGTTGATGCAGGCGCCGGGAGGCAGGTGGGTGTTGACGACGGAGACGTTGTCACCGGTGATGTTGTCGCGCAGGCGCACGACCACGGCCCAGACGGGGCCGACGTACTGGTACTTCGGCGAGATCTCGTCGCCGACCCACGACTTCGGGGCGATGCTCGTGACCTTGGTCGAGAGCAGCGTGAAGCGGCTGGTGCGCCAGATGATCGGGCTCTGCTCAGCGCCGGCGGCCTGCTTGCGCGGCACCCGGTAGTAGCTGAAGCCCGAGGAGCGCAGCCCGTCGAGCACGGCCTGCTTGTCCATGCTGTTGGTCTCCTGCAGACCGGCGACGTCCACGTCCGGGAGGATGCTGTGCACGGCGCTGGAGAACTCCCCGGTGGAGACACCGGCGCGGATGTTGTAGGAGCCGACGTGCAGCTCGGTCTGGCCGTCGGCCGAGGCCGCGGGCGAGTTGAGAGCGATGGGCGTCATGACCATGGCGGCGAACGATGCGGTGGCCACCGTGGCGCCGGCGATCTTGCGGCCGAGGTGTGTGGTCTTCATGGCTGCGTCCTTCGTGTGGAGGGCTTCTGCTGCACGAACGACGACTCCCCCAGTGCCCGGAGCGTGAAAGTCGTCAAGAAGTTGTGCATGGAGAATCGGCACGGACCATGCCCGGCTTTAGCCACAAAACGGACAGAAAGTAATTTCTAGGTTCTTTTACGTCTGATCCCGGGCATCTACGCCCCGCGCGACGGCAAGTTACCGCCAGGTAGGATCAGCTCCGGCCCCTAGACTCGGCGCGACCCGGCTGGCCTCTCACGGCGTACGCCGAGGGCCGCGCGACTGCCAGATGGAGAGTGACGAGTGTCCCTGGTACTGATTCTCGGTCTTGCGATGACTGCGGTCGCGCTCTTCTTCGCCGGCCGGCGGGCCTGGTTCCTGTTCCGCCTGATCAGGAGCGGCCAGCCTGCCCCGGACCGGATCGAGGGCGTCACCAAGCGCACCGGCCAGGCCCTGAAGACCCAGCTGGTCGAGGTGTTCGGGCAGAAGAAGCTGCTCAAGTGGTCGGTGCCTGGCGCCGCCCACTTCTTCGTGTTCTGGGCGTTCCTCATCCTGGCGACGGTCTACCTCGAGGCCTACGGCGCGCTGTTCAACCCCGGTTTCGCCATCCCGGTCATCGGCCACTGGGCCGTGCTGGGCTTCCTGCAGGACTTCATCGCGGTGATGGCGCTGATCGGCATCGCGACGTTCACGATGATCCGCATCCGGCAGTCACCTGAGCGGCTGGGCCGGCGCTCGCGCTTCAAGGGGTCGCACCTCGGCGGCGCCTGGCTCGTGCTGTTCATGATCTTCAACGTCATCTGGTCGATGTTCTTGTTCCGCGGCGCGTCGGTGAACACCGGCAACTTCCCCTACGGCAACGCGGCCTTCATGTCCCACGCGGTCGGCTCGGTGCTCGAGCCGCTGGGTGAGAGCACCAACGAGGCGCTGGAGAACGTCGGGCTGCTGCTCCACATCGGCGTGATGCTGACGTTCTTGATCATCGTGCTGAACTCCAAGCACCTGCACATCTTCTTGGCCCCGCTGAACGTGATGTTCAAGCGCAAGGACGTCGCGCTGGGCGACGTCAAGCCGCTCATGGTGAGCGGCGAGCCGATCGACTTCGAGAAGATCGAGGACCTCGACGAGGACGCCAGTCTCGGCATCGGCAAGATCGAGGACTTCTCCTGGAAGGGCATGCTCGACTTCTCGACCTGCACCGAGTGCGGCCGCTGCCAGTCGCAGTGCCCGGCGTGGAACACCGAGAAGCCGCTGTCCCCGAAGCTGCTGATCATGAACCTCCGCGACCACGCGTTCGCGAAGGCGCCGTACCTCCTCACCGAGGAGTCCAAGCGCGACTCGCTGCCAGAGGCGGTCAAGGCCGAGGCGGAGCGGGAGCTGGTCGGTGCGACCGAGGGCGACCCCTCGATGCCGTCGGGTGGCGCGGTCATCGACCCCGACGTGCTGTGGTCCTGCACTTCCTGCGGTGCATGCGTCCAGCAGTGCCCGGTCGACATCGAGCACGTCGACCACATCGTCGACATGCGTCGCTACCAGGTGCTGATCGAGTCGAACTTCCCCTCCGAGCTCAACGCCCTGTTCAAGGGCCTGGAGACCAAGGGCAACCCGTGGAACATGTCCGCGTCGGCGCGCATGGACTGGGCCAAGGACCTGCCGTTCGAGGTCAAGCAGGTGGGATCGGACGTCGAGGACCTCGACGAGGTCGAGTGGCTGTTCTGGGTCGGCTGCGCCGGCGCCTACGAGGACCGCGCGAAGAAGACCACCCGGGCGGTCGCCGAGCTCCTCGACCTGGCGGGCGTCTCGTTCGCGGTGCTCGGTGACGGCGAGACCTGCACCGGCGACCCGGCCCGCCGCGCCGGCAACGAGTTCGTCTTCCAGCAGCTGGCGATGCAGAACGCCGAGGTGCTCACCGAGACCAAGGCGAAGAAGGTCGTCTCCACGTGCGCGCACTGCTTCAACACGCTGAAGAACGAGTACGCCGAGTTCGGCGTCGAGCTCGAGGTGGTGCACCACACCCAGCTGCTCAACCGGCTGGTGCGTGAGGGCAAGCTGACGCCGGTCCCGCAGAACGGCAGCCCGACCAAGTCGATCACCTACCACGACCCGTGCTTCCTCGGCCGCCACAACCAGGTGTACTCCCCGCCGCGCGAGCTGCTGAACGTCATCCCCGGCTCGGAGTTCGCGGAGATGCCGCGCAACAGCGAGCGGTCCTTCTGCTGCGGCGCCGGCGGTGCGCGCATGTGGATGGAGGAGAACATCGGCGAGCGGATCAACGTGAACCGCACGACCGAGGCCGTCGAGACCGGCGCCGACCAGATCGCGGTGGGCTGCCCGTTCTGCCGGGTGATGCTCTCCGACGGGCTCACCTCGCTGCAGGCCGACGGCAAGGCCCGCGAGGAGGTCGAGGTCCTCGACGTCGCGCAGATGCTGCTCGCGTCCGTGCAACGTGCCGACCCCGCCCCACCGGCCGACGACGACGCCACCAAGGCCGAGCCCGAGCCAGGTGACGCCACCCAGACCGAGGAGACCGTCACCGACCACGAGGACGTCGGACCCGACGCCAAGGCCAGCGCGAACGTCACGCGCAACGTCGCCCAGGCCAGCAAGGACGTCAGACCCGACACCAAGGCCAGCGAGGACGTCAGACCCGCCGCCAAGGCCAGCGAGGACGTCACGGGCAACGTCGCCCAGGCCTCTGGTGACTCCTTCAGCGCAGCCCAGCGGAACGAGATCGACAAGGCGATCCGGAACGCGGAGACGCTGAGCCGCTTCGAGTTCTCGGTCTACGTCGGCCGCTCCGAGGGGGAGACCCGGCCGTTCGCCGAGCGGCTGCACGCCTCGCTGGTCGCGCCCGACCGGTCGGTCCTGGTGCTCGTCGACCCGGCGGCCAGGCTGCTCGAGATCGTCACCGGGACGCAGGCGCACCGCGACCTCGACGACGCGGAGGTCAAGCTAGCGGCCCTGACCATGCAGACCGCCTTCGCGACCGGCGACCTGGTCGGCGGGATCACCCGCGGCGTGCAACAGCTGGCCGCCCACGTCCGGCGCCCGCAGCTGCGTCACCAGGAGCCGGGGGACGAGCAGGCGAGGTCCGACTGACACCAGCGCGACACCATCGCGCACCACTGTGACGTCATTGCCTCTTGACATGACGTCATAGTGGTGTCATCGTGGTGCGCATGGACATCACTCCCTACGTCGAGAGCCTGCGGCACGACCTCACCGCGGCCGCCGAGGCCGGCGGTGCCGAGACCAAGGCTGCCGCCGACCGCCTCGCGCTGGCCCTCGACCCCGCCGTGCGGCTCGCGCTGATGGACGCGCTGTCGCAGGCCGCCGCCGAGATCACCTCCGAGCTCGAGTCCGGCTCCGTCGACGTGCGGCTGCGCGGTCGCGAGCCGGAGTTCGTCGTCGACGTACCCACCGTCCCGCTTCCGGTGACCGGCCCGGCCACCGAGCCGATGTCCGCCGCCACCGACGAGACCGACGAGGACACGGACGACGTCGACGACGGCGCGGTCGCCAGGATCACCCTGCGGCTGCCCGAGTCGGTGAAGTACAAGGCCGAGGAGCTCGCCGCCAAGGGCGGGCACTCGCTCAACAGCTGGATCGTCAACGTCGTGCGCACCGCCACCCGTGAGCGCGCGGTCAACGTCGACATCGACCTGTCCAGCCTCCCGTTCCTGGAGGGCCATGGCGGCTCCGGGCGCAGCAAGGGCCCCAAGCGCATGACCGGTTGGATCTAGCACCGGGACCAGACACACCCAGCATCCGACCAGCAACCGACCGGCACACCCGCCGGCTCGGTAGTCGAGCACACCCGAATGAAGATGAGGAGCACCACCATGCAGCGCACGTTCTCCACCCCGGAGCCGATCTCCTTGCACGTCGAGCTGCGGTCCGGCGACCTGGTGATCACGTCGCGTGACACCGACGAGACCGTCGTCGACGTCACCGGCCGAGACGCCGAGGACCCCCGCACGGTCTCCGTCGAGCAGCACGGCGACAAGGTCGCGATCGTCGCCCTCGCCAGCAGGCACGGATTCTTCGGGTCCGACCAGCACCTCAGCGTGCACGTCACCGTCCCGACCGACAGCCGGGTCACCACCAAGCTCGGATCCGCCGACCTACGTGCCGAGGGCCGCATCGGCGCCAGCCTGCTCCGCACCGGCTCCGGCGAGCTGCGCATCGACGAGCTCGGCGGAGAAGCCGTCGTCGAGACCGGATCGGGCGACGTCTGGATCGAGACCGTCGCCGGGGCCCTGCGGGTCAAGTGCGGGTCAGGCAACGTCTCCGTGGAGCGGCTCGACGGACCCGCGGAGATCTCGACCGGGTCGGGCGACGTCGCCGTCGGTGCGGCCACCGCACCGGTCAGCGTCAAGAGCGGCTCGGGTGACACCCGGGTGCGCGACGCCGGCGAGGACGTCGCGCTCAACACCGCCTCCGGCGACCTCGTGATCGACAAGATCCACCGGGGCCGCGTGATCGCCAAGAACGTGTCGGGCGACATCCGGGTCGGCGTGCCCGCCGGCACACCCGTCTGGACCGACATCACCAGCATGACCGGCGCCGTGCACTCGGGTCTCGCGGGCGCCGGAGAACCCCAGGACGGACAGGACTACGTCGAGCTGCGGGCCAAGACGGTCAGCGGCGACATCTACCTCGAGGAGAGGAACACCAGCCATGACTGAGCTCAGCAGCTACGCCACCCGCGAGATCGCCAACCAGCGGATCGCCGACCAGCTCGCCGCCGCGGACCGCTCGCGCATCCCGGGCCAGCGCCGTCCGAGCGGTCGTCACCGCATCGCGCGCGGCCTGCACCGGGTCGCCGAGCGGCTCGACAACTAGATATCGGTCTTGTGGAAGTTCAGGTGCGAGCGGGAGGGCGTGGGACCACGCTGGCCCTGGTAGCGCGAGCCGTACTTCTGCGAGCCGTACGGGTGCGCCGAGGGCGACGACAGCCGGAAGAAGCACAGCTGGCCGATCTTCATGCCGGGCCACAGCTTGATCGGCAGCGTCGCCACGTTGGACAGCTCCAGCGTCACGTGCCCGGAGAACCCCGGGTCGATGAACCCCGCCGTGGAGTGGGTCAGCAGGCCCAGCCGGCCCAGTGAGGACTTGCCCTCCAGCCGGGCGGCGACGTCGTCGGGCAGCGTCACCACCTCGTACGTCGACCCGAGGACGAACTCACCTGGATGCAGGATGAACGGCTCCCCGCCCTGCGGCTCCACCTGACGGGTGAGGTCGGGCTGGTCCTCGGCCGGGTCGATGTGCGGGTAGCGGTGGTTCTCGAACACCCGGAAGAACCGGTCGAGCCGCACGTCGACGCTCGAGGGCTGCACCATCGCCTCGTCGAACGGGTCGAGCGCGACCCGCTTCTCGTCGATCTCGCTGAGGATGTCCCGGTCGGAGAGCAGCACAGGCGTCAACCTACCGGCAGGCTTGACAGGCTTATGTTCCATCTTGAATACTCGGTTCAGAGTATTCGGGAGGGAGTGAGTCATGGCGAAGCGAAGGGTCCCCAACCTGTTGGCGCTGGCCGTGCTCGCGTGCGTGGCCGAGCGGCCCATGCACCCCTACGAGATCTCCACGACGCTGCGCACCCGCGGCAAGGAGCAGAGCATCAAGCTGAACTTCGGCTCGCTCTACTCGGTCGTCGAGTCGCTGGCCAAGCACGGCCTCATCGAGAGCCGGGGCACCGTGCGCGACGGCAAGCGGCCCGAGCGCACCGTCTACGCGATCACGGCCGACGGCCGCGCGGAGATGGAGGACTGGCTCGCCGAGCTGTTGTCGACGCCCAAGAAGGAGTACACCTCCCTCGAGGCGGCCCTCTCGCTCGCAGCCGGGCTTGCGCCCGACGAGGTGGCCAAGCTGCTCGTCATGCGCGCCACTCGGCTGCGCATGGACATCGGCTCGGTCGACGCCGGCCTTGCCTACACCGACCGAGATGGGCCTGCCCGAGCTGTTCGTGATCGAGGAGCAGTACCGCAAGGCACTCATGGAGGCCGAGCTCGCGTTCGTCACGTCGCTCGCCGAGCGCATCGAGAAGGACGAGCTCGGCGGCACCGGCTGGTGGCGTCGCGTCCACGAGCTGCAGCAACAGGGCATCAGCTTCGAGGAGATCGCCCAGGACCCCGTCGCCGCACCTCGGAGAGGAGGCCGCCGAGATCGCACCGTTCCTCAACCCCACCACGACATCCAACGACGTGGCCTGAGAAACCCCCGGGCCGGTGCGGCAACACCGGGCCCGAGGGCACAACCCCGAGCCGCCCGACCTGACGGTCAGGACAACCCGAGAGCAGTCGTCACGATACGTCAGCGCGGTCGGCTCCACGTGAGACCAAGGAGCACGCGCATGACCCGTTCCATGACCACTTCTGCGAGGTACGCCGTCGAGGCGGTCGACCTCCGCAAGAGCTATCCCACCGGCCGCGGCAAGCCGCCGGTCCAGGCCCTCGACGGGCTGAGCTTCTCGGTGGAGCCCGGCACCGTCTACGGGCTGCTCGGCCCCAACGGCGCCGGCAAGTCCACCACCGTCAAGGTGCTGTCGACGCTGTCGCGTCCCGACTCCGGCACGGCCTCGGTCGCCGGTGCGGACGTCGGCGCCGACCCCGACGCCGTACGGCGCAGGATCGGGCTGGTCTCGCAGCGGCCGTCGTCGGACCCGATGGCGACCGGGCGGGAGAACCTCGTGCTCGCCGGCCGCATCCAGGGCATGAACCGCACCGACGCGAGCGATCGGGCGACCTGGCTGCTCGAGCGGTTCCACATCGCCGACGCCGCGGACCGCCTGGTGAAGACCTGGTCCGGAGGCATGGCCCGCAAGCTCGATGTCGCGATCGGGCTGGTGCACCGCCCGCAGGTGCTGTTCCTCGACGAGCCGACCACCGGGCTCGACCCCGAGGCCCGCGCGGAGATGTGGGCGGAGATCGGCCGGATGGCCGGTGACGACCAGATGACGGTGCTGCTGACCACCCACTACCTCGACGAGGCCGATCGGCTCGCACACCGGCTCGCGATCGTCGAGCACGGCAAGGTCGCCGTCGAGGGAACGCCGGACGAGCTCAAGACCGAGCTGCGCGGCGACGTGCTGCAGGTCGAGCTCGAGGACGAGCTGTCCGCCGAGCGGGCGTCGCGGCAGCTCGAGCTCCTGCCCGGCCTGACCGCGGTGCTGCGCGACGGCTCCCTGGTGCGGGCTCGCTCCGACGCGGGCGCACGGGTGGTGCCGTCGGTGTTCGCGACGATGGCGGACGCCGGGCTCGACCGTGGTGTCCGCGACGCTCGCGCGACCGTCGCTCGACGACGTGTACCTGCGCTACGCGGGCCGCTCGTTCCAGGTCGAGGCCGAGGCGGTGGCGTCATGAGCGCCCCGATGACTCTGGTCCGCCACTCGACGTACCTGTCGGTGCGCTCGATCAAGGCAATGCTGCGCCAGCCGATCTTCGTGGTCATCACGCTGATCCAGCCGATGATCTGGCTGCTGCTGTTCGGCAAGCTCTTCGAGTCCGTGGTCACGATCCCGGGCTTCGAGGGCGGCTCGTCGACGACGTACCTGGAGTTCCTGACTCCCGGCGTCATCGCGATGACCGCGCTGTTCTCGGCGATGTGGGCCGGGACGGTCTACATCGACGACATGCAGCGCGGCGTGATGGACCGGCTGCTCGCGTCGCCGGTGCGGCGCGGCGCGATGATGAACGGCACGCTCGTCTACCAGTCGGTGACCAGCATCGTGCAGACCGTCATCGTGCTGCTGGTGGCGCTGCTCGCCGGCGCGCGCTTCGACGGTGGGGCCGTCGGCGTGATCGTGACGCTGGTGTCGGCGTGCCTGCTGACGGTCATCTGCGCAGCGCTGTCGAACGCGGTCGCACTGATGACGCGTCAGCAGGAGTCGCTGATCGGGATCAGCCAGCTGCTCAGCCTGCCGCTGACGTTCCTTTCGTCGGCGATCATGGACCCGTCGCTGGCACCCGGGTGGCTGCAGACCTGCGCCCGCTACAACCCGCTCGACTGGGCGGTCGTCGCCAGCCGCGAGACGCTGCTCGGTTCACCCGACTGGTCGATGGTCTGGCCGCGGCTCGCCGCGCTCACGGTGCTCGGCGTCGTCATGGCCGCTGCCGCGACCCGGACGTTCGGGGCCTACCAGCGCTCGCTCTGAGCTCGCCTGTCGGGACAATGGCCCGCATGACGCGCGCCTTCCACCGGTACGTCGCCCTCGGTGACTCGTTCACCGAGGGCGTCGGCGACCCCGACCCCAGGCTGCCCAACGGCGTTCGCGGCTGGGCGGACCGGGTGGCCGACGTGCTCGCCAACCAGGTCGACGACTTCGGCTATGCCAACCTCGCGATCCGCGGCCGCAAGATGGACGCGATCCTCGCCGAGCAGATCGAGCCGGCGCTCGCGATGCGACCCGACCTCGTCTCGATCTACGCGGGCGGCAACGACATCCTGCGCCCGCGCATGGACGTCGACGGCCTGGTGGCTCGCTACGCCGAGGCGGTCGGGCGGCTGCACGACTCCGGCGCGCACATCGTGCTGTTCACCGGCTTCGACCTCGGCTTCGCGCCGCTCTTCCGGCATCTTCGAGGTCGCGTCGCGACGTACAACGAGCTGGTGCGGGAGGTCGCCGATCGTCAGGACGCGACGATCGTCGACTTCTGGCGGCTGCGGGAGTACCGCGACCCGCGCTACTGGGACGTCGACCGGCTGCACATGTCGTCGGCGGGTCACCAGCGCATGGCGATCGCGGTCCTCGACGCTCTCGACATCACCCATCACCTCGCGATGCCGGAGCTCGCGCCGCTGCCGCAGATGGACAGGCGCCAGCGCCGCAACACCGACCTCGCGTGGGCGCGCAGCCACGCCGCTCCCTGGGTGCAGCGGCGGCTGCGAGGCACGTCGTCGGGCGACGACCTGTCGCCCCGCTGGCCGACGGTGGCGACCGACGACGTGAGCGCGGCTACCGAAGCTTGACCACCAGGTTCGACGTGCCCTTGTGGGCGCCGGCGTCGACGCGGACCTGCTTGCCGCGCGCGGTCTGCACGACGTCGTACGTCGCCGGGTGGCCGTCGAGCGTCACGGACTTCACGCTCGCACCGGCCGGCAGCAGCGCACCGATCGTGAGCCGGTCGGACGAGGACTGTCGCACCGTCGTGGTCAGCCGTGACGCGGAGCGCGTCGCGGCGACCGCGATCGTGCCCTTGCCCAGCCGGATGTTGTCGCCCGAGACCCGGCTCTGCCCGTCGGGCACCTGCGGCACCACCACGAAGCGGTGCCGACCCGATGTCGGGGCTGACGCCGAGCTGGAAGTGCACGACCGGCCAGAGGATCCCGTAGGCGCCCCACGCCTGCAGCACGCTCGACCGCTCGGTGAACAGCTTGTCGATGTTCGCGCCGAAGTCCGGCGACGGCGCGATCTCCGGCATCGCCCCGGGCAGCTCCCACACGTTCGGGTCGAGCTGCACCGCCGCGTTGCCGGTCGTGTAGCGCCGCAGCTGGTCGGCGCCCATCCGGCCCAGCGCCGCCTCGGCCACGGCCATGATCGAGGTGTTCAGCGTGAACACCGAGCGCTCCGCGGGCACGGTCGAGATCGTGCTGTCGCACGACGCGCCGGGGTTGCCCGCCGGGGCGGACGTCGGGCCGGTCCCGGTGTGGAACAGCCCGTAGGTGCCCGTGTAGCAGGGCTCCTCCCGCTTCTGCACCAGCGCGTTCGCGTGGCCGTTGGGCGCCAGCGGGCCCGCCACCTGGCCCGGACGCGTGATCTCGGCCTCGGCCGGCGTCACCCCGATCCAGTGACGTTGGAAGACCTTCTGGTTGCCCGGGTCGTCGAGCGAGTCGGCGTACTGCTGCGCGTCGGCGCCGAACCACCAGGCGCTGTCGAAGCGACTCTCCAGGTCGTCCGCCTTCGAGGTCGCCCAGGACCTCGTGGCGTTGTCGCCCTTGCTCTGCGCGAGGTCGGCGAGGTCGCGCAGACCGCGGATCGTGTAGACGGTGTTGTCGAGCTTCTCCTCCCCCATGCCCGGGCGCTCCACGTTGCCGAGCCCCTCCGGCCAGCCGTCCCCGTCCGCGTCGAGCTCGCGGTAGATGTAGCGCATGTTCCGCTTCGCGAAGTCGTAGAGGTCGTCGCGGAACCTGTCGTCGCCGGTCCAGCGCCACACCAGCGCCACCAGGCTCGGGAACTTCGCGGTCTCGTCGGTGTTGCCGGGGTCGTCGTTGGCCCCGAAGTAGACCTGCCCGTCGGAGGTCACCTCGTGGACCACCTTGCCGCTGCGGTGGTTCGCGACCTCGCTGACGTCGCGAAGCGCTCGCAGGTGGTCCTTGATCGCCTGGAACTGGCCGGCGGCGACCGACGCGAAGCCGGAGTACTCACCGTCCGTCGCGAACAGCCACGGGTAGTCCGGCCAGCCCGCGCCGATCCAGCGGATCTTGTCGACCTTGCCACTCGGCGCCGGGTACTTCGTGCCGGCGTTGGTGGGCCGGATCGCGAGGTTGCGCGCCTCCTGCACCGACTCGGCAAGGTTCTGCTTGCTCCATCGCACGCTGTTCTGCAGCAGCCGGTCGCCCGGCAGCGACACCTGTGTCGAGTGGTCGATCGTCGGACCGCTTCGCGACCGTGGCGCGGAGCAAGGCGTCAGCGTGGTCGAGGGCCTCCTTCTGGGCGCGCCGGGCCTCGGCCGCGCCCTGGTCCGAGCCCGCGACCGAGAACCAGACGGTGCGACCGCCCTTGGGCACGTCGATGTCGTAGGTCAGCCCGCCGCCGGTGCCCTTGCCGAACTGCGTGTCGTCGCAGGGCTCGGTGGGAGTGTCACCGGCGGTGGTCGAGCACACCTTGGCAGGGTCCTGCGGTCCGCGATGGTTCGGACCGAGCGAGGTGCCGCTCGGGGTCAGCTTCGACCCGACGAGGGCGGCGTAGTCGTGGCGCTCGGCGTTGTCGGCCGGCGGCGTGCCCTGCTCGCGGAACAGCAGGGACTTGCCGTCCACGCGAGCCGCTGTCCTGCAGGTTGTACGTCGTCTGGTCGGTGGGCGTCGTCGACCCCCACGGGTAGACCTTCATCAGCTCGGAGTGCGCGTCGACAGCAAGCCGCAGGGTTCGCTTCTGGCCGACTGTCGAGACGGAGCCCGACGAGCCCGGCGCGGACGCCGTCGGGCGCGACGTCGGTGCGGGTGATGCGCACGCCGTCGTGGGTGCCGAGGTCCATCCGCTGGTAGCCGAAGCCGTTGGCGTAGCTGTCGGCCGTCAGCCAGGTGTCACCTGCCTTGAACCACAAGCCGTCGAGAAGCTTGATCGGCGGCGTCCAGAAGCCACCCATCTCCCCGCGGGTGTGGAACCCGGTGGCCGGGTAGCTGCCGTCCTCCGCGCCCATCTCGTAGAACCGGTCCCCGACGACGAGGCTGCGCCGGTCGTCGAGCCGGGTGGTCGTCGACAGCTCCGGCGAGCCGCCGGGGCTGTGCCTGCGGCTGCGAGGTGCGCGCTGGCCGTCGTGCCCGTCCAGGAGAGCGGCGCGGCGAGCGCGAGGGCGGCAACGGCGATGACGGCACGACGCATGGCGGTCTCATTTCCGAGGGGTGGACCGGGGCATCTCATCCCATACCGACCAGCGTCGGTTGGCAACCCCGCTGCATACCGGTTCGGGAGCGGGGCAAGGATGGAGGCATGGAGTACCGCACCCTCGGGCGCACCGGATGCGCCGTCTCGACCCTGACCCTCGGCACCATGACGTTCGGCAAGGAGACCGACGAGCACGCGGCGCACGAGCAGCTCGACGCGTTCTTCGAGGCCGGCGGCAACCTCGTCGACACCGCCGACGTCTACAACGCCGGGGTCTCGGAGGAGATCATCGGCCGCTGGCTGGCGGACCGGCCCGCCGACGTCCGCGACAGTGCGGTGCATCGCCACCAAGGGCCGCTTCCCGATGGGCGAGGGCGTCAACGACCTCGGGCTGTCGCGCCGGCACCTGCAGCGCGCGCTCGACGACTCGCTGCGACGTCTCGGCGTCGACTGCGTCGACCTCTACCAGGTCCACTCCTGGGACCCGGTCACGCCGCTCGAGGAGACGCTCGAGACGCTCGACCAGATGGTCCGCGCCGGCAAGGTGCGCTACGTCGGGCTGTCGAACTACACCGGCTGGCAGATCCAGAAGGCCGTCGCGCTCGCACGCGCGCACGGCTGGCAGGCGCCCGTGACGCTGCAGCCGCAGTACAACCTGCTGGTCCGCGAGCTGGAGTGGGAGATCGTGCCGTCCTGCCTGGACGCCGGCCTCGGCCTGCTGCCGTGGTCCCCGCTCGGCGGCGGCTGGCTGACCGGCAAGTACACCAAGGACGAGCGGCCCGACCGGCGCCACCCGGCTCGGCGAGGACCCCGGCCGCGGCGTCGAGGCCTACGACCGCCGCTCGTCCCGGCAGCGCACCTGGGACGTCATCGACGCGGTCGGCGAGGTGGCCGAGCAGCGCGGGCGTGTCGATGGCGCAGGTCGCCCTCGCCTGGCTCGTCGACCGGCCGGCGGTGACGTCGGTGATCCTCGGGCGCGCGCACCGGCGAGCAGCTCGCCGACAACCTCGGCGCGGCCGGCCTGCACCTCAGCGAGGACGAGACCGCGCGGCTCGACGCGGCGAGCGACCCGGCCCCAGCGACTACCCGTACGGCGACATGGGAGAGCACCAGCGCGGCCGCACCGTCGACCCGGCGGACTGGGAGGCGGCCCGGCCCGGCTAGCCGACGGTGTGGGTACTATCTGCGACGTCCTGCACGGACGCCTGCGGATGTAGCTCAGTTGGTAGAGCGCGACCTTCCCAAGGTCGATGTCGCGAGTTCGAGTCTCGTCATCCGCTCCACACACTCAGCCGCGTCGCGCCGGCTCCAGGTCGGGTAGCACGTCGACGGCTCCGAGCTCGTGGCTCCAGACCCGGTTGCGGCCCGCCAGCTTGGCCGTCATCAGCGCCCGGTCGGCCGCGGTGAGGGCCTCGATGAACTCCGTGCCACCGTGCTCGCGCGGGGTCGACACCGCCCCGACGCTGATCGTGACCCGCGCCGTCGGGTCGGCGCATCTCGCACGCCGCGACCGCGCCGCGCAGCCGCTCGGCGACCTCGGCGGCCTTCTCGGCAGGGGTGTCGGGGAGGAAGACGCAGAACTCCTCGCCGCCGAACCGGCTCGACCAGATCCGTGGCTCGCAGCTGCTGGCCCAGTGCGGCCGCCACCGCGACCAGCGCCGAGTCGCCGGCGAGGTGCCCGTAGGTGTCGTTGAACGCCTTGAAGTGGTCGAGGTCCACGAAGAGCAGGCTCCACGGACGGCCCTTGTCCTGGCAGCGCTGCTTCTCCGTCGCGGCGAGCGCGCGCCAGGACTCGAAGCGCAGCAGCCCGGTCTTGTCGTCGGTCTCCGCCCGCTCCCGCAGCGGCTCGGCGAGGGCGGCGCGCTGCATCAGTCCGTAGACCGGCACGAGCAGCACCAGGAACCACGCGCCCGCCTCCCACACGGCCGCCGTCAGCGCGCCGATGAGCAGGACCGCCGACTCGGTGAGGTAGTACGACCGGCCCGCGAGCGTACGACGCAGCCACAGCTCGTCCTCGCGGACGTTGAGGTAGGCGATGCCGTGGAACAGCACGGTCTCGAGGGCGAGGTAGACCAAGGCCCCGGCCGCAGATCGCGAGCAGCCCGCGGCCACCGCTGCCGGCCATCCAGATCGGGTCACCGCCGTTGACGCGCCAGCGCGACCGGACCGGCGCCGAGCGCCGCCAGCGCGACGAACGAAGCCGACCCGACCCACTTCCACAGCGGGATCCGTATCCCGCGCCAGCGGGCGTGCGCATAGCTGAGCGCGACGACCGGCAGCAGGAACGGCAGCGGCAGCAGCAGGGCGCAGCAGAAGGCCCAAGCGGACAGCGCCTTGTGCGGGCGGTGGCTGATGGACATCCCGCCCTCCATCAACCTGCCGAGCTCGACGTTGACCACCGAGATCGGCGAGCAGCGCCGCGAGGGTCGCCCAGGCGGGGCCTCGGCAGGCCGGTCCAGCCCGAGGCCGGAGAGGGCGAACGGCAAGGACGAGCGCCGCGCCGACGGTCAGCACACGTAGCAACGCACTCCGAGAGGTGCCCGAGAGAAGGAGCCGCTCACGCCGCCGAATATCCCAGAACCGGCCCGGCAATACGGGCAATCCGGACTTTCTACCTCTGAGGATGAGACGGTCGGCCTAGGGTCGGCGGGTGCCGATCCCCGACTTCGTCCGCGACCTGCGGCGCCACGTCGGCACCTCCGAGCTCTGGCTGCCCGGGGTGACCGCGATCGTGCTGCGCGGCGAAGAGGTGTTGCTGGTCCGCCGCGCCGACACCGGCGAGTGGGCGCCGGTCACCGGCATCGTGGACCCGGGCGAGGAGCCGGGGGTGGCGGCCCGTCGCGAGGTGCTCGAGGAGACCGGCGTCGAGGCCACCGTCGACCGGCTCGCGTGGGTGCAGGTGCTCCCCACGGTCACGCACGTCAACGGCGACGTCTCGACGTACCTCGACCACACGTTCGCGTGCACCTACGTCGGCGGCGACGCGCACGTGGGCGACGACGAGTCCGTCGAGGTCGGCTGGCGCCCGCGTCGCCGACCTGCCGCCGATGCGGCACTCGTTCCGCGACCGGATCGCGTGCGTGCTCCGGGGCGACCCGGTCACCCGGTTCACGTCCTGAACCCGCGAACTATTCTCGCCGGATGGCCGACACCGCACCCGCAGGCGACGGCTTCGACGGCTTCCCCGTCGCCGCGCTCGACTTCTACGACGACCTCGAGATGGACAACACGAAGTCGTTCTGGACCGCGCACAAGCAGGTCTACGACGAGCGCGGTCAAGGCGCCGATGACCGCGCTCGTCGACCGCGCTCGAGCCGGAGTTCGGGCAGGCCAAGATCTTCCGGCCCTACCGCGACGTGCGGTTCGCCAAGGACAAGACGCCGTACAAGACCCACCAGGGCGCGTACGTCGCCGCCGGCCCGTCCACCGGCTGGTACGTCCAGGTCGGCGCCGCGGGCGTCCGGGTCGGCGTCGGGTTCTACGACGCGAGCTCGGCGCGGCTGTCGGCCATCCGCGAGGCGATCGCCGACGACAAGCGCGGCCGACGACTGCGGCGGATCCTGTCGACACCTGCAGAAGCAGGGCTGGGAGCTCGGCGGCGAGACGCTCAAGACCGCGCCGCGCGGGTACGACGCGGACCACCCGCGCATCGACCTGCTGCGCCACAAGTCGATGACGCTCGGCCGTTCCTACGGGTTCGAGCCGGTCGTCCACACCGCCGAGCTGCTCGACCTGGTGCGCGCCGGACTGGCGGGCCGGCCGGCCGTTCGTCGAGTGGGTCATCGCGAACGCCGGCCCCGACAGCTGAGACCTGGGCGTCAGGCGCCGGGGTTCTCGGCCGACGCCGCGTCACTGAGGTCCCTGAGCAGCCGGCCGAGCAGCGCTCTGGTGCCGGGCGACCAGCCACCGGGCTGCCGGCGCGGCCTCCGTCAGGTCACGCGCCAGGTCGCGCACCTTGACGTTGAGGTGCTGGGAGTAGTCCCGCAGCAGGGCGAACGCCGTCTCCTCGTCGAGGCGCGTAGGCGAGCATCAAGGCGCCCTTGGCCTGGTCGATCGACGGCCGGCTCTGCGACAGCCGCTCGAGGGCCTCGTCGACGTCGCGCGACGTGGTCAGCCGGACCGGCTCGGTGACGTCGACGACCTGCCCGGCGACCGCCTCGAGCGCGCCGTCGTGGCCGTGGACACCCGTCGCCGACGTCACCAGCTGCCGGACGCTGCCGTCGGGTCGCACCACCCGGTGCCACACGGCTGCCGGCCGCCCGTCGTGACGACGTCGTCGAGGAAGCGTTGCGACGTCCGCCCGGTCGTCGGGGTGCTGGTGCTGCAGCACCAGGTCCGTGGTCGGTGCGACCGCGGACTCGTCGAGTCCGAGGATCGCGAAGAGGCCGTCCGACCACGTCCAGGCGCACTCGGGGAGTGCGATGCCGGAAGGAGCCGACGGAATGCAGGGGATGAGTCGCCACGAATCGGGCCTCGATGGGTCGTGCTGCCTCGGCTGCTGGCTCAACCTGGGCGGCAGAATAGCCAAGCCCGTCGGCCTCCGGCGCTCAGGTCTTGCGCAGTGTCGCCATCACGCGGTCGATCTCCCAGTGCGCGCGCATCGAGGTGATCAGGCCGTCGTCGTCGATGCGGTAGACGAAGACACCGTCGGTGTCCGCCGTCGTGCCGTCCTCGAGGACGGTCGTGATGGTGCCGACGTTCGCGCAGCAGTTGCCGTTGGCGAACGAGTCCTCGATCTTGATGTGGAAGCTCTTCACCCCGGCGATCGCCAGGTCCCAGAACTTCGCGATGCCTTCGTGGCCGTGGTGTCCCGCGCCCTCGGGGTCGAACATCGAGGGCCCGACCGGGTCCTCGACGACCGCGTCCTCGGCGAAGAGCGCCAGCCAGTCCTCCTTGACGCCGCGGGCGACGGTGGCTGCCGAGCGCTGCGAGGCCCGGCGCGCGGGGTGGTCGCCGTCGGGTGCGTTCCAGGTGATGGCGTCGGACTCGATCATCCGCGAACTGTAACGTGTTCTAGTTTGACCCGTCTAGAGCTCAGTGCGGCTGCCAGGCGTCCTCGGACTGGGTCCGCGAGGTGACTGCACGCGGCAGCTTGCCGTCGGCGAGCGCTCGGATGCTGACGTGCTCGAAGACGTCACGCAGGCTGCTGCGCGCGGCGATCCAGACGTGCTGGAGCACGTCGGCGGAGTCGTTGTAGGAGACCGCCTCGGGGCGCAGGCCGTAGACGCTGACCAACGGACCGTCCACCGCGCGGATCACGTCGGCGACGCTGACCGACTCCGGCTCGCGGGCCAGTCGCCAGCCGCCGGACTGGCCGCGCTGGCTCATCACCACGCCGGCGCGGCGCAGGTCGGCGAGGATCGCCTGCAGGAACCCGTGCGGGATCTCCTGCAGCCTCCCGAGCTCCTCCGCGCTCACCGGCGAGCCGTCCTCGCGGCTGGCCAGCTCGATCAGCGCGCGCAGCGCGTAGTCGGACTTGGCGGAGACTCGCATGCGCTAAGTCTGTCAGACAACTACAGAAATCAGCGGTGAACCCGACCGTGGACGGGGCTGGGGTGCGGACCCGGCGGAGGGTGCACACCGCCGGGCCCGCAGTCAGGGGGAGTCAGGCAGGCACGACCGCTCTCGTCGCGCTCGGCCAGGAGCCGGCGGGACAGGCGCTCCTGCTGCACCGACCAGACGATCAGCGAGACCCAGACCGCGGCGACGACGACGGCCACCACGATCTCGACGACGCCGGTGCCACCGAGGGCCTTGACGATCGTGTCGATGTTGGTGAGCACGATGAAGCCACCGGCGGCCACACCGAGGACGCGGGCCGGCAGGTGCCGGACCAGCCAGGCCGCGAACGGCGCGGCGATCACACCGCCGACGAGCAGGGCGGCGGCGTAGCCGAAGTTGATGCCCTGGCTGCCGAGCGCGAACAGGAAGCCGAGCGAGCCGCCGATGGCGACGACGAACTCGGAGGTGTCGATCGAGCCGACCACCTTGCGCGGCTCGAGCCGGCCCGAGGAGAGCAGCGAGGTGGTGCCGACCGGGCCCCAGCCGCCACCGCCGATGGCGTCCATCAGGCCGGCGACCACACCGAGCGGGGCGAGGAACACGGCGGGCAGCTTGCCCTTGAACGACGGGCGGCGACCGCCGAGCGCGAGGAACCGCCAGATCACGTAGACGCCGAGAGCGAGCAGCAGGCCGGCCACCCAGGGCTTGGCGGTGTCGCCGGGGATGCTCGAGAGGAACGTGGCGCCGGCGAAGGCGCCGATGCCGCCGGGCACCGCGATGATGCTGACGGTGCGCCAGTCGACGTTGCCGAGCTTGTAGTGGGAGAAGCCGGAGACCAGCGTGGTGCCGATCTCGGAGAAGTGGACGGCGGCCGATGCGGCGGCCGGCGCGACGCCGGTGGCCAGCAGCAGCGTCGACGAGGTCACGCCGTACGCCATGCCGAGCGAGCCGTCGATCATCTGGGCCACGAGACCCACGAAGGCAAGGACGATGAGATTACGCATGGAAAAGCTGCACCCTTCTGATGTTTCTCTATCAGTTCGATCAGATTAAGTGCGGAGCAGAAAGTAAGTCAACTGACATGGTGTTGTTGGCGCGCCACATTTGCCACAGCAGCCTCAGTTGCGCAATGCGCCTCAGGCGTCGTCCCTACTTGTGTCGGGCGAGGAGGTCGATGCCAAGGTCGTCGTCGCGGGGTTGGCTACGTCGGAAAGCGCGATGACGGCGGTGCGGTGGGCACGGTCGATGCCGAAGTACGAGGTGTAGCCGCCGGTCTGACCGCTGTGCCAAGTGACCTTCTGGCCGTTCTGCCATGTCGAGGTCTGCCAGAAGTCGCCGACGCGAGTGTTCGCCTGTGGCGTCTGCACTTTCGGGTCCAGAGCCCTCATGCCGGGGGCGCTGCCGTTCAGCAGAGCGGTGGCGAGCTTGGCGAGGTCGCCAGCGGTCGAGACAGCCGCGCCGGCAGGAGCGTATGCGTCAAAGACCCACGGCTGGACCGGGAGACCTGACTGCGACCTGCCGCCTGGGACGAGTGCTCGCTGGTTCTCGATAGCGGTGTGGGTCATCGCGAGAGGTTCGAAGAGACGGGTGCGCATCAGCTTCGCGTAGCTCATACCCGCCGCAGCGGCCACAGCCTGACCTGCAATCGCGGCACCGAGACTGGAGTAGACATAGCTTCCTCGCGTCGCCAAGGTGCCGCCGCGGGCCTCCTTCGTCAGCTGCTCCAGGTCGGTGGTCAGAAAGTTTCTTCCGATGGGAGCGCTCCACAGGGCGCGACGAAGGGTGGCGGTACCGAACTCGGCGTAGCCGGCGGTGTGGGTGGCCAGCTCGTGCATCGTGACGGTGCCGGCGGGTGAGCCGGCCAGCCCCGGCAGGTACGTCGAGACGGGGACGTCCATGCGGAGCTCACCGCGGTGCACGGCGTCTGCGATGACGAGTCCGGTCATCGCCTTGGTCAGCGAGCCGACCTCGATGGGCGTCGTGGCGTCGGCGCCGAGGCCCGCGAAACGGATCTGCGTCGCTGCGCCGAGGTCGATCTGGGCAACGGACACTTTGTGGAACCCGTCGAGCACGCCCATGGCTCGCTGCTCGTCCAGCTGGGTCAAGACAGACCCGTCACCGGTTCGTGTCGAAGCGAGGTGCGGGGCGAGCACCCACGACGCCAGGCTCACGACGAGACCGGCGACCAGCACCGTGAGCAGAAGCCGGCGCGAGACGATGTACATGGCGGCCAGCACCGCGACCATCAGCAGCGCTGTCCAGCTGTTGTCGGCATACCGACCGGCGCGCAGGGAAGTGAGCACCATGACAGCCGGTATGGCGAGCAGGACGATCCCGACGAGCAGCTTCCCGGGCCAACGACGGGCGAACGAGTCCGTGTCGCGACCCAAGACCCAGCGCAACCGCCGACGTCGTTCGCGGCCAGCCTCAGCGGGCGCTGACCGACGAGGTGGGGTCGGGGCGCGGAGCCTGGGGGTGCGACAAGAGCTGCATGACTTCAGCCTGTGGCCCACCCGGGTGAGTCACAAGGACACAAGATTGACGATGTCGGCCATGGTGTCGGCCTACTGTGGGGCTGTGGGGACTCAATGATCCAGCCACGCGTCGTCCTCGTCACCTTCGACGCGGCCCAAATCCTCGATGTCACCGGCCCGCTCGAGGTCTTCTCCACCGCGTCCCGGTTCGTGCCCTCGGTGCAATACGTCACCGACGTGGTGACGGTTGGCGGCGGGCCGGTGATGGCCAGCTGCGGGCTGGAGTTCGCGTCGTCGCCGATCGGCGAGGTCGAGGGTCCGGTTGACACCTTGATGGTGGCTGGTGGGGCGGACATGGACGCCGCGACCGCCGACGACGAGCTGCTCCAACACGTACGACGGCTCGCAGCTGACGCGCGTCGGGTCACCTCCGTGTGCTCTGGTGCATTCGTCCTCGCGGCAGCCGGCCTGCTGGACGGGCGCCGCGCGACCACGCACTGGGCCGAGTGCGACCTTTTGGATGCCGGCTACACCGGAATCACCGTCGACGCGGATGCGATCTACGTCCGACGACGGCAACGTCTGGACCTCCGCCGGTGTGACGGCCGGTATCGACCTCGCCCTCGCACTGGTTGCGGACGATCACGGCCACGGCGCTGCCGCAACGGTGGCTCGCCAGCTGGTCGTCTACCTGCAGCGTTCCGGCGGGCAGGCGCAGTTCTCAGCGCTTCTGGCCGGGCAGGCAGCCGACAGCGAACCGGTGCGCGACTTGCTCTCGTGGCTACGGGACCACCTCGCCGACGATCTGACCGTGGCAGCACTGGCCAGGCAGATCAACCTGTCCGAACGTCAGTTCAGCCGAGTGTTCAAGGCCGAGGTCGGGTCCACTGCTGCCGACCACGTGGAGGCAGTCAGGCTCGAGTCCGCCTGCAGGCTGCTGGAGACGACCAACCGATCCGTCGAACAGGTCGCCAAGACCTGCGGTTTCGGGACGCCCGAGACGATGAACCGCACGTTTAGACGACGTCTCGGCACCACCCCCGGCGAGCACCGCCACCACTTCCGGGGCGACCTCCGCCCCTCCAACCCCTGAGACCTCGCGCCCAAGTCACACGAGTCGGCACTTGCCTTCGCTACTCGCCGGTAGCATAATGAAGTTACTGACGAGTAGGTCTACCGCGAAGGTGGGGCTGTGAGCCACTTCAAGAGCAACATCCGCGACATCGAGTTCAACCTGTTCGAGGTGCTGCGGCGTGACGAGGTCCTGGGCCAGGGGCCCTTCGAGGACGTCGACGTCGACACTGCCCGCTCGGTCCTGGCCGAGGTCGACCGGATGGCCCGCGGAGAGCTGGCGGAGTCCTTCGAGGACGCCGACCGCAACCCGCCCGTCTTCGACCCGAAGACCAGCACGGCGCCCCTGCCGGAGTCCTTCAAGAAGGCCTACCGGTCCTGGATGGAGGCGGAGTACTGGCGCCTCGGCACCATGGCCGAGCTCGGCGGCACCCCCGCACCCTCCACGATCAACTGGGCGATCGGCGAGCTCGTGCTCGGCGCCAACCCGGCGCTGTGGATGTACGGCGCCGGCCCGATGTTCGCGGGAGTCCTGCAGCGCAACGGCAACGACCGCGACAAGCAGATCGCGCAGCTGATCATCGACAAGGGCTGGACCACCACGATGGTGCTCACCGAGCCCGACGCCGGCTCCGACGTGGGCGCGGGCCGCTCCAAGGCCACCGCGAACGACGACGGCACCTGGAGCATCTCCGGCGTCAAGCGCTTCATCACCTCGGGCGAGAGCGACCTGTCCGACAACATCGTCCACCTGGTGCTCGCGCGGCCGCAGGGCGTCGAGGGCGTCGGTGGCCCCGGCACCAAGGGGCTCAGCCTGTTCATCGTGCCGAAGTTCCACTTCGACCTCGAGACCGGCGAGCTCGGCGAGCGCAACGGCGCCTACGTCACCGGCGTCGAGCACAAGATGGGCATCAAGGTCTCCAACACCTGCGAGGTCACCTTCGGTGACCCTGGCGTCGGTGGCGGCGAGCCGGCGGTGGGATACCTGCTCGGCGAGGTCCACGACGGCATCGCGCAGATGTTCCAGGTCATCGAGAACGCCCGCATGATGGTCGGCACCAAGGCGATCGCGACGTTGTCGACCGGCTACCTGAACGCGCTGGAGTTCGCCAAGGAGCGCCAGCAGGGCCCCGACCTGACCCAGGCGTCCGACAAGACCGCCCCGCGGGTCACGATCACCCACCACCCCGACGTACGACGCTCGTTGATGACGCAGAAGTCGTTCGCGGAGGCCCTTCGCGCACTGGTGCTCTACACCGCCTCCTGGCAGGACCAGGTGATGATCGCCGCGCACAACGGCGAGAAGGACGAGCTCGCCGAGCGCGTCAACGACCTGCTGCTGCCGATCGTGAAGGGCTACGGCTCGGAGCGCTCGTGGGTGCTGCTCGGCACCGAGTCGCTGCAGACGCTGGGTGGCTCCGGCTTCTTGCAGGACTACCCGATCGAGCAGTACGTCCGCGACGCCAAGATCGACACCCTCTACGAGGGCACCACCGCGATCCAGGGCCAGGACCTGTTCTTCCGCAAGATCGTCAAGGACCAGGCCAAGGCGCTCGGCTTCCTCGCCGAGCAGATCGACGCCTTCATCAAGAGCGAGGCCGGCAACGGCCGGCTCAAGAACGAGCGCGAGCTGCTCGCGACCGGGCTCGAGGACGCGCAGGCGATCGTCGGCGCGATGATCAACGACTTGATGTCGGCCGACCCGACCGCGGAGAACGGCGAGCTGAAGAACATCTACAAGGTCGGCCTCAACAGCTCCCGGCTGCTGATGGTGCTCGGTGACGTGGTGTGCGCGTGGCTGCTGCTGCGCCAGGCCGAGGTCGCCCTGGAGAAGCTCGGCGGTGACGTCAAGCCGTCGGACAAGTCGTTCTACGAGGGCAAGGTCGCCGCTGCGCAGTTCTTCGCGCGCAACGTGCTCCCCAAGCTCACCGCAGAGCGGGCGATCGCCGAGACCACCGACCTGTCGCTGATGGAGCTCGACGAGAGCGCCTTCTGAGGTCAGCCCGCAGGCTGTCAGGCTCAGCGGATTGACCCGACCGCGCGTGGGTATCCTCGATAAGCGGTCCACGTCCCCGGGAGAAGGAGACAGACATGGGTTTGGGTGTAGGCATCGTCCTGGTCGTCATCGGCCTCGTGCTTGTCCTCAGCGTCTTCCCGGACATCCCGCAGGTCGACGACATCACGCTCGGCTGGATCCTGCTGGTCGTCGGCGCGCTCGCCATCGTCTTGGTGCTGATCATGAACGCCCAGCGTTCTCGTCAGACGGTCGTCGAGAAGCGCAGCTTCGACGACCGCTCCCGCTAGCTCCGGGAGAGCACCCGCGCACCGGCTGGAGGTTCCGTTGTACTACCCGCTGACCGTCTCCGACTTCCTGGACCGCGCCGAGACCGTCTACCCCGACCGGGTCGGGATCGTCGACGAGCCCGACCAGCCCGCCGCCGGCCTGGGGTCGCTGACCTACCGCGACGTCGCGACCAACGCGCGCGCGCAGGCCGCGAAGCTCGACGCCCTGGGCGTGCCCGTCGGCGGTCGCGTCGCGATCATCTCCCAGAACTCCGCTCGGCTGTACACGTCGTTCTTCGGCGTCAGCGGTTGGGGGCGGGTGCTGGTGCCGGTGAACTTCCGGCTCAGCCTGCCGGAGATCGAGTACATCGTCGGCCACTCCGGCGCCGAGGTCGTCTACGCCGACCCTGCTCTCAAGGACAAGCTCGACGCGATCGACGCGCCGCACAAGTTCGTGCTCGGCGAGGACGGCGACCTCTACCTGCCCGACACCGAGCCGCAGCCGTGGGCCGAGCCCGACGAGTCCGCGACCGCGACCATCAACTACACCTCGGGGACCACCGCGCGACCCAAGGGCGTGCAGCTGACCCACCGCAACCTCTGGCTCAACGCCACCACGTTCGCGCTGCACGCCGGGGTGACCGACCGCGACGTCTACCTGCACACGCTGCCGATGTTCCACGCGAACGGCTGGGGCATGCCGTACGCCATGACCGGCATGGGCGTGCAGCACATCGTGCTCCGGCAGGTCGACGGCACCGAGATCCTCAAGCGCATCGACGAGCACGGCGTCACGGTGATGTGCGCGGCCCCGGCCGTCGTCAGCGCTGCGCTCGAGGGCGCGGCGTCGTGGGACGGCGAGATCCCCGGACGTGACCGGGTGCGGATCATCGTCGCCGGCGCTCCCCCACCGACCCGCACCATCGAGCGCGTGCTCGACGAGCTGGGCTGGGAGTTCATCCAGATCTACGGCCTCACCGAGACCTCACCGCTGGTCACGTTCAACCGGCAGCGCGCCGAGTGGGACGACCTCGACAGCCACGAGCGGGCGACCCGTCTCGGCCGCGCAGGCGCTCCAGCGCTCGGCGTGCGCGTCTCGATCGACAACGAGGGCGAGGTGCTCACGTCGTCGAACCACAACCTCGAGGGCTACTGGGAGCTGCCCGACGAGACCGCGCAGGTGCAAGAAGGTGGCACCTTCCACACCGGCGACGGTGGCTACCTCGACGACGACGGCTACCTGGTCATCTCCGACCGCAAGAAGGACGTGATCATCTCCGGCGGCGAGAACGTCTCCTCGATCGAGGTCGAGGACGCGCTGATGTCGAACCCGGCCGTCAAGGAGGTCGCGGTCATCGGCATCCCCGACGAGAAGTGGGGTGAGCTGATCACCGCCCTGGTCGTGAAGGAGGACCAGGACGCCACGGCCGAGCAGCTCATCGCCGACTGCCGCAAGTCGCTGGCAGGCTACAAGTGCCCCAAGCGCATCGACTTCGTCGACGAGCTTCCCCGCACCGCGACGGGCAAGCTTCAGAAGTTCAAGCTGCGCGAGCCGTTCTGGCAGGACCAGCAGCGCCAGGTGAACTGAGCAGCGAAGGCCCGCCGTAGGCTGCCGCCATGAGCTCGGACGAGAACAGGTTGCAGTCCTACGTCAACACCTGGGCCGCCGCCGTCGACGACGTGGTGGTGTTGCTGCGCAGCCTCTCCGACGACGACTGGTCGCAACCGACCGACCTGCCGGGCTGGGACGTCCGCGCCGTTGCGGCGCACCTCGCCCACCTGGAGTCCGAGCTCGCCGGCAACGCCCAAGAAGACGTCGACGTGCCCGAGGCCGAGCACGTCGTGTCGCTGATGGGTGCCTACACCGAGCGGGGACCGATCGCCCGCACGTCGTGGTCCACGGACGAGATCATCGACGAGCTCGAGCGCTCGTGCGCGAAGCGGCTGGCCGAGCTTCGCGCCGACCCGCCGACCGACCCGAAGGGCGCACCACCGATCACTCCGGCCGGCATCGGCTGGCCCTGGGAGACGCTGCTGTCGAACCGCCCGCTCGACGTCTGGATGCACGAGCAGGACATCCGCCGCGCGATCGGACGCCCCGGTGGCCTCGACAGCCCGGGTGCCGCACACACGACAAGCGTCTTCGCCCGCGGGCTCGGGTACGTCGTCGGCAAGCGCGTCGCGCCGGCCGCCGGCACCTCCGTCGTGCTGGACGTGACCGGCCCGCACCTCGTGCACACCGCGGTGGCGGTCGGCGACGACGGGCGGGCCCATCCCCTGGAGCACGAGCCGGACGAGCCGAGCCTGCACATCACGACAGACATCGAGTCCTACATCGTGCTCTGCGGCGGGCGCCGCGGACCCGACTACGTGAGCGTCGCGGTCGAGGGTGACGAGGACCTCGGGCGGCGCGTGCTCGAGTCGATGGCGGTCACTCCGTGAGCCGTGGGCCGCGTTGGGGCGTCGACGACATCCCGGACCTGACGGGTCGTCGCGCCCTGGTTACGGGAGTGACGAGCGGCGTCGGCGAGGCCGTCGTCGAGGCGCTGGCCCGCAAGGGAGCCGAGGTGGTGATGGCCGCCCGCAACGAGGAGAAGCTCGCTGCCACCGTCGAAGAGGTGCGGCGAGACGTGCCCGGCGCCAGCCTGCAGCCGCTCATCCTGGACCTAGCCGACCTCGGGTCCGTGCGCCGCGCGGCCGAGGAGGCGTCGACGTACGGGCCCCTGAACATCCTGGTCAACAACGCCGGGGTGATGGCGACGCCGTACGAACGCACCGGCGACGGCCTGGAGCTGCAGATGGCCACCAACGTCTTCGGCCACTTCGCGCTGACCGGCCTGCTGCTGCCCCGGCTCGTCGAGGCGGGCAAAGCGGGTGGCAAGAACGGCGGTGCCCGGGTCGTCGCGGTGGCGTCCCAAGGTCACCGCATGGCGCGCAGCGCACCGCTGCAGGACCCCAAGGGGGAGCACCACCGCTACTCCAAGTGGATGACCTACGCGCAGACGAAGCTCTCGAACCTGCTGCTCACCATGGAGCTCGACAGGCGGGCCCGCGCCGCCGGCCTGCCGATCGACGCGATGGCTGCCCACCCGGGCTTCGCCGCCACCGGCCTGATGGCCTCGGGCCAACGACGCAACGCCGCCGGCCGGATCCTCGACGCCGCATTCGGTGCGCTCGGGCAGGCGCCCTCCGAGGGTGCGCTGCCGCTGCTGATGGCCGCCACCGCCGACCTGCCGAGCACGACGTACGTCGGACCGGGCGGCCCGGGCGAGATGCGCGGCGCTCCGAAGGTCGTCGGCACCACGAAGCTCGCCCGCGACCCCGAGGTCGCACGGCGGCTGTGGGACACCGCGCAGGACGTCACCGGGGTGATCTACCCATGAGGGCCCTGCTGCTGGAGAACGTGCACCCGCTGGCGACCACGGTCCTGGGGGACGCCGGCATCGACGTCGAGACGCACGCCGGCGCGATGGACGAGGCACGAGCTGGTGGACGCCCTCGCCGGCTTCGACCTGCTCGGCATCCGGTCCAAGACCGAGGTCACCGAGAAGGTGCTGGCAGCCTGCCCGGACCTGGTCGGCGATCGGCGCCTTCTGCATCGGCACCAACCAGATCGACCTCGACGCGGCCGCCGGCCGCGGCATCGCCGCCTTCAACGCGCCGTACTCCAACACCCGCTCGGTCGTGGAGCTCGCGATCGCCAACATCATCGCGATGGCCCGCCGGCTCACGGTGCGCGACAAGGCGCTGCACGCCGGCGAGTGGGACAAGTCGGCGGCCGGCAGCCACGAGATCCGCGGGCGCACGCTCGGCATCGTCGGCTACGGCAACATCGGCTCGCAGCTCTCGGTGGTGGCCGAGATGCTCGGCATGCAGGTGTACTTCTACGACACCGACGACAAGCTCGCCCTCGGCAACGCGCGCCGCTGCTCGTCGCTCGGCGAGCTCCTCGACACCGTCGAGACCGTGACGCTGCACGTCGACGGCCGCGCCGGCAACGCGGGGATCTTCGGAGCCGAGCAGTTCGAGCTGATGCGGCCGCGCTCGCTCTTCCTCAACCTCTCGCGCGGCTTCGTGGTCGACTACGAAGCCCTCCGCGACTCGGTGGTGTCCGGGCACATCGCGGGCGCCGCCGTCGACGTCTTCCCCGTCGAGCCGAAGAGCCGGGGCGACGCGTTCGACTCGCCGCTTCGCGGCCTGCCCAACGTGATCCTCACCCCGCACGTCGGCGGCTCCACCGAGGAGGCGCAGGAGGACATCGGCCGCTTCGTCGGCACCAAGCTTCGCGACTACGTCACGGGCGGCAGCACCTCGCTGTCGGTCAACCTGCCCACCTTGACGATGGCCCCGTCCGAGCATGCGCAGCGCATCGCGCACATCCACCAGAACACCCCCGGCGTGCTCGCCCACGTCAACCAGGTGCTCGCCGAGCACGACGTGAACATCGGCGGGCAGGTGCTCGCCACCCGCGGTCACACCGGGTACGTCGTGACCGACACCGACTCGAGCCTGTCCGCCGAGGTCATGGCGGGTCTGCGGGCCGTGCCCGAGACGATCCGGCTCCGCGTCATCGACTGACTGAGGCAGAGGTGGGTACGGTCGCGACCATGACTGACTACCGGACCGTCAACCCAGCCACCGGCGAGACCGTCAAGGAGTTCGACACCCTCGACGGCCAGGGCGTGGAGCGAGCGCTGAGCCGAGCGGCGTCCGGCTTCGAGCAGTGGCGGGCCACTCCGGCCGCCGACCGGGCAGCGGTGCTGAGCAGCGTGGCGAAGCTCTACGCGGAGCGCGCCGAGGAGCTCGCGGAGCTGATCTGCCTCGAGATGGGCAAGCCGGTCCGGCAGGGCAAGGGCGAGGCGAAGATCTCGTCGATGATCTACCAGTACTACGCCGACGTGGGTCCCGGGCTGCTCGAGGACGAGCGTCTCGACGTACCCGGCGCGGAGGAGACCGTCGTGCGTCGCCTCCCGGTCGGCCCGCTCCTCGGGATCATGCCGTGGAACTTCCCCTACTACCAGGTGGCGCGGTTCGCGGCTCCGAACCTCATGCTCGGCAACACGATCCTGCTCAAGCACGCGCCGAGCTGCCCGCAGTCGGCGCTGCTGATGGAGGAGATGTTCGCGGAGGCCGGGCTGCCCGCGGACGCCTACGTCAACGTGTTCGCGTCCAACGACCAGGTCGCCGACATGATCGCGGACCCGCGGGTGCAAGGTGTCTCGCTGACCGGCAGCGAGCGGGCCGGCTCCGCGGTGGCCGAGGTCGCCGGCCGCCACCTCAAGAAGGTGGTGCTCGAGCTCGGCGGCTCCGACCCGTTCATCCTGCTCGACACCGACGACATGGACGCCACGGTGAAGGCGGCCACCGGAGCGCGCATCGCCAACACCGGCCAGGCCTGCAACGCGGCCAAGCGGTTCATCGTCGCCGAACCGTTCTACGACGACTTCGTCGCCAAGCTGACCGCGTCGTTCGAGGCGATCAAGCCGGGCGACCCGAGCGACCCGAAGACCGCGATCGGGCCGCTGTCCTCACAGGCTGCTGCAGACCTGCTCACCGAGCAGGTCTCCGACACCGTGGACGCCGGCGCCACGCTGCTGACCGGTGGTCACCCGGTCGACGGGCCGGGTGCGTACGTCGAGCCGACGCTCCTGGCCGACGTGACCCCCGGAATGCGCGCCTACTCCGAGGAGCTCTTCGGGCCGGTCGGCGTGGTCTACAAGGTGTCGTCCGAGGAGGAGGCGGTCTCGCTCGCCAACGCCACGGCGTACGGGCTCTCCGGCTCCGTGTGGAGCAGCGACCTCGACAAGGCTCGGGGGGTCGCGGACCGGCTCGACGTCGGCATGGCGTTCGTCAACGAGCACGGCACGTCGCTGCCGGCGCTGCCCTTCGGCGGCGTCAAACGCTCGGGCTTCGGCCGCGAGCTCGGCCCTTGGGGGATGGACGAGTTCGCGAACAAGAAGCTCGTGCGGGTCTCGAAGGGCTGAGCCATGAGCGACGACTTCGACCTCCAGCGGTTCGTGGCCGCACAGGACAAGGGCGAGATCTACGATCGCGCCGTCGACGAGCTGCGTCGGGGCCGCAAGCAGAGCCACTGGATGTGGTACGTCTTCCCGCAGCTCGGCGGCCTCGGCTCCAGCCAGATGGCGGAGAAGTACGCCATCTCCTCGCTGGCCGAGGCCACGGCCTACGTCGCCCACCCGGTCCTCGGCCCGAGGCTGGTGGCGGCCGCCAAGGAGCTCACGTCCATCGACTCCCACGACCCTGTACAGGTGGTCGGCGCCGTCGACTCGCTCAAGCTCCGCTCGTCGATGACGCTGTTCGAGAAGGCCGCGCCGCACGAGCCGGTGTTCAGCCAGGTCCTCGGGCAGTACTACGGCGGCCGTCGCGACGAGGCGACGCTGGAGCGGCTCTAACCCGTCAGCCGCCGCCCCCGCCTTCCTCCGTAGGAGGAGACCAGCGCGTCCGCCACGACCTCGGCATCCTTCGCGGCAAGCGCCGACGGGTACTCGGGCAGCAGATCGTCCCAGACCACCAACCATGAGCCGAACAGCTGGGCCTGGCCCTCCGGGCGCGCGAAGAACCAGACGTGCAGGTGGGCGCCGCCGTCACCGATGCGGTAGACGTGGCACCGGCTGATGTGTGGCAGGGCCTCGACATGGCGGGCGAGGTGGGTGCTGAGCACTCCCAGCTCGGCCGCGAGGTCGTCGGTGAGGTCGTCGAGGTCGTGGTGGTCGCGCGGGTGCAGCATGAGCACGAGTGGCACCCCGACGCCCGCCAGCTGGGTGAGCCGCCAGTGGTCGTCCAGCCAGATGCCCTCGTCCCGTCGCCGGCAGGACGCGCAGGTCGCGGGGTCCTCGCCGTGTCGTGGCGGGTCCGGGACAACCGGCGGCCGAAGTCGGGAGACCCTCAGGCCCTCGGCCTCGAACGGGCTGATGTCCCAGCCCGTCATCCGTGACAGCGGCAAGCGCTGCTCGTCGTCGGCAGCGGCGAGGGCGTGTGAGTAGAACTCCTCCGGCGAGAGTGGCATGTCGAGACGCTAACCGAGGCTGCAGCAGTGCCTGCCGCTCAGGCGATCAGCACCAGGTTGCGGAAGGCGAGCTCGATGCGTGAGGGCAGCTGCGGCCTGACTGGGTAGGCGGGTGCACGGGGCACGGGACTTCGGTAGCGGTGCCCTGTGGGTGTGGTGGTCTCCACGGTCCCGTCTTCGCGGAGGCGGGCATGCCAGTCCGGTGCTTCCTTCGCGTGGTTGCAGGCCTCGCACAAGCCTTGTGCGTTCTGGATGTTGGTGGGGCCACCGTCGGCGTGCCGCTCCGCGTGATCCGTGTGCCGGATCGGAGCATCACACCACGGGGTGCGGCAGCGCTGGTCGCGGATCCGGATGAACCGACGCAGGTTCCCGGCGAACAGCCGGCGCATCGAGTCCATGCCGACCAGGGCGTGGTCATCGGCGCGTGCGTACAGCCGCCGGATCCACACCTTCGCCTCCGGGTCCGAGAGCCATTCGCGCGCCACCGGAGCCGGCACCGGCCCGTAGCCGTCGACGTGGGCCGGGGTGTCGCAGCCGGGTGAGTCGGCGTCGCCGAAGACCGCCCCATCGCTCATCACGACGTTGACCTCGACCGGCACCTCGGACGCCACGCTCAGCCCGGTCACGCGCTCGACCAAGGTGTCGGCCATGATCTGCCCGCGCGAACGTTCATCACCGCGGGCACGCAACGCGTCTGCCTGCTTGGTCAGCGCGGCGTAGACCGCGACGCCCTCGCGCACAGGTAGCAACCCGCTCAGGTAGGTCATGGTGTCCGGCGCCGGTCGCAATGTGACGCGTCGGTCGTTCTTCGCCTTCGCAGCACGTCGGGTGAATCCCTCGGGATCCAAGGCGTAGGCGATGCGGCGCGCTTCGGCCGCCAGCTCCTGGTCGCCCATGCCGGCGACGCCACCCTTGCGGCCGCCGAGCCGACGGTCGACCTCTTGCCGGTCTTCGCGCGACAGGCATGCGGTCTCCCGCGCGACGATCGTCGCGCGCCACTCGCTGATCTCGCCACGAGCGAAGGCGGCGGCGGTGTAGGGCAGCTCCAACAAGGCGAACGCCAGCCCGATGTGCCGAGCACCGTGGTACGGCGACTCCCGCCGCGCGCTCGCCACCTCTGAGGCGATGCCGTCGTCCAGCCGTCGAGCCAAGATGCCTTCGGCCCTTCGCTTCTCCCGGGTGGACACCACGAACTCGACCGTGTTCACCGCTTGCACCGAGCCGATCGCGTTCTTCAGGTCCTCGAGCACTCGCAGCTGCTCCACGCGGTCCGCGTCGTCGACCGCTGTCACCCGACTCAGGTCAGCCAACCATTCCCTGAGCTTCGCCGTCGTCACCCGACTCATGCACTAAACTTTAATCGAACTCCTGTTCGAATACAAGCCAATCCGGTCAATAGTTCGACCCGGTCACACCAGCTCAGCCGATCCGTTCGGCCAACGAGACAACGATGCCCTCGGGTCCGCGGACGTAGGCCATGAGCCAGCTGTTCTCGTGCCGGCCGATGCCGCCGACGAGGCCGTACCCGTCCGCGGCCAGCCGGTCGACCGTCGCCTCCAGGCCGGTGATCTCGAAGCAGACGTTGCGCAGACCCAGCTCGTTCGCCATCGCGGTGGGCGATCCTGGCACGTGGTCGGGCCTGATGAAGGTCCCGAGCTCGATGGCCGTTCCTCCACCCGGTGGCCGCAGCATGACGACCTCCGTCCGCGAGTCCGGGATGCCGCAGACGGTGTCCAGGAACTCGCCCTCCAAGAACGTGCGGCCCTCGACCTCGAGACCCAGCCCGACGAAGAACGCCGTGGCCGAGTCGAGGTCTTCGACGGTGATCCCTACGTGGTCGAAGCTCTTGAGCTGTGACATGACTGCCATCCTCCAACGCTGATCCGGTGGTCTTGCCTCTGGGACGTTGCCGCCGAGGCTTTCTCGACATCAGCGACCGGGGCGGTCCACGCGTTCCCAGGGCCAGTCGTCGGCGAGCCAGCGTGAGACGGCGTCGGCGAGTGCCACGTCGAGGCTCGATCTGTCGGCCCTCACCCACGACAGCACCTTGACGTCGTACTCCTCGGAGGAGGAGGGGTACACGTAGACGCAGCCGATCACATCGCTGTCGCCCGGGTCGAGGACGGTGAACGTGAAACCGGTGCGTCGGACGAAGTCGTCGGCGTGCCGGCGAAGGTCGGAGAGGTTCTCCTCGAGCGTCATGCCGTCGGGTGGTGGCCAGTTGCCGTCGAGGAAGCCGGGCGTGGAGCGGATGTGCTCGATGCTCGACATCCAGGCGGCGTGATCGGCCTCATTGTGCTGCGGGCCAAGTGGTTCGAGACGGAACTCATCGGTGGCGAGCGAGGTCGGCGGCTCGAAGTCGGCTGGCACGAACTCGTCCGAGGTCATGACCGGGACGGTACTGGGCCGAGCACACCGCCGTGAAGGGCGTTCTAGGGTGGGGCCGTGGCTGACGAGAACAAGGAAGACAAGACCGACGACAAGACCGACAAGAGCGCCGACGACAAGGGCGTGACCACCAAGCCGGCCGAGCCGACCGACGACCTGGTGGCGTCGCGGCACAAGCTGCGCGTCGGGCGACGCACCCTCGACTACACCGCGACGACGGGCCGCATCGTGCTCCGCGACGAGGTGTACGAGGACGGCACGTTCAAGGGCCACAAGGCGAAGGCCGAGATGTCGCTGACGTCGTACGTCGTCGACACCGACGACCCGGGAAGCCGACCGGTGACGTTCGCGTTCAACGGCGGCCCCGGCGCCGCCAGTGTCTTCCTCCACCTCGGACTGTTCGGCCCGCGCCGCGTGCTGATGGGCGACGTGGGTTCGCTGCGGCCGCCGCCCTACGCGCTCACCGACAACGCCGAGTCCCTGCTCGCGACGAGCGACCTGGTCTTCATCGACCCGGTCTCCACGGGCTACTCACGCACCCTGGAAGGCACCAAGCCCGACAGCTTCCACGGCTACCAGGGCGACATCGAGTCGATCGGCGAGCTGGTCCGGCTCTGGACGTCGCGGCACAAGCGGTGGATGTCGCCGAAGTTCGTCGCGGGCGAGTCCTACGGCACGCTGCGCGGCGCCGCGCTCGTCGAGCACCTGCAGTCGCGGCACGCGATGTACATCAACGGGCTGATCCTGATCTCCAGCGTGCTGGACCTGAGCTCGATCGACTTCGACAAGCAGCGCAACGACCGCGCGCACGCGCTGTACCTCCCGACGTACGCCGCGATCGCTGCCTACCACGGCAAGCTCGGCCGGAAGTCCCTGAAGAGGGCGATCGCCGATGCCGAGGAGTACGCCGCCGGCGACTACCCCTGGGTGCTCTCGCGCGGGGACCGCCTCACCGCGAAGGAGCGCACCACTGCGGTGCGGAAGATCGCCTCGCTGACTGGGCTCTCCGAGGACTACGTCGACCGCGCGGACCTGCGCATCGAGCACATCCGGTTCTTCGGCGAGCTGCTGCGCGACGACCGCTTGGTCGCCGGCCGGCTCGACGGCCGCTTCACCGGGCCGGCCCGCTCGGCGATCGCCGAGGAGATGGACGCCGACCCGTCGATGGACGCGCTCAACGGGCCGTACGCCGCAGCGTGGAACCACTACGTGCGCGACGAGCTCGGCTACGAGAACGACCTGCCCTACGAGCAGCTGTCGACACGGGCGTTCCTGGCCTGGTCCTACAAGGACTTCGAGGGCAAGCCAGTGGACGTGACCCCGAAGCTCGAGCGGGCGATGCGAGCCAACCCGCACCTGCAGGTGCACGTCGCCTACGGCTACTACGACGGCGCGACCCCGCACTTCGCGGCCGAGGACGTCTTCGCGCACCTGCGCATCCCCGACGAGCTGCGGGCCAACATCGAGCACCGCTACTACGAGGCCGGGCACATGATGTACGTCCACGAGCCGTCGCGGGTGCAGCAGAGCAAGGACGTCGCCGCGTTCGTGGAGCGCGGCCGTCAAACGCGTGAGCTAGCCGCAGCGACCAGGCCGGCGAACAGGCCGGCGTCGGCGCGAGTCTCGGGGTGCCACTGCACCGCGACGAGGAAGCGGTCGCCGGGCGCCTCCATCGCCTCCACGGTGCCGTCGTCGGCGTACGCCGCAGGCACGAAGCCGGGGTGCTCGCGCACGGCCTGGTGGTGATGGCAGCCGACGTTGCCGTGCTCGCCGACGAGCATTCGCAGGCGAGTGCCTTCCCGCACGGACACCTCGACGTTGCCGAACACGTCACCGCCTGGCGAGTGGGTCTCGTGCCCGACCCTCTCGGGCAGGTGCTGCTCGAGCGTGCCGCCGCGCTGCACGGCCATCACCTGCATCCCACGGCAGATGCCGAGCACCGGCAGGTCCCGTTCGTCGGCAGCCGCGAGCAGCGCGAGCTCCCACGCATCGCGGTCGGTGCGCCAGCTGATCGTCTGCGGGTGGGGGTCCGCGCCGTAGCGCCCCGGGTCGACGTCCGCTCCCCCGGTGATCACCAGCCCGTCCAGGGCCCCCACCACGGCGGCTGCCGACGTCGGCTCCTGTGGCGGAAGCAGGATGGGCACTCCCCCAACGGCCTGCACGGCATCGGCGTACAACGTCGGGAGGATGTCGGCGGGCTGGTCCCACACCCCCCACCGCGCCTGCTCGCGGTACGTCGACAGCCCGATCAGCGGGTTCATAGTGGCGTGACGTAGGCCCCGGAGATCCCGCCGTCGACGAGGAACGTGTTCGCGGTGATGAAGCTCGACTCGTCGGAGGCCAAGAACACGACGGCGTTCGCGATCTCGACCGGCTCGGCGAAGCGACCCATCGGCACGTGCACCAGCCGTCGGCGGGCGCGGTCCTCGTCCTTGGCGAACAGCTCCTGCAGCAGCGGGGTGTTCACCGGCCCCGGGCAGAGGGCGTTCACGCGCACGCCTTCACGTGCGAACTGCACACCGAGCTCGCGCGACATCGACAGCACACCGCCCTTCGATGCCGAGTAGGAGATCTGGGAGGTCGCCGCCCCCATGACCGCGACGAACGACGCGGTGTTGATGATCGACCCGCTGTGCTGCTCGATCATGTACGGCAGCACCGCCTTGCAGCACAGGTAGACGCTGGTCAGGTTGACCTCCTGCACCTTGCGCCAGGCGTCGAGGTCGGTGTCGAGGATCGAGTCGTCCTCGGGCGGCGAGATGCCGGCGTTGTTGAACGCGATGTCGATCGAGCCGTACGTCTCGTGGGCCTTGGCGAACATCGCCTCGACCTGGTCCTTGTCGGTGACGTCGCAGTGCACGAACAGCCCGGCGATGCCGTCTACGACCTCCTTGCCGCGCACGTCGTCCAGGTCGGCGACGACGACCTGCGCGCCTTCTTCTGCGAACCGCTGCACGGTCGCGAGGCCGATGCCCGAGCAGCCGCCGGTGACGACGGCCACCTTGCCGTCGAGACGTCCTGTCATGTCGAGCTCCCGTCGGCGAAGTAGACGTTCTTCTCCTCGGTGAACGCATCGGGTGCGTCCGGGCCAAGCTCACGACCGAGGCCGGACTGCTTGTAGCCGCCGAACGGCGTCCAGTAGCGCACCGCCGAGTTCGAGTTCACCGACAGGTTCCCGGCCTCGACGGCACGTGCGACGCGGAGCGCACGCCCGAGGTCACTGGTGAAGATCGAGCCGGAGAGGCCGTACTCGGTGTCGTTGGCCTTCGCCACCGCGTCGGCCTCGTCGTCGAAGGCCATCACCGACACCACCGGACCGAACACCTCCTCGCGCCAGATCGGCTCGACCGTCGACGAGGACAGCGCCACCGTCGGCGGCACCCAGTAGCCCGGGCCGTCCGGCGCCGGACCGGTGAACGCGACGTCGGCCGCGTCGACGTACGACTCCACCACGGTCTTCTGCTGCGCCGAGATCAGCGGCCCCATCTCGCTGGTGTGGTCCGACGGGTCGAGCACGGCCATGTTCGCGACCGCCTTCTCCAGCAGACCGAGGAACTCGTCGTGCACCGACCGCTCCACCAGGATCCGCGAGCGTGCGCAGCAGTCCTGCCCAGCGTTGTCGAACACTGCGTACGGCGCCGCGGCAGCCGCGGCAGCCAGGTCGGCGTCGGCGAAGATCACGTTGGCGCTCTTGCCGCCCAGCTCGAGCGTGCAGCGCTTCACCTGCTCGGCGCAGCCGGCCATGATCCGCTTCCCCACCTCGGTCGAGCCGGTGAAGGTCACCTTGCGCACCAGCGGGTGTGAGACGAACCGCTCGCCGACCACCGACCCCTTGCCGGGGATGACGGTCAGCACGCCCTCGGGCAGTCCGGCCTCGAGCGCCAGCTCGCCGATGCGGATCGCGGTCATCGGCGTCAGCTCGGCCGGCTTCACGACGACGGTGTTCCCAGCGGCGAGTGCTGGTGCCACGCCCCAGCCGAAGATCGGCATCGGGAAGTTCCACGGCACGATCACCGACACCACGCCCAGTGGCTCCCGGAACGTCACATCGATGCCGCCGGCGACCGGGATCTGGCGTCCGAAGAGCCGCTCAGGCGCCGCGGAGTAGTAGTTCAGGCAGTCGCGGACGTTTCCGGCCTCCCAGGTCGCGTTGCCCCAGGTGTGTCCGGCGTTGCGCACCTCGAGCTCGGCGAGCTCCTCGACGTGGGCGTCGACGACGGCCGCGAAGCGTCGCAGCAACGTTGCCCGCTCCCCCGGAGGCATTGCCTTCCAAGCCGGGAAGGCCTCAGCCGCCCGCTCCACGAGCACGTCGGTCTCGTCGGCGGTTGTCAGCGTCACGTCGGTGACCGGCTGCTCGGTGGCCGGGTTGAGGACGGTGTGCACCGTCATCGTTCACATCCTCTCGAAGCCGCGCCGCAGCTCCCAGTCCGTCACCGCCGAGCCGAAGGCGGCGAGCTCGACATCGGCCATGTTCGTGTAGTGGTCGACGACCTCGTCACCGAACACCGCACGCGCGACCTTCGAGTCGGTGAAGGCGTCCCGCGCCTGCTGCAGCGTGTGCGGCACGTGCGGCTTGTCGGACTTGTAGGCGTTGCCGGTCGTCTCGGGCTCCAGCTCCAGCTCGTGCTCGATGCCGTGCAGCCCGCCGGCCAGCATGGCAGCCAGTGCCAAGTACGGGTTCACGTCCCCGCCCGGCAGCCGGTTCTCCATGCGTGCCGAGGGACCGTGCCCGACGAGGCGCACGGCGCAGGTGCGGTTGTCGAGCCCCCACGCGACCGAGGTCGGAGCGAAGGAACCGTCGGCGAAGCGCTTGTAGGAGTTGACGTTCGGTGCGTAGAAGAGCGTGAACTCACGCATCGTGGCGAGCACGCCGGCGACGAAGTGGTCGTAGAGCTGGCTGCGCTTGCCGTCCTCCCAGAACACCGTCGACCCGTCGGTGCCCCGCAGCGAGAGGTGGATGTGGCAGGAGTTGCCCTCGCGCTCGTTGAACTTCGCCATGAACGTGAGCGCCTTGCCGTGCGCGGACGCGATCTCCTTGGCGGACGTCTTGTAGACCGAGTGGTTGTCGGCCGTCACGAGTGCGTGGTCGTAGAGGAAGCCGATCTCGTGCTGCCCGAAGTTGCACTCGCCCTTGGCTCCCTCCACGACCATGCCCGCGTCGTACATCGAGTTGCGGATGTCGCGCAGCACCGGCTCGACCCGCGTCGTGCCGACGATCGAGTAGTCGATGTTGTACTGGTTGCTCGGCGTGAGGTCGCGGTAGCCCGCCGCCCACGCCGCCTCGTACGTGTCGTCGAACATGATGAACTCGAGCTCGGTGCCGGCGAGGGCGGCGTAGCCGGCATCCGCTGCACGCGCGAGCTGGTGCTTGAGGATCGTGCGCGGCGAAGGCTCCACGTCCTTGTGGTCGGCCCACATCAGGTCGCACTGGATCATCACCGTCGACGGCAGGTGCGGCAGCCGGCGGACGGTGTCGTAGTCGAGCACGAACTCCATGTCGCCGTAGCCCTTCTCCCACGACGTCATCGCGTAGCCATCGACGGTGTTCATGTCGACGTCGACGCCGAGCAGGTAGTTGCAGCCCTCGACGCCCTGCTCGACCACCACGTCCACGAAGTACGCCGCGTGCAGCCGCTTGCCCTGCAACCGCCCCTGCATGTCGGTGAAGGCGATCACCACCGTGTCGACCTCGCCGCTGGAGATCAGCTGCTTGAGGTGCTCGAGGTCGAGGAGTCTCGGGTTGCGGTCCGGCAGGCTCATCGGGGTTCCCATCGTCGGAGTCGTCGAAGTTGTCTAGTCATCTGGCGTTCATGTCAGCAGGCCGCGGAGCAGGGCCGCGGTGTCGTCGCAGTGGCTTTCCATCACCCTGCGTGCACGGGGCACGTCGCCACGCAGCACAGCGCTGAGGATGTGGCGGTGCTGGCGGCTCGAGTGCTCGATGTTGACCTCGAGCACGGGGATCGCGTTGAGCATGTCGTGCAGGTCTGCCTGCACCGACGCCACGGCCCGGACTGTCATCGGCGACTCGGTGACGGTGGCGAGCGCGAGGTGGAAGCGCGAGTCGGCCTGGCGGTGCTCTGCCGGGTCCGTCGCCCCGGCCACCTCGTCGTGCGACTCCTCGAGCAGATCGCGTTGCGCGGGGCTCAGGTCGCGATCGGCCGCCAAGGCGCAGGCACCCGGCTCGACGACCCGGCGAAATACCAACATGTCCCGCAATTCCTCGCTACGCGCGACCAGGGCGCGCGCACCGCGTGAGGACGGCTTCTTCGGGCGGTAGCTGATGACCGTGCCGCCGCCGCGACCACGTGTCGTGCTGACGAAGTCGGCAGCACGCAGCGCCGCAATTGCCTCGCGAAGGGTTGCTCGCGAGACCCCCATCCGGGAGGCCAGCTCACGCTCCGGAGGAAGCGTGCTTCCCCGCGCATAGATGCCCAGCCGGATCGCTGTCGCTAGCTGCTCGACACACCCCTCGAACGCGTGGTGCCGACCTGTCACCGCACGCAGCACCGTGTCGCTCAGCTCGATGCTTCGCGAGGCCGACACGTCGCCAGTGTCGTGACATGTGCGTAACGCAGTCAATGGTTTGACTTCAAACCTTTTCTCGCCGAACTATGGACGAGTTTTCGGGAGCGGCGCTACTTTGAGCCATCGTCGTCGGCTGCATGGGGAGCGAACATGACTGACTCTGCCGAACTCTCGCAGGACGAGCAGCTGCTCGCCAAGCTCGGCTACAAGCAGGAACTGGGACGGTCCTGGTCGGCCTTCTCGAACTTCGCGATCTCCTTCTCGATCATCTCGATCCTGGCCGGATGCTTCACAACGTTCGGCCAAGCCTGGAACAACGGTGGGCCGGTCGCCATCTCCTGGGGATGGCCGATCATCTCGGCGTTCATCCTCCTCATCGGCTTCACGCTCAGTGAGCTGGTTTCGGCATACCCGACATCCGGCGGCATCTACTGGTGGGCGGCGAAGATGGGTGGTCCAGCCGCAGGCTTCTTCACCGGTTGGCTCAACCTGATCGGACTCCTGGCCGTCACTGCGTCCGTGGCGTACGGTGCGGCGACCTTTCTCGACCTGACGATCAGCACGATCAGCAGCGGTTACGCCGATTCGTACTCCCTCACCCGAGTGTTCATCTGGTTCGTGGTGATCTTGGTGCTGGCGGCGCTGGCGAACATCTTCAGCGGCCACCTTCTCGCCATCGTCAACAACATCTCGGTCTGGTGGCATGTCGCGGGCGCAGCGGCCGTGATCCTCATCTTGATCATCGTCCCCGACACGCACCAGAGCGCGAGCTTCGTCTTCACCGACCGGATCAACAACTCCGGGTTCAGCAGCGGCTTCTACTGGTTCCTCGTGCTCCCTCTGGGGTTCCTCCTCACCCAGTACACGATCACCGGTTTCGACGCTTCGGCGCACCTCTCCGAGGAGACCCAGGGAGCAGCCGATGGAGCGGCCAAGGGCATCTGGCGCTCGATCTTCTACTCGGCCGTGGGCGGCTATGTCCTGCTTCTCTCCTTCCTGTTCGCGGTGCAGGACGTCGAGGGTGTGAACGAGGGCTTCGGCGCAGTGAATGTCATCTTCGGACAGGCCCTGCCGGAAGGCTGGCACTTCCTGGTGCTGCTCATCTCGACGGCGGGTCAGCTCTTCTGCACCACGGCCTGCCTCACCAGCGCCTCGCGGATGACGTTCGCCTTCAGCCGCGACGGCGCGATCCCAGGCTCCAAGTGGCTCGCCAAGGTCAACCAGACGACCAAGATCCCGGCCAACGCGGTGATGTTCGTGGGCGTGATCGGCGTCCTCATCACACTGCCGGCCCTGAAGAGCGTCGGCGGTGTCCCCGTCGCTTTCTACGCGGTCGTCTCCGTCGCTGTCATCGGCCTCTACCTCGCCTTCCTCATCCCGATCTTCCTGCGCTGGCGGATGGGTGACGAGTTCGAGCCCGGATCGTGGACGAACGGCCGGAAGTACAGGTGGATGAATCCCATCGCCGTCGCCGAGATCGCCGTGATCAGCGTGTACTTCATCTTGCCCTTCTCACCGTCCGGAGTGCCGTTCAGCGACGACTTCGCCTGGAGCAGCGTGAACTACGCCCCGGTCCTCACCGTCGGCACGCTGGTGATCCTCGGGATCTGGTGGCAGGTCTCTGCCAAGAAGTGGTTCAAGGGACCGAAGCACACCATCGACGAGGCCGTGCTCGAGGCGTTCGACGACTAGACCCGACAACCTCTATCACTGGTGACAGACGACGAACGGGGCGACCTGGACGCCCTGCTGGACCGGATCCCGGTGCTGGCAGGGCGTCCTCGCTCCGTTGTCGAGCTGACGGGCGGCCTGACAAATCAGAACCTTCGCGTCACGCCTACCGACGAGAAGGGCGGCGACTACGTCGTACGACGCTTCCGTGGTGACCCGGAGCTGTTGGGGATCGACCGCGACGCCGAGCACGACAACACGGTCGCGGCCGCCGAGTCGGGCGTGGGCGCGCCGTTCGTCGACTACCTGCGCGACGAGGGTCTGCTCGTCATCGGCTACATCGACGCGGCTACCTACGACAACGACTCGTTCCAGGACGTCGACAACGTGACCCGAGCCGGACAGGCGATCCGGCAGCTGCACGAGGGCCCGCGCTTCACCGGCAACTTCGACATGTTCACGCGGCAGGCGGGGTACGTCCGCATCGTGCAAGAACGCGGCTTCCGGCTTCCCGACGGTTACGAGGACCACGCTGACGCCTTCCAGCGCGTGAAGCAGGCGCTGGCGGTGCACCCTGCCGCGACCGTGCCGTGCAACAACGACCTGCTCGCCGAGAACTTCCTCGACGACGGCGAGAAGGTGTGGATCATCGACTACGAGTACTCCGGCAACAACGACCCCTGCTTCGAGCTCGGCAACACCAGCACCGAGTGTGATCTGGGCAACGAGCAGATCGAGGCACTGGTGTCCGCCTACTTCGGCGAGACCACCCGCGCCCGCATGGCCAGGGTGCGCTTGCAGGCGCTGGTGTCCGCCTACGGCTGGTCGCTGTGGGGTGTCATCCAGGCCAACGCGAGCCACCTCGACTTCGACTTCGACTCCTGGGCGCTCGAGCACTACGAGAAGGCGGTGAAGGGGTTCACGAGCCGCCGCTTCGACGAGCTCTTGGAGGAAGTCGCGAGTGCCTGAGGTCTCGACAAGCTCGACCACCGAGGTACAGCGCGTCCGCGTCGTGGTGATCGGCGGCGGTGTGATCGGCACGAGCACGGCGTACCACCTCGCCGATCTCGGCTGGACGGACGTGCTGCTGCTGGAGCAGGGCCACCTGTCGGGAGGCACGACCTGGCACGCGGCCGGTCTGGTCGGGCAGCTGCGCGCGTCGGAGGCCGGCACGCGACTCGTGCAGTACAGCGTCTCCCTCTACGAGCGCATCGAGCAGGACACCGGGCTGTCCACCGGCCTCAAGATGTGCGGTGGCGTCATCGTCGCGCGCACCCCGGACCGCATGACCCAGCTGCGACGCACCGCGGCGGCCGCCGATGCCTACGGGCTCGAGTGCGAGATGCTCACCCCGGACCAGGCGCTCGAGCGTTGGCCGCTGATGCACGTCGACGACCTGCAGGGCGCGGTCTGGCTCCCCGAGGACGGCACGGTCAACCCCACCGACCTGACCAACGCGCTCGCCAAGGGTGCACGCCAGCGCGGTGTCCGGGTCGTCGAGCAGACCCGCGTGGTCGACGTGCTCACCGAGGCCGGCGCGGTGACCGGGGTCCGCACCGACCACGGTGACGTCGAGTGCGAGGTGGTCGTCAACTGCGCCGGGCAGTGGGCGCACCAGGTCGGCGCGATGGCCGGGGTCTCGGTGCCGCTGCACTCGGCCGAGCACTTCTACGTGGTGACCGACCAGATCGACGGTGTGCGGTCGTACGACGGGCTGCTGCCGATCCTGCGCGACCCCGACGGCTACACCTACTTCAAGGAGGAGGTCGGCGGCCTCGTCGTCGGCGCCTTCGAGCCCGATGCGAAGCCGTGGGTCGCGCCCGGCGAGGTGCCCCACCCCTTCGAGTTCTCGCTGCTGCCGGAGGACTGGGACCACTTCGCACCGCTGATGGACAACGCGGTCCAACGCGTCCCTGCGCTGGCCGAGACCGGCATCCGCAAGATGTACAACGGGCCGGAGAGCTTCACCCCCGACAACCAGTTCCTGCTCGGAGAGGCACCGGAGCTGCGCGGCTTCTTCGTCGGGGCCGGCTTCAACTCCGTGGGCATCGCGACCGCCGGTGGCGCGGGCAAGGCGCTGGCCGAATGGATCGTGGAGGGCGAGGCGACCAGTGACCTCGTGGCGGTCGACATCCGGCGGTTCGCGCCGTTCCACAACAACCACCGCTTCCTGCGCGACCGCGTCGTGGAGACGCTCGGCCTGCACTACGCGATCCCGTGGCCGAACCGCGAGCTCGAGACCGCACGGCCGTTCCGTCGCTCGCCGCTTCACGACCGGCTTGTGGCACGCGGCGCGGTGCTCGGCAGCAAGATGGGCTGGGAGCGGGCCAACGTGTTCGCGCCAACCGGTGAGGCCCCGGTGCTCGACTACACCTGGGGAAAGCCGGACTGGTTGGGCTGGTCGGCCCGCGAACAGCGCGCCACTCGCTCCGACGTCGCGGTCTTCGACCAGACGTCGTTCTCGAAGTACGTCGTCACCGGCAGCGACGCCGAGTCCTCGCTGCAGTGGATCTGCACCAACGACGTCTCCGGCCCGGTCGGTTCCGTCACGTACACGGGGCTGTTGAACGCTCGCGGCACCTACGAGTCGGACCTCACCGTCACCCGCGTCGCCGACGACGAGTTCCTGCTCGTCAGCAGCTCGGCCACCACGGTGCGCGACATCGACTGGATCCGTCGCCACGTCCCGCACGGCCACGACACGCGAATCGTCGACGTGACCTCGTCGTACGCCGTGCTCGGGGTGATGGGCCCCAGCTCACGTGAGGTGCTCGCCGGCCTGTCCGACGACGACTTCGACGAGTTCGACTTCGCGACCTCGCGGGTCATCTCGCTCGGCGGCGCAACGCTGCGAGCGACCCGCATCACCTACGTCGGTGAGCTCGGCTGGGAGCTCTACGTGCCGACCGAGACCGCGCTCGGTGTCTACGAAGACCTGTCGAAGACGGGTGCAGTAGATGCCGGCTACTACACGATCGAGTCGTTGCGCCTCGAGAAGGGCTTCCGCGCCTTCGGTCGCGAGCTCACGCCCGACTACAACCCGCTCGAGGCCGGGCTGATGTTCGCCTGCAAGGTCAAGACCGATATCGACTTCCTCGGCCGCGCCGCGCTGGAGTCGGCTCGCGAGCGCGGCCCGAGGCGGCGCCTTCTCTCCTTCGTCGTCGACGACCCCGAACCGATGCTCTGGGGCGGCGAGCTCGTGCTCCGCGACGACCAGCCCGTCGGCCAGGTCACCAGCGCCGCGTGGGGCGAGACTCTTGGTGCGTGCGTCGGGCTGGCGTACGTCGCCGACCCGTCGGGCGTCACCACTCGCGACTGGGCCCTCGACGGCTCCTACTCGGTCAACGTCGGTGGCTCGGTCCACCCGGTCACGGTCAGCCTGCGTCCGCCGTACGACCCGGGTAACGAGCGGGTGCGCGGATAGGGCCTACGACGCCTGGCCGACCGGGCCGATACTGACGGGATGCAACAGCCTGGGCGCGAACAGGTCGCGGCATTCCTCGTTCAGCACTCCGGCGGCGCGGCCAGCGACCTGGAACCCCTCACCGGCGGGGCGTGGTCGTCAGCATGGGCCTACCGAGCCGCCGAGGAAGAGCTGGTGATCCGCTTCGGGCCTGAGCCTTCCTGGTACGAGACCGACCGGATGGCTATGGCCTTCAGCGGACCGGACCTACCTGTGCCGCAGGTCAGGGAGGTGGGAACTACGCCGGCCGGGCTGGCCTACGCCATCTCGGTGCGTCATCACGGGCAGTTTCTTGAGGACGCCCCCGTGGAGCGCGCCGATGCCGTCCGCCCCACGCTCACCCGCCTGCTCGTCGCGCTCTACCGGGTGCCCGCATCTCCCGGCGCCCCGGTGATGTGGCACCCGGCGGGCACGCCGGTCGGCAGTTGGCGGGAACTCGTCCTTGCCAGACTCGCGGACCATCCCGGGGATCCGGGGCACGGATGGCGCGCCGCACTGGACGCCGACCCCAAGCTCGCGGCCATGTCCACGGCGATCTGCGACCGAGTGAGGACATTGGCCGCAGCTTGCCCCGAGCGCCGCGACCTCATCCACGGGGATCTCCTGCACGGAAACGTGCTGGTCAGCCCGGACTGCCGCCGAGTCCAGGCGGTGATCTCCTGGAAGCATTCGCTCCGCGGTGACTTCCTGTACGACGCCGCCTGGTGCAGTGTCTGGGGACGCGTCTTCTATCCGGGGATCGCCGCCGCCACCAAGGAGCCGCTGTCCGGACTGCTCCAGGACCCACGGTTGCGAGCCGACCAAGACGCAGTCGTCGACGCCGCCATGCGTCACCACTGCTACGAGCTGCAGATCGGCCTCACACACCTGCGGTGGAGCATCTCGACCTGGCACAAGGAACATGTCACCGCCACGGCCGAGCTCCTCGCCGAGATCCTCGAACGCGGCCCCCTGCCCTCGATCGCGAGTGCGACGACAGGTCACCGGCGGTGAGTGCCTCGGGTGCGCTGGCTCGCAGGATGTTCGACCTGGTCGAGCCGATCGGTGGCATCCCCTACTCGGCTGACGAGCCCAACGAGGCGATGTTCGCCTTGGGGTTCACCAACTACTGGGACACCTACTTCGCCGGCCGGGCTGCCCCGCTCGGTAGCTCGGTGCCCGCGGGCGTCGTTCACGCGCTCTTCTACAACTTCGCCCCGGGTGAGGTGGCCCGCCACATCCCGAAGGTCTGGAGCACGACCACGCCTGAGGCGGCGATCGCCGCCCGTCAGGAGGGCTGCGTCAAGGCGCTGCGCGGGATCCTGGGCGACCTCGTGGACACGCCGGACTTCACGCGAGCCACCGAGCTGCTCACCAAGGCAGCGACCAGCGCCCCTCTCGAAGGCCGTCCCATGTATGCCGCACTGCGTGCGCTCCCGCTGCCGGAGGAGCCGGTGGCCCGCCTCTTCCACGCCGCCTCGCTGCTGCGCGAGCACCGCGGCGACGGGCACGTCGCTGCCCTCATGTCCGAGGGCATCGGCGGTCTCGAGGCCCACGTCCTGCTCGCCCTCGACATGGGGATCCCGGCGACGACGTTCGGTCGGATCCACCACCTCCCGTCCGCGCTGCTGACCGACCTGATCGCCAAGATGCAGGACCGAGGGCTTGTCGAGGACGAGGCGACGTTCACCCCGGCCGGCCGGCAGGCCAAGGACCGTGTCGAAGCGCTGACCGACGAGCTCGCCGTCGTGCCGTACGACGTCTTGGAGCCAGCCGAGCTCGACGAGCTCATAACCGCTCTCGAACCGCTCGCACAGCAGCTCGTAGCCGCCCAGGGCTAGCCCAAGTACCTTGGCGGCATGAGTCGCATCTGGTCGCTGGCCGGCGGCGCCGTGCTCGCCTTGGTCGGGCTGCTCTGGATCCTGCAGGGCCTGAACGTCGTCGGCGGCTCCGGCATGAGCGGTCAGGCGATGTGGGCAGTCATCGGTGTGGTCGTCGGTGCGCTGGGTGTGTTCCTGGTCGTCCGCAGCCTTCGGACGCCGCCGGGTCGAGGTGATCGCTGACCGGGCCTGCGCGGGTACCTTCGAGACATGGTGAATCGGCCGGACCCCACGTGTGTGCCGCTGGAGCTGGAGATGCTGCCGCTCTACCGCGAACCACCCGGGTCCGCGCGGCTGCGACGCGAGCTGAAGCGTGAACGGCGTCGCGAACGGCGCAAGGAGCGCGAGTCGCCGACGCTCGTGAAGCGGTTGCTCGCGCACCTCACGATGTGACGCCGGAAGTCACGCCTCAGGGATGACAGCACCAAGCCATCCCGAGGAGGACCCGATGCCCAGCGCATCTCGCTCAACCACACCGGTCGGTATCGACATGGACGTCGTCGAGGGCCGCTACGCCGAGCTCGACGACCACACGGTCTCGTTCGAGACCTTCAAGCAGGACCTCGACGTGACGCCGTACTTCCGCGGCCTGCCGGGCGACGCCTGCACCTGCCAGCACGCCGGCTACGTGACCGCGGGCCAGATCACCTTCCGCTGGCCCGACCACGAGGAGACCTACGTCGAGGGGGATGCCTACGTCGCCGGTCCAGGACACCGCCCGCTGATCGCGGCCGGCACGTCGATCGTGGAGTTCAGCCGAACCGCTGACCTGCAGCCGGTCATGGAGACCATCGGCCGGAACATCGAGGCCATGGTGGAGGCCGGCTCATGACCGCCGTCGACGCCGCTCCCGCCGTTGACGGTGACTTCGCCGACCTCGCCCGGCAGCTCGTCACGTGGCTCGAGACGGGCGTGCGACCCGACGCGATGTTCAGCGAGGACGTGTTCGCCGACCTCACGGTCCCGCAATGGCGGGTGCAAGCGAAGGGGGTCGACGACACCTTCCACCTGCGCGAGGACAGCCACCCCTTCCCCGGAGAGGTCCGGGTCGAGGCCCTGGAGCGCACGTCTCGCGGCTTCCTCATGCAGTTCGAGGAGCGCTGGGACGCCGCCGGGCAGCGGTGGTACTGCCGCGAGCAGATCCACTGCGTCGTCACCGACGGGCGGATCGGTGAGCTGGCGATCTACTGCACCGGCGACTGGGACGAGGCGGTGCAGAAGCGGCATGCCGCGCAGGTGCGGCTGCTGCGTCCCTGACCGTAGCCTCACAACCATGGCGAGCGACCCGTCGTCCGCAGCGTCACTGCTGGCCCTTGCCGAGGAGGCCTGGGCCGGCGGCGACGGTGCGGCGGCGATGGCGCTCTTCGGGCGGGCCGCCGACACCGCCGAGGAGCAGCACGACCTGGGTGGCAGGACGGCAGCGGTTCTCGGGCTCGCGCGCGGCCAGCAGTACAACCTGGTGCCCGGGGCTGCTCCCGGTCCGCCTGCACGCGGTCTACGACGCGGTCGACGAGCCTCGTCCTCGGGCGCGGCTCGCGGCTGCGCTGGCGCGGTGCTGGGCGTACTCCAACGAGCCCCGCCGAGCCAGGCCGTTCGCGATCGAGGCGCTGCACATCGCCGACCAGCAGGACGACCCGGTGCTGCTGGCGGACGCTCTCGACGCCGCGCTCGCCTCGCACTGGGGACCCGACGACCTGGCCCTTCGTCGGGACTGGGCCGTCCGGCTGGCCGATGCCGCGGCGCATCTCGCCGACCCGGAGGCCAGGCTGCAAGCGCAGCTGTGGTCGCTCACCGTGGCTTGGGAGGTGCTCGACCTGTCACGGATGCACCGGTCGATGAGCGCCATCGAGCTGTTGGCAGCCGAGTCGCCGCGAGCCGAGTTCTTCGCGGCGACCCGTCGGCTGCCCATCGAGCTGCTGCGCCAGAACTTCGACGTCGCGCCCCTGCTGGTGGAGCGCGCCGCAGCAGCCGCAGAGGCAGCGGTGATCCCCGACGCGTTCGGGATGCTGCACGGCATGCGGGCCTACACGGCATTCTTCGCCGGGGACGCCGACGGCTGTGCCGCCGAAGGAGCCGCCTTCGAGGGGCACGCCGTCGAGTTCGGCGTCGCACCCGTCCGGGCCGAGGCGGCGATGGTCTGGCTCGGGGCCGGTCGTCTCGACAAGGTCGCGGAGATGATCGGTGTGTTCACACCGGACGTGCTGTCCGAGCTCCCACCGGACAGCGACTGGTTGCTCATCCTTCAGTGCGTGCTCGAAGGTGCGCTGGCGATCCGCGACACCGAGATGACGGCGGCCGCCATGGCGCTGCTGGCTCCGTACGCCGGCCGCTCCGTGGTCAACGCCGGCGCAGTCATGTGGCACGGCGTCACCGACGACACGCTGGCGCGTGCGCACGCCCTGCTGGGCGATGCGGATGCCTCGGCCCGTCACCGAGCCGCCGCGCTGGCGACGTACGAGCGCATCGGCGCGAGCTGGTGGCGTGACAGGCTTCGAGCACAGCTGCCGGCCGAGCCTTTGCCGGACGCTGGTCTGGTCTCGGTCCACCTGCACCAGCAGCAGGGTGGGCTTTGGCTCGTCGGCCGGGAGGGCGCGACGTTCGTGCTGCCTCGGATGCGCGGCCTCATGCACCTGCACGCGCTGCTCAGTCGACCTGACACAGACCTGCCGGCCGTCACCCTGGTAGGTGGCGAGGTGGTCGAGCAGACGGGGCTCGAGGTCCTCGACGACGAGTCGCGACGAACCCTTGGCGCCAGACTGGCCGAGCTGGATGCCGAGCTCGCGCACTCGGACCGGCCCGAGCTCCGCGACGAACGCCAGGCCGTGGCGTCGTACCTCTCGGGAGGGACCGGGCTCGGGGGACGCGACCGGACCACCGGCTCGCACGCCGAGCGGGCTCGGGTGGCGGTCCGCAAGGCGATCGTGGCCGCGCTCGCCAAGATCGCCGAGTCCGATCCGTGGCTGGGCCGCCACCTGCGCGATCGGGTCCGCACCGGCTTCGAGTGCCGCTACGAGACCGACCCGGACAGCCCGGTCCGGTGGGTCCTCCGGTGGTCTGAGCACCCTGGCGGGACTGCACGAGAAGGGTGACAGTGGCGCCATGGCAACACTGGTCTCGGTCAACGTCGGGCTGCCCAAGGATGTCGCGTGGCGAGGGAGGACGGTGCACACGGGCGTCTGGAAGACCTCGGTCGACGGACCCCGGATGGTCCGGCGACTCAACATCGACGGCGACGGGCAGGGCGACCTGGCTGGGCACGGCGGAGAGCAGCGGGCCGTGCTGGTCTACCAGACCGACTCATACCGGCACTGGCAGGAGTTCTTCGGCCGCGAAGGCCTCGAGCACGGCGCGTTCGGGGAGAACTTCACGGTGGACGGTCTCGGCGACGACGAGGTCTGCGTCGGTGATCGGTTCCGCATCGGCGATGCCGAGTTCGAGGTCACCCAGCCACGGGTGACCTGCTTCCGGGTGGGCATGCGGATGGGTCAGCCCCAGCTGCCTTCGCTGCTGGTGGCCCACCACCGGCCCGGGTTCTACATGCGGGTTCTCACCGAGGGACACGTCCGGGCCGGCGACGAGATCGTCCGCACCCGGCGTGGCAGGCACTCGCTCAGTGTCGCCGAGCTGGACGCGCTGCTCTACCTGCCCGGCCACGACCCTGACCTGCTGCGCGCCGCGGTTGACGTCCCGGCACTCAGTCCCGGGTGGCACGAGTCCTTCCAGACCATGCTGGACAGTGCGGTCGAACCCCCTGGTTGGGTCGGGTTCGAGCCGCTCGTCGTCCGCGCCGTGGTTGCGGAGAGCGACACCGTCACGTCGATCACCCTCGCCGGCGCGAACGGTGACCCGCTGCCGCTGCCAAGGCCGGGTCAGTACCTCACCATCCGGGTTCGAGATGCCGGTGACCCCGCGCCGGTGCGCAACTACTCCCTGTCGGGTCAACCGGACCGGGAGCGCTACCGGATCAGCGTCAAGCGCGAGCCGCACGGACTCGTCAGCTCCTACCTGCAATCGACTCTGGTCCCTGGAGCACGCGTCGAGGTCGCCGCACCCCGTGGCGAGTTCACCTTGGACACCGGGACCAACCCGGTGGTGCTGATCTCCGCCGGCATCGGCCTCACACCGGTGCTCGCGATGCTGCACGAGCTCTCGGCGCAGCGCACCGACCGCGAGGTGTGGTGGATCCACACCACTCGGAGCTCCGACACCCACGCATTCGCCGCCGAGGCCGACGAACTGATGAGCTCGTTGCCTCACGCACGATCACTGATCTACTACACCGCCGCCACGCCACCGCCGCCGCCGGACGCAGGCGTGAACTCCGGACACCTGACGGCGGCGGTCATCGACCAGCTGGGGGTCCCGACCGATGCCAGCGCCTTCATCTGCGGGCCGGTCGGTTTCATGGACGACGTCAGCGCCGCGCTGGTGGGCGTCGGCATCGAGTCTTCGCGCGTCCACATGGAGCGCTTCGGTTCACAGGCACCCATCAACCCCGGCGTCGTCGCAACAACCCTGCCCCCTCCCCACCTGCCACCTGGCCCGCCCGGCACCGGACCGGCGGTCACCTTCGCCCGATCCGCGCTCACGGCCGCTTGGTCGGACGACTACCCCTCGATCCTCGAGCTCGCGGAGGCTTGCGACGTACCCACGCAGTGGTCCTGCCGCACGGGCGTGTGCCACACCTGCGCCACAGCCGTGCTGTCGGGCGACGCGAGCTACACGTTGCCGCCACTCGAGCCGCCCGCCCCCGGCGAGGTCCTCATCTGCTCCGCGACGCCGACCGACGACCTTGTCATCGACCTCTGAGGGAACCACGGCAGTGACGGCACAGATGCGCAGTGACAGTCTGGGCGCGTGACGACGATCAAGATCAACGCAATCACGGTCCCTGCAGGTTCCGGCGACGAGCTGGCACATCGGTTCGCGGCGCGGGCCGGCGCGGTGGACGACGCGGACGGCTTCGAGGGCTTCGAGCTGCTGCGCCCCACCGACGACCGGGAGCAGTGGCTGGTGATCACCCGCTGGCGGGACGAGGAGTCGTTCCAGGCGTGGGTGAACTCGCCCGGCTTCGCCGAGGGTCATCGTTCAGCGGTCGAGCGAGCAGGCGGTGAGGCGCCACGTCCGGTGTCGACCCACAGCGAGGTGTGGAACTACGAGATCGCGGGTGGCTCGCGGCCGGAGTCGCCCTGAAAACAGAGGGGTCGCTACACCCGGGGGCCGACCACGGTGCCGTAGGCGGCGGCAGCGTCGACACTCTCGGTGGACACGATGTCCCGGCCGAGTGGGAACAGGGAGATCGGGATCAGCTTGAAGTTGGCCACTCCGAGCGGGATCCCGATGATCGTGATGCACAAGAGGGCACCGGTGACCGCATGACCAATGGCGAGCCAGACACCCGACAGGATGAACCAGAAGACATTGCCGATCCCTGAGCCAACCCCTGCGCCGGGCTTCTTGACGATCGTTCGCCCGAATGGCCAGAGCGCGTAGAGCCCGATGCGAAACGATGCGATGCCGAACGGGATCCCGATGATGGTGATGCACCACAGAACGCCGGCGGCGAGGTACGCAAGGAACATCCAGAACCCGCACAGCACGAGCCACAGCAGGTTGAGCACCAACCGCATGGACAGCACCCCGCTCAGTCGTCTTTGTTCCGCCACCTTGGCACACGCGGCCATTCGGCGAAGGACCGATGAGACCCAGGGCACCGACTGGTCGGTACACATGGACCCAATGACAGGAGACTCACATGCATGATCTCGGACCCGCTGCCCAGGAGATGACCCGGCTGGTGAACGGCGTGCGCGACGACCAGCTCGGCGACCCGACCCCGTGCCCGGACTACACCTTGGGCGACCTGTTGCAGCACGTGCGCGGGCTCACCGAGGCCTTCACACTGGCCGGCCGCAAGGAACAACCGCCAGGTGGCTCGCAGCCTCCGCCGTTGGGTGAGGCCTCCCTGCTCCCCGACGACTGGCGCGCAGAGATCACCGACTGGCTGGGACAGCTCGTCGAGGCGTGGTCCGACCAGGCGGCCTGGGACGGCACGGCGTGGATCGCAGGGTTCGAGGCGCCTGCGTCCGCGATCGGCATCACCGCAGTCAACGAGCTGGTGGTGCACGGCTGGGACGTCGCCCGCGGCAGCGGCCAGCAGATGGTCGCCGACGACGCTGCCCTCGCACCGTCCAAGGAGTTCGTCGCGATGATGTCGGGTCCTGGGTCGGACGAGGCACGAGGAGATGCCTTCGGCCCGGCGCTGCCCGCCGCCGACGGGGCCTCCGAGCTGGACAAGGTCATCGCCGGCAACGGCCGTGACCCCGCCTGGTCGGCCGGTGGGATGGCCTAGGCACATCATTGACAGGCAAGTGTTGACTTGCCTATGGTGCAGCAGTGGGAGACGTGTTCAAGGCACTGAGCGATCCCACCCGGCGGGCGATCCTCGACGAGCTGACCGAGCGCGACGGTCAGTCCCTCTTCGAGATCTGCTCCCGGCTGTTGACCAGGCACAGCCTCACGTCCAGTCGCCAAGCCGTCTCCCAACATCTCGACGTACTCGAGGAGGCGGGGCTGGTCAAGACGATGCGCTCGGGTCGGTACAAGTTCCACCACCTCGACACCACACCGCTGGGCGAGATCCTCGCCAGGTGGCCACTGACCAGGAAGGACGAGTCATGAGGATCAACTTGACGAGTGTGCTGGTGGATGACCAGGCGAAGGGTCTGGCCTTCTACACCGACGTCTTGGGCTTCGTGAAGAAGACCGACATACCCATGGGCGAGCACTCGTGGCTCACGGTCGTCTCGCCCGACGACCCCGACGGCGTCGAGCTCGTCCTCGAGCCCGACAGCCACCCGGCGGTGGGCCCGTTCAAGGACGCCCTGGTGGCGGACGGGATCCCGTTCACCTCGTTCGCGGTGGCCGACGTGCAGGCGGAGTACGACCGGCTCACCGAGCTCGGGGTGACGTTCACGCAGCCGCCCACCGAGATGGGTCCGGTCACCACCGCCGTCTTCGACGACACCTGCGGCAACCTGATCCAGATCGCGGGGGTGAACTAGCAGCTAGGCGTCGGCGTCGTACTCCGAGAGCAGCTCGGCCAGGGGTGTGGCGGCGGCGACCGCTTCGGGCCGCGACACGTGGAGCTGTGCGTGGTAGTAGCCCTGCTCCTCCTTGCCGGTGGGGTCGAACCCCAAGGCGGCGGCCGCGGTGACGGCCCACTGCTGCTCGTCGGGATCGGTGAACCGTCGTTGCCTGCGGGTGGCGGCCGCCGTCTCGGTCCGCAGCCCGTGCCGGCTCAGGGCCTCGGCCACGGGAGTGAAGTCGTAGGTCCGCAGGCAGAACGTCGCGAACCACGTCGAGTCCGGGGTGAGCCGGGCGAGATGGTCGAAGGTCCGGTCGGTGACGTAGCCGACGCCACCCGTGGTGGTCACCAGGTCGACGCCGCTCAACAGGTCGACGAGCCGGTCGGTCGGCTCGTCGGCCTCGAGGTTCTCGACAGCGCCGTCATCGAGTGCGCCTGTGCCGACTGCGTAGGCGACGGCGTTCGCCGCCACGTCGAGACCGAGCATCCGCGGCGCCCGTGGATGACGATGCTCCTCCAGGACGCGACGGTCCGCAGCAGCCATCTCCTCCGTGCTCAGCTCGACCTTGTCGGGGTCGCCGTAGTGCTCGGTGAGCTTGCCGAGGTCGAGGTCGGTCTTGAGCAGCATCGCCAGCACGCCGTACGAGCAGCACACGTCGAGCACGGTGGGGTCCGGTCGGGTCTCCCGCAGGTCCTCGAGCAACCGTGCAGCCACGTCGCAGCCGTGCTGCGGGATCGCGTAGTCGAGCGGGGCCAGCGTCGCGTAGTAGGCCCGTGGGTCCGGGCGGTCGTATATCGAGTCGAAGTCCGTCTTCTGCGTCGGAGGCTCCTGGCTCATCCATCTCCCCGTAAGTTGTCACCGGTTCCTGCCACACCTTGTTATCACTGCTGGAGGGACGGGGAAACACCACCACGAGACACTGACTGGCATGAGCAACATCGTGTCCAACTTCTCGCAGACGGCGCGCACGGTCGGTGGGGTCGTCGCTCAGATCCCTGACGACATGTGGGACGGTCCCGGCCTCGGCGAATGGACCTTGCGCGACCTCGTCGGTCACACGAGCCGGTCGCTGGTCACGGTGATCGAATACTTCGCTCGCCCCGTCGCCGAGGAAGTGGTTTCGTCAGCTCCGGCTTACTACACCGCCATTTCAGCTGGGACCTTCGACGCTGCTGCCGTCACCGAGCGCGGACGCAAGGCCGGACGCGACCTGGGTGAGGGTCCCGCCGCTCGCTTCCGCCAGCTGGTGGACGAGGCGGTCCGCGTGGCAGAGGACGCGGATCCGACCCTCGTCGTGCACACCATCGTGGGCGGCATGCGCGTCGCGGCGTACCTCCCGACGCGCACCTTCGAGCTGTGCGTCCATGGGCTCGACATCGAGGCTGCGACCGGGCTCCCGGTCGACCTGCCGCCACCTGCCGTTGAAGAAGCGTGCGCACTCGCCGCGGCGGCCGCGGCGCAGCGTGGCCTCGGGTCCGAACTTCTCCTGGCGGTGACAGGTCGCCGCGAGCTGCCCGAAGGTTTCAGCGTCGTCTGATCGCAGCCCGCTAGCGTTGCAAGGAGGTGCCGGAAGAGCTCGCCGAGCGTTTCAAGTTCGCGAGGCAGAGGTCGAAGCTGGCCGGCACGATCCGTGGCTCGTTCTTCGTCATCAAGGCCGAGTACTGAGCTCGTGCGGCGGTGTCGTCGACTTCAGTGATGAAGGGTGCGCCGCAGGATGATCTCTCCGGCCTGGTCGAGCTGCCCGGTAGGTACGAATCCAAGCCGCGCGTAGAAGCCCGCGGGCCCGCCCTCACCCGGCACATAGCTGGTGAACAGCTCGGTGCCACCCTGTCCGTGCACCAGCTCCAGGATCTGCTCCACGACCTCGCGGCCGTAGCCCTTGCCTTGTTGCCGTCGGTCGATGAGCAGCTTCCAGAGGAACCACGGGCCGATGATCTCGGGCGGTTGGGGCTCGACGTCCCAGCTCAACATGACGAAGCCAACCGGCCGGTCGACGTCGTACACGGCTCGGAACCACGGGTTCGCGTGTGGATACTCGGCGGCCTCGGCCAGCGATTCGGTCACCGAGGTCACGAAGCGTTCCTGTTCGGGCGTGCTACGCAGTGCGTGGACCGACCGGGCGTTCTGCTCAGTGATCTCTTGCAGGGTGATCGCCACAGTGAGCACGCTAACGCGGCAAACACTCGAGAAATCCCGCGATGTGCGCGGCCAGACTACTGATGGAGTACGCGGTGAATGAGCGCACGCTGATCCTCCTCAGACATGCGAAGTCGGACTGGTCGGTGGCGGCAGCAGACATCGACAGACCGCTGGCCTCGCGCGGACGACGCCAGGCGCCGGACGCCGGGAGGTGGCTGGCCGCGAACATCGACGGCATCGATCTGGCCGTTGTGTCACCCGCCAATCGCGCGCGGAGCACCTGGGAGCTCGTGGCAGCCGAGCTCGCCATGCCTCCGCAGACGCGGATCGACGATCGCCTGTACGGCGCCTCGGATGATGAGCTGCTTGCTGTCGTACGCGACCTGCCCGACGACGTCGAGACCGCGGTCGCGGTCGGCCACAACCCAGGAATCGAGGACCTGGCCTCCCTGCTCAGCGACAAGTCGCTTCACATGACCACCTCAGCGCTCGCCGTGATGACCGTCTCAGGATCGTGGCGGGTCGCAGCGCCGGGATCGGCGGCGCTGAAGGCCGTCGGAAGACCACCCGCGTGACGACTTCTCCCATATATGACGTGAAATCCGAAGGAAAGACGTTTCATTCAACCTGAGGCGATATTTCCTCCGGTGGCGCGGCAGACGCAGCGGGCATATTGTCGAATCGTCGAACTGGTCGCGCCCCCGACCGGCAGCACCGACGGCCGGATTCCGCAGATCGTCCGGCCAAGAAAACGATCGGAAGCATTTGAGGAGACCGGTTAAGGAGCATATTCACATGAAGAGCAATGTGCGCGGATCAACATTTCGCACCGCGAGGGTTCTCTTTGCAATTGCCCTCGCATCGATGATGCTGGCTGGCGGGAGTGCTGCCGTGGCGGGCGGGGACAAGAAGCCTGTCTTCGTTTCCGGTAACAGCACGTATTCGGACTGCGGACTCCCAGGGTCGGACTATGCCCTGTCGTTGACAGGGGACCTCAAGGGCTGCTTGAGCACTTTCGTCGAGGGTTTCAAGTGCAAGAAGCTGGGAGCCTACGACTTGTACTTCGAAGAGGGTCGCGAGGTCTTTGTAGGTAAGTATCACGGGCAGCAGGGCAGGTTCAGAACGACATACACATTCGACGGGGCATATGCAAAGGGATTCTGTCAGTCCTTTGATCCCACTTTGGAGGTGGGTGGAGGCTGCAAACACCCGATCACGGGTAAGAGCGGTGTCTTCGCGGATGCTAAAGGGTTGATCAAGTTCATCGATGTGATTGCCGGGGTGACGGGCGACTCCACGACCGGGGAATTCCAGCCGGGCACTGGTGGAAACAATTTCCTCTATTACGGCCGTATAGATTTCGATCACAACGACTGATCAACGCTCACGCCCTGCGTAGCGAGTGGCGCTAGCGGTTGATCATGCGCTGCATTGCTTCCGGGTAGCGCTCACCGACGATCTTGACCTGGGTCGACGCCTCGTCGAGGTCGTTGAGGTCCTCCGGGGTCAGCGCGACCTGGGCTGCGCCGAGGTTCTCGTCGAGCCGACTCAACCGCCGGGTGCCCGGGATCGGCACGATCGACGGGGCCTGGGCCAACAGCCAGGCCAGCGCGATCTGACCCAGGCTCGCGTTCCGTCGCTGCGCCACACCCCGGACCCGCTCCACCAGGGCGAGGTTCGCCTCACGGGCCTCGACCGTGAACCGCGGGAGGTTCGCGCGGATGTCCCCGTCGGTGAACTCTGTGGTGGCATCGACGGTGCCCGTCAAGAAGCCGCGCCCGAGGGGGCTGAACGGGACGAACCCGATACCGAGCTCGGTGAGGGTGTCGAGGATGGCACCCTCCGGCTCGCGCCAGAACAGCGAGTACTCGCTCTGCAGCGCGGTGACCGGCTGGACTGCGTGGGCCCGCCGGATGGTGTCGACCCCGGCCTCGGAGAGGCCGAAGTGTCGAACCTTGCCCTCCGCGATCAGGTCCTTCACTGCCCCGGCCACGTCCTCGATCGGAACCTCGGGGTCGACGCGGTGTTGGTAGAGCAGGTCGACGTGGTCGGTCCGCAACCGGCTCAACGAGCCTTCCAGCGCCTCCCGGATGTGCTCGGGGCGACTGTCCAGCTTGCGGTCGGTGTCGTCGAAGGAGAAGCCGAACTTGGTCGCGATCACGACCTGGTCGCGCAGCGGCTCGAGGGCCTCGCCCACGACCTCCTCGTTGTGGAACGGACCGTAGACCTCGGCGGTGTCGAAGAACGTCACGCCGTGCTCCACGGCCTGCCTCAAGAACTCGACCATCACCGGCCGCTCGGGCGAGGGGCCGAACGACTGGCTGATCCCCATGCAGCCCAGCCCGATCGCCGAGACTTCCAAGCCGTTGCTGCCCAGCGTGCGCTTGTCCATGCTCTTGCTGCTCCCGTCGCTCGTGATCTTGTGGCCCCGAAAGGGGACGCCACGAACGTACGTCGAACTCGCGTCAGCAGGGAGGTACTGGCACTACCCCGCTCGCCTAGCTCTTCAGCACGGCCGAGGCCGAGCCGCCGAAGTTGCTGCGCACCGAGATCTGCCGCGGGTCTGCCACTTCCTCCGGCTCGTCGTCGTTGTGCATGTACTTCCCACCCCGGAGCGCCGACGCCAGGGCCGCGATCAGGCAGGCGCCGATGGCGAAGCTGAATGCCACCCCGAGCCCGTCGGAGAACGGCCCGGAGATCAACGCAGGGAAGAAGGCGTGCCCGGTCAGGTGCGCCTGCGTGGCGGCCGGCAGCTGGTGCAGCACGTGTGGGCCCAGCAGTGACTCGATCGGGTTGTAGCCGAGCAGCGACGCGAACAGCACACCGACCGGCGGCAGCTCGGCGACCCGAGCGGCCGCGTCGTGGGGCACGCCGTTCGCGGTCAGGCCGTGCATCAGCGTCTCCGGCAGAGATGCCGCCAGACCGGTGATCATCAGCGAGAAGAAGATCCCGATCGACAGCACCATCGCGGAGTTGCTGAACACCGTGCTCATCCCGGCCCCGACACCGCGCTGATGGGCCGGCAGGCTGTTCATGATCCCGGTCATGTTGGGTGCCGCGAACATGCCCATCCCCAGGCCGTTGATCAGCAGGGCCGCGGCGAACTGCCAGTAGGAGAAGTTCACCGGCAGTGCCCACAGCCACACGAAGCTGGCAGCGGCCACGAGCATCCCGCCGGTGGCGAACATGCGAGCGCCGAACCGGTCCGACAGCCAACCCGACGTGGGGCCGGCCACCAGGAACCCGACGGTCATCGGCAGCATGTAGATGCCTGCCCACAGTGGGGTGGACTCGAAGCTGTAGCCGTGCCGGGGCAACCAGATCCCCTGCAGCCAGATGATCAGGATGAACATCAGGCCGCCGCGACCCAGCGCGCCCAGCAGGCTCGCGATGTTGCCGAAGGTGAACGCGCGGATCTTGAACAGGTTCAACCGGAACATCGGTTCGGGGACCTTGGTCTCGACCCAGCAGAACACCACCAGGACGGCACAACCACCGATCAGTGCCGCCATCACCCACGGGTTGGTCCAGCCCATCGTGTGCACGCCGTAGGGCTGGATGCCGTAGGTGATGCCCACCAGCACCGCGATGAGCCCGACCGCGAAGGTGGCGTTGCCCCACCAGTCCATGCGGGCATGCCGTCGGATCCCGGTGTCGTGCAGCTTGAAGTAGGCCCAGACGCTGCCGAACAGTCCGAAGGGCACCGACACCACGAAGACCATGTGCCACTCGATCGGCGCGAGCACGCCGCCCAGGACGAGGCCCATGAAGGACCCGGCGATGGCGGCGACCATGTTCAACCCGAGCCCGAGGCCACGCTCGGTAGGCGGGAACGCGTCGGTGATGATCGCGCTGGAGTTCGCCATCAGCATCGCGCCGCCGACGCCCTGGAAGATCCGCATCGCGACCAGCCAGAGGCCCGCCTCGACGCCGTGCATCCAGGTGATCGCGAGCATGATCGAGAAGAACGTGAAGATCGCGAAGCCCGGCGTTGTAGATCTTCACCCGGCCGTACATGTCGCCGAGTCGCCCCAGGCCGACCACCAGCACGGCGGTGACGACCATGTAGCCCATGATCAGCCAGAGCAGCAGGCTGGTGTTGCCCGGCTCGAGCGGGTTGATCTGGATGCCGCGGAAGATGTCCGGCAGCGCGATCAACAGGATCGAGGAGTTGATCGTGGCGATCAGCACGCCGAGCGTGGTGTTGGACAGAGACCACCCACTTGTAGCGAGGGCTGACGGTGTCGCGCTCCGCCCTGGCACGTGCGCGGTCCCTGCGGAGCTCACTGCCCTGCTGCACCGATCGAGTCCCTGCCACGTGACCCCTCCGACCGTCGTTGATGCGGCTACCGCAACCGACGAAATTAGTTAGTTGTCATATACAAATCAACTCGCCCGCGACTCCTACGATGCTCGGATGGCCACCCGCGGCAGGCGCCCGATCGCGATGGCCCTCGGGTTGGTGCTGCTGGCGCCGACGGTGGGTGAGTTCCTGCTCGGGCAACATCCCCATCTCGCAGTACGCGTCGGTGCTCTTCCTCGCCCCGTTGTACGGCGCCGGTGCGCTGCTCGTGCGCGAGAGCGCACGCCGGCTCGGGCGAGGCTGGCCGACCATCACGTTGTTCGCAGCGGCGTACGCCCTGATCGAGGAGGGCCCGGTCGACCAGATGGTCTTCAACCCCGGCTACCTGGGACTCGACTCGTTCGCGGGATATGCGGAGATACCCGGTCTGGGCATCAGCGGGTCCCTGGTGCTGTGGAGCCTGGCGCTGCACACCGTCTGGAGCATCTGCGTCCCCATCGTGCTCGTGGAGGCGTTCGACCCGACACCCACCGAGCCGTGGCTGGGCCGGCTCGGGTTCGTCGTCCACGGCCCTGGTGTTCGTGGCGGCCTGTGTCCTGCTCGGTTGGGCGCAGGTCGACGAGCTCGACTTCGTCGGGTCGGCGTGGCAGTTCATCGTGTCCGGGGTCGCGATCATCGCCTTGGTGACGGCGGGGTTGCTGGTCCACCAACCGTTGCTGACCCCGGTGGAGGGCAACCCACCGGCACCGGTCTGGGTCGCCTTCGCAGCGTTCGCAGTCACCAGCGGCTACTGGCTGACCGCGGACCTTCCGCTGGCCGGCGCGGCGGCCGTGTGGGCGCAAGTGGCCGCCTTCGTCGCGGCTGCCGGCATCTCGGTCGGCCTGGTCCTGCGATGGTCGCGCCGGGTGGGATGGGACGGCCGTCACCGGGTGGCACTGGCGGGCGGTGCCGTCGCGACGTACGCCTTCTGGTTCGGCCCGGCTCAAGCCGGCGAGGCCGGCACCGGCGCCCAGGAGACCGCTGTCGGCGCCCTGGTGTTCGGGAGCGCGGCTCTCGTCCTGATCGTTGCCGCATACTCCCGGCAGCACCGGGCCTAGAGAGCTGTTGCTCCCTCACGGTCGACAAGGGCCTGCGTCAGCATCGCCACCAGTGCCTCGAGCTGCAGGTCGGCGGAGGAGCCGATCTCCTCGTCGGAGCCGTCGAGGGCGCGGGCGGCCAGGCCCGCCTTGGAGTCGATGAGCTCGGCGATCTTGGCGTCGATCGTCTGGGCGGCGATGATCCGCCAGGCCGTGACCGGCTCGGTCTGGCCGATCCGGTGGACGCGGTCGATGGCCTGCGTCTGCTCGGCGTTGGTCCACGAGAGCTCGGCGAGCACGACGTCGCTGGCGACCTGCAGGTTCAGACCGACACCGGCTGCGGTCAGGGAGCAGACCGCGATCGCGACCTCGGGGTCGTTGGTGAAGGAGTCGATGTTGCGCTGGCGTACGACGGAGGTCTGGTCGCCGCGGATCGATGCGAACCCGATGCCACGCGACTCGAACAGCTCCGAGGCCGCGTCCATCACGTCGATGTGCTTGGCGAAGAACACCACCTTGCCGGCGTTGCGAGCCAGCTGGGCGGCGTAGTCCGCGGCCAGCTCGGCCTTGGCCATGCCGATCCGGCGGACCATCTTGAAGACGTTCTCCCCCGAGGTCGACTCCGCCTGGTCCGAGCGCTCCCAGCCGGCGACCCGGCGCACCAGCTCGTGGTCGATGCCCTCGACGGTCTCGCCGGACCGCTCCGCGCGGGCGACGACCGCGGCGTCGTACCGCTTGACCAGCCGCAGCGCGAGCTCACGCTCGGCGGCACGGATGGAGCGCGCAGCAGCCGCGTCGAGCTCCACCGGCAGGTCGGCGATCCGGCGAGCCGGGATCTCGTCGGCCACGTCGACCTTGCGCCGTCGCACGATGCCGAGGTCGATGACGGCCTGGCGTGCGGCGGGGTAGAAGGCGTGCTCGCGGGGCGTGAAGCCGGTCTCCTCCAGGGATCCCAACAGCTGCCGGCCGACGCTCTTCTCCCCGATCCAGCCGAGGAACTGCCAGATGGCACGGAAGTCGTCGATGTCGTTGATGAGCGGGGTGCCGGTGAGCGCCATCATCAGCGGCCGGGGCACTCGCTGCCGGATGTGCTCGGCGATCTCGAGCACGTGCTGGGAGCGTTGCGACTTCTTGTTCTTGATGAAGTGCGCCTCGTCGACGACCATGCCGCGGAAGCGGTGGTTGGCGATCCAGCCGACGTGACGGTCCAGCACCTCGTAGTTCACGACCACGATGTCGGCGAACCCGTCGATGGTCTCGCCGCTGCCGTGGATCACCGTGACGCTGCGTGAGGGAGTCCAGTGCGCGGCCTCTCGGGCCCAGTTCGTCTTGACGACGTTCGGCACCACGCACAGCAGCGGGTAGGCCTGCGCGGCCTGCGCGGCCAGCAGCGCCTCGGCCGTCTTGCCGAGCCCCGGCTCGTCCGCGAGCAGGAACGTCCGGTGTCCGCCGGTGGCGGCCGTGACCACTCCGACTCTGGTGCGGCATCAGCTCCAGCCCGGGTGGCAGCCGCACGGTCGCAGTCGGGTCGGGAAGCTTCATGCAGGAGGGTGCGCCGGGCTCGGCGTTCTCGAACGAGCTCAGCAGGGGCTCGATGAGCTCCCAGCCGGCGAGGCGCTGACCGTGGCCGCTGCTCTGCTGGGCACCGCTGAAGTCGGGCGCGAGGAACGGGTTGGCGAGCTGAGCGGCGACCACCGACCGTGGCAGGACCTGCCGTTCGCTGCGCACGGAGCTCACGGTCGGCTGCTGCCGCTCGACCTCCGGGTCGGGCTCGAGCCCGCCGGCGATCTGCATCTCGCGCTTCAGCCGCCGAGCGGAGTCGCTGATCTCTGCCTCGTCGCCGAGGAGCACGAACAGGGACGGCTCGCGGGTGGCGGTCTGCGCGAGGATCTTCGCGATCCCGTCCAGCCGCTTCAGCTCTACGTCACGCTGCGCCGGGGTCATGACCGTGTCGGCCTTGACCCGCGCCCGCTCCTCGCGCGCGAGGAGCGCGATGGCCTGGAACCTGCCTCGCTCGATCTCTCCGTGCTCCACACGGGTCTCGAGGGCGCGGACCGCCTTCGCGAGGATGGGCAGGATCCCCTCGTTGTCGCGCGGCGGACGCTGCGCGGGCCGGGCTTGCCTGGTGCGCCCAGTACGACGCCGGGGCTGTGCCAACCGATTCTCCCTACGAATTCCACCTGGCACGAGGTCTCAGCGCTCCAGCCGACCGCTCAGCGGTTCGGCAGACGTCCGTGCCGCGACGCGAACGTCAAGGAGACGAACGCGTCCGTAATCGTCGCGTCAGGATCTGCGGTGATGACCTGACGAAGCGATTCGGCGAGAACCGGAGGCTGCCTGGGCAGAGACTTCCGAGACACTCGTGGGTTTCAGTGCTGACCCCATGCTACCCGCACTCGCCGGTCTATAGACATTCTGGCCACACTCCGGCGCCAGACCTACTTCTTGCGCGACTGCTGGACGATCACGGCGACGACGAGGAGGACCGCCACACCGGCAAAGATGAGGGTGTAGAACACAACAAACCTCCTCCCGGCTCGGGTCGTCCCCGATCCTGCGGCAGATCGCCCAAGGCACGCCTCACCCGGTATGGACGACCCGGCATCGGAGAAGATGAGGTGTGCGTGCATGGCGAAGGGCGATCGCCCGTGAGCTGAGGCGACTGCGCAAGGACAGCCGCGCGGCGCTGCTGTGGTCCGGTCGGATCACGGTCGCCGCGGTCGCCAGCTATGTCGCAGGGGTGCTGCTGTTCCCCGGGAGCCAGCCGCTGCTCGCTCCGCTGACCGCGATGCTCGTCGTACAGGTGACACCGATGTCGCTGCTCGCCAGCGGCCTCGACCGGGTGGTCGCGGTGATCGCCGGCGTCTCGCTCGCCGTCGGATTCGCCAGCATCGCACCGTTGCACTGGTGGAGCCTCGGGCTGCTGATCTTCGCCTGCATCACGCTCGGGCAGGTGCTGCGGCTGCGCTCGAACCTCGTCGAGGTCGCGATCAGCGGGATGCTCGTGCTCGGCGTCGGCTCGCTCGGGGCCGAGACCGCCGCCTGGCAGCGGATCGCCGAGACGCTGGTGGGTGCGGCCGTGGGAATGGCGACGAACCTGCTGTTCCCGCCGAAGGTGGCCAGCGCCGACGCGGGCCGGGCCATCGACGGGCTGGCCGACTCGTTGAGCGACCTCATGCACCGCGCGGCCGACGAGCTCGCGGATCTGGTCACCGACAGCGCCGAGGTCGCGGCCGCCGCCCGGAGCTGGCTGGACGAGGCACGAGGGATCACCCACGACATCCCGAGCGTCGGTGCCGCGTTGTTGCACGCGGAGCAGAGTCGCCGGCTCAACGTGCGGGCCGTGGGTACGCCGAACATGGGTCCGGGGCTGCGCCAGGGCCTCGAGGCGTTGGAGCACTCAGCGGTGTCGATCCGCGGGATGCTGCGCGCCCTCGCGGACGCCACCGGTGACCGGTCGTGGCCGGACGACGACCTCAGCGAGGACGTGCTGCTCGGTCTCGCGCAGACCTTCCGCGAGATAGCGGCCGCCGTCGATGCGTTCGGCCAGCTGGTCCGTGACGACGCCGACCCGCGCAAACGCACCGGCATCGACGACGTCCACCGCCTGCGCACCGCCCTCGAAGGTCTGCACGAGGCACGCGCCCGCCTTGACGAGCTGACCGTCACCGGCACCACCCCGGAGCTGCTCGAGCTGCACACTGCCGTGCTGATCACGGTGAAAAGGCTGCTGAGCGAGATGGACCTCGACGAGCGGATGCGACGACAGCTGCGACTGATGCCCCAGTCCCGCACGCGCCGCCCCCGGTCCGGTGGGGAGTCGGGTGACGAATCCACCGGAGGCCACGAGGTCGACCCCGACGCGGAGACCCAGAAGCTGACGATGCGGCGACCGCGTCACCGCGACGGGTGACGCGCTCGGCCTAGGGATGCAGCCGGTAGAACCGGAAGAAGGCGAAGTCCTCGATCGGCAGCACGGTGACGTCGCTGAAGCCCGCCCGCACGGCGTACTCATGCAGCACCGCAGGCCGCATCACCGTGCCCGTCGCCTCCGAGGGCTCCGACGACATCCCGTCGGGCAGGCAGATGAACATGCTGAACCCGTACATCAGCTGGTCGACCGTGTCAGCCGGGGCCTGGAACTCGTCGGCGACCGCCTCGTCCATCACCACCACCAGGCTCTCGTCGCCGATGCTGCCGCGGATCGCGGTGAGCACGTCGACCGGACGAGCCATGTCGTGGACGCACTCGAAGGCGAACACGGCGTCGTACTTGCGCTGCTCGTGCATCGTCTCGCCCTCCACGTTCCGGAAGGTCACGCGGTCCGAGACGCCCGCGTCGGCGGCGTTCGCACGCGCCGCCTCGACAGACGGCTCGTCGATGTCCAGGCCGACCACGGTCGCCCCGGGGTAGGCCAAGGCGAGGGCGATCGTCGACCAGCCCACCCCGCAGCCCACGTCCGCGACCAGCGCACCCTCCCGGCTGAGCACACGATCCAGCTCGGGGACCTCGGCAAGCGCGTCGCCGAGCCGCTTCTCGAACCACGGCCGGTTGATGGCTCCTTGTGACTCCCGCGCGTCGTCGCCGAACTGCGCCCAGGTGACCCCACCGCCGCCGCGGTAGGCCTCGAGCAGGTTGCCGAGCTGGGGCCCCACGGAGGCGAACATGCGCGGGAGGCCGACGAGGTAGCTGAGGCTGTGCTCGTCGGTGAGCACCTCCGCCGGCCCCGCGAGCAACGTGAACCGCCGATCGTGCCTGCTCTCGGCGGCCGACGCGCTGAGAGTCCCGAAGCCGGCCTGCATCTCCAGCCACTCCAGGCAGTAGCGCTCATGGGTCCCCGTCCGGGCCGCCAGCTCCGCGGCCGTCGACGGTCCGTGGTCGCGGAGAGCCTGGTACCAGCCCAGCCGGTCCCCGACGTAGGTGCTCAAGGTCTCGAAGGCGGCGATTCCCGCCCCGAGCACGCGGTCGGCGTACTCCTCGGCGGTCGGTCCGGCCTGTGCGACGGTCTCGGTCATGGTTCACCTTGGCCCGGGCCGACTCGTCCCCGCAAGGCTGCCTTCGCGCTGATCTAGGGTGGCGAACGTGCCCGACCTGCGACCGTTGCGCGACGAGGACGAAGCGGCTGTGCTCGCCCTGAACGAGGCGAACGTCAAGATGCTCGCACCGCTCGGCGAGGAGGAGCTGCGCCGGCTGCAGCGTCTCGCCGACCGCTTCGACGTGCTCGAGGTCGATGGTGACTTCGCGGGCTTCGTGATCACGATGACTGCCGGTCAGGACTACGACTCCCCCTACTACGGCTGGTTCAGCGACAACGTCGACGGGTTCTACTACCTGGACCGGATCGTGCTGAGTCCCGCGCATCGGCGCATGGGCCTCGGCGGGTTCGTGTACGACGAGATGGAGCGGGCCGCGACGCCGTACGGACGGATGTGCTTGGAGGTCAACCTCATCCCCCGCAACGACGCGTCGCTGGCCTTCCACGCGTCGCGCGGCTACGTCGAGCTGGACCGCTTCGGTGACGACGAGCACCTGGTGTCGCTCATGGAGAAGGTGCTGTGACGCTGCCCGCGGAGGAGGTCGCACGTCGCGCGGCAGCGGCGATGTGGGACGGCGACCGCGCGAGCCAGGGCCTCGGCATGGAGATCGTCGAGGTCGCGCCGGGTCGGGCCACGATGTCGATGACGGTCCGCGACGACATGGTCAACGGTCACGCCATCGGGCACGGCGGTTTCACCTTCGCGCTGGCGGACTCCGCCTTCGCGTTCGCGTGCAACTCCTACAACCGCAGCACGGTCGCGGCCGCTGGTGAGATCCGCTTCCTCGCGCCGACCCGGCTCGGCGACGTGATGGTCGCCGAGGCCGTCGAGCGCAGCCGCGAAGGTCGCGACGGCGTCTACGACATCACCGTGCGGGTCGGCGACGCCGTGGTCGCCACCTTCGTGGGCCGCAGCAAGGAGATCCGCGGGACGTTGTTCGAGGAGGACTGATGGTCTCGACAAGCTCGACCACCCGAGGGCTGGTTCCGTCGTACGACGTCGAGCAGCTGCGGGCCGTGCAGCTCGACCGGCTGCGGGAGACGCTGCGGCGCGTCTACGACAACGTGCCGCACTACCGACGGGTGTTCGACGACGCCGGCGTCGGACCCGACATCGACTCTCTCGAGGACCTGGCGCGGTTCCCGTTCACGGGCAAGGAGGAGCTGCGGCAGAACTACCCGTTCGGCATGTTCGCGGTGCCGCGCGAGCAGGTGAACCGCGTCCACGCGTCGTCGGGCACGACCGGCAAGCCGACCGTCGTGGGCTACACCCCCGACGACCTGGACACCTGGGCGGAGCTGATGGCGCGCTCGATCCGGGTCGCGGGTGGCCGGCCGGGTGACGTGGTGCACGTCGCCTACGGCTACGGCTTGTTCACCGGCGGGCTCGGCGCCCACTACGGCGCGGAGCGGCTGGGGTGCACGGTGGTGCCGGTGTCCGGCGGCATGACGCCACGACAGGTGCAGCTGATCGTCGACTTCGAGCCGCGCGTGATCATGGTGACGCCGTCGTACTTCCTCGCCATCCTCGACGAGATGGAGAACCAAGGTGTCGACCCGCGGTCGACGTCGCTGGAGATCGGGATCTTCGGTGCCGAGCCGTGGACCGACGAGATGCGGCACGAGGTCGAGCGGCGCAGCGGCATCGCGGCCGTCGACATCTATGGGCTCTCCGAAGTCATGGGGCCCGGCGTCTCGCAGGAGGCCGTCGAGACCAAGGACGGGCTGCACGTGTGGGAGGACCACTTCTACCCCGAGGTGATCGACCCGGTGACGCACGAGGTGCTGCCCGACGGCGAGGAGGGCGAGCTGGTGTTCACCTCGCTGACCAAGCAGGCGATGCCGGTGGTCCGCTACCGCACGCGTGACCTCACGCGGCTGCTGCCCGGCACGGCGCACCCGCCCTTCCGCCGCATGCAGAAGGTCACCGGCCGCACCGACGACATGATGATCGTGCGCGGCGTCAACGTCTTCCCGACCCAGGTCGAGGAGCGGATCCTCGAGATCGAGGGCCTCACTCCGCACTACCTCTGCGTGCTGACCCGTCCCGCGAACCTCGACGAGCTGACCGTGCAGGTCGAGGCGCACGAGTCAGTCGCCGCCGCCGACCGCGACGGGCTCGGGGACCGGCTCGTCGAGCGGGTCAAGGAGACCGTGGGTACGACGATCCGGGTGGAGGTCCTTGCCCCGCACTCCCTGGAGCGTTCGCTCGGCAAGGCGAAGCGGATCTCGGACAGGCGGGGCTGAAGGCTCAGGCCTCCATCTCGCCGTCTTCGGCGTTCGGGTCGTTGTAGGGGCCGATCGAGTCGTCGATCTCGTGGTCCTCGAACTGACCCTTCTCCACGTTGAAGTCGCGCTCGGTGTTGTCGACCTCGACGTTGTCGGGGCGGTTGTCGGGGTCGAGCCGCTCCTCGCGCTCCTTCTCGATCTGCTCGCGCTCCTCGTCGGACACGCCGCCCTCGCCGGCCGAGCCGACCGCGGCGCCGTCGCCTGACCCTTCGTCGTCAGAGTCGTCGTCGGAGCCCTCGTCGGAGCCCTCGTCGGACTTGTCGTCGGCAGAGTCTTCTTGCGACTCATCCGACGCACTCGACTCATCCGTCTCTTCGGACTTGTCGTCGCTCGAACTCTGGTCCGAGACCTCGTCCATCTCGGCGGTGTCCTCGCCCTCGTCCTCCTGCGTCTTCTCGTCGCCGGAGTCGAGAAGGGTGTCGAGATTGGACTCGTTCTCGGATTTGTCGCTCATGGCCTCACACAACCTGTCGGGGACAAAGCATGTCAATGTGAGCCGGTACCCCGTCTCACCTCGTCATAATCTGCGGATGGCCGACCGGCTGTCCGCGACGGACCTCATCGACCTCGTCCTCGACGAGGGCTCGTTCAGCTCGTGGGACGTGCCGCCGCTGCGCGGGCCCGTCTCGCAGGAGTACGCCGCCGAGCTCGCGGCGGCCACGGAGCGGACCGGGCTCGACGAGTCGGTGATGACCGGCGAGGGGCGGATGCGCGGTCGCCGGGTCGCGGTGGTGGCCTGCGAGTTCGGCTTCCTCGCGGGGTCGATCGGGGTCGCGTCCGCGGAGCGCCTGGTGCTGGCCATCGAGCGTGCCACGGCGCAACGGCTGCCACTGCTCGCCGCACCCGTCTCGGGCGGCACGCGCATGCAGGAGGGCACGGTCGCGTTCGTGCAGATGGTGAAGATCTCGTCGGCGATCGCCGCGCACAAGAAGTCCGGGCTGCCCTACCTCGTGTACCTGCGGCACCCCACCACCGGCGGCGTGATGGCCTCCTGGGGTTCGCTCGGCCACGTCACGGTCGCCGAGCCGGGCGCGCTCGTGGGCTTCCTCGGGCCGCGCGTCTACGAGGCGCTCTACGACCGCTCCTTCCCCGAGGGCGTGCAGACCTCGGAGAACCTCTACGCCCACGGACTCATCGACGGCGTCGTCCCGCACGACGAGCTCGCCGACCTGCTCGACCGCGCGCTCGCCGTGCTGTCGGCCAGGAAGGAGGTGCTGGTCGACGTACCCAACCCGCAGGTCGACGAGGTGGAGGACGTCGACACCTGGGACTCCGTAACCCGGTCGAGACGGCCGGACCGGCCGGGGGTGCGCAGGCTGCTGAGGTACGCCGCGAGCGACGTGATCCCGCTCAACGGCACCGGGCAGGGCGAGTCCGACCCGGGGCTGCTGATCGCGCTCGCGCGGTTCGGCGGCTCGCCGTGCATCTTCCTCGGCCAGGACCGACGCGGCCAGACCGAGGCCAACCCGCTCGGCCCGGGTGCGCTCCGCGAGGCGCGACGGGGCATGCGGCTGGCGGCCGAGCTGCACCTGCCGCTGATGACGGTCATCGACACCCCGGGGGCCGCCTTGTCCGTCGAGGCCGAGGAGGGCGGTCTAGCGGGAGAGATCGCGCGGTGCCTGGCCGATCTGGTCACCCTCGACGCGCCGACGCTGTGCCTGCTGCTCGGCGAGGGCAACGGCGGCGGGGCACTCGCGCTGCTGCCCGCCGACCGGGTCATCGCCGCCCAGCACGGCTGGCTGTCGCCGCTGCCGCCGGAGGGCGCGAGCGCGATCGTGCACCGCGACCTCGACCATGCGCCGGACATGGCCCGCTCCCAAGGAGTGCGCTCGCTCGACCTGCAGCGAGCCGGGATCGTCGACCGGATCGTGGCCGAGCGCCCGGACGCGGCCGACGAGCCGGAGGAGTTCTGCGCGCGGCTGGCGGAGGTGCTGCGCTACGAGCTCGCCGCGCTGATGCAGCGAGACTCGGCGACCGTCACGGCTGACCGAGCGGCTCGCTACCGGAGTCTCGGCCTGCGGTGACCGACGCGCGGGCAAGCTCTATCGACCACTGCAGGTGGCCGTTGACCGCGGCGCAGAAGGCATCCTTGTCGTCGCCGCGCAGCGTCTCGATGATGCCCTCGTGCTCGTCGATCGCGGCCTGCATGCGGTCGGCGCGGCCGCGCATCATCACCGACGTGAACAGCGTCTGCCGCTCGCGCAGCGTCCGGTAGATCGAGGAGAGCACGGCGTTCTTCGCGGCGTCGACGATCAGCTCGTGGAACAGCCGGTCGGCGCTGGTGAAGCCGGCCGTGTCCCGCTCGCGGCAGCTGCGCTGGGTCGCCAGGTGGGCGGCCTCGAGCTTCGGGAGCAGCTCGTTGCGGTGCTCGAAGGAGCCGGCGGCGGTGTGGTTCTCCACGAGCACGCGGGCCTCGAGGACGTCCTCGACGTCGGCGATGGAGAAGGTGTTCACCATCGCACCGCGGCGCGGCACGAGGCTCACCAGCTCCTCGACCTCGAGCCGCAGCAGCGCCTCGCGGGCCGGGGTGCGGCTCAGCCCCAGCTCGTGCGCTAGGGCGGCCTCGGTGAGCACGGCGCCTGGCGGGTAGACGCCGCTCAGGATCGCCCACTTCGCGAACTCGTAGGCGCGGTGACCGGCGGTCCCGTTGCCAGTGTCGGGCGGCGTGCTCATCGCCTTCATGCTAGGCCGCGGACCCGGACCGCTGTCTCGTAACTTGGAGTGACGTTTCCTCGTTGTCGCGATGTGAAACGTGTTTCAGTTCTGGCCGGGCTCGCCGCCGCGGTCGCCGCCGTGTGCGTGGGCCTCGCCCCGGCGCTCGCGGTGCCGATCCCTCCGGGACCGGCCGACGGCTCGGTGCCGGCGTTCACGGGGACCGCGGTGCCGGCCCGCCCCGTCGACGTGTCGCGCCCGCCGCAGCACCCGCACCTGGCCGCGAACGGCAGCAACAGCATGCACAACGACTCGTACGCGACCGACGCGTACTCGCGCGGCGGTCCGCTCGGCAAGGACCTGCGCGTCACCTCGTCGACGTACGGCGTCGAGGAGTGCGCGACGATGGCGTTCGACCGCAGCGGCCGGATCGTCGCGCTCTGCGGCGGGCTCGCAGGGATCGCGGCTGATGCTGCTCGACCCGGACAGCCTCGACGTCCTCGCGGCGTTCCCGCTGCCGCCGCGCAAGCCCGGCACCACCTCGCCGTTGCAGGACCTCTGCGGCGGCGCGTACTTCTACCTCGACGACCACGACCGTGCCGTCATCGAGACCACCAACGCCCAGATCTGGGTGGTCAGCCAGCAGACGACGCCGGTCGGGACCACGGCGTTCCACCTCGACAAGACGTACGACGTGAGCGCGGCCGTGCCCGACGGCGACTGCCTGATCGCGCTGATGCCCGACTGGAAGGGCCGGATCTGGTTCGTCACCCAGCAGGGTGGCGTCGGCAACCTCACGACCCGGCACCGGCGCCGTGCGAAGTCGCTGCGGCTGCCGGGCGAGAAGATCGTGAACTCCTTCGCCACCGACGAGACCGGCGGCGTGTTCATCGCCAGCGACCACGCGCTGTACCGCTTCGACGCCGGCGCGGGCGGGCGGCCGGTCAAGACCTGGCGGCAGCCCTACGACCGCGGGTCGACGACCAAGCCGGGCCAGCTCTCGCAGGGCAGCGGCACCACGCCGACGCTGATCGGCAAGGACCTGGTGGTGATCACCGACAACGCCGACCCGAGGATGAACGTGCTGTCCTACCGGCGCACGAAGTCGCACGTCTCGAAGCGCCAGGTGTGCAAGCAGGCGGTGTTCGCTGCAGGCAAGAGCGACACCGAGAACTCACCGTCGCGGTCGGCCGCTCCGTCGTCGTGGAGAACAACTACGGCTACACCAGCCCGCAGAACGCGATCAACGGTGCTTCGTCGGCTCCGGGGCTGGCGCGGGTCGACGTCACCGCGAAGGGCTGCGGCGTGATGTGGACCTCGCACGAGTCGGCGCCGTCGTCGGTCGCCAAGGCCTCGCTGGCCAACGGCCTGCTCTACGCCTACACCAAGCCGCCCGGCGTCACCGCGGACCCGTGGTACTTCACCGCGATCGACCTGCGCTCGGGACGCACCGCCTGGAAGCGGCTGACCGGCACCGGCCCGCAGTGGAACAACCACTACGCGTCGATCTACCTCGGCAGGAAGGGCACGGCGTACATCGCGACCCTCGCCGGCGTCGTGCGGCTGCAGGACTTCGCCGGATGAGCACGTACGTCGTGACCGGGTCGGCGTCGGGCATCGGCGCTGCCACCGCTGCCCGGCTGCGTGCGGACGGCCACCGGGTGATCGGGCGTCGACCGCGTGGAGGCCGAGGTGCTGACGGACCTTGCCACTGCGGAGGGTCGCCAGCGGGTCGTCGCGGAGGTGTCGGACCTCGCGCCAGAGGGGATCGCGGGCTTCGTGCCGTGCGCGGGGATCGGCGGGTTCACCGGCACCGACAGCGCGCTGGTGGTCTCGGTCAACTACTTCGGCGCGGTCGAGCTGGCAGACGGGCTGCGACCGCTGCTCGCGCGCGGCGCCTCGGCCGGTGGCTCGGCAGCGATCGTCATGCTCTCGTCGAACTCGGTGACCTGCCAGCCCGGCTGGGCGACCGAGGTGGTGGGCCCCTGCCTCGACGGCGACGAGCCGTCGGCCTGCGAGCGCGCGAACGAGACCGACGCCGTGAACGTCTACCCGGCCACCAAGGCCGCGCTCGCCCGCTGGGTGCGCCGCGAGGCCGTGAAGCCCGAGTGGATCGGTGCCGGCATCCGGCTCAACGCCGTCGCGCCCGGCCTGGTCGCGACCGCCATGACCGACCAGCTCCGCGCCGACCCCGAGCTCGGCGTCTTCGCCGACGCCTACCCCTCGGCCGCTCGACCGCCCCGGCCGCCCCGAGGAGGTCGCCAACCTCATCGCCTTCCTGCTCTCACCCCAAGCCAGCCTGCTGGTCGGCTCGGTGGTCTTCGTCGACGGCGGCACCGACGCGTTGATGAACCCATGACCCAGGTAGACGGGGGACGCTGAGGGGTCACACCTTCACGCAAGTGGGCGGCGTTTCGGTGCAGAATGACCCCTCGGCGGACCCGGCAGCTCCTACCGGGCTCACAGCAGCAAGCTGGATGCCGGGTCCTCCACCACAGCCGCGATGTCGGCCAGGAAGCGCGAGCCCATCTGGCCGTCGATGAGCCGGTGGTCGAAGGACAGCGAGAGCGTGGTCACCTGGCGGACCTTGATCTTGCCCTTGTGCACCCAGGGCTGCTCGCGGACGGCGCCGAAGCAGAGGATCGCCGACTCGCCCGGGTTGATGATCGGGGTGCCCGAGTCGACGCCGAAGACGCCGACGTTGGTGATCGTGAACGTGCCGCCGCTCATCTCGCCGGCTGCGTCTTGCCGTCGCGCGCCGTACGCGCGAGGTCGTTGATCTGTGACCCGAGCTCGGGCAGCGAGAGCGCGTCGGCGCCCTTGACGTTCGGGACGACGAGGCCGCGAGGCGTCGCGGCGGCGATGCCGAGGTTCACCCCGGACCGGTAGACGACCTCCTGCGCCTGCTCGTCCCACGCCGCGTTGATCTCGGGGGTGCGACGCATCGCCAGGCACGCCGCCTTCGCGACCACGAGCAGCGGCGAGACCTTCACGTCGCGGAAGTCGCGGTGCTCGCGGAGCCGCTCGACGAGCTTCATCGTCCGGGTCGCGTCGACGGTGACCCACTCGGTGACGTGAGGCGCGCTGAACGCGGACTCGACCATCGCCTGCGCCATCATCTTGCGCACGCCCTTGATCGGCTCGCGGCGGTCGCCCTGCGGTCGAGGAGTCACTTCTGCCTCGACACGCCGCTCAGGCGCGTGAGTTTGTGACCCCTCAGCGGCCGACTGCTCGACGTCCTCGCGGCTGACGGTGCCGTCGGGGCCGGTCGGGGTGAGCGTGCGGAGGTCGATGCCGAGGTCCTTGGCGAGCTTGCGGACGGGCGGCTTGGCGAGCACGCGTACGTCGCCGACCGGATGCGCCGCGTGCGCGCGGCCGACGTGGCCGGCACCGCGGGCTCGTCGCCCTCCACGACGTCGGAGACGTCTGTGCCACCCGGGGTGAACGCGCCCTGCAGCTGCAGCTGGGCGGCAGCGCCGGCCTCGCTGCCGGGGCTGGCGCCGCCACGACGAGGCCGCCTGGTCGCGGCCGCGGCACGCGGTCCGTAGCCGACGAGGGTCTGGTTCTCCCCGCCGCCTGTCGCGGCCGGGTTGGACATGTCGATCTCAGCGTCCTTGGCGCCGGCCTTCTCGGCCATCGCGAGGTACGGGTCGCTCTCCGTCGCCGGGGTCGTCGGCTGGGCCGGCGGCTCGGTCGCCGTGGCGCCGTCGCCGATCGAGATGATCGGCGTGCCGACCGCGACGGTCTCGCCCTCGGGGACGTGCAGCGCCTGCACCGTCCCGGCGTACGGCGAGGGCAGCTCGACCAGCGACTTGGCGGTCTCGATCTCGACCACGATGTCGTTGACCTTGATGACGTCGCCGACCTTGACCTTCCAGGTGACGATCTCGGCCTCGGTCAGGCCCTCACCGACGTCGGGCAGCTTGTACTCAGGCACACGCGAACTCCTCAGTCTCAGTACGCGAGCGAGCGGTCGACCGCGTCGAGGACCCGGTCGAGGTCGGGAAGCCACTGCTCCTCGATGCGGCTCGGCGGGTACGGCGTGTCGAACCCTCCCACGCGCAGCACCGGCGACTCCAGGGAGTAGAAGCACTGCTCGGTGATCCGCGAGGCGACCTCGGCGCCCATGCCGAGGTTGACGTGCGCCTCGTGCGTGATGACCGCGCGACCGGTCTTGCGCACCGACTCGTAGACCGGCGCCATGTCGAGCGGCGAGAGCGTGCGCAGGTCGATGACCTCGATGCTCACGCCGTCGCCGGCGGCCGCCTCGGCGGACGCCATGCAGGTCTTCACCATCGGGCCGTAGGCCAGCAGCGTCACGTCGGACCCGTCGCGCACCACGCGTGAGGTGAACAGCGGCTGCGGCGACGCGGACTCGTCGAGCTCGGCCTTGTCGGCGTGGTACTGCCGCTTCGGCTCGAGGAAGATCACCGGGTCGTCGCAGGCGATGGCCTGCTGGATCATCCAGTAGCCGTCGACCGGGTTCGAGCACGCGACCACCTTGAGCCCCGGCGTGTGCGCGAACTGCGCCTCCGGGCTCTCGCTGTGGTGCTCGACCGCGCCGATGCCGCCGCCGAACGGGATGCGGATGACGATCGGCATCTTCACCTTGCCCTGGCTGCGGAAGTGGATCTTCGCGACCTGGCTGACGATCTGGTCGTAGGCGGGGTAGACGAAGCCGTCGAACTGGATCTCGCAGACCGGCCGGTAGCCGCGCATCGCCATGCCGACCGCGGTGCCGACGATGCCGGACTCGGCGAGCGGCGAGTCGATGACGCGGTCCTCACCGAAGTCCTTCTGCAGGCCGTCGGTGATGCGGAAGACGCCGCCGAGCTTGCCGACGTCCTCGCCCATGACGAGGACCTTGCGGTCGGCCTCCATCGCCTTGCGCAGGCCGCCGTTGAGTCCCTTGGCGAGCGTGATCGTGGGTAGACTGTCGAAACCTTCGCCATCAGCGAGCACCTCCCTGGACAGTGTCGGTCTCGAACGAGTCGAGGTAGGCCGCATAGCCCGCCTGCTGGTCGACGAGCTCGGGTGTCTCCTCGGCGTACACGTAGTCGAAGATGTCGAGCGGCTTCGGCTCCGGCAGCGCGCGACAGCCCTCGCGCAGGTGCTCACCGAGCTGGTCGGCCTCGCTGTCGACCTCGTCGAAGAACGACTGGTCGGCGAGCCCGTTGCGGGTGAGGTAGGCCTTCACGCGCTGGATCGGGTCCTTCAGCTTCCAGGTCTCGAGGTCCTCCGAGAGCCGGTAGCGGGTCGGGTCGTCGGTCGTGGTGTGCGCGCCCATCCGGTAGGTGTAGGCCTCCACGAGCGTCGGGCCCTGGCCGTCGCGCGCTCGCTGCAGGGCGGCCTGCGAGACGGCGTACGTCGCGAGCACGTCGTTGCCGTCGACGCGGACACCGGGGAAGCCGAAGCCCAGAGCCCTTTGGTAGAGCGGGATCCGGGTCTGCCGCTCGATGGGCTCGGAGATCGCCCACTGGTTGTTCTGGCAGAAGAACACCACCGGCGAGTTGTACGACGCCGCGAAGATGAAGGCCTCGTTGACGTCGCCCTGGCTGCTTGCGCCGTCGCCGAAGTACGCCACCACCGCAGCGTCACGGTCGGGGTCACCGGTGCCGACGTCGCCGTCGCGCTGCACGCCCATCGCGTAGCCGGTGGCGTGCAGGGTCTGCGCGCCGATCACGATCGTGTAGAGACCGAAGTTGTCCTCGTTGGGGTCCCAGCCGCCCTGGTCGACGCCGCGGAAGAGCCCGAGCAGCCGCAGCGGGTCGATGTCGCGGCACCACGCGACGCCGTGCTCGCGGTAGGTCGGGAAGACGAAGTCCTGCTTGCGAAGGGCCCGTCCGGAGCCGATCTGCGCGGCCTCCTGGCCGAGCAGCTGCGCCCAGATGCCGAGCTCGCCGTGGCGCTGCAGCGCGGTCGCCTCGGTGTCGATGCGGCGGGTCAGCACCATGTCGCGGTAGAAGCCCTTGATGGCCTCGTCGTCGAGGTCGAAGGAGAACTCCGGGTGCTCGACCCGCTCTCCCTCGGGTGTCAGCAGCTGGACCAGCTCGGGGCCACCGTCGGCCTGCTGGGGGCCGAAGACGGCGGCAAGGTCGGGGCCGAGGTCCAGGCCGGAGTCGGACGTGTGCTCGCTCACTGGCACTCCTTCGTCTCGTCGGCGTCGCGGGGTCTCCGCCTGCCGGCAACTTGTCGTGGAGTCACGACCTCGCGACCGTTTCGGCAGTGGTGGCGCCGCCGGTCGACGGGGTGCGTGTCGTGCTGTGACCGGCACCACACCGGTCAAGTTGAGCACAAAGGTACCGGGGCTGGTGGACGGCTGCCTAATCGCTACGGTGGCGCCATGAGCGACGGTGCTGCCTCCCCCGCCCATCCCGATCGGGTCGTCTCCGCGAGCACCACGATCGCCGCAGCGCCCGGGGTGGTGTTCGCGATCGTGGCCGACCCGCGGCAGCACCCGCGCATCGACGGCTCCGGCTCGGTGCAGTCGGTCATCAAGGGCCCGGAGCGGCTCTCCCGCGGGCGACACGTTCGGCGTGTCGATGAAGCTGTTCGGGCTGCCGTACAAGATCCGCAACAAGGTGGTGGAGTTCGACGAGGGCCGCCTCATCGCGTGGCGTCACTTCGGGCCGCACCGGTGGCGCTACGAGCTCGAGCCCACCGCCGACGGCGGCACCCACGTCACCGAGACCTGGGACGCCACCCGTCACACGTCGCTGTTGTTCGCCGGCCTCCGCGCGGCCGGCTTCCCCGAGCGCAACCGCCGGGGCATCGAGGCCACCCTCGAGCGGCTCAAGGACGCCGCGGAGGCGGACCAGGCCGCCACGACCCGCTGATGTCCGCGGTCCGGGTCGAGCGGGACGGACCTGTCACGACGGTCGTGCTGTCGCGGCCCGAGCGGCGCAACGCGGTCGACGGGCCGACGGCAGCGCTGCTGGCAGCAGGCGTTCCGTGAGTTCGAGGCGGACGAGGACAGCGTCGGTGGCCGTGCTGTACGGCGAGGGCGGCACGTTCTGCGCCGGCGCCGACCTGCACGCCCTCGGCACGGCCGAGCAGAACCGCGTCGAGACCGACGGCGACGGACCCATGGGTCCCGACCCGGATGCGGCTCGAGCAAGCCGGTGGTCGCCGCGGTCGCCGGTCACGCCGTCGCCGGCGGCCTGGAGCTCGCGCTCTGGTGCGACCTGCGGGTGCTCGAGGAGACCGCCGTGCTCGGGGTGTTCTGCCGACGCTGGGGGGTGCCGCTGATCGACGGCGGCACCGTGCGCCTCGCCCGGCTGGTCGGCACGAGCCGCGCGCTGGACCTGGTGCTCACCGGGCGCGCCGTCGACGCGCAGGAGGCCCGCCACATCGGCCTCGCCCACCGGGTCGTGCGCACCCGGCACCGTCCGGCGAGCGCGCCGAGGCGCTGGCCGCCGAGCTCGCCGCCTTCCCGCAGACCACCATGCGCCGCGACCGGCTCTCGCTGCTCGAGCAGGACGGCCTCACCGAGGACGAGGCGATGGCCAACGAGCTGCGCCACGGCCTGATCTCGCTGCAGTCCCCGCGAGCTCGCCGACGAGATCGCCCGGTTCCGCGACGGTCGCCGCGGCGGCACGCGGGAATCGTTCGTGACGTCAGGCCAGGGACTCCACCCAGGCGTCGTGGAGGTCGGCGTAGCGCGACGCGTCGCCGGCGACGAGGGCCTCGGGTGAGCCGTCCTCGACGATGCGGCCGCCCTCGATGACCAGCACCCGGTCGGCGATCTCCACGGTCGAGAGCCGGTGGGCGATGATCACCGCGGTCCGGCCGGCGAGGATGGTGCGCAGGGCGCGCTGCACCAGCCGCTCGGAGGGTACGTCGAGCGAGCTGGTCGCCTCGTCGAGGATCAGCACGTCGGGGTCGGCGAGGAACGCGCGCGCGAAGGCCACGAGCTGGCGCTGACCGGCCGAGAGCCGACCGCCCTTGTTCGCGACGTCGGTGTCGTAGCCCTGCGGCAGTCGCGTGATGAAGTCGTGCGCACCGAGCTCACGCGCGGCCGCGACGACGTCGGTCCATGTCGGCGTCGGGCCGGCCGAAGCGGATGTTGTCCGCGACCGTGCCGCCGAACAGGTAGCTCTCCTGGGTGACCATCACCACCGCGCGACGCAGCGTGAGCTCGTCGAGGTCGCGCAGGTCGACTCCGTCGAGCGTGATCCGGCCGACCGGTCGGGTCGTAGAACCGCGACAGCAGCTTGGCCACCGTCGTCTTGCCGGCGCCGGTGGTGCCGACGAGCGCGACGGTCTGCCCGGCCGGGACGGTGAGGTCGAGGTCGGGCAGCACGATCGCGTCGTCGTGGTAGGCGAAGCGTCACCTGCTCGAAGCGCACGTCACCGCGCGAGGCGGGCAGCGGGACCGCGACGCACCGGCTCCGGCACGTCGGGCTCCTCCTCGAGCACGCCCGACAGCTTCTCCAGTGCCGCGCTCGCGGACTGGAAGCTGTTGTAGAACTGCGAGATCTCCTCCATCGGCTCGAAGAACTGCCGCAGGTAGAGCAGGAACGCCGCGAGCACGCCGACGGTGACCTGGCCCTGGTAGGCGAGGTAGGCGCCGTACACCAGCACGACCGAGATCGTCACGTTGCCGACCAGCCGGATGCCGGGGATGAACCACGCGACCAGGCGGAACGCGCGCAGGTTCGCCAGCCGGTACTGGTCGTTGACGTCGTCGAAGATCTCCGCGTTGCGGGGCTCGCGACGGAACGCCTGCACCGCGCGGATGCCGAGCATCGACTCGACGAAGTGGACGATGACGAGCGCGACCTTCTCCCGGGTGACGCCGGTAGGCCTTCGCCGACTCCTTGCGGAACCAGTTGGTGATCAGCGCCAGGAACGGGAAGCACACGAGCGCGACGAGGGCCAGCTTCACGTCGAGCGTCAGCAGCAGCACCGCGACGCCGATCAGCGTCAGCAGCGCCGTCACGCAGACCGTCGAACCCGGTCTCGAGCATCTCGTCGATGGCCTCCATGTCGGAGGTCTGACGAGAGATGACGCGGCCGGACGTGTACTCGTCGTGGAACGCCGGGCTCAGCCGCTGGAAGTGCGCGAACACCCGGCGCCGCACCTCGAACAGCACGTCCTGCCCGACGCGGCCCGGACGTGACGAGGAAGCGCTGCCGCGCCACCGCCTGCACGAGGGTGGCGAACAGCAGCATCGCCACGATCGTCACGAGAGTCGTCGCGTCACGGCTCTCCTGGATCGGCGGGATGCCTCGGTCGATGCCCTCCTTGACCAGGTAGGGGATCGACAGCCGCGCGGCGTTCTCCACGAGCACCACGACGAGCAGCAGCCAGAGCACCCGCCGGTACGGCCGGATGAGGTTGCCGAGCAGCCGGCGCGAGCGCGCCTGCAGCATCGTCGAGGTGTGGGTGGTCAGCTCGTCGTCGGTCCGCTCGGCGGCGACGCCGCGCCACTCCTGCTCGCCCCGGGTGGTCGAGCTTGCTCGGTGCGTCATGCGCTCACCTCCTCCAGGTCCGCGTCGGCCGCGAGCAGGTCGCGGTAGGCCGGCACGTCCGCGAGCAGGTCGCGGTGGCGACCGACGTGGGTGATCGTGCCGTCCTGCAGCAGCGCGACCTTGTCGGCGAGCAGCACCGTCGAGGCGCGGTGTGCGACGACGATGCCGGTCGCGTCGCGCAGCACCCGCCGCAGCGCCTCCTCGACCAGCCGCTCGGTGTGCACGTCGAGCGCCGACAGCGTGTCGTCGAGCACCAGGATCTTCGGCTGCGCCAGCACCGCGCGCGCCAGCGCGAGCCGCTGTCGCTGACCGCCGGACAGCGACATGCCCTGCTCGCCGATGCGGGTCTCCAGGCCCCACGGCAGCTCGTGCACGAACCCTGCCTGCGCGACGTCGAGCGCCTCCCGCACATCCGCGTCGCTGGCGTCGCGGCGGCCGAGCGTGAGGTTCTCCCGCGCGCTCATCGAGAACAGGGTCGGCTCCTCGAACGCGGTCGCCACGAGCTTGCGCAGGTGCGCCAGCTCGAGGTCGCGTACGTCGACCCCGTCGATCGTGATGCGGCCCGCCGTCACGTCGTACAGGCGCGGGACGAGCGAGGTCAGCACCGTCTTGCCGGAGCCGGTGGCGCCGACGACGGCGACCGTCTCACCGGGTGCGACCTCGAGGTCGACGTCGTGGAGCACGTGCACGTCCGGCTGGTCGGGGAACGCGAAGCCGACGCCCTCGAAGCGCAGGTGCCCACGCGGCGCCTCGATGACGCGCGGCCCCGACACGATCGACGGCTTGGTGTCGAAGACCTCCAGGATCCGCGCGGCCGCGGTCATGGCCTCCTGCGCCATCGCGAGGATGTAGCCGAGCGCCGCGATCGGCCACACCAGCGAGAGCATCAGCGTGATGAACGCGACCAGCGTGCCGAGGGTCAGGGCTCCGGTGCCGACGCCCCAGGCGCCCATGAGCAGCACCACGACGACCGCGAGGTTCGGCGTCACCTCCAGGAACGTCCAGAACTTCGAGGCGAGCCGGACCTTGGCCATCGACGAGTCGTAGAGGGTGCGAGCGGACTCGTCGTACTTGCGGGAGACGAACCGGCCCCGCCCGAACGACTTGATCACGCGGATGCCGACCGCGCCCTCCTCGGCCAGCGTGGCGAGGTCGCCCTGCTGGTCCTGGACGCGGCGCGAGATCACGACGTAGCCGCGCTCGAACCGGTGCGAGAGCACCACGATCGGGATCGCGGACGCCGCGACGACGAGGCCGAGCGGCCAGTACATGTGCAGCAGCACGCCGGTGACCAGCACGAGCTGCAAGATGTTCATGCCGAGGAAGATCAGCCCGAAGCCGAAGAACCGCCGCAGGCTGGAGAGGTCGTTGGTGACTCGCGAGAGCAGCTGACCGGACTGCCACTGGCCGTGGAACGCCATCGGCAGCTCCTGCAGCCGGGCGTACAGGTCGTGCCGCATCTCGGTCTCCATGCTGAGCACGGCGTCGGACTGCACCCAGCGGCGCACGAAGATCAGGCTCGCCTCGAGCACGCCGAGCGCCAGCGCGAGCAGGCCGAGCGGCAGCACCGGCGCGATCTCGCCGTGCGCGATCGGGCCGTCGATGATCGCCTTGGTGACCAGCGGGATCGCGATCGTGAGCGCGACGTTGAGCAGCGCCGTCGACGTCATGATGCTCAGCGCCCGCAGGTGGGGCCGCAGGTAGCCGCGCAGCCGCCACAGCGAGTGGACACCCGCGGGTGGGTGCTGCTCGCTCATCGGACTGTGGTCCTTCGGCTTCATGTCGACACCGGGGCGCGGAAAGGTGGCCCGTGGCCCGGGGCGGCTGGTTTGGTTGGTCCCAGCAGGGTATTGGTCGGCCCCGACAGGTCCCAACCGATTTTCCGAGGCCGCTCCGACTAGCTTGCGAAGGCGAAGCGTGAGCCGAGGAGGTCGAGGAGAGTCGGCGCAGACCGAGCTTGCGAGGGACGCGCGACCCGTCTCGAAACCTGGTGACTTTCGGTGCCAGCTTCAGCCGGGATCGAAGCGGGACAAACTTCGCTGCGACCTCGAGGAGCACGTCGTTGCCGGCGGGCTCGCCGATGCTGACGCGGCAGCCCTCACCGGCGAACGGGCGGACCATCACGCCGGCCTGGTCGGCGGCCGCGGCGAAGTCGAGGGTCCGCTCGCCGAGCGGCAGCCACACGAAGTTGCCCTGCGCGTCGGGCAGGCGCCAGCCCTGGTCGGTGAGGGCTGCGGCCACCCGGCCACGCTCCGCGACGATGGCCTCGACCCGCTCGAGCAGGGCGGCCTCCTCCTTGAGCGAGGCGACGGCGGCGGCCTGCGCGATCGACGAGACCCCGAAAGGAAGCGAGCAGGCGCGCACGGCCGAGGCGATCTCGGCGTCGGCCACGACGTAGCCGACGCGGAACCCGGCCAGCCCGTAGGCCTTGGCGAAGGTCCGCATCGCCACCACGTTGGGCCGGGCGCGCACCAGGTCGACGCCGTCGAACCGCTCGTCGTCGGCGAGCCGCACGAACTCGCGGTAGGCCTCGTCGACGACCACCACGACGTGCGGCGGCACCCGGTCGAGGAACGCCTCGAGCTCGGCCCGCCGGACCGCCGGGCCGGTCGGGTTGTTGGGGCTGCAGACGATGACCACCTTGGTGCGGCCGGTGATGGCGTCGGCCATCGCGTCGAGGTCGTGGCGCGCGTCGGCGTCGAGCGGCACCTGCACCGACGTCGCGCCCGTGACCGACACCGCGATCGGGTAGGCCTCGAAGGACCGCCAGGCGTAGACGACCTCGTCGCCGCTCTCGCAGAACGCCTGCAGCAGGTGGTAGAGCACGGCCACCGATCCGGTGCCGGCGGCGAGCCGCTCGACGGGTACGTCGAGACGGGTCGACAGCGCGTCGTACAGCTCGGCGCAGGCCATGTCCGGGTAGCGGTTCATCCGGCCGGCCGCCTCCACGGCGGCCTCCAGGACGCCGGGCAGCGGCGGGTTCGGGTTCTCGTTCGAGGAGAGCTTGTAGGTGGTCAGGCCCTCACGCGGAGCGGGCGGCTTGCCGGGGACGTAGGCGGGGATGTCGCGGATCGCCGGCCGCACCTCGGGGGTCATGCGGTGAACATTAGGCCGTCCACCTGGGCCATGCCGCTAGGCCGTTCGGTCAACCGCCTGCTCCGCCAATGCGGCGGCACAAAAGGAACTATTCGGATGATTCGCCCAGGCTTCCCGTCCCGCACTCTAGAAGAGTCGGTAGTCCCGGGGGGTGAGCTATCGGCACGGCGCCTCCAATAGCGGGGCTCCGAGGAGCTCTGGTACCCGGGGGACCAGGGTCCGGGGGAACACCCTTTGGGGCGGGACCGCACCTCAGCCCGAGGTGCGGTTCCCGCGTCAACTCACCCACAGCTGCTGGCCCGGCCCGCTCTTCAGGCCGTCGCCCTCGCCATGGAGCCGGGCAGCAGCACCTCCCCGCCAACCACCCGCGGCAGGTCGCGACCAGCGACGACGTCGAGCGGGTTGGTCAGGCAGCGCACGCTCCCGCCGCCCTTGTGCAGCTCACCGAGCTCGACGAGCACGACCTCGAAGCCCCACTCCTCCAGCCGAGCGCGGACCCGAGCCGGGCAGGCCGGCATCACGATCGTGCGTCCCACGACGACCGAGTTGGCGCAGAAGGTCAGCGCCTCCTCCTCGCTGAGCACCAGCGGCTCGGGCACCATCGCGAGCACCGCGGCGAGCGAGGCGTCGTCGAACGCCGACGGGCACACCATCGCGCGAGTGGCGTCGAGCGGGCAGAACGCCAGGTCGAGGTGGTACATCGCGGGGTGCGTCAGTCGCAGCCCGCGGACCCGCACGTCCAGCTCGGTCGCCAGGTGCTTGAGGGCCAGCTCCTCGGTGCGAGGGCCGTAGCCGACGACGAGCGCGTCACCGAACGCGAAGGCGTCGCCCGCCTCCAGGTGGGCACCGATGCCGTCGCGTCCGACGTACGACGTGGCGAAGCCGTGCTCTGCGAACCAGGACTGAGCCGTCGCGCTCTCCATCCGTCGCTCCGGGTGGCGCATGTGCGACATCACGACGTGCCGGTCCCGAGGTGACTGGTTCACGACCAGGCCGAGGTTCATCGCGTAGACCATGTCCGGGGCGTCCGGCCGTTGCGCGAGCACGTCGACCTCCGCGCCGTTCCCGCGCAGGACGTCGACGAGGCCCTGCCACTGCTCGTGGGCGCGAGCCGGGTCGGGCTGGTCGCGCAGGTCCATGAAGGGGTTGATCGCGTAGTCGACCCGGAAGTGGGTCGGCTCGACCATCAGGTAGTGGCGTCCCCAGGCAAGGGTGGTCATGCGGGCCTCCTCCGATGTGGGCGCGGCAATCTGTCGGAATGCCGGATTGTCGGACAATCTGACGCCAGTATGCAGGCCGGGAGCGCGGAACGGCAACTCATGTGGGGACAATGTGGGCGTGAACACGTTCGAGACCCTTCGCCTCGAGCACTCCTCGACCGTCGAGCGGGTGGCGGACGAGCTGCGGCGCGCGCTGTTCGACGGCGAGGTCGAGACCGGCACGCCGCTGCGCGAGATGGCGCTCGCCGAGGCGATGGGGGTCTCGCGATCGACGGTGCGCGAGGCGCTCGGCGTGCTGGTCGGCGAGGGCCTGGCGACCCGCGAGCCCAACCGCGGGGTCAAGGTCACCGAGCTCGACCCCGACGCGGTGCACGACGTCTGCACGTCACGCGCGGTGCTCGAGGTCGCCGGCCTGCGGCGCTGGCCGGGCGCCTCACCGCAGGCGCGCGAGGACTGCCGAGCGGCGTTGCGGGAGTTCGCGGCCGTCGCCGCCGACGACCCGAGCCCGGCCGAGCTCACCGCTGCTCACCTGGCCATCCACCGCTCCTTCGTGGCCTTGACGGAGTCGAGCCGGCTGACCGCGCTCGCGGAGGCGCTGACCGCCGAGATCCGGCTGGCGCTGGCCAAGGTCGACCGGATCCGCCGCAACGCCGGCGACCAGGTGCACTCCCACGAGGCGCTCCTGGACCTGCTCGAGAGCGGGCGGGTCGACGAGGCGGCCGCCGAGCTGGAGCGTCACCTCGCGGACGCCGAGACCTCGATGCTCACCGCCCTCGACCTGGGCTGACGGGCGACCCTGGGCGACAACCCGGGCGAACCTGGCAAGATCGGGTCCGTGAGGTTCCTGCTCTGGGTGCTCGTCAACGCACTGGCACTGGCCGCGGCGACCTGGATCATGGGCGGCATCACGCTCACCGACAACGCCCGCAGCGACCAGGTGCTGACGCTGCTCGGCGTCGCGTTGATCTTCGGCGTCGTCAACGCGATCGTCCGGCCGATCGCGAACCTGCTCTCGCTGCCGCTGATCATCCTCACGCTCGGCCTGATGATCTTCGTGGTCAACGCGCTGATGCTGATGCTGACCAGCTGGATCTCGGGTCAGCTCGACCTCGGCTTCCACGTCGACGGGTTCTGGACCGCGCTGGGTGGCTCGCTGATCATCACGGTCGCCACCTGGCTCCTCGAGCTCGTGCTGCGAGACGACCGGTGACGGGTCGGGCCGGCGACGAGCGCCGGACGCCGTACCGGATCGCCGTGGTGTGCCTGGGCAACATCTGCCGCTCGCCGATGGCTGCCGTCGTGCTCTCCGACCGGGTGGCACGCGCCGGCCTGGACGACGAGGTGGAGGTCGTCAGTGCCGGCACCGGCGGCTGGCACGTCGGCGGCCCGATGGACGAGCGCGCCGCGCGACTGCTGACCTCGCACGGGTACGACGCGACGCGCCACCGCGCCCGGCAGTTCGACGCCGACTGGTTCGAGGACTGCGACCTGATCCTCGCGATGGACTCCGACAACCACCGTGAGGTCACCGGGCTGGCGCCGGAGCAGGAGACGGCCCAGGGGCCCGCGCAGGTGCGGATGTTCCGCGACTTCGACCCCGCAGGCACCGGAGACGTGCCCGATCCCTACTTCGGCGGCGACGACGGCTTCGACGAGGTGCTGGCGATGGTCGAGCGGACCGCCGACGCCTTGGTGATCGAGCTCCAGCGGCCGGCCGAGAAGCCGGCGGGTGTCGACGGTCGAGGTGGCGGCTGACGTGGCGCGCATGGGCACCATCGCGCAGCGGGCCGAGGCACTGCTCGGCAGCGCGGTCGTGGCCACCACCCCCCTGGCGGGCGGCGACGTGTGCAGCTCGACCAGGCTGCGGCTGTCCACCGGCGCATCCGCGCTGGTCAAGACGCGCCCCCACGCACCCGCCGACTTCTTCCACACCGAGGCGCGCGGCCTGCGCTGGATCGGCGAGGTCGACGGCGTGCACGTCCCCGAGGTGCTCGCGGTCGAGGACGACTGCTTGATCCTGGCGTGGGTCGAGGGCGCCCGCCCCAGTGTGGAGGCCGCCGAGCAGCTCGGTCGTTCGCTTGCCGCCCTGCACCAGGCCGGGGCACCGGACTTCGGCGCCGCCGGCACGACGGCTACATCGGCACCCTGCCGATGCGCAACCGTCCGGCGCAGAGCTGGCCGGAGTTCTACGCGACCCAGCGGGTGCTGCCCTACCTCAAGCTCGCGCGGGACCGGCAGGCTGTCTCGACCGAGGACGCCGCCGCGGTCGAGGCCGCCGTGCGCCGCATCGTCGAGATCGCCGGGCCCGAGGAGCCACCTGCCCGGCTGCACGGTGACCTGTGGTCCGGCAACCTGATCTGGGGCCAGGAGAGCCGGGTGTGGCTGATCGACCCGGCGGCGTACGGCGGACACCGCGAGACGGACCTGGCGATGCTGGCGCTCTTCGGCTGTCCGCAGCTGCCGCGGGTGCTCGACGCCTACGAGGAGGCGACCCCGCTCGCCGACGGCTGGGAGGACCGGGTGGCGCTGCACCAGCTGTTCCCGCTGCTCGTGCACGCGTGCATGTTCGGGCGCGGGGCCGGTGGCTCCGGCGCCAGCGGGTACGGCGCCCGCGCCGGTGCCGCAGCACGCACCCTGGTCTGAGCACCGTTGGCACTCCTGCCGAGCGGGAGCGGTCCAGTCATTCGGGCAACATGTGTACAAAACCTGTGGAAGACTCCCCTCCCGGGAGAGTTCTCACCGGGCTCGGGGGCCGCAGGATCCTCTCCTGCAACAAGTCCTTCCCCTGGGAGATCCGTCGATGAAGAGCCTCGCCTGCGGCATGGTCGTCCCCCGAGACGATCGCCTCATGACACCGCTGATCGGCGTCGAGACGTTCACGTGAGCGACATGCGGGTCAACACCGAGCGCCGAAGCCGGGATCTGAACTGGCCGGCGATGCTGACGCGCGCCATGCGCGGGGAGGGCGTGCGCAACGTCTTCCAGCCGGTGGTCGACCTGACCCGCGGCACGGTGGTCGGCTACGAGGCGCTGACACGGTTCGACGGCTACCCGGTCTCCAGCCCCGACGACTGGTTCAGCGCCGCCCGGCGGGTGGGGCGCTCTGCGGCCCTCGAGGCGATGGCGATGCGCAAGGCGCTCGCTGCCAGCAACGACCTGCCGCCCAACACGTTCCTCGCGATCAACGTCGGCCCCGACGTCCTCGACCACCCCGAGATCCTCAAGGTGCTCGGCTCCTACCGCAACCTCTCCGGGCATCGTCATCGAGCTGACCGAGCACGCGCGCATCGACTCCTACGTCTCGCTGGAGCCGGCCCTGAACCGGCTCCGCTCGGCCGGCGCGATGCTGGCGATCGACGACGCTGGCGCCGGCTACGCCGGCCTGCAGCACCTGATCGGCATCCGCCCGCACATCATCAAGCTCGACCGCAACCTGATCTCCGGGATCGACCGCGACGAGACCAAGCGGGCGCTCGTCGAGATGATCGGCACGTTCGCGAGCCGCATCGACGCCTGGGTGCTGGCCGAGGGCATCGAGCACGTCGGCGAGCTCGACGCGGTGATCAGCCTGGGCGTGCCGATGGCGCAGGGCTACCTGCTCGGCCGGCCCGCCGCGCCGTGGGCGGAGATCGACCGACGCGGCGCCGCGCTGCTGCGACAGGGCCTGCCGTCGCGCAACGAGCACACCCTGCACAAGATCCTGGAGCGCACCGCCACCGTCTACGACCGGGCCGCGGCCGCGACCGCCTTCGCCGACGACGCCACCGACCTCGTCGTGATGCTCGACGCGCACCACCGCCCGGTCGCCACCATGGACGCCGACGGCCTGGTGCACTCCGCGCTCGACCCGAGCATGCGCGTCGGCGTCGACACCCCGGTCGTTCGAGGCCGCCGAGCGCGCGGTCACCCGACCCAACACGCAGCGCTTCCACCCGCTTGCTCTGCGTCGACGAGTACGGCCGCTACGTCGGCGTCGTACGAATGGAGCGGGTGCTGACCTACCTCACCTCGCAGATCGTCCGCGACTGAGGTTTCGAGGCTGACACCTCAACGACCGCCTGGCAGGTTCTCAGGCCCGACTCAGGCGGGACTGGCACAGTGGTGGTCGTGAGCACCGACACGCGCGCCGGCGACGACCTGGGGAACGCGCAGAGCCGCATCCTCGTCGTCGACGACGACCGGGCGGTGCGTGAGTCGCTGCGCCGGTCGCTGGAGTTCAACGGCTACGACGTCAGCCTTGCCAACGACGGCGCCGAGGCGCTCGCCAGCATCGGCAGGCAGCTGCCGGACGCGCTCGTCATCGACGTGATGATGCCGCGCCTCGACGGCATCGAGACCACACGCGCACTTCGCACCGCGGGCAACGACCTGCCGATCCTGGTGCTGACCGCCCGTGACTCCGTCGGCGACCGTGTCGAGGGGCTCGACGCCGGCGCCGACGACTACCTCACGAAGCCCTTCGCGCTCGACGAGCTGCTCGCACGGCTGCGTGCCCTGCTGCGCCGGGTGCACACGCCGGGAGAGCCGACGGCTTCGACGACGAGGTGCTGTCGTTCTCCGACCTGACGCTCAACCTGGCCACCCGCGAGGTGCGGCGCGGCGACCGGGCGATCGAGCTGACACGCACCGAGTTCACGCTGCTCGAGATGTTCCTGCACCGCCCGCGCCGGGTCCTCGACCGGTCGTTCATCCTCGAGGAGGTGTGGGGCTACGACTTCCCCACGACGGCCAACTCGCTCGAGGTCTACGTCGGCTACCTGCGTCGCAAGACCGAGGCCGAGGGTGAGCAGCGGCTGATCCACACGGTCCGCGGCGTCGGCTACGTGCTCAAGGAGAGCTAGACCGATGCGCCTGCGGCTGCTTTCCCGGCTGCACTACCGCCGGTCGCTGGCGAGCCGGGTCATCCTGCTGACCACCTTCGCGGTCGGGCTGTCCGTCGCCCTCGTCGCACTCGCGGCCTACCTGACCGTCCGGCACCAGCTGCAGGCGACCATGGACCGCTCGCTGCACCAGCGTGCCTACGTCTCGGCGCAGCATCGACCCGGGGCAGTACTCCGTCAACGACGTGCCGGCGTTCCTGCAGGGAGCCATCGACAGCAAGGTCGGCTACCTGTTCGCGAACGGCCGCGCGGTCACCACCGGTGGACCGAACGACGACAAGATCGTCCTCGGCAACCAGGAGCTCGCGGTCGCCCGCGGAGACCAGAAGTGGTCGTGCCGCACGATCGTGGGCAGCAGCGGCACCGACTACCGGGTCGCCACCGTGCCGACCAGCACCGACGGGGTGGCGTTCGTCGTCGCGCAGTCGATGGAGTCCAACGAGCGCACCCTCGACAAGCTCGGCCTGATCCTGTTCATCTTCGGCGCAGCCGGGGTGATCGGCGCCGGCCCTCGCCGGCTGGGGTGTGGCGCGCAACGGCCTGCGGCCGGTGCGTCGCCTCACCGACGCCGCCGAGGAGATCGCGCGCACCGAGAAGCTCGACCCCATCGACGTCGAGGGCAACGACGAGATCGCCCGGCTGGCCCGCGCGTTCAACGCGATGCTCACCGCGCTGTCCGCGTCGCGGGACCGGCAGCGGCAGCTGGTCGCCGACGCCGGCCACGAGCTGCGCACACCGCTGACGTCGCTGCGGACCAACCTCGACCTGCTCATCCAGTCCGACCGGCAGGGCGGCCTCTCGACCGCCGCGCGCGGCCGAGCTGCTCGACGACGTGCGCTTCCAGATCGAGGAGCTGACGACGCTCATCGGCGACCTCACCGAGCTCGCCCGCGAGCAGCCGCCGAAGGTGATGCTCGAGGACGTCGACATGGCCGAGATCACCGAGCGCGCGGTGCAGCGGGTGCGCCGTCGGGCCAGTCGCGTGCGCTTCGACGTACACGTGGAGCCGTGGCACGTCGAGGGCGAGGCCGCGCCGCTCGAACGCGCCGTCACGAACCTGCTCGACAACGCCGCGAAGTGGAGCCCGCCTCAGCGCTGCCGTCACCGTCACGCTCGACGGGCGGCACGCTCGTGGTCGCCGACCAGGGCGACGGGCATCGCGGACGAGGACCTGCCGCACGTGTTCGACCGGTTCTACCGCTCACCGGACTCGCGCACCATGCCCGGCTCCGGGCTCGGGCTCTCGATCGTGCGGCAGGTGGCCGAGCGGCACGGCGGGTCGGTGGAGGCCGCGCGCGCCGCCGGCGGTGGCGCGGAGTTCCGGATGCGGCTGCCCGGTCGTGGTGAACCGCACGGCAGCTGACAGCACAGTCACGGCAGCGTCCCAGCGCTCTCTCAGTGGCGGTTAAGTCTGCTCGGTCACGATCGAGGCATGACGCAGTGGACCACTGAGCAGCACCATCCCGATCACCCCGGGCGCGAAGACACCCAGCACCTCGAGAGCCCCGGCTTACCACCCCCGGCCGGGCGATCGGGGTGGGCGCTCGCGTCCGGGGGCCGGTGTGGTCGACGGCGATCCTGGTCGCCGCGCTGTTCGTGGGCGGCATCGCCGGAGTGGTGGGTGCGGCCGGCTTCACCGCGGTGAGCGACCTGGTCGGCAACGACTCCTCCGAGCCGCTCGGGCGCGACCAGCTCCCCCGTCGTGGACCGCAAGCAGGGCGCACCGGCGTCGGACTCGGTCGAGGCCGTCGCGAAGTCGGTGCTGCCCTCGGTGGTGAAGATCAACGTGCGCAACGCGCAGGAGCAGGGCTCCGGCTCGGGCATCATCATCAGCTCCGACGGCGAGATCCTCACCAACAACCACGTCGCCTCCGTGGCCGGCGAGCAGGGCGAGATGTCGGTCAACTTCAACGACGGCAGCGCGGCCAAGGCCCGCGTCGTCGGCACCGACCCGGTGACCGACCTCGCCGTCATCAAGGCCGAGGGCGTCTCGGGTCTGCGGCCCGCGACGATCAGCACGGCGAAGAAGATCGCGGTCGGCGAGAACGTCGTCGCGATCGGCTCGCCGTTCGGCCTGGAGGCCACCGTCACCAGCGGCATCGTCAGCGCCACGAACCGGCCGGTGTCGATCAGCTCCTCCGAGGGGCAGGACGCCCCCGGCCAGCCGCAGCAGTCGAGCCAGAGCACGACGTACCCGGCGATCCAGACCGACGCCGCGATCAACCCCGGCAACTCCGGCGGACCGCTGGTCGACCTCAACGGCGACGTGGTGGGCATCAACTCCTCGATCCGTACGGCGTCGGACGGCACCTCGACCGGACGGCTCCATCGGCCTCGGCTTCGCGATCCCGATCAGCAACGTGTGGCCGATCGTGCAGCAGCTGCGGCAGGGCGAGACCCCGACGCACGCCCGGATGGGCGTCTCGGTCACCGACGCCACGAGCAACAACGGTCTGCTCACCGGTGCCGGGGTCGAGTCGGTCGAGAACGGCTCCGCCGCCCAGCAGGCAGGCCTCGCCAAGGGCGACGTCATCACCAAGGTCGACGACGAGGTCGTCACCGGCTCGGAGTCGCTCGTCGCCACCGTGCGCGGCCACCGCCCCGGCGACAAGGTCACCGTCACCTACGTCAGCAAGGGCAAGACGCAGCAGGCCGAGATGCACGCTGGTCCGCACGCCCGGACCGCTGACCGGCCGGCTCAGGACAGCAGCTCGAGCACCAGCTCGTGCAGCAGGTCGTAGCCGTGCTCGGTGAGGATCGACTCGGCGTGGAACTGGATGCCCCGGTAGTGCGGACCTCGCAGCAGGTGCACGTCACCTGACTCCGCGTCGGTCTCGATGCTCACCCCGTCCGGCAGCCCGTCGGGAGCACGCGCCACGAACGTGTTGTAGAAGCCGACGTTCTCAGCCGCGTCCCCGAGGTCGACGCGCGACTGCGTGCCCTGGAAAACGATGTCCTTGAACCCGAGCTCGAGCCCGAGCCGCCCGCAGAGCACCTGGTGCCCGAGGCAGACCGACAGGAACGGCCGGCCCGCCTCGAGCAGGTTCGTCCGTGGCCGCGCGCAGCGACGCGATCTTGGGGTGGTCGAGGTCGCGCGGGTCGCCCGGGCCGGGGCCGACGATGACCAGGTCGTAGCCCTCGATCGCCTCCGGCGTGTAGTCCTCGTGGCGTACGACGGACGAGCTCATGCCCATCACCGCGAGCACGTGCCGCAGCATGTTCACGAAGTCGTCCTCGCCGTCGACGATGACGGCGGTCCTGCCCTTGAGCTCCGGAGCGGGGACCGTCCCGGCCTGGTCGGTCAGCCAGAACTTGCTGAGCCGCTGGTTGCGTGAGCCCAGCGCGATCACGACGTCCTCGTCGTGGGTGAGGTCGTCGATGCCCTCGGCAGCGACCGGCCGGCTCGACCAGCCCGAACGCCGACAAGATGCCGCCGGCCTTCGCGTGCGTCTCGGCCACCTCGTGCTCCGCCACCGAGTCACGCACCAGCGTCGCGCCGGCGGTCACCCGCAGCTCGCCGGACGGGCTGACGTCGGCCGTGCGGATGACGATCGGCGAGTCGGCGGTCGCGCTGCCCGTCGGCTGTCCCGGCCGAGCAGCGCGAGCGCCGCCCCGTAGTAGCCGCGCCCCTCGGTCTCGTACTTCTTGATCAGCCGGCACGCGTTCTCGACCGGTGAGCCCGTCACGGTGGCGGCGAACATCGTGTCGCGCAGCACGTCGCGGACGTCGCGGTCGGTGCGGCCGGCGAGGAGGTACTCGGTGTGCACCAGGTGTGTCATCGGCTTGAGGAACGGCCCGAGCACCTGCCCGCCCTCGTGGCAGATGTCGCACATCATCTTCAGCTCCTCGTCGACGACCATGAAGAGCTCGAAGATCTCCTTCTCGTCGGCCAGGAACTCCAGCAGCCGCTCCTTGCGCTCGCCGACGCTCGAGGCCCTTGAGCCGGAACGTGCCGCTGATCGGGTTCATCCGCACGTCGCCGCCGTGCACCGAGACGTGCCGCTCCGGGCTGGCGCCGACGAGGTAGCGGTCGCCGGTGAAGAAGCAGTAGGTCCAGTACGCGCCCCGCTCACGCTCGAGCAGCCGGCGGAACACCGTGAGGGCCTTCGCCGGCCCCCAGTCCTCGACCTGCGCCCGGTAGTGCCGGCCGACGACGAGGTTCGCGCCCTCCCCGTGGCCGATCTCCTCGTCGATGATGGCGTCGACCACGACGCCGTACTCCTCGTCGGAGGTGTCGAAGCCGCCCCGGTCGGCGAACTCCACCGCCTCGTCCGGCAGCGCGTCGAGCACGTCGGCGATCGCGACCTCGGTCTCGAGCTCGATGTCGACCACGGTCAGCGGGGCGCCGTCGTCGTGCGCGTCGTAGCCGCGCTCGGCCACCTGCCGGAACGGGACCGCCAGCAGCCGGTCGAAGCGTCGGCCGTCGGCCGGCGACCCCTCCTCGAGGGGTACGTCGCCGAGCCTCTCGACCTCGCTGCGCGCTGCCGCCGACCAGCGTCACCGTCGCCGAGTCACGCAGCCGGATCACCGCCCACGCCTCGTGCTCCTGCACCGCCGCCAGCGCGGCAGCTGCATCGAGCTGGTCGGCGTCCATAAGTCGCGACCCTACAAGTCGGCGAGGCGCCTCATCCTGCGGTCTCAGACCCGCCGAGGCGCTTGATCCTGCGCGGAACGAGGCGCCTCAGCGCCATACACACCGCAGAACGAGGCGCCTCAGCGCAACCCAGCGTCAGGTGGTGACCAGGACCATCCGCTGGGTGGCGCGGGTCAGGACGACGTAGAGCGTGGAGCGGCCGGTGGCGGACTCGGCCTCGATCTCGTCGGGGGTGACGACGACGATGCCGTCGAACTCCAGGCCCTTGGTCTCGAGGCCGGTGAGCACGACGACCCGGGCGTCGGCGGTGCCGCCGGCATCCGACTGGGTGGCCAGGTCGGGCCACGAGTCGAGCCACTCCTGCACCTGCGCGCGGCGGGCGAAGGGTACGACGATGCCGACCGTGCCCTCGACGGAGTCGGCGAGCTCGGTCACGGCGTCGCGCACGCCCGCGCGCAGGTCGTCGACACGGCGCTCGGCCGGCTCCACGCCGGTGGCGCGCACCGCGTCGGGCATGTCCACGTCGAGGTGCACGCGGGCCGCGTAGGCAGCCGCGAAGTCGTAGATCTCCTTGCTGTTGCGGTAGTTCGTCGACAGGTGGAACTCGTGGCGGGCCTTGTCGCCGAGCGCCTCCTCGCGGGCACGCGCCGAGTCCTCGGGCACCGGCCACGACGACTGCGCCGGGTCGCCGACGACGGTCCAGGTCGCGGTGCGGCCACGGCGCCCGATCATCCGCCACTGCATCGGCGTGAGGTCCTGCGCCTCGTCGACGAGCACGTGGGCGTAGTTGTCGTCCTCGGTGCGTGTCGACCGGACGCGGTCCGGGCGGGCGCCCGCGGTCAGCGATCGTGGTGAGCTCCGGGACGTTCTCGTCGAACAGCTCCGCGACCGGGTCGTACTCTGCGTCGCGGTCGTTCGCCGGCTTCTCGGGAACGTCCCCGAGCTCGTAGCGGAGCTCGTCGATCAGTGGCACGTCCTCGACGGTCCAGTCGTCGGGCTGCACCCGGTAGGGCGCGGGCTCGCGCACCGGTCCCCACGACTTCGACAGCAGCGCCTGCTCGTCGGCGCTCAGCACGCCCTCGCCGACCCGGGCGAGCAGGTCGGGGTCGCGCAGCCAGCCGAGCACCTCGGTCGCGTCGAGCGGCGGCCACCACTCGAGCACGAAGTCGACGAACGCGGCGGTGCCGAGCATGACGTCGTTGAACTCGTCGCGGCCGCGCTCGCGGCCACGCTCGCCCTGCACCTGCCGCCACATCGCGTCGAGCAGCGCCGAAGCGACGCGCGGCACCTGGCGGTTGCGCCTGCTCTGCGACAGCAGCTGCCGACGGATCCGGTTGAGCTCGCGCGGGCCGAGCACGAGGTTGTCGTCGCGGTAGAACACCCGCAGCTCGCGAGGCGCGTCGGGCACGGCCTGTCGCGCCGTACGACGCAGCAGCTCGGCCATGCGCGCGGCACCCTTCACGGCGGCGACGGCCGGGTCGTCGTGGCGGAACGACTTGATGCCGTCGACGACCTCGCCGAGCGACCGCAGCGCGACCGCGGTCTCGCCGAGCGAGGGCAGCACGCGCTCGATGTAGCGCATGAACACCCCCGAGGGCCCGACGACGAGCACGCCGCCGCTCTCGTAGCGGCGACGGTCGGAGTAGAGGAGGTACGCCGCGCGGTGCAGCGCGACGACGGTCTTGCCGGTGCCGGGGCCGCCGGAGATCGACACGACGCCCTTGCTGGGCGCCCGGATCGCCTGGTCCTGCTCGGCCTGGATGGTGGCGACGATCGAGTGCATGGTGCGGTCGCGGGCGCGCGAGAGCTGCGCCAGCAGCGCGCCCTCGCCGACCACGACGAGGTCGGTCGCCCTCCTCGGAGTCGAGCAGGTCGTCCTCGACGCCGACGACCTTCGGCCCGGTGCACCGCAGCACCCGGCGTCGTACGACGCCCTGCGGATCCGCCGCCGTGGCCTGGTAGAACACCGCCGCCGCCGGCGCCCGCCAGTCGATCAGCAGCGAGTCGCGGTGCTCGTCGCGGAGCCCGATGCGGCCGATGTAGCGCGGCGCCTCGCCACCTGGGACGTTCTCGGAGAGGTCGAGGCGACCGAACACCAGGCCCTTCGTGGGCGGCGTTGAGGGTCGCGATGCGGCGGGCGGCCTGGAACACCATGGCGTCCCGCTCGACGAGTCCCCCGTCGTGACCGAGCTGACCGCGCCCGTGACCCTCACGCGCCAGTGCCTCGGCGTTGCGCGTGGACTGGTCGAGCTGTCGGTACACCCGGTCCACGAACGCCTGCTCGTGCGCGATCTCCCCCTGCGCGACGGCGTCGTGGGGTGGGGTGACACCACCCCGCATCTGGTCAACGGACAAGTCTTCTGCTCCCGGGATGCGAGTCGGGGCCGTCGACACGGCCCCGCGGGCAAGTGAGCAACTCTACTCCGAGCCGATATGGGCCCGCCCCGGAATCGACGCAAGCGAGCGCCGGCTCAGATGCGGCGGGAAGCGGTAGATCGCCAGACCGAGCCGCGACCCGGGCATCGGACGCGTCGCCTGCAGCACCACCACATGTGCCTCTCCCGACGGGAGCATTGCTCCCGCGCCGAGCGGGCCGGGGCCGCTGCGGCTCGCGACCTCGCCGTCGATGCGCACCTCGACGAGCCCCTTGAGGGTCCAGGGGGTCACCCACGTGAACGCCTGGGACATGCGTCGGGCCGGCACCATCACCCGCAGCCGGGAGGCGCCCGGCTCGAGACACCATGCTCCGGGAGTAGTCGTAGTTCACGCCGTTGACGTGGAGGATCGGCGGCAGCTGGTGGCCGACGATGACCGGCGGCGGCTGCCGGGCGTCGCGATCCGGCTGAGGGGGAAGGGTCCGGTCGGCGCCGGTGCCGGGGGCCAGCACGACGGCGATGACGATGGCGCAGACCGTCGCCACGACCAGTGAGGCGATCAGCTCGACGCGATGTCGTCGACGGCGCACCTCGACTCGGTGCTCGACGTTGCCGAGCCGCTGCGCCACGGTGGTGAGCATCGAGTCGCCGGCCGGCTCGGCCACGGTCACGGTCTCGAGCAGCGCGGCGGCGTCCGCGACGTCGAAGGCGGCGCGGGCCCGCGTGCGCAGCCGGTGGGCGGTGAGCTCGGCGCACTCGAGCACGTCGGCGAGCTCGGGGTCGGAGAGCCCGTCCACCTCGCTGAGCACCAGCGCCGCTCGTTGGCGTCGTGGCAGCCGGTCCAGCGCCACGAGCACCTCGTCGGCCTCCTGCGACGTGCTCGGGCGCCGCCACGACCTCATGCCCCGCACCAGCTCGCGACGGGCGGCGAGGTCCGGGCTGAGCTCGCTGCGCGACCACGTCGACCAGACCCGGCTCAGTGCTCGCTGCAGCAGCTCGCTCGGCGCGCTGACGGTCCCCGGTGAGCAGGAAGGCGGTGCGCAGCAGCCGGTCGGAGCGCGCCGCGATGAACTCCCCGACGTCGGACTGCAGGGCCCGGCTGCTCACACCGTCAATGATCGCACCGATTCGGCCAGGCTCACTTCTTGCGATCGAGGAAGGCCTGCATCGCGGCCCGCGCCTCGTCGGAGCCGAACAGCCGGGCCGACAGCTTCGCCAGGTCGGCGCCGTGCTCGTCGATGCGGGCGACCAGGTCGCGGCCGACCAGCAGCTTGGTCTCCCGCAGGCCCTGCGGGTTGCCCTTGGCCAGGGCCTCGCAGACCTCGTCGACCTCCCGGTCGAGGAAGTCCTCCCGCACCGCCTTGGTCACCAGGCCCGTGCGCTCGGCCTCGCTGCCGTTGAACACCTCGCCGGTCAGGAAGGTCAGCGCCGCGGCGCGGTCGGTCATCCTCGGCAGCACGGTCAGCGAGATCGCTGCCGGGGTCAGGCCCAGACGCACTTCGGTGAAGGCGTACGTCGCGTCGTCGGCGCTCAGCGCGATGTCGGCGGCGGCGACGATCCCGATGCCGCCGGCGCGGACGTTGCCGTGCGCCCTGACCACGACCGGCTTCGGCAGCGTGACGATGCGGCGCTGCAGGTCGACCATCATCATCGCGGTCTGCTCCATGCCGCCGCCGGCCTCCGACAGGTCGGCGCCGCTGCAGAACGTGCGGCCCTCCGCGCGCACCAGCACGACCTTGACGTCGTCGTCGGCCTCGGCACGATCCAGTCCCTCGTGCAGCTCCGTGACGAGCTGCTTGGACAGCGCGTTGCGGTTGTGCTGGCTGTCGAGGACGAGCGTCGCGACGCCGGGGCGTTCGTCGGACAGGTAGTGGACGAGCTCGGCCATCAGTACGACTTCGGCAGACCGAGCGAGTGCATGCCCACGAAGTTCAGGATCATCTCGCGGCTGACAGGGGCGATGCGGCCGGCGCGGGCGGCGACGAGGAGGCCGGCGACGCCGTACTCCTGGGTGATGCCGTTGCCGCCGTGAGCCTGTACGGCGCGGTCGGCGGCGTCGCAGGCGGCTTCGGCGGCGGCGTACTTCGCCATGTTCGCCGCCTCCCCGGCGCCGACGTCGTCACCGTCGTCGTACATCGCGGCGGCCTTCTGCGTCATCAGCCGGGCCAGCTCGATCTCGATCTTGGACTGCGCGAGCGGGTGGGCCAGCCCCTGGTGGGTGCCGATCGGGGCACCGAAGACCTCGCGCTCCTTGACGTAGCCGACCGGCCTTGTCGAGTGCGTAGCGCGCGAGCCCGGTGGAGAACGACGCCGCCATGATGCGCTCGGGGTTCAGGCCGGCGAACAGCTGGATCATGCCCGCGTCCTCGTCGCCGACCAGCGCGTCGGCGGGCAGCCTCACGTCGTCGATGAATACCGAGAACTGCTGCTCGGGGCTGACGATCTCCATCGGGATCGGGGAGTACTCGAAGCCCTCCGCGTCGGTGGGGACCACGAACAGGCAGGGCTTGAGCCGGCCGGACTTGGCGTCCTCGGCGCGCGCGACGACGAGGACGTTGGCCGACTCGTCGACCCCGGAGATGTAGATCTTGCGGCCCTTGAGGATCCAGCCGCCCTCCGGGTCGCGCCGCGCGGTCGTGGTGATGTTGTGGGAGTTCGTGCCGGCATCCGGCTCGGTGATCGCGAACGCCATCGTCTGCGTGCCGTCGGCGATGCCCGGCAGCCAGCGCTGCTTCTGCTCCTCCGTGCCGAACCGGCTGATCACCGTGCCGCAGATGGCCGGGCTGACCACCATCATCAGCAGCGGGCAGCCCTGCGCGGCGAGCTCCTCGCACACCGCCGCCACGTCGCCGATGCCGCCGCCCCCGCCGCCGTACTCCTCGGGGATGTTGACGCCGAGGTAGCCGTGCTTGCCGATCTCCAGCCACAGCTCGGTGGTCTTGCCGCCACCGCGGGCCTGCTTGGTGAAGTACTCGCGGCCGTATCCGCCGGCCAGCTTGGCGACCGCCTTGCGCAGCGCGACGCGCTCCTCGGTCTCGGTGAAGCCGGTCATGGACTCTCCTCCGTTTGCTGTACGACCGCGAGCACGTCGCCCGCGGCCACCTGTGTGCCGGCCGTGACGAGGTCGCTGACGACCCCGTCGTTCGGCGCGCTGATCGTGTGCTGCATCTTCATCGCCTCGAGCACCAGCACCGTGGTGCCGGTCGTCACCGTCGCGCCCTCCTCGACAGCGACCGACACCACGGACGCCGGCATGGGCGCCAGCAGCGACCCGCTGGCGACTGCCTCGGCCGGGTCGACGAAGCGGGGTACGACGCGAAGCTGCAGCGGATCCGGCCGGCGCCGTCGACCGCCACCGCGTCGCCCGCCGCCGAGACCGCGAAGCGAGCACTCACTCGATCGATCTCGAGCACGACCTCCGACGGCGACGCGGAGAGCACTCGCACGGCTGGGTCCGTCGCGGCGTAGCCGCTGCGGCCGCCATGCCACTCCACGGTGTGCTCCTCGCCGTCAGAAGTGGCGAGCACGGTGTGGTGCGGCTGGGACACCACGTTGCGCCAGCCGACCACGACGCCGGCCTGCACCTGTCGCGCGACCCGCGTCGCCCTCGGCCAACGCGATCGCGGCTGCGAACAACAGGTGAGGGTCGGGCGCCATCGGCGCACTGGCCTCGACCACGGAGGTGCGGTCGAAGAAGTCGGTGCTCACCCGGGCATCGAGGAACCTGTCGTCGCGCAGCACGTTGACCAGGAGGTCGCGGTTCGTGACCAGCCCGTGCAACCGCGCCTTCGACAGTGCCGCGGCGAGCATGCGCGCGGCCTCGCGCCGTGAGGGCGCCCACGCGATGACCTTGGCGAGCATCGCGTCGTAGTGCGTCGAGACCTCGCTTCCCGTCTCGAACCCCGAGTCGACGCGGACGCCGTACGCCGACGGGGAGACGAACTCGGTCGTCGACGGCACGACGAAGCTGGTGAGCAACCCGCTCTGCGGCTGCCAGTCGTGGGCGGGGTCCTCGGCGTACAGCCGGGCCTCGATCGCGTGACCGCGGGGCTCGGGAACGATGACGTCAAGTGCGCGTCCCTCGGCGACGTCGACCTGCAGCTCGACGAGGTCGAGCCCGGTGACGGCTTCGGTGACCGGGTGCTCGACCTGCAGGCGGGTGTTCATCTCGAGGAAGAAGAAGCGTTCGGCCTCGGGGTCGTAGAGGAACTCCACGGTGCCGGCGCCGACGTAGCCGATGGCCTCGGCCGCCTTGCGGGCCGCGGAGTGCATCGCCTCCACCACCGAGCCGTCGATGTCGGGGGCCGGCGCCTCCTCGAGCACCTTCTGGTGGCGGCGCTGGATCGAGCAGTCGCGCTCGCCGAGGACGAGCACGCTGCCGAACGTGTCGCCGACGACCTGAACCTCGACGTGGCGGCTGCTCTCGACGTACGGCTCGACGAACACCGTCGAGTCACCGAACGCGGACTCCGCCTCCGCGGCCGCCCGCTCGATCTCGGTTTCGAGGTCCGCGAGCGAGCGGACCACGCGCATGCCGCGTCCGCCCCCTCCTGCCGACGCCTTGACGAGCAGCGGCAGGTCTTCCTCGGCCGGTGTCTGCGGTGCCTCCAGGACGGGCACACCGGCATCGCGCATCAGCTCCTTGGCGCGGACCTTCGAGCCCATCGCCTCGATGGAGTCCGGCGAGGGGCCGAGCCAGGTGAGGCCGGCGTCGATGACGGCCTTCGCGAAGCCGGCGTTCTCCGAGAGGAACCCGTAGCCGGGGTGCACGGCGTCCGCGCCCGTGCGTCGGGCTGCCTCGAGCACCAGGTCGGCACGCAGGTAGGTGTCGGCGGGACTGTTGCCCGGCAGCCGCACCGCGGCATCGGCCTCGCGCACGAACGGCAGCCCCGCGTCGGCGTCCGAGTGCACTGCGACGGTCTCGATGCCGAGCCGGCGGCACGTGGCGAAGACCCGGCGGGCGATCTCGCCCCGGTTGGCTACCAGCAGTCTGTTGATCAATGCGGGTTCACTCCGCCCTCGGTGGTTGAGGTGCGAGCGAAGCGAGCCTCGAAACCTGACGACCGTTGGCACTTGGTCTCTGCGGACGTGCGGCGGTTTCGACGCGCCCGTCGCGACCTCGTGCCTCGGTCGCAGGGCTTGCTCAACCTGGTCTCGCCCACGCGCTCCGCTCGTTCCTCGCTCATCGCTGCTCGCTTCACATCCGGAAGACGCCGAAGTTCGACGTCCCCTCGATCGGGGCGTTCTCGATGACGGATAGACAGATGGCGAGCACGGTGCGGGTGTCGCGCGGGTCGATCACCCCGTCGTCGTACACCATGCCGGACAAGAAGAACGGCAGGCTCTGCTCCTCGACCTGCTGCTCGACGTAGGTCCGCATCTGGGTGTCGGCCTCCTCGTCGTAGGGCTGGCCCTTCGCCTCCGATGCCTGCCTGGCCACGATCGACAGCACGCCCGCGAGCTGCGCAGGCCCCATCACCGCCGACTTCGCGGACGGCCAGGTGAACAGGAAGCGCGGGTCGAACGCGCGCCCGCACATGCCGTAGTTCCCCGCACCGTACGACGCGCCCATCATGATCGACAGGTGCGGCACGGTGCTGTTGCTGACCGCGTTGATCATCATCGCGCCGTGCTTGATGATGCCGCCCTGCTCGTAGTCCGCGCCCACCATGTAGCCGGTGGTGTTGTGCAGGAACAGCAGCGGCACGTCGACCTGGTTGGCGAGCTGGATGAACTGAGCCGCCTTCTGGCTCTCCTGGCTGAACAGCACGCCCTGGGCGTTGGCGAGGATGCCGATCGGGCGGCCGTGGAGCCTCGCCCAGCCGGTGACAAGTGACGGTCCGTAGAGCGGCTTGAACTCGTCGAACGCCACTTCGTTGCCCGGTCCTGCGCCGTCACAGATGCGTGCGATCACGTCGCGCGGGTCGAACGGCTCCTTGAGGTCCTCGGGGATCAGGTCGAGCAGGTCCTCCACGTCGGCGTCCGGCTCGGCGCACCTGACCGCCGAGTTGTCAGGTGGTTTGGGGGCTGGGGCACCCGAGCCGGCTGACAACTCCTTGCGGTGGTTAAGTCGCGCGACGATGCGCCGGCCGATCCGGATCGCGTCGCGCTCGTCCGCGGCGAGGTAGTCGGCGAGCCCGGACTTCCGCGCGTGCATCTCCGCGCCGCCGAGCGACTCGTCGTCGGAGTCCTCGCCGGTGGCCATCTTCACCAGCGGCGGTCCGCCGAGGAACACCTTCGCCTGCTCCTTGACCATCACGACGTAGTCGCTCATGCCCGGCACGTAGGCGCCGCCGGCCGTGCTGTTGCCGAAGACCAGCGCGATCGTCGGGTTGCGTGCGGCACTGGCCTTGGTGAGCCCGCGGAAGAGATCGCCTCCGGGGATGAAGATCTCCTTCTGCGTCGGCAGGTCAGCGCCGCCGGACTCGACCAGGTTGACCGTCGGCAGCCGGTTCTCGCGGGCGATCTGGGCCGCGCGGAAGAGCTTCTTCACCGTCCACGGGTTGCTCGCGCCGCCGCGCACGGTGGGGTCGTTGGCGATCACCATGCACTCGACGCCCTCGACCACCCCGATGCCGGTGACCACGGACGCACCCACGGCGAAGTCCGAGCCCCAGCCGGCGAGCGGCGACAGCTCGAGGAACGCCGAGCCCTCGTCGACCAGCAGCTCGATGCGCTCACGGGCCAGCAGCTTGCCGCGGGCGTGGTGCCGGTCGACGTACTTCTCGCCGCCGCCGGCCACCGCCTTCGCGTGCTCGGTGTCGAGCGCCTCGAGCTTCTCGAGCATCGCTGTGCGGTTGCTCATCGCGCGTATCCCAGCAGTCGTGCGGTCAGGTCGTCGAGCACCTCGGTCGCCCCTCCTCCGATGCCGAGGATCCGGGCGTCGCGGTAGTGGCGCTCCACCTCGGTCCCGTGCATGTAGCCGGTGCCGCCGTGCAGCTGCACCGCCTGGTCGCAGACGTACGACGAGGCCTCGACACACAACGCCTTCGCGTGCAGCGCCTCGACCAACGGCTGCTCGCCGGCGACGTAGCGCGCTGCCACCGATCGCGTGTAGGTCCGCGCCACGTCGACGCGCCGGTGCATCTCGACGAGCCGGTGCCGCACTACCTGGTTGCTGGCGAGCGGCCGCCCGAACGTCTCGCGCTCGCGCACGTAGTCGGCGGTCAGCGACAGCGCACGGGCCGCGATGCCGTAGCCGTGCGCGGCCAGCGCGAGCCGCTCGGTCACGAATGCCTGCGCGATCTGGGCGAACCCGGTGTTCTCCTCGCCGACGAGGTTCGCGGCGGGCACACGCACATCGGCGAACCCGAGCTCGGCGGTGTCCGAGCAGTGCCAGCCCATCTTCGGCAGCGACCGGTCGACGGTGAACCCCGGCGTGCCCTTCTCCACGACGAGCAGGCTGACGCCGCCATGGCCCGGCCCACCGGTGCGCACGGCCGTGGTGACGAAGTCGGCGCGCACTCCGGAGGTGATGAACGTCTTGGCGCCGTTGACGACGTAGTGGTCGCCATCGCGCGCAGCGGTCGTGCGGATGCTCGCGACGTCGGACCCGCCACCGGGCTCGGTGACGGCGAGCGCGCCGATCGTCTCGCCGGCCAGCGTCGGCCGCACGAACCGGTCCACGAGGTCGGTGTTGCCCGACGCAACGATGTGCGGCAGCGCGATGCCGCTGGTGAACAACGCCGCCAGCAGCCCGGAGCTCGCCCCCGCCTCCGTGAAGGCCTCGGTCACCGCGAGCGCGTCGAGGAACGTGCCGCCCGCACCGCCGAGCTCCTCCGGCACACCGAGCCCGAGGAAGCCGAGCTTCGCGGCCTTCGCGTGCAGCTCGCGCGGCACCGAGCCGGCGTCCTCCCACTCCTGCAGGTGCGGCGCCACCTCGGCGGTCACGAACGCCCGCGCGCTGTCCGCCAGCGCGAGCTGCTCGTCGCTCCAGAACCCGCGTCACAGCAGTTCCTCCGGTACGTCGACGTGCCGCGACCGCAGCCACTCCCCGACCGCCTTGGCCTGCGGGTCGAACCGCGACGAGGCGGCGACCCCCTCGCCGAGCAGGCCCGGCAGCACGATGTTGATGGCGCCCAGGTTCGGCAATGCGTGCACCTCGACGTCGAGGTCGCGCGCCTCCGGCAGCAGCTCCTTGACCCGCTCGGGCGTGAGGTAGTCCGCCAGCCACTCCGCCCGGTCGGTGCGACCGTCCCGCGCCCACACCCCGACGTTCGCGTCGCCGCCCTTGTCGCCCGATCGCGCGTGCGCCACGCGCCCCAGCGGCACCCGGGTCGACGAGCCCGGCGGAGCCGGGGGGTCGCTGCGTGGCTGTGGCCCGGGATGGCGCTCGAGCGCGCAGCGGGTGAGCTCGCCGGCGGTCTCGACCCGCTGCGGCCGGGCGGCTCGACACCTCGCACCTCAACCCGCCGTGGTGCCGTCCCCGAGGACGACCCGCTCCTGCACGACCGCCCGGTCGACGTATGCCGCGCGGTAGACGCCGTACGGCGTCGCGGGGCCGGTGGGGCGGTGAGCGTGAAGCCGGGGTAGGACGCGAGCGCCAGCTCGACCAGCGGTGCGGTGAAGGCCTTGCCGACGCGGTTCGGGTCCTCGTCGCGCACCGACACCCGCAGCCGGCACGACGCGGCCTCCTCGGTGTCGGCGTCCTCGTGGTCGGTGCGGGCCAGCGACCACTCGACGGCGGCCGGCGGGTCGGCCGCGAGCGCGGCGCTCACCTGCGCGCGCACCCAGTCGGCCTTCTCCTCGATGTCGAGCCCGACCAGCACGAGCTCGGCCTGGTTGCGGTAGCCGCCGAGCTCGTTGACGCACACCTTCAGCGTCTCCGGCGGCGCCGACCCGCGCACGCCCGAGATCCGCACGCGGTCGGGTCCGTCGTCGCTGAGCGCGATCGTGTCGAGGTGCGTGGAGACGTCGGGGCCGAGGTACGTCGTGCCCTGGATCTCGTAGACCAGCTGCGCGGTGACGGTGTCCACCGAGACGACCCCGCCGGTGCCGGCGTGCTTGGTGATGACGCTCGACCCGTCGGCGTGCACCTCCGCGATCGGGAAGCCCAGCGGCTCGCGCCACGACGTGAAGCCGCTGAAGTTCCCGCCGGTGGCCTGCGTGCCGCACTCGATGACGTGTCCCGCGACGACGGCACCCGCCAGCTCGTCGTACGACGTCGGGCCCCATCCGAGCTCGGCGACGGCGGGACCGACCACCAGCGATGCATCGGTCACCCGGCCGGTGACGACGACGTCGGCGCCCTGCTGGAGGGCGGCGGCGATGCCGAACCCACCGAGGTACGCGTTCGCGGTCAGCGGCTTGCCCGGCAGTCCGAGCTCGACCGCGCGGTCGACCAGACCGTCGCCCTCGACGTGCGCGACGTGCGGGGACAAGCCGAGGCCGGAGGCGACCTCGCGCAGCCGCTCGGCGAGCCCGGCGGGGTTGAGCCCGCCGGCGTTCGCGACGATGCGCACGCCCTTCTCCAGGCGATGCCGAGGCAGTCCTCGGCCTGCCGCACGAACGTGCGGGCGTAGCCGAGCGAGGGGTCCTTCATCTGGTCGCGGCCGAGGATCAGCATGGTGAGCTCGGCGAGGTAGTCGCCGGTGAGGAAGTCCAGCCCCGACGACCGCTCAGCATCTCGCGCATCGCGGAGAGCCGGTCGCCGTAGAACCCGCTGCAGTTGCCGATCCGGATCATGCGGTGGCCGCCCGTCTCCCGGCAGGGCCCGCGAACGCCTGCGCGAGGTCCAGCCACGCGTCGGCGTCGTCGCCCTCGGCGACCAGATCGGTGTCGACGCGGTTGACGCGCTGGGTGACGAGCAGCGCGAAGTCGTGCGCCGACCCCGTCACCGACTGTCGATGCGTCCTCGGCGCCGTAGGCCACCGTCTCCCCGGACGGCAGCGTCAACGAGACCCGGAACTCCTCGGCGGGCGGCTCCAGCTCCCGGGCGTGAACGCGAAGTCACGCGTGCGCACCCCGAGGTGGACCACGTGCCGCACGCTGTCGTCGACGGGCAGCTCCGCACCGAGCGCCGCGGCGACGTCACGCCCGTGCGCCCAGGTCTCCATGAAGCGGGCGGTGGCCATGGAGGTCGCGCTCATCGGCGGTCCGTACCACGGGATCTTCGTGCCGTCGGGCACCTCCCGCAGCGTCTGCTGGAGGGCGGAGCGACCCTCCCGCCACCGGGTCAGGATCTCGGCGCCGCTCGCCTGCGCACCCCGTGCCGCCTCGGCGTCGACGAACCCCTCCGGGTCCTCGAGCGCCTGCAGCACCAGCGCGTCCCAGGCCGCCTTGTCGGTGGCCGCGGCGACCGCGCACTCGTCGGTCCACGCCAGGTGCACGACCTGGTGCGCGACGTCCCACCCGATCGCCGGCGTCGCGCTGCGCCAGCCTTCCTCGTCGAGCGGCGCCACCAGCGCCTCCAGCCGGTCACCCTCCGCCTCGAGGTCCGCAAGCACCCCCTCGAGCCTGTCGCTGACCCGGCTCATCTTGCGCTCCCGGAGGGCCGAGCCGGCGCATCTGGTCGTCGAGCGTGCGCGACCAGCGGTCGAGGATGCGGCGGCGACGGGCGGCGTCGTCGGTGATCGTGTTCGCCAGCCCGAGACCGCGGACCAGGTCGAGGGTCGCCTGCACCAGCTCGCGCACGCCGGGCTTCGACTCGTCCACGCCGAGCAGCTCGACCGTGCTGCGGTGGGTCTCGCGCCCGATGCGCTGCTCGAGAGGGGCGACGGCCGCGTGCAGCGCCGGGTCGGTGCGGGCTGCCACCCACAGCTCGAGCGCGGCGGTGAACACCGGACCGGTGAAGTGGTCGGCGAGCATGTCGAGGACCGCTCGGGTGCGGCGTCGCCCCCGCGGCAGCTCGGCAGCGGCGGCGCGCAGCTCGTCGCGTCGCGCATCGGAGAGGTGCTCCACGGCTGCGATCACCAGGGCGTTCTTGGTCGGGAAGTGGTGCAGCTGCGCACCGCGGCTGACCCCGGCCCGCTGCGACACCAGCGTCGTCGACGTACCGCTCCAGCCGACCTCGACCAGGCACTCGACCGTCGCGTCGAGCAGCCGCTGGCGCATGACGCGGGAGCGCTCCTCCTGCGGCACGCGCGCGGCAACGGTCACGAGGCCATGGTGGTGGTCCTACGAACAAACAGTCAAGCCTGACTTTTTCTGCGCTCGCGCTGGTCCACCGTGCGAGCATGGCTGCATGCTCCGGGAGGCGACCGTCGAGGACCTGACGGCCCTCTTGGACCTCGAGCGGGAGGCCAACCTCGCCGCGCTGGGTCACGTGTTCCCACCGGAGCGCTACCCGTTCCCCGACGACGACGTCCTCGCCCGCTGGGCGCTCGTGCTCGCCGAGCCCGGCGTCCGGGTCCTGGTGCGCGACGCCGATCAAGGCATCGACCTGTTCGCTGCGTACGACGACCACTCGCTGCGCCACCTCGCGGTGCGGCCCGACCGTTGGGGCACGGGCCTCGCGTCCGAGGCCATCGAGACCGTCCTCGACGCGATGGACGCGCGAGGCACGACGGTCGCGGAGCTGTGGTGCCTCGAGGAGAACCACCGCGCGCGACGCCTCTACGAGCACCTCGGCTGGCTGGCCACCTCGGACCGCCGCGAGGCGCCATGGCCACCGCACCCGACGGAGATGCGCTACACCAGGCCCCTCGCCGGAGGGCGGTGAGGTGGCCGGCACCAAGGTCCCCGACCCCCCGAAGCTCCTCGCGCGCGGCACTCCCCAGGGCCGCTGGGTGCTGGCCGCGGCCGTGCTCGGGTCGGGGATGGCGATGCTCGACGGCACCGTCGTCAACATCGCGCTGCGCAGCATCGGCGAGGATCTCGACGCGACCATCGCCCAGCTCCAGTGGGTGTCCAACGCCTACCTGCTCGCGCTCGCCTCGCTGATCCTGGTCGGCGGTTCGCTCGGTGACCACCTCGGCCGGCGTCGGGTGTTCATGATCGGCGTGGGCTGGTTCGCGATCGCCTCGGCGCTGTGCGGTCCGCGCAGACCCCAGGACAGCTGATCGCGGCGCGGCTGCTCCAGGGGATCGGCGCCGCGCTGCTCACGCCCGGCAGCCTGGCGATGATCCAGGGTTCCTTCCGCCCCGCGGACCGAGGCCGGGTCATCGGCCAGTGGGCGGGGCTCGGTGGCATCGCCGCCGCGATCGGCCCGCTCCTGGGCGGCTGGATCGTCGACAACGCCAGCTGGCGGTGGATCTTCATCGTGAACGTTCCGCTGGCTGTGGTGGTGCTGCTGGTCGCGGCCCGGCACGTCCCCGAATCCAAAGACCCCGAGGCGGTCCGCAGCTTCGACGTGCTCGGGGCAGTGCTCGGGGCGCTCGGCCTGGCCGGGGTCACCTACGCGCTCATCGAAGCCGGGTCCGCCCCCACCTCACGTGTCGTCGTGGCCGCCGTCATCGGAGTCCTCAGCTTCGTGCTGTTCGTGGTCTTCGAGCGGCGCCACCACGACGCGCTGGTGCCCATGCACCTGTTCAAGTCCCGGACGTTCTCGATCGCGAACGCCCTGACGGTCCTGGTGTACGGCGCGCTCGGGTCGATCCTGTTCTTCCTGGTGCTCCAGCTCCAGGTCGTCACCGGGTGGTCACCGCTGGGTGCCGGCCTCTCGACGCTGCCGCTGACGCTGGTGATGCTGGCGTTCTCGTCACGCTCGGGTGCGCTGGCAGCACGGATCGGTCCGCGCGTGCCGCTGACCGCCGGACCGATGCTCTGCGGAGCCGGGACGCTCCTGCTGCGAGGAGTGGCGTGACGGCACGAGCTACTGGCTCGGCGTGCTCCCCGGGATGCTGGTGTTCTCCTCGGGCCTGGTGCTGCTCGTCGCCCCGCTCACCTCGAGCGTGCTCGCAGCCGCGCCCGACCGGTTCGCTGGGATCGCCAGCGGTATCAACAACGCAGTCGCTCGCACCGGCTCGCTGCTCGCGGTCTCGGCGCTCCCGGCCATCGTGGGGATCAGCGGCGAGGACTACCAGCTCCCGGCGGTGTTCAGCGAGGGCTACTCGCAGGCGCTGCTGATCTGCGCGGTGCTGCTCTTCCTCGGCGGCCTCGTCAGCGCGGTCGGCCTGCGTTCCGGGCCGCCGGCCAACGCTGGATCGCTGAGCTCGAGCGAGCTCCCGCGCATTTTTCCTGACCGGTACAGAGATTTCTCTTGACCGATACAGAGCATCGCGCTACTGTATCGGTCAAGAAGCAAACCACCAGACCCAAGGAGGTCACCATGCTTCCGCTCTACGCACGGTTCATCGCTCGCGACGCCGTGGCCCGCCAGTTCGACTACGACGACGCGTTCCTCGACGACGTGCCCCCCGCCGCCCGACCACAACCGCGGCGACCACACCTCGCGCTGGCCAGGCGCCTTCGTGAGCGCTTCGGCGGTGCCGTTGTCCGCCCCAGCTGGAACCCGTCCCACTGACCCGGCGCATGGGTTCGCTCGTGTCCGCGCCGACTACTCTGAGCGGCGTGGCGCGGGTGACCCTGCAGACGATCGCCGACCAGGTCGGCGTCAGCAGGATGACCGTGTCCAACGCGTTCTCCCGGCCGGACCAGCTGTCGGCGTCGCTTCGGGAGAGGATCCTCGAGGCCGCCCAGAAGCTCGGCTACGTCGGACCCGACCCGGCCGCCCGGGCGCTGGCCCGGGGAACGACCGGCGCCATCGGCATCTTGTTGACACCCGGGTCGCTGGAGTACTCCTTCCGCGACGACGTCGCCACCGGCTTCCTCGGCTCGGTCGCCCACGAGCTCACCCCGACCGGTCTGTCGCTCACCCTTCTCACGGCCTCGACCGACGGCGAGCTCGTGCCCGCGCGCGACGTGCCGATGGACGCCGCGCTGGTCTACAGCTGCGACCCCGACATGACCGCGGTGGAGTGGCTCACCCGCCGGAAGCTTCCGATGGTGTTCGTCGACCAGGAGCCGCAGGCAGGCGTCCCCTCCGTCAACGTCGACGACCGCGCCGGCGCGCGGGCGGCCGCACAACACCTCGTCGACCTCGGGCACACGCGGATCGCGGTGATGACCGCCGTCATCGGCGGCACGCCCGGGATCATCGAGCACCCGGCCACCGAGGCGCGGCGGATGAAGTGGGTGTCACGCCAGCGTCTTCTCGGCTACCTCGACGCACTCACACCTGCCGGCATCGAGCCCGTCGTGAACCGGCAACGGGAGAGCGACGACGACGAGGCGTACGTCGCCGCGCTCGGTCTGCTCTCCGCGGAGGACCGGCCGACCGCGGTGCTCTGCTTCTCCGACGTGGTCGCGAGCGGCGTCTACCGCGCGGCCGAGGAGCTCGGGCTCGACGTGCCCCGCGACCTTTCCGTCGTGGGCTTCGACGACAGCCCGCTCGCCCGGCGACTGCGACCTGCACTGACCACGATCCACCAGGACATCACCGAGAGGGCCGCGTGGCAGCGGCAACGCTGGGACCCGGCGATGGAGCACCGCGACCCGACCAAGCGGCACCGCGCCGCACACGTCGAGCTGCCGACCGACCTCGTGGTCCGCGACAGCACGGCCGCCCCGCGGAAGCTACCCGCGCGCCTCGTAGCCGGTCGCGCCAACGCGCGAGCAGCCCTTCACCGTCGTTGCGCGCCTTCGAGGCCCGGCGCCCGCGGTCGAGCTCCACGAGGTAGGAGTGGAAGTCCACCTGGATGGTGTGCCGCTTCGACGCGACGTAGCGCTTCTTGACCTTCTCGTCGTAGATCCTGATCTGCCGGCGCATCTCGTCGTACGACGGGAGCGAACCCTCACCGGAGATGAGGTCGGCGACCCATTCGGACTGCGCCTCGGCCAGCGGCATGATCGCACCGAGCGGCTGCACCAGCCCGACGAAGTACAGCCCGGGGTGCTCGGGGTCGACGACGCGGCGGTAGAGGTCGACCTTGTTCTCCCGCGTCGGCACCACCTGGTCGTCGAGGAACGGAAAGGTGACCTTGTAGCCGGTGCAGTAGATCACCGTGTCGATCTCGACGGCCCGGCCGTCGGTGAAGAACACCTTCGAGTCCTCGAAGCGGTCGATGTTCGGCACCACGGTGATGTCGCCGTGCCCGAGGCGGGTGAGCAGGTCGTCGCTCACGGTCGGGTGCGCGTGCAGGACGGCGTGGTCGGGCTTCGGCAGGCCGTAGTCGGTGACCTTGCCCTGCGAGAGCCGCAGCATCGCGGCCATCCCGAGCTGCTGCAGCGGAAAGGGGCCGCGGCAAGCGGTGACTCGGTCAGGTGGTCGGTCGGGACCCCGAACATGAACTTCGGCACGATGTGCGCGCCGCGCCGCATCGCCAGGTAGGTCTCATCTGCCGTCCGGGAGGCCTCCACCGCGATGTCGCACGCGGAGTTGCCGATGCCCAGCACCAGCACCTTCTTGCCCACGAGGGCGTCAGGAGTGCGGTAGTAGTGCGCGTGCATCGGGGTGCCGGGGAAGGTGTCACTCCCCGGGTAGGACGGCTCGGGCCAACGCGGGTCCCAGTGGTGGCCGTTCGAGACGATCACGTGGTCATAGCTGCGCGTCTCGGGCTCCCGGGCTCGCCGTGCTCGCTGCGCGCTCGCAGCGTCACGTCGTACCTGACCGCACCGCCGGTCGGCACCGGCTCGACCTTCACGACCTCGGTGCGGAACGTGATCTTCTCGCGCAGCCCGAAGTGGTCGACGTAGGAGTCGAAGTACTCCGCGATCTGCCAGTGGCTCGGATAGTCCGGCAGGTCCTCGGGCATCGGGAAGCTCTTGAACTCCATCAGCTGCCGCGAGGTGTTGATGTGCAGGGACCGGTAGGCCGAGGACATCCCGTTGTCGTTGTCGTAGCGCCAGTTGCCGCCGATGCCGCTCCCGACCTCGAACACGTCGACGCCGATCCGCGCGCGGTCAGCACCTGGGCAGCCGCGATGCCGGATGACCCGGCACCCACGATGCACACCCGATTGTGCATGTGTCCTCCAGTGCCGTCCGGCCGAATGCTCGGGGGCGCGAGCTCACGGACGGCTGATTGGTGAAGGGTCCTACCCTGCCAGAACCGGTTCTACCCGTGTACGTCGCGTTCCGGAACTCGGTTTAGTCCCTGGGGGTCCGTGTCCTATCCTCGTGCCCGTGCCGTTCCCCTCACCGCCGTGGCAGATGCGGGCCCAGGTCTGGATGTCGCTGTTCGCGGTGCGTTCCCGGCTCGTCCCGACCGGCCGAGCGGGGTGTACGGCGCGGCGTTCGTGAGCTACGAGCCGGGCAGCGAGCTGACCTACCACGAGCTGCTGGTCGCGCGACTGGTCCGCGCCGGGCGCAGCGCGCACGTGCGGATCACCGACATCTGGGTCGACTCGGCGACCTCGCGTGACGGCGGCCGGTCGCTCTGGGCGATCCCGAAGCACCTGGCGGACCTGCGCTCGACAGCGGGGCCGTCGGGCCGGTGGAGCGCACGTCGTTCAGCGGTGTCGCCGGCGGTCAGCACCTCGCGACCGCGCGTTTCACGACGCTGCCAAGGCCGCGCTGGTGCGCGTGCCGTTCGCCACGTCGACCTCGCAGCTGCGCGATCCCGGCACCGGCGAGCCCGCCGGTCCGATCGAGGCCGCGGGCGACGAGGTCGTCGTGAGCCCGTTCACCGGCAGCCACCGCGGGGTCCCCAGCCGCGCCCGCTGGACTTTCGACGCGGCCGGCCCCCTCGGCTTCCTGCACGGCCGCCGCCCGGTGGCTTCCTTCAGATTGCGCGACACCCGCCTCAACTTCGGGTAGGCCCGGTCACCCCTGTCAAACCGGACCACAGCCCACAAGGAGTTGCGGAGGCGAGCGAAAATGGGGCCGTGAGTTACGCGCGCCTCGGCACGTCCCCTCAGCCCGCATTTTCACCTGCGCCTCGGCGACCCCCAAGCGTGAGGTCAGGGTCTAGGAGAAGGCGACCAACTCGTGAGGGCCGACGGGCCGCGCCGCGGGGGAGACAACTGCGCAGGCTCAGTCCCCGGCCACCTATCCTCCAGACCCTGATCCTGCGGGCCCGGCGGGCCGACTCGCGGATCTCGAACAGGTCGGTGGCGAGGCCACCGACCGTCCGGGCGACGTCGCGAACGGCCGTGGTCACGATGGTTGCCACCGTGCCCACGGCCGTCGCGGTCAGCTCGACGCCGTCTTGCAGGGCGTCCTTGCCGATCTCGCTTCTTGCTGAGCTCGTCCCTCATGGGTCCAGTCTCAGGCAGCGACCTCCGCCTCGCCAACAGGAGATGCGTCACGCTCCGGCTCCCCGGCGGACTTCCGGCGCGGCGGCAGCGCCAGGCGGCAGATCTTGGCTGCGACGCTGCCGAGCCGCTCGCGCAGCGGGCCGGTGTTGTACTCCAGGCCGTAGCGCTCGCAGATCTCCTGGATCTGCGGTGCGATCTGCGGGTAGCGCCGTGCTGGGATGTCCGGGAACAGGTGGTGCTCGATCTGGTGCGAGAGGTTCCCGGTCATGAGGTGGAACAGCTTGCCGCCGGTGATGTTCGCCGACCCGAGCAGCTGCCGGTAGTACCAGAAGCCGCGCGACTCGTCCTCGGTCTCCTCCTCGCTGAACGTCGCGACGCCCGCGGGGAAGTGGCCGCAGAAGATGATCCCGAACGTCCAGATGTTGCGGACGAAGTTCGCGGTCATGTTGCCGGCGAACGTCAGCGGGAACAACGGCCCGGTCAGAGCGGGGAACAGCACGTAGTCCTTGAGCGTCTGGTTGCGGACCTTGCGGATCATGCCGCGGTGCAGGTGCTTGGTGTCCGCCCAGGTGCGCTCGCCGGACATGATGTTCTCGACCTCGAGGTCGTGCAGCAGCACGCCCCACTCGAAGAACATCATCAGCAAGAACGCGTAGAGCGGGTTGCCCAGGTAGTACGGGCGCCACGGCTGGTCCTCGTCCATCCGGAGGATGCCGTAGCCGATGTCACGGTCCTTGCCGAGGATGTTCGTGTAGGTGTGGTGGATGTAGTTGTGGGAGTACTTCCACTGCTCGCTCGGGCACATGGTGTCCCACTCGTACATCCGCGAGTTCAGCCCCGGGTCGCCCATCCAGTCGTACTGGCCGTGCATGACGTTGTGGCCGATCTCCATGTTGTCGAGGATCTTCGACACGGAAAGCGCGGCCACGCCGGCGATCCAGGCCGGGTCCCAGCGACGAAGTACATCAGCCCGCGGCCCGCGATCTCGAAGCTGCGCTGGGTCTTGACGACGCCGCGGATGTACTCCGCGTCCTCCTCGCCGAGCGAGTCGACCAGCTGCTTGCGGATCGCGTCCATCTCCGCGCCGAACGCCTCGAGCTGCTCGGCAGTGAGGCGGCAGCCCGCCGGCGCCTTAAAACAGGGGCGTCCTGGGTCGGCTCCACGGTGGGGGCGGTGATGGTCTCGTTGGTGGTCAGGGTGTCAGTCATGTTCGTGTCCCTCTGGTTCAGAGCTCGACGACGCAGTCGCCGAGCGGCTGGCTGACACAGATCCGGATCTCTTGGTCGGGCAGGGAGGCCTCGGCGCCGGAGACGACGTTGCGCACGGTGCCCTCGCTCTTGATGGAGGTGCAGGAGAGGCAGATGCCCATGCGGCAGCCGTACGCCGGGGTGAGCCCCGCCGCCTCGGCCTGCTCGAGGATCGGCCGGCCGTCGTTCTCGGCGGCCTCCCCCGAACGGGTGAAGCTGACGGTCCCGGTGGCGTTGTCGGGGTCGATCTCGATCGTCGACGTCTTGAAGTACTCGACGTGCAGCATCTCGCTGTCGCCGTACAAGCCCTTGAGGGTCTCGATCATCCCGGCCGGGCCGCAGGCGAACGTGGTGGTGTCCAGGTAGGTCGGCACAGCCCGCGCAGCTGCAGCTCGTAGAGCCGCTTGCCGCCCGTCGCGTGTGTACGACGGTGAGGTCGACGTTCGCACGCAGCGCGAGCTCGTCGAGCTCCTCGGCGAAGATCGTCTCCTCGGGGGTGCGCGCGTAGTGCACGAACGTGATGCGGCCCTCGTAGCGGAAGTCGATCAGCGACCGGAGCATCGACATCAGCGGGGTGATGCCCGAGCCGCCGGAGATCATCAGCAGCTTGCGGGGCATCAGCGAGGGCAGCACGAAGTCGCCCTCGGCCTGGGAGAGGTGCACGACCGTGCCGACGTCTGCGTTGCGCGCGAGGTGCTTGGAGACCAGGCCCTCGTCGTGGCCGCGGACCGTGATCGTGAAGGTCCGGTCGCCGGTAGCTTCTCCGGAGGTCCGAGGAGCTGATCGAGAAGCCGCGGGTGTGGCGGGCGCTGTCGATCTCGACGCCGAGCTGGACGTGCTGGCCGGCCCGGAAGCCGTGCCAGGTGTTCGTGGGCTTGAGGGTCAGCGTCGTGACGTCGAAGGTCTCGCGCTCGACCCGCACCACGCGGGCGCGCACCTCGTGCGCGGCCCACATCGGGTTGACCAGCTCCAGGTATCGGTCCACGCCGTGCGGCGACGTGAGCGCGGCGACCGCCGGCGACCGGAGCAGGCTCTGGGTGAGGCTCATCGGTGTTCTCCCTTGGCTTGGGGCACAGTCAGTTCAGTGAACAGCCGTACACTGAAAACCATAGGGACATACCGTCGGTATGGTCAAGGCGAGGCGGGGTTTTCGGGCGTGACGTCGCCCACGCAGGCCAGTTCGGGCGACCAGGCGGGTGGTTCGTCGTGTGTCGCACTGAGTGTGACCCGGTCACTCAGTTAGGCTGAGCCCTGTCCGAGGCCGCCGACAGCGCCACCCGAGCGGCGCGCAAGGAGCGGACGCGGCAGGCGATCCTGGACGCCGCCCTCGAGCTCGCCGACGCGGAGAGCCTGGCCACCGTGTCACTGCGGCAGGTCGCCAAGCAGGTGGGCATCGTGCCGACGGCGTTCTACCGCCACTTCGCGTCACTCGACGAGCTCGGCCTCGCGCTCGTCGACCAGTCCTTCGCCTCGCTGCGCGAGATGCTGCGCGACGTGCGGCGCAACGCCTCCGAGCTGCAGGGCGTGATCACCGGCTCGGTCGACGTGCTCGTCCAGCACGTGCACCAGCGGCGGGAGCACTTCCGGTTCGTCGCCCGGGAGCGCATCGGCGGCCCGCCCATCGTACGAGAGGCAATCCGGCACGAGCTCGAGCTCTTCGAGCGGGAGCTCGCCACCGACCTCGCCCGGCTGCCGAACGCGAACACCTGGTCGGCCGACGACCTGCGGGTCATGGCGAACCTCATCGTCACCGCGATGGTCTCGACGGCTGAGTCGATCATCTCCGCGCCGCCGCAACGCCCCGACGTCGAGCGCGAGATCGTGCGCACCACGGTGCAGCAGCTGCGGATGATCGTGGTCGGCGCCCAGAACTGGAAGTCGCGCTAGCGCGGTCAGGCGTTCTGCCAGAGCCCCAGCAGGTTGCCCTCGCTGTCCTTGAAGTACGCCGAGAACCCCATGTCGCCCACGGCCTGCTTCGTGGAGACCGTCGTGCCACCGAGCCCCTCGACGGACCCGAGAGCCGCCTCGATGTCCTCGACGTCGATGACGATCACGGGGCCGCCGACCGGCTGGCCGCGCTCGAGCATGCCGCCGTTGATGAAGCCGGGCTCGCTCGGCGGGCCCTGGTCGCTCGGCCCGGTGGTGGCGAGCACGTAGCCCATCTCGGGCAGCGCCATCAGCTGCCAGCCGAAGACCTCGCTGTAGAACGCGCTGGCTCGCTCCTGGTCCTCGAAGGGGATCTCGAAGTGCACCACGCGTCCGGTCATGGCGGCCTCTCGTCAGCGGGCCGTCGGGTGCGGCCTGGGAGGTCAGGCTTACGCCGCAGGTTCGACGTCAGTCAAGGTGCAGCGCGGCCACGAGATCGTCGGGCAGGTCGTCCTGTCCGGGGAAGCTGGTCTGCGTGCCGTGGCCCCGCACGCTGAGGGCCGCGACCCGGTTGGCCCACCGTGCGCTCTCGCGCAGGCCATCGCCGCGGGCGAGGAACGCGGCCATCGCCCCCACGAAGGCGTCTCCGGCCCCGGTGGTGTCGACCGCGTCCACCGACTCGCCCGGCAGGTGCTCGACACCGTCGTCGTCGGACACCAGGCAGCCGGCCTCGCCGAGCGTCACCACGACACTCCCGGCCCCTCGTTCCCGGAGCTGCGCCGCCGCGTCGACGGCCTCGTCGACGGTGTCGACCTGCGCCCCGGTCAGCAGTGCCGCCTCGCCCTGGTTCGGGCAGAAGACGTCGCTGAGCCGCAGCAGCTCGTCGGGAAGGTCGGCGCGCGCCGGCGCTGGGTTGAGCACCGTCCGGGTGCCCTCGGCACGGGCCGCCCGCAACGCGGTCATCGTGGTCTCGACGGGGATCTCCAGCTGGCAGACGACGACGCCTGCCTGCGCCATCGCGGTGCGCGCCTTCTCGATCTCGTCGGCGGTGATGAGGTCGTTCGCGCCGGTGACGAGCACGATGGCGTTGCCGCCGGACGGTTCGACGAAGATCGGCGCGACGCCTGAGGACGCCTCGTCGGTGATGGTGACGTAGGTGGTGTCCACCCCGAGCGACTGGAAGTTCTTGAGGGTCCCCTCGCCGAAGGTTGCGGCCGAGCTTGGTCACCATCGCGACTTCGGCCCCGAGCTTGGCCGCCATCACCGCCTGGTTGGCGCCCTTGCCGCCGTAGCCGAAATGGAACTGCGTGCCGTGCAGCGTCTCGCCGAGCTCGGGCAGGCGCGGGACGTAGCTGATGAGGTCGATGTTCGCCGCCCCCACCACGCAGACCCGCGGCGCGCTCATCGGCGCAACGTGCTCCTCGGTGTAGATGTGCTCGCGTACGACGGTGAACGTGTCGGCGTCCTCGCCCGCGCCTGCCCGGCCTCGGAGTCGGAGTCGGCCCGCATGTCCTCGATTGAGTCCCACCACAGCTCGGCGGTGCCGTCGTAGGGGAGCTCGCCCTCGATCTCCTGCTCCTCGATGGCGACGTTGACGCGATAGCCGCGCAGCCGCTCCATCTGCAGCGTCAGGGGCGCGTGCTCCTCGACCCAGCGCCTGCGGAACTCCTCCCGGCTCATGCCCGGCGCGGCTTTGAACAGCGCAATGACCTTGACCGACTGGTCATCTGAATGGGCCACGCAGACCTCCCGAGGCGACTCGCGTGTTTCGGGACGCTACCACCGGAAAAAGTAGGGGGTTCACACGCGCTCCGATCCGTGTGAAGGTGTTGTCATCCTGTCATGAGAACTCTCGGGTGGTGATCACGGGATATGTCCGGTCTGGCTCGACCGGCGCACTCTTTTGAAGGGTGCGGCCGCCGCGGCGACGGCCGGTGTCTCGGCTCCCCTTCTCGGGGCGTGCGCGAACACGGGCAGCGGATCCAAGGACGTCGTGCGGGTCTTCACCCAGACCGGCCCACCGATCGCGAGCGCCGTCGCAGCCTCCGCGGCCGAGTTCAAGAAGAAGACCGGCATCACCGTGGCTGCCGACCGCGCCCTTCGGCCAGCTGTACACGAAGGTGCTCGCCGACATGGTCACTGCCGGCGGCTCCTACGACGTCGTGCTTGCGGCCTCGAGCTGGCTCGGTGACCTGCAGGGCTTCGTGGTGGACCTGACCAACCGGGTCGAGAACGACACGGCCATGGACTGGAACGACGTCATCTACCAGGGCAACGCCCATCGGGTCGGTCGTCAGGTCGCGATCCCGATATCGACGGCGACAACCACCTCTGCTACTACCGCCGCGACATCCTCGAGGACAAGGGTCTGAGCCGGCAGTTCGAGAAGGAGTTCGGCAAGCCGCTCGGACCGCCGGAGACCTGGGACGACTTCATGAACATCGCCCGGTTCTTCGGTGACGGCAAGCACGGCGTGCACGGTGTGCTGGAGGCCTACCGCCACGGCGGGCAGGCGTTCTGGTACTTCGCGTCGAACTGCGTGTCCTACTGCGCGACCAAGGACCTACCCGGCGCGATGTGGTTCGACCCCGACACACTCGACCCGCTGATCAACAACCCTGGTCACGTCAAGGGCATGGAGAACTACGCCGAGGCGGTCAAGCTCGGCCCGCCCGGGATGATCAACTTCGACAGCAACGAGGTGCGGCAGCGCTTCGCCAACGGTGAAGCGGTGCTCTGCATCGACTGGGACGACACCCCGATCATCGGAGAGCTGCAGAAGAACAGCAAGGTGAAGGGCAAGATCGGCTCCCAGCTGCTGCCCGGCTCCACACGAGGTCTACGACCACAAGAAGGAAGACTGGGTCAAGCAGCCGCAGCTGAACCGGCCCGGGTGGCTGGCGTTCGGCGGCTGGGTCGGCGTGGTCCCCAAGACTGCGACCAGCGTCAACACGTCGTACGACTTCTTGTCGTTCCTGGCAGGGCCCGAGTTCTCCATGAAGATGGTCACCCAAGGCCAACAGCGGGATGAACCCCTTCCGGCTCTCGCAGCTGAAGAACCTCGACGCCTGGAAGAAGGTCGGCTACCCGCAGCCGGACCTCGACGAGTACCTCGACTCGATGCGCAAGAGCGACACCGACCCGGGGGCCGTCACCGACCTGCGGCTGCCGGGAGCCGCGAGCTTCCAGGACTCCGCAGAGGTCGCCGCGCAGCAGGTGGCGTCCGGCCAGAAGAAGGCGCAGGACGCCCTCGACGGCCTGGCGGACCAGTGGGACAAGCTCAACACCCGCAAGAGCAAGGACAAGCAGCTCGAGGCCTACAAGGCCTCGCTGAACTCCAAGGTCACCGCCGGCTGAGAGGACTGTCGTGTCCAGCAGTGCAGACGCCCAGGTCGCGGGTCGCGTCCCGCGACACCGCGACTCGAAGGCGACCGGGCGCTCGGATCTCGGACGCCAAGGGGCGGCCCGGCGCGAGCGCCGGACCGGTTGGGCGTTCGTGCTGCCCACCCTGGTCGTCCTGCTGGTGCTCAACATCTTCCCGCTGGTGTTCTCGCTCATCCTCAGCTTCACCCGGATCGACACCAGCACCGGCCTCACGATCGGTGAGGTCACGCTCGACAACTGGCGGGCGCTCGCCTCCGACGGCCAGTTCTGGAGCTCGGTGTGGTTCACCCTGATCTTCACGATCGCCGCGAGTGTCGTGGAGTACGTCGTCGGCTTCTCCCTGGCGCTGATGCTGCGCGACAAGATCGCCGGCGGCGGGTTCTTCAGGGTGCTGTTCGCGATCCCGATGATGCTGGCGCCGGTGGCGATCGGCTTCACGTGGCGGATGCTCTACGACCAGAGCAACGGCCCGATCAACGAGATGCTGCGCGGCACTGTCGGCCTCGGGTCGCCGCCATGGCTGTCCGACAGCCACCTCGCCGTCGCCGCCGTGGTGATCATGGACGTGTGGGAGTGGACGCCGCTGGTCTTCCTCCTGCTGCTGGCGGGGCTGCAGTCCATCCCGTCCGAGGTGGTCGAAGCGGCCCGCGTCGACGGGGCCACCAGCTGGCAGGTGGTCACCCGGATCCTCTTCCCGATGCTGTTGCCCGTGACGGTCACGGCGATGTTCCTGCGGATGATCGACTCGTTCCAGGTGTTCGGGCAGATCTTCCTGCTCACCGGAGGTGGCCCGGGGACCGCGACGACCAGCACCACGCTCTTCGGCTTCTTCCAGGGCTTCCAGAACTTCGACCTCGGGTACGGCGCCACCATCGCCCTAGCGCTGCTGCTGATGGTGATCCTCTTCTCGACCGTGTTCCTCAGAGTGTCCCGACGACTGCTGCAGCGCGTGGAGGGCTGAGAGATGACAACCGGTCGCTGGCGCTACATCCCGCTCACGCTGTGGGCACTGTTCGTGATCTTCCCGCTCTACTGGGTGCTCATCACGGCGTTCAAGGACAACGACTCGATCTACAACGGCGCGCGCTGGCTGCCGTTCGTCGACTTCAAGCCCTCCCTGCAGGCGTGGAAGAGCATCCTCGGCGGCGACAACTCCATCCTCGCGCCGCTGTGGCACAGCCTCGTCGCCGTCACGATCAGCACCCTGATCGCCATGGTCGTGGGCACGCTCGCGGCGTACGGCCTGGCCAGGTACGACCTGCGCTTCGCCTGGATGCGCTCGCGCGACATCTCGTTCTTCATCATCTCGCAGCGGATGATGCCGCCCATCGTCGTCGTCATGGCGTTCTTCATCATGTTGCGTGCAGGTGCGGCTCCTGGACACCGTCACCGGGCATGACCATCGTCTACATCGGCTTCGCGCTGCCGCTGGTGGTGTGGTTCATGCAGAACTACTTCCAGTCAGGTGCCGATCTCGCTCGAGGAAGCAGCGCTGACCGAAGGTGCCAGCCAGGTGGCAGATCTTCTGGAAGATCTCGCTGCCGCTGACCACCCCCGGGCTGATCGCGACGTTCCTGCTCGCGTTCTCGTTCTCCTGGAACGACTTCCTCTTCGCGGTGATGCTCACCCAGACGAAGGCGACCACGCTGCCGATCTCGATCGCGCAGCAGCAGGGCCAGCTGGGCACGTCGTGGTGGAACATCTGCGCGATCTCGCTGATCTCGATGGTGCCGATGATCTTCGCCGCCATCATGCTCCAGAAGCGCCTGGTGACCGGGCTGCTCGGAGGATCCGAGCGCTGAGCCGCGGCGGAGAGGAGCCAGCGTCATGCCGACCCCCCGCGCCGCTCAACGGGGAGCCCACCGTGGTCCACCACGCCGTCCCAAGGGCATCGACCGCGCGTCGCCGCTGCCCTACTACCACCAGCTCAAGCAGCTGATCGTCGCCGACATCGCCGCCCACGAGCGGCAGCCCGGTGACCGGCTGCTGGGCGACCGCGAGCTGTGCGAGACCTACGAGGTCTCCCGCACCGTCGTCCGGCAGGCGCTCGAGCGAGCTCGAGGTCGAGGGCGTGGTGGTGCGCGACCGAGGTCGGGGCACCTTCGTCGCCCCGGCCCCTGCCGACGAGGGGCTCATCGCGAGCCTGACCGGCCTGCACGAGGACCTCGCGATGCGGGGCGTCGAGCTGCGCAGCGAGGTCCGCAAGATCGCCGTCGTGCCGGCCGACGACAGCCAGGCAACGGCCCTCGACCTCGACGTGGGCGAGCCGGTCGTGCACATCGAGCGGCTGCGCTCGGTGGGTGAGGAGCCGTGGGTGTTCGCGGTGACGGACGTGCCGGCCTGGGCGGCGCCGGGACTCGAGCACGAGGACCTCACCGACCGCTCGCTCTACGAGCTGCTCGAGGAGAAGTACGACGTCGAGCTGGTGCGTGGCCGCCGCGTCGTCGAGGCCACCGTGGCCGGGCAACGACTGGCGCGGCTGCTCGGGGTGCGTCGAAGCGACGCGCTCCTGGTGCTGCGCAGTGTCTCGGTCGACGAGCAGGAGCGACCGGTGGAGAGCTTCGTGGCGTTCCACCGAGGCGACCGAAGCCGCTTCGAGGTGGAGGTGCGACGGCAACCGACATCCCCGCGCCACGGCAACCCGCTCATGGTCGTCACGGACGAGTCGTGAGCCCGATCGTGACCGACGAGGCAGGAGACTCAACGTGACAGGGCCACGTGAGCAGACACCGTGACCCCGGCAGTCGACCCGCTGCGACTCGTGATGGACGTGGCCGAAGGCACGCTCGCCCGGAGGGGCCCACGCTCGCGCGCCGGATGTCCGACCTCGAGGGCCTGTTCCTCGACGCGGAGGCCGGCCGCCGCATCCGCCGGCGACGATCCCGTCGTCTACACGGTGACCCATCGCCCGTGCCCGAGGTCGACCGAGAACTGCCGCAGTCGATCACGACGATCATGCCCGGAGACATCGCGGGGGAGCTCTGGATGACCAAGGGGCACCAGCATCCGAACCACCAGGGCGAGATCTACCTCGCGCTGAAGGGCCGCGGCGGTCTGCTCATGTTCGACGGCGAGCGCACCGAGTGGCTCGACATGCTCCCGGGCACCATCGGCTACATCCCGCCGGGGTGGGCGCACCGGTCGGTGAACACGGGCGACGAGCCCTATGCGTTCCTCGCGGTGTATCCGGGCGGCGCCGGCCACGACTACGGCTGGGTGCTCGAGCACGGCATGGGCTCCCGCGCGTATCGCTCGACCGAGGGCGTCGACCTGCGCCCCTATTCCGCGACCCCCTCGGCGGGATAGGGGCCCAGCATGCTGATCGCCCACGACCTCGGCACCACCGGGGACAAGGCCACCCTGCACGACGCCGAGGGTCGGGTGGTGGCCGCGGTGACCGCGCCCTACGACACCGACTTCGGCCCGCGCGGCAAGGCCGAGCAGGACCCGGAGGCCTGGTGGCAGGCGCTGTGCTCGGCGACCCGGACGCTGCTGGACGCAGCGCACCGGCCCCGAGCCGTCGCCGGCGTGTCTTCTCCGGCCAGATGATGGGCGCGGTGTTGCTGGACGCCGCAGGCGCGCCGGTCCGGCCGGCGATCATCTGGGCGGACACCCGGTCCGCCGCGCAGACCGAGCAGTTGCGGCAGCGGTCGACATGGAGTGGCTACCGGATCCCCGGGCACCGGCTGAACCCGACGTACTCGTTGACGAAGGTCATGTGGGTGCGGGACAACGAGCCGGACGTCTTCGCCCGGGTCGCGCACGTGGCGCCGGCCAAGGACTACATGGTCTCCGGCTCACCGGCGCCCTGGTCACCGATCCGTCCGACGCGACAGCACCAACGCCTACGACCAGCCCGCGCGGCACCTGGTCGACGAGCTGATCGCGGCCGCGAAGCTGACCACCTCGTTGTTCCCGGAGATCGTGCCCTCGACCACGGTCGCCGGCACGGTCACCGCCGAGGCGGCCGAGCAGACCGGCCTGCGCCGGGCACCCCGGTGGTCGTGGGCGGCGGGGACGGGCCGATGGCCGCGCTGGGCGCCGGCATCCCGGCGCGACCACGGGCGCATACGTCTGCTCGGCTCCTCGTCCTGGGTCTCGCTGGCCGCGACGCGCCGCTGCACGACCCGCAGATGCGCACCATGACCTTCGACCACGTGATCCCGGCCGCTTCGTGCCGACCGCGACGATGCAGGCCGGTGGGGCGTCGCTGGAGTGGATCATCGACGTGCTGGCTCCCGGCCGTGAGCCCGGCCGCTACGACAGGCTGCTCGCGGCGTGCCGCGGTGCCGGCCAGCGCGGACGGGCTGTACTTCCTGCCGTACCTGCTCGGCGAGCGCTCGCCGTACTGGAACCCGGCCCGCGGCGCTTCGTCGGGCTGGCCCGGCACCACGGCCCGGCGACCTCACCCGCGCGGTGCTCGAGGGGGTGGCGTTCAACCTGTACACCGGCATCGGGCGTTCCGGGAGTCCGGGGCCGCGTCGACCGGTGGACGCGGTCGGCGGCGGCGCGGAGAGCGACGTCTGGCTGCATGCTCGCCGACCTGTGGGGCTCGTGGTCCGCCGGCGCACCATCGCCGGTGAGGCCAACAGCCTCGGGGCCGCGGTCACGGCCGGGGTCGCGCTCGGCTCCACTCGCCGACTTCTCCGCGGCCGGGCGCTCTGTGAGGTCACCGCGGAGTTCTCGCCGGACGCCGGGCGGCACGCGGCCTGCGTGGAGGCACGCCTGGTTCGCCCAGGCCTACGACGCCCTCGAGCCGTGGTTCGCCGCGGTGCGCCCGTCATTGGAGGGCTCATGAGCCCAGACACGACCACGGGCACCGTCTCCTCGCCACGCGGTCGTTCTCGACCGCCGACCGCCACCTCGCGAGCTGGAGGGCCGCCGGCCACGGTGGTCCGCGCCCGCGCCGCACGGCCCCGCCGAGCTCGCGACCCTGCTCGCGGAGGCGGGGGCTGGGTCGCGGGGACGGGCCCGGTCACCGACGATCCTCTTGTCATCGCCGAAGCTCAGTCGTCGCGGCTACGGCGTCGGCACGAGGCCGGCGACGTCCCGGCGGCCCCGCGTACGGGCTCTCGGTGACCACGACCCCGGGGGCGAACGGGGAGGCGGTCGCCGACTTTGCCGTCGGGCTGATGCTCGAGGCACTGCGGCCTCCCCGAGGGCGCGGCCGCGGTCGCTCTGGGCGACTGGAGCGTGCGACGCGGACGGGAGCTCGGCGCGGTGACGATCGGCATCGTCGGCCTCGGCCGCATCGGCCAGGGCGTCGCGCGTCGGCTGAGGGGCTTCGGCTCGAGGATGCTCGCCGCCGACCCGGCGCTGCCGGTCGGCCATCGCGGGCGTCGAACTGTCGACCTCGACCACCTGGTCGCGGACCGATCTGATCACCCTGCACGCCCCGGGCGGCCGACGCTGCTCGACGCGGCGCGGCTCTCGACAGCTCCGACCGCGGCCTCGATCCGTGGTGAACACCGCGCGCCCCGACCTCGTCGACGAGGCGGCCATCGCGGCCGCACTGCGCGACGGCCGGCTCGGTGGATACGCCTCCGACACGCTGACGGCCGACACGAGCGAGCGCGAGCCCGCTGCTCGCTGACGACCTCGCCGACAGCTGCTGTTCACCCCGCACCTCGGCGGCCAGACCGACGAGGCCGTCGACAACATGGGCTCATGTCGGCCGACGACGTGCTCGCCGTGCTGCGAGGAGCGGTCCCCCCCCATCCGATCAACGAGCCGGAGGTTGTCCGATGAGTTGCTGGAGCGGCTCCGCTCGGCCGTGGTCGTCGCCGTGGTGCGCGCACCCGACCACGAGTCGGCGCTGGCCGGGATCCATGCGGCGGTGGCCGGCGGGATCCGCGCGGTAGAGGTCACCTACTCGACCCCGGACGCCGCCCCGTTGTCGAGCACGTGCGTGGAGAGCCGGTGACGACGTGGTGCTCGGCGCGGGCACGATCACGACGGCCGCGCAGGCCGCGGAGTCGGCGGACGCCGGTGCGGAGTTCCTGGTCTCGCCCGGTACGACGGAGCGGTCGCGTCCGCGCTGCGTGAGACCGGGCTGCCCTTCGCGCTCGGGACGCTGACGCCCTCGGAGGTGATGACCGCGGTTGCTCTCGGCGCAGACGTCATCAAGCTGTTCCCGGGTCGCTCGGCGGGCCGTCGTACCTCGAGCAGCTGCGTGATCCCTTTCCCGACGTACCGCTGATGCCCACCGGCGGGGTGAGCCCCGGCAACGCTCGCGAGTGGCTCGACGCCGGCGCCTTCTGCGTAGGGGCGGGCGGCTCGCTCATGCCCGCCGACCTGCTCGCGCGCGGGGAGCACGACGAGATCACCCGGCGGGCGGAGGCCTTCGTCGCCGCCGCGGGCACCAGCCGCCGCTCATGACGCGGTTCCGCAACCGGCGATGGGCTTCGTCGGGGTCAACACCGCGGGCTCCTCGATCATGAAGGTCTTCCCGCTCTGGGCCGACCCCCTCGGGCTGCCCACCCGCGAGCTGCGACGGCCACGACGTGCCGCTGGACGCGCCCGACCAGGCTACCGCGACCTCGTGCGCGCGATCCGGGACGACGAGCGGCACCTCGGCGCGCTGGTGACCACTCACAAGGTCCGGGTCTTCGAGGCGGCGCACGACCTGTTCGACGAGCTCGACGCGCTCAGCGAGCAGTTCGGCGAGATCTCCTCGATCAGCAAGCGCGACGGCCGGCTGCTCGGCAGCGCCAAGGACCCGCTCACCGCGGGGCTCGCGCTGGCCGAGATGCTGCCCGACGCCTGGTTCGCCGACGGGGCGAGGTGGTCTGCCTCGGCTCCGGCGGCGCCGGCACCGCCATCTCCACCACCTCGCCGGCACCGACGAGCCGGCCGTGCGATCACTGTCACCGACGTCGACCCCGCCCGCTCGAGCACCCCCGCGAGGTCCACGCCCGCGCCGGGCTCGACCCCTCGCTGTTCCGCTACGAGGTCACCGACCATCCCGACGACCTCGTCCGCGACGCGCCGCCGGGCTCGCTCGTGGTCAACGCCACCGGGCTGGGCAAGGACCGGCCGGGGAGCCCGATCGACGACGCACCTTTCCCCGAGGGGTCGGTGATCTGGGAGATCAACTACCGCGGCTCTCTGGACTTCCTGCACCAGGCAGAGGCGCAGCAGGCCGCGCGCGGGTTGCAGGTGCACGACGGCTGGCGGTACTTCGTGCACGGCTGGACCCAGGCGGTCGAGGAGGTCTTCGACGTGCCGATGCCGCCCGCGCTCGTCGACGAGCTCGCCGCGCTCGCCGAGGAGGTCAGGTGACGGGCCAGGTCCGCACCACGGCCGGTGACGTCGGCTCCGCGCGCTCGGTCGCGTCGACTACCACGAGCACCTGTTCCAGGTCAGTCCGTTGCTCCCGGATGACGAGCTGACCGACGAGCCGGCGAGCACGGCCGAGGCGGTGCTGCTGCGCGAGTCGGGTTTCGCCACGATGGTCGACGCGACACCGACGGGGCTCGGCCGCGACCCGGCGGCCCTCACCCGGCGGCGCACGCCTCCGGCCTCCAGGTGGTCGCCTCGACGGGAGCGCACCGGGAGGAGCACTACGGCGAGGGGCACTGGCTGCTCGGCTGGGGGTCGACGAGCTGGCCGCCGGTTCCGCGCGACCTGTCGACGGCATGGCGGCCGCCGACGAGCCGGACGGCGTGCCGCGCATCGAGCCCGCGCCGGGGTCGTGAAGACTGGGCATCGGCTACTGGCGGATCAGCGCCTTCGAGCACCGCGTCGCCGAGGCCGTGCGCGCGGCGCACACCGCGACGGGCGCGCCGGTGATGGTGCACACCGAGCACGCCACTGCGGCTCCACGAGGTGCTCGACCTGCTCGACGCTCACGGGGTGCCAGCCGTCACGCGTCGCCCTGGCCCACGTCGACCGCAACCCCGACCCCGGGCTGCACGCCGAGCTGGCCGCGCGCGGCGCGTTCCTCGGGTACGACGGCCCCGCGCGCGCGCGCTCCGCCCCCGACAGCGTGGTGCTCGACTGCCTCACGCGCGGTCGCCTCGGCCGGGTCATGCGGACGCCCGCTGCTCGGCGGCGACGTCGCGCGGGCCAGCCGCTACACGTCGTACGGCGGGATGCCGGGGCTGGCCTACCTCGGCCGCCGCTTCGTCCCGCGCATGCGCGCGCTGCTCGGCGACGAGGTCACCGACCAGGTGCTGGTCGACAACCCGGCGCGATGGCTGACCTGGACGCAGTGAGGCTCGGCTCGGCACCGCGAACCTCGGCAACCTGCGGAGGCGATGAGCGACGAGCAGGCGACTGCGATCCTCGAAGCGGCGTGGAGCTGCGGGGTGCGGCACTTCGACACCGCTCCGCACTACGGGCTCGGGCTGGCCGAGGCACGGCTCGGTGCGTTCCTGCGCAGCCGCGAAGGCTGGCGCCTCTCGACCAAGGTCGGGCGGCTCCTCGATCCGGACCCGGACTGGTCCGGCGCACGGGACGCGGAGGACTTCGACGTGCCCGCGCGGCTGCGGCGGGTGTGGGACCTGAGCGCCGCCGGGCTGCGGCGCAGCCTCGAGGCGTCGCTGGCACGGGCGGGTCTCGATCGTGTCGACACGGTCTACGTGCACGACCCCGAGCGGTCGGGGACCTCGCTGTCCGCCGAGGAGGTGGTGGCCGGGCTGGTGCGGCTGCGCGACGAAGGGTTGGTGCGCGCGGTCGGGGTGGCCTCGATGAGCACCAAGACGCTGGCGGAGTACGCCGCCACCGGCGCGCTGGACGAGCTGATGGTGGCCGGCCGGCACACCCTGCTCGACCAGTCGGCGGCCGTCGAGGTGTTCCCCCACTGCCGGCGGCACGGCACTCGAGTGGTGGCAGCTGCCGTGTTCAACTCCGGGCTGCTCGCCGACGGCTCGCGCTACGACTACGGACCCGCGCCCGACGACGTGCTGGCGCGGGCTCGCCGGGTCTCCGCGGTGTGCGCGGAGCTCGGTGTCCCGGTCACCACCGCCGCGCTGCAGCTCCCGCTGCGCGATCCGCTCGTGGTCCGGGTGGTGGTCGGCGCGGCCGAGCCGGCACATGTGCGGGCGAACGCTGCGGCACTCGCCGCCGTCGTTCCGGAGGCGTTGTGGGACCGGCTGCGCGACGAGGGGCTGATCGCGTGATCGACAGCCACCTGCACGTCTGGGACCTGTCTCGCGGGGGCTACGACTGGGTCCCCGACGGCAGCGAGCTCGACCGCAGCTTCCTGCCGGACGAGGCCGTCGGCGAGCTGGCGCGAGCCGGCATCGATGCGGCGGTGCTGGTGCAGGCCGACGACACGCTGGCCGACACCGCGTTCATGCTGGACGCCTGCTCGCGCTTCGACGCCCTGGTCGGGGTGGTCGGCTGGGTGCCGCTCGACACCCCGCACGAGGCGCTGACCCGGCTCGAGCAGCACCTCGCGCACCCCGCGTTCAAAGGCGTGCGTCACCTGGTGCACGACGATCCCCGAGACGACTTCCTCAGCCTCCCGCCGGTGCGCGAGTCGCTGCGCGCGGTGGCCTCGCGCGGGCTCGCCTTCGACGTACCGGATGCCTGGCCGCGCCACCTCGACGCCGTCGCCGACCTGGCGCGCGACGCTGCCGTCGCTGACGCTCGTGGTCGACCACCTCGGCAAGCCGCCGCGCGGCACCGACGACCTGCCGGCCTGGGAGAAGTCGCTGCGCGCGGTCGCCGCCTCACCGAACGCGGTCGCGAAGGTGTCGGGGCTGCAGGCGGCCGGCCAGCCGTTCACGGTCGAGGCGTTGCGGCCGGTGCTCGACGTCGCGCTCGACGCGTTCGGCGCCGACCGGCTGATGTACGGCAGCGACTGGCCGATGACCGTCGCCGCAGGCGGCTACCAGCCTCACTTCGACGTCGTCTCCCGACTCGTGGGCGCGCTCTCGCCCGACGAGCAGTCCGCGATCATGTCCGGCACCGCGCAACGCGTGTACCAGCTCACCGACCCGGAGGTGTGACGTGCTCACAGGAATCGATCCGCTTCTCACCGGCGGCCTGCTCGCCGCTCTCGACGCCATGGGGCACGGCGACGCCGTCGTGCTCACCGATGCGCACTTCCCCGCAGCCCGGGTCGCGCGTCGGCTGATCGACCTCCCGTCCGTGGGCACGTCGGAGCTGCTGCGCGCGGTGCGCACCGTGCTGCCGCTCGACGACTCGCCCGCCGTCGACCAGATGCTGTCGTCGGACGGCAGGACCCTTCCGGTCCAGCGCGAGCTGGCCGACGTGGCCGGCGTACGTGTCGAGGAGGTGCGGTTCCTGGAGCGGTTCGCGTTCTACGAAGCGGCCGAGGCAGCCTTCGTGGTGGTCCGCACCGGGGAGACCCGTACCTACGCGAACGTGCTGCTGCGCAAGGGGTTGGTCGAGCCGGCTAGTACGAGCTGAAGCTGACCTCGGCGGTGGCGACGGTGCCGGCGGTGCGACCGGGTGCGTCCGCGAAGCCCCAGTAGAGGTTGGTGTGCGCGATGACCAGGTCGGGCGTGGGGGCGCCGTACTCGGTGAGGTCCTCGGTGGTGTGCGCGTCGGCGACGAGCGTCGCGTCGTACCCGCGCACGACAGCACCGTGCAGGGTCGAGCGGATGCACGCGTCGGTCTGGGCGCCGGTGACCACCAGGCGACCGACGCCGCGCTCGGCGAGGCGCTCCTCGAGGTCGGTGTCCTCGAAGGCGTCGCCGTAGCGCTTGTGCACGACCGGCTCGGTGTCTTGCTGCGCCAGCTCTGGGACGTACTCCCACTCCACGCTGCCAACCGGAAGGTGGTCGCCGGTGTGCTGCACCCACACGACGGGCACGTCCTCTGCGCGGGCCTTGTCGACGAGCGTGTTGATGTTCGCGATCACGCCGTCGCGGTTGTGGGTGCCGGCGAGAACGCCGTTCTGGACGTCGACGACGAGCAGCGCGGTCCTCGGGCGATCGGACAAGGTGGTCATGGGAAACCTCCGAGATCGGTTCTCCTGGATCCTTCACCCTAGGCGGGCCCACCGACACTCGTCACGGGACGGCCGAGCCCCGCGTCCGGGCTATCTCAAGATGGCCCGCAAGGGTTCTTGATGGTCGTGCGGGCGTCTCTTAGTTTCGAAAACCGTAAAGGTTTTTGTAAGTAAATCCACATCAAAATCGGGGACCTCACATGACTTACCGAACACTGCTCGCTGCCCTTGTCCTGACCGGGGCCGCGGTGGCCGCTCCCGCAAGTGCGACGGCGGCCACGAGCTCGTCCAGCTCGTATGCGAAGCCGACGTTCAAGATCACGATCAACAAGGTGATCAAGATCAGCCAACCGAAGGTGGACACCGTCGACTTCACCGGCACCTACACCTGCACCAACACCGACCCGAACGACGTCATCCAGTTCTTCTTCGGCGTCACGCAGACCCGCAACGGCAAGACCGTGAACACCGCCGGCGACCAGCTGCAGGACGGCGCCTCGTGCGACGGGCACCCGCACAAGTACCAGTCCAGCACGTTCAACGCCTTCGGCGGCAAGTTCCGGGTCGGCAACGCGATCGCGAGCGTCGACGCCACCACTCACGACCTCAACGGCAACACCGTGCACAAGTCCAAGAGCAGGAGCGTCATCATCCGCACCACCTACTGCCAGCAGTCCTGAGGCTTGCCGGACTGATCACATGAGGCGGCGCGCGATCGGCAGTGGAAGGTGCTTGAGCGCGAAACCGAGGGGGGTCCACGGCCACGGCGGGACGGCCGTGGAGTCCTTCTCCTTCTCGATGGCCGCGACCATCGACGCGACGCCCTTCTCGGCCGAGACCATGAAGGGAACGTTCTCGAGGAAGTCGTTCAGCTCGGTGCGGATGTAACCCGGGTAGAGCACCGTGACCTTGATCGGAGTGCCGAGCACGTCGGCACGCACCCCCTCGGCGAGATGTGCGACACCGGCCTTGGTCGCGGCGTACGTCGTGATCGAACCGGGCATGCCGCGCACCGCGGACAGCGACGAGATCATCACCAGGTGGCCGGCCTGCTGCGCTCGGAAGATCTCGAGCGCAGCCTCGGTCTGGGCGAGCGCGGCGACGAAGTTCGTCATCGCGGTCTGGCGGTTGGCGTCGAAACGGCCGGTGCCGAGCTTTGCGCCCTTGCCGATGCCGGCGTTGACGATCACCCGGTCGATGCCGCCCAGCTCCTCGGCGACACCGCGGAACACCTCGAACACCTGGTCGTGGTCGTTCACGTCGAGCGTGCGCAGCTCGACGCGGACCTTGGGATGCAACTCTTCGATCTCGGCGCGCAGCTTCTCCAGGCGGTCGGTACGGCGGGCACAGAGCGCAAGGTCGTGGCCGAGGGCGGCGAACTGTCGCGCCATCTCCTCGCCGAGACCGCTGCTCGCGCCGGTGATCAGGATCTTCTTGCTCACGCATTCTCCTTCTCGTCTGTCAGGTCAACGACGCACTCAGCGGTAGGTGATGAGGCCGGCGTCGGTGGTCTCGAGGTGACTGTGGTCGTTGAAGGAGATGAGCTTCGTGCCGCGACGGCCGGCGAGCACCTTGGTGACACCGGAGTTCACCACCACCTTGGACAGCCGCTGCCAGGCATCGAGGCCGCCACCGGTCAATGACGCGGTGAGCCACGAGACCGGCCCGCCGGAGGTGAACACCACCACCGTCTGCTTCGCATCGAGCTCGTCGACCAGCCGCGTCATCGCGCCGGTGACCCGCTCGCGGAACGCCGGGAAGCTCTCGCGGTAGTCGTCGTCGTGCGCGCCCGAGGACCACCTGTCGATCGACTCCTCGACGCGACGCACGCGCTCCTCGAAAGACACGCCCTCGAGGTCGCCCATCACGGCTTCGCCGTTCAGCGTGCTCAGGTGGTCGTACTCGTCCCAGGCAGCTTCCTCGACGACCGAGACGTCCCAGCCCGCTGCCTCAACGGCGGCAGCCGCGGTCTGCCGGTGCCGCTTCATCGAGCCGCTGACCACCAGGTCGGGGCGTACGCCGCGCGAGGCCAGCGAGGCGCCGAGCAGCCGTGACTGCTCCTCCCCGTGAGCGGACAGCAGGTCGTAGTCCGCAGCCTCGAAGGAGGCCTGACCGTGCCGAACGAGCAGGACGATGCTCACTTCTCCGCCCGGTCGATGAGCGCGTTGCAGCGGGCGTCCAGCAGCTGCACCATCGGCAGGAAGCGCGCGTAGTCCTCGTTGTGGGTCTGCCCGTGGTGGTAGCGGTAGTAGATCTGCTGCGCGATCACGCCCAGCCGGAACAGCCCGAACACCTCGTAGAAGCGCCACTGCTCCGGCGTGACCGAGAGCCCCATGCGCGAGGTGTAGTAGTCGACCATCTCGGCGCGCGTCAACATCCCAGGCAGCTGCGATGGCTGGCGGCGGACCTTGCGGAACGACTCCTCGTCGTCGTCCTGGATCCAGTACGCCATCGCCCCCGACAGGTCCATCAGCGGGTCGCCGAGCGTCGCCATCTCCCAGTCGAGGACACCCAGGACCTTCAGCGGGTCGTTCGGGGAGAGCACGACGTTGTCGAGCCGGAAGTCGTTGTGGATCACGCAGGTCGCGACGTCCTTGTCGGGCTGCTGCTCGTCGAGCCACCCCATGATCCGCTCGTAGTCGCCGACGTTGTCGGTGCGCGCCTTGCGGAAGCGGTCGGACCAGCCGGAGACCTGTCGCGCCGTGTAGCCGGCGCCCTTGCCGAGGTCGTCGAGCCCCGCCTTCGAGGGGTCGACCGAGTGGAGCTCGACGAGCACGTCGAGGAAGTTCGTGCACAGCGCGCGGGCGTCGTCCGCGGACAGCTCCATGCCCTCGGGGAGGTCGCGACGCAAGATCGTGCCCTCGAGCCGCTGCATCACGTAGAAGTCCGAGCCGATCACGTCCTCGTCGTCACAGAACGCGACCATGTCGGCGACGTAGGAGAACACCGGCGCGAGCTTCGACTGGATCGTGAACTCGCGGTTCATGTCGTGCGCGCTCTTGGCCTTCTGCCCCGACGGCGGACGCCGCAGGATCAGGTCGCGCGATGGCCACGACAGCAGGTAGGTCAGGTTCGAAGCGCCACCCGGGAACTGCCGCACGTCCGGCCGGCCCTCGGGCACGTCGGACCCGTGCTCGGCCAGCCACGACGTCATGGCGTCGACGTCGAACGCGTCCTCCTCGCGGACGTCGACCACGGCATCTTCCGGTGGTCGAGCCTGTCGAGACCTCATCCTCGCTCCTTGATCCGCGCAGCTATGCCACGCATCTGCTCGTCGTACGCCTCGCGGTGGTGCAGCTTGGCGTCGTAGGCGGTCCGCGCCGGCTCGTCGGGCACGATCAGCTCCTCGCGGGCGTCGACGCCCGCCACGACGGCCGCCGCGATCTCGTCGGCGGAGATCGGCGACTCGTCGACGAGCCGCTTCATCTGCAGCGCGAGGTCCTCGTCGCCGCCGCGAAGCGAGTTCATCAAGTTGGTGCGGAAGTACGACGGGCACACCGCCGAGCAGCCGACGCCGTGCGGCGCGAGCTCGTGCGCGGTGGTCTCGCTGAACGCGACGACGGCCGCCTTGACGGCGTTGTAGGAGCCCATGCCCGGCGGATGCACCAGCCCGGCAAGCGAGGCGGTGTTGACGATCCACCCCGAGCCCTGCGCCTTGAACATCGGAGTGAACGCCCGCGTGCCGCGCACCACGCCGAACAGGTTCACCTCGAACAGCCACTTCCAGTCCTCGACCGAGCAGAGCTCGATGCGTCCACCGCCGGCGACGCCTGCGTTGTTGACGAGGATGTCGAGGCCGCCCCACTCGGACGCGACCCACTCACGGGCCGCCTCCCAGTCGTCCTCGCTCGTGACGTCGAGTCGCCGGTGCACCACCGCCGAGTTGTCAGGCGGTGGCGTCGCCCCAGCAGCGTGAGCGCCTGACAGCTCGGCGAGGTCCCCGGAGAGCACCTGGTCGCCCCGGGAGGCGTACTTGCGAACGAGCGCGGCGCCGAGCCCGGAGGCGCCCCCGGTGACGAGGACCCTCATGAGTGCTTGGCCAGCTCGAGCTTCGCGATGACGCCTCGGTGCACCTCGTCGGGTCCGTCGGCCATCCGCAGCGAGCGCGCGCTGACCCACGCGGCCGCGAGCGGGTGGTCGTCGCTGAAGCCGCCGCCGCCGTGCATCTGCATCGCCATGTCGATGACCCGCTGCGCCATGTTCGGCACCGCGACCTTGATCTGGCTGACCTCCGACAGCGAGCCGCTCGGCCCGACGGTGTCGAGCTTCCACGCGGCGTGCAGCACCAGCAGCCTCGCCTGGTCGATGGCGATGCGGGCGTCTGCGATTCGCTCCTGGTTGCCGCCGAGCTTCGCCAGCGGGCGGCCGAACGCCGTCCTGCTCCGTCGTACGACGGACGGCGCGCTCGAGCGCCATCTCTGCCAGACCCACCAGTCGCATGCAGTGGTGCACACGCCCCGGGCCCAGCCGTCCTTGCGCGATCTCGAACGCCCGACCGGGGCCGAGCAGCACGTTGGACAGCGGCACCCGCACGTCGTCGAAGGACACCTCGCCATGGCCGTGCGGCTCGTCGTGCATGCCCATCACCGAGAGCATCCGCTCGACCTTCACGCCCTTGGCGTCGCGGGGCACGAGCACCATCGTGTGCCGCGCGTGCCGGTCGGCGTCGGGGTCGGTGAGCCCCATGAACACGAAGATCTTGCAGTCCGGGTGACCCACGCCGGTCGACCACCACTTGCGGCCGTTGATGACCACCTCGTCGCCGTCGACGACGGCGGTCGCCGCCATGTTCGTCGCGTCGGAGGACGCGACGTCGGGCTCGGTCATCGTGAACGCGCTGCGGATCCGCGCCTCCAGCAACGGCTCGAGCCACTCGCTGCGCTGCTCCTCGGTGCCGTACTTCAGCAGCACCTCCATGTTGCCGGTGTCGGGCGCGTTGCAGTTGAACACGTAGGGCGCGAGCGCCGACCGCCCGGTGAGCTCGGCGATCGGTGCGTAGTCGAGGTTCGTCAACCCCTCGCCCCCGTCGGTGCCGAACCGCTTGGCGTACTCCCCCGCGTGCTCCTTGGGCAAGAAGAGGTTCCACAGCCCCTGGGCGCGCGCCTTGCCCTGCAGGTCGGCGATCAGCGGCAACGGCGTCCAGGGGTCACCGCCACCGTCGCGCAGGCCGGCGAGGTCGCGGTGGTACTGCGGCTCGACGGGGTCGATCTCGGTGGCCATGAACGAGCGCACCCGCTCGGTCAGGTCGGCGGCACGCGGTGACGGGGAGAACTCCATGCTCCGACACTAGAGGGGCGTTCCGCGCCCCCGGACGGTGGTTAGGCTGGCGATGGAGCCACCTCGAGCTCTGGTCGCTTCGCCTTGGGAGGCAAGCATGCGCAAGGCCCGGACCACGGCGGTGCTCCTTGCGCTCGTGCTGTCCCTCGGAGCCCTGCTGAGCGCGTGCGGCAACGACGACGACGAGGCGACCCAGAACATCTCCGACTTCCTCGTCAAGGCGCAGAAGTCCTCGGACCTCGTCTCCCGGTTCTTCGTGGTCGACCGCAAGGAGGCCGACTGCATCGCAAACGGGCTCGTGGAGAAGATCGGCACCGACCAGCTCCAGGAGTACGGCCTGCTCGACAAGAACAACGAGGTCAAGGGATCGGTCACCAGCCTCAAGATGTCTCAAGGTGACGCGAAGGCCGCCACGGGCGTGCTCTTCGGCTGCACCGATGTGGTGACCATGATGAAGAAGGCGACCGCCGCGAGCGGCATGGTGCCGAAGAACCTGAAGCCGTGCGTCAACACGGTGATCACCGAGGACAACCTGCACGTGCTGTTCACCCACATCTTCGAAGGGGACCAGGACGCCGCCAGGAAGGACTTCGTGCAGCCGATGACCAAGTGCGCGTTGGGCAGCCAGGGCTGATGAGCACCACCTCGGGCGGCAGCACCGACACCGCCGACACCGTTGCCGACGCAGTCGTGATCGGCAGCGGACCCAACGGTCTGGTCGCCGCGAACCTGCTGGCCGATGCCGGCTGGGACGTGCTGGTGCTGGAGGAGCAGTCGGTGTACGGCGGCGCGGTGCGCAGCGCGCGCGACGTGCACCCGGACTACGTGCACGACACGTTCAGCTCCTTCTACCCGCTGGCCATGGTGTCGCCGGTGATGACGTCGCTGCACCTCGAGGAGCACGGGCTGACGTGGTCGCACGCGCCGGCAGTGGTCGGCACGCCGTACCGCGACGGACCGTGGGCGCTGCTGCACCGTGACCGCGAGCTGACCGCGAAGGGGCTCGAGGCCGACGCCCCCGGCGATGGCGAGTCGTGGCTTCGGCTGTGCGAGCTGTGGGACCGCATCGGCGAGGAGTTCGTCGACGCCCTGACGTCGCCGTTCCCTCCGGTGCGACGCGGCGTACGCGCGGTGCGAAGGCTGCCGGGGCCGGGCGTGGGCACCCTCCTGGGCGCCGGGCTCGGATCCGCGGCGAGCTTCATGAAGAGGCAGTTCCGCGGGGACCGGGCGCAGATGCTGGTCGCCGGCAACGCGGCCCACGCGGACGCGCCGCTGGAGTCGCCGGGTTCAGGTGTCTACGGCCTGCTGCTCACCATGACCGCCCAGAAGCTCGGCTACCCGGTGCCGACCGGCGGGGCGTCCGTGCTCGCGGACGCGTTGTACCGGCGCCTGCTGAGCCGCGGCGGTCGGGTCGTGTGCGATGCCCCCGTGGTGCGGGTGCTGGTCGAGAACGGCCGGGCACGAGGCGTGCGCACCTCCGACGGCACGACGGTGCGGGCCCGCCGCGCGGTGCTCGCCGACGTGACCGCCCCCCAGCTGTACGGCGGCCTGGTGCCGTGGGACGACCTGCCCGCCCGCACCCGCAGCCTGATGAAGCTGTTCCGCTGGGACCCGGGAACGATCAAGGTCGACTGGGCGCTCTCCGGTCGTGTCCCGTGGGCCGTGGAGCCGGACGTGCCGCCCGGCACCGTCCACCTCTCCGAGACCCTGCCCGAGGTGCTGAAGTTCCAGCAGGAGATCGACTCCGGCGCCGTGCCCTCCAGGCCGTTCCTGCTCGGCGGCCTGATGGCGACCACCGACCCGAGCCGGGCGCCGGAGGGGATGGAGTCGGCGTGGGCCTACACCCACGTCCCGCAACACGTCACCTCCGACGCCGGCGACGCCGGCATCACCGGTCGGTGGGACCACGACGACGCCGAGCGGATGGCGGACCGGATGCAGGCCCGCATCGAGGAGTACGCACCCGGCTTCGGCGACCTCGTCGTCGCCCGCCGCGTCCTCGGCCCCCGCGAGCTCGAGGCGCGTGACGCCAACCTCCGCAACGGCGCCCTCAACGGCGGCACGGGTGCCCTGCGCCAGCAGCTCATGCTCCGCCCGGTGCCCGGGCTCGGACTGCCGACCACCCCGATCGACGGGCTGTACCTCGCGTCCATGTCGGCTCACCCCGGCGGTGGGGTCCACGGTGCCTGCGGCGCCAACGCCGCGCATGCGGCGCTGCGCCAGTCGCGCTGACCGCTCAGCTCGCGACGATGGCGATGACGCGAGCGCGGACGGTGGGTCTCTCCCAGGCCGCCGCGGTGCGGTTGAGCTTGAGGCCGGACCAGGCGAGGAAGGGTACGGCGAAGATCAGCGACCAGATCCACGGAGCGGCCGACAGCACGTTGAACAGCATCCCGGTGCACGTCGTCGCGAGCGCGAGCCGCGAGGAGTAGCCGACCATCACCAGCGGCGGTGCCGGGGTGGCGCGCGAGCTGCGCATGTCGACGGCGTAGGGGTGCGCCACCGACCACGCCAACGACGTGGCGACGACCTGCAGCGTGACGACCACCGTCGCGCACAGCACCGCGACCAGCTCGGAGACCGTCGGCAGGCCCGCGCGCATCGACGCGACGACCAGTGTCAGCACGGTCGCGACGACCAGGATCTCCATCAGCACCAGTGCTCGTGAGCAGAACACCAGCCGAGGACTGACCGGCAGGCTGTCGCGCCACAGCGCGCCGCGGGCGTCGAGGCACCAGGAGTTCACCCCGAAGAGCAGCGCGCCACCGGAGGCGACCAGGCCGGGGAAGATGCCGAGCGCCTCCCACCCGAAGGAGCCGCCGACCGCCACCAGCCCGGGCAGCAGTGCGAGGACCAGCATGCCGCGGCGCATCGGCACCGAGCGCCAGATGCCTGCCCGGTCGGTCCGCATCAGCGCGGCCAGGTCGGAGGCGGGGTTCGCCTTCACCGGTCGCCGCGAGGCCTCGGTGCGGAGCTCGTCGCGGGTCGGGCGCCGCGCGACGCGGCCTGCCAGCGAGGCGCCGAGTCCCACCGCGACGACGGCGAGCACCAGAAGAGTCGCCGTGAGCCGGGCCCAAGGGCCGACACGGACGTCGGCGCCCGCCGCGACGCCGATCGCGATCCGCAGCGTCGGACTGCGGTCGAGAAGCGCGGTCGTGGCGCCGGTGGCGATGATCGCGCCGACGGTGGCGGCCAGGACGAGAGCGCCCGCGCGGACGATGTGCCGGCCGTGTCGGCCGCGGCGTACCCACTCGATGCACCAGGCGATCGACTGCCCGACCGCGGCGGCAGCGACCAGCCACACCAGCACCGTCACCAGCGCCAGGGCGAGACCCGGGCGGGCGCCGATGGCGTACGACGTGGCGCCGAGCACCACCCAGCACTGCACCAGCCAGGCGATGTTGAGCGGGGCCATCACGAGAGCGCCGAGGTGGTCGGTCGTCGTGCTCACCGGGAAGGCCACCGCCTGATCGCGAGGCAGCAGCTCGCGGCCACCACCGGACGCGGCTGCCGAGACGACGGAGACGATGAGCACCGAGAGGTAGGCCGACGGCAGCAGCAGCAACATGTCGCGGCGCGAGAGCGACAGCTCGCCGACGAATGCGGGCAAGGACGCTGCGGCGGCAGTGATGGTGGCGATGACGGCGAGCGCTATCGGGGCGGCGAGCCGAGCCCGCCCGCGCAGCCCGGCGAGCCGGAAGCTCAGCAGCGAGCCGACGTCACGAGCGGCGCGCAGTGCGTCGGAGCCCGCCTCAGTCGAGGAGCGCACGGTAGGCACCCGCACCGGCCTCTCCGCTCAGGTCCGCGGCGCTGACCTCGGCGACCGTCGAGCCGCCGCGCAGGACGAGCGTGTGCTGGCAGGCCTCGACCGCGAGCTCGCGCAGGTGGGTGGAGATGAGCACGGCCGCGCCCCGGGCCCGGGCGTCGGCGATCACGTCCATGGTGGCCTCGACGCCGAGCGGGTCGACGCCGTCGAACGGCTCGTCGAGCAGCAGCACCTTCGGCTCGTGGAACGCCGCGAGCACGACCGACATCCGCCGCCCCATGCCGTGGCTGAAGCCGGCCGTCAGCCGGTCCGCGGCGCCGCCGAGCTCGAAGCGCTCGAGCAGGTGGCGGGCGCGGTCCTCCCAGCCGTCGGGCAGCCGCCGCAGCCGGGCGGACAGCTGAAGGTGCTCCCACGGGGTGGCGCGCGGCACCAGGCCGCCGACGTCGGGGCAGTAGCCGGTGACCCGCTTGACCTGGAGGGTCTCGGTGCGGACGTCGAGGCCGTCGACGACGACGCGGCCCTCGGTCGGCGGGATGACCCCGGCCAGCACGCGCATCGTGGTCGACTTGCCGGCGCCGTTGCGGCCGAGCAGTGCGGTCGCGATGCCCGGCGCGACCTGCAGGTCGATGCCGCGTACGGCGTCCACGGACCCGAACCTCACCCACAGTCCGGACACGTCGACAACGGCGGACCGGTCGGGGGAGGTCATGGCCTCCATTGTCCCGTTGACGGTCCACGAATGGGGCAAAACGCCCAGGTTCGCCTCAGGCGGGGAAGTGCTCACCCTTCTCGGCGAGGTCGACGAGGTAGGCGGGCGGCTCGAAGCGGTCGCCGTACGCGGCGGCGAGCTCACGGGCGCGGGCAACGAAGCCGGGGAGGCCCACTTGGTCGCTGCCCTCGTAGCCCTGCATGTACTGCACGGCGCCGCCGTACAGCGGCGGGAAGCCGATGCCCATGATCGAGCCGATGTTGGCCGCGGCCGCCGACTCGATGACGCCCTCGGCGAAGCAGGCTGCGGTCTCCAGCGCCATCCGGAACAGGTAGCGCTCCTGGATGTCGACGAGCGGGATGTCGAGGTCGTCGCGCTTGAAGTGCTCGCGCAGGCCGGGCCACAGCGTCTTCTTCGCAGCCTTGTCATCGGCCGACGGGTAGTCGTAGAAGCCGGAGCCGGCGGCCTTCCCCTTGCGCTCGAACTCGTCGACCATCCGGTCGATCAGGTCCGTGCCGGGCTGCTCGGGCAGCTCGAGGCCGTCGCGGGCGGCGGCCTCCTCGGTGGCCTTGCGGATGTGCTGGGTCAGCGTCAGCGACACCTCGTCGAGCATCGCCAGCGGCGGCGCGGGGAAGCCGGCCATCGTGGCGGCCCGCTCGATGGTCTGCGGGTCGACGCCCTCCTCGAGGAGAGCGGCGGCCTCGGTGAGCAGCGTGCCGTAGACCCGGGAGGTGTAGAAGCCACGGCTGTCGTTGACGACGATCGGTGTCTTCTTGATCTGCTGCACGACGTCGATGGCCCGCGCAACGGTCTCCGCGGACGTCTTCTCGCCCTTGATGATCTCGACGAGCGGCATCTTGTCGACCGGCGAGAAGAAGTGCATGCCGATGAAGTCCTCGGGGCGGTTGACGCCGCCGGCGAGCTCGGAGATCGGCAGCGTCGAGGTGTTCGAGCACAGCAGCGCGTCGGGGTTCACGACGTCTTGGACCTCGCCGTAGACCTTCGCCTTCAGCGACGGGTCCTCGAAGACCGCCTCGATGACGGTGTCGCAGCCGGAGAGGTCGGCGGGGTCCGCGGTCGGGTGGATGCGGTCGAGGATCTCCTGCTTGCGCTCCTCGGACATCTTGCCCTTGGCGATCTGCTTGTCGAGCACGGTCGCGGAGTAGGACTTGCCCTTCTCGGCGTTCTCGACCGAGACGTCCTTGAGCACGACCTCGATGCCGGAGCGCGCGGCCTGGTAGGCGATGCCGGCGCCCATCATCCCGGCGCCGAGCACGCCGAGCTTGGTCGCCCGGAACTTCTCGACACCCTCGGGCCGCAGCGACCCGGAGTTGATCGCCTGCAGGTCGAAGAAGAACGCCTGGATCATGTTCTTGGAGTTCTGACCGACGACCAGCTTGGTCAGGTAGCGCGACTCGATGCGGGTCGCCGTCTCGACGTCGACCTGCGCGCCCTCGACGGCCGCGGCCAGGATCGCTCGCGGGGCGGGGTAGTTCGCGCCCTTGGTCTGCTTGCGCAGGTTCGCCGGGAACGCCGGCAGGAACGCGGCCAGCTTCGGGTTGCTCGGGGTGCCGCCCGGCATCCGGTAGCCAGGCTTGTCCCACGGCTGTACGGCGGCATCCTCGTCGTCGCGGTGCTCGAGGACCCATGCCTTCGCGGCAGGCACGAGGTCCTCGAGGTTGTCGACGAGCTCGTCGACCAGGCCACGCTTCTTCGCGGCCTCCGGCTTGAACCTGGTGCCGGTCAGCAGCACGTCCATCAGTCCGTCGTACAGGCCGAGCATGCGGGTGATGCGGGTGACGCCACCGCCGCCGGGCAGCAGGCCGAGGCTGACCTCGGGCAGGCCGAGCTCGGTCCGCGGGCTGTCGAACGCGATGCGGTGGTGGCAGGCGAGCGTGATCTCGAGGCCGCCGCCGAGCGCGGCTCCGTTGATCGCGGCGCACACCGGCTTGCCGAGGGTCTCCAGCCGACGAAGGTCCGCCTTGATGGCCTCGATGTTCTCGAAGACAGCCGGGGCGTCGTCGGGCCCGGCCTCGATCATCCGCTTGAGGTTGCCGCCGGCGAAGAACGTCTTCTTCGCGCTGGTGACGACCACGCCGGTGATGTCGGCCTTCTCCGCGACCAGCCGGTCGACCGCCGCCGCCATGGACTCCTTGTAGAGCTCGTTCATGGTGTTGGCGCTCGCGGTGGGGTCGTCGAGGGTGAGCGTGACGATGCCGTCGGAGTCGCGGTCGTAGCGCACGGCGCTCTGGGTCTGCGTGTCTGTCATGTGTCTCTCTCGTGGAAGGTCGGGAGGTGACGGTCGTGACGGGTCGGTGGTGGGTCAGACGCGCTCGACGACGGTGGCGATGCCCATGCCGCCGCCGACGCAGAGCGTGGCCAGCCCGTAGCGCAGGTCGCGGCGCTCGAGCTCGTCGATGAGCGTGCCCAAGATCATGGCGCCGGTCGCGCCGAGCGGGTGGCCCATCGCGATGGCGCCGCCGTTGACGTTGACCTTCTCGTGCGGCAGGTCGAGGTCGCGCATGAAGCGCATCGCCACGGCGGCGAAGGCCTCGTTGATCTCGTAGAGGTCGATGTCCTCCGGGCTCAGCCCTGCCTTGGCGAGCGCCTTGCGGGAGGCGGGTGCCGGGCCGGTGAGCATGATCGTCGGGTCGGCGCCGGACACCGCCGCGGACACGATGCGGGCCCGAGGCGTGAGGCCGAGGTCGTTGCCGACCTGCTCGGTGCCGATCGCCACCAGGGACGCGCCGTCGACGATGCCCGAGGAGTTGCCGGCGTGGTGGACGTGGTCGATCTCGTCGACCCAGTGGTACTTCTCCAGCGCCACCGAGTCGAAGCCACCCTGCTCGCCGATGTCGGCGAACGACGGCTTGAGGCCCGAGAGGCTCTCCACCGTGGTGCCGGGCCGGATGAACTCGTCCTTCTCGAGGACGGTCACGCCGTTGAAGTCCTTGACCGGGACCACCGAGCCGTCGAAGTAGCCGTTCGCCTGAGCCTTCGCGGCCCGCGCCTGCGACTCGCTCGCGAACCCGTCGACGTCCTCACGGCTGAAGCCCTCGAGCGTCGCGATCAGGTCGGCGCCGATGCCCTGCGGCACGAACGACGTGTCCAGGGCGGTCCGCGGGTCGGAGGCCCACGAGCCGCCGTCGGAGCCCATCGCCACCCGGGACATCGACTCGACGCCACCGGCGAGGATCAGGTCCTCGAACCCGGACCGCACCCGCGCCGACGCCTGGTTGCAGGCCTCGAGCCCCGAGGCGCAGAACCGGTTGAGCTGGACGCCGGCGACCGTCTGCGGGTAGCCCGCCGCGAGGGCCGCGGTCTTGGCGATGTCGCCGCCCTGGTCGCCGATCGGGCTGACCACGCCGAGCACGACGTCGTCGACGCGGTCGGGGTCGAGTCCTGGGTTGCGTGCCTTGATCTCGTCGAGCAGCCCGACCATCAGGTCGACCGGCTTCACCTCGTGCAGGGACCCGTTCTTCTTGCCCTTGCCTCGTGGCGTGCGGATCGCGTCGTACACGAACGCCTGGGGTGCTTGCGACTGGTCAGCCATGCGTGATTGTCCAAACTGTTGAGGTCTGTCGAGGACCGGCTCGGTTCTCGATTGTGACACTCGTACTGTTAGCGTCGTCAACCAGAGCCACGATGTGATCTTGCTGACCCCAGCGCATGACAGGTCGAGCCCGAGGAACAAGGACCCGATGCCCAAGCAGACCGCGTCCGACCCCGAAGTGCCTGCAGACGCGACCTCGGAGCTGCCCGCCGACCTGCCGGGCCAGCTGATGACGCTCGACGAGCTGACCCGCCGGGTCGGCATGAGCGTGCGCAACATCCGCTTCTACACCACCAAGGGCCTGGTGCCGCCGCCGATCCGGCGCGGTCGCTCGGGCTACTACTCCCTGGACCACCTGTCGCGGCTCGAGCTCGTGCGCGAGCTGCAGGCGCACGGCTTCACGCTGTCGGCGATCGAGAAGTACGTCGCCCGCATCCCGCTCGATGCCTCCCCCGAGACGATCGCGCTGCATCGCACCCTGCTCGCCCCCTGGATGGCCGAGCTGCCGGAGACGCTCTCGCGCCGCGAGCTCGCCCGCCGTGCGGGGCGGACACTGACCGAGGACGACCTCGACACCCTCAACGCGCTCGGGATCGTGTTCCCGACCAAGCAGGGCAAGTTCCAGGTCGCGATCGCCCACCTCTCGGTCGGCGTCGCGCTGCTCGACCTCGGCATGCCCCTGGACGCCGCGCTGGCCGCGCAGGACATCTTCACCGACCACGGCCGCAAGGTCGCCGAGGAGCTCACCGAGCTGTTCCGCACGAAGGTGTGGCCGGCCTACAAGGAGGGCGGCGCCACCCCCGAGCATCTGCGACAGCTCGTCGAGCGCTTCAAGCCGGTCACCGTGCAGGCCCTCGTCACCGCCTACGAGTCCGCCGTCAACGAGACCAAGCGCGAGACGGTCACCCGCCGCACGCGTTAGGCCTGCACGGCGGCGCCGGACTCGATCAGCGAGTCGACGTCGGCCACTCCCCAGGCGGACAGCGCGTCGCGGGTCTGACCACCGGGTGCGGTGGGTCCGGTGGTCAGCGTCGCCTCGGTGCGGGAGAACCTCGGCGCCGGGGCCGGCTGGAGGACGCCGTCGCGGTCGACGTACGTGCCGCGCGCCTTCAGGTGCGGGTGCTGCGCCGCCTCGGTCAGCGGCAGCACGGGCGCGCAGCATGCGTCGGTGCCGTCGAAGATCTCCGCCCACTCGGCCTGGGTCTTCTCGCGGAAGCGCTTGGCCAGGGCATCGCGCAGCGTCGGCCACTGCGCCAGGTCGCCGCGGTCCGGTGCGTCGTCGAGGCCGAGCCGCTCGAGGAGCACCGCGTAGAACTGCGGCTCCAGCGCGCCGACCGACATGTGCAAGCCGTCGGCCGTCTCGTACACGTCGTAGAACGGCGCACCGCCGTCCAGCAGGTTCGCCGAACGTCGCTCGTGCGCGAAGCCGCTGGCGAGCATGCTCGCGAACATCGCCGACAGGTGTGCGGTGCCGTCCACGATCGCCGCGTCGACGACCTGCCCCTGCCCGCTCACCCTCGCCTCGAGCAGCGCGGCGAGCACCCCGATCACGAGGTACGTCGACCCGCCACCGAAGTCACCGAGCAGGTTGGTCGGGAACTGCGGCCGGTCAGCGTCCTGACCGAGGCCGTGCAGCGCACCCGCGATCGAGATGTAGTTCATGTCGTGCCCGGCGGTGTGCGCCAGCGGGCCGTCCTGGCCCCAGCCGGTCATGCGTCCGTACACCAGCCGCGGGTTGCGGGCCAGGCACTCGGCCGGACCGAGCCCGAGACGCTCGGTCGCGCCGGGACGCATCCCCTCGATCAGCGCGTCCGCGGTCTCGACGAGCGTGAGCACCGCCTCGACGGCCGCGGGCTGCTTGAGGTCGAGCGCGACGCTGGGACGGCCTCGGCTGAGCAGGTCGGTCTCCCGGGCGCCGGGGCTGCCGGCACCGGTGGGCCGCTCGACGCGGATCACGTCGGCGCCCAGGTCGGCCAGCAGCGTCGCCGCGTGCGGGCCGGGGCCGATGCCCGCGATCTCCACGACCTTGACGCCGCGCAGCGGACCGGTGCCCTGTCCGAGTTCGTAGCTCATGCGCGCGATTGTGACAGCACCACTGTCAAGATTGCGAGGCCGGCGCCTTCGGCGGTGTGGTGCCCACCAGCCGCGTGTAGGCGACCACGTTGGACTGGTAGCCGCCGCGCGCCTTGTCGTAGATGCCACCACAGGTGACCAGGTTCAGCGCCCGGACCCCCTGGGAGGCGTAGACCTTGCGAGCCGGGAACTCGTCGTTGGGGTAGGTGGCCACCTTGCGCACCGCGAAGTGCGCCGTCGCCCCGTTGCGCAGCCGTACGTCGACGTGGTTGCCGGGCACCAGGTTGCGCAGCTCGTAGAACACCGCCGGGCCGCGCACCGAGTCGACGTGGCCGAGGATCACCGCGGAGCCGACCTGACCGGGTGAGGGGCCGAGCCGGTACCAGCCCGGGAAGTCGGCGTCTTGCGAGGAGGGCACCTCGACGGTGTTGTCGGGGCGCAGCCCGAGCCGGAGCAGATCTCTGGAGACGCCGAGCGCGGGGATCGACAACCTGACCGGCGCGACCTTGGGGTCGTCGGTCCGAGGAGTCGGCGACGACGTCGCTGAGGGGGCGGGCGACGGTGTCGCGGTCATCGTCTCCAGGCCGGAGGTGGGCCGGGCGCTGGCGATCGCGCGAGGAGTCTTGTCGGGTGGGTCCGACCCGGTGAAGACCGCACCGAAGCAGGCCACCGCGACCACGGCCAGTGCCGCGGCGAGCACGATCCAGCGAAGGCGCCGTCTGCGATGGTCCGCAGCGACGTCGTGGCTCACCGGGTGATGCGACGAGGCCGGCGTCCCACCGCGCGGCCGGACGCGAAGATCGCGCCACCGAGCGCCAGACCGCCGCCGAGCAGGAGCAGGGTGTTGGCGGTGCCGTCAGCAGCCTGGGCAGGCAGGCGACCGGTCTCTGGGTGACCCTCGGGCACCAAGGTGGCGTCGCCACTGCCCGTCGTGCCCGAGCCACCGGAGCCTGAACCGGCACCGCCGGAACCGCCGCCGTTGCCGCCCGAGCCGCCACCATTGCCGCCCGAGCCGCCACCGTTGCCGCCGCCATTGCCGCCGCCGCCGCCGCCGCCACCGGAGCGGAGTGCACCGCGGGGCGCATCGTGGTGCAGTTAGGACGGGTGATGTCGTTGTTGTCGCAAGGTGACCGCACCGCTGCGAGCCAGCAGCCGACCCTGGACGCTGGCCGCGTCGACCAGCGAGATCGCTGGTCAGCGCCATGACGGTGCCGACGAAGTCCGTGGCACCGGCCAGGGTGGCGGAGCTGCCGACCTTCCAGAACACGTTGCACGCCGACGCTCCCCCGGTCAGGGTCACCGAGGCGCTGGAGCCGGTGACGAGCGTGGACCCGGCCTGGAAGACGAAGACGCTGCTCGGACCACCGCTCAAGGTGAGGGAGCCGTTCACCTGCATGGACGACCCCGCCTTGTAGATCCCGGCGGTCAGGGTCTGTCCTCCGCCGAGTGGCGCGGAGACGTCGTGGACGGGGTTCCTGCGGCCGCGTCGTTGTAGGCGACCCGCAGGTCGTCCTTGGCGTTGGCTGCCGCGGCGTCCGCCGCGTGGATCGTGCCGTTGGTCTGCGTGCCCGGCGGGAAGCCGGTGACGGCCGAGCCCGGGCTGACCCCGATGTTGCCGCTGATCGCGGACGGACCGGTGTTCGTGACGGTGCTGCCGGCGAGGATCGCGTAGGAGGTCGCCGTACCGAGCCCGACGGTGGGCCGGGCTGCGAAGGCGGCCGGAGCACCGAGGGCAAGCAGGGTGGCCCCGGAAAGCAGGCCCACGCCGACGGAGGCGACACGCACGGCGGAGCGTGAGGGACGACGAGACGTCGCGGTGGACGCTGAAAATGACCGAGACACGCGGGCACCTGGTTCCTTGGGGATCCGGAATGTCAGGCACGAGGTCTAGATGTCGGAGTGTCCGGGTGCCCTCACGGTAAACGCTGTGGGCCTAATTCGGCGAGGAAGAGCGCATTCGAGCCCCGGAGTGTCGCGGCAGAGCCACCGCCATCGGAGCGATGGTTCAGCGGTGGTCGGTGTGCTGCGCGTGCTCGTCGGCCCCGTGGTCGCCGTGGTCGCCGTGGTACTGGTGCGCGACGGCGTGGCCCTTGCCCCGCGCGATCATCGCGCGGTTCACCGGCACCGTGACCACGAACGCGACCACCAGCGAGAGGGCCAGTGAGGCCCAGAACAGCAGGTCGACCAGCCCGGCGTCCATCGCACCGGGCACGACCACGAGGACGAGGTTGTCCACGATCTCCATGACGAGGATCGAGACGGTGTCGGCGGCGAGCGCGACGGTCACGGCGGTACGCAGGTCCATACCAGCGCGGAGCACCGACGAGCCGGTCAGCAGGTAGCCGAAGAAGAACGCCAGCACGATGGCCAGCGCGATGCTCGGGCCGTTCGACCAGCCCCACCAGGTGGCCAGCACCATGCCGAGCACCTCGCCGATGGCACATCCGGTCAGGCAGTGCAGGGTCGCGGAGACGGCGGTTCGCCACGAGGAGTCCATGCGCCGCACTATACCCCTAGGGGGTATCGGTCGTGGCCGAGGTCACCTGTGCAACTAGTTGCATAGGTGCGGGTTCTGAGTCAGGCTGACCGGCATGGCACTCGAGCACGCGATCTTGGTGTCGCTCTCGGAGCGACCGGCGTCCGGGCTGGAGCTGACGCGCCGGTTCGACCGGTCACTTGGGTTCTTCTGGAGCGCGACGCACCAGCAGATCTACCGCGTGCTCGCGCGGATGGACGCCGACGGCTGGGTGCGCGCGAAGCACGTCGCGCAGCAGGGTCGGCCGGACAAGAAGGTGTACGCCGTCTCGGCGGCCGGCCGGCGCGAGCTGGCTCGATGGCTGGCGACACCGACCCCGATGGAGCAGTTCCGCAGCGAGGTCGCGGTCAAGCTCCGCGGTGCGTCGTACGGCGACCGCGCGAGCGTGCTCGCGCAGCTGCGGGAGCAGCGGGCCGACCACGCCTCACGGCTGGCGCACTACGAGCAGCTCGCCGAGCGAGACTTCCCGCGGCCCGAGGAGCTGAGCGAGCACGCGCTCGACGTCTACCTCGTGCTGCGCGGCGGCATCCGGCTCGAGCAGTTCTGGGTCGAGTGGCTCACCGAGTACCTCGACGCCCACGCCGACCGGCAGGGAGTGAAAGCGTGACGACGTACCCGCACCTTCTCGAGCCGCTCACCGTCGGCGGGCTGACGCTGCGCAACCGCACGGTGATGGGCTCGATGCACACCGGCCTCGAGGACCGCGCGAAGCACCTGCCGGAGCTCGCGGCGTACTTCGCGGAGCGGGCGCGCGGCGGCGCGGGTCTGATGGTGACCGGCGGCTACTCGCCGAACGTGCGCGGCTGGCTGCTGCCGTTCGGGTCGATGATGACCAGGCGCCGGCACGCGGACCGGCACCGCCAGGTCACCGACGCCGTGCACGCGGAGGGCGGCGCGATCGCGCTGCAGCTGCTGCACGCCGGTCGCTACGGCTACACCCCGATCAGCGTCTCGGCCTCGGCGAGCAAGTCACCGATCACGCCGTTCAAGGCGAGCGGACTGAGCAGCCGAGGCGTCGAGCGCACCGTCGAGGACTTCGTCGACGCGGCCCGGCTGGCCCGGCGCGCGGGCTACGACGGCATCGAGGTGATGGGGTCGGAGGGCTACCTGATCAACCAGTTCCTCGCCGCGCGCACCAACCACCGCACCGACAAGTGGGGCGGATCTGCCGAGAACCGCATGCGCTTCCCCGTCGAGGTGGTGCGCCGGATCCGCGAGGCGCTGGGCGAGGACTTCTTGGTGATGTACCGGATGTCGCTGCTCGACCTCGTGCCCGATGGGCAGACCTGGGACGAGACGGTGGCGCTCGCGCAGGCCGTCGAGGCCGCGGGCGCCTCGGTGATCAACACCGGCATCGGCTGGCACGAGGCGCGCGTGCCGACGATCCTCACGCAGGTGCCGCGCGCCGCGTGGGCCGCGACGACCGCACGGCTGCGCCCCGAGGTCGACATCCCGGTGTGCGCGTCCAACCGCATCAACACCCCCGAGGTCGCCGAGGAGATCCTCGCGACCGGTGGCGCCGACCTGGTCTCGATGGCGCGGCCGTTCCTCGCCGACCCCGACTTCGTCGCGAAGGCCGCACAAGGTCGCGCCGACGAGATCAACACCTGCATCGGCTGCAACCAGGCCTGCCTGGACCACACGTTCGCCAACAAGCGCGCCTCCTGCCTGGTGAACCCGCGTGCCTGCCACGAGACGACGCTGACGCTGTCGACGACGCGGACCCGCAAGAGCATCGCCGTCGTCGGCGGTGGGCCGGCCGGCCTCGCCACCGCGGTGGCAGCCGCCGAGCGCGGCCACGACGTGACGCTGTTCGAGGCATCGCCCGCGCTCGGCGGACAGTTCCGGCTCGCGATGGCGATCCCGGGCAAGGAGGAGTTCGCCTCGACCCTGCGGTACTACTCCCGTCGCCTCGACGTGCTCGGGGTCGACGTGCGGCTCGAGACGAAGGCGTCCGTCAGCCGACCTCGCGTCGTACGACGAGGTGGTGGTCGCCACCGGCGTCTCGCCTCGCGGCGTCGACGTTCGAGGGGAGCGACCACGCGAGCGTCCTCAGCTACCCCGAGGCGATCAACGACCCGCGCAGGGTCGGGCCGCGGGTCGCGGTCGTCGGCGCCGGCGGCATCGGCGTGGACGTCAGCCACCTGCTGACCCACGACGGCGCGGAGACCCTCGACGAGTGGATGGCGCACTGGGGGGTCGGCGACCCGGCTCTGCACCGCGGCGGTCTCACGGAGAAGAAGCCGCGCTCACCGGCACGCGAGGTGTACCTCCTGCAGCGCAAGACCACCTCGATCGGCAAGGGGCTGGCGAAGACCTCCGGCTGGGCGCACCGCACGGTGCTCCGCGACTCCGGCGTGACGATGATCCCCGGTGTCGGCTACGACCGCGTCGACGACGAGGGGCTGCACGTGAGCGTCGACGGCGAGCCTCGGCTGCTCGAGGTCGACACCGTCGTGGTGTGCGCCGGCCAGGAGTCGGAGCGCGGTCTCTACGACGACCTGGTCGCCGCGGGCCGCACCGCGCACCTCGTCGGCGGTGCCGACGTCGCCGCCGAGCTCGACGCCAAGCGCGCCATCGACCAGGCCACCCGGCTCGCCGCCACGCTCTGATCCCGAACGGCCGTCAGGCGTGGGCCTCGCCGAGGTCCTCGTGGTCGCGGTGGCTGCGCGGCTCGATCTGGAACGTCGCGTGGTCGACGGAGAAGTGCGACGCCACGCAGCCGCTGAACTCGTCGAGCAGCGACCCGACGCCGCGCTCCTCGAGGCACTCGTCGGTGACCGTGACGTGCGCGGACAGCACCGGCATGCCGCTGGTGATCGTCCAGGCGTGCAGGTCGTGCACGTCGACGACCCCGGGCACGCGACCGAGGTGCTCGCGCACGTCCTCGAGATCCAGGTGCGCCGGCGTCGTCTCGAGCAGCACGTTGACCGCCTCGCGCAGCAGCCGCCACGACCGCGGCAGGATCAAGACGGCGATCAGCAGCGAGGCGAGCGGGTCCGCGCGCAGGAAGCCGGTGGTCATGATGACCAGGGCGGCGACGACGACGAGCACCGAGCCGAGCAGGTCGCCGAGCACCTCGAGGTAGGCGCCCCGCATGTTCAGCGACTCCTCGCGCCGGTTCACCAGCAGCAGCAGCGAGACGGCGTTGGCGACCAGGCCGACGGCGGCGAACCCGAGCATCGGGCCGGCCTCCACCTCCGCCGGGTCGATGATCCGCAGCACACCGACGACGGCGAGCCAGCCGCACACCCCGAGGAGCACCAGCGCGTTGACGAGAGCAGCGAGGATCTCGGCGCGGTGCAGCCCGAAGGTCCGCCGCGACGTCGCCGGCATCGCCGCGACGTACGACGCCGACAGCGCGACCCCGACCGCGGCCGCGTCCGTGATGACGTGACCCGCGTCGGCGAGCAGCGCCAAGGAGCCCGAGACCCACGCGCCCACGAGCTCGACCACGATCACCACGAGGGTCACCGCGAGCACCAGCCGCAGGCGCGACCGGTCCACCGCCCTGCCCTGTGCGTGGTCGTGACCCATGACAAGAAGACTAGAGACCCTGTAGGCATAGGTCGTGCTGACGTCGGGGGCGTACTCCTGCCTGGTGGTTCCGGTGCCCGAGCTCGAGCCGGTCGTGCGCCCGCGGCTGGAGCGGACGGCACCGACGTACCTGTTCCGCGACCGTGGCAGCAGCGCCGACGAGGGCGGTTTTCACGCGCACGTCACGCTGCTGGCCCCGTTCGCGGGCGAGGGCGAGATCGACGACGGGATGCTGCAAGAGCTCGACGCGCTGTTCGCCGACGTCACGGCCTTCACGTTCCGGCTCACCGCGGTGGGCGGGTTCGACGGCGGCGCCGCGTACCTCACGCCGGACCCGTCCGCGCCGTTCCGGCGGCTGAGGCGTCGGCTCGTGTCGCACTTCCCGGAGTACCCGCCCTTCGGCGGCGCGTACGGCGAGGTGGTGCCCCACATCAGCGTCCCCGTGCCGCCGGACGAGACACCCGAGTCGGTGCGCGCCGACCTCGAGGAGCGGCTGCCCCTCTCCGCCAACGCGCGGGAGGCCCAGCTCGTCTGGTTCGAGCCGGACGCGGTGCGAGTGCTCGCGCGGTTCCCGTTCTCGAGCTCCGCGGCCTGAGCCGGCTAGGCGACCCCGCGCACGTTGCGCACCAGCACCGACCCGAGCACGCACATCGCGAAGGACACCGCGTAGAGCGTCACGTAGCCGCCGAGGTAGGCGACCAGGAACGTCCCGAGGAACGGCGCGAAGACCTGCGGCAGCGCCACCGCGATGTTGATGACGCCGAGGTCCTTGGCGCGCGCCTCCGCGGTCGGCAGCACCTGGGTGCACATCGCGAAGTCGACCGAGAGGTACACCCCGTAGCCGATGCCGAACACCACCGCACCCGCGATCGCGCCGGGCCACGTCGGCACCAGCGCCAAGATCAGCGCGCCGACGCCCGTGACGATGCCCGAGACGACCACGAAGATCCGACGCCGGCCGATCCGGTCCGACCACAGCCCGAAGATCACGGTGCTGGCGACGATGAACACCGCGTAGACCGCGGTGAGCACGAAGACGCCGGTCTCCGGGTCGTCGAAGCCCACGGCGTCCTGGAGGTAGAAGTAGAGCAGCAGCGTGCCGAGCGAGTTGCCGAGGTTGACCAGGAAGCGGGTCAGCCAGGCCCACGCGAAGTCCGGGTAGCGCTTCGGGGAGATCCAGAAGCTGGCCGCGAACTCCCGCCACGAGAACGCCGGGCGCAGGCTCCGCAGCAGCGGCACGTCCAGGCTGCCGAGCACGTACGGGACGGCGAGCACCACGACCGCGGCGGCGGTCGCGTAGTAGCCGGCCTCGATGCCGCCGGTGACGGTCGCGATGCCGACCCCGCCCACGATGCCGAGGGTCTGCGAGACAGCGATCCAGCCGCCGACCACGCCCCGCTCGCGCACCGGCACCCGGTCGGGCACCGTCGCCGACAGCGCCGCGAACATCGCGTTCAGCGACGCCTGCGCGAGGCTCCAGGCCAGCGTCATCGTCAGCACCGACTGGGCCGAGGCGAGCAGCACCAGTGCGAGCGCGCCGAGCAGTGCGCCCGCCACCACCCAGGGCACGCGCCGCCCGAATCTCGACGTGGTGCGGTCAGAGAGCGCCCCGAACAACGGGTTGGCGATCACCGACACCGCCGACCCGACGCCGGTGACCACGCCGAACACCAGCTCCTTGTCGCCGGGCGAGACGGCCTCCGCCTGCTGGGCGAGCAGCACCTGGATCGGTCCGAAGAACCCGGCCCACAGCCCGAGCCCCGCGAGCGTCACCCACGCCACCCACCGACGTGGCACCGAGACCAGCGGCTCGGCGAGCGCCGACAGCGCCGCCTGCACGGGCACCGGCTCCGGCGGAACGGCGGTCACTGGCTCCTCACTGGGCGGCGATCATCCGTCGATACCAGTCGTAGGACGTCTTGGGGGTGCGGGTCTGGGTCTCGTAGTCGACGTGCACGAGCCCGAAGCGCTTGGTGTAGCCCTCGGCCCACTCGAAGTTGTCCAGCAGCGACCAGGTGTAGTAGCCGCGCACGTCGACCCCGTCGTCGATCGCCGCGCCGATCGCGCGCAGGTGCTCGTCGAGGTAGCGCACCCGGGCCTCGTCCGCCACCCGCCCTTCGGCGTCCACGACGTCGTCGTAGGCACAGCCGTTCTCGGTGATGTAGATCGGCGGCAGCTTGTCGCCGTACGTCGTGCGCAGGTTGACCAGCTGCTCACGCAGACCCTCGGGCACGACGGGCCAGCCGAACGCCGTGGTGTCGTACCCCTCGAGCGGGACCATCTTGAACGGCGCACCGTCGAGCGCCATCCGCCCGCCACCGTCGAGCGGTGAGCCGGGGTCGGCGATGCGGGTCGGGTTGTAGTAGTTGAGCCCGTAGAAGTCCATCGGTGCGCTGATCGCGACGAGGTCCTCGGCGACCGGGTCAGGCATCAGCTCGGCGAATCCGTCCGGGTAGGTGCCGAGCAGCAGCGCGTCGGAGAACAGCCGGTTCCACAGCGCGTCGTAGAGCGCCGCGGACGCCGTGTCGGCCTCGTCGTCGCTCGCCGGCCAGACCGGGGAGTGGTTGTTGGCGCAGCCGACGCTCGTCGCACCGGCGGCCCGCAGTGCCGCGAGCGCGCGCCCGTGGCCGAGCAGGAGGTGGTGCGCGACCGGCAGCGAGTCGAGCATCAAGACCTTGCCGGGCGCGTGCGCGCCGATCGCGTGGCCGAGGTAGGTCAACACGTTGGGCTCGTTGACCGGGCACCAGTGCTCGACGCGGTCGCCGAGCTGCAGCGCCACCAGGGCGGCGTACTCGGCGAACCGCTCGGCGGTCTCGCGGTTCAGCCAGCCGCCCGCGTCCTCGAGGGCCTGCGGCAGGTCCCAGTGGAACAGCGTGACCATCGGCTTGACGCCCGCCGCGAGCAGCTCGTCGACGAGCCGGTCGTAGAACGCGAGCCCCGCCGGGTTGGCGCGACCGCTGCCCTCGGGCTGGATGCGCGGCCACGCGACGGAGAGCCGGTAGCCACCGAGCCCGAGGTCGCGCATCAGCGCGACGTCCTCGGCGTAGCGGTGGTAGTGGTCGCACGCGACCTCGCCGCTGCTGCCGTCGACGATGCGGCCGGGCTCCGCGCAGAAGGTGTCCCACACGCTCGGGCCGCGGCCGTCCTCCCGGGCGGCACCCTCGATCTGGTACGACGCGGTGCTCGCGCCGAACCGGAAGCCGGCCGGAAGACGGGGGAACGAGGAGGTGGCGGGGTCCACGCGTGAAGCCTCTCAGACGTCGAAGACCGCGACTTGCGGCGCTCCCGCGGCACCGCAGAGGTATAGCCCACCTGGGCCATCTCTGTGCCCGAACGTGTCGTTCGTCGGCCTCGGACTGCAGACGGGCCCCCCGGACGCCGATCAATGAGGTGACGACGCTCGAGAGGGAGTGCCAGCGAGATGGTGCCTGCCGGTGAGGAAACGCGCATCCGCAGCCTTGCGGCGATGGCGCGGGCTCTCGGCCGCTCCGAGGCACTGTTCCGGCTGCTCGAGATCGCAGCCGAGGAGGCGCAGATCGCGATGGGCGCCGCGAGCGTCTCGGTGAGCAGGCTGGTGCCCGGCACCTTGAACGTCCGGACCATCGTCAACGTCGGCGACCTCGGCCCGAACGAGGTCCGCTGGCCCGAGAACGAGACCTACACGATCGACGAGTTCGACAACCTCAAGCTGGTGCTCGACGGGCTGCAGAGCTGGACCTGGGGCGTCGACGACCCGGGCTGCCCCGAGAACGAGCGTCAGCTGCTCCGTGACCTCGACAAGGGGTCGTCGGTCGGAGCCCCGCTGGTCGTGGACGGCCGGCTGTGGGGCGAGTTCTACGCCACGCGACACCTCGGTGAGCCCGCCTTCGACGGCCTCGACACCGCCTACATGGAGGCGCTGCTCGCGCTGCTCGCCGGCGCGGTGTCGCGGGCGCTGCGCGAGGAGTCCCTCGAGCAGCTCGCCTACCGCGACCCGCTCACCGGCCTGCTGAACCGTCGAGCGCTCGACGAGGCCGCCGAGGAGGCGTTCTCCGTCGACGACCGACAAGGGCCGGACCGTCACGGCGGTCACCATCGACATCAACCGGCTCAAGCTGGTCAACGACACGCCTCGGCCACGTGGCCGGCGACCAGCTGATCCAGGCGGTCGGCCGCGACCTGCAGTCCGCGTTCGGCGTGCTGACCGGCGCGCTGGTCGCGCGGGTCGGCGGCGACGAGTTCACCGTGCTGGTCACCGGCAGCGACCCGCAGGCGGTCGTCGCGATCTCCGACGAGCTGTGCCGTCACACCTGGCGCTTCGGCCCGGGAGTCGGCGTCTCCGCCGGTGCGGCCTCGGTCCGGCTGACCGGTGCTGTCGAGCTCACGCCGACCGATCTGTTCGCGGCGGCCGACCGGGCCCAGTACGTCGCCAAGCACGGCCGGCTGTCCACGACCGTGCTGGCCGACGAGTTCGACCCGCTGCTGCTCGAGCCGGAGGCGTAGGCCGCCTCGCCTCCCGCTGCGCGAGGATGGCCGACGTGATCGACGTACGACGGGCCGCGGAGCGGTTCAGCACTCGGCACCGACGGGCTCGTCTCGCGGCACTCGTTCTCGTTCGGCGCCCACTACGACCCGGGCAACGTCGGTTTCGCCGTGCTCGTCGCGCACAACGACGACGTCGTCGAGCCGGGCCGCGGCTACGACACCCACCCGCACCGCGACACCGAGATCGTCACCTGGGTGCTCGAGGGCAGCCTGGTCCACGAGGACTCGCACGGGAACGCCGGCGTGATCCACCCCGGCCTCGCGCAGCGCATGAGCGCCGGGAGCGGCGTGCTGCACTCCGAGCGCAACGACGAGCCCGGTGCGCAGACGCCGACGCGCTTCGTGCAGATGTGGCTGCGCCCCGACGAGCCCGGGCTCGACCCGTCGTACCAGCAGCACGACGTGTCCGCCGTGCTCTCGGCCGGCGCCGGCCTGCAGCCGGTGGTCTCCGGCATCGCCGGCCTCGACGCCGCGGTGCGGATCCACACCTCCGGAGCAGCGCTGCACGTCGCGCGGCTCGATGCGGGCGAGACCACCCGCCTGCCCGACGCGCCCGCGGCTGCACCTGTTCGTGGCCCGCGGCTCGGTCGACCTCGAAGGTGCCGGCCGCCTCGAGGAGGGCGACGCCGCCCGGCTCGCCGTCGACGGCGCCCCCGCTCTCACCGCCACCACCCCCGCCGAGGTGCTCGTCTGGCAGCTCGCCGCGCTCGAGCGGGTAGTCCGTGACATTTCGTGGTCCGGCTGCCCGGACCACGTCGTCACGGACTACGGGCAGCTGAGCACTGCAGGGCGCCCGGTCGGACGGTGGCGGTGAGCGGCAGGTCGGTGTGCCGCTCGCCGTCGCCGTACGCCGTGACGGGGCGGTCGGCCGAGATCGACACCTCGGCGCCGCGCAGCACGAGCACCTCGTCGAGGTCGACGTGGGAGCCGTCGTAGAGCTTCGGCAGCGAGCGGACCAGCCGCCAGCGCCGTCCTCTGTCGGGAGCCGTGATGACCACGACGTCGAGCAGGCCGTCGGTGAGCGAGGCGGCCGGCGCGACGTGCATGCCGGCGCCGTAGTAGCCGGAGTTCGCGACGACCACCGTGCACGCGCGCACGTCGAGGTGTTCGCCGTCGACGTCGATGCGTGAAGCGCGCGGGCGTGAACGTGAGCACGGAGCGGATCGCGGCGTAGGGGTACTGCAGCCTGCGCGGCAGCCGGTGCGCGCGGTCGACGATCTCGGAGGCGAGCGAGTCGACACCGGCGTAGACGCTGCCGAGCACGACGCGGCCGGCGTCGATGACGTCGACGGCGTGCGGCTCGGCCTCCAGCAGCAGCCGGGCGACGTCCTCCGGCTCGGACGGCAGCGCGAGCATCCGGGCGAAGTCGTTGCCGCGCCCGGACGGCACGATGCCGAGCACGCCCTTGTTGGCCACCACCTCGTCGGCGACCGACGACAGCATCCCGTCGCCGCCGACCGCGACCAGCACGTCGCCGTGGTCGACGGCCTCACGCACGACCGCCGCACAACCGGCGAGGCCCGGGCTGTAGGTCAGCTCCACGCGGGCGCCGGCCTCGCGCAGCAGCCGTGCGACCGGCACCGCGGCCGCCGGGGCCCGGCCGCCGCCGGAGGCCGGGTTCACCAGGAACCGGAAGGATCGCGTCATGGGACGAGGACGCCGGGGTTGAGGACGCCGTGCGGGTCGAGGCGCTCCTTGACCGCGCGCAGCATCTCCACGCCGACCGGGCCGATCTCCTCGGCCAGCCACGGCAGGTGGTCGCGACCGACCGCGTGGTGGTGGGTGATCGTCGCGCCCGCGGCGATGATCGCGTCGCTCGCGGCACGCTTCGCGCCGGCCCACTGCTCGAGCACGTCGTCGCGCTCGCTGGCGGCGACCGTGAAGTAGAGCGAGGCGCCGGTCTCGTAGACGTGCGAGATGTGGCAGAGCACCAGCGGCGAGTCCCCGTCGAGCGCGCCGGTCAGCGCGGCCGAGACATCGCGCGTAGAGCCTGGGCAGGTTGGACCAGAACGTCGCGGTCTCCAGCGTCTCCACCAGCACGCCGACGTCGAGCAGCGAGTCGCGCAGGTAGGGGCCGTGGAACCGGCCCTCGGCCCACGTCTGGCCGGCCTGCTCGCCGAGAGCGCGTGCCGCCGAGCGCCTCCAGCCGCGCCGTCACGACGGCACGCCGGGCCTCGACCGTCTCGGCGTCGCCCTCGTAGCCGGCGATCATCAGCACGCCGCCGGCGGACTCGCCCCCGACCTCGTCGGGCGCGGCGAGGTTGACCGCGGTCTCGTTCTCGTCGGAGAGCCGCAGCACGGTCGGCGCGAGACCGGTCTGCGCCAGGTCGCGCAGGGCGGCCGCGCCGTCGGTGAACGAGCCGAACCGCCAGCCGTCGTACACCTTCACCTCGGGCTTGGGGCGGACCCGGACCGTCACCGAGGTGATCACGCCGAACGCGCCCTCGGAGCCGAGCACGAGCTCGCGCAGGTCGGGGCCGGCGGCGTTCGCCGGTGCGCTGCCGAGGACGAGGTCGCCGATCGGGGTGGCGACGGTGAGCCCGACGACGAGCGCGTCGAAGCGGCCGTAGCCGGAGGACGCCTGGCCGCTGGAGCGGGTGGCGGCGAAGCCGCCGATGGAGGCGTACTCGAACGACTGCGGGAAGTGGCCGAGCGTCAGCCCGTGCTCGGCGAGCTGCGCCTCGGCCTCGGGGCCGAGCAGGCCGGCCTCGAGCACGGCGGTGCCGGACTCCGCGTCGACGGAGACCAGCCTGTCGAGCCGACGCAGGTCGAGCGAGACGACGCCGGCGTAGCCGTCGCGCCGGGCGACCAGGCCGCCCACCACCGAGGTGCCGCCGCCGAACGGGACCAGCGCGACCCGCTCGCTCGCTGCACCAGCGCGACGAGCGCGGCGACCTCGTCGTGGTCGGCGGGGCGGACGACGACGTCGGGGGCGTCCGAGCCGTCGCCGGCCCGCATCCTCAGCAGGTCGGGCGTGGACTTGCCGCGGGTACGACGCACGCGCGACTCGTGGTCGGTGAGCACGTGCTCGGCGCCGACCAGGTCGCGCAGCGCGTCCAGCAGGCTCGTCGGCCAAGCCCGGCTCGGGCAGCCGCACGTCCGCCAGCGCGGCCGACGGCCTGCTCCCGCGCCGGGCCGAACGCGAGCTCGACCAGCTCGCGGGTCGGCGTCCGGGAGAGGACCGGCCTGCGCGGGGTCTCCCCAGCGGGACCAGTGCATCGGCGTGCGGGGCGTCTCGTCGACCGTCATGTGTTACAGTGTGACACATGACGTCACTTCGTCACAACCGGGTTGCCGAGGGGTCACACCTTCACGCGTCTCGGCGCGTGTCGGATGCAGACGGACCCCTCGCCACGACCCGCTGCTCGACGCCGCGCGCGACAGCATCCTCGCGGTCGGCTGGAAGCGCAGCACGCTCACCGACGTCGCCCGGCGCGCGGGTGTCTCGCGGATGACGATCTACCGCCGCTGGTCGGACATGCAGACGCTGATGGCCGACCTGATGACCCGCGAGTGGGGCGGTCTGCTCGGCACCACGCTCCCCTCCACCGTGGTGGCCGGGTCCGTGCCTGCGGTCGCCGAGACCGTCGCCGCCACCGTCGGGGCACTGCGCGGCAACGAGCTGTTCGCGCAAGATCGTCGAGGTCGACCCCGAGCTGCTGCTGCCCTACCTGCTCGAGCGCCGCGGCCGCACCCAGGACGCGCTGCTCGCCGTGCTCGCCGACGCGATCGCCCAGGGACAGCGCGCGGGTTCGATCCGCGACGGCGACCCGGTGCTGCTCGCGCGCAGCGTGCTGCTCGCGTCGTACGGCTTCGCGCTGTCGGCGCCCACCATGACAGGAGAGAGCGTGGACGAAGAGTCGTTGCAAGCCGAGCTGCGGCTGCTGGTGGAGAGGTACCTGACCGCATGAGCTCCGACCTCAATGCGGCCCGGCGCGAGCGGGAGCTGGCCGAGGCCACCGACGGCCGCACCGTCGACCTGCTCGTGGTCGGGCTCGGCGTCACCGGCGCCGGAGTCGCGCTCGACGCGGCGTCTCGCGGCCTGTCGGTGGTGGCGGTGGACGCGCACGACATGGCGTTCGGTACGTCGCGGTGGAGCTCGAAGCTCGTGCACGGCGGGCTGCGCTACCTCGCCCACGGACAGGTCGGCGTCGCACACGAGAGCGCAGTCGAGCGCGGCATCTTGATGACGCGCACCGCACCCCACCTCACCCGCGCGCTGCCGATGCTGCTCCCGCTGCTGCCGGCCGTCACCCACCGCCACGGCGCGCTCGCCTGGGCCGGGCTGCGGGCCGGCGACGCGCTGCGGGCATCGGCACGCACGCCGCGCGAGGTGCTGCCCCGGCCGCGTCGGCTCAACCGCACCGAGGCGCTCGCTCTCGGCCCGGGCCTGCGGACCGCCGGCCTGCGCGGCGCGCTGCTCTCGTGGGACGGCCAGCTCGAGGACGACGCACGGCTCGTGGTCGGCGATCGCACGCACCGCGGCAGCGCACGGCGCGCGAGTGCTCACCCGCACGCGCGTCACCGAGCTCTCCGGCGACGGCGCGCTCGTGCGCGACGAGCTGACCGGCGCCGAGGCGACGATCCGGGCAAAGGCGGTCGTCAACGCGGCCGGCGTGTGGGCCGACAGGCTCGTGCCCGGCGTCCGGCTGCGTCCCTCGCGCGGCACCCACCTGGTGCTGCGCGGCAGCGTGCTGGGCGACCTGCCGACCGCGGTCATGGCGCCGGTGCCCGGCCACGGCAGCCGGTTCGTGTTCGCGCTGCCACAAGCCGACGGGCAGGTCTTCTTCGGGCTCACCGACGAGCCCCTCGACGGTCCCGTCCCCGACGTGCCCGAGCCCAGCGAGAGCGAGATCGGCTTCCTGCTCGACATCATCGGCGCGGTCTTCGAGCGGCCGTTGCGCCGCGCCGACGTGGTCGGGGCGTACGCCGGGCTGCGGCCGCTGCTCGACGCGGACGGCTCGACCGCCGACCTGTCGCGGCGCCACACGGTGCTCGAGTCACCCGACGGAGTGGTGACCGTGGTCGGCGGCAAGCTGACGACCTACCGGCGGATGGCCGAGCACGCCGTCGATGCGGCGCTGCGGCGGACCGGGCTCGACGCCGGCCCGTGCCGTGACGCGGCACCTGCCTCTTGTCGGCGCCACCGACCGGCGAGAGCCTCGATGCCTTGGAGGCACCGAAGCGTCTGGTGCGCCGCTACGGGACCGAGGCGCTCGCGGTCCTCGACAACGCCAGGCTGCACGGGTTCGCGGAGCACGAGCTGCACGAACCCGATCGCCGAGGGCGTCCCCGTCACCGCGCCCGAGCTGTTGTGGGGTCTCACCCACGAGGGCGCGCTCGACGTCGACGACCTGCTCGACCGTCGCACCCGGGTCGGGCTGGTGCCGGCCGACCGCGCGCTCGCACTCGACCGGGTTGCGACCCTGGTCGGGCTAACGGCCTAGGCCCTCGACGACCTCGGCGCCCGGGAGGTCGGCGAGCCTGCGTCCGGAGATCAGCAGCTTCGAACGTCGCACGCCGCTGCCGATGATCGCGACGTCGATGTCGACACAGGCCGCGTCCACGAGCACCCGCCATCCGTCCGGCAGGCCGATCGGCGTGATGCCGCCGTACTCCATGCCCGACTCCTCGACCGCCCGCTCGGTCGACAGGAACGACGCCTTGCGCACGTCGAGGGTGCGCTTGACGAGGTTGTTGACGTCGGCGCGGGTGTCCGCGCGCACGACGCAGGCCGCGACGCGCTCCTCCCCCGCTCGTCTCCCGCCGACGACGACGCAGTTGGCGCCCGCGGCGAGGGGTACGTCGTAGGCCTCGCTCATCGCGGCCGTGTCGGCGAGGTCCGGGTCGATCTCGACCACCGCCAGCTCGTCGGCGTGCGGCCAGCCGGCCAGTGCCTTGGCGACGGGGTCGCCGAGCAGCTCGGCGTGCTCGAGGGCGGGCAGTGAGGTCAGCGACCCGATGCTGGGCAGGTCCATCCGGTCACGGTAGACGCTTGGCGACGGCGTCGTACCAGGCCTGTCCATCGGCTGGGAGCCGGTCGTGCTCGCGGGCGACGTCGCACCACCGGCGGGCCATCTCGAGGAACGACAGCGGGTTGTAGACATCCTCCTCGTGCTCCCAGAGGCCGTCGCCGCCGTAGTGCAGCACGGTGAGGTTCGAGGCCTCGTGGCGCGACCCGTCCCCCGGGTCCGGCATCAGGTTGCGGATCTCGGCGACGATCCAGCCGCGGTCCTCGTCGACGACATACCAGCCGACCGGGAACGACGTCATCGCGTTGCCCGGGAACGATCCCATCGTCCGCGTCACCCACGCCCGGATCTCGTCGCGACCGCGAAACCGCCCGAAAGCATGCTCGACGTAGGTCGCGTCCTCGGTGAACATGTCGGCGAATCCGGACCAGTCGGCGGCTCGGGTGGCGGCGACCACGACGTCCTGATAGGCCTCGAAAGCGGACTCCAGCTCGGCGCGAGGCGTTGACGGCATGAGGCATCTTGTCAGGGGTGCCACTCGGCGGCGCCTTCGAAAGTAGTGCCGAAATCCCAGAAAAAGGTTCACGCGTTCACTAGCGTCGTCCCCAAGACCCGGGACTGCTCGACCTCTCGGGATCATTCGCCTGAATCGAGGAACGTCATGAGCGACACCACACCGACCCCTCCGCCCGAGGGCAGCGGTCCCGAATCCTCCTCGGCACCCCCTCCGCCTCCGCCACCTCCCGACTCCGGCGGCTACGCCGGTGGTCCGGCTCAGCCTCCGCCCGGAGCAGGCAGCTACCCGCCGGCTCCAGGGGGATACGGGCCGCCGCCCACCGGTGGCGTCGGCCAGCCCGCCGACCTGCTGATGCGGTTCCTGGCGCGGCTGATCGACTTCATCATCGTCGGCGTCGTCTACGGGATCCTGTCCGGCATCGTGCTGGTCAGCATCCTCGGCCTCAACGGCGGCGGCTTCGGCATGGGCCTGGGCGGCGGCTACGCGTACAGCGCGATCAGCGGCGTCATCGGCGGGCTCGTCTACCTCGGCTACTTCGCGCTGATGGAGTCCCGCAACGGGCAGACGCTCGGCAAGATGCTGCTCAAGCTGCAGACCCAGGGTCCCGACGGCAGCACGCCGAGCACGGACCTGGCCATCAAGCGCAACTTCTGGGTCGCGCTCGGCGCGCTCGCCGTGATCCCGATCGTCGGCGGCCTGATCGGCAGCATCGCCGAGCTGGTGATCGTCATCGTGATCGCGGTGACCATCAGCAACTCGCCGACCAAGCAGGGCTGGCACGACACCTTCGCCGGCGGCACCCGGGTCATCAAGATCGGCTGACCCGGTCGCGTCGTACGGCGCGACTCCCCTGACGAAACTGGCACACCCCCGGCGTTGTTTCGCCGGGGGTGTGACGGTTTACCAGGGATCCCTGGTAGACCGCCTCAGCCCGCCGCCCGCAGGAACTTCAGCAGGATCGGGCCCGCGGTCTGCGAGCCGGACTCGCCGACGTCGACGAAGACGGCGACGGCGAGGTCGCCGTGCACGGCGATCATCCAGGTGTGGGTCTGCAGCGGGGCCTTGTCGCCGAACTCCGCGGTGCCGGTCTTGGCGAGCACCGGCGGTGGCGGCAGCGAGGCGAGCAGCGACCCGCTGCCGCGCTCGACGACGCCGCGCATCAACGACCGCAGCGCCGCGGCCTCGGACCGCTTCAACGGTGGCGCCGACGCCGGCGCCGTCTGCGTCGCTGGTCCGGCAGCAGCCGGGGTACGACGGTCTTGCCGGCTCCCACCGACGCGGCCACCGCCGCCATCGCCATCGGTGAGGCGACCACACGTCCCTGGCCGATCATCGATGCTGCGTGACCGGTCTCGCCGCCGGCGTCCGCGTCGTTGTCAGGCACCGACCCGAAGTACGCCGGGAAGCCGATGTCGTGGTCGACGCCGAGCCCGAGCGATGCCGCGGCGTCCGCGAGATCGGCCTGCGAGACCTTGTCCCGCTGCCCGACGAACGCGGTGTTGCAGGAGTTCGCGACCGCCGTGCTCAGCGGGATCGTGCCGAGGCCGTCGGCCGGGTAGTCGGAGTAGTTCTTGAAGCCCTTGCCGTCTGACCGAGGTCGTCGCGGGGCACGGCACCGGCGTCGACGGCGTCAGCCCGGCGCGCAGCAGCGCCAGGCTGCTGACCACCTTGAACGTCGAGCCGGGTGCGTACTGCCCGACGGTCGCCGTCGACAGCCCCTGCGACCCGTCGCCGTTCGCCACCGCGAGCAGGTCGCCGGTCGACGGCCGGATCGCGACCACCGCGCTCGCCGGCTTCACACCCGCCAGCGCCTGCTCCGCCATCGTCTGCAGCCGCTTGTCCAGCGTGGTGCGCAGCGGCTTGCCCGGTTCGGGGTCCACCGAGAACAGCTCACGCGTGCCGCCCTCTGGCGTCGACGGCGACCACCTTGACGCCCGGCGTGCCGCGCAGCTGCTCGTCGTACCTCGCCTCCAGCCCGGTCAGCCCGGCCTCGTCACCGGCGCGGTAGAGCCCCTTCGACGCCTTGACGACCTCGGCGTTGACCGGGCCGACGATGCCGAGCATCGCCCGCGCGAAGTCGCGGTTCGGCGCCAGCGGCATCGTGTCGGCCACGACGCCGACGCCTGGAAGTGAGTCCGTGCCGTCCTGCCGGTAGCGCCGCGCGTCCGAGGGCCGCAGCACCAGCGCCTCGACGAACGCCTTCGGTCCGGCCGCCTTGACCTGCTTGACGTACGTCGCCACGTCGATGTCGAGGCGGCGGGCCAGCGTCCGCGCGGCGGGGACCACCTTGCTCGCCGCGATGCTGGTCTTGTCGATGCCGAACCGGAACACCGGCCGCTCGGTCACCAGCGTCGTGCCGCGCGCACCGAGGATGTCCGCCCGGTCGGCGAACGTGGTCGAGCGGACGAGCCGCTCGCCCTGCTTGAGGTCGGGGTGGACCAGCGCCGGCGTGAACGCGACGGACCAGCCGTCGTTGCTGCCGCCCTCGCCGTGGTGCATCCGCGCCGTCGCGCGGTAGGTCCACGGCTTCGAGGCACCCGACAGCTTCCAGGTGTAGCCGAGCCGGGCGGTGGCGTCGTCGCCCTCCTCCTCGGAGACCGACTCGACCTCGACGGCGGGGCGGGTCGTCCCCAGCCCCTCGACTGCTGTGTCCCACGAGCTCTGGGCCTGCTTGGCGCTCGTGCCGCCGAAGTCGACCGAGCTCAGCCGGCCCGCGGAGAGCGCCTTCGCGAGGGCGTCCGCCTCGTCCTCGGCGCTGGTGCCGCCGATCCAGCTGCAGCCGGACAGCGCCGTCCCGGCGATGAGCAGACCTGCGAGTGCCAGCGCCTACCGAGGAGCGTGGGTGCGTCACGCCCACGATCGAAGCACACGGCCATTCGTCGGCTCGTCGACCGATGAGTTCTGCCGCCGCCGCTGGTCGGTACCCATGACGGCCCGCCGCACCTAGGGTGGATGGGACCGAGCGAGGAGGACGCATGGCGATCCAGACGCACGAGCCGCGCGGCAAGGCTCTGCAACCGGCGGGGCAGCCGGATGGGGACTTCCCGCAGGTCACCGACCCCTACCGCCGCGAGCTGCTCGCCCACTGCTACCGGATGACCGGGTCGGTGCACGACGCCGAGGACCTGGTGCAGGAGACCTACCTGCGCGCCTGGCGCGCCTACCACGGCTTCGAGGGCCGCTCGTCGGTGCGCACCTGGCTCTACCGGATCGCCACCAACGTCTGCCTCACCGCTCTCGAGGGCCGCAACCGCCGCCCGCTGCCCGCCGGCCTCGGCGCGCCGTCGAGCGACGCGGGCACGCCGCTGGAGGAGAACGGCGAGATCCCCTGGCTGGAGCCGGTGCCCGACGCCCTGCTCGCCGGCACGACGCCGCCGACCCGTCGGCCGTGGTCGCGGACCGCGACACCATCCGCCTCGCGTTCGTCGCCGCGCTGCAGCACCTGCCGGCGCGGCAGCGGGCCGTGCTGATCCTGCGCGACGTGCTGCGCTGGAAGGCGGCCGAGGTCGCCGAGGCGATGGAGACCACGACGGCGTCGGTGAACAGCGCCCTGCAGCGCGCCCACGCCACCTTGGAGAAGGCCGACCTCGTCCGAGGACACCGTCAGCGAGCCGACGACGCGAGCAGGCCGAGATGCTCGACCGCTACGTCGAGGCGTTCTGGAACAAGGACATCGAGGCGATCGTGTCGATGCTCACCAAGGACGCGGTCTGGGAGATGCCGCCCTACACCGGCTGGTACCAGGGCGCCGAGAACATCGGCCGCCTCGTCGACAGCCAGTGCCCCGGTGGCGTGCACGACATGCGGATGCTGCCGACCCGCGCGAACGGCCAGCCCGCGTTCGGGCTCTACATGCGCGGCGCGGACGGCACGTTCACACCGTTCCACCTGCAGGTGCTGACGATCGGGCCGCGACGGCGTCGAGCACGTCGGCGCGTTCTTCGAGGAGTCGCTGTTCGCGAAGTTCGGCCTGCCCGCGTCGCTGCCGGCCGACTTCGACCCCGCGTCCACGTCGTAGGTCTCGATGTCCACGCCCCAGAAGTGGGCAGTCCCGCCGGTCCTCGCCGGCGCCGCACTGCTCGAGCGCGCCGTCGCCTACACGCGCGCCTCGCTGCAGCTGGTCGCCGGCACGCCGCCGGACGCCCGGACTCCCTGCGAGCGCTGGGACCTGCTCGCACTGCTGCGCCACATGGACGACTCGCTGGCGGCGTTCACCGACGCCGCCGACATCGGGTACGTCGACCTGGTGCCCGTCGACGCAGGAGGACGGCATCGCGCGGCTGGTCGACCGGGCTCAGGTTGCGCGCGTGCGCGCTGCTCGCCGCCTGGGCCCACCACCCCGGCTCCGGCGACGTGAGCGTCTCCGACCGGGAGCTGCGCTCGGACCTGCTCGCCGCCGCCGGATCGCTCGAGATCGCGGTGCACGGCTGGGACGTCGCGCAGGCCTGCGGCGTCGACCGCCCGCTGCCCGCGGCGCTGGCGCTCGAGCTGCTCGACGTGGTGCCGCTGTTCATCGGTGACGCCGACCGACCCGGGCCGGTTCGCCGAGCCCGTCGACGTACCCATCCACTCGCGGCCGAGCACCCGGCTGCTGGCCGCGCTCGGCCGTCGCGCGTAGCAGGCGTCAGCCGAAGTCGGTCCCGTCCAGCGAGGTCGAGGCCTTCTGATCCGGCAGCCGCAGCATCCGGAACGAGTTGCCGAGTCCGAGCAGGCCGGCAAGCAGCGGCACCAGCAGGGCGATCTGCAGCGAGCGGTTGCGGGCGTCGTTGTTGATGGCCACCACCTCTGCCTCGACGGCCGCCGGCTCGCCGGTGATCTGCTCCGCCAGCTGGCTGTTGCTCATCACCTCGGCGTCTTCCTCCAGGGCGGCGGCGATCTGCTCCTGCTGCGCCGAGGGGATGACCTCACTGTCCTCGGTCAGGTGCGTGAAGCTGACCGACAGCGCGGCGAGCATCAGGCCGCCGGCCATGGCGAGACCGAAGGAGAGCCCGAAGGACCCGGCGGCCGAGTTCACGCCGGCGGCCTCGCTGACCCGCTCCTCCTCGATGGGCGCGAGTGTGTAGTTGTTCAGCTGCGACACCAGCAGCCCCAGCCCGCAGCCCGTGACCGCGAGCGGGATCACGAAGTACCAGCCGCTGTCCACGCGCGGGACGAACGGGATGATGACCCCGATCCCGATGCTGACCAGCAGGAAGCCGGCGCGGATGATCGAGGCCGGCCGCCTGTTCCCTGCCCTCCTGCCCGCGACCAGCGCCGCCGCGAACATCGTCAGGGACAGCGGGGCGAGTGACAGACCCGCCTCGAGGGCGTCGTACTCGAGGGTCATCTGGAAGAACAGCGGGAGGGCGATCATGGCCCCGCCCAGCGTGACCTGCTGCAGCATCTGTCCCGAGACGCCGGTGGTGAAGCTCGGATGCCGGAACAGGTCCGGGTCGAGCAGCGTCACCAGGCCCTTGCGCTTGCGGCTGATGAGCCACCGAGCGAGCAGCACCAGCGCCACGGCCCCGACCAGCATCAGCAGGCCGACGAACTCACCACCTTCTTGCCACACCAAGATCCCCAGCACGACACCACCCATGCCGAAGACGGACAGGACGGCGCCGACGACGTCGACCTGACGAGACCCGGTGAAGGCGACGTCGCGCACCAGCCCGATCTGGCTCAAGACGATGGCGATGATGGCCACCTCCAGCCCGAACCCGACACGCCACGACAGGTACGTCGTGACGAACCCACCGAGCAGCGGGCCGATGGCCGCAGCGATCGCGGCGGCGGCACCCACGAGTGCGTACGCCTGCTTTTGCGCAGCCCCCTCGAAGTTGCCGTGGATCAAGGACTGCATCGCGGGCAGCAGCAGCGACGCGCCGAGCCCGCCGACGATCGCCCAGAAGATGATGATCGCCGTGAGGCCCTGCGCAAGCGTCATCGCCAACGCCCCGACGGCGTAGGCCAGCAGCCCCAGGACATAGGCGCGCTTGCGGCCGATGAGGTCGCCGACCTTGCTGTTGATCAAGATGAAGGCCGCCGAGACCAGCGCTTCGAGAGCGATGGCCGACTGGACGCCGCTGGCCGTCGTGTCGAGGTCCCTGACGACGGCGGAGATCGACACGTTCATCAAGGAGGTGTCGACCACCAGGACGAACATCGCCGCGGCCAACAGGAGCATCAACCGCTTGCTCCCGGAGCCCTGCGGTTCGATGCCTTCGTCCGGTCCGGTGCTCATATTCACGCATCCTGGCTTCGAGCCGCCCGGTGCCGACTGGTCCGATCTGGGGGAGATCCGGGTTCGGTGGTCTAGCCGGCACGGGGCAGCGTGCGCACCGAAGGCACCGACGCGATGATCAGCGCAGCACCGACGCCCACGACACTCATGCCGACCAGGGAGGCGTGCAGCCCCACGGCCGCGCTGACGAGGCCGACCAGCACGTTGCCGAGCGGGATCACGCCGGCACTGGTGAGGTAGTCGTAGCTGGAGACTCGCGACAGCGACGCCGACGGGATGTGCTCCTGCATGCTCGTCTCCCACAACGTGAACATGCCCGTCACGCAGATGCCGGTGAGCAGCTCGAGCCCCGCGATCGGCCACGTGCCGAGGCCGCTGGCGATGGCGGCGGCCTGGCAGCTGGCGCCGACCATCATCAGGCTCGCCACCCGCAGCGCGAACCTGGGCCGCCAGCGCAGCAGCAACAGGTCGCCGAGCACGCAACCCGCGCCGAACCCGGCGGTGATGATCGCCCACGAGCGCGCACCGTCCATCTCCTGCTGCGCGATCACGGGCCCGACGACGAAGACCGCCGGCAGCACGATCGCGTGGTAGACCGCCATGCCACCGAGGAACGACATCACCCAGGACCGTTTGCGCACCTCGGCCCAGCCCTGCCGCAGGCTCGTCGAGGAACCGGTCCGTGGTCGCGGTCGGGTCCGCGCCCGCTACGACCCTGTCGACGACCCGGGGCCGCAGCGGCACCAGGAGTACGACGGACACCACGAACGTCGCGGCGTCGAACAGCAGCGCCGCCCCCGGGCCACCGGCGAACGCGATCAGCAAGCCGCCGAGCAACGGCCCGGCGATGGCACCGACGGAGTAGCTCAGCCCAATCACCGCGTTGGCGGGCTGCAGGTTCAGCGGGGTCACCGTCGAGGGCAGCAGACCCGTGAACGCCGGCGCGAAGAACGCGTCCGCCGCGCCGTACAGACCGGCCAGCACCGCAAGGTGGACGACGTCCGCCTGGCCGGTGAGGAGCAACAGTCCGGCTGTCAGCTGGCTGAGCAGCCGGACCACGTCGGAGGCGATGAGGATGCGCTTGCGGTCGCGCTTGTCGGCCCACACCCCGGCCGGCAGCGCCAGCACGGCGAACGGCAGGAACTGCGCGGCCGACACCAGCGCGACCTGCGTCACGCCACCGCCGACGGAGAGCACCGCGAACGGCAGCACCACCATCGTGACCCGGTCGCCGAGGATGGAGAGCACCTGGCTGCCGAACAGCAGCCGGTACTGCGGCTCGTCGCGCAGCACCGCCGGCACCGCGAGGCGCCGCCGTGACGTCCTCGGCTCTGGCACGAGCAGCATCGTGCCAGCCCGAGCGCCTAGTGTCGGTGTCATGGAGGACTGGCAGATCAAGGCCGAGGAGCTCGTTCGTCCGGCGTTCGAGCGGGGGGATGCCACCGGCTGGTTCGACCAGCTCTACTCGGCGGGAGCCGCCGGCGAGGTCTCGATGCCGTGGGACCGCGACGAACCCCACGCGCTGCTGCGCGACTGGTCGAGGCGCGAACGCGTGAAGGGCCGCGGGAAATCGGCCGTCGTCGTCGGCTGCGGGCTCGGCGCCGACGCGGAGTACATCTCGAGCCTGCGCTTCGACACCGTCGGGTTCGACGTCTCCCCGACCGCCTTACAGGTCGCGCGAGAGCGCCATCCGGAGTCCCCGGTCGACTACCGAGTCGCCGACCTGCTCGACCTGCCCGAGGAGTGGCGGCACGCGTTCGACCTCGTCGTCGAGGTGTTCACGCTGCAGGCGCTCCCCGATCCGCCACGAGGCGACGCTGCCCGCGCGATCGCCGGGCTGGTCGCACCCGGCGGCCGGCTGCTGGCGGTCTGGTTCCGCGCCACCGGGGACGACGACCCGCTCGAGGGGCCACCGTTCTCCTTGACGCGCGAGTCGGTCGACTCGCTTGCCGTCGACGGCCTGGAGATCGTCTCGGCCGACGAGCTCGAGCTCGACGGCGCGCCCCGCTGGCGTGTCGAGTACACCCGGAGCTGAAAGAGAGCCGATGGCCAGCTACACCGTGAACCGAGCCGGCGTCGAGCGCTGCCGCGAGCTGATCAAGAACAAGCAGTACGTGCTCGACAGCGACTGGGGCGACCGGCAGCCCGACGCGGCCGCGCAGAACGCCTACCTCGACAACCACTCCTTCGACGACTACGCCGCCTGGCACCTCGGCCTGACCGAGGGCGCCACCGACGGCACCAAGGCGCGCTACGCGTTCGTGTTCGGCGACTTCCGGCGGGTGCACCGCACCGCGCTGATCGCCTGCGTCTACCGGGCCTCCGAGTGGCGGCACAAGGAGGTCGAGCTCGCCGCGCACGACCTGCTGCAGCTGCTCGACAAGACCTCGGGCTGACGAAGGCGCAGTTCGAGGGTGCAGTTCTACCGCTTCGGCTCGTAGCGCAGCACCACGACGCCCGAGCCGAACTCCTGGCGGCCCACGAGCCGCAGGTCGACGTACGACGAGAGCCCGGCGAACAACGTCGGCCCGTGGCCCGCGATTCGGGGGTGCACCCAGAACTCGTACTCGTCGATCAGGTCAAGCTCCGCGAGCGCCAGCGGCAGCGTCACGCCGCCGACGTACAGCCCGTCACCCGGCTCTTCCTTGAGCTGCCGAACGGCCGCGCCCAGATCCCCGCGCACCAGCTCCGCGTTCCAGTCGACCCGGTCCAGTGTGCTCGACACGACGTACTTCTTCGCGGCGTCGATCCTCGCGGCGAACGGCTCGGTCCAAGCGGGCATCTCCTCCGACAACGGCGGCCGCCACGCCGACTCCATCATCTCGTAGGTGACCCGGCCGAAGAGGAGGGCATCCGCCCGGGCGAGGGTCTCGGCCGCGTGCCGGTGCAGCTCCTCGTCGGGGACGCCCGCCCGGTGGTCGCAGCACCCGTCCAGCGTGACGTTGATGGAGTACCTCAGCGGTCGCACGTCGCGAGACTACCGAGCGGGGGATGCCTAGGCCGAGACGCCGCCAGGTCCGTACTCGCGCAGCACCGACGCGACCCGCACCCGGTAGTCGGAGTACCACGCGTCCTTGCCGCGCTGCTGCGCGACGAGGTGCTCGGCGACCTGCTTCCAGGCGCGCGCCGCGTCCTCGTCGACCCAGTAGGAGACCGTGATCCCGGTGATGCCGTCGGGGTCGCGACACGACTCACGGCCGAGGTAGCCCGGCTGCTCCGCGGCGAGCACGTTCATGCGGTCCGACATCACGCCGTAGCCCTCGTCGCCCTCGGTGCGCAGCGAGGTGAACACCACCGCGACGTACGGCGGCTCCGGTGTCTGCGCGATGCCGCTCATGCGGGCGCCACCTCCCGTTCCCGCACCCGCGAGAAGTGGAGCGCGTCGTCCTGCGACGCCGCCACGCCGGATCATCAGCGCGTCGCGGAGGTAGTTCTGCCGCAGCCGCCACGGCGCCCGGTCGCCCTGCTTCGGCAGCAGGTGCAGGGACCGCTGCACGTAGCCGGACTGGAAGTCCATGAACGGCTCCTCGGTCACGGTCGGATCCTTCTCGCGCCACCACGGCGTCGAGGTTGTGGGAGCGCATGTGCGCAAGCAGGCGGGTGACGTACTCGCTGACCAGGTCGGCCTTCAGCGTCCACGACGCGTTCGTGTAGCCGATCACGTAGGCGAAGTTCGGGATGCCCGAGAGCATCATGCCCTTGTAGGCCATGGTGTCCGGCAGGTTCACCGGCTCCCCGTCGACGCACCATGTCGATGCCGCCGAACGCCAGCAGGTTGAGCCCGGTCGCGGTGACGATGATGTCGGCGTCGAGCTCGCGCCCGGACTCGAGGCGGATGCCGGTGGGCGTGAACCGGTCGATGCGTTCGGTGACGACGTCGACGTTGCCGCCGCGGATCGACTTGAACAGGTCGCCGTCCGGCACCAGGCACAGGCGCTGGTCCCACGGGTTGTAGGCAGGCTTGAAGTGGGTGTCGACGTCGTACCCCTCCGGCAGCTGGCTCTGCACGCCCTTGCGGATGAGCTTCTTCGCCAGCTCGGGGCGCCGTCGCGACAGCTGGTAGCTGCCGGTGGTGAGCAGGATGTTCTTCCACCGCGTCACGGCGTACGCCGCCCGAGGTGGCAGCTTCGCGCGCAGCTTCATCGCGAGCTTGTCGATGCCGGGCAGCGCGAGGATGTAGGTCGGGGAGCGCTGCAGCATCGTCACGTGCGACGCGGCGCGCTCGCCCATCGCCATCGCCGGCACCAGCGTCACCGCGGTGGCACCGCTGCCCACCACGACGACGCGCTTGCCCTCGTGGTCGAGGTCGGCCGGCCAGTGCTGGGGATGGACGACGGTGCCGCCTGCCGCGGTGAAGTCGTCGACGCCGTCGAACTGCGGCGAGAAGCCCTGGTCGTAGCGGTAGTAGCCGCTGCACGACCACATGAAGTCGCACGTGACCACGACCGGCTCCCCGTCGCGGGTGCCGTGCACGGTCCAGGTGGCCGTGTCGGTGCACCACTCGGCGCGCTGCACCCGGACGCCGTAGCGGACCTGCTTCTCCACGTCGTGCTCACGCGCGGTGTCGCGCACGTAGTCGAGGATCGACGAGCCGTCCGCGATCGCCTTCTCACCCGTCCACGGCCGGAAGCGGTAGCCGAGCGTGAACATGTCGGAGTCCGACCGCACGCCGGGGTAGCGGAACAGGTCCCAGGTGCCGCCCATGCGCGAGCGCGCCTCGAGGATGAGGTACGACGTGCCGGGCAGCCGGTCCTGGAGATGGCATGCCGCGCCGATCCCGGACAGGCCGGCCCCGACGATCAACACGTCCACATGGCCCAGGTGCGAGGTCATGGGGGGCAGCCTAGAGCCAGCGCATTGCACGCCCGTGGCCGTGGGTCCAGGCGACCGGCGACCCGTCGAGGGCCAGCACGAACGACGCCGGAGCGACCGCAGACGTAGCGGGCAGCGGGGACGGCGGCTTCACTGGCATCACCTCGGACCCCTCGTTGCAGACCCAGTGCCCGCGCACCCTCGACATCGTCTCGGAGAAGCGGGAGCGGTCGGCGCCCGAGAGGTAGACCAGCACCGCCGAGTGGAAGACCACGAGCGTGGCCTCGGGCGGCACCTGCTCGACCAGCGCGGGCAGGTCCTCGAGCAGGTCGCCGCGCACCAGCTGTCGGCGGATCGGCGCGCGCGAGCGTCGACGGCGGCGGCCAGCCGGGCCCGCCGGTCCTCGTGCTCCGGCCACACCAGCATCTGCAACCAGCGCATCGCGTCGTCGTCGTGCACGTCGAGCGGGTTGAGGTCGAGCCCCCCGCGCCACACGACCTCGGGCAGTCGGCCAGGAAGTGGGACGTCGCCCTCGAGCAGGCACTCGATGACCACCGGGCTCGGCCCGTCGACCGGGTCGATCGCCACCGATCCACGTGACCCGGTGTAGCGGTAGCTGTAGCGGTCCGGCAGCAGGCACAGGCCGGCCGAGCACCCGACCTCCAGCAGAGCAAGCGGTCCCGGCAGCGAGGCCAGCACCGGCAGCAGCGTCGCGCACCGACCGACCTCGTTCGTCTGCGTCGCCCGGCTCAGCACGGTTGCCTCGACATCCGGCCAGCGCTCGAGCAGCACCTGCCGCAGCCCGTCGTACGGGCCGACGGCGGCGCCGTGCCAGCGGGCAGCGGTGAAGACGAGGTTCGGCTGCCGCTTCAGACCCGGCAGCGTCGCGATCCGAGCCAGCACCTCGGCGTCGTCCGCGACGCCCTCGGCCCAGGCGTGGAAGCAGGGCGACTCGGCGGTCTGGTTGTCCGCGAACTCCCGGTAGAGCTCCACGGGCGTGAAGTCCCCGATCCCCTTCACGAACGTGTCATGGCGATCAGCCGGTCGAGGATGCGAGCACCGTCGGCGCGGAGCCCGTTGTGGAGGAGCTCGTCGGTGACCCAGGTCCGCATCGAGGGCAGCATCGACGCGGTCTCCTCGGAGAACGTGCGCTCGACGTAGGGGTCGTCCGCGTAGACCGCCGCCGCGCAGGGTACGTCGACCGAGCCCAGCACCTCGGCGTCGTACAACGTCGGCCACTCGCGAGCGGCGAGCAGCTCGGCCGGCTCCGCCAGCGGTGCCAGCGCGGCGTCGTCCTCGAAGGTCCACGAGAAGACGTGCTCGCCGAAGAGCAGCGTGGGGTCGTCGTGGAACTCCTGCGGCATGGTCCGCTCCGCCGACCAGCGCGTCGAGCCGCCGTCGGCGTAGCCCGGCTCGTTGAGGACGGCGTAGATCGGGTGCCGCGCGGCGAACGGCATCGAGTCGAGCAGGTCGTGCCGGAAGCTCGTCGACTCCGGGTCGCGCTCGAGCAGGTAGTGCAGCTGGTCCGCCCCGTCGCTCATGCCGAGGTGGCTGCCGATGCTGCGCAGCCGTCGGGGGGTGACCGGCTCACCGTCGAGCAGCCGGAGCTCGCCCTCGTCGGCCAGGTCGAGCAGGGCCTTCAGCCGGTCCCGGTCGCCGGGGTAGCGATCGTGGTAGCGCCGGTTGGCAGCCAGCATCCGCCGCCAGGTCGCGGCGTACACGTCGTCGACCGGTCGACCCACCGGCGGCACGCCACCGGTGAACAACGCCTCGCGCACCGAGTCGGGAGCCACCGAGAGGTAGTGGAGCGCGCAGAAGCCACCGAACGACTGCCCGAGGAGGCTCCAGCGCTCGACGCCGAGGTGGCGCCGCAGCAGCTCCGCGTCGGCGACGATCGCGTCGGCCCGGAACAGCGCGAAGCGCTCGGCCTGCTGCTCCGCGCTCAGGTCGGGGAGGTCCTCGACGGGGGTGGAGCGGCCGGTGCCGCGCTGGTCGAGCAGCAGCACCCGGTAGTCACGCACCGCTCGGAACAGCCAGCCCGGGGACTGGGTGGGCGGCACGGGGCGGGGCGACTCCTGGCCGGGACCGCCCTGCAAGAAGACCAGGAACGGCCGGTCGCGGCCTTCGGGATCGGCCACCTCCCGCGCGAAGACGGTGATCTGCTCACCGTCGGGGCGGGCGTGGTCGAGCGGCACCGTGATCTCGTGGTCGGTGAGGTCGAGACCGTCCAGGTGCACCGTCAGCGGCATGCCTCGATCATGTCAGCGCGCCGGCTCACATGGTCTCGAGGAGCTCGTCGAGCTGCGCGTAGCCCTCGACGACACCGACCTCCATGCCGCTGGCGATGATCTGGTCCCGGATCTCCATCGACTCGACCACCGACAGCCCGGTCAGCCGGGTGCGGCCGTCGCCGAGGTCCTCGAACGTCATGGTCTCCAGGCTGACTCCGTCAGGAGCGCCGTCGAAGGTGAAGGTCTGCACGAGGCGCTCTTCGGGGCGGACCTCGTGGAAGGAGCCGTAGAAGCTGACCGCGTCGTCGGCCGTGGAGTAGCGCCACGAGCCGCCCGTGCGGCAGTCCCAGTGGTCGATGCGCATCTTGTGGTCACGCGGGCCCAGCCACTGCTGGACGAGGTCGGCCTCGACGTGCGCCCGGAAGACCAGTGCGACGGGTGCGTCGAACTCGCGGGTGATCGTGATCGTGGGCAGCGCCGGGTCGGCCTCGATCGTCGTCTCGGGCTTGGTGGTGGCACTCATGATGCTTCTCCTGTCTGTTTCGGTGGTTGCGGCTGCGAGGAGTCGCGTTCCTGGAGCCGGTCGAGCACGGCGTCGAGCCGCTGGTAGCGCTCCTCGGCCTGCTGCCGGTAGCGCTCGATCCACTTCGTCATCAGGTCGAAGACCTCCGCCTCGAGATGGCACGGCCGACGTTGGGCGTCGCGGCTGCGGCTGACCAGCCCCGCGTCCTCGAGCACCTTGAGGTGCTTCGAGACCGCCTGCACCGTCACGTCGTACGGCGCGGCCAGCTGGGTCAGGCTCGCGTCGTCGACCGCCAGCCGGGCCACGATGTCGCGCCGGGTGGGGTCGGCCAGCGCCGCGAACACCCGCGAGAGCCGGTCCGTGGTCACACCCATCGCCTCCGTCTTCAACCATTTGGTTGAAGAACCATAGGTCGACCGTAGCCGCGTTGTCAACCAAATGGTTGAGCAACTCGGAAATGGCCCGATCGGTCGATCAAGAACACAAGAGGGCTAGCCGATGCTCTGTACGGCGGGTCGGGGTCTTAGCAGACAAAAAGTCCAAACAGCGCATGCCACGCCGACCGAGCCCCTATCTTTGTGGCTTATGGGAGTAAAGATGACTCGAGTCTCGCGTGTGACCACTGCGGTTGTTGCGACTGTCTTGTCCAGTGCGATCGCGGTGTCCGCGCTGGCAGCCTCGCCCTCGGTGGCCGCCTCGGCCGCCAAGAAGAAGTCCCCCACGCCGGCCAACTTCACGATCAGCTCGTTCAACGTGCTCGGCGCCAGCCACACCGTGAACAGCAAGAAGTGGGCCTCCGGCGCGGTGCGCATCGTGCGCGTCAACCAGCTCCTCGAGCGCCACCATGTGGACGTCGCGGGCTTCCAGGAGATGCAGGCCTCGCAGCTGACCAAGTTCATGGACATCACCGACGGCGCCTGGGCGGTCTACCCCGGCCTGCAGCTGAACCGCATCGACAGCGAGAACAGCATCGGCTGGCGCACGGACAAGTTCGACCTGCTGCAGGCCACCACGGTCCGCATCCCCTACTTCAAGGGCGGCCCCCGCAAGATGCCGCTGGTGCTCCTTCGCGAGAAGGCCTCCGGGATGATGCTCTACGTCACGAACTACCACAACCCGGCGGAGACCAAGAAGTACCGCAACCAGGGCCGCTGGCGCGCCGAGGCCACCCGCATCGAGATCGCGCTGCAGAACCAGCTCTACAACCGCGGCATCCCCCGCTTCGTGACCGGTGACTTCAACGAGCGTGCGCCGTTCTTCTGCCGGTTCGCCAAGGAGGCTCCGGTGAAGGCGGCGCGGCCGAACACCTACTACCGCAACGGCGCCTGCCACGCCGACCGGCCGCGCGCGGTGGACTGGATCCTCGGCGCCCGCAAGGTCGACTTCACCAACTACAACGAGTGGCGTGGCCACCTGGTCGACATCACCACCGACCACCCGGTGATCACCAGTCACGTGAGCGTGGACCCGGCCCGGCTGCCACGCGCCTGGAACCCGACGCCACCCGCCCCGGTGGTTCCGAAGGTCTCCTACTGAGCACGCCCACCCGTGACTCGACCGGACGGCCGGTAACGGTTCTGGTCCGGCCCGCTTCGGGTCACCTACTGCGGGGTACCTTTCGTCGGTGAAGTTCACTCCGGGCTTGATGGCGATCGTCACCGGTGTTGGGTTCTTGGCCCTCACCGGTGCCGGTGTCACGTACGTCGCCAACGCCCCGGACCAGGTCGCCGCCGAGAGCAAGGCCACGCCCACCGCCGGGGCGAGCTCCCCCAGCAGCCCGGCCAGCTCGGCCAGCGCCGGCTACCAGCTGACGATGAGCGCCGCGCCGTCGGCCAGCTCCAAGCCTCGCCCGAAGCCGGCACCCAAGCCCAAGCCCAAGCCGTCGCCGACCATCGAGCCGCCACCCGAGCTCGACTTCAAGCTGACCTCGTTCAACGTGCTGGGCGCGAGCCACACCGGCCGCCACGGCAACCACCCGGGCTACGCCTCCGCCAAGCGGAGGAACGGCGGGATGGCCGCACTGCTCCGGAAGCACAATGCGGACGTGGTGGGCTTCCAGGAGCTGCAGGGCTCTCAGCTCGCCTACCTCGGGCGGCACACCAACTTCGACTTCTACCCGGGCTTCTCCCGCGGCCACCTGGGCACCGACAACTCGATCGGCTGGCGTCGCGACACCTGGACGGCCGTGGACAAGCGCGTGATCCGGATCCCGTACTTCAACGGTGGTGCGCGGGAGATGCCGGTGGTGCGGCTTCGTCAACATCTCGACCGGCATCGAGGCGTGGTTCACGAACTTCCACAACCCCGCCGAGACCGCGCGCTACCACCGCCAGGGCAAGTACCGGGTGCGCGCGACGTACGTCGAGGCGGCGCTGGCCAACCGGCTCATGCGCACCGGGCTGCCGGTCTTCATCACCGGTGACATGAACGAGCGCGCGTCGTACTTCTGCCGCCTGACGTCTCGCGCCCCGATGATCGCGGCACGCGGCGGCACCAACAACGGCGCCTGCCGCCCGGGCCGTCCCCGTGCCGTCGACTGGATCCTCGGATCACAAGGCGTGCAGTTCACCGACTACGTCGAGGACCGCAGCCGCCTGGTCCACTTCACCACCGACCACCCGGTCATCACCGCCGGCGTTCACCTGGTCGGCAAGCCCGGGACCTAGCGCTTCGTGAACGTGAGGTGGGTGACGCCGCTCGGCGTCGACACCGCCTCGACGTCGTAGGAATCCTCGAGGGCCTCCAGGCCGTCCCAGATGCGGACGCCACGGCCGAGCACGATCGGCACCTGGACGAGGTGCATGTGGTCGACGAGACGGGCGGCGAGGAAGTCGCGTACGACGCTGGGACCGCCGCCAACCCGCACGTCGAGGCCATCGGCGGCTTCACGCGCCGCCGCGAGGGCCTCGGCCGGCGAGCTGTCGAGGAAGTGGAAGGTCGTCCCGCCCTCCATCTCCATCGACTCCCGCGGATGGTGGGTGAGCACGAACGTCGGGGTGTGGAACGGCGGGTTCGGGCCCCACCAGCCCTTCCAGTCCGGGTCCTCGTGCCAGCCGGGCGGGCCGAACTTGTGGGCGCCCATGATCTCGGCCCCGATGCCGGGGGTGTGGCGCTCCGCGAAGGCGTTGTCGACTCCCGCTGCGCCGCTCTCGTCCCAGAACCGGGTGGCGAACATCCACTCGTGCAGGCGCTGGCCCGCGTGGCCGAAAGGTTCCTCGGCGGTCTGCGGCTCGCCGGTCGCGAAGCCGTCGAGGGAGATGGACAGGTTGTGGATCCGCGTCAGTGACATCCGGTGCTCCTTCGCTGCATCTCGACAGCCTGCCCTCAGCCGACCGCCATGTCGACGAACCGGGAGTAGTGGCCCTGGAAGGCGACGGTGACGTCGCGGGTCGGGCCGTTGCGGTGCTTGGCGACGATCAGGTCGGCCTCTCCGGGGCGGGTCGACTCGCGCTCGTACATGTCCTCGCGGTGCAGCAGCACCACCATGTCGGCGTCCTGCTCGAGCGACCCTGACTCGCGAAGGTCCGAGAGCATCGGTCGCTTGTCCGAGCGCTGCTCCGGGCCGCGGTTGAGCTGCGAGAGCGCGATCACGGGGACCCCGAGCTCCTTGGCGAGCAGCTTGATCTGGCGGGAGAACTCCGAGACCTCGACCTGGCGCGACTCGACCTTCTTGCCCGACGTCATCAGCTGCATGTAGTCGATGACGATCAGCCGCAGGTCGTGGCGCTGCTTGAGCCGGCGAGCCTTCGCGCGGATCTCCATCATCGTCATGTTCGGAGAGTCGTCGATGAACAGCGGGGCCGCGGACAGCTTGCCCATCAGCTGCGCCAGCCGCGTCCAGTCGTCCTCGTTCATGTTGCCGTTGCGCAGGCTGTTGAGCGGGATCCGGCCCTCGGCCGACAGCAGCCGCATGGTGATCTCGCTGCGGGTCATCTCCAGGGAGAAGATCACGCTGCTCATCTGGTGGTGAACCGCCGCCGCCCGGCAGAAGTCCAGCGCCAGCGTCGACTTGCCGGCGGCGGGTCGCGCGGCGACGATCACCATCTGGCCGGGCTGGAAGCCGTTGGTGAGCTCGTCGAGATCGGCGAAGCCGGACGGCACGCCGATCATCGACCCGTCGTGGTTGTTGATCGCCTCGATCTCGTCGTAGACCGACTCGAGGATCGCGCTCAGCGGTGCGTAGTCCTCCGACGCGCGCTTGTCGGTGACGCCGTAGACCTCCGCCTGCGCGCGGTCCACGACGTCGTCGACGCGGCCCTCGCCGGTGTAGCCCATCTGCGCGATGCGGGTGCCGGCGTCGACGAGCCGGCGCAGCACCGCCTTGTCGCGGACGATCTCGGCGTAGTAGCCGGCGTTGGCCGCGATCGGCACGGATGCCGACAGCGTGTGGAGGTACGGCGCCCCGCCGACCCTGACGAGCTCGCCGCGACGCTGCAGCTCCGCGGTCGTGGTGATCGGGTCGACCGGCTCGCCTCGACCGTAGAGGTCGATCATCGCGTCGAAGATCGTCTCGTGGACCGGGCGGTAGAAGTCGACGCCTCGCACCGACTCGATGACCTCGGCGATCGCGTCCTTGGAGATCAGCATCGAGCCGAGCACGCTCATCTCGGCCTCGTTGTCCTGGGGTGGGGTGCGGTCGCCGCCACCCCCGCCACCACCGACGCCGTGCGGTTGCCAGGGACCCGCGATGGGCTCGTCCACGGCGTACGGCGGCTCCGGCTCGTAGCTGCTCGTGGGCGCGACGCTCATCGGACTCCCAACCTCCCTGCGACGCTTCGGTGACCACCTGCGATCACGCTGTCAGCACGGTCCGACAGTTTTGCCGAAGTGCTCGGGTGCTTCTGCGATGGACCCCAGCCGTGCCACCCCAGGCATGCGCGCGAGACTGACGCTAGGGCCCGGCGGCGCCCACTGCCAGCGCGTGGTCCACAGGCGGCTGGGGATAACGGTGGAAGCCGTGTGGAACACGCCTCCAGAGGTGTGCACAGCCTGTGAGCACAACTGTGGAGAACACTGCGGGGGCGGTGCGGACACCCCCGCTGACCTGCGGAAACGTCTCGCACCGGGTGTGGAGGCAAGAAAGATTCGGAAAAGTTCTGTTTACCTTTTTGTCACCTGGCGGTTATCCGTCGGCAAGTCGACAAAACCAAGCCGCGTAGGTGGTATCCCCAGGTAGTCCCTGGTTACACACAGCCATGCGGCTCTAGTCCCGTCATGACCACGACGCGGGTCACCGCTTACGGGGCCCGACCTCCGCCGGTCGGCTCCTCGAACGTCGCCCAGTACGGCGAGGACCGCCGGCGCAGCATGAACTTCCAGTGCCGCACGTACTGGCGATAGGCGGAGGCCGAGGGGATACGCAGCGTCACCTCGTCGGCGTGCAGGCTCTTGTCGACCCAGTTGTTCGAGCCGGTCCACACCACCCGTGCCTGCCGGTTGCTGCCCACGTGACCCGAGACGGCCAGCATCTTCATGTGGCTGTACTTCACCGCCACCAGCCCGAGCCTGCCGGGGAACAGCACCCGGCGCACGAGCATGCGGTGGTTGGTGCCGTGCTTGAGCCGCCAGTAGTCCCCGTGGGACAAGAAGCTGTAGAGGATGCGGACGTAGCAACCCTGGTTGTAAAGCTTGCGCACCTTGCGAGCGAGGTACCCGCCGCGGTTGCTGAACCAGGCGTGCATCGCGATGTAGATCACGGTGTGCCCGTTGATGCCGGTGCCCCCTCGCGCCCCGCCGCACCTGATGGTGCGCAGGTCTCGCATCGTCCGGTCCGTCTTCGCCGTCGCCTTGCGGAACGGGTAGAACGTCGAGGTGTACTTGCCGGCGCGGTAGACGTAGGGACCCTTCCGCATGCGGTCCGGCACCATCCGCCGGAACATCCTGCGGTACTGCGAGTAGAGCTTCGCGTTGCCGTTGATCGTGTACAGGTCGTTCCACTGGATGCCGATCGCGTTCTTCGTCATGTTCGTCGAACCGGTCATCACCGTGGACTGAGCTCTGCCGGCGTGGCTGAACAGGTAGATCTTGGAGTGCAGCACCGAGGTGCCCAGGCACCCGTCGCTGCACCGGCGCGCGAAGTTTCGCTGACTTACGCCAGTGCTTCTTGCTGCGCGCACCCAATGACCTGAAGATGCGCCCCCACGAGTGAGACGTCGTCGACGTCAGGTGGGAGTTCATCAGCACCTGGACGCTGACGCACCGCTTCTTCGCGGCGACGAGCGCCTTGGCGAAGCGCATGTCCGCGATCGAGTAGACCGCGATCTTGATCTCCGACGGGTAGTACTTCGGGTTCGTCGGGCAGCGCAGCCTCTTGTGCGTGTGCGGGTCACGCGTGAGGCGGTAGCCCATCGAGCTCTTGATCGCGCGGATCACCTGCGCGAGCAGGGCGCGCTGCTGGCTCTTGCCGCCGTAGGGGTTGTTGAACAGCGGCCCGGTCGGCGGTGTGACGTTTCGCGGGCGGTACCTGATCCACGTCGTCGGGTTGTTCGGCTCGATGCGGTCCAGCCGAGCCAGCCACTTGGCCCGGCGGAAGGCCCGGACACGGCCGTGGTGCACCGCGCGTGCGTGGGCGCGGGCACTTGCGCGGTGCACCGCGACTGCTCGTGCCCTGCGGTATGCGGTCCTGCCGGGCTCTGCTCTGCGCGATGGCGTGCGAGCGATGCTTCGCCTTCGCCTTGGCCCGGCGCCTGGCGATGTCCTTGGTCGGGGCAAGCGCGATGACGCTGACGCGCACCCGGGCCCGGCGCACGTCTGGTTGCTCGACCGGTGGCCCGGCCGTGACCGATCCGCCTGACCGTGAAGTGTCCGACCGGGTTCGTCTTCAGCTTGGGTCGCGAGATCGCGGACACCCGCACCTTCGCGCGGCGGTGGACCTTGACCCGCACGGTTCGCGTGGCCGACACGACCGCGGTGCGGGTCCTGCGGACCCGCTTGGGCACCGGATCACCTGGCAGCTTGCGCCAGGCGCGGAAGGCGGCTCGGGTGTGCGCCGTGTGCTTCGCGCGGTGGAGAGCACGCCTCCCGGCCGCCTTCCGCGCGGCCGCCCCAGCCTTGCGCGACGCCTTCGTGGCCGCCTTGGCGCGCGCCTTGGCGAGCGCCTTCGCGTGCGCCAGGGCCCGCGCCTTCGCCATGGTGGGCGCGCGTGCCGCGGCACGTGCGTGCGCCGTGCTCCTTGCCTTTCGCACCGCCCGGCCGGTCGCGCCTGCGACCGCCACACCAACCCGTGACGCCCGCTTCGCTGGTTCGCCGTGACTGGCGGGCCGGACGACGGCCGTGACGCGCGTCCTCGCTCTCGCGTGGCGCGCCACCCGCACCGTACGACGGGCCGACGCGTGCGCCGTGGCTGTCGCGGTCGCCCGCACCGTCGAGTGGCGCTCGGTCGGCTTGCGGGGGTCCGGCTTGGCGCTCACCGGGTCGGCGACGGCGGCCCACTCGAGTGAGATCGCAAGCAGGACGGCGAGCACCGACGCCATCAACGAGCGCGCTCGAGACGGCTGCATGCAGCACTCCTCAATGACGACGGCGCAACCGGAGGATGGACGCCACAGGAGCGTAACGAAACCGGGACCGACTTCCGGTCACCTCGACAGTCGCGGGTGTGTCCCGCAATCGCGGGACCGAGGCGCTAGTCGACTGCCTCCGGGTTCCCGTTCTCGTCCCTGCGAATCGCCGGCGACAAGATCGTGGGCGAGTCGCCGAACTTCTTGTGCGGTGTCGGTGCGCGGCCGCCGCCTGCGCGCTCGAAGAAGTAGGCCCACTTCGCCGATGACTTGCGTCGCGTGATGTGGCGGAACTGGTTGCGGTACTGCTTGAAGGCCCCGATCGAGGCGATCCGCAGCATCACCTCGTCGTTGCGGTCACCGCCGCCGGTGAAGTTGTTCGACCCGGTCCACACCACGCGCGCGCGGTGGTTCCCGGCCACGTTGCCGGAGACGGCGATCGCCTTGAAGTGGCTGTAGACGTCGGCGTACTTGTCGCCGTTGGTGGAGAACACCGTCCGTCGCAGCGACATGCGGGACCCGGTCCCGGCCTTCAGCCGGTGGTAGAGCCCCTTGGTCATGAAGCTGTAGAGCACCTTGATGACGCAGCCCTGCCGGTACAGGCTCTTGACGGCGCGCTCGATCTTGACGCCGCGGGCAGAGAACCACGCGTGCATGTTGATGTAGACCACGGTCCGGCCGCCGACTCCGGCGCCGCCACTGACGCCGTGGCACTTGATCGAGCGGAAGAGGCTCACGAAGGGCTCGGTGCGACCGGCCTTGACCGGCCAGAAGGTGGTGCGGTAGCGACCACCTGCGGCCACGAAGTCCTTGGGATTGCGGTGGAAGCCCTTGTCGCGCTTCATCAGGTCGAACATGTGGTCGTACTGCTTGAACAGGGTCGGCGCGTTGTTCACGCCGTACAGGTCGTTCCACTGGATGCGCATCGCGTTGGACGTCATGTTCGAGGACCCGACCATCACGACGTTCTGCAGCGTGTTCCTCGCCGGGTACGGCTCCGGGACGGAGGAGTCGAAGAGGTACATCTTGGTGTGCATGCACGCTGTGCCCGCGGCAGCCGTAGCCGCAGCGTCGGGCGAAGTTGCGCTTGTCCTGTGCTGCTTGCCGAGACCGTTCTGGAGGACGCGCCAGGCGCCGTCGTTGGCGGCGTTGAGGTGGTTGTTCATGATGATCTGCACGCTCACGCAGCGATCGGCGGCGGCGAGGAGCGCGCGGGCGAACGGGCCGTCGGTCATCGAGTAGAGCGTGATCCGGATCTTCGCCGGCACCATCCCCGAGTCAAGCGCCGGGCACGGCGCGGTGCTCGTGTCGGGCTCGCGGTAGCCAGGCATGCTGTGGATCGCGTCGATGACGCGCCGGATGTTCTTGCGCTTGGCGGCCTTGTTGCCCAGCGGGTTGTTGAAGGACGCGCCCGTGCGCGCCTTCACGTTGATCGGCGAGAAGACGGAGTAGATGCGCCAGGTAGACGCTCGCCGGGTCGCTCTCGACGCGGCCGCCGGCGGTGCGGAACGCCCGCACGGTGAACGTGTAGGGATCGGCGGACGGCGCCAGGCCGTCGTACTTCATCGTGCCGATGCTGGTGGTGCCCGTGCTCGACGAGGACGTGCACGGGTCGAAGCCGTGGGCCTGGCTCGGACCGGTCAGCTTGCACTCGAAGTGCAGGTCCGGGTCGGAGGCGCTGAAGCTCAGCTCCTGGTCACGCGAGACCGACGTGCTGAGCGGCTTCTCGATGATCGTGGGGGTGGGCACGGCCGCGGCCAGCTTCGGGGAGTCGGTTCGCGGGGCGTCCGTGCTCGGCGCGTCCCTTGTCGGGGGAGCCGTGGTCGGGTCGCTCGCGCCCGGGTCGGTGCCGTCGTCAGCGGCGACCGCGGAGGCGGTCAGCGTCAGGGTGCTGAGCGCGAGCGCGAACGCCAGCAGCAGCCTCAGGACGCGGAGCCGGGCACCCATGGAACAACCCCTAGGTCATGCATAGATGGGACGAAGAGCAGGCCCGAGAGCTCTTCGAGCCAACAAAGCCAACCACACGACACCCCCGTTCGCAGGGAAATGTCACGTCTAACGGAGCTACGGAGCCCGGCCCCCGCCCTTCGGCTCGGTGAAGCTGGCGTACCGAGAAGACGACTTGCGGTGCTTGATGAAGTCGAAGTGGTGGCGGTACTGGCCGTAGGCGGGGCCGCCCTTGATCCGGATCATCACCTCGTCGAAGTTCTTGCCGTCCGGGGTGAAGTTGTTCGAGCCCGTCCACACCACCCGGGAGCTGTTGTCGCTGCCCACGTGGCCGGACGCCATGATGTTCTTCAGGTGGCTGTACACACCGGCGGTGTGGCCTCCGGGCCGGTTCGCGAAGATCGTCCGCCGAGCCTGCATCCGGCCTCCGGTGCCGGCGGTGAGCCGGTGGTAGACCCGCTTGGTCATGAAGCTGTACAGGATGCGGACGTAGCAGCCGCGGGCGTACAAGCCGCGCACCTGCCGCTGGAACGCCAGACCCCGCAGCCCGAACCAGGCGTGCATGTTGATGTAGACGGCCGTGTGGCCGTTGATGCCCGTCCCGCCGGTGGCCCCTGAGCACTTGATCGACTTGAGGGCGGCCATCTCCGGGTCGTGACCCTTGGTCACCGGCCAGAAGAAGGTCCGGTACTTCGCGCCGTTGTCGGGGTGGCCCTTGTAGGTCTGGCGGTGGAAGCCGTTGTCACGGCGCATCAGCATGAACTGGGTGTTGAACGTGTTGAACAGCTCTTTGTTCTTGACGTCGCCGTACAGGTCGTTCCACTGGATGAACGCCGCGTTGGAGGTCATGTTCGACGAGCCGACGAAGACGGTGTTCGTGATCTTGTTCCGAGAAACACCGTGGTCGGGCAGCGTCGAGTTGAACAGGTACATCTTCGTGTGCAGCACGCCACCGCCGCGGCAGGCCCGGTGGCACCGGTGCGCGAAGCTGCGGCGGTACTTCCCACCGCTCTTGGTCCGGGTGCCCAGCGCGTCCTCCATCCGGCGCCAGGCCGGGTCGGTACGACGCGTCAGGTGGTCGTTCATCAGGATCTGGACGCTCAGGCAGCGCCTGCTCGCCTTGTTCATCGCCTTGGCGAACGGGGTGTCGGTCATGGAGTAGAGCGAGACGCGGATGACGCCGGGAGAGCTGGTGCTCGGAGGTGCCGGGCAGGGACCACCCTGAGTGCCCTCGCGGTAGCCGGGCATCGCGTTGATCGTGCGGATCATCCGCGTCAGGTTCTTGCGGCCGTTCGACGAGCTGCTGACCGGGTTGTTGAACGATGCTCCGTCCTTGGGCATGAACTTGCCGGGCGCGTAGACGGAGTACATCCGCCAGCTGTAGGCGACCTTGTTCGTGGTCACCTGGTTGCCGGGATGGCTGGGTCGTTGTAGGTCGCCCACACGGTGAACTTGTACGGCTTCGGGCTCGGCCGCACCGTGTCATAGGTCTGAGACCCGGACGTGGCTGCTCGTCTCTGGGCGCGGTTCGTGTCGCAGTTCTTCACGCGGCCCGCGTAGTGCGGTCCCTTCAAGGTGCAATGGAACTGCACTTGCAACGCGCCGCTGTCGAGGCCCTTGTCGACCTGGTAGCTCAGCTTGACGCTGTGGGCCGACGTGTTCGCATAGACAGTGGGGTTGCGGGGCCTCTCCGTGATTTTGCGTGTGACCCGTCGGGGCAGCAAGAGCCTGTAGCCGCTGCTGGCGGCTCGGCGCGGCAGGGGAGACGGACGGCGGTTCGGTCTGCTCGGCCGACGGCTCGTCACCCGGCGACGGCGACGTCGCGGGCGGGGAGGCCGGCGTGGTGGGGACAGGAGCGATCGGCGTCGCAGTCGGATCGTCGGACCCCTCAGCGAACGCACCAGGGACCACGACCGCCAGACCGGCCACCAAGGCCATCGTGACGAGAAGCCGGATCACCAAACGCACGGGCAAACCCCCAAGACTCGGCCGTCCGGATCCATCCGCGCGGCACTCCCAAGACGAGTATCGCCCATGACACCACAGGTGCGCACACCGAGAGCAAGGAACCCGCGAAATGCACCGCGATGGTCGTCACATCCCTTTTCTGCGGCCAGGCAACGACGATCTAGGCTCGCGCCGTGACGCCGCTGCAGAAGGTCGCGATGGGTCTGGTCATCGTGTTCTTGAGCGCGCGGTTCGCGGGCTACGACGCGCTGCCCGACCCGATCGGCTGGGGGCTGGCCGTCGCCGGGCTGGTGCCGCTGCGCGCCCGCCTCCCGCAAGGCGGGTCGCTGCTGGCGCTGGCGGCGATCGCGGGGGTCGTCTCGGTGCCGCTCGTGGTGCCGGAGGTCAACGAGGCCCTGACGCCGAGCGGCCAGTGGGGCGTGGGGATCCCCCAGACGGTCTTCTGCCTGCTGCTGTGCATCAGCCTGGCCACCCTCGCCGAGCGCGCCGATGAGCCGGAGGCGAAGCGGTTCGGCCTGCTCCGCACGGCGTACATCGCGGTGCTCGCGCTGCCCGTGCTGGTGTACGGCGGTGGGGTCGACGCGCTGGCGACACCGATGGCCGTGCTGTCCGTGCTCAGCAACGTGGCGCTCGTCTACTACACGTTCAAGGTGTCGCGCCGGCCGTACGTCACCGACGCGGCGCCGACACCCGACGCGAGTGCAGACCCGAGTGCAGGCCCGGGCTAGGCCGAGACCACGTTCAAGTTGATGGTGGCGTCGAGGTCGTCGTGGACCTTGACGGTCACCTGGTGCGAGCCGAGCGACTTGATCGGGTTGCCGAGGATGATCTTGCGCTTGTCGACGGCAGCCCCCGAGGTGCTCGCGATCGCGCCGGCGATGTCGCCGACCGTCACAGCACCGAAGAGCCGACCGCCCTCGCCGGCGCGGACCGGCAGGTTGATCGGCGCCTCCTCGAGCTTGGCCTTGATCTCCTGAGCCTGGTCGAGGTCGCGGACCTCACGGCTGGAGCGGGCGGCCTTGATCGACTCGATCGTGCGCTCGCCGCCCTTGGTCCAGCGGATGGCGAAGCCGCGCGGGATCAAGAAGTTGCGGCCGTAGCCGTCCTTGACCTCGACGATGTCGCCGGCGGCGCCGAGGCCACCGACCTCTTGGGTGAGGATGAGCTTCATGGTCGTGGATCTCCTCAGCGGGCCGTCGAGGTGTAGGGCAGCAACGCGACCTCGCGCGCGTTCTTCACCGCAATGGCGACGTCGCGCTGGTGCTGGACACAGTTGCCGGTGACCCGGCGGGCACGGATCTTGCCACGGTCCGAGATGAACTTGCGGAGCAACGCGGTGTCCTTGTAGTCGACGTAGGTCACCTTGTCCTTGCAGAACTGGCAGACCTTCTTCTTCGGCTTGCGGAGAACAGGTTTGGCCATTGTGGTGCTTCCTTTCGTGAAGCCCGGCGGCTAGGCCGGAATGGTCAGTGGTTCGAGCTGGTGGTCGGGCTGGTTGGTCCGGGGTCTCAGAAGGGCGGGTCCTCGGAGCTGCCCGCGTTGGAGGCCCACGGGTCCGCGGTGGCGCCCTGGCCGCCCTGTCCACCGGCGGGTCCACCAGCGGGGGCACCCTGCTGGCCGCCCCACGAGCCGCCGCCCTGGGCGGGCGCGCCGCCCTGGGCACCCTGGTTGCTCGGCTGGTTGCTGGACCAGGGGTCGTCCCCGCCGCCGGACTGGTAGCCGCCGCCACCGGCGCCGGAGCGACTGGTCTTGGTGACCTTGGCGGTGGCGTACTTCATGCTCGGCCCGACCTCGTCGACGTCGACCTCGAAGACCGTGCGCTTCTCGCCCTCGCGGGTCTCGAACGAACGGGCCTTGAGGCGTCCCGAGACGATGACGCGCATGCCCCGGGTCAGCGACTCGGCGGCGTTCTCGGCCGCCTGCCGCCACACCGAGCAGTTGAGGAACATCGACTCGCCGTCGCGCCACTCGTTGCTCTGCCGGTCGAACGTGCGAGGCGTCGACGCGACGGTGAAGTTCGCGACCGCTGCACCCGACGGGGTGAAGCGGAGCTCGGGGTCGGCGGTCAGGTTGCCGACCACGGTGATCGGGGTTTCGCCTGCCATGTCAGATCTCCAGTCGGTGGGTCAGCGGGCGTCGGGGCGGATGACCTTGGTGCGCAGCACCGACTCGTTCAGCGTGAGCTGACGGTCGAGCTCCTTCACGGTGGCCGGCTCGGCGTTCAGCGTGACGACGGCGTAGATGCCCTCGACGCGCTTGTCGATCTCGTAGGCGAACCGGCGTCGGCCCCAGATGTCGACGTTCTCGATGGTTCCGCCGTCGTTGCGGACGACGTTGAGGTACGTGTCGAGCGAGGGCTGGACGGTGCGCTCTTCGAGGTCGGGATCGAGGATGACCATCACTTCATAGGCACGCAAGCGGTCTCCACCTCCTTCGGACTAGGCGGCCACGGCGTCTCCGTGGCAGGAGGACTGTGCGTGTAGCGCTCGGCTCCGCTCTTGGCTCGGGCCGGCGTCGAACGCGGGCCACGCTACCAGCGGGCCGCCCACCGCAGAAATCGTCGTCCACAGGGGCATGAGGCGCTCGACAGCGGGGACATGGGCCCCATGACGGAGCAGACCCAGACCCAGACACAGGACCAGGACCAGGACCCGGAGAAGGTCAAGGACCTGATCAAGAAGACCCGGCTGGCCATGCTGACCAGCGTCGACTCGGACGGCCGGCTGATCAGCAAGCCGATGGCGACCCAGGACGTCGAGTTCGATGGCGACGTGTGCTTCATCGCGGAGCGGGACTCCGAGAAGGTCCGCAACCTCTCGCGGGAGCCTCGGGTGAACGTCGCCTACGCGGGGAGCAGCTCGTGGGTCTCGCTGTCCGGCACGGCCGAGGTCGTGGACGACCAGGCGAAGCTCGAGGAGCTCTGGGGCACCTTCACCGACGCCTGGCTCGAGGGCGGGCCGGACAACCCGAACAACGTCTTGATCCGTGTCGACGCGGACGGCGCCGAGTACTGGGACTCCCCGGGCAGCAAGGTGACCCAGCTGGTGAACCTCGTCAAGGCGAAGATGACGGGGCGGCGCTTCGAGGGTGACAACGAGACGCGTCGACCTCGACCGCTGACCCATGTCAGAACCCGGTCGTAGTGTGGTGAGCATGGCTGCAGAGCTCAGGATCGGCGCCCACGTCGACCAGACCGACCCCATCGCCGAGGCCACGTCCCGCGACGCGGACCTGGTGCAGTTCTTCCTCGGCAACCCGCAGGGCTACAAAGGCCCCGAGATCCGCTACGACGGCGGCGCCGACGCCCTGCGAGCGGCCGCCGAGAGCGCCGGCATGGACCTCTACGTCCACTCGCCGTACCTCGTCAACGTCGCCACCACGAACAACCGCATCCGCATCCCCAGCCGCAAGCTGCTGCAGCAGCACATGGACGCGGCTGCCGCGATCGGCGCCAAGGGCCTGATCGTGCACGGCGGGCACGTCGACAAGGACGACGACCCCGCCAAGGGCTTCGACAACTGGCGCAAGGCCGTCGAGGCGACCGACATCAAGGTGCCGCTGCTCATCGAGAACACCGCGGGCGGCGACAACGCGATGACCCGCCAGCTCGACCGGATCGCTCGGCTGTGGGAGGCGATCTCGGCCGCCGACGGCTTCGACATGGTCGGCTTCTGCCTCGACACCTGCCACGCGCACGCCGGCGGCAACGACCTGGCCGACGTCGTCGAGGACGTCGTGAAGATCACCGGCAAGGTCGACCTGGTGCACTGCAACGACAGCCGCGACGAGTTCGGCTCCGGCGCCGACCGGCACGCCAACTTCGGCCACGGCCACATCGACCCCGACGCCCTCGCCGCGGTCGTCCGCGACGCCGGTGCGCCCGTGGTGTGCGAGACGCCCGGCGGCCCCGACGAGCACAAGGCGGACTTCGCCTTCCTGCGCGAGCGAGTGTGAGCCACGACCCCGCGATGAGCCGCCGCTCGGTGCTCGTCGCGGGTGCCGGGGCGCTCGCAGCGCTGACCGGGTGCGCCGATCCGGCGCCCGAGCCGGCACCGGGCACTCCGAAGCCGGTGCGCCACCGCTACGGCAAGCGCCGCGCACAGTACGGCGACCTCTACCTGCCCGATGGCGGATCGCCGCGAGGAACTGTCGTGGTCATCCACGGCGGCTTCTGGCAGAGCAGCTACTCCCTGGGTCTCGGCGCCGCCACCAGCGCCGACCTCGCCAAGCGCGGCTGGGCCGCCTGGAACATCGAGTACCGCCGGCTCGGGAACGGCGGCGGCTGGCCCGCGACCTTCGCCGACGTCGCCGCGGCCGTCGACCACCTGTCTGAGCTCGACGCGCCGACCGGACCACGTCGTCACGCTCGGGCACTCCGCGGGCGGTCACCTCGCTGCCTGGGCCGCCTCGCGACGCGGCTCGGCCCTGCCCGGCGGACCGCCGCGGGTGCACGTCACCGCGACGGTGCCGCAGGCCGGTGTCCTGGACCTGGCCTCGGCAGCGACGTCCGGCCTCGGCGGAACCGCGGTGCCGGACCTCGTCGGAGGGTTGCCGTCGCGGGTCCCCGACCGCTACCAGCAGGCCGACCCGATGCGGCGGCTGCCGATCGGTGTGCCGATCCGTTGTGTGCACGGTCGCGACGACACCACCGTGCCGCTCTCGCAGAGCCAGGCCTTCGTCGACGCCGCGCGCGACGCCGGAGACGACGCCGAGCTCCTGGTCGTGCCCGGTGACCACTTCGCGCTCATCGACCCGTCGACCGAGGCCTGGCGCCGCACGGTGCAGGTCCTGGACGCCCTGACACCCCGTTAGGGTCGGCAGCGTGAGCCAACCGCTGACGGTCCGCACGATCACCCCGGAGCAGCACCGGGACCATCTGCGGGCCGTGGCGGAGCGGGGCGGCTCGGCCAGCTTCCTGCAGACCCCCGCCTGGGGCGAGGTCAAGAGCGAGTGGCGGCGCGAGTCGATCGGCTGGTCCCGCTCCGGGTCCGACGAGCTCGCTGGGGGTCGGGCTGGTGCTCTACCGGCAGCTGCCGAGGCTCAAGCGCTCCCTGGCCTACCTGCCCGAGGGGCCGGTGGTCGACTGGGAGGCCGAGGACCTGCGGGCGTGGCTGAACCCGATGGTGCGTCATCTCAAGCAGGCCGGCGCGTTCGGCATCCGGATGGGACCGCCCGTGGTGACCCGACGGTGGGACGCGGCCGCGGTCAAGCAGGGCATCGCCGACGACGCGGTGCGACGGCTCGACGACGTGCCACCCACCGAGCGGTCGCAGAGCGGCGCCCGCGTCGTCTCCCAGCTGCAGGAGCTCGGCTGGCGCCACCAGGGCGTCGAGGAGCGGGTTCGCGGCCGGCCAGCCGCAGTACAACTTCTGGGTCCCGCTTCGCAACGCCGACGGCACGGCGCGGTCCGAGGACGACGTGCTCGCAGGGATGAACCAGCAGTGGCGACGCAACATCAAGAAGGCGGCGAAGGCCGGCGTCGAGGTCAGCGTCTCGGAGCGCGAGCAGCTCGACGCGGACCTCAAGGCCTTCCACGACCTCTACGCGCACACCGCGGAGCGCGACCACTTCACGCCGCGGCCGCTGGGGTACTTCACGACGATGTTCTCCTCGCTGCTGTCCGAGGAGCCCGACCGGATCCGGCTCTACCTCGCCAGGCACGAGGGCGACCTGGTCGCGGCGACCGTGCTGGTCAAGGTCGGCGGGCACACCTGGTACTCCTACGGCGCCTCCTCCACCGAGAAGCGCGACGTCCGCGGCTCCAACGCCGCCCAGTGGCAGATGATCCGCGACGCGCTCGCGGAAGGTGCCGAGGTCTACGACCTGCGCGGCATCACCGACACCCTCGACCCCGACGACTCGCACGTCGGGCTGATCCGCTTCAAGGCCGGCACCGGCGGCGAGGCCGTCGAGTACGCCGGCGAGTGGGACCTGCCCCTCAACCCGCTGCTCTACAAGGCGTTCTCGCTCTACATGGCGCGCCGGTGAGCTGGGGGATCGGATGCCACTGACCCTGTACGTCGACGGCGCCCGCTGGCGCGCCCACCTGGAGCAGGTCCGCGACTCGCACCCGGGCATCGTGCCGGTGCTCAAGGGCAACGGCTACGGCTTCGGGATCGAGCGGCTCGCGTCGCGGTCCGCGTCGCTCGGCGTCGACACCGTCGCGGTCGGGACCTACGGCGAGGTGGTCACGGCTGCCGCCGGGTTCTGCGGGCCCTCCGGCGGCTCGGTGATGGTGCTCAGCCCGTGGCGGCCGTTCGAGACCCGCGCCGTCTTCGAGCCGCACGTCGTCCACACCGTCGGCCGGCTCGACGACCTGCGCGCGATCGCCGAGCGTGACGGGCGGCCGCGCGTCGTGCTCGAGCGGCTGACGTCGATGCGCCGGCACGGCTTCTCCGCGCGCGACCTGCGCGAGGCGGCGTCCTTCACCAAGCGGACCGACGGCGGGGTCGCGGTCGAGGGCGTGGCGATGCACCTGCCCATGGCGTCGACGAGCTCGACCGAGCGCACCAAGGGCTCGCACCTCACCGAGATGCACCGGCTGATGACCGACGTGGTCGCGGCCGGCCTGCCGACCAGGCGCGTCTACGTCTCGCACCTCAGCGACGCCGAGCTCGGCGAGCTGCGGCAGTCCTACCCCGACTTCGAGTTCCGCCCGCGCATCGGCACCCAGCTCTGGCTCGGCGACCGCGGCGCCCTGCGGGTGTGTGCGACGGTCCTCGACGTGCACCCCGTCGAGCGCGGCGACGTGTTCGGCTACCGCAGCCGCACCGCGCCCGCCGCCGGCACCATCCTCGTCGTGGCCGGGGGCACGGCGCACGGCATCGGCCTCGAGGCGCCGACCGGCGGCGCGACGCTGCGCGACCGGGCGGCCCGCATCGCGAAGGGCGGCCTCGACGCGGCGGGGTTCGTGCGGTCGCCGTACACCATCGACGGGAAGCTGCGGCTGTTCGCCGAACCGCCGCACATGCAGGCCTCGATGCTGTTCCTGCCCAGCGGGGCGCGGGTCCCCGAGGTCGGCGACGAGGTGGAGGTCCGGGTCCGCTTCACCGCCACCTCGTTCGACGAGACGGTCGTCAGCGCCTAGACCGGCACCGGCTCCGCGGTCGGCTCGGCCGGGTCGTCGGTGATGCCGTCGGAGCGCACCGGGTCGCGCCAGGGCTGCAGGATGTCGCGCACCACCAGCACCGCGATGTACAGCTCGACGGCGATGCGGACGAAGATCCCGAGCCAGTAGAAGTGGTCCTGTGCACCGCTGGTCGCCGAGGCCGTCCAGCCGCCGAGGTAGAGCCACACGGTGCCGAAGTAGAAGACCTCGCCGGCCGTCCAGATCAGCACGTCGCGCCAACGCGGCCGGGCGAGCAGGACGAGCGGCAGCAGCCAGAGGACGTACTGCGGCGAGTAGACCTTGTTGACGAGCAGGAACCCGACGACCACGAGGTAGGCGAGCTGCGCGATCCGAGGGGTACGACGGGCGCGCAGCCCGAGCACGAGGACGCCGACGCAGACCGCAGCCGAAGAACACCAGCGAGCCGATGTTGACCGTGTGCGAGCTCACGGAGTGGCCGGCCTGCTCCCACACCAGCCACAGTGAGCCGAGGTCCGCGCCGCGACCTGCGGTTGTAGCTCCAGAACACCTTCCACTGGTCGAAGCCGAGTGAGCATCGCCGGCAGGTTGACCAGCAGCCAGGTCCCGGCCGCGGCCGCCGGCGGCGACGCCGAACGCCTGGATCCGCCGGCGTCGCAGGCAGACCACCAGCAGGGCGCCGAGCAAGAACAACGGGTAGAGCTTGGTCGCGGTGCCCAGCCCGATGAGGACCCCGGTGAGCACCGGCCTGCCACGCGACCACGCCCACAGCGCACCGGTCACGGCGGCGACCGCGATGAGGTCCCAGTTGATCAGCCCTGCCAGCACCAGCGCCGGCGAGGCGGCGAAGAGCATCGCGTCCCACGGTCGTCGGCGGTGCACCCCGGCCAGGAACCACGCGGCCAGCAGGCCGAACGGCGCCAGCAGCACCGCTGTCACCCGGAAGTACCGGGTGGCCTCCTGCCGCGACCCCGGGCTGGGAGTAGATCTGGTCGGCGCTGACCTCGGCCCGCGCCGGAGGTGTCGGGGGTGTCGCCGAGGGCTCGAGTGACCAGCGCGGCGCCGTAGGCGAAGTAGCCGATCACGACGGGGTACTCCATCGCCGAGTAGCGCCCGCCGGTGTCGGAGTACGGGCCGTAGCCGGCGGCGAGCCCTCGCCCGGTGTAGAGGTAGGTCACGTCGGAGTAGCACATGGCGCCGTACTGGACCTTGTTGCTCTGCCAGTCGTCGTGCACGCACGGCGTCTTCTGTGCCATGCCGAGCAGCAGCGCGACCGTCGTCACGCGCAAGCACCACCCGGACCGGCGTCCACCACCGGTGCGGCTCGGCGTGGTCACCGACCGGCCCGCCGATGCTCTCGCTGGCCGCCCTCACGAGCGGGTCGTCCCGGGTCGGCCGCGCGATCATCCGGTGTCGGGGTTCTGCGCGCCGCCCGGCCCGGGGCCCGTTCGGCTCCGTTGTCGTCCGCCACCCGGATCGCCACCGCCGCCCGGGTCACCGTTGCCCGGGTTGGGCAGCGGACCGGCTGTTGGAGCTCGGCGGCGGGCTGGGCGGCGACTGGGAGCTGGGCGGAGGCGAGCTGGGCGGAGGCGAGCTCGACGGGGAGCGCGCGACGGGGACTTGGACGGCTTGGGTTCCTCGGTCTTGGTCGGCGTCGGCTTCGGGGTGAACGTCGGCAGCGGCTCGTGGTCGTCGCGCTTCTCCGCGACGTTCGCCGGCGGCGGGAACTGCTCGATCGGGATGTCGTCGAGCGTCTCGCGCATCGCCTCGGTCCAGGTCCGGGTCGGGTAGTCCGCACCGAAGTACGACGGCATGTAGCCGTTGAGCGCGTCGTTGCCGTCACCACGCACGTACATCACGGCGGTCGCGAGCTGCGGCGTGTACCCGACGAACCACGATGACGAGACGTCGCCGTCCTCGTTGGTGGCGGTGCCGGTCTTGCCGGCCGCCGGCCGGCCGAGCGCGAGCGCGTTCTGCCCGGTGCCGCCCTGCACCACCTGCTGGAGCGCGTAGCTGACGTCGCGTGTCGATGTCGTACGGCACCGCGCGCTTGGTGGTGTCGGGGACCTTGTACTCGCGACGACCGTTGCTGTCGGTCACCTTGTCGATGACGTACCACTTCTTGGCCTTGCCGCCGTCGGCGATCGTGCCGTAGCCGTTCGCCATGTCGATCGGGCTGATGGTGGCCGAGCCGAGCGCGATGCCCGGGATAGGGCTTCAGGCCGGGTGCGTCACGCGGGATGCCCATCTTCACCGCGGTGTCCATGATCTTCTGCGGCCCGTTGTCCATCGAGGCGGTGAGGTCGGCGTAGGCGGTGTTGACCGAGTCCTGGGTCGCCTTGGTCAGAGAGATGCGCGAGCCGTAGTCGTTGCCGTCGCCAGGCCCTTCGTTGACGACCGTGCCGACCCCGTCCGGGAAGGTGTAGGGCGAGTTGCCCTGGAAGGTGCTCTTGAGCGAGTAGCCGTCCTCGATACCGGCGGTGAGCGCGAACGGCTTGAACGCCGACCCCGGTGAGCCGCCGGCGACCGCCCAGTTGATCTGGCTCTTGAGGTAGTCCTGGCCGCCGTACATGCCCCGCAGCGCACCGGTCTGCGGGTCCACGGTGGCGACGGCGACGTGCAGCTGCTTGAGGCCCTTGGGCTTCTGGTCCAGCACGGCCTGCTTGGCCGCGCGCATCGCGTTCTGGGTGAACGTCGTCGTCACCTTCAGCCCACCGCGGGAGATCTGCTCCTCGGTGAAGCCCTTCGCGAGCAGCTGCTTGCGCACCAGCGCCAGCATGTGTCCCTTCTGGCCGCCGTACTGGTTGTCCCTCTCGATCTTCGGGAACTTCGGCAGCTTCCGGCTCAGCCGCTCGGCCTTGGCGGCGGTGATGTCGCCCGCCGAGGCCATGCCGTTCAAGACGTACTGGTAGCGACCGAGCAGACGCTGCTTGTTGTCGGCACCGCCCGCCGGGTCGAGCGCGGTCGGCGAGTTGAGCACCGAGGCCAGCACCGCCCCCTCTGCGACGTTGAGGTCCTTGGCGTCCTTGTCGAAGTAGGCGTGCGCCGCGGCCTCGATGCCGTAGGCGCCGCGGCCGAAGTAGATGGTGTTCAGGTAGCCCTGCAGGATCTCGTCCTTCGACGTCTGCCGCTGCAGCTTCAAGGAGACGAACGCCTCCTTGACCTTGCGGGTGAACGTGCGCTCCTGCGAGAGGTAGAAGACCTTGACGTACTGCTGGGTGATCGTCGAGGCGCCCTGGGTGGAGTTGCCCTGCGCGTTGCTGAACGCGGCGCGGACGATGCCCTTCGGGTCGATCCCCTGGTTGGTGTAGAACGTGCTGGTCCTCGGCGGCGATCACCGCGTCCTGGACGTGGCGGGGTACGTCGGAGAGCGGCACGCTCGTGCGGTTCTGGCTGGCGAACCGGCCGATGACGTTGTGGCCGTCGGCGTAGTAGACGAACGTGGTCTGGGCCGTGAAGTCCTCGTTCGGGTCCGGGATGTCGGTGGAGGCGTAGCCGATCGCGAACGCTGTCCCCGCCAGCAACAAGAACGCCAGCAGCCCCAGCGCGGCCCACTTGAGCAGCCGCCGGGGAAGGCTGGCCCTTTTGCCCCGCTTCGACCCGGGCTTCTGGGCGGTCTTCTTGGCGCCCGGAGCGCCCGGTGGCCTGCGCGTGCCACTGCCACCCGAGGACCCGGAGGAAGACGCTTTGCGCTCAGGGCTCACGGGTGTCGACTCCTGGTCGGCGAACGGGGGCAGGCCCGAACAGAGTACGGGGCCGACGCGTCGAGACCCGGGTCGGCTCACTCGTGTGCGGCCTCACAGCGCGTCGGTTTGCTACTTCGATATATCGGTGCGATATGTTTGCACGATAGGCGTCGTCGAGACATCGAAAGGGGTGGCGCCACCAGTGTCACGGCGTGGCGAGACCCTCGAGCTGGCAGTCCTCGGGCTGCTGCACGAGTCACCCATGCACGGCTACGAGCTCCGCAAGCAGGTCAACGGGGTGCTCGGCTGGAGCCGGCTGCTGTCCTACGGCTCGCTCTACCCGGCCCTGAAGAAGATGCTCAAGGCCGGCTGGATCGCCGAGCACGTGGCCGCTCCCGAGCCCGGGGCCGTCAGCCGCCGGCAGCGGATCGTCTACGAGCTCACGCCCGCTGGCGAGGCCCGCTTCACCAGCCTGATGGCCGACGTCGGCCCCTCCGCGTGGGAGGACGACACCTTCGACGTGCGGTTCCTGTTCTTCAGCCGCACCGACATCGAGGCCAGGCTGCGGATCCTGGAGGGCAGACGCAGCCGGCTGCAGGAGCGGCTCGACCGCGTGCAGCACCAGCTCGCCGAAGACCCAGCAGCAGCTGGACCGCTACGCGATGGAGCTGCAGCGCCACGGCATGGAGTCGGTCGAGGCGCGAGGTGCGCTGGCTCTCCGAGCTGATCAACGCCGAGCGCTACGGCGAGCAGTCCGCCGCCGCGGCTCTCGAGGTGGCCCCGATCGAGGTCGCCATCGACACGACCGAGGCGACCGCGACCACCACCGCCAAGCCACGCAAGACCACCAAGGCTGCAGCAACCAAGACAGCCAAGTCATCGAAAACACGCAAGACGACCGACAAGCCGAGGAGATAGCGCGATGGGTTCGGTTCGAGTAGCAATCGCGGGGGTCGGCAACTGCGCGACCTCCCTCATCCAAGGCGTGGAGTACTACCGGAACGCCGATCCCGCCGGGTCGGTGCCGGGGCTCATGCACGTCGAGTTCGGCGAGTACCACGTCGGTGACGTGGAGTTCGTCGCCGCGTTCGACGTGGACGCCAAGAAGGTCGGCTTCGACCTGTCCGAGGCGATCAACAACTCCGAGAACAACACCATCAAGATCACCGACGTGCCGCCGCTCGGCATCACCGTGCAGCGCGGTCCGACGTACGACGGCCTCGGGAAGTACTACCGCGAGACCATCGACGAGTCCGACGCCGACCCGGTCGACGTGGTCGCGGCGCTCAAGGAGTCCGGCGCCGACGTGCTGGTCTCCTACCTGCCGGTGGGCTCCGAGGACGCCGACAAGTTCTACGCGCAGTGCGCGATCGAGGCCGGGGTGGCCTTCGTCAACGCGCTGCCGGTGTTCATCGCCTCCGACCCCGTCTGGGCGAAGCGGTTCGAGGACGCCGGCATCCCGATCGTCGGCGACGACATCAAGTCGCAGGTCGGCGCGACCATCACCCACCGGGTGCTGGCCAAGCTGTTCGAGGACCGTGGCGTGGTGCTGGACCGCACCTACCAGCTCAACGTCGGCGGCAACATGGACTTCAAGAACATGCTCGAGCGCGAGCGGCTGCAGTCGAAGAAGATCTCCAAGACGCAGTCCGTCACCTCGAACCTCAAGCACGACCTGGGCAGCCGCAACGTGCACATCGGCCCGTCCGACTACGTGCAGTGGCTCGACGACCGCAAGTGGGCCTACGTCCGCCTCGAGGGCCGCGCGTTCGGCGACGTGCCGCTGAACATGGAGTACAAGCTCGAGGTCTGGGACTCCCCCAACAGTGCCGGCATCATCATCGACGCGGTCCGGGCCGCCAAGATCGCGCTCGACCGTGGCATCGGCGGCCCGATCCTGTCCGCGTCGACCTACCTGATGAAGTCGCCGCCGGTGCAGATGGCCGACGACCTGGGCCGCGCGAAGCTCGAGGCGTTCATCGCGACGGAGCGACGGTCGGAGCGCTGAGCCGCCGAGCGCGCGGCGGACCGACCGCGGACGGCCGGAGCCGCAGGATGAGCGCATGACCGCGCTGCGCCACCTGCTGCACCTGCTGCGCGGGGTGTGGTTCCGTCGGCTGTTCGCGGTGCGGTGCTCGAGCCAGCTCACCGACGGCGTGTTCCAGGTGGCGCTCGCGTCGTACGTCGTGTTCTCGCCGGAGCAGGCGCCCAGCCCGGGAGCGGTCGCGGGGGCGTTGGCCGTCGTGCTGCTGCCCTTCAGCGTGCTCGGACCGTTCGCAGGGGTCTTCCTCGACCGCTGGTCGCGGCGGCAGGTGCTCGCGTGGTCCAACTTCGTGCGGGTCGGGCTCGTCGCGCTCCTCGCGGTCGCGGTGCACTCCGGGCTGCGCGGCGCCGGGCTGTTCGCACTGATCCTGGTCTGCCTCTCGGTGAACCGCTTCCTGCTCGCCGGGCTGTCGGCGGCGCTGCCCGCACGTGGTGCGACCCGGACGACCTGATCACCGCGAACTCCCTCACCCCCACGGCGGGCACGCTCGCGTTCATCGTCGGTCTCGCGCTGGGCACCGCGGCGCGGATCGGCTGGCGGGGCATCGGGGCTGACGGCGACGTCGGGGTGCTGCTGACTGCCGCGGTGCTCTACGGCGTCGCGGGAGCCCTGGCGCTGCGGATCCCCCGTGACCTGCTCGGTCCCGACCTCGCCACCGAGGTTCCGGCGGTGCGTGAGGCGGTCCGCCACGTCGTGCGAGGCCTCGTCGACGGACTGCGTCACCTGTCCGCGCGGCGGCCGGCGGCGTACGGCCTGACCGCGATCGGCGCACACCGCTTCTTCTACGGCGTCACGGCGCTGGCGACGGTGCTGCTCTACCGCAACTACTTCAACGACGACGCCGACACCGACGCGGCGTTCGCGCAGCTGTCGGTGGCGGTGCTCGTCACCGGCATCGGGTTCATCGTGGCCGCGGTCGTCACGCCGGTCGTCACCGAGCGGATCGCGCCGCGGACCTGGGTGCTCGGCCTGCTGGTCGGTCGCCGCGGTGGCGCAGGTGTTCCCCGGTGCGCTGTACACCGAGCCCGCCCTCCTCGTCGACGAGCTTCTTCCTCGGGCTGGCGAGCCAAGGCATCAAGATCGTCGTCGACACGCTCGTCCAGACGAACGTCGACGACGTGTTCCGCGGCCGGGTGTTCTCGATCTACGACGTGATCTTCAACGTCGCGTTCGTGGCCGCGGCAGCGGTCGGTGCCGTCGTGCTCCCCGACGACGGCAAGTCGTACGTCGTCCTGGTCGCCCTCGCGCTCGGCTACGCCGTGACGGCCCTCTGGTACGCCCACGTCACCCGGGACCGCCGACCGATGGACGCACTGGCATGAAGGACTACGAGGAGCTGGAGGTCGGCTCGGCCGAGCAGCTGCGCGAGTGGCTCGCCGCGCACCACGCGACGGCTCCGGGGGTGTGGCTGGTGCGTTGGAAGAAGGGCCGCGGACCCTACGTGTCGCACCCGGACGTGGTCAGGGAGCTGCTCTGCGTCGGCTGGATCGACGCGCAGGCACGCAAGGTCGACGACGACCGCAGCGCGGTTCTCGTCGTCCCGAGGCGGCCCGGGAGCGGCTGGTCACGGATCAACAAGCAGCACCTCGAGGAGCTCACCGCCGACGGCCGGATGCTGCCCGCCGGCGTGGCCGCCGTCGACCGGGCGAAGGCGGACGGCAGCTGGACCCAGCTGGACGAGGTCGAGACGCTCCGCGAGCCGGACGACCTGCGGGCCGCCCTGGACGCGTCCCCGGATGCTCGCAGGCACTGGGACTCGTTCCCGCGCTCGCCGAGGCGCGCCATCCTCGTCTGGATCTCGTCGGCCAAGCGGGAGGAGACCCGGGCAAGGCGCATCGAGCAGACGGTCAGCGAAGCGGCCGTCGGTCGCCGGGCGAACCAGCCGCGGCAACCAGACGGCCGGTGACGCGCGACCTTCAGCGGGCGGCCCACCACGCCCGCAGCGCCTCGGCCGCGGCGTCGTGCGACATCGGGCCGTTCTCGAGGCGCAGGTCCAGCAGGAAGCGGTACGCCGCGCCGATCTCCCGCCCCGGGCCGATGCCGAGGATCTCCATGATCTGGTTGCCGTCGAGGTCCGGGCGGATCGAGGCGAGCTCCTCCTCCTGCTCGAGCCGGGCGATGCGTGCCTCGAGGTCGTCGTAGGCGCGTCGCAGCCGCTCGGCCTTGCGCTGGTTGCGCGTCGTGCAGTCCGCCCGCGTCAGCACGTGCAGGCGCTCCAGCTGGTCGCCTGCGTCGCGCACGTAGCGGCGCACGGCGGAGTCGGTCCACTCCCCCGAGCCGTAGCCGTGGAAGCGCAGGTGCAGCTCCACGAGGTGCGACACCGCGTCGATGGTGTCGTTGGAGAACCGCAGCGTCTTCATCCGCTGTCGGGTCAGCTTCGCGCCGACGACGTCGTGGTGGTGGAAGGTCACCGTGCCGTCGTCCTGGAACCGTCGGGTGCGCGGCTTGCCGACGTCGTGCATGAGCGCCGCGAACCGGGCCACGAAGTCCGGGCCTCCGCCGGGCAGCCTCGGCTCCAGCTCGATGGTCTGCTCGAGCACCCGCAGCGTGTGCTCGTAGACGTCCTTGTGCCGGTGGTGCTCGTCGCGCTCGAGGGCCAGGGCGGGCAGCTCGGGCAGCACGATGCCTGCCAGCCCGGTCTCCACGAGCAGCGTGAGCCCACGACGGGGGTACGGCGCGACGACGAGCTTGACCAGCTCCTCACGCACCCGCTCCGCCGACACGATCTCGATGCGGCCCGCCATGTCGGTCATCGCGCGCACCACGGCAGGGTCGACCGTGAACCCCAGCTGGGCGGAGAACCGAGCGGCCCGCATCATCCGCAGCGGGTCGTCGGAGAACGAGTCCTCGGGCCGGCCGGGCGTTCGCAGCACCTTGCGCGCGAGGTCGTCGCGGCCCCCGAACGGGTCCTCGAAAGCCCGTTCCGGCAGGGTCACCGCCATCGCGTTGACGGTGAAGTCGCGACGACCCAGGTCGCCGGCGAGGGTGTCGCCGTACGACACCTCCGGCTTGCGCGAGTCCGGCTCGTAGGCGTCGGAGCGGTACGTCGTGATCTCGATCTGCCACTCGCCCTTGCGGCAGCCGATCGTCCCGAACGACGCGGCCCATGTCCCAGGTGGCGTCCGCCCAGCCGGTGAGCAGCCGCTCGGTGGTCTCGGGCCGCGCCGACGTGGTGAAGTCGAGGTCTTGGTGGAGCCGGCCGAGCATCGCGTCCCGGACCGGGCCGCCGACCAGTGCGAGCTCCTCGCCGGCATCGGCGAACCTCGCACCCAGCTCGTCGATGACCGGCGGTAGGTCACGCTGGCTGGACATGACCGGCAACTCTATGCCAGCGGGTTGCCGGGTCCGGTCGGCGGAGGAGCTCGGCCATTAGCCTTGCGGGGTGATTCGTCCCGCGTGGCCCCGCAGGCTCGCGTGCGCGCTCGCGGTGACGGCGCTCGGCGTCGGCAGCCTGCTGCTCGCGCCCGCGGCCGCCGGCTCGGTCACCGGGTCCGTCGGCTCGGCGCAGCGCGCGAAGGCCGACCAGTCGCCCCTGCGGGTCACCATCGCCACGCTTGCTCCGGCGACGATCCCGCAGCGCGGCCGCGTGACGCTGAGCGGCACCGATCACCAACCGGTCGCAGGAGACCTGGTCGAACCTCAACGCCTACCTGCTCACCTCCCCGGCGCCGATCCGCAGCCGCAGCGAGCTCGCCACCGCCGCCCGGAGCGACGCCGACGCCCAGGTCGGCAACCGGCGCACCGAACCTGGTTCGTACTCGACCGTTGGCGACCTCGGGCCTGGCGAGTCGGCGTCCTACCGGCTCTCGGTGCCCCGGCGAGACCTGGGCATCACGGGAGACCCGGGGGTCTACTGGGTGGGCGTCCACGTCCTCGGCGAGGAGGGCAGCGGACGCGACACGGTGGCCGACGGTCGGGCCCGCACGTTCATGCCGCTGCTGCCCGGCACCCGGAAGCGCGGCGGGTCAGCGGGCACGCACCCGGCTCGCGCTGGTCGTGCCGATCAAGGCGCCGGTCCGTCGCGGCCCGGCCGGCCGGCTGCTCAACATCAACCGGTGGCAGACAGCGGCTCTCCTCGGACGGTCGGCTCGACCGGTTGCTGCGGCTGAGCAGCCACGACCGGCAGCCGTTCACCTGGGCGATCGACCCCGCCGTCCTCGACGCGGCCCAGTCGGTGGCACGCGACAACCCTCCCGCTCGACCCAGGCCCGAGCGGCGGCGGTGACCAGGGCAGCTCGGAGTCCCCCTCGCAGACCCCGTCGAGCGAGCCGTCCAGCGACCCGTCGACAGACCCCTCGCCGTCGCCGAGCAGCCAGCCCGACCAGAGCGGGGACAGCGACGGCGACGAGCAGACAACGCCGAAGCCGTCCGAGGACGCCGTGTCCGCCCGGATCTGGCTCGCCGAGTTCCGCCGGCAGGCGCCTGATCGCACCGTGGCCGCCCTTCCCTACGCGCGACCTCGACGTGGCCTCCGCGCTCGGCGCCGGCCGGGCAGCGGGCTCGACGCGCTCTACCGGCAGGCCGTCGGACTGAGCGCCACGACCCTGGCCGGTTACGGCGTGGACCGGCCCACGAAGCTGGTGGCCCCGACCGGCGGCTACCTCCCGGCCGCGGCGCTGCGCCGGATCGGCGCGGACACCCCGGTCGTGCTGACGCCAGGCCGCACTCCCGGACGCGAGCAGCCCGGTGGTGGCGCCGCCGGGACGCTCCCCGGTGGTGCTCACCGACGCCGCGGCGGGCGCCGGTGGGCCGGCGCCGAACTCGCAGTTCGCCGCGCTCCCGGTGCGGCAGCGGCTGCTCAGCGACGCCGCTCTGCACGCGCTGTCGAGCAGACCGGGACGAGCCGCTCGTGGTGTCGATGCCGCAGTACTGGGACCCCGGTGACGCCTGGGCCAGCTCCGACTTCTTCAGCGGGCTGTCGCAGCCGTGGCTGCAGCTGGTCGACCTCAATTCGGTGGTCGCCACCGCGCCGACAGCTCCCCGCGACAGCACCGAGGCACCGGTCTACCCGCAGTCCGACCGGACGGCACAGCTCCCGGTGACGAACCTGCTGACCACTCGCGACGTCGACCCGCACCGGGCAGCAGTTCGACCGGCTGCTCAGCGCCAACCAGAGCGTCGACGACGACATCTCGCGGATCGCGATGCTGGCCTCGTCGTACAACGCCCGCATCCATCCGCAGCTGGTGCGCGACCAGGTCGCCGACACCGGCGCCTACGTGCGGCCGAGATGGCGGGCGTGCGCGTCGAGGGACCGGCGTTCGTGATGATGTCCGGCGAGTCCGGGCCGATCCAGGTCACCGCTGGTCAACGGGCTCGACCAGACCGTCACCGTGGGCCTCAAGGTCTCGACGCCCGGCGCCGGCCTCGAGGTGGAGAAGGTCGACCCGGTCACCCTCGGACCCGGGCGCCGTACGTCGATCCGGCTGCAGGCCAGCTCCCACGACATCGGCGTCCACTCGGTGACGCTGGTGACCACCGACGCCGCGGGTCAGCCGCTCGGCAGCACCGCCCGCTTCAGCGTGCGCACCAGCAACGTCAGCACGGTGATCTGGGTGATCATGGCGATCGGCGGCGGACTGCTGCTGATCGCGATCGTGGTCCGGCTCTACCGGCGGATCCGTCGCCGCAAGACCACGCACGGCCCGCTGCTGCCGCGGGAGCGGACCGACCGGCCGGGCCAGGAGCTCAAGGCATGACGCTCCGCATGACCACTCCGGCGAGCGGGTCCGACACCGGCACCGACGCGAGCATCCTGTCCTCCAGCGCCGTGATGGCCGCCGGCACGGTGGTCTCCCGGCTCAGCGGCTTCGTGCGCAGCGCCCTGCTCGCGGCCGCGCTGGGCCAGGCCCTGCACGCCGACGTGTTCACGATCGCCAACACGATCCCGAACATGCTCTACATCCTGCTGGCCGGCGGCGTCTTCAACGCGGTGCTGGTGCCGCAGCTGGTCCGGGCGCAGAAGTTCGACGCCGACGGCGGCGACGGCTACACCAACCGGATCATCACGCTCGCCGCGCGTGTTCCTGGCCGGCGTCACCGCGGTGCTGGTGATCTGCGCGCCGATGCTGATGCGGCTGTTCCTCGACGGCAGCTTCTTCAGCCCCGAGCTGGCGCCGCAGCGCGAGTCGGTGATCGCCTTCGCGCGCTACTGCCTGCCGCAGGTCTTCTTCTACGGGATGTTCGTGCTGGTCGGCCAGGTGCTCAACGCACGCGGCACGCTTCGGCCCGATGATGTGGGCGCCGATCGCCAACAACGTCATCTCGGTCGCTCGTGCTCGCCACCTACCTGTGGCGATTCGGTCCGGTGCAGGACCTCTGCGGCACCGGCACCGCCGACCCGCGCGCTGATCGGCGGACCCGGGCTCCACCGTCGGCGGCTACACCACCTCCCAGGAGCTGCTGCTCGGCCTCGGCTCCACGCTCGGCATCGTCGTGCAGTTCCTGGTCCTCATCCCGTTCCTGAAGCGGGCCGGCTTCTCGTTCCGGCCCCGCTTCGACTGGCGCGGCACGGGTCTCGGGCACACCATGCGGCTCGGCGTCTGGACGCTGGCTGTTCGTCATCGTCAACCAGGTCGCCTACACCGTCGTGGTCCGCATCGCGTCCTCCGGCACGGCGCGAGCGGCGGCCCATCTCTGCGGCCCCGGCGACCAGGGCACCGGCTACACCATCTACTCCAACGCGTTCTTGCTGGTGATGGTGCCGCACTCGATCGTGACGGTCTCGCTCGCGACCGCGATGCTGCCGCGGCTGTCGGCCTACGCCGCCGACTCCGACCTCGGCGGGTTGGCGCGCAGCGTGGCATCGACGCTGCGGACGGCGTACGCGCTGATCATCCCGTTCGCGCTGCTGCTGCCGCTGATCGCGCTGGACCTGAGCAACGTGCTGATCGGCTACGGCGCCGGCCGCTCCAGCGTGCAGGCCCTGGCGGTTTCGCTCGCGCTGTTCGCTCCCGGGCTGGTGCTGTTCACCACGCACTACCTGATGCTGCGCGGGTTCTACGCGCTCGAGCGCAACCGCACCGTCTTCTACGTGCAGTGCGTGATCGCAGCGACCAACATCGTCCTCGCCGTGGCGTTCACCAGAGAGGTCTCCGCCTCCGGCACCGCGCCCGGACTGGTGCTCGCCTACGCAGGCTCCTACCTGGTGGGTGCCGTGGTGTCCTACTCCCTGCTGCGGCGCATGCTCGGCGGGCTCGAGACCCCGGTGCTGGTCCGGTTCCTGGTGCGGCTGCTCCTGGCAGCGGGGGTGGCCGCCGCGACTCGCCTGGGCGGTGAAGCTGGGCGTGGAGCAGGTCTGGGGATCGGCGAGCGGAGCCGACGCCGGCAAGGTGCAGGCGGTCGTCGCTGCTCGGCGATCACGGGTCTGGTCGACATCGCCGTGTTCGTCGGCCTCGCCCGATTGATGCGGATCACCGAGGTGACCAGCATCATCGCGCTGCTCACGGCACGGCTGCGTCGCTGACGCCGCACCCGTTCATGGCCCGTAGCATGGGACGCCGTGGCCGGCACCGACTTCACCCCAGGCACCGTGCTCGCCGGGCGGTTCGTCCTCGACGACCTGCTCGACGAGAACGACGGTGCATCGTTTTGGCGTGCCACCGACCGGACCCTCGTGCGCAGTGTCGCCGTGCACCTGCTGGCCGACTCCGACGAGCGCGCGCAGCCGCTCCTCACCGCGGCCCGCACCTCGGCACTGGTCACCGACGCCCACCTGCTGCGAGTGCTCGACGCCGCGGCCGGGGACGGGATGGTCTACGTCGTCAACGAGTGGGGATCGGGGGTCTCCCTCGACCGGCTGCTGGCCGACGGGCCGCTCTCTGCGCGTCGTGCGGCGTGGGTGGTGCGGGAGGTCGCCGAGGCGATCAGCAGCGCCCACCGGCACGGCGTCAGCCACGGCCGGCTGCTCCCCCAGAACGTGATGATCTCCGAGGCCGGCTCGGTGAAGCTCGTCGGCTTCGTCGTCGACGCGGTGCTGCACCGGGGCTCCGGTCGGGCGAGGACCAGACTGCCGAGGACGAGCAGAGTCGCGACGTCCGCAACCTCGGCGCGCTGCTGTACGCCGCGCTCGTCGGCCGGTGGCCGGGCACGAGCGGCGCGACGATCCACGAGGCGCCGACCGAGCACGGCCGGCCGCTGCGACCGCGACAGGTCCGCGCCGGCGTACCCCGCCCACTCGACGCGATCTGCGAGCGGGTGCTCAACCCGCAGGCACACGCCAACGTGACGCCGATCGAGTCCGCGCACGAGGTGTGGGCGGCGCTCAGCGACTACATCGGGGATCCAGGAGCAGCGGCGGTCGATCAGGCACAGCAGCAGCTGGCCGGACCGTCGCAGGCTTCCCTCGACGAGTCGGCGCAGGAGTCGACCGGCGAGTCGACGGACGAGCTGGGCGGCGAGACCGACACCAACGACCTGCCCGCAACCGACGCCATGCCGGCCATGGGCACGTCGGACGCCGGCTCCGACCCCGAGGCAACCCAGGCGGCCTCCCCGATGCTTCTCGGGATCACCTCCGAGTCGCGGACACAGTCACGCCGCCCAGCCACCCCCCGAGCCACGCGCGGAGCGACCGCTGTTCGCCGAAGGTCCCTCGGCGGCGGCACGGGCCGGGGGCGTCGACGCGAGGCTCGTCCTCGGAGCTCGTCGTCGATCCGGTGACCGGTGAGTGGCAGAGCGTCGGCGCCGGCTCAGCAAGCGGCAAGGTCCCATCGGCGTGGGGGCCCGACGCCGACGAGCCCCCGCCCGCCGACCCGGGCTGGGACGACCACGACCGGGACGAGGTGCCCGGGCGGTCGTGGCAACGGCTAGCAGTGGGGCTGGCGGTGCTGCTGCTGGTGATCGTGGCGGTGGTGTTCGCGTTCAACCTGGGCCGAGGCTCCGACGACAGCCAGGCGGGCGGCGGGCCCTCCTCGTCACCGTCGCCATCTCCCGACCACGAGCACCAAGCTCTCGATCGCGTCCGTCACCGACTTCGACCCGGAGGGCGACCCGCCCGAGGAGAACCCCGAGTCGGCCCCGCTGGCGGTGGACGGCAACCCCGCAACGGCGTGGCAGACCCTCACCTACCAGGGCGACCCGAAGCTCGGTGGGCTCAAGAGCGGTGTCGGCCTGCTCGTCGACCTCGGCAAGCCGGCACGCGTCGGCGAGGTGCGGCTGAAGCTGATCGGCAGCCCCACCTCGCTCGAGATCCTGGCTGCGCCCGACGCGACGTCCGCCCCGACGAGCACCGACGGGCTCTCGGAGGTGGCGTCGGCCGCCGCTGCGGGCACGGACGTCGACCTCAAGCTCGACAAGCCGACGAAGACCCGCTGGCTGGTGGTGTGGCTGACCTCGCTGCCCGCGGCCGACGGCGGCTTCCGCGGCCAGGTCGCCGAGGTGTCCGTCCGGTCATGAGCCGGGACGAGCAGCGCGACGACCGGGCGCTGCTGCAGGCCCACGTCGACGGCGACGCGGAGGCGTTCGGGACGCTGTTCGAGCGGCACCGTGACCGGTTGTGGGCGGTGGCGCTGCGCACCACCGCGGACCCCGAAGAGGCTGCCGACGCCTTGCAGGACGCGCTGATCGCCGCGTTCCGCCGGGCCGGCTCCTACCGCGGCGATGCGGCTGTCACGACGTGGCTGCACCGCATCGTCGTCAACGCGTGCCTGGACCGGCTGCGTCGTCGCAGGGTGAGGCTGGCCGAGCCGCTGCCCGACGACCCCGGCCTCGAGCCGGGGCCACGACGCACCGGCTCCGCCACGCCGCATCCGCGCCCGGTCGGCAGCGACGTGGACCCGTCAGCGGCCGTCGTCGACCCGGCCGACCTGGCCCTCGACCACGAGCGGAGGACCGCGGTGCTCGCGGCCTTGCAGACCCTGCCGCTCGACCAGCGCGCGGCGCTCGTCCTCGTCGACATGGAGGGCTACTCGGTCGAGGAGACCGCCGCGATCCTGGAGTGCGCACCCGGCACCGTCAAGAGCCGGTGCTCGCGGGGACGCGCGAAGCTGCTGCCGCTGCTGCTGGAGCACCGGTCCACCGAGTCGGGGAACCCACCAGGATCGCGAAACGTCGCATCACTGGACCCCGCGACCGGACAGGGAGGTGACCGCGATGACGCCTGAGCAGGAGGAGCAGGTGCGTCGCGCGCTGCGTGCGGCTGCCCAGGCCGACGATCCGGGCCGGATGCCGCCTGAGGTCGCGAACCGGCTCGACGAGGTGCTCGCAGACCTCGCAGGTCCCAAGGGCCAGCCCAAGGAGCACGTGGGCGCGGCCGCCGACGAGCTGGCCGCGCGCCGCAAGCGGCGGTGGCCGAACGTGGTGGTCGCCGCGGCAGCCGTAGCGGTCATCGTTGCCGTCGGTGGCGCCGTGGCGACAGGCGGCTTCGGCACCCTCGGAGGCGGGGGCGACTCGACCAGCGCGGAGAAGGCCGCGAGCTCGGACGCCGGCGGCGCTGCTCCCTCGACCACGCCTTCGGCGGGCGGGCAGCGTGGCCTCGCCGGAGAAGTCCGCCGGCCAGGGCGCCCTGCCGCTGCTGCACTCCTCGACCCTGTCCACAGACGTGGGAGCGCCTGCTGCGAGCCCAGCGCGTCGGTGGCCTGAAGGCGCCGGACCGCCCCCGACGCACCGGCCGACTGCGCCCGCCCGTTCACCGGCCGCGGCGCGTCCCTGTTCGTCGTACGCCTGGACGGGCGTCCGGCGACGCTGGTCGTCGGGCCCGCTCGAGACGGGGAGCGACAGGCCAGGATCTACTCCTGCGACGGCGCCGGCAGCCCGCTCGCGAGCGTGTCGGTGCCCACTCGCTGAGGGAATGCCGGGCACCTAGGATCTGTTCTTATCGCGTGCCCCGAGCCACCTGCGACGGGGTTGCAACGACCAGGAAGAGGCCCTCACCTCGATGACGGACAACACCCGCAACATCATCATCATCGGCTCCGGCCCAGCCGGCTACACGGCCGCCTTGTACGCCGCGCGCGCGAACCTCGCACCGCTGATGTTCGAGGGCTCGGTGACCGCCGGTGGCGCGCTTGATGAACACCACCGACGTCGAGAACTTCCCCGGCTTCCGCGACGGCATCATGGGCCCGCAGCTGATGGACGAGATGCGGGCACAGGCCGAGCGGTTCGGTGCCGAGCTGGTCGCCGACGACGTCACCGCCGTCGACCTGACCGGCGACGTGAAGGTGGTCACCGACGGCGCCGGCAACGAGCACCGCGCCCGCGCGGTGATCCTGGCGACCGGCTCGGGCTACCGCAAGCTCGGCATCGACGACGAGGAGCGGCTCTCCGGCCACGGCGTCTCGTGGTGCGCCACCTGCGACGGCTTCTTCTTCCGCGACCAGCACATCGCGGTCGTCGGCGGCGGCGACTCCGCCGTCGAGGAGGCGACGTTCCTGTCCCGCTTCGGCAGCAAGGTGACGCTGATCCACCGCCGCGGCGAGCTGCGCGCCTCGAAGATCATGCAGGAGCGGGCCTTCGCGGACCCGAAGATCGACTTCGCCTGGAACTCCGCCGTCGAGGAGATCCACGGCGACGACAAGCTGACCGGCCTCACGCTGTCCGACACCGTCACCGGCGAGACCCGTCACCTCGACGCCACCGGGCTGTTCATCGCGATCGGTCACGACCCTCGCTCGGAGCTGCTCGGCGGCCAGGTCGACCTCGACGAGAACGGCTACGTGCTGGTCGACCAGCCCTCGACCCGCACCAACCTCTCCGGCGTCTTCGCCTGCGGCGACCTCGTCGACCACCACTACCGGCAGGCGGTCACCGCGGCCGGCACCGGTTGCGCGGCCGCCCTCGACGCGGAGCGCTTCCTCGCCGCACTCGACCACGACGGCCTCGAGCGCCGGCAGCGCCGCGAGGACCGAGCTGGAGACCGCCGGCGCCTGAGGAGACGACCGAGGGAAGAAACGTCCCCGGGATCGTGTTCACTAAGCGCAACCACCTACCAACCCCCGAACGAGGAGAGACCGTTGGCCAAGACATGAAGGCCGTCACCGATGCCGACTTCGACACCTCGGTGCTGAAGTCCGACAAGCCCGTCCTCGTGGACTTCTGGGCCGAGTGGTGCGGACCGTGCCGCCAGGTCGACCCGATCCTCGAGGAGATCGCCAACGAGCACGGCGACAAGCTCGACTTCGTGAAGATGAACGTCGACGAGAACCCGGTCACCCCGGCGTCGTACCGCGTCACCGGCATCCCGACGATCAACGTCTTCAAGGGCGGCGAGCTCGTCAAGCAGATCGTCGGCGCCCGGCCCAAGGCGGCCCTGCTCAACGAGCTCCAAGAGTTCATCGCGCTGACCCCGCGTTACCTGCGACACCGCACTCGGACGCCCGTCCTCCCTTCCGGAGGGCGGGCGTTCTGTCAACCTTGCTCCACCACGGCCCGACCTTGGCTAACGAGGCCGAAACCTGTTTGGGTGGACCATCCGCCGCCATCCCAGCCTGGTGAGGAGGCAGCATGTCCGGGCTCTCCAGCGACTCGCTCGCCACCCGACCCACGCCTGCGCTCTTCTCCCTCGGCGACCGCGGACGCGCGGTGGCGGAGATCCGCTCCCGGCTCGGCCTGCTGGAGCTGCTCCCGCACGATGTCTCGAGGCATCGACGACACGTTCGACGAGAGCGTCGACCGGGCGGTCCGGGCCTTCCAGCAGCAGCGCGGCCTCAGCGTGGACGGCATCGTCGGCACCAGCACCTACCGCGCGCTCGAGGAGGCCCGCTGGCGGCTCGGCGACCGGCTGCTGACCCACACCGCCGGCAACCTGCTCGCCGGTGACGACGTGCTCGCGCTGCAGCAGCGGCTGCTCGACCTCGGGTTCAAGGTCGGCAAGCTCGACGGCCGGTTCGGTCACCGCACCGAGCAGGCGGTGCGCGACTTCCAGCGCAACATCGGCATCCCGCCGGACGGCACCTGCGGCCCCGCGACGCTGAAGGCGCTGTCGCGGCTTGCCCCGATGGTGCGCGGCGGCAGCCCCAACGCGATGCGGGCCGAGGAGCGGATCCGGCGGGCCGGCCCCCAGCTGACCGGCAAGATCGTGGTGATCGACCCGGCGGTGGGTCGCTTCGACGACCCGGCCATGCGGCTGCGGGCCGACCGGATCACCACCGACCTCGCCCGCCGCGTCGAGGGCCGGCTGGTCGCGACCGGCGTGCAGGCCTACCTGACCAACACCGGTGGCGCCACCGAGGAGACCGAGGAGGCGCGTGCGGAGTTCGCCAACCGCGCGGACGCGCACCTGTGCATCTCCTTGCAGGTCGACGGCTCCGAGAACCCCGACGCCGCGGGCGTCTCGACCTACTTCTACGGCTCCGAGGCGCACGGCGTCACCTCCTCGGTCGGCGAGCGCTTCGCCGGCCTGGTGCAGCGCGAGATCGTCGCCCGCACCGACCTCGCCGACCTCCGCTCGCACAAGAAGACGTGGGACCTGCTGCGGCGCACGCGGATGCCCGCGGTCAGGGTCGACGTCGGCTACCTCACCAACCCCGGCGACGCGGCGCGGCTCAGCGACCCGACGTTCCGCGACGTGGTCGCCGAGGCGGTCGTGGTCGCCGTGCAGCGGGTCTACCTCGACCGCGAGCACGACGCCGAGACCGGCGTGCTCCGGCTCGCCGAGCTCCGCGGGCTGGCCTCCATCGAGGAGCAGCGCCGACCTTAGGGCGCTTGGCCGGTGTCCCAGCCGGTGCGCTGCGTCGAGCCCGGCGCCGGCTGCCGCGAGGGCCGTACGACGCCGAGCAGCCGCTCCAGCGCGCTCTCCACCTCATCGCGCCAGGTCACCGCCGACCGCAGCTCGAGCCGCATCCGGGGGTAGCGCAGATGCGGTCGATGCGTCTTGAAGCCGACCCCGAGCAGGTAGTCCGCCGGCAGCACGCAGCCGCCCAGGTGACTGACGTCGGCGCTGGCCCGGCTGTCGCCGAACGCCTCCAGCGCCGTGATGTCACCGCGCTTGAGCAGGTCCTTCACCACCGCCTGCATCAGCACCCGGCCCAGGCCCCCGCCGGCGTGCTCGGGAGCGACCATCGCGGTGGCCAGCAGCACCGCGTCCTCGCTGACCGGCGAGGTCGGGAACGCGTCGGCGCCCGGCAAGAAGAGCGGCGGCGCGTAGAGGACGTACCCGGCCGGCTCGCCGTCGACGTACGCCACCCGCCCGCAGGAGCCCCACTCCAGCAGCACCCGCGAGACCCAGGCCTCCTTCTCGCGACGCGCCGTCGCCCGCGTCCTCGGCCCGCTGACGCCGGACCGGGTCGAGCTCCCAGAAGGTGCACGAGCGGCACGGCGCAGGCAGGTCGGCGAGGTTGTCGAGGGTCAGCCGCGCCAGTCGTCTGGCCATGCCTCATCCTAGATACATGCCCGACGACCACCCACCTGCGCGACGGCCCGGGAGCACCCGGCTCGACAGCTACGTCGACCGCTACGCCGCGCGCACCCAGGGCATGACGGCCTCGGAGATCCGCGCGCTGTTCTCGGTGGCCAGCCGCCCCGAGGTCGTCTCGCTCGCCGGTGGCATGCCGAACATCTCCGGGCTCCCGCTCGACGTGGTCGGCGACGCGATCGGCGACCTGGTGCGCAACAAGGGCAACGTCGCGATGCAGTACGGCTCCGGTCAGGGCGACCCCCGGCTGCGCGAGCAGATCTGCGACGTGATGCGGCTCGAGGGCATCGAGGCGCACCCCGACGACGTCGTGGTCACGGTCGGCTCGCAGCAGGCCGTCGACCTGGTCACCCGGATCTTCTGCGACCCCGGCGACGTGGTGATCTGCGAGGCCCCGTCGTACGTCGGAGCGCTCGGCGTCTTCAAGGCCTACGAGGTCGACGTCGTGCACGTGGAGATGGACGAGCACGGCCTGGTCCCGTCGGCGCTGCGCGAGGCGATCGCGCAGGTGCAGGCGCCAGCGGCCGCCGGATCAAGTTCGTCTACACGATCCCGAACTACCACAACCCCGCCGGCGTGACGCTGTCCGCGGAGCGCCGCCCGGAGATCCTCGAGATCTGCCGCGAGGCCGACGTGCTGGTGCTCGAGGACAACCCCTACGGGCTGCTCGGCTTCGACGAGGAGCCCTACCGCGCGCTGCGCGCCGACGAGGCGGACGGCGTGATCTACCTCGGCTCGTTCTCCAAGACGTTCGCGCCCGGCTTCCGGGTCGGCTGGGCGCTCGCCCCGCACGCCGTCCGCGAGAAGCTGGTGCTCGCCCAGGAGTCCGCGACGCTGTGCCCGCCGTCGTTCTCGCCAGCTGGCGGTCTCGGCCTACCTCGAGACCCACGACTGGCTGGGGCAGGTCAAGCAGTTCCGCGAGATGTACCGCGAGCGGCGCGACGCGATGGTCGAGCGCGCTCGCACGACATGATGCCGCGCGGCCGCGCGGTGGAACGTGCCCGACGGGCGGCTTCTACGTCTGGCTGACGCTGCCCGCCGGGTCTCGACGCGAAGGCGATGCTGCCGCGCGCGGTCACCGCGCGGGTCGCGTACGTGCCCGGCACGGCCTTCTTCGCCGACGGCTTCGGTGCGCAGAGCATGCGGCTGTCCTACTGCTACCCGACACCGGAGCGCATCCGCGAGGGCGTGCGCCGGCTGGTCGGCGTGATCGAGGAGGAGCTGGAGCTGCGCGAGACGTTCGGCGCCGGCGTCGCGCCACCGCGAGAACCAGCGCGAGATCGCCCGCTACGACGGCCCGACACGACGGACCTGACGATCGAGCGCCCCGAGCGAGCGCGGATCGCACCGCGTGGTGGTGCTGGCCGGCGGCCTGTCCCACGAGCGGGACGTCTCGCTGCGCTCCGGGCGACGGGTCGCCGAGGCGCTGCGCGAGCACGGCACCGAGGTCGACGTGCGCGACGTGGACGGCGACCTGCTGCGGCTGCTGCGCGACGACCGGCCCGACTGCGTGGTGCCGCTGCTGCACGGCGAGTCCGGCGAGGACGGCGCGGTCCGCGAGGTGCTCGAGCTGCTCGGACCTGCCCTACGTCGGCTCGCGCCCGGCGGCCTGCCGGTCGGCGTTCGACAAGCCGGTGGCCAAGGAGGTCGTCGCGCCGTCACGGCATCCGCACCCCCGAGGGCGTGACGCTGCCGCACGAGACGTTCCGCGAGCTCGGCGCGGCGGCCGTCATGGAGGCGATGGTGGCGCGCATCGGGCTGCCGCTGATCGTGAAGCCCGCCCGCGGCGGCTCGGCGCTCGGGTGCACGGTCGTGCGGGAGGCCGGCGCGCTCGCCGGGCGCGATGGTGGGCGCCTTCGCCTACGGCGACACCGCCCTCGTCGAGCGGCTCGTCGAGGGCGACGAGGTCGCGGTCCCGGTCATCGACACCGGCGACGGCCCGCGGCGCCCTGCCCGCGGTCTCGATCGAGCCCGACGGCGGGGTCTACGACTACACCGCGCGCTACACCGCCGGCAGCACGGAGTTCATGGTGCCCGCGAAGCTCTCCGACGAGGTGGCCGACGGCCTGCGCCCGGGTCGCGGTCGACGGCGCACCAGGCGCTCGGCCTGCGCGACCTGTCGCGCTCCGACCTGATCGTCGACGCCGACGGCGAGGTGTGGTTCCTCGAGGTCAACGTGGCGCCGGGGCTGACCGAGACCTCGACGGTGCCGCTGTCGGTGACCGCCGCCGGCCTCGACCTCGGTGCGCTGATGGCCGAGCTGGTCGACGTCGCAGTGCGACGTGGCTGAGGAGCGCATGCGCGACATCACCTACCCGCCGATCATCGTCACGGCGAAGCTGGCCTTCCGGGTGCTCGGCCTGCGGTTCCAGCTGCGTGGCACCGAGCACATCCCGCGCTCCGGCGGTGCCCTGCTCGCGGTGAACCACATCTCCTACGTCGACTTCGTGCTGGGCGGCTTCGCGGCGCAGCCGTCGAAGCGGCTGGTGCGCTTCATGGCCAAGCGCGAGCTGTTCGACCACCGGTGGACGGGCCCGCTGATGCGGTCGCTGCACCACATCTCCGTCGACCGCGCCGACGGCCTCGGGTCCTACGACGAGGGGGTGCGCTTCCTGCGCATGGGCGAGGTGGTCGGGATCTTCCCGGAGGCGACGATCTCGCGCAGCTTCGAGCTCAAGGAGTTCAAGACCGGGGCCGCGCGGATGGCCGCCGAGGCCGGCGTGCCGCTGGTGCCGGTGGTCCTGTGGGGCACCCAGCGACTCAAGACCAAGGACCACGACGCAGGACTTCTCGCGCGGCAAGACGATCGCGATCTCGGTCGGCGAGCCGCTGCACCCGACCGGTGACAGCCCGATCGCGGACACCGCCGAGCTCAAGGTCCGGATGGCCACGCTGCTCGACGAGACGATCCGCGCCTACCCCGCCGACGAGCAGCCCCCGGGCAGCTGGTGGCTCCCCGCGTCGTACGGCGGCAGCGCGCCGACCATGGAGGAGGCCGCCGCAGCTCGAGGCCGAGGAGAAGCGGCAGCGGGCCAAGAAGCGAGCCGCGAAACGAGCCGCCCGCAAGCGCTAGCCCAGCTGCTCCTCGCGCCGGTGCGAGAGGGACAGCTCGCGGAGCTTGTCGAGGTCGACCGTGTCGCCTCGAGCAGCGGCCACCCGGACCGGCGTCACCGCGGTCAGCGTCGAGGTGCGGACGCCGCCCTCGAGCAGCGCGCGCTCGCCGAGGATCGCGCCCGGCCCGACCTCGCCGAGCGAGTTGCCGTCGACGTCGACGGAGACCACACCGTCGAGGACAAGGAACAGCTCGTCACCGGGCTCGCCCTGCTTGGTGAGCGCCGCGCCCTCCTTGATCCGTCGCACCTCCGGGACGTCGCCGCCGTGCATGATGTCGGTCGACATCTGACGCTCGAGCTCGGACTCGACGGCCACGACCAGGGCCGGGGTGTCCTGGTCGCCCCACGGGGTGCGCTGCCCGAACGACTCGTTGAGCCAGTGCTCCTCGTCGGTCAGCCCGCTCTTGTAGGCGAGCTTGCCGTCGGCGCCGTACACCCAGTGACGGGGGAACGTGCTCGCGCCGGCGAGCTGGACGTCGCTGGAGCCATCAGCACGCAACGTGAGCGACAGCGTGGTCCACACGGTCGGGGCGAACCACTGCACGAACGGCTTGCGCTTCACCGGCCGCGGCAGCGGGGCGCCCGTGCGCCCGCCGACCGTCTGCAGGAACGTCACCGCGTTGCCTTCGTGCTCCGGCTCCGGGCGCAGCATCGGCAGCGAGACCGCCTTGAACGTCGCGCCCACCTTGGCGATCCGGATCGTGGTCGACCCCATCACCAGACCGGAGTCGTCGGTGACACCCGCCGAGGTGATCTTGCCGTCGTCGACCTCGGCCCACGCCGTCAGCACGTTGGCGAACCGGATCCGGTCCTGCGCGCACAGCTCCCGGATCTGGTCGGTCCCGGTGATCTCGTCGGGCAGCGGCTCGTCCCAGTGGGCCAGGCCCATCTCGAACGCGCGGCGCATCCCGCTCCACACCGACTCCGACGGGATCCACGACATCGACGTCGCCGTCGCCTCGATCCGCATGATGTGCTCCCCTCGTCGCTCAACCTGCCGTGCGGCCCACCCGGTCGCCCCCGGCGCCCTCATTCAACCGGAGACACCGGCCGCTGTGAATGGCTGACAAGGGTTGCCGCGAATGGTTCAAGGGACCACCTGCCCGGTGACCGAATACGGTGGGGCCGATGACAGGCAGCGGCGCGGGCGCGCAGCCGGAGGGGGACGACCTCGCGGCGCTGGAGCATGCCATCACGGCTCTCGAGGCGCAGCGGGCCGTGCTCGGCGACGCGGTCGTCGACACCGCACTGGTCCCCCTCCAGCAGCGGCGCAGCGTCCTGGTCAACCAGGCCACCGGCGAGCAGCGACGGATGGTCAGCGTGGTCTTCGCCGACCTGGTCGGCTTCACCGACATGTCCGCATGGCTCGACGCGGAGGACACCCGCAACGTCATCGACGCCTACTTCACGCGGTGGCTGCGGGTCATCGAGGAGCACGGCGGCGTGGTGGAGAAGTTCATCGGGGACGCCGTGATGGCGGTCTTCGGGCTGCGGCAGTCGTGGGAGGACGACGCCCAGCGCGCCGTCCGCTCGGCGCTGGCGATGGTGGGCGAGCTCGCCGAGCTCAACACCGAGCTGGAGCAGCGCTACCGCGGCGTCAAGCTGCAGATGCGGGTCGGCGTCGACACCGGCGACGTCGTCGTCAGCACGCTCGGCGACCGCGGCGGCAGCGAGTTCGTCGTCGTCGGCCAGACCGTCAACCGGGCCAGCAGGCTGGAGGGGGCCGCCCCGCACGGCGGCATCTTGATCTCCGAGGACACCCACCGGCAGATCCGTGGCCGGTTCAGCATGGAGCGCCGCGAGGGCCTGATCCTCAAGGGCATCGACGAGCCCGTGGTCGCCTACCTGGTCGTCAACGAGCGCCCGCACGTCTTCCAGCTCGACCGGTCGCGCGGGGTCGAGGGCATCGAGACCACGACGGTCGGCCGTGAGATCGAGATGCGGTTCCTGCAGGAGCGGCTCTGGGACGTGGTCGAGGAGGGCCACTGGAAGCTGGTCACGGTCGTCGGAGAGGCGGGCGTGGGCAAGTCGCGGCTGCTGCTGGAGTTCGACTCCTGGTTGGCCGAGAGCCCGCAGCGCGTCTACTGGTTCCGCGGCCGCGCCGCGCACACCGGGCAGAACCGCGCGAACGGACTGCTGCGCGACCTGGTCTCGAGCCGGCTCGCGATCGCGGACAGCGACTCGGCCGAGGCGGTGCGAGGCAAGCTCGAGGACGGGTTCGTCGCAGCTTGGGCGGTCACCGACGACGACCCGGAGGACGCTCGCCGCGCGGCGAGGCTCGTCGGCAGCTGGTTGGCCTTCGACATCGACGACCCCGGCTCCCCCGACGACGGGACGCTTCGCGACCCGATGGTGCTGCGCAACGCCGCCACCGAGGCGCTGGCCGGATATCTCGCCCGGCTGAGCACGCGCAACCCGGTCGTCGTACTCCTCGAGGACCTGCACTGGGCAGACGACGGCTCGCTGCGGTGGCTCGATGCCGCCCACGCCTTCTTGTCCGACGCCCGCGTGCTCATCGTCGCGACCACGCGGCCTTCGCTTTTCGAGGAGCGGCCCCGATGGGGTGAGGGTCTCGAGCACCACGTCCGGCTCCCGCTCGACACGCTGTCGCGCCGGGAGAGCCGGTTGCTGCTCCAGCAGCTGCTGCAGCATGTCGAGGACCCGCCGGCCGAGCTCGTCGACCTCGTCATCGGGTCGGCAGAGGGCAACCCGTTCTACATCGAGGAGCTCGTCACCTGGCTGATCGACGCCGGCGTGATCATCAAGGACGAGCCGGCCTGGCGCGTCGAGCGTGACCTCGTGGGCTCGGTGCTGGTCCCCTCGACGTTGCGCGGCGTCCTGCAGGCACGGCTCGATGCGCTCTCCACCGAGGAGCGCGGGCTGCTGCAGCGCGCCTCGGTCGTCGGCCGGGTGTTCTGGGACGAGGCCGTCGACAGCCTGGCGGCCTCGGAGGCCGGCGACGACGTCGCCGAGACGCTCGACGGGCTCCGCAGCCGGGAGCTGGTCTTCGAGCGAGAGGTCTCCTCCTTCGACTCGGCGCGCGAGTTCCTCTTCAAGCACGCCCTGCTGCGCGACGTCGCCTACGACGGGGTGCTGCGCAAGCACCGGCAGCGCTACCACGCGCGCGCCGCCTCTTGGCTCTCGGAGGTGAGCGCACGCAGCGGCCGGCAGGACGAGTACGCCGCGCTGATCGCCGAGCACTTCGACCGCGCGGGGGACCCGAGCGCCGGCGAGTGGTACCTGCGCGCGGGCCGGCAGGCGCTGTCCGTCTACGCCCTCGCGGAGGCCGACCAGCTGCTCGGCCGCGCTCTCGCGCAGGTGAGCGACGACCCGGTCTTCCGGTTCGACGTGCTCACGATCCGCGAGGAGATGCACGACCGCGTGGGTGAGCGCGACGCGCAGCAGCTCGACCTCACCGAGATGGGCGAGCTCAGCGAGCGCTTCGACGACGTGGCCCGGCTGGCGAACTACCGGATCGCGCGCTCGCGTGCCTGCTTCGTGCTGAGCAGGTACGACGAGGCGGGGGACTGGGCGCAGCAGGCAGCCGATGCCGCGCAGGCGGGCGACCTGCCCGGCGAGCTCGCGCAGGCACACCTGTGGCAGGGCAAGGCGCTGGTCTGGCACGAGGAGACCGACGAGGCACGCATCGCGCTCGAACGCGCACTCGACGAGGCTCGCGTCGCGCAGACACCACGGGTGGAGGCCGAGGCCCTTCGCTACCTTTCGATGCTCACCAACAACGAGGGCGACTACTCGCGCGCGCTCGAGCTCGTCGCGCAGGCGAGGAAGGTGTTCGCCTCGGCGGGGGACGCCGAGGGGGAGGGCACGGCGCTCGGGCAGCAGGCGACGACGCTGTTCAACCTCGGTCGCATCGACGAGGCGCGCGCCACCCTCGAGGCGGTGCTCCCGCTGTTTCGTCGTTCCGGCCACCGCTACCGCGAGTCGATCGTGGTGGGCAACCTCGCGACGATCGCCCGCAGCCAGGGGGAGCTCGCGACGGCACGACGCTGGGCGGCCGAGTCGATCGAGCACAGCCGGGCGCTCGCGGACCGGGAGGCCACCACCGTCAGCCTGGTCGTCCTCGGCATGATCTCGGCGGACGTCGGCGACTGGGACTCCGCCGATGAGCTCTACCGCGAGGCGCTGCACCTGGGTCGCGAGGTGGAGTCGCGCACCCACGAGACCGAGGCACTCACGCGCCTGGCCATCTTGGCCCTCAGCAGGGGCGACGACGAGACCGCTCTCGACTTCGCCCAGCAGGCCGACGAGGCGGGCGAGCTCGCAACGTCGGCCATGGAGCGCGGGCACGCACAGCTGGCTCTCGGCTACGCACAGCTCGTGAACGCCCAGCCCTCTGCTGCGATGGCGACCTTCGCCCTCAGCGAGGAGTCGCTGCAGAGCGTGGAGGCCGAGGCGGTGGTGCGTGAGGCCCAGGTCGGTCGCGCGGCTGCGGCCCTGGCGTTGGGCCGGGTGAGCGACGCCGTACGGCTCGTGGAGCCGGTGCTGGACCACCTCGACGCCGCGGCGCTCGAGAGCCTGGTCCGACCGACGGTCGTGCTGACCACCTGCTGGCAGGTGCTGGAGGCAGCGCAGGACCCACGTGCCCCCGGCGTGCTGGCGGCCGCGCAGGCGACGCTGCGAGACACCGCGGAGCGGATCGGCGACCCGGAGATGAAGATGGGCTTCTTGACCAGGCCGGACAACGCCGACCTATTGCGGGCCGGAGGGGACCAGCCAGCCCACGAGTGAGACCAGCCGGGCGCCGGCGGGACGAAGCTCCGGCGAGGCGGCGCGCTCGATGTGGGTCCGCAGCAGCGCGCCCAGCGAGGCGCGAACCTCACTGGCCTCGTCGGCGGTCAGCCAGAGCTGGGTGTGGCTCACCCCGGACGACTCGCGCCACTCGGCGGGCTCGCGGTCCCGAGACGCGCGAGCAGCCCGCAGCCGCTGCAGCTCCCGCTCCACGAGCACGTCGGTGAGGGCGTCAGCCGCCAGCTCGGTGGCGGGGTCCGCCTCTCCCTCTGCGTCGTCACCCCACGACAGCCCCTCGCTGACGGCCTGCCAGGGCCGGTTGCGGCCCGTGCCGCCGCGCGCCTCGCGCACGAAGCCGTGCTCGGCGAGCTTGCGCAGGTGCCACGAGCAGTTCGAGGGCGAGTCGTCGACACGGGCAGCTGCTTGGCTGGCGGTCATCGGTCCCTCGGTGACCAGCGCGGCCAGCAGCGACACCCGCAGCGGGTGGGCCAACGCCTTCAACGCCGCGGCGTCTCGCACATGCCTCCGGCCGAGTGCCACATGTCGAAGTTACTCTTTCGAAAGATCCATTGCAATCACTGTTGACCTGCGGTTTCGGGTTGACGAAGTGGAACGTTCGGGCAGACTGAGGGCATGGCTGATCTAGACCTGCTCGTCCTCGGCGGCACCTCCTGGGTGGGCGGCGAGATCGCCCGGCAAGCGCTCGAGCGCGGCCACCGAGTGACGTGCCTGGCCCGTGGTGAGTCGGGCGATCCCCCCTCCGGCGTGACGTGGGTCCGGGCGGACCGCACCCAGCCCGCGGCGTACGACGAGGTGTCCGGCAAGCAGTGGGACGCGGTCTTCGACGTCAGCTGGCAGCCCGACCAGGTCGCCTCAGCGCTCGGCGCGCTCGCCTCGAGCGCCCGGCACTGGGTCTACGTCTCCTCCGGCTCGGCGTATGCCGAGGACGAGACCCCCGACACCGACGAGACCGCACCGCTCCACGCCCCCCACGAGGGCGAGGGCCCCGTCGACGCCGAGGTCTACGGGCCGGCGAAGGTCGCCTGCGAGCTCGCCTGCCGCGCGGCGATGGGCGACGAGCACGCGCTGCTCGCCCGAGCCGGCCTGATCGCCGGGTACGGCGACCGCAGCGACCGGTTCGGGTACTGGCCGGCCCGGATCGCCCGTGCCGAGGACGGTGAGCAGGTCCTGGTGCCGCCGCGAGACACCGCCATGCAGGTGATCGACGTGGCCGACCTCGCGGCCTGGCTCGTCGACGCGGCGGAGCACCGCACCGCCGGCGCGTTCAACGCGGTCGGCGACGAGTCGACGGTGGGAGCCGTCCTCGACGCCTGCCTCGCCACCACCGGCCGGTCACCCGAGCTCGTGGAGGCGAGCCACGGCTGGCTGGGCGACCACGACGTCGAGCCGTGGGCGGGACCCGGAGTCGCTGCCGCTGTGGCTGCCGGCGCCGGACTACGCCGGCTTCATGACCCGCCGCAACGCCGCGGCCCACGCGACCGGCCTCAGTCCGCGACCGCTCGCCGACGACGGTCGAGGCGGCGCTGCGGTGGGAGGAGCACCTGGGCCTCGACCGCGACCGCCGGGCCGGCCTGACGCCCGGCCGGGAACGGCGAGCTGTTCGAGTCTGCTCACCGACTGAGCGACATCTCGCTTTGTCGACAAGTCGACCTATCGACCTGACGTGGCCGGGTCGATCAGCCCGATGATGCGCTCGAGGTCCGGGAGCGATGCGAACTCCACGGTGATGCGGCCCTTGCGCTTGCCGAGCTCGACCTTGACGCGGGTGTCGAGCCGGTCGGTGAGTCGAGACGCCAGGTCCTCCAGCCCGGGTGCGGTGGGCCGGCTGCGGCGCGGGCGCGCGGCCTGCGCCTCGCCGTCACCGACCGCGACCAGCTCCTCGAGGCCACGCACCGAGATGCCCTCGGCGACCACCCGGGCGGCCAGCCGGTCCTGGGCCTCCGCGCTCTCCACTCCGAGCAGGGCCCGAGCGTGCCCGGCGGACAGCACCCCGGCCGCGACCCGGCGCTGCACCGCGGGCGAGAGCTTCAGCAGCCGCAGCGTGTTGCTGATCTGCGGACGGCTGCGGCCGATCCGCGTGGCCAGGTCGTCGTGGGTGCAGTCGAAGTCGTCGAGCAGCTGCTGGTAGGCGGCCGCCTCCTCCAGCGGGTTGAGCTGGGAGCGGTGGAGGTTCTCCAGGAGGGCGTCGCGCAGCATCGCGTCGTCCTCGGTCTCGCGGACGATCGCCGGGATCGTCTCCAGCCCCGCCTCCTGCGTCGCCCGCCAGCGCCGCTCCCCCATCACCAGCTCGAAGCGATCCGCGCCCAGCGGCCGGACGACGATCGGCTGCAGCAGCCCGACCTCCCTGACCGAGTGCACCAGCTCCGCCATCGCCTCCTCGTCGTAGGCCTCGCGCGGCTGCCGCGCGTTGGGCTGGATCTGGTCGACCGGGAGCTCCGCGAAGCGGGCGCCCGCCGACCGGCGCCAAGTCGGCCTGCGGCGTCGCCTCCGTCGAGATCTCCGCCCCGTCACCGGGCAGCGGGACGCCGATCCAGTCCGCGGAGGAGGCGTCGGCCGCCTGCTGGGCCGGCACGGCCGGCTGCCGGGTCTCGATCGACTGCTCCTCGCGAGGCGCGGTGGGGATCAGTGACCCCAGTCCCCTGCCGAGGCCTCGTCGCTGCGTCTTCTCCGTCATGCCCGTGCTCCTTCGTCCACCGCTGCCCGGTCCGCCGAGGCGAGCTCACGCGCCGCCTCGAGATAGCTCAAGGCCCCGGGGGACCCGGGGTCGTAGGTCATCACCGTCTGCCCGTAGCTGGGCGCCTCCGAGATGCGCACCGACCGCGGGATCGCGGTGCTGAGCACCTGCGAGGAGAAGTGGGCGCGAACCTCGTCGGCGACGCCTGCCGAGAGCCGGGTGCGGGCGTCGTACATCGTCAGCACGATGGTGCTGACCCGCAGTTGCGGGTTGAGGTGCTCCTTGACCATCTCCACGGTCTCCATCAGCTGACCGAGCCCCTCCAGCGCGTAGTACTCCGCCTGGATCGGGATCAGCATCTCGTCACCGGCCACCAGGGCGTTCAGCGTGAGCAGTCCCAGCGACGGCGGGCAGTCGATCAGCACGTAGTCGAACCGGTCGTCGCCCTCTCCGTAGATCCAGGGGTGGGCGTGCAGCGCCTGGCGCAGCCGGTTCTCCCGCGCCACCATGCTCACCAGCTCGATCTCCGCGCCCGCGAGGTCGATGGTGGCGGGCACGACGAAGAGCCCCTCGATCGCGGGGCTGGCGATCACGACCTCGCTCAGCGGCCGACCCTCGACGAGTGCGTCGTACGTCGACGGGGTGCCCCGGGGGTGCTCCACCGACAACGCGGTCGAGGCGTTGCCCTGCGGGTCCAGGTCGAGCACCAGCACCCGCAGCCCGTGCTGGGCCAGGGCCGCCGCCATGTTCACCGCGGTCGTGGTCTTGCCCACGCCGCCCTTCTGGTTGGCCACCACCATCACCCGGGTGCGGGCCGGACGGGGCAGCGATCCCACGGACTGCTGTTCTGGCTGCTGCTGCGGCGCTGCGGGCTCCACCGAGGGTGGGGCGTCGGCCACGTCGCTCGGGCCCGGCTGCTCGCCCACCCCCGCGACCGGGGTGGACTCTTCGGCGGTTTCACGTGAAACCACGGGATCTCGGCTGACTGTTTCACGTGAAACCAGGGTCTGGTCGCTCGTGGTTTCACGTGAAACCTGCCCGGGCCAGCCCAGCGCCGCGGTGACGCGGCGACGAAGCTGCGGCCAGCCGGTTCCGACCAGCACCTCCGTCGTGCTGCGTCCCCCAAAACGTGTGTGCGTGATACTCACCGGCTCCGTCCTTTCGTCGGAACCCAACCTAGGCGCGTCGACTCGCGTTTTCTGACAGCAATCACCGTGCGTGTCGAGTGTCGTCGCCGAGCTCCAGAACCTCGGTCGCGGCCACCCGCCAGCGACGCAGCTCGGGCTCCGCGGTGCTCACCTCCTCGTGCGCGGAGGAGCCCTTGAGAGCGAGCATCGAGCCGCCCGGGCGTACCAGTGGCAGCGACCACGCGAGCAGCCTCGGCAACGGCGCCACCGCGCGGGAGGTCACGACGTCGAACCCCGTGGTCCCGTGCAGGTTCTCGGCTCGCTCGCGCACCACCACCACGTTGTCCAGACCCAGTCGCTCGAGGGCCTCGGCGAGGAACGTGGTGCGTCTCAAGCAGCGGCTCCACCAGCGTCAGCCGCAGGTCGGGACGCCGGATCGCCAGCACCACACCCGGCAGGCCGGCCCCCGACCCGATGTCGCAGACCTCGGTGTCGCGAGGCAGCAGGTCGCTGAGCAGCGCGCAGTTGAGCAGGTGCCGCTCCCAGACCCGCGGCGCCTCGCGGGGCCCGATCAGCCCACGGGTCACCCCTTCGGTCGCCAGCAGGTCGGCGTACGACGCCGCCAAGGACAACCGGTCCCCGAACACCTCCCGCGCCGAGCTCGGGCACGGGAGGCGTCGGAGAGTCACGCCGGCAGCACCACGACGTAGCGGTTCGGCTCCTCGCCCTCGGACTCCGAGGACAGCCCCGCCGCCGCCACCACGTCGTGCACGACCTTGCGCTCGAACGGGGTCATCGCGTCCAGCGACTTGCGCTCGCCACTGTCGCGGACCTCGGCGACGGCCTCGGCTGCGACCTTCTCCAGGCGGGTGCGCTTGTCGGCGCGGAAGCCCGCCGATGTCGAGCATCAGCCGGGAGCGCTCACCGGTCTCGCGGTAGACGGCCAGCCGGGTGAGCTCCTGCAGCGCCTCGAGCACCTCGCCATTGCGTCCCACCAGCTGGTCGAGGTCGCCGCCGACGATGCTCACCGCGGCGCGGTCCGCCTCCACGTCCATGTCGAGGTCGCCGTCGAGGTCGGCGATGTCGAGCAGCTCTTCGAGGTAGTCCGCGGCGATGTCGCCCTCGTTCTCGAGGCGGTCGGCTTCGTCCTCGCCGTCGTCGTCGCCGGTCGTCCTCGCGTTGTCGGCTGTCGGTCTCGTCGGCAGGGGCGTCTTCGACGGGGCTGTCGTCGGCGGGGCTGTCGTCGACGGTGTCGGGGGTCTCGGTCTCGTCGGTGGGAGAGGTCTGCTCGGTCACGGGGAACTTCCTAGTCGTGTGGGTCTTGCGGGGTCCTGGCAGGGGTGCGGTCAGGCGCTGTCGCGACCGCGTTCGTCGCCCTCGTCCGGCTTGCTCGGCTTGGCGCGAGGTGGTCCCTGCTTCTTGCGCTGGCTGCGGCTCTGCTTCTTGGGCTGCTGCCGCTTCTGCGGCGGAGGCGTCGCGGGGTCCGGCTTGGGGTCGATCGGGGTGGTGGGGTCAGGCAGCCCCTTGCGCTCACGCTTGGCCGCGTCGCGCTCCTGCTTCGCCTTGGCGGCGGGCGTGCCGGGCACCGGGTTGTTGCGGATCACGTAGAACTGCTGGCCCATCGTCCACAGGTTCGAGGTGGTCCAGTAGAAGAGCACGCCGATCGGGAACGCGATGCCACCGATGGCGAACACGAACGGCAAGACGTAGAGCAGCATCTTCTGCTGCTGCGCGAACTGGCCGGTCATCGCGTCGGCCGGCATGTTCTTGCTCATCAGCTGACGCTGGGTCATGAACGTGGTGGCGCACATCGCGACCACCAGGGTCGCGGCGAGGATCTTGACCCCGGTGTCGTCGGTCGAGGTGAAGCTGTCGGAGATCTTGGCGCCGAGGAAGGTGGCGTTGGCGAACTGGTCCGCGAGCTTGGTCGTCATCAGCCCACGGGTCTCGCCCTTCGACGCGTGGTTGATCAGCTGGAACAGCGCGAAAAAGATTGGCATCTGCAAGATAAGTGGCATGCAGGACGCGAAGGGGTTCGTGCCGGTGTCCTTGTAGAGCTTCATCGTCTCTTGGGACAACCGCTCGCGGTCGTGGCCGTACTTCTCGCGCAGCTCCTTGACCTTGGGCTGCAGCAGCTGCATGTTGCGGCTGGACTTGATCTGCTTGACGAACAGCGGGATCAGCGCCGCCCGGATCACCACCGTGAGGCCGACGATCGACAGCACCCAGGCGAGACCCGTCTCCGGGCCGAAGATCCCGCCCCACAACCGGTGGAACGCGAGCAGCACGAACGAGGTCAGGTAGTACAGCGGCGTCATGATGAAGCTGCCGAGCTGACCGAAGAAATCCAGCACTCAGGCTCCTAGCGTCGGGTGATGCCCAGGCAGCGTGCCTGACATTTTGGTCGTCTTGGGAGGAACCGGGTCATACCCTCCGGCGCTCCAGGGGTGGCAGCGACCCAGCCGGCGCATGGCCAGCCAGCTGCCCTTCACGCTGCCGTGCACGGTAACCGCCTCCAGCGCGTACGCCGAGCACGACGGGTGGTAGCGGCACACCTGTCCGTACAGCGGGCTGATCAGCAGCCGGTAGGCACGAAGCAGACCGATGAGCAGGTACTTCATCGCCCGGGCTCCTGCACAGCAGCGCCGACGCGGTCGAACCTGCCGAGCGCCTGGTCGAGGTCGCGGCCCAGCACGGCGTACGACGCCGTTGCCGCCGCGGGCAGCGCGCGCACCACCAGGTCGGCCGAGTCCGGGAGCCGGTCGAGCCGGTCGCGCACCAGGTGGCGCAGCCGACGCCTGACCCGGTTGCGTTCCACGGCGTTCCCGACGGCGCGCCCGACCGCGAACCCGACCCGAGCAGGCTCGCCCTCGGCCTCGCGGACCGCGAGGTGGACCACCAGGGTGCGGGTGCCGGCACGGCGACCACCCCGAGTCGCCGCGGTGAAGCCGGCCGACGCGGTCAGCCGGTTGCGGCGCTCGAGCACGGCGAAGCCTGCTGCCTGGACCCGGTCAGACGGAGACGCGGGCGCGGCCCTTGCGGCGGCGCGAGGACAAGACCGCGCGGCCGGCCCGGGTGCGCATCCGCAGACGGAAGCCGTGCACCTTGTGACGGCGACGGTTGTTCGGCTGGTACGTGCGCTTGCTCACGGCTGAATCTCCGGTTTCGAGGCGTTCCTGCGGGGTCGAGGGCGAGCGCGCGGAGAGCACCAGATCCAGTCCGGACATGGAGCATCTGTCGACGCGTGCTCGACCTCCTCACGGTACGGGGTGGCCGTCTAACGGGTCAAACCAGGAACCTGTGGACAACTGCTTGCCCGCTCCCCTCAACCCTTGTTAGGTTTCGCCCGTCCCCGAGATTCCCCACGGTCGACTCCCCCGCACTTCAGCACTTGGTCGCGCCAGCGGCGCGTCCTGACTGATCCGCCCGCTGACCTGGGCAGATGCGGAACACCAGGGAGAGCCTGCAACCGTCCGCGGACCGTCCGGCCACCCGACCGGGCGACATGCACAGCCTGTGGACAAAGGTGTGGACCCGGTCGGGTCCGCCGTCTGTCCACGACATGACGAACGGCGATCGTGGCCACGGCGCACGACGCGGATGGGAGTGGGGAAACCCATGGATGAGACGTGACCGAACAGCTCGACTCCCTCTGGCGCCGCCTCGTCGAGAACCTCCCGCCGAACCAGCGGGCCTGGCTCGCCTCGAGCCAGCCGGTCACCTTGCACCAGGACACCGCGATCATCGCGGTGGCCGACGACTTCACCCGCCAGCAGATCGAGGGCCGGCTGCGCACGCAGCTCGAGGACGCCTTGGGCTCCGCCTTCAAGCACCAGGTGCGCATCGCGGTGACCGTCGACCCGGACCTGAAGGCGCCGGACCTGCCGCCGGAGTCGCTCGACCAGTTCGAGGTGGCCGATGAGGAGCCACGACGCGACTTGTCGACAAATCCCCTCGACGTGCCCACCCCGGCGATGCCCAGCACCGGCACCACACCGGCGACCGGCGTCGCGGAGACGCGCCTGAACCCGAAGTACGTCTTCGAGACGTTCGTGATCGGGTCCTCCAACCGCTTCGCGCACGCGGCCGCCGTTGCGGTCGCCGAGGCGCCGGGCAAGGCCTACAACCCGCTGCTGGTGTACGGCGACTCCGGGCTCGGCAAGACCCACCTGCTGCACGCCATCGGTCACTACGTCCGCAGCCTGTTCGCCGGCGCACGGGTGCGCTACGTGAGCTCGGAGGAGTTCACCAACGAGTTCATCAACGCGATCCGCGACGACCGCCAGGACCGGTTCAAGCGCCGCTACCGCGACGTCGACGTGCTGCTCATCGACGACATCCAGTTCCTGGAAGGCAAGATCCAGACCCAGGAAGAGTTCTTCCACACCTTCAACACGCTGCACAACGCGAACAAGCAGATCGTGATCACCTCCGACCGGCCGCCCAAGCGGCTCGAGGCGCTCGAGGACCGGCTGCGCAACCGGTTCGAGTGGGGCCTGATCACCGACGTGCAGCCGCCCGACCTCGAGACCCGCATCGCGATCCTCCGCAAGAAGGCCGCCACCGAGCGGATGACTGCGCCGCCCGACGTGCTGGAGTTCATCGCCAGCAAGATCCAGACCAACATCCGCGAGCTCGAGGGTGCGCTGATCCGGGTCACCGCGTTCGCGAGCCTGAACCGGCAGCAGGTCGACCTGACGCTGGCCGAGATCGTGCTCAAGGACCTCATCCCCGAGGGCGGTGAGCCCGAGATCACCGCGGCGCTGATCATCGCCCAGACCGCGGCCTACTTCGGGCTGTCCATCGAGGACCTCTGCGGGGTGAGCCGGAGCCGCGTGCTCGTCACCGGCCGCCAGATCGCGATGTACCTGTGCCGCGAGCTCACCGAGCTGTCGCTGCCGAAGATCGGTCAGCAGTTCGGCGGTCGTGACCACACGACCGTGATGCACGCGGACAAGAAGATCCGTCAGCTGCTCGCCGAACGCCGCAGCGTCTTCAACCAGGTCACCGAGCTCACCAACCGCATCAAGCAGCAGGCCCGCCAGTCGTGACGCGAGTCGAGGATCTGGTCGTGCAACCGGCCCTGATGCCCTGGGGACGCGCCTGTGGAGCGGCCCCGGTTCGCGGTGGACTGCCTGTGGACGAGCAGCACCCGGCGCAGGCACGGATCGGCGTCACCCACAGGAACGACAGCTGGTCCACCGTGTCGTACACACCCCGACGGGACGGCAAAACCGGTGCTGACCTGCACGGACACGAGTTATCCACACTGTCCACCGCTCCTGTTAACACTACTCACCTAGATATATCCAGGTCATTCACGAACGTCTCCCTGGCCGCTACCTGGGGACGACGGGGACGACCGTGGCAGGATGCTCACCCCCGAGGACTCCGTCACGCATGGGACGGCGTCGGGTCGATCGCAGCAGAAGGGGACGACAAGTGAAGTTCACCGTCGAACGCGACGTGCTCGCGGACGCGGTCGCGTGGGCCGCGCGCAGCCTCCCGGTTCGACCCAGCGTGCCGGTGCTCGCCGGGCTGCTGATCGAGACGCCCGTCAGCGAAGGAGCCGGCGACGGCCTGCAGCTGTCCACCTTCGACTACGAGACCTCCGCTCGCGCCACGCTGCCCGCCTCCGTCCAGGACGAGGGCCGGGCGCTGGTCTCCGGTCGGCTGCTCGCGGACATCTGCCGCAGCCTGCCGAACAAGCCGGTGGAGATGACCATCGACGGCGCGAAGGTGTCGCTGACCTGCGGTTCCGCGAGGTTCAGCCTGCAGACGATGCCGGTCGACGAGTACCCGACCCTGCCCGACATGCCGACCGCCACCGGCACCGTGCGCAGCGACGTGTTCGCCAACGCGGTGGGCCAGGCGGTCACCGCGGCCGGCCGCGACGACATGCTGCCGGTGCTCACCGGTGTCCGGATCGAGATCGAGGGCTCGAAGATCTCGCTGCTGGCCACCGACCGATTCCGGCTCTCGCACCGCGAGCTCGAGTGGGACCCGGGCGCCACCGACGTCTCGGCCGCCGCCCTGGTTCCCGCGCGGGTGCTCGCCGACACCGCGAAGTCGCTGACCTCGGGCACCGAGGTGACGATCGCCCTCGCGTCCTCCGGAGCCGGCGAGGGCATCATCGGCTTCGAGGGCTCGTTCGGCGGCGGCGTACGACGGACCACCACCCGGCTCCTCGACGGGGAGTTCCCCAAGGTCCGCACGCTGTTCCCGCCCGAGCACACCACGGTCGCGAGGGTCGACCGCGCGACGCTCGTGGAGTCGGTCAAGCGTGTCTCGCTGGTCGCCGAGCGCAACACCGCCGTGCAGCTGGCGTTCTCCGGCGGCGTGCTCACCCTCGACGCCGGCAGCGGCGACGAGGCGCTCGCGACCGAGCAGATCGAGGCGACGATCGACGGTGAGGACATCACCACCGGCTTCAACCCGCAGTTCCTGCTCGACGGGCTGACCGCGATCGAGTCGCCGGTCGTCGAGCTCGGCTTCACCCAGGCGTCCAAGCCCGCGGTGATGGCCGGCGTGGACAGCCTCGACGGTGATGCCGACGGCGCGTTCCGCTATCTCCTGATGCCGAGACGGCTGCTGTCTTGACCCCTGCTCGCAGCAAGCCCGCGCGTATAGCCTGAGGTGCCAGCGAAAGCTCGGCGACACAGCAGAGAGGGAGCGGAATGGATCTCGGTCTGATCGGGCTCGGCAAGATGGGCGGCAACATGCGCGAGCGGTTGCGCCGCGCCGGGCACACCGTTGTCGGCTACGACCGCAACCCCGACGTCAGCTGACGTCGACAGCCTCGAGGCGATGGTGGCCGAGCTGCCGTCCCCGAAGCTGGTCTGGGTGATGGTGCCTGCCGGGGACATCACCCGCGAGACGATCCGCTCGCTCGGGGAGCTGCTCGACAAGGGCGACATCGTCATCGACGGCGGCAACTCGCGCTGGACCGATGACAAGGTCAACGCCGAGATGCTCGGCGAGAATGGGCATCGGCTTCGTCGACTGTGGCGTCTCCGGTGGCGTGTGGGGCCTGGAGAACGGCTACGCGCTGATGGCGGGCGGCGACAAGGCCGACGTCGAGACGGTGCAGCCGATCTTCGACGCCCTCAAGCCGGAGGGTGACTTCGGCTGGGTGCACGCCGGAGAGGTGGGCGCCGGTCACTTCTCGAAGATGGTCCACAACGGCATCGAGTACGCCGTGATGCAGGCCTACGCCGAGGGCTGGGAGCTGCTCCAGGCCGTCGACGAGGTCGACAACGTCACCGAGGTCTTCCGATCCTGGCGCGAGGGCACGGTCATCCGGTCCTGGCTTCTCGACCTGCTCGTGGCGGCCCTCGACGACGACGACAAGCTCGACCAAGATCAGCGGCTACGCCGAGGACTCCGGCGAGGGCCGGTGGACCGTCGAGGCCGGCATCGAGCACGCCGTCGCGACTCCTGCGATCACCGCGGCGCTCTACGCCCGGTTCGTCTCCCGGCAGGACGACAGCCCCGCGATGAAGGCGGTGGCGGCGATGCGCAACCAGTTCGGCGGCCACGCCACCAAGGTCAGCGCGCCCCCGACCACGACCGACAAGCCCTAGCCGCAGTTCGACGCCGTGCACGTCGCGCACCTGTCGCTCCACGACTTCCGCTCCTACCCCGAGGCCGAGGTCGAGCTGGGCCCAGGTGCCACCGCGTTCATCGGCCGCAACGGCCAGGGCAAGACGAACCTCGTCGAGGCGATCGACTACATCGCCAAGCTCTCCTCCCATCGGGTCGCCGGGGACGGCCCGCTGGTGCGCGCCGGCGCCGAGCAGGCCGTCGTGCGAGCGGTCGTGGTGCGCGACGGTCGTGAGGCGCTGCTCGAGGTGCAGATCAACCCGGGGCGGTCCAACCGGGCGCGCGTGAACCGCTCCCCGCTTCCTCGCGCACGTGAGCTGCTCGGTCTGGTGCGCACCGTGCTGTTCTCCCCGGAGGACCTCGACCTGGTCAAGGGCGACCCTTCGCGAGCGACGTGCGCTTCCTCGACGACCTGCTCGTGCAGCGCGCTCCGCGCTTCGCCGGTGTGCGCGCCGACTACGACCGTGTCCTCAAGCAGCGCAACTCGCTGCTGAAGACGGCGCGCACCGGGAGCCACCAGTCCTCGCGGGCGGAGGGCGCACTGGCGACGCTCGGGGTGTGGGACTCACACCTCGCGCGCACCGGCGCGGAGCTGCTGGCCGCGCGGCTCGCGCTGGTGCGAGGCGCTGCGTCCCTACGTCGGCGCGGGCGTACGACGCGGTCGCGCAGGACGCGCTCGGACAACGAGGTCTCGATGACCTACAAGCCGTCGTTCGAGCTGCCCGATCACGTGGATGGCGACGCCCGCGGACGACCTCGCGCAGGCGCTGCTGGCCGAGGTGGAGCGCCGCCGCGACGAGGAGGTCGAGCGCGGCATCAGCCTGGTGGGCCCGCACCGCGACGACCTGACTCTGATGCTCGGGCCGCTGCCGGTGAAGGGCTACGCCTCTCACGGCGAGTCCTGGTCGATGGCGCTCGGCGCTGCGCCTCGCGTCGTACGACCTGCTGCGCGCGGACGGCGACGACCCGATCCTGATCCTCGACGACGTCTTCGCCGAGCTCGACGTCGACCGCCGCGACCGGCTGGCCGAGCTCGTCGCCGGCGCCGAGCAGGTGCTGGTCACGGCCGCGGTGCCGGACGACGTCCCCGCGGCACTTGCCGGAGTGCGCATCGACGTCGCGGACGGGAAGGTGCTGCCCGGTGTCACCTGAGCAAGAGCCTCCACCGGAGACCACCGCCGAGACCGGCCACGACGAGTCCGGGCTCGACCTCGCGCGCAGCATCGCCCGCGGGCTGGCCAGACCGGGCGCGGCTCGGCGGCGCTCGGGCACCGGCTCCTCCGGCAAGGGTGGCGCGGCCGGCAAGGACAGTCGTTCGGCACGGCGAGGTGACCCACAGCTCTCGGGTGCCCATCCCGACGACCGGGACCCGCAGCCGCTCGACGCGACCATCGGCCGGCTGATCGCCGACCAGGGCTGGGGCACCGACGTCCGGGTGCACGGCGTCTTCTCCCGCTGGGACCTGATCGTCGGCCGCGAGGTCGCCCAGCACTGCCACCCGGAGGCCTTCCGGAGCTCCGACGACGGGCCCAACCCAGGGGGGCGGCTGCTGGTGCGCACCGACTCCACGGCCTGGGCGACCCAGATGAAGCTGCTCGCCCCCCAGGTGGTGCGGCGGCTCAACGAGGAGCTCGGCGACGGCACCGTGGTGGTCATCGACGTCGAGGGTCCGCACGGCCCTTCCTGGAAACGTGGACGCCGATCGGTTCGCGACGGTCGCGGGCCTCGCGACACCTACGGCTGAGGTCGGCTGAGCCGAGGCCGGATCTGCGAGCCCTCGGCGCCGTATGGGGACCAAGGAGTCCCCCTGCCAGTGCGTCCTGACCGCCCTCTGAGGCCGAGAATCGACCTCTCGGGAGCGCAGAGGACCCCCAGTCTGTGGACCGATACACCGGATCAGGCCCCTGAGCGGGCTATACTCGAGTTCAGGTCGTTCCCCCTCCTGGGTTCGGCCATCGTTATGTGTGCGCAACCGAAGAGGATGGCTCGTGGCTGACGAGATGCCCGCCAACACCCCCGCAGCGCCCAGCACAGACCCCTCACCAGACGACACCACTGATGGCTCTGGCGACATCTCCCGCGAGGCGGTCGCGGAGGCGGCAGCGAACCTCGCGCCGCTGTCGGAGAGCCATGCGGTCGAGGAGGGCATGTACGACGCCTCCGCGATCCAGGTGCTCGAAGGACTCGAGGCGGTGCGCAAGCGGCCCGGCATGTACATCGGCTCGACCGGTGAGCGCGGCCTGCACCACCTGGTGTGGGAGGTCGTGGACAACTCCGTCGACGAGTCCCTGGCCGGCTACTGCGACACCGTCTTGGTGACCCTGCAGGCCGACGGCGGGGTCCGCGTCGAGGACAACGGACGCGGCATCCCCACCGACGTCCACCCGGTCGAGGGCATCCCGGCCGTCACGATGGCGCTGACGATGCTGCACGCCGGCGGCAAGTTCGGCGGCGGTGGCTACAAGGTCTCCGGCGGCCTGCACGGCGTCGGCGTCTCGGTGGTCAACGCGCTGAGCAGCCGCCTGCAGGTCGACGTGCACAACCGCGGCTACCACTGGCGCCAGACGTTCAGCCTCGGCGAGCCCGACGGCCCGCTCGAGCAGCTCGAGGAGATGCGGCCCGACGAGGACACGGGCACCACGATCACGTTCTGGGCCAGCGACGAGATCTTCGAGACCACGACGTACAACCTCGAGACGATCGTCAACCGCATCCGGGAGATGGCCTTCCTCAACAAGGGCCTGGAGATCGTCGTCCGCGACGAGCGGCCCAAGCGCGAGGCCGGCGACGAGGCGATCGACGACGACGCCATCCAGCACGACGCGATCCAGCACGACGCCGAGCAGGCGCTGCCGTCGGAGACGCCGAGTGCCGAGCGCACCGCGGACGGTGCCGTCGAGCACCGGTTCAAGTACGACCGCGGCCTGGTCGACTACGTCGAGCACCTCAACAAGCGCAAGGACAAGGCACACCCGAGCGTCATCGAGTTCGAGGCCGAGCTGGCCGAGAGCGGCATGAGCCTCGAGATCGCGATGCAGTGGACCACCACCTACAACGAGTCGGTCCACACCTTCGCCAACACCATCAACACCCACGAGGGCGGCACCCACGAGGAGGGCTTCCGAGCCGCGCTCACCTCGTTGATCAACGGCTGGGGCGAGGAGTGGAACCTCATCAAGAAGCGCGAGGACCGCGTCTCCGGCGACGACGTGCGCGAGGGACTGACCGCGATCGTCTCGATCAAGCTCGGCGACCCCCAGTTCGAGGGCCAGACCAAGACCAAGCTCGGCAACACCGAGGCCAAGGGCTTCGTGCAGCGCGTGGTCAACGAGCAGCTCGGCGACTGGCTGGCGAAGAACCCGGCCGAGGGCCGCGACATCGTGCGCAAGGCGCAGGCCGCGGCGTACGCCCGCGTCGCGGCACGCAAGGCGCGCGAGCTCGCCCGCAGCCGCAAGGGTCTGCTCGGCGGTGGTGGGCTGCCCGGCAAGCTGGCCGACTGCCAGTCGACCAACCCCGAGGAGTGCGAGATCTTCGTCGTGGAGGGTGACTCCGCCGGCGGCTCCGCCAAGGGCGGTCGCGACCCGCGGATCCAGGCGATCCTGCCGATCCGCGGCAAGATCCTCAACGTCGAGAAGGCCCGCATCGACAAGGTGCTCGCCAACACCGAGGTGCAGGCGATCATCTCCGCGCTCGGCACCGGCATCCACGAAGAGTTCGACATCGACAAGGTCCGCTACCACAAGATCGTGATGATGGCCGACGCCGACGTCGACGGTCACCACATCCGGACCCTGCTGCTGACGCTGCTGTTCCGGTTCATGCGGCCGCTGATCGAGCACGGCTACGTCTACCTCGCGCAGCCGCCGCTCTACCGGCTGCGCTGGAACAAGCCGCACGAGCACGAGTTCGTCTACTCCGACGCCGAGCGCGACGCGCTCACCCGCAGCGGCAAGGAGGAGGGCAAGAAGCTGCCCAAGGAGAACGCGATCCAGCGCTACAAGGGTCTCGGCGAGATGAACGCCAACGAGCTGTGGGAGACCACGATGGACCCCGACAACCGGCTCCTGCTGCAGGTGACGCTCGAGGACGCCGCGCAGGCCGACGAGATGTTCTCGGTGCTGATGGGCGAGGACGTCGAGCAGCGACGCTCCTTCATCCAGCGCAACGCCAAAGACGTCAGGTTCCTCGACATCTAGCCGGTTGGTCGAGCCTGTCGAGACCACGCACGTCGTACGACGGAAAGTGACACCACGTGACTGACAACACGATCGAGACCCCCGGCCCCGGCGGGCGCATCGAGCCCGTCGAGCTGCAGGTCGAGATGCAGCGCTCCTACATCGACTACGCGATGACGGTGATCGTCGGGCGCGCGCTGCCCGACGTGCGCGACGGGCTCAAGCCGGTGCACCGCCGCGTGCTCTACGCGATGTACGACGGCGGCTACCGGCCCGACCGCGGGTTCTCCAAGTGCTCGCGCGTGATCGGCGACGTGATGGGTCAGTACCACCCGCACGGCGACACCGCGATCTACGACACCTTGGTCCGCCTCGCGCAGCCGTGGGTGATGCGGGCGCCGCTGGTCGACGGCCAGGGCAACTTCGGCTCGCCGGGCAACGACCCCGCGGCCGCGATGCGCTACACCGAGTGCCGGATGGCGCCGCTGGCGATGGAGATGGTCCGCGACATCGACGAGGACACCGTCGACTTCCAGGCCAACTACGACGGCCGCTCGCAGGAGCCGGTGATCCTGCCGGCGCGCTTCCCGAACCTGCTGGTGAACGGCTCGGCCGGCATCGCGGTCGGGATGGCCACCAACATCCCGCCGCACAACCTGCGCGAGGTCGCCGACGGCGTGCAGTGGCTGCTCGAGCACCCGGACGCCTCGCGTGAGGAGCTGCTCGACGCGCTGCTCGAGCGCGTGAAGGGCCCGGACTTCCCGATGGGCGCGGTGATCGTCGGCCAGCAGGGCATCGAGCAGATGTACCGCACCGGTCGCGGCTCGGTGACCATGCGCGCCGTCGTCGACATCGACGAGGACGCCAAGGGCCGCACGATCATCTCGATCACCGAGCTGCCCTACCAGGTGAACCCCGACAACCTCGCGCTGAAGATCGCCGAGCTCGCCGACGCCGGCAAGATCCAGGGCATCGCCGACGTCCGCGACGACACCTCCGGCCGCACCGGGCAGCGGCTCGTCGTGGTGCTCAAGCGCGACGCCGTCGCCCGGGTGGTGCTGAACAACCTGTTCAAGCACACCGAGCTGCAGACCAACTTCTCGGCGAACATGCTGGCGCTGGTCGACGGCGTGCCCCGCACGCTCACCCTCGACCAGTTCGTCAGCCACTGGGTCACCCACCAGGTCGAGGTCATCCAGCGACGCACCCGCTACCGGCTCCGCAAGGCCGAGGAGCAGGCGCACATCTACCGCGGCCTGGTCAAGGCGCTCGACCTGCTCGACGAGGTCATCGCGCTGATCCGTCGCAGCCCCGACGTCGACGAGGCCCGCGAGGGCCTGATGGCGCTGCTGGAGATCGACGACCTTCAGGCGCGGGCGATCCTCGACATGCAGCTGCGCCGGCTGGCCGCCCTGGAGCGGCAGCGGATCATCGACGAGCTGGCCAAGCTCGAGGCCACCATCGCCGACCTCGAGGACATCCTTGGCCAGCGAGGTCCGGCAGCGGCAGATCATCTCCGACGAGCTGGCCGCGATCGTGGAGAAGTTCGGCAACGAGCGCCGCAGCACGATCATCCCGGCCGACGGGGACCTCTCGATGGAGGACCTGATCCCCGACGAGGACCTGGTCGTCACGATCACCCGCGGCGGCTACGCGAAACGCACCCGCGCGGACCTCTACCGGACCCAGAAGCGCGGCGGCAAGGGCGTGCGCGGCGCGACCCTGCGCGGCGACGACGTGGTCGAGCACTTCATGGCGACCAGCAACCACCACTGGCTGCTGTTCTTCACCACCGCCGGCCGGGTCTACCGCACCAAGGCCTACAACCTCCCCGAGGCGTCTCGCGACGCCAAGGGCGGGCACGTGGCCGGCCTGCTGTCCTTCCAGCCGGACGAGACCATCGCGCAGGTGCTGGCGATCCGTGACTACGACCAGGCGCCGTACCTCGTGCTTGCCACCCGCAACGGCCTGGTCAAGAAGACCCGGCTCGGGGACTACAACAGCCCGCGCCAGGCCGGCGTCATCGCGATCAACTTCCGCGAGGACGACGACGAGCTGATCGGCGCCGAGCTCGTGGGCGAGGACGACCACGTGCTGCTGGTCTCACGCAAGGGCCAGGCGATCCGCTTCCGCTCCAGCGACATGCGCGCGATGGGCCGGGCCACGTCCGGTGTGACCGGCATGAAGTTCCGCGACGGCGACCAGATGCTGTCCATGTCGGTGATCCGCGCGGAGCAGATCGCCGCGGAGGAGGCGGCCGAGCAGGCCGCCGTCGAGACGCCTCGTCCCCGGCTCCCAGGGACCGAGATGCTGATGTCCCGGGCGTGGTGGAGCAGTACGTCTTCACGATCACCGACGGCGGCTTCGCCAAGCGCACCCGGATCTCGCAGTACCGGCTCCAGACCCGCGGCGGCATCGGCACCAAGGCGATGAAGCAGGACGACGACCGCGGCAGCCTGGTCGGCGCCTTCATCGTGGTCGAGGGTGACGAGGTGCTCGCCATCAAGCAGTCGGGCCAGGTCACGCGCAGCGCGATCGACGAGCACCTGCGACCCACCGGCCGTGACACCAAGGGCGTCCGCTTCGTCGGGGTGAGCGAGGGCGACGGCGTCGCGGTCGTGGCCCGCAGCGTCGAGCGGGCCCCCGAGATCGAGGAGGCGGTCGAGGAGGCCCTGCGAGGAGGCGGATGTCGAGGCGGATCGCCGAGGCGGGGCAGCCGGTCGCTGACCAGACCGCCGATGTGAACGATTCGTCCTCGGATGCGACAATCGGCGACGAGACATCTCAGAACGATGATCGACGATGACGACGACGACGACGAGGAGTCCTGATGGCCGACCGACGACGTGCAGAGGACACGCCGCTGGCCCCCCGAAGGTCCCTTGTCCGGTCCGTCGAACGATGCCGACTCCAACGGGGACACCGGCAAGCGCCCGATCACCGAACGCGTCGGCGCGGCGGTCTCCGCGGCCGGGTCGGCCGTCCAGTCCGCCGCGAGCTCGGGCCGCCTCGGCGGTCCGACTCGACAAGCCGACGTCGGTCGCCACGCCGGACGGCCGCCAAGAAGACCACCCGGCCCCGCGGACCGCGCCGTGCCCGGCTCCGGCTGGTCCACCTCGACCCGTGGTCGGTGATGAAGACGGCGTTCCTGCTCTCGATCGCGATCGGCATCGTGACCGTGGTGTCGGTGTTCGTGGTCTGGTCGGTGCTCGGCGCCGCCGGCGTGTGGGACTCGATCAACAAGACCGTCGCCGACGTGGTCGGCGGTGACCAGGCCCAGACGTTCGACGTCGAGAACTACGTCGGCATGAGCCGGGCCCTCGGATTCACGATGATCGTCTCCGTCGTCGACGTCGTGCTCATCACCGCGATCGCCACCCTCGGCGCCTTCTTGTACAACCTCGCGGCCGCCCTGCTCGGCGGCATCGAGGTCACGCTGGCCGAGGACGACCGCTGATGGGGTAATCTTCCCCGTCGCATCGACACCAGTCCTGCGCACTGGTGATCACACTGGGGCCTATAGCTCAGCCGGTTAGAGCGCTTCCCTGATAAGGAAGAGGTCAGTGGTTCAAGTCCACTTAGGCCCACCAACACCCGTCGAATGACCAATCAATGCGATTGTCTCGAGCCGCTGCCTCAGCCGCGGTACTGGTCGAGAACCGACTCGGGGATCCGGCCACGCTCGGGCACGGGAATGCCTTGCTCGTTCGCCCAGGCGCGCACGACCTTGGGGTCGTAGTCCCTGGTCCCACGCCGATCGGGACTTGCCTTCGCGCTTCACCTTTCGCCCGGCCTGGATGTACGGGTCCAATGTCTGCTTGAACTTCTTCGCGTTCTTGTCCGAGAGGTCGATCTCGTACGAGGACCCGTCGAAGGCGAAACGGACCGTAGTCCCCTTGCCCTGCGCCAGCTCCACACCATCCAAATCGTCGACCAGCTGCGTGATCACCCGGCGAGCCACCTGAGTGCCCTCCCATTCTTGATTTTCAATGTCGGCTCAATATAAACCCGCGAGTCCGCATTCCCCCATTCCTGAGAATGTGTGACTGTTATTGACAAGAATAGACAAGTCAGTGCGCGTAGAGGAATTGTCCGCAATAGTGGAGCGAATGGCGTCGACTTTCCTTCGCCACTCACCGGGTCGGCATCGGCCTCGAGTCGGCGTCGGCCCCGTCGCGTCCCTGTGGTGAAGAGATCGCCCAATGATCGGTCACAATGGAGCCGTGGACGCCAGACAAGCCGACTTGCTCTCGACGATCGACCCGGCTGTGCTTGGCCGACGCATTCGCTCGGCGCGACTGGCGGCCGGGTTGACCCAAGGACAGGTCGCGGGCACAGAGGTCACCGTCGGCTACGTGTCCCGGATCGAGTCCGGACAGCGTCGCCCCGACGGCAAGGTGTTGGAGCTGCTCGCCGGACGGCTGAGCACCTCGCTCGACGGACTGCTGCTGGGAGTGTCGGAGGACCGGAGCGCGGCCCTTCGTCTCGAATGCGATTTCGCGGAGATCGCGCTGCAGTCAGCCGACCCCGGTCAAGCGCTGACGCGCGTCGACGAGGTGCTCCGCGAGTCATCGGCCAGGTCGCTCCGGGCGAGCGCCAACGCGCAGAGTTCATCCGAGCCGGCGCCCTGGAGTCACTTGGTCGGTTGGACGAGGCGATCCTCGCGTTCGAGGCGATCGTCGCGACCGGCAACGATCGGCCGTGGTGGCTGCGGAGCAGCATCGCGTTGAGCAGGTGCTATCGCGAGGCCGGCGATCTCGCGAGGGCGATCCGCGCCGGCGAGACCGCGTTGGCGGGTCTCGGCGACGAGCTGGCCGCCTCCGACGAAGCGGTCCAGCTGGTGGTGACGGTGGCGGCGGCGTACTTCGAGCACGGCGACACCGGCTACGCCGTCCGGCTGTGCAAGCAGGTCGTCGAGCGTGCGGAGACCTCGGGCTCACGTGAGGCTCGCGCAGCCGCCTACTGGAACGCGAGCGTCATGGAGTCGCAAAGCGGTTCGGTCGCCGCCGCCATACCGTTGGCCGAGCGAGCACTGGCGCTCCTGGGTGAGGGTGAGAACGCTCGGAACCTGGCCCGCCTTCGCTCCCAGCTCGGCATCATGCAGCTTCAGTCCGATCCTCCCCTGGGGTCCGAGGCGCTCGAGAACCTGGGCCGCGCGGCCGCCGAGCTGAAGGAGTGCGAAGCCAGCCCGGTCGACGTCGCGCGCAACGATGTCGCCTCTGGCGCGCGCGCTCTACCAGCAAGGTGAGTGTCGAGGAGGCGCGCGCGCTCGCCGCGAACACCTACGACGCCACGCGCGACTCGCGCCGCTGCTCGCGGCTGACGCCAGAGCACTGGAGGGGCAGGCGCTGGCCGCCGAGGGCGCCTGGCCCGAGGCCAAGGCGGCGCTACCAGGACGCGGTGATGATGCTGACGGCGGTCGGCGCGGACCGCTCCGCCGCCCAGCTGTGGCTGGAGCTCGGCGGAGCCCTGGCCGCGGCAGGAGACGACGAAGCAGCTCGTGACGCCTACCGGAACGCTGCCGTCTCGTCCGGCCTTCGCGCCAGGCGCTCCCTCGACCCGTCCGAACGCCGTAGCAGGCTGCCGGGCTCAGCAGCACCAGTGCGCATCAGCGGAGATCGAGTCCGACCGCTGCGCCGCCTGCGTCGCGACCAGCCCGAAGCGCCGAGCAGTGCCAACAGCGCGAGAACCGCGCCGCCGACCCCGAGTCGAAGAGATGTTGACATGTCGTTGACTCCCGTCTGACAGCGGCGCCGTGCCGCTTGTCAAACACAGTCAACTTCAGGCAAGTCAAAGAGTCAGACCTTTAGTCAAACCGAGGAAACTCCGGCATCCGGGTCGGTAATCAAGCCCGGGCAGATGAGGGCGGTGTGAACGCACCGTCGGTTAGCGAATGCACTTGGGCGACCGGCAACTGGTAAAGAAAAGTGTCAAATCCAGGCAGCGGGCATGCCGACGACGGCTCAGGTCCGGGCGGCGTGCTCCATCGGCGCTTCGCAGGCTCCGGTGCACGGTGAAGCGCTGCCCAGAGCGGTCGTGCAGCCAGGCCGCTCGTAGGCGACGTACGTCGCGACGACGACTCGAGTCGGCTCGGGGCGGCGACCGATGATCACACCGCGCATCAGTGCCGAGCGCACCTCGAGCCGACCATGCCGGCTCGGAGGTCGACCCGCGACCCGAACACGTGGCGCGGCGAGGTGCGGGGGCCGAGCCGGAACCCCAGCACACCCCAGCCGGCACGGACGGCAGCGCGCAGGTGCCGGGGCGCGTTCTCGAGCGCGTCGCGGGCGAACTGCTCGGCCGTGCGGGGGTCCGTGGCCGACAGCCGGATCTCGAAGGCGTCCGCGTAGTCGCTGGGGTCGACCCCGAGCTCCTCGGGCGTCTCGACCCTCACCGCGCGTGGCGCCCGTGCCGGTTGGCATGCGGTTAGGACAGCGACTGGCCGGCGACGATGTCGGCCAGCACGGCGCGGCTCTTGCCGGCGCCCTTGGCTGCGTACATCGCGGTGTCGGCGGTGCGCAGCAGGAGCGCAGCGGTTGCCTCGCGCTCGGCTGTGGCGGCCATGGTGTCGGCGCTGCGACCCGGCTCCGTGGCGTGGTGTCGAGCAGATGGTCGCGGCGGTCGTCCTCGGTGGCCGACGCGCCGAGGCCCTTGTGGTGGGCGATACCGACGCTGATCGACGTACTCACCGTGCGGCCGAGGAGCTCGAGCGGCTCGTTGACGCTGCTGACGATGCGGTCGGCGACGAGGACGGCGTCCATGGAGTCCTCGATGAGGATCGCGAACTCGTCACCCCCGAGCCGGGCGACGGTGTCGGTGACGCGCACGCAGTCGAGCAGCCGTTGCGCGACCACCTTGAGAAGGTCGTCTCCGACCTCGTGGCCGTACTGGTCGTTGACCACCTTGAAGTCGTCGATGTCGCAGAAGAGCACGCTCACGTCGGCGTCCGGTGCAGCAGCGCGCGGTCGAGCCGGTCCGCGAACAGCACGCGGTTCGCGAGGCCGGTCAGCGCGTCGTGCAGCGCCTGGTGCTCGAGCTGGTCGCGGGCCTCGGCGAGCGCACCGAGCAGGCGCTGGTTGTCGGCCACCGCGAGGAACTGCCGGGTCAGCACGAACAGCATGAGCGCGACCGCGAGCAACAGCTCGACGGTGCGGGCATCGGGCGCGGTCAGCAGGCTCACGCAGAGCGTCACACCTGCGGCCGCGAGGGGGACGTAGGGGAGCGCCAGTCGCAGCATCGACGGCTTGGGGACGACGTGGTCGCGCTCCGGGACCATCGACCTCGTCAGTGAGCCCGGGTCCTCGCGACGTACCGACAACCCGGCGGCGGCCACGAACAAGAAGCCGAACACCCAGCCGCTGCTGATGAGGTCGGCCGAGGAGTAGGCACCGACGCTGGTCAGGTAGACGTACGCACTGTCAGCGAACGCCAGCCCGCACAGTCCGAGGGCCAGCACCGCCAACGTCTAGCGCTCCACGCCGCGAGCCGCGGGCCAGCGCCAACAGCACGAGCGTGGCGAGGATGAGGTCGCCGACCGGGTAGGCCAGCGAGAGCACGAGCGGGAACCACGAGTCGGCGCCCGCAGCCACCACGGACCCGAGCGTCGTCACCCACGAGACCACCAGCAGCGAGCAGGCGATGATCGCGCCGTCGAAGACGTCGCGCGTGCGTGCCGCGAGCTGGTCGCCCTGCGTGCCGAGCCAGATCACCAGGCCGACCGCGGCAACCAGCGGGAACAGCACGAAGCCGACGTCAGCCAGCGAGGGGAACGGCACCTGCTGGTCGAGCACCACCTCGTAGTAGCTCCACACCACCTGGCCGGCGGCCCAGCACCCGGTGCCGGCCGAGAGCCACCACCAGGCCGTACGCCGATGGCCGATCGTGCGACGGGCGGCGACTGCGCAACCCACGGCTGAGGCGGTCGCGGCGGCGAGCTGGGCGCCGTTGCTCATCACCAAGATTGCGAGGTCGCTCATGCCGGGCAGCCGGATGGAGAGCATGAAAACCAACCCGAGGAACGCGGCAGCCCCAGCGGCGAACCACGTGCGCATGGAACCGCTCCTCTCCCAGCTCGGCTTTTGCCAGGGTGACAGCCGCCGATGGCGAGGCGTTGCGGGATTGACTCAAGTTTGACCATTTGGACGACATCCGGACCGGTCAGTCCTGTTTAGAGCGTTGATAGAGTCGGCGCTCGATCACAGCCGGAAGGAACTCCCGATGAAGAAGATCGTGCTGATCGTGGCGGCCGCCGCGGCCGCCCTGTTCGCCACCCGCAAGGCCAAGGCCGGCCAGCGCGAGCAGGCCCTGTGGGCCGAGGCGACCGACGACGTCACCCGTTCCTGAGCGATCCACCTTCTGCGGGCTGGTCCCGCGCCGGGGCCATGGCGCAATTGGTAGCGCACCTGCTTTGCAAGCAGGGGGTTAGGGGTTCGAGTCCCCTTGGCTCCACAAACCACTTGGCTGCGCAGGCGGCGGTTCGTAGGCACTGTGCCCAGTCAGTCCCTGCGCTTCCCAGGTGGTGCGATCCGCGGCAACAGGTCGTGTCCCTGCCTCCGCGGCGGAGTCAGGCGTTGACGCGCAGGCGCACCGTGAAGCCGTCGTCGGCCACCGTGAGTGCCACGTCCAGGTCGAGCTGGTGGGCGATCCACAGGCCTCGCCCGGAGGTGGCGCTGACCTCGCTGAGGCGCAGGCCCACCAGGGGATCGACGGGCCCGGCTCCGCTGTCATGGATCGCGACGACCGCCCGGCGACCCTCGACCCAGGCGCGAACGGTGACCGGCGCGGTGCCGTGCGTGATCGCGTTGGTCACCGCCTCGGACGTCGCGAGCACGAGCGCATCGGCCTGGTCGGCGCCGAGCCGACCGGCCACGAGCCCGTGGACGGCGGCGCGGACCGGGCCCGGCCTCGGGTCCCGCAGCTCGAGCATGGGCAGTGTCTGCTCCAACGGGTCCGGCGGGGCCGACAAGAAGTCCGTGAGGCGGGTGCGCTGCTCGTAGCCGGCGTTGGCCCGGCTCGTGCCGTCTCGGTCCCGGAAGTGGTGGTGAAGCGACTTGGCTTGCTCCACCACCTCCGGCGGGGCTATCCGTACGTCGTACAGGCACGGCGCCCAGACCGGAAGGTCCCCGAGCGCCCGGTCGATGGCGGCCTCGTAGCGATCCCAGCCGACATACGGGATCCCGTAGCCCGGATGGGGGACGTTGCCCGCGATCCTGACCCGGGCGGCACCGGCTGCCACATGCCCTTGCACGACCTCGCGCCAGGAGCCGAGGGCCTTCGTCGGCGTCGCATACGGCCCGGTGTCGGTGATGTAGGTGATGGCAGGCGACTCCGGCAACCACTGCCGCAGCAGGCTGGTCTTGTAGTCGTCGTAGGCGAACACCACGGGCTCGCCGCTGCGAAGGCCCTCATCGGCGAACGGCATGACCAGCTCTGCGAACTCGGTGTCGGAGGCGTAGAACCCGACCTCGTGCACGTAGCCCGCTGCAGTTGCCTCGACGGTGTGGATTGCCATCAGCAGAACTCCAGTGCCGGTGTCTTCAGGTCGAGCAGGTCCCAGACGCGGTGCACGATGCTCCTGGCGCCGCGCAACCTAACCCCCGCGCCAGATCTCGCGATCTCGTCGAGGGTCAGCAGCGCCTTGTGGTCGATGAACTCCAGCTCGGAGATGTCGAGCTCGCGACCGGTGACGGAGACGGCCGTGCCGACGACGCGTCGAACCTGCTCGGCGTGGAAGGCATCGAGATCACCCAGGACCCGCAGCGCGTCCTCGTCGCAGAAGACCTGGAAAGTCGGTTCCGGGAACTCTTCGCATCGGACGGGGTGCATGGCGGCGAGCTCGGCCATCCGGTGGCTCGGAACGCGACGGCGGTCGAAGTAGCACACGCCCAGGATCGGGCGGGTCAGCTGCAGCTGGTCGGCAGCGGCCTCCCAGGCGAGCCAGGCATCGAAGTCGTGCTGGCTCGTCTCGACGAGTCGGGAGTTGTCGGCGACGACGCTGACACCGGAGTACCCGTCGGCGAGCGCCTGCTCCACCATCGTCTCGAACTGGGTGAGCTGGGCGGCGGCATCGGAAGGATAGGCATAGACCTCGTCGGCGGGAATCAGCCTCAACGCTCCGCGCTCGACCAGGCCGTCGACGTTCTCGAGGGAGTCGAGCCACTCGCGGCGCGGCTCGTCGCTGACGAGCACCATCAGCTCGTTGCGCTGCGCCGCGGCGCCGAACACCGAGGCCGCGAGTCGGTGGAGCTGACGAGGCCCTTCGCCGCACCACGCAGTGTGGTCGTGCGATCGCAGCCCCGCCCCGTCCGCCGTGACCAGATGTCTTCGCATCGCCACCCAGATCGTCCCAGTGCGCCCGATCGCAATTCCCGGGGCAGCATAGCGCCCGGTGGGCGGTCAGCGGCTGTCGATCCAGCTGGCCGCCTAGGAACGGTTCGACTCGTCCAGGTCGCCGTCGTTCTCGTTGGCGTCGCCGTGGAAGAGCAAGGTCTCGCTCGGCCCTCGTGCGGTCACCACGCGGTCGCGGCCGCGACGCTTGGCGTCGTAGAGCGCCTCGTCGGCCTCGGCGACCAGGTCGGTGTGGTGGTTCATCCCCGTGTGACGGGTGGCGACGCCGGCAGAGGTGGTCACCTTCACGCGCGGGCTGTCGGGGAGCGTGACCGAGCCGACCGCCTCGCGCAGTCGCTCGGCCGCCGTGGACGCCTCCTCGAGACTGGTCTCGCGGAGGATCACGACGAGCTCCTCGCCGCCGTAGCGGTACGCGGTGTCGGTCGAGCGCAGCACACTCTCGACTGCTCGAGCCACCGCACGGAGCACCTCGTCACCGAGCAGGTGGCCGTGCTCGTCGTTGAGCCGCTTGAAGTGGTCGAGGTCCATCATCACCAGGCTGAGCGGGCGACCGTAGCGACGGCAGCGCTCCCACTCGGCGTCGACGTCGATCTCGAACCGGCGCCGGTTGGGCAGCTGGGTCAGCCCGTCGAGGTCGGCCAGCTCGCGGGCCGTGCTGTGCAGGTGCGCCGACTCCAGCGAGGCGGCAGCGGTCGAGAGCAACGCGTGCAGCACCTGCTCGGTGTCGGGGTCGACCGTGGCGGTTCGCACCTCCAGCACGGCTGTGACCATCCCGGCCAGCACGAGCGGATAGGCCCGTGCGCCGTCGCCGATCACCACCTGGGCCTCTGCGGCTGCCCGAGCCACCATGCCCGGGGCGCGCGGCCGCTTCGGTGGTGCGGCGGTCTCGTCCTGGGCGTCCACGCTGCGCGCGACCACCTCGAACGCCTGGTCCTCGCCGCGCAGCCACAGCACGGTCGAGGCGTTGAGCAGCTCGGCGGCGGCCGTCGCCACGCTCGCCGAGACGTAGCGCACGCTGAGGCTGCCGGCGATCTCCCGCCCGACGCGGACGACTGTCTCGAACCGGTAGGCGAGCTTGGCGAGGCGTCGCTCCCGGGCGGTGGCCTCGAGCCTGGCCTGCGAGAGGTCCGCCGCCAGGCCCTCCAGAGCCTCGCCGACCTCGTCGAGCTCCTCGACCGAGGACGGCTCGGCCCGCGCGGACAGGTCGCCGGCGCGGAGCTGGGTGACGGTGTCGTGCAGGTCGGCGATCGGCGCGACGACGGTGCGTTGCAGCTGCCGTCGCCGGCGGATGGTGAGCACGTCCGGTGGTCGCCGAGCAGCACCAGGTAGCTGAGCAGCACCACCAGCGAGCGCAGCTGTTCTGGAGCGCGAGAGCATCCGTGCGCTCGCAGCGCGGATCGCGTTGCCGCTGCGCTCCTGCGCGGTCCGGTACTCGTCGAAGAGCCCCTTGCCCTTGACCAGGAACGCCGTCAACGTCCCGTCGCCCGCGCTCCGTGGCGGTGTACGTGCGGCCCGCCGCGTCGCTCGCCCACTCCTGCCAGCTCTGCCTCGCCAGCAGCATCGTGACCACGGACTTGGCCAGCTCGGAGTGACCGCTGCACCTCCTCGAGCATGCGGGCGACCGCTCGCTCGGTGTTCTCCTTGCCGGTCTCGTACGGCTCGAGGAACTGCTTGTCGCCGGTCGCGAGCCAGGCGCGCAGCCCGGTCTCCTGGTCGAGCATGCCGTCGTGGGCGTCGCGGGACTCGCGAGCGAGCTCGACGTAGCCGGAGATGCGCGGCTGGCTCACCAGGAGGAGGTAGCCCGACGTCACCAGGCTCAGCAGCAGGACGGAGACGAGCACCCAGAGCGTGAAACGCTGGCTGCGCTGCAGCTCGTCGACCAGGCGCACGCGGCGCTTCTGCTTCACGCGTCTCCCTCGCCCTCGACGCCTCAGATTCTATCCGATATCGACCCGTAGCCTTGCCGTGTTGTGAACCATCCCCTGCTGGCGCCACGCATGATCGCGCTCCACGTGGTCGCCGTGGCGGTGACGGTGGCGGGCGTGCTGCTCGGGGTGTGGCAGTACGACGCCTGGCAGGAAGGTCGCGAGGACTCGGCAGCGCGTCGCGCGCCGATGCGCCCGCTCGGTCCGCTGGACGCCGTGATCTCCTCCGACGCCGCGTTCCCACGCGACGCCGTCGGGCAACCGGTGCGGTTCGCCGGCCGGTGGCTGCCGGCATCGACGCTGTACGTCGACGCACAGATGTCGCGACGGCAGGCGGGGCGTCTGGGCGGTGACCCCGGTCGCGGTGTGCGACGACCGACGCTCCTGCCGCGAGGCGCCGGCCGTGCTCGTCGTACGCGGCTGGGCGGCGAGCCAGGCGCAGGCCCCGCCGCCGCCGCACGGTCCGGTCGAGGTCACCGGCTGGCTGCAACCCGGGGAGCGGCACGAGCTCGCCGTTGCGGATCGTCGACCAGGTGCAACGCGTCGACCGCGACCTCTACGGCGGCTACGTGATCTCGACCGGGCCGCGGCGCCGGGGCTGTGCCGCCGTGACGCCCGCCAACCTGCCCCAGCCGGGGGCGTGGACGTCGCTGCGCAACCTGCTCTACGCGCTCGAGTGGTGGGTGTTCGCGGGGTTCGCCGTCTACGCGTGGTGGCGCTGGTGCCGAGACGAGGTGAGCCGCGTCACCGGAGTACGGTCGAGCGCGTGAAGGCTGCGCTCTCGTGGTACCGCGTCCTCGCGACGGTCGTCGGCATCTCCATCATCGTGCTGGTGCTGGTCGCCGTGCCCCTCAACCACGTGCACGACCTCTCCCCGGGAACCCTGCCCGAGGGCAGCACCGGCCAGCAGCTCGGGCAAGGCATCAGCGCAGTTCTCGGCACCGCCCACGGCTTCATCTACATGGGCTTCCTGCTGGTCGCGTTCTGGCTGTCCCGGCTCGCGCGCTGGAGCATCCCGTTCACCGCCGTCACGCTGGTGTGCGGCACGATCCCGGTGCTGTCGTTCTGGGCCGAGAAGCGCGCGATCCGGCAGGTCCAGGCGCAGCTCGACGCGGCCGAGCCGGCCGGCTCCGGTCGGCTCCTGACAGGATCCTGACCCATGGAGACGGCCTTCGTCCTGGGCGGCGGTGGTCTCCTCGGTGCCGTCGAGGTCGGCATGCTCCGCGCGCTCTTCGAGGCCGACGTGCGACCCGACCTGATCTTGGGCACGTCGGTCGGCGCCCTCAACGGCGCGCTGGTCGCCGCCGACCCCGGTCCGGGCGTGATCGACCGGCTCGTGGGCTGTGGGAGAGCGCGGTCGAGTCACCGCGACGTGTACGGCGACGGGGCAGTCCGGCAGGTCACGCGCGCGGTGCGCACCGGCACCCACCTGCACTCCGCCAAGCCGCTGCGCGAGCGGCTCTGGCAGGAGCTCGGCGACCTCACGTTCGACGAGCTCGCGGTGCCGTTCCAGTGCTGCGCGGCGAGCATCGAGCGGGCCGCCGAGCACTGGTTCACCAGCGGCCGGGTCGTCGACGCCGTGGTCGCGTCGGCGGCCGTCCCCGGGCTGCTGAGCCCGGCCGAGGTCGACGGTGAGCACTACCTCGACGGCGGCATCGTGAACTCGATCCCGGTCGGCCGCGCCGTCGAGTGCGGCGCCACCCGGATCTTCGTGCTCCAGGTCGGTCGCGTCGACCGCCCGCTCCAGCCGCCACGACGACCGTGGGAGGTGGCTCGGGTGTCGTTCGAGATCGCCCGCCGGCACCGCTTCCACCGTGAGATGGCGTCGCTGCCCGACGACGTCACCGCGCACGTGCTGCCGACCGGCGGTGGCTCGGCGCAAGGACGACTCGTTGCTGGCCTACCGCGACTTCTCGGCGGTCACCCGCCGCATCGAGCAGGCGTACGACGCCACGGTGGCGTACCTGCGAGAACAGCTGTGATCGGCTGGTTCCGGCGGCTCGTCGTCGCCCCGGCCGTGATCGTGCTGACCGTGCTGATCTTGACGACGATCCCGGTGTGGCTGCTGGTCGCCACCGTGCTGTCGCCCGTCGTACCCGGGCGGCTGCGGCCGCTGCGGCTGCTCTCGCTGCTGCTGATGCACCTCGTGCTCGAGTGCGTGATGCTGGTCGAGCTGTTCGGGCTGTGGATCGCGTCCGGCTTCGGCTACTTCATCCGGCGGCCGTACTTCGAGCGGATCCACTACGACATCGTGCAGGCGTACCTGTTCGTGTTCTTCCGCGAGGCACGACGGGTGGCCCGGCTGAAGATCGTCACCGAGGGCGCACCTCCCGACGCCTACCCGGGCGAACCGCTGCTGGTGTGCTGCCGGCACGCCGGTCCCGCGGACTCGTTCACGCTGATGTACGCCCTCATGCACTGGTACCGCCGCGAGCCCCGCGTGGTCCTCAAGGACACCATCGCCTGGGACCCGGCGATCGACGTGATCCTCAACCGGCTGCCCAGCCGGTTCATCTCCCCGAAGGGCGGCGTCGACCTCGAGGACCAGGTCGGTGAGCTGGCCCGCAACCTCGACGAGAACGACGCGTTCGTGATCTTCCCCGAGGGCGGCAACTTCACCCCGCAGCGTCGTGAGCGGGCCATCGTGAAGCTGCGCCGGCTCGGCCTGGAGACGATGGCCCGGCGCGCCGAGCGGATGACGAACGTGCTTGCCCCGCGCCCGGGCGGACTGCTCGCCGCCCTCGACGCCGCCCCCGAGGCCGACGTCGTGCTGGTCGCGCACACCGGGCTCGACCACCTGCTGAGCGTCGCCGACCTGTGGCGCGAGCTCCCGATGGACAAGCGGATCATCATGCGCTGGTGGCGGGTGCCGCGCGAGGAGATCCCGATGGACCGCGACGAGCGCATCGACTGGCTGTACTCGTGGTGGGAGCGGATCGACGCCTGGATCGAGGAGAACAGGCCAGAAGACCTGCCGCCCCGTAGGAAGGGACGACAGGTCTCGGCGGACGCCGGCTAGCTGGTCAGCCGGGCGCTACTTCTTCTTGGCAGCCGTCTTGCTGGCCGGGGCGTCGCCCGGCTCGTCGACGGAGACCTCGGTCGCCGGGTTGTCCGGCGTGCTGACGTCGTGCGGTGCGTCGGCGGCGTCGGAGGCCGCCTCGCCCGGGTCGGAGGCCGCGGTGTCGTCACCCGCGGCAACGGGTCCACCGCTGGGCGGCGGAACCGGGGCGGGGGGCGGGGTGTAGGACGACTGCCAGTTGGCGCTCGACTGCTGCCCACCGAGGCGCTTCGCAACGGCGAACGCGATGCCACCGAGCCCGAGGGCGATCAGCACCTTGCGCACCCGGTGCTTGCTGCCCGGTGCCTCGACCTCTCCCTTGGCGGCCGCGGCCACGGCCTTGCCGCGCTTCTTCGCCTCGGCGCGCACGTCCTCGGTGGCTGCGTCGGCAGCCGCGAGGGCATCCTTGACCGCGGGGATCACGTCACTGTTGATCCGGTCGCGCGCCTCGGAGACGCAGTGGCGCCGCCTTGTCCTTGGCGTCCGCGAGCAGCGGCCCGGCCTTGTCCCGGGCGTCGGCGAGAACGGGAGCGGCCTTGTCCCGGGCGTCGGCGAGCACCGGGCCCGCCTTGTCACGCGCGTTCTCGACGTGGGGCGCCAGCGTGTCCGCCAGGCCGCCCGCGTGATCGCGCAGCGTCTTCTTCTTGCCCATCGAGAGGGTCACCTCTTCTTTCTCGGCTCCGCCGTACGGCGTCGTCACGGCTCTCATGCCCGTTATCAAACCGATCATGCCCGCATCGCCACGGAGATGGAACACCGGCTCCTACCGCGAGACGAGCGGGGTCCCTGTGGGGTGACTGCGCGGGTTGGGGCGCATGGGAGGATCGAGGTCGCAAACCCAGAGACCGAAGAGCCCACAAGAGAGGCGGCGTGGTGTCCGAGACCTACGCGACGTTGAAGACCAACCAGGGTGACATCGTCATCCACCTGTTCGCGAACCATGCGCCGAAGACGGTCGAGAACTTCGTGGGCCTGGCCGAGGGGACCCAGGACTACCAGGTCCCCGAGACCGGGCAAGAAGCTCCCCGAGCGGTTCTACGACGGTCTCGCCTTCCACCGGATCATCGACAACTTCATGATCCAAGGTGGCTGCCCGCTCGGCACGGGCACCGGTGGTCCCGGCTACACCTTCAAGGACGAGTTCCACCCCGAGCTGCAGTTCGACCGCAAGTACCTGCTCGCCATGGCCAACGCCGGTCCCGGCACCAACGGCTCGCAGTTCTTCATCACCACCGCCGAGACCCCGTGGCTGAACAACCGGCACACGATCTTCGGTGAGGTCGAGGACGAGCAGAGCCGTGCGATCGTGGACAAGATCGGCAACACCCCGACCGGTGCGGGCGACCGCCCCGTCGACCCGGTGGTCATCGAGTCCTTGGAGATCGACAGGCGTTGACCGCACCACCCGAGCCGCCGCCGGACCAGACCGCGCAAGAGGCGCCGGTCTGCTACCGGCACACGGAGCGCGAGGCGCACATCCGCTGCCAGCGCTGCAACCGGCCGATCTGCCCCGACTGCATGCGGCCGGCGTCGGTCGGCTTCCAGTGCCCGGAGTGCGTGAAGGAGGGTTCGCGCACGACGCGTTCCGGCCGGACGCCGTACGGCGGCGGACGCTCGGGCAACCCGGCGCTGACCTCGCAGGTGCTGATCGCCATCAACGTCGCCGTGTGGATCGCGATCCTGGCGACCGGGGGCAACTCCAGTGAGCTGGTCAAGCAGCTCGCACTCCGACCGTCGTCGACGGTCGGTGGCGTTCGTCTACTCGGTGCCCTCGGTCGCGCAGGGCGACTACTGGCAGCTGCTCACCTCGGCGTTCACCCACGTCGCGGTCTGGCACATCGGCTTCAACATGCTGGTGCTGTGGGTGCTCGGGCCCGCAGCTCGAGCTGGCGGTCGGCCGGCTGCGCTACCTGGCGATCTACCTGATCTCCGGGCTGGCCGGCAGCGCCGCCGTCTTGTGGCTCTCGGACCCCATCGGCCTGACCCTGGGCGCTTCGGGTGCGATCTTCGGGCTGATGGGCGCCCTGCTGGTGATCGCGATCAAGGTGCACGGCGACGTCCGCGGCATCGCGACCTGGATCGGCATCAACCTCGTGCTGACCTTCGTGCTGGTCGGCAACGTGTCGTGGCAGGGCCACCTCGGCGGACTGGCGGGCGGCGTGCTCACCGGCGCCGTCGTCGTCTTCGCCCCGCGACCGCACCGGGCCGCCTGGCAGGCGGTCGGACTCGCTGCGGTCACCGTGCTGGTGCTGGTCGCCTCCGCCACGCGCATCGCGGTGCTTGCCTGAGTCAGCCTGAGTCCAGCCTGTCCGGCTGTCCAGACCAGCCGCATTTCGTCGCGGCTCGGGGGATTGGACCGGCTTGCGCCGGGTATCAGTCCTCGCAGGTGTGTGAACGCCGGCAGTGCCGCCAGGCCCCGGATATCCACACTGGGGATAAGTCCTGTGGATGAAGTTTCACCGTTGTGATTCATGCACAGCGATGTCCACACCTGTGAAGAACTCCGGCGGTGGCTACTCCCAGTGGGTCGCGTAGACGAACCCGACGGCCATGAACCCGATGCCGACGACCAGGTTGTACTGCGCCAGGTCGGTCAGCAGCGGCACGTCCATGTCCTGGCCGGTGATGTAGTAGACGACGATCCAGGCGAGGCCCATCAAGAAGCAGCCGAGCATCCCGATCACCACCCCGCGGCCTCGGCCCAGCGGGGTCGAGGGATGGGCGGCGAAGGCGAGGCCGAGGAAGATCAGCACGAAGCCGATGAAGTAGTTCCACCGCCCCAGGTCGCCCATCCACACCAGCTTCGTGCCGTCGGAGTCGGGGCCCGCGACCACCTGGTAGACGACGAGCCAGCCGATCCCGACCAGCACCAGCAGGAGCGAGACTCCCGTGCGTGCCACCGAGATGTGCGCGGTGGGACCGGCGCCCAGGTTGGCCGACCGGCGGGGGCTGCGACGCGGCGTACGTGATTCGGACATCCCCGTTAGCGTAGTGGCACCATGCCGCGCAGCCGTTCACCCCACCCGCACCGGAAGAAGCGTGGCACCCGGCTCGATCCTCTGGCGACTGCTGGCGCCGGCCGTCTTCGTGCTCGCGGGGGCGCTGTTCATCACCAGCATGGTCAGCTCGCAGGGCACCGACCTCCGCGCCGGTCGCTACGACGACCTGCAGGGCCTCGCGGACGCGGACGCGAAGAACCTCGAGGGCCTGCAGGGCCGGGTCAGCGACCTGAACGCGGAGGTCGACCGGCTCACGAAGAACCTGGGCAGCACCGCGGTCGGGGCCGAGAGGCGCCGCGCGCAGACGATGGAGGGCCCCGTCGGGCTGCTGCCCGTCCACGGGCCGGCCGTGTCGATCACGCTCGACGACGCACCTGACGAGGTGCTCTCCGACGCCGGTGACGACGTCAGCGACCTGCTGGTCCACCAGCAGGACATCCAAGCCGTCGCCAACGCCTTGTGGGCCGGCGGCGCCGAGGCGATGACGATCCAGGGCCAGCGGGTGGTCGCGACCACCGGCATCAAGTGCGTCGGAAACACCGTGATCCTGCACGGCGTGCCGTACTCGCCGCCGTACCGCCTCTCCGCCATCGGGCCGCAGCGCGCCATGCTCGCCGCGGTCGATGCGAGCCCCTACATCAAGCTCTACCGCGACCTCGTCGACCAGGGCCTCGGCTGGGACGTCGAGCAGGAGAGCTCGCTGGACATGCCCGGCTACGACGGCTCGACCGATCTCGACTACGCCCGCCCGGCCTCAGGGAGTAGCAGATGACGTCGATGTCGACGGGGACGACGGTGACGACGTCGACTCGCTCGGGGTCTCGGTCGGCGTCGGCGTCGGGGTCGTGAAGTCCGAGACCGTGATCACCACGGTCGTGTTCCGCGGCTGCTTGGTGTAGGCAGCCGGGCTCTGCTTGAGCACGGTGCCGCGCTTGGCTTCGGTGTCGGAGTCGAGCACGGTGTCGACGTTGAACCCGGCAGCCTCCAGCTTCGCGCGTGCGTCGTCCTCCTGCAGGCCGACGACGCTCGGCACCTGGCGCGGCCCGGCGGAGTAGAAGATCGTCACCAGGCTGCCCTTGGAGACGCTGGTTGCCGGGTTCGGGTCGGTGCTGATCACGGTGTCCTGGTCCTCGTCGGACTGCTTCTCGACCAGCGTGACCCGCAGACCGGCGTCGGTGATCTTCTGCCGTGCGGTGTCCTTGTCGTCGCCGATCACGTAGGGGACCACGACGTCCGGCTTGCCGGTCGACACCGTGAGGTCGACCTGTCCACCGGGTGCCAGCAGGCTCATCGCGTCCGGGTCCTGGGCGATCACCCGGCCCTTCGGGCACGTCCTCGGAGGCCTCCTTGGAGACCTGCCCCGAGCGAGAGACCGACCTGCTTGAGCCGGGACTCGGCCTGCTGCTGGGTCATGTTGACCAGCTGGGGGACGGTCTTCTCCTCCGGGCTGGAGTTGAACAGCAGCTGGCCGAGGATCGCCGCGAGCACGAGCAGCGCGACGATCCCGATGACCGTGAGGATCATCGGCCAGCGCCGCTTGCGCTCCCGCTCCTCGTCGTCGGGCATGCCGGTGAAGATCGAGGTGGCGTCCTCGGCAGGGGGGAGCTCGCCGGTGTCGACGGGTACGGCGGGCGCCACCACCGGCTGACCGGCGAGGCAGCGCTCGATGTCCGCACGCATCGCGGAGGCGGACTGGTAGCGCTGCTCGACGTCCTTGGTCAGCGACTTCATCACGATCGCGTCGATCTCGGGCGACAGCTCCGGGTCCAGCGTCGACGGCGGCGGCGCCTGCTCGCGGACGTGCTGGTAGGCGACGGAGACCGGGCTCTCGCCGACGAACGGCGGCCGCCCGGTGAGCAGCTCGTAGAGCAGGCACCCGGTGGAGTAGACGTCGCTGCGCGAGTCGACGGTCTCGCCGCGGGCCTGCTCGGGGGAGAGGTACTGGGCGGTGCCGACCACGGCGGCCGTCTGGGTCATCGTCGACGAAGCGTCGGCTATCGCGCGGGCGATGCCGAAGTCCATGACCTTGACGTCGCCGTTGGGGGTGAGCATCACGTTGGCCGGCTTGATGTCGCGGTGCACGATCCCGGCGCGGTGGCTGTAGTCGAGGGCCGCCAGCACCCCGGAGGTGATCTCCAGCGCGCGCTCGGGGAGGATCTTGCGGCCCTCGCGCAGGATCTCGCGCAGCGTGCGCCCGGCGACGTACTCCATCACGATGTAGGGCTGCGGCACGTCGGAGCCGTCGGTGGCGCGCTCCTCCCCGGTGTCGTAGACCGAGACGATCGCCGGGTGGTTGAGCGAGGCGGAGCTCTGCGCCTCGCGGCGGAACCGGGCCTGGAACGTCGGGTCGCTGGCCAGGTCGGTGCGCAGCCGCTTCACGGCGACCACGCGGCCGAGCCGCACGTCCGTGCCCTTGCGGACCTCGGCCATGCCGCCGCGCCCGAGCAGCTCACCGAGCTCGTAGCGGCCGCCGACCCTGACGGTGCTCACTGTGCGTCACCACCGTCGAGGCCGCCGACGCCACCGCCGACACCTCCGTCACCGCCGCCGTTCCCGTTGCCGTTGCCGGGCCCGCTGTTGTCGTCGGGGGGCGGCGGGGACGCTGTGGTGGGAGGCTCCGTCGGCTGCGGCTTGCCGTAGACGGACAGCGTGACCGTCGACCCCTTGCGGACGTCGCCGGTGGGGTTCACGTCCGCGACGGTGTTCTCGTCCTCGTCGCCGGGGTTGTCGACGGTGCGCTGCTGGACCTTCAGCCCGAGCGCACGCAGGTCCTTGCTCGCGTCGCCCGCCGGCCGCCCGACGTAGTCGCCCTTGTTCACGTTGACGGTCTCGGGCGCCTTGGGGCTCGACTGGGTCGGCTCCGCGCTTGGTGGTGGGCGCTGCGCTGCTGCTCTGCGCGCTGGGGGACGAGGAGGGCTCATTCGACGAGGACGGGTTGTCGTCGCGGTTGGCGTCGCTGAGACGCATGAGCAGGAGCACGACGAGCACCACCGCGATCGCGGCGGCCACCCACGCCACCCAGCGGCGGGATGCCGCGCCGGCGGCGGTCCGAGCGGCGCGGCCCCGTCCACCGGTGTCGGCGCCAGCACGCGGGTGCCCCGGTCGTCGAACTCGTCCTCGACCGCCGCCACGGCGGGGGTCGTCCTGGTGCCCTCGGGCACCGGCCCGCCGCGCAGCGCGGCGGCGAGCTCCGCCACCGACTCGAACCGGTCCGCCGGGTCCTTGGCGAGGGCGGTCTCGACCGTCGCGCCGCATGCCCTCGGGCACGTCGTCGGGCAGCGGCGGCGGCTGCTCGCGGATGTGTGCGAGGGCGGTCGCGATCGGTGAGTCCCCGTCGAAGGGCCGCCGCCCGGCCAGGCACTCGTAGAGGACGACGCCGAGCGAGTAGATGTCGCTGGCCCCGGTCGCCTTCTTGCCCTCCGCCTGCTCGGGGGAGAGGTACTGCGGGGTGCCGATGACCTGCCCGGTCGGTGGTCAGCGCGACGGCGTCGGCGGCCCGCGCGATGCCGAAGTCGGTGATCTTCACGGTCCGGTCGCGGGTCACCAGCAGGTTGGCCGGCTTGACGTCGCGGTGCACGATGCCGAGCTCGTGGGCGGCGGCGAGGCCGTCGGCCGCCTGCGCGACCAGGTTGGCGGCGACGTCGGGCGGCATCGGCTCGCCGTGCCGCAGCAGCGCCGACAGCGGCTCGCCCCGCACCAGCTCCATCACGAGGTAGGGCCGCGGCCTGTCGCTGCCCGACGCTCGTCGGCCGGCAGCTCGCCGAAGTCGAAGACCGAGGCGACGTTGGGGTGGTGCAGCGCCGCGGCGTTGCGGGCCTCGGTCTCGAAGCGGCTGCGGAACGTCGGGTCGTCGGCGTACTCCGGCTTGAGCACCTTGACCGCGACCTCGCGGCCGAGCACCTGGTCGGTGGCACGCCAGACCTCGCCCATGCCGCCGGTCGCGATCCGGCTCTCGAGCCGGTAGCGCCGGCTCTCGGGAAGGCCGGTGGTGTCGCTCACTTGGCCATCACCGCCTCCATGACGCGCTTCGCGATCGGCGCCGCGAGCCCGCTGCCGGAGATCTCGTCGCGCGCCACGCCGGCGTCCTCGACCAGCACCGCGACCGCGACCTTCGGGTCGTCGGCGGGCGCGAACGAGACGAACCAGGCGTACGGCGGCCGGTCCGGCGCAGCTCTGCGCGGTGCCGGTCTTGCCGGCCACCTTGATGCCGGGGATCTGAGCGGTCTGCCCGGTGCCGTTGTCGACGACCTCGACCATCATCTGGGTCAGCTGTCGTGCCACCGACGACGAGACCGCGTTGCTGCTGTAGGCCTCCGGGCGGGTCTTGTCGAGCACGCGACAGGTCGGGCGCACGGACCTCGTCGACGACGTAGGGGCGCATGAGCGTGCCGCCGTTGGCGATCCCGGACGCCACCATCGCCATCTGCAGCGGCGTGGCCGCGACGTCGAACTGGCCGATCGCCGACAGCGCGGTCTGCGGCTCGTCGGGGTCGGTCGGGAAGCGGCTCGCGACCTGGCCGTTGAGGTCGTTGAGGTAGGTCTGGTCGAAGCCGAACTTCTCGGCCTGGTCGCGCAGCGCGTCGTCGCCGAGCTTGAGGCCGATGGAGCCGAAGGAGACGTTGCAGGAGACCACCAGCGCCTGGGTCAGCGTGATCGGTGCTGCCACCGCAGCTGCTGCCGCTCTCGTTGACCAGGTCCCGCGAGGTCTGCGGCAGGTCGAGCGAGGTGCCGCCCTTGACCATGGTGTCGGGGGTGTACTGGCCGCTGGACAGCGCCGCCGCGGCGGTCACCAGCTTGAACGTCGAGCCCGGCGGGTAGATCTCCTGGATGCCGCGGTTGAGCAGCGGCCGGTCCTGGTCGGCGTTGAGCGGCTCCCAGGCGTCCTGCACCTCGGTGAACTTGTGGGAGGCCAGCCGGTTCGGGTCGTACGTCGGCGAGCTCACCATCGCCAGCACCTTGCCGGTCGACGGCTCGAGCGCGACCACCGCGCCCTGCACGTTCTTGCCGAGTGCCCGCAACCCGTCGTAGGCCGCGTTCTGGGCCTTCGGGTCGACGGTCAGCGTCACCGAGCCGCCCTTGGGCTGGCTGTTGCCGAGCATGTCGACGACCCGGTTGACGAACAGCCGCGGGTCGCTGCCGGAGAGGATCTGGTTCTGGCTCGACTCGATGCCGGAGCGGCCGTAGATGTAGGAGTAGTAGCCGGTGAGCTGGGCGTAGCTGCAGCGGCTGCTGGTAGACGCGCTGGTACTCGTACTGGTCGTCGACCTTGTTGCTCTCCGCGACCGAGCCCCCGCCCGCGACGATCGCGCCGCGCTTGCGGGAGAACTCCGCGTCGCGCACGCGCTTGTTGTCCGCCGCGGGAGTTGAGGTTGTCGGCGTGGACGTACTGCAGGTAGGTGCTGTTGAGCAGCAGCGCCGCGAACAGCAGCATGCAGAAGATCGCCATCGTGCGGATCGGCTTGTTCATCGCAGGTGCACCACCTGGGTGGCGTCGTCCTCTTCGGGCGCGGTGCAGCTCGGGCAGCGGGCGGCGGGCCTGGTCGGAGATCCGCAGCAGCAGCGCGACGATCACCCAGTTGGCGACCAGCGACGAGCCGCCGTAGGACAGGAACGGCGTGGTGAGGCCGGTCAGCGGGATCAGCCGGGTGACGCCGCCGATCACCACGAAGACCTGCAGCGCGAACACGACGCCGAGGCCGGCCGCGACCAGCTTGCCGAACGCGTCGCGGCAGACCAGCGCGGTGCGCAGCGCCCGCTCGACGATCAGGCCGTAGAGCAGCAGCACCGCCATCACGCCGGTCAGCCCGAGCTCCTCGCCGATCGAGGCGACGATGAAGTCGGAGAAGCCGAGCGGGGTGATCGTCGGGTCGCCCTGGCCGAGCCCGCGGCCGACGAGCCCGCCCCACGCCATGCCGTAGAGGCCCTGCACGAGCTGGTAGGCGTTGTTGTCCGGGTCGAACGGGTGCAGCCAGGCGTCCACGCGGACCGCGACGTGGCTGAACAGCAGGTAGGCCGAGTAGGCGCCGGCCAGGAACATCGCGCCGCCCGACCACCAGCCAGCCGGGCCGCTCCGTCGCGACGTAGAGCATCACCAGGAAGAGGCCGAAGAACAGCAGCGAGGACCCGAGGTCGCGCTGGAAGACCAGGATCGCCGAGGCTGATCAGCCACATCGCGAGGATCGGCCCGAGGTCGCGGCCGCGCGGCAGGTCGATGCCGACGAACGCGGCGGCCGGCGAGCGCGAGGGCGTCGCGGTGCAGCACGAGGTAGCCGGCGAAGAACAGCACCAGCAGCACCTTGGCGACCTCGCCGGGCTGGAAGCTGAACGGGCCGATGCCGATCCAGATGCGCGAGCCGTTGATGGTCTTGCCGAGCACGGGCAGCAGCGGCATCAGCAGCAGCACGATGGCGGCGAACCCGAAGGTGTAGGTGAACGCCTGCAGCCGGCGGTGGTCGCGCACCACGATCAGCACGCCGACGAAGAGCACCACGCCGAGCGTCATCCAGATCAGCTGGTCGCGTGCGAACGGCCCGATCGTGCTGTCGCTGGCGGCGTAGCCGAGGTCGATGCGGTGGATGACCGCCAGCCCGAGTCCGTTGAGCGCGGCGACCACCGGCAGCAGCACCGGGTCGGCGTACGGCGCGAAGAAGCGCACCACGACGTGGCAGCCGACGCAGAGCGCGGCCAGCCAGCCGCCGTAGCCGACGATGTCGGCGGGCACGGTGCCCTCGACGCCGAGCCCGACCGCGGCGTAGGCGCCGACGCCCACGACCAGGCTCAGCACGAGCAGGAACAGCTCGGCACCACGTCGGCGGCGGTGGGTGAAGCCGCGCTCGCGACCGCTCATCAGCCCGCTCATGACCCGGCCCTCACGACGAGGCCTCGACGCAGTCGGGCGGTGCCAGCGTCGAGCTCGGGCTCGGGCTGGGCGTCCTGGTGGGGGTCTTGCTGGGTGTCTTGGACCTGCTTGCGCTCGGCTTCTTCTTCGGCTTCGCCGAAGCCTTGGCCGATCCGGACGCCTTCGAGCTGGGCGAGGACTTCGGCGACGCGGTCGGGGACGGCTCGGGGGTCGGGCAGACCCGGGCCAGCCCGGTCAGCCTGCTCACGATGCGGTGCGCGTCGGACAGCGACTCGGCCGCGATGCCGGCCGCGACCTGCTCGTCGTAGACGTCGGACAGCGACGCGGTCGTGACGTCGCTGCGTCGGCGACGTGGTGCATGCTCACGCCCGGCACGTCGACCTGGACGCCCCGGTAGATCGCGACCTTGCCGTCGTACGCCGCGACGTAGTACTGCTCCTGGCTCCAGCGGTAGCCGAGGAACGCGGCGACACCAGCGATGAGGAGCAGCACGAGGAGCACCGCGAGCCGTCGCAGCCAGCGTCCGCGGTGCGGCGCGCGCGGGGCGTAGCGCAGCTCCTCCGGGTCGGCGGTCGGCGCTCCGTCGGGATCGCCGGGCACCGGCTCGATCTCGCCGGTGTCGCCGCCGCGGTGCCCGCGGAAGAAGCTCTTCGACGTGTGCCCGGCGCCGCCGCGGCTGCTCGGCCGCGGCGCCCACCAGCACCGGCCCGGCGGGCACCGCGCTTCGCCGCCCGCCACCTCGACGTCGGCGACCACCACGGTGACGTTGTCGGTGCTGCCGGCCTCGAGCGCTGCGCGGACCAGCTCCACGACCGCGAAGTCGACCGTGCCGGTGCCGAGGATGTCGGCGAGCCGGTCGGCGTCCAGCACTCCGGACGCGCCGTCGCTGCAGAGCAGGATGCGGTCACCCGGTGCGAGGTCGACGTAGAACAGGTCGGGGTCGGTCTCGTCGCACGCCGTCGACCGCGCGCAGGATCAGGTTGCGGTGCGGGTGGGTGCGCGACTCCTCCTCGGTGATGCGGCCCTCGTCGATGAGGGTCTGCACGAACGTGTGGTCCTTGGTGAGCTGGGACAGCGTGCCGTCGCGAAGGAGGTACCCGCGGCTGTCGCCGACGTGGGCGACGCCGATGCGGCTGCCGTCGAAGAGGGCCGACGTGACCGTCGTGCTCGTGCCGTCGAGCTCGGGGTCCTGCTCGACCAGCTCGGCGATCCGGTCGTGGGCGCGGTGGATGCCGCCGGCGAGCGCCTCGAGCACGTCGCCCGCGCGGGGCCGTCGAGCCGGCGCATCGCCTGGATCGCGGTGGTGCTCGCCACGTCGCCGCGCGCCGCCCCGCCGACGCCGTCGGCGATGACGAGCAGGTGCTCGCTGGCGTAGCCGGAGTCCTGGTTGTCCTTGCGGACGCGGCCCGACGTCGGAGAGCGCGGCGTAGCGCAGCGCCAGCGCAGTCGCCTGTGGGTCGCTCGTACGGCGTCGTCCACGTCGCCAGAGCCCTACTTCCTCAGCTCGAGGGTGGTCTTCCCGATGCGGACCTTGCTGCCGAGCTGGAGGGTCGTGGGCTGGGTGAGCCGGTGGGAGCCGATGTAGGTGCCGTTGGTCGAGCCGAGGTCCTCGACGAACCACTGGTCGCCCGAGCTGGCGATGCGGGCGTGGCGGGTCGAGACGTAGTCGTCGTCGAGGCGGATGGCGGCGTCGGAGCCGCGACCGATCAGCACCGGCGCGTCGTCGAGCGAGACCTTCTCACCGGCGTTGGCGCCGTCGACGATGGCGATGTGCGTGGGCGCGCCGCGAGGTCGCTTGGTCGGCTTGGCACGGGACTTGTCGGCCTGCTTGCGCTGCTGCTTCTCGGCGCGGCGCTCGGCGCGAGGCGTCGAGTCGATGCGGGCGCCGAACATGTCCGAGCGCACCACGGAGATGGCGACAGCACGAAGATCCACAGGATCGCCAGGTAGGCGAACCTGATCAGCATCAGCGTCAGCTCCGACACCCGCGCTCACCCACGCCCGTCGTGGGGGAGGAGCCGCACCGTCATCGTGGTGTTGCCGATCTTGATGGTGCCGCCGTCGTCGAGCACCGCCTGTCTGACTCGGCTGCCGTTGACGAGCATGCCGTTGGTGGAGCCGAGGTCGACCGACGCTGACCTCGGTGCGGGTGTCGTCGGCCTGGACCCGGATCTCCACGTGCCGGCGGGAGACGCCGGGGTCGTTGATGCGCAGGTCGGCCTCGCTGCCGCGTCCGATGACCACGCCCGGCGGGTCAAGCGGGTGCCGGATGCCGTTGACCTCGAGGATCACGCTCGCGCGGCGTACGGCGGTGTCGGAGACCGACCGCTCGGACACCGGGGTGACCTTGGCCAGCGCGGCGCTGCGGACCCGGAACCGGCCGGTGGACAGGTCGTCGCGCTCGTCGAAGGCGATGCTGACCGGACCGGTGAAGACGTAGGACTGCTCCTGCGCGTGCTCGCGCAGCATCTCGGTGAGCTCCTGGCTCAGCGTCGAGGAGTACGGCGCGAGGCGCTCGTGGTCCTGCGGGGAGAGCTCGACGTGGAACTGGTTGGGCACCAGCCGGCGGTTGCGGGACAGGATCTGCGCGGAGTTGTCGACCTCACGCTGCAGGGCGGCGGCCACCTCGACGGGCTGCACGGCGCTGCGGAACGCCTTCGCGAACGCCCCGGAGACCAGCGACTCGAGGCGGTCCTCGAACCGTCGGAGCAAGCCCATGCCGCCTCCTCTTCGTCATCTCCGGGCAGTCGTTGGCCGGCGCGCACGCCAACAGCCGGGCCTCGCCCGGCGGTCCCCGGCATCGTATCGGGCACGTCTGTGGGCGCCGCTGCGGGCGTTTGGGAGCGCTCCTCGGCGTGGGATACCCTGACCGGGCTCTAGCGCGAGTGGCGGAATAGGCAGACGCGCACGGTTCAGGTCCGTGTGCCCGAAAGGACGTGGGGGTTCAACTCCCCCCTCGCGCACAGACCCAGTGGACCCTCACTGACGAGACATCGCGACGCGCAGCCGCTCCTCGGGGCTGATCAGGTGGTCGTCGTCGGCAGCACCCACGTCGAGCTGCACCCAGTGGAGCTTCCCGGTGAAGCGGCTGGTCCTGGCGGTGTACTCGGGGCTGACCGTGGTTCCCGACTCGTAGCCGATGTCCGTGGTCTCGTCGCCGGAGAAGACCATCGGCTGGGTGGCTTCGACACGGCCTCGGCCGACCGGCTCGCCGTCGTAGTAGAGGGTGACGTCGCCACCCTTGGCCAGCCCACCACCGTCGTAGGCGAACTCCATGCGCACCTGGTGGTTGCCGGCAGGAACCGCTGAGTCGGCCCGCACCACGAACTCCTGGATGCCGAGGACGTTGTAGACGAACGTCGCCCTGCCTTCCTTGAGGTGGACGGCCCAGCCGCCGAACCGACCGCCCTGGGCGATGAGCACGCCCTGAGCGCCCTCGTCCGGGACGTCGACCTCGGCGGTGACCGAGAACGACTTGTTCTTGATGTTGACCACGCTGTTCTCCGACAGCCGCCCCATCCCGGGGAAGAACAGCTGGGAGTCGCCGCGGATCAAGGTGGGCCGCCCGGCCATGCCCGGATCGAAGCGTTCCGCGCCCCGGTCGTCCATCGGGAGCACGTTGTACTTCGTCGCCTCGATGAGCCACAGCCGTTGCAGCTCGGCGAGCTTGGCGGGGTGCTCGGCGGCGAGGTCGCGGGCCTGGCTGTAGTCGCTGTTGCCGTCGTAGAGCTCCCAGACGTCGTCGTCGAAGGCGGGCAGCTCGGCGCCCTGCAGCACCCACGGGGTGCGGTGCTTGGTGACCGCGCTCCACCCTCGGTAGTAGATGCCGCGGTTCGCGAACATCTCGAAGTACTGCAGGTCGTGACGCTCCGGGGCATCCGCGGCGTCGAAGGTGTACAGCATCGACGAGCCCTCCATCGGCGACTGCAGCACGCCGTTGACGCTCGTCGGCTCCGGGAGCCCGGCCACCTCGAGAACCGTCGGGGCCACGTCGATGACGTGCGCGAACTGGCTGCGCAACCCGCCCCGCTCGGCGATCCCGCTCGGCCAGTGCACGATCGTGCCGTTGCGGGTGCCACCCCAGTGCGAGGCCACCTGCTTGGTCCACTGGAACGGCGTGTTCATCGCCCAGGCCCAGCCGACCGAGTAGTGGTTGTAGGCGCTGGGCGAGCCGAACTCGTCCATCTTGCTCAGCATGAACTCGGGGGTCTCCAGCGCGGCCATGCCGTTGAAGTTCGCCATCTCGTTGAAGGCGCCGTTCACGGTGCCTTCGGCAGAAGCGCCGTTGTCGCCGATGATGTAGTAGATGAGCGTGTCGTCGAGGACCTCGAGGTCGGCGAGCGCGTCGACGAGCCGCCCCACCTGCCGATCGGTGTGCTCCAAGAAGCCGGCGTAGACCTCCATCTGCCTTGCCAGCACCGGCTTGAGCTCGTCGGGCATGTCGTCCCAGGCCGGGATCTCTGCGTGCCTGGTGGTGAGCTCGGCGTCCGCCGGGATGGTGCCCAGCTCCTTCTGCCTGGCGAAGATCCGCTCGCGCTGCACGTCCCAGCCGTCGTCGAACTGGCCGGCGTACTTGTCCGCCCACTCCTTCGGCACATGGTGCGGAGCGTGCGTCGCTCCCGGTGCGAAGTAGACGAAGAACGGCTTGTCCGGCATCAGCGCCTTCTGCTGCCGCACCCAGCTCACCGCGTGGTCGGTCAGGTCCTCGGTCAGGTGGTAGCCCTCCTCGGCCGTCGCCGGCGGCTCGACTGGGGTGGTGCCGTCGTAGAGCGCGGGGTCGTACTGGTTGTTCTCCCCGCCGATGAACCCGTAGAACGTCTCGAAACCGCCACCACCAGAGGGCCAGGCGTCGAACGGACCCATCGGCGAGGTCTGCCACACCGGGACCTCGTGACACTTCCCGAACTGCGCGGTGGAGTAGCCGTTCAGCTTCAGCGTCATCGGTAGTGGGGCCTTGGTGTTCGGGCGCAGCGAGCTGTTGCCGGGAGCCGACGTCGCAGTCTCGGTGATGCTGCCCATGCCGACCGAGTGGTGGTTGCGGCCGGTCAGCAGTGCCTGCCTGGTGGGTGCGCACAGTGCGGTGGTGTGGAAGCGGTTGTAGCGCAACCCGCCGGAGGCCAGCCGCTCCGCGGTCGGCGTCTGACAGGGTCCGCCGAAGGCGCTCGTGGCCGCGAAGCCCACATCGTCGAGCAGGACTACCAGCACGTTGGGCGCACCGGCGGGTGGCACCAGCGGCTCGATCGGCGGGAACGTGGTGTCCGGGTCCTTCGCGTCGTACGTCGTCAGGCCCGGCTTCACCCGGTCGGGGATCGGCAGCATCGTGCGGGCGTGCTTGTCAGGGGTCATGCCGCCACCGTTTCCTGGGACGAGACGGGCGGGCATCACCCGTGGCGGGTGAGCGGGTCAGGACGACCGGTGACAATGGGCACCATGATCACCACCGAGCTGGCCTTGGAGCTCGCGCGGCGAGGGCTGCCCTGGATCCCCGCGAGCGGTGACCGCTTCCACGTCCCCGACCGCGACCTGGACGACGAGGTGTTCGTGGTCAGCGGCATGTCGATCGAGGTGTCGGACCTGCCCTCGGGGTCCGAGATGCGCTTCAACGGCACCGTGGAGTGGGCGCTGGACAGCATCGCGCAGAGCGAGGTGATCTGGCTGCCGCGCGAGGACCAGATGCGCGACGCCCTCGGCGCGCAGTTCGTGCGGCTGGAGCGGCTCGAGGGCGAGACCGGCGGCTACGCGGTGGTGCTCGTTCGCGAGGGACGCGAGGAGCGGCACGTCGACATCGACGCCGAGCGGGCCTACGCGCGGGCGTTGCTCTCCGTGCTGCCGCCGGACGTCCCGGACTCCTGAGCCTGACTCTCGGCGGCCCGCTCCTGGAGCCGGGCGCGGATCTCGTCGGGCGTCAGCTGCGCCCGTTGGCGCTGGTCGCGGGCGATGATGACACCACCGGCCGCCACGCCGGCCAGTCCCGCCAGCCCGAGCGCCTTCCACACCTTCATCGCACACCTCCGGAGAATCGATGACCGACCTGACCCTGGACGAGGCGGTCGACCTGACGCGCACCGGGGACCTGTGGCTGTTCCGCGGGCGCTCCGCTGCCGACCACGCTATCCGGGCGCTCACCAACAGCCCCGTCAACCACGTGGGCATGGCCGTGGTGCTCGACGACCTGCCGCCGCTGATGTGGCACGCCGAGCTCGGCCGTGGACTGGTCGACGTGTGGACCGGCAAGCACCAACGAGGAGTCCAGCTCCACGACCTGCGGGGCGCGGTGGACCAGTGGACGGAGCGCTACGAGCAGCGGGCGTGGCTTCGCCAGCTCGAGGCGACCATCACCCCCGACATGGAGGAGGCGCTGCTGCGCACGATCGCGCGCATGGACGGCACGCCGTTCCCCGCGACGGTCGCGCTCGCCGGGCCGGTGGGTCGCCGGCCGTCGCCGTCACCAGGCCGATGCGGAGACGACGTACTGCGCCGAGGTGGTCGCGGCGACGTACCAGGCGATAGGCCTGCTCGGTGACGAGCGCCCGACCAACTTCTTCGACCCGGGCAGCTTCTGGTCCGGCGACCACCTCGACCTGCGACAGGACGCCCGTCTCGGCGACGAGATTCGGGTGCTGACCTGACTTGGTCAGCCGCGCGCGAGCACCTCGCCGTGCAGCACGCTGAACCAGCCGTCCTCGGCCTGCGCCCACGCGCGCCAGCCGGCGGCCACCTCCTCGAGCTCAGCGCGGGTGGCGAGGCCCTGGTCGACCGCCTGTCCTGCCAGGTCGGAGGAGACCATGCGATCGGCCCACAGCCCGCCCCACCAGGCGCGGTCGTCGTCCGATGCGAAGCACCACGTGCTCGACCCGGCCGCGACGTCGGTGAAGCCGGCGGCCTGAGCCCACGACAGCAAGCGCCGGCCGGCGTCGGGCTCGGCGTCGTTGGCGCGTGCCGCTCGCTGGTAGATCGCCATCCACCGGTCGAGCTCGGGCAGCTGCGGGTACCACGCGAAGGCTGAGTAGTCGCTCTCCCGGACGGCGACCAGCCCGCCCGGTCGGCAGACCCGGCGCATCTCCCGCAGCACTCGCACGGGGTCGTCGACGTGTTGCAGCACCTGGTGCGCGTGCACGATGTCGAACTCGTCGTCCGGGAAGTCCATGGCTTGCGCGTCGGCGACGACGAAGTCGACGTTCGCGGTGCCGCGCCGTTCCGCTTCGTCCCGCGCGAGGTCCAGTGCCTCGCCGGTGCGCTCGAGGGCTGTCACCCGCCCCGACGGTCCGACCCGCTCGGCCAGGTCCATCGTGATCGTGCCGGGGCCGCAGCCGACGTCGAGCAGTCGCATGCCCTCGGTGAGGTGCGGCAGCAGGTAGCCGACCGAGTTCTCCGCCGTGCGCCAACGGTGCGAGCGCAGCACCGAGTCGTGGTGTCCGTGGGTGTAGCGGTTGCTCATCTTCTCCACCCTCGGCTACCAGCCCGGCATCGCGGCGCTCGCCGCCGGGCTGCTCTCGCCCGATCGCCACCCTGGTCCTCGTCGCTGCTGACCCTGCTCGGGGCGCTGCCGGTCTATCGCCGCGTCGCCGAGGAGTGCCCGCACGGCCAAGGCTCGATCGCCATGCTCGAGCGGCTGCTGCCGCTGGTGGAAGGGCAAGCTCTTCGTGCTCGTGCTGCTCGGCTTCGCGGCCACGGACTTCATCATCACCATGACGCTCTCGGCCGCCGACGCCACGGCGCACATCATCGAGAACCCGCTTCGTCCCCGCGGCGCTGCACGGGCACCAGCGTGCGCGATCACGCTCGTCCTGATCGCCCTGCTCGGCGCGGTGTTCCTGCGAGGGTTCACCGAGGCCATCGGCATCGCGGTGGCGCTGGTCGGCGTCGTACCTGCTGCTCAACGTCGTCGTCATCGCCGTCGCGCTCGTGGCACGATCGCGAAGCCGCCCGCAGCGTGGTCGGCGACTGGACGAGCGCCGCTCACCACGCAGCACGGCAACCCGCTGGTGATGGTCGCCCTGGCGCTGCTCGTCTTCCCGAAGCTGGCGCTGGGCCTGTCCGGCTTCGAGACCGGCGTGGCGGTGATGCCGCTCGGTCCGGGGCGACGCGCGGCGACACCGAGGAGCGCCCGGTCGGCCGCATCCGCCGCACCAAGCAAGCTGCTCACCGACGGCCGCCCTGATCATGAGCGTCTTCCTGGTCGCGAGCAGCTTCGTCACGACGCTGCTGATCCCGGCCGACGAGTTCGCAGGACGGCGGGCAGGCGAACGGGCGGGCGCTCGCCTTCCTGGCGCACGAGTACCTCGGCGACGGCTTCGGCACGGTCTACGACGTCATCGACGATCGCGATCCTCTGGTTCGCCGGCGCCTCGGCGATGGCCGGGCTGCTGAACCTCGATCCCGCGCTACCTCCCTCGCTACGGCATGGCCCCGGAGTGGGCCGCGCGCCGTCCGGCCGCTGGTGCTCGTGCTTCACCGCCGTCGGCGTTCGCTGATCACCTGGATCTTCGATGCCGACGTCGACGCCCAGGGTGGCGCCTACGCCACCGGCGTGCTGGTCCTGATCACCTCGGCGGCGGTCGCGGTCACGCTCGCTGCCCGGCGCGCGGGTCAACGCCGGCTGTGCGATCGGCGTTCGCGGTGATCACTGCTGGTGTTCATCTACACCACCGTCGCCAATGTCGTCGAGCGTCCCGACGGGCGTCAAGATCGGCGGGTTCTTCATCGCCGGCGATCATGGTCGGTCTCGCTGATCTCGCGGCTTCTCCGGGCCTTCGAGCTGCGGGCCACCGAGGTCCGCCTCTACGCGACTGCTTCGAGCTGTTCCTCGCGGGACTGCTCTCCGTCGCACGCATCCGGTTGGTCGCCAACGAGCCCGGACGGCTCGCGACGCGCGCAGTAGTACTGACGACAAGCTGCGCGCAGATCCGGCTCGATCACGACCTACGCCGGACGACACGACGTCGTCTTCGTCGAGGTCTACCGTGACCGACCCCTCCGAGTTCGAGACGATGCTCGACGTGCACGGCGAGGTCATGCACGGCCGATACCGCGTACTGATCGCTCTAGTCCACCTCGGTGTCCAACGCCTTGGCGGCACTCACGCTCACACGTGCGCGACCTGACCGGCGTTACTCCTCACATGTACTTCGAGTGTATATAAGTCTAGTTGTTCGAGTCCTCGAGCTTCGCGCTCTCGAAGGTCTTGGGCTCGTGCACGATGTGGGCCCGACCGAAGGGCCAGACGATCGCCCAGACCTTCCCGACCACGTCGTTCTCGGGCACGGTGCCGTGGCCTGGGAGGTCCTGGTGGAAGCGGGAGTCCTCACTGTCGGAGCGGTTGTCGCCCATCACCCACAACCGGCCCTGCGGCACCTTCACGTCGAACTGGCGGTCCGAGGGCTTGGTGCCCTTCGGCAGGTAGCCCTTCTCGTTCAGCGGCGTTCCGTTGACCGTCACGCGCCCCTGCTTGTCGCAGCACGCCACCCGGTCACCACCGATGCCGATGACCCGCTTCACGAGGTGTCCGCCGGTGGGGTAGAGACCGATCTCGGACAGCACCTTCTGCACCGGGGAGAGACGTTGCGCGCTCTCGGGGCCCAGCCACTTGCCGTCCGGGTCGTCGAAGACCACGACGTCACCGCGCTCGACGTGGCCGCCGCCCCAGTAGGAGATCTTCTGCACCAGGATCCGGTCGTCGTCGATGAACAGCGGACGCATCGAGCCCGAGGGCACGAAGAACATCTGCACCAAGAAGGTCTTCACCAGCGCGGACACGACCAGCGCGAGCACGAGAAGCAGGATCGTCTCGGCCCAGACCGGCAGCCGATCCCTCCGGGACCGTCCGCCTGCACCGGCGGAGCCGGACCGGGTCGTCATGCGGCGACTCTATCGAGTACGTCGTGGCCGCACGGCCGATGAGTTGTTGTCGGTGCTCCGGTCTTTACTGGTGTTGAGGCGTTCCTGGCAGCCACTCGAGAGGACGACAGCGTGATCACGGCACGAGGACTGGTGCAGACCTTCCAGACCCGGCACGGCAAGGAGAAGGCGCAGGTGAGGGCGGTCGACGGCGTCGACCTCGACGTCGCCGAGGGCGAGGTCATCGGCTTCCTCGGGCCCAACGGCGCGGGCAAGACGACCACCCTGCGCATGCTGACCACACTGCTGAAGCCGACCGAGGGCACCGCCACCGTGGCGGGGTACGACGTCGTCACGCAGTCCGAGCAGGTCAGGCGCAGCATCGGCTACGTCTCGCAGGCCGGCGCTGCCTTCAGCGGCGCGAGGGCCGGCGACGAGGTGGTCGACCACGGCATGCTCTACGGGCTGCCCCGCAAGGAGGTCGAGGAGCGTGGTCATCAGCTGTTCACGCAGCTGAACCTCGAAGGCTTGTGGACCCGCATGCCGAAGAACATGTCGGGCGGGCAGAAGCGCCGGCTCGACATCGTGATGGGTCTGATCCACGAGCCCACGCTGATGTTCCTCGACGAGCCGACCACCGGCCTCGATCCGCAGGCCCGGGCCAACCTGTGGGAGCACATCCGCGAGCTCCGCAGCCGCCGGGGAGCGACGGTCTTCTTGACCACGCACTACCTCGACGAGGCCGACACCTTGTCGGACCGGATCATCATCATCGACCAGGGCCGCATCATCGCCTCGGACACCTCGGACAACCTCAAGTCGCAGGTCTCGGGCGACCTCGTCGACCTCGAGGTCGCCGACCCGGCCCACCTGGGGGAGGCCGCCAACAAGCTCGCCTCGATCCGCGACACCAGCACCGAGGTCGAGGTCGAGGACCGGCACGTGCGGGGCCGGGTGCCCCGCGCCGGTCGTGCCGTGCAGGGGCTGATCCGCGACCTCGACCGCTCCGGCATCGACCTGGACTCGATCGAGGTCCACCGGCCGACGCTCGACGACGTGTTCTTGACCCTGACGGGGCGGTCGCTGCGCGATGCCGAGTCGGAGGCCGATGGCGAGCGCCCGGGCGAGCAGGCGCCCGAGGGCGCCCCCGAGGGCAACGCCGCCGCCGACGCGGACGCCGCCCCTCACACCCCAGAAGGAGCGCTGAAGTGAGGTTCTTCCGCGAGTCCTCGATCGTCTTCCGCCGCCAGATCCGGATGAACCTGCGCAACCCCGCGTGGGTGCTGATCGGCGCCTTCCAGCCGGTGCTCTACCTGGTGCTGTTCGGGCCGCTGCTGCGGCCACTGATCAGGCAGTTCGGCGCGACCAACGCCTACACGTTCTTCGTGCCGGGCATGCTCGTCCAGCTCGGCATCTTCGGCGCGTTCTTCGCGGGCTTCAGCCTGATCGGGGAGTGGCGTGAAGGTGTCATCGAGGGCGAGCGGGTGACGCCGGCGAACCGCACCGCCCTGCTGGCCGGGCGGCTCTACCGAGACCTGCTCCAGCTGTTCGTGCAGGCGCTGATCCTCATCGGGCTCGGCTACGCCCTCGGCATGAACGCACCGATCGGTGGGCTGGTGATCGGCGTGCTGCTCACGCTGCTGATCGGCGGTGCCTGCGCCGCGGCCTCCCTCGCACTCGCGCTCACCACCAAGTCCGAGGACGTGATGGCCCCGGTGATCAACGTGGTGATGATGCCGGTGCTGCTGCTCAGCGGCATCTTGCTGCCGATGACGATCGGGCCGGTGTGGCTGGAGAAGGCCAGCGACTACATGCCGATCAGGCACGTCGTCGACGGCGTCCGCAGCTCCTTCGCCGGCGACTACGCGTCCTCCGGTCTGCTGTGGGGCTCGCTGTGGGCGGTGCTGCTCTTCTCCCTTGCCGTGTGGTGGGGCACCTCGACCTTCCGCAAGGAGAACAACTAGATCTCGACAGGCTCGATCACCCGGGCATCCGCGTGGCGCGGGCCACAGGTACTTGACCGATGGGTTTACATTTTCTATGGTTTTGTAAACCACGCCATCGGAGGTGTCTGGATTGACCGTCCTGGAAGCTGGCTCGACCGTGACCAGGGAGTCCACCGAGTCCTGGACCGACCCGAAGCGCTACCTGTGGCTGTTCGGCCTCGTGGTGCCTTCCCTCGCGTTCATCGCGTGGGGCATGAACGCGCTGACCGGCTGGGGCGTGTGGTGGTGGATCGGCCCGATCGTGGTGTACGGGATCGTCCCCGTCGTCGACCTGCTCACCGGCATCGACAAGAGCAACCCGCCGGACGAGGTCATCGAGGCGCTGGAGAACGACCGCTACTACCGCTGGATCACGTACTTGTTCCTGCCGATCCAGTACGCCGCCTTCGTCTGGGGCGCGTGGATGTTCACCACGGGCGACCTGTCGCGTGGTCGACAAGGTCGGGCTCGCGCTCTCGATCGGCATGATCGCGGGCATCGGCATCAACACCGCCCACGAGCTCGGCCACAAGAAGGAGCAGCACGAGCGCTGGCTCGCCAAGATCGCGCTGGCCCAGACCTTCTACGGTCACTTCTACATCGAGCACAACCGCGGCCACCACGTGCGGGTCGCGACCCCCGAGGACCCCGCCAGCTCGCGGGTCGGCGAGTCGCTCTACGCCTTCTTGCCGCGCACCGTCATCGGGTCGCTGCGCAGCGCTTGGCGGCTCGAGAAGCCCCGCTTCAAGCGGCGCGGCAAGTCGCACTGGTCGATCCGCAACGACGTCTTGAACTCGTGGCTGATGTCGGGCGTGCTGTGGGGCGCCCTGCTGGTGGCCTTCGGCTGGGCGCTGGTGCCGTTCCTGCTCGTGCAGGCCGCCGTCGGGATCAGCCTGCTGGAGATCGTCAACTACCTCGAGCACTACGGCATGCGCCGGCACCGCATGGGTGAGGACGGCACCGGCCGCTACGAGCGCGTCGAGCCGCGCCACTCGTGGAACAGCAACAACGTCGCCACCAACGTGCTGCTCTACCACCTGCAGCGGCACAGCGACCACCACGCGAACCCCACCAGGCGCTACCAGACACTGCGTGACTACGAGGAGTCGCCGGCGCTGCCCACCGGCTACGCGGGGATGATGCTGCTGGCCATGGTGCCGCCGCTGTGGCGGCGGGTCATGGACCGACGGGTGCTCGAGCACCTCGACGGCGACCTCTCGCGGGGGAACCTGCAGCCCGGCAAGGAAGCCAAGATCCTCGCTCGCTACCCCGTCCCGGCAAGCGCTTCAGCCGGCAGCTGACTCGCTCCGGTCGCCGGCCCAGGCGGTGTGGAAGGTGCCCTCGCGATCGGTCCGTCCGTAGGTGTGGGCACCGAAGAAGTCGCGCAGCCCCTGGATCACGGCGGCCGGCAGCCGGTCCCGGCGCAGCGCGTCGAAGTAGGACAGCGACGTGCCGAGCGCCGGCACCGGCACGCCAGCGGCCGTCGCGGCACTGACCACCCGGCGCCAGGCGTCGACACCGTCCTTGACCGCGTTGGCGAAGTACTCCTGGGTCAGCAGCGTGGTCAGGTCGGGCTCGGCGTCGTACGCCTGCCGGATGCGGTCCAAGAACTTGGCCCGGATGATGCACCCACCCCGCCAGATGGTGGCCATCCGTCCGGGGTCGATGTCCCAGCCGTGCTCCTCGCTGCCCGCCACGATCTGGTCGAAGCCCTGGGCGTAGGCGACGATCTTCGCTGCGAGCAGGGCGGCTCGTACGTCGTCGACGAACTGCGTCCGGGTCGCCGAGGTCGCTGGCAGCGTCCGGGGCGGTGAACATCTCCCGGGCGGCACGGCGCTGATCGAGGTGGCCGGAGATGCTCCGGGCGAACGTCGCCTCCGCGATCCCCGTGATCGGGACGCCGAGGTCGAGCGCACTCTGCACGGTCCAGCGACCGGTGCCCTTCTGCTCCGCGGCGTCGGCGACCACGTCCACGAACGGCTTCCCGGTGTCGGCGTCGGTGTGGCCGAGCACCTCGGCGGTGATCTCGATGAGGAAGGAGTCGAGGTCGCCGGTGTTCCACTCGCGGAAGATGTCGGCGATCTCGCCGGGCTCCTTGCCGACCAGGTGGCGCAAGACGTCGTAGGACTCGGCGATCAGCTGCATGTCGGCGTACTCGATGCCGTTGTGCACCATCTTGACGAAGTGGCCGGCGGCGTCGGGACCGACGTGCGCACAGCACGGCTCGCCGTCGACCTGGGCCGCGATCGACTCGAGGATCGGACCGAGCGTCTCGTAGGCCTCTTCCGAGCCGCCCACCATGATCGACGGGCCGTTGAGGGCGCCCTCCTCGCCGCCGGAGACGCCCGCTCCGACGAAGTGCAGGCCGACCTCGGCCAACGCCTTCTCGCGGCGGGCGGTGTCGCGGTAGTGCGCGTTGCCGGCGTCGACGACGATGTCGCCCTCGTCGAGCAGCGGCACCAGCTCGTCGATGACCGCGTCGGTGCCCTCGCCCGCCTTGACCATGACGATGACCGCTCGGGGCCGGCGGATCGAGGCCACGAACTCTTTCAGGGTCTCCGACCCGACGAACGTGCCCTCGTCGCCGAACTCCTCGACCAGGCTGGTCATCCGTTTCGCGGTGCGGTTGTGCACCGCGATGGGGTGTCCGCGCCTGGCGATGTTGCGGGCGAGGTTGCGGCCCATCACGGCCAACCCGGTCAGTCCGATCTGTGGCTGGCCGTCTTGGGACTGGGCGGTGGCGGAGGTCATGGCCGTCACCTTAGATACTGATAGCGGAGAGGAGCATTGCGCATGTCGAACATGTCCCCCAACAGGTACGCCTGCCCGGGCTGCGGCTACGTGTACGACGAGGAGGCCGGCAACCCACGGGAGGGTTTCGCCCCGGGCACCTCGTGGGCCGACATCCCCGAGGACTGGACCTGCCCGGACTGCGGGGTGCGCGAGAAGGTCGACTTCGAGCCGGCGGATCGCGCCCAGACATGACAGCGACCCAGGCATGACAGCGCCCCGGCCGGTCCGCGAGCGGGTGCTCGACGCCGCTGCCGGCGTCACCGTGGAGAGCGGCTGGGGCGCGGTCACGATGGGCAAGGTTGCAGGTATGGCCGGGGTCAGCCGGCAGACCGTCTACAACGAGTACGGCACCAAGCCCGGCCTGGGGCTCGCGATGGTGCTGCGTGAGCTCGACCGGTTCCTGGCGGTCGTGGCGCACGAGCTCGACCACGCCGACGACCTGGTCGCGGCGATCCGGTCAGCGGCCGAGAAGACCCTGCTGATGGCTCGCGGGAACCCGCTGCTGCACACGGTGCTGACCTCGGCGCACTCGGTGTCGTCGGGTGGGTCGGGGGCCGACAACGAGCTGCTGCCGTTCCTCACCACCGACGCGGCACCGCTGATCGATGCCGCCAAGAGCGTGATCCTCGAGCGGGTCGGGCGGTTCCCCGACCTCGGGCTGGACGACGAGAGGCTCGACGCGGCGACCGACGCGATCGTGCGCCTGGTGCTGAGCTATGTGATGCAGCCGGGCGGGGAGCCCGGTGAGACCGCCGACGACCTGGCGTGGATCGTCCAGCGGGTGCTTCGCTCCTGAAGGGGAGCTGACTAGCCGGGCTGCCCCATGTCGGGCATGCCCTCGGCCGGGGCGGAGTCGCCCGAGTCGCCGGAGTCATCGGACGAGTCGCCCTCGTCGCCGGCGCCCTTCCCCTCCGGGTCGGCCAGCGGGTTCTTGTCCGGGTTCAGGTCGTCGGGCAGCTGGTCGTCGCTGATGCCCTCGCCCGAACCGTCCGACTCGTTGCCTGGGTTCGACTCGCTCATGGGCACCGTCGTACCACATGACACAGCTGGGCCCGGGAGGGAGCGGCCCCCCGAGCCCAGCTGGCACTGAGAGGTGGTTGAGCCCGGGACTGGTGGTGGGTAGTCACCGGGCTCAACCACCGCATGTGGCGAAAGCGCTTCGCGTCAGCCCATGCTCGGCGGCATCATCACCGAGTCGATGAGGTAGACGGTGGCGTTCGCAGTCTTGACGCCGCCGCAGATCACGTTGGCGTTCTGCGCCTTGAGGTTGTTGCCGGAGCCCGAGATCTTGACCTTCTCGCCCTCGACCGTGGTGAGCGTCTTGCCGGCGATCTGGTCAGGGCTCATCTGCCCGGGGACCACGTGGTAGGTCAAGACGGTCTGCAGCGTCTTGGCGCCCTTCGGGGTGCTCAGCGTGTCCAGCGTCGCCTTCGGCAGCTTCGCGAAGGCCGAGTCGACCGGCGCGAAGACTGTGAACTTGTCGCCGTTGAGGGTGTCGACCAGGTTCACCTTCTTGTTGAACTGGCCCGACACGGTGGCCGTCAGGGTCTTCAGGAGCGGGTTGTTGCTCGCGGCGACCGCGACCGGGTCCGTCGCCATGCCCTGCACCGAGCCGGCGCCGTCCGGCACCGCCTTGGCGTACTTGGCGCAGCCGGCACCGACCAGGTCTGAGGCGGGGTCGGCCTTCTTGCTGCTGTCCGGGGCGGCCGGGCTGCTCGACTGAGCAGAGCTGCTGCTCGAGTCGCTGCTGCCGCTGTCGTCCGACCCGCCACAGGCGGCGAGCACCGACAGCGCGGGCAGGATCGCCGCGACGGCGACGAGCTTCTTGGTGTTGCGCATGAGTGAGGTTTCCTTTTCGGTTGGCAACGGTTTGGGTGCGTTCCGTGCTGTATGGGGTTCGGTCCGGGGACGCGTGCGGATGGGTCGGCGAGCAGATTGCTAGGCAGCGGTGACGTTGACGCTGTGCCAGCCGGTCGAGCCGTTCGGCGCGATCGGCGACCGGTTCTTGGTCTGGGTGTAGCCGGTCTCGTCGGTTGCCCGGACCTCGATCGTGTGGTTGCCGGGCTTCGCCTCCCACAGCCAGCGCCACTGGCGCCAGGTGTCGATGTTGTCGAGATCGGCGAGCTCGGCGTCCTCCCAGGCACCGCCGTCGACCCTGACCTCGACGCGCCGGATGCCGCGGTCCTGCGACCACGCCATGCCGGCAACGGGCACCTTCGTGCCCGCCTTCACCCGCGCGAACGAGCGCGGTACGTCGATGCGCGACGAGGTCTTGATCGGCGCCTTGACGGAGTAGCCGCGCGTGGACCAGTACGCCTTGAAGTCCGCGAAGCGGGTGACCTCGAGGTCGACCAGCCACTTCGTCGCGGAGACGTAGCCGTAGAGACCGGGCACGACCATCCGCACCGGAAAACCGTGCTTGAGAGGTAGCGGCTCGCCGTTCATGCCGACCGCGATCAGCGCGTCACGCTTCGGGTCGGTCAGCGCCTGCAGCGGCGTGCCGATCGTGAAGTTGTCCGCGCTGGTGGACTTCACGGCGTCGGCGCCGCTGCGCACGCCGGCCTCCTTCAGGAGGTCGCGCACGGGGATGCCGAGCCAGGCGGCGTTCCCGACGTACGGACCGCCGACCTCGTTCGAGACGCAGGTCAGCGTGATCCGCCGCTCGACCAGCCGGCGGTCGAGAAGGTCCTCGAAGCTGAGCTCGATCTCCTTGTCGACCATGCCGTGGATGCGAAGGGTGTACCCGTCGATCGGGACGTCGGGGACGCTCAGCGCGGCGTCCACCCGGTAGAAGTCGGCGTTCGAGGTCAGGTGCTTGCTGATCCCCTTGACGTCGAGCTCGGCACCCTTCGCGAGGGGCGCTGCGGGCGATGCCGGCCTGGGCAGCGTGATGTCGGCCCGTTGCGAGGCGGCCGCCGACCCGCCGAAGACCTGGCGCACGGCCCCGCCTGCGGCGGCGACGGCGCCGACCGCGGCAGCCGCCACCAAGAAGGCGCGGCGGTCGAACGACGTCGGCACCTCGTCGGAGGCTGCGGACCCTTCGCCTCCCGTGGGTGCGACCGAACGAAGGGTCCGCAGCAGAATGTGGAGCGCGCCGATCGAGACGACCGCGAGGCCGATCACGGGCAGCAGGCACAGCGCGACAGAGGCGGTCGCGGAGCGGTCGGTCACCGCAGCAGCGGCAGCCACCAGGCTGAGCGCGGCGAAGATGCCGATCGCGACCCTCGGACGGCGCACCCCCACCGCGCCGGCGATGATGGCGAGCAAGGCGACGCTCACCACGACGCCGGTGATCAGCACGGGCTTGTCCTTGGTGCCGAACGTCTCGATCGCGAACTCCTTGAGCTGGCGAGGAGTCGCGTCTACCGCTCGGTTGCCAACGGCCAGAAGCGGGGAGGTGACCCCGCTCAGCAGGGCAGCGATCGCCTCGGACACGGCGACACCGGCCGCCGCAGCAAGGAGGCCGGCGAGACCGCCGGCCAGCCATCTTGTTGTTCGAGACATGCTTGTGGTTCGACGCGAGACATGTCCGGGATGGGTGCAGTTCCCTGCCCTTTGTCCGGCCGGTTTGTCTGAGCGGTCCAGACTCGGGGTAACTTCCCTGTCGGGAGACGGGGAATCCTGGGGAGGGACTGTGCAGCGAGGAGCCGGTATGCGCACGCGCACCAGCGCCCTCGTCGCTGCCCTCACGATCTGCCTCGCCCTGCCGCTGGCGGGCTGCTCCGGCGGCAAGGAGTCGCTCGAGCGCGCATCGGCCGAGCGCTCCGCCACGGACAGCAGCTCCCCCTCCGGTGACGCGTCCACACCCTCCAGCGGTGGCGGGTCCACCCGCGCTTCGACCACCGAGTACGCCGTGGACGACCCGGGCCACTTCAAGGCGCCGATGCTCACCGCCGACGTGCTCGTCACCAGCAGCAAGAAGATCCCTGACGACGTGCGCAAGCGGGTCGAGGGTGTCGACGGGGTCCGCGCATCTCTGCCGATGTCGTTCTCTGCGCTGTCCGCCAACGGCCGCACGCTGACGCTGGCCGCCGCCGATCCAGCGGGCTTCCGGAACTTCACCCCCATCACCTCCGCCCGTGTCGACGAGGTCTGGAAGCGCGTGGCCGGTGGCGAGGTCGCGGTGGATCCGTCCCTGCCCCGACGGCTCGAGGACCCGAAGGGATACATGCGGCTGGGCAGCAGCAAGGACGCGCCGCCGGTGCACATCGGTGCCTACGCGCCGCTGGTCAAGCAGATCGACGCGTTCGTGAACTACAAGCGGGCCGAGCAGCTGGGCATGCCCGAGAACAACGCCCTGCTCATCTCAACCAGGCTCACCCCGTCCAAGGTGGTCGGCAAGCTGAAGAAGGTGCTCGGTCCCGACATCTCGTTGCAGACGCTCGCGCTCGAGTTCAACGTCGATGTGAAGCAGACCGCCGTGCTGACGGGCACGTCGGTCTCGCAGGCGGTCGGCACCTTCAACTACACCCCGCACGCCAACGGCACGGTGACTCCCGATCCGAGATGGGTCAGCCAGTACATCCGGCGCGAGACGATGCCGATCCTCGGGCCGGTCACCGGGAACAAGGGCATGCTGCCGCAGCTGAAGGCCGCCCTCACCGAGATCCAACGGACCCCTGGGCTGGCGTCAGCGATCCACCCGGGCGAGTACGGCGGCTGCTACGTGCCGCGGTTCATCGCCAACGACCCGTCGAAGGGCTTGTCACTGCACTCGTGGGGGATGGCCGTCGACCTCAACGTCCCCGGCAACCTGCGGGGCACGGCCGGTGAGATGGACCGGCGCGTGGTTGCGATCTTCAAGAGGTGGGGCTTCGCCTGGGGCGGGGACTGGAACTACACCGACCCCATGCACTTCGAGATGGACAAGGTCGTCAAGGTCAGCTAGCGATCAGCTGCGCGGTGGTGCTCCACCACCTGGCGGGCGACCTCCGCCAGCTTGATGTTCATGTCCTGGCTCGCCTTGCGCAGCATGCCGAACGCGTCGTCGTCGGAGATCTGGTGGAAGGCCATCAGCAGGCCGACCGCCTTGCCGATCTCGCGGTTGCTCCGCAGGCCGTCGCGCAGCGTCTCGGCAGTGCGCCGGTCGTGGTAGGCGCGCAGCGCGACCGTCGTGAACGACGCCAGCACGATGCCTTGGTCGACAGCGTCGGCGGTGAGTCCGCCTGGGGTGTCGGAGAAGAGGTTGAGGGCGCCGTGCTTCTCCTCGGCGGCCCGGAGCCGGAAACCCGCCATGCCCCGGACCGGGGTCTCGGCGAGCACCCGCTCGGCCAGTAGCGGCCACGGCGAACCGTCCAGGAGGTTGCTGTCGTGGTAGACGGTCTCGTCCTCGATCGCGTCCAGGCAGGGGCCCTCGCCGAGCTGGTTCTCGAGGCTGTCGATCTGTCGAGCGACGTCGTCGCTGGCGGCCACCGTGATGAACGTGCTGCCGCGCTTGAGCATGAGACTGGCGTGGTCGCAGCCGTCGACCAGACGCGTCGCGGCGTTCACGATCGCCTCGTACACCGCCTCGAAGTCGTCCCCGGCGTAGACGACCTCGGAGAGGTTCCGGAACATCTCGGCGGTCGCGGGATCCGCGGGAACCGGCTGAGAGTCGTTGCCCATGTGGTTTTCCTTCACCCGGGAGCGAACGCCCTGTCGCTCTCAAGACGCCATCGCCATTCAAGCACGCCCCGATAGCCTGCGCGCATGCGTAGCGTCCAGGTGGTTCGAAGCGAAGGTCCCTCAGGTGTCGAGGTGGTGGAGGCCGACGAGCCGCGCCCAGGCGAGGCCGAAGTGCTGATCGAGGTGCACGCGCTGGGGATCAGCTGGCCGGACCTGCTGCTGAGCCGCGGCGAGTACCAGATCAAGCCTGACCTGCCCTTCCAGCTGGGCGTCGACCTGGCCGGGGTGGTGCGGGAGGCCCCCGACGGGTCGGGATTCGGATCTGGTGACCGGGTGGCCGCCGTCCTGCCCTACGGCGGAGGCGCCGACCTGGTGGCGGTGCACCAGGACAGCGTCTTCTCGCTGCCGGACCAGGTCGGCTTCGACAAGGGGGCCGCGCTGCCGATGAACTACCTCACCGCCCAGTTCGCCCTGGGCACCCGGGCGCAGTGCGCAAGGGCGAGACCGTGCTGGTGCACGGTGCCGCAGGCGGCGTCGGCACCGCCACCTTGCAGGTCGCCCGTGGGTACGGCGCGCGCACCATCGCCGTCGTCTCGACCGAGGAGAAGGCCGAGTTCGCCAGGTCTCTCGGCGCCGACGACGCGGTTCTCGTCGACGGCTTCCTGTCCGCGGTCAAGGAGCTCACCGAGGGGCGTGGCGTCGACGTCGTCGTCGACGTGGTCGGCGGTGACCTGATGACCGACTCGTTGCGCTCGCTGGGCACCCAGGGCCGCCTGCTTGTGGTGGGCTTCACCGCCGGCTCGATCCCCGAGGTCAAGGTCAACAGGTTGCTGCTCAACAACACCGACGTGCGCGGTGTGGGTTGGGGCGCCTACGCGATGACCCGGCCCGGGTTCATGCGCGAGCAGTGGGACGAGCTGCTGCCGATGCTCGAGTCCGGTGTCGTCGACCCGCCTGTCGGCACGACGTACCCGCTCGAGGAGGTGAGCCGCGCGCTCACCGACATGGAGCAGCGCAAGGTGCTGGGCAAGACCGTCCTGACGCTGCGCTGACCTGCTAGGACGTCAGGTCGGCGTAGTCCGGGTGGCGGCGGATCCACTCCTTGACGAACGGGCACTGCGCCACCACGCGCAGGCCTTCCTCGCGGACCTGGTCCAGCGCGGTGCGCACCAGGTCGGAGCCCACGCCCTGCCCCTCGGCATCGTCGTCGACCCGGCCTTGTGCGGCACGCCGGCGAGTGCCGAGCCCCATCTCGACGCCGGCGAGCGTGCCGATGATGGTGAGGTCGTTGGTGTCGCCGAGATGGCCGATGCGGAACACCTTGCCCGCGACCTTGGCTGAGGCCGGTGCCGAGCGACATGTCGAAGTGCTCGAGCGTGACCTTGCGGAAGCGCGTCGGCGTTGTGGCCCTCGGGCATCACCACCGCGGTCAGCACGGGCGAATAGTACTTCGTCGTCGCTGCACAGGTTCTCGAGGCCCCAGGCGCGCACGGCGCGGCGCGTCGCCTCGCCATGGCGCTCGTGGCGCGCGAAGACGTTGTCGAGGCCTTCCTCGTGCAGCATGTCGATCGCCTCGGCGAGGCCGTAGAGCAGGTTGGTCGCCGGCGTGTAGGGGAAGAAGCCGTTCTTGTTGTTGGCGAGCATCTCCTCCCACGACCAGAACAGCTTGGCGGCTTTGCGAGGCCTTGGCGGCGGCGAGCGCCTTGTCGGAGACCGCGTTGAAGGAGAGGCCCGGCGGCAGCATCAGGCCCTTCTGCGAGCCGCCGACGGTGACGTCGACGCCCCACTCGTCGTGGCGATAGTCGACGGAGCCGAGCGAGGAGATGGTGTCGACCATCAGCAGCGCCGGATGCCCGGCGGCGTCGATGGCGCGGCGCACCTCGTCGATGCGCGAGGTGGCGCCGGTCGAGGTCTCGTTGTGGACGACGCAGACGGCCTTGATGGTGTGGCCCTTGTCCTCGCGCAGCCGCGCCTCGATGGCGGCGGCATCGGCGCCGCGAGCGCCAGTCGGAGGCGATGAACTCCGGCTCGAGGCCGAGCTTCACGGCCATGTTCTTCCACAGCGTGGCGAAATGGCCGGTCTCGTACATCAGCACCTTGTCGCCGGGCGACAGCGTGTTGACCAGCGCCGCTTCCCAGGCGCCGGTGCCGGAGGCCGGGTAGATGATGACCGGGCCGTCGGTCTTGAAGATCGTCTTGATGCCGTCGAGCACGCGCTGGCCGAGCTTCTGGAACTCCGGCCCGCGATGGTCGATGCACCGGCATGTCCATGGCGCGCAGGATGCGGTCCGGCACCGGCGTCGGGCCCGGGATCTGCAGGAAATGGCGTCCGGCGCGGCGTGCGGCTGCGTTGGACATGGAACGCTCTCCTTGGTATCTCGGGCACCTGGCGCAGCGCATAGCACGCCTGGCCTCATCTGGCCCAGCGGATTGGCCGAACTCGGTTTCGCCAGCAGACTGCTCAACTCGGCGGGGAAATCACGCATTCTCCGGCGGCCGCGCAAGCGGACAGCGCCGGACCGATATGCTCGACCTATCATGCCGCGCTGACCAGCCGCATGCAGGGCTCGATGACCAGCGCACGCCCGCCGCATCCGACCTCCCATCGGCTTGCCGACGCGCTGCGGAAAGAGTTGCAGGGCGAGGTGCTGTTCGACGCGCTTCAGCCGCGGGCGCTATTCGACGGATGCGTCGATCTACCAGATCGAGCCGATCGGCGTGGTGGTGCCGAAGACGGCCGACGACGTGGCGCTGCGCTGCGCGATCGCGCGCGAGGAAGGCGTGCCGCTGCTGCCGCGCGGCGGCGGCACCTCGCAGTCGGGCCAGACGGTCGGCCGGGCGCTGGTGATCGACTTCACGCAAGCATCTCAACCGGCTCGTCGCGGCCGACGCGGAGGCGGCGACGTGCATGGTCGAGCCGGGCATCGTGCTCGACGAGCTGAACCGGCAGCTCGGCCGACGGGCTGTGGTTTCCGGTCGATGTCTCGACCGTCGAGCCGCGCCACCATCGGCGGCATGACCGGCAACAACTCCTGCGGCACGCGCTCGATCCGCTACGGCATCATGCGCGACAACGTGCTGGCGATCGATGCGATTCTGGCGGACGGCACGCGAGGCGCGGTTCGGCGAGGTCGGGCACAATCTCGGCTTCGTCCCCTCCGGCAGGACGGAGATTCGGAGTCAGGCCCACCCTAACCCCTCCCCCCAGGCGGGGCGCGCGACCAGTGGCAGGGCGACGCGAGGCTTCGCCCTGTTCCGCGATCTGCTCGGCTCGGGCGGCGCGAGGCGGAGCACATCGCGCGGCGCGTTTCCCGAGGTGTCGCGGCGCGTCGGCGGCTATCTGATCGATGCGCTGGTGCCGCGCAGCAGCGCCGGTCAATCTCGCGACGCTGCTGTGCGGCTCGGAGGGCACGCTGGCGCTGTCGCGGCAGATCGAGCTGAAGCTGTCGCCGCTGCCGAAGAACAAGGCGCTCGGCATCTGCCATTTCGCCACCTTCCGCAAGGCCATGGAGGCGGCGCAGCACATCGTCAAGCTGGGGCCGGTGGCCGTCGAGGTGGTCGACCGCACGCTGATCGAGCTGGCGCGCGACATCGCCATGTTCCGCCCGGTGATGGAGACGCTACGTGCGCGGCAAGCCGGATGCGCTGCTGCTGGTCGAGTTCGCCGAGGACGACCAGGCCGAGAACCTGCGCCGGCTCGACCGCCTCGACGAGCTGATGGGCGATCTCGGGCATCCCGGCAGCGTGGTGAAGGTTGCCGATGCCGCCGGGCAGACGGCGGTGTGGGAGGTGCGCGCCTCCGGCCTCAACATCATGATGTCGATGAAGAGCGAGGGAAAGCCGGTCTCCTTCATCGAGGACTGCGCGGTGCCGCTGGAGCATCTGGCCGACTACACCGAGCGGCTGACCGCCGTGTTCGAGAAGCACGGCACCAAGGGCATGCCCGGAGTGACGCCGTTGAGGGTGAA
>CAVRFR010000004.1:0-4914 GCA_963720435.1 uncultured Actinomycetota bacterium | reverse complement strand
CAGGCCTGATCCCTGCTTTGGTTCACAGGGCGCCACCGAGTCGCCAGTAGCCCATGAACGTCACGGCCTCACGTGGCAGGCCGTGCTCCCCGACGAGCAGGCGGCGCAGCCCGCGGACGACGGCTGCCTCGCCCGCCACCCACGCGTACGACGGCGGCGCCGCATCCCTGACCCAGGACGTCAGCAGCTCGCCGTGCGGCCGCTCGCCGCGCGCCAGCCACGTCACCTTCACCTCGGCCGGCGAGGAGAGGTACTGGAAGTCCTCGGCGTCCGGCACCTCGAGCACGGCGTCACCGACGTATCCGGGCGGCAGCGTCTCCAGCACCGACGCGACGGCGGGCACCGCGGTCTCGTCGCCGGCGAGCAGCAATCTGCCGGTCCCCGGTGCGGGCGGGTCCCACTCGATGCCGCCGTACTCCTGCCAGCGACCACGCAAGGGGCCCATGATCGGCAGCCGGTCGCCTGGCGCCACCGTCGCAGCCCAGCTGCCGGCGGGCCCCTTCGGCTCGTGCAGCACCAGGTCCACGTCGATCTCGGGGCGTGGGTCGTGCACTCGGGACCGCCGGACGCTGTAGGTCCGCATCTCTCCGCGCACCCGTGGGTCGAGGGCCAGCCAGCGTGGGTACCAGCCCGGGGACAGGTCGTCGATCGGCGGCGCCGGCCCGCCGGCCACCGGCACGATCAGCTTGATTCGGAGATCGCGCGGGCCCAGCGGGCCGCAGCCGTCGAAGTCGGCGAGCGCGTCACCGCCGAGCGTGACCCTCACGAACGACGGAGACAGCCGCCGCACGCGGACCACCTCGACCTCGAAGCAGGCGAACGGCACCACGTGCGTCACGGTGCTCACCGGCTGGCCACCGCCGCTCGCCGCGCCATGGGTACGACGAGAGGCGTGCCCGCCACCGGGTCGGGGACGACCCGTGACTCGAGACCGAACACCCTCCGCACCAGGTCCTCGGTGACCACGTCTCCCGGAGCCCCGGCCGCCACCACGCTGCCCTGCCGCATCGCGACGAGGTGGTCGGCGTAGCGGGCGGCGAGGTTGAGGTCGTGCAGCACCATGACGACCGTGGTGCCGCGGGACTGGTTGAGGTCGCTGAGCAGGTCGAGCACCTCCACCTGGTGCGCGAGGTCGAGGAAGGTCGTCGGCTCGTCGAGCAGCAGCAGGTCGGTCTGCTGCGCAAGGGCCATCGCGATCCACACGCGTTGCCGCTGACCACCGGAGAGCTCGTCGACCGGTCGGTCGGCGAGGTCGAGCACGTCCGTGGCCCGCATCGCCGCAGCGACCGCCTCGTCATCGTCGTCGCCCCACCGGCGGAACCAGCCCTGGTGCGGATACCTCCCCCGGCTCACCAGGTCGGCGACGGTTATCCCCTCGGGGGCGACCGGCGTCTGCGGCAGCAGCCCGAGCACGGTCGCCACCTCCCGGGTCGGCAGCCGGTGGATCGCCTGACCGTCGAGCAGCGCGGCGCCGTGGGTCGGCTTCATGAGTCGGGCGAGCCCTCGCAGCAGCGTCGACTTCCCGCAGGCGTTCGCGCCGACCACGATCGTCACCTGACCCGGCGGGATGCCCAGGGTCAGCCGATCGACGACCGTGCGCTCGTCGTAGGCCAGGGAGAGGTCCGAGGCGGCAAGGGAGTGAGTCACGCGAGTCTCCGGTTCGAGGCGACCAACAGGTAGAGCAGGAACGGCGCACCGAGCGCGCCGGTGACGACACCGACCGGCAGCGTCACGTCTGGGATGAGCCCGTGGGCGACGAAGTCGGCGCCGAGCACGATGACGACGCCGACGAGCGCGGCCGCTGCCAGTGACACCCGGCCCCCCAGCAGTCGCTGCGCGATCGGGCCGGGCAGGAACGCTGCGAACGCGATCGGTCCGGAGGCGGCGGTGGCGACCGCGGCCAGCGACACGGCGGCAAGCAGCAGCGCCAACCGGGAGCGGGCGACCGGCACGCCGAGCGCCTGCGCCGGGTCGTCGCCGAGCGCCAGAACTCCCAGGCGGCGGGCGAGCAGCCAGAGCGCGGGCAAGAGCACGACCAGACAGACGGCCAGGTCGCGGGCTCTCGGCCAGGTGCTGTCGTTGAGCGAGCCTTGCAGCCACGCGAACGCGTCGGAGGCGACGTAGACGTCGGCGCGCACCAGCAGGTAGGAGATCACCGACTGGAGGACGGCGCCGACCGCGATCCCGACGAGGATGAGTCGCGACCCCTTGACGCCGCCGCGGGCGAGCGCGGCGATCCCCAGCGCGACGAGGATCGTGCCGGCGAACGCCCACACCGACACCGCCGCTCCGGCGGCTCCGAACACCACGATGCCGAGGACCGCGCCGGCGCTTGCTCCCGAGGTCACGCCGATGACGTCCGGGCTGGCAAGCGGGTTGCGCAGCATGGTCTGGAAGACCGTGCCGGCGATCGCGAACGACGCGCCGACCATGACGCCGATGACCGCGCGCGGCAGCTTGTCCTCCATGACGATGAAGCTCGCGCCCGGGATGTCGGTGCCGGTGACGATCCGGACCAGGTCGGGGAAGGTGACGGTGAAGCTGCCGAGCAGCACCTCGACGAAGAACAGCGTGACCGCCAGGACGGCGAGGCCGCCGACGACGACCTGCAGCCGCCGGTCCGTCGTACGACGTGCGAGCCGGAACTGGTGCGACGTCGACGGCGGTCACAGGCCCACCACCTTGCGCCGCTGCACCAGCAAGATGAAGACCGGTGCTCCCACGACGGCGGCCATCAGTCCCGCCTGGACCTCCGTCGGAGGTGCCACCAGTCGCCCGGCGGTGTCGGCGAAGGCGAGCAGGGCGCCACCGAGCAGACCGGAGATGGGGAGCAGCCACCGATGGTCGGGCCCGGAGATGGCACGGGCCAGGTGCGGCACGACGAGGCCGATGAATGCGATGGGGCCCGCTGCGGCGGTAGCGCAGCCGCACAGCAGCACCACCGCGACGGCGGTCAGCACCCTGCTGAGGACCACGTGCTGGCCGAGCCCGCGTGCGGTGTCGTCGCCGAGGGCGAGCCCGTTGAGGGCTCTGCCGAGGGTCGAGCGCGAGGACGACCCCGATGACGAGGAACGGCAAGATCCCCTCGACGACCGGCCAGCCCCGGCCACCGACGGACCCGACCTGCCAGAAGCGGTAGCGGTCGTACACGTCCTGGTTCGTGACGAGCACCGCGTTCATCAACGACACGAGACCGGCGCTGGCGGCGGCACCGGCAAGAGCCAGCTTGATCGGGGTCGCACCCTCGCGGCCCAGGCTCGCGACGGCGTACACGCAGCACGGCCGCGACGGCGGCGCCTGCGAACGAGAACCACAGGTAGCCGGACAGCCCGGCGACCCCGAGCCAGGCGATCGCCACGACCACGGCGAGTGCCGCGCCCGCGTTGACCCCGAGGATCCCGGGGTCCGCGAGCGGGTTGCGGGCCACGCCCTGCATCGCGGCGCCGGCGATGCCCAGTGCACCGCCGACCAGCAGCGCCAGCACGGTGCTCGAGAGCCGCGCCTGCACCACCGCTTGGTCGGGATCGCCCGCCAGGTTGCGCGTCCACGCCTCCAGCAGCTCGGCCGGGGCGACCGGTCGAGCGCCCAGCGACAGCGACAGCACGGTGGCGAGCGCCACCGCGAGCAGTGCCGCGACGACGATGCCTGTCCGACGGACAGTCATGTCCTCACGCCTTGTCGGCCGCCGCCCCGAGCTCGGGCAGCACCTTGTCGAGCGCCCAGGGCAGGCTCAGCGCGCTCGCCGCCGAGATCGCCAACGTCAAGGTGTCGTCTGAGTCCGCGATCCAGGCTCCGCGCTTGACCGCCGGGATCTGGCTCAGCAGCGGGTCGTCGTCGATCTGTCCCTTGGTCTTGTCGCTGGGCACCCAGGTGACGAGGACGTCCGACTCGAGCTCGTCCGCGCGCTCGGCCGACCAGGGGATGTAGAAGGAGTTCTTCTTGGTGTTCGTGCCCACGACCGGCGCCTGCTTCATCCCGATGCTGTTCAAGAAGCGTGGGCGGTTGTCGATCGCGGTGTAGAGGTTGACGCTCTGCGCCGCCGAGGGGTCGAGGTTCGCGTAGATGAACGACTTGCCCTTGATCTGGGGGTACTTCGCGACCTGCGCGTCGATCTTCGCCTTGGTCGAGCTCGACCAGCTTCTCTGCCTGCGCCTGACGCCCGAGCGCCTCACCGATCATGCGAGTCGAGGTCTCCCACGGGGTGCCGTAGGCGAGCTTCGGGTAGGCGATCACCGGTGCGATCTTCGAGAGCTTGGTGTACTGCGGCTTGGTCAGCCCGGAGTACGTCGCGAGGATCACGTCGGGACGGGTCTTCGCGATCTCGGTGTAGTTGATCCCGTCGGCCTCGGAGTACTGCGCCGGCGCGTTCTCGCTGCCCCAGCCGGCGTCGAGCCGCTCGAGTGCGGCGTCGGCCCACGGCGTGGAAGCGTGGTGGTTCTCACCGAAGACGATCTTCGGCATGCCCACGGGGACGACGCCCAGCGCCAGCGTGGTGTCGGCGTTGACCCACGAGACCGTGGCCACCCGCTCGGGCACCGACTTCAGCGTGGTCTCCCCGAAGGCGTGCTTGATGGTCACCGGGAACGCCGACTCGTCGGCCTGCGGGCCGCTCGAGGCCGAGTCGCCCGGTCCGTCGTCGGCCGAGTCCCGCGAGCCGGTGGAGCAGCCGGCGAGCAGCAGGCCGAGGACCGTCAAGGTGGCGACGACCAGGCTGACAGGAGGGGCCAGCGGACGACGATGGGGAAGGTGGGGGACCACGCTGCACGCTCCGAGAGTTGAAGTTAGGGTGTCCTAAGTTAGGTCACCCTAACTAGTTCCTCTCCGCTCGCCAACCGGGGGTGCGATGACATCTCGGTCCGGGCACGGTCTACTCCCTGACATCGATCAGCTCGTCATCGAGGAGACGCCATGGGC
>CAVRFR010000003.1:0-585403 GCA_963720435.1 uncultured Actinomycetota bacterium | reverse complement strand
ACCGTCGGAGCAGGGTGTGTACGTCGGCTTCGTGCCCGAGTCGGAGTGGCAGCCGGGGCAGGTGCCGGACCAGGCGGACTTCGTCGGCGCGGTGTTCGTGGCGAAGGAGACGATCGTCGACGGCGCGTTCACGAGGAACGTCACGATCCCGGCGGGGACGGTGACGAACCTGTCGGCCTCGTACGGGATCGCAACGTTCTGTGCGCACTCCTGCGCGATCTCGCCCACTGACCGCAAGTACGACAGCTTCACTCCGGTGACGTTCGCCACGCCGCCGCCGCAGCCGCCGATCTCGAATCCCGGTCAGGCGAAGGTCGGCTCAACGTTCCAGCGCGATGTGCCCGGTGTCGCCGGTGCGACGACCCCGGTGACGTGGTCGGTGACCGGCAAGCCGCTGCCGCCGGGTCTGAGCCTGAACAAGGCAACGGGTCGGATCTCCGGGACCCCGACGACCGAGGGCAAGTGGAAGGTGACGATCCAGGCGAGCGATTCGCCGCCGAAGAAGCCGACGAAGGTCAAGACCAAGCTCGACTTCCTCGTCGCACCGCAGCTGATCACCATCTCGCCGGCCGGAGTGCCGGGCGGGACGGCCGGTCAGAACTATGCGGCGAACCTGACGGCGTCGGGTGGTGTTGCGCCGTACAAGTTCAAGGTGACCGCGGGCGCGTTGCCGGCGAAGGTGAAGCTCAGCGCCAAGGGCCAGCTGAAGGGCAAGCCCGCGACGGCGGGGAACTACTCGTTCACCGTGACGGTGACCGACAAGTTCAAGTTCACCGCCACCCGGAGCTACACGCTCACCGTCACCTGAGGCGAGCGGGAACGCGGCCCCGGTCCTCGGAGGACCGGGTGCCCCACGGAGCACGGGCCGGGAGGTCGCCACCTCCCGGCCATGCGCTCGGTGCAGCTCGGTCAGCTTCTCCGGGCCGAGGCGCGGAGTGCCTCGCGAACACGCGGGACGACCTCGTCACCAAGGCGCACGATCTGCGCCCGAGCCGCGACTGGATCGACGCCGGGAACATGGATGCGAACGTTGCACGCGTCGGCGCCGGCATCGATAACCGTCTGCGCGACGCAGGCGGCCAGCGCGGGGCCGTCGGTGTCGGCGAGCAGCTCGTCGGCGCCCCAAGTTGCCGTCGCGCCCGGCGCCGCGTAGCCGCGATACACCTGCACCTGGTTGTCGAAGCGGGCGCGCGGCGGGTCGCCGATCCAAACCCGGCGGACCAGGACGACCGCCCCGACACCACCCGCGGCGCGGTACGCGTCGGTCAGCTCCCGACACCGCGCCACGCTCGCGAGCGAATCGAGGATGATGCCGGCGCCGACACCGCGCGGCCCGTCGGGCCGCGGTCGCGCTCGCGGCGGCGCTCACGACCGGGATCGGGTGGACGCGACAACGAGCGATTGCCGGATCGCCCGCGAGCGCATCGCCGGTCTCGCCGCGCAGCAGTTCGGCCACGCGTTCCAGGGCACGGGTGAAGCGCGCGGTGAGGTCGCGCATGTCGAGGTCCATCACCGCGAAGTCCTGCTCGAGCGCACCGGCGGCCAGGCCGACGCCCACCCGCTCGGGATGGCGTGCCGCCAACCACGCGGTCTCCTCCGCGATCAATGCCGCGGGCCGCAACGTCGCGATCACCGGGCAGGCGGCGGCCCAACCGCGCGGCATGGCGTCGAGCAGGAAGCCCGCGAGCTGGAGCGGATTCGGCAGGTATCCGGCGAACCCGCCGTGATGCTCGCTGGTCATCACCCCGTCGAAACCGTGCTCGGCCGCGAGCGCGGCCTGGGCGCGCATCTCGGCAACGATCTCGGGTGCGCCGAGGTCGAGGTGCGGGTAGCAGCGCAACGAGACCGACCCGTGCCCGAAGGGCCGACTGGCGTCCACGGCCGCCAATCGTAACGATTGGGCACATGACGACGCCCGTCGCATTCGTGACCGGCGCGAGCCGCGGCATCGGCAAAGCGATCGCGACCAATCTCGCGCGCGGCGGGCTACGACGTTGCGATCCTCGCCCGCACGGTGAACGACGGTGAGGCCCGGGAGCACTCGTCGACCATTGCGCGTTCCGACACCTCCGCGTTGCCGGGAAGTCTCGACGACCACCGCGGCCCTGATCCGGGCCGAGAACCGAGAGGCCCTCGTCGTTCCCGGCGACCTGCTCGACCGCGCGTCGCTCGGCGCCGCCGCCGCGACCGTGCTCGAACGCATGGGCCGCGTCGACGTGCTCGTCAACAACGGCCGCTACGTCGGCCCGGGCCACATGGACCGCTTCCTCGACACGCCAACCGCCCTCCTCGACGCACACCTCGAGGCCAACGTGATGGCGCCGCTCGTTCTGGCCCGCCTGGTGTTGCCCCAGATGATCGAGCGCGGCGACGGTCTGATCGCGAACGTGACCTCGGGCGTCGCATGGATGGAACCGAAGGCGCCGGCGGGCGAGGGCGGTTGGGGACTCGGGTACGCGATCTCGAAGGGCGCGCTGCACCGCGTCGCCGGCGTGCTGCACGCGGAGCTGCACCCACTCGGGATCGCCTGCGTCAACATCGAGCCGGGCTACGTCGCGACCGAGCGCATCGCGCAGGACATGGCGCGCTTCGGTTATGACGCAGCCGCCGGTGCGCCGCCAGACGCGATCGGCGCCGCGGTGGCGTGGCTCGCGCAGGCAGGGCGCGCCCGCGAGTGGAGCGGCAAGGTGTTCGACGCCCAGCAGGTGTGCGCGCGCGAGAACCTGCTTCCGGGATTCGTGCCCGTCGCCAGCCCTGGTTAGCCGCCGGGTCGGTCAGCTGTGACCGATGCCGAAGAGCTGCTGGCCGACCTTGCGCATCTGGATCTCTTCGGAGCCTTCGGTGATCCGGTACCGGCGATGGTGCCGGTAGATGTGTTCGAACGGCATGTGGCGGCTGTAGCCGAGGCCGCCGCAGGTCTGCATCGCGCGGTCGGCTGCGTCGCACGCGAAGCGGTTGGCCCGGTAGTTGCACATCGCGACGAGGTGAGTGACCTCCATGTGATGGCGACGGTCGAGTGACCATGCCGTGAACCGGATCAGCTGACGCAGCATGGCGGCTTCGGTGTGGAGCTCGACGAGCGGGAACTGGATCGCCTGGTTCCGCGCCAGCGGCTTTCCCCAGGTCGTGCGCTGCGCCGCGTAGGCCACGGCCTCGTTGATGCAGAACTGTCCGGCGCCGAGCGACGAGGCGGCTTGCCGGATCCGGTTCTCGTGCACGAAGTGCTGCGCGAGATCGAGCCCGTGATCGACCTCTCCGAACACGGAAGAGGCGGGCACGCGCACGTTGCGCAGCGTCACCTCCGCGTGGTCGGTCGGCATGTTGAACGTCCACCAGAAGAAGTCGACGCTGAAGCCCTCGGCGTCGGTCGGTACGAGGAACGCCGTGATGCCGAGCGGCGAGCCCGGTTCGCCCGACGTCCGTGCGAACACGATGTCGTGCGTCGCATGGTGCAGTCCGGAGTTGAACCGCTTCGTCGCCGGACACGACCCATTCGTCGCCGTCGCGCACGGCGGTCGTCTCGAGATACGTCGCGTCGGAACCGTGATTCGGCTCGGTGAGCCCGAAGGCGAGCCGGCGCGTGCCGTCCAGAAAACCGGGCATCCACTCGGCGCGCTGCTCGTCGGTCCCGAAGTCGCGCATCATGAGCACCGTCGGGAAGTTCCCGACGATCGAGCTCTCGTTCTGCAGATCGTTGTGCAGCCCGAGGCCCTTCGTCGCCAAGTGCTCGCGGATGATCGCCATCTCCAGGTTGGTCGCGTCGTGACCGCCGTACTCGGCGGGGAGGGCGTGGCGGAGCCAACCCGCCGCGTCCGCGCGCCGGCGCATCTCGGCCAGCAGCGCTTCCCACTCCTGTCGAGGCACCCCGCCGTGCTCGAAGTCGGTCCGCGCGTACTCGCGCCGATGGTCGAAGAAGCGGACGTTGTCGTCCGCCTGCTCCAGCGGCCTGATCTCGCGCTCGATGAACGCATCGAGGGCGTCGAGTGTCGACTGGATATCGGGCGGGATCTCGAAGTCCACCGTCGCTCCCAAGTGGGTCAGGCCCGGACCGTTCTGGCCGGGCGAGCGCACACAACGTACGTTCGCGAGCGTGGCGAAGCCCCTGCACGTGACCAAGCGGTTGTCGTTCGAGGGGGCAGTCGACGCCGATGGCCACATCCTCGAGCCTCCCGACCTGTGGGAGAACTACATCGACCCGCAGTACCGCGACCGCGCGCTGCGACTCGTCACCGACGAGAACGGCCTCGAAGAGCTCCAGATCGGTGGCGCCCGGTCGAAGATGAGTCGTCGCGGCTTCCCGTCGACGCTCGGCGCGATGGGCGATCCGGACCTCCGCTCGATGCAACTGGACCCCGAACGGACCTACGTCGGCGAAGCGCCCTACGGCAGCATGGACCCGGGGGAGCGCATCGAGGTGCTCGACGCCGAAGGCATCGATGCCGTCGTGCTGTACACCACGATCGGCCTGCTCTGGGAAGCCGAGCTCGACGACGCCGACCTGAGTCAGGCCTACACCCGTGCGTACAACCGCTGGATCTGCGAGTTCTGTTCGGAGAGCCCGCGGCTGATCCCGACCGCGCATCTCTCGTTGAGCGATCCGGCTGGAGCCGCGCGTGAGCTGCAACGCGCCGCGGGAGAAGGCGCGCGCGGCGCGTACGTGGCGCCCTTCACCCACGACGGCCGGCCGCTCGGCCATCCCGACAACGATCCGGTCTTCGCGGCCGCCCAGGACCTCGACCTGCCCTTCGCGATCCATCCGACGTTCGAACCGCAATGGACCAAGGGCGAGCGCATGGGATCGTGGGAGCACGTCAAGCAGTTGCGGTTGCTCGCGTCGGTCACCGCTTCCGACGGAGTCCGCCAGCAGTTCACGACCCTGTTCGACTACGGCGTGTTCGACAAGTTCCCGCGACTCAAGGTCGTGGTCCTCGAGTCGGGCGGTGGATGGATCGGCTACTGGCTCGACCGCATCGACGCGGTCTACGGCCACACGTTCATCGGAACCCGCGTGCCGCTGAAGCACAAGCCGAGTGACTACTTCCGCGAACGCGTGTGGATCTCGTGCGATCCCGACGAGCGGACCATCCCTGCGCTCGCGGAGCGGTTCGGCGCCGACCGGTTCATGTGGGCGTCGGACTTTCCCCATGCCGATCACACGCCCGACTACATCACCGATCTCGACACGCTCGCCGGCATGTTCGACGCGACCTCGAGACGTCAGTTCCTCGGTGACAACGCACGCCGGCTGTACGGCATCGACCGATGACGCCTCAGCGCAGCGTGAGTGCTGCCAGCACCTGAGCGCCGCCACGGGTCGGGACAGTCCCAGTACGTGATTCCAGCCGCGAGCGTCTCGGCGGGGTAGAGCGCCCAGGAGACGCAGTCCGCCACCTTCTCGGAGTCGTCCCAAGGACCGGCCCGCACCACCGGTGCTCCGGCCACCGCCGACGGTCAGGGCGGGTCCACGGGCGGATTTCAAGTGGACGCTGTGCGCCAGTTCGTGCACCGCGACGTAGGTGAGCCTCGCCGCGGCTGGCCAACGCCCGCTCGCTGACCCAGACCACATTCGGAGCTCGTTGTAGCCGCCCGCGTGGCAACAATCGATCGGGTTGTAGCCGAACCTGCACCTGCGCGCCGCCTTCGAACAGCACGGCCGGGAGCGTCGGGAGGAGTGCATCGAGTTGTCGCGTTCCCGCTCGCGAAGACGGGCGCAGGCGACGACGGCCGGAGCGGACGTGGTCGTCGTGGTGCTCGACGTCGTGGTCGACGTGGCTGGGCGCGGGTCTTCGCGACGGCGCTTGCCCGGCTGAGGTGCTGACGCCGGCGCGCCGAGGTCGCGGCGCGTGAGCGCCGCGTGCGCGCCGAGGACGGAAGTCGAGATGGCGAGGCACGCCAAGGCACCGGCGGCGAGCCAGCGAGCCGTCGAAGAGGAGCGTCCCATGACACCTCGGTGCGAAGTCGCGAGAGCAAGCCCCATCGAGCCGGGGCCGGTTTCGCATTGGCTCCCCGCAGGCTCATGCGACCAGTGGTGATCGCCTGCGGATCAACGCTTCCCTGAGGTGTGACCTGTCTCTGTGGTGTGAGTTGCGGTGCCCGCCATCGGCACCAGACATTCAGTAGACCACCTCAGGGACGGCGGTTCTATGGGGCGTTCGCACTTTTCTCGGCCGACCCCGCGGTCGGGTCAGACGCGGTGTCGGGCTTCCGCGTCCTGCCGGAAACGCGGTCCGACTCGGTCGTGCACCCGCGATGAGTTCTCGACTCGCCGCCGGTCCAACCTCATGCCGCGGTCGTGGTGAACGCGGGTGCGGCTGCCTCCCGAGAGGAACAAGGACATGCAGGAGCTCCTCGTCGACTTCATCACCTCCCTCGACGGCTACGCGTCGGGGGAGGGCTGGCCCGGCTTCTGGGGTCTCGAGGGGCCGGAGTACCTCGCCTGGCTGGGCGAACAACCCGAGGTCACGTACCTGATGGGAGCGAACACGTACCGGCTGATGTCGGGCTTCGCGGCCGGAGAGACCCCGGCGGGAACGGACGAGTTCACCACCGACGAGGAGGCGTCCGTCGACGAGCTCACGCGAGCGTCGAAGGTGGTGTTCTCGGCCTCGCTCGAGGAGCCGCTCACGTGGGCCAACTCCACGCTCGTGCGCGACGACGCGGTCGAGGCGGTCCGGGCGATGAAGGAGGACGGCTCGGGCCTCATCAGCACGCATCGGCAGCGTCAGCCTGTGCCGGTCGCTGCTGCGAGCCGGACTCGTCGATCGCTTCCGGGTCGTGATGTTCCCGGTGATCACCGGCGCCACGGGAGCGGAACGCATCTACGACGGCTACCCCGACGTCGCGCTCGACATGATCGACCACCGCACCTTCGACGGCCGCATCCAGCTGGTCGAGTACCGGCCCCGCGTCCTCGAGCACCCACCGCTCGACCCCACCGCATGACGTCGCCAGTCAGGCGCGGTGTTGGGATTCCGCGTCCTGCCGGAAACGCGTGACCCAATGGCGAGAGAGGTCGTCGGCCTGGCGTTGCATGCGCCGGGCCGTCCGGTTCGGGGGATCGATGCCGAGCTCGTCGAGCACCCGACCGACGGTCACCGCGCGTGACTCGACGAACTCTTCGTAGAAGACCCGGATCGGCTCGCGCCGGTCGCGTGGAACCAGTCCTCCCAGCGGGCATCCCACCGGTGCAGCTCGTTCGAGCAGATAGCCGATCGCCTCGAAGTCGTAGCTCAGCTCGGGTGTCCGGGTGCTCGCCGATTGCCCGTTGGTCGCCTCGGAGTCGGTACGCCACTGCTGGGTCTGAATCGCCTTCCACAGTGACACGGCCTGGGGCACCTTGTCGCGACGGCGCACGAAGATGATGCGCAGCTGCGGGAACACCTCGTCGAGCGCCTCGGTGAAGGTCAGCCCGTCGAGGCCGGGCAGCTCGGCGACCCTGGCGCGGAAGTCGTCGAAGTAGTTCCACATCATCTTGGCGCCGAAGACCCCGTTGCGCGACGTGCCGCGCTGCAGCACGTAGCGGAACCAGCCCTCGAACTCGCCCGCCCGCTCCGGCTCGCCCGGGATCGATCGGCGGCAGTCGCTCGCCGATGTCGCGCGACCGACGGCTCCTCGAAGTACTGGCGCGGCTGTCGGGGCAGACCCGTCTGGCGCAGAGCCTCGAAGTACTCGTCCGGCGCACCCGCGACCTCGGTGGCGCTCAGCAATTCGCAGAGCAGGGTGCTGCCGCTCCGTTGCGTCGCGCAGACGAGGTACGAGATGCCAGGGACCCGCGGCGCAGTCATAATGTCGAGTATATCGACTGTATTAATCGAGATACCTCGTCGGTACGATAGACGAGTCATGCCTGCGCCCAACGTCCTCTACCTGCATTCGCACGACACCGGCCGGTACGTGCAGCCGTACGGATACCCCGTCCCGACGCCGAACATCCAGCACCTCGCCGATCAGGGCGTGCTGTTCCGCCAGGCCTTCTGCGCCGCGCCCGTGTGTTCGCCGTCGCGAGCCGGCGCTGCTGACCGGCCAGTACAGCCACGCGACCGGGATGCTGGGCCTCGCCCATCGTGGCTACCGGCTGACCCACCCCGAGCGCCACATCGTCCACACGCTCCGCGAGGCCGGGTACTGGTCGGGGCTCATCGGCGAGCAGCACGTTTCCGACGATCCGCATGACGTCGGCTACGACCAGGTCGATCGAGCTCGATTCGACGAAGGTGAGCGACGTCGCGCCGGCCGCGACCCGCTTCATCGCCAAACGGGTCGGCAGGGACCAGCCGTTCTTCCTTTCGGTCGGGTTCTTCGAGACGCACCGTGCCTACTTCGAGCCGACGTCCGGTGCGCGACGCGCTCGTACTCGCGCCCGCCCGACAACATCGTCGACAACGCGCCGGACACCCGGCGCGACATGGCGTCCTTCAAGGCCAGCGCCCGGTCGCTGGATCAAGGCGTCGGCACCGTCCTGAACGCGCTCGAGGAGCACGACCTCGTCGACGACACGCTCGTGATCCTGCACGACCGACCACGGCCTGGCGTTCCCCGACGCGAAGTGCACGCATGTACGACCGCGGCATCGGCGTGATGCTCATCATGCGCGGACCCGGTGGCTTCGAGCGGGGCCGGGTGCACGACGCGATGGTGAGCCAACTCGACCTGTACCCGACGATCTGCGACGTCGTCGGAATCGACGCAGCCCGCCGTGGCTCGAGGGCGCGTCGCTGCTGCCGCTCGTCCAGCGGCGATGTCGACGCCATCCGCGACGAGGTGTTCGCCGAGGTCACGTACCACGCGGCGTACGAGCCGCAACGGGCGGTGCGCACCGAGCGCTACAAGTACATGCGCCGCTACGACGACACGCACCCCGGCCGGGTGCTCGCCGAACGTCGACGACAGCCTGACCAAGGACGTGCTGCTCGAAGCCGGCTGGGATGCGATCGACCCGCCGGTCGAAGCGCTCTTCGATCTCTGGATCGACCCGACCGAGGGCACGAACCGAATCGAGGATCCGTCGCTCGCACCGGTGCTCGCCGACCTCCGGGCTCGGCTGCACCAATGGATGGTCGACACCGACGACCCGCTGCTCGACGGGCCCCGTTCCGCCGGCCCCCGGGACGGTGTTCAACTCCGTCGACCAGAGCTCCGCGAGCGACCCGACGAGACCTCCGAACGCAGACGGCTGGTGAGCGCCTGACCCGGGCTCAGATCAACCGGACCAGCGCCGACAGGCCGACGACCACGATCACGGCCCGCAGCACCCGCGGGTCGAGCCTCCGTCCGACGGTCGCCCCGATCTGCCCGCCGACGACCGATCCGGCGGCGATACAGGCGACGACCGCCCAGTCGACGTCGGTCGCGATCACGAACACGAACGATGCAACGAGGTTCACCGTCATCGCGAGCACGTTCTTGGCCGCGTTCAGGCGCTGCAGGTCGTCCAGCACGAAGATCCCGAGCAGCGCGATGAGGATGATCCCCTGGGCGGCGCCGAAGTAGCCGCCGTAGATCCCGGCCAACCCGACGAGCACGATGAGCGCCGGGGCCAGTCCGGTCTGCGCCTCGTGCGGCCGCGCGAGGCGGCGCGACAGGCGCGGACCGAGCACGACCAGCACGAGCGCGACCACGATGAGCACGACGACCACCCGTTTGAACACCTCGCTCGGGAGCACGAGCAGGAGCAGTGCGCCGGTGAGCGCGCCGACGATCGATGCGGGGATCAGCGCGCATCAGCCGGTCTCGCTGGCCGGTGAGCTCGCGCCGATAGCCGTAGACGCCCGAGATGGCGCCGGGCACCAGCCCGATGTTGTTCGACACGTTGGCGAGCACCGGCGGGTAGCCGAGCGCGAGAAGCGTCGGGAACGTGATCAGCGACCCCGAGCCGACGACCGTGTTGATGGTGCCGGCGGCCATCCCGGCGATCACGATGATCACCCCGTCCCAGAACGTCACAGCAGAGCGCTCGGCTGGTCCGAAGTCGGCACGACGGCAGTCTCTCCCAACCGCCCTCAGGTCGTGGGCGAGCTCTTGGGCCTGGTTCGAGGACCGTGGGAGTCACGATCTCAAGGGAGTCCCCGACGAGTGGCAGCTCTAGGAGAGCTTCTGGCGGTCAAGTGACTCTCGAGGACGAAACGAGTCTTCGCTTGGCGAGGGCACCAGGCGCACGCGCCGGAGAAGCTGCGCGTTGAGGGCGACGACGATCGTCGAGAGGCTCATGAGGATCGCGCCGACGGCCGGCGGGAGCGTGATCCCCGCCCACGCGAACGCGCCGGCGGCGAGCGGGATGGCGACGATGTTGTAGCCGGCGGCCCAGGCCAGGTTCTGGATCATCTTGCGGTAGCTGGCGCTGCGACAGGCGCACGACGGCCGCGACGCTGCGCGGGTCGCGACGAAGCGAGCACGACGCCGGCGGACTCGATGGCGACGTCCGTGCCGGCGCCGATCGCGATGCCGACGTCGGCGCGGGCGAGCGCAGGGGCGTCGTTGACGCCGTCACCGACCATGGCGACCTTGAGCCCGCGGGCCTGCAGCTCGGCGACCTTCGCGTCCTTGTCTTCGGGAAGCACCTCGGCCATCACCTCGTCGATGCCCACCTCGCGCGCCGACCGCGTCGGCGACGGGCTGGGCGTCGCCGGTGATCATCACGACCTTGCGACGCCGAGGTCGTGCAGCTCGCGGATCGCCTCGGCCGCCTCGGGTCGGACCTCGTCCTCGAGCGCGAGCGCACCGAGGACCTGGTCGTCATCGACGAGGAGCAACACCGACGGCGCCGCGCGCGCTCCATTCGTCGGTCGCCGGCTCGAGCGACGTCCGGGACCGTGAGCGCGCGCTCGCGGAGCAGCGCCGGACCGCCGACCGCGAACCGCTGTCCGTCGATCGTGGCTTCGACGCCCCGTCCGGTGATGCGATCGGAAGTCGGTGGCGCGGGCCGGCTCGCCGGTCTCCTTGGCCGCCGCGACGATCGCGCGGGCGAGCGGATGCTCGCTGTCGGCTTCGACCGCCGCCGGCGAGGCGCAGCAGCTCCTCCGGTCGAGATCGACGGTCGCCGGCGAGACCGGTGACGACGTGCTGGCCCTTGGTGAGCGTGCCTGTCTTGTCGAACAGCACGGCGTCGATCGTGCGCATCCGTTCGAGCGCCAGGCGGTCCTTCACGAGGATCCCGTTGCGGGCGGCGATCGCGGTGGAGATCGCGATGACCAGCGGGATCGCGAGGCCGAGCGCATGCGGGCAGGCGATCACGAGCACGGTGACGGCGCCGACGGCGCCCTCGGCCAGACGCTGACGGTTGCTTCAGTGGCTCAGATCTGCGGCCCGCTCGCCGCCGGCGCGATCGCGCAGGTCGCGGACCTGCGGCTCGGCCTGCTGCTCGTGCCCGGCTTCGTGATGCTCGCCGGCGCCAGCCTGCTGCGCCGGCCCTGATGAATCTGACCGGACTCAGGCCGGTGGCTGGTTCGGCACGACCACGCTGAGCACGATCAGGCCGACGCCGGCGAGGGTGAGCATCAAGACGTCCGACCAGCGGCGGCGGACGCGGAGCATGCCGGCGTTGTGGTCGGAGAGCACGACCCTGACCGAGGCGGCCACCAGGAGGCCGCACCCGATCCAGGTGAGGCCCGCGCGCCAGGGACCGAGGAACACCAGGAACAGGCCGAAGAACGCCGAGGCCAGGACGGCGAGATAGACCACGCCGCCGAGGGTCTGCGGGCGGCGCAGCGGCCCGTCGTCCCGCACGAACGTCAAGCCTGAGCGCCGGAGGCCTGCGCGAGCGAGTGCTCCGCGGCCGCCACGATGTTGGAGAGCAGCATCGCTCGAGTCATCGGGCCGACACCGCCGGGGTTCGGCGAGACCCACGCGGCGACGTCGTACACGTCCTGAGCCACGTCACCGGCGATCTTGCCGTCGACGCGGGACACGCCGACGTCGAGGACGGCGGCGCCGGGCTTGACCATGTCACCGGTGATGATGCCGGGCACGCCGGCGGCGGCCACCACGATGTCGGCGTTGCGGACGTGCGCGGCGAGGTCGCGCGTGCCGGTGTGGCAGAGGGTGACGGTGGCATTCTCGCTGCGGCGGGTCAGCAGCAGGCCGAGCGGTCGGCCGACAGTGACGCCGCGGCCGATGACGCAGACGTCGGCGCCGGCGATGCGTACGTCGTGACGGCGCAGCAGCTCGAGGATGCCGTTCGGCGTGCAGGGCAGGGGCGCGTCCTTGCCGAGCACCAGCCAGCCGAGGTTCGTGGGGTGCAGTCCGTCGGCGTCCTTGGCCGGGTCCATCTGGCCGAGCACCTCGTTGCTGTTCATGTGACCGGGCAGCGGCAGCTGGACGATGTAGCCGGTGCACGCCTCGTCGGCGTTCAGCTCCGCGACGTACGCCTCGACCTCACCCTGCGTCGCCGTCTCGGGCAGGTCGACGCGGATGGAGTTGATGCCGACCTCGGCGCAGTCCTTGTGCTTGCCGTTGACGTACCACGTCGAGCCGGGGTCGTTGCCGACCAGGACGGTCCCGAGGCCCGGGACGACGCCCTGCTCCTTGAGCTTCGCGACCCGCTCGGTCAGCTCGCCCTTGATGGTCTTCGCGGTCTTCGTGCCGTCGAGGATCTGTGCCGTCACGGAGCCAGTCTGTCAGGTGGCCGCTTGGGTCCCTCGGTGAGGCCTGGCTGCCCCCGTGCGGTGGTTTCGAGGCTCGCTTCGCTCAGTGGAAGAAGTGGCGGGTTCCGGTGAGGTACATCGTCACGCCGGCGCTCGACAAGGCGTCGATGACGTCCTGGTCGCGGACGGAGCCGCCGGGCTGCACGATCGCCTTCACGCCGGCGTCGACGAGGATCTGCGGGCCGTCGGCGAAGGGGAAGAACGCGTCCGAGGCCGCCACCGCTCCTCGTGCTCGTTCCTCGTTGTCGGCCAGCGTGTTCGCTCGCTCGACCGCCAGCTTGCAGGAGTCGACCCGGTTGACCTGGCCCATCCCGATGCCGACCGCGGCACCGTCCTTGGCGAGCAGGATCGCGTTGGACTTCGCCGAGCGGCAGGCCTTCCACGCGAAGGCGAGATCGGCGAGGCCCGCCTCGTCGAGCGCTTGCCCGGTGGCGAGGGTCCAGCTCTGCGGGTCGTCCCCGTCGGCGTCCACGGCGTCGCGGGCCTGCATGAGCAGGCCGCCGGAGATGTCACGGGTCTCGATGCCGCCGCGAGTGGCGGGGACGCACTCGAGCAGCCGGATGTTCTTCTTGCGCGCGAGCACGTCGACCGCGCCGTCGTCGTACCCGGGCGCCACCACGACCTCGGTGAAGATGTCGCCGAGCTGCTCGGCCATCGCCACCGAGACCGGCACGTTGGTCGCGATCACACCGCCGAAGGCGGACACCGGGTCGCACGCGTGCGCCTTGCGGTGGGCCTCGGCGACGTCCGCACCGACCGCGATGCCGCACGGGTTGGCGTGCTTGATGATCGCGACGGCCGGCTGGTCGAAGTCGTAGGCCGCGCGACGAGCAGCGTCGGCGTCGACGTAGTTGTTGTACGACATCTCCTTGCCGTGCAGCTGCGTCGCCTGCGCGAGCCCGCCCTCGGGCGCGAAGCCGTCGGTGTAGAGAGCGGCGCGCTGGTGCGGGTTCTCCCCGTAGCGCAGCACGGCCGCCTTGTCCCAGGTGCCGCCGACCCACGCCGGGAAGCCGGAGCCGTCAGAGGTGTCGGTGACGACGCTGCCCATCCAGGACGCGACGTGCACGTCGTACGTCGCGGTGTGGACGAACGCCTCGGCAGCAAGCCGTTGACGTTGGGCGAGCGTCGTCCCGCCGTCCTGTACGGCGGACAGCACCTCGTCGTACTGCGAGGGCGAGGTGACCACGGCGACCGACGGGTGGTTCTTCGCGGCCGCTCGCACCATCGACGGACCACCGATGTCGATCTGCTCGATGCACTCGTCCGGCGTGGCACCGCTCATCACGGTGTCGGTGAACGGGTAGAGGTTCGACACCACCAGGTCGAACGGCTCGATGCCGAGGTCGGCGAGCTGGGAGCGGTGGGTGTCGAGCCGCAGGTCGGCGAGGATGCCGGCGTGCACGCGCGGGTGCAGGGTCTTCACCCGGCCGTCGAGGCACTCGGGGAAGCCGGTGAGCTCCTCGACCTTGGTGACCGGCACTCCGGCGTCGGCGATGCGGCCTGCCGTGGAGCCGGTCGACACCAGCGCGACGCCGGCCTTGTGCAGCGCCTGTGCGAGGTCTTCGAGGCCGGTCTTGTCGTAGACGGAGACCAGTGCCCGTCGAACGGGGCGCCGTTCGTCCGTGGAGGCGTTGTCGCTCACTGTCCGAACCGGACCTTCCTGTCGGTGATGGTGAAGCCTTCGCGGGCCATCCGGCCCACGCTGTCGACGAGCATCTTGCGCTCGGCGACCTTGATGCGCTCGTGGAGCGTCTCGGCGTCGTCGCCGTCCTCGACCCGCACGGCCGTCTGCTCCACGATCGGCCCGGTGTCGACACCGGCGTCCACGACGAACAGCGTCGCGCCGGTGACCTTGACGCCGTACGCGAGCGCGTCGGACGGACCGTGCATGCCGGGAAAGGACGGCGAGAGCGCCGGGTGGGTGTTCACGCAGCGGCCGCCGAACTGCGCGAGGAACGTCTCGCCGGTGAGCTTCATGAAGCCCGCCAGCACGATGAGGTCGGGCCGGTGCTCGGCGCAGGACGCGGCCAGCGCGGCGTCCCAGTCGCCGCGATAGACGTAGTCCTTGATGCGGTGCACGAACGTCGGGATGCCGGCGCGCTGGGCGCGTGCCAGCCCCTCGATGTCGTCACGGTCCGCCCCGACGGCCACCACGCAGGCACCGTAGGCGGGGTCGGCGGAGGCGTCGATCAGAGCCTGCAGGTTGGTGCCGGCGCCCGAGACGAGCACGACCAGCCGAGCCGGGGAGCCGGGACTGGTGGACGACACCCGCGACAGGCTAGTGCGTGCAGGCAACGCGCGAGCTAGCGCCGTCGCGCCCACACGGTGGCGCCGACACCGGCGACCAGACCGCCGAGGCCCATCGCGACCGTCGCGGAGATGAGCGTGTCGAGCAGCGGTGCGCCGACGTCGGCCATCCGGCCCGGCCCGACCGCTCCCCCGGCCAGTGCCACCAGTGCGGTCGTCAGCAGCCCCGCGACCACGCCGGACCCGAGCCCGCGGACCGCTCCGGCCTCGTAGCTCAGCACCGGGTGACGGCGCAGCATCAGCACCGCACCGACGACCGCGGCCACCACCGGCGCGGCGACGAGCCCGGCGAGCCAGTCGGGGGGCGTGCCCTGCTCGGGAAGAGCGGCCAGCAGCGGGAACGCGGGCACCGGCCCGAGGACCACTGCTGCCGGTGAGACGAGCGTGCCGGTGCCGACGGCGAAGCCGGGGCCGAGGAGGTAGGAGCCCGACAGGAGCACGGCGTTGGGCGCGACCATCATGACCAGCGCGGTGTAGAGCAGGCCGCCGGAGACGTCGGCGTGCAACCGCGACAGCACGTTCGCTGCCGTGCCGAGGTCGAGCAGCAGCGCAACCGCGAGCAGCACCGACGATGCGACGAAGAGCAGCAGCACCGTCGCGATCGCTCCGGCGGCGATCGCCCGCACGCTCTCGGGCACGTGCGCCCGCCAGTCGACGACGTCGCTGCGCACCCCGGAGCAGGCCGCTGCCGCCTCCGAGCAACGCCAGCAGGAAGGCGCCGCCGAAGGCGCCGAGCAGCCCCATCTCGGCGGTCGGTGTCGAGGCGAGCACCGCGCAGATCAGCGCGATGAGCGCGTAGACGCCGGCCATCACGACCGCGCCGAGGCCGAGCGAGCGGAGGTCCTCGACGGCCGACGTGGAGGCCGCCCAGACCCCGAGCCGGTGTGCGACGTACAGGCAGAACAGCGTCAGCCCCAGCGGCATCGCGGTGATGGTCGCGGAGACCTCGCCGGTCGCGAGGTGCAGGTGGGATCCGTGGCCGAGCAGCCACCCGTCGGTGGCCACCCGCAGCGCGTCCCGGGTGGTGCCGTGGCCGCCGGCGTCGGAGGCGAACCAGCCGACCAGTGCGAGGCCCATGCAGCCGAGCAGCACCGCCCCCGCGGAGACCGCACCGGCGACGGCCGCGCTGAGCGCGAGCGGGCGCGGCGCGCGCTCCCCGGTGGCGCTCGCGCGGCTGGTGGCTGTGGACGGAGGGTCGAGCAGGCTGGTCATCTCGACACATCCTGACCGAGCGTGATGTTGCTCTCGGGCTCCCACGCCGGTTAGCCCGCAGACCGATGGGGAACGTAACGTGTCGGATTCCGTCCCGTTTTCAACTAGGGGACACCTGTGCTCGGGGGCCTTTGGGGAGGTGCACGCCGTACGACGTAGGAGATGGCTCGTGTCACACAAGACACACGGGGCGCAACAGTCGCAGGAGCTCGAAGAGAGCTTCGACGGCTTCTACCGCGCCACGCGCCGCGCAGCTCCTGCTCGAGGCGCTCGCACTCACCGGCGACCTGGCGACGGTGCAGAGCGCCGTGCGCGACGCCTACGCGTCCGCGTGGCGCCGATGGCGGCGGCTCTCCCGCACCGACGACCCGATCACCTGGGTCCGCCCGCGTGCGTGGCACTTGGCGCAGCGCCGACATGCCACCCGGCCGCTCCACCGCCCGCGCCGGCTCTCCCAGGAGCAGCGCCGAGTGTTTCGCGCGCTCGCCCAGCTGCCGGTCCGGCAGCGGCGGCTGCTGGTCGCCGTCGACGTCGCTGGTCTGGACCTGTCGGTCGCCGTGGACCAGCTCGACCTGGCACCGGAGTCGGCCGAGACGCTGCTCCACCGCGCCCGCGGCACGCTTGCCGTCGCGCTCTCCGGCGAGGGGTCACGGCTGCACGGACACTCCGCCGAGGCCCGTGAAGACCTGACCCCTCAGCGGATGGTCGACGTGCTCGGCGAGATGGTCGAGGGCGTCACCCTGCACAGGGGGTCGCGGCTGCGGCGGTCGGGACGTCGGCGGCGGCGCACGCGCATCGTGGTTGCCGCAGCGGCGGTGAGCCTGCTGGCGGTCGGGGCCGGGACGCTGGTCTACGAGCCGGACGCCGCCTCCTCCGCGCTGGACCTGGGCAAGCCGTCGCCCGACGCCACGCCCGAGTCGGCGTCCAAGAAGCTGCCGACCGGCGACGACCTGCTCGACGCCACCCAGATCCGGCGGCTCGCACCGTCGCGCAGCTGGCGGACCGGCCACACGACGAACAACACCTCAGGCGACGGCCTGAACTCGGTGTGCCAGCAGTCCAGGTTCGCCGACCCGAACGGGTACAACGCGCTGGTGCGGACGTTCCGCACTGGCGGCCGCGTCACCCCCTCTGCAGTGCAGACCGTCGAGGTATCGCGTTCGAAGGCCGCGGGCCGGCGAAGCTTCGACAGGACGCTCGGCTGGTACGCCGGCTGCCCCGCGCCGCGGGTGCAGGTCGTCGGCGCGTACCGCGTGCACGGCATCGGCGACGAGGCGGCCATGCTCGTGCTGCACCGCTGGCGCAAGCCGCAGACCACTCTCTCCGTCGCCGTCGCGCGCACCGGTCCGGTCGTCACCTCGACGATCGTCACGACGCCCGGGGCGTCCACACCCGCACCGCGACGGCTGACCCGGACGCTCGCGACCGCTGTCCACTCGCTGTGCGCGGGCACGGGTACGACGGGATGCGTGCACCGGCCGGTCGCTCGCGACGTACCCCCACCGCCGTCAGGCGAGGGCCGCGGGCTGCTCGCCGTCGCGGACCTGCCCCCGGTGGGCGCCATCGAACGGCCCTGGGCAGGGACGCGGCCCGTCTCGCCGCGCCGCAACGCCGGCGCCACGACGTGCGACGAGGCGGCGTTCGCGTCGGCGGGGGCGAAGCAGCGCCGCAGCCGGACCTACCTCGTGCCGCAGGCAAAGGTGCCGGCCCGCTTCGGGCTCACCGAGACCTACGGCCGCTTCCGCTCCAAGAAGGCCGCCGCACGGTTCCTCGCCGACATCCGCGCCCACATCGCGGGTTGTGAGAAGCGAGACCTCGCGGCCGAGGTGGACAGCTCGCGGACGTGGCACACCAAGCACGCGGACCTGTCGCGCTGGGACCTGACGCTCGCGGTCTCCGACAACGAGAAGGTGAAGCTGCGCATCGCGTTCGTGCGCGTCGGCGACCGGGTGGCGCAGCTGACCTTCGTGCCGGCGCGATCAAGACGACATCGGGCTCCGCGCGTTCGACGCGCTCATGGTCCGTGCCGGCCAGCGACTGCGCGAGCTCCGCTAGGACCCGAGTTGTCAGAGGGGTGCGCGGTCATGGCCGCGTAGGACTCTGACAACCCAGGCTTTAGGGTCGCCCCATGGATCGGAACGCGGCCGTCTCGATGGACGAGCGCAGTCCGCTGCGGTCTTGTCGCGAGCTGTTCGCGCTGCCCGACGGCGTGGTCTACCTCGACGGAAACTCCCTCGGCCCGCCGCCGCGCACGGTCACCGAGCGGATGCGACGCGTCGTCGCAGACGAGTGGGGCACCGGGCTGATCTCCTCGTGGAACAGCGCCGACTGGACCGGCCTCAGCCGTCGGGTCGCGCGCCGGATCGCACCGCTGATCGGGGTCGACGCCGACGACATCCACGTCGGGGACTCGACGACCGTCACGCTGTTCAAGACGCTCGTCGCGGCGTCACGGCTGCGACCCGACCGCAACGTCGTGGTGCTGGAGCCGTCGACGTTCCCCACCGACGGCTACGTCGCCGCCGGGGTCGCGCGCACCCTCGGCCTCGAGCTGCGCTGGTGCGACCCGGCCGACCCGGCGGCCTCGCTCGACGAGGACGTCGCGGTGCTGACGCTGACGCACGTCGACTTCCGGACCGGCGCGATGTTCGACCTGCCCGCCCTCACCAAGGCCGCCCACGACGTCGGCGCGCTCGCGCAGTGGGACCTCTGCCACTCGACCGGCGCCGTCCCGGTGGCGCTGTCCGACGCCGATGCCGACATCGCGGTGGGGTGCTCGTACAAGTACCTCAACGGCGGTCCCGGCTCCCCCGCGTTCGCGTGGGTCCATCCCCGTCACCAGGACGCCTGGGACCAGCCGGTCACCGGGTGGTTCGGTCACGCCCGGCCGTTCGAGATGGAGCGCGACTTCGCCCCTGCGGACGGGATCGCGCGCATGGCCTCGGGCACCCCGCCGGTCCTCGCGCTCTCCGCGCTCGACGCCGCGCTCGAGGCCTTCGACGGGGTGTCGGTCGACGTACTCCGCGAGGGGTCGTTGTCGCTGACCGACCTGTTCATCTCGCTGGTCGACGAGCGGCTCGGGTCGACGTTCGAGGTGATCACCCCGCGCGAGCACGAGCGGCGCGGCAGCCAGGTGTCGCTGCGGCACGAGGCGGCGTACGGCGTCGTGCAGGCGCTCATCGAGCGCGGTGTCGTCGGCGACTTCCGCACCCCCGACGTCGCACGCTTCGGCTTCGCACCGTTGTACGTCACCCACGCCGACGTCCACGACGCCGTCGAGCACCTCGTCGCGGTCATCGCCGGCGACGAGCACCTGCGCCCGGAGTACGACGTCCGCAACGCCGTCACGTAGCCACGGCTGATCGAGCTTGTCGAGCGTCGCATCGACCTGTCGAGATGATCAATCGAGAGTGGTCTCGACAAGCTCGACCAGCCGAACTAGCTGGACTGCAGGATCTCCCGCATCAGCTGCGCGGTCTCGGAGGGCGTCTTGCCGACCTTGACGCCGACGGCCTCGAGGGCCTCCTTCTTGGCCGCGGCGGTGCCGGACGAGCCGGAGACGATGGCGCCGGCGTGGCCCATGGTCTTGCCCTCGGGGGCGGTGAAGCCCGCGACGTAGCCGACGACCGGCTTGGTGACGTTGTCCTTGATGTAGTCGGCGGCGCGCTCCTCGGCGTCGCCGCCGATCTCGCCGATCATCACGATCGCGTCGGTCTCCGGGTCGTCCTCGAACGCCTGCAGGCAGTCGATGTGCGTCGTGCCGATGATCGGGTCGCCGCCGATGCCGACCGCGGAGGAGAAGCCGAAGTCCCGCAGCTCGTACATCATCTGGTAGGTCAGCGTGCCCGACTTGGACACCAGCCCGACCCGGCCGCCCTTGGTGATGTCGGCCGGGATGATGCCGGCGTTGGACTTGCCCGGGCTGATCAGGCCGGGGCAGTTCGGGCCGATGATCCGGCGTGGTGCCCTTGGCCTGCGCGTAGGAGAAGAACTCCGCGGTGTCGTGCACCGGCACGCCTTCGGTGATCACGACGACCAGCGGCATCGCCGGCGTCGACGGCCTCGATGACCGCGGCCTTGGTGAACGCCGGCGGCACGAACAGCACCGAGACGTCGGCGCCGGTCTCGTCCATGGCCTCCTTGACCGAGCCGAAGACGGGGACGGAGGTGCCGTCGAAGTCGACGTCCTGGCCGGCCTTCTTCGGGTTCACGCCGCCGACGATCGTCGGTGCCCGACGCGATCATCCGACGCGTGTGCTTCTGGCCCTCGGAGCCGGTCATGCCCTGGACGATGACCTTGCGAGCTCTCGTTGAGGAAGATCGACATCTCAGGCTCCTGCCTTCGCTCGCGAGCTCGGCGGCCTTGTCGGCCGCGCCGTCCATGGTGTCCACCAGCGTGACCAGCGGGTGGTCCGCCTCGTCGAGGATCCGGCGACCCTCCTCGACGTTGTTGCCGTCGAGGCGTACGACGAGCGGCTTGTTGGCCTCGTCGCCGAGGATCTCCAGCGCGTGCACGATGCCGTTGGCGACCGCGTCGCACGCGGTGATGCCGCCGAAGACGTTGACGAAGACGCGACTTGACCTGGTCGTCGTGCAGGATCACGTCGAGGCCGTTGGCCATCACCTCGGCCGAGGCGCCGCCGCCGATGTCGAGGAAGTTCGCCGGCTTCACGCCGCCGTGCTCCTCACCGGCGTACGCCACGACGTCGAGCGTGGACATCACCAGCCCGGCGCCGTTGCCGATGATGCCGACGGCGCCGTCGAGCTTGACGTAGTTGAGGCCCTTGGCCTTGGCCTTCGCCTCGAGCGGGTCGGCGGCCGCCTTGTCCTCGAACGTCGTCGTGGTCCTCGTGCCGGAAGTCGGCGTTCTCGTCGAGGGTCACCTTGCCGTCGAGCGCCTCGAGGTGGCCGTCGCCGAGCCGGCACGAGCGGGTTGACCTCGACCAGCGACGCGTCCTCCTTGATGAAGACGTCCCACAGCTTCTTCACGACGTCCTGCGCCTCGTCGGCGACCTCGTGCCGGGAAGCGCGATCGCGGAGACGATCTCGGCGGCCTTCGCGTCGTCGACGCCGACCTGCGGGTCGATCGAGACCTTGGCGATGCGCGTCGGGGTTCTCGTGCGCGACCTCCTCGATCTCGACGCCGCCCTCGACGCTGGCGATGCAGAGGTAGTCGCGGTTGGCGCGGTCGACCAGGAAGGAGAAGTAGTACTCGTCGGCGATGTCCGCGGTCGGCGCGATCAGCACCCGGTGCACGGTGTGGCCCTTGATGTCCATGCCGAGGATGTCGCTCGGCCTTCTCGACCGCCTCCTCGGGGTTCTCGGCGAGCTTCACGCCGCCGGCCTTGCCGCGGCCGCCGGCCTTGACCTGTGCCTTGACGACGACCCGGCCGCCCTGCTGCTCGGCGGCGTCGGCGGCGTCCTCGGCCTTCTCGACGACGGTGCCGAGTGTCACCGGCACGTCGTGCTTGGCGAAGAGCTCCTTCGCCTGGTACTCCATCAGGTCCACGGCGTTCGCCCATCCTGTCGGGGTTTCGCTGCCGGGAGCACGGCAGCGACAGCCCCCGGGCGGGTCAGGGCCTGAGAGTAACGCCGTGGGATGGGTCACAGCCACGGAGGGTCGAGGCGAGGTCGCCGTACCCTTCGAGACATGTCTCGGGCTCCCGCACCTCCCCCGCCAGCACGCGCGTCACCTCGGGCGGGGTGTCGCTCGCCGTGCGCGAGCACAGTCCCGCCGGCCCCGGCAGGCCGACCGTCGTGCTGGTGCACGGCTACCCCGACCAGCAGGACACCTGGGACACGCTCGTCGGGCGGCTTCCGCTCGACGACTGGCACGTCGTGACGTACGACGTGAGGGGTGCCGGTGAGTCCGACGCGCCACGCGACCGCGCGGCGTACCGCACCGACCGGCTCGTCGACGACCTCGTCGCGGTGCTCGACGCGATGCTGCCCGAGGGTGAGCAGGTGCACCTCGTCGGCCACGACTGGGGCTCGTGCCAGCTGTGGGACGCGGTCGCGGCCGAGGTCACCGACCCCCGCCTGAAGGGCCGGATCGCGTCGTTCACCTCGATCAGCGGGCCGTCGCTGGACCACATGGCGTGGCTGCTGCGCCACCCGGACGGTCGCGAGGCAGGCGCTGCGCAAGCAGCGGAAGCACTCCGCGTACATCGGCTTCTTCTGCGCGCCCGTGCTCCCGGTCGTCGCCTGGCGGCTCGGCCACCGGCTCATGTCGCGTCGGATCACCGCGAAGGAAGGCCTGCCGCGCGACCACTTCGGGCCGCGGCTGGCCAGCAACGCCGTCAACGGTCTGGCGATCTACCGCGCCAACGTCGTGCAGCGGCTGCGCAACCCGGGCAAGCTGCGCGTCGACGTGCCGGTGCTGGCGATCCGCCCGCTGCGCGACCCCTACGTGACCGCGCTCAGCATCGACGCGCTCGACGAGCCCTGCAGCGACGTGCGCGTCGAGGAGGTCGACGCCGGCCACTGGGCGATCGTCAGCGCCGCCGACCGCATCGCCTCGCTGGTCCGCGAGCACGTCTCCACCCACTGACCAGCGAGACTGGTCGGGTGCTCGACACCCTCTCGCCCCAGCGACGCCGGCTGGTGCTGCTGCTGGTGCTGGCCGTGCTCGTCGGTGTCGCTGGTCGCCGTCGCGGTCGTGGTGGTGCGGCTGACGCAGGGTCGCGCGACCGGTGGCGCAGGACGAGCCGGGACCGGTGCTGCTGGTGAGCGGGTACGGCGGGTCGACCAGTGCGTTGGAGCCGCTGCGCAGCGCGCTCGCTCGCAGCCGGGCGCGACGTGGTGGTGGTGCCGCCCGTGGGCGACGGCACCGGCGACATCGAGCAGCAGGCCGAGGCGCTGGAGCGACGAGGCCGAGGCGGCGATGGACCGGTTCGACGCATCGTCCGTCGACGTCGTCGGCTACTCCGCCGGCGGGGTCGTCGCGCGGTCGTGGGTGCGTGACCACGGCGGTGGCTCCGTGGCCGGCGGGTGCTCAGCATCGGCTCGCCGCATCACGGCACGACGGTGGCCGACCTCGCCGGCGGGCTCGGCAGGTGTCCCGCGGCCTGCCGAGCAGCTCGCAGCCCGACAGCGCCGCTGCTGCGCGCGCCTCAACGCCCGCGACGAGACGCCTCGCGGGCCCGGTGTTCGTCTCGGTGTGGTCGACGTCGGACGAGCGTCGTCGTACCCGTCGACTCGGCGCGGCTCTCCGGCGCGCGTCAACCTCACCGTGCAGTCGGTGTGCCCGGGCGACCGCGCCGAGCACGGCGACCTGCCGTCCGACCCGGTGGTGCTCGGCCTGCTCCGCACCGCCCTCGGCACCGGCCCGGCGAAGGCCCCTTCGTCAGCGGTCTGCCGGTAGTCCGTGACGGATCCGTGGTTGCGGCGCGACACAGCCGCGAGTTGGTCACGGACTACCCGCTCCAGCGGGCTGCTAGCTGGTGATGTCCTTGGTGGTGAAGTTGGCCCAGGCGGCGCCGAGGAAGACCAGGCAGTAGGCGCCCTGCAGCAGCACGCCGCGGTCGATGTCGCGCCACAGGATCGGGTCGCGGAACAGGTCGACGAACGACAGCCAGTAGCGGGTGGGGAGGTACGGCTGCAACGAGGCGGCGGCGTCGAGGGTGAGCAGCAGGGTCGAGGCGATCAGGAACGCGAGGGCGCCGAGGGCGGCGCCGAGCGGGGAGTCGGTGAACGTCGAGAGCAGCAGCGCGATCGCGGCGACGCCCAGCATCGAGAGCGTCACGTAGACGATCGACATCAGCGTCCGCTCGACGAGCTGCGGTCGAGGTCAGGCTGCTGCCGGAGATGCCGGTGACCACGCTGGTCGCGTCGCCGCCGCCGAGCAGCAGCCGCCCGACGACGTACCCGACCGCCGCGACCACCACGACCGCCAGCAGCACGAACGCGACGACACTGATGAGCTTGGCCACCAGCAGCCGGGTGCGCCCGACGGGACGGGTCAGCACGTAGCGCAGCGTGCCGCCTTGCGCCTCGCCCGCGACCGCGTCACCGGCGACGACCGCGACCGCCACCGGCATGAACAACGGCAGCACGATCGCCAACGCAGCAAGGGGAAACAGCGTGCCGTCGGTGAGCACGGCGGACAGGAACGCCGGCCCCTCGCCCGGCTGCGGGCCGATCTCGGTGACCGCGAGCAGCACCGCGACGATGCATCGGCAGCAGCGTTCAGCAGCAGGATCGTCACCCAGGTGCGGGGACGCCGCAGCATCTTCACCAGCTCGACGCGGATCACGAGGCACCGACCTCGTGCGGGTTCGTGGTCGCCTCGAGCACGACCTGCTCGAGGCCACGGCGCTCGGGCCCGAGCTCGCGCACCCGGACGCCGTTGTCGACGAGCAGCCGTTGAGGGCGGCCGGGTCGTCGGCGCGCACGACGAGCCGCTCGCCGTCGCGCACCTCGACGCGGCCGTCGAGCAGGGCCCGGCCGCGGTCGTCGGGATCCGAGGTGACGACGACCGTGCGACCGGTCGGGCCGCGCAGCGCGGCCAGGTCGTCCTGCACGACGAGCCGACCACGGTCGAGCACCCCGACGCGCGTGCACATCTGCTCGACCTCGGCGAGCAGGTGGCTGGACAAGAAGATCGTCGTGCCGGCCGGCGTTGAGCCCGAGCAGCAGGTCGCGCATCTCGCGGATGCCTTGCGGGTCGAGGCCGTTGGTCGGCTCGTCGAGGACCAGCAGCCGCGGTGCCCGCAGCAGCGCCGCCGCGATGCCGAGCCGCTGCCGCATGCCGAGCGAGTAGCCCTTGACCCGGCGAGCGCCGGCGACGCCGAGCCCCACCCGCTCGAGCACGTCGTCGATGCGCCGACGCCGCGTAGCGACGGCTCGCGCCCGTGCCCATCGCGTCGAACAGCGCGAGGTTGGCGCGCCCGCTCAGGTGCTCGTACGACGCCGGCCCCTCGACGAGCGTGCCGACCTGCGGGCAGCACGCTGCCTCGCGGAGCGCGGCATCGGCGAGCCGAGCACGTCGGCCTCGCCGGAGGTGGCGAGCACCAGCCCGAGCAGCATCCGCACCGTCGTGGTCTTCCCGGAGCCGTTCGCGCCGAGGAAGCCGTAGACGTCCCCCTCGCGCACGTCGAGGTCGATGTCGTCGACGGCGAGGACGGGACCGTAGCGCTTGGTCAGCGAGCGGGTGGCGATGACCGGGCCGCTCACGGCAGGCCTCCCCGCCCGGGTCGATGCCGGGCGAGCTGGTTCGCCGCGTCGACGATGGCGTCCTTCGTGACTGTTCCGGCGAGCAGCCAGCTCGTGCCGTCCGGCTCCGGCTCGGCCAGCAGCAGCCGCAGCGGCTCCGCGGTCAGCAGCTGGCCCTGGTCGAGGGGGACCACCCCCGGCTGCTTCTCCAGGTCCGCGCGGATCCGCGGTGCGATTCGGCGCCACACCGGGATCGCCATCAGCACCGTGGGCCCGCGGCCGTAGAGGCCGACCGCGTGCTCGGGGAAGCCGAAGGGTCCGACGGCGAGCCCCGGGCCGCTTGGGCAGCCCTGCGAGCGTGCTCGGCGGCACCCGCTCCGCGAACTCGTTGGCGGCGGCGGCGATGTCGATGATGCGTTCGGTGCTGCTCATGCCCGTCGTTCGGCGGCCTGAAGGTCAGCGCCTGCTTCGTGGGCCGTCCCGGGTCGAAGTCGAGGTATCGCGTCGTCATGGCGGCGGTGTGCTCGCCCATTGGCGAAGACCTCGACCTGCAGTGGCACGGCGGTCGCGCGGTCGACGTACATGTCGACACGACCGACGGAGGCCTGCGGGTCGTCGGGGGTGAGCCGCAGCCCGAGAGCTGGCGCGGCCGGCGACCCGGCGTGCGGGCAGTCGGCTCAGCTCGTCGGCGTGGGCGCCGTAGAGAACGCGATGCGCCAGCTCGTTCGGCAGCAGGTCGGGGGTCTGCGGCAGCCGGATCGCGACGTCGGGGATGAGCGTGGCGTTCTTCGACTCGTACACCCAGCGGATCGTCTGGTCGCCGCGGTGGAACAGGTCCGTCTCCCCCGTCGTGCGCAGCGTCGCGATGCGCCACGTCTGCCGGTCGCCCCACCAGACCCGGACCTTGTTGGTCTCCGCCAGGAGCTTCGTGACGCTGGAGAGCTCCTGGCTCGTCGGAAGGTCGAGGTTGCCGGCCGTCTCGGCGTAGCCGGTGAACGAGGTGTCCCTCGAGGCCTGCACCCGCTCACGCAGCGTCGTCGCACTCACGTCGTCGCTCGGGGACCGGGAACGCACGCACCAGCGCCGGCGTCGCGACAAGCAGCAGTACGCCGACCGCCACGATCCACCACCGCTTGGGTGCGGTCACGCGGCCACGGTACGTCGGTGGCCTGAGGTTTCACTAAGAGGTTCAACCGTTTGCGCGGACCGCTCGCGCGGGAACCATGTGACCGGGACCACGTGGGGGGATCGTCGTAGCGAACGACGTCGCCGGTCGTTGTCCCCTGCACATCTCGCGGGACCAACGACCGAACCGGGGAACCCCACATGCCACGACGCAGCGCCTCACGACGCACCGCCGCGCTCGCCACCGCTCTGCTCACCACCGGCCTGGTCGCGGGGATCAGCGGGCTCACGCGTCACCTCCAGCGCGCAGGCTGCCGCGGATGAGACACCCGGCTACTCGCTGCACCACATCACCGTGAACACCAAGGTGGGGCCGAACAGCGACAAGGCCTGCGCGGTCGACGCGGACCTGTACATCCCCGACGGCGCCTCCCGCACCAACCGCAAGCCTTCGATCCTCACCACCAACGGCTTCGGCGGCCGCAAGGACGACGACAACGAGGCGGCGGTGGGCCGCGGCTTCGTGAAGCAGGGCTACGTCGTGCTCGCCTACACCGGGCTGGGCTTCGGCAACTCCAACTGCAAGATCACCCTCGACGACCCGGAATACGACGGCAAGGCCGGCCGCCAGATGGTGGGCGTGCTCGCGGGGACGCACACCTACGACGAGGGCGGCACCTCCAAGACGCTGCGACTGGTGTCGCAGGAGCGCGCCGGGCGACCCGCGCGTCGGCATGATCGGCGGCTCCTACGGCGGCCAGATCCAGTACGCCGTCGCCATGCAGGACAAGCGCGTCGACGCGATCGTCCCGATCATCACCTGGAACGACCTGTCCTACTCGCTGGCCCCGAACAACACGAGCGTCGTCGCACGGCGTGACCTACCGGACCCGTGGCGTCTGCGAAGAAGGAGTGGGTCGACCTGTTCTTCGGCGCCGGCATCACCGACGGCGTGCAGGGCGGGGACGTCAACCCGGCGAACAAGCTGCCGGCCGTGCCCGGGATTCACCGACCAGGCGTGCGTCGGGGCGGTCGAGCTCAACTCGCAGGGCTACCCGAGTGACGCCACGCTCAAGCTCGCGCGGCATGCGTCGGTCTCGACGTACATGAAGAAGATCAAGGTCCCCACGCTGCTCGTGCAGGGGCAGCGCGACACGCTCTTCAACCTGCAGGAGGCGGTGGCGACCTTCAAGGCGCTGCGCGCACAGGGCACCCCGGCCCGGATGGTGTGGCAGTCGTGGGGTCACTCGAACAGCACGCCGGAGCCTGGTGAGCTCGACTTCGACGCGACGTCGCTGCGCAGCTCCTACCTCGGCAACCGGTTCCTGGACTGGATGAACCACTACGTGCGCGGTAGCAGCAAGGCACCTGTCGGCCCGCGGTTCGCGTACTTCCGTGACTGGGTCCCCTACAGCGGGACGAACATCGCGAAGGCCTACAGCGAGCACAGCTCGTTCGACGACGACCCGACGGCGTCCTTGTACTTCAACAGCGCCAACGCGCTGAAGAAGACGAAGCCGAGCACCGACGTGACGGCGCAGTACGCCAACGTCGGTCCCGCCCCGACGTCGTACTCCGAGACCTCTGGGCTCGAGGGCGGGCAGGTCAACATGGAACCGAGCGACACCCCGCAAACCGTCGCCTCGTTCACGACCCCGAAGCTCGCGCACCCGGTGAGCCTGGTCGGCTCCTCCTCGCTGACGCTGCACCTGTCGGACCCCGTCGCGCAGAACGCGCAGAGCAGTGGTCCTGCAGGCAAGCTGGTGCTGTTCGCGAAGATCTACGACGTCGCACCCGACGGCGCGTTGACCCTGCAAGGTCGACTGATCTCGCCGGTGCGGGTCACTGACGTCACGAAGCCGGTGAACATCCGCCTGCCGGCCGTCGTGCAGCAGTTCAAGACCGGCCACAAGATCCAGGTGACGATCGCCGCGAGCGATGCGGCGTACGGCGGCAACGCCGCTGCGCACGCCGTGACGATCACGTCGTCCAAGTCGGCACCCAGCGTGCTGCGGATGCCGCTGCACGGCTCGCTCGGGTTCCAGTGACGCTGACCCGGCGAGTCTTGCGGCCAGGAGCCGGCTGACCCGGCGCGTCCTGCGTCAGGCCGGAGCGGTGGAGTCGTCCACGACGTTCTGCTTGACCCAGTCGACGATCTTCGTCGTCGGTGCGCCGGGCGTGAACACCTCGGCGACGCCGAGCTCCTTGAGCTGCGGGATGTCGTCCTCGGGGATGATCCCGCCGCCGATGACGATGATGTCCCTGGCGTCGCGCTCCTCGAGCAGAGCCAGCAGCTTCTTGAACAGCGTCATGTGGGCACCCGAGAGCACCGACAGCCCGATGACGTCGGCGTCCTCCTGGATGGCGGTCTCGACGATCTGCTCCGGGGTCTGGTGCAGGCCGGTGTAGATGACCTCGTGGCCGGCGTCGCGCAGCGCGCGTGCGATGACCTTCGCGCCGCGGTCGTGACCGTCGAGCCCGGGCTTGGCCACCACGATCCGGATCGGAGCCGCCATGCACACTCACATCTTTCGTCCGACATCTGGGGCCGGAGAAACAGGGTCCGGCACGTCGACCGAACCCTAACCGACCAGGGCCGTGGCGGCCCGAACGGACGGTCCTCAGGACCGCGGAAACGCGTTCGCTGAGAGAACACCGAGGGGTGATGTCGCCCACAACGATCTAGACAACAGGGTTCGTCTGCCGCGTAGCGGGCATGACCGCTTGTGACGCCGTGCACACAGGTGGCTTTACCGACGCGGACGCGGGGGCTCTCGCTCGGTTACCGTAGCCGCCGATCCCCCCGATCCAAAGGAAAGTTTTCACGTGGCGAACCACCGTGCCGACAGGCGTGCCGTGTCCCGGCATCGCCGTGCCGACTCAGCGGGCTCGCCGACCCCCAGCGCGGGGTCGGTCCACCGTCACCGCGCCGACGGGCGCCACGTCCGTCGTACCGATGCGAGCGGACGGCGGTCCGTCCCCAGCTACTTCTCCGCGCCGTCCCTCATCGGTGCCGCAACGCTCGTGCTCGCCGCGGCCGGCGCCCTCAGCGGGAGCACGGTCCAGAGTGGCTCCCAGCTCGCCAGCGGAGACTTCTCCAGCCGCGTGATGCAGGCATCGGCGCTGACCGGCTCCAGCGGGGTCGCCCACAGCCAGACCCTCGACCGTCGCGACAAGGCCATCAGCCGCGACAGCCAGCGCGACGCGCTGTCCGACGCGACCAACCAGCAGCTCCAGCAGGCGGCCGAGCAGCAGGCGAAGGAGCGCAACGCCGCCCTCGCCAAGCTCGCCGCGAACGCCGAGAAGCAGGCCGGGCTGATCGCCAAGGACGCCTGGCAGCTGCCCGTGCAGCCCGGCGTCTACCACCTCACCTCACGTTTCGGTGAGTGCTCGTCGCCTGTGGTCGCACTGCCACACCGGCCTCGACTTCGCCGCGCCCGAGGGCACCCCGATCCACGCGATCGCGAACGGCACCGTCACCGAGATGGGCTCCGCCGGCGCCTACGGCAACCGCACCATCGTCACGCTCGAGGACGGCACCGAGCTCTGGTACTGCCACCAGTCCGCGTTCGGTGTCCAGCAGGGCCAGAAGGTCACCGCCGGCCAGGTCATCGGCGCCGTCGGCTCGACCGGCAACGTCACCGGCCCCCACGTGCACATCGAGGTGCGCCCCGGTGCCGGCGACCCCGTCGACCCCTACCAGGCGATGGTCGCCCACGGGTTCAAGCCCTGACGCGTCTAGAGCTTCTCGACGGGCGCGTAGCGCAGCAGCAGGCGCTTGACGCCCTGGGAGCCGAAGTCGATGGAGGCGACGGCGCGGTCGCCGGAGCCCTCGAGCGCGACGACGCTGCCCATGCCGAACGAGTCGTGCAGCACGCGGTCGCCGGCCGCGAGCGACGGGACCTCGCGACGCTGGCCGCGGCGGTCGGCGTCGGCGCGGGCAGCGGCGGAGCCGAAGCGTCGGGTGACCGGCCGAGTCGCGACCCTGGGACGACCGTGACGGGCGGAACCACGACGTCTGGTCCTCCTGGGTACGACGCCAGTCGACGAGATCGGGCGGCAGCTCGTCGATGAACCGCGAGGGCGGGTTGTGCGACGGCGCGCCCCACGCCGAGCGGACCACCGCGCGCGAGATGTAGAGCCGTCGCTGCGCGCGGGTCAGTCCGACGTACGCCAGCCGCCGCTCCTCCTCGAGCTCGGGCCGGTCTCCGAGCGAGCGCTGGTGCGGGAAGACGCCGTCCTCGAGGCCGGTCAGGAACACCACCGGGAACTCCAGGCCCTTCGCGGTGTGCAGCGTCATCAACGTGACGACGCCGGCGCTCTCGGCGACGTGGTCGGGGATCTGGTCGCTGTCGGCGACCAGCGCGACCCGCTCCAGGAAGTCCGGCAGACCAGGCAAGGCAGGTGCCGGGTCGGCAGGATCGGCGGACGGTCCGGCGATGGGCTCGTCGGCGAACTCGCGGGCCACGGCGACGAGCTCGGCGAGGTTCTCGACGCGGGTCTCGTCCTGCGGGTCGTCACTGTCCTCGAGCTCCTTGAGGTAGCCGCTGGCGGCCAGCACGTGCTCGAGCACGACGTCGGCGCGCTCCCCCGCGTCGACCATCGACTGCGCCTCCTCGACGAGGTCGACGAACGAGCGGATCGCGTTGAGGGAGCGCGACGCGATGCCGGGCGCGTCCTCGGCGCGACGCAGCGCCTCCCAGAAGGTGATGCTGTCGCTGCCGCGCGAGCGCCTCGACACACCCCTCGGCGCGGTCGCCGATGCCGCGCTTGGGCACGTTGAGGATGCGGCGCAGCGAGATCTGGTCGGCCGGGTTGACGAGGATCCGCAGGTAGGCCAGCGCGTCCTTGATCTCGCGCCGCTCGTAGAACCGCACACCGCCCACGACGCGGTAGGGCAGGCCGCTGCGGATGAACACCTCCTCGAACACCCGCGACTGCGCGTTGGTCCGGTAGAACACCGCGACGTCACCGGGCCGGTAGTCACCGTCCTTGGTGACGGTCTGCACCTCGTCGGCGACGAACCGCGCCTCGTCGTGCTCGTCGTCGGCGACGTAGCCGACGAGCCGGTCGCCGTCGCCCGCGTCGGACCAGAGGTTCTTGGCCTTGCGGTCGCGGTTGCGGCTGATCACGGCGTTGGCGGCCGAGAGGATCGTCTGCGTGGAGCGGTAGTTCTGCTCGAGCAGGATCGTCTGCGCGTCGGGGAAGTCCTCCTCGAACGCGATGATGTTGCGGATGCTGGCGCCGCGGAACGCGTAGATCGACTGGTCCGCGTCGCCGACCACCATCAGCTCCGACGGCTCGGTCGCGCCGTCGTCGTCGGGCGCGTCCGGGTCGGCAACTCCGTCGGCCGACGGTCGCCCGACGTCGTGCGCGCAGAGCTCGCGGACCAGGGCGTACTGCGCGTGGTTGGTGTCCTGGTACTCGTCGACGAGCACGTGCCGGAACCTGCGACGGTAGGTCTCCCGGATGTCGGGGAACGCCTGGAACAGGTGCACCGCCGTCATGATCAGGTCGTCGAAGTCGAGGGCGTTGGCCGTGCGGAGCCGCTGCTGGTAGAGCGAGTACGCCTCGGCGTAGGTCACCTCGCGGTCGTTCGACGCGTTCTTCGCGGCGTCCTCGTGGTCGATCAGCTCGTTCTTCTGGTTCGACACCCAGTTGAGCACGCCGCGAGGCGGGAACTTCTTCGAGTCGAGGTCGAGCTCCTTGCACACCTGCGTCATCAGCCGCGTCGAGTCCGCGGCGTCGTAGATCGAGAACGACGACTTGTAGCCGAACCGGTCGATCTCCTTGCGCAGGATGCGCACGCACGCCGAGTGGAAGGTGGAGACCCACATGATCCGCGCGCGCCGGCCGACCAGCTCCTCGACCCGCTCGCGCATCTCGGCGGCGGCCTTGTTGGTGAACGTGATCGCGAGGATCGAGCCCGGGTGCGCGTGGCGCTCGGCGATCAGCCAGGCGATGCGGCGGGTGAGCACCCGGGTCTTGCCCGAGCCGGCGCCGGCGACCACCAGCAGCGGCGCACCTTCGTGCGCGACCGCCGCGCGCTGCGGCTCGTTGAGCCCGTCGAGCAGCTCCTCGGGCGTCGGCCGGCTGCCGAGGCGGGCCTTCTCCTCGGCCAGCTGAGCCGTGACGTCGAGGTCCAGCTCGCCTTGCTCGGCGGGGGCCTGTGGGATGGGGTTGGAGGGGCTCATTGCGCGACCACCCTACGTCCGTGGACGGACACCCGCGCAGACGGATGATCGAGCTTGTCGAGCGTCGCATCGAGCCGTCGAATGATCACCGATGGTCCGACAGCTCGACCAACCGACTCAGCGGCCGTTCGCGGAGAAGTGCATGCGGTCGGAGAGCGACCGGAAGTCGCCGCCCCAGTGCCAGCCGACGGCCGCGAACGCCCGCCGCACGACGCCGCCGGGAAGGATCATCCCGGGCCGGCGCCAGGAGCGGTCCAGGTAGGCGCTGGCCAGCTCGGGCAGCACCAGGTCGCCCTTCTGGTAGGGGTTGATGAACGGGTTCACGTCGATCGCGATGCCGTAGGCGTGGGCCGAGAACGTGCTCGCCCCGCGCGTGGCTCGGCACACGTAGGCGGCGGTGTTGTTGCCGTCGCCGGTCGGTGGCGCGTCGAGGTCGGCGGTGGTCGGCAGCCGCATCTCCTCGATCGGGTACGACGCGTCGTACAGCCGGCGGAACACCGTCACCACGTCACGCGCCACCGAGTCGCGCACGACCAGCTCACCGGTGTGCGCGCGGCCGTCGAAGCCGCGGAAGCGACAGCGTGAGGTAGCGCAACGCCGACAGCGGCACCGGGCACGTCGGTGACCACGTCTCCCCCATCCGCTTGCGGACCGCCGGGCTGACCGTGCGCGACGGTGGCGTGGAACCGCCGTCGCGCGGCGGCGGCAGCAGGTCGCGGGTCGGCATCAGCCGCACCCGCAGCTGCTTCGGGGTCGGCAGCACCTGCCCGAAGCCGTCGGGTCGCAGCGGCAGCGGGCGGGCGCCGACCCGCCAGGTGTCGAGGCGTGGCCTCGGGCGTCGGCGGCTTCGAGGGGCTCGGTTGGCCGTGGTGGGCGTCGGAGTGGTCGTCGCGCGGGTCGGCGTGGCCGAGGACGTCACCGTGGCCGACGGCGACCGCTGCGCGGCCGGTCGCGAGCCGTCGCTGCGAGCACCCGGCCAGCACCAGCAGCGCGGCGAGCGTCGCCAGCGCACGCCTCAGAGCAGCCGCCTGTCGTTGGCCCACCGCGTGAGCTCGTGGCGCGAGGACAGCTGGAGCTTGCGCAGCACGCTGGACACGTGCGTCTCCACGGTCTTGATCGAGATGAACAGCTCGGACGCGACCTCCTTGTAGGCGTAGCCGCGCGCGATCAGCCGCATCACCTCCCGCTCCCGCTCGGTCAGCCGGTCGAGGTCCTCGTCGACCTGCGCCACCGCGATCGAGCCGGCGAACGCATCGAGCACGAAGCCGGCCAGCCGCGGGGAGAACACCGCGTCGCCGCCCGCCACCCGGTCGATGGCGTCGACGAGCTCCGGGCCGGTGATGGTCTTGGTGACGTAGCCGCGGGCGCCGGCCCGGATCGTCCCGATGACGTCCTCGGCCGCGTCGGACACCGACAGCGCGAGGAAGCGCGTGCCGGGCAGCTTCGCGCCGACCCTGCGCATCACCTCGGCGCCACCACCGCCGGGCAGGTGTACGTCGAGCAGCACCACCTCCGGACGCAGGGTCATGCACAGCCGTCACGGCCTCGTCGACGTCGGCCGCCTCGCCGAGCACCTCGACACGGCCGGGGGCTGCGGCCAGCTCGGCCTTCACGCCCGTCCGGAACATTGCGTGGTCGTCGACGACCACGACGCTGCGCACGCTCGCTCGGGGGCTGTTCATGAGCTCCTCCTCGTCGGACGGGGCGGTCGTCATCTTCAAGCCGCACCTCGGTGCCCTCGCCCGGAGCCGTCCGCACCACGGCTGTGCCGCCGTGTCGCTGCATGCGCTCCTTGATGCTGCTGCGCACGCCGTGCCTGTCCTCGGCCACCGACGCCTCGTCGAAGCCGTGGCCCCGGTCGCGGACGAACACCTCCACGAAGTGCTCGCCGCACTCGGCGTAGACATCCACCTTGTCGGCACCCGAGTGACGTGCCGCGTTGACCATCGCCTCACGAGCCGCGAGCACCACCGGGTGCACCCGCTCGGAGACCGCCGCGTCGCCGACGACGACCACCTCGACAGGCACGCCGTGGCCGTCCTCGACCTCGGCCGCCGCCTCGCGGAGCGCGCTCGCCAACGACATGTCCGGTGGCGGGCTGTCGTCGTACAGCCAGGACCGGAGGTCGCGCTCCTGCGCCCGCGCGAGCGTCGCGACGGTCCGGCCGTCGCCGGCATGCTTCTGGATCAGCGCGAGCGTCTGCAGCACCGAGTCGTGCAGGTGCGCCGCCATGTCCGCGCGCTCCTGCGAGCGCACCCGCGCCGCGCGCTCCTCGGAGAGGTCGCCGACCAGCCGGAACAGCCACGGGCCCACCATCAGCGCGAGACCGGCGACGCCGAGCACGCCTGCGAGCACCACGTCGCGAGCGATGCCCAGCTGGCCGGTGGTGCCGGTCTGCAGCGCGAACAGCACCAGCGCGGAGAGCAGCAGCCCGACGCCCGCGGCGAGACGGGCGTAGGACGCCTTGCCGCCGCTGCCGACCACGGCACGTCGCAGGTTGATCCGCCCGGAGCTGTCGACCCACCGCTCACGCTGCGCCTCGTCGGCCTGCCGCCACAGCACCGCGAGCCCGATCACGCCGAGCAGCACCGGCCAGAACAGCACCGAGCCGCCACCCACGACCCGCTGGGCCAGCGCGGCGAGCCCGAGTGCGACCGCGCCGATCGCGACGAGCGGGCCGAAGTCCTGCAGGCGTCCCTGCCGACCGGTGCGACGGCCCTGACGAGTCGCCGCCTCGAGGCCGGGCGTGGTCTGGTCGAGATGGGCGTCCGTGGGCAGGATCAGCCACAGGCCGGCGTACAGCGCGAGGCCGAACCCTCCCAGCACCGCGAGCACCACGAAGGTGGCACGCACCTTGAACGGGTCCGTGCCGAGGTGCCGCGCGAGTCCCGCAGCGACGCCGCCGACCCACCGGTCGTCGGCGCTGCGATAGGCCCGAGGCGGAGGGCCCGGTGCGGCTCGCACGGGCGTGGGGGACGACGTCATCAGGCCTCAATCGTCACACAGCAGACGGGCCCGAACCATGAGTGGCGACCCTGACCCCACCCTGGTGCCGACGGCCCTTCCCCGGGTGCGGACCAGGGGTTCCCCCGATGTTCCTCGGGCCCCCGCGGCAGCAGGATCTATGTCATGACCGAGACCCAGAGCCCCACCTCCGCCCGGCCCGGGCGCCCCAGGGCTGGACCGCGAGAACCTCCGCAACTACCAGCGCCTCACCCGAAGCATCACCGACCGCAAGATCGCGGGCGTCGCCGGTGGGCTCGGGCGCCACCTCAACGTGGACCCGACGATCCTGCGGGTGTTCTTGGTGGTGCTGTGCTTCTTCGGCGGCGCCGGCTTCTTGCTGTACGGCGTCGCGTGGCTGCTCGTGCCCGAGGACGGCCAGGCCGAGGGCAAGATCTCGATGAGCCCGAACACCCGCAACGGATTCCTCATCGCCGCCGGGATCGTCGCCGCCTGCATCCTGCTCGGCAACAGCTGGAACGGCTTCGGCTTCCCGTGGCCGGTGTTCCTGGTCGGCATCGCCGTGCTGGTCTACCTGATGGTGCGCGACGACCGGCCGGCTCCTCCGCCGCCGGGCTACGCACCTGGCACCCAGCCGACGTACCAGCCTGTCTATGGGCCGCCCACCGCCGGGCAGGCCACCGGGACGACGTACGCACCCGAAGGTGGCGGCGACCAGCCGCCGCCCACCCCGCCGTGGCTGGCACCCTCGCAGCCGGCGCCGGCGTACCAGCCGCCGCCACGCAAGCGCGGCACCCGGCTGTTCGGTCCGACCCTCGCGCTGGTCGCTATCGCGCTCGGCGCCCTCGGTCTGTACGACGCCGCGGGCGGTCAGGTCGCGGACGCCGCCTACGCCGCACTCGCGCTCGCCGTGATCGGCACGATGCTCGTGGTCGGCGCGTTCGTCGGCCGACCCGGCGGCCTGATCTTCCTCGGCATCGTCGCGTCCTTCGCGCTTGCCGTGACGTCGGTCGTCGGCAACGTCCGCGACATGAGCTTCAGCCATGGCGACCGCGTGAGCGTGGCACCGCTGTCGGCGGCCGGAGTGCAGCCGAGCTACGACATGGCCTCCGGCCAGATCAGGGTCGACCTCAGCCGAGTGCGGGATCCGGAGGCCCTCGACGGGCGCACCATCGACATCGACGGTCGCGCAGGTGAGGTCGTGGTGGTGCTGCCGCGCGGCATCGAGAGCAACGTCAACGCCGACATCCACGGGCCTGGCCAGATCGACCTGCCCGACCACAACTCCGGTGGCATCGACACCGAGCTGTCCGGGTCCTACGGCGACGGCCCGGCGACCGTGACCATCGACGCCGAGCTCAACGCCGGCCACATCGAAGTGAGGAACCCCTGATGAGCACTCCGAAGACCCCCCACCGCCCGCTGAACGTGAGCTACCTCGTGGTTGGGCTGATCTTCCTCGGCATCGCCGGCTCGTGGGCGCTGCAGGCCAGCGGCGCGGTCGACACCGGCGACGTGCGGTGGCTGATGCCGCTGGTGCTCGTCGGTGCCGGGGTGGTCGGCCTGGTCGCGTTCACCGCCAAGGGCCTGACCCGCGGCCGCGACGACGTCGCCACCGACGACGAGCCGGCGTTCGACCTGTACGGCGACGCGTCGTACGAGCCCGAGCCTGACCCACAGCCAGAGCCCGACACAACCGACCAGCCTGAGCAGACCACCCGTATCGAAGGAGAAGACCGATGACCTACCCGAGCCCACAACCCAACGCACAGCCCGCTGCCAAGCGGCTCACCCGCAGCCGCGACGACCGATGGATCGGTGGCGTGTGCGGCGGCATCGCGGCGTACACCGGCATCGACGCCACCCTTGTCCGGGTCCTCGTCGCCGTCGGCACGATCCTCGGCTTCGGCTCGCTGCTGGTGGCCTACCTGGTCGCCTGGGTGCTGATGCCCGAGGCGTGACGCCCGAACGCTGGTTGAGGCGCCCGAGGCGCTAGCCGAGGGCCTCGAAACCAGCTGCACGTGGGCAGGGACTACCTGCCCACGTGCGGTGGTTTCGAGGCTCGCTTCGCTCGCACCTCAACCACCGTGCCTCTGGTCGCCTCAGGAGACAGTGCGAGCAGTCAGCAGCAGGTACTCCCACTGCATGGTGCCGTCGGACTCGGCCAGGTACCGGTCGCCGAGCTCGGCGAGCTCGCGGTCGAGGGTCGCGACCCGGTCGGGATCCGACTCGATGTTGCGGTAGACCACGATCGTCGGGCCGTAGCACGTCTTGAAGTAGTCGCGGAACTCCGCGCCGGTCGCGAAGTGCTCGACCTGCAGCGTCGCGCGCCGCGCAAGCACGTCGGTGACGCGCTCACCGAGGAGCCCCTCGACGTGCTTCGGGTTGCCCCACAACGGCGGCGGCTGCGCGCCTGCGGGCGGCGGCGGGGCGTACGGCTTCATCGTCGCGAACATCTGCCCGATGAACCCCTCCGGTGTCCAGCTCAGCAGGCCGATGGTCCCGCCGGGCTTGCACACCCGCACCAGCTCGTCGGCACTTGCCTGGTGGTGCGGCGCGAACATCGTGCCGAGGCACGACATCACGGTGTCGAACGACTTGTCCTCGAACGGCAGCGCCTCCGCGTCGGCCTCCTGCCAGTCGATCTTCAGGCCGAAGCTCTCCGCCCGCTTGTCGCCCACCTCGAGCAGCTCGGGGGTCAGGTCGCTCGCGACCACGTCGGCGCCGCGGCTGGCCGCTGGGATCGCGGCGTTGCCGCTCCCCGCCGCGACGTCGAGCACCCGCTGACCGCTGCGTACGTCGCACGCGCCCACGATGACCTCGCCGAGCGGCGAGACGAGCTCGTCGGCCACCCGCGAGTAGTCGCCGAGCGCCCACATCTTGCGGTGCCGGCCCTTGAGCTCCTGGTCCGCCGCGTCCTGCTTGCCTGACTGCTGGTCCTTCGCCTTCACCGTCATGGTGTCCCTCCTCGGCTTGCGCCTGGTCTGATGCCTCGAGCCTGGGAGAGCCGCGACGTACGGACCAGTGCTGGTTTGCGACCGCCGACAGCTCACGGACATAGCCGGACAAGCACCCGCAGTCCGGTCGCGATCGGCAGGATCCGCGCTTCGTGGACGGCGGAAACGGTGCAGGATTCGTACTACCCCTGCGGGGATCGTCGAGGTGAGGATGTGCCCATGGCTGAGTACGCCGACTACTGCCCGATCGCGATGGGCGTGGAGATCCTGGGCGACCGATGGACGCCGCTGGTGATCCGCGAGCTCATGGTGGGATCGGTCCGCTTCAACGAGATCCACCGGGGCGTGCCCCGGATGAGCAGGAGCCTGCTCTCGCAGCGACTGCGCGCGCTGGAGCGGTGGGGGGTCGTGAACCGGGAGGCCGGGGCACCGGGTCGACCGGGCCGCTACACCCTCACCCCGGCCGGCGAGGGGCTCACGCCGATCGTGTGGGCGATGGGTCACTGGGCCGCGGAGTGGCGGTTCGGCGACCCGAGCGACGAGGACTGCGACGGTCTCTCGATCATCTGGCGCATGCACCAGCACGCGGTCGTCCCGAAGCTGCCGGTCGAGCGGACCGTCGTACACATCGCGCTGACCGGCCCCGGGTCCGCGCAGGGCTGGCTGGACATGAGCCGCCGTGACGGCATGACCGTCTGCCGCGACGACCCCGGGCTCGACGTCGACCTCGCGCTCGAGGCGGACACCAAGGCGATGAACCGGTGGCTGTTGGGACTGGCAGGGTTCCGGCAGATCGAGACCGAGGGTCAGGCGCGGCTGCTCGGTCCGAGCAAGCTGGCGCGTGCGTTCCCGGGCTGGTTCGACACCACGTTCTTCTCCGACGGCCTGCGCCGAGCCGAGCAGCGTACGTCGACAGCTTCGCCCGCCTGAGCTACTCCGCGGTCGGGTTGGGCCGACGCCAGGCGCGCTCGAACGGCAGCCGCCAGGCGCTCGGCGCGACCAGCTGGTGGATCGCGTTGGGGCCCCAGCTGCCGGGTGCGTAGCTGCGGACCGGCGGCGGGTCGGTGAGCAGCAGCTGCGAGGCGCTCCCACAGCGTCTCGATGCCGTCGGCCGTCGTGAAGAGCGTGTGGTCGCCGCGCATCGCGTCGTGGATCAGCCGCTCGTAGGCCTCGAGCACCGAAGCCGAGCTGCCGGTCTCGTGGGTCGCGAACTGCATCGACAGCTTCTCCAGCTTCATGCCCGGCCCGGGACGCTTGCCGTAGAACGACAGCGACATCCGAGACTGGTCGGCCAGGTCGAACGTCAGGTGGTCCGGTCCTGCGGCGCCGACGCCCGAGCCGTGCGGGAACATCGTGCGCGGCGGCTCCTTGAACGCGATCGAGATGATGCGAGCGCCCTCGGCCAGCTTCTTGCCCGTGCGCAGGAAGAACGGCACACCTGCCCAGCGCCAGTTGTCGATCTCGACCTTCAGCGCGATGAACGTCTCGGTGTCGGAGTCGTCGGACGACGTCGTCGTGGTCGCGGTAGCCGAGGTACTGGCCGCGTACGACGTTGTGGGGCTCCAGCGGCAGCATCGAGCGGAACACCTTGAGCTTCTCCTCGCTGATCGGTCCCGGCGCCAGCGAGGTCGGCGGCTCCATCGCCATGAACGCCAGCACCTGCATCAGGTGGGTGACGACCATGTCGCGGAACGCGCCCGTGGACTCGTAGAAGCTGGCGCGCATCTCGAGCCCGAGCGTCTCCGGCACGTCGATCTGGACGTGGTCGATGAAGTTGCGGTTCCAGATCGGCTCGAACAGGCCGTTGGCGAAGCGGAACGCCAAGATGTTCTGCGCCGCCTCCTTGCCGAGGAAGTGGTCGATGCGGAAGATCTGGCTCTCGTCGAAGACCTCGTGCAGGCGGGCGTTGAGCTTCTTCGCCGACGCGAGGTCGGTGCCGAACGGCTTCTCCATGATGATGCGCGAGCGCTCGACGAGACCTGCCTCGTGGAGCTGCTGCACGACCGGGAGCGCCGCCTTGGGCGGCACGCTGAGGTAGTGCAGCCGGCCGAGCTTCTGGCCAGGTTCGCACTCCTCGCGTCAGCTGCTTCTCGGCGTCCGCCACGGCGTCGGCGAGCGCCTGCGCGCCGGCGCTCTGGCACACGTAGGTCAGCCGGCCCGGCGAAGTCCTCCCAGCAGTCCTCGTCGAACGGGCGGCTGAACTCGTCGACCGCCTCCCGGGTCAGCTTCACGAACTGCTCGTTGTCGAGGTCGTCGAGCGACGTGCCGACGATGCGGCAGGTGTCGAGCAGCCCCGCCTCCATCAGGTGCAGCAGCCCCGGGAGCAGCTTGCGGCGGGCCAGGTCGCCGGTGGCACCGAACAGCACCACGACGTGCGGTTGATCCATGTCTCCACCCTACGACTGCAAGAGGCGAGTGGCCCCCGGGAAGCGTGTTCGCCGGGAGCCACTCAGTGAGGGACAGAAGGTCTCAGAGGTGGACACAGTGGTCTCGACAGGCTCGACCAGCCGGCTGATCGTTGCTGCCCGGGCGCGTGCGACGACGGCGGTGTCGGGCTGATCGGTGAAGATCCCGTCGACCCCGAGGCCCAACAGCTTCGCGGCCAGGTCCGGGTCGTGCTCGTCGCGCACCGTCCAGGCGTGGACGACGAGCCCGGCGTGGTGCGCCTCGGCCACGAGCGCCGGTCCGGCGCTGCAGGACCTCGTGGTGGACGCCGATCCCGGCGGCGTACGTCGAGACCTCACGAAGCCCGACGGGCGACACCAGGTCGCCGGAACGTCCGCGGATCACCGGCGGCCTGCAGGTCGTACGGCGCGCCCGAGGCGTCGACGAGCTGCACGAGGGGCACGGGTGTCATCGTGCGGAGCTCACGCAGGTTGGCCGATCTCGAAGGACTGCAGCAGCACCGGTGCGTCGGCGCGGTCGAGTCGGTGACGTCGCAGCGCGGCGACGAGCGGCTCCTCGAGGGAGAGGCCGATCGAGTCGAAGTAGCTCGGGAGCTTGGTCTCCGGGTAGACGCCCGACCGCGATCCCACGACGCCGGCCGATGTCCTTGGCGAGGTCGAGGATCTCGTCGAAGGTCGGCACCTGGAAGCGGCCGTCGTACCAGGCGTTCGCCGGCCGCAGCCGCGGCAGCCGCTCCTTGGCGCGCAGCGTCTTGAGCTCGGACAGCGTGAAGTCCTCGGTGAACCAGCCGCTCACCGCATGACCGTTGACGATCTTGGTGGTGTGGCGCCGAGCGAACTCCGGGTGCTCGGCGACGTCGGTGGTGGCGCCGATCTGGTTCTCGTGCCGCGCGACGAGGACTCCGTCGCGCGTCGACACCAGGTCGGGCTCGATGTAGTCGGCGCCCTGCTCGATCGCGAGCAGGTAGGAGGCGAGCGTGTGCTCTGGTCGGTAGCCCGCGGCGCCCCGATGGCCGATGACGACCGGCGCCGCGAACGGAAGTGCCGCGAGGCTCATGGCTCAACAGTGAGGAACGCAGGTGTCCTGCCCCGCACTTCCAGGTGAAGGGCGGGTGAAGGATGCCAATTCAGTCTGCGCAGAACCTTCACAAGTTCTCGCCACGAAAGCACCGCGTGGACTCCTACCCTCGAAGCATGGACAGCCCTGGGGGACGACGCGTGCTCGTGGTGGAGGACGAGCCGGTCATCAACCAGGCGGTCGCCGACCGGCTGAGCGCCGAGGGCTTCGCCGTCCGCCAGTCGTACGACGGACCGGGGGCCGTGGCCGCAGCCGGAGAGTGGCCGCCCGACCTCGTGGTGCTCGACGTGATGCTGCCCGGCTTCGACGGTCACGAGGTGTGCCGCCGGCTGCAGGCCGACCGTCCCGTGCCGGTGCTGATGCTGACCGCGCGCGACGACGAGACCGACATCCTGGTCGGGCTCGGGGTCGGCGCCGACGACTACCTGACCAAGCCGTTCAGCATGCGTGAGCTGGTCGCGCGGGTGCGCGCCCTGCTGCGTCGTGTCGACCGGGCGGCCGAGCTGGCGTCGCGCGACGGGGGACGCGCGACGCCGCTCGTCGTCGGGCCGTTGCGCATCGACCGTGCCACCCGGCGCGTGCACGTCGACGGCGACGCCGTACACCTGACGCCGACGGAGTTCGACCTGCTGGTCTGCCTCGCGGGCAGCCCGGGCACCGTGCTGACGCGCGAGCAGCTGCTCGCCGACGTGTGGGACTGGCCCGACGCCACCGGCACCCGCACCGTCGACAGCCACGTGAAGTCGCTGCGCGGCAAGGTCGGCAAGGGGCTGGTCCGGACCGTGCACGGCGTCGGGTACGCCCTCGAGTCGCAGCAGGGGTCGTCGTGATCCGCCCGCTTGACCGGCTGGGGTCGCTGAAGCTGAAGCTCGGCGTCCTGGTCGCCGCGAGCGTCGGCGTCGCCTCGTCGCTGACGGCCGCGGGGCTGTCCGTCGGAGTGGCGCCGCAGTACACGATCGCGGCCTCCGTGCTGATCGCACTCGTCGTGACCCAGGTGCTGGCGCGCGGCATGACGTCCCCGCTGCGCGACATGACCGCGGCCGCGAAGCGGATGGCGACCGGTGACTACAGCCGGCGGGTGCGGGCCACGTCGGGTGACGAGGTCGGCGACCTGGGCCGGGCGTTCAACGCGATGGCGGCCGAGCTGGCGACCGTCGACCGGCAGCGGCGCGACCTGGTCGCCAACGTCTCCCACGAGCTCCGCACCCCCGTCTCGGCGCTCCAGGCGGTGCTGGAGAACCTCGTCGACGGCGTCGCCGAGCCCGACGAGGCCACGTTGCGGACCGCCCTCGAGCAGACCGAGCGGCTCGGCCGGCTGGTGACCGACCTGCTCGACCTCTCCCGTGTCGATGCCGGCATCACCCCGCTGGTCGTGGAGACCATCGAGGTGGAGCGGTTCCTGCAGGACGTGGTGGCCGAGGCCCGGCTCGCCGGACGCTCGGTCGACTACGTCGTCCACGTGGACCCACCCGAGATGTGCGTGCACGCCGACCGGTCGCGGCTCCACCAGCTGGTGGCCAACCTGCTCGAGAACGCCGCCCGGCACAGCCCACCCGGAGGCGCGGTCACCGTCGAGGCGCACGCCGACGAGGGCCGAGCCGTCCTCGAGGTCACCGACGAGGGGCCGGGCATCGCGGCGGCCGACCGCTCCCGCGTCTTCGAACGCTTCACGACCGGCGCTGCCCAAGACGGCGGCACCGGCCTAGGCCTGGCGATCGCCCGCTGGGTCACCCAGCTGCACGGCGGCCTCATCGAGGTGGCCGAGCCCGATCGTCCCGGTCAGGGCTGTCGCATCCGCGCAACGCTTCCCGAATGGAGCCCGTCATGACGTCGCCGGCCGTTCCCTCCCCCACGCCGTCACCCGTCGCGGTCAACCCGAAGCCCGTGCTCGACGCGGTCTTCGGCGACGTGTGGCCCGAGCGCGACCTCGCGGGCAGCCCGCGGCTGCTCAGCGCCGCGCTGGTCGTCGGCCTCGCGGCTGCGCTGATCATCCCGTCGCGCAACCCCGGCCTGGGCACGTTCGTGGTGCTGATGGGTGTGGCCGGGGTCGTCGCCGTCGCCGACGGGCGGCTGCGGACGCCGTACCACCTGGGCGCGGGAGCGCTGTGCACGCTGCTGATGGCGACGGTCGTGGTGCGCGACGCGGAGTGGGTGGTGGTGCTGTGCATGCTGGCCGCCTTCGCGGTCGGCGCCTCCGCGCTCGCCGACGGCCGGTCGGTCGATCGGGATCGTGACCGCGTCGTGGTCGGTGCCGTTGGCAGGGCTGCGCGGCATGCCGTGGCTGGGTCGCTCGCTGACCGGGTCGAAGCTCACGCGGACCTCCGCGCCGGCGGTGCGGACCATCGTCGTCACGTTGGGCCTGCTGGTGGTGTTCGGGCTGCTGTTCGCCTCCGCCGACGCGTTGTTCGCGGCGTGGATCGACGCCGCGATCCCCGACCTGAGCGTCGGCGACGCGGTGGGTCGGACGTTCCTGCTGGTGCTGGTCGCGGGCCTCACCCTGACCGGCGTGTACGTCGCGCTCAACCCGCCGAAGGTCGAACGCCTCGCGCTGCCAGAGGGGCGACCGGTACGACGGACGTTCGAGTGGCTGGTGCCCGTCGCGGTCGTGGTGGGTGTCTTCGCGGTCTTCGTCGCGGCACAGCTGACCGTGATGTTCGGCGGTCACGACTACCTGCGCCGCACCACCGGCCTGACCTACGCGACGTACGTCCACCAGGGCTTCGCGCAGCTCACCGTCGCCACCGTGCTCACGATCCTCGTGGTGGCAGTGACCGCCCGCAAGGCACCACGGTCGTCGAGGTCCGAGCGGCTGCTGATGCGGGGCATGCTCGGCGCGCTGTGCCTGCTGACGCTGGTCGTCGTCGCGTCGGCGCTGTTCCGGCTCGGCGTCTACGAGGACGCCTACGGCTTCACCCGGCTGCGCCTGCTCGTGTCGGTGTTCGAGGGCTGGCTCGGTGTGGTGGTGCTGCTCGTCATGCTCGCCGGGAGCGGGCTGGGCGCACGCTGGCTGCCACGCGCTGCCCTGATCACGGGCGCCGTGGCGTTGCTGGCCCTGGCGGTGTCGAACCCCGACGCGTCGATCGCGGAGCACAACCTGCAGCGCTACGCCGACACCGGCAAGGTCGACGCCGGCTACCTGCACGGGCTGTCCGACGACGCGGCGCCGGCGCTGTCCGGCAGCGGCTTCAGCGCAAGCTGCGACGCGAACGACGACGACTGGCTCGGGTGGAACCTCGGCCGCGCCCGCGCCGACGAGGCCTGCCGCTAGCGAGCTGTCAGTGCGCGGCCTGGTCGACCGTGGCGGGGCGTGACAGCTCGGCCCACACCAGCTTTCCCTCCCCCTCGACGACCTCCATGCCCCAGGCGGTCGTCAGGGCTGCCACCAGGTGAACGCCGCGCCCGGACTCGCCGGTCGTGCTGGGCGGCTGCGGCTCGGGAGCGCCTTCCCCGGAGTCGGCCACCTCGATGCGCAGCGTGCTGGGCGTCAGCACGAGCCGCAGCCCACAGCCCGACTTCGCGTGGGTCATGGCGTTGGTGGCCAGCTCACTGACGATCAGCAGGGCGTCGTCGATGAGTGGCTCCAGGTCCCACTCCTTCAGCTTCTCGCCGACGAACCGGCGGGCGTCACGCACGCTGCTCAGCTCGAGCGGCAGGTCGAGAGCCGCGTCGGCGCCACGCATCTTGCCGACCGACTCGATCAGGTCGACCAGGTAGTCGAGCTGCGCGTCCTTGAGGACGTAGCCCTCGACGTGGTGCCTCATCCAGGAGCGGTCCTCGGAGTCGCTGCCCGAGAACACCACCACCCTGGTGCGCGGCGCGTGCAGCTTGAGCCGGCTCAGCACCTCGCGGCCTGCGAGGTCCGGCAGTCCCAGGTCGAGCACCGCCAGGTCGGGCTGCAGCGACTTCGCGAGCCGGACGGCCTCGGCGCCGTCGCCCGCCTCACCGACCACCTCGAACCCGCCGCGGAAACGCAGTGCGGTGCGCACCAGCCGACGGATGTCGACCACGTCATCGACGAGGAGGACACGGACCACCATGGTGGAAAGGCTATCGACTGGCACTGGTCCTCGCGCTATTGGACGGGCGCAAGCGGCATCTTCAGCACGAAAGCCCCGGACGGTTGTTCGCTCGTCGGCGGCTCGTAGCGCGCCTCGCCACCTTGGGCACGCGCGAGCTCGCGCACGATGTAGAGCCCCAGCCCGGTGCCACCTCGGTTGCGCCCGGTCGCGAAGCGGTCGAAGAGTCGAGGCTGCATGGCCTCGGTGACGCCGGGCCCGGCGTCGCTCACCCTGATCTCGACGTGCTCGTCGCCGAGCCGCGCTCCGACTCGCACCGGTGGAGCCCCGTGCTTGATCGCGTTGATGAGCAGGTTGTCGACGGCTTGCGAGAGCCGGTCGCCGTCGGCTCGTACGACGGCGTCCGGGAGCTCCTCCACGAGGATGTCGGCCCCCTCGTTCGAGCGGCGCACCGTCGACGACGGCGTCGTTCACGATCTCGGCGACGGGCACGTCATCGGCGCGGAGCTCGAGTGCCCTGGCCTCCAGGCGCGACGCGGTCAGCAGGTCGGCGAGCAGTCGCCGCAGCCGCGACGTGCTCGTCTCCATCGCGGCGAGCTGCTCGGACCGCTCCTGGTCGGTCAGATCGGCCCAGTGCTTGCCCGAGCAGCTCCGCAGCGCCCGCGAGCACACCCACCGGCGTCCGCAGCTCGTGCGCGGTGACGGCCAGGAACTCCGCCTGCTCGTCGGCGGCCCGCTGCAGCCGCTCGTTCATCGACCCGAGCTCGGTGTTCGCCTCAGCGAGCTCGAGGGCCGTCTCCTCGCGCTCCTGCTCGAGGCGACGCCGCTCGCTGTTGTCCCGGGTGACCTTGGCGAAACCGATGTGCTCCCCGGCAGGGGTGTAGACGGCGGTGATCACGACGTAGGCCCAGAACCGGGTGCCGTCCTTGCGGATCCGCCACCCCTCCTCCTCGTAGTGACCGTCGCGCAGCGCCAGCTCCAGCTCGTGCTCGGGGTGACGGATCTCCTGCTGGTGCGGCGGGTAGAAGACGCGGAAGTGCTGGCCGATGATCTCCTCGGCGGAATATCCCTTGCTGCGTTGGGCGCCTGCGTTCCAGCTGGCGATGCGACCCTGCGGGTCGAGCATGAAGATCGCGTAGTCCTGCACGGTCTCGACCAGCAGCCGGAACCGCTCCTCGCTCTGGCGGAGCTCCTCCAGTGCGGCCCGCTCGCGGGTGACGTCCTGGACCTGGAGGAACACGTACAGCGGTCGACCCTGCGAGTCGCGCACCGGGGCGAACGTCGACCGCACCAGCCGGTGGTCCAGGGACCCCCGCACGCCGTGCTCGAGCTGGATGACGTCGAGCGGGCGCTCCCGGATGTCACGCAGCGCCGCAACCACCAGGTCGCCGCTGTCGTTGGTGAGCTCGCCGTAGGAGACGCCCACCATCTCCGTCGCGCGGCGTGCCATCAAGGTGGCGAGCGCCCGGTTGGCCCGGACGACGCGGCCCGCGAGAGTGATCGTCGCCATGCCGATGGCCGCCTCGTCGAAGACCTCACGGAAGCGTTCCAGGTGCTCGTCGAGGACTGTCTGGTCGGCGTGCCTGTCCTGCTCTCGACTCGGCTCGGGACGCAGCGGTGAGCGGGGCCGGCTCGTTGTCCGGCTCCTCGGCGGAGCGGCCGTGCGACGATCAGCAGCTCCAGCCTGCTCGACGAGGGACTCGATCCGCTCGGACTTCTGCACGAACGCAGTCGCCCCCAGTCGCCGCGCCTCCTCGACGAGACCGTGCTCCTCGAAGCCGCTGTAGAGCACCACCTTGGTCGCAGGCGAGATCTCGAGAACCTTCGGCAAGGCCTCGAGCCCGTCCATGCCCGGCATGGAGACGTCGAGCAGCATCACCTCCGGGTGGTGCTCACCCGCCAGCGCCACCGCCGCCGCCCCGTCGCCGCCCTCACCGACCACGTCGAAGCTGCCCGACAGTCGCAGTCGCGTCTTGACCAGCGCGCGGACCTCGGGCGCGTCGTCGACCACCACGATGGTCGCCGCCTCGGTGCTCATGCGGGAACGCTAGCCGCTCGGCTCGCCTTTGCAGCCCGTTTCAGGCCGGGGCTGTCCCGTGGTCGATCAGTCGTGACCCGGTATGCCCGAGATCGCGGTGCCGGAGCGGGTCTTGTAGCGCTTGTTGATGCTGATGAGCACGGCGGTCCAGGGCTCGAGCTGGCGGGCGATGCGCAGCCGCCCCGCGTCGACACCGTCGCGAGAGGTCACGGCGCGGGAGAGGTCGATCGCGACCTGCTTGGCGTCCTGGTCGTCGCCGCAGACGAGCACGTCCTCGTGGTCGAGGTAGTCCGCCTCGCCCCACAGCGTGACGCGCCGAGACGTGGTGGAACGCCCCGACGACGCGCGCGTCAGGCACGAGCGTCGCGGCCGTCTCGGCGGCGCTGCCACCGGGCACGTCGAGCCCGTAGGGCCCCTGCTTGTCGAAGCCGAGCGGGTTCACGCACGAGATCACGACCTTGCCCGCGAGCTGGTCGGCCAACGACTTCACGAGGTCGTCGTGTCCGTCGTACGGCACCGCGAGCACGACGACGTCGCAGCCACCGGCCGCGTCGGCGTTCGTGGCACCGGAGACCGTCGCGTCGGGCAGCCGCTCCGCGATCTCGTCGGCTGCTGCCTGCGCACGCTCCGCGGCCCGCGATCCCAGCACGACGCGGTGGCCGTGCTTCGCCCACCGGTAGGCGAGTCCCTTGCCCTGCGGGCCGGTGCCGCCGATCACGGCGATGTCGTACGTCGTCACGGGTGCTCCTCGGCGGGGTCTTGAATAGTGACAGCGATACTGTCACGGTACCGTCGGGACGAGATCCGCCGACGACCGCCCCGGAAGGGACCCGCGTGAAGCTCTCCACCATGCTGATGTACAGCGGCAACCCGCGCGAGGCCGCCGACGAGGTCGCCGCGCTGGAGCAGGCGGGGCTGGACACGATCTGGGTGGCGGAGGCCTACGGCTTCGACTCCCCCACGCTGATGGGCTACCTCGCCGCGAAGACCGAGACGGTCGAGATCGGTGCTGCGATCCTCAACGTCTACTCCCGCACCCCGAGCGCGCTCGCGCAGACCGCCGCCGGTCTCGACAACGTCAGCGGCGGCCGCGCGATCCTCGGCCTCGGCGCCTCCGGGTCCGCAGGTCATCGAGGGCTGGCACGGCATGCCCTACGACAAGCCGCTGACTCGCACCCGCGAGGTCGTCGACATCGTGCGCATGGCGCTGCGCCGCGAGCGGCTCGACCACGACGGGAAGATCTTCACGCTGCCGCTGCCTCCCGGTGAGGGCACTCGGCCTCGGCAAGCCGCTGAAGATGCTGACCAAGCCCGAGCGGCCGTCGGTGCCGATCTACGTCGCCGCGCTCGGCCAGAAGAACGTGCAGGGCACCGCGGAGTACGCCGACGGCTGGCTGCCGTTCATGTTCGCCCCCGAGAAGGCGAACGACGTCTGGGGCGATGCCCTCGCCGCCGGCAAGGCGAAGCGGCAGGAGGGTCTGGGGCCGCTCGAGGTGGTGGCCGGCGGCATGGTCTGCGTCGGCGACGACGTGAAGGGCATGCTCGACTTCGCCCGCCCGATGGCCGCGCTCTACATCGGCGGCATGGGCGCCAAGGGCAAGAACTTCTACAACACGCTGGCCCGCGAGTACGGCTTCGAGAAGGAGGCCGAGCAGATCCAGGAGATGTACCTCGGCGGCAACAAGCGCGATGCCGAGGCCGTCGTACCGCTGGAGCTGCTGGAGATGAGCAACCTCGTCGGCCCGGAGTCCTACGTCAAGGAGCGCATCGCGGCGTTCAAGGAGGCCGGCGTCACCAACCTGCAGATCGTGCCCGTCCCGACCGACGGCGACTCGCCCGCCTTGGTTCGACAGATGAAGGAGTGGATCTGCATGACCGGACCCCTTCGACCGCTGCTCGAGGACGAGCACGAGTCGTTCCGCCAGACCGCCCGCGCCTTCATCGAGAAGGAGGTCAAGCCTCACCACGAGCAGTGGGAGGCCGACGGCCAGGTCAGCCGCGAGGTGTGGACCAAGGCCGGCGAGACGGGGCCTGCTCTGCTTCGACGTCGCCGAGGAGTACGGCGGACCGGGTGTGGCGGACTTCCGCTACAACATGGTGCTCGCCGAGGAGCTGACCAAGGCCGGCGCACACGGACCGGGCTTCCCGGTGCACACCGACATCATCGTGCCGTACCTCAGCAGCCTCGGCACCGACGAGCAGAAGCAGCGCTGGCTGCCCGGCTGCGTCAGCGGCGAGATCATCACCGCGATCGCGATGACGGAGCCCGGTGCCGGCAGCGACCTGCAGGGCATCCGCACCAACGCCGTCGACAAGGGCGACCACTACGTGCTCTCGGGCAGCAAGACGTTCATCAGCAACGGCGCGATGGCCGACCTGGTGATCGTCGTCGCGCGCACCGACCCGGATGCGGGCGCACAAGGGCATCAGCCTGCTCGTCGTCGAGAAGGGCATGGCCGGCTTCGACCGCGGCCGCAACCTCGCCAAGGTCGGCATGCACGCGCAGGACACCTCGGAGCTGTTCTTCGACAGCGTCGAGGTGCCCAAGGAGAACCTCCTCGGCGAGGAGGGCTCCGGCTTCGTCTCGCTGATGATGAACCTGCCGCAGGAGCGGCTGTCGATCGCGATGATGGCCGCCGCCGCGTGCGAGGCGGTGCTCGACCTGAGCCTGGACTACGTCAAGGAGCGCGAGGCCTTCGGCCGACCGATCGGCAAGTTCCAGAACACCCGCTTCCAGATCGCCGAGATGGCCACCGAGGCCCGCGTCGCGCGGGTCTTCGTCGACGACTGCGTGCGCCTGCACAACCTCGGCGAGCTCGACGCCAAGGGCGCGTCCATGGCGAAGTGGTGGACCACCGAGCTGCAGAAGAAGATCGTCGACCAGGGCGTGCAGCTCTTCGGCGGCTACGGCTACATGACCGAGTACCCGATCGCCAAGGCCTTCATGGACAGCCGCGTGCAGACCATCTACGGCGGCACCACCGAGATCCAGAAGGAGATCATCGGCCGCTCCCTGGGGTTGTAGAACCGCCCCTCCCAGGTCAGTTCTGTGTATGACACCCGCCCGGTAGGAGTTGCTGGAGCCGAGGGGTCTGCAACGCGGAGGAGCGAAGCGGAGGAGCGTTGCTGACCCGTCGGCGACCCCAAGGTGCCCGCCGCACGATGGCAACAACTTGACCACACGGTTCACTCTCTGTGGTTGGCTCAAAGGGTGAGGAAGCGACTGGTCGTCTGCTGCGACGGCACCTGGAACCGGCCCGACAGCGCGCACGTCACCAACATCGAGAAGATCGCCCGCACGATCTCGACCGACCCGGCGAGCTCGCACGGCGTGCAGCAGATGGTGCTGTACCTGCAGGGCGTGGGCTCGAGCGGCTACTTCGCCGACAAGCTTCTCGGTGGGGCGTTCGGCTTCGGGCTCTTCGACACCATCAAGTCCGGCTACCGGTGGCTGGCGCTGAACTACGAGCCGGGTGACGAGATCTTCGTGTTCGGGTTCAGCCGCGGCGCGTACACCGCGCGGAGCCTGGTGGGCATGATCGGCCGGGTCGGGCTGCTGACCCCGCAGTCGCTGATCTCGAACCACCTCCCCGAGGCGGTCGAGCGCTACCGGCGACGACGCCCGGACAACGCGTCGTACCACGGGACGAGCGACAAGCGCTTCCGCGAGGTGCACTCCCACCCGCACGTGACGATCGCGTTCCTCGGTGTCTTCGACACCGTCGGGGCACTGGGTGTGCCCGGTGCGTGGGGTCGCCAGCACCAGTTCCACGACGTGCAGCTCAGCAAGGCGGTGATGTGCGCCAGGCACGCGCTCGCCATCGACGAGCACCGGATGAAGTTCGAGCCGAGCCTGTGGGAGCCCCCCGAGCGGCTCGACGACACCTCCACGGCGGAGCCGCCGGAGGACCCGCGGGTGAAGCAGGTGTGGTTCGAGGGCGCGCACTCCGACGTGGGCGGCGGGTACGCCGAGACGGGGCTGTCCGACTCGGCGCTCGGCTGGATGTGCGGCGAGGCAGCCGCTCAGGGCCTGGTGTTCGACTTCTCGCTGCTCGACCAGTACCTGCTGTGCGGCTCGGAGGCGACGCGGCACGAGTCGACCACCTTCATGTACAAGGTGCTCAACCTGTTCTCACGCATCCGGCTGGCGATCCGTCCGCCGGCAGGGGGACGGCGGTTCGCCGGGCACGACCGGGTGATCGGTCGACGCAGGGCCCTGAGCGTGCGCGTCTCGTCGGCGGCCGCCGACCACTTCCGCGACGACGATCGGCGACCGCCGCGACACCCGAGGCTCCGCCAGCTACCAGAAGTCGCAGGACCGGGAGTGGTACCACCCGGGCAACCTCGCGACGTACTCGAGCGAGACCGATGGCTTCACCGACCGCGAGGAGCCGGTCGTCGCCAGACCGTGAGGTCTCAGACGAGGCGACGCTTCGCGCTCCAGCCGCACCGGCAGCCTCTCGAGGCCGTAGACGATCGACATCTCGCGGTAGTCCAGCCGGTCGGTGGCGACCGCGAGGCCGGGGAAGCGTCGGGCGATCGCGGGGAACGCCGTCCGCAGCTCCATGCGCGCCAGCTCGGCGCCGACACAGCGGTGGAAGCCGTGCCCGAACGCGAGGTGTGAGGTGGGCTTGCGGCTCGGCGTCGAAGCCGTCGAGCCCGCGCGCCGTCGCGGTTGGCCCCGGCCAGGTGGCAGATCACGACGTCGCCCTTGGAGACGGTGGTGCCGGCAACCTGCACGTCGTGCTTCGGGAAGCGCGGGAACGCGACCTGCACGACGGACAGGTAGCGCAGCAGCTCCTCGACGGCACGCTCGGCCGCCTGCGGGTCGTGGGCGATGCGGGCGTAGTCGTCGGGGTGGTCGAGCAGCACCGCCGTGCCCAGGCCCAGCATGCTCGCGCTCGTCTCGAGGCCACCGGTGAAGACACCGTCGGCCAGGCCGGCGAGGTCGAAGTCGTTGATCTCGTCACCGTGCTCACGCACGATCTGCCCGATCAGCCCGTCGCCCGGGTCGAGGCGCTGCCGGGCAGTCGCCTCCTTGAGGAACTGCCGCGAGCCGGACACCGCGCCGAAGACTCCGCTGCCACCGATCGACACGTCGAACCGGGCCGAGCCGAGCTGACGGAACGTCTCGCGCTCCTCGTCGGGCAGCCCGAGCAGCTCGCAGATCACCAGGAACGGGATCGGGAACGCGAAGTGCTGCACCAGGTCGACGACGCCGTCGGGTGACTCGGCAGCGATCCGCTCGACCTCGTCGAGCTGTGCCTCGACGAGGGCTGCGATGCGCGGGCGCAGCCGCTCCAGGCGGCGCATCGTGAACTCGGGCGTCAGCAGCCGGCGCAGCTTGGTGTGCTCGGGCGGGTCGGTGAAGCCGAGCCCGCCGATGTCGCCGTCGGTCGTCGATCCGCGCTTGCCGACGAACGGCCGGATGTCGTTGCTGTAGTTGGTGGTGTCGGCGAGGACGGCGCGCGCCTCCTGCTCACCGGTGACGAGCCAGACGTTCATGCCGAGGAACGACGTCAGCTTCGCGACCGGCTGCCGGCCCCGGAGGTCGCCGAGCCGCTCGACCGGGTCGACGCCGTCTGCGCTGCAGCGGCCAGGACAGCTTCTCGGGGACCTTGTCGACCTGGGTGAGGTCGATGCCGTTCGCGCCGCCGACGCGGGAGAGCACGGCGCGGCGTACCTGCGTCTTGAGGTACGTCGAGATGCGACGTGTCACCACTGGGTCTCCATGGAACGGCGGACGAGTTCGGCGCGAATTATGCCGGAGCGGGGCCCCTGAACCGAGGCAGGACCCCCGATTCTGCATGGTTTCTCCGCGAGATCTTCGCTACAGCGGGTTGTCGTGCAGGATCCGCTGGTAGAGCCGGTGGTCCTGCCAGGCGCCATTGATGAACAAGTAGCGCGAAGCGGTGCCGATGTACTCGAACCCGCAGCGCTCGAGGACCCGCTGGGAGGCGTCGTTGTCGAGCATGGTGCCGGCCTCGACGCGGTGCAGGCCGCGCCCCTGGGCCTGGGCGCAGGCGAACTCGACCAACACCGGTCGCGAGCCCCTGGCCGCCGTGGTCCTCGGCCACCCAGTAGCCGACGCTGGCGCTGCGCAGCACGCCGAGCACGATGTTGTTCAGGTTGACCCGCCCGACCACCTCGTCGTCGTGCCAGAGCAGCCAGGCGCGCGAGGAGACCCCCGAGACCGCGGCGAGCTGCGCGGCCACCGCGATCAGCTGGCCGTCGTCGGTGAAGAAGTCCTCGTCGCGGGCGGGCTCCCACGGCTCGAGGTGCTCCCGGTTGCGTCGGTACGCCGCGGCCAGTGCCGTCCCATCGGCGGCCTCGAGCTCGGCGACGCGGTAGCCCTCCGGGATCACCCGGCCGAGGGTATGTCCCCTGGCTCGGTAGTCCGTGACCGATTCGTGCCGTGGACGGCCCCGAAACCACGAAAACGTCACGGACTACCCGGGATCGAGCGCGTCAGCAGGTGTCGTGGACGTAGCCGGGATCGGTCGGTGTGACGAGGTCGCGGTCGCGGTAGACGATCGACCACACGTCACCGCGGCGGGCGCAGGCCAGGTCGAAGTTGGCGCGGCCCTCGTCGGAGTACTCGATCTCGATGACGTGGCCGCCGTACAGCCGGCGGTAGGCGACGCACTCGGAGTACACCTGGCAGTCCTCGGCGACCGCGAAGTCGAAACCGACCCGGTCCACCTGGGTCGCGGTCAGCTCGGCGGTGTTCTTCTGCGCGACGGCCAGGCCCTGCTGGTGGGCCTTGGCGACCATGCGCCGGGCGAGGTCGAGGTTGCTCGGCGCGGCTGAGCAGGTGCTTCGAGCGGGTCCAGGAGTCGAGGTTGTCCGGCTCGACCGCGTCGAACCCGTCGCGGGCGCAGCGGGCCGTCCAGCTCGCCAGCACGGCCGCGATGCGCTCGCGCCGCCAGGACTTCCGGGTGTCGAGCAGCACCTCGTCGGGCCAGCCGGCGTCGCGCACGAGCTTGTCGTTCTTGCGGAGCAGCAGCCTGGGGTGGTGCTTGCGCCACCAGCTCAGCTCGCCGGGCTGGGTCTGGAAGGCATTGACGTAGCAGATGTCGTAGCGGCCGGTCGGCTCGTCGGTGCGGTCCCGGCTGACCACCTCGGCGTAGGTCGGGTAGCCGCCTCCGAGCTGGTAGTCGACGCTCGCGTTGACCGGCGGTCGGGTCACCTTCGCCGCGGCGTCGGAGGGTACGGCGGACAGGGCCAGCGCGATCGCGACGAGCACGACGATGCCGATCACGGTCCACCTGATCCACCTCGGCTGCATGCCACCAGTGTCGCGGATGAAACGCATGAGGCGTGCTTCCTCCGGACAATCACGTGCACACCGAGTGGTCGTGGGACACCCATCACGCGTCGATGCGGGAGTCCTGCCGCCAGGCCGTCGAGCTCGGCCTGCCGGCGATCGCGTTCACCGAGCACATCGACTTCAAGCGCTGGGGGCCTGGCGACGGGCGACCGGGTGTCGAGGTGCCGCGCACCCACCGTGCCGGGTCGGAGCCGCTCGACGTCGAGGGCTACATGGGCAGCATCGAGCAGTGCCGAGGCGAGTTCCCGGAGCTTCGAGTCGTCGCCGGCATGGAGGCCGGCGAGCCGCACCTGTTCCCCGGCAGCCTGGCCGAGGTGCTCGCGGGCCGGGTCGTTCGAGCGGGTGCTCGGCTCCCTGCACGCGATCGTCGACGACGGCCTGCTCGTGTCGGCCGACTCGCCGCGCCGGATGGAGCCCGAGGAGCTGATGCGCCGCTACCTCGGCGAGCTGCTCACCCTGGTCGAGACGTCCGAGGTCTTCGAGGTGCTGGCGCACGCGGACTTCCCGCGCCGCAGCTGGCCGTCGCACGTGCCGTTCGAGGAGAAGGCGTTCGAGGAGGAGTACCGCGCGGTCTTCCGCGCGCTCGCCGCCGGCGACCGGGTCCTGGAGCTCAACACCCGCAGCCCGATGTGGTCCTCGACGCTGATCGGCTGGTGGATCGACGAGGGCGGCCGGGCGCTGTCGTTCGGCAGCGACGCCCACGTGCCGCACCGGGTCGGCGCCCGCTTCCCGAGCGCAGTCGAGGTTGCCGAGGCCGCCGGCTTCCGGCCCGGGCGGGACCACTACGACTTCTGGCGGTGCTGAGCGTGGCCAACGACGAGATCGCCCGCGAGATCCTCGACACCGGTTCCTACGTCGTGCTCGCCACCGCGGACGAGACCGGCCTGCCGTGGTCATCGCCGGTGTGGTTCGCGACGGAGGACCGCCGAGACGCTGTTCTGGGTGTCGCACCCCGAAGCGCGGCACTCTCAGAACATCGCGGTCCGACCGCAGATCGCCCTGGTGGTGTTCGACTCCACGGTCGCGCCCGGCCACGGGCAGGCGGTGTACATGAGCGCCACCGCCGAGCAGGTCACGGATCCCGCCGCGATCGAGCGCGGCCTTGGCGTCTTCAACGCCAAGGCCGCCCGACAGGACATCGGCGATTGGGGTGTCGATCGGGTCACCGGCGAGGCACGGCTGCGGCTCTACCGCGCGAGCGTGCACGAGCACTGGATCCTCGACCCGGACAGCCCGTACGACGTACGAGTCGGCGTCAGCCCCTGAACGCGGGTCAGTCAGGCGTCTCGGTGAAGTACTTGCGGCGCTTGCTCTTCGCCCCGATGAAGTGGCCGGGCAGCCAGTCGCCCGCCGCGGTCTTCAGGTAGCCACTGTCCGCGGTCGCGGGGTCGATCGCGCTGAGCTTCTTGACCAGGTACCTCGCGTAGTGGTGGTCGAAGACGCGCATGAACTCGCCGAGGTAGATGTCCGCGACCCGGGTGTCGCCTCGGATCACCAGCATGTTCTCGTCGTTCTGCCGTTGCGACGGGCGGCTGAAGTTGGCCGAGCCGCTGACCACGAGCGGATCGCTGCTCATCGGGTCGACGATCAGGATCTTCGTGTGGATGTAGTCGTTGACGTTCAGCGGGTTGCCGCTCTCGGTCAGGAAGTTCTTGAGCGCACCCTTCTCGAACCTGCCACCGGCCGCGAACAGCAGGTCCCCGTCGTGGCCGATGAGCTCGTCCTTGCCGAGCGCGTCGTCCTTGACGAGATACCTCAACACGTCGCTGGGCGGGTTCAGCGCTGCCTGGAAGACCGCGTCGTAGTTGAAGGCGATGCTGATGCAGACGAGACGCTCGGCCTCGCGGATCCGGTCGGCGTACCACTCGAGGGTCTCGGTCGACTCGCTGCCGTCGCGCGGGCTGAACAGGACCGTGGTCCCGGGAGGCGGCGCATCCGCGGGGAGCGGGCTGGTCTCCAGGACGGTCTTCTTGAGCTCGCCGACGGTCGGATCCGTCGCGAGCTTCTCCCAGTACTTCAGGTACGACGCGGCCACTTGCGCGTCGTCCACGGCATGGCCGACGTTCGCGTGCCCGAAGATGCCGCCTTCGGAGATGTTGGTCGAGCCGGTCCACACCGCGATCGGCTCGTCGTCACGGAGGAGGAGCAGGAACTTGTTGTGTCGGATCCCGGTCTTCTTCGTGCGTGGGATCGCGATCTCGGGCTGGAGCAGCCGGGCCGTCGCCAGCGCCGCCTGGTTCTCGTCGCGATAGCTCCCGTCGCCGCCCTCTGCCTCGTAGACGATCTTCACGTCGACTCCGCGTTCGTGCGCCGCTCCCAACGCATTGACCGCGGGCTGGTACCAGAACTCGTAGAAGGCGCCGCGTAGCGCGTAGTGCTCGTCTTCTGCCCGATCGACGAAGGAGAGGAAGCCCTCGAAGAGCCCGTTGGAGAGCCAGACCAGCTCATCGCTGCCCGGGTCGAAGCCGGAGGGGTCCACGTTCCCGAACTCGCGGGCGTAGGCCTGTGAGCCGATGACGCCGCGGTTGAAGTACACGTGATGCGACGCGACTCCCTCGCGCGCATCGAGCTCAGGCTCCGTGTCGACGGCGACCTCGGTGGCCTCCGCCGTCCTCACGTCGAGCAGCTTGGAGTTCGAGCCGTGCACCGGCGTCACGCGGTACACGAACGACGAGTCGGCGCCGACGGTGTAGTCGGCCCACAGGAACGTCTGGACCGGGTGCTCGTCGGTGCGCATGGGGGTGCCCGGCGCCAGGCCGGCGTCCTTGTCCCGGAACCGCTTGATGCCCTTGAGCACGGTCCGCTGGGTCACGACCCCCTGCGCATCCAGCTTCTCGCGGAAGATCGCGAAGCCGAGCAGGTCCGAGACGGCGGCGGGCAGCGGCTGACCGCGCTTCACCACCGGCTCGTCGACGAAGTCCCACGCCAAGACGACCACATGGAGACCGGCGACTGCACGCACCTTCAGGACGGGCCCCTGCCCCTCCGCTCGCATGTGCCCATCGTGGCACCGACGCCGTCAGATCTGAAGTGGCTCGCGCCCGCCGGACCAGGGCTAGCGTGGCGGCACTGCTCGACCCTTGGGAGAGGCAACCGTGGACCGAACGGATCTGCTGGTGATCGGCGCGGGACCGTACGCGTACGCAGCAGCCGCGTGCGCCCGTCAGCACGGCATCGACGTGCGCGTCGTCGGGCACCCCATGGCGTTCTGGCGAGAGCAGATGCCCGCCGGGATGTTCCTGCGGTCCGGCTCCGACTGGCACCTGGACGCGGCCGGCGAGCACACCTTCGAGGCGTTCTTCGAGGACCGCGGCCTGCGTCGCGCCGACTTCGACCCGATCCCGATCGGGGTCTTCCTCGACTACACCGAGTGGTTCCGAGAGCACAAGGCGCTCGAGGTGGACGAACGACTGGTGGCCTCGCTCGCAAGACCGGACGGCGTCTTCGAAGCCACGATGGAGGACGGTTCGACGATCACGTCGGACAAGGTGCTTGCCGCTCCGGGCGTGCGGCACTTCGCGAACCTGCCGGCCTGGTACGACGCGGTGCCCGCGGACCGCCGCGCCCACACGAGCGAGCTGGTGTCCTTCGAGGGCGTGGCCGGCGCACGCGTCGTTGTCGTCGGCGGGCGGCAGAGCGCCTACGAGTGGGCCGCGCTGCTCAGCGATCACGACGCCGAGCGGGTAGACGTCGTGCACCGGCATGCCACGCCGTCGTTCGAGAAGGTCAGCTGGGCCTTCGTGGACCCGCACATCGAGCAGACGCTGCGCCACCGCGGCTGGTGGCGCCACCTCCCAACAGACGACAAGCAGGCGATCGCGGCGAAGTTCTGGCAGGTGGGGCGGCTGACGCTGGAGCCCTGGCTGGTGCCGAGGATGCCCAGCGATGTCGTGACCAGCCATCCGGGGTGTGAGGTCACCGAAGTCGTGGTCGGCGACGACGAGCTCACCATGCACCTCTCCGACGGGAGCACCACGACGGCCGACCTCGTGGTGTTCGCCTCGGGATACCAGGCCGAGCTGGGCCGCGTCCCCTACCTCGCCCCGGTCCTGGACCGCGTGTCGACCACCGACGGCTTCCCCGACCTGTCGGAGGGCTTCGAGACCTCGTTGGCCGGGCTCTACATGACCGGTTTCGTCACCACCCGCGACTTCGGCCCGTTCTTCGGGTTCACGAAGGGTTGTCCGGCCTCGGCGCAGATCGCGGTCGCCGAGATGTTGCGGTGACCTGCGGGTGGCTAGTCGTCGGTCGCGAACGCGGAGTCGAACGCGTTCGCAGGCGGGTCGAACGCGAGCGAGCGGACGAACTCGAGTGCCTCCGGAGCACCCCGCAGCCGGTCCATCCCCGCGTCCTCCCACTCGACAGAGATCGGTCCCGTGTAGCCGATCGTGTTCAGCATCCTGAAGCACCGCTCCCAGGGGACGTCCCCGTGGCCGGTGGACACGAAGTCCCAGCCCCGGCGCGGGTCGGCCCAGGCGAGGTGCGACCCCAGCCGGCCGTTGCGGCCGTTGCCCACCTGCAGCTTCGTGTCCTTGCAGTCGACGTGGTAGATCCGGTCCTGGAAGTCCCACAGGAACGACACCGGGTCGAGGTCCTGCCACACGAAGTGGGACGGGTCCCAGTTGAGGCCGAAGGCCTCCCTGTTGCCCACTGCCTCGAGGGCACGCACGGTGGTCCAGTAGTCGTAGGCGATCTCTGACGGGTGCACCTCGTGCGCGAACCGCACGCCCTCGGAGTCGAAGACGTCGAGGATGGGGTTCCACCGGTCCGCGAAGTCCTGGTAGCCGGCGTCCACCATGGCCTGGGTGGCCGGCGGGAACATCGCGACGTACTTCCAGATCGACGATCCGGTGAAGCCGATCACGGTCTCGACGCCGAGCCGACGAGCGGCCCGCGCAGTCATCTTCATCTCCTCGGCGGCGCGCTGACGAACCCCCTCGGCATCGCCGTCACCCCAGATCCGGCTCGGCAGGATGTCGTGGTGCCGCTCGTCGATCGGGTCGTCGCAGACGGCCTGACCCTTGAGGTGGTTCGAGATCGCCCACACCTGCAGGTCGTGCTTCGCGAGCACCGCCCGCTTGTCGGCCAGGTAGGCGTCGTCCTCGACGGCCTGCCAGACGTCGAGGTGGTCGCCCCAGCAGGCGATCTCCAGGCCGTCGTACCCCCACTCGGAGGCCAGTCGGCAGACCTCCTCGAAGGGCAGGTCGGCCCACTGCCCGGTGAACAGCGTGATCGGTCGGGTCATCTCGGTCCTTCCGTCGGTTCGGTCTCTGGCTGCGCTCAGACGGTTGCTGCGGGAACGCCGGGCGACTCCCACGAGCCGACGTCGGCGCTGGTCTCCACCGCGGCGAGCACCTGCTGCACCTGCAGGCCGTCGGCGAAGGTCGGTCGTGGCTGCTCGGCGCGGCCGATGGCGGTGACGAGGTCGACCACCTGGTGGGTGAACCCGTGCTCGTAGCCGAGGCCGTGGCCGGGGGGCCACCAGCTCCCGATGTACGGGTGGTCGGGCTCGGTGACCAGGATGCGGCGGAATCCAGCTGTCTCGCTCGGCGCTTCGGCGTCGTAGAACTCCAGGACGTTCATGTCCTCGAAGTCGAACGCGAGACTGCCCTTGGATCCGTTGACCTCGATGCGGATGGCGTTCTTCCGGCCGGTCGCGAAGCGTGTGGCCTCGAAGACCCCGACCGCACCGCCGCTGAACCGCGCGAGGAAGGCGGCCATGTCGTCCACGGTGACCTGGCCGGTGGCGACGACCACCGCCGTTGACCGCCTCGGCTCCCAGCAGGCTGCCAGTCGTTGCTTCGGCTATCGGCCGCTCGTGCACGAACGTCTCGAGGAGCCCGTTGACGCTGAGGATGCGCTCGCCCGTGATGTGCTGGGTGAGGTCGATGATGTGCGCCCCGATGTCACCGAGGGCGCCGGAGCCGGCCCTGTCCTTGTCCAGGCGCCAGCTCATCGGCGCCTGCGGGTCCGCGATCCAGTCCTGGAGGTACTGCGCGCGCACGTGCCGGATGTCGCCGATGCGGCCCTGCTCGACGAGCTGCCGGGCGAGGGCGACTGCCGGAACGCGACGGTAGGTGAACCCCACCATCGCGACGAGCCCTTGCCCCGCCGCGGTCTCGGCGGCCTTGGCCATCGCCTGCGCCTCGGCCACCGTGTTGGCGAGCGGCTTCTCGCACAAGACGTGCTTGCCCGCTTCGAGCGCGGCGATCGCGATCTCCGCGTGCGTGTCGCCCGGTGTGCAGATGTCGACGAGGTCGACGTCGCTGCGCCCGATCAGCTGGGACCAGTCCGTCTCGGTGCTCTGCCAACCGAGCCGCCGTGCGGCCTCGGCCACGCGGTCCGCGTCGCGACCGCAGAGTGCGGTCAGCTCCGGGTGGAGCGGCAGGTCGAAGAAGTGCGGGGCGGTCCGCCAGGCCTGGGAGTGGGCGGCGCCCATGAAGGCGTAGCCGACCAGGCCCACGCCCAGAGAGCCCTGGGAGGTGGTGTTCATGCGGGTGTTCCTCTGCTTTGAGGTGTGCCGGCCGGGCGCGATGCGCGCGCCCGGCCGGCACACGCGGGGTCAGGACTCGAAGCCGAGGGACATGTAGTCGTCCACATTCTCCTTGGTGACGACGGGTGCGTTGAGCACGACCCGCTTCGGGACCTCGACCTGGACCAGGTCGGACATCCCCTTGTTCTGGGCGATCAGACGCGCCAAGCGGATGCCGTCGGCGGCCTGGGTCGGCGGGTAGATGACGGTGGCATCCATCTCGCCGTCCTTGATCCAGCGCATCGCGTTGGCCGAGCCGGCGCCGCCGATGAAGGCGAACTCGTGGCGGTCGGCGTTGTCGAACGCCGCCTTCACGCCGACACCCTGGTCGTCGTCGTGGTTCCAGACGACGTCGATCTTGGGCGCGGCCTGCAGCAGGTTGGAGGCTGCTTCCTCGCCGGACTCGACGGTGAACTCCGCCGCGACTCGGTTGTCAACGTTCTGACCGCAGGCCTTGAGGGCGTCCTTGAAGCCCTTCGAACGGTCCTGCGTCAGCGGAAGCGAGTCGATGCCTGCAATCTCCGCGACCACGGGGTCGGAGATCTTCTTGTCCTTGATCACCTTGCACGCGTACGTTCCCGCCGAGACGCCCATGCCGTAGTTGTCGCCGAGGACCGTCGTACGGGCTGCGAACGGCGAGGAGAACTCGCGGTCCACGTTGACCACCGGGATACCGGCCTCCATCGCCTTGGTGGCGACGTCGGTCAGTGCCGCACCGTCGGTGGGCAGCAGGACGATTGCGTCGACCTTGTCGTTGATGAAGGTCTCGATCTGGCTGATCTGCTGGTTCGCGTCGTTGGTGCCCTCGGCCGACTTGAGCTCGACGTCGGAGTACTTCTTGGCCTCCTCCAACGCGGAGCTGTTGATCGCGGCGAGCCACCCGTGGTCGGCCGCCGGGCCTGAGAAGCCGATGACGACCTTCTTGCCGGGGTCGTCGTTCGCGGAGACGGCCTTGCTGTCGTTCCCACCGTCATCTGACGACTCCGGTGAGTTGCTGGTGCACCCGGTGACGACCAGGAGAGCCGCGAGGGCTACACCAGTGACCTTCCCCAGGCGGTGGACCGGACGGGACTTCGAGGACATGCTGTGCTCCTTGCGTTGGTCGGGGACTTCCCCGTTTCGGGCGGTTGCGTGACCGAGAGACGGCCGGGCGGCCGTTAGGTGCGGGTGTTGCTGCGCGACGCGAGTCGCTGCTGGAGCAGCACGGCGACGACGATGATGACCCCCTTGGCCACCGACTGAGCCGAGCTGGACAGGTTGTTCTGCGTGAAGACGTTCGACAGCGTCGTGAAGATCAAGACGCCGAGCACGGTGCCGACGATGGTTCCGCGGCCACCCGAGAGCAGGGTTCCCCCGATGACGACGGCGGCGATGGCGTCGAGCTCGTAGAACCCACCGTGGGTGGAGGAGCCCGTCGTGGTGCGGGCGACGATCATCACCGCGGCGATGCCACAGCAGAGCCCGACGATGACGTAGAGCAAGACCGTGTGCCGCTTCACGTTGATGCCGGCCAGCCTGGCCGCTTCCGGGTTGCCGCCGACCGCGAAGGTACGACGCCCGAACGTCGTCTTGTTGAACACGACCCATCCGATCGCGGCGACCAGCGCGAAGATGATGACGAGCAGCGGGATGCCGAGCACCGAGTGGCGGAAGAAGTCAGTGAACCCGGGGACGTCGACGATCTGGGTGCGACGCTGGGCGATGATCTCGGCCAGTCCGCGTGCGCCGGCCAGCATGGCCAGCGTGGCGATGAACGGCACCACCTTGCCGTAGGCGACGAGCACTCCGTTGATCAGTCCGCAGACGATGCCCACCACCACAGCGGTGAGGACGATCAGGGACCAGTGGAAGTCGCGCGCCATGGTCTGGGTGGCCAGCGTGGTCGACCACACCGAGGCGAGGGCCACGATCGCGCCCACGGACAGGTCGATGCCACCGCCGGTGATGACGAACGTCATGCCCACCGACACCACGCCGATCACGGCCGCCAGGCGAAGGATCGTGAGCACGTTGTCGAGGCTGGCGAACTGCTCGCCGGCAGTGGCGAAGCCGACCACGCAGAGCACCAGCAGCGCGACGACGAGGCCGAGGTTGCGACCGACGGAGGAGCCCATCAGTCCGCCCAGGAAGCTGGAGGACCGGTCGCGGCCGCCATCGTCGGGCGAGCCCTGGACGACGAGGTCCGACGGCGGGCCGCCGGACGGGGTCTGGGCGGGCACAGCCCGCTGTTCCTGCGTCACGCCGCACTTCCTTCCATGACCAGGTCGAGGACCCGGTGCTCGTCGATCTCCTCGGCCGGGCCCTCGTGCACCACTCGGCCTTCCCGGACGACCAGCACGCGGTCGGCAAGCCCGAGTACTTCTTCCATCTCGCTCGACACCACGACCACCGCGAGTCCGCGGGCGGCCAGGGAGCGGATCAAGGCGTAGATCTCACTGCGGGCGCCCACGTCGACGCCGCGTGTCGGCTCGTCGAGCAGCAGCACGCGGCACTCCCGCAGCAGCCAGCGGGCGAGGACCACCTTCTGCTGGTTTCCCCCGGACAGGTTGCTCACCGGCCGGTCGACACCGGCGGGTCGCACGTCCAAGGCCTCCGTCAGCTCCCGGGCCGCGGACCGCTCCCCCGCAGTGTTCACGAACCCGGCACGGGCGAAGCGCCCCATGCTGGAGACCGTGATGTTGTGGGAGACCGGCTGGTCGAGCAGCAGGCCCTGGCTCTTGCGCTCCTCCGGCGCGAGGCCCACCCCCGCCTTCACCGCGGCGCCGACCGAGCCGGGGCGCAGCCGCTTCCCGTTGACGCTCACCTGGCCGCTGCCGGGTCGGCGGGCGCCGTACACCGACTCCAGGATCTCGGACCGTCCGGAACCGACCAGGCCTGCGATGCCGAGGATCTCCCCGCCGCGCACCGAGAAGCTGACGTCGCTGAAGGTACGGCCCAGGGTGAGCCCGTCGACCTCGAGGACCGTCGGCGCCGACGGGTCGGCAGCCGGCCGCGGCGGGAAAACGTACTCGATGTCGCGGCCGGTCATCAGCCGGACGAGGTCGGCGGTGGCGGTGTTGCGGGCGGGCAGGTCGGTCGCCACTGTGCGACCGTCCTTGAGAACGGTGACGCGGTCGCCGACCTGACGGATCTCTTCCAGCCGGTGGGAGATGTAGACCACGGCGACGCCCTCCGCCGTGAGGTCGCGGATCACCCGGAACAGGGTCTGCACCTCCTGCTGGTCCAGGGCGGCAGAGGGCTCGTCCATCACGATCAGCCTGGTGTCGTGCGACAGCGCGCGCGCCATGCTGACGATCTGCTGCCCGGAGGCCGGCAGGGTGCCCACCTCCCGGTCCACCCGGATCTCCTGGTGCCCGAGCCGGGCGAGCAGCGCGCGGGCGGCCTTGCGGGCATCGCCACGACGCATCACACCGGCCCGGGACTTCTCGTGCCCGAGGAAGATGTTCTCGGCGACCGTCAGACCCGCGACCAGGTCGAGCTCTTGGTAGATCGTCGAGATGCCCAGGGAGATCGAGGCCTCGGGAGTGCCGAGCCGCACCTCCTCGCCTCGCCACGAGATCTGGCCCTCGTCCGGACGGTGCGCCCCGGCGAGGACCTTGATCAGCGTCGACTTGCCGGCACCGTTCTGGCCGAGCAGGCAGTGCACCTCCCCGACCCGTACGTCGAGATCCACCCCGTCGAGGGCACGCACGCCAGGGAACGTCTTCACGATGCCGCTCATGTGGAGCAGCGAATCGGACTGGGGCGACGGCTGGCCGGCTGCGCTCACTGGGCTCCTTCGGGCGGTCTCAGTGACGGTCGTCACCGAGGCGTTTTCCCGAACCTAAGCGGCGTAACGCAACTTGGCAATAGTCATTCGCAAGTTGTTTTCGATAGTCTAGTCGCGCTGACTCTCCGCGGCGAAGACCGCGTCGCTGATCAGCCGGGCCGCACCGACCACGCCGGCTTGTGAGCCGAGCTCGCTGAGCACCACCGGCAGGTTGCCGGTCGCCAGCGGGAGGGACTGGCGGTAGATCACGCTGCGGATCTCCGCGAGCAAGGGGTGCCCGAGCCCGGCCACGCCGCCGCCGATGACGATGAGGCCGGGGTTGAAGAAGGACACCAGGCTGGCGAGCACCGATCCGACCCGGCGTCCGCCGTCACGCACCATCTGCAGGGCTGCCGCGTCGCCCCTGCCGACCGCCGTCGCGACGTCTGCTGCGCTCAACCTCTCCCGATCCTCGAGCAGGTCGGCGAGAACGGCCGAGCGACCCGAGCGTGCCGCTGCCTCGGCGTCGCGCGCCAGCGCGGCACCGCCGAAGAACGCTTCGAGACAGCCGACGTTCCCGCAGGCACAGACGGGCCCGTTCTGCTCCAGGCGGATGTGCCCGATGTCGCCCGCGCATCCATCAGCACCGCGGTACAGGTGTCGGTCGACCACGATTCCGCAACCGATTCCGGTGCCGATCTTGACGAAGAGGAACGTCTGCGCAGACCGCGCAACGCCGTTGTGCTGCTCGCCCAGAGCCATCACGTTGACGTCGTTGTCGAGGAGCACCGGCGCCCCGAACTCGCGAGACAGGGCGTCGCGCACGGGGTAGCCGTCCCACCCCGGCATGATCGGCGGGGAGACCGGCACCCCTGCGTGGAAGTCGACCGGGCCAGGCACCCCGATGCCCACGCCGGCCGGCCTGTCGATCCCCTGCTCGGCCAGCAGCTTGCGGGTCAGCTCGATGGCGGCGGCGAGCACCTTCTCGGGGCCACTGCGCACGTCGGTGTCCCCCGCTTGGGCCTCCGCCAGCACTCCCAGTCGCCCGTCCGTCAGCGCGACCCGAAGCGAGGTCGCGCCGAGCGCGATGCCGACGAACCGCAACGACGCGTCCAGGTCTACCAGCGTGGATCGCCGGCCGCCGCGCGAGGCGGCCGGTCCCCCGTCCACTGCGAGACCGAGCTCCACGAGCCGGCCCACCTCGGCGGCAACGGTGGTGCGGGAGACACCGAGGCGCGCCGCGAGGTCCATGCGCGACAGCGGTCCGTCGTCGCGGACGTACATCAAGATCTTGGACTGGGTCGGCGTCTCGGCCCGACCCGACAGCACGTGTGCCATGTCGGGATCTTGTCACCTTTCGCAAGGTCGAACGCCCGAACCGTCAGGGATCTTCGGTCCTGAGACTGCCCTAGGGTCGGCGCATGACCTCCTTCGTGGCAGTCGACCAGCCAGAGCCGGGCGTCGCGGTCCTCACGCTGAGTCGGCCCGAGCGGATGAACGCGATGGCGTTCGACGTGATGATCCCGGTCAAGGAGAGGCTGCTGGAGCTGGGTCAGGACAACAGCGTCCGCGCGATCGTCGTGACCGGCGCCGGCAAGGCGTTCTGCTCGGGCGCCGACCAGAAGTCCTCCGGTCGGCTGCCGCACGCCGAGGGCCTCCCCCGGCCCGCCTACGCACTGCGATCGATGGAGGTGCTCGAGGACGTCATCGCGACGATCCGGCGGCTGCACCAGCCGGTCATCGCGGCCGTCAACGGCGCAGCGATCGGCGGCGGCCTGTGCCTGGCGCTGGCGTGCGACGTCAGGATCGCTGCACCGGCGGCGTACTTCCGGGCCGCGGGGATCAACAACGGGCTCACCGCCAGCGAGCTCGGTCTGAGCTACCTGCTGCCGCGGACCGTGGGCTCCAGCCACGCGGCCGACATGATGTTCACGGGCCGAGACGTCGACGCCGAGCAGGCCGAGCGGATCGGGCTGGTCTCCAGGATCGCCGACCCGGTGCTCGACGAGGCGGTCGCGATCGGCCGACGAATCGCTGCCCTCTCCCAGCCCGGCACCGAGATGACGAAGCGGTCGCTGCATGCCGGAATCGCGTCGGGTTCGTTGGAGAGCTACATGTCGGTGGAGGGCATCGGCCAGCTCTACCTGCGACTGCTGACCGACAACTTCGAGGAGGCCACCAGGGCCCGGAACGAGGGCCGGCCGGCGGTCTTCCGCGACGACAAGTGACCCAGTCCGAGCTCACCCGGCAGCTGGCTCGCACCCGGTCCGTGGTCGCCGTGGGCCTGTTGTTCGCGCTCAACGGCCTGATCATCGGCGGGTACGGCGGTGCCCTGCCGTCCATCCGGGAACGGCTGGACATCGGCGCCACCCAGATCGCGGTCCTGCTCTTCGTCTCCGGGCTGGCCGGCATCGCCGCCATGCAGGTCTCCGGCCGGCTGAGTGACTCGATCGGGGCCCGTCCTGTCGCGCTGGCGGGACTGCCCCTCCTGATCCTCGCCGCGACCACGTTCGCGTTCGCCACCAGCTATCCGGTCGCCGTGACGGGAGCGGTGCTTCTCGGTCTCGGCAACGGCACCATCGATGTCGCGATGAACGCAGTGGGCGTCCAGGTCGAGAGCGCCCGCAAGCGGCCGATCATGAGCTCGTTCCACGCGCTGTGGTCCATCGGCGGCTTCGTCGGTGCAGCAAGCGTCCTGGTGATGGCCAGGGTGCTCGGACTGCAGGGCGCGGACATCGTCATGCCGCTCCTGCTGCTCCTCGCCGCCGTGACCCTCATCGGGTTCGTCATCGCAGTCAGGATCACCCCACCCACTGCGCTCATCCAGCACAGCAAGGACGGCGTCAAGACCAAGATCCCGGCGATCGCCTGGCTCCTGGCGATCATGGCGGTGGCGTTCGGCCTGTCCGAGGGCACCGCCACCGACTGGTCCGCGCTCCACGTCACCGAGGTCGCGCACGTCGACTCGACCACCGGTGCACTCGGTCTCGCCGCGGTCAGCGGGTTCATGGTGATCATCCGACTGATCGGTGACCCGCTGGTTGCGAGGTTCGGCCGCCGCGCCGTCGTCCGGTTCGGCGGTGGCTGCGCCGCGGTCGGCTACGCGACGGTGACCCTGGGCGGCGGTCTACCGCTGCTTCTGCTCGGCTGGGCGCTCGTCGGTCTCGGTGTCGGCATGATCGCTCCTCAGGTGTACGCGGTCGCCGGTCACGTCGGCGGCGGTCGGGTGCTCGCGGTCGTGGTGACCTTCGGATACGCGGCGTTCCTCGCCGGACCTGCCGTGATCGGCTTCCTCGTCAACCACCTCGGAATCCACCACGCAATGGCCGTCCCCGCCGTCCTGTGCGCCGGCATCGTCGGCCTCGCGGCCACCATGCCCAGGACCGACGCCGACCTGGCGACAGCCCACTGACCAGTCAGAGGGTTTGCTCTACTCCCACTCGATGGTGCCGGGGGGCTTCGACGTGATGTCGACCGTGACCCGGTTGACCTCGCGGACCTCGTTGGTGATGCGGGTCGAGATGGTCTCCAGCACGTCGTAGGGCAGCCGCGCCCAGTCGGCGGTCATGGCGTCCTCCGAGGTGACCGGCCGCAGCACGACGGGGTGGCCGTAGGTGCGCCCGTCGCCCTGGACGCCGACGGAGCGGACCTCGGCGAGGAGCACGACGGGGAACTGCCAGACGTCGCGGTCGAGGCCGGCGCGGGTGACCTCCTCGCGGGCGATCGCATCGGCCTCGCGCAGGATCTCCAGCCGCTCGTGGTTGACCTCGCCGATGATGCGGATCGCGAGACCGGGGCCGGGGAACGGGTGGCGCCACACGATGTCGGCGGGCAGCCCCAGCTGCTCGCCGACGAGGCGCACCTCGTCCTTGAACAGCGTGCGCAGCGGCTCGACGAGCTCGAACTCGAGGTCGTCGGGCAGCCCACCGACGTTGTGGTGCGACTTGATGTTCGACGTGCCGGCGCCGCCGCCGGACTCGACCACGTCGGGGTAGAGCGTGCCCTGCACGAGGAACGCGACGCGCTCGCCCTGGGCGGCGGCGTCGCCCAGGACCTCGGCCTCGGCGGCCTCGAAGACCCGGATGAACTCGCGGCCGATCGTCTTGCGCTTCTGCTCGGGGTCGCTGACGCCGTCGAGCGCGTCGAGGAACCGCTTGGACGCGTCGACGACGTGCAGGTCGACGCCGGTCGCGGCCACGTAGTCGCGCTCGACCTGCTCGGCCTCGCCCTTGCGCAGCAGGCCGTGGTCGACGAACACACACGTGAGCCGGTCGCCGATCGCGCGCTGCACGAGCGCGGCGGCGACGGCCGAGTCGACGCCGCCGGAGAGGCCGCAGATCGCGCGCCGGTCACCGATCTGGGTGCGGATCTTCTCGATCTGCTCCTCGACGATGTTGACCATCGTCCAGGTCGGCCGGCAGCCGGCGATCTCGAGCAGGAAGTGGCTGAGCACCTGCTGGCCGTGCTCGGTGTGCAGCACCTCCGGGTGCCACTGCACGCCGGCCAGGCGCCGGTCGAGGTCCTCGAACGCGGCGACGGGGGTGCCCGCGGTGGCGGCGAGCACGTCGAACCCGGGCGGTGCCGCGACGACAGAGTCGCCGTGGCTCATCCAGACCTTGTGCTGGCGGGGTACGTCGGACAGCAGCGTGCCTGCGTCGGTGACCTCGACAGGTGTGCGGCCGTACTCCGAGCGGCCCGTCCGTCGTACCTCTCCGCCGAGGCCGAGCGCCATCGCCTGGAAGCCGTAGCACATGCCGAACACCGGGACGCCCGCGTCGAAGACGGCGGGGTCGACGCTGGGGGCGCCGGGCTCGTAGACCGACGAAGGGCCGCCGGAGAGCACGATCGCGCGGGGGTTGCGCTCCAGCATCTCCGCGAGCGGCATGGTGTGGGGCACGATCTCGGAGTAGACGCGAGCCTCGCGGACTCGGCGCGCGATGAGCTGGGCGTACTGGGCGCCGAAGTCGACGACGAGGACCAGATCGTGCCCGTTGCTCATGCGCGTCAGCCTAGTTGAGCGCCCGCGCCTCCAAGCGGCTGACTCGCGCCGTACCGAACGGCCGCGACTCCCCCGGCAGAACTGGCACCTACCCGGCGTTGTAACAGCAGGTATGTACCGGTTTCCCAGGTGGACCTGGGAAACCGCCCCCCGACTGGGCGGTTTTGCCTGGATCAGGTGCCGCTGCGGCGGCCGGAGTCCTAGGGTGCTCACTGTTGTGACCACATCGACCGGCCGGGGGGCCCGGCGCATGGATCAGGCGAGGGACACCGCTCTGCGCACGCGCGTGGGGCTGGGGATCCTTGGCCCGCTGAGCGCGCGCCTCGACGGCTCCGAGCTCAACCTCGGCGGGCGCCGGCAGCGCGCGGTGGTGGCCGTCTTGGTGCTGGCCCGCGGGCAGCAGGTGGGCGCCGGCCGGCTGCTCGACGCGCTCTGGGACGGCACCCCGCCGCCGTCGGGCGCCGCGAGCCTGCAGTCCTACGTCTCCCACCTGCGGCGGGCGCTGGAGCCCGACCGTCCGGCGCGCGCGCCGAGCCTGCTGCTCGAGACCCGCGGCGACGGCTACGCCATCCCGCCGGGACAGGTCGACGTCGACGCGTGGCGGTTCGAGGACCTCGTCGCCGAGGCCGCCGATCTCGCCGACGCCGGCGAGCGCATGCGGCTGCTGCGGGAGGCGCTGGCGCTGTGGCGCGGGCCGGTGCTGGCGGAGTACGCCGGCGCGGACTGGGCCGACGCCGAGGCACGGCGGCTCGAGGAGATCCGAGACGTGGCCCGTGAGCGCCTGCTGCAGGCACGCCTCGACGCGGGCGAGGCCGCGATCGTCGTACCCGAGGCCGAGGCGCTGCTCTCCGAGGCGCCGCTGCGGGAGGAGCGGTGGCGGCTCCTGACGCTGGCGCAGTACCGCTCCCACCGCCAGGCCGACGCCCTCGCCACGCTGCGCCGGGCGCGCACGACGCTTGCCGAGGAGCTCGGTGTCGACCCCGGCCCCGCGCTTCGCGACCTCGAGAAGCAGGTGCTCGCACAGTCCCCCGACCTGGACGCGCCCGCGAGCGCGCCACCGGCCGTGTCTGCCACCGACCTGGTCCCGCCGCAGCGCAGCGCACCGTCGGCTCCCGGTCCGCTGCTGGTGGACCGTGAGGCGGAGACGACCCGGCTGCGCGCGTGCCTGCGGTCGGCGCTCGACGGGACCGCGGGCCTGGCCGTCATCGAAGGCCCCGCCGGCATCGGCAAGACGACCTTGCTCGACCTGGTCCGCGGCGAGGCCCGCGCCGCGGGCGCCACCGTCCTGAGTGCTCGCGGCAGCCAGCTGGAGCGGGAGTTCGGCTTCGGAGTGGTGCGGCAGCTGTTCGACCCGGTGCTGGCGGCGCCGCAGGCCCGCACCGACCTGCTCACCGGCGCCGCCCTCGGGGCCAACCGGGTCTTCGACGCCACGGCCATGGTCGGCGCGGAGTCCGACACGGTGTTCGCGACGCTGCACGGGCTGTACTGGCTGACCAGCAACCTCGCGGCCCGCGCGCCGGTGGTGATCGCGGTCGACGACGTGCAGTGGTGCGACGCCGGCTCGCTGCGCTTCCTCGGCTACCTGGCGCGCCGGCTCGAGGGTCTGCCGCTGCTGGTGGTGACGACCTGGCGCACCGGTGAGCGCTACGCCGACGAGGACCTCGTCCAGGAGATCGCCGGCCAGCCCGACGCCGTCAACGTGCGGCCGGGACCGCTGAGCTCCGACGGCACCGCGTCGGTGGTCCGTGACCGGCTGGCGAAGGCCGACGACGTCTTCGTCGGCGCCTGCTTCCGTACGACGTCGGGCAACCCGCTGCTGCTGCGGCAGCTGCTGCGGGCCCTGGAGGCCGAGGGCATCCGGCCCGACGCCTCGCACGCCGACACCGTGCGCGCGATCGGGTCGCGGGCGGTGTCGAGCATGGTGCAGATGCGGCTGCGCCGGATGCCCGAGGCCAGCCGAGACGTGGCCCGCGCGATCGCGGTGCTCGGCGGCGGCGCGACGCTGCCGATCGTCGCCGCGATGACCGGCCACGACGACGACGTGACCGCCAAGGCGGTCGCGGCGCTGGCACGCGCCGAGGTGCTGCGTCCCGATCTGCCGCTCGGCTTCGTGCACCCGCTCGTCGAGGCCGCGGTCTCCGACGACCTGCCGCTGGGTGAGCGGGAGAGGCAGCACGCCCGGGCGGCCGAGGTGCTCCGCGAGCACGGCGGCAGCACGGAGCAGGTGGCCGCGCAGCTCATGCAGGTGCCGCCTCGCGGGGACCAGTCGGTGGTCGACGTGCTCCGCGCGGCCGCGGACCGCGATGTCGACCGCGGGTCGACCGAGTCCGCGACGTCGTACCTCAGGCGGGCACTGACCGAGCCGCCTCCACGCGAAGACGTGCCACGCCTGCTGATGCACCTCGGCCGGCTCGAGGCGATGACCGACGGGATGGCCGCGCTGGAGCACCTCGGGGAGGCCTACCGGCTGCTCGACGACCCGGTCGAGCGCGCGGAGACCGCAGTCATGCTGGGACGGACCGCGGTGTTCGCCGGGCCCCGCGGGGACGCGACGCGGATCGCCTGGGCGGCCGCCGACGAGGTGCCCGCCGAGCTCTCGGACCACCGGCAGGCGCTGGTCGCGCTTGCCCGGGTGTCGGGGTTCATGCACGGGCTGCCCGTCGAGGAGTACCTCAACGACCCGCTGCCACCGATCGAGGGCAGCGGGCCCGGTGCCCGCGGGCTCGCGGCGCTGGAGGCGTGGGAGCTGCTGTGCCAGGGCGTCCAGCGCGAGAAGGCCATCGAGCTCGCGTGGTTCGCGGTCCAGGGCCGGGTGCTGCAGCACCACGACCCGGGCCTGCTGTGGGTGGTCGCCGCCAACGTGCTCTTCCACGCCGGCGAGGACACCACGGGCTTCTGGGAGGCCGAGCTCGACGAGGCCCACCGCACGGGCAGCATGTTCGGCGCGCTGTCGGCGCACCTGTGGCACGGCTACGTCATGTGGCAGCGCGGCGACCTCCGCGCCGGCCTCCAGTCGATCCAGCACGGCACCGACCAGAACCTCGCCTGGAGCCTGCGGGGCATCGGCCAGATGTACTCCGAGCCGTTCACCGTCCTGATCGCCCTGGACCAGGGTGACCTCGCGACCGCGCGTCGGTGGCTCGACGAGGCCCGCAAGACGTTCCGCATCGGTGACAGCGTCCGGCTGTTCCTCGGCGCCGAGGCCCGGGTGCTGCAGGCCGAGGGGCGCCCCGAGGAGGCGCTGGCCGTGCTCGACGAGGCCGAGCCGCAGATGCTCGTGGTCCGCAACCCGGTCTGGCGGCCGTGGCGCAGCCAGCGCGCGTCGGTGCTGCACGACCTCGGACGCACCGAAGAGGCGCTCGCGCTGATCGAGGAGGAGCTCGCGCTGGCACAGGAGTGGGGCACGCCGGGCCTGGTGGGCCGCACCTGGCGGATCCGCGGCGAGGTCGAGGGCACCGCCGGGGAGCAGAGCCTGCGGATGGCCGTCGAGCAGCTGGCCCGGAGCCCGCTGCGGCTGGACCTGGCGCGAGCCCGGGCCGCGCTCGGAGGGCTGCTGGCTACTCGGCCCTCTTGTGCGGCCGAGGCCCGCGACCTGCTCTCGTCGGCGTTGTCGCTGGCCGACGACTGCGACGCCGAGGGGCTCTGGCGCGAGGTCGCCGGGCAGCTGCGCAGCCTTGGCGTCGACGTACCCGAGCATCGGCAGAAGGGTCCCCGGCTCACCCGCGACGAGCAGCGGATCGCGGAGCTGACCGCCGAGGGCCGTCCCCAGCAGGAGATCGCCCAGGCGCTGTTCATCACCACCAACACCGTCACCGCGACCGTCGACTCCGTCATGGCGCGGCTCGGCGTCGACTCCGTCGACGGTCTGCGCGAGGCCCTCGCGCCCGTGTGACGTGCCTCGCGGAGCGTGTGCACGAGGAGCCGAGGCGCGTCACCTTCTGCGGGCCCACCACAGAATCACGCGCCTCGGCACTCTGCAGCCCGCAGAATGACGCGCCTCGGCGACCCCACGGCACCAGGGTGAGCAGCCCACAAGCCGTGTCCACGCTGGCGGAGGTGCGAGCGAAGCGAGCCTCGAGCTACCGCGGTTGAGCGCAACCCGAGAGGTTCCAGCCGGACTCAAGCAGACATTCAAGTCCGCGCCAAGTCCCTCGCAAGACCGGCAAGCCAGAGTCCTCCTCGAAGGCCCGGACCGGGCCGACCAACCGCAACGAGGAGACCAGCATGACCATCGAGTCCGCCCCGGAGCCCACCACCAGCGCCGCTCCCGACCTGGCCGCCGCCACCCTGCGCGGCCTGTGCGGCGGTGCCGTCCACCTGCCCGGCGACCCCGGGTACGACGCCGCCCGCATGCCGTGGAACCTTGCCTTCGACCTGCGGCCCGCCGCCGTGGCCTACCCCGCCAACGCCGACGAGGTCAGCGAGGTCGTCCGCGTCGCCGCGAACGCCGGCCTCCGCGTCGCGCCGCAGGCCACCGGCCACAACGCCGGCCCGCTCGGCAACGTCAGCGACGTCGTGCTGCTGCGCACGTCCGCGATGACCGGCGTCACCATCGACGCCGAGAACAAGATCGCCCGCGTCGGGGCCGGCGTGCTCTGGTCCGACGTCACCGACAAGGCCGCCGAGCACGGGCTCGCGTGCCTGCACGGCTCCTCCCCCAACGTCGGCGTCATCGGCTACTCGCTCGGCGGCGGCATCGGCTGGTACGCCCGCCAGCTCGGCATGGCCACCAACAGCATCACCGCCGTCGAGCTCGTGCTCGGCGACGGCACGCAGCTGCGCGCCTCCGAGAAGGAGAACCCGGACGTGTTCTGGGCGGTCCGTGGCGGCGGCGGCAACTTCGGCATCGTCACCGCGATGGAGTTCAAGCTCTTCGACATCCAGACCGTGTACGCCGGCATGCTGATGTGGGACCAGCAGCACGCCGCGAAGGTGCTGCCGGTCTGGGCGAAGTGGACCGAGTCCGCGCCTGACTGCGTGACCACGTCGTTCCGGCTGCTGAACCTCCCGCCGCTGCCCGAGCTGCCCGAGTTCATCCGCGGCCGCCAGCTGATCGTCATCGACGGCGCGGTGCTCGCCGAGGACGCCGAGGCGGAGGCGATCATCGCCGAGCTGCGTGCGCTGGAGCCCGAGCTGGACACGTTCGCCCGGGTGCCCGCGGCGTCGATCGTGCGGCTGCACATGGACCCCGAGGACCCGACGCCCGGTGTCTCCGACTCGACGATCCTGGCCGACCTGCCCGAGGCGGCGATCGCGACCTACCTCGAGAAGGCAGGGCCCGGCTCCGGGTCGACCCTGCTCGCGGCCGAGCTGCGCCAGCTCGGTGGAGCGCTGGCCCGGCCGGCCGAGGGCGCGGGCGCGCTGCCGATGCTGGACGGGAAGTTCGTCCTCTTCGCGGTCGCGGTCGCGATGACGCCCGGAGATGGGCATCCAGGGACAGGCCGACGCCTCGGCTCTGGTGGGCGCGATGTCGACGTACTCCTCCGGACGGGACTACCTCAACTTCGCCGAGTCCGCGGTCGACGTGCGGAAGTCCTTCCCGCGCGAGACCTGGCAGCCGCCTCAAGGGCATCCGCTCCGCGGTGGACCCGTCCGGCCGGCTGCTGGCGAACCACCAGGTGCCGCGGTTCTACGAGGGCGGCGTGCCGGCCCAGTAGAGGTCCCTTGACGACCCGATCCGAGTGTGACGCGGGTTACGTGGTGTGACTGGTGAGATTCGCTGAAAAACCTGCCAGACCCGCGTAACCCGCCCACAGACGGCTCGTTGAGTCTGCAAGGATCCGGTGGCTTTTGCTCCCTCCCAGGCCGGATCCCTAAGAGTCCGTGCAGCTGCGTGGACCGCTCAGGGCCCGACCACCCTCCCTCCCGGTCGGGCCCTGAAGCCGTTAACCGGGCTGGGCGGCGGGCCGCCGCCCAGCGAGGGTCAGCTCCAGCCGTTGTTGGGACGGCTCTGCCAGGTGTGCCACAGGGCCGCGTCGGTGCCCTTGACGAAGACCTCGAGCCGGCCGTCCGCGTTGTGAGTGACGATCGGCCCGCCGATCATCTTCCCGGACAGTCCGCCCCAGCCGCTCCAGCCGTTGTTGGGCGCGGTCTGCCAGATGTGCCACAGCGCACCGTCGGAGCCGGTGACGAACACCTCCATCCGGCCGTCCGCGTTGTTGTCGATGACCGGGTTGCGGATCCAGCCGCCGAGGCTCGCCCAGCCGCTCCAGCCGTTGTTCGGCGCGGTCTGCCACATGTGCCACAACGCGTTGTCCGAGCCCTGCACGAACACCTCCATCCGACCGTCGGCGTTCCGGCCCACCGCCGGGTTGCGGATCCAGCCGCCGAGCGAGGCCCAGCCGCTCCACCCGTTGTTCGGCGCCGTCTGCCACATGTGCCACAACGCGTTGTCCGAGCCCTGCACGAACACCTCGAGCCGGCCGTCGGCGTTGCGAGCCACCGTCGGGTTGGTGATCCAGCCGCCGAGACTCGCCCAGCCGCTCCACCCGTTGTTGGGTGCGGTCTGCCAGATGTGCCACAGCGCGCCGTCGGTGCCCTGCGCGAACACCTCGAGCCGACCGTCGGCGTTGCGCCCCACGGTCGGCATGCTGATGACCCCGCCGAGCGAGGCCCAGCCGCTCCAGCCGTTGTTCGGCGCTGTCTGCCAGATGTGCCACAAGGCGCCGTCCGAGCCGCGTGCGAACACCTCGAGCCGACCGTCCGCGTTCTGCCCGACCACCGGTTGCGTGATCCAGCCGCCGAGGCTCGCCCAGCCGCTCCACCCGTTGTTGGGTGCGGTCTGCCAGATGTGCCACAGCGCCCCGTCCGAGCCCTGCACGAACACCTCGAGCCGACCGTCCGCGTTGCGGGCGACGACGGGCATGCTGATGACCCCGCCGAGCGACCCCCAGCGGAACCTCGCCCCGTAGATGGACTGGATCCCGGCGATGTCGTCGCCTGTGAGCTCGCGACGCGGGCCGCCGTAGAAGGCGTACATGACGGCGTTGGTGTCGTTCGAGTGGTTGAGCCCGAGCCCGTGCCCGAGCTCGTGGAGCGACACGGTGGGGAGGTCGATGCCCGAGGGCGGTGTGTTGACGCTCCAGGTCTCGGCCTCGTCGAAGTGGCAGTCACCCGCGATCGCGCCACCGTTGGGCGGCGGGTAGTAGCAGTGGGCCAGGACCCCACTGGGCCCGTCGAACGCGTTCGTGGCTCCATCGCCGTGGTTGCCTGCGAAGAACCCGATCTCGATGTCGGCGGTCGCCGACTCGGTGAAGCTCAGCGGCACGTGCGTGGCCCACCGGTCGAAGGAGCCCCGGATCGCGCTCCGCACGTCTGCGGCAGACAGGTCCGGTGTGAAGTTGACGTGCCGGAAGGTGACGTTCGGGCCGGGCCATCGGTTGCCCTGGGCGACGAACGACGGGGCGTCACCGGTCTGCACGATGTCCGGGAACCCGCAACGAGGCCTCCCCATCAGCTCGAGGGTGGCGTCATCGACCTCGCCGGTCACCTCGAGGCCGTAGGTGCCCTGGAAGATGCGCACCGCCATCTCGAGGTTCTCGTCGAACTCGTCCTCGACAGCCGGGCCGAACGCCACCGCTGACCGCCAAGCGGTGTACGACGCGGCGAGGTCGTCGTTCGGCAGATATCCGAACCGGCGCAGGTACGCCTGCGCGAGCCGGACCTGCTCACCTTGATCACCAAGGCGCGACGCGGCCGTCGGGTACTGGTGGGTGGCTTCGGGCATGACATTCTCAGGCGTTGCATCGGTCATGGAGACCCCTCCCCCGCTGAGGCGAACCGCAGCGAATAGGTGCCGGTGGCACCGCCGAGACCCTTCTCAGGTCGAACGTCACCCCCGGCGTCAAGCCGGTGAGCTCGCGGGAGCCGAGACCGTGGATCCGTCCTCGGACCGCGGGTTCCTGATTGGTAAACAAACATTTAGTCCGACGCGTGCGAATCGGCAATGACCCGTTCGGGGGGTCCCGCCGTTTCCTCGTAGGTCATGGCCAGCTGCGCCGTCGCAGTGCTATCCCTGAAGACGAAAAGTTCTTTGCCGAGACGGGGCGGAAGGAGCCGACTTCCCATGCAGACAACACGCGACAACCACTCATTCCGGAGTCCTTCGAGGACGTGCGAGATCGCGCCGCCGGACCTGTTGGACCAGATGATCCGAGACGGCAGCTCGGCCCAGCGCGACGCCGCGCTCGCCACGTTGGCCGCATCGGCCTCGATGCGCAGCCAACGCTCGTTCCTGAGTCGCGTCCGTCGTGAGCTCGGCACCGACGCAGCCAACACGATCGCCGGCCTCGACATCGCGCCCGAGCGTCACCAGACGGTCTACGACAACGAGAACCAGGGCAGGTCGAACCTGCCCGGCCGCCGCGCCCGTGGCGAGGACGAGCCGGCCGTCGAGGACGTGGCGGTCAACGAGGCGTATGACGGCAGCGCCGCGACGTACGACTTCTACAACGATCTGTTCGGGCGCGACTCCCTCGACGGTGCCGGGATGGAGCTGGTGTCGTCGGTCCACTACGGCGTCGACTTCGACAACGCGTTCTGGAACGGCGCGCAGATGGTCTACGGCGACGGCAGCGGTGAGCTGTTCGTCAAGGGAGCCTTCACCCGGTGCATCGACGTGATCGCGCACGAGCTGACCCACGGGATCACCTCGTTCACCGCCGATCTGGCCTACAGCAAGCAGTCCGGTGCTCTGAACGAGAGCTTCTCCGACGTGTTCGGCTCACTGGTCAAGCAGCGCAGCCTCGGACAGTCGGCAGAAGAGGCCGACTGGCTGATCGGCGAGGGGGCCCTGGTCCCGTCCCTCGGCACGGCGCTGCGATCCATGAGCAACCCGGGAACGGCGTACCAGAACGACCGGCAGCCAGGCCACATGGACGACTACGTGGACCTGCCGGACGACAACGACCCGCGCAACGACAACGGTGGCGTGCACATCAACTCGGGCATCCCCAACCACGCCTTCTACCTGGCCGCGACGGCCCTGGGCGGGTCGGCCTGGGAGACCGCCGGGGCCATCTGGTTCAAGACCCTGACCGAGCGGCTGCAGAGCGACTCCCAGTTCGCGGACGCAGCCAGGGAGAGCGTCGACGTGTCCGGTGAGTTCGGGGACGACGCACGCAGCGCGGTCGAGAACGCCTGGCGGCAGGTCGGCGTGCTCACGTGAGGGTTGCGTTCGTCCGAGGCGGCGGGATCGGAGGGATCTCCAGGGTCACGGAGCTGAGGTCGAGCGCGCTGTCGGAGAGCGTTGCGCGGGAGTTCGCGGGCGAGGTGGACCGCGCCGACCTTGCCAAGGCCGCCAAGGCGGGCGCCGCAGGATCGCCCGCGTCGCGGGGTCGGGACCTGACGCTGTACGAGGTGGTCGTCGACGACGGTGCTGCCCAGACCCGGGCCACCTTCGACGACGACTCGCTGCCCGACGCAGTGCGACGGTTGATCGAGTGGATCGACAAACGTCCCGAGCGCACGCACCCGGACGCACCCTGAGGTGCGAGGTCAGCTGACGGCGACGATGGGCAGGCGGAGCGCGCCCGGGGCCTCTTCGGGGACGGACGGGTGTGCGGGAGCGACGGGCTCGAGGTTGGCGTACGCGTCGCCGAGGGACGGGCGCGGGTCGGGCTCGCCCTTGTTGGGCCAGTACGCCATCGCGCGCTCGGCCTGGGCGGTGATCGTCAGCGAGGGGTTCACGCCGAGGTTGGCGGAGATCGCGGAGCCGTCGACGATGTGCAGACCCGGGTGGCCGTAGACGCGCTGGTACGCGTCGATCACGCCGGTCTCGGGTGAGTTGCCGATCGCGCACCCACCGATGAAGTGGGCGGTCAGCGGGCGGTTGAAGGGCTCGCCGATCGAGCCGCCGGCCTTGCCGCCGATGATCTCCGCCATCTTGCGGACCGCGGCGTTGCCGACCGGGATCCAGGTCGGGTTCGGCACGCCGTGGCCCTGGCGCGAGGTCAGGTAGCGCTTGTTGCTGAACGGGAGGCGCTTGGTGAACGTCGTGATCGAGTTGTCGAGGCTCTGCATCACCAGCGCGATGACCGTGCGCTCCGACCAGTGCTTCATGTCGTAGAGGTCGAGGACGCTGGTGCGCTCCTTCCACATCTCCTTGAGCCAGGTGCGCCATCTCGGCGCCGGCCCGTCGCCGTCGGTGAGCACGGTCTGCATCAGCGACATGACGTTGCTGCCGGCGCCGTAGCGCACGGGCTCGATGTGGGTGTCCTCGTCGGGGTGGAAGCTCGAGGTGATCGCGATGCCCTGGCTGTAGTCGACCTTCGTGTCGGGCGCGATCGCGCCGAGGATCGACTCGGAGTTCGTGCGCGACAGGTAGCCGAGCCGCTCCGACAGCCGCGGCAGGTGACCCTCGTCGCGCATCCGGTGCAGCAGCCGCTGCGTGCCGAGCGACGACGCCGAGAACACCACCTGGTCGGCGGTCAGCGTGCGGGTGGCGGTGCGACGACGGAGCTTGGCCTTCGTGAACCGGACGTGTACGTCGTACCCGCCACCGTCACGCGGGTTGACCTGGGTGACCGTCGTGAGGGGAAGCACCTTCGCGCCGTTCTGCTCGGCGAGGTACAGGTAGTTCTTGACCAGGGTGTTCTTCGCGTTGTGACGACAGCCCGTCATGCACGACCCGCAGCCGATGCAGGTCTTGCGGTCGGGGCCGGCGCCGCCGAAGTACGGGTCGGCGACGTCCTCGCCCTGCTCGCGCTCGGGCCCGCCGAAGAACACGCCGACCGGCGTCGGGTGGAACGTGTCGGCGACGCCCATGTCGTGGGCGACCTTCTCCATCACGTCGTCGGCGGGCGTGCGGAGCGGGTTCTCGACGACGCCGAGCATGCGCTTCGCCTGGTCGTAGTAGGGCGCGAGCTCGCTGCGCCAGTCGGTGATGTCACTCCACTGCGGGTCCTTGTAGAACGGGCCGAGCGGCTCGTAGAGGGTGTTGGCGTAGACCAGCGACCCGCCGCCGACACCCGCACCGGACACGATGAGGCAGTCCTTGATGGCGTCGATGCGCTGGATGCCGTAGCAGCCGACCTCGGGGCGGAACAGGAACTTCTTGACGTCGAACGAGGTCTCCGCGAAGTCCTCGTCGTCGAACCGCGCGCCCGCCTCGATGACGCCGACGCGGTAGCCCTTCTCGGTCAGCCGCAGCGCCGTGACCGACCCGCCGAAGCCCGAGCCGATGACCAGGACGTCGAAGTCGTTCATGCTCTGCCCAGCTTCTTCATCAGCTTCAGCTGGGCGGCCATCACCTTGGCGTAGCTCTCGTCACTGAGGCCGAACATCGGGCCGAACCGCAGCAGCCGCTGCGTCGCCACCGACTGCGTCTCGGTGTAGCGGTGGATGCCCTCGGCGCCCTGCCGCCGGCCCTGGCCGGACTCGCGCATGCCACCCATCGGCGCCTCGATGCTCGCGAACGTCGCGCCGAACGCCTCGTTCACGTTGACCGTGCCGCACTTGATCTGCTTCGCGACGGCGCGGCCGCGCTCGCCGTTCTGCGTGTAGACCGAGGCGTTGAGGCCGTACTCCCCGTCGTTGGCGCGGGCGATCGCGTCGGACTCGTCGTTGAAGCGGTAGATCGACACCACCGGGCCGAACGTCTCGTTGCCGAAGCACTGCATGTCCGGCGTGACGCCCTCGAGCACGGTCGGCTCGAAGTAGAACGGGCCGAGGTCGGGACGGGCGCGACCGCCGGCGAGCACCTTCACGCCCTTGGCCTTCGCGTCCTCGACGTGCGCGGTGACGGCGTCGAGCTGCTCCTGCGAGATCAGCGAGCCCATGTCGCTGCCCCACTCGAGGCCGGGCTTGAGGTTCATCGCCTTGACCCGCGCGACGAAGCGGGAGACGAACCGGTCGTAGACCTGGTCGGCGACGAACATCCGCTCCGTCGAGACGCACAGCTGGCCGGCGTTGGAGAAGCTTGCCCGCACGGCGCCTTCCGCGGCGCGGTCGATGTCGGCGTCGCGGAGCACCAGGATCGGGTTCTTCCCGCCGAGCTCCAGGGAGCAGCCGATGAGCCGGTCGGCACACTGCTTCGCGATGTGCTTGCCGGTCGCGGTCGAGCCGGTGAAGCAGATGTAGTCGGAGCGGGCGATCATCTCCGGGCCCAGCTCGCGACCGGGGCCGGCGACGACCTGCCACAGGTCCTTCGGGAAGCCCGCCTCGTCCAGCAGCTGGATGCCCTTGAGCGCGGTCAGCATCGTCTGGGCGTCGGGCTTGTGCACCACGGCGTTGCCGGCGAGCAGCGCCGGCAACCCGTCGCACAGCGCGAGCGTGAAGGGGTAGTTCCACGGCGAGATGATCCCGACGACGCCCTTCGGGATGCGGTTGACCTCGACGCGCGTCAGGCCCGGCACGACGCCGGCGACCCGCTTGGTGTCGAGGTGCCGGTGGCCGGTGCGGCCGTAGTAGCGGGCCGTCAGCGCGACGTGCAGCGGCTCGTCGTACGCGTCCTTGCGGGCCTTGCCGGACTCCCAGCAGATCAGGTCGCTGATCTCGGACTGCTTCTCGAAGAGCAGGTCGTGCAGCCGCAGCAGCAGCGCCTGCCGCTCCTCGATGCTGGTGCGGGCCCACTGCTCCTGCGCGCGACGGGCACGGCGGTACGCCTCGTCGACGTCGGCCGCGGTCGACTGCGGGATGCTGCCGAGCGGCTGCCCGTTGAGCGGGCAGTACGTCGAGACGCTGGTGCCCTTGGTCGCCACCAGGCGGTCGGTCAGGCTGCGGACGAACGACGGCTCGAGGGCGTACGACGCGGTCGGATCCGACGACGGGTCGCGCAGCTCGGTGTGCGGAGCGCTCATGGATACCGAGAGTATGTGACGGTGGTCTCAGGGGCTACCCCGAGGTAGCAAGCGTGGTTCGGCGCCCGCAGCAGGCGAGACGGAGATCACCTAGGTGTAGGGACCATTCGGCGGGTGTGATAGTTACTGTCGAGGTAACATTTATTTGTCAGATCGACTCAACCACGTCAAAGGAACACGCCACCATGTCCGCCGGGCTGCACCCAGTCATCATGCACGACCTCGCCTCCTCCCGAGTGGCCGAGGAGCACCGTCGAGCCGTCCGCTCCCGCGCGCGCCGCGCCGCCGGCCGCCGGGTGAGCAGCGCCCGAAAGGGACGCTGAGCGACTCGGCCCGAGACGTAGAACGACCAGCCGCCGACGCCCCGAGATTGGGCCGGCGACTGGCTCGTTCCACTTGTGTGCCGGTCTGGGAGAGGACCAGCGCGTTGTTCCTGGTCTGGGAGGTGACCAGCGAGCGATGGTTGAGACCGAAGGCCGGGGACGGTCCAGGGATTCGCTCTGATTCGAGGATCGCCCCGTGCGGGGCGTCTGCATAGCCGTCAACCTGTGCACCTGCACAAACGTGCAGAAATCCGCCTATGGGTGCGGTTCGGCGGGTCGACTCGTGCTCGCCACGTCAGCTGTGCTGGACGACGACCTCGACCCGCTGGAACTCCTTGAGGTCGGTGTAGCCCGTGGTGGCCATCGCGCGGCGCAGCGCGCCGACCAGGTTCATGGTGCCGTCGGCGACGCTGGAGGGGCCGAACAGGATCTCCTCGAGGGTGCCGACCGTGCCGATCTCGATGCGCTCGCCGCGGGGCAGGTGCGGGTGCCAGGCCTCCGAGCCCCAGTGGAACCCCTGGCCCGGGGCCTCCTTGGCCCGCGCGAAGGGCGAGCCCACCATCACCGCGTCCGCGCCGCAGGCGACGGCCTTGGCGATGTCGCCGGAGCGGCCGATGGAGCCGTCGGCGATGACGTGCACGTAGCGGCCACCGGACTCGTCGAGGTAGTCGCGCCGGGCCGCCGCGACGTCGGCGACCGCTGAGGCCATCGGCACGCTGATGCCGAGCACCAGCCGCGTGGTGTGCGCCGCTCCCCCGCCGAACCCGACGAGCACTCCCGCGGCGCCGGTGCGCATCAGGTGCAGCGCGGCCTGGTACGTCGCACAGCCACCGACGATGACGGGCACGTCGAGCTCGTAGATGAACTCCTTGAGGTTCAGCGGCTCGGCCTGGCTCGAGACGTGCTCGGCGGAGACCGTGGTGCCGCGGATCACGAACATGTCGCAGCCCGCGTCCACGACGGTCTTGGCGAACTCCTTGGTGCGCTGCGGCGACAGCGACCCCGCGACCGTGACCCCCGAGTCGCGCATCTCCTTGAGACGAGCGGTGATCAGCTCGGGCTTGATCGGCTCGGCGTAGATCTCCTGCAGCCTCGACGTTGCCTGCGACCCGTGCAGGCCCGCCACCTCGGTGAGCAGGTCGCTCGGGTCGTCGTACCTGGTCCAGAGGCCCTCGAGGTCGAGCACGCCGAGACCGCCGTGCTTGCCGAAGGCGACCGCGGTCTGCGGTGACATCACCGAGTCCATCGGCGCGGCCATGATCGGCAGCTCGAAGCGGTAGGCGTCGATCTGCCAGTGGACCGAGCACTCCTCGGGGTCTCGGGTGCGTCGCGACGGCACGATGGCGACGTCGTCGAAGGCGTAGGCGTGACGACCGCTCTTGGCCTGCCCGATCTCGGTCTCCTGCATGGCCGGAGCCTACCGAGCCCGCCGCGCAGGTCGGCCGGTCCTGTCAGACCCGGGTCCTCGCCCGGGCGGCCAGCACGACCACCGCACCCGCGAGCGAGACCAGCAGCGTGACCAAGGTGGCGTGGTTCCACCCTGCCGCGAGCCCGGCGGGGGTCGGGGTCTGCACGGCGACCACCGAGACGACGGTGACACCCAGCGCGGCCCCGACATACCGGGCCGTGTTGTTGGCGCCGCTGCCGAGGCTGCCGCGCCCCTCCGGGACGCTGGCCACCGCCTCCCGTCCCAGGGCAGCGTTGAGGACCCCGCTCGAGACCCCGGCCACCAGCAGGCCGGGCACGAAGTGGTGCCAGGTCGAGCCGGTGTCGACGCCGAGCATGAGTGCTTGGCCGACCGCGGTGCCAATCAGCCCCAGCGCCAGCTGGGTGCGCCCGGTGACCACTGCCGGTATCCGCCTGGCGAGGAGGGCGGTCACCACGCTCGTCGCGGCCCAAAGCTCCAGCAGCAGGGCGGCCGCCAGTGGTTCCACGTGCAGCACCAGGCCGACGAACCCGGCGAGGTAGGACATCAAGGCGATGATGCCGGCGCCGGTCGCAAGCCCGGCGGCCGTCGCCGCGAGGAACGGCGGGTGCTTGAACAACGACAGGTCCAGCATCGGGTCGCGCTGGCGCAGCTCGACCACGACGAATCCGACCAGGCAGGCGACGGCGACGACCGCCAGAGCGATCGGCACTGGGCGCCGTGGGGTGCTGGCGGCCCTCGACCAGGGCGGCGAGCAGCGTGCTCATCCCACCCGCGAGCAGGGCGACGCCCCAGACGTCGAGCCGGCGACCTCGCGGGGAGCGCGACTCCGGCACCAGCCGGCGCGCAGCGATGGCGACCGCGAGAGCGCCGAGCGCGATCACGACGTAGGCGGCTCGCCAGCTGGCGAGACGATCGAGGCCTGCGGCCAGCGGCGGACCCACGGCGATGCCGGCGCCGACGCTGGCACCCCACACCCCGCTGGCGGCCGCCCGTCCGGGGCCGGCAGGGAAGGCGGCCGCGATGATGCCGAGGCTGGCCGCGATCACCGCCGCGGCTCCGACGCCCTGTACGACGCGAGCGAGCACGAACTCCAACGTGCCGAAGGAGAACGCCGACCAGGCGGCGCCCACGAGCAGCACCACGAGCCCGCTGACGAAGGTGCGTCGCCGACCGAAGTCGTCGGAGACGGTGCCCGCGGACAGCAGAGCGGCTCCGAGACCGACACTCATCGACGAGAGCACCCAGGTGCGCCCGGAGGCACCCGTGCCGAGCGTGGCCGCGATCGGGTTGATCGCGGCAAGCGGCACCGTGAAGGCCACCAAGGAGAGGAACGTGCCCAGCGCCGAGACCCCGAGCTGGTGGGTGCTGCTGCGCGAGGACGGCGACGGGGACGGGGACGACACGACGCAGAGCCTAACAGTTTGGTCTGGTGAACAGACCAAAGTGCCGTAGGGTGGACCCATGGCCCTCGGAGTCGACTACCTCGGTCAGGACTGCTCGCTGGCACGCGCCCTGGAGATCGTCGGGGAGCGGTGGACGCTGCTGATCATGCGCGACGCCTTCTTCGGGGTGCGCCGGTTCTCCGACTTCTCCGCCCACCTCGACATCTCCAAGGCGGTCCTCTCCGACCGCCTGGCCTCACTGGTCGACGCCGGCCTGCTTGAGCGCAGCTCCACCGGCGGTCACGCGGTCTACGACGTGACCGACCAGGCGCTGGCGCTGTGGCCGGCACTGTTCGCGCTCGCGCAGTGGGGCGAGCAGCTCACCTCCCCCGGGCGGCCACGCCGGTTGTTCCTGCACGCCGACTGCGGCGGACAGGTCCGGAGTGCCGGCCGGTGCGAGCGGTGCGGTGCCACGCCGCTCCCCGCCGATCTCGTCACGCAGCCCGGGCCGGGTGCGGCGTCGCCTTCGCTGCGTGACGACCACGTCTCCGCGGCACTGCGCGAGCCCCACCGCCTGCTGGAGCCGCTTGCGTCACGCTGAGTCGACGCGAGCCTCAGGCCGAGAACTGCCCCTTGACCGACATCCACTCGGCGCGCGAAGGCTCGGGGAGCCCCGCCTTGCCGAGCGCCGGCCCGAGGCTCGACTCCATGAAGGCCGCTTGCTTGGCCTGCGACTCCCACACCTCGAAGACCACGAGCCGGTCCCCGTAGGCGCCGGTGTGGTGGAGCAGGCCGTCGGGCCAGTCGCCCTCACCGGTGTCGGGGTCGATGCCCAAAAGGACGTTGACCTCTTCGTACTTGGCCGGGTCGACGCCGTCGAACTCCAGGATCAGGGCCTCTGACATGTGCTTCCCCTTCGCATGGGCCCCACTGTCCGAGCGCGGGGCCGACAACCCCCTCGGGGCGAACCTAGACCCGCCCCGGACCCGGTCTCCATGGCCCGATGGGGTGGGTCAGACGCCCGTTTCACTCACCTGCGGGGGCGTAGCGGACCAGCATCACGCCGGTCGAGAGCACGCGGCTCTCCAGCAGCCGGAGCGGCACGGTGCCGGTGTCCTGGAAGAGCCGCTGGCCCGAGCCGACGGCGATCGGGTGCACGAGCAGCGCGAGCTCGTCCAGCAGCCCTTGGGCGATCAGCCAGCGGACGGTGGTGGCGCAGCCGGACATCGCGATGTCGCCTCCCGCGCTGTCCTTCAGCTTGCGCACCTGCTCGGCGACGTCGGCGTCGTCGGCTCCGGACAGCACCGTGGTGTTCTGCCAGACGGGCTCGAAGCTCTCGTGAGCGAGGACGTACTTCGCGATGCCGTTGATGTGGGAGGCGAAAGGCACGTCGTCGGTCTGGCTCGGCCAGTACTGCGACCACTCGCCGTAGAGCGTGCGTCCCATCAGCATCGCCGTCGCGGTCTCCATCCCAGACCCGACGATCTGACCCATCTCGTCGTCGAAGTACGGGAAGTGCCACTGGTCCGGGCGCTCCACGACGCCGTCCATCGAGATGAAGAAGTTCGACACGATCCTGGCCACTGGGTGCTACCTGCCGGTGTAGTTCGGCGCCTCGGCCGTCATCTGCACGTCGTGCGGGTGGCTCTCCTTGAGCGAGGCCTGCGTGATGCGGATGAACTTGCCGCGCTCCTGCAGCTCGCGGATGCTGCTCGCGCCGACGTAGAACATCGACTGGCGAAGCCCGCCGACGAGCTGGTGGGCGACCGCGGACAGCGGGCCGCGATAGGCGACGCGGCCCTCGACGCCCTCGGGGACGATCTTGTCGTCGGACTCCACCTCGGCCTGGAAGTAGCGGTCCTTGGAGTAGGACTTCTTGCCGCGCGAGGACATCGCGGACAGCGAACCCATGCCGCGGTAGGACTTGTACTGCTTCCCATTGACGAAGATCAGGTCCCCGGGGCTCTCGTCGCAGCCGGCGAGCAGCGAGCCGACCATCACCGAGTCGGCGCCGGCGACGATGGCCTTGGCGATGTCGCCGGAGTGCTGAAGGCCGCCGTCGGCGATCACCGGCACGCCGGCCGGCTGGCAGGCCAGCCACGCGTCGTACACCGCGGTGACCTGGGGTGCACCCACACCCGTGACGACGCGGGTGGTGCAGATGGAGCCAGGCCCGACGCCGACCTTGACCGCGTCGGCGCCCACGTCGACGAACGCCTGCGCCCCGGCGCGGGTGGCGACGTTGCCGCCGATCACCTGGACGTGGCTGGTGGCCGGGTCGCGCTTGAGCCGCTCGACCATGTCGAGCAGCAGCCGGACGTGGCCGTGGGCGGTGTCGGCGACGAGCACGTCGACCCCCGCGTCGACCAGCGTGGTGGCGCGCTCCCAGGCGTCCCCGAAGTAGCCGATGGCGGCGCCGACCATCAGGCGCCCGTCGGCGTCGTACGACGCGTTGGGGAACTGCTCGGACTTCACGAAGTCCTTGACGGTGATCAGCCCGGTGAGCTTGCCGTCGTCGTCGACGATCGGCAGCCGCTCACGCTTGTGCTGGCGAAGCAGGCGGGTGGCCTCCTCGCGCTGGATGCCCTCGGCGCCGGTGATCAGCGGCATCGGGGTCATCACGTCGCCGACGAGGCGGCTGGCCCACTCGGCCACCGGGACGAACCGGAGGTCGCGGTTGGTGATGATGCCGAGCAGCGTGCTGTCCTCGTCGATGACGGGGAGACCGGAGACGCGGTACTGACCGCAGATCTCGTCGAGCTCCTCCAGCGTCGCCTTCGGCCCGATGGTGATCGGGTTGGAGATCATGCCGGTCTGGGTGCGCTTGACGAGGTCGACCTGGTAGGCCTGGTCCTCGATCGAGAGGTTGCGGTGCAGCACCCCGAGGCCGCCCTGGCGGGCCATCGCGATCGCCATCCGCGACTCGGTGACGGTGTCCATCGCGCTCGAGACCAACGGCACCTTGAGCTCGATGCCTCGGGTCAGCCGGGTCGTGGTGTCGACGTCGGTCGGGCACCACGTCGGTCTCGCCGGGCAGCAGGAGCACATCGTCGTAGGTGAGACCGACTGCGGCGAACTTCTCGGGGACACCGGCCGGCATGTCGGGACTGTCGGGGTTGAGCGGTCCTGTCATGAGCCCTTCCCGGGGACGTGCGGCGGGAAAGGCCCAGTGTAGGTGCTGCTTGTGGCTAGGCCGGCACCGGCGCGAGGGGTTTGACGTCGTCGAGGGCGATGGTGACCACGACGGCCTTGCCCTCGAGCCGGGCACGGGCGCGCAGCCCGGATGCGAAGGCCAGCTTCGTCAGGGCAGGGTGCTGTGCGTGGCTGCGGAGCACCACGTCCTCGGCGCCCTGGCCACGGGCGAGCCGGGCGGCCGCGATCAACAGCCGGGCGCCGAGGCCGTGCCGCTGCCAACCGTCCTCGACCAGCAGCGACACCTCGGTGATGCCGGCCTCGCAGGTCGACAGCGTCGCGATGCCCACGACCTCGGGGCCGGCGGCCGCGACCAGCGCTCCACCGCCCGCGAGGAGGCGCCGGCGCGAGAACCGGTCGTCCGGCTGGGTGGGTGCGGTCCCGTAGCGACGGCGCAAGGAGTCGCTCGAGCAGCGCTGGTGCATGCGGGTCAGAGCCGACGTGTCGTCGAAGGTGGCGATCCGGACGACAGGGTCGGCCGATGCGTCTGACGAGTCGGACTCCTTGGCGTACGGCGCGTCGGCCGGCTCGGTGTCGATGAGCTCGCGGGCGATCTCCGCGAAGGCGACGGCGCGAGCGTGCTCGGTCGCGGTGAACGGCGTCTCTCGACGGAGCGTGATCCGCTGCTCGCCGACGGTGACCAAGATGGTGTCGTCACCTGTCGGGTCGTGCCTGCCGCCCCCGGTGGGCTTAGCGTCGAGAAGGCGAGCGAGCATCTCGACCAGCGTGCCGGGGTCGTGTGCGACCCGGCGCAGTGCGTGGAGGTACTGGATCGGGCCGTCGACGAGGGCGTGCTCCGTGCAGGGGCCGACCGTGGTGTCGGTGCCACCTGCGCCGTCGACCAGCCGTGCCACCTCATGGGTGCGCCAGCCGTCCGGGGCCCGGAGCACGAGCTCGTCGGTGACACCGCTGACTCCGGGGAAGATCTGCAGCCCCAAGATGTTCACGCCCTGCTCGCCGCAGTGCCTGGCGAGCACGGCCAGGGAGCCGGGCCGGTCCGCCATCGTCGTACGCACTCTCCACAGCACGGCAGCCTCCAAGTCGTCGTGAGACGGCCAGCGTCGCGTGAGGAGGTTCCGGGAGTGCTGCGGTGGTGTTGCGGGCGTGTCAACTCATCGGCGGGGTGCAGCTACGTGGCGTCGAGCCCGTCCTGCACGCTCAGCCAGACGATCATCCCGAGCCCCGCCGCGACCCACAGCTGGGCCTCGCCCCACGCCCAGCCGGGGTCGCTGGGAGTGACGAGGCCGAGGACCGTCTGGGCCAGGAAGTAGAGCACGGCACCCGCGGCGAAGCCGACGAATCCCGAGAGGATGACTGGGCCGGTGGTGCGTTCCGGCGCGAGGGAGACACCTGCCAGCACCGATCCGCCGAGGTAGAACAACAGCCCGACCGCCAGCAGAAAGCCCTCGAGCGGGCCGCGCCACGGGCCGTCGATCACCGCTATGACACCCGCCCGCAGCAACCAGCTGACCAGCGCAGCCACCAGCGCCTTGGATGCAAGTCCCCTCGTCTCCACACTCGCTCAACGAGCGGTGGCAGCCAACGTCACGTCGCGCCGGCGGGCGACATCCAGATGACCTCCCAGGCATGGCCGTCGAGGTCGTAGAAGCTGCGGCCGTACATGTAGCCCTCGTCCGTGGGGGTCATCGCGGTGGCGGCGCCACGTTGCAGCGCGGTGTCGACAAGGGTGTCGACGTCGTCACGGCTGTCCGCCGACACCACGACGATCGCTTGCGTCGTCGTGGTCGGGTCGGCCACCGGCTTGGTGGTGAACGTCGCGAAGAACGGCCGCGCCAGCAGCATCACGCAGGCCTTCTCGCTGAGCACCATGCACGCGGCCTGGTCGTCGCTGAAGCGCTCGTTGAACGAGAACCCAAGAGTCGAGAAGAAGCCGACCGACCTGCCGAGGTCGCGCACGGGCAGGTTCACGAAGGTCATCCGGGACATGCGCGTGCTCCTGGGCTCGGGGTCCTCGTCTAGTTGGACCGGCCGAGCCGGCGGAAGTCATCGGTGCGTCGGGGCGCGGATTACCAGGTCCACCTGGGAAACCTGCACATACCCGCCGTTACAACGCCGGGTAGGCGCCTGTTTAACAGGTGGACCTGGGAATCTGGCAGCACGCGCACGAGATGCCAGCGCCACGACGACGAACGCTCCCCACGGGCCGGGGCCCGTGGGGAGCGTTCGTCAGTGCTGAGCGGCCGGGAGGCTCAGTGGCCGTGCCCGTGACCGTGGCCGGCCGCGGAGGAGTCGTCCTCGTCCTCGGGCTTGTCGACGATCAGCGTCTCGGTGGTCAGCAGCATGCCGGCGATCGACGAGGCGTTCACCAGCGCGGAGCGGGTCACCTTGACCGGGTCGAGGACACCCTGGGCGACCAGGTCGCCGTACTCCTGGGTGGCGGCGTTGTAGCCCTCGCCGGGCTTGCCCTCACGGACCTTGGCGACGATGACGTAGCCGTTCTCGCCACCGTTCTCGGCGATCCAGCGCAGCGGCTCGTCGCACGCCTTCGCGACGATGCGGGCGCCGAGGGCCTCGTCACCGGTGAGCCCGAGGTAGTCGGAGAGCACTGCGGTCGCGTGCACGAGCGCGGAGCCACCGCCGGCGATGATGCCTTCCTCGATGGCTGCGCGCGTCGCGGAGACGGCGTCCTCGATGCGGTGCTTCTTCTCCTTCAGCTCCACCTCGGTGGCGGCGCCGACCTTGACCACGCAGACCCCGCCGGCGAGCTTCGCGAGCCGCTCCTGGAGCTTCTCGCTGTCCCAGTCGGAGTCGGACTTCTCGATCTCGGCCTTGATCTGGTTGACCCGGCCCTCGACCTCGCTCTTGTCGCCAGCGCCGTCGACGATCGTGGTGTTGTCCTTGGTGATCGTGACGCGACGCGCCTGGCCGAGCACCTCGAGCCCGACCTGGTCGAGCTTGAGCCCGACCTCGGGCGCGATGACCTGACCACCGGTCAGCGTCGCGATGTCCTGCAGCATCGCCTTGCGGCGGTCGCCGAACGCCGGCGCCTTGACCGCGGCCGCGTTGAAGGTGCCACGGATCTTGTTCACGACCAGGGTCGACAGCGCCTCACCCTCGACGTCCTCGGCGAGGATGAAGAGCGGCTTGCCGGCCGAGATGACCTTCTCCAGCAACGGCAGCAGGTCGGCGATCGCGCTGATCTTGCCCTGGTGGATGAGGATGTACGGGTCGTCGAGCACCGTCTCCATGCGCTCGGCGTCGGTGACGAAGTACTGCGAGATGTAGCCCTTGTCGAACTGCATCCCCTCGGTGAACTCGAGCTCGGTGCCCAACGTGTTGGACTCCTCGACGGTGATGACACCGTCCTTGCCCACCTTGTCGAACGCCTCGGCGAGCAGCGAGCCGATGTGCGCGTCACGCGAGGAGATGGTCGCGACCGCGGCCATGTCCTCCTTGACGTCGACGTCGCGGGCGGCCTTCAGGAGCGCGTCGTTGACGGCCTCGACGGCCTTGTCCATGCCGCGCTTGAGGCTCATCGGGTTCGCGCCCGCTGCGACCGAGCGCAGGCCCTCGTGGACCATCGACTGCGCGAGCACGGTCGCGGTCGTCGTGCCGTCACCGGCGACGTCGTTGGTCTTGGTCGCGACCTCCTTGGCGAGCTGGGCGCCGAGGTTCTCGAACGGGTCGTCGACCTCGACCTCACGCGCGACGGTCACGCCGTCGTTGGTGATGGTCGGCGCGCCCCACTTCTTGTCGAGCACGACGTAGCGGCCCTTGGGGCCGAGTGTCACCTTCACGGCGTTCGCCAGTGCGTCGACGCCACGCTCGAGGGAGCGGCGAGCGGTCTCGTCGAACTCCAGAATCTTCGGCATCGCGGGATGCCCCTTTCTTGAATGCTGTTGGTCCGGAACGACAGGCGCCCCAGGGGCCCGAACGACTCAGGCCGCCCGGGGCGGTGTCAGTGGTGAGCTCTGCTCAGGAGCGGGAGCTCAGGAGACGGGCTCAGGAGACGACGGCGAGGACGTCGCGCGCCGAGAGGATGAGGTACTCCTCGCCGGCGTACTTGACCTCGGTGCCGCCGTACTTGCTGTAGATGACCTTGTCGCCGACGCTGACGTCGATCGGGACCCGGTTTCCGTTGTCGTCGATGCGGCCCGGGCCGACGCTGAGGACCTCGCCCTCCTGGGGCTTCTCCTTGGCGGTGTCCGGGATGACCAGGCCGGAGGCGGTGGTCTGCTCGGCCTCGAGGGCCTTGACGACGATCCGGTCCTCGAGAGGCTTGATGTTGACCGACACTGTGTCGACCTCCACTTTCCCTTTGCTCTGAGTTGCTGAAGTTTCTAGCAAGCGTGTGCTGGCACCCACCCTGTGAGAGTGCTAACGCGAATCTAGCACTCGTCCGTAGGGAGTGCCAGGCGGGTCTGGCAGGCGATCTGCTTGCCGTCCGGGGACGACGAGCGCAGACTCGTCGAGGGGCAGCGGAACGAGGGATCCGCATGAGCTGGACACGGTCACGAGGCATTCGCAGAGCCGTTGTCTGCCTCCTCCTCACGGGCGCCATGAGCACTGCCTCCTGCACCGCAAGCAGCTCCTCGGAGTCTGGGCGCAAGAGCAGTGCGGAGGCCGGCAACGGCGCTCTGCTGAAGAAGGTCCAGCACGAGATGGACATCTTGACCGAGACCGGCTCCTTCCCCGGCATCGTCACCGTCGTCGGCGACAAGCGCGGGACCACGACCCTGGTCAGTGGCCTCGCACGGCGCAAGCCGCGCGAGGTGCTGAGCGCTCGACACCGGTTCGCGATCGCGAGCCTCACCAAGTCGATGGTCGCGGCCGTCGTGATGCAGCTCGTCGACGAGCACAAGCTGGCGCTGGACGACACCGTCGAGGAGCTCGCGCCGGGCCTCCTCGAGCAGGGCGACCGCATCACCGTCGAGCAGCTGCTCAGCCACCGCAGCGGACTCCCGGAGGTCGACGACGATGCCGGGTGGGTCAAGCTCGTGGATGCGCACCCCGACTGGCCGCGCTCGCGCCTGGGGGAACGAGCCGCGGTGGCCTACGTCTCTCACCGGCCGCTGGACTTCCGGCCGGGTTCGTCGGCGTCGTACAGCAACACCGGATACCTCGTGCTCGGGCTGCTGATCCGGCAGGTGACCCATCACAGCCTCGCCGACAACCTCCGCACGAGCATTTTCGAGCCACTCGGTATGCGGACGGCTTCGCTGCGCCGGGGATTGTTGCCCGGCGCGCCGATGGCCCACGGCTACTTCCTCGACAAAGACGTCACCTCGCAGGAAATCTTTGCCGCGTCAGGCGGTGCGGTGATGACCGCGCCAGACGTTTCACGATTCTTCCAGGGCCTGCTCGCAGGCCGAGTCGTCAGCGCGAGCAGCCTGAAGGCGATGACCGCTCAGCACAGCGAGCAGGTCCTGCCTGGAACGGCTACGGCTACGGCGTGGCGAGACAGAGCACGGACTGCGGAACCGCCTTCGGCCACAGCGGAAGGCTGGACGGCTACGTCGCCGAGGCCTGGACCGTGCCCTCTCGCGACCGGTCGATGGTCGTCCTGGCGAACCGGGACGAGAACGGCGGCAGCGGCGGCGTGCTGGCGCAGCTCGTCAACGCTGCGCTGTGCGAGTAGGACGAGTCGCTCGCTCTGTCACGATGGCGAGCGTGGATCTCGAGGCGTTCCGGTGGCTGCTCACCGAGGCCGGACAGGCGCTGCTGGTGCGCGCCTCGCAGGTGTACGACGAGCACGCCGGCGACCCGGTGCGGACCGCGACCGTCCTGCGTCGCGGTGACGTCTCGGCGGCCCACGCAGCCGCAGCACTGACCCAGGTCGAGCTGCGTCGGCGAGCCGTGGCGAAGTTCGGTGAGGACGCGGCGCGGATGTACTTCACCCCCGAAGGTCTCGAGCAGGCCACCCGTGCCCGGGTGGCGGCGCACCGCGCGTCGCGGGTGGCGCTGGCGGGGCCCGCCTCGGTCCTCGACATCGGCTGCGGCATCGGCGGCGACCTGGTCGCGCTGGCCGCGGCCGGCCTCACCGTCGCCGGCGTCGATCGCGACGAGCTGCGGGTGGAGGTCGCCCGCGCCAACCTCGAAGTGCTCGGGCTCGGTGGCGCGGTGCAGGTGGCGTCGGCGGCCGAGGTGGACGCGTCGGTGTTCGACGTGGTCTTCGCCGACCCGGCCCGCCGGACCGCCGCCGGTCGGGTCTTCGACGTCGAGGGCTGGTCGCCGCCATGGCCGTTCGTGCTCTCGCTTCTCGAGCGCGCCTCGTGCGTGAAGGTCGCGCCCGGCATCCCGCACTCCTTGGTGCCCGACGGTGTCGAGGCGGAGTGGGTCAGCGACGAGGGCGAGGTGAAGGAGGCGGCGCTGTGGTCGCCCCGGCTGGCCACGGCGCGCCACCGGGCAACCGTGATCGGGCGCGGCGGCCTGGCCACCCTGACCGACGAGGACTCGTCGTCGGTGGAGGTGCGCGAAGTCGGGTCCTACCTCTACGAGCCCGACGGCGCCGTGATCCGTGCCGGGCTCGTCGGCGCGGTCGCGGCCGGGGTGGGCGGCGGGCTGCTCGACGAGCACATCGCCTACGTGACCAGCGACGAGGGGTTCACGACGCCGTACGCGCGGGCGTACGAGGTGATCGAGCCGCTGCCCTTCCGCGAGAAGCAGCTGCGCGCCGCCCTGCGCGAGCGCGACATCGGCCGCATCACGATCAAGAAGCGCGGCGTGAACGTCTCCCCCGACGACCTCCGCATCCGCCTTGCCGCCGCCGGCGCGCTGTCCGGCACCGGTGACGCCACTCTCGTGCTCACCCGCGCCGCCGGCCACGGCATCGCCCTCCTCGTCCGCCCCCTCCCCCGCTGAGGCGCGCGTGGTTGCGCTTCGTATGACGCTGAGGCGCGTGATCCTGCGCTCGAAAACCCGTCGAGGCGCGTGGTTCTGCGCACCTAGAGTGGAGTCATGGTGACCACCGAGCAGATGCTGGCGTTCGGGGTCGCAGCGCTCATCCTGATCGCGATCCCCGGACCGAGCGTGGTCTTCACCATCGGCCGGGCGCTCGCCTACGGCCGCAGCGTCGCGCTGCTGACGGTGCTCGGCAACTCGCTCGGATTGCTCGTGGTGCTCGTGCTGGTCGCCTTCGGCCTGGGCGTCGTCGTCCGCGACTCGGTCGTCGTGTTCACGGTGCTGAAGCTGCTCGGCGCGGCGTACCTCGTGTATCTCGGCATCCAGGCGATCCGGCAGCGTCACGGGATCGACGTCACCGCCGAGCGAGGCGGCCCGCTGCCGCTGGGTCGCGCGGTGCGGCAGGGGTTCGTCGTGGGTGTCTCGAACCCGAAGGCGTACATCATCTTCGCCGCGGTGCTGCCGCAGTTCCTCGACCGCGGTGAGGGGCACGTGCAGGCGCAGATGCTGCTGCTCGGCCTGCTGGCGTTCGTGATCGGGCTGTGCTCGGACTCGGTGTGGGCGGTGCTCGCGAGCCAGCTGCGCACGTGGTTCAACGCGTCACCCCGCCGCGGCAAGGCCATGGGGATGGCCGGTGGCGTGTCGATGATCGGGTTGGGCGTCGCCGTGGCGGTGACCGGCCGACCGGAGTAGTCGCGGTCAGGCTTCGCGCTGGTACGTCGCCGGCGGCGTGCCGACGACCGAGGTGAAGGCCCGCGTGAGGTGGGCCTGGTCGGTGAACCCAAGCTCGACGGCCAGCCGCGCCCAGTCGACCGGTTCGCCGTCGTGCGCCGCGGCTGCGGCATCGAGGATGCGGAACCGCATGATCACCCACTTCGGCCCGATGCCGACGTAGTCGGTGAACAGCCGCTGCAGCGACCGGAGGCTCATCGACCCGCGGGCCGCGAGGTCCTCCGCGCGGGTCAGTCCGCGGTCGGTCTCGGCCTGCTCGACGAGCTCACGCACCTCCGCGACAGCCGAGTCCGGCTCTGGGCTCAGCGAGGCGAGGTAGGACTCGAGCGCGTGCACCATGACGGCTACGTCGCTCGTGTCGAGCACCTGCTGGGCAGCCGGCCGGTCGTCGATGTCGAACAGCTCACCCGCCGGCACCACCCGCCCCGAGATCGTGCCGACGCCACGCTTCAGGAACGGTCGGAAGCCCCCGGGATGGAACGCGGCACCCAGCGTGTGGCCGTCGCCGGTCAGGGTGCGGAAGAACGGCTGGCGGCTGATGCCGTGCACCAGCAGTCGACCCTCTCCCTCGACGACCTCGGCCGCGACGTGGATCCGGGGCTGCGGCACCACCTGCTGCCGGTGTGGTTCGGCGCACCGCCATCCGACGTACCAGTGGTAGTCGACGTACGCCTCCAGAGCCGCGGACGCCGCGACGCGGTCGACGGTGATCGCGCGCTCCGCGTCACTCGGCCGGAGGATCGCCTCGGGTGTGCCGCGCGGAACCTCCATGAGAAGAGCATGTCGCGTTCCTACAAGCCCCGCACGTCCGGTGGTTCCTAACGTCGAGCCATGAGCTATTCACAGAAGGCCACGTGCAGGTTCGAGGTGACGTCCTGGAAGGAGGAGGCGTACGTCGACATCGACGAGGGCGAGGGGACGACGGCCGGCGAGATGTACTACCCGAAGCGCGGTCTCACCGCGGCTCGGGTGGAGTACGCCTACCGCGGCGACGTCGAGGGCGCATCGACGCTGACCTACCTGATCGCCTACAAGGCTGACGCTGCTCCAGTGCTGGGTCTCGAGCGGTTCACCGGCTCGGTCGACGGGCACGAGGGCAGCTGCGTGTTCCAGCACGTCGGCAGCCAGGACGCCGGGTCGGTCAGCGCGCACCTCGAGGTCGTGCCTGGGATGGGCACCGGCGGCCTCGAGGGGCTGCGCGGCGAGGCCGAGCTGCGGATCGCCGGCCACAGCGAGGACGGCTACGAGCTGGTGCTCTCCTACGACCTCGGCTGATCGCAACAACGCGCGCCTCGGCATGGTTTCTCGCGCACTTACGCGCGCCTCGGCGTGATCTCCAGCGCAAGACGCGCCGGGTCAGTTGCCCGGTGAGAACAAGATGCGCCGGATCAGCGGTGGTGGCGGTAGGCGTCCTCGATGAGCTCGGCGACGACGGCGGGGTCGCAGTCGGCGAGGACGATGCGCACGGCGGCGAGGCGCTTGCCCCACCACTGCTCCTCGCACCAGGGCCACTCCGCGACGGCGGCGCCGATCTCCTCCTCGGGGAGCATCACGCGGAGGTGCCCGTCGTCGGGCAGCGTCGCGAAGATCCGGCGGGTGGTGCGAAACGACGGGAAGCCGTGGTGGTCGCGCTCGCTTGCGCCGTCGAGGGACAGCGCGACCGCTCGCACCTCGTCGGGGCTCACACCGCTCTGCCGAGGGCGGCGAGCAGCCGCTCCTGCTCCGAAGCGCCTGCCGGGGGCTCCACCGGTTCGGCGATGACACCGTTGCTGCGCATCACGTCGCCCATCGCGTCGACCATGGACTGGATCGCCTCGACGTCGCGGGGCTCGATGGTCTCGTCCTGGCCGGTGGCGCGGGCGAGGTCCCAGCCGTGCACGACGAGGTCGAAGCAGACGAACCCGTCGACCGCCTTGCCGAACGTGGAGCGCCCGAAGCGGCCGTCGTACTCCTCGTCGACCTTGGCCGGGTCGTCGAGGTCCTCCTGCATCTGGCCGCGCACCGACTCCCAGGCACCGAGCGGGTCGTCGGCGACGTCGGGGTGCGTGACCAGCGAGCGTCCGACGAGCCCCTGGAACCGTCCGTGGACCTCGAGGAGGTGGGCGACCAGGTCACGTGCGGTCCAGTCCTGGCACGGCGACGGGTTGTTCCACGCGTCGCGGTGGACGTGCGCGATCTTGTGACTCATGGCCCGGGACAGTCGGTGGTAGCGCTGCGTCACGTTCTCCATGCGCGAGACCCTGCCAGAACCCGACGACCCAGTCACTTGCTGCGACGCAGCACGACCGCACTCCGCCCGGGTACGTCGACGGTGTCGACGCTGTCGGCTCCGCGCGACGTGGGCGTCCCAGGCGAGCACCACCTCGTCGTACCCGTCGGCGTCGCAGTGCCACGGCTCGTCGGCGAGGTTCACCAGCACGTCGAAGTCGACCGCGGCGCACCCGGAGGTGGCGGTCGAGCCACGACACGTCGCTGTTGGCCAGCTGCGGGTCACGGAGGTCGGGCTCGGTGCGGCGCAGCGCGAGCAGGTCGCGGTACCACGCCAGCAGGCGGGCGTGCGGCTCGCGCGTGAGCTCGGACCAGTCGAGCTTGGAGCGGCGGAACGTCTCCGGGTCCTGCGGATCGGGCACGTCGCCCTCGGCCCAGCCGTGCGCGGCGAACTCCGCCTTCCGGCCGTGCAGCCGTCGCCTCCGCGACCTCGGGGTTCGGTGTGGTCGGTGAAGAACTGCCACGGCGTGCCCGCGCCCCACTCCTCGCCCATGAACAGCATCGGCGTCCACGGCGAGGTCAGCAGCACGGCCGCCCCGCAGGCGAGCACGCCGGCGTCCAGAGGTGGCGGAGAGCCGGTCGCCCTGAGCGCGGTTGCCGACCTGGTCGTGGGTCTGCAGCGACGCCACGAACCGCCAGCCCGGGACGGTCGGGTCGACGGGCCGGCCGTGCCGCCGGCCGCGGAAGGACGACCAGGTCCCGTCGTGGAAGAACGGTGTGCGCAGCACCTTCGCGAGAGCGGCCGGGTCGGCGAAGTCGGCGTAGTAGCCCTGCGTCTCACCGGTCAGCGCGACGTGCAGCGCGTGGTGCACGTCGTCGGCCCACTGGCCGTGCACGCCCAGCCCGCCGACCGCGTCGCCGGCGCCGCGCGGCGTGACGGTGCGGGGGTCGTTGCGGTCGGACTCGGCGACCAGCCACCGGGTGCGGCCGGTGCGGTCCGCGAGCTCGTCGACCTCGCGGGACATCTCCTCGAGCAGGTGGGTCGCGGTCTCGTCGTGCAGCTCGTGCACGGCGTCGAGCCGCAGCCCGTCGACGTGGAAGTCGCGCAGCCACTGGCGCACGCTGTCGAGCACCCAGCGGCGGACCTCGTCGCTGCCCGGCCCGTCGAGGTTCAGCGCCTGGCCCCAGGGCGTGGGGTGGCGGTCGGTGAAGTACGGCCCCATCTCGGCGAGGTAGTTGCCGTCCGGGCCGAGGTGGTTGTGCACCACGTCGAGGCAGACCGCGAGCCCGTGCGCGTGTGCGGCGTCGACGAAGCGCTGCAGGGCGGCGGGTCCGCCGTACGTCTCGTGGACGGAGTACGGCGCGACGCCGTCGTACCCCCAGCCGTGGCTGCCCGGGTACGACGCGAGGGGCAGCAGCTCGACGACGGAGACGCCGAGGTCGACCAGGTACGGCAGCCGCTCGACGGCACTGTCGAGGGTGCCCTCAGGGGTGAACGTGCCGACGTGGGTCTCGTAGATCACCGCGCCCTCGAGATCGACACCGCGCCAGCCGTCGTCGCTCCACGCGAAGCGGGAGGTGTCGAAGACCGCCGAGAGGCCGTGCGGACCGTCGGGCAGCGCGAGCCCGCGCGGATCGGGGCGCGGGTCTCCGCCGTCGAGGCCGAAGCCGTAGCGGTCGCCGTCGCCGAGCACCACCTCGGTGCGCCACCAGCCGCCGTCGGACGGCGACATCGGGGTGCGCTCGCCGGCGACCACCAGGTCGACGGCCTCGGCCGCCGGCGCCCACAGCGACGGCGTCACGACAGGTGCACCTTGCGCAGCAGCGCCACCGGGTAGTCGGCGAACAGGTCGCGGCAGAGGTTCTCGGCCCCCTCGTGCATCGCACCGGACAGCTCGTCTCGCCAGAGCCCGTCGGGCAGCCTGACCGTCGCGTCGCGCCATCCGTCGGTCGCGAGGAGCCGCGCGGGGCCACGCGTCACGAGAGTCGCGACCTCCGCGCCTCGCAGGAAGCCGACGAGGTGTCGCGACGTACCGGCGACCGGGTGGTACTCACCGTGGTCGCCGAAGCTGTCGGGCAGCTCCTTGCGCAGCGCCAGCGCGCGATGGGTGACGAGCAGCTTCTCGTCGGAGAGGTCGCGCGGCGGCTCCTCCTGCAGCACTCGCTGGAGGCGCGCCCGGCCGATCGCCGAAGTCGACGGGCCGGCGGTTGTCGGGGTCGACCAGCGACAGGTCGACGAGCTCGCAGCCCTGGTAGGTGTCCGGCACGCCGGGCAGCGTGAGCTGCAGCAGCTTCTGCCCGAGCACCAGCGCGCGCACCGCCTCCCGGTTGTGGTCGAGCGCGGTCTGCACCAGCGCGTGCAGGCTGCCGGGGCGGATGGCCTCGGTTGCGAGGGCGACGACCGACGACTCGTACTCCGGGTCGGGGTCGAGCCACGACGTGCGCAGCTTGGCCTCGCGCATCGCCTTGGTGAGGTACGTCGCGAGCCGCTCGTCGTCGAGGTCCCCGGCGCCGAGCAGCGTCTGCCAGACCAGCTGCGCGGTCGGCCCGTCGACGTTGCGGGCGGCGGCCTCCTCGGTGAAGGCCTCCGAGCACGCCTGCCACGACTCGCCGTCGCCGGCGACCGCGAGCAGCCGGGCGCGCACGTCCTCGCTGCGCTTGGTGTCGTGGGTGGACAGCGCGGTCATGCCGAGGGGCCAGTGCCGCTGCTGGTGCTCGGCCCATGCGTGCATCCCCTCCGGAGCCGCGTCGTCGAGGAGCTCGGGGTCGCCGCCGACCTCGTTGAGCGCGACGAGCCGGTGCCAGCGGTAGAACGCGGTGTCCTCGATGCCCTTGGCCATCACCGGGCCCCACGTCTGCTGCAGCCGCACCGAGAAGTCGCGCGCGGCCGCCGGGTCGGCCGCGGTCGCCGGATCGGTCGTGATCGCGGCGAGCCGCTGCAGCTCGCCGTCGAGGTCGGGGCGGGTCGCGCGGGCGCGGTCGAACGCGTCGCCGATGCGCCGCCGGGCCAGCTCGTCGGGCTCCTGACCGGGGCGCACGTAGGCGCGGTAGACCGTGCACGACACCAGCAGCTCGTCGACCGCGGCCGCGAGTCGTTCCGGGTCGTCGTCGGGCAGCGCCTCTCGTGCGCGCCGCAGCAGCCGAGCCCGCTCGGGCACCAGCACGTCGGCGACCACGAGACGCTTGGACTCGTCGAGGACCCGAGCCAGCGAGGGCTCGCCGCCGGCGGCCTCCCACGCCTCGGTCAGCGCCGGGGCGATGGCGCGCTCCGCGAGCCCGGTCGCGATCGCCCGCGTGGCGTCGTACCCGGTGGTGCCGTCGCATGCCCACTCGGGCAGCACCTCGTCGCCCTCGAGGATCTTCTCGACCCAGATCGCGGTGCCGGGGCGGAGCCGCGAGCGCAGCCGCTCGAGGTAGCCGCCCGGGTCCGCGAGCCCGTCGGGGTGGTCGATGCGGAACCCCTCGACGAGGCCGCGGTGGTTGAGGTCGAGCAGCAGGGCGTGCGTGGCCTCGAAGACGTCGGGCTCCTCGACACGGATCGCGACAAGGGTGTCGATGTCGAAGAACCGCCGATAGTTCAAGACAGCGTCGCTGTCGCGCCAGCCGGCGAGGCGGTAGTGCTGGGCGGAGAGCACGGCGGTGACGTCCGCGCCCGGGTCGCCGTCCCAGGTGCCGTCGGCGACCGGGAAGACGTGGTCGTGGTAGCGCAGCACCCGCTCGCCCTCCTCCTCCCCGAGGTGCAGGTCGCCCTGTGCGAGGACGTCGTCCAGGGACTCCCAGAGCACCGGCAGACCGATGCGGCCGTCGAGCGCGTCCCAGTCGACGTCGAACCAGTGGGCGTGGTCGGCGTTGCGGCCGTGTCGCAGCACGTCCCACAGCGGGGCGGTGGCGTTCTCGGGTGCGACGAGCGCCATGTGGTTGGGCACCACGTCGAGCACCAGACCCGAGCCCGTGCTGGCGCGCGGTCGCCGCGAGCCGCTCCAGCCCCTCGAGGCCGCCGAGCTCGGCGCTGACGCGGGTGTGGTCGACGACGTCGTACCCGTGCTGCGACCCGGGCGTGGCCTGCAGCACCGGCGAGAGGTAGAGGTGGGTCACGCCGAGGTCGGCGAGGTACGGCGCCACGTCCTCCGCGTCGGCGAACGTGAAGCCGGCGTGCAGCTGCAGGCGGTACGTCGCGGTCATCGTGGACCCCTACCCGGTCCGTTCCAGCGGCACACGTCAGCGCGAGACGTTGGGCCGCTCGGCACCGACGGTGGTGTCCGGGCCGTGGCCGGTGTGCACGACGGTGTCGTCGGGGAGCGCGAAGAGCCTGGTCTGGATGGAGCCGACGAGCGTGCCGTGGTCGCTGTACGAACGACCGGTGGCGCCCGGCCCGCCCTGGAACAAGGTGTCGCCGGTGAACACGCAGCCGAGGTCGGGCGCGAAGAAGCACACGCCACCGGGCGCGTGCCCGGGGTGTGCAGCACCTCGAGCGTGGTCCCGGCGACGTCGACGCGCTGGCCGTCGAAGAGGTCGACGTCCCACAGCTCGTCGCCGTGGGTCATCTCCCACAGCGGCTTGTCGTCGGGGTGCAGCAGGATCGGCGCGTGCGCGAGCTGGCGAAGGGCCGGCGCGACCCGGACGTGGTCGTCGTGGGCGTGCGTGCAGAGGATCGCCTTGACGGTGCGGTCGCCGACCAACGCGCGGATGGCGTCGACGTCGTGCGGTGCGTCGATGACGACGCACTCGACGTCGTCGCCGACGACCCACAGGTTGTTCTCGACGTCGTGAGTCTCGCCGTCGAGAGAGAACGTCCCGCTGGCGGTTGCCGTGGTCGACCGCGGATGCTCACAGCAGCACCACCGAGCGCAGCACGCCGCCCTGGTGCAGCTTGTCGAACGCCGCCTCCACGTCGTCGAGGCCGATCTCCTCGGTGACGAACGCGTCGAGGTCGAGCCGGCCCTGCTGGTAGAGGTCGACGAGCATCGGGAAGTCGCGCGACGGCAGGCAGTCGCCGTACCAGCTCGACTTCAGGCTCCCGCCGCGGCCGAAGAAGTCGATCAGCGGCAGCTCGGGGACCTTCATGTCCGGGGTCGGCACCCCGACGAGCACGAGCGTGCCCGCGAGGTCGCGGGCGTAGAACGCCTGCTCCCAGGTCTCGGGTCGGCCGACCGCGTCGATCACGACGTCGGCGCCGAAGCCTCCGGTGAGCTCCTGGACGGCCTGTACGACGTCGTGCTCGGCGGCGTTCACGGTGTGGGTGGCGCCGAGGTTCGAGGCCCACTCGAGCTTCTGCGGGTCGAGGTCGACGGCGATGATCGTGCCGGCACCGGCCAGCCGCGAGCCCGCGACCGCGGCCGCGCCGACTCCCCCGCAGCCGATCACCGCGACGCTCTTGCCGCGGCCGACGTTGCCGGTGTTGATCGCGGCGCCGAGCCCGGCCATCACCCCGCAGCCCAGCAGCCCCACCGCCGCCGGCCGCGCCGACGGGTCGACCTTGGTGCACTGGCCGGCGTGCACCAGCGTCTTGTCGGCGAAGGCACCGATGCCGAGCGCAGGTGTGAGCTCGGTGCCGTCCTCGAGGGTCATCTTCTGGGTGGCGTTGAAGGTGGCGAAGCAGTACCACGGCTCGCCCCGGTCGCAGGCGCGGCAGTCGCCGCAGACCGCGCGCCAGTTGAGCACCACGAAGTCGCCGGGCGCGACGTCGGTGACGCCCTCCCCGACGGACTCGACCAGCCCGGCGGCCTCGTGGCCGAGGAGGAACGGGAACTCGTCGTTGATGCCGCCCTCGCGGTAGTGCAGGTCGGTGTGGCAGACGCCGCACGCCTGCACCGCGACCACGGCCTCACCCGGGCCCGGGTCGGGGACGTTGACGGTCTCGATCGTGACCGGCTCGCCCTTCGCCCGTGCGACGACCCCTCGGACCTGCTGCATCTGCGCCACCTCTCGTCGGCTCCTGGTGCGCAGGCTAACCGGCCAGCAGGTAGCCCACGGCGGCGACGTAGGCGACGACCAGCAGCGCACCCACGACTGCGCGGCAGGTAGCCGCTGCGTCAGCGCGAGCAGCAGCACGAGCGGGAGCACCGCGGTCAGGGCGGCGACCTCGACGACGACGTTGCTCCTGCCGACCGCCAGCGGGCTGACCAGCGCGGCGACGCCGACGCGTCACGGTGGCGTTGTAGGCGACCGCACCGACCGCGCCCGCGACCACGAGCTCGGTGAGACCACGCCGTCGGGCCGCCCACACCAGCGCCACCATCTCCGCGCTGGTGGCCAGGGCCAGCACCGTGAGGCCGACGACCGACTCGCCCGCCCCGAAGACGTCGACGAGCCCTTCGGCGCCGCGCACCGCGAACGCGCCCCCGACGACCATGCCCAGCACGCCGAGCAGCAGCCGGAACAGGGCACGGCCGGTCGCCCGGTCGTCGCGCTCGCACGGGCGTGCGCTGGGCCTCGCTCGAGCTCGGCCAGCTCGCCGATCAGCGGCGGCTGCTGCTCGCGCCGCCAGACCACGACGACGCCGGCGACGTACAGCGCGATGAGCAGCAGGCCCTCGAGCCGGCCGAGCACGCCGTTGAGCAGCAGCAGCGGTGGTGAGCGCGCCGAGGACGGCCGCCGCGACGGCGTACTCCAGAGCGCCGCCGGCCCACGGGCAGCCGGGTCAGGAGCGCGGCGAGCCCGAGCGTCAGGGTGAGGATCACCAGGTTCGCGCCGATCGCGTCGCCGACCGCGAGCGCGGGGTGCCCCTGGCCGGACGCGAGCGGCGGCGGTGATCGCCTCCTCCGGCTCGGCCCCGGCGAGCAGCACGCCGAGCGCGAGCACGCTCACACCGAGCCGTGCGGAGGCCGGCGCGACGTTCTCCGCGAACGCCTCGGCGCCCGCCGTCAGCAGCGCCGCTCCCGCCATCAGGAGCAGCACCGCCACGACCACGCTCAGCACGGAGTCACCGTCAGGGTCATCGTCAGGCGAGCACCGACGTCACCGGCAGCGACGAGTCGGCGGGCAGGTCGAGGGCGGACGGCTGCCGGCCGCGCGCGACCGCCTCCGCACCGAGGGCGGCGACCATCGCGCCGTTGTCGGTGCACAGACCGGGTCGGGGCACGCGGACCCGGATGCCCTTGGCCGCGGCGCGCTCCTCGGTGATCGCGCGCAGCCGGGAGTTCGCGGCGACGCCACCGCCGACGAGGATGTCGTCGATGCCCTCGCTGGCGGCCGCGTCGACGGCCTTGCGCGAGAGCACGTCGCACACCGCCTCCTGGAACGACGCGGCGACGTCGTCGACCGGGAGGGGCTCACCCGATCGCTCGCGCGCCTCGACCCACCGTGCGACCGCGGTCTTGAGGCCGGAGAACGAGAAGTCGAACCGGTGCCGCTGCAGGTCGCGCTGCGACGTGAGCCCGCGGGGGAAGTCGATGGCGACCGACGAGCCGGAGCGCGCGGCCTGGTCGATGTGCGGGCCACCGGGGAACGGCATCCCGAGCAGCCGCGCGACCTTGTCGAACGCCTCGCCCGCCGCGTCGTCGATCGTCGCGCCCATCGGCGCCACCCCGTCGTCATGACCGGTGACGTCGCTGACCCGCAGCAGCGACGAGTGCCCGCCGCTGACCAGCATCGCCACGCACGGCTCGGGCAGCGGCCCGTGCTCGAGCTGGTCGACGGCGACGTGGGCCGCGAGGTGGTTCACGCCGTAGATCGGCTTGCCGAGCCCGACCGCCAGCGCCTTCGCGGCGGCGACCCCGACGAGCAGCGCACCGGCGAGGCCCGGGCCGTTGGTGACCGCGATCGCGTCGACGTCGTGCAGCGCGACGCCGGCGGTCTCGCAGGCCCGTTCGATGGTCGGGCACCATCGCCTCGAGGTGGGCACGCGAGGCGACCTCGGGTACGACGCCGCCGAACCGGGCGTGCTCGTCGACGCTCGACGCGACCGCGTCGGCCAGCAGGGTGCGACCGCGCACGATCCCGACGCCGGTCTCGTCGCACGACGTCTCGATCCCGAGGACCAGGGGCTCGTCGGTCATGGGTTCATCCTCCCCTGCGCTCCATGACGACGGCGTCGGAGCCGTCCCGGTAGTAAGCCGGCCGCCGGTCGATCTCGCGAACCCCTCGGCGGCGTAGAACGCGAGCGCACCCTCGTTGCGGCGCTGACCTCGAGCAGCACCCGGCCCTCCTCCGGCAGCACGACGGCCAGCAGCGCGTGCGCCAGACCCTCGCCGTCGGCGCGACGGCTCGACGGCGACGCGCTGCAGGTCGGTGGTGTCGCCGGCCATCGCCGTCACCGCGTAGCCGACGACGTCCGGGTCGCACGCCACCACCGCGATGCGACGCTCGCCGGTCAGCTCCTCGCGCACCGAGCTCGGCGACCACGCGTCGGCACCGAAGATCGCCGCCTCCAGCGCGGCGACCGCCTCGACGTCCTCGACGGTGGCGGGTCGCAGGATCACGAGACCGGCTTGCGCGGACCGGGCGCCATGACGTCGGGCCGGCGCAGGTAGAGCGGCTCCGGGTCGAGCAGCTCGGCCCGCTCGGCGCTCGACCACGTCGGCGAGCACGCGCGGCGTCCGGGTGCACCGGCCCCGCGGTCGCCGGGAACGACTCCGGGTAGAGCTGCGCGCCCGCACCCACGACGGGTCGTCTGCGTCGCCACGTCGGCCGGTCGCGCCACGTGCGGTCCGTCGACACGCCCGCCCTGTCCGTCGTACGACGCCCAGTAGACCTCCTTGCGGCGGGCGTCCGTCGCCACCAGGAACTCGCCCGTCGACCCGGCGTCGACGGCCTCGGCAGCGAGCACGTCGAGGGTGCAGACGCCGTACACCGGGATGTCGAGCGCCAGCCCCAGCGTGCGCGCGGTGACCAGCCCGACCCGCAGCCCGGTGAACGGACCGGGACCGACACCGACCGCGATCGCGGTGACGTCCTGCCGCGGCACCCAGGCCTCGTCGAGCACCGCGGTGATCGCGGGTGCGAGCAGCTCGCCGTGACGGCGCGCGTCGACACGGGTCTGCGACGCGACCACCCGCTCACCGTCGTGCAGCGCGACGGTGACGGCCGGCGTGGCGGTGTCGAACGCGAGCAGCATGGATCGACCCTATGCGGGTGCGAGCGGGCTCAGGTCGACGCCGGCCCAGCGCGGCCCCACGGCGCGCACGCGCAGCGTCCGGGTCTCGCCGTCCTCGCTCGGCCGAGCGCCCGGAGCAGCTCCACCTCGAGCCGGTCCTCGGCGAGCACCTCGGCGACCCCGCTGCCCCACTCGACGACGGTCACCGCCTCCTCGAGCGAGGTGTCGAGGTCGAGGTCGTCGAGCTCGGCGACGCCGCCGAGCCGGTAGGCGTCGACGTGCACCAGCGCGGGTCCGTCCACCAGCGAGGGATGCACCCGCGAGATCACGAACGTCGGTGAGGTGACGTCGCCGCGCACCCGCAGAGCGGCGCCGAGGCCCTGGGTCAACGTGGTCTTGCCGGCGCCCAGGTCACCGCTGAGCACCACCAGGTCACCGGGCCGCAGCAGGGCCGCGAGCCGCTCGCCGACCGCCCGGGTCTCGTCGGCGGTGCGAGCGACGATCTCGAGGTCATCGGTCACGAGACCCTGCTGGCCGAGACGGCGGTGGCCTCCTCGACCAGGTCGTCGAGGGCCGCGTTGACGCGGTCCTTGTGCTCGAGGATCACCATGTGGCCGGCGCCGTTGCACTCGACCAGCCGTCGACCCCGGGATCTGCTTGGCCATCTTGCGGCTGTGGCCCACGGAGGTGAGCACGTCCTTGGTGCCGCTGATGACGTACGTCGGGACGTGGCCGAACTTCTCGAGCGCATCGAACTTGTCGTGCGTGTCGAAGTTCGGGAAGAACTGCGCGAGCACCTCGAACGACGTCGAAGCGAGCATGTTGTCGACGAACTCGACGTAGGACGCCGGCACGTCGTCGCCGAACGCGAACTGGTCGGCGACCAGGAAGGCGATGTTCGACCCGCGCCGGCGCACCCGGTCGACGAGCTCGGGCGCGATCGCGAGACCGGCGATCAGCCGTGGCCCGATCTGTCCGCCGAGGGAGTCCGGGATGAGCCTGCTGATGATGCGGTGCGTGCGAAGGCCACCGGCGGTCGTCGACACGAGCGCGACGCCGGCGACTCGCGTCGTCGAAGTCGTCGGGGTGCCGCTCGGCGTACGCCATGATCGCCATGCCGCCCATCGAGTGACCGACGAGCACCACCTTGCCGTCCGGCACGACCTCTCGCATCACGCGCTCGAGGTCGTCGCCGAGCTGGTCGATGGTCGCGTGCTCGTTGTCCGAGCGCCCGGACCGCCCGTGCGAGCGGTGGTCGTAGAACACCATGCGGTGCTTGCCTCGCAGGTACTCGCCGCTGGAAGTGCCAGCAGTCGAGGTTCAGCGCGTAGCCGTGGACGAAGACGATCGTCGGGTCCGGCTCGGCCTGCCTGCGCAGTCGCGCGATGCCCTTGGGAGGCTGGCTCTTCTCGGCCTCGGCGTAGGGCGAGACCTCGTCGACCTCGACGTGCAGCGGGACCCCGTCGACCGTGCGCACCACGACCTCGCGACCACGCAGGCTGCCGAGCTCGTCGGCACCGGCTCGAACCCGCCTTGCGCTTCCGGACGATGCGTCGCTCGACGACGACGCCAGCGGTGACAGCAGCGGCCGCGGCCGTCGCGCCTGCTGCCGCCAGCCCGACCCAGCCTCCTCGTCTCACACCAGGCCCCTCTCCGAGACGTGCCGGCGGGTGAACCGGCCGCCGATCCTGGTGACGATCTCATAGGAGATCGTGTCGCAGGCCTCGGCCCAGTCCTGCGCCGTCGGGGCGCCGTCCGCGCCGCTGCCGAACAGCACGACCTGGTCGCCCGCCGCCGCGTCGGCGTCGTCGAGGTCCACGACGAGCTGGTCCATGCACACCCGCCCGGCGATCCGCCGACGCGCCCCGCCGGCGAGCACCTGCGCGTTCGACGACGCATGGCGTGGCACCCCGTCGCCGTACCCGACGGGCAGCAGGCCGACCGTCGTGTCCGTCCCGGTCGTCCAGGTGTGGCCGTAGGACACGCTCGCGCCGGCGGGCAGGCGCTTCACCATCGCGAGCCGGGCGCGCGCCGTCATCGCCGGCACCAGGCCGAGCTCGTCCGAGGTCGCGACGTCGGGCGCCGGTGAGAGACCGTAGGACGCGATGCCGCACCGGACCATGTCGTAGGCCGACCACGGCCGCAGCAGCGCGCCCGCGGAGTTGGACAGGTGCCGCACCTCCGGCTCGATGCCGATCGCGTCGACGACCTTGAGGGCATGCACGAACGCCTTCTCCTGCAGGTCGTTGGACGGGTGGTCGGGCTCGTCGCTGCACGCGAAGTGCGACCAGATCCCGGTCACCCGCAGCGCCCCGGTCTGCTCGGCGTCCGCTGCGGTCTCGACCAGCGTCGGCCACGCCTCCTCGGTGGCACCGCCCCGGCTCAGGCCGGTGTCGACCTTGAGCTGCAGCCGAGCGCGGACGCCCCACCGCACGGGCCGCCGCGGCGATGGCCTCGCACCTGCTCGACGGTGTACGCCGTGAGGTCGACCCCGTCCTCGACCGCGCCGGTGTAGTCCTCGCCCGGGACCGCCAGCCACGCCAGGATCGGGCCGGTGTCCCCCGCCGCGCGCAGTGCGAGCGCCTCCTCGAGCACCGCGACCCCGAGCCAGTCGGCGCCTCCGGCCCGCGCCGCTCGCGACGACTCGACGAGCCCGTGCCCGTAGCCGTCGGCCTTCACCACCGTCATCATCAGCGCGTTCGCGGCTTCCTCACGGACCCTGCCACGCAACGTCGCCACGTTGTCCGCGATCGCGTCGAGGTCGACGACGATCTCCGCGCGCGGCGCGTCCGCACCCCCAACCCCGGGTCCGGACAGCTCGACGTCGCTCATGGCAGCCACATCCTGCCAAAGGGTGGGACGCTGAGGCGCCTCAACCTGCGCTGGCGTGGACGCCGAGGCGCCTCATCCTGCGATCTCGCACACAGGCATACCGCAGTACGAGGCGCCTCAGCGGGCCGTACGACGCAGAACCAGGCGCCTCAGCGCGGAGGTCACAGCAGGGTGCGGAGGAGGGTGGGGAGGGCGGCGGCGACGTCGGGGGCGGTGACGGGGCCGTCGTCACCGGCGAGGGCAGCGGCGGCGCCGTGGAGCCAGGAGCCGACGGCGCCGGCGTCGAAGGGTGACAGCCCGGCGGCGATCAGGGAGCCGCAGAGCCCGGCCAGCACGTCGCCGGCACCGGCGGTGGCCAGCCACGCCGGGCCGACGGTGGTGCGCGTTCACGCGGCCGTCCGGTGCGGCGACCAGCGTGTGCCGCCCCTTGAGCAGCACCACGGCGTCGTACCTCTCGGCGGCCTCGCGGGCGAACCGCAGCTGCTCGGCCTCCACCTCCTCGCGCTCCACGTCGAGCATCCGGGCGAGCTCACCGGCGTGCGGAGTCAGCAGGGCCGGCACCCCGAGCGGCCCGTCGACGTGGCCGAGGCCGTCGGCGTCGACCACGACGGGCACCTGGTCCGCCAGCGAGTCGGCCAGCGCCTGCTCGGCGGACGCGCCGCCGCCCGACCCGATGACCCACGCCTGCACCCGGCCCTCGCCGACGACCACCTCCGGGTGGCGGGCGCGCACGAGGTCGGCCGCCTCTCCGACGTAGCGCACCATCCCCACCAGCCCGGCGCCGGCTCCGGAGACGCAGAGCACGCCGGCTCCCGGATACTGCTCCGAACCGGCCCGCACGCCGACGACGCCGCGGGTGTACTTGTGCGCGTCGGGTGTCGGACGCGGAAGCAGCGCTCGCACGTCGTGCCTCCTGCAGCGCGGTCACCACGGGCGCCGGCAGGTCGAGCCCGATGTCCACGAGGTGTACGGCGCCGCACGCCATCGCCGCCGGGTCGACGAGGTGGCGCGACCTTGTGGGTGCCGAACGTGACCGTCACCGCGGCACGCACGTGCGGCCCGGACAGCTGACCGGTGTCGACGTCGATGCCCGAGGGGGTGTCCACCGCGACGAACGGCACGTCACCCAGCTCGGCGACCACCGCCGCTGCGTCCTCGCGAAGTCCGCCGCGACCACCGATGCCCACGATCCCGTCGACCACGACGTCCGGGCGCGGCACCGTCGGACACCGATCTCACGACCCGGCCGCCGGCAGCACGCAAGGCTTCGAGCCCGCCGGCGTGCACCTTGTCGGGGCTCAGCAGCAGCGCGCGCACCTGCACCCCGCGACGTGCCAGCAGCGCGCCGGCGTACAACGCGTCGCCGCCGTTGTCGCCCGACCCGACCAGCAGCAGCACCCGCGCGCCGTACGCGTGCCCGAGGTAGTCGAGCACCGCGTAGGCCAGACCGGCCGCCGCCCGCTGCATCAGCACGCCCTCGGGCAGCCGCGCCATCAGCGCCTGCTCCGACGTCGCGGACCTGCTCGACGGTGTGTGCGCTGCGCATGTCGAGGTCCTACCCAGCCACTGCCGGCGTACGCCGCAGCCACGGCAGCGTCATCAGCGCCCACACCGCGAGCAGGATCGCCGACGCCGCCAGCACGTACCCCGGCCAAGGTCCGAGCGGATCGAAGAGCGACGCCGACGCCGGCTTGCGCACCAGGTAGCCGTAGTTCACGTCCACCACCTTGTCGAACGCGAAGACGACCACCGCCCACACGAGGGTCACCGCGACCGTGACGGCGTACTCCCGCCACCGCGGCCCGATGCCCAGGCCGACCGTGAGGTAGAGCGCGGCCCACACCACCAGGAAGTGCATCGCCCAGAACGCGAAGTAGCGCGGGTGCGGGAACTGCTGCGCCAACGACGGCGTCAAGATCGCCTGCACCGTGAGCGTCAGCCCCCAGTAGTAGGTCAGCGCGGTCGGCACCCGCGCGTGGGTCCACAGCGCCCAGGTCGCGGTGACCCAGGCGAAGTCGCACAGCTGCAGCGGCAGCGACGAGCCGAGCTCGAAGTCGCCCGGGGTGAGCTGGTACGCCTGCGAGGGTACGGCGACGCACGGCACCGCGACCGCGAGGACGCGGCTGAGCCGCGGGATCGCCCCGGTCGCCAGAAGAGGCCGCTGCGAGCGGCCGACCACGACCATGACCACCGCACCGGCGACGAACACGCAGAGCAGCAGGTAGTGCTGAGCGCTGAACGTCTCGAACCCACCTGCCGCGGTCGTCACGGCGTCACGACTCGAGCACGACGACCGCGGAGGCGATGCCGGCGTCGTGCGACAACGACACGTGCACGTGCGCCACGCCGAGCTCGTCGGCACGGGCGAGCACCGACCCCGTCATGTCGAGGCGCGGGTTCCCGGTCGGCTCGTTCACGACCTCGGCGTCGAGCCAGCCCATGCCGGTCGGCGCACCGAGCGCCTTCGCCAGCGCCTCCTTGGCGGCGAACCGTGCTGCCAGCGACGCCAACGGCCGCTCACGCTCGGTCTCGGTGAACAGCCGCTCGCGCATCGCGGGGGTGCGCCGAAGCGTCTCCCCGAACCGTGCGATGTCGACAACGTCGATGCCGACTCCCAGCACGGTCAACGGGCGCTCACTCCACCGTCACGGACTTGGCGAGGTTGCGCGGCTGGTCGACGTCGTGGCCCATCTGCGTGGCCAGCTCGCACGCGAACAGCTGCAGCGGCACGACCGCCACCATCGGCTGCAGCAACGTCGGCACCCGCGGCAGCCGGATGAGGTCGTCCGCGTACGGCGCGACCTCCTCGTCGCCCTCCTCCGCCAGCACGATGGTGCGGGCACCACGTGCGCGCACCTCCTGGATGCCGCTGATCATCTTGTCGTGCAGGAAGTCGCGGCCCTGTGGCGGAACGACGCAGAACACCGGCAGCTGGTTCTCGACGAGCGCGATCGGTCCGTGCTTCAGCTCACCTGCCGCGAACCCCTCGGCGTGGATGTAGGCGAGCTCCTTGAGCTTGAGCGCACCCTCGAGCGCGATCGGGAAGCCGGCGTGGCGGCCGAGGAACAGCACGGACTTCGCGCCGGACAGCTCCCTGGCCAGCTCGTGAATCTGCTCGGCCGAGTCGAGCAGCTTCTGCACGTGCGACGGCATCCGCTGCAGCTCGGCGACGACCTGGGCGATCTCGTCGCCGTACTTCGTGCCGCGCACCTGCGCGAGGTAGAGGCCCAGCAGGTAGCACGCCACCAGCTGCGTCATGAACCCCTTCGTGGACGCGACGCCGATCTCCGGCCCGGCGTGCGTGTAGATCACCGCGTCGGACTCACGAGGGATCGTCGAGCCGTTGGTGTTGCAGATCGCCAGCACCTTGGCGCGCTGCTCGCGCGCGTGCCGGATCGCCATCAAGGTGTCGGCGGTCTCGCCCGACTGGCTGATCGCGACCACCAGCGTGGTCCGCGTCAGGATCGGGTCGCGGTAGCGGAACTCGTGCGCCAGCTCGACCTCGCACGCGATGCGGGTCCAGTGCTCGATGGCGTACTTCGCCACCATGCTCGCGTAGTTCGCGGTCCCACAGCCGACGAGGACGATCTTGTCGACCTCGCGCAGCTCCTCCTCGCTGATCCGCAGCTCGTCGAGCTGCAGCGCGCCGTCCGCGTCGTGCCGGCCGAGCATCGAGTCCGCGATCGATCGCGGCTGCTCGTAGATCTCCTTGCGCATGAACCAGTCGAAGCCGCCCTTCTCCGCGGCCGACAGGTCCCAGTCGACGTGGTACGGCGTCCCCTCGGCGGGCGCGCCCTCGAAGTCGGAGATCTCCACGCCGTCGCGGGAGATCGTGACGACCTGGTCCTGGCCCAGCTCGATGGCGTCACGAGTGTGCTCGATGAACGCCGAGACGTCGGAGGCGAGGAACGTCTCGCCCTCGCCGACGCCCACCACCAGGGGCGAGTTCCGCCGGGCGGCGACGACGTGGTCGGGGTCCTGGGCGTCGACCGCGACCAGCGTGAAGGCCCCGCCGAGGCGATGGCAGACCTGCACGCATCGCCTCGGTCAGGGTGACGCCGCGTCGACGGCCGACTCGAGCAGGTGCGCGACGATCTCGGTGTCCGTCTCGGAGACCAGCTCGTGGCCGTCCCGCTCGAGCTCGGCGCGCAGCACGGCGAAGTTCTCGATGATCCCGTTGTGCACCAGCGCGACGCGACCGTTCGCCCCGAGGTGCGGGTGCGCGTTGGTGTCGTTCGGCGCGCCGTGCGTGGCCCAGCGGGTGTGCCCGATGCCGGTGTTCGCGGCCGGCAGCGGGCTGTCGGCCAGCGCCTTGGTCGAGGTTGCCGAGCTTGCCGGCACGCTTCTGCGACTCGATGCGGCCCTCGTGGACGACCGCGACACCGGCGGAGTCGTAGCCGCGGTACTCCAGCCTGCGCAGACCGTCGACGACGACCTCGTCGGCCTGCAGCGGCCCGACGTACCCGACGATTCCGCACATGTGAAGGACTGTACTGGTCCCGTCGGTGAGGCCGCGGTCACATGGCTGAGACACTTCGCCCATGAGCTCGGGCGCCGGTGACCGCGATCCGGTCCCTACGTCGAGCTGGACCGCGACGCGTGGGCCGCGCTCGGCGCCGCCACCGAGCAGCCGCTCACGCCCGAGGAGATCGACCGGGTCCGCGGGCTCGGGGACGAGCTCGACCTCGACGAGGTGCGACAGGTCTACCTGCCGTTGTCGCGGCTGCTCAGCATGTACGCCGAGAGCGTCGACGGGCTGCATCGCGCGCAGGAGGAGTTCCTGCACGAGCTGCCCGGCAAGACCGCCCCGCCGCGCACACCGTTCGTGATCGGTCTCGCCGGGTCCGTCGCGGTCGGCAAGTCGACGACGGCGCGGGTGCTCCAGCAGATGCTCGCGCACTGGCCGAAGCACCCTTCGGTCGAGCTGGTCACCACCGACGGGTTCCTGCTCCCCAACGCCGAGCTCGCGAACGCGCGGCCTGCTGGAGCGCAAGGGGTGGCCGGAGTCCTACGACCGCCGCGCACTGCTGCGGTTCGTGATGGACATCAAGTCGGGCAAGGAGGAGGTGGAGGCGCCGACCTACTCCCACCTCGTCTACGACGTCGTCCCCGACGAGCCGGTGGTCATCCGCAAGCCGGACATCGTCATCGTCGAGGGACTCAACGTGCTGCAGCCGGCCCGCGTCCGCGACGACGGCCGCACCGGCCTGGCGATCAGCGACTTCTTCGACTTCTCGGTGTACGTCGACGCGGCGACCGCCGACATCCGCTCGTGGTACGTCGACCGCTTCCTGCGGCTGCGGGAGACCGCGTTCCGTGACCCCGCGTCGTACTTCGTGCGCTACGCGAACCTGTCCGAGCAGGAGGCCGTCGCGGAGGCCAACCGCATCTGGGACTCCGTCAACGGCCCCAACCTGAAGCAGAACATCCAGCCCACGCGGGGCCGGGCGACCCTCGTGCTGCGCAAGGCCGCCGACCACTCGGTGCGCTTCGTCAGGCTGCGCAAGCTCTGAGGCACCCGGCCAGCGGGTCAGCGTGGGTGAGCGGCTCGTCGGCAACGGAGTGCGAGACTGCCCGCGTGCTGCACCTGCAGATGCGTGTGCCGGACCACCTCACCGACGAGGCACTGCGTCTGCTGACCTCCGACGACACCGTCACCAACGTCGCGGTCGTCGCGAACGGCTACATCAAGCCGGCCGGCACCTTGGTGGTCGCCGACCTGGCGCGCGAGGGAGCCAACGCGGTCGTCGCGGCCCTTCGAGCGCTGAACGTGCACCACGAGGGCTCGATCATGCTGACCGAGCCCAGCACCGTGCTGTCCGACGCGGCTGAGCGCGCAGAGCAAGCCGCTCCCGGGATCCCGGACGACGGGGTGGTCTGGGACGTGGTCGAGAACCGGGTCCGCATCGAGAGCACGCTGTCGTGGGCGTTCGTCGCCTTCTTGACCCTCGCCACCCTCATCGCGGGCACCGGGCGCCTGCTCGACCAGCCGATCCTCATCATCGGCGCCATGGTCGTGGGTCCCGAGTTCTCCGCCGTGGCCGCCATCTGCGTGGCGCTGGCCCGGCCCCGGCTGTCGATCCTCCCGACCGCGCTGCGGACCTTGGTCGTGGGCATCGCGGTCGCGGTAGCCGTGGCTGCGTTGCTGTGGGTGCTCGCAGGCGCGGTCGGGCTCGCCTCGAGCGAGGAGGCGAGAAGCGGAGCGCAGACCGACTTCATCGTGCATCCCGACATCTGGTCGTTCCTCATCGCGCTGTTCGCCGGGGTGGCCGGTGTCCTGGCACTGACCACCGCGAAGTCCGGGCCACTGGTCGGGGTCTTCATCTCGGTCACCACCGTGCCGGCGATCGGCACGATCGCGCTGTGCATCGGGCTCGGGGTGTGGTCGGAGGTGCCCGGGGCAGTGGCGCAGCTGCTCATCAACCTGTCGGGCATGGTGCTGTCGGGCACGGCGACGCTGCTCGTCCAACGAGCGATCTGGTCTCGCGTGCAGGGCTCGCTGCGCACGGCAGGCTTCCGGGGCCCGCGCCACTGAGCCGGCACCGCTCAGCGGTGTCCGAGGTCCATCGTCCAGCAGACCGCGGTGCCGTTGATGGCGACCACACCATCGCCGCGAACCACCTTGGTCGCCAACGTGGTGATCGGCTTGTCCTCGCGAACGCCGGTCACCTCGACCTCGCCCGTGATGGTGTCCCCGGGTCGGGTGGGGGCGAGGAAGTGCCAGTGCGTCTCGAGGAACACGCTGCCCGGGCCGGGGAGCTTCTCGGACACGACCGCGTTGAGGATCGCCGTGGTCACTCCGCCCTGCACGATCACCTCGCCGAAGCGGGTCCTCGCGGCGACCTCCGCGTCGTAGTGCAGCGGGTTGTGATCCCCGCTCATCTCGGTGAAACGGACGATGTCGGCCTGGTCGACCGTCCTGCTCATCGATGCCCTGGCGCCCACCCTCGGCGCGCCGTGCGGCCATGCGGACATCTGCGTCTCCTCCCTCTCCGGCTCATGTGTTGGTGCTGGGCAGCAACGGCGACAGTCGCAGCATCGCGACGGCACCGAGCAGTGGCCCGACAGCAAGCATCGCAACCGCGACCCGCCAGCCGACGGCGTCGACGACGACCGGCACACCCTGGATCGTGACGACGGTGATGAGGAAGCCGACGGCGGTCTGGAACGTCAGCGCCGTCCCGGTGTACTTCGGGTCGACCACCGACGTGGTGCACGCCGAGAACATCGCCGAGTCGGCGATGACCGTCGTGCCCCACAGCGCCAGCACCGGCAGCAACAACCACAGCGACCGGCCGTACAGCGCCGCGGCCAGCAGACAGCACGAACCACTCATCACCATGGCGGCGGCCGCGGCCCGCGCACGCCCCCAACGGTCTCCCAGGCGTCCTCCCAGCAGGCAGCCGAGGGCACCGCAGAGACCGATCACGACGAACGACACCGCACCGCGGGCACCGTCGCCGATGGGCGTGCCCGCCGCTGCCGCACTGGCCAGGAGGAACGCCGGCAGCCACGTCCACACGGCGTACAGCTCCCACATGTGCCCGAAGTAGCCGAGGTTGGCCAACCGGGGCCGTTGCTGCCTCAGCAGCGTGAGAACCACACCTGGCTGCAGTCGCGCGGGGCGCCCCGGCGTGGGGACCCAACCGGGTGCGCAGCGCCAGCAGCGCCGCCCCGGCTGCCAGCACGGCCGCGATGCCGAGCGCGGGTCGCCAGGCATCGCCCAGGGAACCGCCGATGACCTGGGGCAGAGCCGACCCCAACGTCAAGGCACCGACCAGGACACCGAGTGCGAAGCCCCTTCGCTCGAGGAACCAGCTGCTCGCCAGCTTCAGCCCGACCGGGTAGACACCCGCGAGGCAGAGCCCGGTGAGGAAGCGCAGCACCACTGCGGACGGGAGCCCGCGGGCAGCCACCGCGAAGGCAGCGGTGCACAAGGATGCGCCGAGCGCACTGCCCGCCATCAGGTACGGCGCGTGGAGCCGGTCGGGCAGGTTGAGAGCAGCCGACGTCAGCGCGCCCACCACGAACCCGACCTGCACCGCCGTGGTCAGCAGCGGCACCTGCACACCGGTGAGCCCCCAATCGGCACGGAGCGCGGGAGCGGCGGCCGAGGCGGCGAACCAGGTGGCCAGCGCCAGGACCTGGGCCGAGGCCACCAGCGCGAGCTGCCGCATGGCGGGCGACCGGTCGGCCGGTCCCCCGGCCTCGGTGGGAGGCGGGACAGTCGGCTCGCGAGCTGCCAAGGCTCGACCTTTCGTCGGTCCCCTCGAGCATGGTCCCGTCTTGCCGGTGCGACAACCCGCGCGACGGCCGAGCGGGGCCACAATGCCGTCATGGACATCCTCGACCGGGCACGCGAGCTGGGACCCGCACTCGTCGAGCTGCGCCGCGAGCTGCACCGGGTGCCGGAGCTGGACCGGGAGCTGCCGAAGACCCAGGCGCTGGTCCTGGCCGCGCTCGACGGGCTCGACCTGGAGGTCGTCGAGGGCAGCGCGCTGTCGTCGGTCACCGCGGTGCTGCGCGGCGGCGCCCACGACGGCTCCGGTCCGGTGGTGCTGCTGCGCGGCGACATGGACGCGCTGCCGGTCCACGAGGAGACCGGCCTGCCGTACGCCTCCGAGCACGACGGCCTCATGCACGCGTGCGGCCACGACCTGCATGTCGCGTCCCTGGTGGGCGTCGCCCGGCTGCTGCACGAGGTCCGCGACCGGCTTGCCGGCGACGTGGTGCTGATGTTCCAGCCCGCCGAGGAGACGACGGCGGGTGCGTTGGCGATGATCGAGGAGGGGCTGCTCGAGGCGGCCGGTCGACCGGTCGACGCGGCGTACACCCTGCACGTGATCTCGTCCGGCCACCCGCTCGGCACCTGGTTCTCGCGCCCCGGCCCCTGCGGTGCGGCATCCGACGAGTTCGTGGCCCGGGTGGTCGGAGTCGGCGGGCACGGCTCGGCGCCGCACCTGGCCCGCGACCCGATCCCGGTGGCCTGCGAGATGGTGACCGCCCTGCAGACGCTCGTCACGCGCCGCGTCGACATCAACGACCCGGTGGTGATCACCGTCGGCCGGTTCGCCGCGGGCACGAAGGAGAACATCATCCCCGACGAGGCGGTGTTCGAGACGACGATCCGGTCGTTCAGCGACTCGACGAGAGCGCGCGTGAAGCAGGACGTGCTCCAGCTGCTCGACGGCATCGCCTCGGCGCACGGCGTGCGCGCCGAGGTCGAGTGGACGCCGGGCTACCCGGCCACCGTCAACGACGACGGCGAGTACGCCCATCGCCCGCGACACGCTGGTCGACCTGTTCGGCGAGGAGCGGTACGTCGAGGACCTCGAGCTCGATGCCGGCACCGAGGACTTCTCCTACGTGCTCGAGCGCGTCCCGGGCGCCTACCTGCAGCATCAGCGCCTGCGCGAGCGACGACCCCGCCACCGCGCCGGACAACCACTCGGCCCGCGCCGTCTTCGACGACTCCGTGCTGCCCGACTGTGCGGCCTTCCTCGCCGAAGTCGCCAGCAGACGTGTGTCGAGACCCCGTAGTGGTCTGAAGGAGCCGAGGCGGAAGTCGCTGCGACCCTGCGCCACGGCGACCAAGCGAGCCGCGTCGACGCAACCCGCGCCCGAGCCATACATCCACCCGCTCCAGCGGCTCAGATCTCCCGCTGCATCTCGATGCAGCGCTCGACCTCGCGGAAGCCGAGCGCGTCGTTGACGGCGTTCATGGGCGCGTTCACGTCGGCGTTGCCGGTGAGCAGCACCTTGCACTCGGGGAAGTGCTGGCGCAGCTGCCGGTGGTTCGCGATCTTGAGGCCGAGGCTGAGCTTGCGGCCACGGTGCTCGGGCACGACGATCGTGCCGCTCTGCAGGCCGCGCCACGGGCTGCGCGTCGTTGAGAACGACCTCGGTGAAGCCGGCCATCGTGCCGTCCGGCGCGATGGCCGCGACCGAGGGGTTGTGGCGACCCTGTCGCGCGTTTCGCTCCTCACGCTTGCGGACGCGGTCCTCGTCCCACTTCTCGCGCTCGAGCTCCAGCTCACCCATCGGAGCCTCCTCGAGGAACATCTCGCTGAGCTGGCAGTAGCCCTCGACGAGGTCGTCGGGGATCCGGTCGATCCAGGCGACCATCCGGTAGTCGGCGTACCTGGGCGCCACCCGCGCCTCGATGTCGTCCCACAGCGACTCGGTCTCGTCGAGGTCGACGACCTTCATGCCGTCCTCGAGGGCCTTCGTGAAACCCATCGCCTCGGCGAACTGCAGCCCGGGTGAGGTCTTCTCGAACGGCGCGAACGCCTCGGTGATCATCAGGGTCCGGTCGCGGCTGCGCGCGAGGTCGTACGACGTCTCGGCCATGGCGCGCGCGATGCCGCGTCGCCTCATCTCGGGGTGCGTGTAGTACGTCGGAGGCCGCGACGTGCAGGTTGTCGTAGCGGCTCAGCTCGACGCGCGCGGCGCCCCACATCGTGCCGTCGTCGAAGGCACCGAGCATCACGGTCTCGAAGTCGTCGCGTCCCTCGCAGCGTTGAGCCACGCCACCTCCCACGGGACGTAGAAGTCGTAGGGTCGCTCCGCCTCGGCAGCCTTGCCGATCTCCCAGTGCCGACGCACGAGCGCCTCGTCGGTGGGGTCGATCTCCCGAATGTCCACGACGGAGACACATATGGGCGCACCGACCGCGCCCCGCAGCCGAATAACGGCGGGCCGTCAGCGCAGGCTGAGCCGCTCGCGGACGACATCGGCCAACCGGTCGGCGACGGCTTGCGCCTGGTCGGCCGTGCCTGCCTCGACCATGACTCGCACCAGCGGCTCCGTGCCGGAGGGCCGCAGCAGCACCCGGCCGTCGTCGCCGAGCTCGAACTCCGCCTCGGCGACCGCCGCGGCGAGCACGGCGTCCTCCTCGGTGCGGGACTTGTCGACGCCGTCGACGTTCACGAGCACCTGCGGCAGCCGCGTCACCACGCCGGCCAGCTTCGCGAGCGACTGCTCGAGCTCGGCCATCCGCGCCAACGTGTGCAGCGCCGTGAGCAGGCCGTCGCCCGTGGTGGCGTGGTCGCTCATGATCACGTGGCCGGACTGCTCGCCGCCGAGCGAGTAGCTGGTGGGCCTTCATCGCCTCGAGCACGTAGCGGTCGCCGACCTTGGTCTGCCGCACCCCGACCTGCTCGCGCCGCATCGCCTGCACGAAGCCGAGGTTGCTCATCACGGTCGCCACGACGGTGTCCGACCGCAGCCTGCCGGCGTCGCGCATCGCGAGCGCCAGGATCGCCAGCAGCTGGTCGCCGTCGACCACCTCGCCCGACGGCGTCGACGGCGAGGCAGCGGTCGGCGTCCCCGTCGACCGCGAACCCGGCGTCGGCGCCGTGCTCGAGCACCGCCGCCCGCACCGCCTCGAGATGGGTCGACCCGCACCCGTCGTTGATGTTGACGCCGTCCGGGCTCGGCGCAGATCGCGACCACGTCGGCGCCCGCCTCGCGCAGCGCGAGCGGTCCGACGACGGAGGCGGCACCGTGTGCGCAGTCCAGGACGACGCGGATGCCGTCGAGCGGGCGCGCCACGGTCGAGACCAGGTGTGCCGCGTAGTCGCCGACCGCCGCGTCGTACGTCGAGACCCGGCCGACGTCCGCGCCGACAGGGCGCTTCCACGGCTCGCGCAGCCGCTTCTCGATGGCGTCCTCGATGGTGTCGTCGAGCTTCACGCCGCCACGGGCGAAGAACTTCACGCCGTTGTCGGGCATCGGGTTGTGACTGGCCGACAGCATCACGCCGAGGTCGGCGCCGAGCGCGTCGGTGAGGTGGGCGACGCCGGGGGTGGGCAGCACCCCGAGCAGGCGCACGTCGACACCGGCCGACGCGAGGCCGGCGACCACCGCGGCCTCGAGGAACTGCCCGGACACGCGAGTGTCACGGCCGACGACCGCAACGGGCCGGTGCCCCTCGCTCCTGGAGCGGGAGAAGGCGCCGATCTCGCCGAGCACGTGCGCCGCGGCGACGGACAGGTCGAGGGTCAGCTCCGCGGTCAGGTCACCGTTGGCGAGACCGCGGACGCCGTCGGTGCCGAACAGGCGCGGTGAGGACCTAGCCATGACGGGCCACCGAGGCGACGCAGCCGATGCGCAGCAGGGCGACTACCGCTTGCTGTACTGGGGCGCCTTGCGGGCCTTCTTGAGGCCGGCCTTCTTGCGCTCGATGACACGAGCGTCACGCGTGAGCAGGCCCGCCGCCTTGAGCGAAGGACGGTTGGCGTCGAGGTCGACGGCGTTGAGCGCCCGAGCCACACCGAGGCGCAGCGCACCGGCCTGGCCGGTGATGCCGCCGCCGTGGATGCGAGCCACGACGTCGAAGCGGCCGACGAGGTCCGTGGTCACGAACGGCTCGTTGACGACCTGCTGGTGCAGCTTGTTCGGGAAGTAGGAGTCGAGCGCGCGACCGTTGACTGTCCACTCGCCGGTGCCGGGCACGAGACGGACGCGGGCCACGGCCTCCTTGCGACGACCGGTTGCCGAGGCAGGGGCGATCGTGGCCGGACGGGGTGGCGCGTCGGCCGCCGGGGCGCTCTCGGAGCTGTACGCGAGACCCTTGTCGTCGGTCTGGAACGTCTCCTCGGCCCCGTCGCCGGGCTTGGTGTCGACAGTGCTGTCGATGCCGGTGCTCGTGTCTGTCACGTATGTCCTCGCTGTGTCCTGGTCAGGGGGTTACTGGGAGACCTGGGTGATCTCGAACGGCTTTGCCTGCTGCGCCTGGTGAGGGTGCTCGGGGCCGGCGTACACCTTGAGCTTGCGCATCAGCTGCCGGCTCAGCCGGTTCTTCGGCAGCATGCCCCACACCGACCGCTCGATCGCGGCGCGCGGGTCCTTCGCGAGCAGCTCGCCGAACGGTGTCGACGACAGGCCGCCTGGATACCCGGAGTGGCGGTAGGCGAGCTTCTTGGTGGCCTTGTCGCCGGCCAGCGAGACCTTGGCCGCGTTGACGACGATCACGAAGTCGCCGTTGTCCATGTGCGGGGCGTAGGTCGGCTTGTGCTTGCCGCGGAGCAAGGTGGCCACCTGCACGGCCAACCGGCCGAGCACCACGTCGGTGGCATCGATGACGTGCCACTCGCGCTGGATGTCAGCGGGCTTCGGGCTGTACGTACGCACTGCTCACTACTCTCTCGATCAAGGACCGGTGTTGTCGCGCCTCGGCGCCACGTGAAGAGCACCGCCAGACGCTCTCGGGGTGCAGTGCACCGGCACAGGCCGACGCAGGCGGAGCCGCAACGTTTGAGTTTACGCGGGCGCCCGCATCGCGGTCAAAACGCCCCCGGATTCGATCCTCTGGGGTTACGGGAATAGGTTAGCGGGGTATTGCCAAGGCACTGTCAGAAACCAGACGGGGGCGCCTGACCGAGGCGGCCTCCCCAGGATCTCCCGGCGTACGACTCGCGGCGTCACCGTGCAGGCAGCCGGACTTGCAGAGCGAGGAGCAGGCGACGTGTCCGACAGCGAGTCCCTCACGATCAAGGACAACCGCACGGGTGAGTCCTACGACGTCCCCATCCTCGACGGCGCCATCAAGGCGGCCGACATCGGCAAGATCAAGAACGCCGAGGACGAGCCGGGCCTGGCGGTCTACGACCCCGGGTTCGTCAACACCGCGTCCTGCCGCAGCGCCGTCACCTTCATCGACGGCGAGAAGGGCATCCTGGAGTACCGCGGCTACCCGATCGAGCAGCTGGCCGAGAAGTCGACCTACCTCGAGGTCGCCTACCTGCTGATCCACGGGTCGCTGCCGACCAAGGACGAGTACGCCACCTGGGTGCACGAGATCACCTACCACACGTTCGTGCACGAGAACGTCCGCGACTTCATGGAGGGCTTCCGCTACGACGCCCACCCGATGGGCATGCTGCTGGCCTCCGTCGGCGCGCTCTCGACGTTCTACCCGGAGTCGCGCAACATCTCCGACGGCGACAACCGCCGCATGCAGATCGTCCGGCTGATCGCGAAGATGCCGACCCTGGGCGCGTGGTCGTTCCGCCACGCCCAGGGCAAGCCCTACGTCTACCCCGACAACGAGCTGAGCTACGCCGCGAACTTCCTCGCGATGCTGTTCAAGATGAGCGAGAAGAAGTTCGAGGCCGACGAGCGCCTCGTCAAGGCGCTCGACGTGCTCTTCATCCTCCACGCCGACCACGAGCAGAACTGCTCGACCAACGCGGTGCGTTCGGTCGGCTCGAGCCAGGTCGACCCCTACTCGGCGATCACCGCCGGCATCGCCGCGCTCTACGGCCCGCTCCACGGCGGCGCCAACGAGGCCGTGCTGCGGATGCTCAAGCGGATCGGCTCCAAGGACAAGGTGCCCGAGTTCGTCGACGGCGTGAAGAACGGCAAGGAGCGCCTGATGGGCTTCGGCCACCGGGTCTACAAGAACTACGACCCGCGGGCGACGATCATCAAGAAGGCCTGCGACGACGTCTTCGAGGTCACCGGCGTGAACCCGCTCCTCGAGATCGCCCAGGAGCTGGAGAAGATCGCGCTCGAGGACGACTACTTCGTGGAGCGCAAGCTGTACCCGAACGTCGACTTCTACAGCGGGCTGATCTACGAGGCGCTGCAGTTCCCGCCCGAGATGTTCACGGTGCTGTTCGCGATCGGGCGCACCCCAGGCTGGCTGGCGCAGTGGCTGGAGCTGGTGCAGGACAAGGAGCAGAAGATCGCCCGGCCGAAGCAGATCTACACCGGCGACCGCACGCTCGACTACGTCCCCTCCGCGGACCGCTGGAAGTGAGCTCGGCCTCGCCCGAGGACGCGAGCCGAGCGTCGGCGGGCGCCGATACGACGTCGCTCGTCGTCGCGGTGCTCACCTACCAGCGCGCCGGCGACCTCGTCGAGCTGCTGCCGCAGCTGCTGGAGCAGGCCGCGACCGTCGAGGAGGCCACGACCGTCCTGGTCGTCGACAACGACGCGGAGGCGTCTGCTCGCTCGACGGTCACCGACCTGGGGCTCCCCGACGTCCGGTACGTCGTCGAGCCCACGCCTGGGATCGCGGCCGCTCGTAACCGCGCACTGGACGAGGCCAGAGACGCCGACCTCCTGGTCTTCATCGACGACGACGAGCGGCCAGAGGCGGGCTGGCTGTCGGCTCTCGTGGACTGCCAGCGCCGAGAGGGGTGTGCGGCCGTCGCCGGAGCCGTGGTGCCCATGGTCGACCAGATCGACGACCCCTGGATCCGCGCCGGCGGCTTCTTCGTGCGCCAGCGTCATGCGACCGGCGTCGACCAGGAGGCCGCCAGCACCGCGAACCTGCTGCTCGACCTGCGCCAGGTGCGCAGCCTCGGCGACGTACGCTTCGACGTCCGTTACGGGCTCAGCGGCGGGTCGGACACGTTGTTCACCCGCACCCTCCACCGCAACGGGGGGCGCATCGTGTGGTGCGACGAGGCCGTCGTTACCGACCACATCCGCTCCGCACGGCTGACCCGCGCCTGGGTGCTGCAAAGGCACTTCCGCAGCGGCAACGGCTGGAGCCGCACGTCGCTGGAGCTGGAATCAGGGCGTTTCGGGCGAATCGGCACGCGGCTGCGCCTCACCGCCTTGGGGGCTGCCCGGGTCGTGGTCGGGACGCTGCGCTCGCTCTGGGGCTCGCTGAGCCGCTCGGCGCGCCACCAGGCTCGAGGCAGCAGAACGGCCGCCCGAGGCAGGGGCATGGTCGTGGGAGCCTGGGGCAGCGTCTACGTCGAGTACAAACGGTAAGGAGCCAGTTCGCCCGGCTAGTCCCGGTTAGTCACCCCGGGGCAGCCACATAGGGCTATTCAGCCCACGCGGCAGCCAACCTAGACTGGTATCGGCCGCACGGGGAACTGTGGGGGACGGCTGTGATGCGACCGGGGGGTCGTAGTCGCGAATCTCGGGTTTGGCAGGGGGCCAGCACTTTTCCCGGTGCGATCTCGCCTTACTGCCCCGTCGACGCAGGGGAAACTACATGCTCAGGGGAACTCGGTGGGGGCGCTCGATCGCTGCTGCGGTCGGCGCGGTCCTGATCGGATCGACCATTCAGCTGGTCACGGTGGCCTCACCGGCATCCGCTGACACCTCGCCTCCGGTCGCCAGCGACCCCGCCAACCCGGAGACGGCCTCGGCCAAGCCGCTGCCGACGGCGCAGATCGGTGACGGCGTCGTGTGGTCCCAGGCCGTCATCGGGAACACCGTCTACGTGGGCGGCGAGTTCTCCACCGCCCGTCCCCCGGGCGCTGCCCCCGGCGTCAACACCGTTCCCCGCGCCAACCTGCTGGCCTACGACATCCGGACCGGCCAGCTCATCGACTCCTGGGCACCGAGCACCAACAGCGTCGTGGCGACGATCACCCGCTCCCCCGACGGGTCGCGCCTCTACATCGGCGGCAACTTCACCACCGTCAACGGGGTCAGCAAGAACCGCATCGCGGCACTCGACGCCACCACCGGTGCGGTCATCACCAGCTTCAAGGCCCAAGTCGACGCCAAGGTGAGCGCGATCAAGGCCACCAACTCGACGGTGTACCTGGGCGGGACGTTCAGCAAGTCGAGCGGGACGCCCCGCCCGCACCTCGCCGCCTTCTCGGCCGACAAGGGCGCCCTGCTGCCCTGGGCCCCGGTCGCGGCCGGCGGCAACGTCAACGCCATGACGTTCACGCCCGACGGCACCCGGCTGGTCGTCGGTGGCCAGTTCACGACGCTGAACGGCTCCGCCAACCCCGGCTACGGCCTGGGTGCACTCGACCCGACCACCGGCGCCAACATGCCCTGGGCGGCCAACGCCCTGATCCGCAACGGCGGCGCCAACTCCGGCATCACCTCGCTGTCCACCGACGACGACTCGGTCTACGTCACCGGGTACAAGTTCGGCGGCACCGGCAACTTCGAGGGCGTCGCGCGCGTCAACAACGACGGCACCCTGAACTGGCTCTCGGACTGTCACGGCGACACCTACGAGGCGTACGCCTCGGAAGGCGTGCGTCTACAAGGTCAGCCACGCCCACTACTGCGGCAACGTGCCAGGCGGGTTCAACCAGCCGGCCACCTGGAAGTTCTACCGCGGGATGGCCTTCAGCAAGGTCGCCACCGGCGTCACGCGCAAGGACTACGTCAACTACACCAACTGGCAGGGCACCAAGACCCCGTCCATCCTGCAGTGGTACCCGCAGCTCGACGTCGGCACGTACACCGGCCAGTCGCAGGCCGCCTGGACCATCAACGGCAACAACGACTACATCACCGTCGGCGGCGAGTTCCCCAAGACCGACGGCACCGCCCAGCAGGGGCTGGTCCGCTACGCCAAGAAGCGTGTCACGCCTGACACCGAGGCACCGGAGCTCAGCGGCGCCAACTTCCTCCCGACCGTGACCTCCCGCGCCGCGGGAGAGGCTTCGGTGAGCTGGCAGTCGACCTTCGACCGGGACAACCGCAACCTGACCTACAAGGTCTACCGGGACAACAACACCACCACCCCCGTCTACACGGTCACCCAAGGCTCCAACCCCTGGGACCGCCCGTTCCTCAACTTCCTCGACACCGGCGTCTCGCCCGGCGTGCACACCTACCGCGTCTGGTCCAGCGACCCCTCCGGCAACGTGAGCAAGGGCGGCACCGTCAGCGTCACCGTCGCGGGTTCCGGGGCGGCCACCGACGCCTACACGAAGTCCGTGCTCCAGGACGGTCCCGAGAGCCTGTGGCGTCTCGACGAAGCCTCTGGCACGTCGCTCTCCGACTACACCGGCTACGACGACATGACGGCCACCAGCGGCATCACACCGGGCGCAGCCGGAGCCATCACGGGCCGCACCGCCGCCACGATGAGCGGCTCGGGCACGGCAGCCAGCACCATCGCGCAGGACGGGCCCTGGTGGTTCACCGTGGAGGCGTGGGTCAAGACCACCTCCGCGACCGGCGGACGGATCGTGGGCTTCAGCGGCTCCAAGACCGGCAGCAGCGCCTCGAACAAGTACGACCGCGTCCTCTACATGAGCAGCAACGGCCGGCTGAACTTCGGCGTCATGCAGGGCACCGGCAAGAACACGCTGACCTCGACCGCGTCGTACAACAACGGCGCCTGGCACCACGTCGTCGGTGTCGTCGGTGACTCCGGCATGAACCTGTACGTCGACGGCGCTCGCGTCGGACAGCGCACGGACATCCACACCGCGGGCTCCTACGTCGGCTACTGGCGCATCGGCGGCGACACGCTCAGCGGCTGGACCAACGCCCCCGCCACGACCAACCCGGTCGCCGGCCAGATCGACGAGGTCGCGGTCTACCAGTCGGCGCTCTCCGGCGACCAGGTCCGTGCCCACTACGTGGCCTCCGGACGCACCGTGGCCGGCACGCCGACGCCGAGCGACACCTACGGCAAGGCCGTCTACGACGACGGACCCGACCTGTACTGGCGGCTCGCCGAGAGCCAGGGCAGCACGACCGCCGCTGACTCGTCGCAGAACGGCAACACGGGTGCCTACGCCAACAGCCCGACCCTCGGTGGGTCCAGCGCGGTGGGCGTGGCCACGGACAAGTCCATGGGCACCGACGGCGTCAACGACAACGTCGCGCAGAACACCACCACGGCTGGCACCTTCGGTCTACAGCGAGGAGCTGTGGTTCAAGACGGCGACGGCCGGCCAGGCGGTCGGCGGTGAGCTGATGGGCTTCGGTTCGTCGAAGACCGGCAGCTCCAGCAGCTACGACCGCAACGTCTACATGACCAACGCCGGCAAGCTGCGGTTCGGGGTGTTCCCGTCGTCGACCGACGTCGGCATCGAGTCACCGAACAGCTACAACGACGGCGCCTGGCACCACATGGTCGCGACCCAGGGCACGAACGGCATGAAGCTGTACGTCGACGGCCAGCAGGTCGCCACCGGCCCAGAGGTCAGCAACCTGGCCGTCAACGGCTACTGGCGAGTGGGTGGCGACAACCTCGCCGGACGTGCCTCGCGGCCCAGCAGCGACTACTTCAAGGGTTCGCTCGACGAGGCCGCGGTCTACCCGAGGGCGCTCAGCCTCGGTGAGGTTCAGTCGCACTTCAGCAAGGCCGGCGGCACGGTGGCCAACAGCGCGCCGACTGCTGCGTACACCTTCACGGCGACCGGCAAGAAGGTCTCGTTCGACGGCACCACCTCGACGGACACGGACGGCAACATCGCGTCCTACGCGTGGGACTTCGGCGGTGGCAACACCAGCACCGACTCCAAGCCGACGTACACGTTCGCGACGGCCGGCGACAAGACGGTCAGCCTGACGGTCACCGACAACAAGGGCGGGACGAACACCGTCACCAAGACGGTGCACGTCGACAACAGCGCGCCGACGGCCGACTTCACGTCGACCGTCAACGGCAAGCAGGTGTCCTTCGACGGCACCCCGTCCTCCGACGTCGACGGCACCATCGCGTCGTACGCCTGGGACTTCGGCGACGGCTCCCCGGTCGACACCACCAGCGGGGTGAACGTCTCGCACACCTACGCCGCCGCCGGGGCCAAGACGGTCAAGCTCACTGTCACCGACGACGAAGGTGGGACCAGCCTGGTCACCACCAAGACGGTGACGCCGGGCAACGCGAAGCCGACGGCGAACTTCACGTCGACGACCAGCGACCTGCACGCCGACTTGACCTCGACGTCCACCGACAGCGACGGCACCATCGCGTCGTACGCCTGGGACTTCGGGGACAGCACTCCGGTGGACACCACCACCGGCGCCACGGTCGGCCACGACTACACGACCGGCGGGACCTACTCGGTCAAGCTCACCGTCACCGACAATGACGGCGCCACCGACACCGTGACGAAGTCGATCTCGGTGAGCCCGGCCGGTGCGCCGACGACGCTCGCGTCCGACGACTTCGGACGCACGGCCGTCAGCAGCTGGGGCGATGCGGTCCTCGGCGGCCCCTGGGCAAAGATCGCTGGAAGCAACACCGACTACGGCGTCGACTCCGGCTCGGGAGCGATGAAGACCGCGACGGCCGGTCAGAACCGAGGACTGTCGCTGGGCACTCTCTCAGCCGCCGACACCGATGCCACGGTGCAGTTGAGCCTCGACAAGGTCGCTGATGGTGGCGGCTCCACCTCGGCCGTGTGCTCGAGGTACACCGGGACCGGAACCACGGCGAAGAGCTACTGCGCCAGGGTGAAGGTGACCTCGGCTGGGGTTGCGACACTTTCGGCAGTGAGCAGGACAGGCTTCACGGACGCTGCACTCAAGTCGTTCACGCTTCCCAGCGCACTGGTGGCCGGGAGCCAGCTGAAGATCCGGTTCCAGGTCACTGGCTCGAACCACACGACCCTGCGAGCGAAGATCTGGCTGGCCGGTGGCACGGAGCCGGGTGCCTGGCAGGTCGACACGACCGATGCCAACGACCTCGGTCCGCAGACTGCGGGTGGCTTCGCTCTGGCGAACACCATCGCCAGCTCGTCGACCAACGTTCCGATCACCGCACGCTGGGACGACCTGGTGATCACCACGACGCCGTAAGCGTCGCATCGAGCACCGGTTGGACGACTCACCTGCGTGGAAGTCGTCCAACCGGATACGATGTCGCGGTACGGGACATCACCGACAAATCACCAAGGGGGCCGGAGATGAGGAAGATCGTGGGGTACGCCCCCGGGGCGTACGACCTTTTCCACGTCGGCCACCTGAACATCCTCCGCCACGCCAAGAGCATGTGCGACCACCTGATCGCCGGTGTGGTCTCCGACGAGATGATGCTGCGGACCAAGGGCGTGGAGCCGATCGTGCCGCTCGCCGAGCGGATGGAGGTCGTCCGCCACATCGTGTACGTCGACCAGGTGCACGCCGAGACCGTGCCCGACAAGGTCGAGACCTGGAAGCTGCTGCGCTTCGACCGGATCTTCAAGGGCGACGACTGGCGCGGCACCCCCAAGGGCGACAAGCTCGAGACTGACTTCGCGGCCGTCGGCGTCGAGGTCGTCTACTTCCCGTATACGGTTCACACCTCAAGCACGAAGCTGCGGCTCGCACTCGCGGCCATGAATGTCGACCCGCACATGCGGACGGCAGCATCCTCCTCGAGCGAGTGACGACCCGGCCCGAGTCCTGCGCCCGTCGACGACAGCGCCCCTGCCTAGTGAAGAGGCCGCGCACGTGAACACGTCCGCCGTACCCCACACAGAGCGCCCGGGCTTCCGGGCAAACCTGAGCGCACTGCGCGCGGCGCAGAAGCCGTCTCGGGGCACCGCCGCCTACGGTCGCTACGTCAACCGCCCCGCGGGGCGTGTCGTCGCAGCCGCCACCCACACGTTCGGGCTGACGCCCGACGGGGCGACCGCGATCAGCGCCTCCCTCTCCGCGCTCGGGCTGGTGCTGCTGACGACCGTCGAGCCGTCGTTCCCGATGGGCTTGGGCGTCGCGCTGCTGCTGGCCTCGGGCTACGTCATGGACTCCGTCGACGGCCAGCTCGCGCGCCTGCGCGGGCAGGGCTCCGTCCGCGGCGAGTGGCTGGATCACACCGTCGACTGCTTCAAGACCAGCAGCCTGCACCTGTGCGTCGCCATCTCCTGGTTCCGCTTCCCGCCCAGCGACGACCGGGCGCTGCTGCTCGTGCCCCTGGGCTTCTCGGTGGTCCAGGCGGTCATGTACTTCGGGCTGATCCTCATGCCCTTCCTGCGCGAGCGCGGCCGGGCCCCTGCCCCGACGACCGCGCCGGAGCCTGCAACCGAGAACCCCCTGCGCAAGTGGCTGATCCTGCCGACCGACTACGGGTTCTTGTGCTGGGTCTTCGTGCTGCTGGCCTGGTCCACAGCGTTCGTGGTGGTCTACACGGCGGTGTTCGCGCTCAGCGCGGCCATGCTCGCCCTCGCGCTGCTCAAGTGGTGGCGAGAGCTCACGGCCATCGACGCTTTGGGAAGATAGCCCGATGCGCATCGCCATGCTCGGCACCCGCGGCGTCCCGGCCCGGTACGGCGGCTTCGAGACCGCCATCGAGGAGATCGGGAAGCGCCTTGTCGTCCGCGGCCACGAGGTCGTCGTCTACTGCCGGGGCGCCGAGCGGCCCGACCTCGACGAGCACCTGGGCATGCAGCTGGTGCACCTGCCTGCCGCCCGGAAGAAGGCGCTGGAGACCCTCAGCCACACGGCGCTGTCGACGGTGGACCTGTGGCGGCGGGGCCGGTTCGACGCGGCGTTCCTGTTCAACGCCGCCAACGCGCCGTTCCTGCCGGTCCTCCGCGCGCGGCGGCTCCCCGTGGCGGTGCACGTGGACGGCCTCGAGTGGCAGCGTGACAAGTGGTCGGGCGCCGGCCAGCGGTACTACCGCGCCGTGGAGTCGCTCTCGGTCCGGTGGGCGGACGCACTGATCGCCGACGCGCAGGGCATCGCCGACTACTACACCCGGGAGTTCGGTGCCGAGACCGAGCTCATCGCGTACGGCGCGCCCATCCTCGAGGACCCGAACAACGACCGGGTCCGCGAGCTCGGTCTGGAGCCCGAGGGATACCACCTCGTCGTGGCGCGCTTCGAGCCCGAGAACCACGTGAGGGAGATCGTCGAGGGCTACCTGGCCTCGGCCGCCACCCTCCCGCTGGTGGTCGTCGGCTCGGCCCCGTACGCCGACGAGTACACCGCGGGGCTCCACGCCCTGGCGGGTGACGGGAAGCGGGTCCGCATGCTCGGCGGCGTCTGGGACCAGGACCAGCTCGACCAGCTCTACGCGAGGTCGGTGACCTACGTGCACGGGCACTCGGTCGGCGGCACCAACCCCTCGTTGCTGCGCGCGATGGGCGCGTCGAGCGCGGTGCTCGCGTGGGACGTCGTGTTCAACCGCGAGGTGCTCGGCGAGCACGGCCGGTTCTTCGGCACGCCCGCCGAGCTCGCGCCCCTGCTGGAGCAGGCCGAGGCCGACTCCGACGCCTCCGCAAAACGCGGGCGCCTGCTGCAGGACCGGGCGGCGACGACGTACCGCTGGGACGACGTCGCGCAGGCCTACGAGGACCTGGCGCGCAGACTCGCTGCCGGGCAGTCGACCCGCGGTCGTGCCACCGGCCGGCGTCGGCCGCACCCCGTCGGTCCATGAAGCGATCCGAACGCCGCGGGATCGTGTTCGTCCATCCCTCCGACGAGCTCTACGGCGCCGACCGGGTCCTGCTGCAGATCCTGCAGGCAGTGCCGCGCGACCTGCGCGAGGACACCGAGGTCTGGCTGCCGACCGATCTCGAGCACCCGGAGACACCGCTGTGCGTCGAGGTCGAGCGACTCGGCATCACGGTCCACCACCGGCAGCTGCCCATCCTGCGAAGGGCCTACCAGCGACCCAGCCAGCTCGTGGGTCTCGGCCGGCGCGCGTACGCCCTCTACCGCGACCTTCGCAGACGGCGGCCGCGGCTGGTCTACTGCACCACGAGCGCGGCGATGGGCGGGGCTCCGGTCGCGAGGCTTGCTCGGGTGCCGCGGGTGGTCGGGCACCTCCAGGAGCTGTGGTCCAAGCGCGACAGCACCCTCATCGGGCCGTTGGCCCGAGCCACCCACCAGCTCGTGACCGTCTCCACTCCGGTCCGGGACAACCTGGTCCCGAGCCTGCGACGCCGCGCCACCGTAGTCCCGAACGCCACTCCGGAGCCGACCACGCTCACCCCCCTCGAAGGACGCGAGGGACCGTTGACCTACGTCATCGCCAGCAGGTGGGTGGGCGGCAAGGGTCATGACACGTTGCTGTCGGCCTGGGACGAGGCCGGGAGCCCCGGGCGCCTGGTCATCCTGGGCGGGGAGCCACCGACGGGCGACGCGGTGGACGTGCGCGGGCTCGTCGAGTCCGCCAGCCGGCCCGAGACGGTCGAGGTCGCGGGCGAGGTGTCCGACCCTCATCCCTACCTCGACCGGGCGGACGTCGTACTGGTGCCCTCGGAGAAGCCAGAGGGCTTCGGTCTGGTGGCCATCGAGGGCTTCGCTCGCGGGCGCCCAGCCCTCGTCAGCACCGCAGGCGGGCTCGTCGACATCGTCACCGACGGCGTCGACGGCTGGTTCTTCCCCAGCGGTGACGCTTCGTCTCTCGCCGCCAGGATCGCCGGGCTCACGCGCGACCAGGTGACGATGGCAGGCAAGCGGGCGCGGGCGACCTACGAGGAGAGGTACACCACGGACCGCTACGCGGCCGCGTGGTCCCGCGCCACCGGGATCGAAGCGGCGGCGCGCCGGCCCTAGGCCGAGCCGCGGAAGATGACCGTCGGTGCCTTCACGTCGTAGGAGAACTCCACCAAGACGTTGCCCCGCTCGTCCTCGGGGACGCCGAACACGTAGCGGCCGCTCGCGGACCCGGACTTGACCTTCTGCGGCAGTGGCGACATTCCCGGGCCGCTGAGCTGCGATGCAGGTGTCTTCTTCGCGCCGTAGTACACGTTGACGAGCGCCAGGTTGAGGTCCACCGGCTTGCTGCCCGTGTTCGTCACCTTCACGGTGAAGCGCAGCGCCGGACCCGCCACCTCACCGATGCCACGAGCCTGGCCCTTGACGGCCTCGACCTCGGTGATCGACGCGGTCAGGCCGCCGGTGCGGACGGTGCTGCCGATGGAGGCGCGGACGGGCTTCGGGGGGTTCTTCAACGGTGTCGGCGCGGGAGGTGGGGTCGCGGTGGGGTTCCCGGAGGGCACCGGCGAGCGTCCGCTGACGCTCGCTCCGGCGGTGGGGCTGCTGCGGCTCGAGGACTTCGCGGAGCTGTCGTCGTCGTCTCCGCCGCGCAGCGTCAGCCACAGCACGAGCGCCACGACCAGGACCAGGACGGCCCCGCCCGCCACGAGAGCGCGGTGCGTCTTGTCGGACCACCACGAAACCTGCTCTTGCATCTCTACCCCTTCGACGTCCCCGTGGGCGCGACCGTTCGCCCCGTCGCTGCTGACTTATCCCCCGGCCCCAGACGGGCCAGGATATCGTTTCCACACCAAATCAACGAAATCGTCACCACGCATCCGACCCGAGGAGCGGCCTCGTGAGCTCCACCGTGGCTCCTGACCTGGTGATCGTCGGTGCCGCGCGCTCAGGCACGTCGTTCTTGAGCGCCACGCTGGGCCACCACCCGCAGATCGACGCCGGCTCCGTCAAGGAGCCCAACTACTACAGCTCCAAGTGGGACCAGGGGCCGGAGTGGTACGACGCCCTGTTCGAGCCGCGGGAGCGCGGCCTCGTGCGCGTCGACGGGAGTGTCTCCTACACCTACCCCCAGCACCCGCTGGCCCTCGAACGCGTCCGGGACGCAAACCCCGATGTGCAGGTCGTCTACACCGTCCGCGAACCTGTCGCGCGCCTCGTGTCCCACTACCAGCTCTTCCGCCACTACTACGACCGCACGGACTGGGACACCCTGGCCTCGGCGATCGAGCACTCGAAGATGTTCCTGGGCGCGGGAGACTACGGTCACTGGCTGGACCGCCTGCGGAGCCTGTTCCCGCTCGAGAACGTGCTGGTCGTCCCCTTCCCCGCCACCACCAAGGACGTCGGCCCGACGGTGCGGCTGCTCCTGGGCCGGCTGGGACTTCCGGAGGTGGAGGCCGCGCTCGAGGCGCCGACGTTCCGCAACGAGGTTCGCGACTTCCGCATGCCCGGGATGCAGTCGGTGCACCGGCGGCTGCAGCGCAGCCGCGTCTACCCGGCCGTGCGGTCGGCCGTGGGGGCCGACCGGCTGCGCCGCCTGCGGCAGGCCGTCACCCGGCCCACCGAGCTGCCCAGCCGCGACGCCGAGCTGGCCTCGCTCGACGCCGGCCAGCGCGCTCGCGTCGACGAGGCAGCGTCACAGGCCACGCGGGCCGTCACGGAGTGGCTCGCCGAGCAGGACGCCCGGCTGGGCATGGACTGGTCCACAGTCTGGACAGCCCACGCGCATCCCGTCGCACGGTAAGGACCGCTCGTCGCACGGCTGGGCAGGCGGGTCCGCAACCCGGACGTTCCCGTCATACCCACCGGGTTCGCACGGTATCGTTTGAGCATGGCAGGGCGCGGGGTCCTGGCCATCGTCGGCGGCGTGGGCCACGCCCCACTTGAAGCGCCGATGCTCACGGCGGAGGGGCCGCCGTGAATCTGGAGGAAATCGCATGTTCAACTCGTGGATCGACCGTGCAGACGAGCTCGCTGTCGAGTTCCGCAACGGGGATCCGTTCCCGCTCCTGCTGATCGACGACTTTCTGGACCAGGAGACCGCGGACAAGCTGCTGGCGGAGTTCCCGAAGCCGGACGCCATGCCCAAGTCGCGCGACTACATGTTCGGCGACAAGCACGAGCTGTCGAGCGTCGCGGAGCAGGGGCCCACGAGCCGCGAGTTCTACGACGCCTTGATGAGTGAGAAGTTCCAGCAGTTCATCAGCACGCTGAGCGGCAAGGACCTCTTCGTCGACCCCGCCTTCCACGGCGGCGGGTTCCACCAGAGCGGCGACGGCGGCTTCCTCGACACCCACGTCGACTTCAACATGCACCCGCTCCACGACGACTGGCTGCGCACGCTCAACGTCCTGCTCTACCTCAACAAGGACTGGAAGCCGGAGTACGACGGCAAGCTGCTCATCAAGTCGAAGCCCGACGACCAGCCGCGCGCCATCGAGCCGGTGTTCAACCGTGGCCTGATCATGGTCACCGACGAGCGCACCTTCCACGGCTTCAAGAAGATGTCGTTGCCCCCGGGCGTGACGCGCAAGTCGATCGCGACCTACGCCTACGAGAAGGTGGCCGTGGGCAGCACCACTGCGAGGACGACCGGGTGGGCCCCCGAAGACGGAAGCGCTCTGAAGAAGTCGTTCGCGAAGCACTACAACACCGCGGTCAAGGTCAAGACCAAGATCTTCGGCAGCGCGACCGCCAAGAACCGCTGACCACCACAAAGGCATGCCCGGTCGTCTTCGACCTGGGCAACGTGCTCATCCGCTGGGACCCGCACCCGGCGGTGGCGGCCGGCGTCGGTGACGCCGAGGCTCGTGCGTTCCTAGCTGCCGAGGACTTCGACTTCTCGGCGTGGAACCGTCGAGCCGACGCCGGCGCCGAGTGGCTCGACCTGCAGCAGGAGCTGGCGAGCACGCACCCGCACTGGCACGAGCACGCCACGTCGTACGTCACGAACTTCGGGCTCAGCCTTGTGGAGCCGATCGGCGAGAACGTCGCCGTGCTTCGTGACCTGCACGCTGCCGGAGTGCCGCTGTTCGCGCTCACCAACTGGTCGCGCGAGCTGTTCCCGCAGGCGTTGGAGAGGTTCGACTTCCTGGCGCTGTTCGAGGACATCGTGGTCTCGGGAGCGGAGAAGCTCGCCAAGCCGGATCCTGCCGTGTTCGAGCTTCTCGGCCGCCGTGTCGGCCGACCGCTGACCGACTGCGTCTTCGTGGACGACTCGGCCGCCAACGTCGCGGCCGCCGCGCAGGCGGGGATGGACGCGATCGTGTTCAGGGACGGCGAGCCGCTGCGAGAGCAGCTGCGTGCGCGGGGCCTGCCTGTCTGAGCGCCGTCACCTTGCGCGCTGCACGCGACCTTCGTCCCAGACCGGTTCATCGGTCTCGAACACGGTGCCGTCGGCGCCGTACACCAGGTAGCGGTCGAAGCCGCGTGCGAACCAGCGGTCGTGGGTGACCGCGAGCACCGTGCCCTCGTACGCCGACAGTCCCTCCTCGAGCGCCTCCGCCGACTCGACGTCGAGGTTGTCGGTCGGCTCGTCGAGCAGCAACAACGTCGCTCCTGAGAGCTCCAGCAGCAGGATCTGGAAGCGGGCCTGCTGACCACCCGACAGCGACTCGAAGCGCTGCTCGGCGGCGTGCGCGAGCTCGTAGCGGTCGAGCGCTCGCGAGGCCTGCTCCCGGGGCATGCCGTCGCGGTGGGCGTCGCCGCGGTGCAGGATCTCCAGCAGCGTGCGACCCATCAGCTCGGGATGCTCGTGGGTCTGCACGAACCAGCCGGGTCGCACGCGGGCGCCGAGCCTGGCGCGGCCGGTGTGCCGCACGGGTTGGATGGGGACGTCGTCCACGGGCCGGTGCTCGACGTCCGGGTCCGACCCGCCTGCGGCCAGGAGCCGCAGGAAGTGCGACTTGCCTGAGCCGTTCGAGCCGAGGACGGCCACCCGTTCGCCGTACCAGACCTCGAGGTCGAACGGCTTCATCAGCCCGGTGAGCTCGAGGGCCTCGCACACCACGGCACGCTTGCCGGTGCGGCCGCCGCGCAGTCGCATCTTCACCTGCTGCTCGCGCGGGATCGCCTGCGGCGGACCGGCCTCCACGAACTTGCGGAGCCGGGTCTGCGCGGCCTTGTACTGCGCGGCCATGCCGTCGTTGTACTCGGCCTTGATCTTGTAGCGCAGCACCAGCGCCTTCAGCTTCGCGTGCTCCTCGTCCCAACGTCGACGCAGCTCCTCGAAGCGCGCGAAGCGGTCCCGGCGGGCCTCGTGGTACGACGCGAAGCCTCCCGGATGCGTCCACACCGTGTTGCCCGCGGCGCCGAGCTCGACGGTCACCACGCGGGTCGCGGTGTTGTCGAGCAGCTCGCGGTCGTGGCTCACGTAGAGGATCGTCTTCGGCGACTCGTTGATGCGGCGTTCCAGCCACTCCTTGCCGGGGACGTCGAGGAAGTTGTCCGGCTCGTCGAGCAGCAGCACCTCGTCGGGCCCGCGCAGCAAGAACTCCAGCACCAGCCGCTTCTGCTCGCCCCCGGACAGCGTCGCGATCTCGCGGTACTTCGCGCCCTCGAACGAGATCCCGAGAGCGGCGATCGTGCAGACGTCCCAGACCACCTCGACGTCGTACCCGCCGGCGTCGGCCCACTCGGCCAGCGCCTCGGCGTAGCGCATCTGGTTGGGCTCGCTGTCGTCGTCCATCAACGCGAGCTCAGAGGCGTCGACGTGGGCGGCAGCCTCACGCACCCGCGGGGGCGACACCGACAGCAACAGGTCTCGCACAGTGCTGGACTCGACACTCGCCGGGATGCCTTGGGCGACCATCTGGCGCATCACGCCCAGCCCGCCCGTGCGCGTCACGGCACCGGCATGCGGCACCAGGTCACCTGTGACGATCCGCAGCAGCGTGGTCTTGCCCGCCCCGTTCGCCCCGACCAGCGCCACCTTCGCGCCCTCGCCCACCCGGAACGACACGTCGTCGAGCAGCACCCTGCCGTCCGGCAGCTCGAATCGCACGCCCGCCACGTCCACATGTCCCACGGGCAGTCATTGTCCCTGCCCCTGCCCCACCTCCGCACCTCGGTTTAACGCTGAGGCGCCTGATTCTGCGCACAGAAGTACGCCGAGGCGCCTCGTTCTGCGACGTACCCGTGGAAGAGCTCGCAGAATCAGGCGCCTCGACGGCCAACAGACCGCAGGATGAGGCGCCTCAGCGCTAGGCCGAAGCGTCTCCGGCAGCCGAACGACCGGCTTCGAGGCGGGCCACGGGGACCCGGAAGGGCGAGCACGAGACGTAGTCGAGGCCGGCCTCGTCGAAGAAGTGGATCGACTCCGGGTCGCCGCCGTGCTCGCCGCAGATGCCGAGGTGCAGGTCGGGGCGGGTCTCGCGGCCCTGCTCGACCGCGTACCGCACCAGCCGGCCGACGCCTTCTGTGTCGAGGGACTCGAACGGCGAGACGCCGAAGATGCCCTTCTCGATGTACTTGCCGAAGAACGACGCCTCCACGTCGTCGCGCGAGAAGCCCCAGGTCATCTGGGTGAGGTCGTTGGTGCCGAAGGAGAAGAACTCCGCCGCGGTCGCGATCTCAGCCGCGGCCATCACCGCGCGGGGCAGCTCGATCATCGTGCCGATCTTGTAGTCGGGGCGTACGCCGGTGTCGGCCTCGATCGACTCGACGACCTTCTCGATGTCGGCGCGGACCAGCTCGAGCTCCTGCACGGTGGCCACCAGCGGGATCATGATCTCGGGGTGCGGGTCGCCGCCGTCCTTCTTGCGCAGGGCTGCCGCCTCCAGGATCGCGCGGGCCTGCATCGCGAACAGCCCGGGGATCACGATGCCGAGCCGGACGCCGCGCAGACCGAGCATCGGGTTCTCCTCGTGCAGCCGTTTCACGGCCTCCAGCAGCGTCTGCCGCTTCTCGTCGACCTCGCCGCGCTCCTCGTCGAGCGCGACCTCGACGGACAGGTCGGTGTAGTCGGGCAGGAACTCGTGCAGCGGCGGGTCGATCAGCCGGATCGTCACCGGCAGGCCGTCCATCGCCTCGAGGATCCCCACGAAGTCGTCGCGCTGCATCGGCAGCAGCTCGGAGAGCGCCTTCTCCTGCTCGTCCTCCGAGTCGGCGAGGATCAGCGCCTCGACCAGCGCCTTCCGCTCGCCGAGGAACATGTGCTCGGTGCGGCACAGCCCGATGCCCTGCGCGCCGAACCGGCGGGCGCGCGCCGCGTCGTCGGGGGTGTCGGCGTTGGCGCGGACCGCGAGCCGGCGGGCCGCGTCGGCGTGCTCCATGATCCGCGCGACCGCGGCCACCAGCTCGTCCCCGGGCTCGTCGTCGTCGCCCTCGAAGTAGCGCACGACGAGCGAGTCGACGACCGGGACCTCGCCGAAGAACACCTCGCCGGTGGTGCCGTCGATCGAGATCGAGTCGCCCTCCGCCACCTCGGTGCCGTCCTTCGTGGTGAGCGTCTTCTTCTTCGCGTCGATCGTCAGCGAGTCGGCGCCGCACACGCAGGTCCGGCCCATGCCGCGCGCGACCACGGCGGCGTGCGACGTCTTGCCACCCCGGCTGGTGAGGATGCCGCGGGCGGCGACCATCCCCCGCAGGTCGTCGGGGTTGGTCTCCCGGCGGACCAGGATCACGTCGTCGCCGCCGCTGCGCCCACTCGACGGCGGTGTCGGAGTCGAAGACCACCTTGCCGACGGCCGCGCCCGGCGAGGCGTTCATGCCCTTGGCGATCAGCTCCCGTTCTGCGTCGGCGTCGAAGCGCGGGAACATCAGCTGCGCCAGCTGGGCGCCGGTCACCCGCGTGACGGCCTCGTCCATGTCGATCAGGTCCTGGTCGACGAGCTGGCAGGCGATCCGGAACGCCGCCTCCGGCGGTGCGCTTCCCGACCCGGGTCTGCAGCATCCAGAGCTTGCCCGCGCTCGATGGTGAACTCGATGTCGCACAGGTCGCGGTAGTGCTCCTCGAGCTGTCTGCATGATGCCGAGCAGCTCGTCGTACGACGCCTTGTCGATCTCCTCGAGATCGGCGAGCGGGACGGTGTTGCGGATGCCGGCCACGACGTCCTCGCCCTGCGCGTTCTGCAGGTAGTCGCCGTAGATGCCCTGCGCCCCCGACGCGGGGTCCCGGGTGAATGCGACACCGGTCCCGGAGTCGTCGCCGCCGTTGCCGAACACCATGCTGACAGATGTTGACGGCGGTGCCCAGGTCTCCGGGGATCCGCTCCTGGCGCCGGTAGAGCACCGCGCGCTCGGTGTTCCACGAGTCGAAGACGGCGCGCACCGCCATGTCCATCTGCTCGCGCGGGTCCTGCGGGAACGGCGAGCCGGAGTGGTCCTCGATGATCTTCTTGTACGTGTCGACCAGTCCCTCGCAGGTCGTCGACCTCGAGCTCGACGTCGTTCTCGACGTCCGCTTGTCCTCCTTGAGCTCGTCGAGGGCCTCGGCGAAGACGCTCGCCTCGATGCCGAGCACCGTGCGCGCCGAACATCTGCAGCAGCCGGCGGTAGGAGTCGTAGGCGAACCGCTCGTCGCCGTCGGTCATCGCCGCGAGCCGTGCACCGACTCGTCGTTGAGCCCGACGTTGAGCACCGTCTCCATCATCCCGGGCATCGAGAACTTCGCACCGGACCGCACCGACACCAGCAGCGGGCCGTCGGACTGGCCGAGCTGTCGGCCCATCTCCTTCTCGAGCGCCTCGAGGTGCTCGCTGACCTCCTCGGCCAGCTCGGCTCTCGGGCTCGCTGCCGCTGCTCCAGGTAGGCCCGGCACGCCTCGGTGCTGATCGTGAACCCCGGCGGCACCGGCAGCCCCAGGTTCGTCATCTCGGCGAGGTTCGCGCCCTTGCCGCCCAGCAGGTCCGCTGGTCCTTGCCGCCCTCGGAGAAGTCGTAGACGTACTTGGTCATGGCACCGGATCTTGACGGAGTCATGCCCGATCATTACCCGAGTCGCCGGTCTTCACCAGCGCAACGACGGGCTTCGTCACTCATCGTCCTCCGTCGCCTCGGCCCACAGGTTGATCCCGGCGTCGACGGCGTCCTCGTCGATGGCCGCGAGCTCGGCGTCGGTCAACGGCGGGCCGTCGAGCGCGTCGAGGTTGGTGTCGAGCTGCTCGACCGACGAGGCACCGATCACCGCCGACGTGACCCGGGAGTCGCGCAGCGCCCACTGGAGCGCGAGCTGGGCGAGCTTCTGGCCACGCTCCTGCGGCGATCTCGTTGAGCCGCCGCACGTGGCGCAGCGTCGCCTCGTCGAGGTGGTCCTCACCGATCGTGCTGTCGGACCGCGCGGCGCGCGAGTCGCTCGGCACGCCGTCGAGGTAGCGGTCGGTGAGCAGGCCCTGGGCGAGCGCCGTGAACACGATGCACCCCATCCCCTGCTGCTCGAGCTCGTCGAGCAGCCCGCGTCTCGATCCAGCGGTTGAGCATCGAGTACGACGGCTGGTGGATCAGCAGCGGCGTGCCGAGGTCGCGGGCGATCGTCGGCGGCCTCCGGCGTCTTGCGACGGCGGAGTACGACGAGATGCCGACGTACAGCGCCCGGCCGGACCGCACCGCGTGGTCGAGGGCCGTCATCGTCTCCTCGACGGGCGTCTCGGGGTCGAACCGGTGGCTGTAGAAGATGTCGACGTAGTCGAGCCCCATCCGCGGCCAGCGACTGGTCGAGCGAGGCGAGGACGTACTTGCGGGACCCGCCGCCCTGCCCGTAGGGGCCGGGCCACATGTCGTAGCCGGCCTTCGTCGAGATCACCAGCTCGTCGCGCAGCGCCGGCGAAGTCCTCGCGGAGGTACCGCCCGAAGTTCTCCTCGGCGCGGCCGTAGGGCGGCCCGTAGTTGTTCGCGAGGTCGAAGTGGGTCACGCCGCGGTCGAACGCGCGCCGCAGGATCGCCCGCTGGGTCTCCTCCGGACGGTCGGTGCCGAAGTTCTGCCACAGCCCCAGCGACAGCGCGGGCAGCTGAAGCCCGCTCCGGCCGCAGAAGCGGTAGTCCATCGTGTCGTAGCGGTCGTCGGCGGGTCGGTACTCGCCCATCGGCCCCATCGAACCACCCGAGCCCCGAGGGCCTGCCGCGCGTTCAGCCCGGCCTTGCGTACGGCGTCCGCCACCCGTCTGCGCAGCGCGGCCGGCTCGATGTCGAACGCCGCGAGGGTGTCGAGCACCACCCGGTCGTCCTCGCGCACGAGCCCGAGCAGCAGGTGCTCCGAGCCGATGTAGTCGTGCCGCATCGCGATCGCCTCGCGCAGCGAGAGCTCGAGCACCTTCTTCGCCGAGCGGGACAGCCGTGGCGTCCGCTGCCGGCCGCTGGTGCCGCCCGAGGTTGCCGTCGATGCGACGGACCACCTCGTCGAGGTCGATGCCGATCGCGGCCAGCGCCTCGGCGTCGTCCGCGTCGAGCCCGTCGACGTACCGCATCCGGCGGCGGTCCAGCTCGTCGCGCAGCGTCCGCCGCCGAGGCGCCGGAGTCCTCGAGCACCAGCACCGCGAGCGACGCCTCGTCGTCGAGCAGCGCCCGGAAGAGGTGCTCCGGGCCGGGTCTCGCCGGCCGACGAGTCCTTGCGCGATCGTGGTGGCGGTCGCGACGACCCGCCGGGCGTCCTTGGTGAATCTCTCGAACATGGTCCTCCCCTTCTCTCGGTGCCGTCCTCAGTGACGGCCGTGCTTCTTGTGGACCGCCTGGCGGCTCACGCCGAGCACCTCGGCGATCTCCTGCCACGACCAGCCCAGGTCCCGGGCCCGGCGCACCTGCGCCCGCTCGAGGTGCTCCAGCAGCCGGTGCAGGGCCCGGACGGCTCGCAGACCGGTGCGGGGGTCCGCGTCGGCGGCCGCACTCGCGTCAGGTCGGTGGTCTCTGTCACGTGTCAACATACGTTGACAGCATCTGTTTTGTCAACCCTGGTTGACACTTGGCAGGATGGAACGATGGCCGGCATGCGATGGCTGGTGTACGGCGCGGGCGCGGTCGGCGGAGTGCTCGGCGGCGCTGCTGCTCGAGGCCGGGCGAGGACATCGGTGCTCGTGGCCCGCGGTGCGCACCTCGACGCGATCTCGGGCAGCGACGGACTACCGACTGTCTCAGCCCCGACGCCGCCCGCGTCCGTCCGGGTGCCCGCTGTTGGCAAGTGCCGCCGACGTCGACCGCACCGTCCCGACCACCGTGCTGCTCGGCGGTCAAGAGCCACCAGACCCACGCGGCGCTCGACGACCTCGCGAGCACCCTTGGCCCGGACACCCCGGTCGTCTCGGTGCAGAACGGCGTCGCCAACGAGCCCACGTTGCTGCGCTTCTTCGCCGACGTGCAAGGCGTCTGCGTGATGATGCCGACCGCGCACCTCGAGGCGGGCGTCGTCGAGCAGCACTCGCACCCGTTCCCCGGGACTCCTCGACATCGGGTCGCTACCCCGGCGGCACCAGCCAGACCACACAACGCCGTCGCCGAGGTGTTCCGCGCGCGCCGGCTTCCAGTCCGTGGTCGCGCGACCGACGTGATGGCCTGGAAGCGCCGCAAGCTCATGCTGAACCTCGGGAACGCCGTGCAGGCATGCTGTGGCTCCATGGCCCCGGGACGCCGACGAGCTCGCCCGGAGGGCGTGCGCCGAGGGTGAGGCCGCGCTGCGGGCCGCCGGTCTCACGGTCGTCACCGAGGCAGAGGACCGCGAGCGGCGCGGCAGCCTGCTCCAGGTCGGCGCGATCGCCGGCCGCGAGCGGGGAGGTGGTTCGTCCTGGCAGAGCCTGCGGCGCGGCACGGGCTCCGTCGAGACCGACTACCTCAACGGAGAGGTGGTGCGGCTCGGCCGCCTGCACGACGTCCCCACTCCGTGCAACGAGCTGCTGCGTCGTACGGCGGCAGAGCTGGCGCGGACCGGTGGTGCGCCGGCATCGGTCGACGCGCGGCAGCTGCTCAGCCTGCTCGGGTGACCGCGCCACCGGCGGCCGCACGCGCCTGCGCCAGCCTGCTGTAGGCCACCATCCAGGCGACGCAGGCGAGCAGGCCGAGCGTGAGCCGTTGTGCGGGACGCGCTCACCCCGGAGGGCGAGTGCGAGCGGGAGCAGCGTGCAGGGCAGCGCCCAGCCGAGCAGCCAGCGCGCAGGGTGCCCGAGCGGCCAGTCCGCCCGAGCACCGGTCACCAGGAAGTAGAGCGCCAACCCGCCGCACATCACCCAGCGCATCTCGCTCGCCGAGCGGCTCGTCCGGTGTGCAGCGGCCATCTCACCGAGCCGGCCGCCAGGCACACGATGCCGAAGGTCGCGCCCAGGTGCATCGGCAGCGCGAACCGCGGCCGCAGACCGGCCAGCCGGGTGTGCGGTGCCGCCGTGAACCCGTAGCTGAACGTCAGCCACCACAGCCCGACCAGGATCAAGAAGCCGGCGCAGCAGCGGCCGCACGCAGGTCCGGGTCCACGCGTGCTCGCCGCGGCGAGGACACAGCTGGCTCACCGCCTCGCCGAGGACGATGATCACGAGCAGGCCGAGCCGTTCGCCGAGGTGCCGCGGTTCGACGTCGACCACCTCGAGCGACTGGCGCGTCTGGGCCTCGCGGCGGCCGTCCCTGGTCACGCGTGCGGCGCGAGCCTCTCGATCATGCTCGTCGGCGGTCGCGCCGTCGCCGCGCAGCAGCACGAACAGCAGGTCGAGGGCGAGCCCGACTCCCCAGAGCACGTACTTCTGGGGCGCCGGCACCCACATCGCCACGATCCACGGCACCGCCAGGCCACCGAACTGCAGCAGCGGCCAGCTGCGAGCACCCGACCGGTGCGCAGCGACGCCTGCGCGACGGCGACCGCGCACGAGCAGGAACGCACCCGCGAAGAGGTTCGCGCGCTGCTCGTAGTGGGCCGGGGCCGTCGCCGCCATGATCGCCACCAAGAACATCGCCCACACCACGTCCGCACCCGGGTCCGCTCCGCTGCGACATCGGCGTAGAGCACGACCGAGACCCAGCTGAGCCAGACCGCCCGTACAGCAGCGCGAAGATGCGCGATGCCCGCGAGGGTCGGGTCCTCGTGCAGCCCCTCGGTGAACACCGCGACCGCGACGACCACCACGAGGTCGAAGAACAGCTCGAGCCACTCGACGGAGAGCTCGCCTCCTCCGTCTCCAGCGTCATTGCCGCGACACCTCCAGCACCCGGAAGCCCTTGGCGCTGGCCAGCCGCGAGGCCGCGTAGCCCTGCTCCCCCAGCCACCGCTGCAGCGAGTCGGCGCCGAGGTTCTTGCCGACGACCAGCACGGCACGTCCGCCCGGCGCCAGCCGCGGCAGCCACGTCAGCAGCAGGTCGTGCAGCGCCGGCTTGCCGATGCGGATCGGCGGGTTGGACCAGATCTCGTCGTAGGTCTCGTCGCCGGGTACGTCGCCCGGGGCGGTCGCCTCGAACCGGTCGGCGACGCCGAGTCGGACGGCGTTCTCGTTCGCGAGCAGCACCGCTCGCTCGTTCACGTCGACGCCGCGTACGACGGACCCCTCGACCGCTGTCGCGAGGGCGAGCCCGATGACGCCGTACCCGCAGCCGAGGTCGAGGTAGCGACGAGCGGTCGGCGGCTGGGTCTCCCTGAACAGCACCGCGGTGCCCGCGTCCAGCCGGCCCTTGGCGAACACGCCAGAGCCCGACGTCAGCGCCAGCTCGTGGCCCCAGACGGTGGCGTGCACGGGCGCCCGCGTGAAGGCCACGGACGGGTCTGCCGAGAAGTAGTGCTCACCCACGTGGCACTCGCACATTCCGCGCCTGCTCGGCCCGCGCCGCCAGCTCGTCGTCAGCGGGATAGGCGACCTCCTCCAGCGTCAGGCCGTGCGCTTGCATCACCGTCACACCGGGATCGCGAGTCGCGGCCGGCGAGCACCTCGGCCCGCCCACGCCGGCTCGTGTCGTCCCTCGCCGACTGCCACCAGGCAGCCGACCAGCGCCCGCACCATGTTGTGGCAGAACGCGTCGGCGCGCACGGTCGCCTCGGCGAGCCCGTCCTCGTCTCGGTCCCAGCGGAGGCTCGAGCAGGGTGCGCACGGTCGTGGCGCCCTCGCGCTTGCGGCAGAAGGCCGCGAAGTCGTGCTCACCGACGAAGCAGCGCTGCCGCCTGGTTCATGGCGTCGCAGGTCGAGCGGACGCGACCAGGTCAGCACGTGGTTGCGGGTGAGCGGGTCGACACCGGTGGGTGTGTCGGCGATGCGGTAGGCGTAGCGCCGCCACACCGCCGAGAACCGCGCGTCGAAACCCTGCCGGTGCCGCGGCAACCCTGAGCACCCGGACGTCGTCCGGGAGGACGCCGTTGAGCCTGCGCAGCAGCGCGTCGGTCGGCTGCTGTTCGCCGCGGCCGGCCGACGCTGCGAGCGCGTCGGGGTCGACGTCGAGGTGAACCACCTGTCCGCGCGCGTGGACGCCGGTGTCCGTGCGCCCGGCGCACGTCACGGCGACACCGTCGACTCGCAGCAGCATGGCCAGGGCGTCCTCGAGCAGCCCCTGCACCGTGCGCAGCCCCGGCTGCCTCGCCCAGCCGTGGAAGCCCGTGCCGTCGTAGGCAAGGTCGAGTCGCAGCCGCACCCGGACATCCTCGCAAACGGCATATCGTCGCCCGATGAGCTCCGACCTCTCGATCGACGCCTCGTCGCCGGTCCCGCCCTTCGAGCAGCTGCGCGCGCAGATCGCCTCGCAGGCGGCCAGCGGCGAGCTGCCCGCCGGCACCAAGCTCGCGACCGTGCGTGCGCTGGCGGCCACCTGGGCCTCGCCGCGAACACCGTCGCTCGTGCCTACCGCGAGCTCGAGGCGGACGGCGTGATCACCACGCACGGCCGCAAGGGCACGTTCGTCAGCTCCGACGTGCTCGCCCGGACGACGCGACCCGACGCCTCACTGGCTGAGGAGTACGTCGCCACGGCGCGACGTCAGGGCCTCACCCTCCCGGAGGCACTGGCCCTCGTGGAGCGCGCCTGGCCCCGCTGAGCGCGGTAGTCCGTGACAGATTCGTGGTTCGGGCGCGTGCGCCACCACGAATCCGTCACGGACTAACCGGACAAGAGAGCTACTCGCCCGCCTTGGTGAAGCCAGCGGCCTCGGCCGCCTCGGCTGTGCTGAACCAGACCTCCGCCTCGGTCTGCTCGTACCACTGGCCGTCGGGCTCGTGGTACTTCTTCGAGTCCTCGTTCCCCTTGATCGGGAAGCCCTCGGGCGCCTTGCTGGCGTCCTCGAGCGGCGCGTGGGAACCGTCGTATGCGCCCGCAGTACCACCCTCGGTCTCCTCGAAGGCGTCCGTGTCCGCACCTTCGGCCTCGGTGGCCACCGCCACGTCGGCCTCGGCGGCCTCGTCGGTCGGCTCCTCCTCGACGCCCTCATCCTCGTCGACGGGCGCGGGGGCGGGGGCGGCCTTCTTGGCGGGCGGAGTGCTCGCCTTGTCCTGCGGCTTGTACTCCTCGGTCACCAGCTCGATGACCGCCATCGGGGCGTTGTCGCCCTTGCGGGGGCCGAGCTTGGTGATGCGGGTGTAGCCACCCGGACGCTCGGCGAAGCGCGGCGCGATGTCCTCGAAGAGCGTGTGCACCACGCCCTTGTCGCGGATCGTCGACAGCACCTGACGGCGGTTGTGCAGGTCGCCCTTCTTGGCCTTGGTGATCAGCCGCTCCGCGACCGGGCGCAGCACACGCGCCCGCGCCTCGGTCGTGGTGATGGCCCCGTGCTCGAACAGGCTGGTCGCCAGGTTCGCGATCATGAGCTTCTGGTGCGCGGGGCCGCTGCCGAGGCGCGGACCCTTCTTCGGGGTGGGCATGTCTGCTCTCGTTTCTCCCAGGCCGTGTCAGGTACCTGGATAGATGGTGATGGTGCCTAGCTGGCTACGGGAGCCTCAGTACTGCTCGTCCTCGACGAACGAGTCGTCATCGTCGTCGTACGCCGCGAGGGCAGCCTGCGGGTCGAACCCGGGTGCGCTGTCCTTGAGCGAGAGACCCATCTCGTGCAGCTTCGCCTTGACCTCGTCGATCGACTTGGCGCCGAAGTTGCGGATGTCGAGCAGGTCCTGCTCCGAGCGCGAGATGAGCTCACCCACGGTGTGGATGCCCTCACGCTTGAGGCAGTTGTACGAACGCACGGTGAGCTGCAGGTCCTCGACCGGCAGAGCCAGGTCGGCGGCCAGCTGCTCGTCGACGGGCGACGGGCCGATGTCGATGCCCTCGGCCTCGACGTTGAGCTCCCGGGCCAGCCCGAACAGCTCGACGAGCGTCTTGCCTGCCGAGGCGATCGCGTCACGCGGGCGGATCGACGGCTTGGTCTCGACGTCGATGACCAGCTTGTCGAAGTCCGTGCGCTGCTCCACACGGGTGGCCTCGACCTTGTAGGTCACCTTGAGCACCGGCGAGTAGATCGAGTCGACGGGCATCCGGCCGATCTCGTTGTCGCCGCCCTTGTTCTGCACCGACGAGACGTAGCCGCGGCCACGCTCGACGACGAGCTCCATCTCGAGCACGCCCTTGTCGTTGAGCGTGGCGATCTTGAGCTCGGGGTTGTGCACCTCGACGCCCGCAGGCGCCTCGATGTCGGCGGCGGTCACGTCGCCCGGGCCTTGACGGCGCAGGTACATCGTGACGGGCTCGTCGTGCTCCGAGGAGACGACGAGGTCCTTGAGGTTGAGGATCACCTCGGTGACGTCCTCCTTGACCCCTTCGATCGTGGAGAACTCGTGGAGCACGCTGACGACCTTGATGCTGGTCACCGAGGCGCCTGGGATGGAGGAGAGGAGTGTGCGGCGGAGCGAGTTGCCGAGCGTGTAACCGAACCCGGGCTCCAGCGGCTCGATGACGAACCTGGACCGGAACTCGTCGACGGACTCCTCCGACAGAGTCGGACGCTGAGCGATGAGCACTTCGTGTTTCCTTTCCGAGCCCGACCGCTATATGAGGGACTCGAACATCGAGGACTAGGTCCTCATTGGTGGCGGTGTTTTGTTGTCGTTGTCGAGCTGGGGAGGTCGGCGCAAGCGCCGCCTCGGTCACTTCTTGGAGTAGTACTCCACGATGAGCTGCTCCTGGACCGGGATGTCGATCTGCTGACGGATCGGGACCTGGTGGACCAGGATCCGCATCCGGTTCGGCAGAGCCTCCATCCAGGCCGGCACGATCCGCTCGCCGTGGGTCTCGCGAGCCACGATGAACGGGGTCGTCTCGAGGGACTTCTCCTTGACGTCGATGACGTCGTGCTGGCCGACCTGGTACGACGGGATGTCGACCTTCTTGCCGTTGACCTTGAAGTGGCCGTGCACGACGAGCTGGCGCGCGTGGCGACGCGTGCGGGCGAACCCGGCGCGGTAGACCACGTTGTCGAGGCGGCACTCGAGGAGCTGCAGCAGGTTGTCACCCGTCTTGCCCGCCCGGCGGCTCGCCTCGGTGTAGTAGTTGTGGAACTGCTTCTCGAGGACGCCGTAGGTGTAGCGCGCCTTCTGCTTCTCCCGCAGCTGGAGCAGGTACTCGCTCTCCTTGATGCGGCCGCGGCCGTGCTGGCCGGGTGGGTAGGGGCGACGCTCGTACGCCTGGTCGCCGCCGACGAGGTCGACACCGAGCCGGCGCGACTTCTTCGTCATGGGTCCGGTGTAACGGGCCATGGTCGAGTCTCCTTCGCTTCGCTGGTGTCAGACGCGGCGGCGCTTGGGCGGCCGGCATCCGTTGTGGGGAGTCGGGGTCACGTCCTGGATGGTGCCGACCTCGAGGCCGATCGCACCCAAGGACCTGATCGCCGTCTCGCGGCCCGAGCCCGGACCCTTGACGAAGACGTCGATCTTCTTCATGCCGTGCTCCTGCGCGCGACGTCCGGCGGCCTCGGCCGCCATCTGCGCCGCGAACGGCGTGGACTTGCGCGAGCCCTTGAAGCCGACGGTGCCGGCAGAGGCCCACGCGACGACCGCGCCCGTGGGGTCGGTGATCGTCACGATCGTGTTGTTGAACGTGCTCTTGATGTGGGCTTCGCCCTGAGCGATGTTCTTCTTCTCCTTGCGGCGCACCTTCTTGGCGCCGGTTGCCTGTCGGCTCTTGGGAGGCATATACGTTTTGCTCCTGGTTCGAGATCGAGGGTGCGGGTGACCGCGGGTTTACTTGGCCTTCTTCTTGCCGGCGACGGTGCGCTTGGGACCCTTGCGGGTGCGGGCGTTCGTCTTGGTGCGCTGACCACGGACGGGCAGGCCCTGTCGGTGCCGACGTCCCTGGTAGCTGCCGATCTCGACCTTGCGCCGGATGTCGGCCTGGACCTCGCGGCGGAGGTCACCTTCGATCTTGTACTGCGACTCGATGGCGTCGCGGAGCTTGACCAGCTCCTGGTCGCCGAGTGTGTGGACCCGCGCTTCGGGGTCCACGCCCGGTCGCGGCGAGGACCTGGCGGGCAGAGGTACGGCCGATGCCGTAGATGTAGGTGAGTGCGACCTCGATGCGCTTGTCGCGCGGGAGATCCACTCCGACGAGTCGTGCCATGTGGTGGCGTTCCTTCTCTGTCACGGCGGTGTGGTTCGTGTCGCGTCCCTGACCCTGCTTCGCTCTGCAGGTGCTGGGCCCCGGCCATCCGTCCCGGGGGTGGTTCGCCCGTCGTACGACGGACTCAGCGATCACGCTGGTTGGATTCGTTCAGTTGTGTGGGCTGGTGTCAGCCCTGGCGCTGCTTGTGACGCGGGTTGTCGCAGATGACCATGACGCGACCGTGGCGACGGATCACCTTGCACTTGTCGCAGATCTTCTTGACGCTGGGCTGGACCTTCATGTCTGTTCGAGTTCCTGTGTTCGGCTGCGGTGTGGGAGCTACTTGTACCGGTAGACGATGCGGCCTCGGGTGAGGTCGTACGGCGACAGCTCCACCACGACCCGGTCCTCGGGAAGGATCCGGATGTAGTGCTGCCGCATCTTGCCGCTGATGTGGGCGAGAACCTTGTGCCCGTTGCTCAGCTCGACCCGGAACATCGCGTTCGGGAGCGCCTCGACAACGGTGCCCTCGATCTCGATCACGCCTTCCTTCTTCGGCATGTCCTCCGCTCTCGGTGCTGTGTCGTGTCAGTCTCTGTGTTGAGCCTGCTACCGGTCGGCCCGGGAACCGCCCCGGCGCTGTCTACGACACCGCCGGGTGGACCTCACGAGACCCGCCGGGAACCCTCTCCCGAGCAGCACGCGTGACTCAGTCGAGTTCACGTGTGGTAGCCGGGCAGCCGCAGGGCGCCACGAAACGGGCCCATGTTGGGCCGAGGAGTCAGTCTAGCCAATCCGCCGGGCTTCCCCTAATCGGACCGTGGGCGGCCCGCGCGACGGGCGACTCCACCGCAAGACGTCCGTTTCATCCCGGTTTAGCGGCGTTCTGCCGAGTCAACTGCCCGTCCGGATGGCCGCCTCGAGCCGGAGCAGCGCGTCGGTGACCGCGGCCGGATCGACCAGCTGGTGCAGGTGCAGCCCGGGCAGCGTCTCCAGCGGCCAGCCGCGATCGCGGGCCTCGGTCTGCTCCTCGGCGTAGGTCCCACCGAAACCGAGGTATGCCGCCGGCAGCGACCGCCAGCCGGCCGGGGTGGGCACGTCGGCGCCGAAGTAGGTCAGCGGCAGCCGAGGCTGCTCCCCCTCCACGGCGGCCCGCACCTGCGCGTCGGGGAAGAGTGCCGAGACGTCGGGCCACCACCGTGTCCACGGCGGCAGCAGGCCCTCGTCGTCGGCCAGCCCCGCCAGGAATTCCCGGAACGACGGCTCGGCGGTCAGCGTCGTCGGCTGGTCCGAGGGCAGCAGCGCGTCGACGAACACGACCCCGGCCACGTCGCGGCCCTCCGCCAGCGCTGCGACGTAGAGCCCGGCGTTGCTGTGCGGCACCAAGAGGACCGGACCGTCGGGAAGCGTCGCCCGCCAGGCTTCGAGCACCTCGTACGGCGACCCCACCGCGCCCGGTGACGGCGCCACCGTGACGTCGCGGCCTCGTGCGCGAAGGTCGGACGCGACCGAGGCCCACACCGCCGGCCCGAGGAGGGGGCTGGCGAGCAGGACCAGCTGGGCGGCGGTCAGCTCCGCCCGCCGAACGGCACGCCGAGCTCCTTGAGCCGCGCCTCGCCGCCGTCGAGGGCGGTCAGCACCCAGGTCCCGGTCGGGGTGAGCGTGAAGGTGTTCTCGAAGTGGGCGGCGGTCGAGCCGTCGTCGGTCCTGACCGTCCAGCCGTCGTCCTCGACGAAGGTGGACGGCTGACCGGCGGTCAGCATCGGCTCCACGGCCAGTGCTAGCCCCTCGACGAGCCGCACACCCTTGCCGGGCCTGCCGACGTTGGGGACGTTCGGTGGCTGGTGCATGGCAGAGCCGATGCCGTGCCCGGTGTAGTCCTCGACGATGCCGAAGGCGCTGGTCGCCCGGACATAGCTCTCGACCCCGTGGGAGATGTCGCCGACGTGGCCGGCCAGCGATGCGGCCGCGATGCCACGCCACATGGACTCCTCCGTGACCCGCATCAGCTCCCTGGCGGCGTCAGGGACGTCTCCGACCGCGACGGTCAGGGCCGCGTCGCCGTGCCAGCCGTCCACGATCGCGCCGCAGTCGATGGAGACGATGTCCCCGTCCTCGACGACCCGCCCTCCGGGGATGCCGTGCACGACCTCGTCGTTGACCGAGACGCAGATGCTGGCGGGGAACGGCGGGCGGCCGTAGCCGAGGAAGGACGGCGTGGCTCCCGAGTCGCGGATGCTCTCCTCCGCGAGCCGGTCGAGCTCGAGCGTCGTCATGCCGGGCTTGAGCGTGCCCTGCAGCATGTCGAGGGTGCGGCCCACGACCAGGCCGGCCACACGCATGCGGTCGATCTGCTCCGGCGTCTTGATCTCGACGCCCCGGTCACGGAACACGGTCGCGAAGCCGGCTTCAGCTTGCGGTGGCGCCGTTGGTCTCGTCGAGTGCGTCGAACACCCGCGAGGTCACCTCGTCGACCGCGCCCATGCCGTCGACCCGCACGAGCTGTCCACGGCCGTCGTACACCTCGATGAGCGGCGCGGTCTGCTCGGTGTAGACCTCCTGGCGGTGTCGGATGACGTCCTCGGTGTCGTCGGATCGACCCTCGCCCTCGGCGCGCTTGGCGAGCCGTTGGACGATCTCGTCCTCGTCGACGGTGAGCACGAGCACGGCGTCGATCCCTACCCCGCGCTCGGAGAGCATGTCGTCGAGCTCGTCGACCTGCGAGAGCGTGCGCGGGTAGCCGTCGAGCAGGAAGCCGTCGATGGCGTCGTCCTCGGCCAGCCGGTCTCGCACCATCTTGTTGGTGAGCTCGTCGGGAACGTAGTCGCCGCCGTCCATGTAGCGCTTGGCCTCGACACCGAGCTCGGTCTGCTCCGAGACGTTCTTGCGGAAGATGTCGCCGGTCGAGATCGCGGGGATGCCGAGCCTGCCCGCGATCCTCTTGGCCTGTGTGCCCTTGCCGGCGCCGGGAGGACCCATGATGACGAGCTTCACTACCTCAGGAACCCCTCGTAGTTGCGCTGCTGGAGCTGGCTCTCGATCTGCTTCACCGTGTCGAGCGCGACACCCACCATGATCAAGATGGAGGTGCCGCCGAACGGGAAGTTCTGGTCGGCATTGACCAGTGCAACCGCGATCAACGGGATCAGCGAGATCGGTACCGAGGTACAAGGCGCCAGGCAGCGTGATTCGGGACAAGACGTAGGCGAGGTACTCCTCGGTCGGCTTGCCCGCCCGGATCCCGGGGATGAAGCCGCCGTACTTCTTCATGTTGTCGGCCACCTCCTCCGGGTTGAAGGTGATCGCGACGTAGAAGTAGGTGAAGAAGATGATCATGGCGAAGTAGAGCGCCATGTAGAGCGGGTGGTCACCCTTGACGAGATAGGTCGAGATCCATCCCGCCCACTGCGAGTTGCCACTGAACTGCGCGGCCATCGCCGGCAGGTAGAGCAGGCTCGAGGCAAAGATGACCGGGATGACGCCGGCCTGGTTCACCTTGAGCGGGATGTACGTCGACGAGCCACCGAACATCTTGCGGCCGACCATGCGCCGCGCGTACTGGACCGGGATGCGTCGCTGCCCCTGTTCCATGAAGATGACCGCGGCCACCAGCACCAGTCCGATCGCGGTGATCAGCGAGAAGACCCACCAGCCTTGGGAGACCTTGACCGACCACAGCGACGTCGGGAAGGTCGCGACGACCTGGGTGAAGATCAGGATCGACATGCCGTTGCCGATGCCCCGGTCGGTGATCAGCTCGCCCAGCCACATGATGACTGCGGTGCCGGCGGTCATCGTGACGACCATGACCAGCATCGTCGTCATGGACTCCTCTTTGTAGAGGAGCGGCTCGGAGCAGCCCTGCAGCAGCTGACGGCTGCGCGCCAGCGCGACGATGCCGGTGGCCTGCAGGATCGCCAGGGCCAGCGTCAGGTAGCGGGTGTACTGGGTGATCTTCGACTGCCCGGCCTGACCCTCCTTCTTGAGGGCCTCCAGACGCGGGATCACCACGACGAGCAGCTGCAAGATGATGCTCGCGGTGATGTACGGCATGATCCCGAGCGCGAAGATCGTCAGCCGCAGCAGCGCGCCACCGGAGAACAGGTTGATGAGGGTGTAGAGCCCCTGGTCCTGGGTCTGCTCGACACACGTCTGGACGTTCGCGACGTTGACCCCAGGCGTCGGGATCTGCGATCCCGCCCGGAAGACCACGATGACCAGCAGGACGAACAGCAGCTTCTTGCGCAGGTCCGGGGTGCGGAATGCGCTGGCGAATGCGCCTAGCACTGTGCTGGCACCGTCCTCATCTCCATCACGGTGCGGGAAGCCTAACAGGGGCCTTGACCCCCCGCGCCTGGCCGGCTCGGGTCGCAGCCCAGGTGCGGGGCTGCGACCCGATGAGGTCAGATCTGGGTCGTGCTGCCGCCGGCGGCGGCAATCTTCTCCTTGGCCGAGGCGGAGAACGCGTGGGCGCTCACCTGAAGTGCCACGGAGACCTCACCCGAGCCGAGGACCTTGACCGGGTGGCCGTCACGGACGGCGCCCCGGGCGACGAGGTCCGCGACGCCGACAGCGCCTCCGTCAGGGAACAGCGACCCCAGCCGGTCCAGGTTGACCACCTGGAACTCGACCTTGAAGGGGTTCTTGAAGCCCTTGAGCTTGGGCAGCCGCATGTGGATGGGCATCTGGCCACCCTCGAAGCTGGCCGGCACCTGGTTGCGGGCCTTGGTGCCCTTGGTGCCTCGACCCGCGGTCTTGCCCTTGGACGCCTCACCGCGACCCACGCGGGTCTTGGCGGTCTTGGCGCCGGGGGCAGGACGCAGATGGTGCAGCTTGAGCGTCATGTCAGTCGACCTCCTCGACGGCGACCAGGTGCCTGACCGCCTGGAGCATTCCACGGACCTCGGGACGGTCCTCCACCACGGCCACGTCGCCGATGCGCTTGAGACCGAGGGTGCGCAGGGTGTCCCGCTGGTTCTTGTGACGGCCGATCGTCGACCGCTTCTGCTGGACCTTGATGCGCGGCACTACGGGGTCACCTCCGCCCGAGCCCGAAGCAGTGCCGCCGGAGCGACGTCCTCGACGGGGAGCCCACGACGGGCCGCCACGGCCTCCGGCTCCTCGAGGGAGCGCAGCGCCTCGACGGTCGCGTGCACGATGTTGATCTGGTTCGAGGAGCCGAGCGACTTGCTGAGCACGTCGTGGATGCCGGCGCACTCCAGCACGGCGCGCACCGGCCCACCCGCGATCACACCGGTACCAGGCGCAGCCGGCCGCAGCAGCACGACGCCCGCAGCCTTCTCACCCTGGACCGGGTGCGGGATGGTGCCCTGGATGCGCGGCACGCGGAAGAAGTGCTTCTTGGCCTCCTCGACGCCCTTGGCGATCGCGGCCGGCACCTCCTTGGCCTTGCCGTAACCCACACCGACCGTTCCGTCGCCGTCTCCGACGATCACCAGGGCGGTGAAGCTGAAGCGACGGCCACCCTTGACGACCTTGGCGACCCGGTTGATCGCGACGACGCGCTCGATGTAGGCGGTCTTCTCGGCGCCCTGGCCCCCGCGGCCTCCGTCGCGTCCTCCGCGACGGTCACCACCGGCACCACTACGGCGCTGGGATCCGCTCATGTTCGAACTACCTTCCTTCTGTTTCGTTCGCGATCAGAACGCCAAGCCGCCCTCACGGGCAGCGTCGGCGAGGGCGGCGACCCGCCCGTGATACTTGTTGCCGGCACGATCGAAGACGACGCCCTCGATGCCCTCGGCCTTGGCGCGCTCGGCCACGAGCTCACCGACCTTGCGCGCCTTGGCGGACTTGTCGCCCTCGAGCTCGCGGACGTCGGCCTCCATGGAGCTGGCCGCAGCGAGCGTCCGCCCCTCGAGGTCGTCGACCACTTGCGCGGTGATGTGCTTCGACGAGCGGGTCACGACCAGCCGCGGACGCTGCGCCGTACCCGAGACCCTCTTGCGGCCACGGATCTGACGACGCATCCGCGACTTGACGCGTGCGCTCGTGTGCTTGCCGGACCTCAGTGCGACAGCCATCGTCACTTACCAGCCTTTCCGACCTTGCGACGGATGTGCTCACCCTCGTACCGCACGCCCTTGCCCTTGTAGGGCTCGGGACGGCGCAGCTTGCGGATGTTGGCAGCCACCTCGCCGACCAGCTGCTTGTCGATTCCTTGGACGCCGATCCGGGTCGGGCCCGGTCACGGTGAACGTGATGCCGTCCGGAGCGTCGAACGTGATGGGGTGGGAGTAGCCGAGCTGGAACTCGACCTGGGTCGGGCCCTTGGACAGCACTCGGTAGCCGACGCCGACGATCTCGAGCCGCTTCTCGTAGCCCTCGGTCACCCCGAGCACCATGTTTGCGATGAGCGTGCGGGTGAGTCCGTGCAACGACTTGCTGACTCGCTCGTCATTGGGGCGGGCCACCTCGATCGTGCCGTCGTCTGCTCGGTTGACGGTGATCGGCGGTGCCACCGTGTGGCTCAGTGAGCCCTTCGGGCCCTTGACCGTCACAAGCCGCTCCGCGACCTGTACGTCGACACCGGACGGGACCGTGATCGGGAGCTTGCCAATACGCGACATGCCTGTTTCTCCTCTCGGTCCTTCGTCACCAGACGTAGGCGAGGACTTCCCCACCCACGCCCTTCTTGTTCGCCTGACGGTCGGTCAACAGGCCCTGGCTCGTCGAGATGATCGCGATGCCGAGCCCGCCCAGCACGCGCGGCAGGCCGGTGTGCTTGGCGTAGACCCGCAGGCCGGGCTTCGAGATCCGGCGGATGCCGGCGATCGAGCGCTCACGGTTCTGGCCGAACTTCAGCGTCACCTCGAGCACCTTGCCGACGGTCTGGCTGGTGTCGACCTCGGCGGGCTCACGCACCTTCCACGAGGTGATGTAGCCCTCCTGCTGGAGGATCTCGGCGACGCCGGCCTTCAGCTTGCTGTAGGGCATCGACCACGTCGTCGTGGTACGCCTGGTTGGCGTTGCGCAGACGCGTCAGCATGTCTGCGATCGGGTCAGTCATTGTCATGGCCGTCTTGGCCCTCTCTCACCGGGGTTTCACCCTGTCCGTCGTGGACCTGGTGACCTTCGGTGTTCTCGTGTTCTGTTGGTTGCTTCGGTGATCGAGCTTGTCGAGATCTACCAGCTCGACTTGGTGATGCCGGGCAGCTCACCGCGGTGGGCCATCTCCCGCAGGCACACGCGGCACAGGCCGAACTTGCGGTAGACCGCCTTGGGGCGGCCGCACCGCTGGCAGCGGGTGTAGCCGCGCACCTTGAACTTCGGCTTGCGTGCCGCCTTGACCCTCAGAGCTGTCTTCGCCATCAGTTCCGCTCCCTGAACGGGAAGCCCAGCTGCTTCAGCAGCGCGCGTCCCTCGTCGTCGGTGGTTGCCGTGGTCACGACCGTGATGTCCATGCCGCGAGACCTGTCGACCTTGTCCTGGTCGATCTCGTGGAACATCACCTGCTCGGTGAGACCGAACGTGTAGTTGCCACGACCGTCGAACTGGCGTGGCGAGAGGCCGCGGAAGTCGCGGATGCGCGGCAGCGCGAGCGACAGCAGGCGGTCCATGAACTCCCACATGCGATCACCGCGCAGCGTGACGTGCGCGCCGATCGGCATGCCCTCACGCAGCTTGAACTGCGCGATGGACTTGCGGGCCTGGGTCACCTGCGGCTTCTGACCGGTGATCGCGGCGAGGTCGCGGACCGCGCCCTCGATCAGCTTGGAGTCGCGGGCGGCCTCGCCGACGCCCATGTTCACCACGACCTTGGTCAGTCGCGGCACGGTCATGGCGTTGGCGTACTGGAACTGCTCCTGCAGCGCGGGGACGATCTCCTCGCGGTAGCGGGTCTGCAGCCGCGGCCGCTGTCGAGGCCGAGACCTCTGGTGTGGTCGTGCTCATCAGATCTCCTCGCCGGACTTGCGCGCGATGCGGGTGCTGCGGTGCGCGGAGTACGTCGAGCCGTCGGACCGGCGCTTGGTGACCTCGTCGCGGCGGTAGCCGACCCGCGTGGTGACCTTGCCCCTGGCCTTCTCGGCCTTGTCGCCCTTCTCGCTCTTCTCGCCCTTGTCGGCCTTGTCGCTCTTCTCGGCCTTCTCGGCCTTGTCGGCTCTTCTCGGCCTTGCTCTTCTCGGCCTTGTCCTTGGGCGCGTCGACGAGCAGCATCACGTTCGACACGTGGATCGCCGCCTCCTGGGTGACGATGCCGCCGGTGGTGCCGGCGCGACCGCCCTGGTTGACGACCTTGGTGTGCCGCTTGATGCGGTTGATGCCCTCGACGATGACGCGGTCCTGCTCGGACTGCACCGCGATGACCTTGCCCTCGGCGCCCTTGTCCTTGCCAGCGATGACGCGGACGACGTCGCCCTTCTTGATCTTCAGTGTTCTTGGGCATGCTCAGAGCACCTCCGGGGCCAGCGAGATGATCCTCATGAAGCGCTTCTCGCGCAGCTCGCGGCCGACGGGGCCGAAGATGCGCGTGCCGCGCGGCTCGCCGTTGGCCTGCAGGATCACAGCGGCGTTCTCGTCGAAGCGGATGTAGGAACCGTCGGGACGACGACGCTCCTTGACGGTGCGGACGATGACGGCCTTGACGACGTCGCCCTTCTTCACGTTGCCACCGGGGATCGCGTCCTTGACGGTGGCGACGATGACGTCGCCGATGCCTGCGTAGCGCCGACCCGAGCCACCGAGCACCCGGATGCAGAGGATCTCCTTCGCACCGGTGTTGTCGGCGACCTTGAGTCGCGACTCCTGCTGGATCATTTCGCCTTCTCCAGTACTTCCACCACGCGCCAGCGCTTGGTGGCGGACAGCGGACGAGTCTCCTGGATGCGGACCCGGTCACCGACGCCGCACTGGTTCTGCTCGTCGTGCGCCTTGAGCTTGCTCGTGCGGCGCAGCACCTTGCCGTACAGCGCGTGCTTGACGCGGTCCTCGACGGAGACGATGACGGTCTTCTCCATCTTGTCGCTGACCACGAGGCCCTCCCGGACCTTGCGGTAGGGACGGCCCGCGTGGCCGTGCTGCTCGGCCTGCTGGCCTGGTGTGGTCGTCTCGGTCACGTTGCTTTCCTCGCTCATGCGGCACCGTCCGCAGTGCTGGTCTCGTCGTCGCCCGGCGTCTGCCGGATGCCGAGCTCCCGCTCGCGCACCACGGTGTAGATGCGGGCGATGTCGCGCTTGACGGTGCGGAGTCGGCCGTGGCTCTCGAGCTGGCCGGTCGCGGCCTGGAAGCGCAGGTTGAACAGCTCTTCCTTGGCCTCGCGCAGCTTGGTCTCGAGGTCCACGTTGGTCATGTCGTCGAGCTCGTGGGCTGTCGTCGCCATCAGAACTCACCACCCTCGCGGGACACGAACTTGCACTTCATCGGCAGCTTGTGGATCGCGCGGCGCATCGCCTCGCGGGCCACGTCCTCGGTGACACCGGACAGCTCGAACATCATCCGACCGGGCTTCACGTTGGCCACCCACCACTCGGGCGAGCCCTTGCCGGAGCCCATGCGGGTCTCGGCCGGCTTCTTGGTCAGCGGTCGGTCGGGGTAGATGTTGATCCAGACCTTTCCGCCTCGCTTGATGTGTCGAGTCATCGCGATACGCGCCGACTCGATCTGCCGGTTGGTCACGTACGCCGGCTCGATGGCCTGGATGCCGAAGTCGCCGAAGGCGAGCTCGGTGCCACCCTTGGCCTTGCCGGTGCGCTTGGGGTGGTGCTGCTTGCGGTGCTTGACCCGTCGAGGCATCAACATCGTGCTCAGCCCTCCCCACTCGGGTTCGTCGTGGCGGGCGCTGCCTCGGCAGTCGGCGTCTCGGCCGGCGGTGCCACCGGGGCCACGGGCGCCTCTGCGGGCGCGTCGGCCTGGCGTGCCGAACGGGTCGGACGGTCGCCACGCGTCGGGCGTCGCCCCGGGTCGGACGGTCGCCGCGCGCGCCGACGGCCGCGGCCCGGTGCACCGGCACGGGCGGCGGCCTGCGCCTCCCGCTCCGCGCGCGTGCCGGCAACCTCGCCCTTGTAGATCCAGACCTTCACGCCGATGCGGCCGAAGGTGGTCTTCGCCTCGTAGAAGCCGTAGTCGATGTCGGCGCGCAGCGTGTGCAGCGGCACCCGACCCTCGCGGTAGAACTCCGAGCGCGACATCTCGGCGCCACCGAGGCGGCCCGAGCACTGGATCCGGACGCCCTTGGCGCCGCTGCGCATCGAGGTCTGCATCGCCTTGCGCATCGCGCGACGGAACGCGACGCGGCCGGCGAGCTGCTCGGCCACGCCCTGGGCGACGAGCTGTGCGTCGATCTCGGGGTTCTTGACCTCGAGGATGTTCAGCTGCACCTGCTTGCCGGTGAGCTTCTCCAGCTCGCCACGGATCCGGTCGGCCTCCGCGCCGCGTCGGCCGATCACGATGCCGGGCCGGGCGGTGTGGATGTCGACCCGGACGCGGTCACGGGTGCGCTCGATCTCCACCTTGGAGATGCCGGCGCGCTCCATGCCCTTGGACAGCAGGCGACGGATCGCCACGTCCTCACCGACGTACGACTTGTAGAGCTTGTCGGCGTACCAACGGCTCTTGTGGTCGACGGAGATGCCGAGGCGGAAACCGTTCGGGTTGATCTTCTGACCCATCAGGCGTTCCGTCCCTTCTTGTTGGTCCTGCCCGACGCACGGCCGGACTTCTGGGCTGCGTCGGAGCCGTCGCGCTCGGGGCGCGGCTGCACGACGAGCGTGATGTGGCTCGTCCGCTTGTTGATCCGCGAGGCGCGACCCTGCGCCCGCGGACGCCAGCGCTTCATCGTCGGACCCTCGTCGACCATCGCCTTGCTGACGACGAGCGTGCCCCGGTCGAGGCTCTCGGTGCCCTCCGCGTTCGCGACGGCGCTCTCGAGGACCTTGTAGATCGGTCTCGCTGGCAGCCTGCGGCGCGAACTGCAGCAGCGCCAAGGCGTCGTCGACGCCCAGGCCGCGGACCATGTCCACGACCCGGCGCGCCTTCATCGGCGTGATCCGGACGAAGCGTGCGCTCGCGAAGGCGCCGGGCTCGTCGCCCAGCAGGCTCTCGCGTCTGGCGCTTACGCGCCTGCGCTCCATAGTGCTCATCTGTTGACTCTCTCGACTCTGTCGTTGGGTCCGCTGGTCGCCCGCATCAGCGGCGGCGGGCCTTCCGGTCGTCCCTGACGTGGCCGCGGTAGGTGCGGGTCGGGGCGAACTCGCCCAGCTTGTGGCCGACCATTGCGTCGGTCACGAACACCGGCACGTGCTTGCGTCCGTCGTGCACTGCGATCGTGTGGCCGATCATCGCCGGCACGATCATTGAGCGACGCGACCACGTCTTGATGACGTTGTGCGTGCCCTTGTCGTTTTGCCCGTCCACCTTCTTCATCAGGTGGTCGTCGACGAAGGGACCCTTCTTCAGGCTGCGAGGCATGGTTTCAGTTCCCTTCTCAGCGACGCTTGCCGGACTTGCGACGACGCACGATCAGCGCGTCGCTGGACTTCTTGCGGCGGGTGCGGCCCTCGGGCTTGCCCCACGGGGAGACCGGGTGACGGCCACCGGAGGTCTTGCCCTCACCACCACCGTGCGGGTGGTCGACCGGGTTCATGACGACACCGCGGACGGTCGGGCGGCGGCCCTTCCAGCGCATGCGGCCGGCCTTGCCCCAGCTGATGTTCGACTGCTCGGCGTTGCCGACACCGCCGACGGTCGCGCGGCAGCGGACGTCGACGTAGCGCATCTCGCCGGACGGCATCCGCAGCTGTGCCCGGCTGCCTTCCTTGGCGACCAGCTGGGCCGAGTTGCCGGCCGAGCGGGCGATCTTGGCGCCACCGCCAGGGCGGAGCTCGATGCAGTGGATGGTCGTGCCGACCGGGATGTTGCGCAGCGGGAGGTTGTTGCCCACCTTGATGTCGGCGCGGGCCCCGGACTCCACGGTCAGGCCCTGGCGCAGCCCCTGCGGCGCGATGATGTAGCGCTTCTCCCCGTCGGCGAAGTGCAGCAGCGCGATGCGGGCGGTGCGGTTCGGGTCGTACTCGATGTGAGCGACCTTGGCGGGCACGCCGTCCTTGTCGTAGCGGCGGAAGTCGACCACCCGGTAGGCGCGCTTGTGGCCGCCACCTTGGTGACGGGTGGTGATCCGCCCCTGGTTGTTGCGGCCGCCCTTCTTGGGCAGCGGCTTGACCAGCGACTTCTCCGGTGTGGTCCGGGTGACCTCGACGAAGTCGGCCACCGACGAGCCGCGACGGCCCGGGGTGGTCGGCTTGTACTTGCGGATTGCCATGAGCTCTCAGTCCTGTTTCTCGTGCCCGGTCAGGAGACCGGACCCCCGAAGATGTCGATGCGGTCGCCGTCGGCGAGGCTGACGATCGCGCGCTTGGTGTCGGCGCGACGGCCGGTCCCGAAGCGCGTGCGCCGGGTCTTGCCGGGACGGTTGACGGTGTTGACCCCCGTCACCTTGACGTTGAACACCTGCTCGACCGCGATCTTGATCTCGGTCTTGTTGGCGCTGGGGCGCACCAAGAAGGTGTACTTGTTGGCGTCGAGGAGGCCGTAGCTCTTCTCGCTGACGACCGGCGCGATCAGCACGTCGCGGTGGTCCTTGTGAAAGTTGCTCACTTCGCCTCCTCCTCGCTGGACTCGGGCTCGGTGGCCTCGGACTCGCTGGCCTCGGGCTCGGTGGTCTCGGGCTCGCTGCCTGGCTCGTCCTCGGGCTCGGCGCCTCGGCTCGGCACTCTTGGTCTCGGCAGGCTGGGCCGCCTCGGAGCCGCCCTCGCGGCCGCCGACGAACGCGTCGAACGCGCCCTTGGTGAAGACCACGTCGTCGCAGAGCAGCACGTCGTAGGTGTTGAGCTGGTCGACGGCGAGCAGGTGGACGGTCTCGACGTTGCGCAGCGAGAGCCACGTCAGGTCGTCACCGCGCTCGAGCACCACCAGGGTGCGCGGGCCGCGGCGGCTGTGCCGCTCGCTGCTGGTGAGTCCGGCGAGCGCGGCGAGCGCGGTCTTGGTGCTCGGCCGGTCGCCGCCGACGAAGCTCTCGACCACGTGCACACGGCTGGCGCGTGCCCGGTCGGACAGCGCGCCGCGGAGCGCGGCCGCCTTCATCTTCTTGGGCGTGCGCTGGTCGTAGCTGCGCGGCGTCGGGCCGTGCACGGTGCCACCGCCGGCGAACTGCGGTGCGCGCACCGAGCCCTGACGGGCGCGGCCGGTGCCCTTCTGCTTGTAGGGCTTGCGACCACCGCCGCGGACCTCGCCGCGGGCCTTGGTGTCCGCGGTGCCCTGACGCGCAGCCGCCTGCTGGGCCACCACGACCTGGTGGATCAGCGGGATGTTGACCTGGACATCGAAGATCTCGGCCGGGAAGTCGACCTTGATCGCTTTCGCGGTCATGACGAGGTGACCTCCTCTGCGACTCGGCCCTTGGCCGCCGAACGGATGACAACCAGACCGCCCTTGGGGCCGGGGACGGCGCCCTTGATGAGGATCAGGCCACGCTCGGCGTCGACGGCGTGCACGGACAGGTTCTGGGTGGTGACGGTCACGCCGCCCATCTGGCCGGCCATCCGCACGCCCTTGAAGACGCGACCGGGGGTCGCGCAGGCGCCGATCGAGCCGGGCTTGCGGTGGTTGCGGTGCGCGCCGTGCGAGGCGCCGACACCGTGGAACCCGTGGCGCTTCATGACGCCGGCGAAGCCCTTGCCCTTGCTGTCGGCGGTGACGTCGACGAGGTCGCCGGCGCTGAACAGCTCGGGACTCAGCTCCTGACCGACGGAGTAGGACCCGGCGTCCGACGTACGGATCTCGACGACGTGGCGACGAGGCGTGACCCCGGCCTTGCCGAAGTGACCGGCGCGCGGCTTGGTGACCTTGCGGCCGTCGATCTCGCCGAAGCCGATCTGGACGGCGTTGTAGCCGTCGGTCTCGGGCAGCCGAACCTGGGTGACCACGTTGGTGCCCGCCGATACGACGGTCACCGGGACGACCCGGTTGTTCTCGTCCCACGTCTGCGTCATGCCGACCTTGGTGCCGAGCAGACCACGGACGTGGCGTTCAAGAGTGCTCATGGAACCTGTGACCTCACGCTCAGAGCTTGATCTCGATGTCGACACCGGCAGGAAGGTCGAGACGCATGAGCGAGTCGACGGTCTTCGGTGTCGGGTCGATGATGTCGATGAGCCGCTTGTGGGTGCGCATCTCGAAGTGCTCGCGGCTGTCCTTGTACTTGTGGGGCGAACGGATGACGCAATAGACGTTCTTCTCCGTCGGCAACGGCACAGGGCCGGCGACCTTCGCGCCCGTACGGGTGACCGTGTCAACGATCTTGCGCGCCGAGGTGTCGATCACCTCGTGGTCGTAGGCCTTGAGCCTGATGCGGATCTTCTGTCCCGCCATAGCTCTCGCTCGTCCTTACTTCTCTTCGTCTTGGTGCCGCCGGTCAGTGGGTGACCCGGCGGGTCTCCCGTCGTTCCGCGCCCACCCCCGCGGTCGGGCGTGTCGCGCTTTTGACGGCACAACACGAACCGGTCGATCGTGTCGGGGTGGCTACCCGAGCGCCACACGACAATGTTCGTCGGTGACACCGAGCTGGGAGGGTCTCCTGGTTCGGCACGGGGCACGCACACCGACCACCGCATCCAGGAGAGCCTGTTCAGTAGTCAACCTGCCCGGCCACCCGATTGCGCTGGGGGTCGAGCCGTTTGTCGGTAGTGATTGTGCCGCGCGCCCCGGCGACCCCGCCGGAGCAACCGCACCATCTTGTCAGAGAGGCCTCTACCTGATCAAATCCGCCCTCATCGCACCCGACATGCGGGATACGCTCGCCGTTCCCGCCGTCTGGTCATCAAGGGGGAGGCGAGCATCGTGTCGGACCACCCGCCACCGGGATGGGTGCCGCCTTCGGCGAACCCTCCCCCACCAGGAGACCAGCAGCCGCCGCCACCGGGCGCACCGCCGCCGGGGGCCCCACCGCCCGGCCAGTCACCCGGCCAGTCACCGGGTCAGCCGGGACCGTACGGCCAACCGTACGGCGCACCGCCGTGGGCGACGCCGGTCCACAAGCCAGGCGTCGTCGCGCTCCGGCCGCTGCGGCTCGGCGACTTCTTCGACGGCGCCTTCAAGACGATCCGCCGCAACCCCAAGGCGATGGTGGGCCTCGCGGCCCTTGTGAGCACCGTCGCGATGGTCATTCCGGCGTTGATCACGGCGCTGCTCGCGGCCACCGGTGACCTCTCCTTCGATCTCGACGCGGCTTCCGGCGATTCCGGGGGCTTGGGGCTGGGGCCGGGCGCGGTGAGCCTGGCCACCTACCTCGGGACGTTGTTCACCGTGCTCGCGGCCGTCGTCCTCAACGGAATGCTGGTGCGCGTCGTGGCGGAGGCGGTGCTCGGCCGCAAGACCAGCATCGGTGAGGCCTGGGCGGCAGTCCGCGGCCGGCTGCTGCGGCTCTTCGGGCTCACCCTCCTGAACACCCTCGTCGGACTGTTGATGATCGGGGTGCCGGTCGGTGCTCGGCTTCCTCGTCGGCTTCTCGTCGAGCCCGGGGGCGGGGTTCGCGGTGGGCATACCCCTGGTGGTCCTCGGATTCGTCGCGTTCATCTTCGTGCAGGTCCGCTGCTTCATGCTCGCGCCGCCGGCGCTGGTGCTCGAGCGCATCGGAGTGTTCGCCTCCATGCGACGTGCCACCTCACTCAGCCGCCAACAGTTCTGGCGGCTGTTCGGGATCGCGCTGCTCACCAACCTCGTGGTCGGGCTCGCCAGCCAGGTCATCGCGATCCCGCTGAGCATCGTCGGCGCCGTGTCGGGCGTGCTGCTCGAGGGCACCGCCGGTGCGTTGGTGCTGGTGTTCTCGTCGTACCTGTCGCAGATCATCGTCGGGGCGATCACCACCCCGTTCACCTCGGGCGTCGTGGCCCTGCAGTACGTCGACCAGCGGATCCGCAAGGAGGGGCTCGACGTCTCGCTGATCGCGGCCGCGCAGCAGCCAACCGGGACGCGCGGCTGACCTGTGCTCGCCGTTCCCGCTGCCCTGCACCCCGATCCGGAGACCGCGCGGTCCTGGGTCGAGCGTGAGCTGAGCCGCTCGGAGTACCACCAGAGCCTCCTGGAGCGGATCTACGGCTGGCTGATGGAGCAGTGGGACAGGCTGCAGGCGGCCGCCCTCGACGCGTCTCCGCTCTCGACGGCCGCGGCCGTCGTCGTGGTGACGCTGCTGGTGGTGGCCGTGGTGCTGGTCGCCTCCCGCGTGCGGCGCGACCCGGGCCGCGCCGTCGGCACGGGAGCGGGGCCGGTGGACGGTCTGATGAGCGCCGACGAGCACAGGCGCGCCGCCACGGCCGCTCTCGAGTCGGGTCGGCTCGACACCGCGCTGGTGGAGGCGTTCCGCGCGATCGCCGCCAGGGCCGTGCAGCGAGCGATCCTCGACGAGCGGCCCGGGCTCACCGCGCACGAGCTCACCGTCGGGCTCTCGCCGTTCTTTCCCGACCACGCCGACGCGCTCGCGGTGGCGTCGACGAAGTTCGACCTCGTCTTCTACGGCGACCTGCCGGCGACCGCGGCCGACGCGAGGGCCGTCCTGGAGCTCGACGAGGCACTGCGCGCTGGCCAGACCCGCCCGGGTCGCACCGGGCGAGCCGGTCGGAGCGGCGCTGTGAGTGTCGACACCGCGAGCCCCGCGGCATCGCCCGCGGCGCCGCCAGGTGGCCGTCGGGGGTGGCTGCGCCGCAATCGCGGCATCACGCTGATCGGTCTGCTCATCGTGCTCGTGGTGCTCGCCCTGAGCGTGCTCACGGCGCGAAGCGCGACTCGGGGTGCGGCACTCGACCCCGACAACCCAGGGCCCTCCGGTGCGCAGGCGGTCGCCCGGGTGCTCGCGCAGCACGGCATCGACCTCACCGTCGTACGACGGGCGGCGGACTTCGGCACGACGGCCATCGACCCCGACACCACGCTCATGGTCACCTCGTCGAACAACCTGGGCCGGGTGACTGCTGCCCAGGTGCAGCGGCGCAGCGTCCTTGCCGGGCAGGTGGTGCTGGCGAGCCCCGGGTCCACGCTGGTCGAGGCCTTCGAGCTGCCGGTGGTGCCGGCCACGGCACAGGTCGACCAGCGGACGGCAGCCGGCTGCGACGACCCGCTCGTGGGCGACCTGACGCTGGACGTCGCAGCCGTCGGCCGGCTTCCGCGGCGAGGGCAGTGCCGTCGAGGAGTGCTTCCGGGGCGAGGGTGCTCGCGCCGGCTCGCTCGTGGTCCGCGTCGACCGCACCTCGCCCGTCTATGCGGTGGGCGGGACCGACGTGTTCACCAACGACCGGGTCGACCGCGCCGACAACGCCGCGGCGGCCCTTCGGCTGCTCGGCGCGCACAGCCGGCTGGTCTGGTACGTCCCGGACAGCCGCGACATCGCCACCGGCGACTCCGGCTCCTTCGCCGCCCAGCTGCCACGCGGCCTGGTCCCGGCTCTCTGGCTGATCGCCGCCGCGACCCTGGCCACGATGCTGTGGCGCGGCCGACGGCTGGGGCCCCTGGTCGTCGAGCCGCTGCCCGTGACGGTGAAGGCCGTCGAGTCCACGCAAGGACGGGGCCGCCTCTACCGACGCGTGCGGGACCGGCCGCACGCGTCCACCGTGCTTCGGGCTGCCACGATGAGGAGGCTCGTCACGTTGCTGCGGCTGCCTGCCGACAGCGACCCCTGGCACGTCGCGGAGGCCGCGGCTCGGGTCGTCGGTGGTGATCCGCGAGCGGTGCACGACGTGCTCGTGGCCCGCCCGGTCACCGACGACGCCTCACTGGTCCGGCTGGCCGCCGACCTGACAGCTCTCGAGAAAGAGGTGCACGACGCATGACGACGTCTTCGACCGGTGGTCCTGCCACCGTCGCCGGTGAGAGCGCCCGCGAGGCCCTGCTCCGAGTCCGTGCCGAGGTCGCCAAGGCCGTAGTCGGCCAGGACGCCGCGGTCTCCGGGCTGCTGGTCGCGCTGATCACCGGCGGGCACGTGCTCATGGAGGGCGTGCCAGGTGTCGCCAAGACGCTGCTGGTGCGATCGCTGGCGACGGCGCTCTCGGTCGACAGCAAGCGGGTGCAGTTCACCCCCGACCTGATGCCCGGCGACATCACCGGCTCGATGATCTACGACAACCGCGCCGGTGAGCTCTCGTTCCGTGAGGGTCCGCTGTTCACCAACCTGCTGCTGGCCGACGAGATCAACCGCACCCCTCCCAAGACGCAGTCGGCGCTGCTGGAGGCGATGGAGGAGGGGCAGGTGTCCGCCGACGGCGTGACGCGTCCGCTGCCTCGCCCGTTCCTGGTGGCCGCGACCCAGAACCCGGTGGAGTACGAAGGCACCTACCCGCTGCCCGAGGCGCAGCTCGACCGGTTCCTGCTCAAGGTCGTGCTGCCAATCCCCGAGCGTGACGCCGAGCTCACCATCCTGCAAAGGCACGCCCACGGCTTCGACCCCAAGGACATCGCGGGGGCCGGCGTCACGGCGGTCGCCGGGCCCGTCGAGGTCGCAGCTGCTGCGTCCGCCGTACGAGCGGTGAGCGTGTCGGACGAGGTCGCCGGCTACGTCGTCGACATCGCACGCGCGACGCGCGTCTCGCCGTCGCTGAGCCTCGGCGTCAGCCCACGCGGCGCCACCGCGCTGATGCGGACCAGCCGGGCGTGGGCCTGGCTGCAGGGCCGGTCGTTCGTGACGCCTGACGACGTCAAGGCGCTCGCGTCGGCGACGCTGTCGCACCGGCTCGGGCTCCGGCCCGAGGCCGAGCTGGAGGGCGTCGCGGTCACCCAGGTCCTGCAGAGCGCGCTCGACTCGGTGCCCGTCCCACGATGACCATCACCGGCCGGGTGCCGTTGGTGCTGCTGGCCGGCATCGCCGTCCTGGTGGTGCGTCCGGCGCCGAGCACGGCGTGGTGGTGGGTGCTCGCGACGCTGGTGCTCGTCGTCGTCGACGTGCTGGTGGCGCCTCGGCCGGCCACGGTCGAGGCCACCCGGCGCCCGGTCGGCCAGGTCCGGCAGGGCGAGCCGACCTCGACCGACCTCGTGGTGGTCAACACCGGGTCGCGACGAGTGCGTGGGATGCTCCGGGACGCCTGGCAGCCCTCGGCCGGCGCCCACGACAACCGCCACCGGCTCTCGCTCGCCGCCGGCGACCAGGTCCGGCTGCGCACCGGCCTCACGCCCACGCGTCGTGGAGACCGGTTGGCGGTGCGCGTCACGGTCCGCACGCCTCGGTCCGCTGGGCCTCGCGGGACGGCAGGGTTCGCGCGAGGTCCCCGGACGGGTGCGGGTGCTCCCGGCCTTCCCCTCGCGAAGGCACCTGCCCAGCCGGCTCGCGAAGCTGCGCGAGCTCGACGGCCGCGCCGCGGTGCGGGTGCGCGGCCAGGGCACGGAGTTCGACTCGTTGCGCGAGTACGTCTTCGGCGACGACGTGCGCAGCATCGACTGGCGGGCGACCGCCCGCAGCAAGAACACCGTGGTGCGCACCTGGCAGCCGGAGCGGCAACGGCGGGTGCTGCTGGTCCTCGACACCTCGCGCACGTCGGCCGGCCGCGTCGACGACGTACCTCGCCTCGACTCGTCGATGGACGCGGCGCTGCTCCTCGCGGCGCTGGCCTCCCGAGCCGGCGACAACGTCGACTTCCTCGCCGGCGACCGGCGCGTGCGGGCGCGGGTCAGGTCGAGCGGCCGCGCCGACGCCCTGCCGCAGCTCGTCGACGCGATGGCGGACCTGGAGCCGGTGATCGCCGAGGCCGACTGGTCGCGCCTGACGGCAGCGGTCGTCGGGCTGGGACGCCAGCCGGCCCTGGTGGTCCTGCTCACCGCTCTCGACCCGGCCGCCGTGGAGCACGGGCTGCTGCCCGCTCTGCCGGCACTGAGCACCCGGCACCGAGTGGTGCTCGCCTCGGTGCGCGACCCCGAGCTGGACCGGATGGCAGCCCGCGGCGGCAGCGCCGCCGACGTGTACGACGCCGCGGCGGCCGAGCGGGTCCTCGCCGACCGCGCCCGGATGGCCGACGTCCTCGGCATCCTCGGTGTGGACGTCGTCGACGCCTCCGCCGACCGGCTGCCCGTCGCCCTCACCGACCACTACCTGATGCTCAAGGGCCGCGGCCTGCTCTAGACGCTGAGGCAGCGAGCAGCATCAGGACGCGACGGCGACCTGGGACTCGAGGGAGTCGGCTGAGACGTCACCGGTGTGGCCGGCGAGGTAGGCGCGGCGACCGGGGACGAAGACGTAGAGGAGGAACGCCGCCTCGGCGACCGCACCGATGCCGATGCGGGCCCAGGTGGGCAGGCCCGAGGGGGTCACGAACGCCTCGATGACGCCGCTCACCAGCAGCACCAGCGCGAGACCTATGGCGACCGCTATCGCGCTGCGCCCCTCGTGCGCCAGCGACTGCATCCGGGTGCGGCCCCGCGGTTCCACCCACGACCAGAACAGCCTGAGCCCGACACCGGCCGCCACGAAGACGGCGGTGAGCTCGAGCATCCCGTGCGGGAGGATCAGACCGAAGAACAGCGAGCCGCGGTCGTGCTGGATCATCAAGGCGCCGATCACCGCGACGTTGAAGATGTTCTGGAACAGCAGCCAGATGACCGGCAGCCCGAGCACCCCGAGAGAGATGCACAACGCGGCGACCCAGGCGTTGTTGGTCCACACCTTCGCCGCGAAGTGGGAGGCGGCGAACTCGCTGTAGTAGTTCTCGAAGTCGTTGTTGACGAGGCGCTCGGCGTCGTCGCCTGAGATCAGCGACGACTCCGCACCCGGGTGCTGCAGCAGCCAGATGATCATCACTGCGCCGACGACGACGTTGGCGGCGAGCGTGATCCCCCACCACCACCGCATCCGGTACAACGCTGCCGGGAACGTCGCTGCCAAGAACGTGACCACGTCACGCCACGACGTGCTCCTGGTGCCCGTCGTACGCGTCCGGGCCCGTGCCAGCACGCTCGAAAGGTAGGCGACCAGGCTGGGGTCCGGCGCCGAGGATCGTACGACGGACAGGTGGGTGGCGACCTCCTGGTAGCCGTCGACGAGCTCGTCGGCCTCCACGCCGGTCAGCCTGCGACGCCTGCTCAGCTGCTGCAGCCGCAACCAGCGACCACCGTGCGCAGCCACGAAGGCGTCGATGTCCACGCGGTCATGGTAAGTGGGTCATACGGTGCACCACCGGCGGATAGCCTGACCGGACTGTGTCCGACATGAACACCTTCGTGACCGGTGACGACCTGGTCACCGGCGAAGCCGTCGCCCTCGAGCTGCCCGCAGCCACGGTCGCCGTGCGGATCGCGTCCGGGCTCATCGACGTGACGATCGAGCTGGTGTTGCTGATTGTGCTGCTGCTCGTCGCCTTCGCCGCCGTCTCGACGAGCGACGACGCACTGGCCTCCGTGGTCACCCTGCTCTGCACGGTGGGGGTGCTGGTCGCGCTGCCCACCGCGCTGGAGACGCTCACGCGGGGCAAGACCATCGGCAAGTGGGCACTGGGGCTGCGGGCGGTGCGTGACGACGCTGGACCGATCACCTTCCGGCAGTCGCTGGTGCGGGCCCTGGTCGGCTTCGTCGAGATCTGGGTCTTCCTGGGCGTTCCCGCCCTGTTGTGCTCCCTCGTGAGCGCGAAGGGGAAGCGGCTCGGCGACATGGTGGCCGGGACGTACGTAGTGCGCGAGCGCTTCCCGTTCCCGCCGATGCGCCCGGTCATGATGCCGCCGCAGCTGGCGCACTGGGCGGCGGGCGCCGACATCGCACCGCTCCCGGACACGCTCGCGCTGGCCACTCGGCAGTTCCTGATGCGGGCGTCGACGCTCAACCCAGCGTCTCGCGCCACGCTCGGGACCCAGCTGCTCGCCCAGACCCTCGCCTACGTCGCCCCCCACCCGCCCGCCGGCCACCACCCCGAGACGGTCCTGGCCGCTGTCCTCGCCGAGCGCCGTCGGCGCGACGAGCAGCGGCTCGCCCGTGATGCCGGTCTGCGCGCCCGGCTCAGTCGCGGCGGAACGTCAGGTCGGTGACGGTGCGCCCCGCCTCGAGGCCGCGCCGTTCGAACCTTGTCAGCGGTCGTTCCTCCCAGCGTGGCGCCGGTCCGTCGTACACGTTCTCCAGCATCGGCTCCGCCTCCAGCACCTCGAGCATCCGGTCGGCGTAGTCCGACCAGTCGGTGGCGAGCCGCCACAGACCACCGGGCACCAGGCGGGTCGCCGCGACCTGCGCGAACTCCGGCCCCACCAGCCGCCGCCGGTGGTGACGCGTCTTGGGCCACGGGTCGGGGAAGAACGTCCACAGCTCACTGACGCTCGCCTCGCGCACCAGGTGCTCGACCACCCACGCAGCGTCGAGGCTCATCATCCGCACGTTGGTGGCCCCGACCTCCTCGAGCCGGTGGAACGTGTCGGCCACGCCCGGCAGCCACACCTCCAGCCCCAGCACGTCGTACGACGGACGGGCGGCTGCCAGCGCCGCGGTCGCCTCCCCCACGCCGCACCCGACCTCGACCACCAGCGGCGCCTCCCGGCCGAACCAGGAGCGCAGGTCGAAGTCCGGGTCGTCAGCCGCCTCGTCGGGGATCCACCACTCGTCGCGGTGGCGCTCCCACGCCTGCGTCATCCGCGGCCCCATGCGACTTCGCCGGCGCGAGTAGCTCAGCACCTCCCGCCGCCTCCGGCCCTCCGCCGTCAGCGCCGTGTGCGGCCGCGCCCGCCGCGCGTCCTGTGGCGTTGGCATCGAACGTGGGGCCTTCCCTGCTTGGTGAGACGTCGAGCAGCCATTCTCCCGCCGCGCATCTACGCGCGCCTCAGCGCCCCACACGCCGCAACTACGCGCGCCTCAGCGTTCAGGCGCGGGGCTGCGAGCTGGACGGCGGCAGGAGGCGGGCGCAGCGGTGGAGGCCGGGCGAGGCTGTGGCCCGGGCATGGCGGGCGAGCGAAGCGAGCGGGTGTCCTCGCCCGGCCTTCTCCGCGGAGCCCGCCGGAGGCGGGCGCCCTGGAAAGCAACGAAGCCCCGGACCTCAACGGTCCGGGGCTTCGTAGACAGGCTTACTTCGAGATCGCGGTCACGCGCCCCGCACCAACGGTGCGGCCGCCCTCACGGATCGCGAACCGGAGACCTTCCTCCATGGCGATCGGCTGGATCAGCTCGACCGACATGTCGGTGTTGTCGCCGGGCATGACCATCTCGGTGCCCTCGGGCAGCGAGACGACGCCGGTCACGTCCGTGGTCCGGAAGTAGAACTGCGGACGGTAGTTGTTGAAGAACGGCGTGTGACGGCCGCCCTCCTCCTTGGAGAGGATGTAGACCGACGCGTCGAAGTTGGTGTGCGGGGTGGTCGTGCCGGGCTTGATCACGACCATGCCGCGCTCGACGTCCTCGCGCTTCGTGCCACGAAGCAGCAGCCCGACGTTCTCGCCCGCCTGGCCCTCGTCGAGCAGCTTGCGGAACATCTCGACACCGGTGACGGTGGTGGTCTGCTTGGTCTCGCGGATGCCGACCAGGTCGACGGTCTCGTTGACCTTGATGATGCCTCGCTCGATGCGGCCGGTGACGACAGTGCCGCGACCGGTGATCGTGAAGACGTCCTCCACGGGCATCAAGAACGGCTTGTCGACCTCGCGCTCGGGCTGCGGGATCGCCTCGTCGACGGCGTTCATGAGCTCCATGATCGACTCGCCCCACTTCTCGTCGCCGTTCAGCGCCGGGAAGGCGGCCACGCGCACCACGGGGATGTCGTCGCCGTCGAACTCGTACTCGGTCAGCAGCTCGCGGACCTCGAGCTCGACGAGCTCGACGAGCTCCTCGTCGTCGACCATGTCGCACTTGTTGAGCGCGACCACGATCGCCGGGACACCGACCTGACGGGCGAGCAGCACGTGCTCACGGGTCTGCGGCATCGGGCCGTCGGTGGCGGCGACCACGAGGATCGCACCGTCCATCTGCGCGGCACCGGTGATCATGTTCTTGATGTAGTCCGCGTGACCCGGGCAGTCGACGTGCGCGTAGTGACGCTGCTCCGTCTGGTACTCGACGTGCGCGATCGAGATCGTGATGCCGCGCTGACGCTCCTCGGGAGCCTTGTCGATCATGTCGAAGGCCGAGGCCTCGTTCAGGTTCGGGTACTTGTCGTGCAGCACCTTGGTGATCGCTGCGGTCAACGTCGTCTTGCCGTGGTCGATGTGACCGATCGTGCCGATGTTGACGTGCGGCTTAGTCCGCTCGAACTTCGCCTTGGCCACTTGGGCTCCTCCTCGTTACCTTCTTGACTCGTTGGAATCTATCGTGCCGATGCTGGTTGGCGCTTCCCGGGGACGGCCGGGGCCGACCGCCTGCTGCCCCGGAACGTCTGCTACTCGCCTCGGACCTTCTTGATGATCTCGTCGGCGACGTTCTGCGGAACCTCGGCGTACGAGTCGAACTCCATCGAGTACGACGCCTGACCGGAGGTCTTGGACCTCAGATCGCCAACGTACCCGAACATCTCGGACAGTGGTACCAGCGCGGTGACCACCCGGTCGCCGGACCGCTCGAACATCGAGTGCACCTGCCCGCGCCGCGAGTTGATGTCGCCGATGACGTCACCCAGGAAGGTCTCCGGGGTGGTGACCTCGACCGCGAACACCGGCTCGAGCAGCACCGGCTTGGCCATCCGCGCGGCCTCCTTGAACGCCGCGCTGCCGGCCACCTTGAACGCCAGCTCCGAGGAGTCGACGTCGTGGTAGGCGCCGTCCTCGAGGGTGACCTTCACGTCGACCATCGGGTAGCCGGCGAGCACGCCGAACTCCATGGCGCCCTGGGCGCCCTGGTCGACGGACGGGATGTACTCGCGCGGCACGCGACCACCGGTGACGTTGTTGGCGAACTCGTAGCCCGCGCCGGCGCCGGTCTCCGGGTCGTGGTTCGGCTCGATGCTGATCACGACCTTGGCGAACTGCCCCGAGCCACCGGTCTGCTTCTTGTGCGTGTAGCTGTGCTTCTCGACCTTGCGGCGGATCGTCTCGCGGTAGGCGACCTGCGGCTTGCCGACGGTGGCCTCGACGCGGAACTCACGCTTCATCCGGTCGACCAGGATCTCCAGGTGCAGCTCGCCCATGCCGGCGATGATGGTCTGCCCGGTCTCCTCGTCGGTCTTGACCGTGAAGGTGGGGTCCTCGTCGGAGAGCCGCTGGATCGCGATGCCCAGCTTCTCCTGGTCGCCCTTCGTCTTGGGCTCGATGGCGACCTCGATCACCGGGGCCGGGAACGTCATCGACTCCAGCACGACCGGGTCGGTCTGGGCGCACAGCGTCTCGCCGGTGGTGGTGTCCTTGAGACCCATCACGGCGACGATCTGGCCGGCGCCGACCGATGCGATCTCCTCACGCTTGTTCGCGTGCATCTGGTAGACCTTGCCGATCCGCTCCTTCTTGCCCTTCACGGAGTTCAGCACGGTCGCGCCCGCCTCGAGCTTGCCCGAGTAGACGCGCACGTAGGTCAGCTTGCCGAGGTGCGGGTCCGCCGCGACCTTGTAGGCGAGACCGGCGAACGGTGCGTCGTCGCTCGGCTCGCGCTCGAGCGGCGTGTCCTCGTCGTTGACCTGGTGACCGTGCACGGAGCCCACGTCGATCGGCGAGGGAAGGAACTTCACGACCGCGTCGAGCAGCGGCTGCACGCCCTTGTTCTTGAACGCGGTGCCGCACAGCACGGGGTTGACCTTGTCGGCGAGCGTCGCGCGACGGATCGCTGCCTCGAGCTCCCCGACGGAGATGTCCTCGCCCTCGAGGTACTTCTCCATGATGTCGTCGTCGTTCTCGGCGAGCGTCTCGAGGAACTTCTCGCGGTACTCGTCGGCCTGCTCCTGCAGGGCCGCCGGGATCTCCTCGACGTCGTAGTCCTCGCCCTTGCTGGTCTCGCCGCGCCAGGTGAGGGCGCGCATGCCGACCAGGTCGACGACACCCAGGAAGTCGCTCTCGCTGCCGATCGGGATCTGCAGCACCAGCGGAGTGGAGTTGAGGCGCTCGACCATCATGTCGACGCAGCGGAAGAAGTCCGCGCCGGTGCGGTCGAGCTTGTTCACGAAGCACATGCGCGGCACGGAGTACTTGTTCGCCTGCCGCCACACGGTCATCGTCTGCGGCTCGACGCCCGCGACGCCGTCGAAGACGGCGATGGCGCCGTCGAGCACCCGCAGCGACCGCTCCACCTCGACGGTGAAGTCGACGTGGCCCGGGGTGTCGATGATGTTGATCTGGTGGTCCTTCCACCAGCACGTGGTCGCGGCCGACGTGATCGTGATGCCGCGCTCCTGCTCCTGCTCCATCCAGTCCATGACGGCAGCGCCCTCGTGGACCTCGCCGATCTTGTAGGAGATGCCGGTGTAGAAGAGGATCCGCTCGGTCGTGGTGGTCTTGCCGGCGTCGATGTGCGCCATGATGCCGATGTTGCGGACCTTGGTCAGGTCGGTGGTGATGTCGACGGCCACTGTTCTCAGTGATCCCCTCGGACTAGAAGGTGGAGCGGGTGGTGCCGGATCGCGGCACGCGTCCGCTGCACGCCGCGCTACGGCGGCGGCAGCCGGATCTCACCAGCGGTAGTGGGCGAAGGCCTTGTTGGACTCGGCCATCTTGTGGGTGTCCTCGCGACGCTTGACGGCGGCACCCAGGCCGTTGGACGCGTCGAGGATCTCGTTCATCAGGCGCTCGGCCATCGTCTTCTCACGGCGGGCGGCGGAGTAGGTGACCAGCCAGCGCAGCGCGAGGGTCATGGAGCGAGGGCCACGGACCTCGACGGGGACCTGGTAGGTCGCACCACCGACACGGCGGCTGCGCACCTCGAGGGCGGGCTTGACGTTGTCGAGCGCGCGCTTGAGCGTGATGACGGGGTCGGTGCCGGTCTTGTCGCGGCAGCCTTCGAGCGCGCCGTACACGATGCGCTGGGCGGTCTGCTTCTTGCCGTCCTTGAGCACCTTGCTGACCAGCTGGGTCACCACGGGGCTCCCGAAGACCGGGTCGACGTCCAGCGGCCGCTTCGGGGCCGGTCCCTTGCGGGGCATTAGCTCTTCTCCTTCTTGGCGCCGTAGCGGCTGCGGGCCTGGCGGCGGTTCTTCACGCCCTGGGTGTCGAGCGAGCCGCGGATGATCTTGTAGCGGACACCCGGCAGGTCCTTCACCCGGCCGCCGCGCACGAGCACGATCGAGTGCTCCTGGAGGTTGTGGCCCACACCCGGGATGTACGCCGTGACCTCGATGCCGCTGGACAGCCGCACGCGGGCGACCTTGCGGAGCGCGGAGTTCGGCTTCTTCGGGGTGGTTGTGTAGACACGCGTGCACACGCCACGCCGCTGAGGGGATCCCTTCAGCGCTGGCGTCTTGTTCTTCGACACCTTGTCCTGGCGGCCCTTGCGGACCAGCTGGTTGATGGTGGGCACCGCGTGTTTCTCTTTTCCGTCGAAGGTGAAGCTGCTGGGCTGCGTGCGCAGGCGTTCGAAGCTGCGAATCGCAGTCGCGCAAGTCCCTGAATCGTGGGCGCGCGCACAAGGTCCGGTGGTCTCCGGACCAATGATGAAGATTACCGGCTGCTCCGAACGTGGTCAAAACAGATAACCCGCCGTCTCACCCCGGTATTCCGGACTTTGCGCCCTGGAGGAGCTGCGCCAGGTGGATGGCGCGTACGTCGACCAGGTCGGCCAGCTGGGTGCGGCAGGAGAACCCGTCCGCGAGCACGACCGCCCCCTCCCCGGCCGCCCGCACCGCCGGCAGCAGGTCGTGCTCGGCGACCGCGACGGACACCTCGTAGTGGCCCTTCTCGACCCCGAAGTTGCCCGCCAGCCCGCAGCAGCCGCCGACCCGGGTGACGGAGGCGCCCGTGCGTGCGAGCAGGTCGGCGTCGGCCTGCCAGCCAACGACGCTGGCGTGGTGGCAGTGAGGCTGCACGACGACGGTGGTGCCGCTCAGGTCGGGAGGCGTCCAGCCGCCGAGACCCGAGAGCACCTCGGCCAGCGAGCGGACGCCCGCGGCGACCTCGGCCGCCCGCGGGTCGTCGGTCAGCTCCACGGCGTCCGAGCGCAGCGTCGCCAGGCACGACGGCTCGAGGCCGACGACCGGGACACCCCTCTCGACGTACGGGTGGAGGACGTCGAGCGTGCGCCGCACGATGCGCCGCGCCGCGCTCAGCTGTCCGGTGCTGACCCAGGTGAGGCCGCAGCAGGCCGACTCGCCCACCACGCCGACGCGCAGCCCGGCCCGCTCCAGCACCTCGACGGCGGCGCGGCCGGCGTCGGCTGCGAACCCGTCGGTGAACGTGTCGGCCCACACCACGACGTCGAGAGCATCGGCGGACGATGCGGTGTGCGCCGTCCCACGGGCCCAGCGCCGGAGGGGGTGCGGCTCGAAGGTGGGCAGTGCCCTTCGGGCATCGACTCCGGCGGCAGCCTTCGCCACCCGCTGCAGGCTGGGTACCTTCATGAGCCGGTTGAGCAGCGGCGCGCCCGGCTGGGCGAGCCTGGCCCACCGGGGCAGCTGCCCGAGGGCGTAGTGGCTGCGTGGCCGAAGCCGGCGTCGGTAGCGCTGGTGCAGCGCCTCCGCCTTGTACGTCGCCATGTCGATGCCCGTCGGGCAGTCGGAGGCACAGCCCTTGCACGAGAGGCAGAGGTCGAGCGCCTCGTGGACCTCGTCGGAGCGCCAGCCGTCGGAGACCAGGCTGCCGTTCACCATCTCCTGCAGCACCCGGGCCCGGCCCCGCGTCGAGTCCTTCTCGTCGCGAGTGGCGAGGTAGGACGGGCACATCACGCCTCCGGCAGCGGTGCTGTCGGCCAGGCACTTGCCGACGCCGGTGCAGCGGTGCACCGCCTCGACGACCGAGCCGCCGTCGTGGACCAGCCGGAGCTGGCGCCTGGGCTCGCCCAGCCTCGGCGTCAACCGCAGGTCGGCCTCCACGGGTCGCGGCTCGACGAGGACACCGGGGTTCAGGAGGTCGTCGGGGTCGAAGAGGTGCTTGACGGCGGCGAACAGGCCGAGCGCCTCGGCCGAGTACATCCGAGACAGCAGTGCCGACCGGGCTCGCCCGTCGCCGTGCTCGCCGGACATGCTGCCGCCGTGCCCGGCAGTCAGGGCGGCGGCCGCCTCGACGAAAGCCCGGAACCGCCGGGCGCCGTGCCGCTCGCGCAGCGGGAAGTCGATGCGCACGTGCACGCAGCCGTCACCGAAGTGGCCGTAGGGCACGCCGTCGAGGCCGGACTCCCGCAGCAGCGCGTCGAAGCCGCGCAGGTAGTCCCCCAGCCGGTCGGGGGGCACGGCGGCGTCCTCCCAGCCGCTCTGCGCCGGCCGGTCGAGGCTGCGCGCGGCGAGCCCGGCGCCGTCCTCCCTGATCCGCCAGAGCGCAGCGGCCTCGGCAGCATCCGTCACGATGCGCACGTCGACCGCGCCGGCGTCGCGGGCCACTGCCGCCGCGGCACCCTCAGCCTCCTCGACGGAGCCACCGGTGACCTCGGCGAACAGCCAGCCCCCGCCGCGCGGCAGCTGCGGCACCGCGGCGCCGGCTCGACGCACCACGTCGACGATGCGGGAGTCGAGCCCCTCGCAGGCAACGAGGGGGTGCCGCAGCAGACCGGGCACCGCGTCGGCGGCCTCGAACATGTCCGGGTAGCCGAGCACCGCGAGGGCGCGGGCCGGCGCGTCCTCGACGAGCCGCACGGTCGCCGAGGTGACGACGGCGAGCGTGCCCTCGCTGCCGACCAGGAAGCGGGCGACGTTGCGGCCGTTCTCCGGCAGCAGCTGCTCGAGGGCGTAGCCGGACACCTGACGCGGGAAGCGGCCGAGCTCGGTGCGCACGGTCGACAGCCCCGAGTCCACGAGGGCGTCGAGACGGTCGAGCAGCGGGGACGAGGGCCGCTCGTCTCCGAGCCCCAGCCGCTCCCCCGCCGCGGTCACCACGTCGAGGCCCATGACGTTGTCGCTGGTGCGGCCGTAGCCGAGGGCTCGCGACCCGCACGCGTTGTTGCCGACCATGCCTCCGACGGTGCAGCGGGTGTGCGTCGACGGGTCGGGACCGAACCGCAGCCCGTGCCGGCTCGCCGCTCGCTGCAGCGTCGCGTGCACGGTGCCCGGCTCCACGACGGCGAGATGTGCCTCCGGGTCGACGTGCACGACGCGGTTCAGGTGGCGTGAGGTGTCGACGACGATCCCGGTGCCCACGGCGTTGCCGGCGATCGACGTGCCCGCGCCACGCATGGTGAGCGGGGTCCCGGACTCGCGGGCGACATCGATGGTCGCCGCGATCTCGTCGACGTGGCGCGGCCGGACCACGACCTGCGGGACGACGCGGTAGAGCGACGCGTCGGTCGAGTAGAGAGCGCGCGCCAGCTTGGACCCGTCGACGTCCCCGACCCCGTGGCGGCGCAGCGCCTCGACCAGATCAGCGGTCACCACAGCTCGAGCGAGCGGTGCAGTATCCCTGCGAGGTCGTCGGCGTCGGCTTCCCTGGGTGCGGTCGCGAGCAGCCGTTGCTGCTTGAGCGTTCCCTCGACGAGTGCGTCGACGTCGCCGTCGTCGTACCCGACGGCGGAGATGCCGTTCGGGATCGAGATGTCGCGCATCAGGTCGGCGAGCACCGTCGGCAGGAAGTCGCTCTCGTCGCTGGGCCGGTCGGCCTCGGGTGCCAGCAGCTGTGCCGCCCGCACGTGGCGCTCCGGGGACGCCTCGAAGGTGAACCGGAACGCCTCCGGCGCGGTCAGCGACACCGCCATGCCGTGCGGGACCATCGGCTCGTCGTCGGGGTAGCCGTCCGGGTGGAAGTCCTTGACGCGCCCGGCGATCGGGTAGGCGTTGGCGTGCGGGATGTGCACCCCGGCGTTGCCGAAGCCCATGCCTGCGAAGGTCGCCGCGAGCGCCATCTGCTCGCGCGCCTGCTCGTCGTCACCGTGGTGGACGGCCGCGCGGAAGGACGTGGCGAGCAGGCTCATCGCCTTCTCGGACCACATGTCGCCGATCGGGTTAGCGCCGCAGTAGGGCACGCGGTCCTCGGCGCTCTTGCGCTCGTAGGTGTCGTAGGGGCGTGCGGTCCAGCTCTCGAGCGCGTGGCACAAGATGTCCATGCCGCAGGCCGCTGTGACACCGGCCGGCTGGCTCATCGTCAGCCGCGGGTCGACGATGGCGAGGCTCGGCCGCAGCCGCGGATGGCTGATGCCGCTCTTCACGTGCTGGTCGAGCACGTCGAGCACACACACCGTGGTGCTCTCGCTGCCGGTGCCGGTGGTGGTCGGCACCGCGACCAGCGGCGAGAGCGCGTTGTCGGGGTTGCGGCCCTTCCCGACGGGGGCGTTGACGTAGTCGAGCAGGTCGCCCTTGTTGTTCGACAGCAGGTTGACGGCCTTCGCGGTGTCGATCGCGGAGCCGCCGCCGACGGCGACGAACGCGTCCCACGGGCCCTCGTCGCGAGCGAAGTCGACCGCCTCCACCATGCTGGCGTCGGTCGGCTCGACGTGGGCGCGGTCGAAGAGCACCGCCTCGATCCCGGCCGCCCGGATCCGCTCCACGACGGCCTGCGGGTGCCCGGTGGCGGCCACGCCGGGGTCCGTCACCACGAGCACCCGGCGGACGTCGTACGTCGAGAGGTCGTAGCCGATCTCGTCGGCAGCACCCGGCCCGAACTTCAGCTGCGGGGCGCCGTAGGTGAAAACGGTCTCTGCGCTGGCCATGAGGGTCAGCCTAGGGCGGCCGGTGGGGATCGCCGGCTCTCAGGCTCGACGTTCGCCGGGCAGAGCGGTGAGTGTCGTCACGCTCCGTTCACGGGAATGTCGGCGCCACGATCTAGATTCTCTCCCAACAGGGATGCCGGGACCCGATGAGTTGCGGCCATCCCCGGAGTCAGAACCAGGGAAAACCCGATGCGCCCACCAGGGCCCGGCTGATGGAGTGGGACACATGCATCGTCAGATCGCCGGCAAGCTCACCGGCAAGGTGACCAAATGGCTGGTCCTCGGCTTCTGGCTCGTGGCCTTCGTCGGTCTCGGGACCTTCGCCGGCAAGCTGACCGAGGTCCAGAACAACGAGGCGTCCTCGTGGCTGCCCGGCAACGCCGAGTCGACCAAGGCGCTGGACAAGATGGCGCCGTTCCAGGACCAGAACGCCATCCCGACCACGGTGGTCTACGAGAAGAAGTCCGGGCTCACCCCTCAAGACCTCGGCGCCCTCAAGCAGCAGGCCGGCGAGCTCCAGGCGATGAACAATGTCGAGGGCAAGGTCGTCGGCCCGATCCCCTCCAAGGACCTGCAAGCCGCGCAGACCGTTGTCACCTACAACGTCGGCGCCAACGGGTGGAACAAGATGCCCGGCATCGCCGACAGGATCCATGAGATCGCCAACGTCGAAGGTGGCACGGTCTACATAGCCGGCAGCGGTGGGCAGGCGGTCGACTCCGCGGAGTCGTTCGAGGGCCTCGACAGCTCCCTGCTCCTGATCGCCCTGTTCGTGGTCATCGTGATCCTGCTCTTCACCTACCGGAGCCCGGTGCTCTGGATCCTGCCGATCTTCTCCGTGGTCGTCGCGCTGTCCACAGCTCTGGGGCTGATCTACTTCCTCGCCAAGTACGCCAACCTCACGGTCAACGGCCAGAGCCAGGCGATCGTCTCGATCCTGGTCATCGGCGCCGGCACCGACTACGCGCTGCTGCTCACTGCCCGATATCGCGAGGAGCTCCGCCGCCACGAGGACCGGCACGAGGCGATGGCCGTCGCGCTCCACCGGGCGACGCCGGCCATCATCGCCAGCGGAGCGACCGTGATCGTGGGCATGCTGTGCCTGACCCTCGCCGAGATGAACTCGACGGCCGGCATGGGCCCGGTCGTGGCCATCGGCATCGGCATGGGCCTGCTCGCGATGATCACCTTGCTTCCCGCCTTGCTGGTGATCTTCGGCCGCTGGGTCTTCTGGCCCAGGCGGCCCGCGATGGGATCGGCAGAGCCGACCTCCACCGGGCTGTGGGCCAAGGTCGGCCAGTGGATCGCCCCCCGCCCGCGCCGGGTCTGGATCGGCACCACGGTGGTGCTCGCGGCCCTGTCGCTCGGCATCTTGGCCATGGACACCAGCGGGTTGTCGACCGAGGAGTCCTACACCAAGAAGTTCGACTCGGTGAAGGGCCAGAACGTGCTCTCCGCCCACGGCCTGGCAGACAACTCCACGCCACTGATGGTGGTCGCCAACGCTGACGAGGCCGACGAGGTCGCGCAGGCACTTGCAGGCATCGACAACATCGAGAAGCCCACGCAACCGATCGTCAAGGACGGCGTCGGCTTCATCACCGCGAACCTGACCGTCGATGCGACGAGTCCCGAGGCGTTCGACACCGTCGACGCGGCCCGGACCGCCGTACACGGCGTCGACGGCGCTGATGCGCTTGTGGGCGGCTTCCCCGCCTTCCTCGACGACGCGCTGAAGGCCAACGCGCGAGACTCCAAGGTGATCATCCCGGTGAGCCTCGTCGTCGTGCTCATGATCTTGATGCTGCTGCTGCGGGCGTTGGTGGCCCCGTTGATCCTGATCGCGACCGTGGTGCTGTCCTTCGGGGCTGCGCTCGGCATCGGAAGTCTGGCGTTCAAGTACATCTTCGACTACCCAGCAGTCGACTCGAGCTTCCCCCTGTTCGTGTTCGTCTTCCTGGTCTCCCTCGGCATCGACTACAACATCTTCTTGATGACGCGGGTGCGTGAGGAGACACAGACGCACGGAACCCGGAAGGGGGCGCTCATCGGTCTGGCATCCACGGGTGGCGTGATCACCTCTGCGGGGCTGGTGCTGGCAGCGACCTTCATCGTGCTCGCGTCGCTGCCCCTGGTCTTCTTGGTGCAGCTCGGGTTCACGGTCGCTGTGGGCGTCCTCCTCGACACCTTGATCGTGCGCTCGGTCCTGGTGACGGCGCTGAACCTCGACCTCGGATCGCGCATCTGGTGGCCGAGCAAGCTCGACAGGGGACGAGACGACGAGCACGAGCTGGAGGCCGGTCGGCACCGAAGCACCGTCGAGGCGCCTGCGGGCTAGTCGGGCGGCAGCTGGTCCAGCGCGTGCTGGGCGGCGCTGAGGAGCGGCAGGTCGGCGGCCTCGCGCACCGGCACCCAGGCCGCAAGGTCCGTCGAGCCGTTCTCCTCGACGACATGCGGCTCGACACCGAGCGACTCCGCGAGCACCTCGGCGGCGAAGACCACGTGGATGCCGTGGTAGTCCTCGACGAGCCCGTCACCGCGTGGGCCGGTGTAGTGCGTCGAGTGAACGTCGAGGACGCTGGAGGGCTCCACGTGCAGGCCGGTCTCCTCGTGCACCTCGCGACGCACCGTGTCGCGTGGGTCCTCGCCGTGGTCGATGCCACCGCCGGGCAGCGTCCAACGACCAGCAATCTTGGTGCGTGAGGACATCCGGGTCAGCAGCACCGCGCGTTCGTCGCCCTCGCCGCGCAGCAGCACGGCATACGCCGCTATCCGTTGTCGGCGCGGCTCGGCGTCGCCTATCGGTTCGGACATGACGGTGATCTTAGAACTGGTTCTGAGCGTGGGTGAGCCTCACCACAGGCGCGTTTCGCCGCGGGGTGCACGGGCAGCCTGATCGCGAGCCCCCAGTCGTCGTCCCAGAAAGCCCCATGCCCGAGACCTTGACCAGGCTGCCGTCGACGACGCGCGCCGCCTCAGACACCTCCGCATCCCCGGACGGCCCCCCGGCCGCCACGGTGCGCTCGCGCGACCCCTGGTTCGACAACGCGAAGCTGCTGCTCGTCACGCTCGTGGTGGTGGGTCACTTCTGGACGCTGGTGGCCGAGTCCTTCACGACGACCTGGGCCTACAACTTCCTCTACCTGTGGCACGTGCCGGCGTTCGTGATGGTGACCGGCTACCTGTCCCGGTCGTTCCGGTTCAGCCGTCGCCACCTCACGAAGCTGCTCACGACGGTCGTGGTGCCGTACCTCGTCTTCGAGTACTCCCTCACCACCTTCCGCAGCGTCGTCGGTGGCGAGCACTTCGGCCCGATGTTCCTCAACCCGCACTGGCCGATGTGGTACCTCGCCACTCTTTTCGTGTGGCGGCTGGCGACCCCGCTGCTGAAGCGGATGCCCTACGCACTGCCGGCGGCCGTCGTGGTCAGCCTCATCGGCGGCGCGTTCACCGGCGACACTCTCGACCTGGCCCGGGCGACCGGCCTGCTGCCCTTCTTCGTGATGGGCCTGCTGGCCACCCCGGAGCACCTGGCTGCCCTGCGCCGGCCCGCGGCCCGGCTGGCGGCGATGGGTGCGTTCGGTCTCGCACTGGTCGTGTCGACCGCGATCGAGCAGCACCTGGGCAGCTCCGAGTGGCTCTACTGGCGCTCCAGCTACCACGAGCTCCAGGTCCCGCTGGCCACCGGCGTGATGGGCCGCCTCGCGCTGATCCTCGCGGCCGGTGCCCTCGCGGTGTCCTTCCTGGCGCTGGTGCCGCGTCGGAACCTGTGGTTCACCCGGCTGGGTGTCGGCGTCCCTGGTCGTCTACCTCCTGCACGGCTTCGTCGTGAAGCTCGCGGAGTACTCCGCCTTCCCCGACTGGTCTGCGAACCATCCCGTGACCAGCCTCGTCGTGGCGGCGATCGCCGCAGTCGCGGTGGCGCTGCTGCTGGCCGCACCGCCGGTGGCGAACCGGCTCAACGTGGTCGTCGACCCGGTCGGCGCCTGGCAGCGTCGACGGCGGCGTCAGGCGACTCCTGCCGCTCTCCCGCACGGCAGCCACGGCGGTTCGATCAGCACCTCGGGGCATGCACTCCTCCGCACGAGCCACCAGCGCACTCGGCGCCTGACCTCCCAGGTGGGCGGGGTGCCACGGCGCCGGCTCACCTGGTCCGGGCTGGTGCTCGGGCCGGGTCTGGAGCCCGTCGAGCAGCTGCTGCATCCGGTGGCCGAGCGGCTCTGGTGCGCTCGTCGATGTCGTCGCCGGCGTCGACGCGCAGCGGGGCACCGAGCCGTAGCGAGACCGGGCGCCCGCGACGCAGGTCGAGCCGCTGGTTGGTGCTGAGGATCCGCTGCGGGCCCCAGATCGCCATCGGCAGCAACGGGGCGCCGCGTCTCCCGCGCGAGCGCCACTGCTCCGGGCATCAGCGCCCGCACCGTGTACGACGTGCTCACGCCCGCCTCGGGGAACACCCCGAGCGGCTCGCCCGCCCGCAGCAGCGACCTCGCGCGCAGGTAGGCCGCAGCGGGCGCCGCCCGGTCGACGGGCACGTGCCCCATCGCCTTCATCAACGGCCGCGCAAAGGGGTTGGTCCACACGTCGTGGCGCGCCAGGAACCGGACGTAGCGCCGGCTCCGTCGTGCCGCCAGCCCGACCAGCAAGAAGTCCAGGAAGCTGACGTGGTTGCTTGCGATGATCACCGGCCCGCTCACCGGCACGTGCTCGTCGCCCTCGAGCCTGATCCGCAGGTCCAGCCCTCGGAACACGCCCCGGGCAGCACCGATCACCGCCGGGTAGACGAGATCTCTCGGGTGCACGCCTCAGGTTCGCACGCGTTCGAGTCCCGGACGTGCCGTACAGACATACGACTCGATCTCGACGCGACAACGCCCGCCCACGCTGCGCGTGGACGGGCGTTGTCTTGCTCGATCTGGTTCTTGCCTATCAGTCGTGAACTTCGTTCACGACTGATACGAACCAAAATCAAAGTCGTCGAGCGCGACGGCCTGACCTCCGGCACCGAAGTCGTAGTCGTAGTCGCCGTAGCCGGTGACCGAGTAGGCGTTGGCGCGTGCCTCCTCGGTCGGCTCCACCCTGATGTTGCGGTAGCGCTCCAGGCCGGTGCCGGCCGGGATGAGCTTGCCGATGATCACGTTCTCCTTGAGACCGCGCAGCGAGTCCGACCTGCCGTGGATGGCAGCGTCGGTGAGCACGCGGGTGGTCTCCTGGAAGGACGCCGCCGACAGCCACGACTCGGTGGCCAGCGACGCCTTGGTGATCCCCATCAGCTGCGGGCGGCCGGCCGCGGGCTTGCCGCCCTCGGAGACCACGCGACGGTTCTCCTCCTCGAACTTGATGCGGTCGACCAGGTCCGACGGCAGCAGGTTGGTGTCACCCTGCTCCAGCACCAGGACCCGGCGCAGCATCTGCCGCACGATGATCTCGATGTGCTTGTCGTGGATCGCAACACCCTGGCTGCGGTACACGGCCTGCACCTCGTCGACCAGGTGCTCCTGCGCCTTGCGGACGCCGAGGATGCGCAGCACCTCCTGCGGGTCGGGAGTGCCCTGCGTCAGCTGCTGGCCGACCTCGACGCGGTCGCCCTCGGCGACGGTCAGCCGGGAACGCTTGCTGACCGGGAACTCCTGCACCTCGGAGCCGTCGTCCGGCGTGACCAGGATCTTCTTGGCCTTGTCGGTCTCGTCGATGCTGACGCGACCGGCTGCCTCCGTGATCGGCGAGCGACCCTTGGGCTGGCGGGCCTCGAACAGCTCGACCACACGAGGCAGACCCTGCGTGATGTCGTCGGCCGACGCCACACCACCGGTGTGGAAGGTACGCATGGTCAGCTGCGTGCCGGGCTCACCGATCGACTGGGCCGCGATGATGCCGACGGCCTCTCCGATGTCGACCAGCTTGCCGGTCGCCAGCGACCGCCCGTAGCACTTCGCGCACGTTCCGGTGCGAGCGTCGCAGGTCAGCACCGAGCGGACCTTGACCTCGTCGATGCCGGCCGCGACGAGCTGGTTGATCTGCACGTCGCCGAGGTCGGCACTGGCCGCCACCAGGACCTCGCCCGTCTCCGGGTGGGTGATGTCGACAGCCGCCGAGCGGGCGTACGCCGCGGTCTCGGCGTTCTCGTCCTTGACGACGCGGCCGTCCTCGAGACGCTGACCGATCCGCTTCGGAAGACCGCGCTCCGTGCCGCAGTTGTCCTCGCGGATGATCACGTCCTGGGAGACGTCGACCAGCCGTCGGGTGAGGTAGCCGGAGTCCGCCGTACGAAGTGCCGTGTCGGCCAGACCCTTGCGGGCACCGTGCGTCGCGATGAAGTACTCGAGCACCGTGAGGCCTTCACGGAAGTTCGACTTGATCGGACGCGGGATGATGTCGCCCTTCGGGTTCGCCACCAGACCTCGCATGGCGGCGATCTGACGCACCTGCATCATGTTTCCGCGCGCACCCGAGTGCACCATCATGTAGATCGGGTTGTTCTTGTCGAACGTGGTCTCCAGCTCGTCGGCCACCTTGTTCGAGGCCTGCGTCCAGATCTCGATGAGCTCCTGACGGCGCTCGTCGTCGGTGATCAGACCGCGCTCGAACTGCTTTTGCACCTTGGCGGCCTGGCCCTCGAAGACCTCGAGGATCTCGGCCTTGCGCGGCGGCGTCACGACGTCCTCGATGGAGACCGTCACACCGGAGTGCGTGCCCCAGTGGAAGCCGGCGTCCTTGAGGGCGTCCAGCGCCGTCGCGACCTCGACCTTGGTGTAGCGCTCGGCAAGGTCGTTGACGATGACGCCGAGCTGCTTCTTGCCCACCTCGTAGTTCACGTAGGCGTAGTCCGGCGGGAGCGTCTCGTTGAACAGCGCGCGACCCAGCGTGGTCTCCAGCACGAGCGGCTGGCCCTGCTCCCAGTCCTCCGGCAGCGGGGTGCCGAACGGCGGCACCACGCTCGGGAAGCGGATGCGGACCTTGCTCTGCACGCTGATCTCACCGTGGTCGAGCGCCATGATCGCCTCGGCCGTGGACGAGAACGACCGGCCGTGACCCGGCAGCTCCTCCTCCACCTCGCGGGTGAGGAAGAACAGGCCGATGATCATGTCCTGGGTGGGCATGGTGACCGGTCGGCCGTCGGACGGCTTGAGGATGTTGTTGGTCGAGAGCATCAGGATCCGGGCCTCGGCCTGGGACTCGGCCGACAGCGGCAGGTGCACCGCCATCTGGTCGCCGTCGAAGTCGGCGTTGAACGCCGAGCAGACGAGCGGGTGGATCTGGATGGCCTTGCCCTCGATCAGCTGCGGCTCGAAGGCCTGGATGCCGAGGCGGTGGAGCGTCGGCGCCCGGTTCAGGAGCACGGGGTGCTCGGTGATGACCTCTTCGAGGACGTCCCACACGACCGGGCGGGCGCGCTCGACCATGCGCTTGGCGCTCTTGATGTTCTGCGCGTGGTTGAGGTCGACCAGTCGCTTCATCACGAACGGCTTGAACAGCTCGAGAGCCATCTGCTTGGGCAGGCCGCACTGGTGCAGCTTGAGCTGCGGACCGACGACGATGACCGAGCGGCCGGAGTAGTCGACGCGCTTGCCGAGCAGGTTCTGGCGGAACCGGCCCTGCTTGCCCTTGAGCATGTCGGACAGCGACTTCAGCGGCCGGTTGCCCGGGCCGGTGACCGGACGGCCGCGACGGCCGTTGTCGAACAGCGAGTCGACGGCCTCCTGCAGCATCCGCTTCTCGTTGTTGACGATGATCTCGGGCGCACCGAGGTCGAGCAGCCGCTTGAGGCGGTTGTTCCGGTTGATGACCCGGCGGTACAGGTCGTTGAGGTCGGAGGTCGCGAAGCGGCCGCCGTCGAGCTGCACCATCGGACGCAGGTCCGGCGGGATGACGGGTACGGCGTCGAGCACCATGCCCTGCGGGCTGTTGGTCGTCTTGCGGAACGCGTCGACCACCTTGAGGCGCTTGAGGGCACGCACCTTGCGCTGACCCTTGCCGGTGGCGATGGTCTCGCGCAGCGACTCGACCTCGGCGTCGAGGTCGAAGGTCTGCAGCCGCCGCTGGATCGCGGTGGCCCCCATGTGGCCCTCGAAGTACTTGCCGAACCAGTTCTTCATCTCGCGGTAGAGCAGCTCGTCGCCCTCGAGGTCTTGCACCTTGAGGTTCTTGAAGCGGTCCCACACCTCGTCGAGGCGGTCGATCTCGCGCTGCGCGCGGTCACGGACCTGCTTCATCTCACGCTCTGCACCGTCGCGGACCTTGCGGCGCGCGTCGGCCTTGGCACCCTCGGCCTCGAGGGCTGCCATGTCCTCCTCGAGCTTCTTGGCGCGCTCGTCGAGCTGGTTGTCGCGCCGGGTCTCGAGACGCTTGCGCTCCATGTCGACCTTGGCCTCGAGCGAGGACAGGTCGCGATGACGGGCGTCCTCGTCGACCTCGGTGATCATGTAGGCCGCGAAGTAGATGACCTTCTCCAGGTCCTTCGGGGCGAGGTCGAGCAGGTAGCCGAGCCGGCTCGGGACGCCCTTGAAGTACCAGATGTGGGTCACCGGGGCGGCGAGCTCGATGTGGCCCATGCGCTCGCGGCGCACCTTGGAGCGGGTGACCTCGACGCCACACCGCTCGCAGATGATGCCCTTGAAGCGCACGCGCTTGTACTTGCCGCAGTAGCACTCCCAGTCCCGGGTGGGACCGAAGATCTTCTCGCAGAAGAGACCGTCACGCTCGGGCTTGAGCGTGCGGTAGTTGATTGTCTCCGGCTTCTTGACCTCGCCGTGGCTCCAGGTGCGGATCTCGTCCGCGGTAGCCAGGCCGATCTTGAGCTGGTCGAAGAAGTTCACGTCGAGCACGATGGCTGATGTCCTTCGTTAGTTCTGAAACTTTTTGGTGGGTGCGGGGGTGGCGGTACGGCGTACCGCCACCCCGCTACACCTCTTCAACGCTGCTGGGCTCCCGGCGGGACAGGTCGATGCCGAGCTCCTCGGCGGCGCGGAAGACGTCTTCCTCCGCGTCGCGCATCTCGATCGCTGAGCCGTCTTGCGACAGCACCTCGACGTTGAGGCAGAGCGACTGCATCTCCTTGACGAGCACCTTGAACGACTCCGGGATGCCGGAGTCGGGGATGTTCTCGCCCTTGACGATGGCTTCGTAGACCTTGACGCGCCCGGGGACGTCGTCGGACTTGATCGTGAGCAGCTCCTGCAGGGCGTAGGCGGCGCCGTACGCCTCCATCGCCCAGACCTCCATCTCGCCGAACCGCTGGCCGCCGAACTGGGCCTTACCGCCCAGTGGCTGCTGCGTGATCATCGAGTAGGGCCCGGTCGACCGCGCGTGGATCTTGTCGTCGACGAGGTGGTGCAGCTTCAAGATGTACATGTAGCCGACCGCCACCGGGTCCGGGAACGGCTCGCCGGAGCGGCCGTCGAACAGCATCGCCTTGCCGTTCTCCCCGACGAGGCGCTCCCCGTCGCGGTTCGGCAGGGTCGACCCGAGCAGCCCGACGATCTCGTCCTCGCGCGCACCGTCGAACACCGGCGTCGCGAGGTTGGAGTCGGCATCGGCCGCCTCCGCGTGGATCGAGATCAGCCGCTTCTTCCAGTCCTCGTCGTCGCCCTCGACCTGCCAGCCCTGCTTGGCCAGCCAACCGAGGTGGATCTCGAGGATCTGCCCGATGTTCATCCGGCCCGGCACGCCGAGCGGGTTGAGCACGACGTCGACGGGGGTGCCGTCCTCCATGAACGGCATGTCCTCGACGGGCAGGATCTTGGAGATCACGCCCTTGTTGCCGTGACGCCCCGCCAGCTTGTCGCCCACGGAGATCTTGCGCTTCTGCGCGACGTAGACGCGGACCAGCTGGTTCACGCCTGGCGGCAGCTCGTCGCCCTCCTCGCGGTCGAAGACGCGGACACCGATGACGGTGCCCTCCTCGCCGTGCGGGACCTTCATCGAGGTGTCGCGCACCTCGCGCGCCTTCTCGCCGAAGATCGCGCGGAGCAGCCGCTCCTCCGGGGTCAGCTCGGTCTCGCCCTTCGGCGTGACCTTGCCGACCAGGATGTCCCCGGTCGTCACCTCGGCGCCGATGCGGATGATGCCGCGCTCGTCGAGGTCGGCGAGCATCTCCTCGCTGACGTTCGGGATGTCGCGGGTGATCTCCTCCGGCCCCAGCTTGGTGTCGCGAGCGTCGACCTCGTGCTCCTCGATGTGGATCGAGGTGAGGACGTCTTGCTGCACCAGACGCTGCGACAAGATGATCGCGTCTTCGTAGTTGTGGCCCTGCCACGGCATGAACGCGACCAGCAGGTTGGTGCCGAGCGCCATCTCGCCCTCGTCGGTGCACGGCCCGTCGGCGATCGGCGTGCCGACCTCGACGCGCTGCCCCTCGGTGACGAGCGGACGCTGGTTGATGCACGTGCCCTGGTTGGAGCGGCTGAACTTCTGCATCTTGTAGGTGCGCTGGGTGCCGTCGTCCTGGGTGATCTCGATCGCGTCGGCCGAGACCTCCTGCACCACGCCCGCCTGCGCGGCCGTGACCACGTCGCCGGCGTCGACCGCGGCACGGAACTCCATGCCGGTGCCGACCAGGGGGGCGTCGCTGCGGATCAGCGGGACCGCCTGGCGCTGCATGTTCGAGCCCATCAGGGCGCGGTTGGCGTCGTCGTGCTCGAGGAACGGGATCAAGGCAGTCGCGACCGACACCATCTGGCGCGGCGAGACGTCCATGTAGTCGACCTCGTCGGCCGGCACCACGTCGACCTCGTTCTCGCGCTGACGCACGAGCACGCGCTCCTCGGAGAACCGGTTCTCGTCCGTCAGCGGCGCATTGGCCTGCGCGATGACGAAGCGGTCCTCCTCGTCGGCGGTGAGGTAGTCGACCTTGTCGGTGACCTTGCCCTTCTGCACCTTGCGGTACGGCGTCTCGACGAACCCGAACGGGTTGATGCGTCCGAACGTCGCGAGGCAGCCGATCAGGCCGATGTTCGGGCCTTCCGGCGTCTCGATCGGACACATGCGGCCGTAGTGCGACGGGTGCACGTCGCGCACCTCGAAGCCTGCCCGGTCACGCGATAGGCCACCTGGCCCGAGCGCGGAGAGCCGACGCTTGTGCGTCAGGCCCGCGATCGGGTTTGTCTGGTCCATGAACTGCGAGAGCTGCGAGGTGCCGAAGAACTCCTTCAGCGCCGCCACCACAGGCCGGATGTTGATCAGGCTCTGCGGCGTGATCGCTTCCACGTCCTGCGTGGTCATGCGCTCGCGGACCACCCGCTCCATGCGCGCGAGACCGGTGCGGAGCTGGTTCTGGATCAGCTCGCCCACGGTGCGCATGCGGCGGTTGCCGAAGTGGTCGATGTCGTCGGCGCGAACCTCCATGGCGCCGCCGGGCATGTCCAGGTCGGTCTTGCCGTCGTGCAGCGCGACGATGTACTTGATGGCCGAGACGATGTCGGCGATCGTCAGCGTCTGCTGGTCGAACTGCTCGGTGGTGCCGAGCTTCTTGTTGATCTTGTAGCGGCCGACCTTGGCGAGGTCGTAGCGCTTGGGGTTGAAGTAGTAGTTCTCCAGCAGCGTCTGCGCGGCCTCGCGCGTGGGCGGCTCGCCCGGGCGCAGCTTGCGGTAGATGTCGAGCAGCGCGTCGTCCGCGGCCTGGGTGTGGTCCTTCTCCTCGGTCAGCGCGATCGACTCGTACTGCCGGAGGTCAGCCATCACCGCGTCGTAGTCGTAGGCCTCGCCGGTCTTCTCCGCGATGGCCTGCAGCGCCTTGAGGAGCACCGTGACGTTCTGCTTGCGCTTGCGGTCGAGGCGGACGCCGACCATGTCGCGCTTGTCGATCTCGAACTCGAGCCACGCGCCTCGCGAAGGAATGATCTTCGCGGTGTAGATGTCCTTGTCGGACGTCTTGTCGGCGGTGCGCTCGAAGTACACGCCCGGCGAGCGGACGAGCTGGGAGACGACCACGCGCTCGGTGCCGTTGATGACGAAGGTGCCCTTGTCGGTCATGAGCGGGAAGTCGCCCATGAAGACCGTCTGGCCCTTGATCTCGCCGGTCTCGTTGTTGGTGAACTCCGCCGAGACGTAGAGAGGTGCGGAGTAGGTGAAGTCCTTCTCCTTGCACTCGTCCACGCTGTTCTTCGGGTCGAAGAACACCGGGTTGTCGAAGGAGAGCGACATCGTGCCGGAGAAGTCCTCGATGGGAGAGATCTCCTCGAAGATCTCCTCGAGGCCGGACTTCAGCGAGACGTCCTCGCCTTCGTCGATGCGGCGCTGCGCGTTCTCCTGCCACGCCTCGTTGCCGACCAGCCACGAGAAGCTCGAGGTCTGGAGGTCAAGGAGCTTCGGAACCTCGAGAGGCTCCGAGATCTTTGCGAAGGAGAGGCGGGGCGGTGCGGCGATTTCGGTGCTGGTGCTGGCGTTCTTCTTGCTGCGCGAGGCGGCCAAGAGGGGTCCTTCCGAGGGCTCGCGGGCCTATCAGGTGCGATCACCGACCACAGTCCAGCCGTCCGGGCAGGCTGGAAGCATTTGAGGGCAGACGCGAATGGCGATACTAACGCCGTGCGAGCCCAAACTCAACCAGGACAAATCGCCCGGGAACCTTGGGGACTCGCGGAAACACCAGAAGCATGAACCGATCGACCGCGGGAGTCAAGCACCCGCCCGGATGGATAGACCCCGGTCAACGGCACCCTCGGCCGCCCGAAAGGCGCGAGATGCGCCGGGTCGGCGGTCCCCGGAGCACCAGATGCGCCGGGTCGGCGGGCCCCAGGCAGCCCTGGTCCGAGCCCTAGTACGAGGTGATGTCGTCCACGAGCCAGGTGCCGTCGACCTTCTTCATGCGGAAGAGGGCACGGTTGAGGGCCAGCTGCGGCTCACCGCCGTTGGCGGTGCTCGTGGTGCTCTGGTCGACGTAGACCAGCACGTCGGCGCGGTCCGCGTCGGCGTTGCTCACCCCGGAGGCCTTGACCTCGGCGTCCACCTTGGCCCGGAGCTTGGGGGCGCTCCCGGCGACCAGCTTCATGGAGCCGTCGTACTGCTTGCGGAACTTGGGGGTCATGTAGCGCTGGGCGGCCTTCTGGTCCGCGTCGAGCGACTTGTAGTCGTAGGACAAGATCGTGGCTGCCGCCCGCTCGGCCACCGAGGGGGCCGCCTTGGTGGCCTCGTCGACCCGATCGGTCGCGCGGACGTCTCGGATGTCCCACTTCACCAGTCCGAGGTAGGCAGTCAGCGCCACCAGTACCAGGACAACTGCTCCGAGCACGGCGACCAGCAGCCAGGACGGGCCGCGGCCTCCTCCGGTCGTCGGGCGCGGTTTGGGCGCCGCGGACGGGGTCGGCTTGCGGGTGCGGGTCTTGGTGGCGGACTGCGATTTCGACGCTGCCGGCGCGGGCGCTGCCGACGTCGAGTCGGCCGGCTGCGGGCGCCCCGGCCGGCGCTCCCCCGCGATGCGGCGGCGCGACCCCTGGCTACGCGGGTTCTGGCTGCTCATCAGCGCACCGGCTCGTAGTTGTCGACCAGCCACCGGCCGTTGATCTTCACCAGCGAGATCTCCCAGCGGAAGTGACGGGCGACGTTGGGGTCGTAGATGGTGCGCGCGCTCGCGTCGGAGACGACCAGCACCTGCGCCGAGTCGGAGTCCTGGCTCGCCACCGCGGACTTCAGCACCTGGCCCTTTGACTTGACCTTGCCCTGCTTGATGCTCGCCTCGACCTGGGTGATCGCCTTGTCGAAGCTGGCCCGGAACTTGGGCGACATCATCGACTTCAGGGACTTCTCGTACGCCGGCAGGTCGGCCGAGTCGTAGGTGTTGAACTGCACGGTGAAGCGCTCGGCCGCGCTGACCGCCTCAGAGCGGGCGTCGTGGTTCGCCTCGTCCGCCTCGGCCTTGGGTCGCAGCGTGGTCACCTCGAGGACGACCAGCACCACGCTGACCACCAGGAGCAGTGCGAGGACGGCAGCGACCGCCCAGCGGAGTCGGGAGTCGCCGGGGTCGTGCGAGGGCTGCGGGGCCGCCGACACGTCGGGGCCCTGCTGGTTGCTGCTCGTCAAAGCTGTGGTCACTCCTGGCTGGAGAGCGGCTGCAGGAGCATCCACTTCCAGGAATCCTGTCCCAGCACGGATGCGGCGCCGCCGTTGTAGGTCACGTTGCCGCTCGGGGCTCGGTCGGTGATCTTCACCTTGTGCGTGTCTTGATCGTACGTGCCGACCACAGGCGCCCGGTAAGCCGGACCAGCCCGGCGCGGAGTGTGCTGGGCACCTCGCGCGCTGGACTTGCTGGCGGGCTCGGCACACTTGACGCCGGTCACCATCGGCGCGTTGCCACGCTGGGTGTTCGGGTCGCGCCGCTGCGACGGCGGCAGGTATCCCTTCGCACAGACCGCCGGCTCCTGCTGCAGGATCAGGCCGAAGTGCGCGTCGCGCATGTGCGTCGTGGAGTCCCTGGACACCACCGTGTAGCCGCCGGCGACGACGTAGGGGTAGACGGTGAGGAGCATCTCGGTGCCGGCCAGGTGCCTGCCGGTGATCTTGCCGGTCGTGACCAGGTTGTTGATGAGCTGACCCAGGTCGACCTTGTTCTGGTTGAGGAAGGTTCGCAGCTGGTTGGCCGTCGCGCTGCCGTTCTCGATCACCCGGCGCAGGTCGGGGTCGCTCGCCGCGACGGTGTCGGAGAACAGCGAGAGGTCGCGAGCGAAGCTCTTGATCGCCGACGACTTGTCGATCTGGGTGCCGAGCACGATGTTGCTGTCCTCGAGGAGGGCGGTAGTCACGTCGAAGTTGTCGTTGGCGGCCTCGATGAAGCTGTTGGACGTGTCGATGATCTGACCGAGGTCCGGGCCCGTGCCGTTGAACGCCGTGCCGAGCTCGCGCACCGCGATGCGCAGGCTCTTCTTGTTCACCGACTCGCTCGTGGTGCTGATGTCGCTGAGCAGCTTCGTGGTCTCGATCGGGATCTCGGTCATGTCCTGAGGGATGTCCGAGCCGTCGACCAGGTAGGGCTTCTTCTTGGTCTGCGGCTGCAGGTCGACGAACTGCTCACCCACTGCCGACCGGTTCGCGACGACCGCCTTCGATTCCTTCGGGATGTCCTCGTAGTTCTTCTCGATGCTGAGCATCACGTCGACGCCCTTGTCGGTCAGGTTCATGCCGCTGACCTTGCCCACCGTCACGCCTCGGTAGGACACCTCGGCGCCGGTGAAGATGCCGCCGGACTCCGCGAAGTGCGCGGCGACGGTGTAGTTCTTGTCCAGGAAGAACCGGTCGAGCTTGGCGTAGTGGGCGCCCACGAACGAGACGCCGATAAGCGTGATGAGGGCGAAGACGATCAGCTGGATCCTCGTGCGGCGGGTCATCATCGCGACATCAGTCCCCACACCAGCATTGCGGTCAGGTCGTTGTCGTGACGGTCACGCGCGGACCCGCCGTTCGACGCACTGCTGGCGCCGAAGCCCGGCCGGCCCAGCCCGGGCAGCCCGCCGCCGAGGCCGCCACCACCGCCGCCGCCGTTGCCGCCGCCGCCGCCGACCGGAAGCTTGATGAGGTCACCGTTGTTGTTGAGACGGAGGTTCAGCTCGCGGTAGCGCTGGCAGGTGTCAGAGCGGTAGCCCTTCGGCTTGTCCCGCTTCGTGGTGAACGAGCAGCGTTGCGCAAGCAGCAGCGGGTTGATGTCGTCGCAGGCCGAGCCCAGTGGCTTGCCGGAGGCAAGGCACTTGCTCAGCTTGCTCAGCGACGGCACCTTGAGCGGCAGCTTCGGCAGCTTCAGGGGCAGGCTGGTCGACATGCCGCAGATCTCGCTTGAGCGTGCCACCACTGGGATCCGCCTTGCACAGCGAGTCCAGCGCCTTCTTGGTGCAGCCCTGCAGCTTGCCGAGCAGCTCGGCGAGCGTGCCCGGACCCAAGGTCGCCAGGATCGACCTGCGCGATGGTCTTCACGCAGTCGTAGAGAGCCCCGACCTCCTTGCACGGCACCTTCGGCAGGCTGGGAAGCCCCGTCGGCGGGAGGGGTGGGTTCTGTGCGGCCTCACAGACGTTCTGCAGCAGGTTCGAGTTCGTCAGGTCGATGTCGAGCTGGATGTTCAGGTTGGTGTAGTCACCCATGTGCAGGTTGCGGGCCACGGACGGGTCCTTGCCGACCACCGCGTCCACGAACGGGTAGGTGAGGAACACCTGCAGCGCCTTGGGGAAGGAGTCGCCGGCCTCGGCGATCTTGGTCAAGGTGGGCGCCAGGGCCTTGAGGCTGTCGACGGTCGCGGTCTTGGACTGGCTGATGACCTTGGTGCCGATCGTGCTCAGGTCCGCCAGCGCGCGCAGCATCTTCACCAGGTCGTCGCGCTGCCGGTTGATCGAGGCGACGGCACGGGGCAGTCGGTCCAGGGCGAGCGTGATCGCCGGCTTCTGCTTGTTGAGAGCGACGGCCAACCGGTTGAGGCTCTCGATCGCCTTGACGATCGTGTCCTTGTTCGTGTCGAGCTGACCCATGAAGGTCTTGAGCTGGGTGAGCAGCGAGCGGACGTCGGTCTCACGGCCACCGAGCGCCTTGTTCAGCTCGGTCGAGATCATCTTCAGCTGGGCGACGCCACCGCCGTTGAGCAGCAGGGACAGCGCTCCAAGGACCTCTTCGACCTCCGGGTTGCGGCCGGTCCGGCTCAACGGGATGACGTCCCCGTTGGAAAGCCGCCCGTCGCTGGCACCGCCGTCCGGAGGGGACAGCGAGACGAACTTCTCACCGAGCAGGCTGGTCTGCCGGATCTTGGCGACCGCGTTGTCGGGCAGCTTGACGTCGCGGCGCAGCTGCACGACGACCTCGGCGTGGCTGCCACGGACCTCGATGGACTTGACCTTGCCGACGGTGACGTCGTCGACCTTGACCGATGACTGCGGGAACCAGGTCGATCACGTCGCGGAACTCGACCTTCACGCTGTAGGGGTTGTCGCCGAGCTTGGCGCCGCCGGGCAGCGGGATGCTGTAGACCGAGAAGTCACAGCCGCTCAGCGTCAGCGCACCGACCACCATCAGCACGACCACATGGGCGACCCGTCGGCGCAGCGACGTCGCGACGCGCGTCCGAGTGCGGTTCATCGCTGCCCCCCGAGGATCCCGCCGAGCGACCGGTCGACGAGCTCGACCTGGCGCGTCCCGGCACCGCGCGCCGACGTGGACGACAGCGCACCCGCTCGTGGCAGCGGAATCTGCTTGAGCAGGTCACACGCCCGTGACGCATCCTTGTTCTGCTGGTCGATGACGCTGCACAGGAACTTCGCCGGGTCGGCGGTGAGGCCGTTGATCGTCTCGTTGATGTTCGTGCGGGTGTCGAGCGTGCCGGTGGACGGGTTGTAGGTGTGGAAGAGGTTGGCCAGCGCGGTCGGCGCGATCTGCAGGATCTGGTCGATGGCCGCGCGCTGCTTGACCAGCACCTTCGAGACCCGGTTGAGGCCCTTGATGTTGTGCGAGAGCGTGTCGCGGTTCTCGCGCACGAAGCCCTCCACCGCCTGCATGGCGATGCCGAGGTTGTGCAGCGACGCCCGGAGGTCTCCGCGCTCGTCCTTGAGCAGGTCGGCAGCGGAGGCCAGCGAGTCGTTGAAGCGACGCACCGTCGTGTCGTTCTTCGCGAGGGCGTTGACGAACCGCTCGATCTGCTGGACGGTGCCGAACAGCTCTTCCTTGTTGTTGTCGAGCGTGCCGGTGAACTTGCCGAGGTTCTCGATGGTCCGGTGGAACTGCGCGCCCTGGCCCTCGAAGTTGGCAGCCGTGGAGTTCAGCAGCCTGGTGAGCGACCCCTCCTTGTTGGCTCCGCCTGGACCGAGCGCGACTGTCAGCTGGTCGATGCTGTCGTAGATCTCGTCGAGCTCGAGCGGCGTCGAGGTGGACTTCGGTGGTGAGGACGGCGTTGTCGTCGAGCTTGCCCACCGGACTTGTAGACGGGGGTCAGCTGCACGAACCGGTCGCCGACGATGGCCGGGGAGATGATCAGGGCCTTGGCGTCCTTCGGCACGTCGTACTTCGCGTCGTACCACATCTTCACGGTGACGTCGGTGCCCGCCGGTTCGACCGACTCGACCTTGCCGACCGGGACACCGAGGATGCGAACGTCGGAGCCCTCGTAGAGCGAGACCGTGCGCGGGAACGACGCGGTGATGTACTTCTTGTCCTGGCCGGGAAGCGCAACGAACACCAGCGCCACGACGATGCCGACGACTGCCACGATGGACAGCGCCTTGGTGATCGTGCCCTTGGGCATCGAGACAGCCATCTCAGCCCACCTGCCCAAGGTCAGGTGCCCCGACTGGCGGCAGGTTCTGGATGTAGGTGTCGAACCAGGGACCGTTGCTGAGCGTGTTGGCGAAGACCTTGTAGAAGGGCGCCATCAGCCGCAGGCTGTTGTCGAGGTTGTCCTGGTTCTTGTTCAGCACGTCGACGACACGGCCGAGGTGGTCCAGCGCCGGCTTCAGGTCGGCGCGGGTGTCGCGCACCAGACCGGTCAGCTGGATCGAGAGCTGGCTGGTCGCGACGAGCAGGTTGTGGATCGAGTCCCGGCGAGCAGCGAGCGCGCGGAACAGCACGTCACCGTTGCGCATCAGCGTGGTCAGGTCGCCGCTGCGGTCGCCGAGCACCTTCGAGACCTTCTTGGTGTTGCGCAGCAGGGAGTTCAGCTGGTCGTCGCGCTTCGCGACGTTCGCGGAGAGGTCCGACAGCCCGGAGAGGGCGGCCTTGAAGTTCTTCGGAGTCGTCTTGGTCAGGTCGCCGAGCGTGTTCAGCGAGGCTGGCGAGCCGCTTCGTGTTGATCGCCTCGGAGCGCTCGGCGAGCCCGCTGAACGCCTCCACGACGTCGTACGGCGACGTGGTGCGCGAGGTCGGGATCTCCGCCTTCTCCTTCATCTGGCCGCGGCCGGCCGGCTCGAGCGCCACGAACATCGCGCCGAGCAGTGTCTTGACCTTGATCGCGGCACCGGTCTCGGAGCCGAACTTTGCGCTCTTGTCGACCTTGAACTCGACCCGGACGTGGTCGCCCTCGAGCTCGACGGCCTTGACCTTGCCGACGCGCACGCCGGCCACCCGGACCTCGTCGTTGGCCTTGAGGCCTCCCGCCTCGGAGAAGGCGGCGTAGTAGGTGGTGCCGCCGCCGATGAGCGGGAGGCTGTCGGCCTTGAACGCGCCGAGGATGAACGCGGCCATCACGGCGAGGCTGACCGCCCCGATGATCACCGGGTTTCGCTCACGGAAGGGAGTGCTCATCCGAGGTCACACCTCGCGGCCTTGGTCGTGTAGTTGAGGCCGACGTCCGTGCCGCTTCTGGCCCAGCAGCGGTGGCAGCTTCACGTGGCCCTCGAAGTTGCAGAGGTAGAAGTTGAAGAACGAGCCGTAGATCGCGGTGCGGCCGACCTTCGTGCAGCTTGATCGGCAGCACCTGCAGGGCACGGTCGAGCTCCTGCTTGTTCTTGTCGAGGTTGCCGCGACCTTGCGCAGCTGCTTCACATCGGCGGTGAGCGGCGGCCGGATGCCGGTGACCAGGTCGGAGGTCTGCACCGCGAGGGAGGAGATCGAGTCCAGCGAGCCCAAGATCGCCTTGCGGTCGCCGGCGAGACCGGAGATGAACACCCGGAGCTTGACCAGCAGGTCGGACAGCTCCTCGTCGCGGTTGCCGATCGTCACCATCGTCTCGTTGAGGTTGTTGATCAGCGAGCCGATCACCTGGTCGCGACTGGCCAGGGTCGAGGTCAGGGACGCGGTGTGGGACAGCAGACCGTCCAGGGTGCCGCCCTCACCCTGGAAGACCTTGACGATCTCGTAGGACAGCTGGTTGATGTCGGCGGGCGAGAGTGCCTCGAACAGCGGCTTGAAACCGTTGAACAGCACCGTCAGGTCGAGCGCCGGCTGGGTGCGCGAGATCGGGATCGTCGACCCCTCCTTCGAGCGGCGTCCGGTCCTCCGACGCCCTGGCTGAGGGAGATGTAGCGCTGACCGACGAGGTTGCGGTAGCGGATCTGCGCCAGCGTGCTGTCGGTGACCGCCTGCGTCGTCATCGACCTTGAACGTGACCAGCGCGCGGGTGCGGTTGTAGACGTCGATCGTTCTTGACGGTGCCGACCTTGACGCCGGCGACCCGCACGTCGTCGCCCTTCACGACGCCGGTGGCGTCGGTGAAGACCGCCTTGTACTCCTTGCTGCTGGCGAACGAGATGTTGCCGATCGTGATCACGAGCAGCCCGGTGGCCAACGTGGTGACGACGATGAAGATGACCAGCTTGATGGCGTCGCCGGCGGTCTCCTTGTCGAGCATCTTCATCGCAGGCTCACCCGGCTTCCGCGCGCCAGCGGCCCGAAGAGCAGGGACGTCGTGTCCGGCACCTGCTTGGGCGACACGCCCATGGCGGGACCGGCGAAGGAGCTGATGACGTCACGCTCGGCGGCCGTGCCGGCGTAGCCCGAGGTCACGTCGAAACCGGTGCCGGTCGCGGTTCTTGCCCAGTGGTTGTCCGTAGTTCACGCCGTCCTTGATGTTCGGGACGAGGGAGGTCGGCGGCAGGTTCTTCTGGCCGTAGCCGAAGTTGATCGCCTTCTCGCACTGGCCCAGCGGCACGGCGTTCTGCCCGTGCTCGCCGTAGACCGGGCTGTCGCTCGGGTTGTAGCCGCGCGGCTGCTTGGGGAGCACCTCGAGGTTGATGTGGAGCATGAAGCCGCGGAAGGCCTCGCTCCTCGAGCGGGATCGCTCCCACGATGCCGTTGAGGAGGCAGGGGTACTCGGGCGCGTACTTCGCGAACACCGGCAGCTGTCGCTGGCCCTGCTTGCTCAGCGTGATGATGTTCTGGCCGTTCTGCTCGAGGAAGTCCTGGGTGGTGTTCGAGAATCCGGCGACGTCGTCGAAGAGCGCCTTGACCTTCGCCTCCTTCTCCACGAACGTGTCGCCGGTCGTCACGCTGTTGCGCAGGATGTTGGCGAGCTCAGGAGTCACGTCGGCGTAGGTGTCCGAGACCGACGCGAGCTTGCCGAGGTCGTCGATGAACAGCGGGAGCTTCGGGTTCATCCGCTTGAGGTAGTCGTCGAGGACCACGAAGTTGTTGCCGAGGCGCTCTCCGCGTCCTTCGAGGGCGTTCGCCAGCGCGGTCAGCGTGTAGTTCAGCTGGGCGGGCTGCACGGTCCGCAGCAGCGGGTAGAGGTCGGAGAGCACCTTCTCGACCTCGATCGCGACCTCCGACTCCTTGATCGTGTCCCCGGCGCTGATGCTCTTCGACGACGGGTCCGAGGGCACCTGGAGGGCGACGTACTTCTCACCGAACAGCGTCTTGGGCACGATCCGGGCCGTGGTGTTCTCGGGGATCAGGTGTGCCGAGTCGGGGTAGATGCCGAGCTCGATGTCGGCCCCTTCGCCGTTGCTGGTGGCGGAGAGCACCTCACCGACCTGGACGCCGCGGATCTTGATGTCCGCGCGGCTCGGCAGCTGGAGCCCGATCTTGCCGGACTGCAGCTTGACCTCGTCGTAGGAGACGAAGCTCTTGTTGAAGATCGCGACGGTGAGGCCGGCGAACAGCACGAGGAGCAGCAGGAACGTCACGCCCAGCACCCGGTGCTGGACGGTCTCCGCGAAGCCGCTGCTCTGTCGAGACATGGTTCAGCCCGCCAACCTGACGGTGGCCGTGGTGCCCCAGATGGCCATGGACAGGAACAGGTCGATGACGTTGATCGCGACGATGGACGTCCGCACGGCGCGGCCGACCGCGACACCCACACCGGCCGGCCCGCCGGTGGCGTTGTAGCCGTGGTAGCAGTGGATGAGGATCACCACGATCGCGAAGATGAGCACCTTGCCGAAGGACCAGAGCACGTCACCCGGTGGCAGGAACTGGTTGAAGTAGTGGTCGTAGGTGCCGCTGCTCTGCCCGAAGAACTTGGTCACCGTGAGCCGGGTGGCGAAGTACGACGACATCAGGCCGACGACGTACAGCGGCGTCACCGCGATGAGCCCGGCGATGATGCGCGTCGTGACCAGGAACGGCAGCGACGGGATCGCCATGACCTCGAGGGCGTCGACCTCCTCCGAGATCCGCATGGCGCCGAGCTGCGCGGTGAAGCCGCAGCCGACCGTTGCCGCGAGCGCGATGCCGGCGACGAGCGGGGAGATCTCGCGGGTGTTGAAGTAGGCGGAGACGAAGCCGGAGAAGGCCGCCGTGCCGATCTGGTTGAGGGCGGCGTAGCCCTGCAGACCGACCTCGGTGCCGGTGAAGAACGCCAGTGCGGTGATGACGCCGACGGTGCCGCCGATGACCGCGAGCGCGCCCGATCCGAGGGTCACCTCGGCGAGCAGCCGGGTGATCTCCTTCTTGTAGCGGACGATCGTGCGGGGGGACCACGCGATCGCACGGACGTAGAAGGACAGCTCCTCGCCGAGCTTGTCCAACGCGCCCATCGGTCGCTGGTAGACCGCCTTCACGTTCGCCATCAGTCCCGCCTCAGCCTGTCTTCGGGGGGACGAGCTGGAAGTAGACGGCGCTCATGACGAAGTTGGCGACGAACAGCAGCATGAACGTGATGACCACGGACTCGTTGACGGCGTCGCCGACGCCCTTCGGGCCACCGTCGGCGTTCATGCCCTTGTAGGAGGCGACGATCGCGGCGATCAGTCCGAACACGAGTGCCTTGGCCATGCCTTGCCACAGATCAGGCAATTGGGCGAGCGCGGTGAAGCTCGCTAAATAGGCACCTGGTGTGCCGTCTTGCAGCACGACGTTGAAGACGTAGCCACCGGCCACGCCGACGACGCTGACCAGGCCGTTGAGGAAGACCGAGACCATCATGCAGGCCAGCACGCGAGGCACGACCAGGCGCTGGACGGGGTCGATGCCGAGGACCATCATCGCGTCGAGCTCTTCACGGATCTTGCGGGCGCCGAGGTCGGCCGCGATCGCCGAGCCGCCGGCGCCGGCGATCAGCAGCGCCGTCGCGATCGGTCCTGCCTCGCGGACCACGGCGAGCACCGCCGCCGAGCCGGTGAACGACTGCGCGCCGAACTGCTTGATCAGCCCACCGACCTGCAGCGCGATGACGGCGCCGAAGGGGATGGCGACCAGGGCGGTCGGCACGATCGTCACCGAAGCGATGAACCAGGCCTGCTGCAGGAACTCACGTGTCTGGAACGGTCTGCGGAACAACCCTCGGAAGACGTCGATACCGAAGGCGAAGAGCTTCCCGGCCGTGCCGATGGGGGCAAGGACGCGAGATGACGTCAATGAGGCCATCAGGTCGCCATCGACATGTTGTCCTCGAAGGAGCCGGGAGGCGGCTCGACGTCGTTGTCACGGCACCAGGCGCCTGGCTCACGCTGGCTGCGACGGGGGACGCCGTTGGAGGGCTCGAGCTGCGGCGGGATCGGGGGCAGCGGCGGCAGCTCCTCGTCCTTCTCCTGCTCGAGCTCGTTGGCGTCCTTCTCCTCCGACATGCCGATCGGGCCGATGCGCTGCGCGTTGAGGAACTGCCGGACCACCGGCTCCTCGGACGAGAGCAGCATCTCGCGGGGACCGAACATCGCCAGGTGCTTGTGGTAGAGCAGGCCGATGTTGTCCGGGACCGTCCGGGCCGTGTTGATCTCGTGCGTCACGATCAGGAACGTCGCGTCGATCTGGGCGTTGAGGTCGACGATGAGCTGGTTGAGGAACGCCGTACGGACGGGGTCCAGACCGGAGTCGGGCTCGTCGAAGAGCACGATCTCGGGATCGAGGACGAGCGCGCGAGCCAGGCCGGCCCGCTTGCGCATACCGCCGGAGATCTCACCTGGGAGCTTGTCCTCGGCACCGATGAGGCCGACCAGCTCCATCTTCTCCATGACGACGTTGTGGATCTCGGACTCGCTCTTCTTGGTGTGCTCCCGCATCGGGAACGCCACGTTGTCGTAGAGCGACATCGAGCCGAACATCGCGCCGTCCTGGAACAGCACGCCGAAGAGCTTGCGGATCTCGTAGAGGTCCTTCTCGGAGCAGGAGGCGATGTCCGTGCCCTCGATCTCGATGGTGCCCTTGTCGGGCTTGAGCAGACCGATGAGCGCCTTCAGGAATACGGACTTTCCAGTACCGGAAGGCCCGAGCATCACGCTGATCTCGCCCGCCGGGATGGTCAGCGTCACGTCCCCCCAGATCAGCTGCTTCCCGAAGGACTTCGTCAGGTCATCGACCTTGATCTCGACGCCCACTATCGCGCCCTCCCTCTCGTTCTCAGGTGCTTGGGCCACGCCGACCCGAGGGCGCGCAAACACCTCGAATCTGCCCAGCATTACCAACGAGTAAACAGAAGCGAGGTTACGGCAAGGCATCGGACCGGCAACACGCAGTGTCACACGCTGTCCGGTACCCCCGGAGCCGCTTTGACAAACGAGCGGCGGCCCTCGTCGCGAGGACCGCCGCTCGGCGTTGATTGCGGCTGCTCGGACGGGCCGAGCGAGCCGCCATGTCACCCGAGGGTCACTTGACGCTGACGGAGGCACCGGCGCCCTCGAGCGCCTCCTTGGCCTTGTCCGCGGCTTCCTTGGTGACCTTCTCCAAGACGGCCTTGGGAGCGGCCTCGACCAGCTCCTTGGCCTCCTTGAGGCCGAGGCTGGTGAGGCTGCGGACCTCCTTGATGACGTTGATCTTCTTCTCGCCGGCGGCCTCGAGGACGACGTCGAACTCGTCCTGCTCCTCGGCGGCCTCGCCGCCGGCGTCGCCGGCACCGCCGGCGGCCGGCGCGGCGGCCACGGCGACCGGGGCCGCAGCGGTCACGCCGAACGTCTCTTCGAACTGCTTCACGAACTCACTCAGCTCCAGGAGCGTCATCTCCTTGAAGGCATCGAGCAGCTCGTCGGTGGTGAGCTTCGCCATGGTGGCGGTTCCTTCCGGTGTGCTGGCCCGCGCGGTCGCGAGGGCCGGGTGGGTGGGTGTCAGGAGTCGGCCGCGTCTGCGGTTGCCTCGTCGGTCGGCTCAGCGGTCGCCTCGCCGGCTGGTTCTGCAGGTGCCTCGTCGGCTGGTTCTGCAGGTGCCTCGTCGGCTGGTTCTGCAGGTGCCTCGCCGGCTGGTTCTGCAGGTGCTTCGCCGGTCCCGCCCCGGAGGACGGAGGGGTCCTGCTCGGCCTTGGCCTGCAGGGCGCCCGCGAGCCGGGCGGCCTGCGACAACGGCGCGTTGAGCAGGTAGACGGCCTGGTTGAGCGATGCCAGCATGCCGCCGGCGAGCTTCGCGAGGAGCACCTCACGCGACTCGAGGTCGGCCAGCCTGGCGATCTCCTTCGGGTCGAGCGACTTCCCGTCGAGGATGCCGCCCTTGATCACGAGGGAGGGATTTGCCTTGGCAAAGTCACGCAGCCCCTTCGCGGCCTCCACCACGTCGCCGTTGATGAAGGCGATCGCCGTCGGTCCGGTGAGCAGGTCGTCGAAACCCTCGACACCTGCCTCGGTGGCGGCGATCTGGGTGAGCGTGTTCTTGACCACGGCGTAGTTGGCGTTCTCCCCGAGCGAGCGCCGCAGATCCTGCAGCTGCTTCACGGTGAGACCGCGGTACTCGGTCAGCACGGCCCCCGCCGACTCCTGGAACGACTCCACGAGTTCCGCGACGGCGGCTGCCTTGTCGGCCCGCGCCATGGGTCTCCTTCCGGATCGTGGTGACCGCCGGTCGCGACGGCCACACCTGTCCAGGGACCCCGTGCCACCCGCGAGGGACAACGACCCGGCAAAGACAAGAGCCCCGGCGCAGGGCACGGGGCTCGGCACGTGGCACGTCTGGTCGACGTACCCGAGGTGCTATCACTCGGTGTCACCTGCGCAGGACGCCCGCTGTGCGGACCTTCGGTTGCCTCCAAGGCTGGAGACAACGACCGGCGGTCTCTGGTTCTCGGGGAAGACTACGGGAGGAGCGACATCGCGGCCAAATCGATGCGGGCCGAGCACAGCTAGACAGCGTCATCTCTGGATCGGGCATTTCGCCCACGCGAGGTGGTCGCCGGTGGAACCATGGCGAGATGGAGATCTCGCTGCAGCCCCTCGGTGATGTTCTGCAGCAGGCCGACCAGCGGCTGGCAACCGAGCGCTTCTCGCTCGACCACGTCTGGCCGACAGGGTTCGACCTGCTCGACCAGAAGCTGACCGGCGGCTTCCGGTCCGGCGAGCTGGTGCTGCTCGGCGGCCCGCAAGGCCTGGGCAAGACCACCTGGGCGCTGCAGGTCGCACGCAACATCGCCACCTTCGGCCGCCCGGTCGTGTTCTTCTCCTACGAGCACGACACCCAGACCCTGCTGGTGCGTCTGGTCACGCTCGAGGCGGGCAAGATCGGGGGCATTGCCGCACCCAGCGTCAAGCGGGTACGCGCCACGTTCGAGGCCGTCGACGGGCGGAGCGGGACGTCGGGCGACCGGCTGGCCGACACCGAGTCCGGCGCGGAGGCCGTCCGCACCGTGCAGAAGTACGGCGACCGCCTGGTGCTGCACCGCTCGACGGGCACAAGCACCGACCTCGCCACCATCACCGCGGCCATCGAGCAGGTCCGCGAGAGCGCCGGCCAGGCACCGCTGGTGATCGTGGACTACCTGCAGAAGGTGCACGTGTCGGGTGCGGCCGACGAGTACGAGCGGGTCACCACGGTCGCCGAAGGTCTCAAGGACCTCGCCCTCGACCACGAGGTGCCGGTGCTCGCAGTGGTGGCCGCCGACAAGGACGGCCTGACCCCGGGCAAGCGGCTGCGGGTCGGCAACCTGCGCGGCTCGTCAGCGCTTGCCTACGAGGCCGACACCGTGCTGATGCTCAACGAGAAGTTCGACGTGGTCGCCCGCCACCACCTCGTCTACACCTTGGGCAACGCCGAGGAGTACCGGAAGTGGGCGGTGCTCTCGATCGAGAAGAACCGCAGTGGTCGCGCGGGCATCGACCTGGAGTTCAGGAAGCTGTTCGACCAGTGCCGATTCGACACCGCCGGACGGGCGGTCGCCGAGCAGCTCGTCGACGACCGCATCTTCGTCGAGTAGCTAGCCCTCGTCCTCACCCGCGATGTTGCGGGTGCGGTTCGGGTCGATCTGGACACCCGGCCCCATGGTCGTGGAGAGCGTGATCTTGCGCAGGTAGCGACCCTTGGAGCTGGCCGGCTTGAGCCGCAGGATCTCCTCGAGCGCGGCGGCGTAGTTCTCGACGAGCTGGGTCTGCGAGAACGAGGCCTTGCCGATGATGAAGTGCAGGTTGGCGTGCCTGTCGACACGGAACTCGATCTTGCCGCCCTTGATGTCCGAGACCGCCTTGACGACATCGGGGGTGACCGTGCCGGTCTTCGGGTTCGGCATCAGGCCGCGGGGCCCGAGCACCCGGCCGAGCCGGCCGACCTTGCCCATCATGTCGGGCGTCGCGACGACGGCGTCGAAGTCGAGCCAGCCGCCGTTGACCTTCTCGATCAGCTCGTCCGCACCGACCTCGTCGGCGCCGGCTTCGCGCGCGGCCTCGGCCTTGTCGCCGCTGGCGAAGACCAGCACGCGAGCGGTCTTGCCGGTGCCGTGCGGGAGGTTGACGGTGCCGCGGACCATCTGGTCGGCCTTGCGCGGGTCGACGCCGAGGCGCATGGCGACGTCGACGGTCTCGTCGAACTTCTTCTTGCTGCCGTCCTTGGCGAGCTTGATGGCCGCCGACGGGCTGTGGAGCGTGTCCGGGTCGAACGACTCACTGGCCGCCCGGTAGGTCTTGCTGCGCTGCATGTCTGGTTCCTCTTCTTCCAGAGTGTGGTGAACGGGCGCTCAGCTGCCCTGCCACGGTTTGATGACTGGCCGGTGGCCTCGCCTCGACGAGGGGCCACCGGTTCGCAGGGGACGCCTACTTGGTGGTGATCCCCATCGAGCGTGCGGTGCCCTCGACGATCTTCATGGCCGCCTCGATGCTGTTCGCGTTGAGGTCGGGCATCTTGGTGGTGGCGATCTCACGCACCTGGTCCTGGGTCAGCTTGCCGACCTTCTCCTTGTGCGGCACACCCGAGCCCTTCTGCAGCCCGGCCGCCTTCTTGATCAGCTCAGCGGCTGGCGGCGTCTTGGTGATGAAGGTGAACGAGCGGTCCTCGTAGATCGTGATCTCGACGGGCACCACGTTGCCGCGCATCGGCTCGGTCTGCGCGTTGTAGGCCTTGCAGAACTCCATGATGTTCACGCCGTGGGGGCCGAGCGCCGTACCCACCGGCGGAGCAGGAGTCGCCGCTCCGGCCTGCAGCTGCACCTTGACCAGTGCAGCGATCTTCTTCTTCTTGGGAGGCATTTCCTTCTATCTCTCTCTCGTGGTCATGACGAGGGCGTATGACGCCCTCTGCCACCTGTTACGTCAGACTGCTTGTGCTCAGACTCTTCTGGATCTGGCTGAAGCTGAGCTCGACCGGTGTCTCCCGGCCGAAGATCTCGACGAGCGCCTTGACGCGCTGCGACTCCGCGTTGATCTCGGTGATGGTCGCGTGCAGCGTCGCGAACGGCCCGTCGACGACCATGACGGAGTCGGACACGTCGAAGTCGGCGACCTCGACCTTCTGCTTCGTGGCACCGCCGCCACCGCCTTGCTCGGGCGCTGCCGCCTCCGCCTCTGCGGTGATGGCCGGCGCCAGCATGCTCTCGACCTCGTCGAGGCTGAGGGGCACCGGCTGGTGGCTGTGCCCGACGAAGCCGGTCACCGACGGGGTGTGCCGCACTGCCGCCCACGACTCGTCGGTGAGGTCCATGCGCACCAGCACGTAGCCGGGCAGCACGGTCCGCTTGACCATCTTGCGCTGGCCGTTCTTGATCTCCGCGACCTCTTCGGTGGGGACGACCACCTCGTGGATGTAGTCCTCCATGTTCAAGGAGGTGATGCGGTTCTCGAGGTTCGCCTTCACACGGTTCTCCATGCCGGAGTAGGTGTGCACGACGAACCAGTCGCCGACCTTGTCGCGCAGGGCGTCGCGGAAGTCCTGCAGGACGTCGACCACCGGCTCGTCCTCGACGGCGGCGTCTTCTGCCGCGGGCTCCTCGGTAGCGGGCTCCTCGGCAGCAGGCTCTGCTGCGGCCGGCTCAGCACGGCTCCTCCGCGGCAGGCTCCTCCGCGGCGGGGTCCTCGACGGCGGCGAACGCGTCTTCGGCCTCGACGGGCGTGTCCTGGTCCGCGGCGGGCACGGTCGCGGAGTCGGCAGCCGCCTCCTCGGCGACGTTCTCGCCGGTTGCGGGGTCGACGCCGGCCGAGGTCGCGTCCTGGAGCTCCTCGTTTTGCTGCGACACGATTACTCAGTCACCTTCATCTCGTCGGTCCTCGCCGTACGGGCTCGGAGCGGGCATGTTCACGTCTGGTTACACAGGTCCGGCTCAACCGAAGACCTTGAACACCAGCCGCCCGAAGCCCAGGTCCAGCAGCGACACGATCGCCATGACCACCAGCACGAAGACCATCACCACCGCGAAGTACGTGATCAGCTGCTGCTGCGAGGGCCACACGACCTTGCGCAGCTCGGCGACCACCTGGCGGTAGAACGTGGCCGGACCGGTCCTGCGCTCGCGCGACTCACGCGACGACGACGAGCGCACTGGGCGGCTCTGCGTCATGGTCCTCCACCTTCCTGGGATCGTGGTCCTGCTTTGTGTGCCGGTCTCACTGCTCTTGCCTGCCTGGCGGCGTCGAGCAGGGCACGAGGGACTTGAACCCCCAACCTTCGGTTTTGGAGACCGATGCTCTGCCAGTTGAGCTAGTGCCCTCCGATGGCTCGCCCGGGTCGCTCCGGGCATGCCGGACAAGGGTGAGTTCCACCAAAAGTGCAGTGTACGGGGCCTCGCCAGCGCAAGTCGAACCAGCAGCCGGGCCCGGGTGGGCGGTGGGCCGTGGGGGTGCGAGCATGGGAGGCATGACCTCGTCAGCCTCCTCCGACCGCTCAAACAGCTCCTCAGCAGACCCGTCGACGGGCCCCACCTCCACCGGTGTCACGACGGGTCGCCGCGTGTCCGAACGCATCGGCGGGATCGCCGAGTCGGCCACGCTCGCGGTGGACGCCAAGGCCAAGTCCCTGAAGGCCGCCGGCCGCCCGGTGATCGGCTTCGGCGCCGGTGAGCCGGACTTCCCGACCCCCGACTACATCGTCGAGGCGGCGGTCGAGGCCTGCCGCGACCCCCGCAACCACCGCTACACACCCGCCGGTGGGCTCCCCGAGCTGAAGCAGGCCATCGTCGACAAGACGCTGCGCGACTCGGGCTACTCCGTCGAGCCGGCGCAGGTGCTCGTCACCAACGGTGGCAAGCAGGCGATCTACGAGGCGTTCGCGACGATCCTCGACCCCGGCGACGAGGTGATCCTGCCCGCGCCGTACTGGACGACCTACCCGGAGGCCATCCGCCTCGCCGGCGGCGTGCCGGTCGAGGTGCTGGCCGACGAGAGCCAGGGCTACCAGGTGAGCGTCGAGCAGCTCGAGGCCGCTCGCACCCCGCGCACGAAGGCACTGCTCTTCTGCTCCCCCTCGAACCCGACCGGCGCCGTGGCGAGCCCCGAGGAGGTCGAGGCGATCGGCCGGTGGCTGCTCGACAACGGTCTGTGGGTCGTCACCGACGAGATCTACGAGCACCTGACGTACGGCGACACGAAGACGTCCTCGCTGCCCGCGTTGCTGCCCGACCTGGCGGACCGGTGCATCGTCGTGAACGGCGTCGCGAAGACCTACGCCATGACCGGCTGGCGGGTCGGCTGGCTGATCGGCCCCAAGGACGTGGTCAAGGCCGCGACCAACCTGCAGTCGCACGCCACGTCGAACGTCAACAACGTCGCCCAGCGTGCCGCCATCGCTGCGCTGTCCGGGGACCTGTCGGCAGTCGCCGAGATGCGCGAGGCCTTCGACCGCCGCCGCCAGACCATCGTGCGGATGCTCAACGAGATCTCCGGCGTCGAGTGCCCCGAGCCCACGGGTGCGTTCTACGCCTATCCGTCGGTGAAGGGGGTGCTCGGCCGCGAGATCGCCGGCCGCACGCCCACGACGTCGGCCGAGCTCGCCGAGGTCATCCTCGAGGAGGTCGAGGTCGCGGTGGTGCCGGGCGAGGCGTTCGGTGCTCCCGGCTACCTGCGGTTGTCGTACGCGCTCGGCGACGACGACCTCGCCGAAGGCGTCGGGCGCATCCAGAAGCTGCTGGGCTGACCCGGCTGCATGGGCGGTCAGCGGGAGGACAGGAGCCTCCGCGCGCTTCCCAAGGCGCACCTGCACCTGCACTTCACGGGCTCGATGCGGCACCAGACGCTCGTCGAGCTGGCCGAGCGCGACGGGATCCCGCTGCCTGACGCGCTGGTCGAGGACTGGCCGCCGCAGCTGAGTGCCGCCGACGAGAAGGGCTGGTTCCGCTTCCAACGGCTCTACGACGTCGCCCGGTCGGTGCTGCGCACCGAGGAGGACGTGCGCCGGCTGGTGCGAGAAGCGGCCGAGGACGACGTCGCCGACGGCGGCCGCTGGCTGGAGCTGCAGGTCGACCCGAGCGGCTACGCCGCCCGCTTCGACGGGATCACCGCCTTCACCGACCTGGTCCTCGACGCGGTCCGCGAGACGACGGCCGCGACCGGGCTCGAGATGGCAGTCGTGATCGCCGCCAACCGCACCAGGCACCCGATGGACGCCCGGTCCCTCGCCCGGCTGGCCGCGCAGTACGCCGGTCGCGGCGTGGTCGGCTTCGGGCTGTCGAACGACGAGCGACGTGGCACGACCTCGGACTTCGCGAGGGCGTTCGCTATCGCCGAGCGGGCCGGGCTGCTGCTGGTGCCGCACGGCGGCGAGCTGCTCGGCCCCGACGCCGTACGGCGGTGCCTGGACGACCTGCACGCCGACCGGCTCGGGCACGGGGTCAGGGTGGTCGAGGACCCGGCGCTGCTCGACCGGGTGGTCTCGGCCGGGGTGCCGCTCGAGGTGTGCCCGGTGTCGAACGTGGCGCTCGGCGTCTACAGCGACCTGAGCTCGGTGCCGCTGCCGCAGCTGCTGGAGGCCGGGGCGACCGTGGCCCTGGGCGCCGACGACCCGTTGCTGTTCGGCTCGCGGCTCGCCTCGCAGTACGCCACCATGCGCGCGGCCCACGGCCTCACCGACTCACAGCTCGCCGCCCTGGCACGGATGTCGGTGAGTGCCTCTGCAGCACCTGAATCGTTGAAGGCCTCGATCTGCGCCGACATCGACCGGTGGCTCACGGCTGGCGAGTAGCGAGCCGCCGGGCGACTTGGGTCGGTTTCCCAAGAGATGTGGTCAAACTTGCCGTACTGCGCCGACTTCTCACGACGTACTCGTACTTCTCATGAAACGAGACCCGTGAGAAGTGAGGGCTTGGGTTCATCTCTTGGGAAACCACCAAGACGCCGGCCACCGCAGGTCGCTCAACCTCTGCCCCGGCAGGGGTTTCTGCGCCTAGGGTGTGCGGCATGACGAACACTCCCGGAAGTGGTGGCGAGCCGCCGCAGGACCCGTATCAGCCTCCTGCTGGCCAGCCGGGCCAGCCCCCCGCCGGCCAGCCCCCCGCCGGCCAGCCGGGCAGCGAGCAGCCGGGCTACTGGGAGCAGCAGCAACAACCCCAGCAGCCGCCACCGCCGGCGCAGTACAACGCACCCGTCTACGGCGGGCAGCCGGGTTACGGGCAGCAGCAGCCTGGTTACGGGCAGCCCGGCTACGGACAGCCGGTCTACGCACCACCGGACCACCCGAAGGCGACCACGTCGTTGATCCTCGGCATTCTCGGTGTCGTGCTGTGCAGCGTGCTGGCGCCGTTCGCCTGGCGGATCGGCAAGAGCACGGTGGACGAGATCGACGCGTCGAACGGCCAGCTCGGCGGTCGCGGGGCTGCGCAGGCCGGCTACATCATGGGGATCATCGGGACCATCATCTTGGGCCTGGCCGTGGTCTTCCTGGTCTTCTGGCTGATCATTGTGGTCATCGCAGTGGGCAGCAGCAGCACCTAGCGGCGGGAGCTGTCGGGGGAAATCGTCGGCGACCGGGCGAAGGCCCGCTTAGGGTGTGCGGCATGACGACCCCTCCCGGGACAGGCGACGAGCCGACCGACCCCTACCAGCCGCCCAACCAGCCGCCCAGCCAGCCGGGCGTGGGGACAGCCCGAGCCGCCGCAGTACACCCAGCCGGTGTACGGCGGCCAGCCCCAGTACAACGAGCCGCAGTACAACCAGCCGACCTACAACCAGCCCACGTACGGGCAGCAGCCGGCGTACCCGCCGCCCGGCTACGCCTACCCGGCCGTCGTCCCGACCGATGGTCACGCGACCGCGGCAATGATCGTGGGGATCGCCGCTCTCGTGCTCGCCAGCTGCTACGGCTTCGGACTGTTGGCAGCACCCGTCGCCCTGTTCATGGGCAGGGCCTCGATGAAGAGGATCGACGCCTCCGGTGGACAGCTCGGCGGCCGTGGCATGGCCCAGGCAGGGTTCATCCTGGGCATCATCGGCTCGGTCCTGCTGGTCCTGGCGATCATCGTCGTGATCCTCTTCATCGTTGTGCTGGCCAGCAGTGGCAGCGGTGCCTACTACGGGCTTGGCGTGGTCTGAGCAGACCGAGTCAGGCCGGCACCGGAAGCTCGCACCCGACGAGCACCGGCTCGTTGACGAGCCACACCCCGAACCGCTCGTGCACACCGGCGCGCACCTCGCCGGCAAGCGCCAGCAGGTCAGCGGTGCTGGCGCCGCCTCGGTTCGTCAGCGCCAGCGAGTGCTTGCTGGAGATCGCGACGCGGTCGTTGCCGTAGCCCTTGCCGAACCCGGCCCGCTCGATGAGCCAGGCGGCGCTCGTCTTGGTGGTGCCGTCCGGCTGCGGCCACTGCGGCGCCTCCTCGGGCAGACCCGCGGCCGCTTCGGCGTCGAGCAGCGGGTTGGTGAAGAACGAGCCGGCGCTCCAGGTGTCGTGGTCGGCCGCGTCGAGCACCATGCCCTTGCCCCGCCGCAGCGCGAGCACCGCTTCACGCACGTCGGCGCCCAGGGCACGGTCGCCGAGGTCGACCCCGAGCCGGTTGGCCAGCTCGGCGTAGCGGACCTGCTCGGACAGCTCTCCGAGCCGGAACTGGAACGTCACCGACAGCACGACGTGGCGGCCGGGGTCGCGCTTGAAGCGGCTCGAGCGGTAGCCGAAGGCGCAGTCGGCGGCGAAGAACGTGCGCTGCCCGCGTAGCACCCGGTCCCAGCACCGGACGGACGCGATGGTCCCGGAGACCTCCTGCCCGTAGGCGCCGACGTTCTGGATCGGCGTCGCGCCCACGGAGCCCGGGATTCCCGACAGCGCCTCGATGCCGACCCACCCTCGCTCGACGGCACGAGCGACGAGGGCGTCCCAGTCCTCCCCCGCCGCGACCGTGACCGACGCACCCCCGCACGCGTCCTCGCTGATGTCGATGCCGCGGGTCTCGATGCTCACCACGACACCGTCGAAGCCCTCGTCGCTCACCACGAGGTTGCTGCCGCCGGCTAGGAGCAGCACCTGCGTGCCCGACTCGTCGGCCTGGCGTACGGCGTCGACGAGCTCGGCCTCGGTGGTGGCGTGCACCATGCTCGACGCGGGCCCGCCGAGCCGCAGCGTCGTACGGTCCGCGAGCAGGTCGCCGTCAGGCACCCAGGACCGCCTTCGGCGCGCCCAGCACCTTCTCGCCGCCGCACGTCACCTCGAGCGACACGTGCACGCCGGCGTCGTCGACGTTCGCGACCTTGCCGCGCACCACCACCTCGGCACCCGTGTCGTCGTCGGGGACGACGACGGGCTTGGTGAACTTGCAGCCGAGCTCGCGGATGCGGCCGGGGGCGCCGGCCCAGGTGTCGAGTGCCCCCGCGGCGAGGGCGAGCGTGTACATGCCGTGCGCGATCACCCCCGGCAGCCCGACGTCGGTCGCGACGCGGTCCGACCAGTGGATCGGGTTGAAGTCGCCGCTCGCACCGGCGTAGCGGACCAGGTCGGCGCGGGTGACGGTGTAGGTCTGCTCCGGCAGCTCGTCGCCGGCAGCCAGCTCGTCGAGGCTCTTGTTCACGACTCGCTCCGGTGGACGAGGGTCGCGAACGCGGTGCAGACGGGCTCGCCGTCGGCGTCGGTGATCTCGCTGCGGGTGCCGATGATGTCGGCGCCACCGATCTGGCGCAGCTTGTCGACGGTGAGGGTCGCGGTCAGCTCGTCGCCCGCTTCGACAGGTCTCGTGTAGGTGAACTTCTGCTCGCCGTGCACGACGCGGTGCAGCTCGATGCCGACCGAGGGGTCCTCCATCAGCGCGGTCATGGCTGCGAACGCGACGACGATCGGGAAGGTCGCCGGAGCCGCGCCGCCGTCGTACTGCGACCCGGTGGCGCGGGCGAACTCGGTGATCTTCTCCGCGGACACCCGGTAGGGCGCGGTGGGCGGGAAGGTCCGGCCCGCAAGGGAGGCGTCGACAGCCATCAGTCAGCCTGCGTGTGGACGCGAGGCACGCGTCAGCGGGTCTCGCGGTGCTCGGTGTGCTTGCGGCAACGGGGGCAGTACTTCTGCAAGGAGAGCCGGTCGGGGTCGTTGCGACGGTTCTTCTTGGTGATGTAGTTGCGCTCCTTGCACTCCACGCAAGCCAAGGTGATCTTCGGACGGACGTCGGAGGTCTTGCTGGCCACGGGACTGCCTCTGCTTCCGGATGGTGTGCTGCTGGTCTGTGCTGTCAAGTCTGCGTCGTGCGTGGTAGCGGGGGCGGGACTCGAACCCGCGACACCACGATTATGAGCCGTGTGCTCTAACCACCTGAGCTACCCCGCCGCCGGGCGCCGGTCTGCCGACGATCCAGCTGCCGACGAGCCCTGCCCAGAGCCCCTTTACGGAATCGAACCGTAGACCTTCTCCTTACCATGGAGACGCTCTGCCGACTGAGCTAAAGGGGCGCAAAACGCACCGGGCGAGGATACACAGGCGCGGGAGCGTTCCCGAAATCGACAGCCCGCCCCAAGACGGTGCCGAAGGCCTGCCGTGGGGTGCTCGGCATGATGGCGGTCGTGCAGCCCTTCTACATCACCGACGGGCCGGACCGCTTCGACTCGACGACCTCGACGGCCGGGCCGTGGGGACCGGACAGCCAGCACGGCGGCCCTCCCGCGGCACTGCTGACCCGCGCGGTCGAACGACTCGAGGCCGCGGCGGGCCGGGTCGTCGGCCGCTTCACCATGGAGCTGCTCGGGCCGGTGCCCGTCGGACCGCTCCGCATCGAGGCAGAGATGGTGAGGCCAGGTCGCACGGTGGCCATGTGCGAGGCGACGGCGTACGACGAGACGCGGGACCGGCCGTGCGCCCGGGCGACGGCCTGGCTGTTCCCGGCGACCGAGGACGGTCCCGGATCTCTGGAGCCGCTGCCGCACGGCCCGGGCGACGGGGTCGAGAAGGACCCACCGCAGAGCTGGTCGGGCGGCTACCTCGACGCCATGGAGTGGCAGTGGATCAAGGGTGCGGTCACCGAGCCCGGGCCGGGTGTGGTGTGGATGCGGTCCAGGGTCGACCTCGTCGAAGGCGAGTCGATGAGCCCGGTGCAACGGCTGATGTGCGGCGTCGACTCGGCGTCGGGCGTCTCGGCCGCCCTCGACCCCGCGACGTGGGGATTCCTCAACACCGAGCTGACCGTCCACGTGCTGCGGCCGCCCGTCGGCGAGTGGGTCTGCCTGTCCGCCGAGACGACCCTGGGCACGGGGAGCGTCGGCGTCGCCACCTCGCAGGTGCACGACGAGCGCGGGCTCGTGGCTCGTTCTGCGCAGGCCCTGCTCGTCGCTCGCCGCTGACCGGGTAGTCCGTGACATTTTCGTGGTTCCGGCGGCCGCCGGAACCACGAAAATGTCACGGACTACCGGACTCGGGGGCGCCGCCGAAGCCGATCTCGTTGCCGTCGGGGTCGCGGAACGTCACCTTGCGCACGCCGTTGTCGTAGGTCTCCCGGTGGGCGGGCTCGATGCCGCGGTCGGCGATCGCTGCCATCCGCTGGTCGAGGTCGTCGACGAAGAACGTGACGAGGCCGTGACCGGCACGGTCGGGCGAGACCAGGATGTAGACGTAGCGGTGCTCCCCGAGCTCCCAGACGGCCTCGACCGAGTTCGGCAAGAAGGCAGGTGGCGAGCCAAGCAGCTTCTCGTACCAGGCCAGGGACCGGTCGTAGTCGCTCACCGGCATCCCGGCGAAGAGGTCCAGGGTCACGTGAGATCCCTTTCGAAGGTCCAGGTCGCGACGAAGTAGCTCACACCGAAGGGGTCGTCGCGGTAGCCGAGCACCGCGCGCGGCGCCTCGGGCTCCCCCTGGGCAAGCAGTCCGAGGAGCCGGAACGCCGCTGCTCCGTGGGTCATCAGCTCCGCGGCCAGCCCGACATCGAGCTGCGCGAGCGCGGTGGCGTCGCCGTCCGCGAGCGCCTTGGCGATGTCGTCGTCGAAGGAGAAGGCTCGCTCGTCGAGGTAGCCAGGCGCCCGCTCGCTCCGTCGTGCGCTGCCGTCGCCGAGCAGCAGCACCGCCGTGCGGCGCTCTCGCGACGGCAGCTCGCGCGGCCAGTGCCTCGAGGTCGTCGTCGGTCGCCGACCAGCGGACAGTCACCAGCGTGACGTCGCCGGCCCACCCCGCCTCCTCGAGCAGTCGCGATCCGATGCCGAGGGACAGCGGCAGCCCGGGCTGCGGCAGCCGTGGGTGCGTCGTACCGAAGCGACGGAGGTCGAAGCCCGAGGCGGGCCACTCGCGCGCGTCGTCGGCAGCGCCCACCACGACCACCTCGTCGGCAGTGGCCACGATCGGCGCGGACGGCGTCGAGGGCCGCGGCGCGCAGGTCGGCAACCGAGTCCTCGCAGGCCGCCCAGCTCGCGCAGCAGCAAGGGCGGGTGCGGCACCAGTGCGGCGGCGACGATCACGCGAGCCCCCGCACGACGCGCGTGGGCGGGCGGGTGCCCCGGATGCTGGCGACCATGTCGAGCACCTGGCGCGTCTCGGTGACGTCGTGCACGCGGAAGACCCGGGCGCCGTGCCAGGCACTGACGGCCGTGGCCGCGAGCGTGCCGGCCAGCCGCTGGTCGACCGGGAGGTCCAGCGTCTCCCCGACGAAGTCCTTGTGCGAGAGCGAGACGAGCACCGGCCAGCCGGCGCCGACCATCTCGTCGAGCCGCCTGGTCAGCTCGAGCGAGTGCCAGGTGTTCTTGTCGAAGTCGTGGGCGGGGTCGACGAGGATGCTCTCGCGCGCGACGCCGAGCGAGACCGCCCGCTCGGCCAGTGCCACGGTGGCCTCGACCGCGGCGACCACCACGTCGTCGTACGCCGGACGGTGGGGCGGGGTGCGCGGGGCCGCGCCGTTGGTGTGGGTGCAGACCAGGCCGGCGTCGTGCTCGGCTGCCACCGCTGCCAGGTCCGGGTCGAACCCACCCCAGGCGTCGTTGAGCAGGTCCGCTCCGGCGGCGCACACCTCACGAGCCACCGGAGCCCGCCAGGTGTCCACGCTGATGACGAGGTCGGGGAACTCCTCGCGGACGCTCGCCACGAACGGCACCGTTCGCCGGATCTCCTCCTCGACGTCGACGACCTCGCCCGGCCCCGCCTTCACCCCGCCGATGTCGACGATGTCGGCGCCGTCGGCCACCACTGCGCGGACCCGCTCGAGAGCCGCGTCCTCGGCGAACGTCGCGCCGGCGTCGTAGAACGAGTCGCGGGTGCGGTTCACGATCGCCATCACCAACAGGTCGGTGTCGGCGAAGCGGCGCTGACCGAGCCTGAGCACGCTGCCGACGCTACCGGCGGGGGTTCTGCTCCCGAAGGCACGGTGGGACTTTCCAGACAAACGTGATGTTGAGCGACAACACGACCGGGCTAGTCAGAAATGGTCAGGACAAGATCGGCGCGGACCACCATTCTTTACGCGGGTCTTCAGTTGGGGGACCTCTGGAATCGTGCGCATCCCACCAGTGGGGCGCAGACCTCGGAGGAGACACATGAGAGCCACCTACCGCGTCCTCGCCGGCCTCATCGCCGTGATGGTCCTCGTACAGGCGGCGGGCATCGCGTTCGGCACCTTCGGCATCTTGAACTACGTCGAGGGCGGAGACAGCTACACGAAGTCGGTCGCCGAGGACAGGACCGCCACCGGCGCGCTCGGGCAGAACATCCACAGCTTCGGCGCGATCATCATCGCCCTGCTGGCGATCATCCTGCTGATCATCTCCTTCTTCTCGAAGATCGAGGGCGGCGTGAAGTGGGCCAGCTTCGTCTTCCTCGCAGTGCTGCTGCAGTGGGTGTTCGCGATCGTCGCGTTCGGGGCCCCGGTCGTGGGCGCTGCTGCACGGCATCAACGCGTTCGTGGTCTTTGGCCTCGCCGGGATGGCGAGCAGCAGAGCGAAAGTGGTCGCAGCGCCGCCAGCGCAACCGGCTCAGGTCTGAAGGTCCAGTCCGGGGGGCTTTCGAAATCAACTGCGCGGGTCCACGAGCGGACCGCGCAAACTCGAAGGAGAAGTAGGGGTCATGAGGGGTACATACCGAGTTCTCGCACTGCTGGTGCCGATCCTCGTCGGCTTTCAGGCGTTCGTCATCGGGCTGGAGATGTTCGGCCTCGGCGACTGGGTCATCGACGGCAACTCGTTCACCAAGAGCGTGCTGGAAGGCGAAACCGGCTCCGTGACCGGTGAGATCGGCGGCATTCTGCACGGGTTCGGGGCCATCGCAATGGTCCTGGTCGCCCTGCTCCTGTTCATCTTCTCGTTCTTCGCCAAGATCCAAGGCGGCGTCAAGTGGGCCAGTCTGGTGTTCCTCGACGTCGTGCTGCAGTGGGCGTTCGCCTTCGGCGGCTTCCTGGTCGCGTGGCAGCTCGGCGCGTTCCACACCCTCAACGCGATCATCCTCGCGGGTATCGGCATGAAGGCCTACAGCAACGCGAAGAAGCCCGCAGTGGAGGCCCAGGCTCCGGTGGGGGCAGCCGTCTGATCCGGATCACCCGCTCTCGGGAGTCCAGCGACCCGCCGGAGACGGCATGCGCATGACCAAGGACCGCGTGCGTGTCGTGATCGGTTGTGTCCTCGCTGTGGTCCTGATCGCTCCGCTCGTCTACTTCTGGCAGGCCAGCCGGCTGCCGTCGACGTACTCCGTCATGGACATGGGGTACGTCGACTACGGCGGCGGGCCGCACGGCATGGCCGGCATGAGCGGGATGAGCGGCCACGACATGAGCGGGCACGACGGCTCGATGGTCAGCGTGAAGGACCTCGTCGAGAACCCGAACCGCAAGGCCGACAAGGTCGTGACCTCGTGGCCAGCAAGGGCCAGGTCAAGCTGGCCGACGGGCAGTTGGTCGACGGCTACACGATCAACGGCACGTCGCCCGGCCCGCTCATCGAGGTCACGCAGGGCCAGCTGCTCGAGGTGCACCTGCGCAACGAGAACGTCGACGACGGCATCACCTTGCACTGGCACGGCGCTCGACGTGCCCGAACGCCGAGGACGGTGTCGCCGGCGTCACGCAGGACGCGGTGATGCCCGGCAAGGAGTGGACCTACCGGTTCGTGGCGCGACAGGCGGGCACCTACTGGTACCACTCCCACCAGGTCTCCCACGAGCAGGTGATCCGTGGTCTGCTCGGCCCGCTCGTGGTGCATCCGCGCAAGGTCGACGAACGGGTCCAGGACGTGGTCGCCGTCTCGCACACGTACGACGGCATCGGCTCGCTCAACGGCCTCAAGCAGGTGCCGGTCGAGGCGCGGCCCGGGCAACGGGTGCGGCTCCGGCTGATCAACACCGACAACGGCCCGACCAAGGTGTGGGCGAGCGCGCCGTACCAGGTGCTCGCGATCGACGGGCACGACGTGAACAAGCCGACGGACGTCACCGACCAGGCCGCGATGCTCACCGCGGGTGGCCGGCTCGACGTCGGGGTGGTGGCACCGAAGGACGGTTCCGACATCCGGGTGCAGGTGGGAGCGGCCACCGCGCTCGTGGTCGGGAGCGGCACGGCGCACGTCAAGACGCCGCCTCCTCCGACGAAGGAGCTCGACCTGCTGTCCTACGGCTCGCCGGCGCCGCTCGGGTTCGACCCGTCGAAGGCCGACCGGCACTTCGACTACTCGATCGGTCGCCGGCCCGGGCTTCGTCGGCGGCAAGCCCGGCCTGTGGTGGACGATCAACGGTCACCTGTGGCCGAACGTGCCGATGTTCGTGGTGCACGAGGGCGACGTCGTGAAGGTGCGGATCTCCAACAACAGCGGGGACGTGCACCCGATGCACCTGCACGGGCACCACGCCGTCGTGCTCGCGCGCGACGGCGTCAAGGCCACCGGCAGCCCGTGGTGGTTCGACTCGCTGAACGTCAAGAACGAGGAGACGTTCGACGTCGCGTTCGTCGCCGACAACCCCGGCGTCTGGATGGACCACTGCCACAACCTCAAGCACGCGGCGCAGGGCCTGGTCTCGCACCTGATGTACGACAACGTGACGGAGCCCTACCGGGTGGGCGGCGACCGCGGCAACGAGCCGGAGTGAGCGGGGAATACCTCGCCCTGGCGCATCGTTGTGACCGTGTAGTTGAATCTTGAACGATTCTCGCCAGCGAGGAGCGCAGCCATGCAGTTCGGCATCTTCACCGTCGGGGACGTCACGCCCGACCCGACCGACGGCACCACCCCCACCGAGCACGAGCGCATCAAGGCCACCGTCGCGATCGCGAAGAAGGCCGAGGAGGTGGGCTCGACGTGTTCGCGACCGGCGAGCACCACAACCCGCCGTTCATCGCCTCCGCGCCGACCACGACGCTGGCCTACATCGGCGCGCAGACCGAGCGGATCATCCTCTCGACGGCGACCACGCTGATCACCACGACCGACCCGGTGCTGATCGCGGAGAACTACGCCAAGCTGCAGCACCTCACCGACGGCCGCGTCGACCTGATGATGGGCCGCGGCAACACCGGCCCGGTCTACCCGTGGTTCGGCAAGGACATCCGCGACGGCATCCCGCTGGCGATCGAGAACTACCACCTGCTGCACCGGCTCTGGCGCGAGGACGTCGTCAACTGGGAGGGCGAGCACCGCACGCCGCTGCAGGGCTTCACCGTCCACGCCTCGTCCCCTCGACGGTGTGCCGCCGTTCGTCTGGCACGGCTCGATCCGGTCGCCCGAGATCGCCGAGCAGGCGGCGTACTACGGCGACGGGTTCTTCGCCAACCACATCTTCTGGCCCGCTTCGCACACCGAGCAGATGGTCGGCCTCTACCGGCGCCGCTTCGAGCACTACGGCCACGGGTCCGCCGACCAGGCGATCGTCGGCCTCGGCGGTCAGGTGTTCATGCGCGCGAACAGCCAGGACGCGGTGCGTGAGTTCCGGCCGTACTTCGACAACGCCCCGGTCTACGGCCACGGGCCGTCGCTCGAGGACTTCACCGAGCAGACGCCGCTGACCGTCGGCAGCCCGCAGCAGGTCATCGAGCGCACGCTCGGCTTCCGCGAGTACGTCGGCGACTACCAGCGCCAGCTGTTCCTCATGGACCACGCCGGACTGCCGCTGAAGACCGTGCTCGAGCAGCTCGACATCCTCGGCGAGGAGGTCGTGCCGGTGCTGCGCAAGGAGTTCGCGGCGCTCAAGCCCGAGCACGTGCCTGACGCACCGACCCACGCGTCGCTGGTCGCCGCGCAACGAACAGGAGGCGAACGTATGACCGCCACCATCGCCGTCGTCAGCGGCGGGCTCAGCCAGCCGTCGTCGACTCGGCTGCTCGCCGACCAGCTCGCGTCCGCCAGCGACCGTGCCCTGCGACTGACCGGGGAGGACGTGCGGGTCGAGACCATCGAGCTGCGCGACCTGGCCCACGCGATCACCGACAACCTGCTGACCGGCTTCCCCTCCGGGGCGCTGGCCGAGGCGGTCGACGACCGTGCGACGACGCCGACGCGGTCATCGCGGTGAGCCCGATCTTCTCCGCGTCGTACAGCGGGCTGTTCAAGAGCTTCTTCGACGTGCTCGAGGACGGCACGTTGGAGGGCAAGCCGGTGCTCGTCGGCGCGACCGCGGGCACCGCCCGTCACTCGCTGGCGGTCGAGTTCGCGCTTCGCCCGCTGTTCGCCTACCTGCGCGCGGACGTCGTGCCCACGTCGGTGTTCGCCGCGAGCGAGGACTTCGGCGACCGGTGGTGCGAACGGTCGCTCTCCGAACGAGTGGAGCGGGCCGGTCGCGAGCTGGCCGACGCTGTGACCGGCCGTCCCAGGACCGGCCACGTCGACCCGTTCGAGAACCCGACACCGTTCGAGCAGCTGCTCGGCGCACTGACCCGATTGCCCGGTCGGGTGATCGGGTAGTTGGAACGAACGACGCCTCATGAACTTTCTCGGGAAGGAACGGCATGTCAGATCGTCGCTACGTCGAGGACGACTTCTCGCGCGACACCGACTACATCGAGGACCGGATCACCTCGGACGGCACGCTCGCGCTGGCCCGTCGAGCCAGGTCGCTACCGGCTCGTGGTGTCACGCGCCTGCCCGTGGGCCAGTCGCGCGATCATCGTGCGCCGGCTGCTGGGGCTCGAGGACGCGCTCGGCATGGGGGTGTGCGGCCCGACGCACGACGAGCGCAGCTGGACCTTCGACCTCGACGAGGGCGGTCGCGACCCGGTGCTCGGCTACGAGCGGTTGCAGGAGGCGTTCCTCGCGCGGTTCCCCGACTACGACAAGGGCATCACTGTGCCGGCGATCGTCGACGTGCCGACGGGCGAGGTCGTCACCAACGACTTCCCGCAGATGACGATCGACCTGTCGACAGCAGTGGACGCGAGCTGCATCGAGACGGGGCACCCGACCTCTACCCCGAGGCGCTGCGCGACGAGATCGACTCGGTGAACGAGTGGGTCTACACCGACGTGAACAACGGCGTCTACCGCTGCGGCTTCGCGGGTCGGCAGGCGTCGTACGAGCGGGCGTACGACCGGCTGTTCGCGGCGCTCGACCGGCTCGAGGAGCGGTTGAGCGACCGTCGCTACCTCGTGGGCGACCACATCACCGAGGCCGACGTACGGCTGTTCACCACGCTGGTCCGCTTCGACGCGGTCTACCACGGCCACTTCAAGGCCAACCGCAACAAGCTGGTCGAGATGCCGGCGCTGTGGGGCTACGCCCGCGACCTGTTCTCAGACCCCGGGGTTCGGCGACACCGTCGACTTCGAGCACATCAAGCGGCACTACTACGTCGTGCACTCCGACATCAATCCGACCGGCATCGTTCCCAAGGGCCCCGACCTGGAGGGCTGGCTCTCACCTCACGGGCGCGAGGCCCTCGGCGGCAGCCCCTTCGGCGACGGCACCGCCGCCGGCGCCCCCGCGCGACGCCGAGGAGATCCCCGAGGAGCACCGCGCCGCCTGACCCGGTTTTGTCGCTGACCCGGCGCATCCTGCGCTCACAGGGCCTCTGACCCGGCGCGTCTTGCTCAGTGCGCGGCGTGGCCGTGCAGGTGAACGCTCCAGAACGCGCGCCGGTGTCGGCGTGCCCGGTGCTTGGGCTTCGCGGCCTCACTGGCCGGCTTGGCAGAGATCCGTGCGGCCTTCAGGCGACGGCTCTGCCGAATCTCATCGACCGTCTGCTGCCGTGCGATCGTCGTCGCCATTGCTGGGCTGATCGTCGTCCACATGTCGTCCTCCGGTGAGATCTCGTCCCGTATCGCGTGTTCCGCTCACCGGTGACGAGGGCGGCTGTCCAGCAGAGATACGAACCGCGCCTCAGAGCGGGTGAGACGTCCGTTTCTGCTCGGTTTGCCGCCTGGAGACGTCTAGTCGAGCTGAGCGGCGGTGACGCGGCAGTGGGTTCAGATCGCGGTGTGGCTGCGCAGCCCGAACAGCCAGACGAGTCGCGAGCGGTGCTGCGGCACTGGACGGTGCGCCTGCTCCGACTGGCCGCGGCCCTCTCGGGCGAAGCTGGCGGCGCGCGCCAGGCGGCTGGTCTCGATGCTCTCGCGGGTCTGGTGAGCAGCGACGGTGGTGGCAACGGCGGGGCTGATGGTGAGCGAGTACATGGTGTCCTCCGGTGGTCGCGGTGGCTTGTTCCTTCATCACTAAGACTCGTCCTAAGGCGGGCCTGTCACATCGAGAGGAATCCCTATCCCGGGCCTCTCGCTACCTCAGATCCACGTCCTCGCCCGTCCTCAGGCGACGGCGCGCCTGGGAAGAGGCCAGGCGCAAGCGGCGGCGCGGCAACGGCCGGCGAGCCGGCTCATCGAGCCGTTCGCGGTCGTGGGCGGCGCGTTCGACGCGGCGCTCCGTGTGCTCGACGAGCAGGTCGACAAGGGCGAGGCCGATAGGGAAGGGATACATGGTGGATCTCCGATGGTTGTGGCGAATTGCTGACAACCACCACGCTCGCTCTAAGGCAGGGGTCGCCACATCGACACGAGTCCCTATCTCGGTGCACGTCTACCTCAGTTGAGAAGGCCGCAAGACTCGCCGGGTCGACACACTTCTCGGCGCAAGATGCGCCTGGGTCAGCGATCAGAGGGCGGCGGCAGCAGCCCGGCCGGCCTGGCGGCCGGAGAACAGGCAGCCGCCGAGGAACGTGCCCTCGAGCGAGTTGTAGCCGTGCATGCCGCCGCCACCGAAGCCGGCGATCTCGCCCGGCGGCGTACACACCGGGGAGCGGGTCGCCGCCGGCTTGCAGGACGCGCCCGGAGAGGTCGGTCTCGAGGCCGCCGAGCGTCTTGCGCGTCAGCACGTGCAGGCGTACGGCGATCAGCGGACCCGCCTTCGGGTCGAGCATCTTGTGCGGCGACGCGACCCGGATCAGCCGGTCCCCGCGGTAGGAGCGGGCGCTGCGCAGCGCCGCGATCTGGAGGTCCTTGGTGAACGAGTTGTCCATCTCGCGGTCGCGGGCCTCGACCAGCTCGGTCAGCGCCGTGAGGTCGATCAGCCCGTCCCCGGTCAGCTTGTTCATGCCGTCGACGAGCTCGGGGAGCGAGTCCGCGACGACGAAGTCGGCGCCGTGCTCCTTGAACGCCTCGACCGGTCCCGGCGCACCGGGCCGGACGCGGCGCAGCAGCAGCGGGATGTCCTTGCCGGTGAGGTCGGGGTTCTGCTCGGAGCCGGAGAGCGCGAACTCCTTCTCGATGATCTTCTGGGTCAGCACGAACCACGAGTAGTCGTGGCCGGTGGTGCGCAGATGGCGCAGCGTGCCGAGGGTGTCGAACCCCGGGTAGTACGGCGCAGGCAGCCGCTTGCCGGTCGCGTCGAGCCACAGCGACGACGGCCCGGGCAGGATGCGGATGCCGTGGTTCTCCCAGATCGGGTCCCAGTTCTGCAGGCCCTCGACGTAGTGCCACATCCGGTCCGGGTTGATGATCCGGCCGCCGGCGTCGGCGGTGATCTGCTGCATCCGGCCGTCGACGTGCGCGGGCACGCCGGCCACCATGCGCTTGGGCGGCGTGCCGAGCCGCTCCGGCCATGCCTTGCGCACCAGGTCGTGGTTGCCGCCGATGCCGCCGGCGGTCACGATCACGACCTGCGCACGCACCTCGAAGTCGCCGACCTCGATGCGCGAGCTCGGCCGGCCGCGGTCGACGCCGCTGGGCTCGAGGACGCCGCCACGCACACCGGTCGACCACGCCGCCCTCCATGACCAGACCGTCGACGCGGTGCCGGAACCGCAGGTCCACCAGTCCGTGCGCGGCGGCCTCGCGCACCCGCTTCTCGAACGGCTCGACGATGCCGGGTCCGGTCCCCCACGTGATGTGGAACCGCGGGACCGAGTTGCCGTGACCGTCGGCGCGACCGTCGCCACGCTCGGCCCAGCCGACCACCGGGAACACCCGGTGGCCCATCTCGTGCAGCCACGCCCGCTTCTCACCCGACGGCGAAGTCGACGTACGCATGCGCCCACGCGCGCGGCCAGTGGTCCTCCGCGCGGTCGAACTGCGCGCTGCCGAGCCAGTCCTGCAGCGCCAGCTCGCGGGAGTCGCGGATGCCCATGCGGCGCTGCTCGGGGCTGTCGACGAAGAAGAGCCCGCCGAACGACCAGAACGCCTGGCCGCCGAGGCTCTGCTCCGGCTCCTGGTCGAGCAGCACCACTCGCTTGCCGGCATCGGCGAGCTCGGCGGTGGCCGCCAGTCCGGCGAGCCCGGCTCCGACGACGACGGCGTCGGCTTCCAGAACGTGCTCCATGGACAGGCAGTCTCGCGGTACGCCGGTGGGTGACAGGTCGGCCGGGGTCGCGTTCGAACGCCGTGTAAAACTCGCTGGCATGGACGTGCGCACCTCGACCGTGGACATCACCACCCCGGACGGCACCGCCGACGCCTTCCTCGCGGCACCGGAAGGGCGCGGCCGCTACCCGGCGGTGCTCTTCTACATGGACGCCTTCGGGCCGCGACCGCGGCTGGAGGAGATGGCGATCGCGCATCGCGGGCGAGGGGTACGTCGTGCTCGTGCCGCACGTCTTCTACCGACAGGGCCGCGCCCCGCTCATCGACACCAGCAAGCTGAGCGACCCGGACCAGCGCGGCAAGCTGTTCGAGACCCTCTCGCCGTGGATGCAAGCAGCTGACGCCGGAGCGGGCGATGCAGGACGCCGACGCCTACGTCGACTACCTGCTCGCGCACGACCAGGTGGGCGACGGCGCCGGTCGGCACCACCGGCTACTGCATGGGCGGCGCGCTGGCGCTGCGCACGGCGGCGCACCGGCCGGAGCAGGTCGCGGCCGCTGCCGCGTTCCACCCCGGCACGGCTGGTCACCGATGCGCCGGACAGCCCGCACCTGCTCGTCGACCGGCTGAAGGCGGAGGTGTACGTCGCGAGCGCCGACAACGACCAGAGCATGACCCCCGAGCAGCAGCAGCAAGCTCGACGAGGCGCTCACCGAGGCCAGGGTGCACGCACACCTGCGAGCAGTACGACGGCGCGTCGCACGGCTTCACGATGTCCGACACCGCATGTCTACGACGAGGCCGCGACCGAGCGTCACTGGGACGCGCTGCTCGGCCTGCTCGCTCGGCGGCTCAAGGCATGACCGATTCCCTCCGTCAGTAGCCGGGGAAGACCCTCCGCAGGTCGGCCAACGACGTGTTGCCGCTGACCTCCGCCGCGTCCGGGGTGTGCTCCGGGTCGAGCCGTCCGGCGAGCAGCCGCACGAAAGCCTCGAGCGGGCCGGCGTACTTCGCGGTGATCCCCTCGGCGCCGCGCTCGAGGCGGACCGGGTCGTCGACGACGAGCGTGTAGTCGTCGACGGCGAGGCGGATGGGCTCCGCGACCGCCTCGGCCTTGCCCACGAAGCCGAGGAGGAAGGACATCGACTCGCTGTGGTGCTGCAGGAGAAGCCGGGCCGCCTCCTCGGCGAGCGCAGCGGTGGGGTCCAGGCCGACCCGGGCGTCCCAGCCGTGCAGCGTCTGCTCGCTCAGCCGCATCGCCAGCGGAGTGGCCACCGGCACCGGTGCCGGCAGGAACCCGAGGTCCACGGTGATGGTCTCCCGCTCCTCGCCGGTCAGGGCCTCGTAGGACGACACGAGTCGATCGTCGGCCACCAGGAAGCTGCTTGCCTGCTCCTGCGGTGGCATCGCGTTCCACCGGTCCCACACCGCTTGGTTCTCGGGCGGCTCACCCTCGCCGGCGCCGACGGCCGCGACGATCTGGTGCCGTTGCAGCTCCGCGCCGCTGCCGAGGTGCGAGAGCACGTCGGCCACGGTCCACTTCTCCGCGCCGCTCTGTGACTTGAGCTGGTCCTCGGAGAGCCCCTCGATGACCGCGCGAAGGCGGTCGTGGTTGGCTCGCAGCTCCTCGATGGACTGGTCGACAAGTTCGCTCATGCAAGAGACAACTCTTGGCTGAGCCAATTGTTCCCGGCCGTCCGTCAGCGGGACTGCGTCAGCCGCTCCCGGTCGATCTCGGCGACGGTGCGGGTGCCGGTGAGTGCCATCACCAGGTCGAGCTCGGCGACGACGTTGCGGACCACGTCGGCGACGCCCTGGCGGCCGGCGAGGGCGAGACCGTAGACGTGCGGGCGCCCCAGCGTGACCGCGTCAGCGCCGAGGGCGAGGGCCTTGTAGACGTCGGCACCGCCGCGGATGCCGCTGTCGAGCAGCACGGTCGGCTCCTCGCCGACGGCCTCCCGGATCGAGACGAGCGCGTCCAAGGTCCCGATGGAGCCGTCGACCTGGCGGCCGCCGTGGTTGGAGACCATCACCGCGTCGACTCCGACGTCGAGCGCGCGCCGGGCGTCGTCGGGATGCAGGATCCCCTTGAGGACGACGGGCAGCCTCGTCCGGTCGCGCAGCGTCGCGATGTGGTCCCAGGACAGGGCCGGGTTGGAGTAGACGTCGAGGAACGTCTCGACCGCGGCCCTCGGGAACGGCGAGCGCAGGTTGTCCAGGAACTTGCCCGGGTGACGCCGGCTGATCGACAGCAGCGTGCGGACCGCGCCGAGGGTGACCTCGACGTCCGCGTCGCCCGCCACGCCCGAATCGAGCCGCTGCTGCACCAGCTGCCGGAAGCGCGGGTCGGAGGTGTACTGCGCGATGCCGATGCCCTGCGAGAACGGCAGGCTGCCGAGGTCGAGGTCCTGTGGTCGCCAGCCGAGCATCGTGGTGTCGAGCGTGACGACGAGCGCGCGGGCGTCGATCGCCTCGGCGCGGTGGATGAAGCTGTCGACGAGCTCCTCGTCGCGGCTCCAGTAGAGCTGGTACCACCGCGGGCACTCGCCCATCGCGGCTGCCGTCGCCTCCATCGGGCTGCTGCCCTGGCTGGAGAAGATGTACGGCACCCCGGTGTCCGCCGCGGCGCCCCCGACGAGAACGTCGGCGTCGTCGCGCACCAGCCCTGCGGCGCCGATCGGTGCGATCAGCAGCGGTGCCGACAGCGGCGTGCCGAGCACGTTGGCCGAGAGGTCGCGGTCCGCGACGTCGTGCAGCATGCGCGGCACGATCTGCCAGCGGTCGAACGCCGCCCGGTTGGCACGCATCGTCGCGCCGTCGCCGGCCCCGCCCGCGACGTATGCCCACGCCTTGCGCGAGCACTTGCGCCGGGCGGCCTTCTCGAGCGCCCCGAACGAGGTGGGTACGACGGGCGTGCGACCGAAGACACCGGCCCGGAAGATCGACTCCTGCCGGGTGCGGCCCGGGCTGGACGCGAGAGGTGCGAGGTCAGTCATGACCTGCATCCTCGCGCGATGTCCTCAGAAGCCGATCGGCAGGCCCGCGTAGTTCTCGGCGAGCCCGGCGGCGCCGGCCTCGGACGAGGTCACCCAGCGCAGCTGCGACAGCTGCAGCTGCTCGTCGAACGGCCCACCACCCTGGTCGGCGGGGACGGTGTGCAGCATCGAGGTCATCCACCACGAGAAGTGCGTGCACCGCCACACCCGCCGCAAGCGCGTCGTCGGAGTAGGACGTCGACGAGCGTCTGAGCTGCCCTCCTTGAGCCACGCGGTCAGCGCTCGCGCGAGCAGCGCGACGTCGGCGATCGCGAGGTTGAGCCCCTTCGCGCCGGTCGGCGGCACGATGTGCGCGGCGTCGCCGGCGAGGAACAGCCGGCCGTGCCGCATCGGGGCGCACACGAAGCTGCGCATCGGCAGCACGCTCTTCTCGGTGATCGGGCCCTGCTGCAGCGTCCACCCGTCCTGGCCGTGCCCGAGCCGGGTCGCGAGCGCGTCCCAGATGCGGTCGTCGGACCACTCCTCGATGTCCTCGTCGGGGCGCACCTGGAGGTAGAGCCGCGAGACGGTCGCCGAGCGCATCGAGTGCAGCGCGAAGCCGTCGGGGTGCCAGGCGTAGATCAGCTCGTCGGTCGAGGGCGCCACGTCGGCGAGCACGCCGAGCCAGGCGTAGGGGTACAGGCGCTCCCAGGTCCGTCGTACTCCCGTCGGGGATGGTGGCCCGGCTCGGGCCGTGGAAGCCGTCGCACCCGGCGACCGCGTCGCACTCGATGCGCTGCTCGGCACCATCGGCGTCGGTGAACGTGACGGCGGGGCGGTCTGTGTCGACGTCGTGGAGCGACGACGTCGGAGACCTCGTAGTAGGCCTCGCGGCCCGGCCTGCTCGCGCGCCTTCATCAGGTCCTTGGTGACCTCGGTCTGGCCGTAGATCCACACCGAGCGGCCGACGTGGTCGACGAAGTCGAGGTGGTGCCGCTCGCCCTCGCCATCGGCGGTCCACTGCAGGTAGATGCCGCGGTGCTCGTCACCCTCCTTCGCGATCCGGTCGCCGACGCCCGACCTCGGTGAGCAGGTCGACCGACGACGACTCGAGCACCCCGGCGCGGATCCGGCCGACGACGTAGTCGGGTGAGCGGTTCTCGATGAGCACGGCGTCGACGCCCGCGCGGTCGAGCAGGTGCGAGAGCAGCAGCCCGGCCGGTCCGGCGCCGACGATGACGACCTGGGTGCGGTGCTCTGCCATGTCCTAGTGGTACCCGACTCAACGTGTCCGCGACAGGTCCGACTCGATGTCGGACACCGCGCGCAGCAGCGGCGGCAGGAACTGGCGGCGGGCCTTTCCTTGGTGACCCGGCTGATGTGCGAGGAGACGTTGACGGCGGCCACCACCGTCCCGTGCCTGTCGCGCACCGGGGCCGCGAGCGACCGCAGGCCGTGCTCGAGCTCCTGGTCGACGAGGGCGTGGCCGTTGCTCACGGACCTCGTCGAGACTGGCCCGCAGCTGTCGCCGCGTCGGCGACGGTGTGGGGGGTGAACCGCTGGATGTCGACGGTGCGCAGGTAGCTCCTCGAGGCGGTCGTCGTCGAGCCCGGCCAGCAGCACGCGCCCCATCGAGGTGGCGTACGCCGGGAAGCGGGTGCCGATGTTGATGGTGACCGTCATGATGCGCGAGGTCGGGACGCGGGCGACGTACACGATGTCGGGGCCGTCGAGCACCGACATCGACGACGACTCGTGCAGGTCGCGGGACAGCCGCTCGAGGTGCGGCTCGGCGACCCCCGGCAGCGAGAGGCCGGAGAGGAACGCGTAGCCCAGGCCCAGCACCTTCGCGCGTCAGCGCGAACCGCTTGCCGTCCTGGCGCACGTAGCCGAGGTCGACCAGCGTCAGCAGGAAGCGCCGGGCGGCTGCGCGGGTCAGGCCGGTGAGACGGGCGACGTCGCTGAGCGTGAGTGACTCGGTGTCCGGGCCGAACGCGGTGATGACCGACAGACCGCGCTCGAGGGACTGCACGAAGTGCGCCTCGCGCTCGCCGCCCGCCTGGTTCGGCATCTCGCTCCCGGGTATCGATTGACCTGGTGCTGGTCGCGATCCTAGGGTTTGTGCGGCAGGCTAACAATCGTTCGCATCACGCACAACGTGGTACTTGATCAGTGGAGGTCGTGTGCAGGGTCGTGAGGTGTACGTCGTCGATGCGGTCCGCACGCCGATCGGGAGGCACGGAGGCGCCCTCGCCAAGGTCCGCCCCGACGACCTCGGGGCGGTGGTGATCGAGGCGCTGCTCTCGCGGAACGCCGTCCCTCGACCCGGCCCGCATCGGCGAGGTGACGTTCGGCGCCGCGAACCAGTCCGGTGAGGACAACCGCAACGTCGCCCGCATGTCGTCGCTGCTCGCCGGCCTGCCGACCTCGGTGCCCGGCTCGACCATCAACCGGCTCTGCGCCTCGGGACTCGACGCCGTGGTCTCCGCCGCGCGCGCGATCGCCGTCGGGGACGCGTCGATCATGGTCGCGGGCGGCGTGGAGTCGATGACCCGGGCGCCGTACGTGCTGCCCAAGTCCGGACCAAGCCGTACCCCGCCGGCAACGCGACCGTCTACTCCACGACGCTCGGCTGGCGGATGGTCAACCCCAACATGCCCGACGAGTGGACGGTCAGCCTCGGCGAGAGCACGGAGCTGCTCGGTGAGAAGTACGGCATCACCCGGGAGCAGGCCGACGAGTTCGCGGCCCGGTCGCAGCACAAGGCGGCCGCGGCGTGGGAGGCCGGCGCGTACGACTCGGCGATCGTGCAGGTGCCGGACGCGGAGATGCCGCGCGACGAAGGCATCCGCGAGGGCGTGACCGCGGAGTCGCTCGCGTCGCTCAAGCCGTCGTTCCGGCGAGGACGGCACGGTCACGGCCGGCAACGCGTCACAGCTCTCCGACGGCGCCGCGGCGCTGCTGCTCGTCGACGAGGACGGGCTCGAGGAGCTCGGCGCGGAGCCGCTCGCCCGCATCACCGCCACCGGCGTCGACGCGGTCGACCCGCAGTTCTTCGGCATCGGGCCGGTCGAGGCCGTCAACCGGGCGCTGGCCAAGGCCGGCAGGTCGCTGTCCGACGTCACCGCCGATGGAGCTGAACGAGGCGTTCGCCGCACAGTCGCTCGCCTGCCTGTCGGAGTGGCGCTCGCTCGACCACGACGTGGTGAACCCGCACGGCGGCGCGATCGCGATCGGTCACCCGCTCGGCTGCTCGGGGGCTCGCCTCGCCGGTGCCGTCGCGCACCAGCTTGCGGCCGCCGGCTCGGGCGTCGGGGTCGCGGCGCTCTGCATCGGTGTGGGCCAGGGTCTTGCTGTGACGATGGAGCGGTGATGAGTGGTCTCGACAAGCTCGACCAACCGCTCGATCCGCCGTTCCTGTTCGCCGACTACCGCTCGACGGTGCTGCGCTCGCCGAACAAGGCACTCGTGGTGCCGCCCGCCGGCATGTCGGAGCTGACCGGGCCGCAGTTCGGCGACGGCGACGTGCGCGAGAGCGACGCCGACCTCACCGTGCACGGCGACGGCGAGGCGATCGGCGAGCGGATCATCGTGCACGGCCGGGTCACCGACAGCTACGGCAAGCCGGTGCGGTCGTCGCTCGTCGAGATCTGGCAGGCCAACGCCGGCGGGCGCTACATCCACCAGGTCGACCAGCACCCGGCGCCGCTCGACCCGAACTTCGTGGGCGCGGGGCGGTGCCTCACCGACGACGAGGGTCACTACCGGTTCACGACGATCAAGCCGGGGCCCTACCCGTGGCGCAACCACTCCAACGCCTGGCGGCCGGCGCACATCCACCTGTCGCTGTTCGGGAGGGCGTTCACGCAGCGGCTGGTGACGCAGATGTACTTCCCGGGCGACCCGCTCTTCTACCAGGACCCGATCTTCAACGGCGTCCGCGACGAGGCCGCGCGCAAGCGGATGATCTCCAGCTACGACCACGCCACGACGGTCGAGGAGTGGGCGACCGGCTACCGCTTCGACATCGTGCTCGGCGGCGCGGCGGCGACGCCGTTGGAGGATTGAGGCGTCATATGACGGAGTTCGTCTACGAGGTCACCGACGTGCCGGCGTCGGAGGGCACCACGCCGTGGCAGACGGTCGGGCCGTTCTTCCACTTCGCGCTGCCCTACGAGTCGGGCTCCGCGGTCGGCTGGTGCTTCGCGCGCGGGCGCGATCACGCTGCACGGGACCGTGTACGACGGAGAGGGCAATGGGCTGCCCGACGCACTCGTCGAGGTCTGGCAGGCCGACGAGTCCGGGTCGTTCGTCGAGGAGCCGGGGATCTTCTCGGCGCCGACCGATGACGGCTTCCGCGGGTTCGGTCGAGCGGCGACCGACGGGGACGGGCACTACTCGTTCACGACCGTGAAGCCGGCGGGTGTCCCGACCGAGGACGGCGCGACGCAGGCGCCGCACATCGCGATGTCGGTGTTCGCCCGAGGGATGCTGCGACGCGTGGTGACGAGGGCCTACTTCGACGACTCCCCCGAGAACGCATCCGACCCGCTGCTCTCCTCGCTCGAGGCGTCTCGTGCCGCGACCCTCGTGGCCGTCTCCGACGAGGGTGGCTACCGTTTCGACGTGCGACTCCAAGGTGACGACGAGACGGTCTTCCTCGATGTCGCGGGACACTGACCCCGCGGCCGACGTCGGCCTGCTCTCCCCCGTGTGGGCGGGCACCGTCGCGGAGGCGATGACGTCGGACGCCTCGGTGGCCGGCGCGATGGAGCGGTTCGAGCTCGCGGTCGCCAGCTCCCTCGCCGAGCTCGGGCTGGCCGATCCGGTTGACCTCGACGAGCCCGACATCGACGTGCGGGCGCTGGCCCTGGACGCCGTACAGCCGGGGAACCCGACGGTGCCGCTGGTCGCTGCGCTGCAGCGGTGACTCCGGCGCCGGGCTGCACCGCGGGCTGACCAGCCAGGACGTCGTCGACAGCGCGCTGATGATGGTGGCGTCGTCGGTGCTGCTGCAGGTGGAGTCCGACCTGGTGGTGCTCAGCGAGCGGTTGGCGCGGCTGGCCGACTCGCGGCGGCACGTGCCGTGCGTGGCGCGCACGCTGACGCAGCAGGCGATGCCGACGACGCTCGGTTTCCGCGCGGCCGGCTGGCTCGCGGGCGTGCACGACGCGCTGCTGGCGGTGCGTTCCTGCCGTCCGCTGCCCGTGTCGCTCGGCGGGCCGGTCGGCACAGCGGCCGTGTTCGGTGAGAGCGGGCCGGCGGTGGTTGCCTCGGTGGCGGAGCGGCTCGGGCTCGAGGCGCCGGTGGTCTCGTGGCACACGCGGCGCTCGCCGGTGCTGTCGCTCGCGAGCACGCTTGTCGCGGTGGGCGAGGCGTGCGGGCGGATGTGTGCGGACCTGCTGCTGATGGCGCAGACCGAGGTGGGCGAGGCCTCCGACGGCTCGGCCGGGGCGTCTTCCGCGATGGCGCACAAGGCGAACCCGACGCGGGCGGTGCTCGTGGCCGCGGCCGTGCGTCAGCTGCCGTTCCTGCTCGGCTCGGTCGCGTCCTCGGGTGCGGCTGCGTCGGAGCGTCCTGCCGGTGAGTGGCACGCCGAGTGGCAGCCGCTGCGCACGATGATGCGGCTCGCGGGTGCGGCGGCGGAGCGTACGTGCGCGCTGGCCGACGACATGTCGTTCGACGAGCTGGCGATGCGGCGCAACCTCGACCGGCTCGTGGACGCGGTGGGTCGAGGGCCCGGAGTGGGTCACCTCGCAGACCGGGCACCTCGACGTGTGGATCGACCGGGTGCTGGCACGTCACGAGCAGGTCGTCGGATGACCGTCTCGTTGGCGCACCGCGTGGACGGACCCGACACCGCGCCTGTCGTCGTGCTGGGCCCGTCGCTCGGCACCACGTGGGAGATGTGGGACTCGCTGGCGTCGACGCTGGCCACGTCGCACCGGGTGGTGCGCTACGACACCCGCGGGCACGGTCGGTCGCCGGTGCCGGAGGGTCCGTACGACGTGGCGGGGCTGGCCTCGGACGTCTTGTCGCTGCTCGACTCGCTCGACGTGGACCGCTTCGCGCTCGTGGGGCTGTCGCTCGGTGGCGCGATCGGTCAGACGCTGGCGCTGACGCAGCCGTCGCGGCTGACGGCGGCCGTGCTGTGCTGCACGGTGCCGTGGTTCGGCGGGCCTGCACCGTGGGAGGAGCGCGCGGCGCGGGTGCGCTCTCGCGGCATGTCGGCGATCAAGGAGGCAACGCCGGCCAGGTGGTTCACCGACGAGTTCCGGTCCTCGCTCCCCGATGAGGTCGACCGTCACATCGCCATGCTCACCTCCATCGATCCCGTGGGCTATGCGTCCTGCTGTGAGGCGCTGGGCGGTTTCGACGTACGGGAGTCGCTGCCGGAGATCACCGTCCCGGTGCGGGTCATCGCCGGCGGGCACGACCCCGTCGCGGTCCCCGACGCCTGCGAGGAGATGACGGCCGCGATCCCCGGCGCCGACCTCGTCGTACTGCCTGACACCTCGCACATCGCCACCGTGGCCGGCGAGCCGTTCGAGCGCGCCGTCACCGAGCACCTGGAGAGGCACCTGTGAGCGACTACGACGAACGGCATGAACGTGCGGCGCGAGGTGCTCGGCGACGACCACGTCGACCGCGCCAACGTGAACGAGGTGACCGAGGACTTCCAGGAGCTCATCACCCGCTACGCCTGGGGCGGCATCTGGACCCGCCCCGGCCTCCCGCGTCGCGACCGCTCCATCGTCACGCTCACCGCGCTGGTCGCCGGCCGCCACTTCGACGAGCTCGAGTTCCACCTCGAGGCCGCCCTGCGCAACGGCCTCACCCGCGACGAGATCGTCGAGGTCCTCCTCCAGACCGCCGTCTACTGCGGCGTACCCGCCGCCAACTCCGCCTTCGCCGTCGCCTCCCGCGTCCTCTCCCAACGCTGAGGCGCCTCATTCTGCGCGCTGGGGGACGCTGAGGCGCCTCGTCCTGCGGGCATAACCCCGCTGAGGCGCCTGATCCTGCGGCCTGTGGATGGCGTCCGACACCAACGTGCCGAAGCAGCCAACCTGTGCGGCATGACTGACTGGACCTTGCCGCTCGGGCTGCCCCTACTGGACGAGACCTTTCCTCTTCCGTTGGACCAGCCGTTCACTCTTCGACAGGCGGCCGAGGCAGGGCTCTCCGTGCATCGCATGCGCACGTTGGAGCGTCGAGGGTTCATCCGCCGGATGCTCAAGGGTGTGTACGTCGTCGCGCAGTCCGTCGACAGCCGGCCCCTTCGGGCAGCCGCCCTTGCCCTCGTGGTGCCGCACACCGCGGTCGTCACGGACTGGACGGCGTGCTGGCTCTGGACTGGCATCGATGCTCCCGGCGATCACCTGCGACCACCCACGCTGTCGGTGTTCCATCGGCATCGGCACACGCGGCTTCACAACAAGTTGACGAACGGAGGGGCGCGCACCTTCCGCCCATCGGACCTCGTCAGGGTCGGAGGCATCTACGTCACCACGCCTCTGCGGACCGCTTGGGATCTCGGTCGCCTCGTGCATCGCGACCGCGCCATCGGCGGCATGGACGCCCTGCTGCGGCTCGGCGACTTCACCTTGGACGAGCTCATCGAGGGTGTTGACCGCTTCAAGGGCATGCGCGGCGTTATTCAGCTCCGGACCCTCGTGCCGATCGTCGATGGGCGGTCCGAGTCTCCGGGCGAGTCGACACTGAGACTTCGGTGGCTTGACCTTCAGAGCCTCCCGGAACCCACTCCGCAAGTCCCGGTCATGGCCGGCGGCGTCGAGGTTTACCGCCTTGACCTCGGCGTGCCCGAGCTTCGCTACGGGTGCGAGTACGACGGTGAGGAGTTCCATCGGGAAGAGGAAGCCGACCGGTTGCGACGCGAGGACCTCGACCTCCGGTTCGGCTGGCAGGTCGATGGCGTTCGCAAGGAGAACCTCTTCGGGCCCGGTGACGGACGTCGGAGTCATCCTCAAGCGGGGCATCGAGCGAGCGCGGAGAGCGCTGGGACGTCCGACGTACCTCGTATGAGGCCGCAGGATGAGGCGCCTCGGCGCCTTTCGGACCGCAGAATCAGGCGCCTCAGCGATCCCCAGGACGCAGAATCAGGCGCCTCAGCGGGAGGCGGAGGAGGTGTGGCGCGAGCCGCGGCGGGCGCGGAGGTAGTCGGCGACGACGTACTCGCCGAGGCGGGAGAGGTCGGGGGTGAAGACGCGGCCGCCGGCGCGGCGGGCCATGGCGTCGACGAAGCGGGCGAGGCCGGGGTCGTCGCCGAGCATGAAGACGTTGATCGGGCGCCGTAGCGCGACAGCTCGTCGACCTGGCCGACGGTGGCGCGCAGCGTCTCGTTGGTCGTCGGCCAGCTGAAGACCGGCGACCCGTCGGACGGCGAGGTGCGCGGTGGGCTCGCCGTCGGTGACCACGAGCACGACGGGCTCGGCGTCCGGGTGCCGCCGCAGGTGCCGGCCCGCGATCATCAGCGCGTGCTGGAGGTTCGTGCCCTGCACCCACTCCGGCTCGACGTCGGCGAGCTGCACCGGCGACAGCCGCCGGGCCGCCCGGTCGAAGCCGATGATCTGCAGGGCGTCCTGCCGGAACCGCGTCTGCACCAGGTGCGAGAGCGCCAGCGCGGTCTGCTTCATCGGCCCCCAGCGGCCCTCCATCACCATCGAGAACGACAGGTCGACGCACAGCGCCACCGCCGCCGTCGTACGACGCTCGGTCTCGCGCACCTCGAAGTCGTCGACCGTCAGCCGGGCCGGGACGCCGGCGCCGCGGCGCAGCGCGTTGGACACCGTGCGTACGGCGTCGATGCGGCAGCTCGTCGCCGAACACCCACGGCCGCGTCGTGCCGATCAGCTCGTCGGCCGACCCGGTGCGATGGTCCTCGTGGTCACCGCTGCCGGCGGCCTCGAGCTGCGCGAAGACCCGCTTCAGCGCGGTCTCCCCCAGCCGCCGCACCGCCCGCGGCGTGAGCCGCAGACCGTCGTCGCCGCGAGAGACGAAGCCCTGCCGCTCGAGCTCGCGCTCCAGCTCGCGCAGCGCCCGGAAGTCGGCCGCGGCCGAGGCGCCGAGGTGCTGCTCGAGCGTGCTCCACGTCGACGTCGTCCAGCGTCGCGCCCGGGTGGGTCTGCGCCAGCGACTGCTCGAGCGCCTCGAGGTCGGCGAGCTCGGCGACCGCCTCGACGGCGTCGCTGTAGCCGAGCGGCTCGCCGCCGTCGCGCATGTTCACCGGCCCGCGGTCCATGCCGGGCCGCAGCGCGCGCAGGTTGTCCGAGAGCTGCGCCATCTGCGAGGCCAGGTCGGGGTCCGACATCGCGTCGCTCAGCAGCTGCCCGAGCTGCTCGCGCTGCTCCGGCGAGAGCGAGGCCATCATCCGGTCGGCCGCGGCCTGCCGGCGCGCGAGCGCGTCGATCAGCTCGTCGACGTTCTCCGGGTTCTCCGGGAAGAACTCGCCGTGCTTGTCCATGAACTCGCGGAACCGGTCGTCCGTGTCCTCACCGCGCGCGTGCGCGGCGAGCAGCTCGTTGAGGTCGGCGAGCATGTCCTTGACGGCCTGCATCGCCTCGGGATCGGGGTCGTCGAGGGCCCGCTTGAGGCCGGCGAACTGCGCGTCGAGCACCTCGCGCTGCAGCATCTGCCGGATCGACTCGTACGTCGCGCGCGCCTCGTCCGAGTGCCAGTCGTACGACGCGAGCGACCGCACCGCGCCCGCGGTGTCGTCGGGGATCGTCGCGAGCTCCATCTCGGCCCACCGCGCGTCGTCGCCCTCCTCGCCGGCGAGCTGGTCGCGCTCCGCGGCGAGCGCCTGGTCGAGGGCGGCTCGCACCTGGTCGAGGGTGCCGCCGAGGTCGCCGCGACGGCGCGCCGCGTTGCGCATCCGGCGCACCTCGGCGGCGAGGTCGTCGAGCCCGCGGTTGCCGTCGAAGCCTCGCCGCATCAGGTCGCGCAGCGCCTCGCGCAGCGACCCGCCCGCGAGCACGTCGCGCCCGACCTGCGTCGAGCAGCAGCGCGGACGTCGTACGGCGGTGCCAGCGGGTCGGGCCCGTCGGTCCACGGGCCGTAGCGGAACCGCGACACGACTCAGGCCCCGTAGACCGTGCGGCCGGCGACCGTGTCCTTGTCGATGCGCCGCGTGAGGTGCAGGCCCTCGAGCACGAACTCGACGGCAGCCGCGACCTCGCCCGGCGACGCGTCGTCGCCGTGGCCGAGCCGGTCGAGCACCTTGGACAGCCCCGGGCACCGTGCCGACCTGGTCGAGCAGCTCGCTCGCCGGCAGCAGCTCACCGGTCTCCACGACGGCGCCCTCGGCGAACAGCTCGGTGAAGCCCGACAGGTCGAGCCCCGCCAGCCGGTCGCGGAACGTCTCGGCGACCGCGACCCGCAGCAGGTGCTGCACGACCTCGGCCTCGCGACCCTCCTCGCCCATCTCGAACTCGATCTTGCCGAGCAGCGTCGGCACGACCGTCGGCACGTCGCACACGCGCGCGACCGCGACGCCCTCGCCGGTGCGAGCGCCTCGTCGCAGCGCCGACGCCGCGATGCCCTCGGCGGCCGCGATGGCGAACCGCGCGCTCACCCCGGAGCGGTGGTCGACGGCCGAGCGACTCCCGCAGGCCACGCGTCAGCCGCGCGACCACCTCGAGCAGGTGCTCGGGCACGTCGGCGACCAGCACGGCCTCCTGCTTGACGAGCGCGACCTCCTCGGCGACCTCCGCCGGGTAGTGGGTGCGGATCTCGGCGCCGAACCGGTCCTTCAGCGGCGTGATGATCCGGCCGCGGTTGGTGTAGTCCTCGGGGTTCGCGCTCACCACGAGGAGTACGTCGATCGGCAGCCGCAGCGAGTAGCCGCGCACCTGGATGTCGCGCTCCTCCAGCACGTTGAACATCGCGACCTGGATGCGCTCGGCCAGGTCGGGCAGCTCGTTGATGCCGAACACGCCGCGGTTGGTGCGCGGCAGCAGGCCGTAGTGCACGGTCTCGGGGTCGCCGAGGGTGCGCCCCTCGGCGACCTTGACCGGGTCGACGTCGCCGACGAGGTCGCCGACGCTGGTGTCCGGGGTGGCGAGCTTCTCGACGTACCGCTCGCTGCGGTGCTGCCACGCCACCGGCAGGTCGTCGCCGGTCTCGGCCGCCAGCCGCTGGCAGCGCGAGCACACCGGCGCCATCGGGTCGTCGTTGATCTCGCAGCCCGCGACGACCGGCGTCCACTCGTCGAGCAGCCCGCTGATCGTGCGCATCAGCCGCGTCTTGCCCTGCCCGCGCTCGCCGAGCAGCACGAGGTCGTGCCCGGCCAGCAGCGCGCTCTCGAGCTGCGGCAGCACGGTGTCGTCGAAGCCGACGATGCCGGGGAAGGCGGTCTCGCCGGAGCGGAGCCGCGCGAGGAGGTTCTCGCGGATCTCGGTCTTGACCGAGCGGGAGCGGTAGCCGGACTCGCGCAGCGCGCCCAGGGTGGTGGGCTGGGTGGTGGCCTGTGTCACGCGGCCAGACTAGGCCGCGACCCCAAGGGCGCGCTCAGGCCGGCGCCGACCTCCCAGTCGTAGCGCACGCCGGTCATCTCCTCGCTGATCTCCCACAGCTTGCCGGCCAGCGCCTCGTCCTGGGCGAGCGGGCCGAGCCTGGCGGGGCCGACGTGACCCGCGGCTCTCGCGGAAGCCCTGCGGCCCGGTGTACGAGCCCGGCTCGGCCACGGTCGCGGCGTACAGGCTCGGCTCCGCGCCGGCCGCGGGCGACTGGAACATCAGCCGCAGGAACAGCGGCGCGATCTGCTTGACCCCGGGGATCGAGCCGAGCCCCTGCTCGCTGGTGACGAGGTTCGTCGCGGAGACGCCCGGGTGGGCTGCGGTCGAGGTCAGGACGTGCCGGCCAGTGACGCGCGGCGCTGCAGCTCGGCGAAGAACAGCAGGTTGGCCAGCTTGGTGTTGCCGTACGACGTCGAGGGGTTGTAGCCGCTCGGCGGGTTGGCGTCGATCACGGTGGCCTTGCCGGAGTGGTGCGCGATCGACGAGACCGTCACGACGCGGGAGCTCGGCGCCTCGAGCAGTGAGGGCAGCAGCCGGCCGGTCAGCGCGAAGTGGCCGAGGTGGTTGGTCGCGAACTGCAGCTCGTAGCCGTCGGTGGACTGGCGGTAGCGCGGCGGCGCCATCACGCCGGCGTTGTTGACCAGCAGGCCCGAGCGGGCCCTGCCACGAGTCGGCGAACGCCTCGACCGACTCCAGCGAGCCGAGGTCGAGCTCGGCCACCTGCACCTCGGCGTCGGGGACCGCCTCGCGGATGTGGGCGGCGGTCTTCTCGCCCTTCTCCTTCGTGCGCACCGCCAGCGTCACGGCCGCGCCGTGACGGGCGAGCTCGAGGGCCGTGTGCCAGCCGATCCCGGAGTTCGCGCCGGTGACGACGGCCGTCGTACCGGTCAGGGAGGGCATCTCGGCAGGGCTCCAGCGGTGACTGCTCATGGGGTCAACCCTAGGCAAACAACGCAAAACGCGCCGTAACCCGCGTCACCCCTCCCGGGTAGTCCGTGACGTTCTCGTGGTTTTCCGCGGCGGAAAACCACGAGAACGTCACGGACTACCCGACAGCCCCAGCACTAGGGCGAGGAAGTCGACGAGCGGCGAGACGGAGACGGTGGGGTCGACGGCGCGCTGGACGCCGAGGCCGATGCCGAGGGAGAGGCCCATGACGGCGGCGTCGCGGGCGGGGAGCGGGAGGGGGACCCCGTGCTGGGCGGCCAGGGTCTCGACCAGGCCGGTGAGCGCGTCGACGATCTCGTCGCGGCGGCGGGCGATCTCCGCGCGGACCCGCGCGTCGCCGCGGGCGGCGGTGGCGAGCTCGACCTCGAGGGCGGTCCACGGCTCGTCGCCGAGGTGCCGCTCGGCCCAGCGGCGCAGGCCGGCCAGCAGCTCGGCGGGGGTGGCCGCCGACCCGAGCTCGGCGGCGATGGCACCGGCCTGCTGGGCGCGCACCCGGTCGACGACGGCGAGGCAGAGGTCGAACTTGTTGCCGAAGTTGGAGTAGACCGCGCCCTTGGAGTAGCCGGCCTCGGCGGCCACCTGCTCGAGCGACGTCCGGCCGTAGCCCTCGCTCAGGAACAGCCGCTGGGCGGTCGTGAGCAGCTGGTCGCGCGTGCGGGCCTGGCTCTCGGTGCGGGTCATCCGGGTCACCCGCCTTACGATACCTTCGGTATTCAGATACCATCGGTATTTCAGTGACACCTACGCAGGAGGACCAGATGCACCACGAAGTCGTCATCGTCGGCGGCGGCCCGTCGGGCATCGGCGCCGCGATCAGGCTCCGCGAAGCCGGCGTCACCGACCTGCTGATCGTGGAGAAGGCCGACTCGTTCGGCGGCACCTGGCGCGCGAACACCTACCCGGGCTGCGCCTGCGACGTGCCGTCGGCGCTGTACTCGTTCTCCTTCGCGCCCAACCCCGAGTGGACGCGGGCGTTCGCGCGGCAGCCGGAGATCCTCACCTACCTGCGCGACGTCGCCGCGCGGCACGACCTGGAGCAGGTCACCCGCTTCGGCACCGAGATGACCGACAGCCGCTGGGACGGCGAGCGCTGGCACATCGACACCACGACCGGTCCGCTCACCGCCCGGTTCCTGGTCGCGGCCGCGGGGCCGTGGAACGAGCCGCTGCTTCCCGAGCTGCCCGGGCTCGACACCTTCCCGGGGCCGGTCTTCCACTCCTCGCGCTGGGACCACGACGCCGACCTCGCCGGTCGCCGGGTCGCGGTCGTCGGCTCCGGCGCCTCAGCGGTGCAGATCGTGCCCGAGATCGTCCCCGAGGTCGCCCGGCTCGAGCTGTTCCAGCGCACCGCGCAGTGGGTGCTCCCCAAGCCCGACCACTACGTCCCCCGTGTCGAGCGGTGGCTGATGCGCACGGTCCCGGGCGCGCAGCGGGCGCTGCGGCGTGCGGAGTACGCCGCGATGGAGACGCTCGGCGTCGGGTTCCGTCATCCACGCCTCATGCGCCTGCTCGAGTACGTCGGACGGGCACATCTGCGCGCGTCGGTGAGCGACCCCGACCTGCGGCGCCGGCTCACCCCGTCGTACACGTTGGGGTGCAAGCGGCTGCTGTTCTCCAACACCTACTACCGAGCGCTCGCGCAGCGCCACGTCGACGTGCACGCGACCGGTCTCGCGGAGGTCCGCGGCAGCACGCTGATCGGTGCCGACGGCACGCAGGTCGAGGTCGACGCGATCGTGCTCGGCACCGGCTTCAAGATCCTCGACATGCCCGTCGCAGCGCGCGTCCGTGACGAGCAGGGGCGCACGCTTGCCGAGCACTGGCGCGGCAGCCCACGTGCCTACCGCGGCACGGTCAGCACCGGTTTCCCGAACCTCTTCTTGCTGCTCGGGCCGAACCTCGGCACCGGCCACACGTCGGCGTTCACGATCCTCGAGGCCCAGCTCGGCCTGGTCGCCGACGCAGTCAGCCACGTGCGCGACCAGGACGGCGCGACGCTGACCGTGCGCGCCGAGGTGCAGCAGCGGTTCAACGAGTCGGTGCAGGCGGCGCTGCCGTCGACGGTCTACAACGCCGGCGGCTGCTCGAGCTACTACCTCGACGACAACGGCACCAACAGCTTCTCGTGGCCGTGGTCGTCCGGCCGGCTGAGCCGGGAGGTGCCGGCGTTCGACCCGGCAGAGTTCGAGGTCGACGTGCCCGAGCGGGTGACCGCCGCCTAGCGGGGCCGGCGGAGCACCGCGATCGAGCGGTCGGCGACGCTGAACTCCACACCCGGCAGCAGCGGCGCTGCGTCGTCGAAGAACGTCACGCTGCCGGCGGCGTCGTCGTGGGTGTCGAGCACGACCTGCCAGCCCTCGCCGTACACCTCACCGGGGATCGTGAAGGTGCGTTGCTCAGCCGGTCGGGTTGAACGCGATCAGGAACGAGTCGTCGAAGACCGGCTCGCCGCGCTGGTCGGGCTCGGGGATGCCGTCGCCGTTCAGGAACACCATCAGCGCGTCGTCCTCGCGCCAGTCCTGCTTGTGCTCACCGTCCGGGGTGAACCAGACGATGTCGGCCACGTCGGTGTCGTCGGAGGGCGTCACGTCGCCGGCGAAGAACCGTCGGCGCCGGAACACCGGGTGCTCCTTGCGGAGCTCGACGACGCGGCGCGTGAACGCGAGCAGCGCCTGCTGCCACTCCTCGAGGTCCCAGTCGAGCCAGGACAGCTCGTTGTCCTGGCAGTAGACGTTGTTGTTGCCCTGCTGGCTGCGTCCGACCTCGTCGCCGTGCAGCACCATCGGCACGCCCTGGCTGAGCAGCAGCGTCACCAAGAAGTTGCGCTGCTGGCGCGCCCGCAGCGCGAGCACGTCCGGGTCGTCGGTCTCGCCCTCGACACCGCAGTTCCACGACCGGTTGTGGCTCTCCCCGTCGTTGTTGTTCTCGCCGTTGGCCTCGTTGTGCTTCTCGTTGTAGGAGACCAGGTCGCGGATCGTGAAGCCGTCGTGCGCGGTGACGAAGTTGACCGAGGCGATCGGCTTGCGACCCGAGTGCTCGTAGAGGTCCGAGGACCCGGCCAGCCGCGACGCGAACTCGCCGACCGTGCCGCGCTCGCCGCGCCAGTAGTCGCGCACCGTGTCGCGGTAGCGGCCGTTCCACTCGGTCCACAGCGGCGGGAAGTTGCCGACCTGGTAGCCGCCGTCGCCGACGTCCCACGGCTCGGCGATCAGCTTGACCTGGCTCACGATCGGGTCCTGCTGCACCAGGTCGAAGAACGCCGAGAGCCGGTCGACCTCGTGGAACTGCCGGGCCAGTGACGACGCGAGGTCGAAGCGGAAGCCGTCGACGTGCATCTCGATCACCCAGTAGCGCAACGAGTCCATGATCAGCTGCAGCACGTGCGGGTGCCGCATCAGCAGCGAGTTGCCGGTGCCGGTGGTGTCGAAGTAGTGAGCGCGGTCGTCGTCGACGAGCCGGTAGTACGCCGAGTTGTCGATGCCGCGGAAGCACAGCGTCGGGCCGAGCTCGTTGCCCTCGGCGGTGTGGTTGTAGACCACGTCGAGGATCACCTCGATGTCGGCCTCGTGCAGCGCCTTCACCATCGACTTGAACTCCTGCACCTGCTGGCCGCGCTGCCCGGTCGCGGCGTACGCGTTGTGCGGGGCGAAGAAGCCGATGGTGTTGTAGCCCCAGTAGTTCGCCAGGCCCTGGTCCTTCAGCGTGGTGTCCTGCACGAACTGGTGCACCGGCATCAGCTCGATCGCGGTCACGCCGAGCTCGGTGAGGTGTCCGATGATCGCCGGGTGCGCGAGGCCCGCATAGGTCCCCCGGATCTCCTCGGGTACGTCGGGATGGGTCATCGTCAGACCCTTGACGTGAGCCTCGTAGATGACGGTGTCGTGGTACTCGTGCTCCGGGCTGCGGTCGCTCCCCCAGTCGAAGAACGGGTTGACGACGACGGAGAGCATCGTGTGGCCGAGGCTGTCCTGGTCGTTGAAGGTCGCGCGCTTGTCGAACTTGTAGGAGAACAGCGACTCGTCGCCGTCGATCTGGCCCTCGATGGACTTCGCGTAGGGGTCGAGCAGCAGCTTGGCCGGGTTGCAGCGGTGCCCCTGTGCATGGGTCGAAGGGGCCGTGGACGCGGTAGCCGTAGCGCTGCCCCGGCTGCACACCGGGCAGGTAGACGTGGTGCACGAACGCGTCGGTCTCACTCATCTCGACGCGGGTCTCGGCGCCTCGGTCGCCGATGAGGCAGAGCTCCACCTTCTCCGCCACCTCGGAGAACAGCGCGAAGTTGACCCCGGCCCCGTCGTACGTGGCTCCGAGCGGGTAGGGCCGTCCCGGCCAGATCTGCATCAGCAGGCTCCCTTCTGGCTGCTCTTGGACGGCGCGCTCGCCCGTGGAAGGGTACGCGTATGGCCATCTCCACCACCGACCCGCGTACGGGCGAGGTAATCAAGACGTTCGACGAGCTCACCGACGACCAGCTCGAGGAGAAGCTCGCCCGCGCCGCGGCCGCTGCGGACTCCTACCGACAGACCAGCCACGAGGAGCGGGCCGGGTGGCTCCGTGCGGCTGCGGACATCCTCGACAAGCGCAGCGACGAGATCGCCGAGCTGATGACGCTCGAGATGGGCAAGACGAAGAAGGCGTCGGTCGCGGAGATCGGCAAGTGCTCGGCGGTGCTGCGCTACTACGCCGACAACGGGGCGGACCTCCTCGCCGACGAGCAGGTCGACGCCGAAACGGTGAACGCGTCGAAGGCCTACGCGCACTACCTGCCGATCGGCGTCGTGCTCGCGATCATGCCGTGGAACTTCCCGCTGTGGCAGGCGATGCGCTTCGCGGCGCCGGCACTGGCGGCCGGCAACATCGGTCTGCTCAAGCACGCCAGCAACGTCCCGCAGACCGCGCTGTTCATGGAGGAGCTCTTCCGCGACGCGGGGTTCCCCGACGACGTCTTCCAGACGTTGCTGATCGGGAGCAGCAAGGTCGATGCCGTCCTCCGGGACAGCCGCGTCGCCGCCGCGACACTGACCGGCAGCGAGCCGGCCGGGGTCGCCGTCGCGAAGACCGCCGGCGAGGTGCTGAAGAAGGTCGTGCTCGAGCTGGGCGGCTCCGACCCGTTCGTGGTCATGCCGTCGGCCGACCTCGCGCAGGCCGCGAAGGTGGCAACCACGTCCCGCTGCCAGAACAACGGCCAGTCCTGCATCTCCGCGAAGCGGTTCATCGTCCACCAGGACGTGTACGACGAGTTCGTCGACCTGTTCGCGAAAGAGATGTCGGCGCTGGTCGTCGGCGACCCGATGGAGGAGGACACCTTCGTCGGGCCGCTCGCCACCGAGCAGGGCCGCGAGGACGTCGAGGAGCTGGTCAAGGACGCCGTCGACAAGGGCGCGAAGGTCATCGTCGGCGGCGAGCGGCCGGACCGCGACGGCTGGTGGTACCCGCCGACCCTGCTCGCCGGCATCACCGAGGACATGGACATGTACCTCGAGGAGGTCTTCGGCCCGGTCGCCCAGGTCTACAAGGCCGAGGACATCGACGACGCGATCCGCATCGCCAACGTCACCCGCTTCGGGCTCGGCTCCAACGCCTGGACCAACGACGCGGACGAGCAGGAGCGCTTCATCCGCGACCTCGAGGCCGGGCAGACCTTCATCAACGGCATGGTCGCGTCGTTCCCGGCGCTGCCCTTCGGCGGCATCAAGGCCTCCGGCCACGGCCGCGAGCTCGCCGCCCACGGCATCCGCGAGTTCATGAACATCAAGACGGTCTGGTTCGGGAAATAACCCGCGCTCAGACCAGGCTGGTGACCAGGTCCTGGACCCTTCCGCGGATCTCGTCGCGGATCCGTCGTACGGCGTCGAGGTCCTGACCCGCGGGGTCGTCGAGGTCCCAGTCGTCGTACCTCTTGCCGGGGTAGATCGGGCAGACGTCTCCACACCCCATGGTGATCACGACGTCGGACTCCCTCACGTCACCATCGCTGAGCAGCGACGGCACCTCGCGAGCGATGTCGATGCCCTCCTCGGCCATCGCGGCGACCGCCACCGGGTTGACCGCGTCGCCGGGCAGGGAGCCGGCCGAGAGCACCCGCACCCGGTCACCTGCGAGATGGCTCAGGTATCCCGCGGCCATCTGGGAGCGCCCCGCGTTGTGCACGCAGACGAAGAGCACGGTCGGGGTCATGCCACCTCCTCCGCGCTCGGTGCCGGCTCGAGGGGTGCAAGCACGACGGCGCGCACCACGACGTAGCCCGCGAGCCCGCCGACCAGCTCCGCCAGCACGAAGGCCGTCACCGACGACGGCGAGATCCCCGCGAAGGTGTCCGAGAGCGTCCGCGCCAGCGTCACGGCCGGGTTGGCGAAGCTCGTCGAGCTGGTGAACCAGTAGGCCGCCGTGATGTAGCCGCCCACGGCGAGCGCGACCGCTCCCTGCTGCGCCGAGCGCAACGCGCCGAACACCACGACGACCAGGCCCATGGTGGCCACGACCTCACCGAGCCACTGCCCGGCACCCGTGCGGTCCTGGGTGGCGACCGTGACTGCGGGCAGGTCGAACATCAAGTTGGCGACCACGGCACCAGCTGCGCCTCCCGCGACCTGGGCGCCGACCAGGGCCGCCGCGGTGCCGGCCCGGATCCGACCGAACGCGAGCTCGACGAGGGTCACCACCGGGTTGAACGATGCAGACACGGGCCGGAGGGCGAGGATCAATGCGACCAGCGCGGCGCCCGTGACCAGGCTGTTCACGAGCAGCTGCAGCGCAGGCTCCCCCGGAGCGAGGCGTACGGCGGAGATGCCCGAGCCGACGACGGCCGCGACCAGGAAGGCCGTGCCGACCAGCTCGGCGAACACCCGGCGCACCAGCGGGGTCACACCGAGACCCCGTCTCCGAACAGCGACCCGATGGCGCTGAGTGCCTCGGGCCTCGCGCGGTAGTAGACCCAGACGCCCCGCTTCTCGCGATCCAGCAGACCGGAGGTGTTCAGCACCTTGAGGTGGTGGCTGATCGTCGGCTGTGACAGGTCGAAGGCGTCGTTGAGGTCGCAGACGCACGCCTCCCCACCCGTGTGCGAGAGGACCAGCGACATCAGCCGCAACCGCACCGGATCGGCCAGCGCCTTCAGGAGGCCGGCGACCTGCGTCGCAGCCTCTGCCCCCATCGGCTCCCTGGCCAGCGGCGAGCAGCACTCGAGCGACTGATCCAGCACGGGGAGCTGCTTCCCGGATATAGACACACATGAATATTGACATCTGTCGATGTCCGAGGCAAGGTGACACATCGAAGTTCATCTATGTCTTGGAGGAGACATGTCACGAGTCCAGCTCGCACTCAACGTCGACGACCTCGACACCGCCATCGCCTTCTACAGCAGGCTGTTCGACACCGAGCCGGCGAAGACGAAGCCCGGCTACGCGAACTTCGCCGTCGCCGAGCCGCCCCTCAAGCTCGTGCTGATCGAGAACCCCGGCGCGGGCGGCTCGATCAACCACCTCGGCGTCGAGGTCGCGGACGTGGACACCGTCGACGCCGAGCAGACACGGCTCGCTCGCGACGGCATGGCAGGTCTGGAGGAGCGGGGCTCCGTGTGCTGCTACGCGAAGCAGGACAAGTTCTGGGTCGAGGGCGCGCCGAACGGCGAGCGCTGGGAGATCTACACCGTGCTCGAGGACGCCGACGTGATGCTCGGGGACGCCGCCTGCTGCAGCTGACCGCAACTACGCGCGCCTCAGCGGGTCTGCGAGCGCAACTACGCGCGCCTCAGCGTCAGTGGGCGCCGCCGTACGGCACGGTGATGATCTCGAGCATGTGGCCGTTCGGGTCCTCCCAGTAGAGGCCGCGCCCGCCGTCGTCGGTGTTCCACTCCCCCGGGGTCTTCTTGTACGGGTCCGCCCACCAGTCGAGGCCGCGGTCGAGGAGGCGGTCGTGGACCTGGTCGAACTCCTCGTCGCTGACCAGGAAGGCGTAGTGCTGCGGGTGCACGCGCTCGACCTCGAGGTACGCCAGCTCGACGTGGTTGCTGGCCTCGACCACGAGGAACGGCCCGTAGGGCGGTGGGCTCCGGCAGCCCGAGCATCTCGGCGAGGAAGGTCGCCGACTCACGTTTGTCGGCGACGTGGACGATGGTGTGGTTCAGCTCGACGACCATGCCCGTCAGCCTAGAGGCGGTCGACGAGGCCCCGGACGTACGACGCCTGGCCGGCGTGCTGGGTGGTGTCACCGAGCACGCTGAGCAGCCGGACCGCGAGCGTCACCGGTGGGTCCCAGCGCTCGTCCACGACCCGTTCGTAGTCGTCGTCGTTCAGCGTCTTGAGGTAGTCGACGGTGGCCAGGTGCACGGCGTCCTGGTAGCCGCTCAGCATCTCGGCGCTCGCGCGCACCGAAGCGACGTCGTCGGAGCTGTGACCGAACCCGATCGAGTCGACGTCGAACGGCAGTCGGAAGCGCTCGACCCAGCCGCCGGCGGTCCAGATCTGCTCGCCGCCCGCGACGTCGGCGATGTGGTCGTCCTGCACCCGCGACAGGTGCCAGGTCAGCCAGGCGATGGAGTTGGCGTCGCGGTCGGGGCGGTAGGACAGCTGGTCCTCGTCGAGCCCGGAGACGGCCTGCTGCACGATGTCGCGCACCCGGTCGAAGCCGTCCACGAGCAGCTGGTTGGCAAGTGACATGGCTCCGACGGTAGTGACCGGGCGCAACACCCGCCGAGTCGGCCGTCGTACGAACGCAAGATGCGCCGGGTCAGCGACCCCGGGTGCGCAAGATGCGCCGGGTCGGCGTCAGGGCTCGATGACGGCGCCGCAGCGAGGACAGTGCTCGCCGGAGCAGACGTCGAGGTCCTGCCCGCAGGCGCACATCTGCGACAAGCTTCGTGTGAGCGTTCGGCAGATCGTGGTCGTCGTGGTGCCCGTCGAGCCCCACGCGTAGTCGTCTGACGTCATCGGTATCCCCCCTGATGCGGTCCAGCGCTTCCACGGTAGGGCTCGGCACAACTCGGGCACCATGCCCCGAAAGCGTCAGATCGGGCAGTGCCAGGCGCGCGCCGGATGGCCCAGCGAGACCACTCGCGAGGGGGTCAGAACGGGTACTGCGCCGGCTCTCCGCGCATGGTGATCCAGCGGGTCTCGGTAAAGGCCTCGACGTTCGCCGCCGCGCCACCGAACCGGGAGCCGGTGCCCGAGGCGCCGACGCCACCGAACGGCGCGTTCGCCTCGTCGTTCACCGTCTGGTCGTTGATGTGCACGATGCCGGTCGGGATCTGCTCGGCGATCGCGAGGCCGCGCATCACGTCGCGGGTGACGATGCCGAGGGACAGCCCGTAGTCGCTCTCCCTCGCGAGCTGTGCGGCCTCCTCCGGTGAGCTGATCCGGGTGACCGGTGCGACCGGGCCGAACACCTCCTCCACGAACGCCGGCGCGGTGAGGTCGACGTCGGAGAGCACGGTGGGCTTGTAGAACAGGTCGTCGTACTCACCGCCGGCAGCGACCTTCGCTCCCCCGTCGGCGCTGGCCGTGACGAGCCCGTGGATCTTGTCGCGCTGTCCGGCGTCGATGACCGGGCCGAGCGCCACCTCCGACGTCGCCGGGTTGCCCACGGGCAGGTGGCCGGCCTTGTCGGCGAGCCGCTCGACGAAGTCGTCGTACAGGTTGTCGGCGACCAGGTGCCGGCCGGTCGTCATGCAGATCTGGCCCTGGTGGAAGAACGACCCCCAGGCGGCGAGGTTGACGGCGGCATCGACGTCGGCGTCCTCGAGCACGAGCATCGCCGAGTTGCCACCGAGCTCGAGGTGCGCACGGGTGAGGTGCTTGCCGGCGAGCTCGCCGATGCGGCGGCCGACATTCGTCGAGCCGGTGAACGACACCACCCGGACGTTCGGGTCGGTGATCATCGCCTCGCCGACCTCGACGCCGCCCGGCAGCAGCGACAGCACTCCGGGTGGCAGCCCCGCCTCCTCGAAGATGCGCACGAGCACGGTGCCGCCGGTGACGGCGGTGCGCGGGTCCGGCTTGAGGAGCACGGCGTTGCCGAGCGCGAGCGCGGGGGCGACGGAGCGGATGCCGAGGATGATCGGCACGTTGAACGGTGAGATCACCGAGACGACGCCGGCTGGAATGCGGCGGGCCATCGACAGTCGTGGCTGCTCCGACGGGAGCAGCTCGCCGATGGCGCGGCTCGGCAGCGACGCGGCCTCGTAGCACTCCTCGGCGGCGACGTGCAGCGAGAAGCCGGCCATGCCGGGGACCGAGCCGACCTCTCGGACGTTCCAGCCGCTGATCTCCTCGGCGTGCTCGGCCCACAGGTCGCCTGCCTTGCGCAGCACCGCAGCCCGCGCGGGGTGCGGCAGCGCCGCCCACTCACGCTGCGCCTCGGCGGCCGAGCGGGCTGCCTCGGCGACGTCCTCGGGACTCGCCTCGCCCATCCGGCCGAGCTCGTCGCCGGTGGCCGGCTCGACGACGGGATAGTCACCCGCTCGCCCGGCCGTCCACTCACCACCCTTGTGGATCTGCCCCTGCCAGTCGACCGCGTCGAGAAGTGTCATGCTGTCCTTCCTACCGCTCGTCCCATGCTTCGCCCGTGCGGCGTTCCACGGAGCGAGAACGCTCAGACCCCGGTGCGAGTCGCTCGCGGCCGGCGTCGGTGATGACGCGGTCCTGCTTCTCGGTGGCGAGCAGCTTCGGGTCGTTCTTGTAGAGCCCGGCGAGCTCGGCGCGCGGCAGCCCGAACCGCCGTGCCAGCTGGTGCACCTCGAGCTTGTGCATCCGGCCGCCCGCGTCGGCGACCGCCTGCAGCACCGCGGCGACCGGGTCGTCGACCGGTGTCGCCGCACCGGTGTCCTCGCTCTCGCCCGAGTCCTCGGATCCCTGCCAGGTGCGCTTGGGGAAGCGGCGGAGGTACTCCTGCTCCAGCTCGAGCATCCGGTGCGTGTGCGTCTCGAACTGGGCTGCGCTGCCGTGCAGGAACACCCAGTTGCGCGAGTCGTGCAGCTGCTTGCCCTGGGACTCGAGCTCCTCGTCACTGAGCTCCGCTGCCGGGCGGCCGGTCGGGACGTCGTCGGTCATGACGGCTCCTTGCTGTTCAGCCCGTGGTAGACGCGGGCGGCGTTGCCACCGAGCACCGCGGCGGCCACCTCGTCGGACAGTCCGAGCCCGACGACGTCGCGGGCGTTCCGCGCGGTGCCCGGGACGCCGGGCCAGTCGGTCGCGAAGATCCAGCGGCGCGCCAGCCGCCCGATGTCGTGGCGGCGGAAGTAGCTCGGGCAGCCGCTTCGGTGGCAGCCCGGAGAGCTCGATCCAGACGTTCGGGTTCGCCAGCGCCATGAACGCGGCCGCGTCGTACCACCAGCCACGGCCACCGTGCGCCAGCACGACGTCGACGGTCGGGAAGTCGCGGACGACGGGGAGCAGGTACGCCGGGTCGGCGAGCTCGTTCATCGAGCCCGGGAACGTGCTCGTGCCGCAGTGCACGATCAGCGGGACGCCACGCTCGGCGAGCACCTGGTAGGCCGGATAGAGCCCGGCGTCGTCACACCGGAAGCCGCCGTGGACCGGGTGCAGCTTGAGGGCCGCCGCACCGAGGTCGAGCTGGCGGCGCACCTCGTCGGCGATCGGGAAGTGCAGGTGCGGGTTGACGTTCGCGACCGGCCGGAACCGAGCCGGGTTGTGCTCGACGATCGCCAGCACGTCCTCGAACCGCTGGATGCCGGTGACGCGCGGGGAGTACTCGCTGAACAGCAGCGCGTGGTCGACGCCCTGCTCCTCGAACAGCTCGTCGAGTCGCGCGGGCCGAGGCACTCCCTCGGCGTCCCAGAGGTCCTCGAGGATGCCGTCGGGCCCGAAGTCTCGCGCCCAGTCGATCCACGCCTGCTTGAGCGAGCCCAGCACCGGCACGTGCACGTGCGCGTCGACGAAGAGGTGACCGTCCAGCATGTCGAGGGTCAGCTCCAGCTCGTGACGAGCTGGGTGTCGGCACCGAGCTCGCCGACCTTGCGGGCGCCACCGGGCGTGCCGAGCGGCTCGTCGCGACCGTCGAGCACCTCGGTGAAGAACGCCTGGTTGTCCTCGATGAACTGCTCGTCGTCGTCGTCCACCCGGCGGTCCTGCGAGATCGCCTCGACCGGGCACACCGGCTCGCACGCGCCGCAGTCGATGCACTCCTTGGGGTTGATGTAGCTCTTGCGCTCACCCTCGTAGATGCAGTCGACCGGGCACTCCTCGACGCACGACTTGTCGTTGACGTCGATGCAGCCACTGGCGATCACGTAGGGCATGCGGCTCCTCTCGAGAGCTGCTCAGGCGGGGACGGGCACGTCGTGCGGCTCGTTGCTGGTGTGGCCGGGGAAGACGTGAGCGTTCGGGTCGAGGTAGACGGCGGCGTTGTTCACGGCCGTCGCGACCTCGCCGAAGCCGACGGAGATCAGGCGCACCTTGCCGTCGTACTCGGTGATGTCGCCGGCGGCGAAGACGCCGTCGATGTTGGTGCGCATGGCGGTGTCGACCAGCACGTGACGGTTGCCCTCGAGCTCGAGGCCCCACTCGCGCAGCGGACCGAGGTTCGCCGTGAAGCCGAGCGCCGCCACCACCTTGTCGACCTCGATGACGCGGTCCTCGTCCTCGCCCTTGACCGTCACGATCGCGCGCTCGAGCACCTTGTCGCCCTCGAGGGCGGTGACCTGGGCGTTGGTGATCATCTCGACGTCGAGCGCCTTGACCTTGTCGACGCTGCCGCCGTGCGCGCGGAACTGGTCGCGCCGGTGGACGAGCGTGACCTTGGCGGCGAGCGGCTCGAGCATCAGCGCCCAGTCGATGGCGCTGTCGCCGCCGCCGACGATCAGCACGTCACGGCCGACGTACTCCTGGCTGCTCGGCACGAAGTACTCCAGCCCGCGGCCCAGGAACTCCTCGCCCGCCGGGAGGACCCGCGGGGAGAACGTGCCGATGCCGCCGGTGACGATCACGCTGCCCGCGACCACCTCGGTCTTGCTGGTGGTCACCCGGAAGCGGCCGTCGTCGAGCTTCTCGAGCCCCTCGGCCTCCTGACCGAGCAGGTACTCCGGGTCGCGCTGCGCAGCCTGCGCGGTGAGGCCACGGACCAGGTCGCGACCGGTCACCGCGGGGAAGCCCGCGACGTCGTAGATCTGCTTCTCCGGGTACATCGCGGTCACCTGGCCGCCCACCTCGCTCAGCGAGTCGACGACGGCGCAGGACAGGCCGCGCTCGCCGACGTAGTAGGCGCCGTAGAGCCCGGCTGGGCCCGCACCGACGATCAGGATGTCCACCTCGAGATCGGTCATGGGTTCACGGTGCCACTTCCAGCTCTTGTTCGGGGTCTGGTTGCGGCGTTTCCGAGACGAGCGTGCGGACCTTGTAGCGCTGCAGCTTGCCGGTCGCGGTCTTCGGCAGGTCCTCGACGACCACCACCTTGCGAGGCGCCTTGAAGTGGGCGAGCCCCTCGCGGCACCACTCCACCAGGCTGTCCGGGTCGACGTCGCCGCCGACCACGACGACCGCGACGGGCTTGTCGAGACCGTCCTCGTCGGGGATGCCCACCACGGCTGCCTCGCGCACCGCGTCGTGCTCGAGCAGCCGGCTCTCCACCTCGGCCGGGGAGACCCAGATGCCGCCGGCCTTGAGCATGTCGCTGTTGCGGCCCAGGCAGGTGTAGTAGCCCTCGTCGTTGCGGACGTAGGTGTCGCCGGTGACCAGCCACTCGCCCTGGAACACCTGGCGCGAGGTGTCGGTGCGGTGCCAGTAGCCGAGCGCGATGGACTCGCCGCGCACGTGCAGCGCCCCCGGCTCGCCGTCGGGTACGGCGCCTCCGTCGGTGTCGCGCAGCTCCAGGTCGTAGCCGGGCACTGCCACGCCCGTCGTACCCGGACGGATGTCGTCGGGCCGGTTCGACAAGAAGATGTGCAGCGCCTCGGTCGAGCCGATGCCGTCGAGGATGTCGACGCCGAACCGCTCGGTGAAGCGTCGCTGCAACGGCGCCGGCAACGGCTCGCCCGCCGAGGCGCACAGCCGCACCGACTCGAACGCCTCGACCGGGACGTCGCTGGCGGTGAGCGCGGCGTAGAACGTCGGGACCCCGAAGAACAGCGTCGGCCTGGTCTCCTCCAGCCGCTCGCGTACGACGTCCGGGGTCGGCCGGCGCGGCTCGAGGACCGTCGTCGCCCCGACGGAGAACGGGAAGAACACCGTGTTGCCGATGCCGTAGGCGAAGAACATCTTGGCGACGGAGAACGTGATGTCGTCGGGCGTGATGCCGAGGACCTGGGAGGCGTAGGTCTCGCAGACGTGGCGGATGTTCGCGTGCCGGTGCATCGCGGCCTTGGGCAGGCCGGTGGTGCCGGACGTGTAGAGCCACAGCGCCCAGGAGTCGTCGATGGTCGGCGCGACCTCCGTGAGGCCTGCCTGCTCACCAGCGGCGATCAGCTCGTCCCAGGTGTGCATCAGCACGTGCTCGGGCACGTGCAGGCCGGCCTCCCCCGGGTCGCCGGCAAGCACGGCGTGCTCCACGTCCGGACTGGCGGCGACCGCCTCGTTGACGGCAGTCAGGAACTCCGGCGTCGCGAGCACCGCGCGGGCGCCGGAGTCGACCAGGACCTTCGCCAGCTCGGGGCCGGTGAACATCGTCGAGACCGGGACAGCGACGAGGCCGGCCCGGAACGCTCCGAGGATGCCGGTCAGCATCGGGATCTCGTCGGACATCACGAGCATCACCCGGTCGTCGCGGCGCAGCCCGAGGCTGCGCAGACCGCTCGCGACGACGCCGACCCGCTCGTCCAGGTCGGCGTAGGTCAGCGTCTGCGATGCGACGACCGCGGTCCGGTCACCGCGCCCGTCGGCGACGTGCCGGGAGACCAGGTAGTCGGCCGCGTTGAAGCATCAGACGCGCTCGTGGTCGTAGCTGCCCCGCTGCCCGCTTCCGTAGCGCCGGAGCGCACCGTCCGGACCGGACGCGTTCGGGCGGTTGAAGATCCAGTTCTGCCACGCGGTGAGCCGGCCGAAGATCTTGGTCTCGACCGTCTCCGGCCCGACGAACCGGTGGTTTGCCTCCATGCCGGTGAGGGCGTCGGGTGACAGCGACGCCCGCTCCTCGAGGACGATGCGGATCTCGTCCTCGAAGTCGATGTCGTCGAGCGCCATCGTGACCAGGCCCGCGGCGTCCGCGGCCTGCGCGTCGAGCCGCTCACCGACCTGCTTGCGGGCACGCTCGAGGTCGTCGTCGTGCCCCCAGAAGCGGCTCTGCAGCCGCGAGAGGCCGTTGCCCATCGGGAAGCGACCGTCGTTCGCGGCGCTCAGCACCAGCACCGCCGGGTCGGCATCGGGATCGACGTCCTCGTAGACGCCTTCGAGCATGTACTGCCGGTCGCACGCCAGCGCCAGCTCGAGCAGGAAGCCCGCGAAGCAGCTGCCCGGCTCGATGACCGCGACCAGGCTGCGGCTGGTGACGTCGAGCCGTTTCAGCGTGCGCTTGAGGTACTGCACGGTCTCGTGCACGAACCAGTCGTCCGTGCCGTCGAGCTGCTCGTCGTAGGCCAGCACGCGATCGACGTCTCCCGAGGTGCGGAAGACCCAGCTGCCCAGGTCGTGCTCGTTCGTGCGCAGCCGCAGCACGAGATCGTCGAGCGCCCGCGCGACGGCGAGCGGGTAGTAGTCGACGCCCTGCGCGTGCGGGTCCTCGGGCGGATCGTCGTCGGGACCGGCAACCGTGATGTCGACGCGACGGCCCTCGCGGTGCAAGGTCGCGCTCACGTGCGGGTAGCTGATGGTGTCGCCGTCGATCTTGCGGTCCAGCGGGGTCAGCTCGACACCCTCGCCGCCGGGACGGTCGGAGGCGTCCGCGGCCTCTCTGGCGCGGCGGCCGATCTCCTCGTCCCAGGCCTTGCGCTGCACGGTCGCGTCCACGAGCCCCCACTCGACCGCGGTCGACCCGCGGTAGCCCTCGGACTTCGTCGCGAACAGGTCCGCGCGGTCCTTGCGCACGTGGCGCTTGTCGACGACACGGGTCAGGCCACCGGTGCCGGGAAGCACGCCGAGCAGCGGCACCTCCGGCAGGCTGACGGTCGACGACCCGTCGTCGACGAGCACGATCTCGTCGCAGGCGAGCGCCAGCTCGTAGCCACCTCCGGCGGCGTTGCCGTTGACCGCGGCGATCCAGGTCTGCCCGCTGCTCTCGCGGGCCTCCTCGATCGCGTTGCGGGTCTCGTTGGTGAACTTGCAGAAGTTCACCTTCCAGGCGTGCGAGGACTGCGCGAGCATCCGGATGTTCGCCCCGGCGCAGAACATCTTCTCCACGCCGCCGGTCATCACGACCGCCTTGACGTCGGGGTGCTCGAACCGCAGCCGTTGTACGGCGTCGTAGAGCTCGATGTCGACGCCGAGGTCGTAGGAGTTCGCCTTGAGCTCGTAGCCCTCGACGAGTCCGCCCGACTCGTCGACGCGCAGCGTCAGCGTGGCGACCTCGCCGTCCACCTCCAGCCGCCAGTGCCGGTAGCGGTCCGGGTGGGTGTCGAAGTCGACGGCGGGCTCTGCTGGCGTGGTGTCGGACACAGCAACACTCTACGCTCGGGTCGTAGATCGTCAACCCATTGTCGACTATCGTGGTCTCTCGTGACCGAGCCGCTCCCCGCCGCTTCACGACGCCGCGAGATCGGCGAAGCCAGCGCGCGGTCACTGCTCCTCACCGTGCTCGGCGAGTTCGTGCACCCCCGCCACTCCTCGGTCTGGACGGCGACGCTGCTCGACGCGCTCGGTGCCGTGGGCGTGGAGGAGAAGTCCGCACGCCAGTCGTTGTCGCGCACCGCGTCCGAAGGGCTGCTGATGTCGACGCGGCACGGCCGGCGCGTGCTGTGGGAGCTCACCCCGTCCGGGGCCGACCTGCTCGACGAGGGCACGCGTCGCATCTACGGCTTCATGCGCCAGCGTCATCCCTGGGACGGCCGGTGGCTGGTGCTCAGCCTGCCGATCCCGGAGTCCCAACGGCAGCTGCGCCATCGGCTGCGGACCCGGCTGACCTGGCTCGGTCTCGGCTCGCCGACGTCGGGCCTGTGGGTGACACCTGACGCCACCAAGTCCGACGCCGTGCACGACGTCGTACGAGAGCTCGGGCTGGAGGCTCGTGCCTTCGCCTGGGTGGGACCTGCCAGCGGGATCGGCGACGAGGCCGCCCTGCTCGCCGGCGCCTGGGAGCTCGCCGACGTCGAGGAGCGCTACCTCGCGTTCCTCGAGGCCTTCGGCGCCCGCGAGGTCGACTCACCCGCCGACGCATTCGTCGCCCAGGTCGAGATGGTGCAGGCGTGGCGTCGCTTCCCGTTCCTCGACCCGGACCTGCCCGCCGAGCTCCTCGACCACGCCTGGCCGGGCCCTCGCGCGGCCGCCGCCTTCCACGACCGGCACGCAGCGTGGCACCGACAGGCGCAGGCCGAGTGGGACCGGCTCGACCATGCCGCGGGACCCAAGCCGGGGTCGTAGGTTCGGACCATGGGCATCTACCGCGAGCACGTGCTGCCCCGGATCATCGAGAAGACCTGCGGGGTCAAGAGCGCGGCGCCGTACCGCCAACGGGTGTGCAGCGGGCTCTCCGGTGACGTCGTGGAGATCGGGTTCGGCACCGGCCACAACGTCCCCTACTACCCGTCCGTCGTCACGCAGGTCTCGGCCGTCGAGCCGTCAGACCTCTGCTGGAAGCTGGCCGAGTCCCGGCTGCACGACAGCACCGTCCCGGTGCACCGCGCCGGGCTCGACGGTCAACGACTGCCGTTCGACGCCGTCAGGTTCGACTCGGCGCTGTCGACCTGGACGATGTGCACGATCCCCGACCTGCGCGCTGCGCTTCTGGAGCTGCACCGGGTGCTGAAACCAGGAGGCACGCTGCACTTCATCGAGCACGGTCTGGCACCGGACGAGGGTGTGCGTCGGTGGCAACGAAGGCTCGAGCCCTTGAACAAGCGGGTGTTCGGCGGCTGCCACCTCACGCGACCGATCCGGGACCTCGTCGATGACGCCGGCTTCGGGTTCGAGGAGGTCGAGATGTTCTACGAGGAAGGCGCTCCGAAGTTCGCCGCCGCCACCTACGTCGGGGTCGCGGTGAAGCCCTGAACCCCTGAACCCATCGTCCGTTCGGGTGAGCTTCGGCGCTCCGTTCGGCTCGAACGAGCGCTACCGGACTAGACGAATGGTTTGCGCCCTTTACTCAGGGGCGATAACAGACGAAGCAAGTAGTGGCCAGCACGACTCGGGCATCCGCGCCGGCCTCGTACGGGGGTTCGTCTTCGTGGGAGGTTCGAGATGTGTGAAGTGACTTCGCCAGCCGGCAACCTGCACTGCGCCCGACCCGACTGCGACGGTCGTGGCCACGTGTGGGTCCACTACAGCTCGGTGTACGACCCCAAGGCCGACTGACTGCCCCCGGCCACCCCCAGTTTCCGGTCCGGCGCTGCTGCCTGCGTGGGCCAGCGCCGGACTGGTCCCCACCTCGCTACGACGCGGTACGCCCGGCACTCACTCGGCGACGTCGACCAGCACCTTGCCGACCGCGGCGCCCTCGACGGCGGCGTGAGCGTCGGCGGTCCGCTCCAGCGGGTAGTGGTGCAGCGGCAGTCCGACGTCCTCACCGACCCGGGCCGCGCCGTCCGCAACGGCAGCCGAGACGTCGTCGAGAGCCCGAGCCCGCCAGTCGTCGGGCGCGTTGTAGACGAGCACGAACTGCCAACGCACATTGGGCACCATCGACGGCCGCACCGGCAGCGCCATGTCGCTGCCGCCGTTGTTGGCGTAGACCGCGACCGAGCCGTGCCTCGCGAGCACCTCGCTGTCGATATCTGCATTCACGGCCGGTGAGACCTCGACGATCGTGTTGACTCCGTGCGGAGCGATCCGTCGCACCTCGGCCACCACGTCCTGCTGCAAGTAGTTGACGACGTGGTCCGCGCCGGCCCGCGCTGCGAGGTTCGCCTTCTGCGGGCTGCTCACGGTCGTGATGACCGTGGCGTCGCACCATCGGGCCAGCTGGATCGCGGCGTTGCCCACCGCACCGGCACCACCCGCGACCAGCACGGTGCGACCCTGCAGCGCGCCCGGCTCGAGCCGCAGGGGTCCGTCCTCGGTGACCGTGAGGCACCGGTGCGCGGTCAGGAACGGCACGCCCAGCGAGGCGCCGAGGTCGTACGACGCGATGTCGGGAAGGAGCACGACGTGCCTGGCGGGGACGACGGCGTACTCCTGCGCCGTACCACCGGACGGCCGGCCGTGCGCGGCCTCCCACACCCACACGCGAAGCCCGTCCAGTGCCGCCTCGACGCCCTCGCCGACAGCGTCAACGACTCCGGCGCCGTCCTGGTTCGGCACCTGTGGCGGGTCGACCCGTGCGCCCGGCTCGCTGCCGCTGCGGGACTTCCAGTCCGTCGGGTTCACACCCGAGCGATGGATACGGACCCGCACCTCCCCCGGTCCGGGCTCGGGCATCGAGCGATCCTGCATCGTGAGGACGTCGGGACCGCCGGTCTTCGAGTACTCGATCGCGCGCATGACCCCGACGGTATCCGCCCTACGTGGCTGCCCGGCGGGCCCGGAAGGCCGCCACCGAGTTGCGGTTGCCGCACGCGACGCTGCAGTAGCGCCGTGACCGGTTGCGGGACAGGTCGAGCACCAGGCCTTCACACGTGTCGTCGGCGCACACGCCGAGACGCGACATCTCGTCGCTGCGAATCACGTCGACCATCGCCATCGCGGTCTCGACGCTCACCCGGGTGGCCAAGGCGGCGTCGGACGCCACCGCGTGAAGGTGCCAGTCGAGGGGGTCGTGACGCACCAGCTGTGGCAGCGCACCGGCGTCGGCGAGCATCCCGTTGACCAGCTCGGCCGCAGTGTCGCGATCGCTGGTGAGCAGCGTTCGCAGCTCCCCGCGCAGCTCGCGCACGGCCTCGAGCTCGGCGCGCCCGCGGCGACGCCCACCCGTGTAGGAGAAGCTCGCGTACCACTCGTCGAGCTCGGCGACCGTGGTCATCGTGTCCGGCTCCTCGGCGCTGTTCACCAAGGTGACGGCTGCCTGCAGCGCCAGCTCTGTGTCATGAGCAAAGATCACGTTGACATATTACTACAACCGCTCGTAGTGTCATGATCCATGAGCACGTTGACCCATGACACCAGGAGCGCCTCTGACGGCTCTCGGGTCACCGCTGGTCTGCTCTTCGCAGTGGTGTCGGCCGTCTCGTTCGCACTGTCCGGCGTGCTGGCCAGAGGGCTGCTCGACACCGGATGGAGCCCTGGTGCCGTGGTCTTGGTCCGGGTCGCGGTCGGTGCGCTCGTGGTGGCCCCGGTCGCCCTGGTGACCCTGCGAGGCCGCTGGCGGCTGCTGCGCCGCAACGCCCGGCTCGTGCTGACCTACGGCGCGCTCGGCGTGGCAGGTGCTCAGTTCTGCTTCTTCGCCGCCGTCGCCCGGATGCAGGTCGGCCCGGCGTTGATGATCGAGTACACCGCCCCGGCCGCGGTGGTGCTCTGGCTCTGGCTGCGGCACGGCCAGCGTCCCGGGCTGATGACGATTCTCGGCGCAGGACTGGCCGCCCTCGGCCTGGTGCTGGTGCTCGACCTGGTCGCCGGGCCCGGGCTCGACCCGATCGGCGTGCTGTGGGCGCTCGGCGCGATGGTGGGGCTCACCGGCTACTTCGTGATCTCGGCCGACGAGAGCAACGGGCTCCCGCCGATGACGCTGGCGGCCGGTGGGCTCGTGGTCGGCACCACGATCCTCGGCGGGCTCGCCCTGGTCGGACTGCTGCCGATGCAGACCGCAGACGTCGCGGTGTCGTACGCCGGCCGCGCGGTCGCCTGGTGGGTGCCGCTGCTCGCCCTCGGCCTCGTGAGTGCGGCTCTCGCGTACTCGACGGGCATCGCCGCCGGGCGGCGTCTCGGCTCGCGGCTGGCGTCGTTCGTCGCGCTGCTCGAGGTGGTGGCGGCGATCGGGTTCGCGTGGCTGCTGCTGGGCGAGCTGCCACATCTGCTGCAGCTCGCCGGCGGAGTGCTGGTGCTCGCGGGTGTCGTCGTGGTCAAGCTGGGCGAGCGAGGAGTCGTGTGGGCGGAGCCGTCGACGGCGGCGGTCAGCGACCCTTCCACACCGGGGGTCGCTTCTCCGCGAAGGCCTTGAAGCCCTCGAGGCCGTCCTCGGACGCATACAGCGTGTCGACGCTCGGCAACTGGCGGCCGGTGACCCGGTCCATCGTGTCCTGGAACGCCTCGCCCTCGGCCGCACGGGCTACTTCCTTGATCGCGGCGAACACGAGTGGCGGACCCGACTCGAGCAGCCGCGCGACCTCCCAGACGCGGGTGAGCAGCTCCTCCTCGCCGGGCAGCACCTCGTTGACGACCCCCCATCGGTGCGCCTCGTCGGCCGAGAGCCAGCGGCCGGTCATGAGCAGCTCCATCGCGACGTGGTACGGCATCCGCTTGGGCAGCTTGATGGTGGCCGCGTCGGCCAGCGTGCCCGCGGTGATCTCGGGAAGCCCGAACTGGCTCGACGCGCTCGCGTAGATCAGGTCGCACGCCAGCGCCAGCTCGAAGCCACCGCCCATCGCCAGTCCGTGCACCGCCGCGAGCACCGGCTTGTTGAGGTCGGGCAGCTCTTGGAGACCGCCGAAGCCACCAACGCCGTAGTCGCCGTCGACCGCGTCACCCGCCGCGGCGGCCTTCAGGTCCCACCCGGCGCAGAAGAACTTGTCACCGGCGGTCCTCAAGATGGCGACGCGCAGGTCGGGGTCGTCACGGAAACCCGCGAACAGCTCACCCATCTGACGGCTGGTCGCGAGGTCGATGGCGTTGGCCTTCGGCCGGTCCAACGTGACCTCGAGGATCCCTCCCTCGCGACGCACCCTCAGCGTGTCGTCCATCTCAAGCCCCCAACGGCCGAAGCAGCGCACGGGAGATGATGTGCCGCTGGATCTCGGAGGTGCCGTCCCAGATCCGCTCGATGCGGGCGTCTCGCCAGATGCGCTCCAGCGGCAGCTCGTCCATCAGTCCCATCCCACCGTGGATCTGGATCGCCTCGTCGGCCACCATCGCCAGCACCTCGGTGGCCTTGAGCTTGGCCCGCGCGAAGTCCGTGTCCTCGGCCAGCCCCTGGTCGTGCCGCCAGGCCGCGTCGAGCGTCAGCAGCTCCGCCGCCCGCAGCTCGACGGCCATGTCGGCGAGCTTGAACGACACCCCCTGGAACCGCCCGATCCGCTGGCCGAACTGCACCCGATCAGCGGCGTGGCGCACGGCGAGGTCCATCGCCCGCTCCGCCCGGCCCAGGCAGTTGGCAGCAACCTGGAGCCGGGTGCTGCCCAGCCAGGTGCCCGCCAGGTCGAACCCCTTCCCCTCCTCGCCCAGCAGCGCGTCCGCGCCGACGAGGCAGTTGTCGAAGTCGAGGATCGCGTTGGTGTAGCCGCGGTGCGACACGTTGCGGTAGCCGTCGTGCACCGCCAGACCTGGTGTGTCGAGGTCGACCAGGAAGGTCGACATCGACTTGCCCCTGTCACCCCCGGGGCCGTCGGCCGGGTCGTCGGTGACCGCGAACAAGATGACGAAGTCGGACTCCTGCGCGTGGCTGATGAAGTGCTTGGTGCCGCTGATCCGCCACCCGTCACCGTCGCGTACGGCGCGGGTGCGCATCGCGCGCAGGTCGGAGCCGGCGTCCGGCTCGGTCAACGCCAGGCAGTCGCGTCGCTCCCCACGGACGCTCGGGAAGAGGTAGCGCTCCTTCTGGTCCTCGGTGCCGGCGAGCAGGATGTTGGAGGGCCGGCCGACGCAGGAGTGCAGCGCGTAGCTCGCCTTGCCCAGCTCCTTCTCGAACAGCACCTGCGTCACCGCGTCCAGCCCGGCGCCGCCGACCTCCTCGGGCATGTTCGCGGCGTACAGCCCGGCCCGCAGCGCGGTGTCCCGGATCTGCTCGGCAACGTCCGGGCGCACCACGCCGGTGCGCTCGACCTCCTGCTCGTGCGGGTAGAGCTCTCGCTCCACGAACGACCGCGTGACCGCGACGATGCTGCGCTGCTCCTCGGAGAGGGAGAAGTCCATCAGCGCACCTCCGCGCTATTGACTATCTAGTCAGTCAGCGATGCTAGGCTCGCGCGGGTGGAGCGTCAAGGTTCGCAGCGGGCCACGTCATCTCCGGCCGGACGCTCGCTCGACGCGCTCTTCGACCCCCGCTCGGTCACGATCCTCGGGGCGAGCGACAACCCCGCCAAGTGGGGCAACGTGCTCAGCCGTCGTGCCCTGGAGTCGTGCGCAAGGCCGGTGCTCCTGGTCAACCGCCGCGGTGTCCCGGTGCTCGGGCGGGCGACCCACCGCACGCTCGCCGAGGCGCGCGATGCGCTCGGCGAGCCGCTCGACCTCGTGGTGGTCTGCGTGCCGGCAGTCGACCTGGTGCCGGCGGTCGCCGGAGCGCTGGCGGCCGGGGCCCGCTCACTGGTGGTGATCACCGCCGGGCTCTCCGAGCTCGGCGCCGAAGGCATCCGGGTCGAGCGGGAGGCGGTGCGACTGGTCCGTGCGGCCGGCGCCGTGCTGGTAGGCCCGAACTGCCTCGGCGTCGTCGACACCGGCACCTCGCTGCAGCTGGCGCACGACGTGCTCCCGACCGGGTCCGTCGCGGTGCTCAGCCAGAGCGGCAACGTGGCGCTCGACCTCGCGGTGCTTCTGGAGGCACGCGGGCTCGGTGTCTCCCGGTTCGTGTCGGTCGGCAACCAGGCGGACCTGACGGTCGTCGACCTGCTCGCACACTGCCTCGACCACGACGCCACACGCGCCGTGGCGATCTATGTCGAGGACCTCGTCGACGGCCGGGCTTTCATGTCCGCAGCGCGTCGGCTCGTCGAGGCCGGCAAGCCGGTGGTCCTGCTGGCGCCCGGCCGCTCTGCCGCAGCGGCTCGCAGTGCGGTCTCGCACACCGGCTCGATGACCAGCGGCCACCGGGTCGTCGACGCCGCGTGCGCGGCGGCCGGAGCTCATCGCGTCGACAACCCGACACAGCTCGCCGACCTGCTCCAGGGGCTGCTCGCCGACCGGCGGATGCCGGGGCGACGAGCCGTCATCTTGACCGACGGTGGCGGGCACGGCGCGATCGCCGCCGACGCGCTGGCCGCCACCGGCCTCGAGACGCCGGTGCTGGCCGATACCACCCGCGATGCGCTGCGGGCACGCCTCCCCGGCTCCGCGGTGAGCAACCCCGTCGACCTGGCCGGCGCGGCCGAGCAGGACCCGATGGTCTACCCCACCACGATCGGCGCGCTGCTCGCGAGCGACGAGGTGGACGGCGTGCTGCTCACCGGGTACTTCGGCGGCTACTCGGCGCAGGCGTCCGCGCTCGCGCCGCTCGAGGTGGCCGCCGCGCGCGTGGTCGTGGACGTGGTGACCGCGCAGCCCAAGCCGGTGGTGGTGCACACGATCCACCCGGGCGGCGCGACCGGACAGCTGCTGCGCGACGCCGGGATCCCGGTGCACCGCGACGTCGACCGCGCCGCGGAGGTGCTGGCGGCGCTCGTGCGTCCCGCGCCTCTCCCGGAAGATCCGGTTCCTCCGCTGCCGTCGCCACCGCTGACCGAGGCGTCGTACGACGCTGCTAGACGGCTGTTCGCCGAGTCCGGCATCGCCTTCCCCGACGCCCGGACCGTGCACGACGAGGGCGGGCTCGATGCCGTGCTTGCGGGGGCCGCGTTCCCGCTGGTGCTCAAGGCCCTCGGGCGGCAGCACAAGTCCGACGGGGGCGGTGTGGTGCTCGGCCTGCGCGACGCGGCCGAGGTCCGCGCGGCGCACGCGCGGCTGGTCGCCACCTTGGACCCGCCGGCCTTCTCCGTCGAGACGATGGCCGACACCTCGCGCAGCGTGGAGGTGATCGTCGGCTGCGCGCGCGACCCGCGCTTCGGGCCGGTGCTGATGGTCGGGCTCGGCGGGGTCTTCACCGAGGTGATCGCGGACACCGCGCTTGCTTTCGCGCCGGTCTCGGTGCCGTCCGCGCACGCACTGCTGCTGTCGTTGCGCGGAGCCCGGGTGCTGCTCGGGGCGCGCGGCCGCGAGCCTGTCGACGTCGACGCACTCGCGCGCCTCGTCGCATGCGTCTCACAGGTAGCGGCAGCGCACCCGGAGCTCGCCGAGCTCGAGCTCAACCCGGTGCTCGCCGGACCTTCGGGCGCCGTCGCGCTCGATGCCCGTGTCGTGCTCGACGCAGGTCAGTCGCCAGTCAGCCGTCTGTGACGTCGCCGAGGTAGCGCTGGTCGAACTCGTGCACCCAGGCGTCCTTGGCAGGGAACACGCCGTGGTCGAAGGCACGCGAGGTGACGCCGCGCTGCACCCGCTCGCAGGCCTCGTTGTCCTGGTGCGTGACGAGCTCGTTGAAGTCGATGACGGGCTTCGGGTCGAAGTCGGGGTCCTCGAAGGCAGCCGGGCTGAAGAGGTACTCCGTGACCAGCCGGCAGCTGCGTGGACCGGTCGGGAAGACCGCCGTCGCCAAGGCGGTGGAGCCGTCGACGTCGAGGAACATCGACGGGTAGACCATCGCGCCGAAGTACGCCACCGGACCCTCCTCCTCCGACGAGCCCCGGCAGCAGCGGCAGCCGCAACCGCGGGTCCGCGGCGATGGCGGTGCGGCCGTCGGCGAGGGTGACGCCGCCGTCGTCTCGGCCGGGCTCGAAGATGCTGCCCTTGCGGTACGCCGGCACGACGGCCATCAGCTCGGGGTGGATCGTCGGGCAGTGCAGGCACTCGTTGTAGTTCTCGAGCACGATCTTCCAGTTCGCCTGCACCTCGTTCGTCGACACGTGGGCGATGCGCAGCTCGGACAGCCCCACCCGCGCCAGCCCCAGCACCTCGTCCTGCTGCGACGCCAGCGAGTCGCGAAGCGGCTCCGGCTCCTCGCGGGAGAGGTTGACGAAGACGAAGCCCTCCCAGATCTCGACGTGCACGGGCCACAGCGACGTGCTCGCCCGGTCGATCTCCTCGCGCTCGATCATCGGGGTGGTGACCAGCGTCCCGTCGAGCGCGTAGCCCCAGGCGTGGTACGGGCAGCGCAGGTGCGAGCGGACCTCCCCCTGCTCGTCGTCGCACAGCTGCGAGCCGCGGTGCCGGCAGACGTTGTAGAAGCCGCGGATCTCCTCGTCCTTGCCGCGCACCAGCAGGATGCTCTCGCCGGCGATCTCTGCGCGCAGCCACGCGCCGGGCTTGGCGACCCGTTCGGCGCGTCCGACGTACACCCAGTGGCGGAAGAAGACCCGCTCGCGGTCGAGGGCGTAGGTCGCGTCCGAGTGGTAGGCCTCCCCAGGCAGCGTGGCGCGGACGGGCTCGAGCGTGGTCATGGCGACTCCTGGGTCCGGATTCGCTAACTATACAGTCAGTCAGTTTTCCGTAAAGAGATCGCGCGACCGGCTTCGCCGGGCGGCGGCACCTCGGCGGCGGCGACCAGCCGCGCCACCGCCTCCGGGAACGGCGCCGACCGCCCGCTGCTCACGTCGACGTGCACACCGAGGATCTCCTCGGTCGCCCGGAGCGTTCCCTCGACCCACAGCTCGTGCCAGATCCGCAGCAGCTTGGCGGTCGCCCCGACGACCCACGACCGCACCTCGAGGTCCACACCGGGCGGCACCTGGTCGAGGTAGCGCACGTGCGCCTCGACGGTGAACAGGGAGGTCCCGGTGCCGGCGCGGTGCTCGGGACCGAGACCGACGTGGTCCATCACGGCGTCGGTGGCGTGGCCGAAGACCAGCACGTAGTACGGCTCCGAGAGGTGCCCGTTGTAGTCGATCCACTGGCGGGCTGCACCGGCTCCCGCCAGACGATCGGCCCAGTCCGTCCAGCACCTCACGCGCGACCCAGCGCACGCAGCACCGCGATCACGCCGTTGTCGCGCTCCGCGACCAGGTCGTCGATGGACCGGCCGGCCGCTTCCCGGTCGCAGCCGGCGACCATCTCGTCGCGCAGCTCCGTGGTCAGCTCGGTCGAGACCAGCCGCGTCCAGGGCGACAGCAGCGACGGACCGAAGTGGTCGAGCATGTGGCCCATGCCGCCCTGACCGCCGGCGAGGTGGAAGGTCAGGCAAGGTCCCTGCACGGCCCAGCGAAGTCCTGGCCCGTCGGTGATCGACAGGTCGATCTGCTCGACCGTCGCCTCGCCAGCGGCGACCATGTGCAGCGCCTCGCGCCACAGCGCCTCCTGCAGCCGGTTCGCGACGAAGCCGGGCACCTCGCGCTCCATCGTGATCACCGACTTCCCGGCGTGCCGGAAGAAGTCCGAGGTCCAGGCGACGACCTCGGGCGACGTCTTCACGCCGCCGACGACCTCGACGAGCGGGACGAGGTACGGCGGGTTGAACGGGTGCGCGACCACGGTCCGCTCCGGGTGCACGCAGTCGACCTGCATCTCGCTCATCCCGTAGCCGGACGTCGACGAGGAGATCACCACGTGCGGTGGCGTGACCGCGTCGATGTCGGCGAGCAGCTTGACCTTGAGGTCCAGCTGCTCGGGTGCGCTCTCCTGTACGACGTCCGCATCCGCGACCGCCGCGGCGAGGTCGGGCTCCACGACGCAGCCGGTCGCGGCTCGCGCCGTCGGCCAGGCCGAGCTCGACGAGAGCCGGCCAGGCCGCGTCGATCAGGTGTCGCAGCCGTTCCTCGCGCGTCGGGGGCAGGGTCCCAGGCGACGACGTCGTAGCCGCGCGCGAGGAAGTGCGCGACCCAGCCGCCGCCGATCACGCCGGCGCCCACGCAGGTGACGGTGCGGACCTCGGCAGGGTGCTTCACGCGACGTGCTCATCGACGCTTGAGGTCCAAGATCTCGCGGGCGTCGTCCGGGGTCGCGACCTCGGCGCCCATCGCCTCGACGATCGTGCGGGCACGCTCGACCAGCTGGGCGTTGGTGGCCTTGACCCCGCGGCTCAGGTAGAGGTTGTCCTCGAGGCCGACGCGCACGTGGCCGCCGAGCAGCACCGACTGCGCGACCCACGGCATCTGCATCCGGCCCAGGGCGAAGGACGTCCACACCGAGCCTTTCGGGGAGCTGGTCGACCATGCTCGACGAGCAGCGCCGAGTCCGCGGGCGCGCCGTACGGGATGTCCATGCAGAGCTGGAACAGCGGCGGTGCGTCGATCAGCCCTTCTCGACCAGCTGTCGACCGAACCACAGGTGACCGGTGTCGAAGATCTCCATCTCCACGCGGACGCCGAGCTCCTGGATCTTCTTGGCGCCGTCGCGAAGCATGTCGGGAGTGCTGACGTAGACGAGGCTGCCCTCACCGAAGTTGAGGCTGCCGCAGTCGAGGGTGCAGATGTCCGGCAGCAGCTCCTCGACGTGCGCGAGCCGCTCGACGCCGTTGACCAGGTCGGTGCCCTCGACGAACGTCGTCGGGTCCTGCGGGTCGAGCATCAGGTCACCGCCCATGCCGGCGGTGGTGTTGATGATGACGTCGACGTCGCTCGCGCGGATGCGCTCGACGGCCTCGCGGTAGAACGCGACCTCGCGAGAGCCCCGACCCGTCTGCGGGTCGCGCACGTGGACGTGCACGATCGTCGGCGCCGGCGCGTGCCGCGGCGATGCCCGACTCCGCGATCTGCTCGGGCGTGACGGGCACGTGCTCGGACCTGCCCACGGTGTCGCCCGCGCCGGTCAGCGCACAGGTGATCATCACCTTCCGGTTCATGCTGCGCCTCACCCTGCCGCCTCCTTCATGTCGTTCGGATATGTTCACGATATGAACATGTGTGTTGTTCTATGCGAACATACGGAGTGCAGCAGAAGACGTCAAGGTCCAGGCAATCCGCCGAGGCGACGCCACGCGTGCAGTCCGTCGACCGGGCGATGCTGCTGCTGCGCGCGGTCGCTTCCGCGGGACCCGACGACTCGACGGCTGCGCGGCTCGGCGAGGCCTGCGGTCTGAACCGCGCCACCGCCTGGCGGATCCTGCACACGCTGGAGGTCCACGACGTGGTCTCCTACGACCGCGAGAGCGGTCGCTGGTCGGTCGGCGAGGCGGTCGTCGACCTCGCCCAGTCGGCCGGCGCCGAGACCCTGCTCGCGAAGGTGCACCCGCACCTGGAGTCACTCAGCAGGCAGACCGGCGAGACCGCGGCGGTCGCGGTGTGGCGGCTCGGCGCGCTGACGTACGTCGACGAGGTGGTCCCGCCCGCGTTGGTGTCGGCGAGCTGGCTGGGTCAGACGGTCCCGCTGCACGCCACGTCGACGGGCAAGGTACTGCTGGCCTTCGGCGAGCTCAGCCTGCCCCCGGGCCGGCTGGAGAAGTTCACCAGCACCACTGTGACCACCCGTGGCGCGCTCGAGGAGCAGCTCGACCGGGTGCGCGCGGACGGCTACGCGACCTGCCGGGGTGAGCTCGACACCTCCGCGTGGGGAGTCTCCGCGCCCGTCTTCGACAGCGGCGATCGGCTGGTCGCGGTGCTCAGCATCTGGGGACCGGGCCAACGTGTCACCGACCAGCAGTTCGACGTGCTGGGTCCGCTGGTGCGCACGACGGCCTCGACGCTGCTCAACGGTTGATCGAGCTTGTCGAGATCACTCGAGTGGTCTCGACAAGCTCGACCATCCGAGATCAGTACTGGTGGTCGTCGATGTCGACGTACCCGCCGGACTCCTCGTGCCCGGGGCCGCGCTCGCCCTCGCTCGCCGGGTCGTAGCCGTGCGCTTCGCGCGAGGGCGCAGGCTTCGCGCTCGGCGACACCCCTGCGGTCGCCGAGCGCGTCTCGCATGTCCGCACGGACGCGCTTGCGCAGGTCCCCGTCGATCGGCCCACGGAAGCCCCGGACGACCAGCCAGTCGTGAACGATGTCTCGCTGCTCGTGGTCGCGGATGCGGTTGTGGATGTAGTTGATGCCGCGTGAACCGGCCTCGTCGCTCGAGCTTCTCGAGGATGAAGCTGCCGACGCCGGACTCCTGGCGGTCGGGAGCGACGGCAAGCAGGATCTCGGCGTCGCCACCCCACGTCGTGTCGAGCCGCCCGTAGCCGACCGACCTCACCGTCGGCGCTGCGTGCGGACCACCAGTCGCCGGGCGAGCTCGTCACCGTCGGTGAAAGCAAGCACGAAGGCGCCCTCGGGTGCCCCGCCGATGACCCTGGTCTTGTCCGCGTCCCACGTCGGGTTGGGCTCGTGGGTCCAAGTCAGGTCGGCCACCTAGGCCAGCCCTTCCTCGGCGAGGTGCACGTAGTCGAACTCGACGGGCTGGTCGTTGATGCCGGTCTTGGGCGGCGCGATCCAGCCGGCGAACTTGCCGTACTCGTACTCCGGCACCATCAGCGTCCGCGACGGCCGCGCGGTCCTCCGCGGACGGCAGCCAGCCGTCCTTGCGCTGCTCCCACTCCTCGTCGCTGAGCACGTCGCCGTCGGGTGAGACGTGGTGCTGCGCGTAGACGCCGACGCGGCGGTTGAAGCCCTCGTGCGGCAGGGTCAGCCGCTCCTCGAGCCCGGCGTCCTCGAGCGCCTGGTTCCAGCGGCGTACGCCGTTGGCGCAGTCGGCGACGTACTCGTCACGCAGGTCGAGGTTGAGCGCGGACAGCATCGGGACGGTCTTCTGCTTGATCTCGCCGTCCTCGAGGTAGCTCATCTCGCGCTCGTCGTCGAGCAGCACGTGGTCGTCCTTGCGGCGGGTCTCCTGCCAGCGGCCCTTCAGCCCGGAGGAGTAGTAGTTGCCGGCGTTGGTGGACTGCTCGGAGCCGAACAGGTCCATGGAGACCGAGAACTGGAAGTTGAGGTACTTCTGGATCGTCGACAGCGGGATGCCGCCGTGCTCGAGGATGTCGTCGGTGCCGTGCTCGGCCATCAGCTCGGCGGTGCGCTCGACGACGCGCTGCACGCCGGTGGTGCCGACGAACATGTGGTGCGCCTCCTCCTTGAGCATGAACTCGCAGGTGCGCGCCAGCGGGTCGAACGCCGACTCCTTGAGGGTGCCGAGCTGGTACTTCCCGTCGCGGTCGGTGAAGTAGGTGAACATGAAGAACTGCAGCCAGTCGGTGGTCTCCTCGTTGAACGCGCCGAGGATGCGCGGTGAGTCGAGGTCACCGCTGTTGCGCTTGAGGAGCTGCTCGGCCTCCTCGCGGCCCTCGCGGCCGAAGTAGGCGTGCAGCAGGTAGACCATCGCCCAGAGGTGACGGCCCTCCTCGACGTTGACCTGGAACAGGTTGCGCAGGTCGTAGATGCTCGGCGCGGTGTTGCCGAGCACGCGCTGCTGCTCGACGGAGGCGGGCTCGGTGTCGCCCTGCACGACGATCAGCCGGAGCAGGTCGGCGCGGTGCTCGCCCGGCACCTCCGACCACACCGGCTCGCCCTTGTGCTTGCCGAAGGTGATGGTCTTGTCGGGGTCGGCCTCGGCCAAGAAGATGCCCCAGCGGTACTCCTCCATCGGCACGTGGTCGAAGTGCGCCCAGCCGTCGCGCCCGACCGCGATCGCGGTGCGCAGGTAGACGTCCTTGGTCGGCAGCGCCGGACCCAGCGTCTTCCACCAGTCGAGGAACTTCGGCTGCCAGCCCTCGAGCGCCCGCTGCAGCCGGCGGTCCTCGGCGAGGTTGACGTTGTTCGGGATGCGCTCGGAGTAGTCGATCTTGCTCAGCGGGCCGGTCGGTCTCGGGGCCGCGCCGGTGCGCTCGGTCTGCTGCTGGGTCATCATTTAGTTCTACACTTGCGTTGCGAATATGCCAACCCTTTGTCGAATGTTTCTCCGCCCTCGGATGATCGAGCGCATGTCGAGATCACCCTCCCCGACAGCGCAGGGAACCACCGCCATACTTCTGCGGTGACCGACTCCGCCTCGCCCGCATCGTTCGACCCGATCAACGACCCGGCGTTCACCGGACCCTTCGTCTCCCACCTCGGGGTCGAGTTCACCGAGGTCAGCGGGGACAAGGTGGTCGCGACCTGGAACGCGCGGCCCGACCTGCACCAGCCCTACGGGATCGTGCACGGCGGCGTGCACTGCAGCGTCGTCGAGACGCTCGCCAGCGTCGGCGCCGCGCTGTGGATGGGCGAGGACGGCAAGGTCGTCGGCGTCAGCAACACCACCGACTTCTACCGCGCGGTGCGCGAGGGCACGCTGACCTCGACCGCGACCCCGTTGCACCGCGGTCGCTCGCAGCAGGTGTGGCTCGTCGAGACGGTCGGCGAGGACGGCAAGGTCGCCGCCCGCGGCCAGGTGCGGCTGCAGAACCTGACGACCTAGCGCACTAGTCGAAGTCGCGGACGACGTCGCGCAACCCGGCGCCCCGACGGAACCCGAGCCGGTCGTTGGCGGCCAGGATGGCGTCGTTGCCCTCCATGTTCTGCGTGACGATGGTCCGCCAGCCGGCGTCGCGCACGGCGAAGGCCTGCGACGTCTTCAGAGCAGTCGCCAGGCCGAGCCCACGGTGGTCAGCCTCGACCCCGGTGAACCAGGTGTTCAGGCGTCCGCGAGCGGGGTCTCGCACGGCGATCGCCGTGATCCCGACCAGCCTGTCTCCGGCCCAGGCGCACATCACCTGCCACGGTTCAGCGATCACCGCGCGCAGCACCGGGTAGGGCATGTCCTCCGCGCCCTCGGAAATGTCGGGAGTGTCTCTCATCAACCGGTCGTGGGCGTCGCCGAACGCGTGCCAGGTGTCCTCGCCGGCGTCGTCCGCCATCGGCGCCAGGGTGATCCCGGAGCCATTTTTCGGGACACGCAGCTCTTCCAGGCCGTCGAGGCCGGACAGGTCGAGCTCGCTCTCGTGGTGCAGCCCCTTCGTCTGCCAGCCGTGCGCGATGAGCAGATCGATGGTTGTGGTGTCAGCGGCGGCCAGCTGGGACTTGACGCCAGGCACCCTGTCAGGCGTGCAGATCTCGAGCACCGATCGCCACAGGGCCGCCCCCGCCCCCTGTCGACGGTGCGCCGGCAGCACGTAGACATAGGCGAGGCCCCTTCGGCCGTCGCCGTACCCGTGCCCCACGGCAGAGGCGAAACCGACCGGCTCGCCCCCGACCTCGGCGACCAGCAAGGCGGCCGGCACATCCTCGGACGCGGAGAACAACGCTCGCAGCAGCCCCTGCCCGATCCAGCTCAGCGACCCCTCGTTCAGGGCGTCGAGGTCATCGTCGTCGCGAGCGGGCCTCACCGCGATCTGCGAAGTCATGACCGTCAGTGTGCCGCGGGCTGTGTACGTCGATGACTTTCGGGTGTGTGGTGGGTCTGTCCGAGTGAGGCGACGGAAGGAGAAGTCATGCTGGCGGACAGCAAGGCGTTCAGCGGGTTCTCGGTCGACGACCCGGCGGCCGCGCGCCACTTCTACGAGGAGGTCCTCGGGCTACGCACCGAGGACGGCAACGGCGACATGTTCACCCTGAAGCTGGGCGGTGATCGGGACACGCTCGTCTACCCGAGCCCGAACCACCAGCCCGCGTCGTACACGGTCATCAACTTCCCGGTCGACGACATCGAGACCGCCGTCGCCGGCACTCGCGAAGCGCGGGGTGAGCTTCGAGACGTACCCGGGCACGCCGATGGAGACCGATCCGTCCGGCATCTTCCGGAAGGGCGGCCCGCTCATCGCGTGGTTCAAGGACCCAGCCGGCAACGTGCTGTCCGTCATCGAGCTCGGCATCGAGGAGACGCCATGGGCGACAAGATCAGCACCTGGCTTTGGTTCGACACCGAGGGGCAGCAGGCGGCGGAGTTCTACTGCTCGCTCTTCCCGAACTCGCGGATCACCGACATCGCGAAGTTCGGCGAGGCGGGGCCGCGTGAGGCCGGCACCGTGATGACGGTGACCTTCGAGCTCGACGGTCGCACCTTCGCGGTGCTCAACGGCGGACCGCAGCTCAAGTTCAACGAGGCGATCTCGCTGACCGTCAGCTGCGACGACCAGGAGGAGGTCGACCGCTACTGGTCGGCGCTCACCGCCGACGGCGGCGAGGAGGGCCCCTGCGGGTGGTGCAAGGACCGCTGGGGGCTGTCGTGGCAGATCGTCCCGAAGCGGCTCGACGAGCTGCTCGCCGACCCCGACCCGGAGCGGTCGCAACGCGCGATGGCCGCGATGCTCAAGATGGGCAAGCTCGACGTCGCAGCGCTCGAGGCAGCCGCGGACGGCTGAGACCTCAGGAGCCGAGCGCGGCGGACACCACCTCGCGCGCCGCCTCCTGCACCTGCTCAGGTGCTCGGGCCCGCGGAACGACTCGGCGTAGATCTTGTAGACGTCCTCGGTGCCGGACGGCCGCGCCGCGAACCAGGCGTTCTCGGTCGTCACCTTGAGGCCGCCGACCTTGGCGCCGTTGCCGGGAGCCTCGGTGAGCTTCGCGGTGATGTCCTCGCCCGCGAGCGAGTCGGCGGTGACGTCGTCGGGCGAGAGCGCGGCGAGCTTGGCCTTCTGGTCCCGGTCGGCCGCGGCGTCGACGCGGGCGTAGGCCGGGTCGCCGAACCGCTCGACGAGCCCGGCGTAGTGCTCGGACGGGCGACTTGCCGGTCGTCGCCAGGATCTCGGAGGCGAGCAGCGCGAGGATCAGGCCGTCCTTGTCGGTGGTCCACACCGTGCCGTCGAAGCGCAGGAACGACGCGCCCGCCGACTCCTCGCCACCGAACGCGATCGACCCGTCGAGCAGGCCGGGCACGAACCACTTGAACCCGACGGGGACCTCGGTCAGCTCGCGGCCGACCAGCTCCGCGACCCGGTCGATCATCGACGACGACACCAGCGTCTTGCCGATGGCCGCCTTGTCCGGCCACGACGGCCGCGCGCCGCCGTAGAGGTAGCTGATCGCGACGGCGAGGTAGTGGTTCGGGTTCATCAGCCCGCCGTCGGGCGTGACGATGCCGTGCCGGTCGGCGTCGGCGTCGTTGCCGGTCGCGATCTGGTAGGCGTCCTTCTGGTCGATCAGCGAGGCCATCGCGGACGGCGACGAGCAGTCCATGCGGATCTTGCCGTCCCAGTCGAGCGTCATGAACCGCCACGTCGGGTCGACGAGCGGGTTGACGACGGTGAGGTCGAGGCCGTGCCGGTCGGCGATCTCGCCCCAGTAGCCGACCGACGCCCCGCCGAGCGGGTCGGCGCCGATGCGGACGCCGACCTCCTTGATCTTCGCGATGTCGACGACGTTGGGCAGGTCGTCGATGTAGCTGCCGAGGAAGTCGTACGTCGACACGGCCGCGCGCGCCTTCGCGAACGGCAACCGCCGGACTCCCTCGATGCCCTGCTCGATGTACTTGTTCGCGGCGTCGGCGATCCACGACGTCGCGTCGGTGTCGGCGGGGCCGCCGTGCGGCGGGTTGTACTTGAAGCCGCCGTCGCTCGGCGGGTTGTGCGACGGCGTGACGACGATGCCGTCGGCCGGGCCCGACTTGCGGCCGTGGTTGGCGCGCAGGATCGCGTGCGACACCGCCGGTGTCGGGGTGTAGCCGTCGCGGTCGTCGACGAGCACGGTCACGTCGTTGGCGGCGAGCACCTCGAGCGCCGTGGCCCAGGCCGGCTCCGACAGCCCGTGCGTGTCGCGTCCGACGAACAGCGGTCCGTCGTACCCCTGCGAGCGGCGGTAGTCGCAGATCGCCTGCGTCGTCGCCAGGATGTGCGTCTCGTTGAACGCGTTGTTGAGGCTGCTGCCGCGATGCCCAGACGTCCCGAACGTCACCCGCTGCGCCGGGATCGGCTGGATCCGGCACCCCCGTGTAGTACGCCGTCACCAGGTGCGCGACGTCGACGAGGTCCTGTGGCTGCGCCGGCTGTCCGGCTCTGTCAGCGGGCGACTCGCTCATGGTTCGCGATCGTAGACCCGCTGCCCGGTGGTGAGGACTCGGAGAGGGTGGCGAGGTCCGCGGGGTCGAGGCGCTGGGCACGACGGGCGGCGAACGCGGTGAAGAGGAAAGCGACGACACCCCAGGCCACCAGGACGGCGACGTCGGCGGACAGCGAGCCGACCTGGCCCCCGAGGGTGAGGTGGGCAAAGCCGTCGACGGCCCGCGAGACCGGCAGCACCTTGTTCAGCAGCTGGAACGGCCCCGGCGCGGTGTCGATGGGCACCAAGCCACCGATGGAGACGACCTGCAGCATCGCGAACGCGATCGACGCGATCCAGCCGCGCCCTCGCCCGGAGACGGCGACGAACGCCTGGTTCACGGCCGCGAAGACCGCGGCACACACGACCATCAGCACGGCCAGCCCGACCGGCGAGGCGATGTCCGCGCCGAAGACCAGCACCCCGGCGTACAGCAGCGCTGCCTGCACGACGCCGATGCCGACCGCCGGCAGCCAGCCGGCGAGCGCGATCCTGCGACCGGACGCCGCCGAGCGCAGCAGCGATGCGGGCAGTGCCCGGCGCACGAGGTAGGTGACGAACGCCCCGAGGTACAACGCGAACGCCAGCACCAGCGGGACCAGCAACGTGGCGCCGTCCCGCTCGGAGTTGATGCTGGTGGCGTCGGTGTCGACGGGGTCGGCGACGACCTTCGGCTGGTCCTTCGAGGCGGTGGGGATCTTGTCGGCGCCCTTCTGCAGCCCGCTCGCGAGCTTGCGCGAGCCGGTCGTCAGCCGCCCGGACCCGTCGGCCAGGCGCCCGGAGCCGTCGGCGAGCCTGGTGGCTCCGTCGCCGAGCTTGGAGGCGCCACCGGCGAGCTGCCCGGTCGCGGAGTCGAGCTTGCGGGTGCCCGAGGCGAGCCGGCCCGTGCCGGCCGCGAGCTTGTCGGCGCCCGACGCGGACTTGTCGATGCCGTTCTTCAGCCGCGGGGTGCCGTCGGCGAGCTTGTCGGCGCCGCCTGCGACTTGCCGGGCACCGGCGGCGAGCTTGTCCGCGTTGCTGCCGTTCGGGCCGGCGGCCTGGATCGTGCCCTTGCAGAGCTGGGCGTTGGTGGCCGAGACGGCCGGGTTGGTCAGGCAGGCCTGCTCCCAGCCCTTGATCAGCTTCGTGTAGGGCCCGACGCCCTTCGAGACCTGACCGGCGCCGTCCGCCAGCTTGCGGGTCTGCTTCGGCAGCGGGTCGGTCGCGCTGGACAGCCGGCCGAGCCCGTCGGCGAGCCGGTCCGCTCCCCCGTCGAGCCTGGTCGCGCCGTCCGAGAGCCGACCGGTGCCCTGGTGCAGCCGGCTCGCGCCGCTGCTCAGCTTCTGCGCCCCGCCGGCGAGCTTGTCGGCGCCACCGGCGAGCTTGTCGGCACCGGCGCCCACCTTGGAGGTGCCGTCGGCGACCTTGCCCGCACCGTTCGCGGCGTCGCCGAGCTGCGTCTTCAGCACGCCGGTCTGCTTGTTGACACCCTCCAGGTAGGTGGTCGTGATCGTGTGGCCGAGCCGGTCGGTCGCGACGTTGGCGACCTGACGGCTCGCCTGCCCGATCACCGCGCTGGACGCGTCGTTGCTCTGCAGGGTGATCCCCGCCTGCTGCGGGTCCTTGCCCTGGATGCCCGACAGGGTCTTGGAGAAGTCGGGCGGGATCGTGATGACCGCGTAGTAGTCACCGTCGCGGAGCCCCTGCTGGGCGTCCTTGGCGTCCGTGAGCTGCCACCCGAGCGAGTCGTCGCGGCTGCTCTTCGGCGAGGTGAGGCCGCCGGCGAGCAGCCGCCCGGCGTAGATGACCTGCTTGTTCTTGCCCTTGCCCGTGGTGACGGGCTTGTCGAGGTTCACCACTGCGGTCGGGACGTGGTCTGCCTGCTCGGCGCGGTCGCTCATCGACCACAGCACGAGGCCGCCGAACAGCAGCGGCAGCAGCAAGATGCCGACTAGGACTCGACTGATCGTCAGGTGTCTCACAACGAGGCCTCCTCGGCCTGGGTGACGGTCGAAAGCTCGATGGTGGTGACGCCCGCTGGGGCGGCGGCGGCGGAGCGCGCGCCGGCGACGACGGTCACGCCGTGGTCGGTCAGCTCGGCGAGTGCCTGCCAGCGGTGGGCGACCTCGTCCTCGCTGGCGAACGCGTCGACGTCGTCGACGACGACGAGCCGTGCGGAGCGCAGCCGGGAGAGCTGACGGCGGGTCGGGAACCGCTCGAAGAGTCCGACCCGCCGGCGGACCGCACCGGACTCGTCGGGCAGCACGCGGTCGAGCACCACCAGCCGGCCGGGTACGTCGAGACGCCCGGTGAACGCGGCCAGCAGTCCCCGCCGGGCGGCCCGGTCGGACGACCCGACGACCACCAGGTCGCCGGGGCGGGCGACGAGGTCGACCGGGGCGAGCTCGCCCAGCCCGTCGGGCAGGGTGACACCGTCGGCGCGCACCGAGGCCGGGCCGTGCTCTCGGGTCCAGGACTCGTGCTCGAGGTGGTCGTCGAGACCGGCGCCCTCGACGTCCAGGCGCGGCAGCCGCCGGTCGAGCGCCTTCGGGAGCCACCAGGCGCGGTCGCCGAGCAGCGCCATCACGGCAGGCACGAGCGTCATGCGCACCAGGAAAGCGTCGACGAACACCCCGACCGCGAGGCCGAACGCCATCGGCTTCACGGCAGCGTCACCGTCCGGCACGAAGGCGGCGAAGACGCTGATCATGATGACCGCTGCGGCGGTGACGACACGCGCGCCGGCGGTGAACCCGGAGGCGATGGCGCGGCGGGCGGCGTCGCGCCCGGGGCCGGAGCGGACGTAGTCCTCACGCATCCGCGAGACCAGGAAGACCTCGTAGTCCATCGCGAGACCGAAGAGCACGCCCATGAGGATGATCGGCAGGAACGACATCACCGGGCCGACCTTGGTGACGTTCATCGCGTCGGCGAGCCAGCCCCACTCGAAGACCATCGCGACGGCACCGAACGACGCGGCCACCGAGAGCAGGTAGCCGAGGGTCGCCTTGATCGGCACCGCGATCGAGCGGAACAGCACCGTCAGCAGCAGCAGCGAGAACCCGACGACCACGAGCGCGAACGGCAGCAGGGCTCCCGACAGTCGGTCGGAGACGTCGATGGTGACGGCCGTCTGCCCGGTGACCTTGAGGTCGGTCACGTCGTACTTCTGCTCGAGCGCAGGCCGCTTGTCGCGGATCTCGTTGACCAGTGCGGCGGTGCCGGGATCGGTCTGCCCCTTGTCCGGGATGATCTGCACGATGCCGAGGTCGGCCGACCGGTTCGGCGTGGTCAGCGCGACGCCCTCGACGCCGTCGAGCTTCGCGAGGTCCTTACCGAGGTCGCGCATGACCGCGACCGGGTGCCGTGTGCGGATGATGTCGACGGTGACCAGCAGCGGGGTGTTGTAGCCGGGGCCGAAGTCGCGGGACACCCGGTCGTACGTCGTGCGCTCGGTGCTCCCCGGCTCGGCGGTGCCGTTGTCGGGCAGGCCGAGTGCGAGGTCCTTGGCGGGGATGGCCATCAGCAGCAGCACGCCGACCACGAGCGCGACGGTGACCGCTGGCACGCGCGTGACGAGGCGGACCCACCTGGCGCCGAGCGTGTGGGTGTCGCCCGGCCCGACATCGGCGTTGCGCGCAGCTCGCGAGCCCGGCTTCGGGCGCAGCCGCTCGCCGGCCAGCGCCAGGAGGGCGGGCACGACGGTGAGGGCCACGGCGACGGCCACCGCGACGGCGGCCGCACCAGCGAGACCCATGACCGCGAGGAAGGGGATGTTCGCGACGACCAGGCCGCACAAGGCGATGACGACGGTCGTGCCGGCGAAGATCACCGCGCTCCCGGCCGTGGCGGTCGAGCGTGCGATGGACTCGGTGACGTCCATGCCGCGCACGAGCTGGCCACGGTGTCGCGAGACGATGAAGAGCGCGTAGTCGATGCCGACGGCGAGCCCGATCATCAGCGCGAGCGTCGGCGTCGAGCTGTTCACGTCGGTGAAAGCCGCGATCGCCAGCACTCCCGACATCGAGACGCCGACGCCGAGCACCGCGGTGAGGATCGGCACGCCGGCGGCCAGCATCGACCCGAACGTCAGCACCAGCACGGCAAGTGCGACGAGGACACCGATCGACTCGGTGGCGCTGATCGGTGTGGCCTTGTTGGTGAAGATCGAGCCACCGAGGTGCACGTCGACCTTCGCGTCGTCGACTTTGCTGTGTCGCCTGCTCGAGGTCGTCGACGGTGGCCGGATCGAGCCGGTCCAGCGGCACGTCGAGCTGCACCTGCGCGAGCGCGTCGCGGCCGTCGTGGCTGAGGGAGAACTTCCGGTTCTTGTCCTGGAACGGGTTGGTGACGATCTGCACGTGGTCGACGCGCTTGACCTTGGCCAGCACGGAGCGGACCTGTCCGTCGTACGCCTGGATGCGCTCACCCTTCGGCGCCACGAACAGCACCTGGGCCGAGGTGCCGGCGAGCTCGGGGAAGCGGTGGTCGAGGGTGTCGATGCCCTGCTGCGACTCGGTGCCCGGGATCGTCAGGTTGTCCTGCAGCTGCCCGCCCAGGCCGACGGCGAGCGCCCCGGCGCCCACGAGCACGACCAGCCAGACGGCGAGGACCCGCTTGGCCCGCGCCGACACGGCGAGGCCGAGGCGGTAGAGGAACGACGACATGTGGATACGATATCGTATTGAATACAGAAACGTATTGAGAGGTGAGGCACGTGACGCCCACGGCCACTTCGGTCCGGCGCCGGGAGAACACCCGCGCGCGGTTGCTGACCGCCGCCGAGGAGGTCTTCGTGCGCAAGGGCCTCAAGCGCGTCACCGTGGACGACCTCGTCGGCGAGGCGGGGTTCACGCGAGGTGCCTTCTACTCGAACTTCTCCTCGATCGAGGAGGTGTTCTACGACCTGTTCCGGCAGCAGTCCGAGGCGATGCTCGCGATCGTGCGCGAGGTCGTCGACGAGGCTCCCGAGGAGGAGTTCTCGATCGGCCTGGTGCTGGAGCGGCTGCGCCCGCTGAGTGCCCGGTGGTTCGTGATCCAGGCAGAGTTCACGCTGCTCGCGCTGCGCAACGACGAGGCGCGCACGCTCTTCCAGGAGCACCGGGCGACCTTCGAGAGCCAGATGGTCGGGCTCATCGGCGACGTCATCACGCGGCTCGGGCGGGTGCCGACGGTGCCGCTGGAGCAGCTGACCGAGACCGCGATCGCGCTGTACCTGCACAGCCTCGCCCAGGAGGGGCTCGGCATGGGGACCCTCGACACCGCCGCACTCACCGACATCGTGCTGCCACAGGTGATCGTGGGGTTGTCCCGACCTGCCTGAGATCAGCCGGTAGGGCTCAGCGGCTGCTCGGGGTCGACCGCGACCGGCGGCAGCCAGGCGGCCGTCTCGGTGCGGCTGTAGGGCCTGAGCAGTCCCGCGGGGCCGTCGGAGGCCGCGGTGACGATGTACTCGGCCTGCACGCGCTGGTGCAGCTCCATCCAGCAGTCGACGTGGAAGGACAGGTTCGAGCGAGCATGCGTCACCGAGGCCTGCTTGCCCCTGATCGGGTTGCGGCACTGCGCACATCGCACGTGTTCCATCGTCCGACTCCCTGGTCCGTGCGTCGACTCCCCGGCACACCGGTTCGACCCAGTCATCGACACCCGACACATGGACCTGAACCTCAAATGAGTTAAATCGGCGCCCTCACGGGTAGGAGCCCGTTCATGGCTCCCCAGAACGACTCAGCGACCTGGCTGGACAAGCCGCCCTTCCGTGCCGACCACGTCGGCAGCCTGCTGCGCCCGCAACCTCTGCTCGATGCCCGCGCGAAGCACGCCGCAGGCGAGATCGACGCCGACGCGCTGCGCGAGGTCGAGGACCGGTCCATCGCAGAGGTGGTCGGGCTGCAGCGCGACGCCGGCCTGCAGACCGCGACGGACGGCGAGTTCCGTCGTACGTCGTGGCACATGGACTTCATCTACCAGCTCGAGGGCATCGACAGTGACGTCGACGAGAAGATGAAGGTGCACTTCCACAACGCCGACGGCGACATCGACTTCGAGTCCGCCGCGCTGAAGGTGCACGACCACGTCACGCTCGGCGACACGATCTTCGGCGACGCGTTCGAGTTCCTGCAGGAGACAGTGCGACAGTCCGCCGACGGCCTCACCCCGAAGCTGACGATGCCGTCGCCGAGCATGGTCCACTACCGCGGCGGTCGTGCCGCCATCGACAAGACCGTCTACCCCGAGCTCGACGAGTTCTGGACCGACCTCGCCGCGGCGTACTCCGAGCAGCTGCGCCGCGTCGCCGACCTCGGCTGCACCTACGCCCAGCTCGACGACACCAGCCTGGCCTACCTCAACGACCCGAAGCAGCGCGAGATCGTCGCGTCGCAGGGCGCCGACGCCGAGCACCAGCACGAGCAGTACATCCGCACCATCAACGCCGCCATCGCCGACCGACCCGAGTCGCTGCGCGTCACCACGCACATGTGCCGCGGCAACTACCGCTCGTCGTGGGCGGCCGAGGGCGGCTACGACTTCGTGGCGGAGGCACTCTTCACCGAGCTCGCGGTGGACGGCTTCTTCCTGGAGTACGACGACGAGCGCTCCGGCGGCTTCGAGCCCCTTCGCTTCGTGCCCGAGGACAAGTACGTCGTCCTCGGTCTCGTCACCACCAAGAGCGGCAAGCTCGAGGACAAGGACACCCTCAAGCGCCGCATCGACGAGGCCGTCGAAGTTCGTCCCGCTCGAGCAGCTCTGCCTCTCCCCGCAGTGCGGCTTCTCCTCCACCGTCGAGGGCAACACCCTCACCCTCGACGAGGAGCTCGCGAAGCTCAGCCTGATCGTCGAGACGGCCCAGGAGGTCTGGGGCTAGCGCGGCACCAGCAGTGCTCGGTGGTGAACGCCGAGCCCGACGAGACGGTCGCCGACCGTCGCGCGGCAGGTGAAGACCACCCGGCGGCCCGTAGCCGAAGCGCAGGTGCTCTCCACCGTCACCGTCTCCCCCACGTCGGCGCGGCCGAGGTGGTGAACCAGGATGCCGACGCCGACGTGGCTGAGGTCGTCCGACGGCGGCGGCAGCAGCTCGCAGCTCACCAGCTCGAACCACAGCGCGAGCCGGGGTGAGCCGAGCACCTGGACGGAGTCGTCGGGGTGGCCCATAGCGGCCGCGGTGTCGTCGGGCGAGACGACGAGCTCGCGGGTGACGCGCGCGCCGACCTCGGGCAAGACCTCGTGCGGCGGTGCAGCCGGTGCCGGCGCGTCCATCGAGCCGTCGACCTCTTCCGCGGCGGCATGCAGCGCCACCCGAAGCGTCTCGGTGACGAGCGCGCTCTGCGACGGGGTCAGCATCAGCTCCACACCCCCGACGTGCCGCGACGGTGGCTGTCGACCAGGTGCGTGTCGACGATGCCGACCGCCTCCATCAGCGCGTACATCGTCGTCGGCCCGACGAACGTGAAGCCTCTCCTCCGCAGCTCCTTCGACAGCGCCAGCGACTCCTCGGAGCGCGTCGGCACCTCGTCGTACGACGTCGGGGCCGGCGTCGAAGGCGGCCGGAACGACCACACCAGGTCGACCAGGCCGGCGTCCTCCCGCAAGGCGACGGTGGCGCGGGCGTTGGTGATGGTGGCCTCGATCTTGCGCCGGTTGCGGACGATCCCCTCGTCGGCCATCAGCCGCTCCACGTCGCTCTCGTCGTAGGCCGACGACCGCGTCCGGGTCGAAGTCGTCGAACGCAGCGCGGAACGCCGGTCGCTTGCGCAGGATCGTCGCCCACGACAGCCCGGACTGGAACGCCTCGAGGCTGATCCGCTCGAACATCCCGCGCTCGTCGCGCACGGGCATGCCCCACTCGGTGTCGTAGTACTCCTGCATCAGCGGGTCCGTCGCCGCCCACGTCGGCCGTGCCCGCCCGTCGTCCCCGAGCACTGTCATCGGGCCAGCCTGTCAGAGTGCGCCGACGTCCAACGTGTGGGACGACCAGAAGGATTGTTGGGACACCCCAACTAAAATGCTTGAAGATCCGACCACCAGGGAGACCCACCGTGAAGCTGAGGACCATCCCGCCCCGCGTCGCCGCCGGGGCCTTCATCGCACACACCGGCTGGGAGAAGTGGCACGGCGGGCCCGAGCAGGCCGCCGGCGTCCACGGCATGGCGGCCGGGGCGTTCCCGGTGCTCAAGAACATGCGCGCGACCGACTTCTTGCGCCTGCTCTCCGTCGGCGAGATCGTGACCGGCGCCGCGCTGCTGACGCCCCTCGTCCCGACGGCAGTGGCGGGTGCGGCTCTGACCGGCTTCTCCGGGGCGTTGCTGACGATGTACCTGCGCACCCCGGCGCTGCACAAGCGTGGCAGCGTCTGGCCGACCCAGCAGGGCGTCCCGGTCAGCAAGGACGTCTGGATGCTCGGCATCGGGCTGGGGCTGCTCGTGGACGCCGCCACGTCCCGCTCGTAGCCAAGAGGTCAAGCAGGCTCGTAGGTCCCGACGACCACGCCGGTCGTGGTGGTGACCGAGTCGACCAGCCGCAGGTCGAGCGACGGGCCGGCCTCGGGGAACAGCCGCATCCCTTGGCCGAGCACCAGCGGGTGCACGAGCAGCACGAAGCGGTCTACGAGCTCGGCCGCCATGAGGCTGCGCACCAGCTCGCCGCTGCCGAGGATCAGTCAGGTTCTTCTCCAGCGTGGGCTTCAGCTCCGTGACGGTCGCGACCGGATCACGCGTCAGCACGGAGTTCTCCCACGGCAGCGGCTCCTGCAACGTGCGGGAGGCGACGTACTTGGTGCTCGCGTTCAGCACCTCGGTGTACGGGTTGTCGGTCCGCTTCGGCCACACGTCGTAGAAGTCCTCGTAGGTGCGCCGCCCGAGCAGCAGCCCGCCGGAGCTCGCCATGTGTCGGCCGGCCGCCTTGCCCATCGACTCGTCGGCGAACGGTGCCGCCCAGCCGCCCCTGGAGAAGCCGCCCCGGGTGTCCTCGTCGGGACGTCCCGGTGCCTGCATCACACCGTCGAGACTGACACTCTCGAAGACCACGATCTCGCCCATCGCGCCATCATCGCGCCCCCTCCCACCCGGCGACTAGCGTGGCCGTCATGGACGAGGGACCAGCCTGCTGCGCACCGGCGGCGACGTGGACCCGCGGGGTGAGCGTGCCGGCTCGCAGCGACCGCAAGCCGCGAGGTCAGGTCGCCGTCCCCGCGGGGACGTTCGCGATGGGCGACGCCTTCGGCGAGGGGTACGACGGCGACGGTGAGACGCCCACGCACGACGTACGCCTCGACGCCTTCGCGATGGACGCCACCACCGTGACCAACGCGCAGTTCTCGACGTTCGTGAAGGAGACGGGTCACCTGACCGGCGCCGAGGAGTTCGGCCTCTCTGCGGTCTTCCACCTCGCGTGGCAGCGCAACCCGGACCGTCGCGACCGCGACGTGCTCAACGAGGCCGCGGGGGCGCCGTGGTGGCTGGCGGTGCGCGGCGCCGACTGGCGCTCGCCCGAAGGGCCGGGCTCCGACATCCGGCAGCGGCAGAACCACCCCGTCGTGCACGTCGACTGGTACGACGCGCAGGCCTACGCCGCCTGGGCGGGCAAGCGACTCCCGACGGAGGCGGAGTGGGAGTACGCCGCACGCGGCGGCCTGGCCGGCGCGCGGTTCGCGTGGGGTGACGAGCTCACGCCACGTGGTCGCTGGCAGTGCAACATCTGGCAGGGCACCTTCCCGACCGAGAACTCCGAGGACGACGGCTTCCTCACCACCGCCCCGGCGAAGTCGTTCGCGCCCAACGGGCACGGGCTGTTCTGCGTCGCAGGCAACGTGTGGGAGTGGTGCGGGGACTGGTTCTCCCCGGCGTACTACGCCGACTCCCCCGACCACGACCCGCAGGGTCCGGACACCGGCGAGCAGCGCGTGATGCGCGGCGGTTCGTACCTGTGCCACCACTCCTACTGCCACCGCTACCGGGTGGCCGCGCGCTCCAGCAACACCCCGGAGTCGACGGCCGGCAACATCGGCTTCCGCTGCGCTGGTTAGCGGGCGACCGCCACGTGGTTGAGGTGCCCGAGCCGCTAGGCGAGGGCCTCGAAACCTGGTGACTGTGGGCAGCAAGTCTCCGCCCGGGTGCGCTGGTTTCGAGGCTCGCTTCGCTCGCACCTCAACCACCGAAGGTGCTGCGCTGGTTGATCTCGACACGCTCGATCACCCGAGGGTGGATCACCCGCGGGGGCGCAACACCCACGGCTCGAGGGCCGAGTAGCCGCGCACCGACACCCGCCTGAGCTTGCGCAGCTTGTAGGCGTCCTCGTCCTCCAGCGCGTTGGCGAGCTCGCGGTCCACGACGATCGATCCCGGGCGGGCAACCGACGTGAGCCGCGAGGCGACGTTGACGACGGGGCCGTAGACGTCGCCGAGCCAGGAGATCACCCGCCCGTAGGCCATGCCGATCCGCAGCTCCGGGTTGTCCTCCTCGCCGCGCCACTCGATCAGCCCGAGGGCGATCTTCGCCGCAGCCGCGGGACCCTTCACCACGAACAGGACCTCGTCGCCGATCATCTTCACCACGCGTCCGCGGTTCTCGGCGATGACGTCGGAGGTCACGGTCTCGAACTTGTCGACGAGCGCCGCCAGGTCCTCCTCGCTGCTGGTGCGGCTCAGCGACGTGAAGCCGACGATGTCGGCGAAGCCGACCACCATGTTCTCCGTCGCCGCGTCGTCGGACCCCACCGGCAGGATCCGTCCGGCGGCGGCGACCAGGTGGCGGCGCCACACGTAGGAGTGCAGCTCCTCGATCCGCGGCGCCAGGTCCGCAGCAGCGTCCGCCGCGAGCTCCAGCAGGTCGTCACCATCGCCAAGGTCGCTGATCAAGGCTGTCTGCCAGTCGGCGAGGCGGGCCATGGCCTGGCCGAGCGACCTCGCGACCGAGCCTTCGCTCTCGGGCTTGACGATGCCCTGGTCCACGAGGGCGATGATCGCCGAGAGAGCCTCGACGTCCGCGTCGCCGAAGACCTTCTCGTCGTCGGCGGTGCTGGCGAAGCCGAGCGAGCGCCACAGCCGCTCGGCGCGCTCCATGGGGACGCCGGCGCGCTCGGCGACATCGATGCGGGTGTACTTCCGCGAGCTGCCGAGCAGCTCCTCCTCGAGCCGCTCGATAGCAGCTTTCTGGTCCGCCATCGCGCCGCGGTCGACTACTCGGCGTCGTCGACCGCGAGCTCGCCGAGCCGCTCTTCGACAGTCTTGTCGACGGCCTCGCGGAACGCCGGCATGTCGTCGTAGAGCTCCTGGAAGGCGTCGTGCGGAATGTTCAGCATCTCGAGCGGCTCGAGGGCCGTGACAGTGCTGGTGCGGAGGCGGTGCGCGGTGATCGCGATCTCGCCGACGATGTCGCCGCGACCGAGCTCCGCGATCACCTTGCCGTGGTGGCGGACCTCGAGCTTCCCGTCGATGACGAGGTACGCCTGGTCGGGCGGCGTCGACTCGTTCAGCAGCGACCAGCCCTTGGGAACGTGCACCGCACGGCCGGCCTCGACCACCCGCTGCATCTCTTCCTTGGACAGGTTGCCGAACCGCGGGACGTCCTCGAAGGGCTTGGAACGCTTGAGAAAGCTCATCAACGACCTTTCGACTAGGCGAACACGACTCCCTCCCGGGGCTTGAGGGTAGCAATGCGCGTCGTGGCTACGCTGGCGCGGTGAAAGACCACTTCCGTCTCGAGACGCATCCTGTCGCCGATCCGAGGAACGTGCTGCAGGGCGAGCACTACCGGATCACCGTGCTCGACGACGGGCTGGTGCGGCTGGAGCACAGCGAGTCCGGCGCCTTCGAGGACCGTGCCTCGCAGATGGTCGTCAACCGCGCGTTCGCGCCGACCGACTTCGAGGTGACCGAGACCGGCGACCGGCTCGAGATCCACACCGAGCGCCTGCACCTGGTCTACGACAAGGGGCCGTTCACGACGCACGGGCTGTCGGTGCAGGCCAAGGGCGGCTACCACTCGAACGACTCGGTGTGGCGCTACGGGCTCGACGTGCCCAACCTCGGCGGCACCGCCCGCACGCTCGACGACGTCGACGGCGCGGTGCCGTTGGAGAACGGCGTGCTGGCGTTCAACGGCGTCGCCTTGGTCGACGACTCGACGAGCGTGCTGCTCGACGACGACGGCTGGGTGTCGCCGCGCACCCCTGGCAACCAGGACCTCTACGTCTTCGCCTACGGCCGCGACTACAAGCGGGCACTGAAGGCGCTCTACGAGCTGACCGGCCCGACCCCGCTGCTGCCGCGCTACGCGCTCGGCAACTGGTGGAGCCGCTACCACCCCTACACCGCCGAGGAGTACGTCGACCTGGTCGACCGCTTCCGCGGCGAGAGCGTCCCGCTGTCGGTGGCGGTCATCGACATGGACTGGCACTTGGTCGACATCGACCCGAAGTACGGCAGCGGCTGGACCGGCTACAGCTGGAACACCGACCTGTTCCCCGACCCCAAGCAGTTCCTCGCCGACCTGCACGAGCGCGGCCTCGCGGTCTCGCTGAACGTGCACCCGGCCGAGGGCGTCCACGCCCACGAGTCGTCCTACGAGGCGATGGCCGAGCGGCTCGGCATCGACCCCACCACCGAGATGCCGGTCGGCTTCGACCTCACCGACCCGGCGTTCGTCGAGGCCTACTTCGAGGAGCTGCACCACCCGCTCGAGGACCAGGGCGTCGACTTCTGGTGGCTCGACTGGCAGCAGGGCGGCGTCACCAAGCTGGCGGGACTCGACCCGCTGTGGCTGCTCAACCACCTGCACTACCTCGACTCGGCGCGCGACGGCCGGTCGCGGCCTGACGTTCTCCCGCTACGCGGGCATCGGCAGCCACCGCTACCCGATCGGGTTCTCCGGCGACTCGCACATCACGTGGGAGTCGCTGGACTTCCAGCCGTACTTCACCGCCACCGCGTCCAACGCCGGCTACGGCTGGTGGAGCCACGACATCGGTGGCCACTTCAAGGGCTACAAGGACGACGAGCTCGCCACTCGTTGGGTGCAGCTCGGCGTCTTCTCCCCGGTGATGCGGCTGCACTCCGGCAACAACCCGTTCAACACCAAGGAGCCGTGGCGGTTCGAGCCGGTTGCCGAGACGGTGATGAAGCGCTTCCTCCGGCTGCGGCACCAGCTGCTGCCCTACCTCGCCACGATGAACGTCCGCGCGCACGAGGGCGAGCCCGTGGTGCAGCCGATGTACTACGACCACCCCGACGAGCCGGACGCCTACACGTGCCGCAACGAGTTCATGTTCGGCAGCGAGCTGCTGGTCGCACCGATCACCTCGCCCGCCGATCGCGAGACCCGGCTCGGGCGGGTCAAGGCGTGGCTGCCCGAGGGCGTCTGGACCGACGTGTTCACCGGGCTGAGCTACACCGGTGGCCGCACCGTCTACCTGCACCGAGACCTCAGCTCGATCCCGGTGCTGGCCAAGGCCGGCGCGATCGTGCCGATGGTCCCCTCGGACTCGCTCGACCCCGGCGGCACCGATCTGCCGTCGGTCGTCGAGGTGCTCGTCTACGCCGGCGCCGACGGCGAGCTCACGCTGGTCGAGGACCGCGACGACGACCGCTGGGCACGCACGCGCATGACCTACGACGACGCGACCGGCGAGCTCACCATCCACGACGTCGAGGGCGATGCCGTCGACGTTGCCGGCCGACCGCTCCTACCGGGTCACGGTCGTCCGTCCGTCGTACGACGTCGAGGAGCGGGTGTTCGCGCTGCTCGACCGTGTGCAGATGTCCTACGACCTCAAGGCCGAGGTCCTGGCCACCATCCAGCGCAGCACCGACCCCGGCGCAGCCGTGCTCGCGCTGCAGGCACTCGACATCTCCGCCGCACTCCTATCGGCGCTCAGCGAGGTGCTGCTCGCCGCCACCTAACCCAGGGAGATCACATGACCTTCGCGAACCCGCAGCCCAACGCCGTCCGACCCGACCCGTGGTGGATCGTCATCCAGCACCCCGCTCGGATCCCGCTGCCGCTGAACGTGGTCGAGCGCGGGCGCTGGTACCGCCGCGAGATGAAGTCCGCGCGCATTCGTGCTCAGCTCATCGACGTGGCCATCCTCATCGCCACCGCGGCAGTGCCATGCGTTGTCGCCGCCAGCGCGCCAGGCTGGGTCGGCGCGTTCCTGGGCGGCATCGCGGCCGTCGCCACCGGGTTGCGGCAGGTGTTCGGCTGGCAGCGCAACTGGGCTTCGTTCTCTCGGGCCAACGTGCAGATCGAGTCGGAGATCGTGCGCTTCGGGCAGGGCGTCGGGGAGTACTTCCCACCGGAGACCGCGGCCGCGCGACTGGCGACTCGCGTCGAGGACATCACCGCGTCCGAGACCGGTTCGTGGGCCAAGCAGGTCGACAAGCTCGAGGACAAGAGCCAGGGCTAGCGCAGGGACAGCTCACTGAGGACGTAGTCCCACAGCCGTTCGGCCTGCCGGCCGTGGTCTCGGGTGAAGGGCAGGTAGTGCTCGGGGCGAGGGGCCCGGTCGTGCCAGAACTGGCCGCCACCGGGTGCGGGCTCGGTCGCCGCCAGCCACACGATGGTGTCGGCGCCGCTCTCGGCGTCGCGCAGCACCGGCCCCATGATCCGGTGGAACCTCGGCAGCGACTCCACGACGCCCGGGGTGTCCGCCCAGCCCGGATGCATCGAGTGCACCGCGACGCCGCCGGAGGCCCAGCGCTCCTGCATGAGCGGGGTCAGCGCGACCTGCATCCGCTTGGTGCGTGCGTAGGCCGTCGCGCCGGAGTACTCCCCCTCGGTGAGCTCGGGGTCCTCGGAGGCGATGCGCTGGCCGTACATGCCTCCCGACGACACCAGCACCACCCTCGCGCCCGCTCGCCAGCACCGGGCTCAGCAGCTCCGTCAGCAGGACCGGCCCGAGCACGTGCGTGGCGAACGCCAGCTCGTGCCCGTCGGAGGTCTCGGCCCGCTCGGGCGGCATGGTGCCCGCGTTGTGCACGAGTACGTCGACCCGCTCGACCGACTCGCGCAGCGCGCCGGCGAACGCCCGCACGGACGCCAGCTCCGACAGGTCGCAGCGGTGCACCACCAGGTCCGCGCCGGGCACCGCAGCCCGGATCTCGTCGGCGGCGCCGTTGCCCTTCTCGAGGTCCCGGACCACCACGTGCACGACAGCGCCGAGCCGCGCCAGCGACGTCGCCGCCGCCTTGCCGAGACCCGAGCTGGCTCCGGTGACGACGGCGACCTTGCCGCGCAGCGCACCGGGGCGCGGGTCGTCGCGGTCCCACGAGCGGCGGCGCAGTGCGTAGCCGACCTTGCTGTAGCCGGGCACCACGGTCCGGTCGAGCACGGTGTCGAGGGCGCGGCTGAGCGCTCTGGTCATCGATGCGGGGGGACGTCGCGGAAGAGCGGCGGCAGGAAGCGCACCATCAAGGTCGACCACACCAGATGTGTCAGCAACGGGGCTTGCAGGCCACCGGACGCCCGACGCTGCATCGCCCACAGCGGGCCCATCACCAACGACGCGAGCACCAGCGACGGGTTGCGGGTGGCGGTGGTGGCGAGCGCGTAGACCCCCGTGGACGCGACGACTGCCTGGTGCCGTGGCAACGCGGCGAACAACGCGCCACGGAAGAAGATCTCCTCGCCGAGTCCGTTCGCATAGGTCGTCAACAGCACCAGTGGCATGTTGCCCTGCTCGGCGAACTGGAGGACCGAGCCGATCGCCCTGCGCAGGAACGGGATGCGGCGCGCGACCAGGGCGCTGGCGTAGAAGAAGCCGAACGCACCCACGCCGGTCGCGACCGGCGTGACGAACGGCCGCCGCAGTCTGCCGGTCACGTCCCTCTATCCAGCCCAGGTGCAGGGGTCCGGACACCAGACCCCCGAACGTCCACGCACCGGCGGCGCTCAGGGTCAACACGTAGAACCTGCCGGAGCCCGGCTTCGTCGAGAGCGACACGCCGAGCAGACCGGCGCCGACCACAGACGTGGCGGTAACGACGCGGCGGCGCCGACGGACCACGTTCTCCGGGTCGTCCTGCCGCACGGCCACGTGGGTGATCGGCATCGGGAGCCGATCCTCGACGCTGCGTAGGAGGCGTTCCCACGTCCTGCCCGACCCGGTCACTGGCCCTCCTCGTTCTTGGAGCTGTGCTCGGCCAACGCCCGACCGACTGCCTCGTCGTACCCCAGGGGATCGAACGGGACCAGGGAGCGGATGCTGTCGTCGGACACGATCACCTCGTTCGACATCGAGTCGACGAGCGACCGACCCGTCTGGGTGTCGACGTCGGTGACCAGGGCCAGCCACAGGGAGGACAGGCCCGGGGACAACAGCGGCACCGGCACCAGCAGCAGGCGACGCCCCATGATCTTCGCGACCCGGCGCAGCATCGTGGCGTACTGGAGCACATCAGGGCCACCGACCTCGAAGACCCTGCCGGCAGCGTCCGGGTGGTCGAGGACCCCGACGAGGTAGCGGACCACGTCGTCGACGGCGATCGGCTGGGTGCGCGTGCTCACCCACCGCGGCGTGATCATGACCGGCAGGTGCTCGACGAGCTGGCGGGTGATCTCCCAGGAGATGCCGCCGTTGCCGATGAGGATGCCCGCGCGCAGCACGGTCACCGGCACCCCGGCCTCGCCGAGCAGTCCCTCCACCTCGCGCCGGCTCTCGAGGTGCTCGGAGAGGTCGTCGTCCTCGTCCCCGAGGCCGCCGAGGTAGACGATCCGCTCGAGGCCGGCCTCGGCGGCAGCCTTGCCGAAGGCCCGCGCCGCATCAGCGTCGAGCCGCCGGAAGTCCTGCGAGCCGAGAGAGTGGACCAAGTAGTAGGCGGCACTGCACCCCGCCAGCGCGTCCGGCAGCGTGTCCGGGTCGTGCACGTCCGCCTGCACCGGCTTGCCCGCGCCGTCGTACTCCTCGGGGCGGCGGGTCATCGCGCGCACCTCGACCCCGGCCTCCTCCAGCGCCGGGCACAGCCGTCGGCCCACGAACCCTGTCGCACCCGCCACCAGGACGGGGCCTGCCATCAGCGACTCAGCTCGGGCCGTCGGTGGGGACCATCTGAGCGAGGTACTGCTCGATGCCGACGTGCTTGACCGCGTCGAGCTGCGACTCGAACCAGTCCGCGTGCGTCTCCTCGTCGCGGACCATCTCCTCGAACACCGCGGCGGTGCCGTGGTCGCCGAGGTCGTGGCACTCCTGGGCGCCCGCGTTGAACTGCGCGATGGCCGCGTTCTCGCTCTCGAGAGCGAGCGAGAGCATCTCGGCGGGGGTCTCACCGACGGTGATCGAGTTCAGCTTCTGCACGTTGGGATGGCCGTCGAACATCAAGATGCGGTTGATGAGCGAGTCGGCGTCCTTCATCTCGTCGATCGACAGGTCGTAGTAGATCTTGCCGAGCCGGCCGAAACCCCAGTTGTCGAGCATCCGGGCATGCAGGAAGTAGGTGTTCGTCACCGTGAGCTCGAAAGTGAGCGCCTGGTTCAGGAGCTCCACGACCCGGGGACTAACTGGCTGCAATGTCGACCTCCGTCAGGGCTGGGGCGAGCGAGTGGTTCATCGGGGTGCCATGCTCACACACCAGCCGCTTGAGAGAGAACACACACGCGCCACAGTCCTGACCCGCGCCGGTCGCGCGGCAGACACCAGCCAACGAGCGAGCCCCGTCGCGCACGGCGTCGCCGACAGCCCGGTCGGTCACGACCCGGCAGTGGCAGACGATCACGACGGACTCCGAATCGGTCTAGGTAAGGGCGGCCTAAATTATGTAAGGCATACCTAACTATTGCAACCCCTAGTTTTCGGCGGTCAGCGGTCCGGTCAGCGGTCTGGCCGGGTGACGACCCGGTAGTAGGAGTACGACGACCCCGCACCGTCCGGCGCCAGGGCCCCGCAGCCGGCGCGCAGGTCGTTGCATCGGACCCGTGGCCCGCCGTGGTGACCGAGGTCGAGCCGTGAGTTGTAGTAGGTGCTGAGCAGGTTCCCGTCGTGGGCCGGGTCGACGTCGGCGCCGGCGGCGTCATGCCGCCACCGGGTGGTGAGGAGCCGCTTGGTGGCGGCTTTCTCGCCCTTCACGTAGCGGTCGAACCAGGCGGTCGTGTACCAGGCGGAGAGGTCCATCCCCCGCAGCGTCGCCCCGAACGCCGGGAAGGGGATGTAGGAGAACTCGTAGTGGGTGCCGCCGCGGATCACCAGCTCCCCGGTGTCGATGCCGGCCTCGGAGAACTCGTGGGAGCCGGCGGACTTCGCCTCCGGGTCCGGCTCGCTCGTGTACGGCGTCGGGGTCAGCCCGTAGTCGGCGCTGATGCCGAGGGAGGGCACGCGCGGGCGCGGGTGCCCCTGGCCGCCGTCGAGACAGCCGGCGGGGACACCGGAACCGACCGGCAGCGCCCGGTCGGACGGCTGGTCGAGGGCGCAGAGGTTGTCCCAGGCGACGGCCGCGTCCACGCGCCGGTCCTGCTGCGCCACCCACGTGGTGCCGGCGGCCCCGTAGGAGTGCCCGGCCAGACCGATCCGCGAGGGGTCGACCATCTTCCAGAACGGGTTGAACGCGGTCGCGTCGCCCGCGGAGACGCGGCCCTTCTGCTGCGCGCAGTGGCTCAGGCCGGAGCGACTGGGTCGAGGGCAGTAGCGCTTCGACGGCGTGGACAGCGCGAAGTCCAGCGAGTCCTGGGTGTGGTCGAAGAACGTGAAACCGGTGGACTGGGCGGGCACCCCGTCGGTCGCGTCGCCGCCCGTGCCAGGGGTGTCGGAGCGACCCTGGTTCTGCGCGTCGCGGGTGAGCACGACGTAGCCGGCCTTGGCGAGCGTCTGGGCGGCCCACCAGTACATCTCCTCGGTGGCCTGCACCGAGCCGGGCGTGATCACGACCAGCGGCCGCTTGGCCGGACCGCTGCGGGTGGCCCAGACATGACCGGACATCGTCGACCCGTTGCGCGCGGTGAACAGCACGCGTCGTACCTGACCGAAGCCGCGCTCCTGCCAGTGCGACAGCCGCGGGTCTCCACCGCAGGCGAGGCTCTTGCTCCAGCACAGGTCGGTGACGAACAACCGACCGGCGTCCCTGCCCTGCTCGACGAGACCGGCGACGGCGGACTCCGGACCCTGCGCCAGCTGGTCGGTCAGGCTGCCTGGCTGGGAGTACTCCTGCAGCCGCTCCCCCTGCTTGACGAAGTTCCGCGCCTCGGCGGCCGGATCGACCGCGTCGCCCTCCTTGGCGGACGCTGCGAGCGGTGCCAACGCGGACAGCACCGCCAGCGCGGCGAGGATGGCGACCAGGGCACGTCGGGTGAGCATGTGCGGGTCAACGAGTGCCCACCGGGGTTTGTTACGTCGCCCCCTGCGAACGACGGACAGCCAGCACGGCCACGTCGTCGTCGCGTCGGGTGTCGCGCACGGCGAGCACCACGTCGGCCAGCCACGCGAACAGGTCGTCGTCGCGACGGAGCTCGTGGCACGCGTCGGCAAGCCGCTTCACGCCGGTCTCGATCCCCTCGTCACGGCGCTCCACCAGGCCGTCGGTGTAGCCGAGGATCAGGTCGCCTTCGCGGAAGGGCAGCGTGATCGGCGTCCGTTCCTCGCCTCCGGCACCGAGCAGCAGCCCCGGCTCCCCCTCGACCACGTCGACCGAGCCGTCCGGGTGCCACACCAGCGGCGGTGGGTGGCCGGCGTTGACCACCACCAGCTCGTCGCGGGCGGGGTCGAGCACGGCGTACACGAGGGTGACGAGCTGCTGGAAGTCGTACTGGTCGAAGAGCCGGTCGAGCGCGACCATCACGGTCGTCGGGTCGGGCTCGACGGCGACCAGCGCCCGGATCGCCGCCCGCATCTGAGCCATGGCAGCCGCCGCGGTCACGCCGCGCCCCATCACGTCGCCGACGAAGAAGGCCAGCCGGCCGTCGCCCAGCGCGGTGACGTCGTAGAAGTCGCCCCCGGCGTCGCTGTGCCCTGCCTGGAGGTAGCTGGCCGCCATCTGCCAGCCCGCCAGGTGCGGCAGGTCCGCCGGCAAGATGGCGCGCTGCAGCCGGAACGCGACGTCACTCAGCTCGCTGTGCAATCTGGCGGTGTCGATCGCCTGGGCGGCCCGGCGCGCCAGGTCCTCACCGAAGACCTGGTCGTCGGGGCTGAAGCGTCGGCCTCCTTCGCCCGCCACCCAGGTGATCACCCCGAACACCCGGTCCTGCACCTTGAGCGGCACCGCGAGGGCGCTGCGGAGGTTGAGCTCGCGAGCCAGGCGCAGCTGTTCGGGGTCGTCGACAGCCGCCTCGAGCATCTCGTCCGTGACGTCGGGGGTGAGCTCGCTCTCTCCGGAGCGCAGGACCTGGTATCCACCGCGTCCGGAGTCCGGGTCAGGAGGGAAGCGGCGGTTCAGCTCGTGCGCGAACTCGACCTTGGCAGGATCCACGTGAGCGACCGCGAGCGTCCGCAGCTCGCCGTCCTGGTCGAGGGCGATCGAGCACCAGTCCGCGAACCACGGCACCGCGAGCTGGGCGACCTTGGTGAGCGTCGCCTCGTAGTCGAGGCTGTTCGACAGCTCGAGGCTGGCGTCGGCGAGGAACTTGATCTTCGCCGAGCGGTCGGCCGCCTGGTCCGTGACCCGCACCCGGTCGATCGCCTGGGCACAGGTGTCCGACATCACCGAGAGGAACTCGAGCTCCGCGGGCGGGAACTCGCGGGCCCCCGGGAAGGACATCGTCGCCACCCCGATCTTGCGATCACCCAGATGAAGAGGCAGGCAGGCGATGGACCGCACGCCTGCAGCGGCAGCCTCGAGATCGGGGTAGCGGGCGCTGATCTCGTCACCGACGAGGATCAGCATGCGGTTCTCGCGGACGGCGTCACCAGCCGGTGTCGGGGCGCTCAGCGGGAACGCCGCCCACCGGGACTCGACCCCCTCTCGACCGCCACGCATCCCGGCGAGCACCAAGGTGTCGTCGTCGACGACCACCGACAGGGACGCCACCGTTGCACCTGCGGCGTCGGCCATGTGCTCGACGACGATCTTGGTGACCACGTCCATGCTGTCGGCGACGACCAGCTCTGCCACCACTCGCGCCAGCCGGGTGAGCCGCTCGGACAGCCGCTCGGGGCTCGACGAGGTGGGGCCGGCATCAGCGGCATCGGCGACCAGCACCAGTGCGCCGGACACGGTCTCTGTTTCAGGGTCGGTGTCCACCCGCACCGGGCGGACCGAGAGGTTCGCCGGTTGCGGGACGCCGTGGTGCGGCGTGACGGTCAGCTGGCCCTCCCAGCTGCCACCGCCGAGGACGATGCCGAGCACGTCCTGGAAGGCGCTGCGGTCGTCGGCCTCGAAGAGCACGTCGGCGAGGACGGCGCCCTGCAGCGGGGACTCGCGGTCGCCGGCCACGCCGAACAGCCGACGCGCGGGCCGGTTCATGCTCCGGACCGCGCCACGCAGGTCGGTCAGCACCGCAGGCTGCGGCAGGGCGTCGAGCAGCGCGGACGCAGCCCGCGTCAGCTCGTCCCCCAGCGACGAGGTCATGCGCGGCATCCTGTCAGGTTTCGTCGATCCCCGAGGCCTCCAGGGCAGCTGCCACCCGCAACAGCAGGGCGTCGCTTCGGGCTTGACCCATCAACATCGTCCCGACGGGCATGCCGTCGGCGTGGGACCGGCCACTCGGCAGCGACAGTGCGGGCAGCCCCACGAGGTTCGCGACCACGGTCCAGCAGTCGGTGTACGGCGCGGCGAGCGGGTCGGCCAGGTCCTCGGGGGTGATGTGCCCCTCGAGCAGGGGCGCCGTGGTCGGCATCGTGGGCGACAGCAGCACGTCGCACTCGGCGAGGGCCTGCCCGATCTGGGCCTCCAGCGCCTGCTGCTCGATGCGTGCGGCATCGAGGGCGCTGGGGAGCTCGTCGAGCAGCTCTGCACCCCACTCGTAGCGGCGCACCACCTCTGCTCCGGCGCGGCCGCTGTCGACGTACGGCTTCAGCACGGGGGCGGCGGCCGCCGAGGTGAGCGTCATGTACGTCGCCAGCGCGCGGTCCGCCGCCGGCGCGGAGACGGTCACGACCTCGGCGCCGAGGTCGCACAGCGCGGCGATGACCACGTCGAGCCGGGCCAGCACACCCGGTTGGTTGCGTGGGCTGCGCAGCTCTTCGACGACGCCCACCCGCAGGCCACGCACGCCGGCCTGTCCCACCGTGCCCAGTCGGGACTGCCCGGCCGCCACCGCGAGGAGAAGCGCGAGATCGCCCACCGAGCGGGCCAGCGGGCCGACACGGTCCAGACCCGGTGCGAACGGGACGACGCCGTCCATCGGCACCAGCCCGAGGGTCGGTGCCATGCCGACCACGCCGCACTGAGAAGCCGGCTCGCGGATCGACCCTCCGGTGTCGGTCCCGATCGACACTGCGACCTCGTGGGCGGCCACGGCTGCAGCCGAGCCTCCGCTGCTGCCACCGGCACTGCGCTTGACGTCGTGGGGGTTGTGGCTGCGGCCGAACGCCGAGGTCTGGGTCGAGGCTCCCAGTGCGAGCTCGTCCATGTTGGCGCGACCGAGGATCACCGCACCGGCCCGTCGCAGGCGTCTCACCACCGGCGCATCCGCCATTGCGACCTGTCCGAGGGCTGCCGACCCGGAGCTGGTCAGCTGCGAGCGCACGTCGACGTTGTCCTTCACCGCGACCGGCACGCCGGCGAGCGGCCCGCTCGAGCCTCCTCGAGCCCGCCGGGCGTCGACTCGCTCGGCCTGCGCCAGCACGTCCACCCGGTCGACGTGGACGAGCGCCCTGACCCACGGCTCGGCCTCGGTCACGCGGTCCAGGTGCGCCTCGGCCACCTCGACAGCAGAGACCTCGCCGGCGCGGACCATGCTCGGCCAGGCGCAAGGCGGGCAACGACGTCAGCTGCCCGTCGTGCACGGCCGGGACGGCCTCCCGGCCGCTCACGCGGTGGCGAACCGCCCGAGCACCTGCTCGGCGTTGATGCCACCCAGGTGCTCGGCGAAGATCCGCTGGTAGGCGAGCTCCTCGCGGGTGCGCGCCGGGGGCAGCCCGGCGAACCGGACCTCCTGCCACTCGGCATCCGGCACGAGCGAGTCCACGACGCGCGCCATGGCGTCGGCTGTCCCGGAGCCGTCGCCGAACTGCTCCTTGCGTCGCCAGAGGATCTCGTGCGGGATCCAGCCCTCGAACGCCTCGCGGAGCAGCCGCTTCTCCTGGCCGTCCTCGCCCAGGAGCTTCCACTGCACCGGCACCCGCTGCGCGACCGCGAGCATCTCGCGTGACAGGAAGGGCACGCGTGCCTCCAGCCCGTGCGCCATCGTGACCCGGTCGCAGCGCTGGAGGTTCAGGTGGTGCAGCGCCGCGACGCCGTCGACGAGTGCCACGCGCAGCGCGTCCTCGTCGAGCTGGCGCAGGTGGTGGTAGCCCGCGAACAGCTCGTCGGCGCCCTCCCCGGTGAGCACCACCTTGACGTGCCGAGCCGCGAGCTCCGCGAGCAGGTAGTTGGGCACGGCGCTGCGGATCAGCGACGGCTCGTAGGACTCGGTGGACGCCACGACGCTCGGCAGCACCTCGACGACGTCCTCGTCGGTGTAGACGCGCTCGTGGTGCTCCAGGCCGAGGGCCTCCGCGACGATCCTCGCCGCGGCCAGGTCGCCGCTGCCCTCGGTGCCGGCGGCGAACGAGTGCACGACGTTGCCGCGGGTCGACTCTCGGGCCAGGATCGCGGCGACGATGCTGGAGTCGAGGCCGCCGGAGAGGAAGACCCCGACCGGCACGTCGGCCATCATTCGCTCGCTGACGGCGGTCACCAGCGTGCGACGGACCGCCTCCTCCGCGTCGGCCCGGGTGACGAAGTCAGGTCCCACCTGCTCAGCCGCACCGAGCGGTTCGTCGTGCAGGTCCACGTAGGCCCACAGCCCCTGCTCGGGCGTCCAGACGTGCCCGATCGGGAACTCCTCGACGTGCGGGCGCAGAGCGGAGGGGAACGCATTGCAGCTCGGAGGCAGCGATCACGCGCTCGTCGTGTCGGACCCAGTAGAGCGGCTTGACGCCCAGCGGGTCGCGACCCAGCCACACGCGACCGTCCTCGTCGGCGACGCAGAAGGCCCACATGCCGCGCATCTCGTGGATGCCGCCCAGGTCGTCGGCCGTCACCAGCTCGTTGACGACGTGCAGCACGATCTCGGAGTCGGAGTCGGTGCGAAACGGTCCGCGCAGCCGCTCCCGGATCTCGGCGTGGTTGTAGATCTCGCCGTTCGCCACCACCCAGCGCCGACCGGTGTCGTCGCAGAGCGGCTGCCGCCCGCCGTCGAGGTCGACGATCGACAGCCGGGTGTGGCCGAGCCAGGTCGGGCCGACCTGACGCGTGCCTGAGCCGTCGGGGCCGCGGTGGTGCAGCCGCGAGAGCATGTCCTCGCCGAGAGCGCGCCCTTCGGCGAGCCGCTCGGCCGAGGGAGCTTCGGAGAGGTCGTGGACGACCGCGACACCGCACATGAGCACCAGTCTCCCCCACGTGGCTCGAGCCTTTGGTCGGTGAGAGGACCTAGGCTGAGCTCGATGTCTGCACCGGTGCCTCGAACCCTTCTCGCCGTCGACGGCAACTCGCTGCTGCACCGCAGCTTCCACTCCTCGGCACGCACCGGCTTCCGGACCGCGGACGGCCGACCGATGTGGGCGGTCCGGGGCCTGCTCTCGCAGCTCGCGGCGGCCGTGGACCGCACCTGCGCCGACGCGGTGGTGGTCGGGTTCGACGACCGGGCGGCGAGCGTTCGACGCGAGCGCTGGCCGTCGTACAAGGCGCACCGGGTGCCGAAGCCCGCCACCTTGGAGCAGCAGCTCGAAGCGGCGGTCCAGGTGCTGCGGGCCATGGGAGTGGTGGTGGCGGTGCCTCCGGGCCTGGAGGCCGACGACGTCCTCGCGTCGGCCGCTGCCTACGCACCCACGGTCGGTGCGCGCACCGTGGTCGCCACCTCGGACCGTGACTCGTTCTCGCTCGTCGACGACAACACCCGCATGCTTCGCATCCTGAACGGCGGCGTCGAAGCGTCGCCGATGCTCGACCCGCACCGCCTGGAGATGGTGACCGGGGTGCGCCCCGACCAGTACCTCGACTTCGCTGCGCTGCGCGGGGACGTCTCCGACAACCTGCCCGGCGTGCCGGGCATCGGGCCGAAGACGGCGGCGCGACTGCTCGCGGAGTTCGACAATGCGGAAGCCGCCTTCGACGACGCCTGCGCCGACGGCGACCGCTGTCGTCGAGCGCTGGGTGCGGCCACCGCGGCGAAGCTGCGCCTGCCCGCGGCCCGGGCGTCCTGGGAGCTGAACCGCGAGGCGATGGCGATGGTGTGCGACGCGCCCCTCGGTCTCGACCTGCCGGCCGGGATCGGCTGCCTCCCTCTCGACGAGCGGGCGGTGCACTCGACGTACGCGACGCTGGACCTGCACGTCCCCACGGCCGTCAGAGCACTGACCGGCAGGGAGCCGACCGCCCCGCGACCTGTCGACGTCGACGCCTCCTGGCGACCGCCGCGGGGCAAGATCTCGATGCGCTTCCCGCCGCTGCCCAAGCAGCCCGAGCCGGCGTCGGTGCAGGAGACCCTGTTCTGACCTACCAGGTCAGAGCTGCTGGGCGAGGCCCAGCACGTGACCTTGCGGATCGGCGATCAGGGCGAACGAGACCCCAGGCACGGAGACCGGCTCCTGCACGACCTTGCCGCCCAGCCGCTCGGTGTCCTCGATCGTGCGGGTCATGTCCTCGACGCCCACGAAGAACGTCACCAGGTCCGTGTCGCCCTGCAGCGGGCTGATCGCGGTGTAGAGCGCGTCGGGCACGCCCGTGTCGACGAAGGTGTAGCCGGGAACGGCGCCCTCGTTGGGGTAGGTCCAGCCGAACAGCTCGCCGAAGAAGGCGCGCGTGCCGTCCGGATCGCTGGAGCGGATCTCCGCGTGCACTACGGGGTGGCTCATGGTGGTCTCCAACCGACTGCGGCCACCTGGTGTGGCCTCTACCCGGTACGACGCGCGAGAGCACCCGTTCTCGACAATGGTTTCGAGGCTGACTTCGTTCGCACCTCAACCACCGGGTGGGCTAGAGGCGGCCGCCGGAGGTGCCGACCAGCTTCTGCGAGAAGTAGATCGGCACGAACGAGATCAAGATCAGCACGGTGCCGATCACGTTGATGACCGGTGTCTGGTTCGGGCGGAACAGGTTCGTGAAGATCCAGAGCGGCAGGGTCTGCACACCGTTGCCGGCGGTGAACGTCGTCACCACGATCTCGTCGAAGCTCAGCGCGAACGCCAGCAGCGCACCCGCCAGCAGCACCAGCCGCAGCAGCGGCAGTGTCACCAGCCGGAAGGTCGTCCAGCGCGACGCCCCGAGGTCCATGGAGGCCTCCTCGACGTTGCCGCCGATCTGGCGCAGCCGCGCACTGACGTTGTTGAAGACCACGACGATGCAGAACGTCGCGTGGGCGATCGCGACAGTCCAGATCGACAGGCCCACACCCATCATCGTGGTGAACGCGCTGTTGAGGGCCAGTCCGGTGACGATGCCCGGCAGCGCGATCGGCAAGATGATCAGCAGCGAGATCGAGCCGCTGCCGAAGAAGCGGTAGCGAACCAACGCGAACGACGCGAGCGTTCCCAGCACCAGAGCCACCGCTGTCGCGATGAACCCCACCTCGAGGCTGGTGACGATCGCGTTGCGAGCTCCCTGGTTCGACCACGCGACCTTCCACCAGTGGAGGGTGAGGTCGGACGGCGGCCAGCCGAAGGTGGAGTCGGCGTTGAACGAGCTGATCAGCACGATCAGCAGCGGCACGTAGATCACGACAAGCACGAAGCCGACGGCGGCTCCGAGCATCAGGCGCCCGCTGCGGGTCAGGGTCATAGCTGGTCCAGCGCTCCGGTACGACGGACCAGCAGCAGGTAGATCGCCATGACGACGACCGAGAACGTCGCGATCGCGGCCGCCAGCGGCAGGTTCAGCGACTGCTGGTCGTAGACCAGGCTTCCCAGCATCTGCGAGGCTCCGCCGACGGTCTTGATCGTGATGTAGTCACCGAGGGTCAGGGAGAACGTGAAGATGGACCCGGCGATCACGCTGGGCAGGATGTTCGGCCACACCACCGACCAGAACGTCCGCCACGGCTTTGCGCCGCAGTCCTCGGACGCCTCCAGCAGCGAGTCGGGCAGCCGGTCCAGGCCGCTGTAGATGGGCAGGATCATGAACGGCAGCCACAGGTAGGACAGCGTCAGCACCGCTGCGGTGATGCCGAACCCGGGCGACTGGCCGAACCACGAGTCGAACACTCCGTTGTCGATGACCAGCAGTCGCCAGGCGTAGACCTTGACCAGGTAGCTCGCCCACAGCGGCATCAGGCACGCCGCCACGAGCAGCCGCGCGGTGCGCGGCCTCGCGACCTTGGCCATGAAGAACGCGATCGGCAGCGCCAGCGCGAGGTCGATCAGCGTCACCAGAGCCGCCATGGCGATGGTGCGCAGCAGCACGGTGCGGTAGAGGTCCTCGGTGACGAGGTCACGGAAGTTGGACAGCGTCCAGGTGCGGAAGATCTCCGTGGTGAACGAGTCCTGCACCCACAAGGACGTGATCAGCAGCGCCCCGAGAGAGCCGAGGTAGACCACGCCCAGCCACACCAACGGCGCACCGAGCACCCCCGCCAACCGCAGGCGGGGGTGCCGGTGCAGGAACGCCGCGCCGGGCGTCACCGAGGACGAGGCCACGACGTGCTAGCCCTTGATCTCCTGCCACGCCGTGGTCCAGTCGGCGTAGTCGGTGCACTCGACATCGGTGCGGCCGTCCAGGCAGTCCTTGATCGGAGTTGCCCAGTAGTGGATCTTGTCGGCGTACGCCGAGTCGGCCGCGTGGTAGCCGTCGCAGAACTTCTTGTCCGAGGTCTCGTCGCAGGCCTTCAGGTTGGCCGGAGCCTCACCGAAGTACTCCGCCACCTGCGCGTTGATCTTCGGGGAGACCACCCAGTCCGCCCACAGGTAGGCACAGTTCGGGTGCTCGGACTTCGCGCCCACCATCCAGGTGTCCGACCAGCCGGTCGAGCCCTGCTCGGGGAAGACCGCCTTCACCGGGGCGTCCTCCGCCGCGATGTTCGCGATGACCTGCCAGGTGGTGCCGATGAGCGTCGAGCCGGCCTTGAACGCGCTGACCTCCTTGGTGTAGTCCGACCAGTACTCCCCGACGTTCACGCGCTGCTTCTTCAGCAGGTCGACAGCCGCGTCGAGCTGCTTCTGGTCGAGGGCGTAGGGGTCCTTGATCTTCAGGTCCGGTTGGGTCTGCATGAGGTACAGCGCCGCGTCCGCGATGTAGATCGGGGAGTCGTAGGCCGTCACCTTGCCCTTGTACTTCGACGCGTCGTCGTCGAAGACGGACGACCAGGACGTGGGCGCCGGCTTCACCTTGTCGGTGCGGTACATCAGCAGGTTGGCGCCCCAGCCGTGAGGCATGCCGTACATCTGACCGTCGACAGCGTTCCAGGCCCGGTCCTTGAGGAACGGCGCGACGTCGCCGTAGTTCTTGGCGAGGTCGGTGTTGAACGGCGCGACGTTTCCGCCGGCGATCAACCGCAGTGACGCGTCGCCGGAGGCCGACACGACGTCGTAGTCGCCGGTCTTCATCAAGCTGACCGCCTCGTCGGACGTCCCGAAGTACTTCACCTTGGCCTGACAACCGGTCTGCTTCTCGAAGGGCGTCACCCAGTCGACCTTCGGGTCGTTGGAGCCGTCCTCGGCGTAGCCAGGCCAGGCGAGGATGTTGACCGATCCCTCACCCTTGCCGAGCGTCTTCTGCATGGGCACGTCGGGCGGCTGGAAGCCCTTCTTGCCCGGCGAGTCCGACGACGACGAGCTGTCCGACCCGCCGCTCGTGCCGCAGCCCGCAAGCACCAGTGCCAGGGCGCCCGCGACTACGGCGATCTTGGACCTCTTCATGAGTTCATCCCTTCCTCGGTGCTGATCTCCCGGCAGTCGCCGCGACTGAAGGCCACCCGGACGCGGTCTCCGCGGCTGGCGACCTCCTCGGCCTGTCGGTGGTTCTGGTTGACGGTGGTGACTCGCGCTCCCGCGTCGAGGTCCACCAGGTAGCGGGTGATGGGGCCGGCGTACACGACCTCGGCGACCTCGCCGGCAGCGACGACGTCGTCGTCGGCCGGTTGCTCGTCGTCGTCGTGGGGCAGCAGGTCGAGCTTCTCGGGACGCACCGTGAACGTCCCGGACCGGCCGAGCAGCTTCTCCGCCGCTTCTCCGGTGATGAGGTTCGAGGTGCCGACGAAACCCGCCACGAACGAGGAGTCCGGGCTGTCGTAGATCTCCTGCGGCGTGCCTACCTGCTGGATGCGGCCCTGGTCGAAGACCGCGACCCGGTCACTCATCGTCAGGGCCTCTTCCTGGTCGTGCGTCACGAACACGAAGGTGATGCCGACCCCGCGCTGGATCTGCTTGAGCTCGACCTGCATCTGCTCTCGCAGCTTGAGGTCGAGTGCGCCGAGCGGCTCGTCGAGCAGCAGCACCGCCGGGTCGACGACCAGCGACCTCGCGAGAGCGACGCGCTGCCGCTGGCCGCCGGACAGCTGGGAGGGCCGACGCTTCTCCATGCCTCGCAGCGCCACCTTCGACAGCGCCTCGGCCGCACGCTCACGGCGTTCGGCCTTGTCGACGCCGCGGACCCGCAGCCCGTAGGCGACGTTGTCGAGCACGGTCATGTGGGGGAACAGTGCGTAGTCCTGGAACACCGTGGTGAGGTTGCGCTCGAACGGCGCGAGCGCCGTGACGTCCTCGCCGTTCAGCTCGACCGTGCCTTTCGTCGGCGTCTCGAAGCCACCGATCAGTCGCAGCACGGTGGTCTTGCCGGAGCCGGACGGGCCCAGCATCGAGAAGAACTCGCCCTGCGCGATGTCGAGGTCGACGCCGTCGACGGCCCGCACGTCGTCGAATTGCTTGACGAGTCCACGTAAAGACACCGCGGGCGTCGAACCCCGAGAAGTCGGTGCGCTGGCGGGCACGGAATCGGTCGCACTTGTCACGGATCGGTCCTCGGCTCGTCGAGACGTACCGAAGGTACGGTGCGTCGCTAGTGCCCGTCCACCATCGACACCCAGCCGTTACTGATTCGCGCAACAGTGCTCAGGACTGCGCGAACGCCCTGCTGACCCGCTGCATCGTCTCGACGAGCTTCGGATCGCGACCGCCGCCGAAGCGCTCGGCAGGCCCCGAGAGCGACACCGCAGCGACGACCGGCGCCGAGTGGTCACCCCCGACAGGCACGGCAACACAGCGCACGCCTGCCTCCTGCTCCTCCTCGTCTGCGGCCCAACCACGCTCGCTGACTCGGTCGAGCTCTTGCGCCAGCTCGTCGAGCGTCGTGATCGTGGTGGAGGTACGACGTGGCAGACCCGTGCGTCGCAGGATCGAGACCGCACGTTCGCGGGGCAGGCCGGCGAGCAGCACCTTGCCGACGGCCGTGGAGTGTGGCGGCACGTGCCGGCCGACCTCCGCGAACATGCGCAGCGTGTGCGGGGACGGGACCTGCGCGACGTACACCACGTCGTCGCCCTCGAGCACCGCAAGGTTCGCGGTCTCCCCCGACGCCTCGACGAGCTCGGCGAGGTAGGGCCGGGCGCTTCGGGCCAGCGACCGCTGGGCCGCGTCCCCGAGCCGCAGCGCAGCGGTGCCGACCGAGTACTTCCGCGAGGCGTCGTGGCGCACGTAGCCGCGCATCTGCAACCCCTGCAGCAGCCGGTGGGCGGTGCCCTGCGGCAGCCCGGTGCGCTCGGCGAGCGCGCCGACCCCGACCGGCGACTCGGCAGCGGCCAGCGCCTCCAAGAGCGCAAGGGCCCGATCCACCGACTGCACGGTCGCGACCCTCTCGCTCACCTCGCGGGCCACTTCGCCCTCACTTCGAGGGGACCATCCAGTCCAGCACGGGGGTCGCCTGCAGCGCGACGATCAGGCACATCAGCAGCAGCATGAGCAGGCTCCAGCCGATCACCTTGCGGAAGAGCTCGCCCTCGCGACCCGACATCCCCACGGCTGCCGCGGCGATGGCAAGGTTCTGCGGGCTGACCATCTTGCCCAGCACACCACCGGAGCTGTTCGCCGCCGCCATCAACACCGGGTCGAGACCGGCCTTGGTGGCCGCCTGCACCTGCAGGGCGCCGAACAACGAGTTCGACGAGGTGTCCGAGCCGGTCACCGCGACACCGATCCAGCCCAGGATCGGGGACAGGAGCGCGAAGGCGCTGCCGGCCCCGGCGAGCCACACGCCCAGTGACGTCGTCTGGCCCGACAGGTTCATGACGTAGGCCAGACCCAGCACCGCCATCACCGTGATGATCGCCGAACGCAGCTCGACGTAGGTCGCGCCGTACGTCTTGAGCCCTTGCGCTGGAGTGAGTCGCAGGATGAGCATGCTGATCACACCGGCGATGATCAGCAACGTGCCGGCGGCCGGGAGCCAGTTGAACTTGAACTCAGTGGGCACCGGGTCGCCCGCCGCATTGAGGATGTCCAGCCCCGGCCAGTCGAAGATGAACGTCCACGGCTCCTTCGCGAAGAAGTCCACCACCGCGGGGATGTTGGTGAGCGAGAAGATCGCGATGATCACCAGGTACGGCGCATAGGCACGGAAGACGTCGGCCCGGTTGTCGACCGAGGGCTTGCCGGCCCCACCGGCTCCAGCCGCTGCCGGGGTTCCCCTGTCCTTGGTCGCCGTGGCCGTCGCGGTCGACGGTCCGCCGGTGGACTGCGCGCCCGCGGAGGACCGGGATCCGGCGCCGGCCAGCTCCTCCTCCTCGGCCTTCGCCGCGGTCAGCACCTCGGACGGCTGCCAGACCCGCACCAGCAGGACCACCGAGCCGGCCGCCAGCAGCGAGGCGACGATGTCGGTCAGCTGCACCGACAGGTAGTTCGACGTCACGAACTGGCCGACGGCGAAGACGAACCCGCACACCACGGCCGGCAGCCACGTCTGTCGCACACCGCGCATGCCGTCGACGATCAGCACGAGCACCAGCGGCACCACCAGGGCGAGGATCGGGGTCTGCCTGCCGACCATCGATCCGAGGGTGCCCAGGGCGTTCGACTCGGAGAGGCGTGGATCGTTGCTGACACCAGCGGCGATCGGAGCCAGCGTGACGATCGGGATCGCGAGCGCACCGAAGGCGACCGGTGCGGTGTTCGCGACCAGCGCCACGGTGGCGGCCTTGACCGGCTTGAAGCCCAGCGACATCAACATGACGACCGAGATGGCAACCGGCGTGCCGAAGCCCGCGAGCGCCTCGAGCAGTGCCCCGAAGCAGAACGCGATGATGATCGCCTGGATCCGCTGGTCGGGACTGACTCTCTCGAACGACTCTCGCAGCACCTCGAAGTGGCCGGAGGCGACCGTCAGGTTGTAGATCCACACCGCGTTGATGACGATCCACAAGATCGGGAAGAAGCCGAACAAGCCGCCGTCGATCGCAGCGCTGATGCTTTGCCCGAAGGGCATCCCGAAGAGGACGACGGCGACCGCGATCGCCACCGCCAGGGAGATCAGGCCGGCGATCCACGCCCGCACCTTCAGCCCGCCGAGCAGCAAGAACAGCACCGCCAGTGGGATCACAGCGCACACGGCGCTGGCAGTCAGCGAGTCGCCAACTGCCTCAGTGTTCTGCTGGAACTGCTCGAACATCGGACTTCAACTCCCGAAAGTGGGCGGGTTGTTACGGACTTGTCGGCGGGGTCAGGGTCTCCACGGGCAGCCCGCGGATGGACGCGTCGAGCACCTCGACGGTGTGGGCCATCCCCATGGGGTGGTTCGACCGCTCGATCGCGGAAGTCACCTGCATGAGGCAGCCGGGGTTCGCAGTGACGAGCACCTGAGCGCCTGTGGCCATGATGTTCTTCGCCTTGCGGTCGCCGAGCTCGCGAGCGGGCTCGGGGTTGACGATGTTGTAGATCCCCGCGGAGCCGCAGCACAGCTCGGGCTCGGCGATCTCCTTGAGCTCCAGACCGGGGATGCCCCGCAGCAGGTTGCGAGGCTGCGCGCGCACGCCCTGCGCATGCGCGAGGTGGCACGCGTCGTGGTAGGCGACGCTCATCGGCAGCGGGTGTCGCTTGGCGACGGGCCCGAGCTCGTCTAGCACCTCCGAGATGTCCCGCACCTTCTCGGCGATGGCACGCGCGCGGTCGGCGTACTCCGCGTCGTCGGCGAGCAGCTCGGCGTACTCCTTCATCGTGGAGCCGCAGCCGGCCGCGTTGACGACGACGCGGTCGACACCTGCCGCCTCGAACGTGTCGACGAGTGCACGGGCGAACCCCTGCGCCTCCTCCTCGCGGCCGTTGTGGGTCGACAGCGCACCGCAGCAGCCCTGCTGGCGGGGTACGACGACGTCGCAGCCCTCGGCCTGCAGCACGCGAGCCGTGGCAGCGTTCACGCCGGGGAAGAACGCACCCTGCACGCATCCGGTGAGCAGCCCGACGACGGCCCGGCGCTCGCCCTGGGCGGGCAGCCGCTCCGGCAGCCTCTCGGACTTGCCGAGCCGCGGGGCGAGGCTCTGCATGGCCGCGAGCTGCGGCGACATCCGCTCGAGCAGACCGGTGCGACGCATCGCCTTGTCGAGACCGGTGCGCTGCATCAGCCGCAGCGGGCCGCGCACCAGCCGCAGCCGCTTCGGATAGGGGAAGAGCGAGAACACGAGCCCTCGCAGCGCCTTCTCACTACGGGGGCGTTCGTGGAGGCGCTCGACCTGGGCGCGGGTCTGCTCGATGAGGCGGTCGTACTGCACGCCCGACGGGCAGGAGGTCACGCACGCCATGCACCCGAGGCAGGCGTCCCAGTGCGACACCATCGCGTCGTTCATCGGCTCGCCCTCGAGCCCCTGCTTCATCAAGTAGATGCGACCGCGCGGGGAGTCCATCTCCTCCCCCCACAGCACGTACGTCGGGCACGTCGGCAGGCAGAAGCCGCAGTGCACGCAGTCACCGACCAGTGCCGCGTCGGGCGGGTGGTGCTCGTCGAAGGCACCGCCAGCCCGCTCGTCACCGGACTCGGCGACGCGACCCATCTCACCCAACGTCATCTAGATGCCTCCCACGTAGCGTCCGGGTGCAAGCCGGTGATCGGGGTCGAACTGGTCCTTGACCCGCCGCATCAGGTCGAGCGCCGGCGCCGGTCCCCAGACGTCGACGGCCTGCTTCACCTCGGCGGGTGCGTCGACGACGACACAGGTCCCCTGGTGCCTGGCGCAGATCTCGCGCAGCCGAGCAACCGCCTCCGGCGCGCGCTCCGGGTCGTCGAGGGCCGCGTGGACCACGCCAGTGCCGGCAGATCCCCGGACGCGTGCGCCGGTCTCGGAGGCGACGGTGAGCACGTCACGCAGGCCGGAGAGCACGAACGTCAGCTTGAGGCACGTCTCACCGCTCTCCCACGGGTACGTCGACCAGCCGGTGGCGCCTCGTCGGACACCTCGGCGTGTTCACCGAGGAGGTCGCGGACCGTGCTCACCCGGTCGTCGACGCCGGACGTGCGCCCGCCGACGAGTACCTGGACGCTGCCCGGCCCGCCTCCGGGCCAGTCGACCTCGACGGCCGAAGGCACCGCCTGCGCGTGGATCACCGCATGCGCGACGTCGTGGGCACGAGCCGGGTCCTCGACCGGCACGGTGACCCATCGCTGCACCTCGGGCACCGGGTGCAGCCGGAAGACCGCCTCGGTGACGACGGCGAGCGTGCCGAACGAGCCGATGAGCAGCTTGCCGAGGTCGTAGCCGGCGACGTTCTTGACGACGCGGCCCCCGGCCTTGGCGACCACGCCGTCGGCCCGCACCACGGTGATGCCGATGAGCAGGTCGCGCGCGGTGCCGACCAGCATGCGCAGCGGGCCGGACGCGTTCGTCGCGAGCGTGCCGCCGATGCTCGCGCCGCCGACGGTCTCGTCGAGCACGAGGCGCTGGCCCTGCTGCGCGACGAGGTGCCTGCAGGTCGGCCAGCCGGGCGCCTGCCTGGGTGTCGACGATGAGGTCGCCGGCCTGGTGGTCGAGCACCTGGTCCATCGCGCCGACGTCGACGACGAGGTCGGCCGAGCTGGGGGGCTTCCCCCACGACATCTTGGTGCCGCGGCCGCGCGGCACGACCGTCAGTCCCTGCGACGCCGCGGCGCGCATCACCTCGGAGACCTCCTCGGTGCTGCGCGGGAAGGCCACCAGCTCGGTGCGACCCCGTCGACGAGGTCGTCGTCGCCGGCGTCGCGCACGTCGTCGCACGCGGCCTTGAGCGTCGTGCGTCCGCGTCGGCAAGTCAGAACACCTCCGCCAAGCCGGCCTCTTGCAGCGGGTGCGCGCCCTTGTGCCTGCCGGGGACCTCGCCGCACAGCCGCGGGGTCGGGAACACCTTGCCGGGGTTGGAGATGGTGTCCGGGTCGAAGGCGCAGCGGACCATCTGCATGGTGTCGAGGTCGTCCTCGTTGTACATGCGCGGCATGTACTTCGCCTTGTCCATGCCCACGCCGTGCTCGCCGGTGATGGAGCCGCCGTGCTCGATGCAGAGGTCGAGGATCGCGCCGCTGACCTTCTCGGCCGCCTCGCCCTCGCCCTCGCTTCGTGTCGTCGAAGAGCACGAGCGGGTGCAGGTTGCCGTCGCCGGCGTGGAAGACGTTGGCGACCCGGACCCCGGAGGTGCCGGACAGGTCGGCGATCGCCTTGAGCACCTCGGGCAGCGCGGTCCGCGGGATGACGCCGTCCTGCACGATGTAGTCGGGGCTGATCCGGCCGACGGCCGCGAACGCGGACTTGCGGCCCTTCCAGATCAGCGCCCGCTCGGCGGGGTCGGTCGCCAGCCGCTGCTCGAACGAGCCGTTCTCCCGGCACAGCCGCTCGACCTGCGTCGTACTCGGCAGCGACCTCGGCCGACGGCCCGTCGAGCTCGATGACGAGCACCGCGCCGGCGCCCTCGGGGTAGTTGCAGTGCACCGCCTCCTCGGCCGCCTCGATGGCGAGCGCGTCCATCATCTCGATCGCGGCGGGCACGATGCCGGCGCGAGATGATCGCCGAAGTCGCGGCGCCGGCGTGGTCGGTGGTCTCGAACCCGACGAGGACCGTGCGCACCTCCTCGGGCAGCCGCACGAGCTTCACGGTCGCCGACGTGACGATGCCGAGCGTGCCCTCCGAGCCGACGACCGCGCCGAGCAGGTCGTAGCCCGGGGTGTCGGGCGCCGCGCCTCCGAGCTCGACCACGTCGCCCTGCGGCGTGACGAACTCGGCGCCGAGGACGTGGTTGGTGGTGAAGCCGTACTTCAGGCAGTGCGCGCCGCCGGAGTTCTCCGCGACGTTGCCGCCGATCGAGCAGATCTGCTGGCTCGACGGGTCGGGCGCGTAGTAGTAGCCCTCGGGCGTCGCGGCCTTGGTGACGTCGAGGTTGATGACGCCCGGCTCGACGACGGCGCGCTGGTCGTCGCGGCGCACCTCCCGGATCTCGCGCATCCGCGAGGTGACGATCAGCACGCCGTCCTTGTGCGGCAGCGCGCCGCCGGACAGCCCGGTGCCGGAGCCCCGCGCCACGAACGGGACCTGCTGCTCGGCGCACGCCCGCACGACCGCCGCGAGCTGGGCGGTGTCCTCCGGGATCACCACGAGCGCGGGGGTCACGCGGTAGTGCGCGAGCCCGTCGCACTCGTAGGTGCGCAACCGCGCGTGGTCGGTGATGACACCGGCCTCCGGGAGCAGAGCTCTGGCCCGGTCCGCGACCGCTTCGAGGCCGGTCGTCATGCCGACGCCTGCACGCTCTTCCGGCTGGGCGCGACGGCGGTGCAGGATCGGCTCGGTGTAGCCGCTGGGCTGCTCGATCCCCTCGAACACCAGGGCCCGCGCGGCGAGGAACGCGTCACCGTCGAAGTCCGGCGCCATCGGGGTGTACGACGAGTCGTCGGCGTTCTGCTCGTCGACGACCTTGGCCATCCGCTCGCAGCGTCTCGTCGACCTGCTCGGCGCTCACCACGCCGTGGTGCAGCCAGTTCGCGACGTGCTGCGCGGAGATCCGACAGGTGGCGCGGTCCTCCATCAGCGCCTCGCCGGTGATGTCGGGGACCTTCGAGCAGCCGACGCCCGCGTCGATCCAGCGGACGACGTAGCCGAGGAGGCTCTGCAGGTTGTTCTCGATCTCCTACTGCTTGTCGTCGTCGGACCACGACCCGGGTCGTCGGCGAGCGGCGAGCGTCAGCAGGTCGGCGCGCGTCGAGCGGCGGCTGCCGGCGCAGCTCCTCCTGCCGGGCGCGCACGTCGACCTGGTGGTAGTGGATCGCGTGGATGGTGGCGGCGGTCGGCGACGGCACCCAGGCGCAGCTCGCGCCGGCCTTCGGGTGGCCGATCTTCTGCTCGAGCATGTCGGCGAGGCTGTCGGGCGCCGGCCACATGCCCTTGCCGATCTGGGCGCGGCCGAGCAGTCCGCACTCGAGGCCGATGTCGACGTTGGAGTCCTCGTAGGCCTTGATCCAGGTCTCCGACTTCATGTCGCCCTTGCGCACCACCGGCCCGGCCTGCATCGAGGTGTGGATCTCGTCGCCGGTGCGGTCGAGGAAGCCGGTGTTGATGAACGCGACCCGCTCGCGCGCGGCCGCGATGCACGCCTTGAGGTTCAGCGTGGTGCGCCGCTCCTCGTCCATGATGCCGACCTTGATGGTCAGCGGCGGCAGGCCGAGCAGCTCCTCGACCCGGCGAGAACAGGTCGACGGTGAACGCCACCTCGTCGGGGCCGTGCATCTTCGGCTTGACGACGTACATCGAGCCGGTGCGGGAGTTCGTCAGCTCCGGCGTCGCCGCGCAGGTCGGCGAGGCTGCCGAGCGCGCAGACCAGGGCGTCGAGGATGCCCTCGGGGACCTCGTTGCCGTCCTTGTCGAGCACCGCGTCGGTGGTCATCAGGTGACCGACCTGGCGGATGAACAGCAGCGACGCGGCCGTGCAGCGTGACGGTCTCGCCGCGAGGGCCGGTGCAGGTGCGGTCGGGGTTCATCGCACGGGTGAAGGTCTTGCCGCCCTTGGTGACCTCCTCGGCGAGCGTGCCCTGCATCAGGCCGAGCCAGTTGCGGTAGCCGAGCGACCTTGTCGTCGGCGTCGACGGCCGCGACGGAGTCCTCGAGGTCCATGATCGTGGAGACCGCGGACTCCAGCACCAGGTCCTTGACGCCGGCGGCGTCGGTGCTCCCGATGGAGTCGTCGGGGTCGATCGCGATCTCGACGTGCAGGCCGTGGTGCACGAGCACGACGGCCTCGGGGAGCGTCGGCGTCGCCGCGGTGCCCGACGTACTGCGCCGGGTCGGCGAGGCGCACCTGCTCGCCCTTGACGGTGACGGCCAGCCCGTCGCCGTCGGCGGTGTACGACGAGGCGTCGGCGTGCGAGCCGGACGTCGAGCGGGAAGTGCTCGTCGAGGAACGCGCGGCCGCGACGGATCACCTCGGCGCCGCGGACCTCGTTGTAGTCCGAGCCCGGCTCGAGGTCGCCCTCGCGCGGGACGACGTCGGAGCCGTAGAGCGCGTCGTAGAGCGAGCCCCAGCGGGCGTTCGCGGCGTTGGTCGCGAAGCGGGCGTTGAGCAGCGGCACCACGAGCTGCGGCCCGGCGATCGTGGCCACCTCGTCGTCGACGTTGTCGGTGGTCACCGTGACGTCGTCCGGCTCGTCGAGGAGGTAGCCGATCTCGGTGAGGAACGCGGTGTAGGCCGTCGTCGGCGGTCCGGGCGTCCCGGGTGCTCGCGGTGGTACTCGTCGATGCGCGCCTGCAGCTCGTCGCGGCGGGCGAGCAGCTCGCGGTTGCGCGGCGCCAGGTCGTGGATGATCGCGTCCGCGCCGGCCCAGAAGGCGTCGGGGTCGACGCCGGTGTCCGGCAGCGCCTCCTCGACCACGAAACGGTGCAAGCTGCTCGCAACGCTCAGTCCACCGGTCTGCACACGATCGTCCATGCCGCCTCCGAGATTCCGCTTTATGGAACTTTTCTTCTGTATATCGGAACACTAGGGATCCCGCACCGCCAGGACAACCCGCAGCGGAGCCCTCATCGGCTCCCGAGCCCGTCCGCGGCCGTGCGCAGCAGCGGCAGCAGTCCCGACACGGCTTGCCGGGTGACCCGTCCTGCAGGTCCGGAGACCGACACCGCCGAGAGCGAGGTGCCGGGCACCGCGACCGCCACGCATCGCACTCCTAGTTCCTGTTCCCCGTCGTCGACGGCGTAACCCCGCTCGCGCACGGATGCCAGCTCCTCGAGCAGCGCGTCGATGTCGGTGATCGTCCGCTCGGTGCGGGCCGGCATGCCGGCCGTGCGCATGAGGCGGCGCACCTCGTCCTCGGGAAGCCGTGCCAGCAGCGCCTTCCCCACGCCGGTGCAGTGCGCGTAGACGCGAGCCCCGACCTCGGTGAACATCCGCATGGTGTGCCGCGCGGACGGTGACTGCGCGACGTACACGACCTTCTCGGCGTCCATCATCGCCAGGTTCGCGCTCTCACCGCTGCTGTCGGCGAGTGCCAGCAAGTGGGGGCTCGCCCAGCTCTCGACGGTCAGGCCGGCACTGCGTCCCAGTCCGATCAGTCGCGGCCCCAAGGCGTAGCGCCGCGACGGCAGCTGCAAGACGTAGCCCGAGGCGAGCAGCGTGCGAACGATGCGGTGGATCGTGGGCAGCGGGAGGCCGGAGGTGGCGGCGAGCTCGCTGAGGGCGACCTCGCCGCCGGCCGCGGCCATCAGCTCGAGCAGCTCGAAGGCCCGGTCCAGCGACTGCACGTTCCCCGCCCGCTGCGTCACCTGCCCTCCCATTGCACACGCTCTCCGGAGCCGAAGGCCGAGACCGCGCGACGGAAGTCCTCACTGCCGAAGGCACGCGCAACGACGTCGTCACCGTCGGGCAGGCTCGCCCGCCGCAGCCGGGCGACCGCGACCTTCGACGCCCACATGGTCAGCGGTGCGTGCCCGAGCAGCGTCTCGACCACCTCGGCGAGGGTCGTCGTCGAGCTCGCCGTCGTCGCACACCTCGGCGACGAAGCCGGCGGCGTGCGCCTGCTCGGCGTCGAGCACCCGGGCGCGCAGCAGCATGTCGAGGGCTAGCGGCGTGCCGATGCGGGCGACCAGCACCGAGACGCTGTTCATCGACAGGCAGTTGCCGAGCGTCCGGGCGATCGGGACCCCGAACCGCGCCGAGCGAGTGGCGACCCGCAGGTCGCAGACCGCGGCCAGCGCGAGCCCGCCGCCGAGGCAGTGACCCTCCACAGCTGCGACCGTCGGCACGGTGACGTCCTCGAGCCGGTTGACCACACGCGCGATGCGCCGCTCGTAGGCGACACCGTCGGCGCCGTCCTCGAAGTCGCGGAAGGCGGCGATGTCGGTGCCGGACACGAACGCCCGGCCGCCGGCGCCGCGCAGCACCATCACCCGCACCGCGTCGTCGGCGTCGGCGCGCTCGCAGGCGGCGTGCAGGTCGTCGTACATCTCGAAGGTCATGGCGTTGTGCTGCCGCGGCCGGTCGAAAGTGACCGTCAGCACCGCTCCGTCGACCTCGACCCGTACGTCGCTCACGAGGCGCCTCCCCCACGGCACCACCGGCCGCCAGCGCATCGATCTCGTCGTCGCGGTAGCCGACCTCGCGCAGCACTGCGCGGGTGTGCGACCCGAGCACCGGCCCTGCCTCGCCTCGATGCGCCGGGGTGCGCGAGAACCGCATCGGCGAGCCGACCTGACGCACCTCGCCGACCACCGGGTGCGGCGCGTCCCAGAAGAAGTCCCGGGCGTTGAGGTGCTCGTCGGTGAACACCTCGCCGTAGTCGGCGATGGGCGCGCACGGCACACCGGCGGGGTCGAGCCGGTTCACCACCTCGTCGGTGCTCAGCTGCGACGTGCGTTCCTCGATGAGCGCGACGAGCTCCTCGCGACGGGCGTGCCGTGCGCTCGAGTCGACGAAGCGCGGGTCGTCGCGCAGCTCGCCCAGGTCGAGTGCGTCGCACATCGCCGCCCAGGTGCTTGGCGTGATGGCGCCGATGGTCACCCAGCCGTCCTGCGTCCGCACCGCCTGGTACGGCGCCTGGCTCTGGTGCGCCGACCCCAGCGGCCGTCCGACCTCGCCGGTGGCGAACTAGCGGCCCGCCTCCCACACCGCGAGCGAGACCGCGGACTCGAGCAGGGACACGTCGACGTACTGCCCCTCGCCCGAGCTGTCGCGCTCGCGCAGTGCGGCGGTCACCGCGAGCGCGACGTAGAGCCCGCAGACCAGGTCGCACAGCGGCACCCCGACCTTGGCCGGCGACCCGTCGGGGGCGCCGGTGATGCTCATCAGCCCGCCGCGCGCCTGGGCCATGATGTCGAGCCCGGGACGGTCCGCCAGCGGGCCGTCCTGCCCGAAGCCCGACGCGGATGCGTAGACGACGCGGGGGTTCACCGCCCGCACGTCGTCGTAGCCGAGCCCGAGCCGCCGCATCGCGCCCGGCCGGAGGTTCTCGACGACCACGTCGGCCTCGGCAACCAGCCGCAGGAACGCCTCCCGGCCGCCGTCGCTCTTCAGGTCGAGCGCGACCGACCGCTTCGACCGGTTCAGCCGCAGGAAGGGCGAGCTCTCGCCGGCCACGAACGGGCCGGTGCTTCGCACCGGCTCGCCGCCGTCGGGACTCTCGACCTTGAGCACCTCGGCGCCGAGGTCGGCGAGCTGCAGCGTCGCGAACGGCGCGGCCATGAAGACCCCGACCTCGAGGACGCTCATGCCGGCCAGCGGCCCGGTGGTCACGAGCGCTCCTCGCGGTAGCGCTGTGCGCGGGTCACGTAGGACTCGGTGCCGGCACGGATCCGCTCCTGCTCCGCGTCGGTCACCTCGCGGCGCACCTTCCCGGGCACGCCTGCGACCAGCGAGCCGGGCGGCACCTCCGTGCCCTCGAGGACCACGGTGCCGGCCGCGACCAGTGAGCCGCTCCCGACGACGGCACCGTTGAGGACGACCGCGCCCATGCCGACCAGCGCACCGTCCCCGATCGTGCACCCGTGCACCACCGCCCGGTGCCCGATCGTCACGCCGGCGCCGATGATGACCGGGAAGTCGGGGTCCGAGTGCAGCACGCACCCGTCCTGCACGTTGCTTCCCTCACCGACCTCGATGGCCGCACCGTCGCCGCGCATGACCGCGCCGAACCAGATGCTCGCGCGGGCCCGCACGATGACGGCTCCGACCAGCGTCACGCCGTCGGCCACGAACGCGTCGGACGCGACGTCCGGACGGTCCCGTCATACGCCAAGCAGCCTCGCCACGCGAGTCCGTCACAGCCAGCCGGGGACGACGAGGACCAGCCAGGTCACCAGCGGCGCGATCGCCACCATCGAGAAGCCCCATTGGATCAGGCGACGGTAGACCACGTCGCGCTGGTCCTCCGGCGCGTTCGCCACCACCAGCGCGCCGCTGGTCGAGAACGGGCTGGAGTCGACGACCGACGACGAGATCGCCAGCGCGGTGATCAGCCCGACCGCGCCGACCGCGCTGTCGGTCTGCAGGAACGGCACCGCGAGCGGGATCAGCGCGCCGAGGATGCCGGTCGTCGAGGCGAACGCGGAGACCACGGCGCCGATGTAGCAGATCAGCAGGGCCGCGACCAGGGACGCACCGATGGTCGCCACGTTTTCACCGAGCCAGTCGATGGTGCCGATGTTCTCCATCAGGCTGACGTAGGTGACGATGCCGCAGACCAGCAGCACGGTCGGCCACGCGATCTGGTGCACCGCGCCCTTGGTGCCGTTCGGGTCGACCAGCGAGAGGAGAGCGGCGACGACGAACGCGGTGAAGCCGACGTCGAGGTCGAAGAACAGCGCGCCGACGGCGAGCGCCACCAGCCCGACCAGGGTCAGCGTCCGGAGAGTCCAGGGTCGTGACCGGCTCCGGCTCATCGACGTCGTCGTCGCGGCGCACCCGGGTCGCGGTCGCGGACGCGCTCGTGCCGGTCTGCTCGGCCGGGCCCTCGCGGAGACGGGACCGACCCGAACGGCCACCCGTGCGACCCGCCCGCGCCGTCGCCGTCCACGCTCTCGAGGGAGCCGTCGCCGGCGTCGCGCATCCCGATCAGCTGGCGTCCGCCGAAGATCACGAACGTGATGAGCGCCGAGGATCACGTTGAACACGAACGAGGCCAGGAACAGGAACAGCGGGCTGCCGTCGAGGTTGTTGCGCTCGACCACGCCGTTGGTGATGGTGCCGAAGATGCTGAGCGGCGAGAAGCCGCCGGCGGTGGCGCCGTTGATGATCATCAGACCCATCAGCACCGGGCTGATCCTGTAGCGCCGGCGAAGCCCATGCCCACCGGCGCGATGATCGCGACCGCCGCCGGCACGACCGCACCGATCGCGGTCAGCACGCCGGTGACCGCGAACATCACCCACGGGATCAGCGCGACCCGGCCGCGGACGCCCTGCACGGCGGCATGGACCAGCCAGTCGATGGTGCCGTTGTTCTTCGCGATGGCGAAGAGGAGCGTCACGCCGGCGAGGATGACGAACAGGTCGCCGGGGAAGCCGCCGACGAGCTCGTCGACCTTCTCGTCGGTGCTGCCGTCGAGCACGAACATCCCGACGACGAAGGCCGCAGCGAAGGCGAGCACACCCATGTGGACGGGCTAGCAAGGTGGCGATCAGGAAGATCGCCCACGAGCACGAGGATGGATACGACTTCCACAGACATGTGGCGGGAACCTTCCGAGAGACAGTTTCGCATCGCGGAACTGTGAGACAGGTCACCGGCATCTCAACATGTCCGGTTTTCCCGCGTCAAGCACGCAATCGATGCCATTGCGTGACCTGCGGGGCAATGACTAGATTTCGCATCCCGGATGGAGACGGCCTCGGGGCCGTCCCCCGGCACCGGACGAGAGGACGCCGCATGCCCCTGCACACCGGCCGACACTTCCTGCAGATCCCCGGTCCGACCAACGTGCCCGACGAGGTGCTGCGGGCGATCGTCCGCGCCCACCATCGACCACCGCGGACCGGAGTTCGCCGAGCTCGGCCGCGAGGTGCTCGACGCGGCTCGGGCCGGTCTTCGGCACCGACCGACCCGGTGGTGATCTACCCGGGCTCCGGCACCGGTGCGTGGGAGGCGGCGCTGGTCAACACGCTCTCGCCCGGGCGACGCGGTGCTGGCCTTCGAGACCGGGCACTTCGCCGCGCTCTGGCAGGCGATGGCCACCGCGCTCGGCCTGCGAGGTCGACTTCGTGCCCGGGCGACTGGCGGCACGGCGTCGACCCCGCGCGTGGTCGCCGAGCGGCTCGCCGCGGACACCGAGCACGAGATCAAGGCCGTGTGCGTCGTGCACAACGAGACCTCGACCGGCGTCACCAGCCGGGTCGCCCGAGGTGCGCGCGGCCATCGACGACGCCGGCCACCCGGCGCTGCTGCTCGTCGACACGATCTCCTCGCTCGGCTCGATCGACTACCGCCACGACGAGTGGGGCGTCGACGTCACCGTCGCCGGCTCGCAGAAGGGCCTGATGCTCCCGCCGGGTCTCGGCTTCAACGCGGTCAGCGAGAAGGCGCTCGCGGCCTCCGAGTCCGCCGGGCTGCCACGGTCGTACTGGGACTGGGAGCCGATCATCGCCGCCAACGAGAACGGCTTCTGGCCCTACACGCCGGCGCACCAACCTGCTCTACGGCCTGCGGGTCGCGCTGCGGATGCTCGACGACGAGGGCCTGCCGCAACGTCTTCGCCCGGCACCAGCGGCACGCCGCAGCGACCCGCGAGGCCGTGCGCGGCCTGGGGCCTCGAGGTGCTCTGCGCTCGACGAGCGCGAGCACTCGGGGTCGCTGACCGCGGTCCTGCGTGCCCGAGGGGCACGACGCCGACGAGGTACGCCGGGTCGTCCTCGACCGCTTCGACATGTCCCTGGGCGCCGGGCTCGGCAAGCTCGACCGGCACGGATCTTCCGCATCGGCCACCTCGGCCACTTCAACGACCTGACGCTGGCCGGCACGCTGGCCGGCGTGCAGATGGGCCTGCGGCTCGCCGGCGTGCCGATCGAGCCGGCGCGGCGTCGAGGCCGCGCTCGCCGCTGCTGGAGAAGGAGTGACCGCAGGCGCGACGGTGCCGGAGCGACGGCCGCCGCGCCGAAGGACACCGAGCCAGGAGCTGGAGCGGCTGCTCCGGCGCGATCTGGACGGCGAGGTCGCCTTCGACGACTACACCCGGCACCTGTTCTCGCGCGACGCGAGCATGTACGCGATCACGCCCGCTCGGCGTCGCGTTCCCCCGGCACGCCGACGACGTCGCCGCGGCCGTCGCGGCGGCGGCATCGCTCGGCGTCCCCGTCGTCGCCGCGCGGCGCCGGCACCAGCCTGGCCGGCCAGACCGTCGGCCCCGGCCTGGTGCTCGACATGTCCCGGCACATGGACCGGATCCATCGAGCTCGACCCGAGGCGCGCACCGCGCTCGTCGACGTCGGCGTGGTGCAGGACCAGCTCAACGGCGCGGCCGGCGCCGCACGGCCTGATGTTCGGCCCGGACACCTCGACCAGCAACCGCGCCACGATCGGCGGGATGATCGGCAACAACTCCGCCGGCAGCGGCAGCGCTGCGCTTCGGCATGACCATCGACCACGTGCGGGCGCTCGACGTCGTGCTCTCCGACGGGTCGCGGGCGCACCTTCGAGCCGGTCGACGAGGCCGAGCGTGACGCCGGCGCGCGGCCGCGGACACCCTGGAGGGCCGCCTCTACCGCGGGCTGCCCGGCATCGTCGAGCGGCACCGCGAGCGCCATCGCGCAACGACTTCCCGGCCTTCTGGCGTCGGGCCGGCGGCTACCGGCTCGACCGGCTCGCCGACGAGACGCCGTTCGACCTGGCGAAGTTCGTGGTCGGCTCCGAGGGCACGCTGGCCGTCGCCACCGCGGGCGCTGGTCGACCTGGTGCCGAAGCCGCGTCGCACGGTGTTCGCGGTCGGCCACTTCGACGTCGGTGCCGGCGGCGATCGACGCGACCGACGACGCGCTGTCCTGCGACCCCGCGCAGGTCGAGATGATGGACAAGACGATCCTCGACCTGTCGCGGCAGAAGATCGAGTACGCCGACCTGGGCCAGCAGCCTCGAGGGCGACCCCGCCGCGCTGCTGTTCGTCTCCTTCACCGGCGACGACGAGGCCGAGCTGGTCGGCCGGCCTCGACCGGCTGGACGCGCTCTGGGGCGCACACGGCCACGGCTACCACACCCTGCGCGCCGTCACCCCGGCCCAGCAGGCGGCGCTGCTGAAGGTGCGCAAGTCCAGCCTCGGCCTGCTGATGGCCGCGTCGGTGGGCACGCAGCGGCCGCTGGCGTTCGTCGAGGACACCGCGGTCGACCCCGAGCACCTCGCCGAGTACACCGCGCGCTTCAAGGACGTCCTCGACCGGCACGGCCTGACCGCCGGGTTCTACGGCCACGCCTCGGTCGGCTGCCTGCACATCCGGCCGTTCGTCGACCTCACCGACCCGGCGCAGCAGGCCGCGCATGCGCGCTGTCGCGGTCGAGGTCAAGGACCTCGTCGCGGAGTACGGCGGCGTCAACTCCAGCGAGCACGGCGACGGGCTGGCCCGCAGCGAGTTCAACCGCGAGATCTTCGGCGACGAGCTCTACGAGGCGATGCGGGAGGTCAAGGCGCTCTTCGACCCGGGCAACATCATGAACCCGGGCAAGATCGTCGACGCGCCGTCGATGACCGACAACCTGCGCGACCCCGCGCTGCCGCCGCGCCCGCGCCGGTGCGCACCCGGCTCGAGTTCGACGTCGTCGGCGGGATGCGCGGCGCCGCCGACCGCTGCATGAACATCGGCGCTGTGCCGCAAGAGCACGACCGGTGTCATGTGCCCGTCGTACATCGCGACCAAGAAGGAGGAGCACTCCACCCGCGGCCGCGCCAACGCGCTGGTCAAGGCGCTCAGCGAGCCCGACCCGTCGGCCGCGCTGGCCGACGAGCGGCTGCACGAGATCCTCGACCTCTGCCTGATGTGCAAGGCCTGCAAGAGCGAGTGCCCGCTCGGTGTCGACATCGCCTCGCTGAAGAGCGAGGCGCTCGCGCACCAGCACGAGCAGCACGGCACCCCGCTGCGCTCGCGGGTCTTCGGCGCGATCCGCACGCTCAACCGGCTCGGCTCCGCCACCGCGCCGCTGTCGAACCTGCCCACGCGGGTGCCCGCCCTGCGCCGCCTGATGGGTCGCACCGTGGGGATCGCGCCCCAGCGACCGCTTCCGGTCTTCGAGCGCAGCACGCTGCCCCGCTGGTTCAAGCGCCGCTCGCCGAGCACCTCGGCGGCCGGTGGCGCCCAGGCCGGTCCGGTGACCTTCCTGGCGGACTCGTTCACCAGCTTCACCGAGACCGGCGTCGGCCGGGCGGCCATCGAGCTGCTCGAGGCGGCGGGCCACACCGTCCGGCTGGAGAGCAGCGGGTGCTGCGGACGGTCCAGCCTGTCCAAGGGCCTGGTCGACGACGCCAAGCAGAAGGCCGGCCGGCTCGCGAAGCGGCTCGCCACCGACACCGAGCCGGGCTCCCCCATCGTCGGCTGCGAGCCCTCGTGCCTGTTCACGCTGCGCGACGAGCACCGCTCGCTGCTGCCCGACGACCCGCACGTGCGCGACGTCGGCGGCCGGGTCCGCCAGGTCGAGGAGCTGCTCACCGAGGCGATCGACGACGGCCGGCTGGTGCTGCGCGAGGACTCCTGGCTGGCAGGGCGGCGGGTGCTGTACCACGGCCACTGCCACCAGAAGGCCGAGGTCGGCACCGCCGCCACGGTCGCGCTGCTCTCACGGATCCCCGGCGCGCAGGTCGTCGAGGTCGATGCCGGCTGCTGCGGGATGGCGGGATCGTTCGGCTTCGAGGCCGAGCACTACGACGTGTCGATGCAGGTCGGCGAGGACCGGCTGTTCCCAACGGTGCGGGCCGAGCCGGCCGACACCGTCGTCGCCGCGACCGGCGTCTCCTGCCGCCAGCAGATCCGGCACGGCACCGAGCGCGAGGCGATGCACCCGGTCGAGCTCGTGCGCAGCGTGCTGGCGTGAAGGTGCTAGTCACCTTCGACCTGTTCTCCGCGCTGATCGACTCGCGGACCGGCGGTTCTGCGGCGTTCGCGACCCTCGCGGAGTCCGCCGGCTGGCCGGTCTCCGGCGAGCAGCTGTACGACGCCTGGGACCCGCGCAACAAGGCCGCGCAGCGTGACTGCGACCCGTGGGCACCGTGGCGGGTCCCGGCGGTCCGCGCCCTCGACGATGCCTACAGCGCCCTCGGTCTGGGTGGCGACCCCGCAGCCGGCGTCGAGGCGCTCGTGGACTCGATGCCGCGCTGGCCACTGTGGCCTGACGTCCCCGGTGGTGTTGCTGCACTCGCCGAGACCCATCGCGTCGGGCTGCTCTCCAACGTCGACGACGCGGTGTTCCTGCGCACCGCGGCGGCACCGCTCGTCGAGCACGCCGTCGCATTCACCTCCGAGCGACTACGGGCCTACAAGCCCCACGACGCGATCTACCTCCGGGCCGTGGAGCTGGCCGGCGGCCCGATGGTGCACGTGGCGACGTCGGCACGCGACGTGCGTGGGGCGCTCGAAGCGGGCATCCCCGTGGTCCGGTTGCGGCGGCCCGGGCACCACCTGGACCCCGAGGGACCGACGCCCGACCACGAGGTGGACAGCGTCCCCGAGCTGCGGTCCGCGCTGGCGGACCTCAGGCGGTGATCGAGAAGCCCGCGCCGGCCGCGGCCTCGGTGCAGACGGCCTCGTCCTCGTCGCCGGTGCCGCCGCTGGCGCCGAGACCACCGAGCAGCGTCCCGTCGCGGTAGATCGGAACCGCCCCGGTCTGCGGCGTGAACCGACCGTGGGTCATCGCGGTGATCGCACCGGCGAAGTTCGGCATCGGCTCCATCTTCTGCTTCTGCGCGTCGCTCGGCATGCCGTACGCCGCAGCGGTCCACGCCTTGCCCTGTGCCACGTCGGCACTCACCCATGGGGCACCGTCCATGCGTGCGAACGCGAGCAGGTGTCCGCCCGCGTCCATCACCGCGAAGGACATCGCCAGCCCCTGGTCGGCGGCAGTCGCGCGGGCAGCGGTGCAGAGCTCGTTGGCCTCGTCGAGAGTCAGCATGCCTGTCAGTCTGCCGCGACGAGATCATCGCTGCGGGAGCGGGTCCCTAGTCCTCCATGAGCTTCTCGACACCGTCGAGGATGCGCTCCACGCCGAACATGAACTCCTCCTGCTCGGTGGGCGCGTGCCCCTCGTGGGCGCCGGCCGACTGCGCGATGCGATGCAGGCGCGGGTAGCTGTCCTCGTCCACCAGCTCGCGAAGCAGCGCCTCGAAGGACCACACGCTGTCGCCCGCCTCGGCCGCGCGACGCGCCTCGCGCGCCGCGTCGTCGGCCATCCGGGCCTCGCTGAGCGCGTACGAGCTGAGCAGGCCGATGGCGCGCAGCTTGTCGGCCTCGGCCAGCCTCGTGCCGTCCAGCGCCTCGAGACCCTTCTCGACGAACGCGAGCGAGTTGGGAGCCATCGGAGGAGCCGCCATCGGCATCCGGGTGATCCACGGGTGCCGGTCGATCGCGTCCCGCTGGATCCGGATCCACGACCGCAGCCGGTTGCGCCAGTCGTCGCCCTCGAGCGCGGCCGAGGCCACCCCCTCGGCACTCGCGTTCCACATCAGCTGCAGCAGCTCGTCCTTGCTCGCGACGTAGCGGTACAGCGACATCGGCGTGAGCCCGAGCTCCTGCGCGACGCGCGCCATCGAGACTCCCTCGAGACCGTCACGGTCGGCGACCTCGATCGCTGCCTCGACGATCTCCTCGATGCTGCGACCGCGGCGAGGGCCGCGCTGACCCGGGTCGCGGCGTCCCCAGAGCAGGTCGAGACCTGGCGGCAGGGCGGGCGGCTCGGGTGGCACTGCTTCTCCTCACGAATGGCGTTGACTCAACAGTATATGCGATATACGGTTTGTGTATGACGTACACAGTTACCGCATCGGGCCTGCGCAAGGCCTACGACGACCACGTGGTCCTCGATGACGTCGAGCTCGCCATCGAGGCGGGGAGCGTGGTCGCGCTGCTCGGCGCCAACGGGGCGGGCAAGACCACCATGGTGCGGATCCTGGCCGGGCTGCTGCCGCCGGACGACGGCACCGTGACGGTGGCAGGTCACGACCTCCTCACCGACCCCCAGGGCGTGAAGCGCTCGATCAGCCTCACCGGCCAGTTCGCGGCAGTCGACGACATGCTCACCGGCCGCGAGAACCTCGAGATGATGGCCGGGCTGCGCCGACTCGGCCGTCGAGAGGCACGCACCCGCACCGACCAGCTTCTCGAGGAGTTCGACCTCGTCGCGGCCGCCGAGCGCAGGGTCTCGACGTACTCCGGTGGCATGGTGCGGCGTCTCGATCTCGCGATCAGCGTGATCACGCCACCTGCCGTGCTCTTCCTCGACGAGCCCACCACCGGCCTCGACCCTCGCAGCCGCGAGCGGCTGTGGGGCACGGTCCGCGGCCTCGCCGCAACCGGCACCACGATCCTGCTGACCACGCAGTACCTCGACGAGGCCGACCAGCTCGCCGACCGCATCGCGCTGCTCGACCAGGGACGCATCGTCGCGGACGGCACGGCGGCCGAGCTGAAGAAGGGCCTGGCCACGGAGGTCGTCCGGCTCGAGTTCGCCGATCGAGGCAGGTTCGAGCAGGCAACGGCCGAGCTCGCCGCCACTCGTGCGGATGAGCGCACCTGTGCCGTCGAGGTGCCCTCCGACGGCACCCCCACGCAGCTCGTCGAGCTGCTGTGCCGGCTCGACCGTCTCGGTTGTCCTCCCGAGCGGGTGAGCACCCGGGAGCCCTCGCTCGACGAGGTCTTCATGTCGCTCACCTCTCCCACCGGTCTCGTCTCGAAGGAGCTCTCGCTATGAGCCTCGCCCTGTCGGTTGCCGACTCGCGCATCATGATCACCCGCAGCATCCGCCGATCGCTGCGCGACCCGGAGGCGTTCTTCACCGCGCTGATGCTGCCCGTGGTGCTGATGCTGCTCTTCGTCTACGTCTTCGGTGGCGCCTTCGACACCGGCACGACGTACGTCGACTACGTCGTGCCGGGACTGATCGTGCTCTGCGCCGGCTTCGGCGCGGGCACCACCGCCGTCGCGGTCGCGACCGACATGAGCAACGGCATCGTGGACCGCTTCCGCTCCATGCCCATCGCGAGCTCGTCGGTGCTCGTCGGCCACATCGTGGCCAGCCTGGTCCGCAACCTGATCGCCACGGTGCTCGTCATCGGAGTCGGACTGGCCATCGGGTGGCGACCCAGCGCCTCTCCGCTCGATTGGCTCGCGGCCACCGCAGTCATCGTGCTTCTCGTGCTCGCGATGTCGTGGCTGTCCGCCGCCGTCGGGCTGTTGGCCCGCAGCCCGGAGGCCGCCAACTCGTTCACGATCGTGCTGATGTTCATCCCCTACGTCAGCACTGCGTTCGTTCCTGCGCAGACGATGCCGAGCTGGTTGGGCTGGGTGGCCGAGCACCAGCCGTTCACGCCGATCGTCGAGACGATGCGCGGACTATGGATGGGCAGCACATCGACCGGCGCCAGTGTCGGGCACGAGGCGTGGGTCGCGGTCGCGTGGTGCATCGGCCTGCTGCTGGTTTCGGCGGTGGCCGCCACCTGGCTGTTCCGGCACCGTCAGTCGAGCTGAGTCCCGGTCGCTCCCGGTCAGGCCTCGCGCCAGACCGGCGCGACCTCCTTGTGGTAGCGGCGCCCGAACACCCGACTGAGGATGGCGACCACTGGTCCCGGGACGGTCGACTTGAGGTAGCCACGGCCTTCGTCGGTCATGCCGTCGGTCAGCCACGCGAAGAACTGGCCGGCCACCTTCGGCGGCTGCTTGCGCAGCTTCGCCTCCACTTCCTTCCACTCCTCCGACTCGAAGTGCGGGATCAGCAGCGGCTCGAGGTCTCGCTCCTCGTGGTCTAGGTGCCGGTCCACGACGACCCGCGTGCGTTTGAGGCTCTCGCGTGCCGGGCCGAGGTCAGTCGCCGAGCCACTGGTGGCGAACAGCTTCATCGCCTCGCCGGTCTCCTGGAGAGCCTCGGACATGTCCTGGTGCTCCGACTCCATCGTCGCCAGCAGCTGCTGGTCCACGCCGAGCCGCGCGAGCATCGGCCAGATGAGCTCGTCCTCGGACTCGTGGTGGTGGGTGAGCTCTCGTTGCATGTTGGCGTAGGCGCGGTCCAGCCCCTTGGCGCGCTCGGGCTGGGTGCCGCCGTACGAGCTCATCGCCCTGGCGAGCCGGTCGAAGTCGCGACGCACCGCCTGGTGGATCAATCGGTTCATCGTCATGGTGCCGTCCATGATTTGAACCTAGTGGATGTGCGGGCCCCTGGAACCTACAGTTCGCGCCGCCTGGTCACGTGGCGGTCGAAAGTGGCCCAACTGCATGTCTGAGCGGCCGACTCGGACAGCTGTGGCCGCCGTGACACGGCCTGAGGCAAGGTGGGGCGATGCGACTCGCAGAGGCGTTCCTGGAGATCCTGGTCGACGAGGGTGTGGACCGGGTGTTCGGCAACCCGGGCACCACCGAGCTCACGTTCGTCGACGCGCTGGCCAAGGACGGCCGGCTGCCCTACGTGCTCGGCGCGCACGAGGGACCGGTCGTCGCGATGGCCGACGGCTATGCGCGAGCCACCGGCCGGCCGGCGTTCGTCAGCCTGCACGTCGCGGCCGGCACCGCGAACGGCGCGATCGGGATGCTCAACGCGCTGCGCTCCCGGACCCCGTTGGTCGTGGTGGCCGGTCAGCAGGACTCGCGCCACCTCATCGAGGACCCGATGCTCTCCGGCGACCTCGTCGGGCTCGCCCAGGCGGCGACCAAGTGGGCCGTCGAGGCGCGTCGCGCCGACGAGGTGCCGGCGCTGCTGCGCCGCGCGTTCCGTGCCGCGGTCACGCCGCCGGCGGGACCGATCTTCTTGTCGGTGCCGATGGACCTGTACGACGAGGAGCTGCAGCGGCCCGTCCCACAGCGCACCGAGGTCCCACCCGTGCAGCCCGTCTCCGACTACTCCGCGGCGGCCGACGCGCTGTGGTCGGCGGCCTCCCCGGCTGTGGTGGCCGGCGACGGCGTGGGGCGCTCCGGAGGTGTCGCGGAGCTCGTGCGCGTCGCGGAGACGCTCGGCGCGCCGGTGCACCACGCACCGATGAACGACTGCGTCGACTTCCCGATGGACCACCCGGCGTACCGCGGCATGCTGGCGCCCGAGAACGACCGCATCCGCCAGGTGCTCGACAAGCACGACGTGGTGCTGCTCGCAGGAGTGCGGGCCTTCGTGCCGCACCACTACAGCGATGCGTCCGCGGTCGGGCCAGACACCCGGCTGGTGCAGGTCGATGACGACCCGGCGCAGGTCGGCCGCAACTATCCCGTCACGGTCGGTCTGGTGGGCGACGTGCGAGTGGTGCTGGGCAACCTCGCCGACACCCTCGATGCCGGTCCGCCACCCGATCGACCAGCCAAGGAACCACTGCCGATGCTCCAGCGGCCACCGGTCCCCGACGACGACACGCTTCCGTTCCACCCCCGCGTCGCCGCCGCCACGGTGGCGGCGAGCCTGCCTGCTGGAGCGGTCGTGGTGGAGGAGGCGATCACCACCGGCCTGCTGCTTCGAGAGCACCTGCGGCTGGCCGAGCCGGGCTCCTTCCACCACACCGTCGGCGGTGGTCTCGGATGGGGAGCCGGGGCCGCGGTCGGGGTGGCGCTCGGGCGACCGGGCCGCCGGGTGGTCGCCGCTCTCGGGGACGGCTGCGCAATGTTCGGCGTGCAGGCGCTGTGGACCGCGGCTCGTGAGCACGTGCCGGTCACGTTCGTGGTGTTCGCGAACCAGGAGTACCGCACCCTCAAGCAGACACTCACGCGAATGCGCGACGGACAGGTGCAGCCCTTCCTCGGCATGGACCTCGACGCACCCGCGGTCGACTGGCCGCGACTCGCGCAGGCCTTGGGGGTCCCGGGCGTGCGAGCCACCGACCGCGCCGAGCTGGCCGATCTGGTCGCGTCGGGAGGCCCGGACGACGGGCCCCTGCTCGTCGAGGTGCCGACCAGGAGCTTCGCCGACGCGCCCCCCGAGTGAGGTCGGCTAGCCCGCCGCAGCACCAAGCACGAAGTCGTGCTCGCAGACCAGCACCCCCTGCTCGTCGCGGACGAAGTCCTCGATGAGCGACTCCTTCACACCGAACACCGCGTCGGAGTCCAGGTAGTCGCTGGCGCGGTCGAACACGTGCGTGGTCAGCGTCTGGTAGCCGTCGGCGGAGACGATCGCGTGGATGTGCGCGGCCCGCCACGGGTGGCGTGCGGTGGCGGCGAGCAGCCGGCCGACCGGTCCGTCGTCGGGGATCGGGTACGGCACCGGGCGGACGGTGCGGATCTCGAACCGTCCCGCCTCGTCCGAGCGGTAGAGCCCTCGCAGGTTCGTGGGCGGTTGCACGTCCGGCTGCTGCACCGCGTAGAAGCCGGTCGCGGCGTTCTGCCAGACGTCGAGGCTCGCGCCCGGGACCGGCTCCCCGGCCTCGCTCCGCACGGTTCCTCTCAGGACGGCGGGTTCACCCCCGTCGTCGTACTCCACCATCGAGGCGCCGAGCTCTCGCTCGGGCGAGCCCGGCACGTAGAACGGCCCGAGGATCGTGGGCTCGGTCGCGAGCGAGCCGACGTCGGCGTGGTTGAGGAGGTCGACGAGCGAGGACAGTCCGAGGGTGTCGGACAGCAGGATGAGCTCCTGCCGGGAATCGTCGCTGATCTGACCGGCTGTGGTCAGGAACCTGACGCCCGCCAGCCACTCCTGGTCGGTGAGCCGGACCTCCTTGGCGAACTCGTGCAGGTGCCGGACCAGCGCGGCCGTCACCTCGCGCAGCCTGGCGTCCGGGGTGGCGTCGAGCCGGTCCAGGACCTCTGCCGTGAGGTCGTCCTCGCTCATCCGTCGCATGCTGCCCTCCGTCGGTGCCTCTCGTTATACTCCAGCAAGGTATAACGAGACGAGGTCTTCAGTGCTGCCCAACCCGTACACGCCCGGCCAGCTCCCCCGGGTGTTCGCCGGTCGAGCCGCGGAGCTCGACAAGCTGCGCGACCGGCTCGGGCGCGTGTCGACGTTCGGGGAGTTCGCCGGGCCGCTGCTGACCTTCCACGGTCCGCGCGGCCTGGGCAAGACCTCCCTGCTCCGCTCCGCGCAGCGCGACGCCGAGCGCGCCGGCTTCGTCACCGTCTGGGTGTCGATCAGCAGCGGTACGTCGCTGCTCGACGAGATCGCGGCGCAGGTCGACCGCGCCCTCGCCCGCACGGACACCCTCAGCAGGTCCGCCCGCACCCGGTGGCGCACGGTCAGCCGCAAGCGGGGTGCGGAGCTGGCGGCGTACATCGGGCCGGTGAAGGCCACCGTCAAGAGTGAGTCGACCCAGGAGCACAAGTCGACGCCCTCCGCGCCGATCGCGGCGCTGGAGGAGCTGCTCACCACCGCGTCCCAGCTCGTGGAGAGCCCGGGTGGGGCCGGCCTGGTGCTGTTCCTCGACGAGCTCCATGCCGCTGAGCGTCCGGCGCTGGCGGTGCTGCTCAATGTCTTGCAGAACCTCGACGGGGACCGCGAGAACGTGCCGCTCGCGGTGTTCGCGGCCGGCCTGCCGTCGACGCCGGACGCGATCACGAAGGCGGCGACGTTCGGCGAGCGCACGTCGTTCTCGCAGCTCCTTGCGCTGCCGCGCCCGGACGCCGAGGCCGCGCTGATCGACGCTGCTCGCGAGCTCGAGGTGTCCTGGTCACCCGATGCGGTCGAGCTGGTCCTCGACGCCGCGCACGGCTACCCCTACTTCCTGCAGCTCCTCGGCAGCTCGGTGTGGGAGCACGCCCGACCGGAGGCCGGCGACCTGCTGACTCCCGACCACGTGCTGTCAGGTTCAGGGGAGGCCGTCGAGCAGCTTGCGGCGCTCTACCAGGTCCGGTGGAACGCCGCGACCGACGGCGAGAAGGACCTGATGGCGGTCATGGCCGACCTGTCACCGGCAGGTGACGCGGTGACTCGTCGAGACGTCGCCGAGGCGTTGGGCAAGACCTCACGCGCCATCAGCGTGCCGCGTGACCGGCTGCTGGAGAAGGGCATCCTCGAGGCGCCGGGCCATGGCCTGCTGCGGTTCACGTTGCCTGGCTTCGCGTCGTACGTGCGAGCACAGACCGGCGCCGAAGACGCTTTCGCGCCTCCGGCGTTCGGTCTGCCGGCCGCACGCCGGTGACGGATCAAGGGGCGGGCAGGGTCTGAGGAAGGCCGCAGTCCTCGAGCAGACCGGGCTCGAAGCGGGTGATCGCGCTGATGCCATCACCAGCGATGGTCAGGACCATCAGGCTCGAGGCGCGAGCAGACCCGTCCGGCCGCCTGACGTAGACACTCGACGGCATCAGCCAGGACCCGACGGGAGATGAGGGGTTCGCGCTCGGGGGCTGGTTCCTCGAGATCACCGAGTCCGACCGCGGCGCTTGGGCCGCGGCGGTGCACGAGGAGGCGCTGCGGGCTTCGGCTCTGCTCCTGGGTGGGCGGACCTTCGAGTGGCGTGGCGAAGGCGGTGGCCGAGCTGAAGGAGGAGGTCGCCGGAGACATTCTCGTCTACGCCAGCTACGAGCTGGTCCACGCCTTGCTGGACAGCGCGCTCGTCGACGAGGTGCGCCTGTTCGTCTTCCCGCCTGCGCTGGGATCGGGAGGCAGACTCTTCCAGGACCTCGACCGCGCGGTGCCGCTGCACCTGAGCGAAGTCACCCAGCTGGGGGACGAGCTGGTTCACCTGTCCTACGCAGTCGCGGCAGACGGCGCTCAGCGCGTCTGAGCTGCGCTCCACGCATCAGCCGAGGTGGCGATCGTCGCGTGGATCCCCACCCTTCTTCGCCTCTGCGCCGGCAACGCGCACCGCGATCAGCACCAGTGCGACAAGCGCCACGAGGACCGCGAACAAGACTACGTAGGTCCAGGGGTTCTGCATCATGCCGTGGATGTCGTTCACTGCGGCCTCCTCGGTGCGGGCTGTCCACTGCCTCCTTTGTGTCGGCAGATGGCGAGCAATTACTTGCTTGCGGCAGCCTCGGCGTCAGCAAGAGCCTGCGCGGCGTTGACGAGACCGAGGTGGCTGAAGGCCTGCGGGAAGTTGCCGAGCAGCTCGCCCGGTCGCGGGGTCGACCTGCTCGGCGAGCAGGCCGAGGTCGGTGGCGGTGCGCGGCCGCGCGGTCGAGCACGTCGCGAGCCCGCTCGACCTGCCCGGTCAGGGCCAGCGCGTGGGCCAGCCAGAACGTGCAGAGCAGGAACGTGCCCTCGGCGCCGTCGAATCCGTCGTCGCCGCGGTAGCGGTAGAGCAGGCCGCGCTCGTCGGCGAGCCCGTTCGACCCGCGTCGATGGTGGCCAGCAGCCGGGCGTCGTCGGGCGGCAGGAAGCCCGACGACGGCCATCAGCAGCACGGAGGCGTCGAGGTCGTCGGAGCCGAACGACTGGGTGTAGGCACCGACCTCCTCGTTCCACCCGCTGGCCTCGATGGCGGCGCGGATCTCCTCCCGGGACGCTGGTCCAGGACGTCGACCTGATCGGTCGTCGACGTCGAGCTGCTCGGCCAGGCGCATGCCGCGGTCGAGAGCCACCCAGCACATCAGCTTGCTGTGCAGGAACGGCCGCGGCCGGCCCGCGGAACTCCCAGATGCCCTGGTCGTCCTCGCTGCCATCGGGCGGCGGCCGCGTCGACCGCGGCGACCAGGAACCGTCGGGTCGGCGTCGTCGGGTCGGTCCGAGCTGGTCGCGCAGGGTGTACGCGGCGTCGAGCAGCGCGCCGTACACGTCGAGCTGGCGCTGGCTCCACGCGTCGTTGCCCGACCCGGACCGGGCCGCTGCCCCGCCATCCGGCCAGGTGCGGCAGCTCGCGCTCGGTGAGGTCGCGCTCCCCGCCGATGCCGAACATGATCTGCAGGTGCACGCCCCGTCGAGCTGGCGTGGCGGCGGCCCGGGCGAGGAAGTCGAAGAACCGGCCGGCCTCGTCGGGGCAGGCCGCGACGTACAGACCCTGCAGCGTCATGCTCGCGTCGCGCACCCAGGTGTAGCGGTAGTCCCAGGTGCGGCCGCTGCCGATGCCCTTCGGGCAGGCTCGTGGTGCGGCGGCCGCCACGATGGCCCCGCTGCGCGCGTAGGTCAGGCCCTGCAGCACCACGCCGCTGTGCCGCACCAGGTCGCGCGCACGGGCCGTCGTAGTGCTGGTGGAGCCGCGACCAGCTCTGCCACGCCGCGTCGGTGTCCTCGATCCTGCGCGCCACTGCTGCGGGGCTTCCAGGGACGCGGCTTGCTCGCCCAGGCGTCGGCCTGCTCGAGGGCGAAGGTGACCTCCTCCCCGGCGCGGAGCAGCACTGTGCCCGAGGCTGCACCTGCACGCACCTCGAGCCCGACCTCGGTGCTCAGCACCAACACGGTGGCCCCACCGTCGGCCACCACCGAGCGCGGGGCCTCGGTCAGACGCGGATGGATGAGCCCGAACTCGGGCCGCGGCACGAACTCCACGTCGATGCTCATCTCCCCCTCGAGACAGCGCACGCGACGCAGCAGCACCCCGGGCGACCAGCGCCCGAGATCGTGTCCGCGCTCGCGCTTGCCCAACGCAAGTGCGTCGGTGACCACGAGGGAGCCGGAGGGGCTCGTCCACGTCGTGTCGAGCACCAAGCCAGCGGGACGGTATCCCCAGGTCGAGGCTGCCGAGCTCTCGGAGGGGCAGATCGAGAAGTGACCGGCCTCGTCGTCGAGCAGGCGCGCGAGGACCGGCGGATGGTCGAAACGCGGAAGGCACAACCAGTCGACAGAGCCGGCCGAAGTGACCAGCGCCGATGCGCCGCAGTCCGAGAGCAGCGCGTGCTGGGAGAGCGGTACGTCGCTCACGAGGTCGGCCTATCGCCTGCGCCGGTTGGGAGCCGACTCACGTTCAAGCCGTCGTCCATCCATGACGAGGTCGACATGCTCGTTGTAGAAGGCCACCATGCCGGCGATGGCGCCCACGGCCGCGAGCCGGAAAGTCGTAGGCCCACGCGACGTCCTTGTGCAAGCGACCGCCGATCTCAGCCGACCAGTAGGCAGTCGTGGTCCCCTTGTAGGGACACGACGTCAGGGAGTCGCTCGATCGCATGTGCTCCCACCGGACATCGGTCTTCGCCACGTAGTACCGCGTGGGCAGCCCGGTCTCGAAGAGGAGTACCGGCGCACGGGTCTCGGCCAGCACGATGCCGTCGATCTCCACCTGGAGGTGTCGGTGCGACCGAAGGGCGTCCACCCGCGTGTAGGGGTTTCGCGGGTGGACGAAGACCTGCTCGTCCTCCTCGAACCAGGCATCGAGGGCGTCCCAGTCGAATCGGACGGTGCCCGTACAGGCCAGGAGATACAGCCTGCTGCCCCGTGGACTCGAGAAGGGAAGCGCGCACGTCGGCGGCGGGGATGTAGTACTGCGGATATCCCGGCCACTCCCAGACGTAGAGGGCGCGGGTGGTGTCGAGAACAGTCTGTCCGTTCACCACTCCCCTGATCCGACGCGGGCAGGGCTCGATGCGGTGCTCGGCCGCCGCCATCGCGGGATACGAGCGGGTGAACACCTCCGCCGACGGATCAGCAGGCTCCGAGGTCATGGGGGTGTCCTTTCTACGCTGGCGCGGAACGCTTACCTTCCCCGTGTCCGCGCAGGCGTCGGTCTTACCAGTGTCTTGCTGCTCGCCGTGGGCGAGCCGGGCAGACCAACCACCAGTAGAGTTCCACTGCGTGAGTGCTTCCGCGAACGACCCCGACCCGGGCGGGTCCGGCAGCGCTCTGGACGTCGCATCGGGGACCTGGGTGGCCGGCCTGACAAGCGAAGGTCGTGACCGCGAGCACACGATCGAGCGCCTGCACGGCCTCCTGTTGCGCATCGCCAAGGGTGAGGCCAACAGGCGATCGGGACTGAACGGGATCGTTGGCCAAGAGCTCGAGGACCTGGCGCACCAGGCTGCCTCAGACGCCATGATCTCCATCCTCCGCAAGGTCGAGGAGTTCCGCGGCGACTCAAAGTTCACCACCTGGGCGTACAAGTTCGTGATCTTCGAGATCTCCAACAAGTTCGGCCGCCACGTTTGGCGCCGTGACGGAGTTCAGCTCGACGACGAGGCCTGGGACCGACTGCCCGCAGCCTTGGGGGCCGACCCCGCGCTGGTCGCGGAGTCTCGCGAGCTGGTGGAGGCGGTGCGAAGCGCGGTCCAAGCTGAGCTCACGTCTCACCAGAGGCAGGTGTTCGTGGCCATCGTTCTCAACGCAACGCCCTTGGATGTCCTGGTGGCCGAGCTGGGCTCCAACCGCAACGCGATCTACAAGACCCTCTTCGACGCCCGACGCAAGCTGTACCGCCACCTGGTCCTCGAGGGACACATCCGCGGGGAGGCAAAGCACGCATGAACACTTGGGATGCCCTCCAGGAGCTGCTGGCCACGGATCCGCGCGATCCCGGATGTGCGGAGACGTTCGAGCTCATCCATGCCTACGCTCAGATCGTCGTCGACGGAGGCGACCCCGAGGCAACCATGCCGGGGATCACCCAGCACCTGGCCACCTGCGGCCCCTGTGCCGAGGACTACCTCGGGCTGCTCACTGCTCTGCGCCAGGAGACGGGCGCGGTCGACGAGTCATGAGCATGGCTGCGGAGGTGGGAGAACGTGCGGTACGACCGGGGAGGCGCCCGGTGTCCGTCGACTCCTCGCAGTCGTAGCTCCGCGGGTCAGCCTTGAGCTCAGCCGAGGTCGGTGGCGATGATCTGGGCGACGACGCTGGTCAGGTCCTCACCGATGATGTCGGGGCGGGCGCCCACCGGGCTGAGTACCGCGCCCGGGCGGGCCACGAAGGCGGCTCGGCACCCCGCCGCCAAGGCTCCGGAGACGTCCCACGAGTGAGCCGCCACCAACCTCAGCTGGTCCGGCGGCACACCGAACGTGGAGGCCGCGTGCAGGTAGGGCTCCGGCGCAGGCTTCAATGCCTGCACGGAGTCGGCCGAGAGCACGCCGTCGAAGAGCTCGGCCAGCCCGGCGTGGTTCACCTGTGCCTGCGCGACCGACTCCGGAGAGTTCGTGAGCGCGCACATCGTCACCCCTTCGGCGCGGAGCACGCGCAGCGCCTCGGTCACCTCGGGGTGCGGCCGCAGGGTGTTCATCTCCTCGACTACCGATCTCACGGTGCCGCGGTCGATACCGATGGAATGCCGCGAAGCGAGCATTTCCAACGCCGCCCGCTGGGCGGTGCGGAAGTCGACGTAGTCCCGAGTGAGGCCGCCGACGAACGCGAGCTGCAGCATCTGCGCGAACCATTGGGCACGCACGGACGCGTCCCCGAAGATGCGCTCGAACGAGGCGTCTAGATCGCGCAGGTCCAGCAACGTCTCGTTCACGTCGAAGGCGACCACGGCAACTTGTCTGCTCATGGATCCCTTGTCACCGCGGCTCGGGGGAAATTCCCTGGAGCGGAGGTAAGTTTCCCGCCGGTCTCGCAACCCACGAGGTGGTGGCGCGCATGAGCGGATCGGCGCGAGCCAGCGGGAGGTCAGCATGGACCCTTGGGAGCAGCTACGCGACCTCCTCGACACCGACCCCCAGGACGCTGGGTGCGACCTCACATTTGCCTTGATCCACGCGTGCGCCGAGATCGTAGCCAGCGGTGCTGATCCCGAGGACGAGCTGCCCGGGATCGCTACGCACCTGAGCCACTGCCCGCCGTGCGAAGAGGACCTGCGCGGCCTGCTTCACGCGATGGGTGAGGCCGCGGCAGGCGGATGATTTGGTGGCAGGTGAAGGATTCGAACCTTCGAAGGCATAAGCCGACGGATTTACAGTCCGCTCCCATTGGCCGCTCGGGCAACCTGCCGTGACGCCCCCGATTGTGGCTGGGGCCATCGGGGCGAAAGAATAGCGCAAGCCACAACCTTGGATCTAACCCGCACCGAAGAGCCTGGAGGCACCTTCCGTCATGGCCGACTCGTCGTTCGACATCGTCAGCAAGCTCGATCAGCAGGAGATCGACAACGCGATCAACCAGGCCCAGCGCGAGGTCAGTCAGCGGTTCGACTTCAAGAACACCGGCGTCAAGATCGAGCGGTCCGGCGACCAGGGCATCGAGATCTCGGCGAACGCCGACGACCGCGCGAGTGCCGCCCTCGACGTGCTCAAGGACAAGCTCATCAAGCGCCAGCAGTCGCTGAAGATCCTCGACGCCGGCGAGCCGCGTCAGTCGGGCAGGGAGTCCAAGATCTCGATCACCCTCAAGGAAGGCATCAACCAGGAGCAGGCGAAGAAGGTCGGCAAGCTGATCCGCGACGAGGGACCCAAGGGCGTCAAGGTGCAGGTCCAAGGCGACGAGCTGCGGGTGACGAGCAAGAAGCGCGACGACCTGCAGTCGGTGATCGCACTGGTGAAGGCGCAGGAGTACGACTTCGCGGTGCAGTTCACCAACTACCGCTGACGCGCGGCGGCCGCTGCCTCCTTCGCGAGCTCGGACCGCTCGTCGAGTGCGGCTGGCGCCGGCACCGTCGTCATCGCTTCTCGCAGCCGGTCCCTCTCGTGCGTGAGGTCGCGGATGTCCGCCTCGGGTGCCGCGAGCTCCGGGCTCCAGTGCAGCGCCTCGAACGGGCAGACCTCGACGCAGATCGAGCAGTACATGCACAGCGACCAGTCGATCGCGAACCGGTCGAGCACGTTGCGGGTCCGGTCCCGGCCCCCACCGGGACCCGCCGGCTCGGTCTCCTGGTGCGAGTCGATGTGGATGCACCACACCGGGCACTCGCGGGCGCACAGCATGCAGGAGGTGCACTTCTCCTCGAGCAGCGCGATCACACCGCGCGAGCGCGGCGGCAGCTCACTCGTCGCCACGACGCCCCCAGGTGCCTGGGTCGGGGACGCCCAACGGACGGGCACGACGCCTCGACCTCGTCGGCACCGGAGTGCTCTCCGACTCCCCCGGCTCCTTCTCACCCGGCCACGGTGTGGCCACCCGCGTCGCGAGCACGAACTCCTTGCGCAACGGATGACCCACGAACTCGTCGGGCAGCAGCAGGGGCTCCAGCTCGAGCGCGCCGCCGTCCGCGGTGAAGTCGATCCCGAACATCTCGTGGGTCTCGCGCTCGTGCCAACGCGCGCCGGCGTAGACGTCGGCCACGGACGCGACGAGCGGACGGTCGCGCGGGAGCAGGGTGCGTACGACGAGGTGGTCGACCGCTCCCGGTCGGTGCGCGGCGAGGTGGCACACGAGCCGGTAGCCGTCGAGCGTGTCGGTCTCGTCGACGGCCGACAACCAGTCGAAGAACGTGCAGCCCAACGTCGTCGCGGGCCGTGGCGACCGCGTCCGCCCAGCGCTCGACCTCGACGTCGACGCTGACCGGCTCCGCAGTGGCGTCGACGGCTGCCGGCGCCGTACGCCGCGACGACGCGCTCGGTCCAGGTGGTCACGACGGGGTCCGCAGGGTCGCCTGCAACGTCGCCAGTCCTTGGAGCAGCGCCTCCGGCCGCGGCGGGCAGCCGGGGACGTACACGTCGACCGGCACCATCTGGTCGACGCCCTTCGTGACGCAGTAGGAGTCCCAGTAGGGACCGCCCGAGTTGGCGCAGGAGCCGAACGAGACGACGTGCTTGGGCTCGGGCAGCCGTCGGTAGTGGTCGAGCACGGCCGGCGCCATCTTGTCGGTGACCGTCCCGGAGATCACCAGCACCTCGGGCACGCCCGCATGGTCTTCGTCGCCGACGAGCGGCAACAGGTCGGGGTGCCCGGCGACCGCCGCCGCGAACTCGACGGCGCAGCAGGCCAGCCCGACGTCGAAGACGGTGAGCACCAGGGCCGGCTGGGTCGCCACCAGGTAGCGCGCCGGCTCCCCATTCGTCACGGCCGCCACTGTAGTTGCCGGCGACCCGGGCCAGGCTCAGCCGACCAGTCGGTCCTGCAGCCGAGCACCCGAGGGGGCTGCGAGGTGCCGAGTCAGCCTGACCGCCTGTCGCCGGATGTCCGGAACTGCGGCCACCTCCCAGTCGACGCCACGACGTGCCGCGCCCATGGCGTAGATGCCGCGGGCGGGAGTGCCCAGGGCATCGCGGACCGCGCCCTGCGGATCGACGTCGAGCCCCAGGCCGAGCGGGCCGGGCCGGAGCATGTTCTTCGCGGCGAGACGGTCGACGAGAGCGCTCCAGCCGAGGGTGCTCACCGGGGCCGGGCCGGTGCAGTTCACGACCACGTCGTACGACGTGGTGTCCACGCTCCCGGTGACGACACGGAGGCGGTCCGCGGCGAGCAGGCCGTCGATCAGCGTCGCCATCGGCGGGGCCATGCGGTGTCGTGAGACCTCCCAGTAGCGGCCCACGTGCCGCACGAACCGCTCCTTCTCCTCGAGCGAGAGGCTGTGCCACAAGTCGTTGCCGACCGACTTCACCGACTCGACCAGGCGACGCCAAGAGGTGCCCTCGTCGCGACATCGCCGCAGCTCGGAGAGCAGGCCGCGAAGAGTCCGCTCGTGGTCGTCGAAAGTCGGCGCGGGGTCGGGCGGCTCGGGCAGGTGCCGCAACGGCAACAGGCCGTGCCGCGAAACCGCGGTGAGCCGCGCACGCGAGCGCGAGGAGGCGATCCGGGCGGCGACGTCGACGGTGGTGAGACCAGTGCCGACCAGCAGCACGCGGTCGGTCTCCCCGACGCGGTCGAGGAGATCCGGTGCCCAAGGATCCGCCGCCAGCCTTTGCTCGTCCACGTCGAGCCCACGCGGAATGCGTGGCGGCGGGTTGCCCAGCGCCAGCACGACGGCGTCCGAGGTGATCGACGCGCCTGAGGCGAGCGTGGCGACGTACCTGCTGCCGGTGTCGACGACGTCGACCACCTCGTCCTGGACGCGGGTGAGCGCGGCATCGCGAGGCAGGTGCGCGCCGTCGAGCAGGCCGGCGAGGTAGCGGCCGTAGGTCTCGCGCGGCAAGAAGGTGCGCGCCTCGACGTCCAGCCCCTGCGACCAGCACCACCGCACCAGGTGGCCGGGGTCGCTCTCGACGGCACTCATCCGGCCGGCGTAGTTGTTCAGGAGGTGCAGCGGGTCCGTGGTCCGGTAGGCCAGCCCGGGGCCGGTCACCGCGTCGCGCTCCACCACGGTGACGGCCGACGCGGATCCCGCCAGCAGCGTGTGCGCGGTGATCACGCCCGCGGCGCCGCCGCCCACGACCAGCACGTGGTGCTCGCTCGCCGTCATCGTCACCTCCAACTAATATAACTTGACTAGTTTAGTAGACTAAGGATCTTGTCGCCTCAGGTCAAAGCGAATCGCCGGTCCCCGCTCGGGACGGCATGATCCGCGTATGACGAACCCATCGGCCGGCATCGACATCGACGCTCCCCTCGACCTCGTCTGGCACGTGATGCTCGACGTCGCCTGCCTACGGCGAGTGGAACCCCTTCATCACGCGGGCGGAGTGCCCGACCCCGCCGCGGCCGGGCGACCCGATCCGGCTCCACGTGACGTTCGGCAACGGCACCAAGGTGGTCTCGCCCGAGCGCATCCGCACCGTCGAGCCGCCGTACGTCGACAACGCCGGCGTGACCCGGGCCACGCTCGCGTACGTCTACGAGGGACTGCCCTCGAAGCTCGGCCTGCTCGAGGGCACCCGCTGGCAGCAGCTCGCCCAGGGCAGTGGCGCGACCCGCTACGAGACAGTCGAGATCTTCTCAGGGCCGTTGGTCCGCCTCGCCGGACCCGGGCGGGTGGCAGACGGCTTCCGACGGCATGCAGAAGCCCTCAAGGCCCGGGCCGAGTCGCTCAGCTGACGGCGTGCAGTGAGGGGAAGGTCGTCGCGCCCCGGTTCGCGGCGAGCCACACCTTGGTGCCGGTGGCCAGGTCGAGCTCGCGCGCGTGGGAGCGCGTGAGCACGACGGTGATGTCGTGCTCCTCACCAGGAGCCGCGACGTCCGCCACGCCCAGGGACGTGACCGGTCGGACCGTGAGCCGCACCTCGAAGCCCACCCGGAGGAGCCGGACGACCTCGCCCTCCACAGCACCGGTCACGTCGTCTCGAAGGTAGACGTCGATGTCGTGGGGCCGGATCAGCTGGCCACGAAGACGGGTCACCGGGCCGAGGAAGCCCATCACGAAGTCGTTGGCGGGTGAGTCGTAGAGCGAGTCGGGCGCACCGATCTGCTCGATCCGGCCGTCGTTGATGACCACGATCTCGTCGGAGACCTCGAGCGCCTCCTCCTGGTCGTGCGTGACGAACACCGTGGTGACGTGCACCTCGTCGTGCAGCCGGCGCAGCCAGTCGCGCAGCTCCTTGCGGACCTTCGCGTCGAGTGCGCCGAACGGCTCGTCGAGCAGCAGGACGGTCGGCTCCACGGCGAGCGCGCGTGCCAGTGCCATGCGCTGGCGCTGGCCACCGGAGAGCTGCGAGGGCAGCCGGTGCGAGAACTGCGAGAGGTGGACGAGCTCGAGCAGCTCCTCGACCCGCTTCTTCGTCTCGGCCTTGCTGCGCTTGCGGATCTCGAGGCCGAAGGCGACGTTCTTCGCGACGCTCATGTGCTTGAACGCCGCGTAGTGCTGGAACACGAAGCCGACGTTGCGCTTCTGTGGCGGCAGGTGCGTGGCCTCGGTGCCCTCGATGTGCACGGTGCCGCTGTCGGCAGACTCCAGCCCGGCGATGATCCGCAGCAGCGTCGACTTGCCGCCACCGGACGGGCCGAGCAGGGCGGTCAGCTGCCCGGTCGGGATCGTCAGCGAGACGTCCTCGAGCGCGACGAAGTCGCCGAAGTTCTTGTTGATGTTCTTGATCTCGATGCTCATGCAGAGTCCTTGGGACGCAGGAGGCCCACCACGATGATGCACAGCACGGAGGCGGAGGCGAGGAGGAAGGCGGTGGCGTAGGCGGTGCTCTGGTCGAAGCCCTGGTACTTCGACTCGACCACCAGCGTGGCGGTCTGGGTCTGCTGCACGATGTTGCCGGAGACGACCTTGACCGCACCGAACTCGCCGAGCGAGCGCGCCAGGGTCAGCACGACGCCGTACACGACGGCCCACTTGATGCTCGGCAGGGTGATCCGAAGGAAGTTCTGGACGGCGTTGGCGCCGAGGCTGCGCGCCGCCTGCTCCTGCTCGTCACCGATCTCCTCGAGCACCGGCACCACCTCACGGACCACGAGTGGCAGCGCCACGAACGCCGTCGCCATGATCATGCCGGGGGTCGCGAAGATGACCTGGATGCCGTGCTCGTCGACAGGGGTTGGCCGAAGAGCCCGGTGCGCGGGTTGTAGGCGAGCACCAGCGCGAGCCCCACCACCACCGGCGAGACCGACAGCGGCACGTCGATCAGCACGGACAGCAGCCGCTTGCCGATGAACTGTAGCGCACCAGCAGCAGCGAGACCGCCACGCCGAAGACCAGGTTGATGAGCACGGCGCTCAGCGACACGATCACCGTCAGCTTGCAGGGCGTGCGTGACCGCGGGGTCGTTGAACGCGTCCGTCAGCGCGGTCATGCCGTCGGCGAAGGTGTACTTCACGACGAGCGAGACCGGCCACAGCACCAGCAGGAAGACGTAGACGATCGCGAGCAGTGCGCAGGCCCCATCGGACCGGCTTCGGCTCGCGCAGACGGTTGCTAGCCACGGCGGGCCACCCTCCTCTGGATGAGGTCGAGCGCGACGATCACGGCGAGCGCGACCAGCAGCATCAGTGTCGCGACGGCGGCCGCCGAGGTCGGGTCGCCGTTCTCGATGTAGGTCAGCACGCGCACCGAGGCCACCTCGGTGCGGTTGGGCAGGTTGCCGGAGAGCAGCACCAGCGACCCGTACTCGCTGATGCCGCGGGCGAACGAGAGCGCCGCTCCCGCCGCGATCGAGGGCACGAGGCTCGGCAGGATGATCCGGCGGAAGGTCGTCAGCCGGCTCGCGCCCAGCGAGGCGGACGCCTCCTCGACATCGGCCTCGAGCTCCTCGAGCACCGGCTGCACCGTCCGTACGACGAACGGCAGCGTGACGAACGCAAGCGCCAGGAAGACGGCGATCCGGGTGTTGGCGACGTCGACGCCCAGCGGGCTCTGCGGCCCGTAGAGCGAGAGCAGCACCAGCCCGGCGACGATCGTGGGCAGCGCGAACGGGATGTCGATGACGACGTCGAGCACGGCCTTGCCGAAGAACCGGTCGCGGACCAGCACCCAGGCGATGACCGTGCCCATCACGACGTTGACGGCGGTGACCAGGAGCGACTCGACGACGGTGAGCTCGACCGCAGACAGCGTCTGCGGGTTCGTGATGGTGTCGAGGAACCCGCTGATGCCTTCCGAGCCCGCGGTCGCGACGACCATGGCCAGCGGGATCAGCACCAGCAGGCTGAACCAGAGAAGCACCACGCCGAGCCCGACGCGCGAAGCGGCCGATGAGCGAGCCTGCCCCGGCCGCCCGGCGCTTGCGCGCCGGACGGCCGGGGACGGTGCTGCGGGGTGTGAGGGCACCGCATGGATGGCGGTCACTACTGCTTGCCCGTCTCCTGCTGGATCTTCGTGACGAGGCCGTCGTTCTCGTCGAAGAACTTGGTGTTGGCGTCGGCCCAGCCACCGAAGTCCTTGTCGATCGTCAGCAGCTTCTTCGGTGCCGGGAACGGGTCGCTCGGGTCGTTCGCGCCGTCGACCTCCACCTGGATGCTGTCGTCGAGCGGGCGGAAGCCCTCTTGGCGTAGTCGGTCTGCGCCTCCTTGCCGGTCAGGTAGGTCAGGAACTTCTTGGCGCTCGCGTCGGCGTCCGTCGTCACCGCGCCCGGGTTCTCGATGAGGAGGATCCTCGTCGGGAACGATGTAGTCGAAGTCCGCGCCGCTCTGCCGAGCCAGGATCGCCTCGTTCTCGTACGACAGCAGCACGTCGCCGTTGCCGCCCTGGAACGCGGTGGTGGCGTCACGGCCGCTGCCCGGAAGAGCAGCGACGTTGCCGAAGAACTTCTTGAGGTAGGCCTCGGCGTCTGCCTCCGACCCGCCGTTGGCGAGCACGTGGCCGTAGGCGGCGAGGATGTTCCACTTCGCCGAGCCGGACGACGCCGGGTTCGGCGTGATGATCTTCACGCCGGGCTTGACCAGGTCGTCCCAGGACTTGATGCCCTTCGGGTTGCCCTTGCGGACCACCATCACGACGACGGACTGCGTGATGATCCCCTTGTTGGCGTTGTCCTTCCAGTCCGAGGACACCAGCTTCTCGTCCACGAGCTTCTGCACGTCGGGCTCGAGGGACAGGTGCACGACGTCGGCCTTCTGGCCGCCGATGACCGCGCGAGCCTGGTCGCCGGAGGCGCCGTACGACTGCTTGAACGTCGACGTCCTTGCCGTCTGATGTCTTCTCGAAGTCTGAGATCACGCCCTTGTTGGCCTGCTCCAGGATCGAGAAGCCCACGAGGTCGAGGGTCTTGGCGCTGCTGTCGCTCGCTCCGGAGCTGCCTCCGCAGCCGGCCAGCGCGATCGAGCCGGCGACGGAGGCGACGACGGCTGCCTTCCACTTCCTGGAGCGGCGGCCAGCCGGGCGGCTGGTCAAGTTGATGGTCATGTACGTGACTCGTCTCTGTTTCCCCGGCCGCTTTCTCGGGTAAGCGGCCAACTAAGTCTCGTAGATTACTTGGTTTTACTCGCTTGGTGTGACTATCTCGCCCATCGAGCATGTCGGCGTGTCCGGACTCACACCGCTCGAGGGCCTCGCCATCCGGACGAGACCTGACTCGGCTTCTCCCCCGCCGTAGCATGGACAGGCCAAGGGCACCCTTACCTGGGCGCCCTCTGCGCCGTGCACCCGTGCGGAAGGAAGGCGACGCAAGCCGTGACCAAACAGGTCCAGCAGCTCGATCGCGTGATCATCCGGTTCGCCGGCGACTCCGGTGACGGCATGCAGCTCACCGGTGACCGCTTCACGCAGGAGACCGCGTCCTTCGGCAACGACCTGTCGACGCTGCCCAACTTCCCCGCGGAGATCCGCGCCCCGCAGGGCACGCTGCCCGGCGTCTCGTCCTTCCAGGTGCACTTCGCCGACCACGACATCCTCACGCCCGGGGACTCCCCCGACGTGCTGGTCGCGATGAACCCGGCCGCCCTCAAGGCCAACCTGGCGGACATCAAGAAGGGCGCGACGATCATCGTCGACTCCCACGACTTCACCAGCCGCAACCTGGGCAAGGCCGGCTACAGCGAGAGCCCGCTCGAGAACGACTCGCTCTCGGAGTACGACCTGCACGCGATCGAGCTCACCGACATGACGGTCGAGGCGGTCAAGGAGTTCGGGCTGTCGCGCAAGGACGCCAGCCGCGCGAAGAACATGTTCGCGCTCGGGATGCTGTCGTGGATGTACGGCCGCCCCACCGACTCGACCCTCGCGTTCCTGGAGCGCCGGTTCGCCAAGGCTCCCGACATCCGCGATGCGAACATCGAGGCGTTCCGCGCCGGCTGGAACTTCGGCGAGACCACCGAGTCGTTCGCCGTGCAGTACGAGATCAAGCCGGCCCCGACCCCCGCGGGCACCTACCGCAACATCACCGGCAACCTGGCGCTCGCCTACGGGCTGATCGCCGGGTCGACCCAGTCGGGGCTGCCGCTGTTCCTCGGCTCCTACCCGATCACGCCGGCCTCCGACATCCTGCACGAGCTCAGCAAGCACAAGCGCTTCGGCGTCACGACGTTCCAGGCCGAGGACGAGATCGCCGGCATCGGTGCCGCGCTCGGCGCGGCCTTCGGCGGCGCGCTCGGCGTCACGAGCACGTCCGGTCCCGGCATCGCGTTGAAGTCCGAGACCATCGGCCTCGGCGTGATGATGGAGCTGCCGCTGCTCGTCATCGACGTGCAGCGCGGCGGGCCGTCCACCGGACTGCCGACCAAGACCGAGCAGGCCGACCTGCTGCAGGCGATGTTCGGGCGCAACGGCGAGGCGCCGGTGCCGATCATCGCGCCGCAGTCGCCCTCGGACTGCTTCCACGCCGCGCTGGAGGCCACGCGGATCGCGGTCACCTACCGCACGCCCGTGATGCTGCTCTCCGACGGCTACCTCGCCAACGGCTCGGAGCCGTGGCAGATCCCCGACGTCGCCGACCTGCCGGTGATCGACCCGGCGTTCGCCACCGAGACCAACCACGAGAACGGCAAGGGCGAGCAGGAGTTCTGGCCCTACCTCCGCGACAAGACGACCCTGGCCCGGCCGTGGGCGGTGCCCGGCACCAAGGGTCTCGAGCACCGCATCGGCGGTCTCGAGAAGGGCGAGGGTCACGGGAACATCTCCTACGACCCCGCCAACCACGACCTGATGGTCCGCACCCGCGCCGAGAAGGTCGCCGCGCATCGCGCAGGACATCCCGCCGATGGAGGTCGACGACCCGTCCGGCGAGGCGTCCGTGCTGGTGCTCGGCTGGGGGTCGACGTACGGCCCGATCGGCGCGGCCTGCCGGCTGGTCCGCGACGAGGGCCACCCCGTCGCGCAGGCCCACCTGCGGCACCTGAACCCGTTCCCGTCCGACCTCGGCGACCTGCTCGCCCGCTACGACTCGGTCATCGTCCCCGAGATGAACCTCGGCCAGCTCTCGATGCTGCTGCGCGCGAAGTTCCTCGTGGACATCAAGGGCTACAACCAGGTGAGCGGCATGCCGCTTCGCGCGGCCGAGCTCGCCGAGGCGATCACCAAGGAGATCACCCGATGACATCCGATGGGACTGCAACCGACGCTCCCGATGCCCGGCCTGCGGGGCGTCCCGACCAACGACGACAAGCAGAACCGCAAGGAGTACACCTCCGACCAGGAGGTGCGCTGGTGCCCCGGCTGCGGCGACTACGCCGTGCTGGCCGCGGTGCAGGGGTTCCTGCCCGACCTCGGCCTCAAGCGCGAGAACATCGTCTTCGTCTCGGGGATCGGCTGCTCCTCGAGGTTCCCGTACTACCTCGACACCTACGGCATGCACTCGATCCACGGCCGGGCCCCGGCGATCGCGACCGGGCTCGCGACCACCCGCGAGGACCTGTCGGTGTGGGTCGTGACCGGTGACGGCGACGCGCTCTCGATCGGCGGCAACCACCTGATCCACGCGCTGCGCCGCAACGTCAACATGACGATCCTGCTGTTCAACAACCGGATCTACGGGCTGACCAAGGGCCAGTACTCCCCCACCTCGGAGCCGGGCAAGGTCACCAAGTCGACGCCGATGGGCTCGCTGGACAACCCGTTCAACCCCGTCTCGCTGGCGCTCGGCGCCGAGGGCACGTTCGTCGCGCGCACCGTCGACTCGAACCGCAAGCACCTCACCGAGGTGCTGTCGGCGGCAGCCGCGCACCGCGGCACGTCGTTGGTGGAGATCTACCAGAACTGCCCGATCTTCAACGACGGTGCGTTCGACAGCATCAAGGACAGCGACACCAAGGAAGACTCGATCATCCCGCTGGTGCACGGCGAGCCGATCCGGTTCGGCAGCGAGGGACAGCGCGGCGTGGTGCGCGACCCGGAGACCGGGGGCGTGCGCGTCGCCGATTTCGACCCGTACGGACGACGAGGTGCTCGTCCACGACGCCCACTCGACCAACCCGACCACGGCGTTCGCCATCTCCCGGCTCACCGACGCCGGTGTGCTCGCGCACGCACCGATCGGCATCTTCCGGCAGATCGAGGCACCGACCTACGACGACCAGGCGCGCGAGCAGATCGTCACGTCGGCCACCGGCGAGGAAGACCGCTCCGAGGCCCTCGCCGGGCTGCTCGCCAGCGGCGACACCTGGACCGTCTGACGCCGGTCTGCGCTGAGGGGTCAGAACTTCCCGGGTATCAGCGGCGTGTCGATGCGTGGGTGACCCCTCGGCGCCCGGGCGTCACATGCTTCCGAAGCCCTTGGACTGGCCGTCACGCCTGACGCGGTCGACGTTGCGCTGGTCAACCGGCCCCTTCGTGCCGCCGCCCTTGCTCCGGCGCATGAACAAGACCAGCACCAACAAAGCGACGACGACGAGCACTATCCACCACATCATCTGAACCCCTCCTCGCAACGAGGAGCCCTCACGCTACGTCCGGCCGGCGTCGTGGGTCCATGCTGGAGCCTGTATGCCGCATACGTCCCGCCGAGTGCTGAGGGGTTTCGACCATGTCGTCCACGATGTCCCTGGACCACCTGGTCTCCTGGGCGACGAAGGGTGGCCCGGCCCCCGTCGAGCTCACCCAGGCCTCCGTCGAGCGCATCGCCGCCTCGCACCAGCACCTGCGCATGGCCGGTCGATCGGGCGCGGTCTACGGGCTCACCACCGGGGTCGGCGCCCTGCGACACGTGCCGACCGACATCACGCCCGGCGACGGCACCTCGCACGCGCTGCGGCTGTGGCGCAGCGCATGCCACCGGCTTCGGTCCGTCGTACGACGACACGACCGCTCGCGCCGCGATGGCGATCCGGCTGCACCAGATCACGTCCGGCCGCTCCGGCGTCTCCGCCGGTCTCGCCTCGTCGCTGAGTGCGGCCGTGGCCACCGGCGCCGTACCCGACCTGCACCGGTTCGGCTCGATCGGCACCGGTGACCTCGTTCCGCTCGCCGAGCTCGGCCTGACCCTGGTGGGTGAGCGGCCGTGGCGCTCGGGCGGAGCGCCCAGTCGCCGAGGTCGACGACGGCGACGCGCTGCCGTTCATGTCGAGCAACGCGCTCACCCTCGCCACCGCCGTCCTGGTCCACCGCCGGCTGGCGTTGCTGTCCGAGGCCGCCGAGACGGGTGACGGCCCTGTCGGCGGCGGCGCTGCGCGCCTCGCTGCAGGCGTTCGACCCGCGCGTGCACGCCGGACGGCCCGACGCGTCGCAGCAGGGCGTCGCCCAGCGGCTGATGGCGCTGCTCGAGCCCGCCGACTGGGTGCCCGCCCGGGTGCAGGACCCGTTCGCGCTGCGGACGGTGCCGCAGGTCCACGCACCGTTCCTCGACGCGCTCGCGACCACCGAGCAGTCGGTGGGCGTCGAGGTCGACGACTCCACCGAGAACCCGCTCGTCGTCGCCGACGGCACTCCGCTGCACCACGGCGGCTTCGTGACCGCACGGCTCTCCGCGACGCTCGACGCGCTGCGACAGGCGACCTACCCGGTCATCGCGCTGTCCGCGGCCCGGCTGTCCGCCCTGATCAACCCGTCGCTGTCCGGGCTGCCCGCGTTCCTCGCCTCCGGGCCGGCCGGCAGCTCGGGCGTGATGATCCTCGAGTACCTCGCCCAGGACGCCCTCGCGCGAGCCCGCATCATGACCTCGCCGGTGTCCACCGGGCACGCGGTCGTCTCGCTCGGCCTCGAGGAGCACGCGAGCTTCTCCACCCAGGCGGTGTGGGCGTGCGAGCAGATGGTCGAGCTGGCGCCGGTGGTGCTGGGGTGTGAGCTGATCGCCTCGGTGCGCGCGCTGCGCATGGACCCCGAGCGGCTGCCGTCGACCGGGCCGCTGCGCGAGGTCTTCGACAGCGTCGCCGCGCAGCTCAGCGAGAACCGGGCGGACCGGCCGTTCGACGAGGACCTGGAGGCGGCGGTGCGGATGGTCGAGCAGGGGCTCTCCACGACCCAGACGGGTAACAAGTAATCCGGTGGTTCACCCCTGACAGCGCCACGTAGCCTGGGGTGGTGAAGGAGTCGCGTCGAGGGGTGCTGCTGGGTCTGGCGGCCTGGACGATGTGGGGCTTCTTCCCGCTCTACTGGCCGCTGCTCGAGCCTTCCGGCGCGGTGGAGATCCTGGCCCACCGGATCGTGTGGTCGATGGTGGTGATCGCCGTTGCCGTCATCGCGATGCGCCGGCTCCCGAGGCTCCGCGCGACGTTCGCCGTACGTCGTACCCGGTGGCTGCTGGCAGCCGCCGCCGCGCTGATCACCATCAACTGGGGCACCTACATCTACGGCGTCAACAGCAACCACGTCGTCGAGACGTCGCTCGGCTACTTCATCAACCCGCTCGTCAGCGTGCTGATCGGCGTCGTGGTCCTCGGCGAGCGGCTGCGGCGGCTGCAGTGGGTGGCGATCGGCATCGCCACCGTCGCGGTGCTGGCGTTGACGGTGGAGTACGGCCGGCCTCCCTGGATCGCGCTGGTCCTCGCGTTCTCGTTCGGCACCTACGGGCTGATGAAGAAGAAGGCGAACGCCGGAGCGATGGAGAGCCTGGTCGTCGAGACGACGTTCGCGTCGCCGGTCGCGCTCGCCTACATCATCTTCTTGACGGCGACCGGCGCCTCGACCTTCGGCCACGACGCTCCCTGGCACCCGCTGCTGATCGTGGGCACCGGCGTCATCACCGTGCTGCCGCTGCTGTGCTTCGGCGGCGCGGCCACGCGCATCCCGCTGAGCACCCTCGGGCTGATGCAGTACATCACTCCCACGGTGCAGTTCCTGCTCGGCATCTTCTTCTTCCACGAGCCGATGCCCGCCATGCGATGGGTCGGGTTCGGGCTCATCTGGCTCTCGCTGGCGCTCTTCACGTTCGAGACGCTGCGCAACCGCCGCCGCCAGCTGCGGGCACAGCCCGCGGAGCAGGTGCCTGTCTAGGAAACGGCCTAGGCCGAGCGGGTGGCGATCAGCACCGCGAAGGCGTCGAGCGCGTCGCGCACCGGTCCGGCCGGCAGCACGGTGAGCAGCCTGCTGGGCCTCGTTGGCGATCTGCAGGACGTAGGCGCGCGCCTCGGCCATCGCCGGGTGCCTGCGCAGCAGCTCGAGCGCCTCGGCGTGGCGGGCGTCGTCGGTCAGGTCCGAGCCCAGCAGCTCCAGCAGGCGGGCGTCAGCCGGTGCCGTCGACCGCTGCGCCATCAGCACCGGCAGGGTCGGCACCCCTTCACGCAGGTCGGTGCCGGGTGTCTTGCCGGACTCGTCGGAGTCGGAGGCGATGTCGAGGATGTCGTCCGAGAGCTGGAAGGCGATCCCCACCCGTCCGCCGTACGACGTGAGTGCCTCCTCGACCTCGGGCGAGGTCGCCGGAGAACTTCGCCCCGTAGCGCGCCGACGTCGCGATGAGCGAGCCGGTCTTGCCCTCGACGACGCGCAGGTAGTGGGCGAGCGGGTCGGAGTCGGGGGTGAGGGTCTCGAGGATCTGGCCCTCGACCAGCCGGGTGAACGTCTCGGCCTGGATGCGGACCGCGTCCGCGCCGAGCCGGGCGGTGAGCTCCGAGGACTTGGAGAACAAGAAGTCGCCGGTCAGGATCGCGACGTGGTTGTCCCACCGCGAGTTCGCGGACTCGGCGCCGCGGCGCAGGTCGGCCTCGTCCATGACGTCGTCGTGGTACAGCGACGCGAGATGGGTCAGCTCGACCACGCAGGCGGCCGTGATGACCTCGTCGCGGGAGGCGTCGCCCGCCTCTGCGGCGAGCAGCGTCAGCGCCGGGCGGAACCGCTTCCCGCCGGCGTGGAGCAGGTGGCGGGCCGCCTCGGTGACGAACGGCGCCTCGCTGCGGATCTCCCGCTCGAGACGCTCCTCCACGAGGGCAAGCTGGGCGCGCAGGCGTTCCTCGAGCTCGTCGTCGAGCACTGGCAGCGCGAGCGATGAGCCGCCGCCCTCGGCGGTGGAGGTCATGATTGTTCCCTCTGTGCGACTGAGTCAGCGGATGAACTGACCCGCAGTGGCCGCCAGGTCAAGCACCGGCCCCGGGAAGATACCCAAGACGACGGTGGCGGCAAACCCGACTGCGATCACGATAGTCGTCAGGATGCTGGGGTTCATCACCACGGGTCCCTCCCCGACCGGATCGGAGAAGAACATCAGCACGATGACGCGGGCGTAGAAGAAGGCCGCGACGGCGCTCAGGAGCACCGCGATGACCACGAGCGGCCAGGCGCCACCCTCGACACGCGGACGCGAAGACCGCCCACTTGCCGGTGAATCCCGAGGTCAGCGGGATGCCCGCCATGGCGAGCAGGAAGAACGCGAAGACACCCGCCACGAACGGCGACTCCTTTCCGAGACCGGCCCAGCGAGACAGGCCCGTGGCCTCGCCGCCTGCGTCGCGGACCACGGTCACGACCGCGAACGCGCCGATCGTCATGAAGCCGTAGGTGACCAGGTAGAACAGCACGGCCTGCACCGACGACAGCTCGGTGCCGTCGAAGTTGGTCGCCGACTGCAGCCCGACGAAGCCGACCAGGATGAAGCCGGCGTGCGCGATCGAGGAGTAGGCGAGCATCCGCTTGATGTCGGACTGGGAGATCGCCAGGATGCAGCCGACCAGCATGGTCAGGATCGCGATGATCCCGATCATCATCGTCCAGTCCCAGCGAGCGGGACCGAAGGCGACGTAGAACAGCCGCAGCAGCGCACCGAACGCCGCGACCTTCGTGCAGGCCGCCATGAAGGCGGTCACCGCGGTCGGGGCGCCCTGGTAGACGTCCGGGGTCCAGGCGTGGAACGGCGCGGCGCCGACCTTGAACAGCAGGCCGACCGCGAGCAGGCCGATGCCGGCGAGCAGCAGCACCTGGCTGCCGATCCGCCCGGAGACCGCCTCGGCGATGTCGCCGAAGTTCATCGAGCCGGCGAAGCCGTAGGTCAGCGCGATGCCGTACAGGAAGAAGCCCGAGCTGAACGCGCCGAGCATGAAGTACTTCAGCGCCGCCTCCTGCGACAGCAGCCGCCGCCGGCGGGCGAGGCCGCAGAGCAGGTAGAGCGGCAGGGACAGGATCTCCAGCGCGACGAACATCGTGATCAGGTCGTTCGCCGCCGGGAAGAGCATCATGCCGCCGATGGAGAACAGCATCAGCGGGAAGACCTCGGTGTGCTCGAGACCCTGCGTCGACGCCTCCCGCTCGGCGGCCGTGCCCGGCAGCGCCGCGGCCTGACCGGCGAACGCGGTGATGCCGCCTTCGAGGCCCCGCTCGGCGAACAGCATCACGCTGATCATCGACAGCACCAAGATCGTGCCCCAGATGAACATCGTGGGTCCGTCGAGCGCGATCGCGCCCTCGACGCCGATCGAGGCCGCGTGCGGCGTCGCCGATCGGCTTCAGGTCCGACGCGACCCACACCGTGGCCACCAGGGCGGCGACGACGGCCAGCATCGACAGCACGGCCTGGACGGCGTACCGGGACCGGCGAGCCACGAACGCCTCCACGAGGACGCCGATCACGGCCGCACCGAAGATGATCAGCAGCGGCGAGATCTGGGCGTACTCCACCGTCGGCTTGGAGAACTCAGCTGCAAGGTTCACTTGTGGCTCTCCTGTCCAGCCGCGGGTACGGCGGGCGCGGGATCCTTGACGCCGACCTGCTGGAGCGTGTCAGCGACGGCGGGGTTGATGATCGACGTCAGCGGCCGGGGGAAGAAGCCCAGCACGACGAGGAGCACCAGCAGCGGCGCGAGCGCCGCGACCTCGCGGACGTTCAGGTCGCTCATGCCGACGATCTCCGCGCGCGGCACGCCCGTCATCGTGCGTTGGTACATCAACAAGATGTAGAGGGCTGCCAGCACGATGCCGATGACCGCTGCCGCGGCCCACCACCAGTCGTGCGTGAACGCACCCAGCAGCACCAAGAACTCGGAGACGAACGGGCCGAGACCCGGCAGCGACAGCGAGGACAGCCCGGCGACCAGGAAGATCCCGGCGAGCACCGGCGCGACCTTCTCGACACCGCCGTAGTCCGGGATGAGCCGGGACCCGCGCCGACTTATCAAGAAGCCGGTGACCAGGAACAGCGCGGCCGTCGACAAGCCGTGGTTGAACATGTAGAGCATCGAGCCGGACTGGCCCTCGCTGTTGAGCACGAAGATGCCGAGCACGATGAAGCCGAAGTGCGACACCGACGTGTAGGCGACCAGCCGCGGGATGCTCTTCTGACCGATGGCCGCGAGCGCGCCGTACAGCACGCTGATGACGGCGAGCACGAGCACCACCGGGGTCGCCCAGCGCGACGCCTCCGGGAACAGCTGCAGGCAGAACCGGATCATCCCGAACGTGCCGATCTTGTCCAGGATGCTCACCAGCAGCACCGAGGTGCCGGGGCTGCCCTCCTCGGCCGCGTCCGGCAGCCAGGTGTGCACCGGCACCATCGGCGCCTTGATGGCGAACGCCACGAAGAAGCCGACGAACAGCCAGCGTGCGGTGTCCTGGTCCATCGGCACCTTGCTGAGCTCGGAGAGCAGGTACGTCGGCTGGCCGGCGTCGGCCGACACGACGTAGAGCCCCACGACCGAGGCCAGCATCAGCAGCCCGCCGAACAGCGAGAACAGCAGGAACTTCACGGCCGCGTAGGAGCGCCTGGGTCCGCCGTAGCCTCCGATGAGGAAGTAGATCGGGATCAGCGTCGCCTCGAACAGCACGTAGAAGAGGAAGACGTCGGTGGCCGCGAAGACTCCGAGAGCGAGGCCCTCGAGCGCGAGCATCCACGCGAAGAACGCGTTGGAGCCCCAGCGTCCCTTCTCGCCGTCGTTCCACGACGCCAAGATCACCACCGGCGACAGCACCGCGGTCAGCAGCAGCAGGGTCAGGCCGATGCCGTCGACGCCGAGCGCGTAGTGGGCGCCGAAGACGCGGATCCACTCGTGCTCCTCGCTGAACTGGAACCGGGAGGCACCCGACGAGGTGTCGAAGCCGATGCCGATGCCGGCCACCACGACCAAGGTCGCGAGCGAGAAGCCGAGCGCGACCAGCTTGGGCAGCGACCCGCTGCCGCCCTTCGGCAGCAGCATGACAACGAGCGCGCCGACGATCGGCAGCAGCAGCGCGAGGGTCAGCCAGGGAAAGTCAGTCATTTCGGGGTCCCCGGGGAAGCGTGAACGGAGTGAGCGAAGCGAGCGCAGAGAGCGGTTTCCTGGGGTGTTCTCATGTGAGGTTCACCGCCAGAAGGGCGACCACGACGATCACCGCGCCGGCGAGGACGGACAGGGCGTAGGAGCGGACGAAGCCGGTCTGCAGCCGCCGGAACGAGCCCGACATCCCGCGGAACGCGCCGCCCGTGCCGTTGGCGATGCCGTCGACGAAGCTGTCGTCGAACACCACCAGCCCGTTGACGAACCGGTCACCCGGCCTCATCAGCAGCTCCTCGTTGATCGCGTCGCCGTACAGGTCGGCGCGGGCGGCTCTGGTCACGAACGACACCTTCGCGGGTGCGGTGCGCGGCACCTCGTGCTTGCCGATCGTCAGCCAGGCGATCGCGACACCGACGAGCACCAAGGCCAGCACCCCGACGGTCAGCACCCACGTGGGGACTGCGAGGTCGATCGGCGGCTCCGGGCCCACGACCGGCTCGAGCCAGTCGACGATCCAGTCGCCGAGCAGCATCAGCCCACCCAGGGCCGACAGGGCGGCCAGCGCGACCAGCGGTCCGGTCATGATGCGCGGCGACTCGTGCGGGTGCACGCCTTCGGCCCACCGCTTCTCGCCGAAGTAGGTCATCAGCATCACGCGGGTCATGTAGAACGCCGTGATCCCCGCCCCCAGCAGGGCCACCAGGCCGACCACGAGGTTGTGGCTGAACGCCGCCTCGATGATCTTGTCCTTGGACCAGAAGCCGGCGAACGGCGGGATCCCGATGATCGCCAGGTAGCCGATCCCGAAGGTCAAGAACGTCACGGGAAGGAGCTTGGACAGTGCGCCGTAGCGCCGCATGTCCACGTCGTCGTCCATCGCGTGCATCACCGACCCGGCACCGAGGAACAGGTCGGCCTTGAAGAAGCCGTGGGTGAGCAGGTGGAAGATCGCGAACGCGTAGCCGGCCGGGCCGAGCCCGGCGGCCAGCATCATGTAGCCGATCTGGCTCATCGTGGAGCCGGCGAGCGCCTTCTTGATGTCGTCCTTGGCGCAGCCGATGATCGCGCCCCACAGCGAGCGTGACGGCTCCGACGACCACGACCGCGGTCTGCGCGACCTCGGAGTAGTCGTAGATGAAGTTGGACCGCACCACGAGGTAGACCCCGGCGGTCACCATCGTTGCGGCGTGGATCAGCGCGGAGACGGGCGTCGGGCCCTCCATCGCGTCGAGGAGCCACGACTGCAGCGGCACCTGCGCGGACTTTCCGCAGGCGGCCAGCAGGAACAGCAGCCCGAGCATCAGCATCGTGGTGTCGGACGCCCGGTCCGAAGCCGCCGAGATGCCGACGAAGGAGACGGTCCCGAAGGTGGCGAACGCGAGCATGGTGCCCAGTGCCATGCCGATGTCGCCCACGCGGTTCACGACGAAGGCCTTCTTGGCAGCGACCGCGGCGGAGGGCTTGTACTGCCAGAAGCCGATCAGCAGGTACGACGCGAGGCCGACACCCTCCCAGCCCAGGAACATCGCCAGGTAGTTGTCGGCGAGCACCAGCGTGAGCATGGCTGCGACGAACAGGTTCAGGTAGGCGAAGAACCGCGCACGTCGCTCGTCGTGGGCCATGTAGCCGATCGAGTAGATGTGGATCAGCGAACCCACACCGGTGATCAGCAGCAGGAACACCGCCGACAGCGGGTCGTAGAGCAACCCGAAGTCGGCCTTGAAGCCACCCGCCTCGACCCAGGTGTAGACGGTCTGCCCGAACTGACGGTGCTCAGGGTCGTTCCCGGCGATCTGCACGAACGCGAGCACGCTGATCACGAAGGAGCCGAGCACCGTCGCACAGCCGAGCAGGTGCGCGAACTTCGAGGTGCGCGCGTTGCCGAGCAGCAAGATGACCAGGGCACCGGCGGCGGGGAGCGCGATGATCACCCAGAGCAGCGACAGCACGCCACTGGCAGGGGACGGGTCCACTACCGGCGCCGTCTCGTGCATAGGAACGATCACGGTGTCTGGTCTCTCCTAGTACTTCAGCAGGCTCGCGTCGTCGACCGAGGCCGAGCGACGGGTCCGGAAGATGGTCATGATGATCGCCAGCCCGACGACGACCTCAGCCGCGGCGACCACCATCACGAAGAAGGCGGCGACCTGGCCGTCGAGGTTCCCGTTCACACGGGAGAAGGTGACGAGCGCGAGGTTGGAGGCGTTGAACATCAGCTCGACGCACATGAACACGACGATCGCGTTGCGCCGGGTCAGCACGCCGACGCAGCCGATCGTGAACAAGATCGCGGAGAGCACCAGGAACGGCGTCGCGTCCATCAGCTCGCCCTCCTCGCCACGGCCGCCCTCGGAGCTCGGGTCGCCGTCGATGCCACCGCGAGGACCGGATCGGGTGATCGGCCGGTAGGACGTGCCGTCGCCCATCGAGCCGGTCAACAGGTCGACGTCGCCACTCGGGGCGGGCTTCGCGGTGCCGCGGGCGGTCAGCACGCGCGACACCGAGATCTCCGACGGCGTCCCGTCGGGAAGCAGCGCAGGCGTGTCGACGGCGTTGTGCCGGGCGAAGACACCCGGTGAGGGCAGCGGCCCGAGGTGGGTGCCCCGGTCGGCGTAGTCACGGACCCTGGCAGCCGCGCGGTCGGCCTGGGTGGCCTTCGGCAGGATGCGCTCGCGGTGCGCGAGAACCATGGCACCGAGTGCGGCCGTGATCAGGAGCGCGCTGGTCGCCTCGAAGGCGAAGACGTACTTCGAGAAGAGCAGCTGCGCGAGCCCAGGGATGTTGCCGTCCTTGTTGGCCGCGTCCAGACCCGTGACCGTGCCCAGCGCGACCTGACCGATCCCGAGGACGAGGACCGACCCGAACAGCAGACCGACCACGGTCGCCATCAGCCGCTGCCCCTTGATGGTCTCCACGATGGAGTCCGAGGCGTCGACGCCGACGAGCATCAGCACGAAGAGGAACAGCATCAAGATCGCGCCGGTGTAGACGATGATCTGCACCGCGAACAGGAACGGCGCGTTCTGCACGGCGTACAGCAGCGCCAGGCTGATCATCACCACGGCGAGCATCAGCGCAGCGTGCACCGCCTTGCGGGCGAACAGCAGTCCGAGGGCGGCGAGCACCATGATCGGTGCCAGGACCCAGAAGGTCACCATCAGTCGTCACCCTCCGTGCCACGACCGCGCGAGAACGAGCCTCGGTAGTAGTCGGTCTCGTCGTTGCCGAGCTGCATCGCGTGCGGCGGCATCTCCATGCCAGGCAGCAACGGCGCGAGGAGGTCGGACTTCTCGTAGATCAGGTCGGCGCGGTTGTTGTCGGCGAGCTCGTACTCGTTGGTCATGGTGAGCGCACGAGTCGGGCACGCCTCGATGCACAGGCCGCACAGGATGCAGCGCAGGTAGTTGATCTGGTAGACGCGGCCGTAGCGCTCACCCGGTGAGTAGCGGTCCGTCTGGGTGTTCGAGGCGCCTTCGACGTAGATCGCGTCGGCGGGACATGCCCAGGCGCAGAGCTCGCACCCGATGCACTTCTCCAGCCCGTCGGGCCAGCGGTTGAGCTGGTGCCGGCCGTGGAAGCGGGGAGCTGTCGGCTTCTTGTCGAACGGGTACTGCTCGGTGACGACCTTCTTGAACATGGTCCGGAACGTCACCCCGAACCCGGCGACCGGGTCCCAGAACTGTTCCTTGAGGGTGGGCATCAGTCGTCACTCTTCCCAACGGTCGACTTCACGCTCGACGGGACACCTGAGCGGGAGGAGGGCAGTGCCGAGCTCATCGGCGGAACAGGGTAGCCCCCGGCGAACGCGTCGAACTCCGCCTCCTCGTCCTCGGCGTCGTCGGCCTGCTCGTCCTTCTCGCCGACGAACGTCAGGACCAGGGCGAGCACCAGCACGACAGCGGTGGCAGCGAACAGGTAGCGACGGTCGATGCCGCCGCTGGTGTTGATCAGCCGCATGGCCGCGGCCAGCATGATCCAGACCAGCGAGACGGGGATGAGCACCTTCCAGCCGAACTTCATGAACTGGTCGTAGCGCAACCGCGGCAGCGTGCCGCGCAGCCAGATGAAGATGAAGATGAAGATCATCACCTTGGCGAGGAACCACAAGACGGGCCAGTAGCCGGTGTTGAACATCCCGTCGTTGATCGCCGAGATCGGCCACGGTGCGCGCCAGCCGCCGAGGAAGAGCGTGGTCGCAAGCGCGGAGACGGTGACCATGTTGACGTACTCCGCGCAGGAAGAACAGCGCGAACTTCAGCGAGGAGTACTCCGTGTGGAAGCCACCGACGAGCTCACCCTCGGCCTCGGCCAGGTCGAACGGCGCCCGGTTGGTCTCGCCGATCATCGCGATCACGTAGATGATGAACGACGGGAACAAGAAGATCCCGAACCAAAGCCGTTCCTGCGCGTCCACGATCTGCGACGTCGACAGCGAGCCTGCGAAGAGGAAGACCGCAACCAGCGCCAGGCCCATCGCGACCTCGTAGGAGATCATCTGGGCCGAGCTGCGCAGCCCGCCGAGGAGTGAGTACGTCGACCCGCTGGCCCAGCCGCCGAGCACGATCCCGTAGATGCCGATCGAGCTGATCGCCAAGATGAACAGCACGCCGACCGGCATGTCGGTCAGCTGCAGGCGGGTCGTGGTGTCGGTGAACGGGATCGTCACCTCGGGGCCGAAGGGGATCACCGAGAACGCGAGGAATGCCGGCACCGTCGCGAGCACCGGCGCGATGATGAAGACCGCCTTGTCGGCGGCCGTCGGGATGATGTCCTCCTTGAGCGCGAGCTTCACGCCGTCGGCGAGCGACTGCAGGAGGCCGAACGGGCCGTGCACGTTGGGGCCGATGCGGTGCTGCATTCGGGCGACCACCCGGCGCTCGAACCAGATGTTGAACAGCGTCAGCACCACCAGGAGCGCGAAGATCAGCACCGCCTTGATGATGATGACCCACCACTCGTCGTCACCGAAGCCGGGGATGCGGTCGGTGGCCAGCGGCACGACGTTGATCACGGCTGTCCTCCCGTCTCGGTCTCGTCCGCTGCTGCGAGCTGGATGGCGGCCCCGGACGTCTGGCCCCACCCGCGCGTCGTCGGCGCCCACACCACTCTGTCTGGCAGGTCTGCGACACCGACCGGCAGGGCCGTCTCACCGGCGTCACCGCGAAGCGTCACCCGCTGACCGGCGTGGAGCCCGAGCTCGCGCAGCGTGGCCTCCGACACCAGCGCGACCGGCCGGCGACCCGTGGCCTTGAGGTAGTCCTCACCGTCGAGCATCCGCCCGTCGTCGATCAGCAGCTTCCAGGTCGCCAGGACCGCCGAGTTGTCAGGCGGTGTGGGTGCTATAGCGCCGTCAGCGCCTGACAAGTCGGTGGGGAGCGGGGCGCGGTCGCCGTCCCAGGCGCCGATCTCCTCCATCTCGCGCCGGGCCTGCTCGACGGTCTTGAAGCCGAGGTCGACACCGAGCTCGTCGGCGACGCCGGCGAGGACGCGGAGGTCGGGAAGCGCGTTGGACTCGCGAAGCACCTTGTCGAAGGGCCTGGGCCGGCCCTCCCAGTCGACGTACATGCCGGACTTCTCGGAGACCGGAGCCACCGGGAAGACGACGTCGGCGTGCTCGGTGACTGCGCTCTCGCGGATCTCCAGGCTGACCACGAACTCCGCGGCGCGAACCGCCTCCGAGGCGAGCTTGGGGTCGGGCAGGTCGGCGGGGTCGACGCCGCCCACGACGAGCGCCTTCACCTCACCCGCGGCTGCCGCCGCGACGATCGCGTCGCCGTCGCGGCCGGCGACGTGCGGGACCGTCCGGCCCCACACCGTGCCGAGGTCGACGCGCGCCGAGGCGTCCTCGACGGGTCGTCCACCGGGCAGCAGGTTCGGCAAGCAGCCGGTCTCCAGCGCACCACGCTCACCGGCGCGGCGCGGCACCCAGGCGAGCTTGGCGCCGGTCGACCGCGCGAGCTCCAGGGCCGCCGTCAGCGCACCCGGCACGGTCGCGAGCCGCTCGCCGACCAGGATGACGCCACCGTCACCGAGGGGAACGTCGGCGTCGTCCGCCAGGGCCTTCAGGGCCCCGGACTCTGCGCCGGGAGCAGTCCGGATCAGGCGTCCGCGCATCTTGTCGAGGCCGCGCGAGGTGAACGGTGCGATCGACACCACCTGGGTGTGGTGCGCACGGTTCGCCTTGCGCAGCCGCAGGAAGACGATCGGCGACTCGTCCTCGGGCTCGAACCCGGCGAGCACGACGACCTTCGCCTTCTCCAGGTCGGCGTAGGTGACCTCGAGCGACGTGGCGACCACGTGCGCGGCCAGGAAGGCGGCCTCCTCGGCGGAGTGCGCCCGGGCACGGAAGTCGATGTCGTTCGAGCCGAGCGCGACCCGGGTGAACTTGCTGTAGGCGTAGGCGTCCTCGGCGGTCAGCCGCCCGCCGGTGAGCACCCCGACGCGAGCCCTCGGCCGCCGCGAGGCCGCGTGCCGCGACCGCGAACGCCTCGGGCCACGACGCCGGCCGGTGCTCGCCGGTCTCCTCGTCGCGCACCAGCGGCGTGGTGAGGCGGTCACCTTGCCGGTCGTACACGAACGCGAAGCGGCCCTTGTCGCAGTTCCACTCCTCGTTGACCTCGGGGTCGTTGCCCGCCAGCCGGCGGGTGACCTTGCCGCGGCGGTGGTCGGTGCGCAGCGCGCAGCCGGCGGCGCAGTGCTCGCACACCGACGGCGAGGAGATGAGGTCGAACGGCCGCGAGCGGAAGCGGTACGACGCCGAGGTCAGCGCGCCGACCGGGCAGATCTGGATCGTGTTGCCCGAGAAGTAGGACTCGAACGGCTCCTTCTCGTAGATGCCCACCTGCTGCAACGCGCCGCGCTCGATGAGAGCGATGAACGGGTCGCCGGCGATCTGCTCGGAGAAGCGGGTGCACCGGGCGCAGAGCACGCAGCGCTCCCGGTCGAGCAGCACCTGCGCGGAGATGTTGATCGGCTTGGGGAAGGTGCGCTTGGACTCGGTGAACCGTGACTCGCCACGGCCGTTGGACATCGCCTGGTTCTGCAGCGGGCACTCGCCGCCCTTGTCGCACACCGGGCAGTCGAGCGGGTGGTTGATGAGCAGCTGCTCCATCACGCCCTGCTGCGCCTTGTCGGCGATCGGCGAGGAGACCTGGGTGTTGACCACCATGCCCTCGGAGACCGCGAGCGTGCACGACGCCTGCGGCTTCACACGTCCGGGCGGGCCCATCATCGTCTTCAGGTTGCCGTCGCGGTCGGGCATCGCGACCTCGACCAGGCACTGGCGGCAGGCGCCGACGGGCGCGAGCAGCGGGTGGTCGCAGAAGCGCGGGATCTGGACGCCGATCTGCTCGGCAGCCCGGATCACCAGCGTGCCCTTGGGGACGCTGGTCTCGACGCCGTCGATGACCAGCGTCACCAGGTCGGTGCGCTCGACCTCGCGTCGAGTCCGTCGCGGTCATGCTGTCACCTCCGCCGCGAAGAGCGTGGCCCGCTCGTGGTCGAAGGGGCAGCCGCCCTCCTCGAAGTGCGCGACGTACTCGTCGCGGAAGTACTGGATCGACGACGTGATCGGGCTGACGGCGCCGTCCGCGAGAGCGCAGAACGACCGGCCGAGGATGTTGTCGCACTGGTCGAGCATGTTCTCGAGGTCCTGCCGATCACCGCGGCCCTCCTCGAGCCTGGCGAGGACCTGCACCAGCCACCAGGTGCCCTCACGGCACGGCGTGCACTTGCCGCAGGACTCGTGCTTGTAGAACTCCGTCCATCGCAGCACCGCGCGCACGACGCACGTGGTGTCGTCGAAGATCTGCAACGCCTTGGTGCCGAGCATCGAGCCCGCCGCGGCGATGCCCTCGTAGTCGAGGGGAACGTCGAGGTGCTCGGCCGTCAGGATCGGTGTCGACGACCCGCCGGGTGTCCAGAACTTCAGCTCGTGACCCGGGCGCACGCCGCCGGCCAGGTCGAGCAGCTCGCGCAGCGTGATGCCGAGCGGAGCCTCGAACTGCCCTGGCTTCGCGACGTGCCCGGACACCGAGTAGATCGTCATGCCCTTGCTCTTCTCGGTGCCCATCGAGCTGAACCACTCCGGTCCGTTGCGCACGATCACCGGCACCGACGCGATCGACTCCACGTTGTTGATCACCGTGGGTGCGGCGTAGAGACCGGCGACGGCCGGGAACGGCGGGCGCAGCCGAGGCTGACCTCGGCGGCCTTCGAGGGAGTCGAGCAGCGCGGTCTCCTCGCCGCAGATGTAGGCACCGGCGCCGGCGTGCACGACCACGTTGAGGTCGAAGCCAGAGCCGTGGATGTCCGTGCCGAGGTGGCCGGCGAGGTAGGCCTCCTCCACGGCACGCTGCAGCCGTCGTACGACGTGCAGCACCTCGCCACGCACGTAGATGAACGCGTGGTTGGCGCGGATCGCGTAGCAGGTGAGGATGATGCCCTCGAGCAGCACGTGGGGCGAGGCCATCATCAGTGGGATGTCCTTGCAGGTGCCGGGCTCCGACTCGTCGGCGTTGACGACCAGGTAGTGCGGCTTGCCGTCACCTTGCGGGATGAAGCCCCACTTCATGCCGGTCGGGAAACCTGCTCCCCCGCGGCCACGCAGGCCGGAGTCCTTGACCAGCGCGATGACGTCGTCCTGCGGCATCCCGAACGCGATGTCGAGAGCGGCGTAGCCACCTGCGTTCCCGTAGGACTCCAGGGTCCACGGGCGGTCGGCGTCCCAGTCGTCGGTGAGCACCGGTGTCAGCGCATCCATGGTCAGGAGCCTCCCTTCGGGTTCTGCTCGCCGCCGGCGTCCTCGCCCACGGTCTCGGCACCGCTCTCCTCGACGTCGCCCTCGGCAGGCGCGCGGCCCATGCTCGTCTGTGCGCCGAGGCCGCTCTGCTTCGTCGCCTCGCGACCGTCGCCCGCTGTCACCTCGTCGCGCTCGCTCTGCGGCGCCCGCCAGCCGTTCTCGCGGGCGATCTGCAGACCCAGCAGCGACGGCGGTCCGGCCGCGGGTCCGTCGTCGGCGAGCCCGTCGGGGAAGCCGGCCAGCACCCGCTCCGCCTCGCGCCAGGTGCAGATGCGGGGCCCTCGGGTGGAGACGACCTCCTTGCCCGAGCGCAGGTCGTCGACGAGCTCCGTCGCCGACTGGGGCGTCTGGTTGTCCATGAACTCCCAGTTGACCATCACGACCGGGGCGTAGTCGCAGGCGGCGTTGCACTCGACGTGCTCGAGCGTGACCTTGCCGTCCTCGGTGGTCTCGTCGTTGCCGATGTCGAGATGGTCCTTGAGCCGCTCGAAGATCGTGTCGCCGCCCATCACCGCGCACAGCGTGTTCGTGCAGACGCCGACGTGGTAGTCACCGACCGGGCGCCGCTTGTACATCGTGTAGAAGGTCGCGACCCCGGACACGTCAGCAGCGGAGATCCCGAGGATGTCGGCACACGCCTCGATGCCTCGCGAGGTGACGCGGCCCTCGACGCTCTGCACGAGGTGCAGCATCGGCAGCAGCGCGGAGCGGGCCTGCGGGTACCGAAGGGTGATCTCGTGGAGCTCGGCGAGGGTCTGCTCGTCGAGCGGGCCCTCCTCGAGCTGCCGGTTGGTCGAGCTTGTCGAGACCACTCCGTTCCCCTCAGCAGTCACCGGTCCACCCCGCCCATGACCGGGTCGATGGAGGCGATCGCGACGATGACGTCGGCGACCATGCCGCCCTCGCTCATCACCGACGTCGCCTGCAGGTTGGTGAAGGACGGGTCGCGGAAGTGTGCGCGGTACGGCCGCGTGCCGCCGTCGGAGACCACGTGGGCGCCCAGCTCGCCGCGCGGCGACTCGATCGGCACGTAGGCCTGGCCGGCCGGCACCCGGAAGCCCTCGGTCACCAGCTTGAAGTGGTGGATCAGGGCCTCCATCGACTCACCCATGATGTGGCGGATGTGGTCGAGGCTGTTGCCCATGCCGTCGGCGCCGATCGCGAGCTGGCTCGGCCAGGCGATCTTCTTGTCGGCCACCATCACCGGCGCGCCCTCAAGGCCCTCGAGCCGCTCGACGCACTGCTCCACGATCTTCAGCGACTCCCACATCTCGTTGAGGCGGATGCGGAACCGGCCGTAGGAGTCGGAGGTGTCCCAGGTCTGCACGTCGAAGTCGTACTCCTCGTAGCCGCAGTAGGGCTGCGTCTTGCGCAGGTCCCAGGCGAAGCCGGTGGAGCGGAGGACGGGGCCGGTCATGCCGAGTGCCATGCACCCGCTCAGGTCGAGGTGCCCGACGCCCTCGAGACGACCCTTGAAGATCGGGTTGGCGTTGCAGAGGTCGGCGTACTCCGGGAGGCGCTTCTTCATCAGCGTGATGAAGTCGCGCACCTGGCCGAGCGCACCGGTCGGCAGGTCCTGCGCGACGCCGCCCGGGCGGATGAACGCGTGGTTCATGCGCAGCCCGGTGATCAGCTCGAAGAGGTCGAGCACCATCTCGCGCTCGCGGAAGCCGATGGTCATCACGGTGAGCGCACCGATCTCCATGCCGCCGGTGGCGATGCAGACCAGGTGGCTGGAGATGCGGTTGAGCTCCATCAGCATGACCCGCATGACCTGGGCCTTCTCGGGGATGTCGTCCTCGATGTCGAGGAGCCGCTCGACGCCCAGGCTGTACGTCGCCTCGTTGAAGAACGGCGCGAGGTAGTCCATCCGCGTGCAGAACGTGACGCCCTGCACCCAGGTGCGGTACTCCATGTTCTTCTCGATGCCGGTGTGCAGGTAGCCGATGCCGCACCGGGCCTCGGTGACCGTCTCGCCCTCGAGCTCGAGGATCAGCCGGAGCACGCCGTGGGTCGACGGGTGCTGCGGACCCATGTTGACCACGACGTGGTCGTCGCCGGTCTCGTCGCCGCCGAGGCCCTCGGTGATGGTGTCCCAGTCCTGGCCGGTGACCGTGAAGACCTTGCCCTGGCTGGTGTCCGAGGTGGTCGCGTAGGGATCGGTAGTCGTCATCAGCTGTAGCTCCTCCGCGTGTCCGGCGGCGGGATCGTGGCGCCCTTGTAGCCGGCGGAGCCGGCCATCGGCAGAGTGTCCTTGCGCTGCGGGCTCATCAGCTGTAGCTCCTCCGCGTGTCCGGCGGCGGGATCGTGGCGCCCTTGTAGCCGGCGGAGCCGGCCATCGGCAGAGTGTCCTTGCGCTGCGGGCTCATCAGCTGTAGCTCCTCCGCGTGTCCGGCGGCGGGATCGTGGCGCCCTTGTACTCCACTGGGATGCCGCCGAGCGGGTAGTCCTTGCGCTGCGGGTGGCCCGGCCAGTCGTCCGGCATCTCGATGCGGGTCAGGGCGGGGTGACCGTCGAAGATGATGCCGAAGAAGTCGTAGGTCTCGCGCTCGTGCCAGTCGTTGGTGGGGTACACCGAGACCACCGATGGCACGTGCGGGTCGCTGTCCGGGCAGGTGACCTCGAGCCGGATTCGCCGGTTGTGGGTCATCGACAGCAGGTGGTAGACGGCGTGCAGCTCACGTCCCGCGTCGTCGGGGTAGTGCACGCCCGAGACGCCGGAGCAGAACTCGAAGCGCAGCTTGGGGTCGTCGCGGAGCAGCTGCGCGACGCTCAGCAGCTCCGCGCGACGGATGAAGAACGTCACCTCGCCGCGGTGGACCACGACCTTCTCGATCGCGCTGTCCTTCAGCCCCGGGCCGGCCTGCTCGAGCGCGGACTCGAGCGCGTCCGCGACCTCGTCCATCCAGCCGCCGTACGGGCGCTGGGAGCCGCCGGGCATCGCCACCGGCCGCACCAGGCCGCCGTAGCCGGAGGTGTCGCCGGAGCCCTGCACCCCGAACATCCCGCGGCGCGAGCCCACGACCTCCGGGGCCAGCTCGTCGGGGTCGACGGGCAGCTGGTTCTCCTGCGCGTTGTCCGTGGCGTCCGGCTCGGTGCCCTCGGTGACCTCGGGGAACTCCTCCGGCTGCTTGTCGCCCGTGTCCTCCGAGTCGCTCATGGGAGCAGACCCTTCATCTGGGAGGTCGGCAGCGCGGTGAGGGCGGCTGTCTCCTGCTCCTCGATCTGGTTGCGGCGGTTGACGCCGAGCTTGGTGGACTGCACCTGCTCGTGGAGCTTGAGGATCGCGTCGATGAGCATCTCGGGGCGCGGCGGGCAGCCGGGGAGGTACATGTCGACCGGCACCACGTGGTCGACGCCCTGCAGGATCGCGTAGTTGTTGAACATGCCGCCGGAGCTGGCGCAGACGCCCATGGCGAGGACGTACTTCGGCGCGGCCATCTGGTCGTAGATCTGACGGAGCACCGGCGCCATCTTCTGGCTCACCCGGCCGGCGACGATCATCAGGTCGGCCTGCCGCGGCGACGCACGGAAGACCTCCATGCCGAAGCGGGCCAGGTCGTAGCGCGGCCCGCCGCTTGTCATCATCTCGATCGCGCAGCACGCCAGCCCGAACGTGGCGGGCCAGAACGACGCCTTGCGCATGTAGCCCGCGAGACCCTCGACGGTCGTCAGCAGTACGCCAGCAGGAAGCTTCTCTTCAATACCCATGAGTTAGTCCCAGTCCAGTCCGCCGCGACGCCACACGTAGGCGTAGGCGACGAACACGGTGAGGATGAACAGCACCATCTCGATCAGCCCGAAGGCCTTCATCGAGTCGAAGTACACCGCCCACGGGTAGAGGAAGACGATCTCGATGTCGAAGACGATGAACATCATCGCGGTGATGTAGTACTTCACCGGGAACCGGCCACCGCCGAGCGCCTGCGGGGTCGGCTCGATGCCGCACTCGTAGGAGTCGAGCTTGGCACGGTTGTAGCGCCTCGGGCCGGTCAGCGTGCTGACCACGACCGAGAAGACCGCGAAGCCACCGGCGAGGACTCCGAGTGCGAGGACCGGGATGTACGGGTGCACTGCCGGCTCCCTCCTGTCTCAGTGCTGTCGAGTCTGGGCTTGTGCTGTCTGGCTAGGCCGCAGGGGCCATCCTCGCAAGTGCGTTGATGACCTTGTCCGCCGCATCCCCGTCACGCGGGTCGGTGAGGTTGGCCATCAGCTTGAGCGTGAACCTCATCAGCGAGGTCCGGGGCAGGCCGTACTTCGTTGCCTGCTTCATGAAGGTCGGGTTCCCGATCATCTTGGCGAAGACCCGGCCGAGCGTGAAGTAGCCGCCGTAGGCGGAGTCCAGCGCCGCGGCGTACCCCTCGAGGACGCGCTCGCGGGCAGGGCCCTCGGGGCGGGCGAGCGCCTGCACGACGGTGTCGGCCGCCATGTGCCCGGCCTCGAGCGCGTAGTCGATGCCCTCGCCGTTGAACGGGTTGACCATGCCGCCTGAGTCACCCACGAGCAGCACGCCGCGGGTGTAGTGCGGCTTGCGGTTGAAGCCCATCGGCAGCGCCGCCGACCCGATGCGGCCGATGAGGTTCTCGTCGCGGAAGCCCCACTCCTCGGGGGTGTGGGCCAGCCAGCGACGCAGCACGTCCTTGTAGTCGACGTGCTGGAACGCCTTCGAGGTGTTGAGGATGCCCAGACCGACGTTGGCGGTGCCGTCACCGACTCCGAAGATCCAGCCGTAGCCGGGGAGCAGGTTGCTGCGACCCGGCTCGCCGTCCCACAGCTCCAGCCACGACTCCATCCAGTCGTCGTCGTGGCGCGGGGTCCGGTAGTAGGCGCGGACCGCGACCGCCATGGGGCGGTCCTCGCGGCGTTCGAGGCCGAGCGCGGTCGCGAGGCGCGCGGAGACGCCGTCGCAGGCGATCACGACGGGCGCGGTGTAGGTCTCGACCTCGTCGACCTTGCGGCCGCGGTCGTCGACCGGACTGGGCGGTGACGCCCACGACCCGGCCGGTGCGCTCGTCGAACACGGGACCCTTGACCGCGGTGCGCTCCATCAGCCGGGCGCCGGCCTTCTCGGCGTGCCGGGCGAGGATCTCGTCGAGGTCCGAGCGGGTGCGGACCAGGCCGTAGTCGGGGAAGCTCGCCAGCTGCGGCCAGGGCAGCTCGAGGCGGTGGCCGGCACCGACGATGCGCAGCCCGCGGTTGCGCTGCCAGCCGGGTGCGTCGAGGTCGATGCCCATCGCGATCAGCTGTCGGACCGCGCGCGGCGTCAGGCCGTCGCCGCAGATCTTGTCGCGGGGGAACGCGCTCTTCTCCAGCACGAGGACGTCGAGGCCCGCCTCGGCGAGGTGGTACGCGGTGCTGGCGCCCGCTGGTCCGGCCCCGACGACGATGACATCGGCCTGCCGCGCGTCGGCGGTGGTCCGGGTCATGCCGTGCCTTCCTGCAAGCATTGTGACCTTGTGACTGTGCCCTTGTGAATGGCTTCACGAGCGAGCGTCAGCGTCAGTGTAGAGGCCCAAGTCACATCGCGCGAGCGTGATGCAAAGCGACGATCCCGCCGGTGAGGTTCAGCCACTTCGGAGCGTGCCAGCCCGCTGTCGCGATGCGGGCGGCGAGGGCCGTCTGGTCGGGCCAGGCACGGATGGACTCGGCCAGGTAGACGTAGGCGTCGGGGCTCGAGGAGACGGCGCGCGCGATCGACGGCAGGGCCCGCATGAGGTACTCGACGTACACCGTGCGGAACGGCGCCCAGGTCGGATGGCTGAACTCGCAGACCACCAGCCGACCTCCCGGCTTCGTCACGCGCAGCATCTCGCGCAGACCGGCGTCGGGGTCGACGATGTTGCGCAGCCCGAAGGAGATCGTGACCGCGTCGAAGGTGTCGTCCGCGAACGGCAGCCGGGTGGCGTCGCCGGCCGTGAACCCCAGCAGCGGGCGGGCCTGCTTGCCGACCCGAAGCATGCCGAGCGAGAAGTCGCACGGCACGACGTGCGCCGCGCGGTCCGCGAACGGCTCGCTCGACGTGCCCGTGCCGGCAGCCAGGTCGAGAACCCGCTCGCCCGGCCTCGGGTCGACGGCGGCGACGACCGCGTTGCGCCAGTGGCGGTCCTGAGCCCGAGGGACAAGCACGTCGTTGGTGAGGTCGTAGCGTCGCGCGACCGCGTCGAACATCGCGGCCACCTCGGCCGGCCTCTTGTCGAGCTGCGCGCGGGTCACGGAGCGAGCCTATTCGTGGCTGTGCCGGCCTCGCGGCCGGGTGGTCTTGCGCTCCGCCGTAGGCTGCCTGACGTGAGTGAGCCCTCCAGCTCCGCGGACCAGGCGACCGCAGAGTCCTCTCCCCTCGTCGTGCGCACGGTCCCCATCGACGACCCCGGCCCGCTGCTCGCACTGCTCCCCGACTCCGGCGACACCGTCGCCTGGCTGCGTCGCGGTGACGGCCTGGTCGGCTGGGGCGTCGCCGCGTCGTGCACGCACGCACGGGCGCGGACCGGTTCGCCGAGGCGAAGCAGTGGTGGGCCGACCACGTGCGCACCGCCGTCGTGCGCGACGAGGTGCACGAGCCCGGCTCGGGCGTCGTCTGCTTCGGCAGCTTCGCGTTCGCCGACGACCCCGGCGACAGCACGCTGGTCGTGCCCGAGGTGGTCCTCGGCCGACGCGCCGGCACCACGTGGCTGACCACGATCGGCGACGGCAGCATCCCGGCACCTTTCGACGTCGCGCGCCGCCGAGCCGCCGAGTGCACCGCGGGCCGTGACGGTTCGCCGACGGCGCGTTGAGCGGCGCCGACTGGGAGCCGCGGTCGTGGAGCAGGCCGTCGGCCGCATCAACGGCGGTGCGCTGGAGAAGGTCGTGCTGGCCCGCGACCTGCTCGCCACGGCCGACGACGACATCGACGTGCGCTGGCCGCTGCAGCAGCTCGCCGAGGGCTACCCGATGTGCTGGACGTTCCACGTCGACGGGTTGTTCGGCGCGACGCCGGAGATGCTCGTCCGCCGCGAGCGCGGTCTCGTCACCTCGCGCGTGCTCGCCGGCACCATCCGGCGGACCGGTGACGACGCGCGCGACATCGCGCTGGCGGCCACCCTTGCGCGCTCGTCGAAGGACCTCGAGGAGCACGAGTACGCCGTGCGCTCCGTCGCCGAGGCGCTGGCTCCGCACTGCTCGTCGATGAACGTCCCCGAGGCGCCGTTCGTGCTGCACCTGCCCGAACGTCATGCACCTGGCCACCGACGTCGCCGGCGTGGTGCACGACAGCGCCGACCCGGTCGGGCACGTCGCTCGACCTGGCGCGCGCGCTGCACCCCTCGGCGGCGGTCGGCGGCACGCCGACCGATGTCGCGGTCTCGCTCATCGGGGAGATCGAGGGCATGGACCGCGGCCGCTACGCGGGACCGGTGGGCTGGATGGACGCGACCGGCGACGGCGAGTGGGGCCTGGCACTTCGGTCCGCCGAGATCGACGGACCGACCGTGCGGCTGTTCGCCGGCTGCGGCATCGTCGCGGACTCCGACCCCGAGGCAGAGCTGGCCGAGGCGCAGGCGAAGTTCGTGCCGGTGCGTGACTCGCTCGCCGGCTGACGGGCCTGAGCCTCAGACCGGCAGGTCGTTGCCCGGCTCGATGCGCTCGTAGCTGTGGTCGTCGTCGTCGAGCAGCAGGTGCAGCCCGCGGCCGACGATCGCGTGCCCGGTGTCGTTGAGCAGCCCGTCGTGCACGGCGTACGACTTCCGTCGCGCCGACCTCGCGGGCGAAGTCGACCACCTCGGAGAGCTTGCTCCAAGGCGCGTGCACCGGCAGCAGAAGTACGTCGACCGTGTCGCCCGGCCCGGTGAACGCGTCGCCGGGATGGAACACGCTGCGTGCCGCCGACGTCGAGCAGGTAACCGCTGTTGTTGATCCGGGGCATGTCCTCGTGGATCACGGCGTGCAGCTCACCCACCGCGGTCACCGGCAACCCGGCGTCGAACTGCTCGCCGGGCGCGACCACCTGCACCCGCTCGGCGACGTCGCCGTCGGCGTCCGCGATGGCCGCACGCACGGAGTCGATGGTGTAGATCGGTGCGTCGGTCGCGCGCAGGTGGTCGATGTCGAGGTGGTCCGGGTGCTCGTGCGTGATCAGCACCGCGGTCGCCCCGTCCACCGCCTCGCGGTCGGTGAATCCGCCGGGGTCGAGCACCACCACCTGGTCGTCGTTCTCGATCCGCACGCAGGCATGTCCGAACTTCGTGATCCGCATGCGATCAGAAACTACTAGTCGCTCAGCCGAGCGGTTGTCGACGAAGCACCAGCGCCACTCCTCGCCGCGCTCGGCCGAGCGCATGACGGGTGCTGCGACCTCCTCGAAGTGGACGCTCGCGTGCCTGCGCGGCGAGGAGTCGCAGCAGGCGACGTGACCGCAGGTCAGGCACTTGCGGAGGTGGACCCAGTTGGTGTGCCCGTCGCGGACGCAGTCCGCGCACTCGCCGTCGTTGCCCTCGGTCGGCACGTCGACCGGAGCCTCGTCGAGGTGCTCGCATGAGAACGTCTTGCCGATCACACCGCTGACGGTATCTGCGTTCTCGCAGCTCTGCGATCCGCTCGTTGCGGACGTCGAGCATCGACTCCTCGACGTCGATCACGGCCAGCACGTCCTCGACGACCTCGTGCGGGATGGTGCCGGTGCTGCGCACCTTCAGCACCTTCGCCCGCTCGGCGTCGAGCATCTCCAGACGCAGCCGGGCGTAGGCCTCGCTCGGCGTCTCCTCGTCGGGGTGCGTGCCGCCGAGCCGCTCCCAGGCCGCGGTGTTGCGCTGCGCGGCGCGGCGGCGCAGCTCCTCCAAGGTGTCGAACGGGTCGTCGTCGCCGGTGTGCTCCTCGAGGCGCTCGAGCCCGGCGGCAGTCGCCTTCTCGAACAGGGCGGCCCGCGCGAGCGCGTCCTCGCGTGGGTCCGGGGCGCTGCAGCCCGAGCGCGCGCACCAGCCAGGGAAGCGTCGAGCCCTGGATGACCAGGGTGCCGGCGGCGACCACCAGCGCGGTCAGCACAGCGTCTCGCGGAAGGCGAACGACTCCGGGATCGCGAAGGCCGCGGCGAGCGTGACGACGCCGCGCATCCCCGCCCAGCCCAGCACGGTCGTGTAGCGCCACGACGGGACGCGGCCCGTCGTCGGGTCGGGTGCGGGACGCACCAGCAGGAAGCGGGCGGGGAACACCCACATGAAACGCAGCACCACGACGGCCAGGAAGGTCGCCACGCACAGCCTGACGACGTCCGACACGGGCACCCCGCTGTCGCGCGACGTCGGCGATGATCCACCGGGCCTGCAGCCCGATGAGCAAGAAGACGGCGTTCTCCAGCAGGAACTGGATCGTGCGCCAGTTCAGCCGCTCCGCGATGCGTGACGTCGCGGTCTGCAGGATCGGCGCCTTGTGACCGAGCAGCAGGCCGGCGACCACGACGGCGAGCACTCCGGAGCCGTGGATCTCCTCCGCCGCGACGTAGGCGACGAACGGCGTGACCAGCGAGAGGCTGGTGTCGATGACCGGGTCCTGGACGCGGCGTCGTACGCGCCCCACGACGAAGTACATCAGCAGCCCGACCGCCACGCCGCCGCCGGCCGCGACGACGAAGTCGACGCGTCACCTGCAGCACCGAGAACGTCGCGCCGACCGACGATCGCGGTGCGCAGCGCGACCAGCGCGGTGGCGTCGTTGAGCAGCGACTCGCCCTCGAGGATCGTGACGATCCGGCGTGGGATGCCGATCCGACGGGCGATCGACGTCGCGGCGACCGCGTCGGGCGGCGCCACGACCGCGCCGAGGGCGAACGCCGCCGGCCAGCTGACTCCGGGAAGCACGTAGTGGGCGACGACCGCGACCCCGGCGGTGGTGAAGGCGACCAGCCCGATCGAGAGCAGCAGGATCGAGCGACGGTTGGCGTTGAAGTCGACCAGCGAGGTCTGCAGGGCGGCGGAGTAGAGCAGCGGCGGCAGCAGGCCGACGAGCACGACCTCCTCGGTCAGGTGGACCTGGGGGACGAACGGCAGGAACGAGCCCGCCGGCGCCGAGCCGCGACCAGGATGATCGGCGCCGGCAGGTCGTAGCGCCGGCTGAAACCGGCGACGACGACGATGACGGCGGCCAGCGCGGCCAGCGAGAGGGCGATCTCCACCGTGCCATTCAAGCAACCGTGACCGAATGTCCTCCTGCTCGTTTACTGCTGCGAACCGCATCGGTGAAAGCACCGCGACAGTGGCCGGAGCGGTCGCGAACGCTTGACCGCGTCATTGATCGAGGTCTCGCGCGTCGAGTTATCGGGATGACACTTGCGCGCTTCGTACGGCGCGAGAAGACTGCGAGCCACCCCCGCAAAAAGGCGCGCGCATTGTCCCAGCAATGTTTATCCGACACGCCCTGACTGACGGGTAATAGTCTAGTTTGACTATAAAATTAGTTATTTTTAGCTAATTCATGTCGGACATCGCGCGTGTCGTCTGAATTGCGGCCTAATCTCCTTTTCGCAGGGAGTAACCGATTTGCGCTGGGAGGTGCGTCATGACGGTTTCGGGCAAGGAGTGGTGATCCCAGAAGTGGACGGGGCGGCCCGGCAGCGGACCAGCTGACGTCGAACCGCCCCAGTGGTCGCAGCGGGGCCGGCATCAAAGCCCCGGCCCCGCGCGGCCGACCACATCACGGCAACACCGATCACGAACTCGCAAGTACGACAGGCAGGGAGCCCCGATGAGCACCACGACCGCAGACCGGCCGAGCCGGCTCAGCAGGTACGCCGTGCTCGCCGGCAACCCGGCCCTCAAGGCGCTCTGGACAGCGCGCGTCGTCTCCAAGCTCGGCGACTGGGCCGCGCGCATCGCGCTGATCACCCTCGTCTACACCAGCACCGGCTCGGCGTTGTGGGCCGGCGCGGCCACGGCCGCCTGCTACGCACCGTTCCTCGGTCCGGGTCAGCTGCTCGCGACGTACGCCGACCGGCTCCCCCACCGCACGGTGCTGGTCGTCTCCGACCTCGTGCGGCTACCGATCTTCGTCGCACTCGCGCTCGTGCCGATGCCACCGGCCGCGATGGTGGCGCTGGCCTTCGTCGCGGCGTTCGGCGACGTGCCGTCCGGCGCGGCGTACCAGGCCGCGATCCCGATGGTCGCCAAGGAGAGGTACTCCGAGGCGCTGGTCATGTTCGCCACGACCGCGCAGGTCACCATCCTTCTCGGGTACGCCGGCGGCGGCGTGCTCGTCACGCTCTTCGGCGCGCGCGGCGTGCTGCTGCTCAACGCCGTGACGTTCCTCGTCGCCGCGCTGCTGGTGATGCGGGTGCCCTCGACGCGCTCGGGCGGCACGGTCACCAAGGCGCGCACCCATCTGCGCGAGTCGGTGCGCATCGTCACCGCCGACCGGCTGGTCGCGATCGCCCTCGCGGTCGTCGCGGTCTCCTGCCTCGGCCAGATGGGCATCGAGTCGCTCACCGTCGTCTACGCGGACCACCTCGGCTTCGGCACCGGCATGGGCGCCGGGCTGCTCTACACCGCCATGCCGCTGGCGGCGATCGTCACCGGCTTCTTCCTGCCGTCGTGGTCCGACCCGCTGCGGCTGGTGCGCCTGGTGGTCGCGGCGAACGTGATCTTGTCCGCGGTCTCGATCGTCGCGTTCCTGCTCCTCGGCGGCACGCCCGTCGGCATCATCGGCGTGGTCGCGCAGGGTGTGCTCGACATGATGGTCACGCCGCTGTTCGTGGTGGCCGAGGCCCGGATCCCGGCCAGCCACCGCGCCACCGCCTTCGCGTTCTTCACGGGCTGCTTCATGGCGATGCAGCTGGCGGGCGCACTGTTCGCCGGCGTGCTCACCGAGCTCGTCGGGGTCCAGGCGGCGTTCGCGCTGCATGCGCACCGACTGTGCTCGTCGGCGCGTGCACGTGGCGGCTCCTGCAGCCGCAGCCGAAGCCGGCCGCCGCGAAGGCCGAGCCTGAGCTCGTCGCCTTTCCCTTGGCTGCGTAGTCACACCAACGCGCGGATCGCCGCGTCGAGCGCGCGCCGGTTGTCACGGCGTACGACGGCCTCGACGACCTCGATGCCGCCGGCCGGGTTGGCGAGCGCGTGCCGCAGCTCCGCCAGGGAGTCGACCCGCCAGTGCGGCGTCCGGGTGGCCGCGCAGAGGCTCGGCGAGGTCGACGCCGTGCGGGGTGCCGAAGAGCCGGTCGTACGACGCGGCGTGCTCCGGCGCGCCCTGCTCCAGCGAGGCGAAGATCGAGCCGCCGTCGTCGTTGACGACCACGATCGTGAGGTCGGGCGCTCCTCGTCGGGGCCGAGCACCAGCCCGTTGGCGTCGTGCAGGAACGTCACGTCGCCGAGCAGGGCGAGCGCCCGGCTGCTGTGCGGCCGCCCGAGCGCGGCGCCGATCGCGCTGGACACCGGCGCCGTCGATGCCGGCGAGCCCGCGGTTGCCGACGACCATCCGGCGCTCGCCCACGGCGTAGCGCGCCACCATCAGGTCGAGGTCGCGCACCGGGTTGGAGGCGCCCGACGAACAGCAGCCCGCCCTCGGGCAGCGCGGCGCTGACCGCGCCGGCGACCTGGTGCGGCGTGAGCGCCCGCTGCGCGGCGAGCAGCGCGTCGAGCCGGCGGGAGACGTCGGCGTCGCGGTCGCGCCACTCCTGCGGCCACGGGTCGGCGCACGCTGCCGGCGGCGGACTGCCGCTCGCTGGCGAACCACGACCGCGAGCCCTCGAGCTCGACCGGTCGACGACGCGTGCACCTGGTGCCCGGGGTCGGTCCAGCCGGACGGGCCGCGCACGGCGACCACCTCGACGTCGTCGCGGGCCAGCAGCCGCCTCGACCGGGCGGCGACAGGGTCGGGTGCCCGAAGACCACGACCTGCTGGATCCGGCCGGCGAGCTCCGGGTCGGCCAGCAGCAGCCGGTAGGTCCGGATCGCGCTGTCGCCGGTCCGCGAGCCGCTCGTCGGCTCGGCGAGCAGCGGCCAGCCCGCCGCCTCGGCGAGCACCCGGGCGGGCGGGCCGGCGTCGTCGCCGGCGACCACCACGGTCCGCGGTCGCGGCTGATCGGGGTCGGCTGCGCTGGCGGCCGGTCGCCGCGGCGTCATCCACGGACCGCCGTGCGGGGCGCCGTCGAGCGCGGCTGCCCCAGCCGTCGCCGGCCTCGGGCACCAGCGGCTCCTCGAACTGCAGGTTGAGGTGCACCGGCCCGGCGGTCGCGCCGAGCCGGCCCGAGCGCGACGGCCGCCGCCGCGCGACCAGCGCCCGCCAGCCGACGACCTGGCGCCGCTCGGCCTCGCCGCTGCCGGGATGGGCCGCGGGCACGTCGGCGTGCAGCCGCACCGCGCCGCCGAAGATGCCCGCCTGGTCGGTGGTCTGGTTGGCGTTGGTGCCCCGCAGCCGCGCCGGCCGGTCGGCGGTGAGCAGCACCAGCGGCACCCCGGCGTGGGACGCCTCGAGCACGGCCGGGTGCAGGTTGGCGACCGCCGTGCCGCTGGTCGTGACGACGGCGACCGGGCGGTGGCTGGTGCGCGCGATGCCCAGCGCGAGGAAGCCGGCCGACCGCTCGTCGATGCGGGTGTGCAGCGCGGACGCCGCTCCGGCGTCGGCGTAGCGCCGCGAAGGCGAGCGCCGCGCTGCGCGAGCCCGGCGCCAGCACGACGTCGCTGCACGCCGCAGCGGACCAGCTCGTCGACCACGACGGTGGCGAGCGCGGTCGAGGCGTTCGCCGGGGTCATGACGTGGAACCTATCGCCGCCAGCCGCTCCTCGCCAGTGACGCTGCCGGTCCGGCGCGGCGCGGTGCGGCGAGCGCGGCGTCGTCGACCTCCGGGCGTACGACCGGCAGCGCGCCGTCGACGCGGCAGCAGCGGCTCGACGACCACGTCGTCGGCGAGCAGCTGCACGGTCGCCAGGCCGCAGGCGTACGGCAGCTCGGGCAGCGCCGCGGCCAGCGCCACCCCGGCCGCGATGCCGACGCTGGTCTCGAGCGCGCTGGACACCACCACCGGCAGGCCGATGTCCTCGGCGATCCGCAGGCAGGCCCGCACCCCGCCGAGCGGCTGCACCTTGAGCACCGCGACGTCGGCGGCCTCGAGGTCGCGCACCCGGTAGGGGTCGTCGGCCCGGCGGATCGACTCGTCGGCGGCGACCGGCACGTCGACCCGGCGGCGCACGAGCGGCCAGGTCCTCGACGGTCGGCGCACGGCTGCTCGACGTACTCCAGGCCGCCGGCCGCCCGGTCCAGCACCGGGATGCGCGGCCACGGCCTCGTCGACCGACCAGCCGCCGTTGGCGTCGATGCGGATGCGCCCGTCCGGGCCGAGCGCGTCGCGCACCGCCTCGAGCCGGGCCTCGCTCGTCGGCGAGCGTCTGGCCGGGCTCGGCGACCTTGACCTTGGCGGTGCGGCAGCCGCCGCCTCGCGCACGATCGCCGCGGCCTGCTCGGGGCCGACGGCCGGCACGGTCACGTTGACCGGCACGCGCTCGCGCACCGGCGTCCGGCCAGCCCTCGTCGGCGGCCTCGACGGGCGGCGCGCAGCCAGGGCGCGGCGATCGCGGCGTCGTACTCCAGGAACGGGCTGAACTCGCCCCAGCCCGCCGTCGCCGCGCAGCAGCATCCCCTCGCGCACCGTGATCCCGCGGAACCGGGTGCGCATCGGGATCGAGAAGACGTGCACGTGCCAGCGTGCACGGTCACGCCAGCTCTCGACGGCGAGCCGGTCGACCTTGCCGTTGGCCAGCAGCGGCAGGCGCGTCCACGCGTACGACGCGCCGCGGCGCCCAGGCGCGGGGCTGCTCGCGCGGCGACCCAGCTCGCGCAGCTCGTCGAGGCCGAGGTCAGGTCGCCGACCACGACGGCGACCACGACGCTCGCCCCACTCGTCGTCCGGCACGCCGACCACCTCGGCGTCGCGCACCCCCGGGTGCTCGCGCAGCTCTGCGCGACCGCGCGCGGCCGGGACGTTGACGCCGCCGGAGACGACCACGTCGTCGACGCGCCCGAGGACCTTCAGCCGCGCCGTCGTCGTCGACCCGGCCGAGGTCGGCGGTGACGAACCAGCCGTCCTGCAGCACCTCGGCGGTCCGCTCGGGTCGCCCGTCGTACCCGTCGAAGAGCACCGGCCCGCGCGAGCAGCACCCGCCCGTCGGCGTCGACCGCACCCGACCCCGTCGAGCGGGCGGCCGTCGTACACGCAGCCGCCGCAGGTCTCGCTCATCCCGTAGGTCGTGACCACCGGGACGCCCGCCGTCTCGGCCTGCTCGCGCAGCCGCGGCTCGAGCGCGCGCGCCGCCGACGAGCACGGTGTCGAAGCCGCGAGCGCCTCGGCACGTCGGCTCGTCGAGCAGCCGGACCAGCTGGGTCGGCACCAGGGAGACGTAGCGCCGCGTGCCGGCCGTGCAGCGGCCTCCGAGGCGACCGTCCTGACGACCGGCTCGGTGCCGGCGCGCACCGAGCGGAACAGCACCTGCAGCCCGGCGACGTACGTCGGCGGCAGGGCCAGCAGCCACTGGCCCGGGCCGCCGAGGCGGGCGTGGGTGGCGTCCGCGGAGGCGCGCATCGCGGCGCGCGACAGCAGCACCCGCTTGGGCGTCCGGTCGACCCCGACGTCTCGACGACGAGTGGCGCCGGGTCGTCGGCGGCCTCCCACTCCCGGAGCAGTCGCGAGGATCTCGGCGGCGCTGCCGCGCACCGGGCTGGCAGGCTGCTCACGGAGCCGACGGCTAGGCCTCGCGAGAATCTGGCGACTGTGACGACCCCGACCGTGACGACCCAGCGCAGTGGGTCGAAGGCGCCCGCCCCCGCACCCTGCCCGCCGCCGTCGTCCCCGGTGCTCGCCGGCACCGGCGTCGCCGCGTACGTCGACGAGGCGGTCTGGTGGAAGGCGGTGCTCGCGCTCGTCGTCTCCCTCGCGCTGCAGGTCGGCGTCAACTACGCCAACGACTACTCCGACGGCATCCGCGGCACCGACGCCGACCGGGTCGGCCCGCTGCGGCTGGTCGGCTCCGGCGTCGCGGCGCCCGGCGGCGGTGAAGCGGGCGGCGTTCGCGGCGTTCGGCGTCGCGGTGGTCGCCGGCCTGGTGCTCGCGGCGACGACGTCGTGGTGGCTGGTGCTCGTCGGCGCGCTGGCGATCGTCGCCGCCTGGTTCTACACCGGCGGCTCGCAGCCCTACGGCTACCGCGGCCTAGGCGAGGTGATGGTGTTCGTGTTCTTCGGCCTGGTCGCGGTCCTCGGCACGACGTACGTGCAGACCGAGGACGCTGCCGCCGCCGCGCCTGGTACGCCGCCGTCGGCGTCGGGGCGCTGGCCTGCGCGATCCTGGTCGCCAACAACCTGCGCGACATCCCCACCGACCGGGTCGTCGGCAAGCGCACGCTCGCGGTCGTGCTCGGCGACCGGCGGACCCGCGACCTCTACGTGCTGCTGCTCGGCGTCGCCGTCGCGGCGCTCGTCGCGCTCGCGCTGTCGGCCCCCCTGGGCGCTGCTCGGGCTCGCGTTCCTGTCCCGCCGGCCGTCGGCCCGGCTCGTCCTGTCGGGGACGACGGGCCGGGCGCTCGTCCCGGTGCTCCAGCACACCGGCATCGCCGAGCTGCTCTACGCCGTCGGCGTCTTCGTCGGCCTGCTCATCGGCTGACGATCACGCTGGTTGAGGCGCGAGCGAAGCGAGCCTCGAAACCACGCGAGGCTGCGCGCGGAGGTCTCCGGAGAAATCTCTGAATCCCCTTGCGACAAAGGGAAAACTCGTCCGAGAAGTGTCGGTGCTCGGGTCTAGATTCATACCCATGACCAGCACCCAAGAGGCCCCGGTCCCGCTCGGGGGACCTGTCTGGTCTCGGCGTGCGCGAGACGCTGCTTGAAGCCGCCGCCGAACGTCGACAGGCGGATCGGTCCCAGGCTCGGCTGCTGGAGCTGGCGATCCACCAGGTCCCCCACCTCTACCCGGTCGACCGTGGTGACCCCCCCGGTCGCGTGCTGGCGCGACCCGCTGCTGACCGTCTCCCGACGAGGGCGACCCGATCCTGGTCGCCGGGGGCGGCACCCCGGGTCGCCGAACGGGCCGTCGAGGAGCTCGCCGCCGCCCTCGACCTCTCCTACCGCTCCGCTGCGGTCTGGTCGCCGGCTCGCTGGAGCTCCGCTACCGCCTCCCCCAGGCTCTGGGCGCTGGTGCAGCACGGGTTGTTGCAGGCGTGGAAGGCCCGCAAGATCGCCAAACACACCATGCACCTCCCCGTGAAGCCGTCGCGTTCGTCGACGCCCAAGCCGCGATCCCCGGGGCGAAGAACCGGCTGGTGCCCAACCTGAGCGGGCTGGTGCACGCGGCACTGGTCCGGTTCGAACCCGAGGTGGCCCGACGCCGTGAGGAAGCCGCCAAGGCCCATCGGGACGTGACCTTCGACTACCACGACGGGACACCCTCGGCTCCGCCACCTTGTCCGCCGACTCGACCTGGTCGACGGCCACGACCTCGAGGCCACCGTGGCCGACCTCGCCAACCACCTGGGCCGCCTCGGCGACGACTCACCCCTCGGGGACCGCCGCGCCGCCGCGCTGGGCCTGCTGGCGCACCCAGAGCGCGTGCTCGACCTGTCCGGGCAGCCAGACCGACCGCCACCGGTCGAGCGAGACCGCAGAACCACGCGATCACCGGCGCGACCATCTACGTGCACCTCACCTGCGACGACCTACGCCGCACTGCCGACCACGGCGAGACCACCCCCGCGGACGTCGAGAAGCTCGGTTCCACCACCCTCGACCTGCTCAAGACCTGGCTCCAGCGGACCACGGCATCACCCTCAAGCCCGTCCTCGACATGAAGACCTCGACGATGCGCTGGACGCGCACGACCCACCCGCCTGGATGCGGGACCTGGTGATCCTCCGCGACGGCCACTGCGTCTTCCCCGGCTGCACCATCGATGCCAGACGCTGCGACCTCGACCACATCGACCCCTACGTCCCGATGGGCGAGGGTGGCCACCCGGCCAAACCTCCCAGCGAACTTGGCTTGCTTCTGTCGACGACACCACCGGCTGAAGACCTTCACCGGCTGGGGTACCAACGCGCCGACCCCGGCACCTACGCCTGGACCAATCCACACGGCCTCACCTACAGAGCCAACCCACAGCCAAGCACTGACACCACCGCTTGGCCGGCCCAAGCATGGGCGACGTCCGATCACGCCGATGAGCGCGCTTCGATCAGTGGTCGCGGGTGGTTCGTTCAACCTGGGCGGCTCCTCAAAGCGTCTTACTAGGTAGGGGATCGTTATGAGCCTCGGACTCGATCGGATGTGGGAGGCGCGAGATGACGCGACGGCCGTCGGACCACTCGGCCTACGCCGAGTTTGTGGCGGCACGCTCGGCCAGCCTGTTCCGGACGGCCTATCTCGTCATCGGCGACTACCAGCTGGCGGAGGATCTGCTGGAGGATTCGCTGGTCAAGGCCTACGTCGCGTGGCCGCGACTGCGCGAGGTGGCGAGTGCCGAGGCGTACACGCGGCGCATCATCGTGACGACCGCGATCTCGCGGCGCCGCCGCCGCTCCTTCGGCGAACGCCCGACTGGTGAGCTGCCTGAGGCGGCGGCGGCCCCGGATGAGACCGAGCAGATCAACACTCACGCGACGAGCTGTGGGACCAGCTGCACCTGTTGCCGCCCCGGCAACGGACTGCGGTCGTGCTGCGCTTCTGCGAGGACCTGTCCGAGGCACAAACCGCTGAGCTGATGGCAGCTTGGTCGGCACCGTGAAACGACAAGTCTCGGTCGCGCTGGGCAAGCTGCGCGACCACCTCGGCGCCGACTTCGTCCCTCCCACACCCGACCCCTCGGTGGTGACCCGATGAACAGCTTCCAGGATCTCGCCCACCGCGTCGACGACCTCGTCGCCCCGACCCTCGATGTCGAGGCGCTGGTCGCCCAGGGCGAGCAGCGGCTACATCGCCGTCGGATGGCCGCAGGGCTGGCATCCCTGCGCGGTCGTCGCGGCGATCGCCGTCGGCGGCTTCGTCGCGGGCAGTGTGCACCACCAGTCGAGCGGGCCGGTCGACAAGTCGACCAAGACGCACAAGGGTCAGCGGACCGTGGAGCCGCAAGGAACACGCCCACTGGTCTACGCAGACGGCACCAAGGTGCACGTGGGTGACAAGACCGTTGAGGCGGAGAAGCCCGTCGCGTTCATCGACGCCACCGACGACGGAGCCGTCTACGAGGCGGCGCTCGATGGCACGTTGTGGTTCACCGACGGCACCACGACATCGGTGATCGGCACGTCGGAGTTCACGGCTGCGCCGACCGCGCACGCCGGGGGTCGTCACGACAGGCGACTCCGGCTCCCTGGTGGTCTGGGGCGATGTTGCGGGTCGCAAGAACCAGATCCCCATCGAGTTCGTCGTCTACGACACGTCACGCCGCGAGGAGGTGGCCCGCATCCCGTTCACCGAACGCGGCCGTTGGGACTCTGTGGTCTATGTCGGCGAGGACCAGGTCTATTTCAACCCTGACCCGAGCACCCCGGGCTGCTGGGCCATCGACGTCAACGACATCCACCCCTGTAAGGACCCGCACCTGTTCCGGTTCGACGTGACGTCCAGCGAGACCACCAAGGTCAGACTGGCGCAGCTGGACGCCGAAATGGGTAGGCAGGCCCGGATGTTCAAGGTCGTCGCGCAGGACAGTCGCATCTCCCACAGCGCTGGCGCGTACTTCCAGCAGGTCGGCAGACGACTGGCCACCGTCACCTCCGGTGGCGACCGAGCGACTCTCACACGCCCGAACGGTCAGGAGCTCCGGCTACGACTGCCAAGCGGTTTCACCCCGGTCGGGCAGAAGATCGACGAAAGCGTGATCACGACGTCCCAGTGGCTCGACGACAACCACATCGTGGTCTGGGCCAACCGCGGCGGGGGTGACCTCCCCGCACAACAGGGCGACCTCCTGGTGTGCGAGCTACCCGACGGCATCTGTCGCGTTGCTGTGCCCAGGACGTCCCGCCCGTACGTCGCCCCCTGAGGTCGGGGGTCAGAGCCACTCGCCCCGATCTGTCGCGATCCGCTCGGACTCGCCGAGATGAAATCTGTTGGATCACTCGCCCACCGTTCACGTCAAGCCATTGCTCGCGTGGGCCGGTATCGCATGGCGACCGCCCCCGACCGGAACTCCTGGCGATCCACGAGCTCGAGCTGGATGCGCTCGCGCAGACCGGCGAGCAACGTCGGCCCGTGTCCGGCAAGGACCGGCTGCACGAGGAACTCGTACTCGTCGATCAGTCCCAGATCCGCCAACGCCAGGGGGAGCGTCACGCCGCCCACGAACAGGCCCTCGCCCGGCTCCTGCTTGAGCCGCTGAACCGCTTGCCCCACGTCGCCTCGCACCAGCTCGGCGTTCCAATCGACCTCGCTCAGCGTGCTCGACACGACGTACTTCTTCGCCCGGTCGATGGTCTCGGCGAACGGGATCTCCCACTCACCCATCCAGTCAGGCCACGTGCCCGTGGCCGGCCGCCGCCACGCCGACTCCATCATCTCGTAGGTCACCCGGCCGAACAGCAGGGCATCGGCTCGTTCCATCTCAGCGGTCCAGTAGCGCATCGACTCCTCGTCCGGGGGGAGCCCTGCCTCGTGATGGCAGCAGCCGTCGAGCGTGACGTTGATCGAGTATCGAAGTGGTCTCATCTCGTTGCTCTCCCTTGATGCGCGCGCGCGTTCACCGGACCGTACTCAGACTGTGCGATGAGTTCAGCGCGCGACGCTGGTCGACCCTTGTGAAGGCACCATGCATCGGACACTAAGGAGCCGCGCATGAACACGCTGACTGTTGACCTGTTCTCGAGCCTTGACGGGTTCGGTGGAGCCGAGGGCTGGCCGGGCTACTACGGGAAGGAAGGTCCGGAGCTGATGGCGTGGCTGGAGGAGAAGCTGGCAGAGGACCACGTCATCGTGATCGGCGCGAACACCTATCGGACGATGTCCCAGATCGTCGCCGAGCAGGAGACCCGACCTTCGCCAGAATGGCTGAGATCCCCAAGCTCGTGTTCTCCCCCACCCTGGAGCCGCCGCTGAGCTGGGACAACACAGAGCTGGTCACCGAGGATGCGCGCACCGCGATCCCCAGGATGAAGCGCGAGGGTTCGGCGCCGATGCGAACGATGGGAAGCATCACCCTCAACAAGTCACTGCTGAGCACAGGTCTTGTCGACTACCTGCAGGTCACCATCTTCCCGGTGGTCACCGCCCAGTCCGGCTTGGAGCCGCTGTTCGCGGACGGACCGGACCTGGATCTCGAGCTCGTCGAGTCCCGGACCTTCGATGGCCGGACCCAGCTCCTCAAGTACGTCCCGTCGCGTCACTGAACCGTCCCGCTGCACTTGTAGGGGACGTCTCTCGCTGGTTCGGACTTGTCCGGTCAGGGAGCCTGCTGGATCATGCGACATACCGCTCGAAGGGAGTCCCCATGCCGGAGACGATCACCTACCGGGGACCGAGGGTCCTGGTGGGTGCGCTCGCGCACCTGCTGCGTGAGGAGGGCGTGGAGTTCGACCAGCCTCGGGAGAACCGCACAGAACTGGTTCCCGTGGCCGAAGTCGTCGTGGCGGTGAGGGCCGGGGACGAAGTGCCAGACAGCAGCTTGGAAGCCATGATCGAAGCCGCAGTCTCGAAGTTCAAGAATCGCTTCGGCGACGATGTCGCATCGATCGAGGTCGCGGACGGCAAGGAGTGACATGACTGCCACCTACACCTTCGACGTCTTCTCCAGTCTCGACGGCTTCGGCTCCGCCGCCGAGGGATCCGACTGGACCGGCTACTGGGGCAAGCAGGGACCCGAGCTGCTCGACCACCGGTATGAGCTGCACGGCGGGGAGCAGCGGATGGTCTTCGGCGCGAACACGTACCGGGCCTTCGTAGGGATGCTCGCCGGCAGCACCGAGGAGTCGGAGGTCCGCGACCCGTGGGTGAATCGGATGGTGAACCTGCCGGCGTACGTGGTGTCGAACACGCTGGAAGGACCCCTCGACTGGCCGGACGCGACCGTCGTGAAGGGCGATGCGGTCGACGTCGTCGCCCGCCTCAAGGAGGAGTCCGACACGCCCTTGCGCTCGCACGGCAGCCTGGCGATGAACCGTTCGCTGATGGCTGCCGGCCTCGTCGACCGACTCCAGGTGACCGTCTTCCCCGTCATCACCGGCTCGACCGGAGAGTCGCCGATCTACAAGGGTGCCGAAGACTTCGACCTCGACCTGATCGAGGCCCGCACCCTGGACGGTCGCATCCAGCAGCTCATCTACCGCCCTACCCGTCACTGACCTCCGTCCAGGTGCCGGTGTCGTAGAACTTCTCCAGCGTCACGACGTACGGCGCGATGTCGATGCCCTGCTTCGGCGAGCCAGTCGTCGTCGTAGTACGTCGCGGCGTAGCGCTCGCCGCCGTCGCACAGCAGCGTGACGACGCTGCCGGGTCGGTCCGGTCGGCGTGCATGGAGGCGATCAGCCGCAGCGCGCCCCACATCGCGGTGCCGGTCGAGCCGCCGACAAGCCGGCCGGTGATCCGCGAGGTCCACCGCATCGCGGCGATCGAGGCGGCGTCGGGCACCGAGACCATCGCGTCGACCACCGACGGGCATGAACGACGGCTCGACGCGCGGCCGCCCGATGCCCTCGATGCGCGAGCCGCGACCGGTGACGACCGTCGGGTCGGAGGTCGGACCAGCCCTCGAAGAAGGCGCTGTTCTCCGGGTCGACCACGCAGACCCTGGTGTCGAAGCGGCGGTAGCGCACGTAGCGACCGATCGTCGCGGACGTGCCACCGGTGCCGGCCCCCACGACGACCCACGCGGGCACCGGGTGCCGCTCCTGGGAGAGCTGCTCGAAGATCGACTCGGCGATGTTGTTGTTGCCGCGCCAGTCGGTCGCGCGCTCGGCGAAGGTGAACTGGTCCATGTAGTGGCCGCCGGTCTCGGCCGCGAGCCGCCGCGCCTCGTCGTACACCGTCGACGGGTCGTCGACGAGGTGGCAGCGTGCCGCCCTCGAACTCGATCAGCTCGATCTTCTCCGCGCGACGTCGACGCCGGCATCACCGCGACGAACGGCAGCCCGAGCAGCCGGGCGAAGTACGCCTCCGAGACCGCCGTCGAGCCCGACGACGCCTCGATGATCGTGGTGCCCTCGTCGACCCAGCCGTTGCAGAGCGCGTAGAGGAACAGCGAGCGCGCGAGCCGGTGCTTGAGCGAGCCGGTCGGGTGCACGGACTCGTCCTTGAGGTACAGGTCGACGTCCCACGCCTCCGGCAGCGGGAACACGTGCAGGTGCGTGTCGGCGGACCGGTTGGCGTCGGCCTCGACCCTGCGGATCGCCTCGTTGACCCAGGTGCGGTCGCCGGTCGCGCCGCACCTCCCGGCACACCATCGGTCTAGTCCTCGTCCTCCTTGGCGCGGGCCTCCTCGAAGCGCTGCGACATCGCGGCCGCGCGGGTCTCGACGCGGGCGGCGAAGCGCTCGCGCGGCCCCTGGAGCAAGAAGTACGACGCGACGGCCGACACGACGCGCGGCCAGCACCACCGGCAACAGCCAGGACGAGACCCCGAACGCCTCGAAGATGCCGAAGAACACCAGCAGCGACGGCCACGAACAGGCCGATCCGCGCGAGGGTGTAGACGACGAACTCCTTCATCGGGCCAGGGTATGCCCAGACCGATGCGGCGTCGGGCGTGCCGCCGGGTTTGCCGCGACGCGCCTACCCTTGGGGCGTGGGTAAGTTCTTGCTGGTCATCATCTTGTTCGCGGCGCTCGTGTACGCCGACGTTCTGGCTGCATCGAGCGCCGCCGTCGCGGCGGCACGCCCGCGCGCCGACCGGCCTCGCCGCCCCGGCGGCCCACCCCGCGCACCATCGCTCCCGACGACGACGAGGACTTCCTGCGCGACCTGAACCAGCGCCAACGCGTCGCGACCAGGACAAACCGAACCAGAGCGGAGATAGCTCAGCCGGCGTAGCTGTGCATGCTGCCGCCGCCGAAGAAGTAGTTGATCCCCACGAAGTTGAACAGCAGCGACGCGAAGCCGATGAGCGCGATCACGGTCGCGGCCCGGCCCTCGCCAGCCCGCGGTCGCGCGGGCGTGCAGGTAGGCGGCGTAGATCACCCAGGTGATGAACGCCCACACCTCCTTGGGGTCCCAGTTCCAGTAGCTGCCCCAGGCGTACTCCGCCCAGATCGGCCCGGCGACCAGCGCCGCGAACGTCCAGATCGGGAACGCCGAAGGCGTTGAGCCGGTAGGCGACCCGCTCGAGGGCCTGCGGCGCCGGCAGCCGTGACAGGTAGCCGCGCGGGGTGCACCGTGCCGCGTCGTACCGCGCGGTCCTTGATCAGGAACAGCGACGAGCGCCAGCGCGCCGACGGCGAACGCGCCGGACGCGATGATCGCGGCGAGCACGTGGATCGCGAGCCAGTAGGAGTGCAGCGCGGGCACCAGCGGGCCGGCGTCCTGGTAGAGCACGAGCTGGTCGAGCATCAGCACCACGACGAGGAAGCCGGTGACCAGCACGCCCATCCAGCGCAGGTGGTAGCGGCGCATCAGCACGCAGGTACATCAGGCTGACCCCGAACGTGCCGGCCAGCGTGAACTCGTACATGTTGCCCCAGGGCACCCGCACCGGGTCGCGAGCCGAGGCCACGCGTCACCAGCCCCACGAACTGCAGCGCGCACCCGAGGATGGTCAGCGCCACCCCGATCCGCCCCCACTTCTCGACGCGGAGCTCCTGCTCCGTCCGAGTTGTCAGGTCGCTGCGGCGTGCCATGACCGGCGTCACCGCTCTGACAACTCGGCGCCGACGGCCGACGGGCACCCGGGTCTCGTCGGGCGCGGGCAGGGAGCGGACGAGCACCCACTCGGTCAGGTGCGCCAAGAACGCCAGCACGTAGACGATCGAGGCGAACATGACCGCGTTGTCGCTGACGGCGGCGAACTGCGCGGTGCTCACGCGGGCTCCCTCTCGGATCGGTGCCGGTCTGCTGCACGAGCCGCTCGAGCTCGTCGACCTCGGCGGCGAGGTCACCGCCGGAGCTGCGGTCGAGCCCGGCCAGCTCGACCACGGTACGCCCGGCTCCTGGCTCGCCGTCGTCGTCCTCGGCACGGCTGACCCGCACCCAGAGCCGGCGCGGCCGGATGAACAGCGAGCCCATCAGCCCGAGGATGCCGAGCAGCACGCCGCCGAGCGCGACGCCCTTGCCGGGGCTGTGGCTGACCTGCAGCTTGACCCACCGCTGCACGCCGTCGAAGCGGATCGACCCCTGGCCGTCCGGCAGCTGCACGGTCTGCCCCGGGGTCAGCTTGATGCGCTTCGCCGGCGCCGAGACGACGCGTCGGCGTTCTGGAAGGCCTTCAGCCTCGACTTGTCGAGCTCGTAGACCGACTGCGGACTTGCCGTCGTCGAGGCCGAGGTCGCCGTGGTACGGGCATCAGCGACAGCGCCGGGTCGAGCGAGTCGGGGAACTGCGAGAACGGCCCGCGCTCCATCGTGAAGCCGTACGTCGGCAGGAACAGTCCCTCGAAGCCGAGCTGCTCGGGCCCGGCGTCGGGCACCTTGACGACGCCGTACGACGCGAAGGAGCTGTCCTGCGGGAGGAAGACCACCGGACCCGCGGTAGGCGACCTTGCCGTCGCCGCCGCGGACCGTGACCACCGGGGCGTAGCCGTGGCCGACCAGGAAGACGTCGGTGCCGTCGGCGTGCAGCGGGTGGTTCACCGCGAGGTCGTGGTGACGCGGCGCGGCGGTCGGGGCTGGTGCGGTAGGTGACGTTCGCGTCGAACGACTCCGGCTGGCCCATCTCCGGGCCGCTCGTCAGCCACTTCACGTGGAAGTCGTCGACGTGCAGGCTCAGCGGGTCGAGGTCGTCGGGGTCGAACAGCGAGCCGGGAGCGAAGTCGTCGTACTGGCTCAGCGTGTTGCTGAAGCCCTGCCCGACGATCGTGATGACGCCGCCCTTGTAGCCGAACAGCTGGCCGAACGCGAAGCCGGCGAGCACCACGAGCACCGCGAGGTGGAACAGCAGGTTGCCCGCCTCGCGGAGGTAGCCCTTCTCCGCGGAGAGTCCCGCCGTCGCGTCGCGACCACCCGGTAGCGCCGAGCGCGCAGTGCCTTCTCGGTGCGTTCCAGCACCGCGGCCGGCGCCTCGTCGATCTCGAACCGCCTGGACTCCGGCAGCCGCTCGAGGCGACGCGGCACGGCCGGCGGCTGCGCGCGCATCGCCCGCCAGTAGATCCGCAGCCGCGGCACGAAGCAGCCGACGAGCGAGACCATCAGCAGCAGGTAGATCGCGGAGAACCACGGCGAGGAGAAGACCGAGAACAGCCCGAGCTTCTCGTAGACCGGCGTCAGCGTCGGGTGGTCGTCCTGCCAGTTGGCGACCTTGACCGCGTCGATGTTCGCCTGCGGTACGACGGACCCGGGGACCGCGGCGAGCGCGAGCAGGAACAGCAGCACGAGCGCCGTGCGCATCGACGTCAGCTGGCGCCAGGCCCAGCGGGACAGCTCGACGGGGCTCAGGGCCGGCGGTGCCGAGGGCGGGGTCGGCGGCTGCGACGCGGAGCCGCCGGCCTCGGTCTCGCTGTGTCGTCAGAGTGCTCATACCGGCGACCTCGAAGCCGCCGATCCAGGAGCGGAGGTCGCCCACCCACTGGTCCCACAGCCCGGTGACCAGCAGCAGGCCGACCAGACCAGCATCACGCCGCCGGCCCGGGTCACCCAGACCTGGTGGCGTCGCACCCAGCCGACCGTCCCCGAGCATGCGGCGGAACGCCGAGGCCGGCCAGCACGAACGGGATGCCGAGGCCGAGGCGAGTAGGCGACGCTCAGCACCGCGCCCTTCGCAGGCCGTGCCCTCGTGGAACGCCAGCGTCTGCACCGCGGACAGCGTCGGCCCGATGCAGGGCGTCCAGCCGAGGCCGAACAGCACACCGAGCATCGGTGCCGCCGCCAGGCCGACGGCCGGCACCCGGTGCACGCGCAGGTCGCGCTGCAGCCACGGCACCAGCCCGATGAACGCCAGCCCGACGAGGATCGTGACGAAGCCGAGCACGACGCGTGATCTCGCGGGAGTAGCGGAACAGCCACTCCCCGAGCGCGCCCGACAGCGTGCCGAGGGCGACGAAGACGAACGAGAAGCCGAGCACGAACAGGAAGCTGCCGAGCACCATCCGGCCGCGCCGCGCGTCCTCGAGGTCGACGCCGGACAGCCCGGTGGCGTAGGAGAGGTAGCCCGGCAGCAGCGGCACCACGCACGGCGAGAAGAACGACACCAGCCCGGCCAGCAGCGCCACCGGGATGCGCCGCGAGCAGCGACCCCGAGAGCACCGTGTCCTGAACCAGTCGACGAGGCGATCACGCGGCAGCCGCCGGTGCCGCCGCTCGCGAGCACGTCGTCGACGAGGTCCTCCAGGGTGGTGCGGGTGACCTTGCCGATCACGCTGGCGGCGACCCGGCCCTGCTTGTCGATGACCACCGTGCTCGGGATCGAGTTGGGCGGCCAGCGTGCCGTGGAAGGCGAGCAGCGTCTGTCCGTCCGGGTCGTAGATCGAGTCGTAGGGGATGTCGTAGCGCCGCTCGAACGCCTGCGGGCCGGCCTGCTCGGGGTTGCGCGAGTTGATGCCGAGGAAGACCACGCCCTTCTTCCTCAGGTCGCGCGCCGGCGTCGGCGAGCATCGGCGCCTCCGCCCGGCACGGCGGGCACCACGACCCCCAGACGTTCACGACGACGACCTTGCCGCGGTAGTCGCGCAGCGACACGTGCTTGCCCGCCAAGGTGGTGCCCGGCGACGGTGCCGGGCTGCTTGCGGTCGGCCACCTTCGAGGTGGTGATCGACGCCCTTGCCTGCGACGTAGCCCTGGTCACCCGAGCTGCCGACCTCGTCGTTCGAGCAGCCGGCCAGCAGCACCGGCTACCAGTGCGAGCACGGCCGGCAGTGCGGCGGCGCGACGCAACGACGGGCGGGTCACGACGGGGGCGCCTCCTGCGCGGTCGGCCCGCGCCCCGGAGGAGAAGTTCGCGCGGCGGTCCGCGACCGGGATCAGGTCGGCGGCGGGCTCGGAGTAGCGCAGCGTGACGAGGTCGTCGCCGTCGAAGACCAGCGAGGTGAGGCTGCACAGCGTGCACTGCCGGTTGCGCGGGTTGTGCGCGAACATCCGGTGCTCGACGTGCAGCCGCGTCGTCCAGATCGGCAGCTGGTGCGAGACGATCACCGCCTCGTGGCCGCGGGCGGCGTCGCGGGCGTCGTACACCGCGGCCATCATGCGTGCGACGACCGCCTTGTAGGGCTCGCCCCACGAGGGCCGGAACGGGTTCCACAGGTGCCGCCACGCCTTGGGCCGCTTGACGATGCCGTCGCCGACGCTGAAGCGCCGGCCCTCGAAGATGTTCGTCGACTCGATGACCCGCGCGTCGGTGACGACCTCGACGCCGCGGGCTTCGGCCAGCGGCTGCGCGGTCTGCTGGGCCCGCTCCAGCGGCGAGGCCACCACGTGGGTGATGTCGCGGTCGCCGACGGTGTCGGCGACCCGACGCGCCATCCGCAGCCCGAGGTCGGAGAGGTGGTAGCCGGGCAGCCTGCCGTAGAGGATCGCCGCCCGGGTTGTGCACCTCGCCGTGCCGCAGCAGGTGGACGGTGGTCTGCTCGCTCATCCGCGCTCCTGCGAAGCCGTGACGGGTACGGCGGCAGCGGCGCGTGCCGGCCGCCGGCAGGGCCGCGAGGATCCGGTCCACGGCACGGTCGTCGTGCGCGGCCGAGAGGAACCACACCTCGAACGCGCTCGGCGGCAGGTAGACGCCCTGCTCGAGCATCGCGTGGAAGAACGCCTTGAACCGCTCGACGTGCTGAGCGCCGGCACCGGCGAAGTCGCGGACCTCGGTGACGCCGTCGTCGGTGAAGAAGATGCTGAACATGTTGCCGACGTGCTGCTCGACGTGGGCGACGCCGGCTTCGGCTGAGCGCCGAGGAGGCGGCCTCGCGGACCACCTGCGCCGCCTTGTCGAGGTGGGCGTAGACCTCGTCGGTCGCCAGCCGCAGCGTCGTCAGCCCGGCGGTGGTGGCGACCGGGTTCCCCGAGAGCGTGCCGGCCTGGTAGACGGGCCCGTCGGGCGACAGCATCGACATCACGTCGGCGCGGCCACCGAAGGCCGCCGCCGGGAAGCCGCCACCCATCACCTTGCCGAAGGTCATCAGGTCGGGCACCCAGCCCTCGACGGCGCCGTCGAGCGCCGTGGTGACCGGAGCGGCTGACGCGGAAGCCGGTCATCACCTCGTCGCTGATGAACAGCGCGCCGTGGCTGGCACAGGTCTGCGACAGCAGCTTGTTGAAGCCGGGCGCCGGCGGGACGACGCCCATGTTGCCCGGCGCCGCCTCGGTGATGACGCAGGCGATCTCGTCGCCGTGCTCGGCGAACACCTGCGCCACCGCGTCGGGGTCGTTGTAGGGCAGCACGATGGTCCCGGCGGTCGCCGCGGCCGGGACACCCGGCGTGCCTGGGCACGGCCAGGGTGGCGAGCCCGGAGCCGGCCTGGGCGAGCAGCGAGTCGACGTGCCCGTGGTAGCAGCCGGCGAACTTCACGACGATCTCGCGACCGGTGAACCCGCGGGCGAGCCGCATCGCCGACATGGTCGCCTCGGTGCCCGAGGAGACCAGCCGGACCCGCTCCACGGGGGTGCGCGCCACGATCGCCTCGGCGAGCTCGACCTCGGGCCGGGTGGGGGTGCCGTACGACGTGCCGCGCTCGACCGCCGCGCGGACGGCGTCGACGACCTGCGGGTGGGCGTGGCCGAGCAGCATCGGCCCCCAGCTGCCGACCAGGTCGACGTACTCGTTGCCGTCCGCGTCGAAGAGGTAGGGGCCCTGCGCCCGCTCGATGAACCGGGGGGTGCCGCCGACGGCGTTGAACGCGCGGACCGGCGAGTTCACGCCTCCGGGCGTCACGGCCCGGGCGCGCTCGAACAGGGCAGCCGACTCGGGGGTGGCCGAAGCTCGGGTCTGGGACACCTCGGCATTCTCTCCCGCACCGGCGCCGGACCACGAACCCGGTCCGCGCGGGAGCCGTGTGAGACGCGCCATCCGCCGACCCTCCGCCAGCCCGGGGCGCTCGGTCGTCACACGCGCCTCACCAGGCACTCACAGCCCGCGGCGGGGTCCGGTGTGGCGCAAGTCATACGGACCCACTGGTCTACCCACGCGTAACCAGAGCCGGAGGGGCCTCGTTGGAGGGTTCGACGAGGGAGTTACCGGGTACTTCTCCATGGGCCGGGCTGGGCCGGAGCAGACCGGTGAAAACGTGACTGAGGGAGAGAGCGACAGACAATGCCGTCTCGCAAGAGCTTGAACCGTTGGCAGAAGGCCACTGCCCTGATTCCGCTGGCGCTGCTGTCGGGGGCCTGGACCACGAGCCTGACCCTGACCAGCACCGCGACCGCCGACTCGGCGCAGGGCGGCAGTGGGAAGCTCCCGGACGGCACCACCGTCCCCGACCAGGCCATCAAGGCGCCCGCCAGCGTGGGACAGCCCGGCCAGATCGCCCCCGGCGTGCCCAAGGGCGCCGCCGACAAGGTCATCGCGGGCTCGTCCGCCAACGGCATCCCCGCGGCAGCGCTCTCCGCCTACCAGCGCGCCGCCCAGGTCATCGACGCCGCCGACAAGGGCTGCAACATCTCGTGGCCGCTCATCGCCGCGATCGGCCGCGTGGAGTCCAACCACGGCCGCTACGGCGGCAACACGCTCGACGGCAACGGCGTCAGCCGCCCCGGCATCTACGGCATCGCGCTCGACGGCAGCAACGGCACGCAGAAGATCAGCGACACCGACGCCGGCCAGTACGACAACGACAAGGTCACCGACCGCGCGGTCGGCCCGATGCAGTTCATCCCCTCGACCTGGTCGGTCATCGGCGTGGACGGTGACGGCGACGGCAAGCGCAACCCGCAGGACATCGACGACGCGTCGCTCGCGACCGCGGTCTACCTGTGCTCGGGCAACGAGGACCTCTCGACCACCGCGGGCCAGCGGTCGTCGGTCTACCGCTACAACCACAGCAACGACTACGTGAACCTCGTGCTGTCGATCATGAAGGCCTACGCCGACGGCGACTTCTCGGCCGTGCCGACCAGCACCGGCGGCACCACCACGTTCACCCCTGACTACGGCGACTCGGTCTTCGCCGGCGGCACCAGCGGCTTCAAGTACCCCAAGGGCGGCGGCTACACCAGCTCGCACTTCGGTCGCTCCAGCAACGGCGGTAGCGGCGGCTCGGGCGGCAGCGGCGGCTCCGGCGGCAGCTCCGGCGGTTCGACCGGCGGTACGACCGGCGGCGGCACCCTTCCCGGCACCGGTGGCACCGGCGGCACCGGCACTGGCGGCACCGGCGGCGGCACGGGCTCCGGCAGCGGCGGCGGCGATGTCGGCGGCACGTCGGCGGCGTCGTCGACAAGGTCACCAAGCAGCTGCCGGCGGCGGCGCCGGCGGCGGCGGCGGCGGCGGCTCGCGGCGGCGCCGGCGGCGGTGTCGTCGACGTCATCACCGCGGCCGAGGCCAGGGTCATGTGCCTCGCCAAGGGCATCAACCCCGTGCACGCAGGCCGACGAGCTGCTGCAGCTGCATCGCCGACACCAAGACCGGCTGACGCACCCAGACAAGACAGGAGCCCCGGACCATCGAGGTCCGGGGCTCCTGTGCGTCTGGATCAGCGAAGCAGCCTGGCTGCGTCCGCGGCCCAGTAGCTGAGGATCACGTCCGCGCCGGCGCGGCGGATCGAGGTGAGCGTCTCCAGGACGGCGGCGTCGCGGTCGATCCAGCCGCGGGCGGCGGCGGCCTCGACCATGGCGTACTCACCGGAGACGTTGTACGCCGCGACGGGCACGTCGACCGCGTCGCGCACCGCCCGGACCACGTCGAGGTAGGCCAGTGCCGGCTTCACCATCACGATGTCGGCGCCCTCGGCGACGTCGAGCCGCGCCTCGCGCACGCCCTCGACGGCGTTCGCACCGTCTTGCTGGTAGGTCCGCCGGTCGCCGACCAGCGAGGAGTCGACCGCCTCGCGGAACGGCCCGAAGAACGCGGAGGCGTACTTCGCCGAGTAGGCCAAGATCGCCACGTCGTGGTGACCCGCGCCCTCCAGGGCGGTCGCGGATCGCGGCGACCTGGCCGTCCATCATCCCGCTGGGTCCCACGACGTCGACGCCGGCGGCGGCCTGGGCGAGCGCCATCTCGGCGTACACCTCGAGGGTCGCGTCGTTGTCGACCGCACCTTCGGGCGTCGAGCACGCCGCAGTGGCCGTGGTCGGTGAACTCGTCGAGGCAGAGATCGGCCATCACGGGCAGCGCGTCGCCGACCTCGGCGACGCAGTCGGCGATCGCGACGTTGAGGATCCCGTCGGGGTCGACGGCTCCGGTGCCGCGGGCGTCCTTGTGCTCGGGGATGCCGAACAGCATCACGCCGCCGAGCCCGAGCGTCGCGGCCTCGGCGGCCGCCTTGCGCAGCGAGTCGCGGGTGTGCTGGACGACACCGGGCATGCTGCCGATCGGCACCGGCTCGGCGGCGTTCTCGCGCACGAACACCGGCAGCACCAGCTGGGCCGGCGACAGGGACGTCTCCGCGACGAGCCGCCGCAGCGCGGGCGTGCGTCGCAGCCGTCGCGGCCGCGACGCGGGGAACCCGCCTGCCGACGTCACCGTCAGGTGGCCTTGCGACGAGCCGACGGGCGCCGCTCGGACGGCCTGGTCACCGGCTGACCCGACTCGATGAGCGCGGCCCGCCGCGCAGCGCCGAAGTCGGCGAGCGCGTCGGCGAGCACGTCCACGGACGGCGACGGCGCGAGGACGTCGACCCGCAGGCCGTGCTCCTCGGCAGTCTTGGCGGTGGCCGGGCCGATGACCGCGATCACCGTCGACGGGTGCGGCTTGCCGGCGATGCCGACCAGGTTGCGCACGGTCGAGGACGACGTGAACACCACCGCGTCGAACTTGCCGCTCTTGATCGCCTCACGCGTCGGCGCCGGCGGCGGCGTGGCCCGCACGGTGCGGTAGGCCGTGACGTCGTCGACCTCCCAGCCGAGGTCGAGCAGCCCGGCGACCAGGGTCTCGGTCGCGATGTCGGCCCGCGGCAGGAACACCCGGTTGATCGGGTCGAGCACGTCGTCGTACGGCGGCCAGTCCTCGAGCAGGCCACGCGCGGACTGCTCGCCGGAGGGCACCAGGTCGGCGCGCAGCCCCCAGGCCTCCATGGCGGCGGCGGTCTTGTCGCCGACGGCAGCGATCTTGAGCCCGGAGAAGGCGCGGGCGTCGAGGCCGTACTCGTCGAACTTCTCGCGGACCGCCCGGACCGCGTTGACGGAGGTGAACGCGACCCACTCGTAGCGGCCCTCGACGAGCCCGCGGATCGCCTTGTCCATCTGCTGGGGGTTGCGAGGCGGCTCGACCGAGATGGTCGGCACCTCCTCGGGCACCGAGCCGTAGCTGCGCAGCCGCGCGGACAGCGTGCCGGCCTGCTCCTTGGTGCGCGGCACCAGCACGCGCCAGCCGAACAGCGGCTTGGTCTCGAACCACGACAGCGTGCTGCGCAGGTCGACGACGTCACCGACGACGGTGACGGCCGGCGGGGTCATCCGCGCGGCGCGGGCGTCGGCCTCGATGCCGGCGAGCGTGGAGACCACGGTCTCCTGCTCGGTCGTGGTGCCGACGCGGGTCATCGCGACCGGGGTCTCCTCGCTGCGGCCGGCAGCGACGAGCGCCTTGGCGACCTCGCCGATCGAGCCGACCGAGGAGAGCAGCACGAGCGTGCGGTCGTCGGCGTACTGCGACCAGTCGATCCTGGTCTCGGAGCAGTTCACGACCGCGATCTCGCGGTGCTTCTTGTCGGTCAGCGGCACCCCTGCGTAGGCCGGGACCGCGGTCACCGACGAGACGCCGGGGACGATCTCGAAGCCGACGCCGGCCTTGACGCAGGCCTGGGCCTCCTCGGGGCCGGACGCGTAGACGAAGGGGTCGCCCGCCATCAGGCGCACGACGCGCTTGCCGGACTTGGCCTGCTTGACGATGACCTTGGCGCGGCCGGCGTGGGTCAGCGGCTGCCCGTCCTGGCCGAACCCGCCGTCGACGACCTCGGCCGCCGGGCAGAACGTCTCGACGAGCGAGGCGTGCTCGGGTGACTCGGTCACCACGATCTCGGCGCCACGCAGCAGGTCGACAGCGCGCACGGTGAGCAGCTCCGGGTCGCCGGGGCCGCTGCCCACGAACGACACGAACCCGACGGGCAGTGCCGAGGGCACGGTCGCCTCGGCGGTCGCCTTCGCTGTCCTGCGGGCGGCCGACGTCTTGCTGGCCGGAGCCTTCTTCGCGGGAGCCTTCTTCGCGGGGGCCTTCTTGGCAGTCGTCTTCTTGACCGCTGCCGTGGCCGTCGACTTCGCGGCCGGCTTGCGGGCAGTCGTGCCGGTGGTCCTGCTGCTCTTGGTGCTCACAGTCGCCTTCTGGTTTCTGGTGGTGGGCTGTGCAGTTCTGGTCTTGGCAGTTCTGGTGCTGCTTGTCTTGGTGGTGGTCTTGCTGGTTCTTCTCGTCATGAGGCCTGCTCCTCGATCAGGGCCGACGCTCCGTCGTCCAACATCTCCTCGGCCAGCGAGCGGCCGACCTTCTCGGCGTCCTGCGGCGAGCCGCTCGCCGAGCGCCGTACGGCGACCCGGCCGTCGCCCGACAGCGCTACCGCTCGCAGCCACAGCTCCTCGCCGTCGTCGCCCTCGGCAATCTCCGCCATCGCACCGACCGGAGCCGAGCAACCCGCCTCGAGGGCGGCCAGCACGGCCCGCTCCGCCGACACCGCGGCACGTGTCCGCGGGTCGTCGAGCGCGTCTCGGACCTGCGCCACCAGCTCGGTGTCGCCGGCTCGGCACTCGACCGCCAACGCGCCCTGCCCGGGGGCCGGGAGCATCTGCAGCGGGTCGAGCACCTCGGTCACCTCGTCGAGTCGCGCCAGCCGGGCGATGCCGGCCCGCGCCAGGACGACGGCGTCCACTTCTGAGCCGACCTTGCCGATCCTGGTGTCCACGTTGCCACGAATTCCCACCACGTCGAAACCGAGACCGAGCGCATGCAGCTGCGCAGCGCGGCGAGGGGAGCCGGTGCCGATGCGCGCGCCGGCCGGGAGCTCGCCGAGGGTGAGGCCGTCGCGGGCGATCAACACGTCGCGCGGGTCCTCCCGCTGGGGGACGGCGGCCAGGGCCACGTCGGGGTGTGGCGTGGTGGGGAGGTCCTTGAGGGAGTGCACGGCGACGTCGACCTCGCCGCGCAGCAGCGCGTCACGAAGCGCGCTCACGAACACGCCGGTGCCGCCGATGGTGGCGAGCGGCTCGCTGGAGACGTCGCCGTGGGTGCTCACTTCGACGAGCTCGACGTCACGCCCGAGCGAGGTGCGCAGCACGTCGGCGACCTGCCCGGACTGGGTGCGGGCCAGGGCGGAGGCGCGGGTGCCCACGCGGATCGGGGTGCTCATAGCGCCTCCCGAGTCGCCCGGGTGACCGCCTCGACGGCGTCGGGGTCGAGCGAGAACAGCTCCGCGAGCGCGGTCGCGTAGGACACCGCGCCGGTCTCGTTGGCGAGCTCCTTGACGCGGACCGTCGGCTGGTGGAGCAGCTTGTCCGCGACCCGGCGCACGGCCTGCTCGACCTCGGCCCTGGTGGCCTCGTCGAGGGCGGGCAGCCGGGTCCCGAGCCGCTCCATCTCTGCCTCGACGATGCCGGTCGCCATGGTGCGCAGGGCCACGACGGTCGGGGTCACGGTCGCCGAGCTGCGGGCGGCGAGGAAGGCGGTGATCTCCTGGGTGACGATCTCGCGCACCGCGCCGATGTCGTCGGACTCGTCCTCGTTCACCGCGCCGGCGAGCCGGGCGAGGTCGATCAGCGACACACCGGGAAGTGCCGCCACCGCCGGGTCGACGTCGTGGGGCAGCGCGAGGTCGACGACGACGAGCTCGTGCTCGGCGTCGGCCCGGGCAGCCGCGACCAGCGACAGCGGGAGCACCACGCCGGTGGCGCCGGTGCAGGAGACCAGGAGGTCGGCCTCGCGCAACGCTTCGCCCACCTCTGAGAGCGGGACGGCGCGACCGTCGTACTGCTCGGCGAGGCGTCGTGCGTTGGCCTGGGTGCGGCTGGCGACGACGACCGACGACGTGCCTCGCCGTGTGAGCGTCGCGGTCGACAGCCCGGCCATCGAGCCGGCGCCGACGACCAGCACGCGCTTGTCCGCCAGCGTGCCGAGCCGCTCCGCGGCGTGGTCCAGCGCGAGCGCGACGAGCGAGGGAGCGGCGTGGTCGACGTCGGTCTCGGCGTGCACCCGCTTGCCGACGCGCAGCGCCTGCTGGAACAGCACGTTGAGCGCGGGCCCGACGGTGCCGGACTCCTGGCCGACACGCAGCGCCTCACGCACCTGACCGAGGATCTGTCCCTCGCCGACGACCATGGAGTCCAGCCCCGAGGCGACGTGGAACAGGTGCGAGACGGCGCCGTCGTCGTAGTGCACGTAGAGGTGGGGTACGACGTCCTCCGGCGCTCCGTCGACGCGGGCGGCCAGCTCGCACAGCAGCCGGGACACCGCCTCGACGCTGCCGTGGAAGCGGTCGACCTCCGTGTAGATCTCGACGCGGTTGCACGTGGCGAGCACGGTCGCCTCGAGCACGTGGTCGGCCTGGGAGACGGCGTGCACGAGCTTGTCGACGCCGGGGGCGTCGAGCGTCAGCCGCTCGAGCACCGACACCGGAGCGGTCTTGTGGGAGACGCCCACCACCAAGACGCTCATGGCTTGACCATGCCGAGGGAGTGGCCGGCGAGCGACTTGCGCTGCTCGTGGTAGGCGAGGATCTGCAGCTCGATGGACAGGTCCACCTTGCGGACGTCGACGCCCTCGGGGACCGAGAGCACGGCCGGCGCGAAGTTCAAGATGCTGGTGACGCCGGCCGCGACGAGCCGGTCGCACACGTCCTGCGCCGCGGCGGCCGGCGTGGCGATCACGCCGATCGCGACGTGGTGCTCCTCGACGAGTGCCTCGACCTCGTCGAACGGCCTGATGCCGAGACCGCTGATGGCCTCACCCTGGCGGCGGGGGTCGGCGTCGAGCAGCGCGACGATGCGGAAGCCGCGGGAGGAGAAGCCGCTGTAGTTGGCGAGGGCGTGGCCGAGGTTCCCGATGCCGACGATCACGACCGGCCAGTCCTGGGTGACGCCGATCTCGCGGGCGATCTGGTAGCGGAGGTACTCCACGTCGTACCCGACGCCGCGGGTGCCGTAGGAGCCCAGGTAGGAGAGGTCCTTGCGGAGCTTCGCGCTGTTCACGCCGGCGGCCGAGGCCAGCTCCTCGCTGGAGCAGGTGGCGGTGCCGCGCTCGGAGAGACTGGTCAGCGCCCGCAGGTAGACCGGCAGCCGGGCAACCGTGGCCTCCGGGATCCCCCGGGCGGCCCCCAGGTCCGGGGCTCCGTTCTTCGCGCTGCGCGACGAGGTCACACTTCTCCTCAACGTCCGCTGACAGCCTGGCCGTCCGCCACTCTAGGAGTTTGTGAACGCGAGAACAAACTCGAGCGGACCCTGCCACTAGCACACGTGACGGGAGTCACTCCGCGCGGGGTGGTGGCCGCTAGCGGGAGCCGGTGAGCGCTCGCCGGAGCCGATCGGGGTCGACTCGCCAGAAGTCGTGCTGCTCGCCGTCCACGAGCGTCACCGGGATCTCCTCGCCGTAGGCCTCGAACAGCGCAGCCGAGTCCGGGCCGGCGGTGATGTCGATCTCCTCGAAGCTCTCCCCGAGCTCGTCGCACACCTGCGCGACGACGAGCCGCGCGTCGTCGCAGAGGTGGCAGCCGGGCTTGGAGTAGAGGGTGACGCGGGAGCCCACGCGCTACTCCAGGAGACCGGCGTTGGCGCGGCGCTGGTGCTCTCGCAGCCGCCCCTTGGCCACCTTGCCGGTCACGGTGTGCGGCAGCTCGTCGACCACGTGCACCTCGCTGGGGTGCTTGAAGCGCGCCAGCCGCTGGCGCGCAGTGCTCCCGAACCGCCTGCTCCACCTCCGCCGGGTCGTACGCCGAGCCGGACCGGCATCACGTAGGCCACGACCGCCTCACCGGTGCGCTCGTGCTCGGTGCCGATCACCGCCGCCTCGGCGACCTCGTCGAGCTCGGTGATGACGTCCTCGACCTCCGTGGGGTAGACGTTGAAGCCGGACACGATCACCAGCTCCTTGAGCCGGTCCACGAGGAAGAGGTCGCCGTCGCCGTCGAGGAACCCGACGTCACCGGTGGCGTACCAGCCGTCCTCGTCGGGACCGTCGCTGCCGTCGGGCCACCAGCCGCTGAAGAGGTTCTCCCCGCGCACGTGGATCTCGCCGGCGTCCTCCCCCTCCGGGGCGTGGCCCGCCTCGTCGACGAGCCTGATCTCGATGCCGGGCAGCGCGGCGCCGACCGACCCGGGCTTCGGGTGCTCGCTGAGGAGCGTGGAGGTGACGCACCGGCGCCGCCTCGGTCAGGCCGTAGCCCTGGTGCAGGTCGATGCCCGGTGCGCCCGGTGAAGCTGCGCACCAGCTCGGCCGAGAGCGGTGCGGAGCCGGACAGCGCCAGCCGCACGCCGCTGAGCCGCTCGCGCAGGTCGGGGACGGCCTCCCAGTAGGCGAACACCGGCGGCGCGACCGGCAGCACGCTGACCGCCTCGTCCTCGATGATCGCCAGCGAGTCCTCCATGTCGAAGCCGTCGACGAGCACCAGCCGCGCCTGCTGGCGCAGCACCTGCCCGAGCACGGCGTTGAGGCCGTAGACGTGGAACAGCGGCAGCACCCCGAAGACCACGTCGTCGGGCAGCAGCATCGACGGCTCGACCTGGGCGGCCTGCTCGATGTTCGCCAGCAGCGCGCGGTGGGTCAGCATCGCCGCCCGCGGCTGCCCGGAGGTCCCGCTGGTGTAGAGCAGCACCGCCAGGCGCTCGGTGTCGGCGCCGACGGGCGTCACGGCGCCACGCTCGGCCGATCAGGTCGTCGTACGGCGTCTCACCGGCACCGGCCGACTCCCCGACGACCACGACCCGCGGCACCGCCGTGCTGCGGCGCACCTCCTCGTCGGAGCCGCGCAGCGCCTCGTCGAGACCCGCGACCGCCTGCCGGACGGTGGTGACCGTGGCGACGTCCGCGAGGACCGCACGGGCACCGCAGTCGGCGAGCAACCGCACCAGCTCGCCCGTCGCCGCGCGGGGGTTGACCGGGACCGCCACGAGGCCGGCCCGCAGCGTGCCGAGGTACGACGCCACGAACTCGGTGCGGTTCGCGAGGGCGATCACGACGCGGTAGCCCGCGACCAGGCCCATCTCGGCGAAGCCGTGGGCGACCCGGTCGGCCTCGTCGTCCAGCTCGGCCCACGTCACCCGACGCCCGGAGCCCGCCTCGATGAGCGCGACCCGGTCCGCGGCCTCGGCGGCCGCATGCGACAACAGCTCGGCCAGGTGGGCGGTCACGCCGTCGAGTCTGGCACAGCGCCGGACGCCGGCCCTAGGGTTGCGATGGCATCGCCCAGGACGACCGCGACGGCGACGCAGCACCGACCTTCGCAGCCGGTCCGCCCTCGCGGGCGAGGCCGCGGCTGCCGCCGCCGAGGTCGAGTCGTCGCTCGCCACCCCGCCGGACCCGACCGCCGCGGCGTTCTTCGACGTGGACAACACGATCATGCAGGGCGCCTCGATCTTCCACCTGGCGAAAGGTCTGCACCGGCGCAAGTTCTTCACCACCCGCGACATCCTCGGCGCGGCGTGGAAGCAGGCGTACTTCCGCATCGTGGGGGTCGAGGACCCCGAGCACGTCGCCGAGGCCCGGGCGTCGGCGCTCGCGTTCATCAAGGGCCACACGGTCACCGAGCTCGCAGGACCTCGGCGAGGAGATCTTCGACGAGGCGATGGCCCACCGCATCTGGCCGGGCACCCGCGCGCTCGCCCAGCTCCACCTGGACCAGGGACAGCGGGTCTGGCTGCTCACGGCCGCGCCGATCGAGATCGCCTCGCATCATCGCCCGCCGGCTGGGGCTGACCGGCGCGCTGGGCACGGTCTCCGAGCACGTCGACGGGGTCTACACCGGCAAGCTGGTCGGCGAGATGCTGCACGGTCCCGCGAAGGCCGACGCCGTACGCTCGCTCGCCGCGCGGGAGGACCTGGACCTCGCCCGCTGCTCGGCCTACTCCGACTCCTACAACGACCTCCCGATGCTCGAGCTGGTCGGTGACCCGTGCGTCATCAACCCCGACGGCCGGCTCCGCGACCACGCCCGGGCGAAGGGCTGGCGGGTGCGGGACTACCGGACCGGACGCAAGGCCGCCCGGGTGGGCCTGCTGGGCGCCGGGCTGGCAGGCGCCGCCACGGGCGGAGTCGCGGCCGCGGTGGCGCTGCGGCGGAAGGTGAAGTGACCGCCACCTGACCCGGCGGGCTGGCCCAGGTGGCGGTTCGTGTTAGCAAGGCGTGACTACGGGGTATCCCTCACTCGGGCTACCTCGCCTGTTACTCGCCGGTTCACAAATCGCCCATTGCGGCTTACCCTGGACAGGCAGTGGGGGTGGGGACCGCTCGCGTCCGTGGTTTCGTGACCACGGCCGGCGCGACGGCGAGGGAGACATCGTGACACCAGATCGGGACACGCGACGCGGTTTGGCTGCGCTGCGCCTGGCGATCTGGCACGTGCTCAACCCGGCTGAGCCGGGTCTCGCCACGGCGCTCGCCGGTCCCGGCTGGCTGCTCACCGAGGCGCTCGACATCGGCCCGACCCGGCCCGCCGACAATTCCGGCCCGCAGCCGGCGGGCCCGGCGGCGGGAGTCGCGGCGAGGACGGCGAGGCCGCCTCCTCCGAGCTCGACGAGGCCACCGCCAGCCGGCATCATCGCGCTGGTCGAGCTGGCCCGCGGCGGCGACAGCGAGGCCTTCGGACAGCTGTACGACCACTACCACCTCTCGGTCTACCGCTTCGTCTACTACCGGGTCGGCTCCACCGCGCTGGCCGAGGACCTGACGTCGGAGACGTTCTTCCGGGCGCTGCGGAGCATGGGCTCGTTCCGCTGGCAGGGCAAGGACTTCGGCGCCTGGCTGATGACGATCGCCCGCAACCTCACCACGGACCACTTCAAGGCCGGCCGGACCCGCCTGGAGTACGCCACCGAGGACATGTCCCCGCACGACGCGCCCACCGAGGGGCCCGAGTCCTCGGTGCTCGCCTCGATCAACAACGAGACCCTGCTGGCGGCGCTCACCGAGCTCCCGCACGAGCAGCAGGAGTGCCTGATCATGCGGTTCCTGCAGGGACTCTCCATCGCGGAGACCGCCAAGGTCCTCGGCCGCAGCGACGGCGCGGTCAAGCAGCTCCAGCTCCGTGGGGTGCGCAACCTCGCGAAGCTCTTGCCGGAAGGCATGCGATGAACCCCACGAACCGCTCCCTGCGCTCGCTGACGCTCACTCCGGTCACGCTTTCGCAGGGACCCCGCGTCAGGCCCGTAACCTCCGGCTCCTGTCCGTCGTTGTGGGGTTTGTCCGACCTGAACGATCACACTGAAGGATCCAAGCGATGACCACCCTGCTCCGCTCACGACAGCGCGCCGAGGAGTTCGCCGCGCTCGTCGACGGCAGGGAGCGCCCGCTGCGGGAGGTCAAGGCCGGCCACGACCGCCACGACATGGAGATCGACCGGCTGGTCGGCATCGCCACGGTGATGCGTCGCCAGGCCGGCGAGGACGAGCGGGCCGTCCCCCGCGAGGGATTCGTCCTCGACCTGCGCGAGCGGCTGATGACCGAGGCCGAGGTCGTGCTCAGCCCGAAGAAGGCCGTCCTCACCCTTCCGCCGCGCACCCGCGGCAAGCGCGAGCGCCGGCTCGTCGCCGTCGCGACGGCGGCCGTGATCTTCGGCGGCACGGCGGGCATGGCCGCCGCTGCCCAGAACTCCCTGCCCGGCGAGGCCCTCTACCCGATCAAGCGCGGTATCGAGTCCGCGCAGGTCGGGCTGGCCACCTCGTCCGACAGCCGAGGCAACCACCTGCTCAGCCAGGCCCGCGACCGGCTCGTCGAGGTCCAGGGCCTCGTGGCCGCCGGCCAGGCGACCGGGTCGCCGCGGATCCCCGGCACGCTCGAGGAGTTCACCAGCCAGGCACGCGAGGGCTCCGACCAGCTGCTGAGCTCCTACGCGGACAGCAAGGACCCGAAGACGGTCGCCGCGGTGCGCGACTTCGCCGCCCGCGACCTCACCATCCTCGAGGGCCTCGCAGAGACCGCCCCGCCGGAGGCGCAGCCCGCGCTCCGCCAGGCCGCGACCGCGCTCGCCGCGATCGACGCCCGGGCCAGCGAGATCTGCGCCGACGTGCTCGGACCTCCCGGCGCTGCGCGTTCCCCAAGACGTTCCGGGTGGCCTCCGACGTCGACCGGGCCATGAAGGCTCTCGACGTCGGCCCACCTGAACAACGACCACCCCGTCGTCGCCTCGCGCGACGCCGTCAAGAAGGCCGACAAGCTGCAGGGCTCCGGCAAGTCCCAGGCGCCCAAGAGCCGCGGCACGCCGTCGGCCGGTCCGAGCGGCGGCACCGGCACCGGGTCCAGCGCGGGCTCGGGCTCCGGCGCGAGCGACCCCATCGGCGGTCTGCTCACGAAGCCGAAGGTCAAGATCCACATCCCGGGTGGCAAGTCCAGCAGCGGCAGCAACGGCTCTGGCGGCGGCTCGGGTTCTGGCGGTGGGTCGGGCGACATCGGCGCCGGTCTCGGCGACGCCGTCGAAGACGCTGCTGCCCGACCTCCCGGTCCTCCCGGACCTTCGCTGAACCCTCAGTAGAAGACCGAGCGCCGCTGCATGAGCAGCGTGTACAGCGTCTGCTGCACGGTCTCTCGCACCTGGTCCGTCACGTTGAAGACCAGCATCGGGTCGTCCGCTGCGCCCCGGTCGTAGGTGTCGGTGCGGATCGGCTCGCCGAACTCGATCAGCCACTTCGACGGCAGCGGCACCATGCCCAGCGGTCCCAGCCACGGGAAGAACGGCGTGATCGGCAGGTAGGGGATGCCGAGCAGGCGTGCCAGCGCCGGGACGTTCCCGACCAGCGGGTAGATCTCCTCCGCGCCCACCACCGAGCACGGCACGATCGGCACGCCGGTGCGGATCGCGGCCGACACGAAGCCGCCCGCGGCCGAAGCGCTGCAGCTTGTAGCGCTCGGAGTAGGGCTTCCCGATGCCCTTGAAGCCCTCCGGCCAGACGCCGACCAGCTCACCGCCGCTGAGCATCCGCTGGGCGTCCTCGTTGCAGGCGAGCGTCGCGCCGCCCTTGCGGGCGAGCTCGCCGATGAACGGCGTGCGGAACACCAGGTCGGCCCCGAGCGGCCGCAGGTGCCGGCCGGTCGCGTCGTTGACCGACGCCATCGTCATCAGGCCGTCGACCGGGACCGTGCCGGAGTGGTTGGAGACCACCAGCGCACCGCCCTCGGCGGGGATGTTCTCGGCGCCGCGCACCTCGACCCGGAACCACTTGTCCTTCAGCGGCCGGATCGCCGCCAGCAGGAACCGTTCGGTGATCTCGGGGTCGAAGCCGTACTCGTCGACCTCGAAGTCGCCGGCGACCCTGCGCCGCAGGAACGCCAGCATCTCGGCGGTGCGCTGCTCCCACCGGTCGCCGAAGACCTCGACGGCCGCCGACGTCAGCGCCTGCACCCAGTCGCCGACGGGGATGCCGCCGGTCGGGGTCCGGTCGCGCAGCGACAACCTCGCGAGCGCCCGGCTCGTCGCGGTGGGTGCCTCGGGCTCGACGACGGCCGGAGGCGCCGGTGGCTCGGCGGGCGGCGGCGCGCTCGGTGCTCGGCTCGGCGCGGCTCGGCTGCTGGCGCGGCTCCTGCCGGCTCTGGCTGCGGGTCCGGCTGCTCGTGCTCCGGGCTGCGCGGGGTGGGGACCGGCTTCGTGCGGTTGACCGAGCCCGCGAGGTTGCGAGCCGCGGACGAGGGCTTGTTGCTCCCGGTGCCGCGGCCGGGCTTGCCGCGGGTGCCCAACGGGATCACCTCTGCGTCAGGCACCCGGACCACCTCCGGGAAGGGCCGCCGCGCGGATCGCGGACGCGCCGCCGACGGACGCGGGAGTCGCCACCAGGCCGGGCGAGACGGTGCGCGCGAAGTCGGCGAAGGCTCCGGCGGTGGTGTGCGCGGGGCGTGAAACCGAGCACGGTGTGCATGCGGGTGGTGTCGAGGCCACGGCCGAAGGTGAGGAAGCCGGTGAGCTCGGCCTGCAGCCGCCGCAGCCCGGCTCGCCGGCTCACCTGGCCGGCGGCGCTGAGCGTGAAGCCGGGCACCGCGATCGTGGGACGGCCGAGCCGGCGCAGTGCCTGGGAGAGCATCAGCACCCCGTCGCCGGCGACGTTGAAGGTGCCGTGGACGCCGCCGAGCGTGGCGTGGTGCACGGCGCCGAGCAGGTCGTCCTCGTGCAGGAACTGCAGGCGCGCGTCGTACCCGAGCACGGTGGGTACGACGGGCAGCCGGAAGTAGTCGGTCAGGGGCGAGGACACCGACGGGCCGACGACGTCGGCGGCTCGCAGCATCGTCACCGCGACGTCGGGGCGCCGCCGCGCGAAGCCGCGCACGTAGCCCTCCACCTCGAGGACGTCCTTGGCGTAGCCGGACTTGGGCAGCCGCTTGGCGTCCATGTCCTCGGTGAACATCGCCGGGTCGCGGCTCGAGGAGCCGTAGACCGCCGCGGAGGACCGCACCACCAGCCGCTCGAGGGCCGGCGCCTTCTGGCACGCCGGCGAGCAGCTGCATGGTGCCGATGACGTTGTGCTCCTTCATCGAGCTGCGGCTGCCTCCGGGGGCCCCGCGCTCGGACTCGGTCTGCACGCTCAGGTGCACGACCGTGTCGACGTTCTCGCCGGCGATCACCTTGGCGATCACCGGGTTGCGGATGTCGGCCCGCACGAAGGAGACCGTGCCGAGGTCCGCCCGCGGCGGCGTGACGTCGACGCCGATGACGTGGTCGACCGACGGGTCGTCGCTCACGCGACGAGCGAACCGCCCGCCGACGTCACCGGAGACCCCGGTGACGAGCACGACGCGTCCCATGGCTTGCCTCCCCCGCCGGTCTTACTTGCCCTGGCGGCGGCGCTGGATTCGGGTCTTCTTCAGCAGCTTGCGGTGCTTCTTCTTGGCCATCCTCTTGCGACGCTTCTTGACTACCGAACCCACGTGTGACCTTCCGGACGACCTGACTCGAACAGCTGATGACTCGAGCTGCGCCGCCCAGAACGGCGGCATCGCCTCAGCCTAACGGGCCGGTCCACCCAGGCGGAATCGCCGCCGGGACGACCTTCGTCACGTCCGGAGGTTCAGGCGCCGCTTCCGAGACCCGTCAGATCCGGTACCCGATTGCGCTCAAGTCGCCCTCCTCGCCGCCGAGACTCCTTTTGCGTGAGTCCAGCTCGCGCGGGCCTTGGGAGGGGCCTGACAATGACGGTGATCCGAGTTCTGCGCAGTGTGCAGAGGATCCTGTCCGGTGTCGCCGTCGCCGCGCTGGTTGGCGTTTGCGCGCTGTCAGTCGCCAGCTCGTCCACGCTCGTGACCAAGCAGTGGACCCCCCATCAGGCCGCCGAGCGGTCGGCGGCGTACCAAGGTGACGTCCAGGCGGCCAAGCCGACCATGAGCGCCTCCTCCTACGAGCGCAGCACCTTGCGCCACATCAACGGCGTCCGCCGCGCCCACCACCTGCGGCCCGTGAAGTTCGCCAGCTGCGCGAACCACGTCGCGAGCAAGTGGAGCGCCCACCTGGCCAGCACCAACGGCTTCTACCACCAGTCGATGGTGCGGGTGCTGAAGGTCTGCCACGCGCGCTACGCCGGCGAGACCCTCGGCATGGGCACCATGACGCCCAAGAAGCTGGTGAGCATGTGGATGCACTCGGCCCCGCACCGCCACATCCTGCTCAGCAAGAGCCCGCGGCGCATCGGCATCGGCGCCACCCCGAACTCCAGGGGCCAGTGGGTCGTCGCGGCCAACTTCATCCGGTTCTGACCGTCGTCCCTCCAGACCTGACAAGACAGCCCCCGCCGGTTCGGCGGGGGCTGCTCTGCTTCTTGGAATGCCTTGCTGCTTCTTCAGCCGGTCTGGAAGAAGCTCTTGCGCAGGTACTCGTTGACCGCGTCCTCGGGGACCCGGAACGAGCGACCGACACGGACGGCCGGCAGCTCACCGGAGTGAACGAGCCGGTAGACCGTCATCTTGGAAACACGCATGACGGTCGCGACCTCCGCGACGGTCAGGAACCTCACTTCGGAGATATCTCCGCGCACCGCCACTAGGGCCAGCGTTCGACGCCATGATGCACCGCACTTTCGCGCACATCCGCTCCCCGGCTTCCCCACCGGAGACTGATCGAATGTGCTTCCGTGAGAATAGAGCCTAGTGTGGCCCCTGGGATAGAGGGGACTCTTGTCCAAATTTTTACGTATGTCCGATCCCGTAACGCGTGGAAATGCGCGCGCTCAGGGCCGGTGGTCCAGTCCGTGCAGCGAGAAGACCGCCTCGCGGGTGGCGTTGACGCTGCGGTCCAGCCACACCGACGGGTCGTAGCCGGTGCCCCAGTCGCGGTAGGCGGGGGTGCGGCCGTCGCTCATCCGGTACGGCGCGGTGCGGCCCATCGCGGTGCGCACGTGGTCGCGCCAGCCCTCCGGGGTCTCCACGGCCGGGTCGAGCGGGGCGCCCGCGACGATGGACAGCAGGTGCGTCCACGACCGCGGCACCACGTCGACGACGGCGTAGCCGCCGCCGCCCGTCGCGACCCACTTCCCCTCGCAGACCTCGTGGGCGAGCTCGTGCAGCGCGAGGTAGGAGGCCCGCTGGCCGTCGACGGTCAGCATCAGGTGCGCCAGCGGGTCCTCGATGTGCGAGTCGCAGCCGTGCTGGGTCACCAGCACGTCGGGCGCGAACTCTCGCACCAGCGGCGGCACCACCGCGTGGAAGGCCCGTAGCCAGCCGGCGTCGGCGGTGCCGGGCGGCAGCGCGACGTTCGCGGCGCTGCCCTCGGCGCCGGGACCGCCGGTGTCGCTGGCGAAGCCGGTGCCCGGGAACAGCATCTGACCGGTCTCGTGCAGGCTGATCGTGAGCACCCGCGGGTCGTCGTAGAAGATCTGCTCCACGCCGTCGCCGTGGTGGACGTCGACGTCGACGTAGGCCACCTTCTCCGCGCCGTGGTCGAGCAGCCAGCGGATGCCGACCGCGACGTCGTTGTAGACGCAGAAGCCGCTCGCCATGCCGGGCATCGCGTGGTGCAGGCCACCGGAGATGTTGGCGGCGTGCTGCGACCTCCCCCTCCCAGACCTTTCGGGCGGCCTCGACGGTCGCGCCGCACACGTGGGCCGACGCCTCGTGCATGCCCTCGAACGTGGGGTTGTCCGGCGTGCCGAGACCGCGCTCCTCGATGACCCGGCGCGGGTCCTTGCCGGCCTGCCGCACCGCCTCCATGTAGTCGGGGTCGTGCACCGTCGCGACCAGCTCGTCGCTGGCTCGCGGCGCGACGGTGGTCTGCAGACCTTCGCCACCGACGACGCCGAGCTCTTGCGCAAGCCGCACGGTGAGGTCCACCCGCATCGGCGACATCGGGTGCGCGGGACCGAAGTCGTATGCCGTCAGCGTCGGGTCGAACACGACGCACGCTGAGCAGGCAGACATCCGCGCGGCCCTACTCCTTGCCCTCGGCCAGCGCCCGCGAGCGGTCGCGGGCCGCCTCGATGGCGACTGAGGAACGCGGCCCGGACCTTGTGGTCCTCGAGCTCGCGCAGCGCGGCGGCGGTGGTGCCGCCGGGCGAGGTGACCCGCTCGCGCAGCACGACCGGGTGCTCGCCGGTGTCGCGCAGCAGCTTGGCCGAGCCGACCAGCGTCTGCACGACGAGCTCGGCGGCGGTGGAGCGCGGCAGGCCGAGGTGCACGCCGGCCTCGATCATCGACTCGACGACGAAGAAGATGTAGCCGGGCCCGCTGCCGCTGATCGCGGTCACGGCGTCCTGCTGCCGCTCGGGGACGCGGATCACCCGGCCGGTCGACGACATCAGCGACTCGGCCTCGGCGAGGTGCTCCTCGTCGCAGTGGGATCCGCGCGAGATCGCGGCCATGCCCTCGTCGACGAGTGCCGGCGGTGTTCGGCATGACGCGGACCACGGCCACCCCGTCGGGCAGCCGGGCCTCGATGAAGGCGGTGGTGATGCCGGCGGCCAGCGACACCACCAGCTGGCCCGGGCGTACGACGGGCGCGAGCTCGTCGAGCACGTCGCCCATGTCCTGCGGCTTCACGACGAGCGCGAGGGTGTCGGCCTTCTTGGCGGCGTCGGTGTTGGACACCACCTCGACGCCGTACCGCTCCTGGAGCTCGTGGGCGCGCTCGTGCCGCTTCTCGCCGACCAGCAGGTCGTCGGTGCGACGGCCGGCCCGGATCAGCCCGGACAGCAGCGTCTCGCCCATCACGCCGGCGCCGATGATCGCGACCGTCATGGCTTCACCATCACTTCTTGGAGACGAGCGAGCGGAGGAAGAACCTCAGGTTCGAGGGCCGCTCGGCGAGGCGCCGCATGAGGTAGCCGTACCACTGCTCGCCGTACGGCACGTAGACGCGCACCTTCTCGCCGGCCTCCGCGAGGCGGCGCTGCTCGTCGGGGCGGATGCCGAAGAGCATCTGGTACTCGTAGCTGCCCTGCGAGCGGCCGTTGCGGGTGGCCAGCGCGCCGGCGATGTCGACCATCCGCGGGTCGTGCGTCGCGACCATCGGGTAGCCCTGGCCGGCCATCAGCACCTTGAGGCAGCGCACGTAGGAGCGGTCGACGTCGCTGCTTGTCCTGGAAGGCGACGCGTCTCCGGCTCGTGGTAGGCGCCCTTGCACAGCCGCACGCGCGAGCCCTCGTAGGCCAGGTCGCGGCAGTCGGCCTCGGTGCGGTGCAGGTAGGACTGCACCACCGCACCGGTCTCGGGGAAGTCCTTGCGCAGCTCGCGCAGGATGCTCAGCGTCGAGTCGGTGGTGGTGTGGTCCTCCATGTCGAGGGTCACGGTCGTGCCGGCGTTGCGGGCGGCGAGGCAGATGGTGCGGGCGTTCTCCAGCGCGACCTTCTCGCCGTTGTCGGGCAGCGCCTGGCCGACCGCGGAGAGCTTCACCGACACCTCGCTGTTGCGTGAGAGGCCGCGCTCGGTGAGCGCCGCCGAGCAGGTCGAGGTAGGCCTGCACGGTCGCGTCCGCCTGCTCGCGGTCGAGCGGTGTCCTCACCGAGGTGGTCGAGGGTGACGTGCAGGCCGGACTCGATGAGCTCACCGGTCGCGTCGACGGCCGACGTCGGTCGACTCACCGGGGACGTACCTGGCGACGATCCCGCTCGAGACCGGCATCGCCGTGACGAGGCTCTTGACCTTGTCGCTGCGCGCAAGCATCAGCAGCGGCTGCCGTAACACGGAACTCCTCGAGGGTCGGGTGTGACGTCGGGCCGCGTCATACGCAGCCGAGGCCAGGCTACGCCGTACGACGACGCAGCGTCGCCGCACCCAGGGCGAGGCCGGCCACCGCGAACGCCGACCACGACCAGGAGGTCGGACCACACGTCCGCGTCGACGCCACCGAAGCCGCCGCTGGTCGTCGTCGACACCGCGGTCATCGCGTCGACGGCGTAGGACAGCGGCAGCACGCTCGAGATCGCCTCGAGCACCGTGGGCATCGCTCGCGCGCGATGAACAGCCCGCACAGCAGGATCTGCGGGATCACGACGACCGGCATGAACTGCACGGCCTGGAACTCGGTGCGCGCGAACGCGGAGACGAAGAGGCCGAGGGCGGTGCCGAGCACTGCGTCGGCCACCGCGACCACGACCAGCATCCAGCCCGGGCCGGTGACGTCGAGGTCGAGGACGAACACGCTGAGCAGCACGGCCAGCAGCGACTGGACCGCGGCAACGAGCCCGAACGCGAGCGCGTAGCCGCCGAGGAAGTCGCCCTTGCCGGTGGGCATCGCGAGCAGCCGCTCGAGGGTGCCCGAGGAGCGCTCGCGCAGCGTCGTCACCGACGTCACCAGGAACATGACGATGAACGGGATCAGCGCGAGCAGCGGCGGGCCGAGCGCGTCGAAGCCGACGCCGCCGGCGGTGTCGCTTGAACATCCACCACAGCAGCGTCAGGATCGAGGCAGGGCAGCACCAGCAGCATCGCGAGCGTGCGGTCGGTCGCGGCGCAGCTGGGTCAGCACGCGCGACGGCGATGGCGAAGGTGATCCGGCGGTTCATGCTGCCTCCTCCTGCTCGACGATGGAGAGGAACGCGGCCTCGACGTCGTCGGCCGCCGTGCGGTCGAGCAGCGCGCCGGGGGTGTCGGCGGCGAGCAGCGCGCCGTCGCGCATCAGCAGCAGCCGGTCGCACCGCTCGGCCTCGTCCATGACGTGGCTGGACACCAGCACCGCGGTGCCGGCGTCGGCGAGGTCGTGGAACATCGACCACAGGTCGCGGCGCAGCACCGGGTCGAGGCCGACGGTGGGCTCGTCGAGCACCAGCAGCTCGGGGCTGCCGAGCAGGGCGACCGCGAGCGAGACCCGCGAGCGCTGGCCGCCCGAGAGCCGGCTGACCACCTGGTCGCGGCCGCGAGCCGAGGTCGACCGCTTCGACGCAGCGCTCGACCTCCGCGCCGCGGCACGCCCAGCACGCGGGCGAAGAAGCGCAGGTTCTCGCCGACGGTCAGGTCGTCGTACACGCTCGGGCGCCTGGGTGACGTAGCCGATCCGGTCGCGCAGCCGCTTGTCGCCGGCCGGCAGCCCGAGCACCTCGACCGTGCCGCTGGTCACGATCTGCACGCCCACGATCGAGCGCATCAGCGTCGTCTTGCCGCACCCCGACGGCCCCAGCAGCCCGGTGACCTCGCCCGGCCGCGTCGCGAAGCTCAGCCCGCTGATCGCGCGCACCTGCCCCCGCTGCACGACCAGGTCGCGCACCTCCACCACGTTTTTCATCATGTGTTGAATTATGGTCAAGGGGATGGCTCGGCGTCAAGGGCGAGCTGCCAATTCCAGGTCCACCTGGGAATCCGGCACTCAACCCTTGTTGTAACGCGGGGTACGTGCAGGTTTCCCAGGTGGACCTGGGAATCCGTCAGCAGCCGACCTACGGCAGCGGGCCGTCGAGGTAGCGCTGGATGTTCGGGCGCGACCCAGGCGACGACGTCGCTCGGCGGGCATCGAGGCGAGCGGCTCGAGGCGCGAGCAGGTAGCGGGTCACGACCAGCCCGAGCATCTGGCTGATCACCAGCTGGACCCGGCGGTCGGCCTCCTCGGCGGGCAGGGCCGCCCGCATGGGGCCGAGCACCATGCGCAGCAGGCCCTGCTGCAGCAGCGTCTCCGGGGTGTCGGCGGTCAGGCTGCTGCGCACCACGGCGAGCAGCGGCAGCCGCGATCTCGGGGTCGTCCCACACCGACAGGAACAGCCGCAGCAGCCGCTCGCCCGCGCCGGCCACCCCATCGGCGAAGACCGTGGGCAGCAACCGGCGCGGGTCGACCGGGATCGCGAGCGCGGCAAGGAACAGGTCGTCCTTGGAGCCGAAGTAGTGGTGCACCAGGGCCGGGTCGACGCCGGCGGCCGCGGCGACCGCCCGGATCGTCGTGCCGCCGAAGCCCCGCTCCGCGAACGACTCCCGCGCCGCGTCGAGGATCTGGCCGCGGGTGTCCGGACCGCCCGGCCGGCGACCTCTCCCCCGCGCCTCGCTGGTCACGCTGCCCACCTCACGGGCCACTCATCGCGCGTCGGGCGCGGTCTCGAAGTTCAGCCGCGTGAACGCGAGCGACTCCATCAGGTCGAGCTCGCGCGCCTCGCGGTTGCCGGCCTTGCGGGTGTTGATCTCCACCACGACGTGACCCGTCGAACGACGGGCCGCCAGGTGCTCGAGCAGCTCGACCGACCGGCTGCGTGCCTCGGCCGGGCACGAGGTGCTCGTCCTTGGCCGAGCCCGGTCCCGTCGGTCATGTGGATGTGCCGCAGCCGGTGGCCGAGCCGCTCGGCCATCGCCACCGGGTCCGACCGCGACACCGCCGAGTGCGAGAGGTCGATGGTGGTGTTGGCGTAGTCCTGCTCCGAGGGGTCCCACCCCGGCACGTAGACCTCCATCTCGCGCCGGGACGCACGCCAGGGGTACATGTTCTCGACCGCGAACGCGACCCCGGTTCGCCGCTCGAGGTCTGCGATGCCCTCGACGAACGCCGCGGGCGTAGTCGCGCTGCCACCGGAACGGCGGGTGTACGACGACCACGTCGGCGCCGACGGCGACAGCCATCTCGGCGCTGCGCACGAGCTTGCCCCACGGCTCGATGCCCCAGACCCGCTGCGTGATCAGCAGGCACGGCGCGTGGATCGCGCACACCGGGATCTCGTGGTACTCCGAGAGGTGGCGGACCGCCTCGACCTCCTGGCTGATCGGGTCGATGCCGACCATCACCTCGACGGCGTCGTAGCCCAGCCGAGCCGCGAGCTCGAACCCGTTGGCCGTCGTCTCGGGGTAGACCGACGCCGTCGACAGGGCGATCAACCGCGCACACCGATCCGGTCGAGCCGCTCGAGGATGACACCCTCGCGCAGCGCCCACGGGCAGATCTCCAGCTCCGCGAGGTCGAAGAGGTCCAGCACCGCGTCGGCGACCAGGGCGCCGGCGACGATCTGGTGCGCACGGCTGGACGAGACGCCGGGCAGGTCGGCGACCTCGTCGGCAGACATCTCGAGCAGCTTCGGGATGGTGTCGCGCAGCGCCGCTGCGTCGAGCACCCGGCGCACCAGCGGACCGTCGTCGGAGGGCGCCGCACCACAGATGCGCGCCAGCGAGCGGAACGTCTTCGACGTCGCCACCGAGTGGTCGGGCGCCGCCCTGGTGACCGAGCCGGCATCTCGCGCGATGACGGCGCGGATCCGCTTGCGCAGCTCGTGGACGGTGTCGTCGTCGAGTCCGTCCGACAGGTGCTCGCGGGTCAGCCGTGCCGCCCCGAGCGGCAGCGACTGCGCGACGTCGGGCGCCTCGTCGGAGCCCACCGCGATCTCGAGCGAGCCGCCTCCGATGTCGAAGACGGCAAGCCTGCCCGAGGACCACCCGAACCAACGTCGTACGGCGAGGAAGGTCAGCCGGGCCTCGTCCTCACCGGCCATCACCTCGACGTCGACGCCGGTCACGTCCTTGATCTTCGCGAGCACGTCGTCGCTGTTGGTGGCGTCGCGGACCGCCGAGGTCGCGAAGCCGAGCATCTCCTCGCAGCCCTTGTCCTCGGCGACCTCCAGGGCGGACGCGACGAACTCGACCAGCGCCTCGAGTCCCTTGTCGTTGACGGCGCCGGAGTCGTCGAGGTGCTCGGCCAGCCGCAGCGGCTCCTTGTGCGAGTAGGCCGGCATGGGAGCGGCGCCACCGCTGGCGTCCACCACGAGCAGGTGCCCCGTGTTGGATCCGATGTCGAGCACGCCCAGCCTCATACCAACGAACTGTAGTGCTCGTCGTAGGGTTGCCCGCGTGCCAGAGACACCACTCGTCATCCCACGTGTGTTCGTCGAGTTCATCGACCCGGAGGACGAGTCGCAGGTCTTCAAGTGCGACCTGACGTGGCTGACGTCGCAGTACATGTGCATCTTCGGCCAGGGCTGCCACGGCATCTACAAGGACCGGCCCGACGACGGCTGCTGCACCTTGGGCGCTCACTTCTCGGACAAGGACGACGAGAAGCGCACCCGCAAGTTCATGAAGCAGCTGACGCCGGAGACCTGGCAGTTCCACGCCGAGGGCACCCGCCGCAAGAACGCCTGGATCGAGACCGACGACGAGGGCGAGCGCAAGACCGCGGTGCACGAGGGTGCCTGCATCTTCTTGAACCGCCCGGGCTTCGAGGGTGGCTACGGCTGCTCCCTGCACGCCCTCGCGCTGCGCAACGACATGCAGCCGCTGGAGACCAAGCCCGACGTCTGCTGGCAGCTGCCGATCCGCCGCACCTTCCGCGAGGTCGAGATCCCCGACGGCACGGAGTACACCGAGGTGACGATCGGCGAGTACGACAGGCGGGGCTGGGGCCCCGGCGGCCACGACCTCGACTGGTACTGCTCCGGCAACCCCGAGGCGCACGTCGCGCCCGAGCCGCTCTACGTCACCAACGAGCCCGAGCTCGTCGAGCTGATGGGCCGGGCTGCGTACGACGAGCTGGTCGGCCACTGCGAGGCACACCTGGCCTCACGCTCTGCGCTGGCCGTGCACCCGGCCGACCCGGCGCGCTAGCTACTCGGCTGAGCTGAGCAGCTTCGTCGCGACGTTCTCGGGCATCGGCTCGTAGCGCGCGAAGCTGCGCGTGAACGACGCAGAGCCGTGGGAGAACGCCCGCAGGTCGACGGCGTAGCGGCTGATCTCCACCTGCGGCACCTCGGCCCGCACCAGCGTCCGGTCGGTGCCGTAGGGCTCGCTGCCCAGCACCCGCCCGCGGCGACCGGACAGGTCGCTCATCACGGCGCCGACGAGGTCGTCGGGGACCAGCACGGTCAGCTCGTCGACCGGCTCGAGCAACGACGTCCGGGTCGCCGCGGCGGCCTCACGCAGCGCGAGTGCACCGGCGGTCTGGAACGCCATGTCGGAGGAGTCGACGCTGTGGGCCTTGCCGTCCTTGAGGGTGACCTTGATGTCGACGACCGGGTAGCCCGCGACGAGGCCCTTCTCCATCTGCGCGCGCACCCCCTTCTCCACCGACGGGATGAACTGGCGCGGCACCGGCCCGCCGACGACCTTGTCGACGAACTCGAAGCCCGACCCGCCGGGGAGCGGCTCGACCTCGATGTCGCAGACCGCGAACTGGCCGTGGCCGCCGGACTGCTTCACGTGCCGGCCCTTCCCGGACGACGAGCCCGGCGAACGTCTCCCGCAGCGGCACCCGCAGCGGGATCTGGTCGACCCCGACCCCGTGGCGGCTGCTCGAGCCTGTCGAGCAGCACGTCGGCGTGCGCCTCGCCCATCGTCCAGAGCACGATCTGGTGGGTCTCGGCGTTGTGCTCGATCCGCAGCGTCGGGTCCTCGGCCGCGACGCGTGCAAGACCCTGGCCCAGCTTGTCCTCGTCGGCCTTGGCGCGGGCCTCGATCGCCAGCGGCAGCAGCGGCTCGGGCATGTTCCACGGCCGCAGCACCAGCGGGTTGTCCTTGTCGGACAAGGTGTCGCCGGTCTCGGCCTTGCTGAGCCTTCCGATCGCGCAGATGTCGCCGGCGACGGCGACGTCGGCGGGCCGCTGCATCTTGCCCAGCGGGATCGACAACGAGCCGATGCGCTCGTCCTCGTCGTGGTCCGCGTGGCCTTCGTGCGGTCCGTAGAACTCGCTGAGGTGACCGGACACGTGCACCGTGGCGTCGGGTCGCACCGTGCCGGAGAACACCCGGACCAGGCTGACGCGTCCGACGTACGCATCGGTGGTGGTCTTCACGATCTCCGCGACCAGCGGCCCGTCGGGGTCGCAGGTGATGGCCGGGCCCGGCTTCCCGTCGGGGGTGTACACGTCGGGCATCGGGTGCTCGGTCGGTGAGGGGAAGCCGGCGACCACGAGGTCGAGCAGCTCGACGGCACCGACGCCGGTCGAGCTGTCGACGGGTACGACGGGGTGGAACGTGCCTCGCGCGACGGCCCGCTCGAGGTCCTCGACGAGCAGCTTGCCGTCGACCTCCTCGCCACCGAGGTAGCGCTCCATCAGCGTCTCGTCCTCGGACTCCTCGATGACGCCCTCGATGAGCGTGCCGCGCTGCTCCTCATGAGCGTGGTCGCCGGTGATGAGGCCGACGAGCTTGTCCTCCTCGCGGAGGTACACCGGCAGCACCTTGTCGCCGAAGGTCTGCTGCGCCTGCCGGATCACGCCGTCGTAGTCGGCGCGGGCGTGGTCGAGCTTCGTGACGACCACGACGCGCGGCATGCTCACCTCCGCGCACTCGCGCCACAGCGTCCGGGTCGGCTCGTCGACGCCCTCGTTGGCCGCCAGCACGAACATCGCGCAGTCGGCGGCGCGCAGCCCGGCCCGCAGCTCACCGACGAAGTCGGCGTAGCCGGGTGCGTCGAGCAGGTTGATCTTCACCCCGTCGTGCAAGAGCGGCGCCAGCGCGAGCCCGACGGAGCGTTGCTGCCGGTGCTCGGACTCGTCGAAGTCGCACACCGTCGTGCCCTCGATGGTGGAGCCCGCCCTGTTAACCACACCGGCCGAGACGAGGAGCGTCTCGACCAGAGTCGTCTTGCCTGAGCCCGCGGGGCCCACGAGCACCACGTTGCGAACCGCATCAGCCCGGTCCGCGACCGGGGCGGCCTCCTTGCCGGTGCTTGGGCCGGTTGACTGCCTGCCTGCCACCTCACGCCTCCTCGCTCCTGCCACGTGCGTCTGCAGACACCTTTCACCTCGGGGCCGCCGGGCACAAGGGCTCGCAGACCCCGGTGTAGGTCGGGGAAGTCGCGACGGCAGAATGCTTCGCATGCGCTTGGACCACGTCTCCTACGCCGCGGGCCCCGAAGGTCTGCGAGCCACGGCGACGAGGCTCGCGGAGCAGCTCGGAGAGCATTTCGTCGACGGTGGCATCCACCCCCGCTTCGGCACCCGCAACATGGTGCTTCCGCTGTGCGACCAGACCTACCTCGAGGTCGTCACCGTGCTCGACCACCCCGCCTCCGACAAGGCGCCCTTCGGCCAGGCGGTGCGCGCGAAGTCCGCGCAGGGCGGCGGCTGGCTCGGCTGGGTCGTCGCGGTCGACGACATCGGCAAGATCGAGGCGCGCCTCGGTCGCGAGGCGGTCTTCGGGAACCGCTACCGCCCCGACGGGGTCGAGCTGCGCTGGCGGCAGGTCGGCGTGATGGGCCTGAAGTCCGACCCGCAGCTGCCGTTCTTCGTCGAGTGGCAGACGCCGGCCGGCCAGCACCCGAGCGTCGGCGCGACCGGCGACCTGCGGCTGGACACCCTCGAGATCGCCGGCGACCCCGACCGTGTCAGCCAGTGGCTGGGCGAGTCCGTCGACGGGCCGCTCGAGGACCTCTCGGTCGAGTGGGTGGAGCCGCGACGGCGACCCGGGAGTCATCGCCGCGCAGTTCAAGACAGCCAACGGCCCGGTGCGGATCTGACTTCCCCGCGGGCGCCGCAGGGTGCGGTCCCGAGTCCGAACATCTGGCAGCACCCCGACGTCTACGAGCTGGAGAACCGGGCCTTCGACCGCGACGGCCTGGTCGAGTCCGCGATGCGCGACCTGCACTCGTGGGACGGTGCCAACGTCCTCGACGTCGGCTGCGGCACCGGCTTCCACCTGCCTCGCTGGGCCGACGGTGCGCGTTCGGTCGTCGGCGTCGAGCCGCACCCCGGGCTGGCTGCGGTGGCCGCCCGTCGTACCCGACGGCTGGAGAACGTCCGGGTCCTGTCGGGTACGGCGCAGCGGCTGCCGCTGCCCGCCTCGAGCGTGGACGTCATGCACGCCCGGTGGGCGTACTTCTTCGGGCCGGGATGCGAGCCGGGGCTGGCCGAGCTCGACCGGGTGATGCGCCGCGGCGGCACAGCCTTCGTCGTCGACAACGACACGACACGGAGCACGTTCGGCGCGTGGTTCCGTCGTGGCTACCCGGCCGTGCACGCCGACGCGGTCGAGCGGTTCTGGTCGACCCACGGCTGGCAGCGCCGCGGGCTCGACGTCGACTGGCGCTTCGACTCGCGAGCGGACCTGGAGGCGGTGGTGCGCATCGAGCTGGACCCGGAAGCTGCCGCCGAGGTGCTCGCGACGCACGAGGGGACTCGCGTCGACTACGCCGTCAACCTGTGGTGGCGCAGCTACTAGCTGGTCCCGCGCACCATCAGCGTCGGCGTGAGCACCAGGCCGGGCTCGGGGAGCGGGCGGTGGGCGAGGAGCCCGCCGAGGTAGCGGACGATCTCGACCGCCACCTCCTCCAGGGGCTGTCGCACCGAGGTCAGGGCGGGGGTCGCCACCTGGGCCGCGATGGAGTCGTCGAACCCCACCACCGCGAGGTCGCTGCCCGCCCGCAGACCGAGCTCGTCGAGGGCACGCAGCACCCCCATCGCCACCGTGTCGCTCACGCAGGCGAACGCGGTGGGCCGCTCCTGCTCGGCGACGTCGAGCAGGGCGTGAGCCGCGCGGGCGCCGAACTCCAAGGTGTCCTCGCCGCGAGCCGAGAGACGGCTCGTCGACAGACCGCACTGGTGCATGCGGTCGACCCAGCCGCTGCGTCTCTCCTCCCCGATGAACGAGCCCTTCTGCCAGCCGACCCACGCGATGCGCGAGTGGCCGCGCTCGACCAGGTGGTCGACCACCAAGACGACGCCGGCGCGGTTGTCCACGTCGACCCAGGGGTGCCGTGCTCCCGGCTCGTCCCACGGCCGGCCGAACGCGACGAACGGCACGCCCCGGTTGTTCAGCCAGGCGGCGTGCGGGTTGCCGCGGAACGTGTCGGTGATGACGAAGGCGTCAACGGCGGCGGAGCGCAGCAGCTCGTCGTAGGGTCCCATCGCCTGGTGGTCACCGCCGTCGGTGAACAGCAGCACGTGGTAGCCCGCGACCTCGGTGCTCTCCACGAGCGAGTGGACGAACCGGTCCATCATCGCGTTGGCGCTGTCCTCGACGGCCGGGTCGACGCGGAGCCCGACCAGCTTCGAGGAGCGCGTGCGCAGGCTTCGCGCCGCGCGGTTCGGCGAGTAGCCGAGGGTCTCGATGACCTCGCGCACCCGCACCAGGGTCTCCGGGCGCAGCAGCTCGGGCCGGTTGAGCGCGTTGGAGACGGTCTGCCGCGAGACACCGGCCGCCTGCGCGACCGTCGCGAGCGTCGGGGCTCGTGCAGGCGTGCGTGGCTGGGTCGGATGGCTCGACATCGGCCGCTCCCCACACAGGTCGACGGTGCCCAGGCAGGCATGGATCGTTCACATGGTGGTTGCCAGGGTACGGCGTGCGCCCCGACCCGGGCCGTGTCTCCCCGCGATTGTCGGTGCGCTGGCCTAGCGTCTGGCCCATGAGCTCAACTCGTGGCCAACGGCAGCCACGCGCGTCGTACCGCTGCACGGAGTGCGGCTGGGAGACGCCTCGTTGGGTGGGCCGCTGCGGCGAGTGCCAGGCCTGGGGCAGCGTCGCCGAGGCGGCCGGGCAACCCACCGGTCGCACCAAGGCCAGCCCGGTGAGCGCCCCCGCCGTCCCGATCGGCCAGGTGTCCGTGGAGAGCACCGCGTCGCGCACCAGCGGCGTGCCCGAGCTCGACCGCGTGCTCGGCGGCGGGGTGGTTCCCGGCGCGGCGGTGCTGCTCGCCGGCGAGCCCGGGGTGGGCAAGTCGACGCTGCTGCTCGAGGTCGCCTCGCAGACCGCGCAGTCCGGGGCGCGGGTGCTCTACGTCACCGGCGAGGAGTCCGCCTCCCAGGTGCGCATGCGCGCCGACCGCACGGCCGCCGTCCACGACGAGCTCTTCCTCGCCGCCGAGACCGACCTCGGCGCGGTGCTCAGCCACGTCAACGACGTCCGGCCCCAGCTGCTCGTCGTCGACTCGGTGCAGACCATCGGCGCGGCCGACGTCGACGGCGTGCCCGGCGGGGTGACCCAGGTCAAGGAGGTCGCCGCGGCCCTGGTGCGGGTCGCGAAGACACAGGGCATCGCGACGATGATGGTCGGCCACGTCACCAAGGACGGCAGCGTTGCAGGACCGCGGGTGCTCGAGCACCTCGTCGACGTGGTGCTGCAGTTCGAGGGTGAGCGCAGCTCGCGGCTGCGCATGGTCCGCGCGGTGAAGAACCGCTTCGGCCCGGTCGACGAGATCGGGTGCTTCGAGCTGACCGGCGAGGGCATCGCCGCGGTCACCGACCCGACCGGGCTCTTCGTCGCGCGCCACCACGAGCCGGTCGCGGGCACCTGCGTCAGTGTCGTCCTGGAGGGTCGGCGGCCGATCCTCGCCGAGGTGCAGGCGCTGGTCACCGCTGCGACCGCGGAGCGCCCCCGGCGCACCACGTCAGGTCTCGACGGATCGCGGGTGGCGATGCTCGTCGCGGTGCTCGAGCAGCGGGCGCGCATCCGGCTGCACGGCAACGACGTGTTCGCGTCGACCGTCGGCGGGGTGCGCATCGCCGAGCCGGCCGCCGACCTCGCGACCGCCATCGCCGTCGCGTCCGCCTGGAAGCAGCGCGACATCCCCACCGACCTGGTCGCGATCGGGGAGCTCGGCCTGGCGGGTGAGCTGCGCCGGGTCCGCGACATCCCGCAGCGGTTGGCCGAGGCAGCACGGCTGGGCTTCCGAGGAGCGATCGTGCCGGCGGAGTCGCACCGCGACGCCGGCGTGGTGCGCAACGTCGACGGTCTCAAGGTCGTCGGTGTCGCAGACATCGACGCAGCACTGCGGGTCCTCGACCTCGGGGTGCAGGACTCGCAGCCGTTGTTCAAGGTGCATCGCAGCGAGCCCGGACGTCCGGCCCTCGGGCTGGTCTGACCTGTAGTGTCCTGACACGTGGCTGCGAACGACCGCACGGACGCAGTGCTGCGGCTGCGCGCAACGCTTGCGAACATCGCCCCCGGCACGGTTCTTCGCGACGGTCTCGAGCGCATCCTGCGCGGTCGCACGGGTGCCTTGCTGGTGCTGGGAAGCGACAAGACGGTCGACTCGATCTCGACGGGCGGCTTCTTCCTCGACATCCCGTTCACCGCGACGGGGCTTCGTGAGCTCGCCAAGATGGACGGCGCGCTCGTGCTCGACAAGGACGCCTCGCGCATCCTGCACGCCGCCGTGCACCTGATGCCGGACCTGAACATCTTCTCCGACGAGACCGGCACGCGGCACCGCACCGCCGACCGGGTCGCCCGGCAGACCGGGTTCCCGGTCATCTCGGTGTCGCAGTCGATGCAGATCATCGCGGTCTACGTCGGTGAGATCCGCTACGTGCTCGAGGACTCCGGGCAGATCCTGTCCCGCGCCAACCAGGCGCTCGCGACGCTGGAGCGCTACAAGATGCGCCTCGACGAGGTGTCCAGCACGCTGTCCGCGCTCGAGATCGAGGACCTGGTCACCACCCGCGACGTCGCGGTCGTCGCGCAGCGGCTGGAGATGGTCACCCGCATCGCCCGCGAGATCGAGGACTACGTGCTCGAGCTCGGCAGCGACGGCCGGTTGCTGTCGCTGCAGCTCGACGAGCTGGTCACCGGCGTCGACAACGAGCGTGAGCTGGTGGTCCGCGACTACCTCCCCTCCAGCAAGCGCAAGCGGTCCTCCGAGGAGGTCCTCGCCGACATCGAGGCGCTCAGCCCGACCGACCTCGTCGACGTCGCCGCGGTCGCCAACGCGCTGGGCATGGGCTCGAACGAGCACCTCGACTCCGCCGTCGCCCCTCGCGGCTACCGGCTGCTCGCCAAGGTCCCCCGGCTGCCCGGCGCGGTTGTGGACCGTCTCGTCGAGCACTTCGGCAGCCTGCAGAAGCTGCTCTCGGCCAGCATCGACGACCTGCAGGCGGTCGAGGGCGTCGGCGAGCTCCGGGCCCGAAGCGTGCGTGAGGGGCTGTCGAGGCTGGCGGAGTCGAGCATCCTCGAGCGCTACGTCTAGTCCTGGGGTCTAGCCCTGGGTCCTAGCCGCTCTTCTTGCTCGGCTTGCTCGAGGGCTTCTTGGTCGGCTTGTTCGTCGCCTTCTTGTCCGCGCTCTTGTCCTGCGACTTCGCGTCCGGGCTCGGCTTGGCCGTGACCGTGGGGCGGACCGGCTTCTGCAGCTGGAACTGCTGGTCGACCGGCTCAGCACCGAAGACGGCCGCCAGCGCGTGGTAGTAGCCGGCCTCCGCCCACGGGGTGGTCTTGCTGCAGTCGGAGTCCGAGCGCATGGCGTTCCAGGTGACGTCCACGGTCGTCGGGGTGTCCTTGCGCACCACCACCGACTTCGTGGGCACCGCCTTCGGGCAGTCCTGCGTGGACCAGACGCGGTCCGATCCCGAGGTGACCTTGACGACGAGGGAGTCCGGCGCGACGTCGAAGGAGCAGGCCGGGGTCGACTTGGTGGTCAGCTGCATCGCGAACGTCACCGGCTTGCCGGCGTGCGCCTGGTCCTTGATCGTCGGCGTGACGACGATGTCGCTGACCGAGCACGTGCCACTGGGCTCGGGAAGCGCGGTCGGCGAAGCGCTGCTGCTGGCGCTCTTGCCGGCGCTGGGGCTGACGCTCGAGCTCGCCGTCGGGCTGCTGGTGACGGTCGCCGCCGTCGCGACCGGAGCCGGCGTCGACGCTGCTGTCGAGCTGGGAGAGGACGGGGTGGACGCATCGGCGGCGGCTGGCTGCGCGGACGGCCCGTTTCCGCCACCACCACTGCCGCCGAGCAGGCGGGCGACCCCGAAGACGAGAGCGAGGACGACAACTAGCAGGAGGAGCCGTCTCGTCCAGTACACCCGGGGTGGGAGTGGGCCGAGCGGACGTGTGACAGCGCTCATGTCCGTCACCGTAACTTCGGGGATCGGCCCGATCCGGTAGCGACACCGTTGAGCGTCTAACCTGTCGCCACCGTGCAGCAGACCGTCATCGAACCTCCTGCCAACGCCGCCGAGCTGCGCTCTCGGCTGTTGTCCTGGTACGACGCGAACGCCCGAGATCTGCCCTGGCGAGAGCCGTCGGCATCACCGTGGGCGGTGCTGGTCAGCGAGGTCATGCTGCAGCAGACGCCAGTCTCGCGGGTGCTGCCGGTCTACGAGCAGTGGCTGCAACGGTGGCCGGCGCCGAGTGACCTGGCGAGTGCGAGCACCGGTGACGCGGTGCGCGCCTGGGGCCGGTTGGGCTACCCCCGACGAGCCCTGCGGCTGCACGCCGCCGCGACCGCGATCGTGGAGCGCCACGGCGGCCGCGTGCCCGACGCCTACGACGAGCTCATCGCGCTGCCGGGCATCGGTGACTACACCGCTGCCGCGGTGGCCTCCTTCGCCTTCGGCAAGCGACACGTTGTGCTCGACACCAACGTGCGCCGGGTGCTCGCCCGCGCCGTCGCAGGCGAGGCCCTGCCTCCCACCACGCTCAACCGGCGCGAGCGAGAGGTCGCGACCAGCCTGCTTCCCGACGACGGCCGGACCGCCGCGGCTTGGTCGGTGGCGGCCATGGAGCTCGGCGCGGTGGTGTGCTCGGCGTCGAGCCCTCGTTGCGGCGACTGCCCGGTGGCCGAGCTTTGCGCAGTGGCGCTCGGCCGGCTACCCGGCGTACGACGGACCCGCCCGGCGGACGCAGACCTACGACGGCACCGACCGGCAGTGTCGCGGGCGGCTGCTGGCGTTGCTCCGCGACAGCGAGGAGCCGGTGCACCGCAGCCGTCTCGACGCGGCCTGGCCGTCGCCCGACCAGCGCGAGCGCTGCCTTCGGTGGCTGGTCGACGACGGACTCGTGGTCCACCTCGGCGCGGACGCCTACGCGCTCCCCTGATCTTCGTCGTCCTGGCCCACGATCGACGCCACCGCGTCTGCCAGGTCCTCGACCGCACGGTCCTGTGCCGGGTCGTTGCGGTCCAGGGGCAGGTCGAGCAGGAACCCCATCGTCGCGGCGTCGAAGCAGCTCGACCGCTCGCCGCGCGTGCGTGCTCGCGGCCCCCGAGGCAACCAGGTAGTCGGCGACGGCGGCCGACCAGACCGCGTTGGCCTCGCGGAGCACGCCGACGTACGGCTCGCGGCCGAAGAGCCCGAGCGCGGCAGCCTCGACGTACACGCGCTGGCATCGCGACAACCGCGGCGCCCGCAGCGCCTGCCAGAGAGCAAGCACCGCGCGACGCGGGTCGGGTGCCGGGGTGAGCGCACGGACCTCGGCCGCCGACCTGTCGTTGGAGACGCGGAGCACGGCCGCGACCAGGTCGTCCTTGCTCTCGAAGTGGTAGAGCAGCATGCGGTCGCTGGTGCCGAGCTCGGCGGCCAGCGGCCGCAGGCTCAAGCCGATGAGCCCGTGCTCGAGGACGTAGTCGGTGGCGGCCTGCGCGACCTCGTCGCGACGGCGCGTCTCACGCGGCATCGGCGGCCCCTTTCCGGGTCGAACCGTACTGTAGCGAGTGCTACACTTGTAGCAGTTGCTACACAGAATTCACGAGGAGGGTCGAGCCATGTTCGGGGCCTGGGCACTGTTGCTTTCCGCGATCGTCGTGGAGGTCGGTGCGACCGCCGCGCTGCCGCGCACGCAGAGCTTCCGCGACCCCTGGTGGACCCTGCTCGTGCTCGGTGGCTACGCGATCTCGATCTTTCTGCTGGCGCTGGTGATCCGGCACATCCCGATGTCGGTGACGTACGCCGTGTGGTCGGGCCTGGGCACCGCCGGCATCGTCGCCGTCGGCGTCTTCGTGCTCGGCGAGCGCATCGACGTCATCAAGGCCGCCGCGCTCGGCATGATCATCGCCGGCGTCGTCGTGCTGAACCTGCACAGCGCCGCGTGAGCTGAGCCCTGGCGCGGTTTCCCAGGTCCACCTGGTAAACCGGCACGTACCCCGTGTTGTAACGGCGGGCATGTGCCCAATTCCCAGGTCGACCTGGGAATTGGGCAGCCGCGACCAGCCGCCTACTCGGCGGCGGCCTCGCCCGCGTCGGACGTGCCGACGGTCTCCTCGATCGGCGGGAGGTCGGGCAGCTCGCTCTTCTGCTCGCCCTTGAACGTGAACACCGCTTCGGTGCCCTCGCCCTCGACGTCGACCAGGATGATCTGGCCGGGACGCACCTCGCCGTACAGCATCTTCTCGGCGAGGGTGTCCTCGATCTCGCGCTGGACCGTGCGACGCAGCGGCCGGGCACCGAGGACCGGGTCGAACCCACGTGTGGCGAGCAGGTTCTTCGCCGGCTGGGTCAGCTCGATCGACATGTCACGGTCGCGCAGCCGCTTCTCGACACCGGCGACCATGTTGTCGACCATCGAGACGATCTGCTCCTGCGACAGCGGCGGGAACACCACGATCTCGTCGACGCGGTTGAGGAACTCCGGACGGAAGTGCTGCTTGAGCTCCTCCGACACCTTGGCCTTCATCCGGTCGTAGGAGCCGGCGGCGTCGCCGGTCACGCTGAACCCGAGGTTGACGCCCTTGGAGATGTCGCGGGTGCCGAGGTTCGTGGTCATGATGATCACGGTGTTCTTGAAGTCGACCACCCGGCCCTGGGAGTCGGTCAGGCGACCTTCCTCGAGGATCTGCAGCAGCGAGTTGAAGATGTCCGGGTGGGCCTTCTCGACCTCGTCGAAGAGCACCACCGAGAACGGCTTGCGCCGCACCTTCTCGGTCAGCTGGCCGCCCTCCTCGTAGCCGACGTAGCCGGGAGGCGAGCCGAACAGCCGCGAGACGGTGTGCTTCTCGGAGAACTCCGACATGTCGAGCTGGATCAGCGAGTCCTCGTCGCCGAAGAGGAACTCCGCGAGCGACTTGGACAGCCACGTCTTACCGACACCGGACGGACCGGCGAAGATGAACGAGCCGCCCGGACGCTTCGGGTCCTTCAGACCGGCACGGGTGCGGCGGATCGCCCGGGAGAGCGCCTCGACGGCCTCCTCCTGGCCGATGACGCGCTTGTGGAGCTCGTCCTCCATCTTGAGCAGCCTGGTCGACTCCTCCTCGGACAGCTTCACGATCGGGATGCCGGTCGCGACCGCGAGGACCTCGGCGATGAGCTCCTCGTCGACCTCGGCGACGACGTCCATGTCGCCGGCCTTCCACTGCTTCTCGCGCTCGCTCTTGGCGAGGATCAGCTTCTTCTCCTCGTCACGCAGCGACGCGGCCAGCTCGAAGTCCTGGCTGTCGATGGCGCCTTCCTTGCGGCGGCGTACGTCGGCGATCTTGTCGTCGAACTCGCGCAGGTCCGGCGGGGCGGTCATGCGACGGATGCGCAGCCGCGAGCCGGCCTCGTCGATGAGGTCGATGGCCTTGTCGGGCAGGAACCGGTCGGAGACGTAGCGGTCGGCGAGCGTCGCCGCGGACACCAGTGCCTCGTCGGTGATCGTCACCCGGTGGTGCGCCTCGTAGCGGTCACGCAGGCCCTTGAGGATCTCGATGGTGTGCGCGATCGAGGGCTCCTGCACCTGGATCGGCTGGAAGCGCCGCTCGAGCGCGGCGTCCTTCTCGAGGTGCTTGCGGTACTCGTCGAGGGTCGTCGCACCGATGGTCTGCAGCTCGCCCCGGGCGAGCATCGGCTTGAGGATCGAGGCGGCGTCGATCGCGCCCTCGGCAGCACCGGCCCCGACGAGCGTGTGCAGCTCGTCGATGAACAGCACGATGTCGCCGCGGGTCTTGATCTCCTTGAGCACCTTCTTCAGGCGCTCCTCGAAGTCACCGCGGTAGCGCGAGCCGGCGACCAGCGAGCCGAGGTCGAGGCTGTAGATCTGCTTGTCCTTGAGCGTCTCCGGCACGTCGCCGCGCACGATCGCCTGGGCGAGGCCCTCGACGCAGGCGGTCTTGCCGACGCCGGGCTCGCCGATGAGGACCGGGTTGTTCTTGGTGCGGCGCGAGAGCACCTGCATCACGCGCTCGATCTCCTTCTCGCGCCCGATCACCGGGTCGAGCTTGCCCTCGCGGGCGGCCTGCGTGTAGTTGCGGCCGAACTGGTCGAGCACCAGCGACGACGACGGCGCACCCTCCTGCGGAGCACCGGCGGAAGCGGTCTCCTTGCCCTGGAACCCGGACAGCAGCTGGATGACCTGCTGGCGGACCCGGTTGAGGTCGGCGCCGAGCTTGACCAGCACCTGGGCGGCGACACCCTCGCCCTCGCGGATCAGGCCGAGCAGGATGTGCTCGGTGCCGATGTAGTTGTGGCCGAGCTGCAGCGCCTCGCGCAGCGACAGCTCGAGGACCTTCTTGGCGCGCGGCGTGAAGGGGATGTGGCCGCTGGGGGCCTGCTGGCCCTGGCCGATGATCTCCTCGACCTGGGCGCGGACCGCCTCGAGCGAGATGCCCAGGCTCTCCAGAGCCTTGGCCGCGACGCCCTCACCCTCGTGGATCAGGCCCAGGAGGATGTGCTCGGTGCCGATGTAGTTGTGGCTGAGCATCCTGGCCTCTTCTTGCGCCAGGACGACCACCCTGCGAGCCCGGTCGGTGAACCGCTCGAACATGTGTCGCTCCTTGCCGTGCCTCCGGTGGGCCCGGACCCCCTCGCGGGTGTCGGGCAGTGCCGGATCGCGTCGGAAATGCCTTGTCCCAGCCTAGACCCGCAGGTCTCAACGAGGACTGTGCCCCGAAAATGGCCGAACCACCGGGTGAGAGGCCCGGATGTAGTAAGAGAACCCGTGGGCAAGCCTAGGTGTTCCGCGAGCGGCGTCCGAGGGCCTTCGCCGAGAGCGAACAGCGACCGGTCGCCCGTCGGGCCGGTGGCCCTACTTCGCGGCGGCGTAGGCCTCGCGGATCTCCGCGCTGACGCGACCGCGCTCGGGCACGTCCCAGCCGTTGTCGCGGGCCCAGGCACGGATCTCGGCCGCCGAGACGCCGGTTCCCCCGGCCGTGCCCCTCGAGCGCCTGCCGCCCCGGCGTCGTCCGCCCGTACGACGGGCGTGGCCGACGTAGAGCGACAACGACTTGCGCAGCTCGTCGGCGTGCTTGTCGTTGAGGTCGATGTCGTAGTCGACACCGTCAAGGGCGAAGCTCACCGTCTCCGAGGCATCACTGCCGTCGATGTCGTCGACGAGAACGACGTTCACACGCTGTGCCATCACATGCCTTTCGACTCCCAGAACCCCCACGGTTCGAGGGCTCCGGAAAATATAGGTACTCGGATTATCGTTTGCCAAATCCGACGCGCCTGAGAAATTCGCTGTGACCGCATTTTCCGGACGTCCCTCGCGCATTTTCGTGGTTTGCGTCTCCGGCGGCGAGATCTCAGGCTCGGCGTCGCGGTGATGTCGCGGTGGTGTCGTGGTGATCTAGCGTCACTTCCATGTCTTCGATCCCCGGTGTCGTGCGTCCGCTCGGACCCGACGACGCCCGTGCTGCGCGGCGGCTCTCCTGGGAGGCGTTCGGCGTGCCCCCGGGCGCGGACGAGGCCAGCCCACCGTCGGGGTACCGACCCGGCATGGACTACCTGGGGCTGTTCGACGCGGAGGACCAGCTTGTCGCGCAGGTCGCCGATCGCGAGTACGAGTCCTGGTTCGGCGGGGCGCGGATCCCCACCAGCGGAGTGGCCGCGGTGACGGTGGCTGCCGAGCACCGCGGGAAGGGGTTTTTGGCGCCGTTGTTCGACGAGCTCGCGAAAAACGCCCGGAATCGGGGTGCCGCTATTTCGACGTTGTTCCCGTCCGCGTCGAACATCTACCGGCGTTTCGGCTACGAGATCATCGCGGAATTGGCGACGGTCGAGCTCGAGACGGCCGACCTCGCGGCGGTCCGGCAGGTGCCCGGCGACCTGTCGACCCGACGGGCGACGGCGGCCGACTTCGAGGCAGTTCGTGAGGTCTACAGCACGTGGGCTGCCGCCCAGAACGGGCCGCTGACCCGACGTGGGCCCTCCTTCCCCGCGACCGCTGAGGAGTTCGTGTCGTCCTTCACCGGCGTGACGCTGGCGGTCGACTCCGCCGAGCGCGTGCACGGCTACGCCGCGTGGTGGCGCGGTAGTGGCGCCGGCGCCGACGCCGGAGCGCGGCTCGAGGTGGCGGACCTGGTGGCGACCCGTCACGAGGCGACCCGCCTGCTGCTGCGCACCCTCGGTTCGTTCGCTCCCGTCACGCCGGCCACCCGGATCCACACCTCGATCCCCGACGCGCTGCGCTACCTGCTGCCCACGATCACCTGGCGGGTGGTCACGAGCGAGCCCTACATGCTGCGACTCCTCGATCCCGCTTCGGCATTCGGGCTGCGCCACTACCCACGACGGGTCGAGGCGGAGGTGGTGTTCGGCATCGCCGACGAGTTCCTCACGGACCTGGACGGCTCCTGGCGGCTGTCGGTCGCCGAGGGCTCCGCGACGTGCGAGCGGACCGAGGACGCCCCCGGCCCGGTCTTCACCGGTCGCGGGCTGGCCGCGTCGTACGCCGGGAGCCAGAGCACCGCGAACCTGCGGATGGCCGGGTTGCTGTCCGGCGACGACACCGACGACGACACCTGGGACGCGCTCCTCGGCGGTCGCCAGGTGCACATCCGCGACAACTTCTAGGGCAGCCCTAAGGAGTGGGCCGGCTCCCGAAGGTCCGCGGGTCGAGCACGCCCTTGCTGTAGCTGGCTCGGCGGGCCAGCCACCCGAGCACCTCGCGTCCGGGCATGGGCCTGGCCAGCCCGTAGCCCTGGAACAGGTCGACAGCCCAGCCCCGTGACCAGCGTGCGGGTCAGGTCGCTCTCGACGCCCTCCGCGACAACGCGCAGCCCGAGGTCGTGGGCCAGCGCGACGGTCGCGCGGACGATGGTGGCGTCCTCGGCCTTCTCGAGCCGGAACACGAACGACTGGTCGATCTTCACCTCGTGGACGGGAAGCTGGTCGAGGTAGGCGAGGCTCGAGTAGCCGGTGCCGAAGTCGTCGACCGAGAGCCGCACCCCGCGTGAGGCGAGCTCGTTGAGGACGCTGACCGACCGCTCCGGGTCACCGAGCGCGTCGCTCTCGGTCAGCTCGAGCACCAAGACGCCAGGTGGCGTCTCGGTCTCTCGCAGTGCAGCGTCCACCCGGCTGACCAAGGAGTCGTCGGACAGGTCGCGCGGCGTGATGTTGACCGAGACGTCGAGGTCGTGGCCGGCGAGCCACCACGACCGCCGGTCGTTCAGGGCGCGGTCGAGGACGTACGCCGTCAGAGCGGGCATCAACCCGGTGCGCTGCGCCACGGCGACCACCTCGGGAGGCGGCACCATGCCGAACCGCGGGTGGCTCCATCGCAGCAGCGCCTCGAACCCGGTCACCTGTCCGGTGCGTGCCAGCGCCTGCGGCTGGTACCAGAGCTCCAGCATGCCCTCCCGAATGGCCGCTGGGAGGTCGCGCCGCGAGCGCGAGCCGCCGGGCGGTGGCGTCGCGGTCGGCCGCGCGGTACTCCTCGATGCCGGTGCCGGCGTCCTTGGCGGCGTACAACGCGACGTCCGCGCACCCGAGCACCTCCTCGGCCGAGCTGCAGCCGAACAAGGTGGCGACCCCGATGCTGGTGGTGGTGACGATCTCGGCGTCACCGAGCGGCACGGGCTGGTGCACGACCGACTGCAGCCGGAGGGCGAGCGCGTGCGCGGTCGTCACGTCGGTGTCGGTCAGCAGGACGGCGAACTCGTCGCCGCCCAGGCGCGCGACCAGCCCCGAGACCTCCTCGGTGAGCCGCTGGCCGGTGACCGTCAGCAGCTGGTCGCCGGCGCTGTGGCCGAGCGTGTCGTTGACGTCCTTGAAGTCGTCGAGATCGAGCATGAGCACCACACCGGCGTGACCAGCCCGCATCGCCTCCTCGATGCCCGCGAGGAGCGCGCGCCGGTTCGGCATCCCGGTCAGCTGGTCGTGCAGTGCCTCGTGCGCCCGCTCCTCCGCGACCACGTGAAGCCGCTCCAGGGCCCGGGCCTTGTCCAGCGCCACGGACGCGTGGGCCGCCATCGTCTCGAGGACGTCCTTGTCGGTGCTGCTGAAGGTCTCCTCCGCGAACGCGCGGTCGATCACCATCAGCACCCCGCCGACCTCACCGGCGTGGACCAGGGGCACCGCCACCCCGTCGCGAGGCAGGGACATGTCGATGCGGCGAAGGCCACCCTCCTGGGCGGTGAGCAGCACCGGCTCGCCACGCAGCGCGGGCTCCCACCAGCGCCGGCGCGGATCTGCGGCACCGGCGACGTCCTCGCTGAGGACTCCCTCCGCCCAGGTCCACGAGCGACCGGTCCCGCCGCCGCTGGGCACGGTCACCAGCCGCGAGTGGGAGGCGTGGAGCAGATGGGCGGACTCGGAGAGCACGGCCGAGACCACGTCGACGAGCTCCGCGCTCCTTCCGGTCGAGCCGACGAACCGGTAGAGCAGGCGCATCTGCGCGTGCTCTCGCGACAGTGAGATGTAGAGGCGGTAGCCGAGCACCAGCAGCACGACCACGACCCCGAGAAGCGGCAGCGCCGAGGGTCGTACGACGAGCAGCGTCACCACGAGCAGGGCGACGCAGGCGTTGACCACGGCCGCGGCGACACCCGAGCGCAGCGCCTCGCGCAGCACGTGGTCGTCGAAGCCTCCCTCGGTGAGGCTGATGGCGGCGGTGACGGCCGCAGCCGAGACCAGGTCGGTGACCAGGACCGCCGCCAGTGCGGCCAGCCACGCCCGCGGAGAGATCGGGTCGGCACCGCTCAGGACCAGGTGGTAGACGAGTGCGCCGACCGCGGCCTCGAGGGCGAACATCGCGACGTTGAAGGCGAGCTTGAGGCCCCGCAGCCGCGACCACAGGAGCAGCGCGAGGCCACCGCCGAGCACGTAGGCCGTCACGTACTGCTGCGGCGCCAGGAAGGTCAGGCCGACGATCGCCGGGATCTCGCGCAGGGTGTGGCTGTGGGAGCTCCGCTGGGCCGGCATGTGGATGACGACGACCTCGGCCAGCGCGAAGGCGGGCAGCAGCAGCCACCACAGCGGAGACGGCGTCAAGGCAGCGGGGTCGGCGGTCATGGCGGGAGCCGCCAGGGCCGCGGCCACTACTGCCATCGCGCCGGTGAGATGCCAGACCCTCCGCTCGGCGGAGGGTTCATGGCTTTTGCTGGTCATCTCAAGTCATCTCAGGTCAGATCTCGCCAGCTGCGAGCAAGCCAGGTGGCCTCACGCCAGCTTCGCGCCTGCCAGTCCCCGTTGCGCCAGCTGCGCGCCTCCCAGCTCGAGTCGGACCACTCGTGGTCGCTCCAGGGGATACCGCTCCACGACCTTCCGGGCCAGGTGGCGGCCTGCACCTGACCGTCACGCCACTTGTCGGTGGTCCAGACGTGACCGTTCCAGACCCCGCCGTAGGACCAGGCTCGTCCGAGGGTGGACGCCTTCGACCAGGCTGCGCCGTACCAGGGCGCACCCTGGGCGTCGCGCTCGCCGTCGAGCACGTCACCGGTCGAGGGATCGATCACGTGCTCCCCGCCGCGGGACAGCTCGACGGAGCCGAGGCCGCTCGAGTCGGGCAGGTTCGTCGACCGCGAGCCGCTCAGCAGCCTTGCGAGCAAGCCGGTCAAGGACTTGACGTTGATGAGGTCGATTGCCGCGTTGACGTCCACGACCCCGCTGCCCATGGCGGGCTGAGCGTTGCGCACCAACGGGTCGGCGGTGTCGCGAAGCAGCGCCTTGACCTGGTCAGGTGTGAGGTTGGGCCGGGCCTGCAGCAGCAGCGCGATCTCGCCGGCCACCACGGCCGTCGCCTGCGACGTGCCGCTGCCACGGAAGAACCGACCCTCGACGTCACCGGGCAGCCGGCCCTCGGGGTGCGTCTGGTCGACGAACGAGTTGGGCACGCGCAAGGACACGACCGACTTGCCGGGCGCGAGCAGGTCCGGGCGGCGACCCGAGGTGCCGCCGCTGGTGAAGTCGGCGACCACGTCGTCGGTGGTCGATGTCGTGCCGGCGTGGTCGACCGCGCCGACCGCGATCACGTGCGGGTCGATGGCGGGCATCAGCAGGTTCGGAGCGTCGAGGCCGTCGTTGCCGGCGGCCGCCACGACCACGATCCCGTGGTCCCAGGCGTTCTCGACCGCCTTCGCCAGCGGGTCGACCTGCCAGGACTGCAGGGACTCGGTGCCGTAGGCGAGGTTGACGACCCGGACGTCCATGCCCTGGTCGTCGGAGTGCTGGACGATCCAGTCGAGCGCCGCGATGACCTGGGTGACGTCGACGCCACCGTCTCCGGCGCCGACCTTCATGTTGAGCAGCTGGGCGTCGGGCGCGACCCCGGAGAACATCGTCGGGTCCGGCCGCTTGGGGTCGAAGTGGTCGTCCTTGCCGGCGATGATGCCGGCCATGTGGGTGCCGTGCCCGTAGCCGTCGAGGTAGCGGGTGTTCGGGGACTGGCCGTCGTAGGAGAGGTCGGGACCGTCGAGGACCTTGTCGTCGCGGTCCAGCCCGGGCACCGGGGCGATGCCGGTGTCGATCACGGCGACCGTGACGTCCTTGCCGGTGTAGCCGCGAGCCCATGCCCGCTGCGCACCCACCGCCTTGGTGAGGGAGTACATCGAGCCCAGGTCGCTCGCGGCGTCGAGCCCGGCGGCGCGTCGCCCGGCCGGTCCGCTCCCACGGCTGTCGTTGTCGCCCCACAGCGTCGAGTCGATCGTGCTTCCGAGGAAGGACGCGAGCGTGTTGTCGTCCTCGTGGGCCATGGCCGGGCCGGAGGTGGCGCCGGTCCCCGGTAGGACAGCAGCGGCGACCGCGGCAGCCGCGGTCAGCTTCAGAGCAGTGCTCCGCCTCGACATAAATGTGTCCCTTGGTCCGGTGGTCTCGACTCAACCAAGGATGAAGGGACAAACGTGTCGAAACGGATGAACAACGGGTTCTTTACCGTTCCGCGAGAAACCTCGTCCGTTCGGCTGATGGGCCTAGTTCATTCGGGCCGGAGCAGCGGGAACAGGATGGTCTCGCGCAGCGACGCGCCGGTGAGCATGCCGAGCACCCGGTCGACGCCGATCCCGATGCCGCCGGCCGGTGGCATGCCGTACTCCATCGCCTTCAAGAAGACCTCGTCGAGCTCCATCGCCTCGGGGTCGCCGCCGGCCGCCAGCTTGGACTGCGCCTCGAGCCGCTCGCGCTGGACGACCGGGTCGTTGAGCTCGGAGTACGCCGCGCCCATCTCGACGCCGTTGATGATCAGGTCCCACGCCTCGTTGAGCCCCGGGGTCGAGCGGTGCGGCTTGGCCAGCGGCTTGACCGCCTCCGGGTAGTCCATGACGAACGTCGGCTGGACGAGGGTGTCCTCGACCAGCTGCTCGAACAGCTCGACGACGATCTGCGGGGCGTCCCACGACGGCTGCAGCTCCACGTCGTGCTTGTCGGCGAGTCGGCGCAGCGTGTCGGCGTCGGTCTCGGCGTCGACGGTGGTGCCCGACGGCCTCGGAGACGAGGTCGAGGATCGGCGCCTCGCGCCACTCGCCGTCGAGGTCGATCACGCTGCCGTCCCGGCCGACCACCTGTGGGCTGCCGATGGCGCGATGGGCGTTGCGGACGAGGTCCTTCACCAGCGCGATCATCGTGTGCTGGTCGCCGTAGGCCTCGTAGGCCTCGAGCATCGAGAACTCCGCCGCGTGGGTGGCGTCGAGCCCCTCGTTGCGGAAGGTGCGGCCGATCTCGTAGACCCGGTCGACGCCGCCGATCATCGCCCGCTTGAGGTCGAGCTCCAGCGCGATGCGCAGCAGCATCTCCTGGTCGAGCGCGTTGAGGTGGGTGCGGAACGGTCGCGCGGCGGCACCGCCGTTGGTGAGCTGCAGGATCGGCGTCTCCACCTCGATGAACCCGTGCTCGTCGAGCGTGCTGCGCAGGCTCTTCAGCACCGCTGCCTTCTGCCGCACCATCTGCCGCGGCTCCGGTCGCAGCATCATGTCGACGTAGCGCAGCCGGACCCGCGCCTCGTCGGACAGCGGGCGGTGCTCGTTGGGCAGCGGCCGCAGCGTCTTGGCCGCGAGCGACCACGAGGTCGCCTGCACCGAGAGCTCGCCCCGGCGGCTGGTGACCACCTCGCCGCGCACCGCGAGCAGGTCGCCGAGGTCGACGAGCGACTTGAAGTCCGCGAGCGACTCCTCGCCGACGTCGGCCAGCGACAGCATCACCTGCAGCTCGGCGCCGTCGCCCTCGCGCAGCCTGACGAAGCACAGCTTGCCGGTGTTGCGCAGGAACACCACGCGGCCGGAGACCGCGACCTCGTCACCGGTGTGGGTGTCGGGCTCGAGCGCCTCGACGTCGTACGACGCCCGGACCTGGCGCCAGCGTGTGGGTGCGCTCGACCACCACGGGGTAGGGCGAGATGCCCTGCGCGAGCAGCCGCTCCCGCTTGTCGCGGCGCACCCGCATCTGCTCGGGGAGGTCGTCCTCCCTCGCATCACCGGCGTCACTCATAGCGCACCACGCTACTGGTTGCGCCCGAAGACGATCTCCAGGCCCAGAAGCGTGAGCCAGGGCTGGTGGTCGGTGATCTCCGAGCACTCCTCGACCACCATCGGCGCGAGGCCGCCGGTGGCGATGACCTTCAGCTGGTCGGGCTGCAGCCGCAGCTCGTCGCGCATGCGGCTGACGATGCCGTCGACCTGGCTGGCGAAGCCGTAGAGCACGCCGCTCTGCAACGCCTCGACGGTGTTCTTCGCGATCACCGTGCGCGGGCGCATCAGCTCGACCTTCCGCAGCTGGGCACCTCGGCGGCCCGAGCGCCTCCAGCGAGATGTCGATGCCGGGGGCGATCGCGCCGCCGACGTACTCGCCCTTGGCGCTCACGACGTCGAAGGTGGTCGCGGTGCCGAAGTCGACGACGATCGCGGGCCGCCGAAGACCTGGGAGGCCGCAAGGGCGTTGACGATCCGGTCCGTGCCGACCTCGCGGGGGTTGTCCATCAGCACCGGCACACCGGTCTTCACGCCCGGCTCGACGATCACCATCGGGGTGTCGCCGTGGTAGGTGCGGAGCATGTCGCGCCACTCGTGGAGCACCGCGGGCACCGTCGCACAGACCGAGACGCCACGCAGCGGCCCGGCGACGGGAGAGTCGTTCAGCAGGCCGCGCAGCAGCACGCCCCACTCGTCGGCGGTGCGACGCTCGTCGGTCGCGACCCGCCAGTGGTCCACGACGTCGCCGTCGTCGAGCAGCCCGATCGTGGTGTGGCTGTTGCCGATGTCGGCGCACAGGAGCGGGCTCATGAGCCGCAGGTCCATCGCGATGTCGAGGACGGGCGCGGAGTGCGTGAGGGCGCCGACCGCGAGGAAGTCGACGCCGGTCTCCGCGACCTCCCGGGCCCGCTCGAGCGTGAGCCCGCCCGACGCCTCGAGCCTGGCCCGGCCGGCGGTCACGCGCACCGCCTCGGCCATGGTCGCGGTGTCCATGTTGTCGAGCAGGATCTCGCTGGCCCCGGCGTCGAGCAGCGCGCGGAGCTGCTCGATGCGTGGTGACCTCGACCTGGACCGGCAGGTCCGGGTAGCGGGTGCGCACCGCCTCGTAGGCGGCCACCACGCCACCGGCCGCGAGCACGTGGTTGTCCTTGACCAGCGCCTGGTCCGAGAGCGTGGCGCGGTGGTTGACCCCGCCGCCGCAGCGCACGGCGTACTTCTCCAGCGCGCGCAGGCCGGGAGTGGTCTTGCGGGTGTCGCGCACCCGCGCGCCGGTGCCGGCGAGCGCCGTCCACCCAGCGCGACGTCTCGGTGGCGACGCCGGAGAGGTGGCACAGGTAGTTGAGCGCCGTGCGCTCCGCGGTGAGCAGCGCCGGCACCGGGCCGTGCAGCGACAGCAGCGACGTCGCCACGCTCGACACGGTCGCCGTCGGCGACGTGCGCCTTGACGTCGAGCGCGTCGCCGACGACGTGCCGGAACACCAGCTCGGCCACGGGGAGCCCGGCCACCACTCCCGGCAGCGCGGGCGACGAGGTCCGCCCACGCGGTCACGCGCGGGTCGAGCGTCGCGACGCTGGTGACGTCCTCGCCGGGCAGGTCCTCGGCGACCGCGAGCACGACGTGGTCGAGGACGGCCTGCGGGTCGAGCCCGGCCCGGGCGAGCTGCGCTCATGCGGGAGCGCCTTCGGGCAGCCGCGGCACGCCGTCGGCCATGGTGACGTCGAGGTGGCGCTGCCACGCGGTGTCGTCGCGGTCCGGGTGGTCCTCGCGCCAGTGCGAGCCGCGGGTCTCCTCGCGCTCCTGTGCGGCGGCGAGCAGCGCGCTCGCGACGGTGAGCAGGTTCGTGGTCTCCCATGCGGCCACGTCCGCCTCCGCCGTCGTACGACGCGAGAGGTCGGCGAGGGCCGCGGACCCCTCGGCCAGGCCGTCGTGCGACCGGAGCACGCCGGCGCGCTCGGTCATCACCGACTGCAGCCCGGACCGCACCGACCCCGGCACGAGCCCGAGCGGCACGGTCGTCGGCCGATCGGTTCCTGCCGCTCCGGCAGACCCGTCGCGCAGCACGGCGGCGATCCGTCGGGAGAACACCACGCCCTCGAGCAGCGAGTTGGAGGCCAGCCGGTTCGCGCCGTGCACGCCGGAGCAGGCGACCTCGCCACAGGCGAACAGCCCCGGCACCGACGAGCGCCCGTCCAGGTCGGTGGCGACGCCGCCGGACGCGTAGTGGCACGCCGGCGCGACCGGGCACGAGATCGGTGACCGGGTCGACGCCGTGGGCGCGACAGGTGGCCAGGATCGTGGGGAAGCGCCGCTGCCACAGCTCGGTCGCCGAAGTGACGGGCGTCGAGCCAGACGTGCTCGGCGCCGGTGGCTCGCATCCGGCGCATCACGGTCTTGGCGACCACGTCGCGGGGAGCGAGGTCGGCCAGCGGGTGGACGTCTCGCATGAACGGCACGCCGGTCGTCGTCGACGAGCACCGCGCCCTCGCCGCGCACCGCCTCCGAGATCAGCGGCTGCTGGCCCTTGGACGAGGCGCCGAGCCACATCACGGTCGGGATGGAACTGCACGAACTCCAGGTCGCGAAGCACCGCGCCCGCGCGCAGCGCGAGCGCCATGCCGTCGCCGGTCGAGACCGAGGGGTTGGTGGTGGCGGAGAACACCTGCCCGAGGCCGCCGCTCGCGAGCACCACGGCACGGCACAGCACCGCACCGACGCCGTCGCGCTGTCCCTCGCCCATCACGTGCAGCGTGACGCCGGCGACCCCGCCACCCGCACCCGGGACGACGTCGAGCACCAGCGCGTGCTCGGTGACCTCGATGCGCGGGTCGGCGTGCACGGCGGCGACGAGCGCGCGCTGGATCTCGGCACCGGTCGCGTCACCACCCGCGTGCGCGACCCGGTCGCGGAGGTGGCCGCCCTCGCGGGTGAGCGAGAGCTCGCCGGCGTCGGTGTGGTCGAAGACGGTGCCCAGCGAGATGAGCCCACGGACCGCGTCCGGGCCCTCGGTCACGAGCGCCCGCACGGCGTCCTCGTCGCAGAGCCCGGCACCTGCGACCAGGGTGTCGCGCAGGTGCTGGTCCGGGGTGTCCCCCGGTCCGAGCGCGGCCGCGATGCCGCCCTGGGCCCACCGCGTCGAGCCGGCGCTCAGGTTGTCCTTGGTCACCACCATGACCGAGCAGGTGTCGCGGGCAGCTGGAGGCGCGGTGGTCAGGCCGGCGATGCCCGACCCGATGACGACGACGTCGGCGTACGTCGTCCAGCCCGGCGATGGGGCGGCCAGCCGCTGCGGCAGGGTCACGACCGCGAGGCTATCCGGGTCCACTACCCGGCGAGCAGGTCACCGCGGAGCAGCTCGCTCCCGGGCACCGGCTCGGCCGGGTCGTGGGAGGTGCCCATGATCTTGTTCTCGGCGTCGACGAACACCACCGAAGGCTCGAGGGCTCGGGCCTCCGCCGTCTCCAGCTGGGCGTAGCCGATGAGGATCACCAGGTCACCGGGGTGCACCAGGTGCGCGGCCGCGCCGTTGATGCCGATGACGCCGGAGCCGCGCTCCCCCGCGATCGTGTAGGTCTCCAGGCGCGCACCGTTGGTGATGTCGACGATGTGCACGAGCTCGCCGGGCAGCAGGTCGGCGGCTTCGAGCAGGTCCTCGTCGACGGTCACCGAGCCGACGTAGTGCAGGTCCGCCTGGGTGACGGTGGCCCGGTGGATCTTGCTCTTCATCATCGTGCGCAGCATCAGTGGTCTCCTCCTGGCTCGGCCCCCAGGTGCAAGGCGACGTTGTCGATCAACCGGGTGGACCCGACCCTGGCCGCGACGAGCAGCCGGGCCGCGCCGGCGTCGGGCGCGGGCTGCAGGGCGGGGTCGCGCAGCGCCAGGTAGTCCAGCTGCAGCCCGAACTGCGAGGCGAGCACGGCGTGGGCGGCGGCGAGCACGGCGTCCTCGCCGCGCGGGCCCACCGCGGCACCCGCCCGAAGGGCTGCCGACAGCACGCCGGCGACCATGCGCTCCTCACCGGACAGGTAGTCGTTGCGCGAGGACAGCGCGAGGCCGTTCGTGCTCCCGGACCGTGTCCGCGCCGACGACGTCGACGTCCATGCAGAGGTCGTCGACCATGCGCCGGATCAGCACCAGCTGCTGGTAGTCCTTCTCGCCGAAGACCGCGACGTCGGGGCGAACCAGCCCGAAGAGCTTGGCCACCACGGTCAGCACGCCGCGGAAGTGACCCGGTCGCGACGCTCCCTCCAGCTCGGCGCCCAGCGGCCCGGGCTCCACGGTGACCTGCGGGTCCCCACCGGGGTAGACCTCCTCAGCACGTCGGCGCGAACACCAGGTCCGCGCCCTGCTCGGCGCACACCTCCAGGTCGGCGTCGAAGGTGCGGGGGTAGCGGTCGAGGTCCTCACCGGGCGCGAACTGCAGCGGGTTGACGAAGATCGAGACGACGACCGCGTCGTCGGCCGTGACGTTGCGGCGGGCCGTCGCGACCAGCTCGGCGTGGCCGGCGTGCAGGGCGCCCATCGTCGGGACGAGCGCGACACGACCGCCGCGAGCACGGGTCACTCCGCGGTCAGCGAGCGCAGACGCCAGCTCGTCGCGGGTGGTGACGACGACCGGACGTCGCAGGGCGGGGGTGCTCACACCCTCGTGAGCGCGTCGTTGAGCACGCCGACCAGCTTGGCGGCCCGGATCGGCAGCAGCCGGCCGTCGAGGACGGCCCGGTTCGCGGTGGCGCGCGCCATCACGACGTACGACTCGAGCGTCGCCGGCGAGGTGGCGGCGATGTCGGCGACGTGGGCGCGGACCGTCTCGACGTCACCGCGGACGATCGGTCCGGTCAGCGCGGCGTCACCGTAGGTCAGCGAGTTCTCGAGCGCAGCGGTGAGCAGCGGCCGCAGCGTGCCCGCCGGGTCGTCGGAGCCCGACTCACGCAGCAGGTCCATTGCCTGGGCGACCAGCGTCACCAGGTGGTTCGCGCCGTGCGCGAGACCCGCGTGGTAGAGCGTGCGCTTGTCCTCCTCGACCCGGATCATCCGGCCTCCGAGGTCGGCGACGAGCGTCTCGGCGAGCGCAACGGTGTCCGGTCCGGCGGTCACGCCGTAGACACAGCCGGGAAGCCGGTCGAGGTCGACGTCGGTGCCGGTGAAGGTCATCGCCGGGTGCATGGCGAGTGCGTGCGCACCGAGCTCGACGGCGGGTGCCAGCACCGAGACACCGTGCTTGCCCGAGGTGTGCACGACGAACTGACCGGGCCTGATGGCGCCGGAGGCGGAGAGCATGGTGATGACGTTGCCGAGCATGTCGTCGGGCACGGTCAGCAGCAGCACGTCGCACGACTTGGCGACGGCGGTCGGCTTGTCGACGTGAACGCCCGGGAGCAGCGTCTCGATGCGCGTGCGGGAGGCGTCGGACTCGCCCGCGACGGCGGAGATCTCGTGGCCGGCGGCCTGCAGTGCGGCTGCCAGGACGGCGCCGACTCGACCGGCGCCGACAACCCCGACGGAGGGCCGGGACTGTCGAGAAACGTGGGTCATCCTCATCGCCTTTCGTTCCAGTCCCAGGGCGGGTACCGGACGTTGACTGATGCTGGATCAAGCGTACGCGGGCGGCTGGGGGCTCGCATCGTGCTGCCGGGTGGCCTCGGTCACAGGCGAATCTCGTCGTCTGCACCTCAAGGATTCCCCGGTCAGCGAGGTCGTAACCTGAGCCCGTGAACGGCCTGACGTCGACCTCGTCACAGTCGGTGCGCGTGATCGCGACATGACTTCGCTGGGGATGCCGGCGCTGCCTCCGCCGACCTCCGACCCGACGTGGAAGCAGGCCTGGGACGACGCGCTTGTACGGCGCCGGCGGGTTCTACCGCCGGGAGTCGCCCTCGGCACACTTCCGGACCTCCCCGCAGGTGTCCGCCGCCTTCGCCGAGGCGCTCGTCTCGATGACCCGGGCGGCGGGGCTCGACACCCTCGTCGACATCGGCGCGGGCGGCGGTGAGCTGCTGGCAGCGGTCCGCCGGCTCGACCCGGGCCTGGAGCTGCTGGGCGTCGAGATCGCCCCTCGCCCTGGTGGGCTCGACCCGGCGATCGCCTGGACGTCCGCGCTGCCCGACGCCGTCGACGGTCTCGTCGTCGCGAACGAGTGGCTCGACAACGTGCCGTGCCACGTCGTCGAGGTCGACCCGTCGGGCGTGCCCGCACCTCGTCCACGTCGACGCCCGCACCGGCAAGGAGTCGCTCGGGTCGGCGCTGTCGGACACCGCGGTCCCCGCCTCGATCCGCGACTGGGTCGGGCGCTGGTGGCCGCTGACCTCGGCAACGCCGGGCACCCGCGCCGAGGTAGGCAGCACCCGGGACGCTGCCTGGTCGGACGTCGTGCGCCGGGTGAGGCGCGGGCTGGCGGTCGCGGTGGACTACGGCCACCTCCGCGAGACCCGGCCGCCGCTCGGCTCGCTGCGCTCCTACCGCGGGGGCCGGGAGGTCGACGTGGTCCCGGACGGCTCGTGCGACGTGACCGCGCACGTCGCCGTCGACGCGGTGGCCGACCGGGTCGGCGGCGTCGTACGACGGCAGCGCGACGTGCTGCGTGAGCTGGGAGTGATGGGCCAGCAGCCGCCAGCGGACCTAGCGACCACCGACCCGGCAGCGTTCCTCGAGCGCCTCGCGACCGCGTCGCAGAGCGCCGAGCTCACCCGTGCCGGCGGGCTCGGTGACTTCTGGTGGGTGGTCTCACCGGCCACCGGTGTGTGACTCGGACCCGTCCCTGGCCGAGCGCCACGCCGACAGCTCGTCGCGGAGGAGTCGACGCGCTTGCGACGCATCGCGGTGCCGAGCCACGACCGACACCGGGCCGGGTGGGCTGTCGACGTGGAGGTCGGCCAGGCCGAGCCTGCGCTGCCACGGACCCTGGTGCAGGCGCAGTGACTGCACGCGGGCGTGCGGCACGACGTGCGTGCGGCGGTTGAACATGCCCTGCTTGCTGACGACGAGGTGGTCCCCGAGACCGCTGGCCATGAACTTGCGCCCGACCGGGGCGGCCCAGCGGGCACGTGCCGGGGGCGGTGACAGCGGCACCTCGTCCGGGTCGGGAGCCCCCGAGGCCGCCAGCAGCCGGCGTGCCAGCGAGAGCACGACCGGCCGCGGCGCCACCGGCATCACCGTCGACGCCGAGGGCCGGCCGTCGGAGTCCGAGCCTTGCGCGTAGCCGGCGACCGCGACGTCGAGCTTGGCCCAGCCGAAGCGGCGCCACAGGATCGGCTCGCTGATCACGACGCCTTGCACCCGGCCCAGGTTGATGGTCTGCGAGCTGCGCTCGAGCAGCCCGCGACGGATCTGCAGACCGGCGTCCGAGTCCAGCACCGTGAACTGGTAGAACGCCGACAGCTTGCGCAGCGCGGTGAACCCGAACCCGATCAGGACAGGGAGCACGCCCGGGAGTGCCCCGAACTCGCCGAGCACCGCGAACCCGACGCCGAGCACGAGGCCGGTGATCAAGAACCCGACCGCCTCCGCCGAGAGCAGCAGGCTGATCACGAGCGTTCCGAGGTCGAGGCGGGCCAGCTCGCGCGCCGGCGCGGCCGGGGCTTGGGGCCGCTCGGTCGACGGTCTCTTCGCCTGCGTGGGCCGGCGCGCACCGCGTCGCGTCGCGAGAGCAGCAGCTCCCGCAGGTCCTCGGCGTCGCGCAGCTTCAAGTAGGCCAGCGTGCCCTCCCGTGACCCACCACCGGCGACGTCCATCCGCAGCTCGGCAAGCCCGAACAGCCGCGCCACGAACGGCTGCACGATGTCGATGCCCTGCAGCCGGTCGACGCGGATGCGGCGGGACTGGCGGGAGACGATGCCGGTGTCCACGCGCAGCTCGTCGCTCTCGATCCAGTACTTCGTGCGCAACCACGACGCGGCTCCGAAGACCCCACCGGCGACCAGCATCGCCAGCAGCACGTAGCCGATCGGCCCGACGTCGCCCCGCAGCAGGTCGTCCCAGGTGGAGCCGAGCACGACGACGACGAGGATGAAGCTCCGCACCAGGGGCGTCAACGGGGACAGCCGCCGGTAACGACGTGCGTCCTGCTCGGGAGCCTCGCTCACAGCCCCGCTGCCTGCGCCTCGCCGAGCGAGGTCAGCCGGTCACGCAACCGCGTCGCCTCGGCCGCCGGCAGACCGGGGATCCGGGCGCTGGTGCCGGGGCTCGCGGTGTGCAGGTGCACCGCGGCGATCTCGAAGGCCCGCTCCAGCGGCCCGGACTGTACGTCGACGTACTGCATGCGCCCGTAGGGCACCACGACCAGCCGCCGGAACATCACGCCGTGCGTGATGTAGAGGTCCTCCTCGCGCTCGGCGTACCCCCACGAGCGCGGCGTTGCGGCCCGTCGCCCACCACCCCCACACAGTCAGGACCACGACGCCCGGCAGCGCGACCGCCCACGTCCAGGCCGGCAGAGAGAACACCAGCGCCAGGCCACGAAGGCCGCCAGGACGAGTCCGGCCACGGCGAGCAGCATCAGCCGGCGGACCCGCGCGAGAGCGGTGGACACTGGCTGCCAGTCGCTGCCGGGGGGTGCGAAGAGATCGTCCACGCCACCGAGGCTACGGCGGCAGCGCGGACCGGAGGAAGCCGGCGGAAGCACGGTGCGAGCATGGGCCGTGGCACCCGAGCACCTCACGGTCAACGTCGGCGCGGGTGCACCGACCCGGCCCGACCCGGGGTCCACACATGTGCTGGCACTCGACCTCGGACCCCACCACCCCTCCTCGCACGGCGCGCTGCAGCTCCGGCTCGGCGTCGAGGGCGAGCGCATCGTCGCCTGCGAGCCGGTGGTGGGCTTCTTGCACCGCGGGGCCGAGAAGCTGTTCGAGGCACGCGACTACCGGCAGCTGCTGGTGCTCGCGAACCGTCACGACTGGCTCTCGGCGTTCTCCTCCGAGCTCGGCGTGGTGCTTGCCGTCGAGCGGCTGCTCGGGCTCGAGGTGCCGGTGCGCGCGACCTGGGCGCGCACCCTGCTCGCGGAGCTGAACCGGGTGCTCAGCCACCTCGCCTTCCTTGGTGGCGCCCCGACCGGCGGCAGGAGGACGCCGGCGCCGAGGCCTTCGCCGCGCGGGAGGTCGTGCAGGCTGTCATGGAGGAGGTCTCCGGCGGCCGCATGCACTTCATGTTCAACCGGGTGGGCGGCCTCAAGGAGGACCTGCCCGCGGGCTGGCTGGACCGCGTCGAGGCGGTCGCTGGACGACGTCGAGCGCCGGCTCGGCCGGCTCGCGGACCTCGTGCTCGCCGACGACGACCTGCAGGCGGCGACCCGAGGCGTCGGCGTGCTCTCCCCTCGCGTCCGTCGACGGCCTACGGCGTCAGCGGGCCGGCGGCCCGCGCGAGCGGCGTCGACCTCGACCTGCGACGCGACGAGCCCTACCTCGCCTACGGCGACCTCCTCGCGGACGGCGTGCTGCGGGTCCCGACCCGCGACGAGGGCGACTGCTGGTCGAGGTTCGCGGTGCTGCACGAGGAGACCGCGGTGTCGCTCGCCCTGGTCCGGCCTGCGTCGACCGGCTGCGGACCCTGGACCGCGGCCCGGTCAACGTGCGGCTGCCCAAGGTGCTGCGGCCGCCGGAGGGGTCGACGTACACCTGGACGGAGAACCCGCTCGGCGTCAACGGCTACTACCTGGTCTCGCGCGGTGAGCGCACGCCGTGGCGGATGAAGCTGCGCAGCGCTTCGTTCAACAACGTCGCGGTGCTGCCCGAGCTGCTGCCCGGCTGCCTCGTCGCCGACCTCGTGCCGGTGCTGTCGTCGATGTTCTTCGTGGTCGGCGACCTCGACAGGTGAGCGAGGTCAAGACGGCTCGGACGACGCGCGTCTGACAAAGTTCAGCCCATGGAGCCCGCCACGTCCGCACGCCGAGCCAACGTCGCCGTTCTCCTCGGGGGCGGCGTCGGCACCAGGATCGGGCTCGACATCCCGAAGCAGCTCATCAAGATCGCCGGGCGGCCGATCCTCGAGCACACCCTCGCCGCACTCGACAGCCACCCGATGGTCGACCAGATCATCGTGATGATGGCCCCCGGCCACCTCGACGCGGTCCGCGCGATCGTCACGCACCGGCGGCTACGGCAAGGTGGTGAGCATCCTCGAAGGTGCCGCCACCCGCAGCGAGACCACCATGCTCGCGCTGGCGCAGCTGCCGCGACGAGGAGTGCAACGTCCTGCTCCACGACGCGGTGCGACCGTTGGTCACGCCTCGCATCATCCAGGAGTGCTTCGACGCGCTCGAGCACCACCAGGCCGTCGACGTCGCCATCCCGTCCGCCGACACGATCATCGAGGTCACGCGGACGACGTCATCAGCGACGTGCCCCCTCGGGCGTCGCTGCGACGCGGCCAGACGCCACAGTGCTTCCGGTCCTCGGTGATCAAGCGCGCCTACGAGATCGCTCGCGAGGACCCGAACTTCCAGGCGACCGACGACTGCACGGTGGTGCTCCGCTACCTCCCGGAAGTCCCCATCACGGTGGTGCGGGGCGACGAGCGGAACATGAAGGTCACCGAGCCCATCGACGTCTACCTCGCCGACAAGCTGTTCCAGCTCACCAGCAGCGACCTGCCCGAACCCGGCACGGACGAGTCCTACCGCCGGGCGTTGAAGGATCGCACCGTCGTCGTCTTCGGAGGCAGCTACGGCATCGGCGCCGACATCGCGACGCTGGCCGAGGACGCGGGCGCGAACGTCTTCAGGTTCAGCCGCTCGGGCACGAACACGCACGTGGAGCGCCGCACCGACATCGCGGAGGCCGCCAGCAAGGTCGTCGACGAGACCGGCCGCATCGATCTCGTGGTCAACACGGCCGGCGTGCTGCCTCGTGGTGACCTGGTGGAGACCTCGGAGGAGACGGTGTTCGCCGCCACCGAGGTCAACTACCTGGCACCGATCTTCATCGCGCAGGAGTTCCTCCCGCACCTCGCGCAGACGAAGGGGTCGCTGCTGCTGTTCACCTCGAGCTCGTACACGCGCGGCCGCGCCGGCTACAGCTTGTACTCGTCCGCCAAGGCGGCCGTCGTGAACCTGACCCAGGCACTGGCCGACGAGTGGGCGAGCGCCGGGGTGCGGGTCAACTGCGTCAACCCGGAGCGGACCGCGACGCCGATGCGCACCCAGGCGTTCGGCAAGGAGCCGACGACCTCGCTGCTCGAGTCGATGTCGGTGGCGCGGACGTCCCTGGACGTGCTGCTCTCGGACCAGACGGGGCACGTCATCGACGTACGCAAGAACGACCCGTTCGGCAGCGCGATCGACGCCGCCGAGCTGGGCTGACCGACAGCTTCGGTCAACGACGGAAGCGACGCCGGAGCCGGCCCGCGACCGAGCGCAGCAAGGTCGCGGAGGGCACGTCGCGCACCAACCGGTCCTCGACAGCAGGAGCAGGCGCCTTCTTGGCAGCAGCGGCCTGCGCGCTCCTCATCTCCTTGCGCGTCTGCGCGGCCCCGGCTCGGCGGCCCGCGCGCCGTGCGCCCTCGACCTCGTCGTGCGCGATCGCGGCCGAGTCGATGAAGAGCCGTTCGTACTCCTCGGTCGCCGCGTCCAGCCGAGCCCGCACGGCGTCCTGGTCCGCGCTGTCACGCATCCCGGTGAGCTCGTCCCACACCGACTGGGTGAGCGCCTGGAGACCCTCGGGCACGTTGAGGTCGTCCCAGGTGACCCGCACCCGTCGCAGGCCCGGGTCGATGAACTCGTCGACGGCGTGCTCGTGGTCGCGCTGCAGGTTGTCGTTGAGACTGAGGCCCAGGTCGTCGCGCACGTTCTCCATCACGCTCCGCCAGTCCTGCAGCATCGCGTCGTACGGCACGAACGAGCGGGCCTCACCGCGGGTGTGGCGCTCGCTCATGAGGGAGCGGTGCAGCCATCGCGCCGTGCTCGACACCTCGTAGCGGCGTCGCTGACCTCGTCGGCCTTCTTGGCGTATACGTCGCGCGGCTCCCCACCACCTCCGCCGGGTGGCGCAGCATCGTGATGTAGCGGATCTCCAGCCCGGCTTCGGCGGCCGCCTCGCGCCACAGGCCTTGGACCCAGACCGAGCGCGGGTCCTTGACCACCAGCTGAGGTCCGAGGTCGGCATGGTCGCTGATCCACTCGACCAGCCGGCCCGCAGCCCCGGGGTGATCGCGGCCTGGGCGAGCTCGAACGACTCGGGGCGGGAGTCGAAGTCCTCGATGTAGGCGGCGCGGGCGATCTTCTGGTGGAACTCGACCGCCCACGTCGACTCGAAGAAGCCCTTGGGGTTCGACTTGTTCGCGCCGAGAAACGGGCCGGGCACCACGAGACCGAGGTGGTGCAGGGTGCCCGAGATGGTGCTGGTGCCGCTGCGACCGGTGCCGGTCACCAGGACCAGGACGCCGCCCATGTCATCGCCGGGCGACGACGCGGTACAGCACGGGGTCCTCTCCCTTGTACGGCGACAAGCCGGTGCCCTCCTCCTCGTGCACCACGGTGAAGCCGTATCCGCGACGAGCCGCGCCGAACTCCGCCGCGTTCTGGAACCGCCGGTAGTGCTTGCTGTGCACCTTGGTCGTCGCCTCGTCCTTGTCGGTCCGGAACTCCGCAGCGAACAGGTCCCCGGGGCGGGCGTGCGCGTCGATCGCCTTCAAGAGGTCGGCCTGCACTTCCTCGGGAATGGCGTGCAGGAAGAACCGCAGGTAGAACAGCACCGGGTCCTCGGCCGGCCTCTCGCGACCTGCTCCATGGCAGCGGCCCAGGTCATCGATGTCCGCGACGTCGCAGACCTCGGAACCGACCCGGTCCGCGAGGCCGAGCTCCTCGCGCTGCGCGCGGCGTGCTCGATCCCGACCGGCGACTGGTCCAGGCCGAGCACCGTGCGCCCCGCGGCGGCGAACGCGCACGAGTCGCGGCCGTCGCCGCAGCCGATGTCGATGATGTGCCGGGCATGTCGGGCCGCCGTTACGAACTCGAAGAACGTCGACCCGGTGGTGTAGCCGGTCCGGGCGTAGAAGTTGGCCCAGTAGACCTTCGTGCGCTGCTCGGCGGAGAGCTCCGTCCGGCGCGGAGCCGGTCGCGGTCGAGGTCCCAGTTGAAGCCGGGCTTCGGGCGCCGCCAGTCGGCGCCGTAGAGGTGCTCGACCACCTGCTCGGCGTTCACCGGCGACCAGCCCGCGCCCGCCGGGAAAGTCGATCTCCTTGGTGCCCGTGCCAGTCCTCCCGCGTCACGCTCGGTGGTGCCCGCGACCCCGAACGGGAAGCGCAGCACCCCGCGCGTCGTCGAAGTAGGTGTGGAAGAGATCGATCCGGTGCTTCGGGTCGTCCGGGTCGCTGATGTGCAGCGTGGAGCCGGCGCCTCGACGTCGAGCCCGTGCTCGACCAGCGTCAGGGCGATGCGCTGGACTCGCCGCCGCCTCGGGCCCGTCGGTCTCGTTGAGACGTACGCCGCGTCGAAGTCGACGTCGTGGCCGATGTAGCCGCCCTCACGAACGGCGCCGAGCAGGGTGCCGTAGACCAGGAACGCGTCGTAGCCGAACTCGTCCGCGAGGAGCCGGCGGAGCCGCTCGTACAGCGCGCATCACCGTTGCTGCCACTCGGTGTCGAGCTTCTTCGACAGCGCAGCTTGCCCCACTGGCCGAGGACATGACCCTCGCCATTCGCGCCCGGAGCGCCGCCACGGACTCGGGGCCGTTGCGTCGCGGGAGAGGTACATGCCGTGCCTGTAGATCGGCAGCGGGCGCCCGTCGACCCGGATCGTGATCCGGGTGCTCTTCTTGACGTACGGCCAGATGCCGCGCACCCGGAAGGAGAACGTGCGGATCTGCCGGCGAGAGTTGCGTCGGTCGTCGTCCGGTCCCTTGACCATGGGGATCTGCCACTTGTGGACGAGGGGCTGCCCGGGACGCCGCCGCCCTTTCTTCCCCCCCCCCCCGCGGGCCGCGCTGCCCTCCCCCCGATCCGGACATGGCAGCATCCGCGCGTGGCATAGGTCGAGGCCACCACGAGCCCTCCGAGGACGAGGCTCACCTTGGTCGGCGGCGCGTCCTTGGGGACGGAGACCCACCGACGACGAGGCGCCGGGAGAACTCCTCGACCATGCCGGTGACGGCGGTCGCGGGGAGCAGCGTCGGGCGCGGCAACGGTCGGCCCCGGGTTCTGGCCGCGCGGAGAATCTTGGAAACTGTCGCGTTCACCCCTGTCCTTTGACGTGCCCTCGCCGGGCTCAACCCTTCCCGGCCGTCGATCCCGGACCGAGCCACCCTAGTGCAGCACCGCCCCGCGCGCCACCCGCGCAGACGGCGGCCGTCTCTGTTCGCTCCGCCGCGGCTCTGTCATGCGTCGCCGCGCGGCACGAAGACCGCGTCCACGAGGCGGCGGCCGGCCTGGCCGTCCTCGAGGTCGAGGTACGTCGGCGGAACGTGCCGTACGCCGCGGCGTACCGCGCGCGGACGCCGTCCAGGTCGGCAGCGCTCGACCACCTCGTCGGTGGTGGCGACCAGCGGGCCCGGAGCGGTCGGCTCGAAGTCGAACAGCCAGCCGCGGGTGTCCTGGTAGCGCTGCAGGTCGGGCACGTGGAAGATCATCGGCTTGCCGGTGACGCCGAAGTCGAAGCGCAGCGAGGAGTAGTCGACGACCGCCGCATCGGCGGCCAGCTAGAGGTCGGACACCTCGGGGTAGTCGGTGACGTCGACGACCCGGCGCCTGGGCGCCGACCCGCTCTTCGACCGCGCGCGTTGAACGCGTGGCCCGCGCACCAGGAACGACCATGTCGTCGCCCGAGCGCCGGCGTGGCCCGGTCGAAGTCGAAGAAGTCGGCCATCACCGCGCTGTTGTCGTCGCGCGACATGTAGTCGCGGAACGTGGGCGCGTAGAGGACGGCGGTCTGGCCGTCCTCCACCCCGAGCGACGCGCGCGCCGCGGCCCGGATGTGCTCGGCGTCGGCGGAGAGCAGCACGTCGTTGCGGGGGTAGCCGATCTCCAGCACCTCGCCGCCGTAGCCGAAGTCCCGCCGCAGCAGCGGCGTGGCGTAGCGGGCCGGCGACACGAGGTAGTCCCACTCGGCGGCCCGCTCGTCGTAGGAGTCGATCTGCGCCTGCGGAGAGCCGCAGGTCTCCCAGTGCGGGTGGCCCATCTGCTTGAACGGGTAGCCGTGGAAGGTCTGGATGATCACCTGGCCCTCGGGCTTCCGGTGGTAGTCCGGCTGGTACATGTTGTCGAGGTAGTACTTCACGCGGCACAGCACGTCGAACCACTCCCGGCTGTTCACGATGACCGGGATGCCGCCCTCGGGCACCGGGACGGCGTAGTCCTGCACCGCCCAGTAGACCGGCAGGTCGGAGCCGCGTCGGCGCAGCTCCGCCTGGACCGAGACCCCGTGGTCGGTGGCCTGCTCGCCGAAGTAGGAGCGCACCAGCACACCGCTGGTGAGCGGCGCCGGCGCGGCGTGGTCGCGGAGCAGGTGCTGCTGGTCGCTGGCCTCGCGCGGTCCCGAACGGGCGCTAGAGTGATATGTGGACGCGACCTCCGGGCCGCGCACGACGCGGCCCTCGTGCGCGTCGGTGTCCAGGCAGGGGAGGCGCGACCAGCTCGGCGCCGACCGCAGACGGGACCTCGACGGCTCGCCGGTCGGTGGTCACACCCGAAGGGAGGTCGTGCTCGCCGGACGGCAGCGGCCGCCGGCCGAAGCGGTACACCTCGTGCTCGAGCGTGAGGCGGCCTCGAACCGGCCGTCGACCGCCTGCGCAGGCCGACCGAGTGGACCTTCTTGTTCCGGGTGACGACCGCGACGTGCTCCGCCTCGTGTCCCGTGCACGCAGCCGCCGACCACCATCTGGCCGTCGGGGACATCGTCACCTCGGCCGGCGACGGCGAGCCACTCGGTGACGACGAGCTCGCCGTTGCGGTGCGGCGCAGCCGAGGACCCGGCCACGGACCGTGGTGCGTCGGGGCTCCTCGTCGATCCAGACCCGGGACGAGCGTCGGCGCGGACCGCGTCGACGGCCCAGCGCCGGGCTGGCGAGCGTCGGCCGCGTCGCGGGCAGCTCGAGCCGGAACGATGACCGCGACCCGACCGCCTGAGCGGCGCCTGCCGCGACGTCCGGGCCCCGGGCCAGACGACGATGACCTCGTCGGCACCCGGGCCGGTCAGGCCGGCGAGCACGCGGCCCTCGAGCCGCGGTCGCCACGCGCACGGCGGGTGGACCCGCCGGAACCGCAGCGGCTCCGACGCGCCAGTCGGCGACCAGCCGGCCGCCGTCGGAGAGTGGCGGGCAGCGATACACCGGCCGACCCGCTGCGGATCAGCCGGTCACCGGGTCGGTGACCGTGAACCCAGCGACCTCGACCCGCACCAGAGCCCCAGTCCTCGTCGGGCCGCCCCGGAGCCACCTCGGCGAGCGGGACGCGCGCCGAACGTGCCCGGACGGTAGTCGCACCAGCTCGTCCTCGGGGGGCGGCGGGAACGCCGGCGCGACCGGGCCTCGGAGGCGAACTCCGCTCGGCGCGGGTCTTTCGGAGGCGCAGCAGGACGATCGCCGGTGGCGTCGTGCCGGGCGAGGTCGATCTTGGCAGGTAGGCCCAGCCGGCGACCCGCAGGCGATCGACGTGCCGTCGTCGACCAGCCAGTGGAAGCTCTCGACGGGTGCACGAGCTGCAGCTGCTCGGGGCGGAGCAGGAACAGGTCGTCGTCGAGGCGGGGGTCGTCGACGAACGGCAGCTGCGAGCAGCACGCCGTCGCTCGCCCGGCGAGGGCCAGCTCGGCCCGCGTGTCTGCGGCCGGACGAACTCCTGGGCGTCCGCGCGCCGGTCCTGGCGGCGAGCTCGATCAGGACCCGCTTGTGCGGGTCGGTCCCGTCCCAGACCGCCGCGGCGCGTCGTCGGTGAAGTCGCGGATCGCCGCCGCAGCTCGCTCCAGTAGGTGTCGTCGACGGTTCCCGCGCTGGTGAGGTACCAGTGGAAGTGGGCGTCGAACAGCGTGGGCAACCAGGCGTCGTACAGCGCCGGGCGAGCTCCTCGGCGGAGCACCTCGCGGCTCACCTCCCAGGCCGCGATCCGGTCCCGCAGGTCCTGCAGCGAGGCGGTCTGCTGGCTGATCGAGCTCTGGTCGTCGCGCGCGCGGTAGCGGTAGACGACGTCGGTGATCACGTCGATCGCTGCGGGCGCGGGCGAGCAGCTGGGTGATGATCGGCTGGTCCTCGTAGGCGACGCCCTCGCGGAACCAGAGGCCCTGCGCGTCCCAGAAGTCGCGCCGGAACAGCTTGTTCCAGGTGTAGAGGTTGCGCAGCAGCGGCAGGTGCTCCTCGACGGTGATGCCGCTGCCGGCGTCGCGTGGACGTCGTCGACCCAGGCCGGTTGCCACGTGCGCGTGGCTGTCGAAGCGCTCGCACGCCGCCGGCCACGATGTCCGACCCGGTGGCACGCGGCGCGGCCACCAGCGCGCGCAGGCGTCCGGCGGCAGCACGTCGTCGGAGTCGACGAAGGTCAGGAAGCGGCCGCGGGCCTCCCGGACGCCGGTGTTGCGGGCGGCGCCGAGGCCGCCGTTCGGCCGGGTGACGACCCGGACCCGCGGTCGCGGGCGGCGTACTGCTCGGCGATCGCGCGCGAGCCGTCGGGCGACCCGTCGTCGACCAGCAGCACCTCGAAGTCCTCGAAGTCCTGCGCCGAGGATCGAGTCGAGGCACTCGGCGAGGTAGGCCTCCACCTTGTAGATCGGCACGATCACGCTGACCGTCGGCCGCAGCAGCCGGCCGCACGACCGCGGCCGGCCTGGGTCGCCGCACCCCGCCGGCCACCCGGGGCAGGCGCGGAGCGGCTGCGGCGGCGTCCACCACGGCGGCGTCACGGTCGCCGGAGTCGTCGCACGGGGCGGCCTCCCCCGCGCACCGGCGACGCGCCGAGCTCCTCCGAAGCGCGGCGACGAACCGCGGCGCCGCGTGGCCGTCCTGCTAGGGTTGAACCGCGCGTCGAACGCGTCGGAGCCGGCCCAGTGCCGCGGCGAGCGCGGCACGTCGCGCACCTGGGCCACGACCTCGTCGGTGGTGACGACCAGCGGCCCGGGCGCGGTCTCCTCGAACGGGAAGAGGAAGCCACGGACGCCGGCCGTGTAGTCCTCCAGGTCGGGCACCAGGAACACCATCGGCCGCCGGTCAGGGCGTAGTCGAACCGGAGCGAGGAGTAGTCGAGCACCGCGACGTCGGAGGCCAGCACGAGGTCGTTGATCTCGGGATGGTCGGTCACGTCGACGACCCCGGCGCCGCGAGCGCGGGCGGTGGAACCGGTGGCCCCGCAGCAGGATCACGTGGGAGTCGCCGAGCGCCGCGCGCAGCGCTCGACGTCGAGGTGCGTCGGCCATCGCCGCCGCGCGGGCGGGTGGCGAGGTGGTCGCGCCACGTGGGGGCGTAGAGCACCGCTGTCTGGTCGGGGCGTACGCCGAGGCGGCGCCGGGTCGCGCAGGCGCGTCGGCGTCTCGGCTGCCCAGCGCGTCGTCGCGGGGATAGCCGGTCGGCGGCTCTCGCCGTCGTAGCCGTACTGCTCGCGGTAGTGCACGTCCATCTCCGGCGTCGGCGTGAGCAGCAGGTCCCACGTGCCCGACGTACGGCGCAGCAGCCGCTCGATCCGCTTCGGCGTGAAGTTCTTCGACGTCCACGACCCGAGGCCCATGGTCTTGGAGGGGTAGCCGTGGAACGACTGGAGCAGCCGCTGACCGGGCCGCTTCGCGAACCACGGCTCCATGTCGACGTTCGTCACGACGTGACCGGCCGTGGCCAGCGCGGCGTACCACTCGCGGCTGCGCACCAGCACCGGCTCGCCGCCCTCCGGCACCGGGACCGACCGGTCGGAAACCGCCCAGCGCAGCGTCAGCTCCGGGCGCAACCGGCGCAATGCGTGGTGGATCGCGAGCGGGCTGTCGGTGGGGGTGCGGCCGGTGTAGGCCGCAGGAAGACCAGGTTCGGGTCGACGGGCGTGGTGTCCGAGGCGTACCAGTTGCGCAGCTCCTGCTGCGCGAACGCGCCGAGCTCGTCATCGGCGAGCGGGGCAGCCAGCGTGACGAGGCAACCACCGGACGGCCCACGGTGCACCCGCACCCGGTGGTCTGACGAGCGCAGCGACGAGGACGAGGCGGCGAGGTCGCCACTCACCGCGAGCCGCTGCGTCGGCTCCTCGGGCCGGCTCACCACCAGTCGGTAGGTGCCGCCTGCCAACGGTCGCTCGCCAAGTCCCCACGGGTCGTCATGCAGGGGCACACGGGTCTCGAAGCGGGCGCCCGCAACAGTGGTGACGCCGGCCAAGCGACGGCCCTGCACCAGCAGGTGCAGCTTCGCCTTGTCAGGTTCGGGGCCGTCGACGCGACCGGACCACGAGGTCCTGGGAGTCGAGCTGGATCTCGTCGGCGCTCCAGGCGCCGGGGGGCGGGTCGACCGGTAGCTCGATCGGCTCGAGCCGGCCACGACGACTGACTCCGGCGACGGTCACGTCGGCCACGAGCGCGGTGCTCCCCGGCTCGAGCGCGATCGTGTAGACCTCGCTCGTGTGGTCGGCGAACCGGTCGCCTGCGGCAAGGTTCGCCTCCGGGTCCCAGCTGCGCTTCGCGGTCACCTCGCTCCTGGTGCCGTCGGCCGAGAGCGTCCAGAACCGGGCCTCCGTGCTGTCAGGCACCGCGCCCACGCGGCGCACGAACGCGAGCACCGTGAGCTCGCGACGGCCGCCGTCGTCTCGCCGGCTGACGGCCCGCGCCGACAGGTCGAGCGGGGTGTCCGGCTCGCCCAGGGCGAGCACCTCGGCGGGGACAACACCCCGGTGTGCGGGAGTACGGCGTGGGCAACGCCGTCGCGCACCTCGACGGGGAACGCTCCCTCGGCCAGCCAGCGGTCGGCGGCGACGTCCTCGAGCACGGCCCGCTCGTCGGCGGCGGCCAACCAGGCCATCACCCTGGACTCGACGTGCACCGCGGCAAGGACGGACGCCGGGGCCTGCGCGAGAAGGTCCTGCGCGGCCGACCTCAGCACCTCCCAGCCCTCGTCGGACGCGCGCTCCGCGTCCTCGAGGTAGCGGCGGAGCTCCACGTCCAGCAACCAGACCAGGAACGGCTTGCGGGCTGACGGAAGCCGCTCCACGCGGCGGAGCAGGTCCTGCACGTCCGCCCACCACGCGGCGGCATGGGGTGCCAGCCGCGGCAGTGTCCCGAAGCGCTCCGGCCCGGAGTCCTCGCCGCCCCGGCGTGCCACCGGCCCTCGCGCACGACGGTCGCAGCCAGCACCAGCCGGGCGGCCGCCACCCACTCCCCCTGCGGCGCCTCGTCTACCGAACCGGGACCGTGCTCCCACAGCGACTTCCGGAACACGAGATCGGCCAGCCGGGCGCGGCCGAGGTCGGCCTCGGTCGCCCCGACCAGGTCGGCACCGGTCTCCTCGACGGTCCCTGTCGCAGCGGGCACCGCGCCTTCGGCCAGCTCGTCGGCGACGTCGCAGACCAGCACGAGCGAGCCGGCGGCGCTGCGCACCCCCTCGGTGACGGCCGCGGCCCGCGATGCTCCTGGAAGCGGCAGCACGCGGACCCGCCAGCTGTCGCGGGACTGCTCCGCGACCACCTCCTCGGCGTCGGGGCCCTCCGCCGTGACGACCAGCAGCACCTCGTCGACCCGGCCGTGCTGCTGCCCGACCGCGGCCAGGCACCCGGCCAGCCGCGGGAGGTCGTGGGTTCCGACCGGCACGACGGCGGTGAGCCGAGCACCGCGACGACGCAGCCCCGCGACCGACCGGACCAGGCCCGAGGGCAGCCGTCGAGCGACCGGCCCGGCAACCCGTATCGCGCGGCTGCTCACAGCGTGCGGCACGGCAGCGACATGCTCCGCAACATACCGGCCGGGCCCGGCTGTCACGCCGAGGGCGTTGGTATCTTGAAGCGCCGCCCCACCGGGGATTTCGAGCCTGACGCAGGAGCGACATGCCTGTCTCGCGGGAACGCTGGGCGCCGCCCCCGGCCCGCTCAGGCCTTCGGGACCCACTGGTCTACGTCGTCGCAGCGGTGGCCCTGCTCGTCTTCGCGGTGCACGGCTTCAACGGCTTCCTCTCCCGCGACCTCGGCATCTACGCATATGCCGGGCAGCGGGTCGCCGACGGTGTGCCGCCGTACCTCGGGGTGCTCAATCGGGCAGGACCGCTCGCGCACCTGCTGCCGGGCGTCGGGGTCGTCATCGCCCGGACCGTCGGCATGGACGACGTGCTCGGGCTCCGACTGCTGTTCATGGTGTTCGCGGTCGCAGCGGTGTGCATGACCTACGTGGTCGGTCGCAACCTGTTCCGCACGCCGTGGGCCGGCTTGGTCGCAGCCGCGTCCCTGACCTGCTTGGGGGGCTTCATCGAGTACGCCGCGGACGGACCGCGCGAGAAGACCCCGATGGTGCTGCTGGTGGTGCTGAGCCTGTGGGCGATGGAACGCAGGCGCTGGCTGCTCACCGGCGTCTTCATCAGCCTGGCCACCCTGACGCTGCAGATCGCCTTCTTCGCGCTCATGCCGGCCGCCATCGTCGCTGTCCTGGTGATGCCGCGCGGGGAGCGGCTGCGCTCGCTGGTGCAGGTGGCGTTCGGTGGCCTGGTCCCGGTCGTGGTGTTCGGGCTCCTTGCTGCGGTGACCGGAAGCCTGTCCGCGTCGGTCAACGCGTTCTTGCTCATCAACGCCCGCTACACCGTGCCGCAACCGATCACGGGTGACCTGCCCGAGGCGTGGGCCAGCATGATCGACGGGTACGGCGTCACCGTCTGGGTGGTGGTCCTGGGCCTGGCCGCCATGATCGTGCTGGGGCTCCTGGCGCTGCGCCCGGCCACCTGGCGCAAGGACGACTCCCAGCCGATGGTGGCCGCGCTCGGCATCGCCACCATCGTCGGGCTGGTCTGGAGCTCCGCGACTTCGACGGCTGGGGCGACGTCTTCCCGGTGCTGCCGATGGCCGCGCTCGGCTTCGGCGGACTGGCCAAGGCCGCCGTCGAACGCTCCCGCTGCGCGTCTCCCTGGGCCTGGTCGGCGCGTGGACCGCGCTGGCCCTGCTGGCCGGGATCGTCTTCTCGGTCACCACCCGCGACGACCGGCTGGAGGTCCAGCGCGCGTCGGTCGCCGCCGTCACCAAGGAGCTGCCGTCCGGGTCGTCGATCGTGTCGATCCAGGCACCCACCCCGCTGGTGCTGTCGCGACGCAAGAACCCGACGCGCTACCAGATGTTCTCGAGCGGGCTCTCCACCTACCTCGACGACACCTACCCCGGCGGCATCGACGGCTTCGGCCGCTCCATCAAGCGCACCCGGCCCACGGTGATCGTGATCGGCAAGCTTCGGCCGCCATGGATCGCCGGGACGCTCGGCTCGGACTACCGGCAGGTCGGTCAGGCGCCGGGTTGGACGTGGTTCGCCCGCAAGTCGCTCGGCCCGGCCAAGCTGGACCGCATCCACATGGCGAACCGCCGCGCGGTTCTGGCCGCCCAGCGATGAAGGTCACCCAGAACCAGACAGCGGCGCTCGCCATCGGCTCGGCCGTGAGCGGGCTGCTGGCCTACCTGCTCTTCGCCCTCACCACCCGCGCCCTCGGAGTGGCCGAGGCCGGCCCGGTCTCGGTGCTGTGGTCCTACTGGGCGTTCGCCGGCGCGGCGATCACGTTCCCGCTGCAGCACTGGGTGGCGCGGACGATCATCGCCCACGGCGAGGGCGCGGTGCGCGCACAACGTCCCCGCGGCTGATCGGGCTGCTCGTCGTGCTGTCGGTGCTCGCGGGAGCCCTGGCGTGGCTCGGCGCGAGCCCCTGTTCGACCGCGCCGGACCTCTGGTTCCCGGCGATGGTCGCGCGGTCACCTTCGGATCGGGCGCGATCGGTGCGGTGCGCGGCGGGCTGAGCGCACGCGGCCGGTTCCGGCAGTCGCCTGGAGCCTGGTGGCCGAGAACGGCCTTCGCTGCCTCTGCGTCGCGGTGCTGCTGGCCACGGGGACGACCGCGTCGTCGCCTATGGGCTGCGCCTGGTCGCCGGGCACCTCGTGGTCGTTCTGGCCCTCGGTGCTGAGGCTGAGCAACGAGACGACCGACGACGAGGCGCCGAACGCGTTCGAGCTTCCTCGCCAGTGCGAGCCTCGCGCCAGCTGATCGGTCAGTGCGTGCTGACCGGCGGCCCGGTGGTGCTGGCGCTCGCCGGTGGGCCCCGCGCCAGGTCACCACGCTCTTCGTGGCGCTCGCGCTGTTCCGAGCGCCGTACATCCTTGCGCTGGGGATGGTCGCCCAGCTCACCACGCGCGTGACCGCCCTCGTCGTCGACGGGCGGTTCGCGGTGCTGAGCATGATGCGGCGACGGCTGCGCGTGGCGACCGCCGTGGTGGTGGTGCTGGCCGTCGCCGGTGGTGCCTGGCTGGGCCCCGGCGTGCTGCAGCTGGTCTTCGGCGAGGACGTCGTGGTCGGGTCGCTGCCGACCGCCGTGGTGGCCGCCGGCTGCGCCGCTGGCGGTGGCGAACCTGCTGGTGATGGTCAGCGCACTGGCGCAGTCGACGCTCGGGCGCGGTGGCGCGGGCCTGGCTGCTGGCGGTGACGGTCGCCGCCCTGGCGTTCGCGGCGCTGGTGGCTGGACCAGGGCGTCGAGGACGCGGTCGTCTGGTCGTTCCTGGTGGCCGAGGTGCTGCGCGTTCTTCCTGCTGTCGGTGGTCGAGGAGCGGCCGACGACCTCAGCGCCGGCTTGGTCGCCGCCAGGAACACCGACGAGCCGACGGGTAGGTCGCGGCGGCCCAGCACCCGCGTCTCCGCGTTCGCAGAGCCGCATCAGCACCCGGTCGAGGCCACCGGACACCTCGGGCAGCCGCGGTGCGCCGGCGCCCGGCGCCGCAGCCGCCGCACGAGTCGCTCGGCGGCGAAGAACGGGAACACCGCGCAGAACGCGTACGTCGCCCGGTCGCACGCGCAGCCCCGCCGACTCGACGAGCCGGACCAGCCGCGGCCGCGTGTAGCGGCGGTGATGGCCGGCTCGCACGTCGTGGTCGCGACCACGCCCACTGGTAGGCGGGCACCGAGAGCAGCATCCGGCCGCCCGGCTCGAGCACCCGGGTCAGCTCGGCGATCGCGAGCCGCTCGTCCTCGCAGTGCTCGACGACGTCGAAGGCGCGACACCACGTCGAACGAGCCGTCTGCGAACGGCAGCGCGGTCGCCGACCCGCACACGCCCTCGCCCGGCTCGAGCCCCTCGGGGAAGCAGGTCGAGGGTGACGCTGCGGTGCCCGGCCCGCAGCCAGCCGACGCTGGGCCCGTCGGCGCTGCCGACGTCGAGCAGTCAGCCGGCCGCTCCCGGCGTGGGGAGCGAGCACCGCCTCCAGCAGCTGGGTCCGCGCGCGGTACCACCAGTAGTCCGGCTGGCGGATCGACGACGACCCCGGCTGCAGGTTGGACGGCACGTTCAGACCTGCGCGGCCGCGCGCACGGACGACAAGAACGTGTCGACGACCCGCTGCGAGTCTCGGCCTCGGTGAGGTCGTTGTAGAACGGCAGCCGAAGCAGCCGGCCGCTGATGTCCTCGGTCACCGGGCACTCGGTGCGCCGCGCGGCGAACATCCGGCCCGGCGTCGGAGCTGTGAGCGGGACGTAGTGGAACGTCGGCGTGACCCCGCGTCGCGCATCGACTCGAGCACCGCATCCCGCCGCTGCCGGTCCGGCAGCAGCACGTAGAACATGTGGTAGGCCGAGCGGCGGTCGTCGGGCTCCTCGCGGCAGCTGGAACGTGTCCGCGGCCTGTGCGGCGCGAGCAGCTCCGGGTAGCGGTCGTGCACCGCCCGGCGCTGAGCCTGCACCAGGTCTCGCTGCTCGAGCTGGGCCAGCAGGTACGCCGCGAGCACGTCGGCGAGGCCGAACGAGGAGCCGTTGTCCTTCCACGAGTACTTGTCGACCTGGCCGAGCAGGAAGGCCCGGCGGTTGGTGCCCTTGTCGTACAGCACGCGGGCCCGGTCGACGTCCGCCGGATCGTTGAGCAGCAGCGCACCACCCTCGCCGCAGGTGAAGTTCTTGGTCTCGTGGAAGCTCTGCGCGGAGAACCGGCCGAGGCTCCCCAGCGGCTCGCCGCGCCACTCGCCGTACAGGCCGTGCGCGTTGTCCTCGATGATCGCGATGTCGGGGCGGTCCGCCAGCACCGCGGCGAACGCCTTCGACGTCGCAGGCGATGCCGGCGTAGTGGACCAGCACCACCGCCCGCACCGAGTCGTCGATGCAGGGTGGCGAGGTGCTCGGGGTCGATCCCGAGCGTGCGGGGCTCGATGTCGCAGAACAGCAGCCGGGCGCCTTGTCGCGCGAACGCCAGTGCGGTGCTGGTGAACGTGAACGACGGCACCACCACGGTGTCCTGCGGGCCGAGGTCGAGCACCATCGCCGACAGCTCCAGCGCGGACGTGCACGACGTGGTCAGCAGCACCTCCTCCGCGCCGACCTGCTCCGAGAGCAGTGCGGTGACGCGGTCCGCGAACTCGCCGCCCGCGGCGGGGTGCCCGCCTTCGATGGACTCCTGCACGTACTCCATCTCGCGGCCGACTGTGGCCACCTTGTTGAACGGGATCCTGGGCAGCGCCGGGTCGTCGTCGGTCATTCATCCCTCCTGGCGGGGTCCGGCCACCAGGGCAGCTGCCGACCGAGTCGGCGGCTCAGGGCCAGGTTCGCGGGTTCGAAGTACTGGTCCATCGCCGCCACGAGGTCATCGGGCAGTGCGGCGGCGGGCTCGGTGCTCATGTTCAGCGCGTCGCTGGCGCCGGGCCGGAAGGTCTCGTCCACGCCGAGCTTCGCGTACAGCCTGCCGAGTGCCGACTCGTCGTCGAGCAGGTCCTGCAGGAACTCGACATGGGTGTTGTCCGAGAACGCCTCGAGCCAGGCGACCAGCTGGCCGTCGTAGCAGCCGCGCTCGAGGTAGGAGAACGGCGAGACCGACGTGGTGCCCGGGGTCCAGGTCGGCGAGGAGCCCGCCAGGTTGTCGCGCAGCGCCTGCTCCAGCGGGCGGGTCTCCAAGCCGTTGTCGGTGCTGAACCGCCAGTTCGAGATCGCCCGCGCGACCGGGTCGCGCAGCAGCGCCACGACCTGGGTGTCTGGACCGAGCACCTTCCGCGCTCGCGCCGCGGCGTCCGGAACCTCGATGTAGCTGGTGCTCTTCTCGGCGAGCAGGTCCTCCCCCGCGGCGTGCGAGAAGTACGTCGAGAGGTAGCCGTCGCGCCCGAGCTCGAACGCTGCATCGGAGAGGAACACCTTCGGCTCCGGGCGGGCCGGGCTGCGCGAGCGTGATCTGCGGGTGCGCGCCCAGGCTGCGGAACAAGAAGGTGGTGCCGCACCGCTGAGCGCCGATGATCAGCAGGTGCCGGCTCAACCGGACACTCGTTCCATCACGTGGTAGGTGTCGTGAGCGCTGACCGCGTTGAGGGTGCGGACGACGTACTCCCCGAGCATGGAGAGCAGCGCGATGATGACGCCGTTGAAGCATCGCCAGCAGCACCGCGATGGTGGTCCAGCCGGCCACCGGGGTGTCCACGAAGAACGACCGCACCAGGTAGTAGGCACCCAGCACGAAGCTCACCGTCGCGATCCCGAAGCCGGCCACGGCGGCGGCCCGCAACGGGAACAGCGAGTAGCTGAACAAGATCGCGAACACCAGCCGCAGGATGCGGGTCAGTCCGTAGTTGCTCTTGCCGACCTCGCGTGGCTCGTGACGCACCACGACGTCGCTGCGGTTGCTGGAGTACATCAGCGCCTGGCCGGTGATGTAGGGGTGCGCGGTGCGCGACTCGCAGATGCGGTCCACGACGTCGCGACGCAGGATGCGGAAGTTCGACACCGCGAGCCCCGGGCGGCTGTGCGAACACCCGCCTGTTGATCAGGCTGATCAGCTTGCTCCCGATCCTGCGGTAGCCGGCGGCCTGCTTGCGCTCGAACTTCCCGAACACGACGTCCCAGCCGTTCATGGCCTCGTCGATGAGCACCAGCGCCTGGTCCGGCGGGTTCTGCAGGTCGTCGTCCATCGTGATGATGTAGTCGCCGCTCGACTCCCGGAGCCCGGCGAGGTTGGCCTTGTGCTGGCCGTAGTTCTTCAGCAGGTTCACCGCGATGATGTGCGGTCCCTTGCGCGCGCGCTCGGAGATGACGTTCCAGCTGTCGTCACGGCTGCCGTCGTTGACCAGGATCAGCTCGTAGGACAGCCCCGCACCCTCGAAGACCTCGACGACCCGGTCGATGGTCCGCCCGACGATGGCCGACGCTGTTGTAGACCGGGATGACGACGGAGTAGGTGAAGGAGCGGCGGTCGTAGGGCAGCGTCGGCTGGGACGGGTCCTGTGCCGGGCGGAGCCCCCCGGCTCTGGCTTCCGTCACGGTGTGTCCTCTCTGCGCGATGCCGAGCCCGTCGCCGACGCTCGCAACCTACTTGACCGGCACGTCACGGTGCCACGACTCGGTGACGTACTTGGTCTTCCAGCCCATCGAGACGTAGAGGCCGTCCGCCCCCGTCGGGGAGTCGGCGTCCACCTCGAGGCCCACGCGGTCGCGACCGTTCTCCGCAGCGTCGGCGATGATCGTGTTGCAGCAGCGACTTGGCCACGCCGCGGCCGCGGGCGGACTGCAGGACGCCGATGTACTCGACGTAGCTGCCGTCCGGCTTGCCCGCCGAGCCCTCCGAGAAGGAGCCGACCAGGCAGCCGACCGGCTCGACCTCGTCGCCGTCGACGCAGCTCGGCGATCCACCAGTGGTCCCAGCGGTGGCCCGGGTCCTCGCGCAGCCGGAAGACGAACTCGTCGAAGGTCTCCTCGTGGTGGTTGAAGTGGTCCGCGAACGCGCTCTCCAGCACGTCGTGCACGGCGCGAAGGTCGTCCTCGTCGGGCATCCCGCTGCCCTCGCGCTCGTACCAGCCGGATGCGCACGCCCTCCTTGACCTCCGCGTCCATGGCGGCCTCGTCGGGAGTGACCGGCCGGCGTCATCTGCCACCAGGTGCGGACCTTCTCGAAGCCACCCGCTCGCAGCCAGCGGTGCTGCCGCTCGTCGTCGGCGAAGGCGCCGCTGTCGATCTGCTGCACGTCGAGGCCGCGCTCGGCCCCCACGCGGCGGGCGGCCTCGTCGGCCCACGCCAGCAGCGTCTCCGCGACCCGGTCGGCGACGCTGTCCTCGAGCAGGTGGTCGACGACGACCACCAGCAGCATCCGGCCGGCTGCCCGGTCGTGAGCGCTGGCCCAGCCGCGGATGACGCCCTCGTCGTCACGGAGCACGACGTTCTGGCGGGTCAGCGCGCCGCGTGCGGAGACCTCGACGAGCAGGTCGTCCTCGGAGGCGCCGGCCCAGCCGCGGCCTCGGCTCTCGTGCCGGCGCAGCAGGTCGGTGAGCTCGGCGGCATCGGACTCGTCGGGCTCCTCGGCCGCCCAGGCTGTGAGGGTCACGGCGGACATTCTGCCGGAGCCCCTCGTTGCCCGGCCGGTCAGTGGTCCTTGCGAACCCGGCAGGCGCGCTCGAGCAGCAGACCGCCGGTGACCACCAGCGCCCCGGCGAGCGCCGCAAGCAGGGAGTGCACCACCCGCTCACGGGCCAAGAGGGCGTCGGTCATGCCCCACCAGGAGATCGCGTAGCCGAGGTAGCCACCCGCGAACAGCGCCCCGGCCAGCGCGGACGCCTTGGCGAGCACGAGCCGGTTGACTGCATGGTGCGGTTCGAGGCGCTCGCGGCGCCGGTGCACCGTGCGGTACGTCGACCAGGCGGTCGCCGCCCAGGACCGCGGCCACGAACGCGAGCGCGACCACCGGGGCCCAGCCGACCGTGGGGGCGGTGCCGCTCATGCGCACCGCTGACCGGGCGGACGCAGCCAGCCGAGCACCAGACCGACGAGGAAGAACGCGATGACCGCGCCGGGCGTGGTCGTGTGGATGCGGCCGGGCGGCTCGGGCGGCTCCGGTCCGTCCGGACCGGCCGGGTCGACCGGGGGCGACCCCTCGGGCTCCCGGGTCATTGCAGGGTGAGGCTCAGGTCGTCGCGCCGGGTGATGACCTGGTCGGTGACCTTCTCCAGAGCTCGGCCACCGGTCCGCGGTCGAGCAGCTGCGGCATCGGGCTCGACGTCGTGCCAGGGAGCGAGCACGAAGGCCCGCTCGTGCGCCTTGGGGTGCGGCAGCACGAGGTCGTCGTCGTTCGCCTCGCCGGTCGCCGACCACGATCAGGTCGACGTCGAGGGTGCGCGGTGCGTTCCGCTCGGTGCTGCGCTCGCGGCCGTAGGCGTCCTCGACGGCCAGCGCCCGCTCGAGAAGCGTCCGCGCCGACAGGGTGGTGTCTGCGAGCACCACGGCGTTGAGGAAGTCCTTGGAGCCCTCGGGGGCGTCCACCGGCGCGGTCTCGTAGACCGGCGAGACCGCCGTGACCCACACGTCGGGGGTGTCGGCCAGGGTGTTGACCGCCCCCTGCAGGTTGTTCAGCCGCTCGCCGAGGTTCGATCCGATCGCCAGCACGCAGCGCCTGATCGGGTGCATCTCACCGGTCAGGGTGTCGGTGTCGACGATGTTCGGGTTCGGGGTCTCAGTCACGGGGCTCCGCTTCCTTCGCTCGGGGACGGCATGCGCGTGATCGTCAGGGCGACGTCAGCGAAGGTGGCGTCGACCGGGGCGTGCGGCTTGTGCACCGTCACCTCCACCGACCTCACGCGGTCGTCCTCCAGGCATGTGTCGGCGATCCTCTCGGCCAGCTTCTCGATCAGGTCCACCGGGTCCGACTCGATCGCCTTCACCACGCTGGCCACGAGGCTTCCGTAGTCGACGGTGTCCTGCAAGTCGTCACTTCTCGCGGCCGCGCGGGTGTCGACCCCGAGCACGAGGTCGGCCAGGAACACCTGTCCGTCGCGACGCTCGGCCTCGAAGACGCCGTGATGTCCGAAGCCCTCGATGCCCGAGATCGTGAGTCTGTCGAGCGACTCGTCATGCCCATTCGTCGTATTGGTCATGGTTCTGTCGCTGACAGTACCGGTGACGCATGGTGGATCCACAAGCGCCAACCGTCCGGTGTGCGCACGAACACATTGGTCGCCACGGCTCGGCCGCCGCCGAAGGCGTCGGGCCCGGTGCTGGCGTCGCCGGTCAGCACGTTCTCGGTGCACGTGACCGACGCCACGTCCTCGCGGACGCTGACCTCGACGTCGGTGAGGAAGAACTGGATGTAGGGGGTGTTGGCCATGATCACCGCCCAGGACCGGCTGATCTGGCCGGTGCCGCGGACCGGCAGCGCGCCCGGGTGCACGCAGAGCGCGTCCGGGTCGTCGAGCCACAGCGCCTGCATGGCGTCGAGATCGGCGCTCTCGAACGCCGCGTAGAACGTCGCGTTGACCGCCTCGACCTCCCGCATGGCCAGGGCGCGAGAGGGGCCGGACGGCTCAGACATCGGCCGACCCTGCCCAGCGGCGTGCCACCAGGATCGCGTCGAGGGTGGGTCGCACCAGGTGGGTGCGCACGCACCAGGCGCCGGCAGCGGCCGCCAGGGCGGACGTGGCGGTGGTGGCGTCCTCGCGCAGCCCCGGCGGCCGGAGGCCACCGGACTCGTCGGCGAGCAGGCTGCCGAGGAACCGCTTGCGGCTGGTGGCGACCAGCACCGGGTGGCCGAGCTCGTGCAGCCGCTCCATGCCGGAGAGCACGTCCCAGTTCTGGTCGGTCGTCTTGGAGAACCCGATGCCGGGGTCGACGGCGATCCGCTCCGGGTCGACACCTGCCCTCGCGGCAGCCTCGAGCTGCTCGCCGAGCTCTGTCATGACGTCGCCGACCACGTCGCCGTACTCCGTGTGCTCCTGCATGTCCTGGGAGTGGGCACGCCAGTGCATCAAGACGTACGGCGTCCCCAGGCGCGCCACGGTGGGGAGCATCTCGTCGTCGGCCCGGCCACCGGAGACGTCGTTGATCAACACGGCGCCCGCCCGGACCGCCTCCTCGGCGACGCCCGCCCGCATGGTGTCCACCGAGACCAGCACGCCGTCCGCGACCAGACCCGTGACCACCGGCATCACCCGGTCCAGCTCCTCCTGCACGGAGGGCCGTCGCGCGCCGGGCCGCGTCGACTCACCGCCGACGTCGACGAGGTCCGCACCTTCCGCGACCAGCTGGCGGCCGTGCTTGAGCGCGGGTGACGGCTCGAGGTAGCGACCGCCGTCGGAGAACGAGTCCGGGGTGACGTTGAGCACGCCCATCACCAGGCAGCGATCCGGCCGTGGCAGGCCGGCGACGTAGCGCAGTGGACGGGCGTACACATCGCGACCCTAACCGGCGGTTCGCGGCTGCGCCCCTGCCCGATGGCACAATGCACGCCATGCCAGCCTCACTGCTGGTCGTCGTGTTCGCCGATGGTCCCAGGCTCGACCAGACCCTCGCTTCGCTGGACGGCCAGACGTCGCCACCCGACCGTTTCGACGTCCTCCTGGTGGACGACCAGCAGGACCAGGCGCGCACCCACCGCCTCCAGCGCCTCGCCGGCCACCGCATCAACGTGACCTGGACGTCCGCACCGCCCGACGAGTCACTGCAGTCACACCTCGCCGACCGAGGCCACGTCGTCTTCGTCGAGCCGGGCGACACCCTGCTGCCCGAGGCCGTGGACCACCTGACCGGCGCCATCGACACCGCCGAGTTCGACGTGATGCTCACGAAGACGGCGCGCCCCGGCGACCGGGTCGACGCGCCGGTGCTCCTCGGGGACCTGTCGATCCTCGAGGTCGACAGCGCCCTGCGCTACCCGGACTGTGGCCGCGTCTACTCCAGCGCTCTGGTGCGCGGACTGGACACCTCGCTCGTGCGCCGGGACCGGCGCAAGTTCGACGAGCTGGCCCTCCACGAGGCCACCAAGGTCATCTGGCGCGACCGCCCGGTGTTCGCCAAGGCTCGCTCGGGTGGTCGGAACACCTCACGGTGGCGGGCCACCGCGACCGCGGCCGAGTGGCACGACGGGCGGCTCGACGTCTCCGTGACGCTCGCCGGCGCCGATGGCGCTGCGCTGGACTCCTCCGCCGAGGTCACCGGGCTGGTGGTGGGGTCGTCCACCGGCGTGGAGTGGGCGGTGCCAGCCGCCCCGGCCGGGGCCTCGCACTCGCAGTGGTCCTTCACCGTCGACCCCGAACAAGCTGCCGGGGGTCAGCCGCTGTCACCCGGCCAGACCCGCATCGCGGTGCTCGTCGCCGATCAGGGCGGCAGCGAGAGCGTCCCGGTCCGGGCCCGAGGCTCGGTCCGCCACGGCTCGCACGTCAACGGCACGTCGTACGTCGTGCACGGCGACAACGGGAAGCTCGGTCTCGACGTGGGCGGGCGGGCGCACCCGGTGGCACGCCGCATCGACGTCGCATCGGCCCGTGTGGTCGAGGACGCCCGCGGCTCCCTGCTGACCGCCTCGGTGCCGCACCTGCAGGTCGCGCCGGGTGAACGGCTGGAAGGAGCGCTCCGCGTCGGCACGCTTCCGTTCGACGCGTGGATCGAGCCGGACGACAACGGCTCGGCAGTCCTGCACTCGTGGGTGAGCGGCCTGTCCGGCACCCACGCCCTGGCCCTGCGGTTCTCGGGCGGTCGCTTCGTGCGACTGCGGGCGCAGCTGGTCGTGGACCACGTCGGCAAGATGAGCGTGGAGCTGCGGCCCGCCTCTCGCCCGAAGGCCGCCGAAGCCGCGAAGGAAGAGGCCCCGCGGTGGCGGCAGGCCGCAAGGCGGGTGCCGGGCGCCGGTCGGGCCGCGCGCTTCGGCAGGTCTGCGGTCGCCCGGGTCAGGCGGGTAGGCGCCTAGCCCGTCGTCGCGCCGTAGGACTGGCCGAGGCCGGAGGCCAGCGCCTCGCTCAGCCTCGCGTGGAAGTTGTCCTGCGGAGCCGTCCTGTCCTCGACCAGCAGGCCCCAGAAGTCGGCGTCGAGCACCCGGGCCGGCGGCTGCACGGCGCTCCGGTCGAGGATCTCCGGCGGAACCGGCTGGGGGTCGGCCGAGCGGAAGCCGGCCATGATCTCGTCGTAGCGGTCCGAGAGCACCGTGCTCGTGGGATCGAGACCGACCACCACCATCAGCCCGGTCGGGTGCGTGTCGACCAGGATCGTCGACACCTCGGGCCGGTACTGGCGCAGCACCTCGATCACGTGGAAGACGTCTCCCGTCCACGCCGTGGTGTGCCGCTCCCTGGCAGCCTCGTCCACCGTTCGCGGCAGCACGTCGTCGAAAACGATGACCGAGCTCCGGCTGCTGTTCTTCTCGGCATTGATGAAGTCACGCAGCGCGAACTCGAACAGGTGCATCCCGTCGATGAACGTCAGGTCGAAGGCGTCCTCACCCGTCGACGGTGCCGCTCTCGTGAAGTACTCGTCGCTGGTGGTGCGGAAGAGCGAGACGTCACCACTGAGCTCGGCGGTGATGGTGAAGGCGGGGTCGATCCCCACCGAGGGGCAGCCGGACAGCGACAGGCTGCGCCCGTGCCGCACCCCGATCTCGAGGTACCGGCGGGGGTCCACCAGCTGGTGAACCCGGGTGAGGAACTGCAGGTAGCCCATGCGGCCGGTCGTCGTCTTGGCCCGGGCGGGGGCGGTGGATGGGGCGGTAGGTGCGCTCACAGTCTCTCCAGCTGCTCCTTCAGGAACTGTCCCTCGTGATCCCAGTCCACCGAGAACGGCGAGAAGAACGCCTTCTGGTTCCACCCGGTCGCGGGCATCGGGATCTCTGGCTTGCAGTAGGCAACGGTCAGCGCGTGGCCGCGGACCGAGGAGATCATGTACTCGTTCACGGCGATGAACGACTCCGAGGAGACGACGAAGAAGTCCTTGGGCGTGTCCGCGAGCAGGATCGTGAACAGCGCACTGCCCGCGAGCCCCGCGACCGCCTTCGCCCGGCGGAACATCCGTGCCTGGTCGGCGATCGGCATGTCCTCGGCGAACACGATGTCGAAGCCACGCCCCGCGAACATCTCCTCGACCTCGGAGGCGTTCCGGCAGCGCCGCTTCTTCGGCCGTCGCGCCAGGAAGATCCGCTCGGGGTAGTCCCGATCGACCGCCTGCGCGTCCAACGTCTCACCGAGCAGGTTCCAGGTCTGCTCGATCATCGGGTGCACGTAGTGCGGCATCGAGTAGAGCGGAGTCGCGGCGACGAGTCGCTCCACCCGCACCGGCTCACGCACCAGGACGAGGTCCTCTTCGGCGATGCCTGCGGCGCCGTACAGGTCGATCTCGAACTGCGCGAGCTCGCGGCGCTTGATGGTCATCAGCACCTTGAGGTCGGGATCGGCCTCCTTCGCCTGCCGCCATCCCCACAGCCGCGAGACCTGCTCGGTCATCGAGTGACCGAAGTGCCCTCGGTACTCGGAGTCGAGGTAGTAGTAGCTGCCCGGGAGCGGACGCGGCTTGGCCGGCGCGGACACCCGAGCAAAGGTCGGGGCGAGGTCGTCCAGGCTCGCGTTGAGCAGGCGAGGCTGCGGGATGTGCCGGTAGGAGTCGGGAAGCACTGCGTTGCGCTGCGTGACGATCTGCCCGGGCCAGCAGACGACGTCGTCGTACGAGCGCAGCGTGGCGGGCAGCGCCTGGTAGGTGTCCGGGAGCTGCCCCGCGCGTGCCGACCCGCTCTCGACGAGCCTGGCGCGAGACTTCAGCTCGACCCCCGGCTCCGCGGCCAGCACCCGACCACGCTCCGGCGCGAGGTCGAGCAGCGGCGTCATCTCGTGCTCGGCCACCTTGGCCAGTGCAGTGCCTCGGTGGTGCACGAGGATGTGCTGGCGGTCGACGACCACCTTCGTGATGCTCTTCGCGAGGGCCGCGTCGTCGAGCTGTCGCCGGTTGGCCTTGTCCGGCAGGCGGCGGCCCTTCGCCTCGGCGAGGCGGGCGACCAGCGCCAGCGGCCCACCCTCGGTCGCCCTGAAGTTGCGTACGACGTAGACGCCGCCGTCGCGGAGGTGGTGGAACGTCGAGCGGAACAACCGGTCCCGGTCGGGCAGGCGCGTGTCGTCGACGATCACGTCGAAGCGGCCCGCGGCGATCAGCGCGAGGTGCTGGCTGGACGCGCTGGTGTCGACCGGCACGACGGCGACGGACGCCGAGGCAGCCCGGTCGCGAAGCAGGTCGGCGAGCCGCTGCTCGTCGGGGTGTGCCAGCACCGCGATGCGGGCGGAGTCGCGGCCTTGCAGGACCTCGTCGATGGCTGCGAGGAGGCCACGGTTGCGCGGGTTGTCAGGCAGGCCGTGCCTGCGAAGCTGCCGGGAGTGGTCCGGGCGGGAGCCTGGGCGGACGCGCCCGACCAGGCGCTTGAACCGGGAGAGCACCGGCCGCAGCCGACCGACACGCGTGGCGGTGCCATCGGTGTTCCCGGCCTCGAGCATCGGCTGAGCCTAGCGGGTGCCGTGCATGATCAGGCTCATCGCCTCGGAGCGCGTGGCCGCGTTGTGCATGGTGCCCCGCACGGCCGAGGTCACCGTCTTGGAGCCGGGCTTGCGGACGCCGCGCATCGTCATGCAGAGGTGCTCGGCCTCGATGACGACGATGGCCCCGCGGCCTCGAGGATGTCCATCATGGCCTCGGCGATCTGGGTGGTGAGCCGCTCCTGCACCTGGAGCCGCCGTGCGTAGACGTCGACCAGCCGGGCCAGCTTGGAGAGCCCGGTGATGCGCCCGTTCTTGTTGGGGATGTAGCCGATGTGGGCGACCCCGGTGAACGGCACCAGGTGGTGCTCGCACATCGACCACACCTCGATGTCGCGGACCAGGATCATCTCGTCGTGGCCGAGGTCGAACGTCGTGGTCAGCACGTCCTCGGCGCCGAGCTGCATGCCGGACAGCAGCTCCGCGATACGCTCGGGCGACCCGCGCGGGAGTCTCGATCAGCCCTTCGCGCTCGGGGTCCTCCCCGACGGCGAACAGCAGCTCACGAACCGCCGCCTCCGCCCGCGCCTCGTCGTAGGCCGGGATGTCGGTCGCGCGGCTCCTGGCAGATCCGGTCGATCGCCATGATCTGTCCTGGCCGGTGGGTGTCAGCCGTCGAACGACTGGACACCCGGGTCGCCGTGCACGTCCCCGCCGCTGCCGGGGGGCGTCAGCACGATGGCGCTTTCCTGGTCGTGGCTGGCGCCGTTGGACGAGGCCTTGTCCCTGACCGCCTGCGGGATGTCGACCGGCGGGATGCTCGACGGCTCGCGGTCCGGCGAGCCGGTCCACGCGGGCCTGACCGGGCGTCGCCGCAGCGGCTCGAACACCGCCGCGATCTCGGCCTTGTCGAGGGTCTCCTTGTCGAGCAGCTGCAGCACGAGGCTGTCGAGCACGTCGCGGTTCTCGACGAGGATCTCGAACGCCTCCTGGTGAGCGTTGGCGAGCAGCCCCTTGACCTCGTCGTCGACGATCGCCGCGACGTCCTCGGAGTAGTTGCGCTGGTGCCCGAGGTCGCGACCCAGGAACGGCTCGGAGCTGTTCTCGCCGAGCTTGATGGCTCCGAGTCGCTCGGTCATGCCGTACTCGGTGACCATCGCGCGGGCCACCGACGTCGCCTTGTCGATGTCGTTGCCGGCGCCGGTGGTCGGGTCGTGGAAGACCATCTCCTCGGCCGCGCGGCCGCCCAGCATGTAGGCGAGCTTGTCGAGCAGCTCCGAGCGGGTCTGGGAGTACTTGTCCTCGTCGGGCAGCACCATCGTGTAGCCGAGGGCGCGCCCGCGCGGCAGGATCGTCACCTTGTGCACCGGGTCGTTGCCGGGCAGCGCCGCCGCGACCAGGGCGTGGCCGCCCTCGTGGTAGGCGGTGATGAGCTTCTCCTTCTCGCTCATCAGCCGGCTGCTGCGCTGCGGGCCGGCGATCACCCGGTCGATGGCCTCGTCGAGCACCTCGTTGTCGACGGTCTTGCGGTTCTGCCGGGCGGTGAGCAGCGCGGCCTCGTTGAGCACGTTGGCCAGGTCGGCGCCGGTGAAGCCGGGGGTACGACGGGCGACGCTCATCAGGTCGACGCCCTGCGCCATCGGCTTGCCGCGGGAGTGCACCTGCAGGATCTGGTGGCGGCCGGCGAGGTCGGGGGCGTCGACGCCGATCTGCCGGTCGAACCGGCCCGGGCGCAGCAGCGCCGGGTCGAGGATGTCGGGCCGGTTGGTGGCGGCGATGAGGATGACCCCGCCGCGCACGTCGAAGCCGTCCATCTCGACGAGCAGCTGGTTCAGGGTCTGCTCGCGCTCGTCGTGGCCGCCGCCCATGCCGGCGCCGCGGTGCCGGCCGACGGCGTCGATCTCGTCGATGAAGACGATGGCCGGGGCGTTCTCCTTGGCCTGCTCGAACAGGTCGCGCACCCGGGAGGCGCCGACACCGACGAACATCTCCACGAAGTCCGAGCCGGAGATCGAGTAGAACGGCACGCCGGCCTCGCCCGCGACGGCGCGGGCGAGCAGCGTCTTGCCGGTGCCGGGCGGGCCGTAGAGCAGCACGCCCTTGGGGATCTTGGCGCCGACGGCCTGGAACTTGGCCGGCTCCTGGAGGAACTCCTTGATCTCGCCGAGCTCCTCGATGGCCTCCTGGCAGCCGGCCACGTCGGCGAACGTGGTCTTCGGCATGTCCTTGCTGATCAGCTTCGCCTTGGACTTGGCGAACTGCATGACCCGGCCGCCGCCACCTTGGACCTGGTTCATCAAGAAGATGAAGATGACGACGATCAGCAGGATCGGCAGCAGCGTGATGAGGAGCTGGCCGAGGAAGCTGGGCTTGGCGACCTTGACGTTGTAGTCCTGGATCGAGCCGTTCTTGACGCCCTGGTTGGCGAGCCTGACGAGGTCGCGCTGCTGGCCGAGGACCCACGAGGCGGTGACCTTCTTGCCGTTGTCGAGGTCGGCCTGGATCGTCTGGTCGCGGTCGACGAACGTGACCGTCTTGACCTCGCCCTCGGAGATGTAGTTGCGCATCGTGGAGGTGTCGACCTCGTCGTACCTGCCGTTGGCGCCGAGGAACTGGAGGGCGAGCAGCACGCCGACGACCGCCACGGCGACCCAGATCCAGGGTCCGCGGAAGATTCGCTTAACGTCCATCACGCGGGGCGGACGCCCCGACCTCCTGACACCTGCGGCTCACGACACATTGACGGTACACGCGGTTACCAACGAGTGAGGCGGCGTCCGCGGTTCCGCACTCCATTGTCCATGGTCCCCTGTTCGCGACGAGCGAACCCCGGCCGAACGCGGTTTCAGGCTGTGTGTATGGCGTGTATGGCGCTATGTGTAGACGTGTCGGGCGAGGGTGCCGATGGAGCGCAGGTTGCGGTAGCGCTCGTCGAAGTCGAGCCCGTAGCCGACCACGAACTCGTTGGGGATGTCGTAGCCGACGTACCTCACGTCGACGCTCATCCGCTGCGCCTCGGGCTTGCGGAGGAGCGTGCAGATCTCGACGGAGGCCGGGCCGCGCGAGGAGAGGTTCGAGACCAGCCAGCGACAGCGTGAGCCCGGTGTCGATGATGTCCTCGATGACGAGCACGTGCCGGCCGGAGATGTCGGTGTCGAGGTCCTTGAGGATGCGGACGACGCCGGAGGACTTCGTGCCGGAGCCGTACGACGAGATCGCCATCCAGTCCATCTCGAGGTGCCGGTGGAAGTGGCGGGCGAGGTCGGCCATCACCATCACCGCACCGCGCAGCACGCCGACGAGCAGGATGTCCTTGCCCGTCGTAGTCGTGCTCGATCTCGGCGGCGAGCTCGCCGAGCCGGGACTGGATCTGCTCCTCGCTGAAGAGGATGTCGACCAGGTCGCCCTCGACGTCCTTCTCGTCCATGGCGTCAGCCTGTCACAGCGGTGCGCCGGAACCTCAGGAGGTCGCCGTCGCGGTAGGCGGTGACGTGGCCGGGCAGCTGGATCTCCTTGTTCCGCACCGCGCCCTCCGGGCCCTCGACCATGCCGCGCCAGCGCGAGCACGTGGACGCGGAACAGCTCCGAGGCCGGCGAGCCCGCCGCGACGGCCGCGAGCCGCAGCACCCGGCGCTGCACGGCGAGGGTCTGCGTCTCGAGCTTCCAGCACTCCACGGCGCCGTCGCGTCAGCACCATCTCGGAGCACCTTGGCGGCGATCTCGTCGAGCGCCTCGACTGTCCTCGCGACAGCATGCTCGGCCGTCCGGGCCAGCGCGGCGGTCACCCCGGGCCCGAGCTCGGCCTCCAGCACCGGCAGCACCCGATGACGCACCCGGGACCTGGCGAAGCGCGGATCCTCGTTGTGCGGGTCGGTCCACCACTCGATGCCCTCGGCCCGGCAGGCGGCCTCGGTCTGCTCGCGGGTGATGTCGAGAAGGGGACGCCGGAAGACGTCGAAGCCGCGCCGCATCCCGGCCAGCGACCGGCCACCGCTGCCCGCGGGTGAGCCCCAGCAGCACGGTCTCGGCCTGGTCGTCGAGGGTGTGCCCGAGCAGGACGGTCCGCGAGCCGACCCGCTGGGCGACCTCCTCCAGCACGGCGTACCTCGCCTCGCGGGCCGCCGCCTCCGGCCCCTGACCCGAGCGCCGTCACCTGGACGCGGACCGCGACCGTCTCGTCGGCGCCGAGTGCGGCCATCTGCTCGACGACGTGCTGCGCCTGCGCGGCCGAGGACCTCCTGCAGGTCGTGGTCGACGGTCACGCCCGACCACGTGCGACGTCGCTGCTTGTGGGCCTCGAAGACCGTGGCGGCCAGCAGGGCGAGCGAGTCGGCGCCCCCGGAGCACGCCACCAGCACGGTGGTCGGCCGGGCTCGGGCGAGCAGGTCGTTGCGCACGGCGAGGCGGACGGCCGCGACCGCCGGGTCGAGCGCCATCCCGGCGTCCGGCTCAGCCGTGCACGCGGCGCACCCAGGAGGTGGGGTCGCCGATCTCGGCCTTCGAGGGGAGGTTCGCGGGCTCGGCCCAGACGGCGTTGAAGTCCTCCATGCCGACCTTGTCGACGACGCCCCGCACGAACGCGGCACCGTCGCGGTACTGCGCCATCTTGGCGTCGAGGCCGAGCAGCCGGCGCAGCAGGCGGTCGAGGTAGCCGGCGCCCTTGCGGCGCTTGTCGAACTTGCCGCGGATCACGTCGACGGTGGGGATCACCTCGGGCCCGACCCCGTCCATCACCACGTCGGCGTGGCCCTCGAGCAGCGACATCACGCCGGTGATGCGGTCCATCACCTCCCGCTGCTCCGGGGTGGAGAACACGTCGATGAGGCTGACGTCGTCTTGCGCCGCGCACGACCTCGCCGATGCGTCGTACGCCGTCCTGCACCATCGCCGCGACCTTGGCCGGGTCGAGGTCGACGCCGTCGACGAGCGTCTCGATCTCGCCCTTGATGTGGTCGCGCATCCACGGGACGGCGGTGAACTGGACCCGGTGGGTCTCCTCGTGCAGGCACACCCAGAGCCGGAAGTCCGTGCGGGTCGACGCCGAGCTCGTTCTCGACGTGCACGATGTTCGGCGCGACCAGCAGCAGCCGGCCCGCCGCGGCGGCGGTGCCGCGTTGCCGGCGATCCCGTGCCGGCCCGAGTAGAACGGGTCGAACTGCCCGAGCACCTTCGAGGACATGAAGCCGAGCAGGCCACCGACCTCGAGCCCGGTCACCTTGGAGCCGACGGCACTCGGTGAACCCGTTCGGCGCGCCCCGCGCGTTGGCCTGGAGCTTCTCGATCAGCGGCCCGATGACGTTGGCGAAACCGTCGGCGTTGGCCTGGATCCAGCCGGTGCGGTCCACGACGAGGATCGGTGCGGTGCCGAGGCTCTGGCCCGGGGCCGCGGACAGCCCGGTGTACTCGCGGACCAGCCCGGTGGACCGGTTCGCGCCGGCCCGCAGCTCGGCCACGACGGCATCGGCGTGCGGCGCGGGTGATGTCGGGCCCGGGACCGGCGAGCCGAGAGGCGGTGGCGACCGCGAGATCCCAGTCGATCATGGTGCGTGGCGGCATGCCTCAGACCTTACGGGCCCGTCGTAATGCGGTGTCGGTCACCTGGCCGCGCAGCGTGCACGTCCGCCAGCGCGGCGGCCATCGCGTCGATCCTGGACGAGCGCGAAGAGCGTGTTGACCGGCTTCACCTTGTCGGCGATCGCGACGAAGCTCATCACCGCGCCGTCGCGGTGAGGTCACGATGCCGGTCAGGCCGTGCACGCCGGTGAGGGTGCCGGTCTTGGCGCGGACGGTGCCTCGACCCAGGACGCTCGCCGGTCGCGAACCGGTTGCGCAGCGAGCCGGTGAAGCCGGCCACCGGGAGGCTCGCCACCGCCGGCCGCAGCTCGCGGTGGCCGGGGCCGGACGCCACCCGCAGCACGGAGAGCAGCGTCTGCCGGCGGTGAGCCGGTCGTCGCGGGACAGCCCGCTGCCGTCGTAGATCCGGTCGCCGGCCATGTCGACGCCCAGCCTCGCAGCACCGAGCGGACCGCTCGTGCGCCGCCGCTGAAGGAGGCCGGCCGGTTCGTCGCGATGGCGGTCTGCCGGGACAGCACCTCGGCCGCCTCGTTGTCGCTGAGCTCGAGGGTGTGCTGCACGATCTCGGCCAGCGGGGCGCTGCGCACCCGGGCGATGGGCCTGGGCACCGCTCGGCGCCCGGACGCGAGACCGGCGTTCCCCTGCACCTTGATGTGGTGCCGGGCCAGCGCGTCGGCGAACGCCTGTGCCGCCGCGCTCGCAGGGGTCGCGGGTGCGGAAGGCGAGGCCCGGCTGCTCGCGACCCTCGTCGACCCACAGCGCCGAGATCGGGCTGACCACGTCCTCGGGGACGTACGTCGGCTCCCACCTCGGGTTCACCGCGGGCCCGGTGAACAGCGAGGCGTCGTAGCCGAGGGTGACCCGGCTCCGGCCGAGCCGCTTGCAGCGCCTTGGCGGTGGACCGGGCAGGGTGTCGAGGTCCGCGCTCGCCGGGTAGTCGCCGTCGGCGGCGTGCTTCCTCGCGAGCAGCGGGTCGCCGCCTCCGACCAGCACGATCCGCTTCGACTGCGGGGTGGCCACCACCTTCGTGGTGAACCGGTGCTGCGGGCCGAGCGCGTCGCAGTGCCGCGGTCGTCGTCAGCATCTTCATCGTCGACGCCGGCGTGACCGTGCCCGCCGCCGTGGCGGTAGACGACCTTGCCGTCCGGACAGCTGGGCGACCTCGACGACCACGTGCCGGCCGAGCTTCTTGGCGCCCACCAGCGGAGCGAGCGCGCGGCGCACCGCTGCGGCATCGTCGACGGCCCGCTCGTGAGTCGGCTGCGCCACCGGGGCGGCCTGGCGCGCGGTCCGGCAGCTTCAGGCCGGCGCGGCGGCAGCACCTCGGCCGGCTCGGTGATCGGCGACGGCGTGCCGAGCCCGAACCAGCGGTCGCCGAGGTCGAACGCGTACGTCGCGAGGGCCGCGACCAGCACGAGCACGCACCAGCCCGCCGGTGCTGCGCCGGAGGCATCGACCGTCGCCTTGGGGCACGTCGCTCCCCTCTCGACAGGCTGCGGCTCGTGCTTGCTGGGAGTCTGGTGCGGTGCTACTGCACCGTCGTGCGGGACACTAGCCGAGGGCACGGTCCTCGGCCCGGTGCGGACATGCGCTGACCTGGAGGCGATGCAGTGGAGTTCGACGTACTGGTGGAGATCCCGAAGGGCCAGCGCAACAAGTACGAGGTCGACCACGAGTCGGGCCGGATCCGCCTCGACCGGACGCTGTTCACCGCCACGCAGTACCCCGCCGACTACGGCTACATCGAGAACACCCTCGGCCTCGACGGTGACCCGCTCGACGCGATGGTCCTGCTGCAGGAGCCGACGTTCCCCGGCTGCTTGATCAAGTGCCGCGCGATCGGGATGTTCCGGATGACCGACGAGGCCGGCGGCGACGACAAGGTGCTCTGCGTCCCGACCACGGACCCGCGCATGGAGCACCTGCGCGACATCAACCACGTCTCGAAGTTCGACCGGCTCGAGATCCAGCACTTCTTCGAGGTCTACAAGGACCTCGAGCCCGGCAAGTCCGTCGACGGCGCCGAGTGGGTCGGCCGCAGCGAGGCCGAGGCCGAGGTCCGAGCCTCGGTCGAGCGTGCCAAAGACGGGGACGACTCCTCCCACTGACGCTGAGGCGCGCGTAAGTGCGCTCCCAGACCCGCCGAGGCGCGTGATCCTGCGACGCTGACCCCGCTGAGGCGCGTGGTTCTGCGGCCCCGAGCGTCGGCGGGTGGGAGGCGGGGTATGGCGGAGCGCCTCAAGCGGCTTGGCCGCGGCCGCGCAGAACCACGCGCCTCGGCACCCTTGCGGACGCAAGTTCACGCGCCTCGGCGACTAGGAACCTGAGAACTCGAGCAGCTCGGCGCGCAGCATCTCCCGCGGGACGCCGAAGGCGTCGACGAGCTGCTGCGCGATCGGGCCGGACCCGGCGGTTGAGCTCGTTGACCTTCGCGGTGACCGCCTTGGCGCGGGCGTTGGAGAGCCGGCCGTGCTCGAGGAACCAGGCGCGGTCCTGCTCGATGGCGAGTCAGCGCGTAGACGTCGCAGAGCAGCTTCAGGGCGTCGCGGTTCGGGCCCTCGTCGACCGTCTCGAGCTTGTCGAGGAACGCCTCGAGCACGATGCGCTCGACGTGCGCGTGGGCGGCGCTGATGACGTGGTCCTGGCAGAGGCTGAACACCTCGGCGGGGTCGCGACCGGAGTCCATGCCTCGCTTGAGGCGCCGCGCGACCGAGGACAAGATGTGCTCCTCGCGCCAGGTGAGCATCTCGAGGTGGTAGCTGCTCGTCCTGCAGGTCCTGGTCGGGAGCGTCGTCGCCGCCGCCCACGGCTCCGGGCACGACGTCGCGCAGCCGCTCGAGGATCGACCGGGCGTTGGTGCGCTCGAGCACGGTCTCCACCGCGGTCGACGCCACGAACCGGACCATCCCGATCTGGTCGAGGTCCTCGAAGGAGTCCTTGTAGTCGGTGAGCAGACCCTTGGCGACCAGCTGCATGCAGGATCGTGTTGTCGCCCTCGAACGTCGTGAAGACGTCGGTGTCGGCGCGCAGCGCGTCGAACCGGTTCACCGACAGGTAGCCGGCGCCGCCGCACGCCTCGCGGCACTCCTGGATGGTGCGGGACGCGTGCCAGGTGCCCATCGCCTTGGTGCCGGCGGCCCGCGACTCCAGGGCGCGGCGGGCGAGCTCGGCGGCACCTTCGTCGGAGATGTCGGAGAACACCCCGTGCAGATCGGTCGCGACGCGCTCCTGGGCGAAGTGCAGCGCGTAGGTGCGCGCGAGCAGCGGGAAGAGCCGTCGCTGGTGCATCCCGTAGTCGAGGAGCACCTCCTCCTCACCGGTGCCCGGGTTGCCGAACTGGCGTCGGTGGTGGGCGTACTCGATCGCGATGGCCAGCGCGACCTTGGAGGCGTTGATGCCGGCACCGCCGACGCACACCCGGCCCTGCACGAGCGTGCCGAGCATCGTGAAGAAGCGGCGGTCGGGGTTCTCGATGTCGGAGAAGTAGCCGACCGTCGTCGGTGACCACGGCGTAGCGGTCGAGCAGGCTGGTCCGCGGGACCCGCACCCCGTCGAAGTACAGCCGGCCGTTGTCGACGCCGTTGAGGCCGATCTTGCGTCCGCAGTCCTCGATTCGGACGCCCGGCGCCGGCTTCCCCTTCTCGTCCCGGATGGGTACGACGAGCGCGTGCACGCCCCTGGTCTCGTCGTCGACGACGAGCTGGGCGAAGACGACCGCATGGCTCGCGTGCAGCGCGGCGTTGCCGATGTAGTCCTTGCGGGCCCGGTCGTCGGGGGTGTCGATGACGAACTCGGCCGGTCTCGGTGTCGTAGGTCGCAGTGGTGCCGAGGGCCTGCACGTTGGAGCCGTGGCCGGACTCGGTCATCGCGAAGCAACCGATGAGCCGGCCGTGGATCAGGTCCTCGAGGTAGGCGTCGTGGTGGGGCTTGGTGCCGAGCTGCAGGATCGCGCCACCGAACAGCCCGAACTGCACCCCGACCTTGACGACCACGGACAGGTCGCCGTACGCCAGCGTCTCGAAGGCAGCGATCGACGCCCCGATGTCGGCCCCGCCGCCGTACTCCTTGGGGAAGCCGAAGCCGGTCTGTCCGGTGTCGGCCATCAGCTTCACGACCTCGAGCACCCGCTCGCGGAAGTCGTGCTGAGACATCTCGTCGGCGTCGTCGAGGATCGAGGCGTGCTCTGCGAGGTTCTCGCGGACGAGGTTGCGGACGTGGGCGTAGCGACCGTCGAGCACGGCCGTCAGCGCAGCGACATCGAGGGAGGGTGTCTTCGGTTTCGGAGCCGGTGGCCGTGGAGGACATGGCCACATGTTTCCAGCCTTTACCGAGTCATGCGGCTCCGACCCCGACGCTCACAGCCGCCCGAAGAAGTTCGGCGGTACCAGCAGTACATGGAGTCGTATCTCGACGGGCCTGCCGGTGCGAGGGGCGTGGATGATCATCGCCGCCACCGAGATACGATCGCGACGTGATGGATGCCGCTCGGCGCGCCGTTGGAGCTCCAGAACACCAGGTCACCCGGCCGTGGGTCGGACACCGAGATCGTGCGCGGTCGAGGAGTACTGCGCGACCGAGTAGTGCGGGAAGGTAGCGACCGGCGGAGCCCCAAGCGCCCATCGTCAGCCCCGAGCAGTCCCACGAGCCCGGGCCTGCGGCACCCCACTGGTACGGCTCGCCGAGCTGCGCCTTGGCGAAGCGGATCGCCTGGGCGGCGCCACCGCTGCGCGGAGGAGGCGGACCCGACGGAGCCGGTGGCGGCGCGTCGTGCTGCCACCGGAGCCTTGGTGTGATCCACCGGAGCCGTGCGAGCGGCCCGAGCCGCTGTCGGCGGCGCGCGGCGCAGCCGAGGCCGCCTTCGCCGCTGCCCGAGCCTTGGCACGCGCTGCGGCCAGAGCGGCCTGTCGGGCGCGCTCCTCGGCCCGCTTGCGTGCGATCTCCTCGAGCGCCGCCTGTCGCTCGCGGGCGAGGGAGAGCGAGATGTGCTGAGCGCGGGCGAGCTCGCGGACCAGCCGGTCCTTGAGCGCCGCGATCGAGGTCGGCCTCCGCCTGGGCGGCGTTCGCCGCGGCGACCGCCCGCTGCCGGGCCAGCTTGGCCAGGCCGGCAAGTCGCAGCCTGCTCGACCTTGGCGGCCTTGGCCTTCGCCTCGAACACGCGGGCCAGCGACTCGGCGGCGGCGTAGCGCTTGTAGTCGGCCTGCAGCGACGTCGAGGCGCCCTGGAAGCCGGCGTACTGGTCGAGCACGCCCACCGGCCCGTCCGCGCTCATCATCGCCTTGAGCGCCGTCAGGTCGCCGCCGTTCTGGTAGGACTGCGCGACGAGCGCGCCGATGCGGCCGCGCTGCTCACGCACGGTACGACGGGCGCGCTCGGCGTCCGCGCGGGCCTCTCGGTAGCGGCGCTTGGCCTCGTCGAGCCGCCACATCGCGCCGTTGTAGGCCTCCGAGGCCTCCTCGGCCGCCAGCGCTGGCGGCCTCGAGACGCTGGTTCGCCGCGGCCAGCCGGGCCTTGATCGCCTGGACCTGGCCGGCCTTGTGCGCTGCTCGCCCGCGGGCCGCGTCCACCTGCTTCTTGGACGGGAAGGCCCGGTCGCTCTTGTCGACATCGCCGCGCCGCCAGGGTCCGGATCACCGGTGGCGGCCGGCACCGCCGGCCAGCCCGAGACACAGGCAGACGGAGAGGGCGGCCAGCGGGCCACTGGCGCGGCGCAGTCGTCGCACTCCTCGACCCCTTCGTCTATCGGGCTGTGTCCTGGCGTTCTCGCGGGGCGTTCTCGCAGTGGACCTCGGTCGCTGACCCTCCCAGCCAGCGGCCGAAGCCACCGCGACGAGTCCGCCCGCAGGGGGACCGCCGAAGAACGCTAATGCTCATCAGTCACAAAGGGAACAGGAACCACAAAGAAAACTCCTGTCACACGGCGTGTCGGCTTGACGAATTACAACATTGTCATTTATGGCGCCGATGCGGCCTGACCTGGGCAGACGTGAGCGAGCGCGCGAGCGCGCGCCGGGCCAGGCGGGCGAGGAAAGAAAAATGGTCCCGCCCCATTGGGAGGTTGGGGCGGGACCAGTGATCCTGTCCCATTGGGAGGTTGGGACACGATCTGCACGGGGACCGGACCAGCCGGTACAGGAGATCCCCCCGGATCCCTCCCGCGCACCTCCAGTCTACGCCGCAGGCGGCCGCCAGCACAGCACGAATCGGGACTAATCCCGGATGACCCAGTCGGGCTACCAGCCCTCTCAGTCGGGCACGAGTCTCCAGCCTTGGTCGTCGGCCTCGGCGTGCAGGCTCGAGGTCGAGGTGGTCGGGTGCGACGACCGCCCGTGCTTCTCGAACTTCTGCCCGGTGGCGATGCCCGCCGAGCCACACCGACAGCAGGCGATGCCCGGCGCCGGCGATGTCGTCGGAGATGTAGTGCCAGCCGAAGTAGAGCGTCGAGAGCACCGTCAGCCCGAAGAACACCCACATCGACCAGCGCAGCCAGGCGTGCCGGACGGTGTAGTGCGTGACCAGCGCGAGCGTCAAGATGATGCCGACGTGCAGGGACGCGAAGCCCGCGACGCTCTGGATCGAGTCGGTCGTCAGCGGCGCCTGAGTCACGTCCTGGCGCGCAGTACCACAGCGAGTCCAGCAGCGTCGTCACCCCGGTCTCGTCGAGGTCCTTGTAGAGCAACGGGAACGCGAAGTTCGGGCCCAGCGTCGGCAGGGCGTAGTAGCTGATCGTGCCGAACATCCAGGCCAGGCACTGGGCGGTGGCGTACCAGTAGCCGCAGCTGATGTTGCGCGACCAGACCAGGTAGACGATCAGCGACAGCGGCGAGATCGGCAGGAACAGCAGGTAGACGATCGCCAGCACGTGCGCGGCGCTGGTCTCGCCGAGCACGCTGTGCAGGACGATCGCCGGCTCGTGGCCGAAGATGAGGAACTTGTCGATCTGGTGCAGCGGCGTGGTCGTAGGTCTTGGTGCCGTACACCAGCGGCAGGAAGTTCTTGAGGTTCCGGTAGCTGACGTAGGTGACGTAGAAGGACACCAGGCCGATGACCACGAGCGCGATCCGCTCGCGGGTCCAGTGCTCGTCGATGATCGACTTCGCCTGCGACGGGAACGACCGCAGCCGTCGGCGCGATCGCCACAGCGACGCGAGGGACCACGTCGATGAGGAACGCGCCGAGCACCATCATCGGCAGCCGGACCTACGACGGGCCCAGCGAACCGTCCGGGTCCTTGAGCCCCTCGCCGAGCAGAAGGCTGGCGACAACGGCGGCAAGACCCATCACGATGGCCACTGCGACAAGCAGGGCATAGGCGCGCCGTTTCATGGCGACGCAGTCTATGGCGTGTGCCCCGGCGGGTCGGATCCGCTGAGACGGGCAGCCCGGGTGAGATCGACCACCAGTGCGAACGTGCGTGCCCGACGCCGGGCGCGGCCGCTCTCGGACGGGCGGCGTCGGCCACGGCATTGACCTCTCCCACGCCCGTCGACGGCGACCACCAGCCGCACCAGCTCGGGGGTGGCGCGGGCCGAGACCACCGTCCCGTGCAGCGGCCCGTCGAAGGCCAGCCGGAGCGCCGAACGCCGCAGCGCCACCGCCCGTGGGGATCCTCGGCGCCCCCGGCCTCGAGCACCAGCCGGGCCGGCGTCGCCCGTCGAGGACCGTGGCGTAGCCGAGGAAGCGCGCCGCCTCGGCGTCGACGGGCGCGCGCCAGACCTCGCTCGACGGTGCCGGCCTGGACCACCCGGCCTTCGCGCATCAGGGCCATCCGGTCCGCGACCGCGAACGCCTCCTCGTGGTCGTGGGTGACGAGCAGGGCCGTCGTACCGGCGGCGACGAGGATGTCGCGCAGGTCGCGGGCGAGCCGCTCGCGCAGCCCGCGGTCGAGCGCCGAGAGCGGCTCGTCGAGGAGCAGCAGCCGCGGGTCCACCGCGAGCGCGCGGGCCAGAGCGACGCGCTGCCGCTCGCCACCCGACAGGCCCGGTGGTGCTGCGGGAGCCGAAGCCGGGCAGCCCGACCAGCTCGAGCAGCTCCTCGACCCGCGTGCGGACCTGCGCCTCGGGGCGTGCGGCGCAGCCGCAGCGGGTAGCCGACGTTGCCGGCGACGCTCTGGTGGGGGAAGAGCTGCCCGTCCTGGAACATCAGCGCGAACCCCCGGCGGTGGGTCGGCACGGTCGGCGAGGTCGCGGCCGTCCCACGCGACCGTGCCGGCGGCCGAGCGTCTCCAGCCCGGCGACCGCGCGCAGCAGCGTCGACTTGCCCGACCCGGACGGGCCGAGCACGGCCAGCACCTCGCCGGTCGGCAGGTCGAGGTCCACGCCGTCGACCGCCGGGCGGGCGCGTCGGCGAAGCGGACCGATCAGGTCGCGCACGGTCAGCACTCAGAACGCCCCCACCGAGCCGAGGCGGAGCCGCTCGACGAGCGCCATCACCGACGACGATCAGCAGCCCGAGCACGACGGACGCGGCCAGCGCCATCCCGAAGTTCTGCTCCCCCGGCCGCGAGATCGAGCTGGTAGATCACCACCGGAAGGGTCGGCCGGTCCGGCCGGGCCAGGAAGCTGGTCGCACCGAACTCGCCGAGCGACACCGCGAACGCGAACCCGGTGGCGGCGAGCAGCGGTCGCCAGACCACCGGCAGGTCGACGGTGAGCACCACGCTGCAGCGGCGAGGCGCCCAGCGACGCGGCGGCCTGCCGCTGGCGGGGGTCGACCGAGCGGAGCACCGGCGCGAGGGTGCGCACCACCAGCGGCAGCGCGACCAGGGCCTGCGCGATCGGCACCAGCACCGACGGAGCTGCGCAGGTCGAGCGGCGGCCGGTCGAGGGTGACCAGGAACCCGAAGCCGAGGGTCACCGCGGAGACGCCGAGCGGCAGCATGAACACCGCGTCGAGCGTGGCCAGCGCACGGCGCTCGCCGGCCCGGTGGCCGGACGCGAGACCACGACCGCGACGAGCACGCCGAGCAGCAGCGCCAGCAGCGTCGCGTCGACGGCGACCCGCCAGGAGTTCGCCAGCGCCTCGGACACCGGGCACCAGCAGCGCGTCGCCGCCGGTCGTGGCGAGGTCGCGGTAGCTCTGCAGGCTCCACGCGCCGTCGACGGCGCAGCGACCGGACGACCAGGGCCGAGCAGCGGCGCGGCGACGAACAGCAGCGTCGAGGCCGGTCATCGACGAGCACGGCGGCGTCGCGCTCGGCGCGGACGCCGGGCGGCGTCCCGCTGCGCCGGCCCGGTCGAGGGCGTGCTCGCGCGCGGTGCGGGTCCGCTGCGCGCCGTACAGCAGCACGGAGACGACGACCAGCTGCAGCACCGAGAGCGCGGAGGCGGCGCGCAGGTCGAGGAACTGGGTGGTGAGCAGGTAGATCTCGGTCTCCACCGTGGCGTAGCGCAGCCCGCCGAGCGTGAGCACGATGCCGAACGAGGTGGCGCAGAACAGGAACACGACGCTCGCTGCCGACACGATGCCCGGCATCAGCGCGGGCAGGGTGACGGTCCGGAACACCTGCGACGGGCGAGGCGCCGAGCGCGGCGGCCGCCTCCTCGCGGCGCCGGTCCAGGCCCTCCCACAGCGACCCGACGGTGCGCACCACGACCGCGAGGTTGAAGAAGACCATCGCGGCGACGATCGCCGCCGGGGTGCCGTCGAGGCGCAGCGCGCCCAGCGGGCCGGACGGCGCCAGCAGCGTGCGGAACGCGACGCCGACGACGACGGTCGGCATCACGAACGGCACCAGCAGGAAGCGCGCGCAGCACGCCGCGCGCCGCGGAAGCCGGAGCCGGTGCAGGCACGAACGCCGCCGGCACGCCGAGCAGCACCGTCACCGCGGTCGCCAGGCCCGCGGACCAGAGCGTGAACCACAGCACCCGGTGCACCCGGCCGCCGGCCGAGGACCTCGAGCGACCGCGCCCGGGTCGAACGAGCCCGTCGGAGAAGAACCCGCGCCCGACCATGCCGGCGACCGGCAGCACGAAGAAGACGCGCGAGCACCAGCCAGCGGCAGCGCGGCCAGCGCGGCGACGCCACGGCGCCGGATCGCCCCCGCGTCGACATGCTCATCCGCTGGTGATCGTCGCCCCACTCGCGCAGCCAGGCGTCGCGGTGCTCGGCGATGTCCTGCGGCGGGACGGTGTAGGGCTTCGGGGCGGTCTTGGCGAACTTCGCCCAGGCGGCGGGCAGCGGTGCCTGGTCGTCGACGGGGAAGACGTACATGTTGTCGGGCAGCGCCCGCTGGAACGCGCGCTGCGTCATGAAGTCGATGAACGCCTTCGCGCCGGCCGGGTTCGTCGGCCCCCTTCAGCACGCCGGCGTACTCGACCTGCCGGAAGCAGGTGTCGAGCAGGCTGCTGGTCGTCGGCGTCGACTTCGCCCTCGGGGATCGTGAACGGCGGTGAGGACGCGTAGGACAGCACGATCGGCCGGTCGCCGTGGCCACCGCCGGCGGTGAAGTCGACCTCGTAGGCGTCGGACCAGCCCGAGGTGATCTTGGTGTCGTTGGCCATCAGCTTGCGCCAGTACGCCGGCCAGCGGTCGCCGTACTCCGCGATGGTGGCGAGCAGGAACGCCAGACCGGGCGAGGAGCTGGTGGCGCCCGGGCGTGACGAACAGCCCGCGGTAGCGCGGGTCTCGCCAGGTCGTCGAGGGTGCGCGGCGGCGCGAGGTGGTGGCGGCGGAACCAGACGTCGTCGACGTTGACGCAGACGTCGCCGTAGTCGACGGGGGTGAGCCGGTCGGCCTCGGCCGGGTCCGTCGAGGGCGTACTTCTGCGCGGAGGCGGGCAGCCCCTTCGGGGTGTACGGCGCGAGGATCCCCTGGTCGACGGCGCGCGAGGCGAACGTGTTGTCGATGCCGTAGGCCATGTCGGCGATCGGCGACCCCTTGGTGAGCACGAGCTTGTTCGTCAGCTGGCCGGCGTCGCCGTTGGGCTCGACCTTGACGCGGTAGCCGGTCTTGCGGTGAACTCCGCGAGCACGCCCTTGGACATCGCCCAGGAGTCGTGGGTCGCGACGACCACGGTCTTGTCCTGCTCGCTCGCCGACTCCGTGCGACGTAGCCGCCCAGCGAGCAGCCGGTCAGCAGGCCGAGGACGGCGAGGGTGGCGGCGGCCGCCGCCGAGGACGTGCGCACTGTGGCGCGCATTTGCAGGTCTCCCGATCAGTCTGGGAGGGGACCGCGCCAATGCGGTCGAGACTCGACTTCCTTCGTCGGTGCTAACCGAATCAGGTTCGAGGGTCTGCGGCTGGTCCGCACTCTCAGCGCCCGTGGTTGGCGCTCCCCTGTCGTTCCCTGCCATCCTAGCGCCAGGTGCTCGGGTCCGATCTGCGCCCATGTGTGCTCGATGTGTGGAATTCCCGACAGGTGGGTACGGGGTTCACAACTACTGTAACTGTGAGTTACATTTTCGAGTTCACGCGGCGAACGACTACCCGAGGAGTGGCCACGGTATGACCGATACGGCGGAGCGCCGCATCTCCTGGCAGCGCCTGCGGGACGCCGCCTCGAGGCTCACCTTCCCCCTGCATCCCGACGACTACCTGCGGCTGATCAACCCGCTGTGGTCGGCCAGGGAGCTGCGTGGGCGCCTGGAGAAGGTCGAGCCGGAGACCGACGACGCGGCCACCCTTGTCATCAAGCCCGGCTGGGGCTGGTCCTTCGACTACCAGGCCGGCCAGTACATCGGCATCGGGGTCGAGGTCGAGGGCCGCTTCCACTGGCGTTCGTACTCCCTCAGCTCGGCGCCCACCCGTGGAAGAACCTGCTCATGATCACGGTCCGCGCCATGCCGGAGGGTTTCCTCTCCGACCACCTGGTGCGAGGGCTCGAGCCCGGCACGATCGTGCGGCTCGCGGCCCCCGCGGGCGAGTTCACGCTGCCGACCCGCCGCCGGACAAGCTGCTCTTCCTGGTCGCGGGCAGCGGCATCACACCGGTGATGTCGATCCTGCGCACGCTCGACCGCCGCGACACCATGCCGGACACCTTGATGATCTACTCCTCGCCCAACGAGGAGCGGATGATCTTCCGCGACGAGCTCAGCGCCCTGCACGAGAAGCACTCGTCACTGACGGTGATCCAGCGGTTCACCGACGAGGAGGGCATGTTCGAGCTCGACCAGCTCGAGGAGGTCTGCCCCGACTGGCAGGAGCGCGGCACCTGGGCCTGCGGACCGACCCCCATGCTCGACGCGGCCGTGGAGTTCTGGGAGGAGGCCGGGCGTCGAGAAGAAGCTGCATCTCGAGCGCTTCTCCACTCGAGCTGGGCGAGTGACGCCGAGGGCGGCACGATCACCTTCGCGAACTCCGGCAAGAAGGTCGAGGTCGACGGCGCCACCACGCTGCTCGAGGCCGGCGAGGAGGCCGGCGTCGGGCATGCCCTACGGCTGCCGCATCGGCATCTGCCACACCTGCACGCTGACCATGGCGTCCGGGAAGATCAAGGACCTGCGCAACGGCGAGGAGCACAGCGACGCCGAACGAGAACATCCAGACCTGCATCACCGCCGCCTGCGGCGACGTGACCCTGAACATCTGACCCTGAACATCTGACCAATCCCCAAGAACCAACGAGCGAGAGGAGCCACATGGCCATCTCGGACGTGCAAGGAGTACACCCACCTCACCGAGGAGCAGATCGAGGAGCTCGGCCGCGAGCTCGACGCCATCCGCGAGGAGATCGAGGAGTCGCGCGGCGCTGCCGACGCGGCGTACATCAACCGCATGATCAAGATCCAGCGGAACCTTGCGGCCGCCGGTCGCGTGACGCTGTTGTTCAGCAAGTACAAGCCCGCGTTCTGGGCCGGCGCCGGCATGCTCGGGATCGCGAAGATCCTCGAGAACATGGAGATCGGCCACAACGTCATGCACGGCCAGTGGGACTGGATGAACGACCCGGAGATCCACTCCAGCAACTGGGAGTGGGACACCGCGCAGCCCGCCGACCAGTGGAAGCACTCGCACAACTACGTGCACCACCAGTTCACCAACGTGCTCGGCCACGACAACGACATCGGGTACGGCGTCCTGCGGATGGCTCGCGAGCAGAAGTGGCACCCGGTCAACCTCGGCCAGCCGGTCTACAACGCGCTGCTTCGCTGCTCTTTCCAGTGGGGCGTCGCACTGCACGACCTCGACGTCGAGGCGATCCGCAAGGGCCGCAAGGACCCCAAGGAGATGAAGCGGCAGCTCAAGCAGATCGGCCGCAAGATCCGCGGCCAGATCGCCAAGGACTACGTCGTCTACCCGCTGCTGTCGGGCCCCAACGCGATCTCGACCATGAAGGCCAACGCGATCGCCAACCTGATGCGCAACGTGTGGTCCTACATGATCATCTTCTGCGGCCACTTCCCCGACGGTGCGCTGCACTTCACCGAGGAGGAGCTCGACGACGAGACGCGCCCGGAGTGGTACCTGCGCCAGATGCTCGGCTCCGCCAACTTCACCGGTGGCCCGCTGCTGCACATCATGAGCGGCAACCTCGGCTTCCAGATCGAGCACCACCTGTACCCCGACCTGCCGAGCAACCGCTACGCCGAGATCTCGGACAAGATCGTCGACATCTGCAAGCGCTACGACATCCCCTACACCACCGGGTCCGCTGCACGTGCAGTACGGCCAGACGCTGCGGAGGATCTGGAAGCTCGCGCTGCCGAACAAGATGACCGACGACGACCAGACGCCGCTGAACGTCGGGCGTCGCCGGCTCACCGACGCCGAGCGTCCGGTCCGCCGGCTCGAGACGGGCGCCTACATGCGCAACTCGGCGTGACCCGCGCCGCGGTAGCGAGCAACGTGGACCTGTCCGAGCGCCGGAACGACCTGCGGCACGACGTGCCGGTGCCGTTCGCCAGCGACGCGTTCGCCGGCTACGGCGTCGACTTCCGGCAGGAGCCGACCGGCCCCGCCGACCTCGGCGGCGTGGTCAAGGCGCGCGCGATCCAGTGCGCGCTGAGCAGGGTCTGCTCCTTGTGCGGTATGTCGCTGGCGACCGGTCCCTCGGCCGCCACGACGTTCGTGGGCTCGGTCGCGGAGGCCGACGCCAACGCGTTCGAGTTCCCGCCGATGCACCCGGACTGCGCGGACTTCGCCCTCGAGACCTACCCGGGCTGGGCGTGCCGGTGCTCGGGCAGCCGCTGGTGCGCTCGGAGTGGGCGGTCGTCGTGACCGGCGGCTTCGAGCTCGAGCGGCCCATGGAACGCGGGGCACCGGTGCTGTTCCACCCCAACGCCGTGAGCGAGACGCGCACCGTCACCACCGGGTGAGGGTGCGCGGCTCGGCAAGGTGGCCGAGCTTGGCCGGGTTGCGCATCAGGTAGATCGCGTCGACCCGGCCCTCGCCCACGACCAGGGTCGCGAGCGTGTCGAACTCCCCGTCGAGGTACAGCATCGCGCTGGGCCGGCCGTTGACGGCCGTCCACTCGACGGTGAAGTCCCCGGCCTGCTCGCGGATGCCGTCGAACCAGCGGGCCACCTTGTCGGCGCCGTGGATCGGCCGCAGCGCGGCCTGCTTCTCACCGCCGCCGTCGGTCACGAGCACGACGTCGGGCGACATCACGTCGAGGAGCTGCTGCACGTCGCCGGTCTTGACCGCGGCGAGGAACCGCTCGGTCACCTCGATCCCGTCCGGCGGCGCTGTGACGCGGGGCCGTCGTGCCTGCACGTGCTTGCGCGCCCGGCTCGCGGTCTGGCGTACGGCGTCCGGCTTCGCGTCGGTGGCCGACGCGATCTCGTCGTACCCGAAGCCGAACACCTCGCGCAGCACGAACACCGCGCGCTCCACCGGCGTCAGCGTCTCGAGCACGACCAGCATCGCCAGCGACACCGACTCCGCCAGCTCGACGTCGTCGGCGACGTCGGGTGTCGTCGCGAGCGGCTCCGGCAGCCACGGACCGACGTAGGTCTCGCGGCGGCGCTGCAGGCTCCGCATCCGGTTGAGCGCCTGGTTGGTGACGATGCGCACCAGGTAGGCGCGCTCGTCGCGGATGTCGCCGTGGTCGACGGCGTCCCACCGCAGCCAGCTCTCCTGCAGCACGTCGTCGGTGTCGGCGACGCTGCCGAGCATCTCGTAGGCCACCGTGAACAGCAGGCCGCGGTGCTCCTCGAACGCGTCAGTCGGGGCTCTACTCACCGGGCAGCTCGCAGCGGTCCGAGAAGCCCTGGCTCGACAGACCGAGGGCGCTGTTGAAGCGGGAGCGCTCGTTCTCCACGGCCACCATCATCGTCAGCTCGACGAAGCCGGCGTTGCCGAGGTCGGCGCGCAGCCGCTCGGCCAGCTCGTCGCTCACCGTCGGTGGGGTCGCGGTCATCGCCTCGGTGTAGTCCAGCACCGCCCGCTCGAGGTCGGTGAACACGTCGGACTCGCGCCAGCGCGGGATCTCGCGCAGCTTGTCCAGCCGCATGCCCCTGCTGTGGGCCAGGTAGTAGCCGAAGTCCATGCACCAGCTGCAGCCGATCATCGCGGCGCTGCCTGCCTGCGCGAGCAGCTTGAGGTCCGGGTCGAGGCGGTCCCACTTGTCGACGCGGCGCTCGAAGCCGAGCACCGCCTTCAGGATCGGCGGGTTGTGCAGCATCGCCAGTCCGTTGTCGACGACGTCGCCGTAGGTGCGTCGGGAGTACCAGGCCATCGCGCGGCCGAGCAGCCCGGTGGGCTTCTCGAGCGGCACCCGCGCCTTCGCGCGACGCTCCTGCGCGGTCTGCGTGGTCCGGATGATCTGGGCCAGTGGTGTCGTGGTCATGTCTCCTCCTGGATGCGGGTTCGAACATGTAGACACCGGCCGGCCGCGATCTGTGACAGGCTCCGCCGCGTGACATCGTCCCCTCCGTCGTACGACGTGCGGGTGGACGCGTTCGACGACCTCGACGCGCGGACGGCGTACCTGCTCTGGCAGCTGCGCGAGTCGGTCTTCGTCGTGGAGCAGCAGTGCGCCTACCAAGAGCTCGACGGCCGCGACCTCGAGCCCGGCACGCGCCACGTCTGGGTCGACTCCCCCGACGGTCCGGTCGGCTACCTGCGGATCCTCGACGACGGCGACCACGCCCGCATCGGCCGGGTGCTCGTCGTCCCGGCACACCGCGGTCGCGGCCTCTCCGACGCACTCATGCGCGCCGCGCTCGCCGAGATCGGCCCACGTGATTCCGTGCTCGACGCGCAGACGCCGCTGGCCGGGTGGTACGAGACCTACGGCTATGTCCGCACCGGCGACGACTTCCTCGACGACGGCATCCTCCACACCCCCATGTCGCGCGAAGCGCGGTGCATGAGGAGTCGAGGGCGAGCCTCGGGTCTGCTGGTCGCCGAGCACGAGACCACACGTTGGTTGAGGCGCGAGCGCCTTCGAGACGCCTCGTTGCTCGGCGCCTCAGGGTGAACTCCGCGAGCCTCGAAACCACCGCACACGTGCGCAGAGATCGTACTGCCGATGCGACCTCGAGGCCACTCGGCTAGCGCGCTCGGGTCACCGTCGAACCACGGTCTCAAAGAACGCAGCTGGCGACTTTGGGGGCTTAGAGCGCCCATTCCGCTGAGCAGAGATCGCACCGGTAGCGGCCCTCGAGCAACCCAGGCTCGTCGCCGGGTGCACTGACGAGGCGCCAGGCGTGGTCGTGTCGTGTGCGCTGTTCCGGAAAGCGCAGAACTCTCGTGAGGTCGTTGATGACACTCACCCCCTTACCGAGACCAGCCACCCCGAGCAGGGCTGGTAACAATCTCATTCCCGGCTCCGACTGCTTCAAAACGTGATCGCCGACTCACGCCTCAGGCGACGCCTGTCAGGCAGCTGTCAGACCACTCGCGACGCGACCACGGACTGACCAAACGGTGGTTGAGGTGCGAGCGAAGCGAGCCTCGAAACCACTCGAGGATGGGCAGCGAAGTCTCCCGAGAAGTACTTGAGAATTCCCTTGTGGACAAGGCCAATTCTCGATCCGTTTGTGTCGGTGGTCGGGTCTAGATTCATACCCATGACCAGCACCGCAGAGGTCCTCGACCTCGACGTGCGCGAGACGCTGCTCGCGGCCGCCGCGGAACGTCGGCAGGCCGACCGGTCCGAGGCGCGGCTGCTGGCGCTGGCGATCCAGGTCGTGCACCTGCACCCGGTCGACGACGACACCCCGGTCGCCTGCTGGCGCGACCCGCTGCTGATCGATCCCGGACGAGGGCGACCCGATCACCGATCACCTCGCCGGCTCCGGGCACGCCGATGGTCGCCGAACGCGCCGTCGAGGAGCTCGCCGCCGCCCTCGACATCTCCTACGGCTCCGGCTGCGGCCTGGTCGCGCAAGCGCTGGAGCTGCGCTACCGCCTCCCCCGGCTGTGGGCACTCGTCCAGGACGGGTCGCTGCAGGCGTGGAAGGCCCGCAAGACCGCCGAGCAGACCATGCACCTCGGCCCCGAGGCGGTCGGCGTTCGTCGACCGCGCAGGCCGCGATCGTCGGCGCGAAGAACCGGATCGTGCCCAACCTCACCGGCCTCATCGCACAAGGCGCTGATCCGGTTCGAGCCCGACAAGGCCCGCCAGCGTGAGGAAGCCGCGCAGGCGCACCGCGACGTCATCTTCGACTACCACGACGACGACACCCTCGGCTCCGCCACCCTCACGCCACCCTGGACTCGTCGACGCCCACGACCTCGACGCCACCGTCAGTGACGTCGCGAACCAGCTGGGCCGCCTCGGCGACCAGTCACCCCTCGGTCACCGCCGCGCCGCCGCCCTCGGTCTGCTCGCCCACCCGCAACGCGCCCTCGACCTCTTCGGCCAACCCGACCGACGGCGCACGCAGTCGAAGGACCTCGCGATCACCGGCGCGACCCTCTACGTCCACCTCACCGGCGACGACCTCCGACCGCACACCGAGGACGGCGAGACCACCCCGGCCGACGTCGAGAAGCTCGGCACCGCCACCCTCGACCTCCTCAAGACCTGGCTGCAGCGGTTCTCCGGCATCACCCTCAAGCCGGTCTTGGACATGGCCGTCGCTCGAGCACCGACGCGGTGGACCAGCACGACCCACCCGCCTGGATGCGCGACCTCGTCATCCTCCGCGACGGCCACTGCGTCTTCCCCGGCTGCAATGTCGACGCCCGACGCTGCGACCTCGACCACATCGACCCCGTACGTCCCGATGGACGAAGGCGGACCACCCGGCCAGACCAACCCCGCCAACTTGGCGTGCCTCTGCCGACGACACCACCGGCTGAAGACCTTCACCGCTGGCGCTACGAACGCGCCGGCCCCGGCACCTACCACTGGACCAACCCACACGGCCTCACCTACGAGAGCCGACCCACAGGCAAGGGCTGAGCAGCACCGCTGGCCCGACCCAGCGACCGAGCGAGTCGTCCGCTCATGCGGATGTGCGAATGCCGCGATCCGACAAGGAGTGGGCGCCAGGTGGCACCATGCGGCTGTGCGGACATCTGGGTTGGCCCTACCCATTTCCCGATCGCTCCTGGGAAGACATCGCATCGTTCCTCGATGGCATAGCGGCGCGGGACGAGTCCTTGACCTACCTATCGGCGATCGTTCACAGCGTCCTCAACACCCCGGCGGCCGGGCTGCTTTCGGGAATCACGTCACATGCACGATCTCGTCGTGACGGCGACACCGGTCCCCGAGCCCATCCGTCTGGCGGTTGTGGATCGTCCGCGTCGGCCAGTTCACCGCACCGCCTCATTCAGCTCAGGTGCTGATCGACGCCAACCGTCGCTCACGGAACACAACGAGCGATCGAGCGACCAGCCGTCGACGCCCGTTCGACGCCGCCGAGGCGAATCGATGCTCGACGCTCGCGATCGACGCGAAAGCGGGCGACGCTGCCGATCGCGACGGATCGATGTCGCTGGGAGCAGATCGAGCGCGCCGAGTTCACCGACCAGAGGGACCACACCAAATAACACGCCTAGTTCGCGCGAGATCGACCGTTCGAGCTCACACGTCCCAGGCGACCTCGAGCGACGGGCGGCTTGCGGAAGACCAGGCCGCGGGCGTCGGACGGGCCGGCGAGGCGAAGGCCGGGGAGCCGGGTGACGAGCTCGCGGACGGCGACGCGGGCCTCGAGGCGGGCGAGGTCCATGGCGACGCAGACGTGCGGACCCTTGGCGAAGGAGAGCTGGGCGCGGAGGTTGCTGCGGCGCGGGTCGAAGACGTCGGGGTCGGGGAAGACGGCGGGGTCGCGGTTGGCGCCGGTGAGCGAGACCCGCACCAGGTCGCCGCGGCGGATGTCGTGCGCCGGCGAGGTGCGTGTCCTCGGTGGCGTAGCGGTCGACGACCGCGGCGGCGGGCTCCATCCGCAGTGACTCCTCCACGACGGCGGCGAGGAACGCCGGGTCCTCGAACCGAAGCGGCGGGAGGTCGCTGCGCAGCAGGTGCGCGACCGCGTTGAGGATCATGCCCTCGGTGGTCTCGATGCCGCCGAACATCATCACCGCCGCGTTCGCGACGACCTGCTCCTCGCTCAGCGTCGTGGCCGCCTCGCTGAGCAGCGACCCGCCGCGGCCGAGGCTGTCGTGGACGCGTCCGGTGAGCGACGACATCGCGTCGCGCGGCCTCGTCGCCGACGTGCCCGTCGGCCTGCATCTCGGTGACGGCGGCGACGATCGCGGAGTACCACCCGAGCACGGTGTCGGCGTCGGACGCGTCCAGACCGAGCACCTCCGCCACCACCGCGACCGACAGCGGACCGGCGAGCTCGCGGCGCAGCTCGGCATGGCCGCGGTCGGCGAACCGGTCCACCAGCCCGGAAGCGAGAGCTGGCGACGTCGTCGGCGAACCGGCGCTCCACCTGAGCCGGGCGGAACGGCGCCACGAACGGCGAGCGATGTTGCGGTGTGCTCGTTGCCGTCGACGGAGAGCATGCTGCGGCCCGACGACGCGGGCGGTCGAGAAGCGCGGGTCGTCGACGGTGAACGTGCGGCTGTCGCGCATGACGCGTACGGCGTCGTCGTACCCGGTCACCAGCCAGCAGTCGAGCGCACTCGACCCAGGCAACCGGCGATGTCTCGCGCAGGCGCGCGAGCGTGGCGTGCGCGTCGGCGTCCAGCTCGGCCCGCGACGTCATCGCGTCAGGACACCGGCCCGTAGATGTTCACCCCGTCGTCGTCGCGCTTGCTGACCTTGCCCTGCGCGGCGAGCAGCTCGAGGTGCGCCATCGTCTCCATCGACGCGAGGGCGCCGTTGAAGAAGTCGAGCTCGTCCATGCGCTTGGCGCGACGCGTCCAGGGCAGGTCCTGCGCGACCTCGTACGCCGTGCTGCCGACCCGCCTGCACCGCCTCCAGGCACAGCCGCAGCCGCTCGTCGTGGTGCGCGACGAGCTCGTCGACGCGCGCATGCGTCGAGTCGGTGACCGCGCCGTGCGCAGGCAGCAGCCGCAGGTCCGGGCAGCGCGCGCACCTTCGCCAAGGAGGAGAGGAAGTCGGCGAGCGGCTGCTCGGCGTACGCCGGCTCGAAGCCGATCGACGGGGTGATCGTGGGGAGCACGTGGTCGCCGGAGAACAGCAGCCCGGCGTCCTGGTCGGCGAACACGAAGTGCCCCTGGGTGTGGCCCGGCGTGGAGACGGCGTCGATGGTGCGGGTGCCGACGGAGAGCCGGTGGTCGCCGTCGAGCCAGGTGTCCGGGTACTCCCACATCGACAGGTCGGGCTTCTGCCCGCTCATCGCCTTCTCCCACTCGCGCGCGACCTTGTCGGCGCCGGCGCGGAGGATCTGCGGGACGGTCGGGTCGTGGTCGAGGATCTCGCGCAGCACCAGGTCGACGGTGTCCTTGTCGCCGATGCCGAGGCTGACGTGGGAGCCGACCTCGCGACGCACGGTGAGCGCCTGCGTGTAGTGGTCGCGGTGCACGTGCGTGACGAGGAACCGCGTGATGTCGCGCGACCGAGCGGCCGATCGACGCCAGCGACTCGTCGAGCTGCTTGCGTGACGACTCGACGGCCCAGCCGCCGTCGATGAGGGTCAGCCCCTCCTCGGTCTCGATGGCGTAGACGTTGACCGCGCGCAGCCCGTCCATCGGCAGCGGGAGCGGGATCCGGTGGATGCCGTCCGCGACTGGGTAGGCGCCGGGCTCTGTCCAGTGCGGTTCGTCGCTCACCCGAGAGTCTTCAGTGGGCAGGTGCGAGTGATTTCGGCTCGCTCCGCTCGCTAACCACGGCGCACCAGGCCGCGGCCGGTGACCAGTGGCAGGTCGAGGGCGGTGACCAGGCCGGGTGGTGCCTCGACGACCGCGGCGACGCTGTTCACCAGGCGCATCGCGGTGGTGATCATCCCCGAGACGTTGTGGTCGCCGTGCTCGCCGTGGTGGGCGAAGTCGACGGTCATCATCGGCTCGCCGGTGACCTGCACGCGGTAGCAGCCGTCGCCGCCGGTGGGCTGCGGCCACTCGGGCATCTGCGCCGGGTCGGTGCGGGTGACGTGCTCGAGCACGATCCGCGGCGCGCCGTCGACCTTGCCGATCACCTCGAACCGGCACGCGCGCCGCCGTACCCTCCGCGATGTGGCACGAAGCGGTGTCGTAGCTGTGGTCGGCGGGCACGCGCTCGACCTCCTCGACCAGCGGCTCGTCGAGTACGACGTCGAGGCCGGCCGCGATCTGGCGCACGACGCTCCCCCACGCCATGCGAGAGGATGCCCGGCTGGAACAGCATCGGGACCTCGTCGAGCGGCTTGCCGAAGCCGAAGATCTCCTTCATCACGACCGGCTGGTAGTAGGTGGAGTAGTCGGCGATCTCGAAGCAGCGCACCTCGTCGATGCGCTGCGACAGCGACGTCAGCGCGAGCGGCAGGACGTCGTTCGCCCAGCCGGGGTCGATGCCGTTGACGTGCAGCGAGGCACCGCCCTGCTGGCCGGCCTTCTCGATGCGCTCGACCATGTCGTCGGGCATGACGCCGCGGGGGAACTGCAGCACCACCGGGCCCGACGAGACCACGTTGACGCCGGCCTCGAGGAACGCCACGAGGTCGTCGATCGCCTCGAACATGCGGTCGTCGGTCATCGCGGTGTGCACGATGCAGTCGGGCTTCAGCGCGAGCAGCGCGTCGCGGTCGTTGGTCGCGACGACGCCGAGGTCGCGCCCGAGCCCGGCGAGCTCGCCGGCGTCCTTGCCGGCCTTCTCCTGCGACGACACCCACACGCCGACCAGCTCGAGGTCGGGCCGGGCGTCGATGCCGGCGATGGCGTGGCGGCCGACGGTGCCGGTCGACCACTCGACGACGCGGTAGGTCATGAGCGTCTCCTCGTCGGTGGGGGTGAGGTCGGGCAGCCCGAGGTCGAGGTTCGGCTGCTCGATGCCGCCGTCGACCTCGACCACCTTGCCGGTGACGTAGCCGCCGGCCCTCGACGACGAGGTACAGCGCGGTCGCCGCGATGTCCTCCGGCTCCCCGATCCGCTGCAGCGGCGTGACCGACTCCATCGCGGCCTTGGTGTCCGCGTCGGACGCGACGAACTCCAGCGCGGAGGTCATCACCGAGCCGACCGCGATCGCGTTGACGCGGATGTGCGGCGCGAGGTCGCGCGCGGCGAGCCGCGTCCAGTGCGCGAGCGCAGCCTTGGCGGTGCCGTAGGCGAGGTAGCCGCGCCCGGTCACCCGGCCCATCACCGAGGAGATGTTGACGACCGCGCCGTGGCCACGCTGCCCGTCGGCGCTCTCGCTCGCCAGCATGTGCGGCACCGCCGCCCGCACCAGCGCGTGCGCCGTGCTCACGTTGAAGTGGAACGCCTCCTCGAGGTAGGCGGGGTCGGTGTCGAGCAGCGCGTTCGGGATGGTGCCGCCGACGTTGTTGACCACGATGTCGAGACGGCCCAGCTCCGCGGCCGCGGTGTCCGCCAGCGCGGCGACCGCGTCGAGGTCCATCAGGTCCGCTGGTACGACGACCGCACGACGCCCGGCCTCCTCGACCTGTGACGCGACCTTCTCGAGCTGGTCGCGGTGCCGTGCCGAGAGCACCACGTCGGCGCCGGCCTCGGCGAGGGCGAGCGCCGTCGCGGCGCCGATGCCGCGGCCGGCACCGGTGACGACGGCGACCTGCCCGTCGATGCGGAACCTGTCCAGGATCATGCGAGTCCTGCCCTTCTTGTCATGGCTCGGTCACGACGCAGCGCGTGCGGTGTAGGTGGTGGGCATGCAGCGGTTGCAGTGGATGCACACGCCCTCGACGGCGTGCCCCGCCTGCATCTGGTTGACGAGGTCGGGCTCACGCAGCAGCGCCCGGGCCATCGCGACGTACTCGAAGCCCTCGGCCATCGCGAGGTCCAGGGTCGACGCGTCGGTTGATGCCACCGAGCAGCATCAGCGGCATGTCCAAGGCGTCGCGGAACTCGCGTGCGAGCGGCAGCAGGTAGGCCTCGTCGAACGGGTATGCCTTCAGGAAGCGCCGTCCCACCAGTCCGCATCCCGACGTTGACGTGCAGCGGCATGGCGGACGCGAACTCCCGCAGCGGCACGTCGCCTCGGAAGAAGTACATCGGGTTGGTCAGCGAGCTGCCGGCCGAGAGCTGCAGCGCGTCGAGCGCGCCGTCCTCCTGCAGCATGTGCGCGAACGGCAGGCTCTCGTCGACCTGCAGCCCGGCGCGGATGCCGTCGCGCATGCTGATCTTCGCGGTGACCGCGACCGCGTCGCCGACGGTGTCGCGCACCGCCTTGACGACCTGCCGCGGGAAGGCCGCGCGGTGGGTCAGCGCACCGCCGAGCTCGTCCTTGCGGCGGTTGAGGTTCGGCGACACGAACGAGCTGAGCAGGTAGTTGTGGCCGAGGTGGATCTCGAGGGCGTCGAAGCCGGCGCGCATCGCGATCCTGGCGCCGTCGACGTACTGCCTGGTGACCCGCACCAGGTCGGCGCGGGTCGCCGCCCGCACCCGCTGCAGGCTCAGCGGGCTCAGCATCCGCGAAGCCGAGAGCGCCTGCGCCTCGTTCGCCCGGCCGTTCGCGACCGGGCCGGCGTGGCCGATCTGCGCGGCGACCGCCGCGCCCTCGTCGTGGACGGCCTCGGTGAGCCGGGCGAGGCCGGGCAGCGCCTCCTCGCGGAGCACGATCTGGCGACCGTCGGTGCGGCCCTCGGGCGAGACCGCGAGGTAGGCGACGGTCGTCATGCCGACCCCGCCGCGCGCCACCGCCAGGTGGTAGTCGACGAGGTCGTCGGTGACCAGGCCGTCGGGCGTGCGGCTCTCGAACGTGGCCGCCTTGACGACCCGGTTGCGAAGGGTGACCGGACCGAGCTGCGCGGGGGCGAAGACGTCCGGACGGGTCACCGCCGAACTATAACAAGTTCTAGTTTTTCGGGATAGAGCTCGCTACTCGGACTCGGAGTCACCCTCGATGACGACCACGCGGTAGTTCTCGTCGAGCCGTACGTCGACGGTGCTGCCGTCCTTCTTGGTGACCTCGACCTCCCACGTCGCGCCGTTCTCGGAGTCCCGCTCGACGGAGTTGGCCTTTCCTCCGTGCGTCGCCTCGAGGGCGGCGGACGTCGCACGGTCTGCCTGCGGTCCGCTGACGTTCGCGTCGCCGTCATCGGATGATGCTGCGGCGACGCCACCGACGGTGACCGCGGCCGCGACTCCCAGTCCTGCTGCCGCTGCCAATGTTCGCTTCCTCATGTCGTTCCCTTCATCTCATGGCCGGTCCATGCTGACCAGCTCCGTGGTGTCCTTCTCGTGGAGGCTGACCTCGAGCACGACACCGACGCCGCGCTTGTAGTACTTGTGCTCGTCGGCGGTCGGCTCGAGCCGGGTGAAGTCCTTGGTCTTCAGCAGACCGGCGAGGTGGCCGAAGGGCACATTCGCGGACGCGGCCGTGGCGAGCACCCGCGCCTGGTCCATCGCCTCGCCCGGGTACCACTCCTGGAAGTAGCGGTCGCCGACCTGCGGGTCGCCCTTCATGGCGATGCCGGCCCGGGCCCCGTCGATCCCGGCTTCCCAGGAGCCCGACGTGTCGACCTTGGACCCGTCGTACTCCTTGGTGTCCTCGCCGAAGTACCAGACGTTCCCGGCGTTGTCCTGCGCGTACCAGTCGTAGGTGTCCTCGAGCAGCCGTCCATCGAGGTGGACGACGTCGTGCACGACCGTCGTTCGCACACCTTGGACCACTGGGTGCGGTGGGTGACTGTGACGACGGTCCGCTCGGTGCCGTCGGCGGTCTTGCCGACGAAGCGCCACGTGGTGCCAGGCCGCCAGGGCATCCACGGGTTGTCGATGTGGTCGACGAAGTCGCCGGCCGCGGGCACGGTCGGCTTGGCGGGATCCTGGGCTACGGAAGGCTTCTCGGCGCTGCCCGAGCCGCCGCACCCCGTCGCGAGCGCTACCAGCAGCAGCGCCGGGAGCCACCGTCCGAACCTCATGCAGGCACCGTGGCAGGACGTCGCTGAAGCCACGCTGAAGGGCCAAGCGGCTTCAGCGGGGATTCAGCCGTGCGTGGGATCGTGGCGGCATGCGCATCCTCGTCGTGGATGACGACGCGCGGCTCGCAGACGCCGTACGCCGCGGACTGGAGCACGAGGGCTACGCCGTGGACGTCGCGCTCGACGGCACCGACGGGCACTGGCTGGCCACCGAGAACCCGTACGACGCGATCGTGCTCGACGCGATGCTGCCCGGGATGAGTGGCGAGGAGGTCTGCACCAAGCTGCGCGAGGCGCATGTCTGGACGCCGATCCTGATGCTCACCGCCCGCACGGGCGACTCGGCCGAGGCCACCGCCCTCGACACCGGCGCCGACGACTTCCTCTCCAAGCCCTTCTCGTACGTCGTCCTGCTCGCTCGCCTGCGAGCGCTCGTGCGGCGGGGCGCTCCGGCGCGGCCGCAGGTGCTCGCCGTCGGGGACCTGAGGCTCGACCCGGCGACGCATCAGGTGCGGCGGGGCGAGAGCCCGGTGCCGCTGAGCCCGCGCCAGTTCTCGCTCCTCGAGTACCTCATGCGGCACCCCGGCGAGGTGCTGTCGAAGGCTCGGATCCTCGACCACGTCTGGGACTTCACGTTCGACGGTGACCCCAACATCGTCGAGGTCTACGTGCGCCAGCTGCGGTTGCGCATCGACGAGCCGTTCGACCGTTCGGCACTTCAGACGGTCCGCGGCGTCGGCTACCGCTTGGCGGCCGACGGTGGCTGAGCGACGGGCGCTGAGGTCGGTGCGTGCCCGCATCACGCTGCTCACCACGCTGGTCTCCGCCACCGCGCTGGCGGTCGGCTCGATCCTCCTGCTCGTCACGCTCGACCGCTCGCTCCACCGGACCGCCGACAGCCTGGCTCGCAGCCGGGTGCTCGACCTGGCGGTGCTCGCTGGGCAGGACGCTCTCCCGAAGACGCTCGGGGTCGGCGGTGACGACGTAGCCCAGGTGTTCACCGACGACGGCACTCGTGCTCGCCGGCTCCGACAACATCACGGGCGCGGCCGCGATCACCATCGACCGCGACGTCCGGCACGCCGACGATGCGAGTGCTGCGCAACGCCCCGGACGACGACGAGACCGAGGACTACCGCGTCTGGACGGCCCGGTACAGCACGCAGCAAGGACCGGTCACGATCGTGGCCGGCTCCAGCCTCGAGTCCGTCGGCGAGGCGTCGCGGACGCTGCGGCGAGACCTGGCGGTCGGGGTGCCGCTGCTGGTCCTGCTCGTCGCGGCCGGCACGTGGCTGGTCGTCGGGCGGACACTTCGGCCTGTCGAGGACATCCGTCGGCAGGTCGCCTCGATCACCGACGAGGACCTCGGGCGCCGAGTGCCGGTGCCGGCGTCCGGAGACGAGGTGAGCCAGCTCGCGGCGACGATGAACCAGATGCTCGAGCGGCTCGAGGCGAGCAGCCGCCGGCAGCGCGAGTTCGTCGCCGACGCGTCGCACGAGCTGCAAAGCCCGGTGACGGCTCTCCGCACTCAACTGGAGGTGGCGCTCGCCCGCGACGACAACGACTGGCCGGAGACAGCACAGGCTGCTGCTGCAAGATGCCGACCAGATGGACCGGCTCGTGCACGACCTGCTCTACCTGGCACGCACCACCGACGGTGTCGCTGCGCCACGGCACGACCTGCTCGACCTCGACGACGTCGTCCTCGAGGAGGTCACACGCTTGCGGGGTACGACGGACATGGAGATCGTGACGGCCGAGGTGTCGGCCGCTCCGCTCACCGGCGACGTCGACGAGCTCCGCCGGCTGGTGCGCAACCTGCTGGAGAACGCAGTCCGGCACGCCCGGTCCGTCGTACGAGTGCGGCTCGGGGCAGCGGACGGCGCCGTGCACCTGGAGGTCGCGGACGACGGACCAGGCGTTCCAACGGAGGACAGAGAGCGCATCTTCGACCGCTTCGTCGCCCTCCAGGACGCACGCACGCGCGGGTCGGGAAGCGGGCTGGGCCTGGCCATCGCCAGGCAGATCGCAGCGCGGCAGGGCGGCACGCTGCAGGTGCGCGACAGCGACCTTGGCGGGGCCGACTTCCGGTTGTTGCTGACGGTCGACACACGCTGAGCAACTCAGCCGCCGAGCACCTCTTGCAGCATGCCGGCCACCACGTCCGCGACTGCGTCACGGGCGGATCGCAGGTAGCGGCGTGGGTCGGTGACGTCGGGATCGGCGACCAGCGCATCGCGAACTGCTCCGGTGAAGCCGACGTTCAGCGCGGTCCCGACGTTGATCTTCCGGATGCCGTTCGCCACGGCCGCGCGCAGCTGATCGGCAGGCACTCCCGACGAGCCGTGCAGCACCAGCGGGACCGGCACCACGTCCGCGATCCGCCGCACCAGGTCCTGGTCGAGCTCTGCCGTCCGGGTGGTCATCGCGTGGCTGCTGCCGACCGCGACGGCCAGCGCGTCCACTCCCGTCGCCACGACGAAGTCCACGGCCTGCAGCGGGTCGGTCCGCACGCCCGGCGCGTGCGCGCCGCCCTTGCCGCCCACCTCTCCCAGCTCGGCCTCGACGAACAGCCCACGGGCGTGGAGGGCCTTCGCGGTCTCGGTCGTGCGAGCGACGTTCGTCGCGTAGTCCTCGGTGCTGGCGTCGAACATCACGGAGCTGACGCCGAGCGCACCTCCCAGCTCGGGATGCTCCAACAGCCCGGGATCGGTGATGTGGTCGAGGTGCAGGGCAGCGGTCGCCGCATGGTCGCCAGCCAGGTCCGCACACGCGCGCAGCAGCGGAGCCGCCGACCCGTCGTGGTAGCGGATCGCGTTCTCGCTGACCTGCAGCACGACCGGCCTGCCGGCGCGCACGGCGCCCGCGAGGATGCCCTCGGCGTGCTCCAGCGTGATCACGTTGAAGGCGAGCAGCCCGGTGTCGCGCGACACCGCGTCGGCCAGCAGGTCGGCGGTCCTGGCGAGCGTCATGCGGTCACGTCCAGCCGGTCCAGCCTCACCGAGGCGCGGACCCGGTCGAGGTCTCGGAGGTCGACCTCTCCGGCGTACGGCGCGAGCACTGCCGCGGCGGACAGCGCGACCGCGTCGACGACGACGTCAGGCCAGGGCCGGCCGTGGAGCAGCCCTCGGGCGAGCGCGGCCGTCACCGCGTCACCCGCGCCCGTCGGGTTGCCTTGCACGACGGCGCCGGGTCGCGCGACCCACGTGCCGGCGTCGCACGACAGCGCGAGACCCTCCGGCCCGAGCGAGACCGCAACCGCCGAGCCGGACGTGGTGGCCAGCTCTTCCGCGGCGCGCACCGGGTCGTCGTGCGGGCGGACCTCCGCGAGCTCATGCACGTTCGGCTTCACCACGGCGGGACGGGCGGCGAGAGCCGCGAGCAGCGCCGGGCCGCTGGTGTCGACGACCACCGGCACACCGTGCGCCCGTCCGAGACGGCACAGCTCGGCGAACCCGTCGACCGGTGCGTCCTGCGGCAGAGAGCCGCTCGCCACCAGCACGTCGGCGTTCGCGAGGAGTGAGGCGACGCGGTCGAGGAACGCACCCCAGTCGCCGATGCTGCTCGACTCGCTCACCACCGTCGCGTCGCCCGCGTCGTCGCTCACCACGGCGGTGGTCCTGCGGGTCTCGGGCAAGGACGCCACTCGCTCGAGCGGCACCCCGGCCGCCGCGAGGTCTTCGGCGACGAGCCGCCCGGTCGGGCCACCCAGCGGCGCAACGACCGTGACCTCCTCGTCGAGCAGCGACAGCAGGCGGGCCACGTTGACCGCCTTGCCGCCCGCTCGCGCCGAGGTGCTGCGCGCCCGGTTGGTGGTGTGCAGCCGGAGCCGGTCGACGTGGTGCGTGACGTCCCACGCCGGGCTGGGCGCGGCGCAGAGGATCACGAGGCGTCCAGCACGACCGAGCGGGTCAGGTGGCGGGGCCGGTCCGGGTCGAGGCCTCGGCTCTCCGCCTGACGCACCGCGAGCAGCTGCGCTCGCACCAGGTCCGCCACCGGGTCGAGGTCGTCGCACACGACGCCCGCCCCCGTTGCGGCGAGGTCGTCGAGCAGCCCCGCAACCGGCTCGCCGAAGACCCACACTGCCCGGCCCGGCTCGGCGATGGCGATCGGGCCGTGGCGGTACTCCATCTGCGGGTAGGCCTCGGTCCACAGCTGGGCGGCCTCCCGCATCTTGAGGGCGGCCTCGCGGGCGATGCCGTGCGCCCAGCCCGCACCGACGAAGGTGTACTGCTCCGCTGGCTCGACGGCTGGGACGGCTCCCGACAGCACGCCCTCTGCCTGCTTCACCACGGCGTCGAGCCCCTGCGGATCCGAGCGAGGCGCGCAGCAGCATCAGCACGGTGGTCGCGAACACCGTCTGCACGACCGACTCCTCGTTGGCGAAGTCCAGCGCCACGCAGTCGTCGGCCACGTCGGCGACGGGTGTGGCGGCATCCGCCGTGAGGACGGTACGTCGGACCCTGGCCCCGGCCAGTGCCTCGAGCACCTCGGTCGTCGTACCCGAGCGGGTGATGGCCAGCAGCCGGTCGTAGCGGCGATCGGTCGGCAGCTCCGAAGCGGCGAAGGCGTCGGTCTCCCCCTGGCCCGCCTGCTCGCGGAGCACGGCGTACGACTCGGCCATGAACCAGGACGTGCCGCACCCGATGACGGCGACCCGCTCACCGGGCTGCGGAAGCACGTCCTTCGAGCGTCGGTGCGAGGTCGATGGCGCGACGCCACGCGGACGGCTGCGCCGCGATCTCGGCGGCCGCATGGCTGCCGAGCGGTCGTCACGAGAGGTCCGCCTTCGTGAGCTGGTCGGCGGTCGGCTGGCCGGAGGTGCCGCCGACCGCCGCCGTGGAGAGCGCACCGGCCAGCACCCCGCGACGCAGGCACTGCTCGTCCGGCAGCCCGCGGAGCCGACCGTCGAGGTAGGCGGCCACCAACGTGTCGCCGGCTCCGGTCGTGTCGACCACATCGGCCGTCATGCCGGGCGCGCGCAGCACCGCGCCGTCGGGTGCGACCTGCGCCGCGCCCTCCGCGCCGAGCTTGACGACGACCGTCGGACCCCGGGCGGCAAGCACTCCGGCCGCCTCCACTGCGTCACCGACCGACCGGTCGGCCGATCCCGCAGCCAGCGCGACCGCCTCCCGCGCGTTCGGCAGAAGGATGTCGACGTGCTCGAGGACTCCCGCGACCGCCTCCCAACGGTCGGCAGGGTCGTCGTTGGTGTCCAGGGAGGTGGTCAGCCCGAGCGAGTGCGCCCGGCGCAGCACCTCAGGGAGACCCGCGGCCAGGCGCGGGAGCAAGAAGAGCGAGCTGACGTGCACGTGCCGCGCCCCGTCGGCGGCCGCCTTGTCGACGGCGTCGGTGGCCTGCTCGGCGTCGAGGTCGGCGATCGCGCCGGGGAACGTGAGGATCGCTCGTTCGTCGCCGGTCGAGAGGACGACGGTCACGCCGGTTGCCGGCCCGGTGACCAGGAGGCCGGACACATCGACGCCCGCATCGCCCAACCGGTCCCTGAGCAGGGCGGCGAACGGGTCGGACCCGACGGTTGCCACCATCCGCACCGAGGTGCCGAGCCGGGCCAGCCCGTGCGCGACGATGCAGCCCGATCCGCCGACCACGAGGTCGGCGGCGGTCAGCAGCTGCTCGGTCTGTCCGAACCGCGGCACCACGTCGCCTCGCAGCACCAGGTCCGGGTTCGCGTCGCCGAGCACGAGCACGTCGATCACGGGTCACAGTGTGCAGACCATCGAGGAGAATGTCCACACTCGCTCAGCCATCCTGCGCGTTCTTGCTCATTTTACGATCCGCTGACATGCTGCGCCGGTGACCAGGATCGCGTTCGTGGGCGCCGGCTCGGCCGAGTTCACGCGCCAGCTGCTCCGTGACCTGCTCTCCTACGACGACCTGCCGCCGCTCGAGCTGGTGATGCACGACAACGACCCGACCCGGTTGCGGCTGGCCGAGCAGGTCGCCCAGATCACGCTGCGACACCACGGCCGCACCGCGATCGTCCGGGCGAGCGCCGACCGGCGTGAGGCACTGGCCGGCGCCGACTTCGTCATCAACACCGTCAACATCGGCGGCCATGCCGCGACGGTCACCGACTTCGACGTACCCGAGTCGTTCGGGGTGCGCCAGACCATCGCCGACACCTTGGGAGTCGGCGGTGTGTTCCGGGCGCTGCGCACGTTCCCGTTCCTCGACGACCTCGCAAGAGACATGACCGAGGTCTGCCCCGACGCCTGGCTGCTCAACTACACCAACCCGATGGCGATGAACATCGGCTACCTCACCGCCACCCACCCGTCGCTGAAGGTGCTCGGGCTGTGCCACTCGGTGCACTGGACGGTCGTCGACCTCTGCGCGCTGGTCGGGGTGCCCTTCGACGAGGTGAGCTTCCGCAGCGCCGGCGTCAACCACCAGGCCTGGGTGCTGGACTGGCGGCACGGCGACGAGAACCTCTACCCACGGCTCGACGCGGCGATCGCCGCGGACCCGCAGCTTCGTCGCCGGGTCCGCGTCGACATGTACCGACGGTTGGGCTACTACCCGACGGAGACCAGCGAGCACTCCTCGGAGTACGTCGCGTGGTACCTCCACGACGACGCCGAGATCGAGCGGCTGCGCATCCCGCTGCGCGACTACGTCGGCATCAGCGCCGCCAACGCCGAGGAGACCGCGCGCCTGGTCGAGCAGGCCGACGCCGGGGACTACGTCGAGCCGGAGGAGGGCGACGCCGAGTACGCGCCGCAGGTGATCCACAGCATGGTCACCGGCACTCCGCCGCGAGATCCAGGCCAACCTCGCCAACACCGGTCTGATCGACAACCTGCCGGCCGGCGCGCCCGTGGAGGCGCCCACGCTGCTCGACGCGGACGGCGCGACGCCGCTGCCCGTCGGCGACCTGCCGCCGCAGTGCGCGGCGTTGAACCTGGCGTTCCTCGGCGTCGTCGACCTGACCGTGCGGGCTGCGGTCGAGGGCAGCCCCGAGCACGTGCGCCACGCGCTGATGGCGGACCCCAACACGGCCGCGACGCTCGACGTCGACCGGATCTGGCAGCTCGCCGACGCCATGGTCGCGGCGCACCACGACCGCCTGCCGCTCGCCTTGAGGGCGCCGCTGCCGCTGGCCTGAAGAAGGTGAGCGCTCAGGCCGGCGCAGCAGCGCCGGCGAGGTGCACCCGCACGCCCTCTCGCTCGAGCTCGCGGACGTCGGCGTCGCTCGCCTCCGCGTCGGTGACGAGGTCCGCGGCGCCGGCGACATCTGCGATGCGAGCGAAGCCGCGGCGGCCGATCTTCGACGAGTCCGCCACGACGATGACTCGTGCCGCGGTGCGCAGCAGGGCGCGGTTGGTCTGCGCCTCGACCTCGTGATGAGTCGTCAGGCCGGCCCGGACGCTGACGCCGTCGACCCCGATCACCGCCACGTCGAGGTTGACGTTGCTCAGCGTCATCTCGGCCAGCGGGCCGACGAGCTCGTAGGACTCGCTGCGGGCACTGCCCCCGCACACCACGAGCTCGATGTTCGAGCGCACCGCGAGCTCGGCGGCGATGTTGAGCGCGTTGGTCACGACGCGCAGGCCGGAGTGCGACGCGAGGGCGCGAGCCACCTCCGTCGTGGTGGAGCCGCCGTTCAGACCCACCGACGTGACGTCGCTGCCCAGCAGCGACACGGCACACCGAGCGATCGCACGCTTCGCCTCGTGCCGCTGCCCGCCGCGATAGCGCATCGGCAGCTCGTACAGCACGCCGGAGGCGACCGCGCCGCCGTGCGTGCGGGTCAGCAGCTGCTGGCTCTCCAGCAGCTGCAGGTCGCGCCGGACCGATGCCTGCGAGACGCCCAGCTCATCGGCGAGCGCGCCGACGTCCACCGACCCCCTGCTGCTGAGTCGCTCGAGGATGGACCCGAGGCGGTCCTGTTGACGCATGCGTGCACGATACGCGCGCAAACCCTTGTCAGGGGTGCCCAAACGTGCAACTCTGCTCATCAATTGCGCGTGATCATGCGCGATTGACCGCGGGAGGCTCGATGAGAACCAGGGCTCGGACCATCGGATGCGTGCTGTCCTGCCTGGCCCTGGCGACCGGACTCGCCGCCTGCGGCTCGGGATCCCAGAGCGACTCGTCCGGCACCACGATCACGGTCTCGCACGGATACACCGACGTCGAGGCCAAGGCACTCAAGGTGCAAGAGGCCGAGTGGAACAAGGCGCACCCAGACACCAAGGTGCGGTTCGTCTTCAACGGCGGCAACGACTCCGCCCTGCAGAAGACCGTTGCCGGGTTCACGGCAGGCAACTACTCGGACGTCTCCTACCAGTACGGCTCGTCCGCCGCGACGCTCGCCAAGCAGCCGAAGCTCATCGACCTCACGGACCAGGTCAGCGAGAAGTCGTTCGACTGGCAGGACTTCTACCCCTCAGAGCAGCAGGCGGCGACCGTCGGCGACAAGGTCGTCGGCGTGCCGGCACTCGTGGACAACCTCAGCCTGGTCTACAACAAGGAGCTGTTCCGCAAGGCCGGCGTGGCGCCACCGAACGCGTCCTGGACCTGGGAGGACTTCGCGTCCGCGGCCGCCAAGCTCACCGACCCCTCGACCAAGACCTTCGGATGGGCCTACGTCAACGACGGGAGCGAGGACACCGTCTGGCGGTACCTCGCCCTGCTGTGGCAGGCGGGCGGTGAGCTCCTCAACTCTGACAACACCGAGCCGGCCTTCGACTCACCGGCCGGGCTGAAGTCGCTCGAGCTGCTCCAGCAGATGGGTGCCAAGGACAAGTCGGTCTACCTCGACAACGGGAACGGCAACTACCTCAACCTGTTCAACAGCGGCAGGATCGCGATGCTCTGGACCGGGCCGTGGGACCTGTCCAGCATCAACGAGGACGTGGAGTACGGCGTGACGTTGCTGCCCGGCTACAACGGCAACCACGAGACCATCTCCGGCCCCGACCTGTGGATGGCGTTCGACCGGTCCAAGAGCCGCTCGAAGACGGCCGTCTCGTTCATCAAGTGGCTCACGTCGCCCGAGGTGCACCTGCGGTTCGCGATCGCGACCGGCGACCTCCCGGTCCGCAAGTCCGAGACACAGCTTCCCGACTACGCGAAGTTCCTCTCGAAGTACCCGTCGAACAAGGTCTTCGTGCAGAACCTCGACAACGTCAAGCACGTGCGGCCGAACATCCCGGAGTACCCGCAGGTCTCCCAGGCCATCGGCCAGATGGTGCAGTCGGTGCTGCTCGGCCAGACCGAGCCGCAGCAGGCACTGGACTCGGCAAAGGCGCAGGTGACCAGCGCCCTGGCCGGGCAGTGACGTCGGCAGCCCTGCTGCCGGCCACGGCACGAAAACGCCGCGGGGAGGGCAACGCGCAACGACGCGCGGACCGGCGCGCTGCCTGGGTGATGGTCTCGCCGAGCGTCCTGCTGATCGGGGTGTTCGGGCTGCTCCCGGTGCTGTGGTCGCTCGTGCTCTCCTTCCAGCACAGCGACCTGCAGACCCCGGCGACCTGGGCCGGGCTCGGCAACTACGAGCAGCTCGCGCACGACCCGGTGTTCGTCGAGTCGGTTCGACACACGCTCGTCTACACCGTGCTGTTCGTGCCGATCACGCTGATCTGCTCGCTGCTGGCCGCGGCGGCCCTGAACCGGCGGCTGCGTGGCATCTCGCTCTACCGGTTGGCGGTCTTCATCCCGGTGGTCACCTCGACGGTCGCGACCGGGGTGATCTTCACGTGGCTCCTCGACCCCGACTACGGGATCGTCAACGCCGTGCTCGGCAAGCTCGGGCTGCCGCAGTCCGGCTTCTTCTCCTCTCCGGACGCTGCGCTCTACTCCGTGGTGGCGATGACGGTGTGGGGGTGGATCGGCTTCGGCGCACTGATCTTCCTTGCCGGGCTGCAGTCGACACCCGAGGAGCTGCTCGAGGCCGCACAGATCGACGGGTGCTCCCGGGCGGGCGCCTTCTGGCGCATCCAGGTCCCGCTGCTGCGACCGGTCTCGGCGTTCCTGCTGGTGTGGCTGACCATCAACGCCCTGCAGCTGTTCGACGAGGTCTACGTGACCACCAAGGGCGGTCCGCTGCACTCCACGACGGTCGTCGTCTACTACCTCTACCAGCAGGCGTTCGTGTTCTTCCATGCCGGCTACGCCGCCGCCATCGCGTGCGTGCTGTTCGTGGTCATCGCTGCGGTGACCCTGGTGCAGCTGAGGCTCAGTCGCGACCCTGACGTCGAGGGGACGCGCTGATGTCAGGGCTGATGACAGGGGTCAAGCTGCGTCGTCCTTCTGCCTGGCACCTGGTCCTGCTGCCGCTCGCCGTGCTCATGGCAGTGCCGCTGCTGTGGATGCTGATGACCAGCGTGTCCACGCTCGCGGAGACGCACCGCTTCCCGCCCGGCCTGCCCGTCCGGACTGCACTGGGAGGGCTACCACCTGGCGTGGGTGCAGGCACCGTTCGCGCACTGGCTGCTGAACAGCGCCATCGTGTCCATCACCTGCGTGGTCTCGAACCTGGTGCTGTGCAGCATGGCCGGCTACGCCTTCGCGCGGATCCAGTTCGCGGGCAGCAAGGTGCTGTTCGTCGGCATCCTCGCCACCTTGATGGTGCCGTTCCAGGTGGTGATGATCCCGACGCTGCTGATCGTCAAGACGCTCGGTCTGGTGGACACCCTGCCGGCGCTGATCCTGCCCAACCTGGTGACCGCGTTCGGCATCTACCTGCTGCGTCAGTTCTTCGTGAGCCTGCCGGCCGAGCTGGAGGAGGCGGCGATCGTCGACGGCGCGAGCCGCTTCACCGTGCTCACGCGAATCATGATGCCGTTGATGGGACCACCGCTCAGCACTCTCGCCGTACTCACCTTCTTGCAGGTGTGGAACGACTTCTTGTGGCCGCTGGTCGTGACGTCCTCGCCGGAGACCATGACGGTGCAGCTCGGGCTCTCGACCTTCCAGAGCGCGCACTTCACGAACTGGCCGGAGCTGATGGCCGGCACGCTGATGAGCCAGCTGCCCGTGCTCTTGCTGTTCTTGGTGGGACAGCGCTACTTCGTGCGGTCGATCGCGACGACCGGCATCAAGTGAGCGCAGCTAGATCTCGATGTGCTCGGAGATCCGCACGATCTCGTGACGACGCATCAGCCGCACGCCACTGCTGTGCACGAGGTACGGCAGCCGCTTCTCGTCCAGCAGCCGGCGGACCACGCCCGGTGAGATGTGCAGCAGCCGGGCGGCCTGGCTGGCGGTGACCCAGTACGAGCGCGGGTCACGCAGGTGGCGCCACCACTGGTAGGAGCTGAGCGCCAGCGCCTCGACCTCGTCGAGCGTCATCGTCTGCCCGTGCATGAGCTTGGCGGCCTCGCTGGGCGTGCAGCCCAGGACCCGCACCGGGTCGAACGGAGCCATGCCGGTTTCGCTCATGTGTCACATCCGCGCCTCGAAGCGCCGAAACCCCCTGTGGAGCAGTTGTCCCCAGGGTAGTTCCGGCTCCGGGGTCGGTAAAGGCATTTGCATACAGGGGGCGCGTCGGTCAGGCAGCGAGCGAACCGGCCCGCGGTTCCAGCGCGGCCGAGACGATGTCGAGCACGTCGCCGACGGGGTGCACCGTGACGGCCTCCAGCACGTCGGCGGGTACGTCGTCGAGGTCGGGCTCGTTGCGCTGCGGCACGTACACGTCGGTCAGGCCCGCACGTTGCGCGGCGAGCAGCTTCTGCTTCAGCCCGCCGATCGGCAGCACCCGGCCGTTGAGCGTGACCTCGCCCGTCATACCGACGTCCGAGCGGACCGGACGACCCGAGGCAAGGGAGACCAGCGCGGTCACCATCGTCACGCCCGCCGAGGGCCCGTCCTTCGGAACGGCGCCGGCCGGCACGTGCACGTGGATGCTCCGGTCGAGCACCGAGGCGTCGATCCCGAGCGCATCGGCGTGCGAGCGCACGAACGAGAGCGCGATCTGCGCTGACTCCTTCATCACGTCGCCGAGCTGACCGGTCAGGGTCAGGCGTGGCTCGCCCTCGCTGGCGCCGGCCTCGATGAACAGCACGTCGCCGCCGAGGCCGGTCACGGCCAGCCCGGTCGCGACACCGGGCACCGAGGTGCGCTCGTGCGACTCGGGGGTGAACCTCGGCCGGCCCAGGAACGACCGCAGACCGTCGACGTCGATGGTGATCGGACCGTCGTCCTTCGCCAACCGGGTCGCCGCCTTTCGGAGCGCCTTCGCGATGCTCCGCTCGAGCTGTCGCACCCCCGCCTCGCGCGTGTACGACGTCGCCATCTCGCGCAGCGCGCCGTCGGTGACACTCACCTCGTCACTCGTGAGCGCGGCCCGCTCCAGCTGCCGGGGCAGCAGGAAGTCGCGGGCGATCGCGACCTTGTCGTCCTCGGTGTAGCCGTCGAGGCTCACCAGCTCCATCCGGTCGAGCAGGGCCGACGGGATGGTCTCGACGACATTTGCGGTCGCGATGAACAGCACGTCGGACAGGTCGAGGTCGAGCTCGAGGTAGTGGTCGCGGAACGTGTGGTTCTGCGCCGGGTCGAGCACCTCAAGCAGCGCGGCCGCCGGGTCGCCGCGGTAGTCCGCACCGACCTTGTCGACCTCGTCGAGCAGCACGACCGGGTTCATCGAGCCGGCCTCCTTGATCGCCCGCACGATGCGGCCGGGCAGCGCGCCGACGTAGGTGCGCCGGTGGCCACGGATCTCGGCCTCGTCCCGCACGCCGCCGAGCGCGACGCGCACGAACTTGCGGCCCAGGGAGCGGGCGACGCTCTCACCGAGGGAGGTCTTCCCGACGCCGGGAGGACCGGCGAGCAGGATCACGGCGCCCGAACCACGGCCACCGACCACCTGCAGACCACGCTCGGCGCGGCGGGCGCGGACCGCGAGGTACTCCACGATCCGCTCCTTGACCTCGTCGAGTCCGTGGTGGTCGGCGTCGAGCACCTCGCGCGCGGTCGTGATGTCGTCGATGTCCTCGGTGGTGACCTGCCACGGCAGCTCGAGGACGGTGTCGAGCCAGGTGCGGATCCACGCCGCCTCCGGGTTCTGCTCGCTGGCGCGCTCGAGCTTGCCGACCTCGCGCAGCAGCGCCTCGCGCACGGCGTCGGGCACGTCGGCACCCTCCACGCGAGCGCGGTAGTCGTCGGCGCCCTCCGGCTCTCCTTCGCCGAGCTCCTTGCGGATCGCGTTCAGCTGCTGGCGCAGCAGGAACTCGCGCTGGCTCTTCTCCATGCCCTCGCGGACGTCGTCGCCGATCTTGTCGGTGATCTCCTGCTCGGCCAGGTGCTCGCGGGTCCACTCGACGAGGCTCTCGAGCCGCTGCTCGACGTCGGGCGTCTCGAGCAGCTCGCGCTTGCGGTCGTTGGACAGGTACGGCGCGTAGCCGGCGGCGTCCGCGATCGCCGACGGGTCGCTCATGTTGTGCACGGTGTCGATGACCTGCCACGCCTCCCGGCGCTGCAGCACCGCGACGACGAGGCGCTTGTACTCCTCGGCGAGCTCGTGGGCGCGCGGCGTGACCTGCTCCTCGACGGTCTCCACCTCGACCCACAGGGCCGCTCCGGGCCCGGTGACGCCGCTGCCGATGCGGCCCCGCTCCTCGGCCTTGATCACGGCGGCCGCGGCTCCCCCGCTGAGCCTGCCGACGCGTTCGACGGTCGCGACGGCGCCGTACGACGCGTAGCGGTCGTCGAGCCGGGGCGCGACCAGCAGCCGCCCGTCGCTGCTGGCTCGGGCAGCGTCGATCGCGGCCTGCGAGGCCTCGTCGAGCGCGATCGGGACGACCATCCCGGGCAGCACGACGAGGTCGGGGACGAAGAGGACGGGAAGACGAACAGACATCCGTCGTCACCTTTCGAGGTCAGGAGCTCACAGTTGAGCGATGTCGACTCAACCCCCGCCGACTCCCGCCTGTTCCGGCGTTCATCCAGGGCGAACAGGGTCCGGGTAGTCCGTGACAGATTCGTGGTTCCGGACGCCCAGGAAACCACGAAAATGTCACGGACTACCGGGACGGAGCAGGTCGAGCACCAGCGCCAGGGGCGGCCACGCCGAACGGCCGCTGCGGGTGACCGCGAAGGCGCGCAGCAGCGCCTCGGGTCCCCGCAGCGGCAGCAACGAGACACCGCTCCTGGTGGGCTGACCGGCGGGCAGCAACCCGACCCCCAGGCCGGCGGCGATCATGTCCTGCACCAGCTCGAGGCTGTCGGCACGATGCGTGACCCGCGGCCGGAAGCCGGCAAGCGACGCCACCGTGCGGACCACGTCCTCGTCCGCGGTGTTGCGGGAGTTCACGATCCAGTCGTCGTCGGCGAAGCGGCCGAACACCGCGAGCGCGTCGCCGCGTCCGCGCCGCCGCGCGGTCGGCACACCGAGGTGCCAGGCCGTCTCCCACAACGGCACGGCCTCGACCGTGCGGTCGTACGTCGCGGGCGCGAGGTTGTAGTCGTAGGTCAGCGCGAGGTCGATGTCGTCAGCGGCGAGCAGGTCCATGGCCTCCGCCGGCTCGTGCTCGTGGATGCGGAGCCGGACGGCCGGGTGCTCGTCCGCCAGCCGGTGCACGACCGGCAGCAGGCTGGTGCGCACAGCGGTCGCGAACGCACCGACGCGCACCTCGCCGGCCGGGGCCGCACTCGGGTCGAGGTCGGCGCGGGCGGCCTCGAGGGCTGCGAGCACCGTCACCGCGTGGTCGGCCAGCCGTCTCCCGGCCGGCGTCAGCCGCACCCGCCGGCCGTCGGGCTCGAGCAGGTCGACGCCGGCCTCGCGCGCGAGCACCGCGATCTGCTGGGAGACCGTCGACGTGGTGACGTGCATGGTGTCTGCCACGGCGGCCATCGAGCCGAGGCGGGACAGCTCGAGCAGCAGCTCCAGGCGTCGCGGTTCCATGCGGAGCATTGTTCAGGATTTCCGAATGGATTGTCCATGAATCTCACGTGGACACGAACGATGTTCGTCGTGTCCACTGGGTGCATGACCACCCTCGAGCTCACGCCACAGCGCTCGGCGGCCCGCGCCGGCACCGGCATGGCGGTCGCCTCGATGCTCTGTGTGCAGATCGGGCTGGCCGCCTCCGTCGGGCTGTTCGACGTGATCGGCGCCGAGGGTGCCGCGTGGCTGCGGCTCGCGTGGGCCGGGGCGATCCTGCTCGTGATCGTCAGGCCGCGGCTGCGGGAGTTCGGAAGTGCGAACCTGCTGGCCTGCGTCGCGCTCGGCGTCGTGACCGCGGGCCTGACGATGCTCTTCATGGCATCGGTCGCGCGCATCCCGCTCGGCACCGCGAGCGCCCTGGAGTTCCTCGGGCCGCTCGGCGTCGCGGTCGCACGCAGCCGTGGCGGCCGGATGCTGGCCTGGCCGCTGCTCGCCGCCGTCGGCGTGGTCCTGCTCACCGAGCCCTGGCACGGCGACGTCGACCTGGTCGGTGTGCTGCTCGCGCTTGCCGCGGCGGCCTGCTGGGGCGCCTACATCCTGCTCACCCAGCACGTAGGCGACGAGGTGACGGGGCTGGGAGGACTGGCCGTCTCACTACCGGTTGCGGGGCTGGTCGCCACGGTCGTGGCCGGTCCGAGCACGCTGCCGCACCTGACCTGGGAGCTGCTGCTCGTCGGGATCGGGCTGGCGCTGCTGCTGCCGGTGATCCCGTTCACCCTCGAGCTGCTCGCGCTGCGCCGGCTGACGACCTCGGCGTTCGGGACGCTGATGAGCCTCGAGCCGGCGATCGCTCTGGTGATCGGGCTGGTGCTGCTGCACCAGGTGCCCGGCCTCGCCCCGGTGATCGGCGTCGGCTTCGTGGTGGCCGCCGGGATCGGCGCGGAGCGCACCGGCGCTCGCGAGCCGCAGCCCGGCTACGAGGGCTCGCGCTGAGCTGGGCACGTCGAGCTCGCCCTTGCGCAGCCGGTAGACCTGCAGCCGCAGGTCGTAGTACTTCTCGGTCTCGCCGACCCACTCCATGCCGACGCGCTCCGCGGTCGCCGCGCCCCGGCCGTTCTGCGAGCGGACGACGGCGAACAGCTCGTCGATGCCGGAGGAGAACGCGTGGTGGGCAACGGCGTGACCCGCCTCGGTGGCGATCCCGCGACCCCAGGCGTGCGGGGCGAGCTGCCAGGCCACCTCGAGGTCCTCGCCGTCGGGCGGCAGCGGAAGAACCGCGACGCCGCCGACCAGCTCGCCGTTGTCGACGAGCTCGACGGCCCACCTGCCCTGGGGTGACTCGAGGTCCTGCCCGATCCACGACTCGAGGAGGCCCCGCATGGCGTCGGCGTCCGACACCCGGTCCATGGCGGGGCTCAGCCACCGGGCCACGTCTCGCTCGCCGTACACCGCGAGCGCCGGCTCGGCGTCGGTGGCCGACCACGGCCGCAGCCGAAGCCGCCTGGTGGTGATGACGTCTCCCTGGACGGTGACCACGTGGTCTTCGCTCGTCATGCCCGTGCCAACCACGCTCAGCGCGACCGCATTCCGCGACATTGCGACCAACCCTGCGGCGTGGCGCCTTGACAGATTCTTCATTTCAGTCCCACAGGACTACTTCTGTCACTACCCTTACGCAGGTGGTCCGTTATCTGCGATATGTGACTCTGCTGTCCTGCTTCCTCGTCGTCGTCGGTCTGACGACCCTCGTCGCGCGGCCCGCGAGGGCCGGGGTCGCCGACCAACAGACGGCCGGAGGCACCGCGATCTTGTGCTGGGGCTACAGCGGGTGCGCGCGGGCCGGCATGGGCAACGCGGGCTACTCGTCGGTGAACCACCGGATGTACTGGCGGATGTACTCGGGCCACAACTGCACCAACTACGCCGCCTACCGGATGGTCCACGCGGGCATGCCCAACTCGCGCCCGTGGACCGGCAGCGGCAACGCCACCAACTGGGGCACCGCGATGAGGCGCATCACCGACGGCCGGCCCACGGTCGGCGCGGTCGCCTGGTGGCGTGCCTACCACCGGCCCGCCGGCTCCGCCGGCCACGTGGCGTACGTCGAGCGCGTGGTCAACTCCGACACGATCATCGTGTCCCAGGACAGCTGGGGCGGTGAGTTCTCCTGGAAGCGCATCACCCGCGGCGGCGGCCAGTGGCCGAGCGGCTTCGTGCACTTCCGTGACACCGCACTGCACAGCACCGGCCTGCCGAAGGTGACGGGCACCCCCAAGGTCGGGGCGAAGCTCACCGCGACTCCGGGCCGCTGGTCGATGCGCACCTTGAACATCCGCTACGAGTGGCGCGCCAACAAGGTGCCGATCGCCGGCGGCAACAGCCGCAGCCTCGTGCTGCAGCCGGCACAGCTCGGCAAGCGGATCACCATGCGCGTCTACGCGTCCAAGAGCGGCCAGCCGACGGTGAGCCGTGCCTCGCTAGCAACGGCACCGGTGGCAGCGGGTCGCTTCAGCAACCTCGCCCGGCCGACCATCGTCGGTTCGCCCCAGGTCGGTCAGACGCTGAGCATGACGCCGGGCACCTGGAGCCCGTCCGACGCGAACTTCACGTACGTGTGGAAGGCAGACGGCGTGAAGCTCCCCGACGAGAACGGGGCAACCCTGCAGCTCGGACCGGAGCTGCTCGGCAAGGTGATCGGGCTGCGGGTCTTCGCGGACAAGCCCGGCTATCGCACCGCGGGCGCGCTGGCGCTGCGCACCACGCCTGTCGCTCCCGGCACCATGGTCCTCTCGGAGCCGGCTCGGATCTCCGGCACGGCACGTCCTGGACAGACGCTCCGCCTCGACCACGGCCTGCCCCGCCCACGCGACGCGCGGGTGTCGGTGCAGTGGCTCCGTGACGGCGTGGCCGTCGCCGGAGCGACCCGGTCGACGTACAAGCTGAGCAAGGCGGACCTCGGCCACCGTGTCACCGCGCAGATCTCGGCGCGGCGTGCGGGATACCGCAAGCTGGTGACCAAGGCTCCGTCGACCACGACGGTGCGGTCCTTGCCTCGGCTCGTGACCACGATGAAGCCGGCCAAGCGGACGCTCCGCATGACGCTCAAGATGACGGCGCCGGACGTCGTCTGCCGTGAACGGCATCACCGGGGTTCGGGTCCGCGGCAAGCTGCTCAAGACGTTCCGGGTCAAGAACGGCGTCGGCCAGGTCACGCTGCACCTGCCCGCCGGTCGACCAGTTCTCCGCATCCACTTCCGGGGCAACGACACCGTCGCCGCCCGGGCCGTGATGCGGCGCGTGCGCATCCCCTGATCGAGTGGGATAGACATGAGGGATGGCAGGTGGTGACGAGCGGGTCATCGACGTCAGGCGAGTGGTCGGCACACGGCTGTCGAGCCTGGTCGACGAGCTCGCGAGGTACGACCCGCTCGTGCGCGCCGACGTCCCCGACTCGGTGCACAGCATGCGGGTCACCATCCGCCGGCTGCGCAGCAACCTCGCGACGTTCCGCCCGGTCCTCGACCGGAAAGCGACGGACCCCCTGCGCGACGAGCTCAAGTGGTTCGCCGGCCTGCTGGGCGAGGCACGCGACGCGGAGGTGCTGCGCGCCGACCTGATCGCTCGGCTCTCGGACGACCCACCGCACCTGGTGCGAGGCGGCGTGACGGAGCTCGTCGACGGCGAGGTCGCGGGCCGCTACCGAGACGCACACATGCGGTGCGTCGAGGTCATGGCAGGCGAGCGCTACGCCGTGCTCGATCGCGCGACTCGGACGAGCTTCGGGACGTCGCCGCCGTGGGCAGCCGGCCCCGATCCCGGCGTCCCGCGGTGCTCCGCAAGCGCGTGCGCCACGACTGGAAGCGGCTGGACCGGAGAGTCGCCGCCCTCTCATCGGCGGCCGACGACAGGCGCACGCGCAGCAGCTGCACGACGTTCGCAAAGCCGCCAAGCGCGTGCGGTACGGCGTCGAGCCGCTCGTCGCGACGTACGGGAAGCCGGCGTGGCGCCTCGCGAAGGCCATGAAGCAGGTGCAGACCGTGCTCGGTGCACCACCAGGACGCCGTCGTCGCCGCCAACGAGCTGTTGGTCCTCAGCGATCGTGCGGCGGAGAAGGGCATCGACTCGTTCGAGCTCGGCAGGCTGCACGAGCGCGAGCAGGAGGAGGTGCGCACGCGCGGAAGCGGACTTCGAGGCGGTGTGGCGGAAAGCCTCCCGCAAGCGATACCGAAAGTGGTTGTGACGATCAGCCGGTCGTGAACGTGACGACGGCGCCTGCCACACCAGGCACCAGACCCAGAGCCAGCCACGGACTCAGCAGCGAACGCCCGTGGATCGCGCGCCCGGCCACGACGGCCATCACTCCGGTGAGCCCGGCCAGCACGTTGAGCCCGACCCTCGCGTCGATCCGCGCGTCGTCGACGAACACCGCAGCGACCGCCAGGCCGACGGCGAAGTGCAGGATCGTCGTCACGACCAGCACCGACATCACCCAGCGCTGCACGTTCGTCAGCGACTGCATCGACCCCTGGGACCTCGCGTGGCTGCCGCGGATGTCCTGCGGATCGAGCAGGTGGCGAGGTCGTTGGGGCGGCGGCATGTCCCGAGTCTAGGTGGTCGAGCCAGCACTCATCGCGCACGTAGTTGCCTGACTCAGTCAGGTATTGCAGGATGGACCCATGGCAAGACTCGAGAACCTGATCGGTGCGTTCTCACTGTCGGTGACCGACCGTCTGGTGAGCGATTCCTCCGTCGGCATGTCCTCGTCCGAGCAGGCATCGCTCATCACGTTGCTCGCGCACCCGGACCGCACCGTCTCGTGGCTCGGGGAGGTGCTGGGTCTGACCAGCTCGGGTGCGACCCGACTGGTCGACCGGCTGGTCACCAAAGGTTGGGTCTCCCGCATCGGATCCACGGACTCGCGGGAGCGCCGCTTGCGACTGACTCCTACCGGCCGCCGCCACGCGCGCAAGGCAATCCGCCAACGCGACGAGCTGGTCTCGGCGAGCCTCGCGACGCTCTCCAGGACCGAGCGCACCCAGCTGGAGCGCCTGATGGAGCGCCTTGTCGGCAACGTGACCACCAGCCGCCTTCCGGCGTTGCAGACGTGCCGGCTGTGTGACCGCTCCGCGTGCTCGTCCGAACGAGCAGGCTGCCCCTTGGACCACACCATCCCGGCGGGCGAGCCGTTTGACTGATCTCACCACCGCCAGCTCCCGGGAGCGCACCTTGCGGACGGTGGTGCCCGGGACCGCCACTATCGCCGTGACGTTCGGACTCGCTCGCTACGGCTACGGCCTGCTGCTTCCCGACATGCGATCCGACATCGGGCTGTCGGCGAGCGCCGCCGGCATGATCGCGTCGGCCGCCTACCTCTCGTACCTGCTCGCCAACACGGCCGTCGTCGCCGTCGTCACCCGATGGGGTCCGCGCGTCGCCGTCGGCTCGGCCGCCGGGGCGGCAGCCGTGGGGATGGGCGTGGTCGCCGGAGCGCACTCGGTCCCGGCCCTGGCGTTGGGCGTGCTGGTGGCCGGTGCCGCCGCCGGACTCGCCTATCCGCCGTACGCCGACGTCGTCTCGCGCGAAGTCCGCCCAGAGCGCCGGGACCTCGCGTGGTCCACGATCAGCTCCGGTACCGGCTGGGGCGTCGCTGTCGCCGGACCGATCGCCATCGTCGCGGGCGATCGGTGGCGGCTCGCGTGGCTGGTGTTCGTCGGCATCGCCGTCGTGGTCGGCATCTTCGCTGTGCTCGCAGCCCCGGCCCGCACCGACCGTCGCGTGCGGCGTCCGCAGCTCAGCTTGTCGTGGTTCTTGTGCCCGAGGTCGCGGCCGTTGCTGCTCTCGGCGATCGTGGTCGGGATCGGCAGCTCGGTCTGGTGGGCGTTCGCCGTCGCCGCGATGCGAGAGGCCGGGACTGACGTCACGATGGCGGCGAGCCTCTACGCGCTCTGCGGCGTGGCCGGACTCCTCGGCTCGTTGAGCGGAGCCTTCTTCTCCAGGTTCGGCCTCCGGACGGGATACCTCGTCACCTGCTTGTCGCTAGCCGCATCCCTGGCCGTGTTCGGAGTCGAGCTACCGCGCCTAGCCCTGGTGGCCGCGGCCACGGTCCTGTTCGGAGCGTCGTACAACTCGGTGATCGCGGCGCAAGGTGTCTGGAGCTCGCGGGTGTTCGACCAGCATCCTGCTGCGGGCCTGGCGGCCGTCAACACCGCGCTCACGATCGGCACGCTTGTCGGACCACCACTCGCGGGTGTGCTGATCGAGTGGTCGGGCTACCTGGCGACCTTCGTCCTGGTCGCCGGTGTGTCGCTGCTCGCGCTTCCGTTCTGTCCGCCGTCGGAGCGACGGCGCGACGAGCTGTTGCAACATCGGGATGCGTGCACGGCAACGCCGGCGAGACCCTGAGCACTCAGGTGAAGCGACGGCGAGCGGCGGTAGCGTCGACGCGGTCCGCCGTCGTCGACCACGTGGATGAGCGTCGCCGCGAGCGAGTCCGCCCGCGCGAGCAGGTCCTCGCACGATCCGAGGTCTCCCATGTCGGCGGCGAGGCGAGCCAAGCCGTCGAGGGCGAAGAGCTCGACCTCGTGGTTCTCCTCCTCGGTGGCGCGTCGCAGCACCTCCTGCAGTCCTGCGACGTCGTCGTGCTCGCAGCACAGGATGCACCGACTGAGGAGGGCGTAGTCGCCGCCTCCGGCGGAGGCGTACCACCGCTCGTTCTCCTCGAGCAGCGCGACCGCGCTCTGCCGATCGCCGAGGCCTCGGTGCAGCCGCGCGAGGTTCAGCCTCGCGGTGGCCGCGAGGCGACCGTCGCCGCAGGCGGTGGCGTCGCGGATGGCCCGCTCGTACGTCGACGCGGCCAGCGGATCTCCGGCTCGTTGCTGGACCCGGCCGAGCGTGGCGCGGTGCAGCGCGGCCTGACCGATGAAACCCATCGTCGCGGACTCCTCGGCGGCCCGTTCCAGAGCTCGCGCCGCGTCGTGCGAAGCGATGCTCGGCCTGCGCGATGCCGCCGAGCATGGCCTGGGCATGGACGAGTCCCCACGAGTCCTCGATCGGGGTGAGGAGGTCGACCGCCTCACGCGCGTCTCGGTCTGCCGCGGACGGTGTCACCGACCATGAACGCGCCGAACGCCCCCAGCAGCAGACTCCCCGCAATCGCTCCAGGTCAGCTCCCGTGTGCGATAGATCGCGAGGCCGTCGCCGCGCTGGCCAGCACCACGTCGGGCCGACCCTGCTGGATCGCCGACGAAGGCCTGGTGACGGTGAGACGTCCGCCACGCAGCACGCTCGTCATCGAGCCCGGTGACGAGCTGCTCGGCCGCGTCCAGGTCGGCCTGAGCCAGCGCCACGTCGCCGGCCGACGCCTCGAGCCAGCCGGCCAGCAGCAGCCCGCGGCGTGCTCCGCCGCGGGCAGCGTGTCGCGTGAGCGCACCACGCACGCGCGCCGCGCCGGCGGTGCCGTCACCGAGCACCACCCAGGTCCAGCCGAACCCGATGGCGATGCGCCGCCCGAGTAGCGGGTCGTGCTCGGCGCACCAGGCCAGCGCCGCGTCGATGTTGGCCCGCTCGGCCCGGACCACGCCGAGGCACTGTGGCTGGTCCGCACCGCGGACGTGGGCGTCGCACCAGCGAGCGGTCTCGGCGTACCACTCGGCGTGCGCGCGACGCAGCGACGTCCGTGCTTCCCGGACTCGCGCAGCCGGTCCGCGGCGTAGGACCGGATGCTGTCCAGCAGCCGGTAGCGGACCGTCGCCGTCCTCGCCGGTGTCGAGCGTTCACCAGCGAGCGGTCCACGAGCCGGGTGATCGTGTCGAGGGCTGCCGACTGCCGGGACGCCGAGGGCCGCGAGCACGTGCTCGACCGCGTCGAGCGAGGCGCCGCCGGCGAAGCACGACAGCGCCCACAGGCCGACCTGGTCGTCGGGGAACAGCAGCTCGTAGCTCCAGGTGATCGCCCCGTCGAGCGCCCGCCGACGTTCGGGCGGTGGCTGCTCGGGTCCCGCAGCAGGGCGAAGCGGTCGTCGAGCCTGCGGGCGATGTCTTGCACCGACAGCGACCGCACCCGCGAGGCGGCGAGCTCGATCGCCAGTGGCAGACCGTCGAGCGAGAGACACACGCTCCGAGACGAGCGTCGGTGGTGTCGCGCGTCGAGCGTGAGCGGGCGGCGCAGCTCCCGAGCACGGTCGGGTGAACAGCTTCACCGACGCCTGCTGGTCGAGCGGCGCCAGCTGGTGGAGATGCTCTTCCTCGATGCCGAGCGGCACCTGGCTGGTGGCGAGGATCCGCAGCCTCGGAGCCGCGGCCAGCAACGACTCGCGACGTGGCCGCCGACGGCGACCAGGTGCTCGCAGTTGTCGAGCACGCAGCAACGTGGCCGCACCGGACAGTCGCTCGTCGCAGCGTCTCCTCGCCGCCGGCACGTGGAGGGTCTCGGCCACCACCTGCGTCAAGGTCGGCGATCGCGTCGACGGCGTCCAGCCTCACGAGCCAGACGCCTCCCGGCGACGTCCGTCGTCCTGGATGCTGCGGGCCACCTCGATCGCGAGCCGGGTCTTGCCGACACCGGCAGGACCGACGACCGTCACCAGCCGGCCGTCGGCCACCGCCGAGGTCACGGCGGCGAGGTCCTCGTCGCGACCGACCATCGGTCTCGGTCGAGCCGGAAGGTTGCCGGGCACCGTGATCGCTGACCTGCCGGCCCCGCTGTCGAGCGACCGGGCTCTGCTGCAGCACCTGCTGCTCCAGTGCGCGCAGCGACGTCCCGGGCTCGATGCCGAGCTCGTCGACCAGGAGTCGGCGCACCCGGCCGTAGGCGGCCAGCGCGTCAGCCTGCCTGCCCGCGCCGGTACAGCGCGGTCATCAACGAAGCCCACAGACCCTCGCGCAGCGGATGCTCGGCGACCAGGGCTTCGAGCTCGGCCACCAGCTCCGACCCGGCGCCGAGGTCGACGCGTGCCGCCATCACGGCCTCGAGCAGCCTGAGCCGCAGCTCCTCGAGCCGCGTCCGGTGCGGAGCCGCCCAGTCGCCGGCCTCGACGAGCACGTCGCCGCGGAACAGTCCGAGACCCTCGCGCGCGTGGCTCCAGGGCGGCAGTCACGTCGCCCGCCTCACGGGCCGTCGCGCTGGAGACGGCGAGCTCGGCCGCCCGGTGCGCGTCGACGCGCCGACGCGTCCACCTCGAGCAGGTAGCCGTCGGCGGACGCGACCACCAGTTCCTTGCCACCCAGGGCCCTGCGCAGCTGCGAGACCTTCGACTGCAAGGTGTTGCGCCCGGCCGGCCCGGACCACAGGTCCTCGAGGAGCAGCGTCGGTGCGGACGGGAGTGCCCGCGTCCACGGCCAGACGCGCCAGCAGCTCGGAGGTCTTGCCCGCCGGCAGGTCGAGCCGTACGCCGTCGCGACGGGCCTCGACCCCGCCGAGCAGACCGACCGTCAGCACGGGCAGAGCGTATGCCCGTCAGCCGCCGTCAGCGCGCCGTCAGCGCCCCGGTCCAGCCTCGTCATCGTGACCAACGGACGAGCGAGACCGACCGGGAGACGCACCCTCCTGCGCAGGCTGGTCGGCGGCGACCCCGCAGGCCGCCGAGGCGGTGCTGAGCGCGGCCGCGGACAGCGAGTCGGCGTCCCTGCTGGTGGCGGCGGCCCTGGTCGCGCGGCGACGCCACGCACCTTCGCCGGGCCAGCGAGCTCGGCGACCACCCCCCGCGAGCGGCAGCTCGTGGCGCTGGCCGAAGCAGACCTGCGCGGCGACGCGGACCTTCTCGACGCACTCGTGCGCGACCACCTGGCCGAGCACCCCGACCACCTGCTGGCGGCGTGGATCGCCGGTCACGCAGCCGACCCGGACCAACACCAAAGGAGAGCCGCTCATGAGCCGTCACGTCGTCTTCGGAACCGGCCAGGTCGGCCACCCGCTCGTCGAGCAGCTCGTGGCCGCGGGCCACGACGTCGTCGCGGTCAACCGCGACGGGCGGGGCCAGCTTCCCCGGTGCCCGGGTCGTCGGCCGGCGACGCCACCGACCCCGCGTTCACGGCCTCGGTCTGCGCGGGCGCGGACGTCGTCTACTTCTGCCTCAACGCGATGAACTACGCGAGCTGGACCGAGGAGTTCCCGCCGCTGCAACGCGGCGTCCTCGCCGGAGCCGCAGCCGCCGGCGCCCGGCTCGTGGTGCTCGACAACCTCTACGCCTACGGCCCGCCGCACGGCCGCGCGCTCGTCGAGACCATGGCCGCGAACCCGACCTCAGCCAAGTCCGCGACCCGCGCGGCGATGACCGAGGAGCTGCTCGCCGCCCACCGCGACCGGCGAGGTCGAGGTCGCCATCGGCCGCGCTTCCGACTACTTCGGCCCCGGCGCGACCCGGTCGGCTCTCGGCGAGACGGTCTTCGGCTCCGGCGCTGCGCGGCAGGACCGCCCAGGTGATGGGCGACCCCGACCAGCCGCACAGCTACTCCTTCACGCCCGACGTGGCGGCGGGGCTCGTCACGCTCGGCACCGCACCCGGCGCCACCGGCGAGGTCTGGCACCTGCCGGTCGCGGAGACCCGCACCACCCGCGCAGGTCGATCGACGAGGTCTACCGGCTCGCCGGGCACAAGCCGCGGGTGCTCGCGGCCGGCCGCTGGACGCTGCGCGCGGTCGGGCTGGTCAAGCCCGAGATGCGTGAGTACCTGCACACCCTCTACCAGTTCACCGACCCGTGGGTCGTCGACGACAGCCAAGTTCCGTCCGCGTTCGGCAACCCCGCCACCCCGCTCGACGACGCCCTCGCCGCCACCCTCGCGTGGTACCGCGACCGCGCCGCCGTACCCCGCCCACTGACCCGACCGACACCCAGACCGAAACAAGGAGACACCACGATGAGCACAGCACTCGACCGCACCACCGCCCGCCTGGCCGCGAGCGCACTCGCGCCTGGCCTCCGCCGCTCGCCATCGCCGGCTTCACGGTGCTCGGGTCGGTCTTCGAGTACCCCCAGATCCTCGAGGAGCCGACCTCGGACATCCTCGCGCTCTTCCGCGAGCACCAGGCCGCCGTGACCGTCTGGTTCGGCGTGCTCGTCATCAGCGCGGCGATGCTCGCACCCGCCGGCATCTGGCTCGGCCGGCTGGCCGGGGGCACACTCGGCCGGTGGATCGCCGGAGTCGGCATCGCCGGCGCGACGGTCCAGGTCGTCGGGCTGCAGCGCTGGGTGACGCTCGTGCCCGGGATCAGCGACGACGCCCTCGACCCGTCGAAGCGCGCCGCCGCGGAGGACCGCTTCGAGCTGTGGCACACCCTGCTCGGCAAGGTGATCGGCGAGACCATCGGCTACGCGCTGACGGCAACGTTCACCGTGCTCGTCGTCGTCGCGCTGCGTCGCTCGGTGCTGCCTCGCTGGCTGGCGATCGCCGGCTACGCCGCGGCCGCTCTCATCGCGACCGGCGTGGTCATCCCGGTCTTCGAGCCCGCCAGCCTGTCCAACTTCGCCGGGTACGTCGTGTGGTGCGCGTGGCTGCTCGCGGTGGCAGCGGTCCTGTTCGTGAAGACAAGCCGCTCCCGCGCTGTCACCGCATCTGCAGCGCAGGCCTGACCAGCGCGTTTATGTTGAGCACATGAAAGCCGTTGTGGTGGGTGGCGGGATCGCCGGGCTTGCCTGCGCGGTCTCGCTGCGCAAGGTGGGCTGGGAGGTCGAGGTCCTCGAGCGGTCGCCGGAGTTCACGGAGATCGGGGCCGGCCTCTCCTTGTGGGCCAACGCGCTGCGTGCGCTCGACGAGCTCGAGCTCGGCGACCGGGTGCGCGACCAGTCCGCCATGGAAGGCACCGCGGGCATCCGCGACAAGCAAGGTCGATGGCTCTCGCGCACGGACGTGCGCGAGCTGGAGCGCCGCTACGGTCCCGTCGCGATGATCCACCGGGCCGCGCTGCTCGACACGTTGCTCGAGGCCCTGCCCGACAGCTCGCTGCGAGCGGGAGTCGCGGTCGAGTCGGTGGACGAGAAAGGCGTGGTCCACCACTCGGCGGGAGAGTCCGAGGCAGACCTGGTCGTCGGTGCGGACGGCCTCAACAGCGTGGTTCGGAGGTCGGTCTGGCCGGATGCGCCGGCTCCGCGCTACGCCGGCTACACCGCCTGGCGGATGGTCACCCGCGAGCCGGTCGACGTGGTCGGCGCGGAGGCCTGGGGACGCGGCGAGCGGTTCGGCTACGTGCAGATGACAGACGGGCGCACCTACTGCTTCGGGGTCGCCAACGCCGAGGAGGGCGCGGACGGCGGCGACCTCGACGCGTTGCGGCGGCGGTTCGCCGACTGGCACGAGCCCGTCCCCAGCCTGCTCGCCGCTGTTGCCGACGAGGACGTGCTGCACCACGACCTCTACGACCTGCCGCCCCTGTCGTCGTACGTGTCGGGGCGGGTGGCGCTCGCGGGCGACGCAGCCCACGCGATGACCCCCAACCTCGGCCAGGGCGCATGCCAGGCGCTCGAGGACGCTGTCGTGCTCGGTCGGGCTGCGGCGGCCGACGACCTGGCGGTGTACGACGCGCAGCGGCGGCCGCGAGCGAACATGATCAGCAAGCGCTCCGCGAGGATCGGCAAGATCGCGCAGTGGGAGTCACCCATGGCCGTGCGGGCCCGGGACCTGCTGCTCCGCGCAACTCCGCAGTCGTCGTTCCTCCGCTCGCTCAGAGCCGGTGCTCTCCTGGCCGGAGGGCTGAGTCACGCCCGGGCAAGCTCATACACAACGGGTGAGGCCGAACGGCCCCACAACAGCCATCTTCGGCGTACCTGCTGGAGATGAGACTTGAGCCGGAAGACGACCGACCGCACCCCCGTGCCCGTTCCGGCGACCCCGGTGACGACCGGCGCGGACCTCTCAGTCGTGCTCCACCACGCCGGCCGGGCCCTCTTCGGAGCCCTTGCGATCGCCGCGGAGCTCGCCGCGCGGGGGCTCGCAGAGTCCGCCGCGAAGGGCCCTGGCGACAGCCAACGACGGGTGGAAGCCGCCAGCGAGGTCGCGAACCTGGCCCTGGCCGTGGGATGGCGGGCGTCCCACGTCTCTGCCGCCGTGGTCGGCCGCGTCGTTCGGGTCACCTCCCCGGTGGTCTCCGTGGCGCTCGACCCCCCGCTGGTGCCGGGTCGTTGGGCGCCGAGCCGGTTCGTCCGAGGGCTGACGGCGTCATGGGCGATGGAGCGCGCAGACGCGATCCAGGCGTTCACGCAGCTCACCCAGGTGGTCACGCCGGCGGCCGCTCACGTCGTCGACGACCTGGTGCAGCCGCAGGCACTGGTGCTGAGTGCGATGCAGCAGGTCGATCTCGACCCCGTGGTCACCGCCGCGCTCGCCGACCTGGACTTCGACAGCGTCGTCGCGCAGCTGCTGGACGCCACGGACCTCAACGCCGCCGTCGAGAAGCTCATCGAGCAGACGGATCTCGAGAGAGCGATCAGCACCGGTCTGGAGCACCTCGACATCACCGCCGTCGTCCTCGAGCACGTCGACGCGCCAAAGCTCGTGGACGGGCTCATGGCTCGCCTGGACACCACGCGGCTGGTGCTCGACAACGTCGACATCGTTGCGCTGGCCGAGGCGGTCATCGAAGGTGTCGACCTGCCCAGGCTCGTGCGTGAGTCCTCCGGCTCGATCGCATCCGAGACCGTCGACAGTGTTCGACTGCAAGGCATCGACGCAGACCGGGCGGTCGCCCGGCTCGTCGACCGCCTGCTGCGACGTGGGAGTGGTCAGGTTGACCCGGCCTGACTTCTCGAACGAGCCGGCGGGGATCATCACCCGCTCGATCGCCGCATTCATCGACATGCTGGTTGTGCTCACTGCGCTGGTCCTTGTTTGGGCGGGTTTCGCCGCGGTCGCCTTCTTGGCCCGACCTGCGCGGTTCACGGTGCCGAGCCCGGAATGGCACGTCGTGGTCTCGGTCGCGAGTGTCGTGTCCGTGCTCTACCTGGCCACCGCCTGGGCGACCACCGGCCGCACCGTCGGGGCGCAGGTGATGGGCCTGCGGGTGCTCGATCACCACGGGCAGCGGCTTGGCTGGGTCCGCTCGACGGCACGAGCCGTGGCCTATGTCCTCTTTCCGTTGGGTCTGGCCTGGTCGATCGTCGACAGCCGCCGTCGATCGGTGCAGGACCTCGTCGTCGCGAGCAGCGTGGTCTACGACTGGGTGCCCAGGTTGCCGCTCGCCCACTTCGGGTGAGGAGAAGCCGCGCCCCAGGAGAGAGAGTCGACTTTTCGCGGGGTGGGCTGACGTTCTGCCCTGCCGAGGAGGTGGCGGCATGGCGCTGCCAGATGAGGCCCCGACAGCTGTCCCGAGTGGGCTCCCGTGGCGTGAGCCCGGCTGGCTGTGGCGCACCGCCTTCTGGGCATTCGCACTCATAGGTCTGTTCTGCGGATCCGCGGCGTGGGGCTGGGCGGCACTGCTGGCAGCGATCTTGGGGCTCGGCACCATCGGCGTGCTGATCGGCACCGTGGTGTGGGGACCGCTCGGCTGGCGAGGTGTCCCACGCATCGTGTCCAGTGGTGTGGTGACCGGCCTGGGCACCACCGCTGCGGCGGGACTGCTCGCCGCCTCCCCCGGGCCCGGCACGCTCGTCATACTGGCGCTGATCGCGACGCACCCAGCGGTGGCCTTCGGCGTCCGCCTCGTGATCGACCCGCACGGCAAGTCAGGAAAGTCCGGCCCGGGCGGGCCAGCAGATGCGAAAGCCACAGCACCCGAGCACCACGCGGAGCTGTCGGCGACGAAGCTCGGCACCGTGGACGACGCGACGCTGTGCGAGGTGTGGTGCCAGAGCTACCTGAGTCTCTGCACGGCGGAGTCGCGAGACGACGCGGCGGTCATCGCGGCCGACCGGCAGGGTTACCTCGACGAGATGGTGCGCAGGAACGCAACCGGTATGGCGGCCTGGTTCGCCTCCGGAGCGAGACCCGGAGCGAGCCCGATGACCTTCCTCTCGCGTCACGTCGCCGACGGCTGACGGGCCGGGGCTGACGCGGATAGCCTCCCCGTGGAGGTGCACATGGCGGATGACTCGGCGATCGATGGCCTGCTGTCGCGAGCTCGTTCTCGGCTCGACCGGGTTCCGCCCGAGCGCCTCGCCGACGAGGTCGCCGCCGGGGCGGTCGTGATCGACATGCGCCCCGTACGAGCAGCGCACCCGGGACGGCGCCATGCCGGACGCGGTGGTGGTGGACCGCAACGTGCTCGAGTGGCGGCTCGACCCGAGCAGTGCGCACCGGCTGCCGTTCGCGGTCGACGCCGATGTCCGCTACGTCTTGGTCTGCAACGAGGGCTACAGCTCCAGCCTCGCGGCGGCGACGCTGCAGGAGCTCGGACTGCACCGCGCCACCGACCTGGTCGGCGGCTACCAGGCCTGGTTGGCGTCGGACAGCGACGGTGCACAGGCCAGAAGGTTTTGAGCAGAGCAGAACGGCGGCACAGGAGGAGCCATGTCGAAACGGTTGGTCATCTGCTGCGACGGCACGTGGAACACGGCGGAGCGAAAGAGCCGCGGTGTGAGCACCGCGACGAACGTCAGCTTGTTGTCCGACGACCTCGCCGGGCAGGACGAGCAGGGCGTCAAGCAGAAGAAGTACTACCACGCGGGCGTCGGGACATCTCGGGGCGAGCGACTCCGCGGCGGCGCCTTCGGCTTCGGGCTTTCGCGCGACGTGAAGGACTGCTACCGCTTCGTCGTGGAGAACTTCGAGCCCGGCGACGAGCTGTTCTTCTTCGGCTTCAGCCGCGGCGCGTTCACGGCCCGCAGCACGGCCGGACTGATACGCAACTCCGGCGTGCTGCGAACGGAGGAGAAGGATCGCATCGACGAGGCCTACGAGCTCTACCGCAAGAGGGCGGCGCCCCCGGCGAGCGAGGAGGCGCGGAAGTTCCGGAAGACCTACGCCCGCGAGACCGGGATCCGCTTCATCGGTGTCTGGGACACCGTCGGTGCGCTCGGCATACCTCTCAGCGGTGCGAGGTGGGCCAACTTCATCAACCGACGCTGGCAGTTCCACGACACCGACCTCAGCACCACGGTCGAAACGGCCTGCCAGGCAATCGCGATCGACGAGCGGCGAAAGCCTTTCGAGCCCACGATCTGGAAGCAGCAGGCGAAGGCTCCGGCTTCACAGCAGCTGAGGCAGGTGTGGTTCGCCGGCGTGCACAGCGACGTCGGTGGTGGCTACGCCCTGCGGGAGCTCGCAGACATCACGCTGTGGTGGATGAAGGACCACGCCGCTTCCTGCGGGCTCGCCTTCGACCACCTCGACGACGGGATCGATCCCTCCTGGGCGACGGGAACGATTCACCACTCGGACAAAGGTCCCTGGCGCCTGATGCGGCCGTACATCCGTCCGATCGGCAAGGTGGACCCAGAGCACGAGGTCGCGGCGTCAACCGCGGTCGAGCGGCTCGAGATGGCGACGTACTCACCGTCGAACCTCGAGGACTTCCTGGCGGCGACGGGCAAGTCGAAGATCGTTGAGATCACTCCGCGGACGTGACCGGTCTCGGTCGCCGTCAGCGCACGTCGACGTACGAGACCTCGACGGCGTTGTTGCCGTAGCCGAGCCGGTTCCACGGCGGGACGTCCGGTTGCACGTTGCCCGCGGCGTCGGTCGCTCGTGCGCGAAGTGTGTGCCTCCCGACGGCGGTCGCGTCCCAGACGAATGACCAGTCCTGCCACTGGTAGGGGCCTCGAGGTGGCTCGAGCTGTGCCTGGTGCCAGTCCCCTTCACCGGTCAGGCTGACTTCGACGCGTGTCACTGGCCCGGTCCCCGACCAGGCCTTGCCGCGGACCGTGCAGGCGCCGGGCTCGAGCGTCGCGCCGGAGGCGGGTTCGGTGATCCGCGCACGCACGCGCATCAGCCTGACGGCCTCCTTGTCGCGGTCGGGCCACTCGTACATGTAGTGGCCGGTCTGGAACTCGCCGGTGTAGGCCTCGGTGAGGACGTCGATGCGCTTGAGCCACTTCACGGATGCGACGGCGTACCAGTGCGGCACGATGACACGGAAGGGTGCCCCGTGGTCGGGACCCAGCGGTTCGCCGTTCATCTCGTAGGCGATCAGGATCTCTGCGGCCGGGTCCGCTGCGTGCGCGAGTGGCAGGGCGCGCACGAAGTGGAGGTCGTCCCTGTCGGTCTCGGGGAGGATCGGCTTGAGGTGGTACGCGCCGTGGTCGGCGCCCTCGAACCGGACGTCGACCCCGTCCGCTGACGGACGCACCTGCTGCAGCACGTCGTGCAGCAGGGCGCCTGTCCAACGCGCGGTCGAGACGGCGTAGTCGCCCCAAGGCTCACCGGTCGGAAGCGGCCGCATCTCGAGCCGTCCGTTGCCTGCGCACTCGAGCGTGACCGCCAGCTCGTGGGCCGGCAGAGCCCGCAGGTCGTCGAGGGTCAAAGTGGCTGGCTCTTCTACTGCGCCGCCGACCTCCAACGTGCCGTCGTGGGTCGGGACCGCGAAGTTGCTCCGCACGTAGTGGAGCTCTGTGGGCGTGATGTCGCCGGCGAGCGCAGCCGCAGGTGCTTCCGCGTTGTACGGCGCGGGGTTGATCATCATCAGCGCTGCGCGGGCCGCTTCGAGGTCGTCTGCCACTGTCATCTTGGGTTCCTTGTCTTCAGAAGTCCGGGTCCTGGAATGTCGGTTCACGGCCCTCGTTGAAGGCGCCGATGCCCTCGATGCGATCCGGATGGACGGCGGAGCGCCAATGCATGTCCATCATGATCGCGATGGCCTGCTCCACCGGCTGTCCCTCGCCCAGCTGCACCGCGCGTTTGACCGCCTGCACTGCGGTCGGGGAGTTGCTTGCGATCTTCTCGGCGATGCGCATCGCCGCGGCCTCGAGCTCACCGGAGGGGTGGATCTCGTTCACCATGCCGAGCCGGTGCGCCTCGGCCGCGGTGATCGGGTCGCCCGTCATCAGCATCTGCAGCGCCTTGCCCCGCGGCAGCACGCGAGGCAGCAACGTCGGTGACCCACCTCCGGCGGCCAGTCCCAGCATCGCCTCGGGTTGACCGAAGGTGGCGTTCTCCGAGGCGATGATGAAGTCGGTGCTCTGGGCGAGCTCGGAGCCGCCCCCGTAGGCGATCCCGTTCACGGCCGCGAAGATCGGCTTGCGCAGCTGGCGCACCGTGTAGAGCGTGCGATCGAAGTCCTGGCGCTGTCGCAGCCAGTCCTCCTTGGTCATGTTCTTGCGTTGCCGCAGATCACTGCCCACCGAGAAGGCTCGGTCGCCGGCTCCGGTGAGGACGACGGCCCGGACCGCGGTGCGAACGGCGATGGTCTCGACGATCTCGGTCAGGCGGGTGCCCATCTCGGTGGTGATCGCATTGTCGGCGTGCGGCCGGTTGAGCGTGACCACGGCAATGCGGCCCTCGGACAGGTAGTCGACGAGAACCGAGGACTCCGGCTCCTCGGCATCCGATGCCGGCGGGTCGAAGTCGAGTGCGTCCCACCGGTGGGTGGTTGTGGAGCTCTTTGCCACGTCGTACCCCTTTCTGGATGCGGCTCGATCAGGTCTTGAGCTCGGCCAGCCAGCGCATCGCGCGCAGGCCTGGAGCGAAGCAGTACTCGCCACCGCGGGTGACCACGAACGGCGGCAGGTCCTGCATCCGTCGTCGGATCGGGCGCTCAGGGATGGTGAAGGTGCCGGATCCGTCGTTCTGTCCCACGATCGGGTCCTTCTCGAGCGGGGCGCCTATGAAGATGCCGTCGTTGAGCCACTGGGTCTTGACGAACTCGAACTGGCGTTTCAGGTGCGTCCCTGCGAAGACGAAGACGATGCCTCTGTCGATGCCGTCGTCCTCGAGGACACCCTCGGGCAGCATCGGCCCGTAGCTCGTGCCTCGACGGATCATCCGGTGCAGCCGGACGTCCACGCTGCCGTCGTTGTCGAACGAGTCGCGCGGGTTCGCACGCCGGGCGTGCGCACCGACGGGGCACTTGAACCCGCGCGGGTCGTCGCCGTAGAGGAAGTCGTTGTTGCGTTTCGGGTCACGGCCCAGATCGGGGTCGTCGTCGTCCGGAGCCAGTGCGAGCGGCGCGCCGCTTTGCCACCGGCCGACCATCTTGGCGCCGAGCAGGTCCGCCTCGGCGCGGCTGGCGGCTTTGGCGGCCAGGTACTGGCGGTAGGCCGCCACCTTGGTGTGCAGCTTCCGGAACACGACGTACGTGCCGTTGCGTCCCAGCACCTCCGGACCAGGCATGGGCGGAAGCTCGCCGGACTCGTCCGGGTAGCCGAGGACGATCTCACCGGCCTTCAAGGGGCGTTCCTTCGGATTCGAGGGAGGCCGGCCGCTGCCTTCGACCGACGGCTGGCCGATCCCGTCCTTGAACCCGAAAGAAGTCCGACCGGTGGGAAGCTGGTAGCAGTCCTGGCGCCAGATCAGCTCGACGCCCTCGAGCTCGCCTTGGGCGCGGCGCGCCTTCTCGACGGCGTCCTGGTGCCGCACCTCGTCGGGAGAGAGCACCGCCACTGCTACGTGCACATCAGGGGTTCCGAGCGGTGCCTCCCAGTGCTCGGGGCTGCTCTCGCCGGCGTCTCCCAGCTCCGCCGCGCGTGCCGCCATCCCTTCTCGGAACTCCGGAGCGAAGCTGTCCAGCGAGGCCTGCGGCACCCCGAGCGCCTTCAAGCCGTTGTAGGTGAACGCGACCGTGATCGAGGTGTCGCCGGCGGGGTCGGCCGATTGGTGCCCGGACTCGACAACGCTGTGCAGTCGTCGGACCAGCTCGCGGCCCGCGTCGCGGTCGTCGATGCGCAGCAGCAGGTAGGTGCCGACGTACGGCGAGGGTCGCTCGTACAACGCCCCGCTCTGGATGTCGTCGAGCTCGAGGGCCCCGGACACGGTCACGTCGCCCCTCCTCTAGTGGTGCTCGGGCAGTGCCGGCGGGTCGGGATTCGGTGTCGCCAGATAGGGGAAGGTGCTGGTGCCGGGCCGGGTCGACCGGTCGACCCCGTCTCGGATGACTGGACCGTTGCCGGCGTTGACGAGCTGGGTGAAGATCGTGTCCATCACGTCGTCGTTCAGGGTCCGGCCACCACACGTTTGGTGTGCCTCGCCGGCCAAGGTGGCGCGCTCGATCTCGAAGAAGGAACCCTGCTCGACGTACGGCTTGGTGATGTCGACGACCAGGAAGTCGGCCAGCATCACCTCGGTCAGCGGGTGTCCGTTCTCGGTGGCGGGCCAGTCGACCTTGCCGTCGAGACGGTCCCAGAAGGCGAGGTTCGCGTCCAGGCGGGCTCGGTAGGCGCCCCGGTAGCTGTCCCCGAGATGAAAGGCGTCCTCCATGTTGTAGAGGTCGCGGATCTCGAGGTCCCGGTTCACGGAGTCGAACTGCTTCGGTGCCAGCATCATGTTCTTCACCTCGGGCCGGCCGACCCGCTCGATCCGAACGTTGAACGTGCCTCGGGTGAGGGTCTCGGCCACGACGCCGACCAGCTCCGCGCCGGCCAGCAGGTCTGGGTCGACCTCCAGAACGAGGCCGAGAACGTTCTTGCCGTCGAGGTAGATCGAGCCTGGATCGGTGAAGGACAGCGTCTCCGTCGCGATCGTCTTGAGCGCTGCGGGCGCGTCCATGATGAACGGATCCCAACGCACGCCCGCGAACACGCGGACACCGTGCCCCGCGCCGCCCTCCGGGTCGTTCACCTGGAACGAGACCGACTCACCCGCTGGTGTCGTGCACGTGCCCACCTGCTCAGTCCGCGTGGTGCCATCAGTCTCGGAGGGAGGCGAGAAGACGCAGTCGAAGACCAGCTCATCGGCCCCGGCGACCAGCAGTGATCGATCGCCTTCCGTCGTGGAGTGCGCAACGGGGCGCACCCGGAAGCGGTAGAGCAGTCCGTCCGAGAACAGTGCCGAGGGGGACGCGAACGGCAGTGTGTTCATCACGAGCACGAGGTGGCCCGCTCGCTCGGGGCTGGGGAACGCGTAGACGTCGGTGATGTCCGCGATCGGATCAGCCAGCGCACGGGGACCCGAGATGTGGTCGGACATCCGCATCCCTCGTCTCGACGTGCTGAGCCACTGCGTTCGGCAAAGCGGCTCTAGTCGGCCGCTTCCTCCAGCAGCGGCTGGAACGCTGGGTGCGCAAGGGCCTCCGCTGCCTCCGGATGGTCGAGCGCCTGCTGAAACGCGGCGTTCACCCGCTGCGCCTTGCGGATCTCCTTGACGGTGCCCCCGTAGTTGCGGGCGTAGGCCGCCGCGGTCTGCTCGGCGCCGAGGACGAACGCCCTGACCGCCGCCAGGTCCGGGAGGCCGTCATACCCCTCGGTGTGGCTGAAGATCGCGTCGAACAGGGACAACGTCGGACCGGAGGTGAAGAAGTCCTCCATGTAGGCGTCCCAGGGGCCGTCGAAGCTGGTGATGAACGCCAGCCTGGTGTCGTCGTCGAACAACACGAACCTGGCCTCGTGGATCGTCTGGATCGCCATCCCGTAGTCCTCCGGGCGATAGCCAGGGGTGTTCTGCAGCTCCGTCAGCGCGGTCCTCAACGCCTCGCCCTCCCCCGGTTTCACGTGGAAGAACAGGCTGAACTCGCTGGTCGGGCCAACGGTGAGACCTGGGTGGCTGGTCCCTGGCTCGGCTCCCGTCATACCCGCCTCCAACACCAGAAGGGGCGCCCGACGAAAGACGCAAGGCACCGATGCAAACCGCCACTGACCCTGCGACGGACGCTAGGTCCGCAGCCGTGGGCGACGCCTCGTCCGGAACGGGTGAGCGGGTTCGGGCGAGAGGATCCGCCTGTGACCTGAGCCTAGAAGGCCGGGTCCGGCCGCGCGTTCCTTTCGGCGGCGGCCTGTACGGCGGCCATCGCGATGCCGGTGAAGGCGACAGCGAGCAGGAGGCCCTGGATCGTGCTGCCGACCCTCCCGAGCTGCGAGGCGAACGGCAGCATCGCGACGAAAGCCGCCAGCACGGCGGGGACCCAGCGACTGACCGAGTGGGCGACCAGCAGCGCGATCGCGAGCAGCAGGGCGCCGCCGTAGAAGGTGGCGATCCACCCGGTCAGGAAGATCCTCAGCCCCTCCTCGTTGCCCGCGGCCTCCAACGGCTTCCCGCGGACTGCTCCGACCACGACCATCGCGCGGAAGAGGACCAGGAGCATCGCGACACCGGCGGTGCCGATCGCCCCGACCGTGAACACCGCGACCGCCGTCAGCCCGAGACGACGGCCCCGGCGCGGGAACAGCGAGGCAACAGCCGGCATCCCGTACACCAGCGTGACCGAGGCAAGCGTGAACAGCACGGCCATCAGCAACCAGCGCGAGCCCTCCTCGCTGACCACCCGAAGCGTCTGGGCCGTGCTGTCGCCGGGATCGGCCGGGTTGAGCAGCGGGCCGATCACCAGCGACATCACCCCGACGACCAGAGCGCCCGCGGAAAGGGGAACCCAGTCGTTTCGCATATCCGCAGAGTAGATCGAACCGGCTCCGCGACCACACACCTCAGGTGCGGGAATGTCGGAAACCACCTGGACGGGCCCCGCCTTCGTGGGTAGTGACTACTCCCGGGCCACCCAGGTGGAGGTCTGAGAGAGTCGACCATGAGCGCGCCATCCTTCGACCGACCGGGCGAAGAGGAGACCGCCGAGCTGCTGCGCCCCTGGCTCGACGGTGCTCAGCCCGTGGTGCTCGGCGAGGGCATGGAGGGCCGCGTCTACGCGATCGACCACGAGCGCATTGCCAAGGTGTGGTTCACCGAGACGGCGGACGCCTTGCAGCGCCTGCAGCAGTTCTACGACGCCCTCTCGGCCAAGCCCCTCGCCTTCGCGGTCCCCCGCGTGCTCGAGCTGCTCGACGACGGCGAGCGCCGGGTCACCATCGAGCGTCGCCTGGTCGGCACCAGCCTCTCGGAGCGCGTCGCCGCCGGATCGGTCGCGCGGGACACGGCACGCGCCGGGACCGTCGACATCATCTCCGGCCTCGCGAGCACCGGGCCCCTGCCCGAGGGACGCAAGCTCTCGGTGATGGACGAGCCCGAACCGTTGTACGTCGGCAAGGACACCTTCCCCGAGTCGCTGGCTCGTCTCGCGACCAGCCGCCGCGAGCGGTTCGCCTCGGCACTCGACGCGGCGGTTGAGGACCTCGACGCCAAGACCGCAGCCCTGGTCCAGCGGCTCGCAGAAGTGGACAGCGGGCGGCGGGCCGTGGTGCACGGAGACCTGGTCCTCGAGAACGTCCTTGTCGACGGCGACGGCTCACCCACCGCGGTCCTCGACTGGGGCTTCTTCTCCACCGAAGGCGACCCCGCGTTCGATGCGGCCGTCGCTGCCGCACTCTTCGACATGTACGGCGACGAGGCGCTGGACAACGAGCTCGCCCTCTACGACCAGTTCGAGGAGCGGCTGGGGTACCCGCGCGACGCGCTGCTGGTCTATCGCGCCGCCTACTCCCTCATCACCGCCAACGCCTACACCTCCGACGGCAGCGACGGACACTTCGCCTGGTGCGTGGAGGCCTTGAACCGTCGCGACGTGGTCGCTGCACTGCTCGGCTGACGACGAGGGCGCGCCAGGCGGTCCTCTCACAGGTCATCATCCCGAGGCGTTTCCGCGTATGCGGTATGGGTAGCAAACTGAGATGGAGCCGATCCACGTCGGCCTGGTGGCCGACCCTGCTTCGCCCACCGTCATCGCGCGGCGGATGAGCGACCTCGACCCGCCGGACGGCGAGAGCCGCGACGCTTGGGACATCGAGGTGGTGAGTCAGCCCTTCACGATGGGTTGCGAGGAGGTCGACACCGCGGTGTCGCGGCTGGGGGACCAGGCTCGCCAGCGCGAGTGGGACCTTGTCGTGGGCCTGACCGAGCTGCCGCTTCGCGACGACGACGGCCGGTACCTGCTGGTCGAGGCCGATCCGCAGCGCCGGACGGCGGTGCTGTCGCTGCCCGCGCTGGGCGGGTTCCGGGTGCACGCTCGCACCCGTCACGCGGTGCGCAAGCTCGTGTCCGGAATGGCCGTCCCCGAGCCCGACTCAGCTCAGCAGGAGGAACACCGGGTCCCGCTGCCGCGCGTCGGTGGCCGCGGGCGGCTGCTGCTGGGGATGGTGCTTGCCAACCGCCCATGGCTGCTCGTGCCCGGGCTCAAGTCCGCCCTGGTCGCGGCACTGGCAACCGGAGCCATCGCCACGATCAACTCCACGGTGTGGCTGTTGGCAGGGTCCATGTCGTGGTGGCGCCTCACGGTCGCGACGATCGCCTCGATCGCGCTCGTCGTCGGCTGGATCGTGATCGACGGCGGGCTCTGGGACCGACCGGACAACGACTCCGCCGAGGCCCGCGAGAGATCTCGGCTCTACAACGCCTCGACTCTGCTGACCCTGACCACCGGGGTGCTCATCTGCTACCTAGCGCTCTACGTGGTGAACCTCGCGTGGGCGCTGTTCGTCATCGACCCCGCAGTGATGGGCGGCAACCTCCACACATCGGTCGGTTACGGCGACCTGTTCGTGCTGGCCTGGTTCGTCGCGTCGGCGGCGACCGTCGGCGGCGGACTCGGCACCGGCCTGGAGTCGGATGAAGCGATCCGCGCGGCCGCCTACTCCAAGCGCGAGGAGGAGCGCCGCGACCGGCTTGCGCGCGAACGTAACTAGCTCGCGAGCTTGCGTGTCTGGCCGTACGGCGGCGTGACGCTTGGCGGGACGGCGGCCATCATGCCCCGTCGGCAGGGGCGACCTTGCGCGGCCGTCCAGTCTTGCGATTGCGGCCGGCGACCCACTGCTCGGCTAGCGGTCGCGCGCAGCCTATGAGAGTCCCCTCGGTCGGCTTGGCTACGCGCGCAGATCAGGTGCTTCCAGCCGTCGGCGCAACCGGACGCGTCCCCGTGGTGGTTCTCATCTGATCGGAACCTCGACGTTGGCGGTGTACTCGTCGATGTCCGTCGTGCGCAGGTCGACGGCGAGCTGCCACGTGCCAGTGACTGGGACACTGAGCGTGCCGACCAGGTGGCCGACGTCGACTCTCTCGAGCTTGAGCGGCAGGGGACCCACGTCCTTCTGGGTGAGAGTCGCTGCCGCGGTGAGCTCGGCGGGCTGGGTCGGCCGTCCCTGTTTGCCGAAGACATACAGATGGACCTGCATGGTGCGGTCCCCGGCCGGCACCGCAGAGACCTGAACCGTGTCCGGGCCGAGGGTGAGGTTCGCCGACACCGTCGGGTGGTAGGCGGTCTTGGCCGGCTCCGTGGCGACGAGCGTGGCGGTGACGGCGAGCACGATGACCCCGACCACGGCCTCGATGCCGACGCTGAGTCTGATGCGGCGCAACGATGGAGGCGGACCGGTTGTGGGTCCGGTGGTCTCGTCGAGAGTGCTCGCGGCGTGGACGAGAAGTGGCGGCCGCCGACGCCGCGCGACCCACGCGCGGGAGAACGCCGCGGTAGCGAGCAGTGCCGCGACCAGGCTCAGCTTGACGATCAGCTCACGCCCGTACGTCGTACCCGGCAGTGCGGCCCATGCATCCACCTGACGAAAGGACTGGTAGCTGCCGGTCGCGACGAGCACGACGACGCACCACAAGGCCAACGGTGAGAAGCGGCCGACCACAGCTGCGGTGTCGAGTGCGGTGTCACCGCGACTGCGGGCTCGTCGGGAGAGGACACACACGGAGAGCACCATCAGCCCGCCGAGCCAGGTGGACATCGCACCCACGTGCAGGGTGTCGCTTGCGATGGACAGCACCCGGTCGTTGCCAGTGGCGAAGTGACCCGCCGAGCTGAACGTGAGAAGCAGACCGATCCCCGTGACCGTCGCGGCGACCAGCCATCGCCGCGATGCGGTGGAGCCGTGCAGTCGCAGCAGAAGCCAGCACGCCACCACGGCGAGCACGACACGGATCGTCATGGCCTTACCGAAGTTTGTCGACAGCACCTCCCGAAGCAGCGCCGGGTGTCCCACGTCGGTGAGTCCGAGTGCCGCGTCATATGGGCCCTTGAGCAAGATCGACACCAGCGCGAGGGCGGCCGTGGCCAGGGCACCTGCCTGCAGGAGGCGGCGGGTGCGAACGTCCAGACGACCTTGGGGCCAGCAGCGGAGCACGAGAACGGCGCCGCCGATCAACAACGCGAGTGCGAGGTAGCCGAGCCATCGAGTGACGGCCAGCAGTACGGCAATGGTGGAGCTGGTCTGTTCAGGGGTGGCTGTCGGGGTCGCCGACTGGTTGCGGACGGAGAACGTGAAGGCGCCCGAGACGGGGTGGGAGTCGGCTGAGATGACACGCCATGAAACGAGGTAGGTGCCGGCTGGTGAGTCGCGGGCCAGGCCCACCGTGATCTTGTCTCCGGCGCCGGATGGGTGCTGGACCCGGCCGTCGTCCACCCGGTCACCATCGGGACCGAACACGCGCAAGGAGGTCGGCAGAGTCGTTACTGCCTCGTCGAATCGCAACGTGACATCGGTCGGGACCCGGTCGAGGGTGCCGTTGGGTGCCGGATCGCTGCCTTCGAGAACGGCGTGTGCCCGGGCGGGCGACGCGATGAGAATGATCGCTGCGCAGACAGTGACGACCGTCGCGATCCTGCGCAGCGCCGCCTTCGGGCCAGCCGACGTGAGTGCTCTTTCCGAGACGAGCCGGAGTCTCGATGCCGTGGAGGGCGACGGCGCCGACGGTGCGCGGCGCCACACCCACGGTCCACCGTGCTGCTCGTGGGCGAGCAAGCACAGGATCACGAAGCCGGCGAGCAGGTCGATGTGAGGCAGCTCGTCAAGGGGCGTGATGCGACCCCGTCGTACGTCGATGGCGGCGGTGACGATGAGCAACGCCACCGCCGCGCCGACGACGGGGATGTAGGCGCGCGCGAAAGCGGGTCGCGCGGCCGCGCAGAGTAGACCTAGCGAGACCGCCACGGTGAAGGAGAGCGACTCGTGGCTGGCATGGTCCATCGCCCCGTACCCGTGCTCGAGCCCGAGCATGACCAGCGTGTTGACCAGCTCGCCCAGCGCCATCAGCACCAGGCCCAGCCGAAGGACAGTCACCTTGTCGAGACGACCGCGTCGGGGTTGCGACGGGGCGGCGGAGAGAATCTGTTCCGTCATGTTCGGCGCCGGACCCGCAACCGGTTGCTTGGTCTCCGGGGCGAGCAGGAAAACGGCGAACGTCGCACAGTCCGGGCACGTCGACACGTGACGACCTAGCTCGCCCCTGTCGAGTGCCGCAGCCTCCCCGTCGTGCAGCGCGGACAGGGACTCCCTCACCTCTTCGCATTCCACGTTGACAACAGTGCCTGACGAGATTCGAAAAGTTCCCTGATGTCTTGGGAACTCCGGCCAACGCTGGGCGCACTACTCAACGACATCGGCCGGACGGTCCGGTCATGACGTTGAAGGGACTCCTATGCTCCGCCCTCGCCGCCGGCCCCTGGTCATCTCGCTGACGGTCGGCACCGTCGCCTTGACACTGGCCGGCCCCGCGTTCGCGCATGTCACCGTCAACCCCAGCACCGCCGAGCAGGGCGGCTACAGCAAGCTGACGTTCCGGGTGCCGACGGAGTCCGACAACGCGTCCACCACGAAGGTGCAGGTCTTCTTCCCGACCGACCAACCTTTGGCGTCGGTCTCCGTCAAGCCACACCCCGGCTGGACGGCAACGGTCAAGAAGTCCAAGCTCGCGGATCCGATCGAGAGTGACGACGGCGACGTCACCGAAGCCGTCTCGCAGATCACCTGGCGCGCCGGCTCTGCCACGACCGCGATCAAGCCGGGTGAATTCGACGAGTTCGACGTCTCCGTCGGACCGCTCCCCAAGGCGAAGTCGATGCAGTTCAAGGCGCTGCAGACGTACTCGGACGGCGACGTCGTGCGCTGGATCCAGCCGCAGGTCGAGGGTCAGGAGGAGCCCGAGCACCCCGCGCCCCTGTTGCAGCTGCTGCCAGCGGGCTCGTCGACGTCCGCGGCCAGCTCCGGTGGCGACCAGGGCGCAGGCAGCGGTACGAAGGGCGTGAGCGTGTCTGCCCAGGCCGAGCCGGACAACGGACGCGCCACGACGGCCCTCGTGCTGTCGATCATCGCCGTGGTTCTCGCGGCGGGAGCGGCGACGGTGGCACTGCTCAGGCGCAGACGCGGCTGAGCAGTGCGCCCTGCTAGGCGGTGTCCTCGGACAGACCTTGGCGGGTGGACTCGACCAGCTCCTGCAGCTGCTCGCGCGCGCGAGCGACACGTGAGCGGATCGTTCCGACCGGACACGCACACACCTCGGCCGCATCGGCGTAGGAGTACCCCAACAGTTGAGTGAGCACGAACGCCTCGCGACGCTCGCCGTCCAGCTCGGCCAGCAGCGCCTCGGTCGTGACCTCACCCGCGTGGTCGGGAGCGTGCCTCGAGCGGGTGACGTGAGCCTGGAGACGACGGCGACGGGCGCGAGCGGCAATGTCGTCGGCCACCACGCGTCGAGCGATGGTGAACAGCCACGGCCGCACCGATGCATCGCCGCGGAACGTCGGCAGCGCCCGGAGGGCGCGAAGGTACGTCTCCTGGGTCAAGTCGTCGGCAGCGTCACGATCACCGAGATGCGCACACAACCGCCACACATCCGGCTGACTCAGCTGGACGAACGACCGCAGCGCTCGACGATCACCACGACCAGCCGCCAGCGCCAGTCGGGTCCACTCGTCCACCGCTCGATGGTAGTGGCCGCGAACCACGCGGCTTGTCCGGCACCGGAAAACCCAGCCGCCGCCGGAACCGAACAGCGGCCTGGACGGACTACTCGATGTCACACCTCCACAACCCCGAAGGAGTCACAGGTGAGCAAACGGGTAGCTGGCCGGTGGGTGCTCATCCTCGTCGTTGCCCTACCGCTGCTGGTGCTTGGTGCCCAGGCCAGTGCCTCTGCCTCCGACCCGTTCGCGAACTACATCACCAAGGTCACCCAGATCTCGCCCGCCCTGCCCGGGGTGAGGGCCAGGACTCCCGAGAACGGCGCGGACATGGTGATCTCGAACAGCTCTTCAAGGGCGGTCATCGTCCTCGGCTACCAGGGGGAGCCATACCTGCGGATCACCGACCAGGGGGTTTGGCAGAACGAACGCTCGCCGGCGACGTACCTCAACAAGGAGTACTACATCGACAGCATCCCCACCACCGTCGACGCTCACAGGAAGCCGCAGTGGAAGCTGCTCAACGGCGGTGACCGCGCGGTGTGGCACGACCACCGCATCCACTGGATGGGTGCGATCCAGCCGCCGTCGGTGGCCAAGGACCCGCACCACTCGCATCTCATCAAGTCGTGGAAGGTGGGGTTGCGCTACGGGGGCGAGCGTGCGAACGTCCTCGGCACTCTCAGCTGGCGGCCGACGGGGCACCTCGGCTCGTACCTGACCTACGGGGGCCTTGGTGCGGCCGTGATGCTCGCTCTCGGGTTGCTGACCTTCTCCGCCCGCCGAAGACGCTTGCACGCCGGGAATCCCGGGGACCACATCAAGACCGACCTTCCGGACCAGCCCCTCTACTAGCCGGGACCGGCGGGGAAAGACACTCGTTCTCAACGAGCTCAGAGATGCTCGCAGGCGAATCCCAGCGCTCGCTTCCTAGCGTTGCCCTTGGTCGGGCTGGAAGCGGTATCCCATGCCGGGCTCGGTGAGCAGGTGCCGTGGCCGGCTGGGGTCGGCCTCGAGCTTTTGGCGGAGCTTGGCCATGTAGACGCGGAGGTTCCCGCCGGCGGTCTCGTAGCCGGGCCCCCACACCTCGGTGAGCAGCTGCCGGGTGCTCAGCAGCTTTCCGGGATAGCGGAGCAGCACCTCCAGGAGGTGCCACTCGGTGGGGGTGAGCCGTACGTCGACGGCGTGGTCGCCGGCGCGCACAGAGACTCGGCGAGCGGTCAGGTCCACCATGGTCTGCCCGAACGTCACCGCGGGCTGGGCATCGGACGGTGTCGCACGGCGTGACACGGCGCGCATCCGGGCAAGCAGCTCTTCGATGCCGAAAGGTTTGGTGAGGTAGTCGTCCGCCCCGGCGTCGAGCGCATCGACCTTGTCGGCACTGTCCGTGCGTCCGGAGAGGATCACGATCGGGACCGTGATCCACCCCCGGAGACCGCGGATGACCTCGGTGCCGTCGATGTCGGGGAGGCCGAGGTCGAGGATCACCAGGTCGGGTGGGTGCGCGGCGGCCGCCTTGAGCGCGTCCGTCCCGGTGGCAGCGGTCACGACCTCGTACTGGCGCGCTCGCAGGTTGATGGCGAGCGCCCGCAGGATCTGTGGTTCGTCGTCGACGACGAGCACCCGGGTCATGGCGCGTCCGACGGGGAGTCCGAGGGGGTGCGGGCGCCCTCGCGCTCGCGGCGACCCGGTTGCGTCGGCCCTGTTGCGTGGTGGTGCGGCGGCGGTGCCGCTGGCAGCGACAGCACCATGGTGAGTCCACCACCCGGCGTCTCCTCCGGGGTGAGGTGGCCGTGCATCGCCTCGGCCAGCCCCCGCGACAACGCCAGCCCCAGACCGACACCTGTGGTGTTGTCCGTGTCGCCGAGGCGCTGGAACGGCGCGAACACCCGGTCCACCTCGGCGGGGGGGATGCCGGGGCCACGGTCGACGACGCGCAGCTCCACGCGATCTCCGAGGCTGCTGCCCGCGACGCGAGGCGGCGTTGCCGAGGGGCTGTAGCGCACGGCGTTGCCGACGAGGTTCGCCACCACCCGCTCCAGGAGCCCCGGGTCGGCGAGCACGAGCGGCAGGTCGTCAGGCACGTCGACCACCACGCGTCTGCCTTCGTCACCGAGGTCGTCCAGGGCCATCGGCACCACCTCGTCGTACGCCACCGGACGGCTGACGATCGAGAGCGCACCTGCCTGCAGCCGGCTCATGTCGAGCAGGTTGTCGACCAACCGCGTCAACCGGTCGAGGGACTCGTCGGCCGTCAGGAGCAGCTCGGCGTGATCCTCTGCGGACCACTCGATGTCCGTTGTCCGCAGACTCGTGACCGCTGCCTTCGCCGACGCGAGCGGGGTCCGCAGGTCGTGTCCGACGGCAGCCAGCAGCGCCGTCCTCATCCGGTCACCCTCGGCGATCGGCACGGCCGCGGCGGCCGCCTCGCTCAGCCGCACGCGCTCCAGGACGACGGCTGCCTGGGCGGCGAAGGCACCGACCAGGCGCTGGTCCTCCGCGCGCAACGGCCGTCCCCGCAGCGCCAGGACCAGCGTGTCCCCGGCAGGCACCTCGGTGTCCGCGTCCTGCGGGCGCTCACAGCGGTTCTCACCGGCGACCGCCACAACGGTCCACTCGTCGGCCGGACCGCGTGCTGCAGTGGTGGGTTCGAGGCGCTCCAAGAGCGTGACCGACGTCAGGCCGAACGCCTCTCGCACCCGCTCCAGCAGCGCGGACAGCGCGGTCTCACCGCGCAGCACGCTGCCGGCCAGCGTGCCCAGCGTCTCGGCCTCGGCGCTCGCACGCGCTGCCTGCCGAGTACGACGGGCCGCGAGGCCGACCACCGAGCTCACGAGTGCGGCCACCAGGATGAAGACGCCGATCGCCAGGGCGTCGTTGGTGTCCCTGATGGAAAGCGTGTGCAGGGGCGGTGCGAAGTAGTAGTTCAGCAACAGCGAACCACCGATGGCGGCGAGCATGGCCGGCAGGGACCCGCCCACGAGGGAGACCACAACGACGACCAGCAGGTAGAGCAGCATGTCGCTGGCGAAGTTGAGGTGCTGACGCTGGTGGGCCAGCGTGAGGGTGAGCAAAGGAAGCAGCAGCACCGCGAGCGCGGCCCCCTGCAACCGGCGCCGCACCGTAAGGCTCCCGCCGAGGCGGGGCAGCCCGCGTCCCTTCCCGACCTGGTGGTGGGTGACCAGGTGCACGTCGATATCGCCCGAGTGGCGGATGGTCGTTGCTCCGATGCCGGGACCGCCGAGGGCGGCGAAGCGCGATCGCCGGCTGGCCCCGAGCACGAGCTGGGTGGCGTTCTCGGCCCGGGCGAAGTCGAGCAGGGCATCGGGCACGTCTTCGCCGATGACCTGGTGATAGGTCCCGCCGAGGCTCTCCACCAGGTGCCGCTGGGTGGCGAGGGCCGCGGCGCTTGCGCCGGTCAGCCCATCCGAGCGGGCGACGTGGACGGCCAGCAGGTCGCCGCCGGCGGACCGTGCGGCGATCCGGGCTGCTCGCCTGATCAGCGTCTCGCCCTCCGAGCCCCCGGTCACCGCGACGACGACCCTTTCGCGGGTCTCCCAGGTGCCCTCGATGTCGTGCTGCGCGCGGTAGTCCTGCATCGCCTCGTCGACCTTGTCGGCGGTCCACAGCAGTGCCAGCTCTCGCAATGCTGTGAGGTTGCCGACCCGGAAGTAGTTGCCGAGGGCGGCGTCCACCTTGGCCGCGGCGTACACGTTGCCGTGCGCCATCCGGCGTCGCAGCGCCTCGGGCGCCATGTCCACGAGCTCCACCTGGTCGGCCGCACGTACGACGGCATCGGGCACACGCTCGCGCTGCGGCACGCCGGTGATCTTCTCCACGACGTCGTTGATCGACTCGAGGTGCTGGATGTTGACGGTGGAGATGACGTCAATGCCCGCGCCGAGCAGCTCCTCGATGTCCTGCCAACGCTTGTCGTTGCGGGAGCCGGGAACGTTCGTGTGGGCGAGCTCGTCGACCAGCGCCACCGCTGGGCGACGTGCCAGCACGGCGTCGACGTCCATCTCGGTGAACGTCGCGTCCCGGTGCGACAGCTCACGACGGGGCACTACCTCCAGCCCGTCGAGCATGGCGGCGGTGTGCCTGCGGTCGTGGGTCTCGACGAAGGCGACGACGACGTCGGTGCCGCGCTCGACCCGGCGGTGGCCCTCACCGAGCATGGCGTAGGTCTTGCCGACGCCGGGCGCGGCGCCGAGGTAGACGCGCAGCTTGCCGCGAGTCACGTTTGCCTCCTCCCAGTCCAGGTCTGTCCCGTCCAGCATGACGCTTCCGTGGTTTGCGGCGGCGGAATGTTCAGCCTCGCGAAGCCGCATCGAGCGCCAGGTTGAGGCCGAGCACGTTCACGCGAGGCTCACCCAGGAACCCCAGCGTCCGCCCTTGCGTGTGCGCGCTGACGAGGACGGCGACTCGTCGGGCGCTCATGCCGCGCTCCCGCGCGACTCTGTCGACTTGCTCGCGTGCGTAGGCGGGGCTGATGTGGGGGTCCAGGCCGGAGCCGCTCGCCAGCAGTGCGTCGGGCGGCACTCGTGCGGGTGGGACGCCGTCGAGCCGGGCCGCGGCCGCCCGGCGCTGCCGCACCGCGGCCACGAGGTCGTTGTTGTCCGGGCCGAGGTTGGAGGCGGAGGACGAGAGCGGGTCGTAGCCGGTGCCGGCGGCGGACGGCCGGCTCTGGAAGTACCGCGGATCCGCCTCGACGACGGGGTTGCCGTCGGCGTCCAGCACCTCCTTGCCGTCCTTCATCACGGATCGGGTGAAGCCCTGACCGATCAGGTCGGACCCCACGGTCGTGCCGTGTCGCTGCACGAGCGAGCCGTCGGCGTTGCCGGGGAACGCGGCCTGTGCGATCCCGGTCATTGCAAGGGGGTAGACCACGCCCAGGATGAACGTGATCACCAGCAAGGTCCGCAGCGCGGCGCCGTACTGGCGGATGACGGGCGAGGTCCGGACGGACATGGCGGAGGGACGCTTTCTCTAGTGGAGGCCGGGGATCTGCGAGACGAGAAGGTCGATGAGCTTGATGCCGATGAACGGGCTGATGATTCCGCCCAGGCCGTAGATCACGAGGTTGCGGCGAAGCATGGCCGCGGCTGTTGCAGGTGTGTAACGAACGCCGCGCAGAGCGAGCGGGATGAGCCCAATGATGATCAGCGCGTTGAAGATCACCGCGGAGAGGATCGCCGACTCGGGGCTCGCGAGGCGCATGATGTTCAGTGTGTCCAGGCCGGAGAACACTCCGGCGAACATCGCGGGGATGATCGCGAAGTACTTCGCGACGTCGTTCGCGATCGAGAAGGTGGTCAACGACCCGCGGGTGATCAGTAGCTGCTTGCCGATCTCGACGACCTCGATGAGCTTTGTCGGGTTGGAGTCGAGGTCGACCATGTTGCCGGCCTCCTTGGCGGCGGAGGTGCCGGAGTTCATGGCCACCCCCACGTCGGCCTGCGCGAGCGCGGGGGCGTCGTTGGTCCCGTCGCCGGTCATGGCGACCAGCCGGCCACCCTCCTGCTCTCGCCGGATCAGCGCCATCTTGTCCTCGGGAGTCGCCTCGGCGAGGAAGTCGTCGACGCCCGCCTCGTCGGCGATGGCTTTGGCGGTCAGCGGGTTGTCACCGGTGATCATCACCGTGCGAATGCCCATGCGACGCATCTCCTCGAAGCGTTCGCGGATGCCCGCCTTGACCACGTCCTTGAGGTTGATCACGCCGAGCGTCCGGGCCGATGTCCCGTCCGCGCAATCCGCGACAACCAGAGGTGTGCCTCCGGAGGTGGAGATGCCGTCGACGATGTCGCCGACCTCCTCTGTCGGGTGGCCGCCGTTGTCGCGCACCCACTTCATCACCGCCGACGCGGCTCCCTTGCGGATCTGACGACCACCGTCGAGGTCGACGCCGCTCATTCGTGTCTGCGCGGTGAAGGCGACGAACTGCGCGGTGCTCAGCTCTCCGGCGGCTCGTTCCCGGAGGCCGTGCGCTGTCTTCGCGAGCACGACGATGGACCGGCCCTCTGGGGTCTCGTCCGCGAGGCTGGAGAGCTGCGCGGCGTCCGCGAGCTCGTCGTCGCGGACCCCTCGGACGGGGAGGAACTTGGCGGCCTGGCGGTTGCCGAGCGTGATCGTGCCGGTCTTGTCCAGTAGCAGCGTGTTGACGTCACCGGCGGCCTCGACCGCGCGGCCGGACATCGCCAGCACGTTGTGCTGCACGAGCCGGTCCATGCCCGCGATCCCGATCGCCGATAGCAGCGCCCCGATCGTGGTCGGGATGAGGCACACCAGGAGGGCGACCAGCACGATGAGCGACTGTTCCGCGCCCGAGTAGATCGCGAACGGCTGCAAGGTGATGGTCGCCATCAAGAAGACGATGGTGAGGCTGGCGAGCAGGATGTTGAGCGCGATCTCGTTCGGTGTCTTCTGACGGGAGGCGCCCTCGACCAGACCGATCATCCGGTCGATGAAGCTCTCGCCGGGCTTGGCGGTGATCTGCACGACGACGCGGTCCGAGAGGACCCGGGTGCCACCGGTGACCGAGCTGCGGTCGCCACCCGACTCCCGGATGACCGGAGCCGACTCACCGGTGATCGCGGACTCGTCGACACTGGCGACTCCCTCGACGACGTCGCCGTCGCCCGGAATGAGCTCGCCGGCCTCCACCACGACCCGGTCTCCCAGCGTGAGCTGCGGGCCAGCGACCTGCTCCTCTGATCCGTCGGGCCGGACCCGGCGCGCGACGGTCTCCGTCTTGGCGCGTCGCAGCGACGCGGCCTGCGCCTTGCCACGCCCCTCGGCGACCGCCTCGGCGAGGTTCGCGAAGACCACCGTCAGCCAGAGCCATGCCACGACGGACCAGGCGAAGACGCTCGACTGACTGAAGGCCAGCACCGTGGACACCACGGCGCCCACCTCGACGACGAGCATGACCGGGTTGTGGACCATCGCGCGCGGGTCGAGCTTGCGTACGGCGTCGGGCAACGACGTGACCAGCATCTTGGGGTCGAGAAGACCGCCCTCCACGCGGTTCGTGGTCATCACAGACCCTCCGCCATCGGCCCGAGGGCGAGCGCCGGGAAGTAGGTCAGCCCAGCGACGATGATCGCGACGCCGACGAGCATGCCGACGAACAACGCCCGATGGGTGGGCAGGGTGCCCGCCGTCGCGGGGACGGGTTGCTGTTTTGCAAGCGACCCGGCCAGTGCCAGGACCAGCACGATGGGGATGAGCCTCCCCGACAGCATCACCAGTCCTAGCGCGGTGTTGTAGAAGCCGGTGTTGACCGAGATGCCGGCGAACGCCGACCCGTTGTTGTTGGCCGCGGACATGAAGGCGTACAGCACCTCCGACAGCCCGTGGGGCCCCGGGTTGAGGATCGACTCCTTCGGCTTCGACAGGCTCATCGCCAAGCCGGTCCCGGCGAGCACCAGCATCGGCGTCGTCAAGATGTAGAGCGACACGAGCTTGATCTCGCGCGACGTGATCTTCTTGCGCAGGTACTCCGGCGTTCGGCCGACCATCAGCCCGGCGACGAACACCGTGACGATGGCGAGCACGAGGATCCCGTACAGCCCAGACCCTGTCCCACCGGGTGCGATCTCGCCGAGACCCATGTTGAAGATCAGCTGGCCGCCACCCAGAGCCGTGAACGAGTCGTGGAAGGAGTTCACGGCGCCGGTCGACGTACCCGTCGTCGAGGTGGCGAACAGCGCCGAGGCCGCCTCACCGAACCGGGTCTCCTTGCCCTCCATCGAGGCACCGGCCAGCTGCAGCGCGGTGCCGCGATGGGCGGACTCCGCGATGCTGACGCCTGTGAGGATCAGGCCCCACAGCACGGTCATCACCGAGAGGAGTGCGTATCCCTGGCGCTTGTCCTTGACCATCAGGCCGAAGGTGCGGGTCAAGGCCACCGGGATCAGGAGCAGGAAGAAGATCTCGAAGATGTCGGAGAGCGGGTTCGGGTTCTCGAACGGGTGGGCGGAGTTGGCGTTGTAGAACCCGCCACCGTTGGTGCCGAGCTCCTTGATGGCCTCCTGTGAGGCGACTGGGCCGCCCGTGACGACCTGGTGGGCGCCGGTCAGGGTGTGCGCGTCAACCCCGGAGGAGAGGTTCTGAACAGCGCCCATCGCCACGAGGGCGAGGGCCCCCAGCACGGCCATCGGCAGGAGGATGCGCAGGCACGTGCGGACGAGGTCGACCCAGAAGTTGCCGAGGCGGTCGGTGCGCGATCGGGTGAAGCCTCGGATCAACGCTACCGCTATGGCCATCCCTACTGCCGCTGACGCGAAGTTCTGTACGGCGAGCCCGGACATCTGCACCAGGTGACCCATCGTCGACTCGCCGGAGTACGACTGCCAGTTCGTGTTCGTCACGAACGAGGCAGCGGTGTTGAAGGCCTGCGCCGGCTCGACCCCGGGAAACCCGAGGCTCAACGGCAGATGTGACTGCATTCGCTGGAGGGCGTACAAGAACAGCACGCCCACCACCGAGAATGCGAGAACTGCCCGGGCGTAGGCGGGCCAGCGTTGGTCGGCCTTCGGGTTCACGCCCACCAACCGGTAGACCACCCGCTCGACCCGCGAGTCGTGCTCACTGGTGTAGACGCGCGCCATGTAGGCGCCGAGCGGTCGGTAGCAGACGGCGAGCGCGACGATCAGCAGAGCGACCTGCAGCACGCCGGCAGTGGTGTCGGACATCTCAGAAACGCTCCGGGAACAGCAGGGCCACCACGAGGTAGCCGAGAACGAGGACAGCGACGGCCAGACCGACGAGGTTCTCGACGCTCACAGCCGCTCGACCCCCTTCACGATCAGTGCCGTCACCACGAAGAACGCGAGGGTCAAGATCACGAACAGCACGTCCATGAAGGGCTCCAGTCATCGGGTGTGGCTCGTCGCCGGCCACGACGCCACTGTCTCCCCGGCCGGGCCGCGAGACTCCTTTGTTAACAGGGCTCTAACGGCGGTCGGGCAGATGTTGACGCGGTGCTAACGGCGTCGCGCGCATGCTGTTTGCCAGCAGTGATTCAGACCATTGCGAGGAGGCGGCGATGTTCATCGGGCGGCACAGAATCTGGGTCGTCACGGCCGCGGCGGTGGCGCCACTGCTCGCCTGTCTGGTGCTCGCGGCGTTCCGGAGCAGCATCACCGCCGCGACGGCGGTCCTCGTCCTGGTGCTGCTGGTGGTGGGTGCGGCGAGCACCGGCGTACGGATGGCTGGGATCGTGGCCGCGGTCTCGGGTGCGGTGTGGTTCGACTTCTTCTTGACCAAGCCGTACGAGACCCTGGACATCAACGACCACAACGACGTCGAAGCTGCGGTCCTGCTCGTCCTCATCGGTGTGGTTGTCACCGAGGTCGCGCTCTGGGGCCACCGCCAGCAGGCTCGCGCCAACCGACGGGCGGGCTATCTAGACGGCGTGCTCGGAACAGCGGAGATCATCACCCTGCGACAAGAGTCTCCCGACTTGCTCGTTCGCCACGTGGCGGACCAGATCGCGCAGATCCTCGATGTCGGCCGATGCCGCTTCGTCGCCGGGCCGATCCACGATGCACGGGTCCCGCGACTCGACCACCAAGGCCGCGTGTGGCGTGGTGACCACCAAGTCAACGTCGACCTGGACGGACTGCCCACCGACGACAACACCGCACTCCCGATCGCACGCGCCGACGTGACACTCGGCCATTTTCTGATCACGGCCGCCTCGGAGATCGCGCGGCCCACCCTGGAGCAGCGCAAGGTGGCGATTCTGCTCGCCGACCAGGCCGGCTCGGTCCTCACCAGACCTGGCCGCTGACGTTGACCGTCTCGACAGGCAGTCGAGTGGCCCAACGGCCTACGCTCGGCGCAACCACCGAAACCGTGTGGTGCGAATGCCTCTCGCCAGGGTTCGCCGCCCGTCCTCGCCGAAAGGGTCGTTGCCCTGATCCCCGCCGAACGCGTGCTTGTCGTCGACGGGGCCAACGTCGTCGGCAGCCGTCCCGACGGCTGGTGGCGCGATCGTGCGGGCGCGGCCCGTCGCCTTAACCAGCAGCTGGTCGCCGCCGACCTGGAAGTCGACCGCGTGGTGCTGGTCCTCGAGGGCAAGGCCCGCGGCGGCGTGCCCTCCGGCGACGAGGGGGAGCTACCACTCGTCACGCACCCGGCTCCGGCGACGACGAGATCGTCGCGGTCTGTGAGGAGCACGCCGACGACGAGGTCACCCTCGTCAGCGCCGACCGTGAGCTGCGGGCTCGCGTCACCGCACTCGCCGCGGACCTGCGCCGGACCGAGCTGGTTGCTCGACCGACTCTGACCGACTCTGACCGGCTCTGAGGGGCCTACTGCGCAGCCACGCGGTCGAGGACCAGCGCACCGAGTTCTGCGACGAGCCGGGCGGAACCCACCATGCTGTCCTGCAGAGCGGCAAGCCCGCCGGACCCGCCGGACTGACGCGTGTCATCGACGAGCCACTTCGTGGACGGCAGCTAGCGCAACCGCGAGTGGGACTGAGCGCATTCGCGCTGACACGACGAGGAGGACTCGAGCGCCGCCGCCTACCACAACATTGGCCTCAACAGCACCATTGACACGCCGAGTCACACCCGTCACGGTAGTTACCGAGTTCGCAGGGAAGCGGGCTCCTCGATCGCGACGCCGAGTCCTGCTCCAGCGACCGAGCCCTGGACAACGGAGCAGGAGCGGAGAACCCACTTTTCGGACGGCAGCAGCACAGCAGTACGTCGTCCTCGGGGTGAAGCCGCAAGTGCGGCCGGGCCAGCCCTCACCGCCCGAACCCGACAGCTCACTTCGCAGGCGTGGTCGAGGCACACATGAAGACACTCGCGCGTCTGCTCACCGTCCGGTCGCTCGCCGCCGCCGGCGCCACCGCGCTCGCGGTGTTCGCGGCCCCGGCCGCAAGCGCGCAGCTCCTACATCGTCTTGGTGCAGGGCGAGCGCGGCCCGATGGTGCTCGCGCTGCAGCGCTACCTGCACGTCCAACCACCCAGACCGGCTATTTCGGCCCCGATCACCCGCAGCCGCTGTCATCCGTTGGCAGGCCAAGCACGACCGCCGGCAGACCGGCATGGTCGGCAAGCTCCTACCGAGCCACGTCAACGGCACCGCCCGCGCCGGCACGCCGTCGCGGTCAGGCGACCGGGTCGAGGGACTCGACTGGGCCGCGCTGGCACGCTGCGAGTCCGGCGGCAACCCACGTGCGGTCAACCCGCGGGGTTACTACGGGCTCTACCAATTCAGCCGCCCCACGTGGCGTTCCGTCGGGGGCTCCGGCCTGCCCCACCGGGCCTCGTCAAGCGAGCAGACTGCGCGCGCACAGACGCTGTTCCGTCGCTCGGGCGCCAGCCCGTGGCCAGCGTGCGGACACCACCTGTTCGACTGACCGCTCGCGCCCACTGTTACCGGATCGCAGACAATGCGCTTCCGAATCGACTGACCTCTCCGAGAGAGGAGCGCCGTCCCAAGCTCCGGTCGAGGCTCAGCCCACCGTCCTGAGCGGCGACGAGCTGCTGCGCCAGCGGTTCGAGAGCAGCCATCAGCTCGTCGAGCTCGGCTGTCTCCAGGACCGCGTACGGCACGGCGGCGAGCTGGTCGGTCAGCGCCTCGACGCGGTCCTTGGCGTGCCGGCCGGCAGGGGTGAACGTCGCCTCGTCCTTGATGAGTCCCCGAGCCTTCATTTTGTCGATCAGGTCGGTCAGCTGCGCAGAGGGGAGGTGGTGGATCCGGCCGAACGTCGGAGCCGCGATCCCCAGGTCGAGGGCGAGCAGGACGTGGGCCTCGAGGCCGCCGATGCCCTCAGCCATGAGCGCGGCGACGTGCCCGTCGCCGCGGTGCTCTCGCAGCATCGAGGCGGAGTGGAAGAGGCGGGCCACCTGTTCCTCGGGCAGGGGTAGCGTACGCAGCGCGGCGTACATGGGGCGGCCATCAAGTGGGGCGCTGGTCGCTGCCTTGGTGAGCAGCTCGACGGCTCGCGTGAAGCCTGGCGTGTCGACGAGGTCGCCGAGGATCCGGCGCAGCGCGGTGACGCAGCCCTCCTGACGGGCGGCGATCGCCGCCTCCGGTGTGGTCGTGCTCCAGACCTTTGGGATGTGGCGGGCCACCTCACCCGGGGCGAAGTTGTAGAAGAGCGCGTGGACGACCCCGGCCGGCACAGAACTGCCAAGGGGGGCCGCCCGACCGGCGAAGTAGGTGTCCCAGTAGTTGGTGAACCCCAGGGCGAACATCGCCTCGTTGGGTTCGTCAGTTGAGTAGGGGATGGCCCCGATCGGCTCGACAAGGTCGAACATCCTGCGAGCCAGCGGACTCATGGCGCTCAACATCGGTGGCCTGTGCTCGACGCATTGGCGATGACCTGCCCCATGGTGTGCTCCTTCAGTCCGAGATCGGGTCCTCTGGTTTCGACCCCTGAGGCGAACCGAAGTCATCGCATCGCACGATTGTCATGGTCGGCGAACGGTGCGCAGCCCGCCCGGATCGCGGCGGTGTGACGCACCCGCTCGGGATGGCACAGGCAATGCAGCGGTCGCTCCGCTGCCGATCTGTACCTGTTCGTCAGGACCGGTGCGTCGGTAGTCTCGAGTCGTGACGGACGAGCCGTTGGGCATGTTCGAGGCGATCTACGCGGGCGCCGAGTCCGGTGCCACCAAACCACCCTGGGACTATGGCGCTGCTCGTCCCCAGCTCGTGGAGTGGGCCGACGCGCGGAACCTGACCGGGCACGGTCGCGAAGCGCTCGTGGTCGGTTGCGGTTACGGGGCCGATGCCGAGTTCCTCGCCGAGCGGGGATATCGGACCACCGGGTTCGACTTCTCACCGACCGCGGTCGCTGCGGCGCGCCGGAAGCACCCGGACACCGAAGTGACGTACGTCGTCGCCGATGTCCTCAACCTTCCTGGCAGATGGAAGGGTTCGTTCGATCTGGTTGTCGAGAGTCTGACGGTGCAGTCGATGCCGCCGGCTCAGCACCGGGTCGCGGCGCAGAACATCACCGCGCTCGTCGCTCCGGGAGGCACCCTGCTGGTCCTGGCGATCGCACGCGACGACGGTTCTGAGGTGAAGGGACCACCGTGGCCCCTGACCCGTGCAGAGGTCGAGGTGTTTGCGGACGCCGAGCTGGTCATGCGTCGACTCGAGCGGATCGAGGGTGACGTTTGGTGGCGTGCCGAGCTGTCTGGAGGAGGGGCAGAGGCGGTCAGTCGACTCCCGCTGTCGTAGAGGGTCCGACGACGTGAGGTTTCCGGCATGGCTCGACCGGCGGCAACCAGACTGAAAGGCTCCAACGCGGCGAAAGGACGCTCGCAAAGCGGCACGTTGGCTGGCCCGAAGAGGGACCGCGCAGCAGCCTCGACCTGGCCGCCACCCGGTCGATCACCAGCGGGACGGCGTCGTACGGACGCCGGCCGGCGAGACCTCGACGCCGTCCTCCAGCGCCGCCAGCGCCCGCTCGAAGCGGTCCGGCTCGTCGGTGTGCAGGCGTCAGCAGCGTCCTGCCCCTCGGTGACCGTGTCGCCGGGCTTGGCGTGCATCACGACGCCGGCCGCGGCCTGGACCGGGTCCTCCTTGCGGGCCCGGCCGGCGCCGAGGCGCCAGGCCGCGAGGCCGACCGCCATCGCGTCGAGCCGGGTGAGCACGCCGCTGCGGCGGGCGCGTGACGACGTGCGTCTCCCGGGCCACGCGGCAGCGCCGCGTCCGGGTCGCCGCCCTGGGCGGCGATCATCCGCCGCCAGACGTCCATCGCCGAGCCGTCGGCGAGCCGGTCGGCCGGGTCGACGTCGTCGACGCCCGGCGGCCGCGAGCATCTCGCGGGCCAGCGCCACGGTCAGCTCGACGACGTCGGCCGGACCGCCGCCGGCGAGCACCTCGACCGACTCGGCGACCTCGAGCGCGTTGCCGGCGGTGCGCCCGAGCGGGGTCGACATGTCGGTGAGCAGCGCGACCGTCGTGACGCCGGCGTCCGTGCCGAGCGCGACCATCGTCTCGGCCAGCTCGCGGGCGCTGGTCGACGTCCTTCATGAACGCGCCGCTGCCGACCTTGACGTCGAGCACCAGCGCGCCGGTGCCCTCGGCGATCTTCTTGCTCATGATCGAGGAGGCGATCAGCGGGATCGCCTCGACGGTGCCGGTGACGTCGCGCAGCGCGTAGAGCTTCTTGTCCGCCGGCGCCAGCCCGGTGCCCGGCCGCGCAGATCACCGCGCCGACGTCCTCGAGCTGCGCGCATCATCTCGTCGTTGGACAGGTCGGCGCGCCAGCCGGGGATCGACTCGAGCTTGTCGAGCGTGCCGCCGGTGTGGCCGAGGCCGCGGCCGGACAGCTGCGGCACGGCGACCCCGCACGCCGCGACCAGCGGCGCCAGCGGCAGCGTGATCTTGTCGCCGACACCGCCGGTCGAGTGCTTGTCGGCGGTCGGCCGCGACAGCGACGAGAAGTCCATCCGCTCGCCCGAGGCGATCATCGCGTCGGTCCAGCGGGCGATCTCGCGCCGGTTCATGCCGTTGAGCAGGATCGCCATCGCCAGCGCCGACATCTGCTCGTCGGCGACCGCACCGCGGGTGTAGGCGTCGACGACCCAGTCGATCTGGGAGTCGGTCAGCTCGCCGCCGGTCGCGCTTGGCGATGATCACCTCGACGGCGTCGTGCGCCTCGTGCTGGCTGGCCATGTCTCTCGCTCAGGTGGCCGTGCTGTCAGGACCCTACGGGGACGGACGTGTAGCCGCGCAGCACGAACGTGCCGCGCGACTCCGGCTCCCCGACCAGGTCGCAGCTGCGGGTGCGTCGCGGAGCAGCAGCGCCAGCGACTCGACCAGCTCCATCCGGGCCAGCGGCGCGCCGAGGCAGAAGTGCAGGCCGGCGCCGAACGCCAGGTGCGGGTTGGGGTCGCGGCCGAGGTCGAACGTCGTCGGCGTCGTCGAACACCGCCGGGTCGCGGTTGGCCGCGCCGAGCAGGCGCCGCGATCTTCTGGCCGGGCTCGACGGTCGACGTCCGCCGACGCTCGACCGGCGCGGTCGCGGTGCGCTCGAACAGCTGCAGCGCCGAGTCGAAGCGCAGCATCTCCTCGACGCACGGCCGGCACCTCGCTCGGCCGCGCGGGCCGGACATCCGGCGCGCAGCATCGCGACCAGCGCCGTTGCCGAACACGTTGACCGACGCCTCGTGGCCGGCGTTGAGCAGCAGCATCGCCGAGGCGACCACCTCGTCCTCGGACAGCCGGGCGGCACCGTCCTGGGCCGCGACCAGGTCGCGTGACCAGGTCGTCGCGCGGCTCGGCGGCGCCGCTCGCGGACGAGCTCGCGGACGTACGTCGGCGAACTCCGCCGCGGCGCGCGACGGCAGCGTCCTGCGACCGGCGTCGCTCGGCGCCACCTCGTACATCCGCACGATCGCCTGCGACCAGGCCGCAGCAGCGGCGCGGCTCGGCTCGGGTACGCCGAGCAGCTCGGCGATCACCAGCGACCGGCAGCGGCTCGGCGTAGTCCCCGACCACGTCGAAGCCCGACGGGTCGACGTCGTCGAGCAGCTGCGCGGCGAGCTCGCGGACCCGCGGGCCGCAGCCGCTCGACGTGGCCGCGGTAGAACGCGCCGACGACCAGCCGGCGCAGCCGGGTGTGCTCGGGCGGCTCGTTCTCCATCATCTGGTTGCGGTGCAGCAGGTTGAACGGCTCGAAGCGCTCGGCGCGGCTCCGGTCCGCCCAGATCCGGCCGAGCCGGCGGTCGCGCAGCACGGCGTTGGCCGCGTCGTGGTCGAACGTCAGGTACGACCCGGACTGCTCGTGCCAGGCGACGGGCCCGCGCCGGCGCTCCTCGGCGAACGCACGGGTAGGGGTCGGCCACGACCTCGGGTGCGGTCAGGTCGAGCGACGTCGTCGCGCATCGGCGAGCGCATCGGGCGCCGAACGCGTCGGGGAGCACCTCGGTCATCGGCGCGCACCCCCGCGCCGTGAGCAGCAGCGAGGTCCGGGCCGCCGTGCTCCCGAACAGCAGCTGCCGGCACCGCCCGCACGGCATCATCACGCTCGCCGTCGCGGTTCGACGCAGACGAAGTGCGACGAGCCGGCCGCCGCCGGTGGCGTGCAGCGCCGACACCAGGCCGCACTCGGCGCACAGCCCGACGCCGTACGCCGCGTTCTCGACGTTGCAGCCGACCACGACCCGGCCGTCGTCGACGAGGCCGGCGACGCCGACCGGGAAGTCGGAGTACGGCGCGTAGGCGTGCCGCATCACCTCGGTCGGCCTCGTCGCGCAGCCGCGGCCCAGTCGACCTCGGCGCGGGACCGTCGAGCGCTCATCAGCCGGCCTCGCCCTGCCGGTAGGCTCAGCCCGTCGGCGGCGGGCATCCGCAGTCGTTGCGAGGCGAAGCGCGAGCACGAGCAGCGTGGCGACGTACGGGCGTCATGCGGGTGAAGTCCGCGGGCACCTCGTCGGTGGCGAAGAACCAGATCGCGAACAGCACGGCCGCGACGATCGTCGACGATGCCGGCCACGCCGCGCAGCCGCGCGGAGCTGGCAGATGCCATAGCCGAGCAGCACGATCGCGACCACGAGCAGCAGCGCGTGCACCGACTCGCCGCCGCCGCGCAGCTGCAGCGCGTCGGTGTAGCCGAACAGCCCCGACCCGAGCAGCAGCCCGCCGGGCCGCCAGTTGCCGAAGATCATCGCGGCCAGGCCGATGTAGCCGCGGCCGCCGGTCTGCCGTTCTGGTAGAGCCCGGCGCCGACCAGCACGAGGAACGCCCGCCGAGGCCGGCGAAGGCGCCGGAGACCAGCACCGCGATGAACTTGTAGCGGTAGACGTTGACGCCGAGCGTCTCGGCGCGCTGCGGGCTCTCGCCGCAGGAGCGCAGCCGCAGCCCGAACGCCGTGCGCCACAGCACCAAGCAGGTGCGCGACGACCAGCAGCACCGCGAGCATCGTCAGCGACGACAGGTCGCGCGTCAGCGCGCCGAGCACCGAGGCCACGTCGGAGACGAAGAACCAGTGCTTGTCCTCGATGTCTTGGCCCAGTCGGCGACCCCGGCGAGGTTGATCGCGGCGGCGCGTCGATCGGCGGCGACTGGGTCGGCCCACCGCCCGGCAGGCCGGTGAACGCAAGTGTCGGCGAGGAACGGCGCGACGCCGGCGGCCATGATGTTGATCGCCACACCGGAGACGATGTGGTCGACGCCGAAGACCACGGTGGCCATCGCGTGGAGCAGCCCGCCGACCGCACCGAAGAGCGATGGCGCCGAGGACGCCCGCCAGGGGCCGTACTGGTAGCCGAAGTAGCCGGCGCCGAACGTGCCGAGGATCATCATGCCCTCGAGGCCGATGTTGACCACGCCGGCGCGCTCGGACCACAGCCCGCCGAGACCGGCCAGCGCGATCGGGATGGCCGCGATGATCGCCGCGCGCAGCGTGCCGGACGAGTCGATCTCGTCGCTGCCGGTGATCACGCGGGCGAACGAGATCAGCACGAACGCGGCCAGCAGCCACACCCACACCGGCATCGCGGCGTGCGCGGCGCGTCGGCGGCGACGACGACGTCGGGGACGAGACCGTCGCTGGCGACGGTCATGCCGCACCTCCTCCCGCTCGGGGCTCGGCTGGCGGCGAGCTCTGCGGCCACCGGCGCTGCTCGGCTGCCCGGCGGTAGCGGCGCACGACCTCGTAGGCGATCACGACCGTGAGCACGACGACGCCCTGGGTGATCGCGACGATGTCGGTCGAGACGCCGGCCAGGATCCCCAGCAGGGTTGCTCTGCTCGTCAGGAAGGCGAAGAGCAGCGCGCCGAACGCGATGCCGACCGGGTTGTTGCGGCCGAGCAGCGCGACCGCGATGCCGGCGAAGCCGAGGCCCGCCTGGAACGTCGTGCCGTACGCGTGGCGTGTCACCGAACAGCAGCGGCATCCCGACCAGCCCCGCGACGCCGCCGGAGAGCAGCATCGAGACCACCACCATGCGCTTACGTCGATGCCGCTGGCGACCGCGGCCGTCGGCTCGACCCCGTCGCGCGCAGGTCGAAGCCGAACCGCGTGCGGCTCAGCAGCACGGCGTAGCCGACGCCGGCGACCACCGCGAGCAGCACGAGGCCGTAGCACCTCGTTCGGCGCGCCCGGGATGAGGTCGATGCCCGGCACCCAGCTGCCCTTCGGGGACCGTCTTGGTCTGCAGGCTGTTGCCGGCGACCACGCCCCACCTTGCGCAGCAAGTACGCGATCAGCGACATGCGCGATGGCGTTGAGCATGATCGTCGAGATCACCTCGCGACCGCCGCGGGTCACCTTGAGGAGGCCGGCGATCCCGGCCCAGGCCGCGCCCGCGACCATCGCGACCACGATGGCGACGACGATGTTGAGCGGGCCGGGCAGCACGTCCTGCCCGGCGAACACGGCGGCCGCGAAGACCGCGACGCGGTACTGCCCCTCGACGCCGATGTTGAACAGGTTCATCCGGAAGCCGATCGCGGCCGCGAGCGCCGGAGAGGTAGAGCACCGAGGCGTTGTTGAGGATGTTGACGAGGTTGCGGGCCGCGGGCACGGAGAAGATCGTGTCCAGGAACACCGGACACGGAGTCGCCGGCGGCGAGCAGGATCGCGACGGTGATCACGCAGCGCGACGACGAAGGCGAGCACCGGCGCGGCAGCGCCGAGAGCGATCCGCTTGACCATCAGCGTGCTCCCCTCCGTCGACTCGGTGTCGGTCGTCGCCGGTCCGCGTCGTCGCGGCGCCGGTCATCGCCGAGCCGAGCTCCTGCGGCGTGACCGTCCGCGGGTCGAAGTCGCCGACGAACCGGCCGCGCAGGATCACCTTGATCGTGTCCGACAGGCCGATCAGCTCGTCGAGGTCGGCCGAGATCAGCAGCACCGCCAGCCCCTGGCGCCGGGCGTCGCGGATGTGGTCCCAGATCGCGGCCTGCGCGCCGACGTCGACGCCGCGGGTCGGGTGCGCGGCGACCAGCAGCACCGGGTCGCCGCTCATCTCGCGGCCGACGATGAACTTCTGCTGGTTGCCGCCCGGACAGCGCGCGCGCGGTGGTCTCGATCGAGGGGGTCCGGACGTCGTACTCCTCGACGATGCGCTCGGTGTCCTTGCGGGCGCCGGCGCGGTTGATCCAGGTGCCGTTACGACGGCGGCCGGGTCTGGTGGCCGAGGATGCGGTTCTCCCAGAGCGGCGAGTCGAGCAGCAGGCCGTGCCGCTGCCGGTCCTCGGGGATGTAGCCGACGCCGGCCTCGCGCCGCTCCTGCGTCGACCAGGTCGGTGACGTCCTGCCCGGCGAGCGCGACGTGGCCGCGCGTCGCCTTGCGCATGCCCATCACGACCTCGACCAGCTCGGTCTGCCCGTTGCCCTCGACGCCGGCGATGCCGAGCACCTCGCCCCTGTGGATCGTCGAAGCGAGACGGCGTCGAGCAGCGTGCGGCCTGCCGCGTCCGACCAGCGTGACGTCGTCGAGCACGCAGCACCTCGTCGCGGTGACCGTGGACTCCTCGGTGCTCGGGCGGGCAGCTCGGAGCCGACCATCAGCTCGGCCAGCTGGCGGGCGGTGACCTCGGCCGGCTTACGGCGGCCACGGTGGTGCCGCGGCGCATCACGGTGATGTCGTCGGCGACCGCGAGCACCTCGTCGAGCTTGTGCGAGATGAAGATGAGGGTGTGCCCCTCCTTCTTGCAGCTCGCGGAGGTTGCCGAACAGCGCGTCGACCTCCTGCGGCACGAGGACCGCGGTCGGCTCGTCGAGGATGATCACCTTGGCGCCGCGGTAGAGCACCTTGAGGATCTCGACCCGCTGCCGCTCGCCGACGCCGAGGTCCTCGACGAGCTCGTCGGGGTCGAGCCCGAAGCCGTAGGCGTCGGAGATCCGCTCGATCTCGGTCGCGCGCCTTGTCGCCGATGCCGTGCAGCTTCTCGGCGCCGAGCACGACGTTCTCGAGGACGGTGAGGTTGTCGGCGAGCATGAAGTGCTGGAACACCATGCCGATGCCGAGCTTGATGGCGTCGGCCGGCGAGGCCATCGTCACGGCGTCGCCGTTGACCTCGATCGTGCCCGTCGTCGGGCTTCTGCACGCCGTACAGGATCTTCATCAGGGTCGACTTGCCGGCACCGTTCTCGCCGACGATCGCGTGCACGGTGCCGGCGCGGACGTCGATGTCGATGTCGTGGTTGGCGACGACGCCGGGGAACCGCTTCCCGATGCCCCGCAGCCGGACCGCCACCTCACCGCTCGAGGGGTCCGGTGCTGTGCCGGCGTCGCGCTGCTGGTGTCGGTGATGGCACACACTCCGGTGGGCGTGCGGCGAATCACAGGCCACGGGCCCGGACGGAACGCTACCGCGTCGCCGTCCGAGCCCGTCCGTGCCTGCTGTGCGGACCAGCTACATCGGTGTTCGGGACCTTGATCTCGCCGTCGATGATCTGCTGCTTGTAGTCGTCGATCTGGTCGGCTTGATGTCGTCGATCTGGCCACCGCTGGTGGAGTAGCCGACGCCGTCGCGCTTCAGGTCGTAGACGTCGAAGCCGGGCTTGACGTCTTGCCGTCGTTGAAGGCGCGTCAGCGAAGTCGTACGACCGCGACGTCGACGCGCTTGAGCACCGAGGTCAGGATGTACGGCTTCTGCGTCCGTCGGGCCGTCAGGTACTGGTCGGAGTCGACGCCGATCGCCCAGCTTGCTCTGCTGGCCGGCCGCCTCGAAGACACCGAGGCCGGACTGGCCGGCGGCGTGGAAGACGATGTCCGCGCCGTTGTCGTACAGCGCCGTTGGCGGCGGTCTTGCCACCCGGCGGGTTCTGCGAAGGCCTTCGCGTTGGCCTCGTCGGACAGCCACTTGATCTCGACCTTGGCCTTCGGGTCGACCTCCTTGACACCGGCCTGGAAGCCGGCGGCGAACGGGTCGATGAGCGGACCCTTGACGCCGCCGACGAAGCCGACCTTGTTGGTCTTGGTCTTCAGGCCGGCGGCGACGCCGACCAGGAAGGAGCCCTGCTCGGCGCGAAGACCAGGTTGGTGACGTTCTCGCCCTCGGCGGCCCCGTCGACGACCGCGAACTTCACCTTCGGGTACTCCGTGGCGACCTTGTCACCATCGGGGAGTAGACGAAGCCGACCGCGACGATCGGGTTGTAGCCGGCGTCGGCGAGCGTGCGCAGCCGCTCCTCCTTGGCGGAGTCGGGCTCGTCGGGCGTCGGCCTCGGACTCCTTGCAGGTCGCGTCGAGCTCCTCGCCGGCCTTCTTGGTGCCGGCGGCGGCCAGGTCGTTGAACGACTTGTCGCCGCGGCCGCCGACGTCGTAGGCGAGGCCGATCTTGGGGCCGTCGCCGCCGGCGGTGCAGAGGCCGCCCTTGTCGCTGCCGACGTGCGTCGTGCTGGATCAGTGTCGTCCTTGGCACATCCGGTCAACGCGAGTGCCGGAGCTGCGATGACTGCCGCGATCTTGGTCAGGCGACGCAAGATGCCTCCTTCTGGTGCGCCGACTGTCCAGGCGCAAACCAGGCACACGCTATTACCTACGGGCGCGGCTGAGCGCCGCCGCGGGCTGCCGACGGCCGGTCTGTTACCGGTTCGGTGACGGAAGCCCGGACGCTCAGGCGGTCAGCGCCAGGCGCCGAACGTGGTGAGCACGGCGGCCGCCAGCACCTTGGCGCCGATCGCCGATGGCCCGCTCGTCGATGTCAAAGGTCGCCCTGGTGCAGGTCGCAGCGTCGGCCGCCCGGGGTGCGGATGCCGAGCCGGCCCATCGCGCCCGGGACCTACTCGAGGTACCACGCGAAGTCCTCGCCGCCGAGGCTCTGCGGCGTGGTGACGACCCGCTCCGCCCAGCACGTCGCTGACCGCCGCGGCCGAGCAGCGCGGTCGCGCCGGCCTCGTTGACGCACGGGCGGGACGCCGCGCACGTAGGTGACCTCCGCCTCGACGCCGTACGGCGCGAGGATCTGGGCGATCAGCTCGCGGACCAGGTCCTCGGCGTCCGCCCAGGCGACGGCGTCGAGCATCCGCAGCGTGCCGGCGGCCTCGCCGGAGGCGGGGATGACGTTCTTCGCCGCGCCGGCGTGGACCAGGCCCCAGACCAGGCTCGCGCCGGCGCGCGGGTCGAGCCGGCGCGACAGCGCGCCGGGCAGCTCGGTGACCAGCTCGCCGAGGGCGTAGATGAGGTCCGCGGTCAGGTGCGGGCGCGAGGTGTGGCCGCCGCGGCCGGTGAGGCGCACGGTGAGCGCGTCGGCGGCGCCGGTGAGCGGCCCGACCCGGAGGCCGACCTGGCCGACGTCGATCTTCGGGTCGCAGTGCAGGGCGAAGACGTGGCTCGACGCCGTCGAGCTCGCCGGCGGCGATCACGTCGAGCGCACCGCCGGGCATCATCTCCTCGGCGGGCTGGAACATCAGCCGGACCCGGCCCGGGAGCGGGCTGCGCGCGGTGCGCCTCGGCGAGCGCCAGCCGGCGCCGACCAGCGACCGCGGTGTGCGACGTCGTGGCCGCAGGCGTGGCCGACGCCGTCGACCGTGCGAGCGCCAGGGCACGCCTCCGCGGTCGTCGACCGGCAGCGCGTCGATGTCGGCGCGCAGGGCGATCATCGGGCCGTCGGCCTCGCTGCCGATCTCGGCGATCAGCCCGCTCTTCGGCAGCAGCTTGACCTCGACCGCCGACCTTCTCGAGCGCGCTCGGCGACGAGCGCCGGTCGTGCGGTGCTCCTGCCGGCCAGCTCGGGGTGCGCGTGGAGGTCGCGGCGGAGCTCGACCAGCTCGGCCTCGTGTGCGCGTCGACGGCGGGATCGAGGTGGCAGACGCGCAGGACGGAGGTCGAGCATGCCACCAGCACTCAGGCTACGCGGACCGAGTTGCCAGCGACTCGTCGCGGCGTGCGCGGCTCGACAGTCGGTCAGAACGCGTCCGGCGGGACGTAGACGCCCCACACCTCGCGCAGCGCGTTGCAGACCTCGCCGACGGTGGCGCGGGCCGCGCAGCGCCTCCTTCATCGGGAACAGCACGTTGTCGTCGCCCTTGGCCGCCTCGGCAGCGCGTCGAGGTGCTTGTCGACCTCGTCCTGGTCGCGCTCGGCGCGCAGCCGCGCGAGCCGCTCGGCCTGCTGCTCCTCGATCGCCGGGTCGACGCGCAGCGGCTCGTACGGGTCCTCCACGTCGACGCGGAACCGGTTGACGCCGACGACGATGCGCTCGTCGCTGTCGATCTCCCGGGCGATCCGGTAGGCCGACTTCTCGATCTCGTTCTTCTGGAAGCCCTGCTCGATCGCGGCGACCGCGCCGCCGCAGTCCTCGACCTGCTCCATCAGCTCGCGGGCCTCGGCCTCGACGTCGTCGGTCAGCGACTCGACGGCGTACGAGCCGGCGAACGGGTCGACGGTCTTGGTCACGTCGGTCTCGTAGGCGAGCACCTGCTGGGTGCGCAGCGCGAGCCGGGCGGCCTTCTCGGTCGGCAGCGCGATCGCCTCGTCGAAGGAGTTGGTGTGCAGCGACTGGGTGCCGCCGAGCACCGCGGCGAGCGCCTGGACGGCGACCCGGACGAGGTTGACCTCGGGCTGCTGGGCGGTGAGCTGCACGCCGGCGGTCTGGGTGTGGAAGCGCAGCATCAGCGACTTCGGGTTCTTGGCGCCGAACTCGTCGCGCATCACCTCGGCCCAGATCCGCCGGGCGGCGCGGAACTTCGCGACCTCCTCGAGCAGCGTCGTGCGCGAGACGAAGAAGAACGACAGCCGCGGCGCGAACTCGTCGACGTCCAGGCCGGCCTCGATCGCCGCGCGGACGTACTCGATGCCGTCGGCGAGCGTGAACGCGATCTCCTGCGCGGGCGTCGCCCCGGCCTCGGCCATGTGGTAGCCGGAGATCGAGATCGTGTTCCACCGCGGCATCTCGCTCTTGCAGTAGGCGAAGATGTCGGTGATCAGCCGCAGCGACTGCTGCGGCGGGTAGATGTAGGTGCCGCGGGCGATGTACTCCTTGAGCACGTCGTTCTGGATCGTGCCGGTGAGCTTGTCGCCGGCGACGCCCTTGCTCCTCCGCGACGAGCTGGTACAGCAGCAGCAGCAGCGCCGCCGGGGCGTTGATCGTCATCGACGTCGAGACCTTGTCGAGCGGGATCCCGTCGAACAGCAGCCGCATGTCCTCGATCGAGTCGATCGCGACGCCGACCTTGCCGACCTCGCCGTGCGCGATCGCGGAGTCGGAGTCGTAGCCCATCTGGGTCGGCAGGTCGAAGGCGACCGACAGCCCGCCGGTGCCGTTGGCGATCAGCTGGTGGTAGCGCTGGTTGGACTCCTTGGCGGTGCCGAAGCCGGCGTACTGCCGCATCGTCCACGGCCGCCCGGTGTACATCGACGGGTAGACGCCGCGGGTGTACGGGAACTCGCCCGGCTCGCCCAGCCGCTCCTCGGGTCCCAGCCCGTCGAGCGACTCGGCCCGTAGACCGGCTCGAACGGCAGGCCGGACTCGGTGCGGTTCTCGTCGCCCGCGCCCGGCGTGCCAGCGGTGGGGCTCTCGCCTTCGGTCATGCGGCCTAAGGGTACGGCGGCCCTCCGCCCGCCGCACCGTGAGACTTCCCACTCGCCCCACCCCACTCGTCGGGGCTGCGTTCGTCACCAGGTTGTCGAGGCCTCGCCCGAGGCTCGGGACCTCGACACCGTCGCGTCCGTGTCGAGCTCGGGCAGCTCGACCACCGTGCGCCGAGTGGGCGAGCGAAGCGAGCCTCGAAACCAGCCGGGTGGTGGATCGAGCGAGGCCACGTCGCAGGAGCAGGTGGAGGCGGCGTTCGCCCGGATGGCGGAGGTGGACGGGCTGATCACGTCGGTGTGCACCCGCAACGAGGCGGCGCTCGACGCAGGCACGGGAGCTCGACGCGGAGCGCGCGACGGCCGCGCCGCGAGGCCCGCTGCACGGCCGGCCGGTGCTCGTGAAGGACAACATCGACACCGCCGACCTGCCGACGACGGCCGGCTCGATGGCGCTGGCCGGCCAGCCGAACCCGTCGCAGGACGCCGCGCTCGTGCAGCGGCTGCGCGACGGCCGGGATGGTGGTGCTCGGCAAGGCGAACCTCAGCGAGTGGGCCAACATCCGCGACGGCGGGTCGACGTCCGGCTGGAGTGCGTACGGCGGCCTGACCCGCAACCCCTACGCCCTCAACCGTTCCGCCGGCGGCTCGAGCTCAGGCAGCGGCGCGGCGGTCGCCGCCCGGGATCACGCCGTTCGCGATCGGCACCGAGACCGACGGCTCGATCACCTGCCCGGCGGCGTTCAACGGCTGCGTCGGGTTCAAGCCGACGGTCGGGCTCGTGCCGACGCAGGGCGTGGTGCCCGTCGCCGCGCTCGCAGGACTCCCCGGCCCGATGGCGCGACGGTGCGCGATGCGGCTGCGCTGCTGAGCGTGCTGGCCGGCAACGGCACCGACTACGCGTCGTACGCCGTGGACGGGCGGCTCGCCGGCAAGCGGATCGGCGTGCCCCGCAAGGAGTTCTGGGGCTACAGCGCGCACGCCGACGCGGCACGCCGAGCGCGCGGTCGGACTGCTCGCCGCGGCGGGCGCGACGATCGTCGACCACACCGACATCGCCTCGATGGTCGGCTTCGACTTCGAGGACGAGCTGGTCGTGATGCTGGCCGAGCTGCGCGACGGGCTCGCCGACTACCTCGCCACGCGGCCCGGCGACGGGCCCCGCACGCTCGCCGACGTGGTGGCGTTCAACCGCGAGCACGCCGACGTCGAGCTCGCGCACTTCGGCCAGGCGCTGTTCGAGCGGTCGCTCGACGGGGCCGGCCGTCGACAGCGAGGAGTACGCCGCGGCGCGGGCCCGCTGCCTGAGCGCGGCCCGCGTGACGACGGCATCGACGCCGTGCTGCGCGAGCACCGGCCTCGACGCGCTGATCACGCCGTCGTACGCGCCGGCGTTCCCGATCGACCTGGTCAACCCGGAGGCGCACAGCCCGTCGTGCACGAGCCCGCCCGCGATGGCCGGCTACCCGCTGCTCACCGTGCCGACCGGGCTGGCCGCCGGGCTGCCGGTCGCCGTGTCGTTCTGGGGCACGGCCGGCAGCGAGGCGTCCCTGGTCGAGATCGCGCACGCGCTACGAGGTCGCCCGCGACCGGGACACCGGCCCGCTCCCGCGGCCGACCTTCGAGCCGTTCGTCTGAAGGCACGGGACGCGCCGGGTCAGCGGTCCACGGCTCGCAAGATGCGCCGCGTCAGCGGTCCGCAACCCGCAAGATGCGCCGGGTCAGCGGGAGCGGCCGCCACGGATGGTGAGGGCGACCCAGGCGACCAGGGCGCCGCCGGCGGCGAACAGCCAGGCACGCTGCTTGGGCTTCTCGACGACGGTCGCGACCGCAGGATCACGCGCCTCGACGGGGGTGGGTGCCGCAGGACCAGGCGCCTCGCCGTTGTCGGCGGAGAGGGCAGCACCGGGGGCGCGCATGGCCTCGGTGGTGCGCTGCTCGAGGGCGAGGGGTGAGGTGTAGGCCCACGCGGCGGCGTACATCACCAGCCGCGAGAAGTAGTTGATCCAGATCAGCAGGATCAGCGCGACCCCGAAGGCCTGGAAGGCCGGCTGGCCGCGGGTGTGCGCGAGCAGCGTGTTCGCGCCCAGCTTGAGGACCTCGAAGCCGACCGCGCCGAGCAGGGCCCCGCCGAGCAGGGCGCGTCGCGGTGCATGGGTGTCGACGAGCAGCAGCTTGAACATCGCCAGCAGCAGCACGGTCGACGCGACGATCGCGAGCGCGTGCCGATCACCGACAACAGGACGACCGGCACCGTCGGGCCGGGATCGACTCCCGAGCCAGCCGAGGATCGATCCGGAGAAGCCGGTCACGGCGCCCGAGAGGCCGACCGAGACGATCAGCACCAGTCCGACGATCACCAGGGTCGCCGAGGTCGCGCAGCTTGCCGATCAGCAAGTTCGGGTGCTCCCGGCGAGGCACGCGCGAACATCACCTCGAGGGCCTGCCGCGTGGCCGACAGCCAGCCCAGGCCGGCGTAGAGCAGCGCCAGCAGCCCGACCAGCCCGACGGTGCCGGCGGCGTCCTCGATGGTCTCGATCGGGATCTGGCCTTGCCGGTGCCGATGACGCCGGGCAGCAGCTAGTTGATCTCGGTCGACCATCTGGCCCTGGATGTCGGGGTAGAGCTGCGCCACCTTGCCGACGACGAAGAACGCGATCGCGAGGATCGGGAAGAACGACAGGAACCCGAAGTACGTCACCGCGCCCGCCTGGGCGTTGCCGTTGACCGCGCCGTAGTGCGCGAACATGCGGAACGCGTGGTCGAGCCAGCGGGTAGCGCGCGCGCAGCCGGTCGACCGTGCCGGTGACGCGCTGCTTCAGGGAAGCCATGCAGGTGTTTACCCACCGACGGCTGCCGTCAACGCGAAGTCGCGCGTCGGCACCCAGCCGGCATCGGTCGTCGTGGACGTAGAGCGAGAAGCGGTCGACGACGAACTCGCACTCGAACGCCGCCGAGGTCGCTCGAACGCCCGGTCGAGGGTGTCGTCGTCGAGGTGGTGGGCGACCGTGACGTGCGGGTGGTACGGGAACTGCAGGTCGGCCGCCAGCGGCCCGCGCCGGACGGAGGACGCCAGCTGCTCGCACCCGGAGATGCCCTCGGCGACGGTCACGAACACCACCGGCGAGACCGGCCGGAACGTGCCGGTGCCGCGCAGGTGCATCCCGAAGGCGTAGTGCAGCGGCGGACGCCTCGGCCAGGTGCTGCTCGATCTTCGGGGAGGTCGTCGCTCGACGTCGAACGGCGGCAGCAGGGTGACGTGCGTGGGGATCCCGCTCGCGGTCGTCGTCGCCGAGCTCGGCGCGGTAGTCCTGCAGCTGCCGCCCCACGGGTCCGGGACGGCGATCGCCACGCCGATGGTCGCCGATGGTCGGCTCACGGCCGGCACGAACCCGACCCGCTCGTAGACGTCGGCGAGGGTCCGCTCCGCGACCGCGCCGGCCCGCTCGGCGCCGGCGCGAGGATCGCGTCGAGCTGGGCGCGGTCGTCGAGCAGCTCGAGGGTGCGGTCGCGGAACGGCGTCACGAACGTCGACGACGACCTCGGCGAGGTCGCCCTTGAGGTCGCCGTAGCCGCGCCCGGCGTACGCCTTCGACGAGGTCGTCGACGGTCTGCGCCGGTGAGCGCGGAGTAGATCGTCAGCAGGTTGGAGACGCCGGGCTTCTCCTCCTCGTCGAAGCGGACCTCGGTCCCGGAGTCGGTGACCGCGCGCCGGATCTTCTTCGCCGACACCTTGGGGTCGTCGAGCAGCTCGACGATGCCGGCCGGCGAGGACGCCGACTTCGACATCTTCGCCGTCGGGTCCTGGAGGTCCGTGATCTTCGCGGTCTCCTTGAGGATGTAGGGCTCGGGCAGCCGGAACGTCTTCTTGTAGCGGTGGTTGAACCGCCGCGAGGTCGCGGGTGAGCTCGAGGTGCTGGCGCTGGTCCTCGCCGACCGGGACGTACTGCGGCCGGTAGAGCAGGATGTCGGCGGCCTGCAGGATCGGGTAGGTGAACAGCGCCGACGCGACGCCGCGCCCTCGCCGCCCTTGGCGGACTTGTCCTTGAACTGCGTCATCCGGCGGGCCTCGCCGAACCCGGTCAGGCACTGCAGCACCCAGCCGAGCTGGGCGTGCGCCGGCACGTGGGACTGCACGAAGATCGCCGAGCGCTCGGGGTCGATGCCCGTCGGCGATCAGCTGGGCGGCGGCCCGGCGGACCCGCTCGCGCAGCACCTTCGGGTCGTGCTCGACGGTGATCGCGTGCAGGTCGGCGATGAAGAAGAACGGCTCGTGGTCGTCCTGCAGCGCCACCCACTGCCGCAGCGCACCGAGGTAGTTGCCGAAGTGGAACGAGTCGGCGGTCGGCTGGATCCCGGAGAGCACCCGGGGGCGGGCGTCGGGGCGGACGGCGGTGGCGTCGGGCATGCCGGTCATTCTGGCAGCAGCAGCGCAGTCGTCCAGGGCTCCTGGGCGGTGTCCTCGGTCGGCTCGACGCTGATCGGGTGGTCGGCGATCGACCACGCACCACGGGGGGTACGGCGCTGACGCAGCACCCGGCCGACCCGTCGCCCGTCGACCACGAGCACGGTGATCCGGTGCTCGTCGAAGTCCACCGCAGTCGCTCGACCTGCGGGATGCCGGCCGAGCCGGGCCATCAGGAAGCCGGCGACCGTCTCGTAGGGACCCTCGGGGAGCTCGATGCCGGTCTCGTCCTCGAAGTCGTCGAGGTTGAGCAGACCGTCGACCTCGACGTCGCCGCCGCGGTGCCGGGTGGTCTCGGCCTCGTCGACGTCGTACTCGTCCTTGATGTCGCCGATGAGCTCCTCGACGAGGTCCTCCATGGTGACGATGCCGGCGGTGCCGCCGTACTCGTCGGCGACGATCGCGATGTGCATGCCCTCGCGGCGCATGTCGGTGAGGGCGGCGAGGATCGGCCGGGTCCACGGCAGCATGAGGATCTCGCGCGCCAGCTCGCCGACCCGCACGCGACCGGCTCGGCCATCTCGGGGTCGAGCAGGTCGCGCACGTGCACGAACCCGATGACGTCGTCGGCGGAGCCGCGGATCACCGGGTAGCGCGAGTGCGGCTGCGTGCAGCGCCTCCTGGCCGGCCTTGTAGACCGGCGTCGACGCGTCGAGGAAGTCGACCTCGGTGCGCGGGACCATCACCTCGCGGATCTGCCGGTCGCCGGCCTCGAAGACGTCCTCGACGATCCGGCGCTCCTCCTCGCCCAGCGTCTCGTGGGTGTTGACGAGGTCACGCAGCTCCTCGTCGGTCATCTGCTCGCGTTGGGCG
>CAVRFR010000002.1:0-40737 GCA_963720435.1 uncultured Actinomycetota bacterium | reverse complement strand
GTTATGTTTATGTCGTTGCTCGACTGGTACCGTATTGCTATTGCGGTGCTGGCAGGCGTGCGGGTGCTCCAGGGGTTCGCCGGGGCGGCCGTCTCGGTCGTGGCGATGGCGATCGTGCGCGACCTCTTCGAGGGGGTCGCCGTCGCGCGGATCATGTCGCGGCTGATGCTCGTCATCGGTCTCGCGCCGATCATCGCGCCGAGCCTCGGTGGTCTGGTGCTGGGCTTCACGTCCTGGCGCGGCATCTTCGTGGTCCTCGCAGCGGCCGCCGCCCTTCTCCTCGTGGTCGCGATGCTCGGCGTGCGCGAGACCCTTCCTGTCGAGCGACGCCGACCGGCCACCGTGAGAGCCAGCCTGGCCGGCTACCGCTCCCTGCTGCGGGACCGGGTGTTCGTGGCGCTCGCGTTCATCGGCGGGTGCATGCTCGCGGCGATGTTCGCCTACGTCTCCGGTGCTTCTTTCGTGCTGCAGGACGGCTTCGGGCTCGACGCCCGCACGTTCGGGCTGGTCTTCGGGATCAACGCCGCCGGCCTCACGATCACCTCGCAGCTCAACCCGGTGCTGCTGCGGTGGCTGCGGGTTCGCACGGTCCTCACCGGCGCGATCATCGGTGCGATGGCCGCGGCCACTGCCCTGCTCGTGGTGGGGCTGACCGGCTTCGGTGGGCTTCTCGGGGTGCTGGTGCCGCTCGCGCTGCTCGTCTCACTTGCGGGCCTCTCGCTCCCGAACACCCCGGCGCTGGCGCTGACCAGGCACGGCGAGGCGGCGGGCACGGCGGCGGCGGTCCTCGGTTGCGTGCAGTTCGGAGTCGGTGCCGTCATCGCGCCGCTGGTGGGGGCCTTCGGCAGCACCACCGCGGTGCCGATGGCCTGCGTGATGCTCGGCGTCACGTCGCTGGCCGCGGTGCTGATGTTCGGTGTCGTGCAGCGCGAGCCCTAGGCGGGGAACCAGCGCGACAGCTCCACCGCGACACCGTCGTTGTCGGCCGTCTCGGTCACGTCGTCGGCTGCTTCCTGCACCTCGAGCGGCGCCTGTCCCATCGCGACCCCGCGGCCGGCCCACGCCAGCATCTCGATGTCGTTTCGCCCGTCGCCGATGGCGAGCACGTCGGCCTGCGCCACCCCTAGCTCGTCGGCCACGTCGGCGAGCGCCGAGGCCTTCGAGATCCCCTCGGGCGCGATGTCGAGCCAGGCGGTCCACCCGATGAAGTAGTTGGTGCCGTGGAGCCCGAGCTTCTCGGCGAGCGCGAGGAACTCCTCCTCCGAGGAGTGCGGGTCGCGGATGATGACGCGCGTCACCGGCTCGGCGACCAGCTCCTCGACGCTCTGCAGCTGCATCACACCGGTGATCTCGCCCTCGGGGAACGACCGGTTGATCCGGTAGCCGACCCCGATCTCCTCCACGGCCACGGCGGCGTTGGGGACCTCCTCGAGGAGCATCCGCACGATCTCGCTCGCGTCGAAGGTCTCGGTGGAGCGCACCTCGACCGGCGGGTAGCGGAACGTCACCGACCCGTTGCTGGCCACCGAGAGCACCTTCGTCCCCTCCGGTGAGTCCTCGGGGGGCAGCCCGAGCATTCCCCAGACATGCGTGATGCCGATCGTCGACCGCCCGGTGGCGAGCACGACGTGCGCCCCGGCGTCGTAGGCCCGACGCACGGCGTCGACCACGACCGGCCTGATCGTCTCCTCGACCTCACCTGTCGCGGGGACGTTCGTGAAAAGCGTCCCGTCGATGTCCAGCGCGACCAGCCGCGGGGTCAACGCGCCACCGGCTCCAGCACCTCGCGGCCCTGCAGGTAGGGCTGCAGGGCGGCCGGCACGCGCACCGAGCCGTCAGGCTGCTGGTGCGTCTCGAGGATCGCGACGATCGTGCGCGGGATCGCGACCAGCGTGCCGTTGAGGGTCGCCAGGTGCCGCACGCCCTCGGGGAACCGCCCGCGGATGTCGAGGCGCCTGGCCTGGAAGTCCGTGCAGTTCGACGTCGAGGTGAGCTCGCGGTACTTGCCCTGGGTCGGGATCCACGCCTCGCAGTCGAACTTGCGCTGCGCCGACAGCCCGAGGTCACCGGCGGCGGTGTCGATGACGCGGTAGGCGAGCTCGAGCTTCTCGAGCCACTCCTTCTCCCAGCCCAGCAGCCGCTGGTGCTCCTCGAAGGACTCCTCGATGGTCGTGTAGGCGAACATCTCGACCTTGTCGAACCAGTGGACGCGGAAGATGCCGCGGGTGTCCTTGCCGTAGGAGCCGGCCTCCTTGCGGAAGCAGGGGCTGAACGCGACGTAGCGCAGCGGCAGCGACGACGCGTCGAGGATCTCGTCGGAGTGGTACGCCGCGAGGGGCACCTCCGACGTGCCGACGAGGTACATGTCCTCGCCCTCGATGCGGTAGACGTCGTCGGCCGCCTGCCCGAGGAACCCGGTGCCCTCCATGGCCCGCGGCTTGACCAGGGCCGGGGGCATCATCGGCGTGAAGCCGGCGCTGCGAGCCTGGTCCATCGCCATGGTCACCAGTGCGAGCTCGAGGTCGGCCCCGACGCCGGTCAAGTAGTAGAAGCGCGCCCCCGACACCTTGGCGCCGCGGTCGATGTCGATCGCACCCAGGATCTTGCCGAGGTCCACGTGGTCGCGGGGCTCGAAGCCCTCGGCTGCGAAGTCGCGTGGCGTGCCGATCTCCTCCAGGACCGTGAAGTCGTCCTCGCCACCTGCGGGCGCCTCGTCGGCGGCCGGGTTCGGGATCGCCAGCACGCTCTCGCGGTAGGCGGCGTCGGCCTCGCCCTGCGCGGCCTCGGCCTTCTTCACCTCGGCGGAGAGGACCTTGGTGCGGTCGAGCAGCGCCTGCCTCTCCTCACCGGTGGCCTGCGGGATCTGCCGGCCGAGCGTCTTCTGCTCACCGCGGAGCCGCTCGAACTCGACGATCGTCGCGCGGCGCCGCTCGTCGGCCGCGAGCGCCTCGTCGACCACGTCCGATGACAGCCCACGCTTGGCCTGCGCAGCACGCAGCCGGTCGGGCTCGTCGCGGAGCATCCGTGGGTCGATCACCGCGTCAGACTATCGACCCTGGGAAACTGTGCCCCGTGCCGCTCACCTCGTCGCGCCAACGGCTGCTCGCGGGCGCTGCGGCATGCCTGCTGGTGCTGGTGGCCTTGACGATCGTTTACCAGATCGACGTCCAGGGGCTGAACTCGTTCGACAACGAGATCGGCTCCTGGCCGCAGGAGTGGACCCGCGACCACGTCGCCGCCGCGCACTTCTTCTTGTTCGTGCAAGCCGTGTTCGCGACGATCCCGATGACCATCTACACGATCGTCACCGTTGGCCTGCTGGCGCTGCGCAAGCACGTGCGCGCCGCCCTCTGGACGGCCGGCGTGATGCTCGCGGCAGGTCTGTCGACGTTCTTCCTCAAGGGGCTGCTGCACCGCGACCGGCCGGTCTGGTCCGAGCCGGTGACCACGCTGAAGAGCTACTCGTTCCCGTCCGGACACGCGACCGGGATCGCGGCCGCTGCCGGAGTGATGATCGTGCTGACGCTGGTGTTCGTACGTCGACGCCAGCTGCGGCGGCTGCTGGTGGCGACCGCCCTCGCGGTCGCCCTGCTCGTGGGTCTGGACCGGATCTTCCTCGGTGTCCACAACACCACCGACGTGCTCGCCGGCTACGCGGTCGGGACGTTCTGGGTGCTGGTCGGACTCGTCGTCTACTCGCCGGTGGCGCGGCCGAAGCCCCTGGAGGCGTTCACCACGCCGGTGCCGACCAGCCGGCAGCTGGCCGTGATCCTCAACCCGATCAAGGTGGAGGACGCCGTCGCCTTCCGGGCGATGGTCGAGCAGCGCGCCGCGGAGACCGGCTGGGGGCAGCCGGCCTGGTACACCACCACCGTCGAGGACCCCGGCCGCTCCATGGCCGAGTCGGCGGCGATCTCGGGCGCCGAGACCGTGATCGTCTGCGGCGGCGACGGCACCGTCCGCACCGTGTGCGCGGAGCTGGCGGGCACCGGCATCTCGGTGGGCATCATCCCGGCGGGCACCGGCAACCTGCTGGCTCGCAACCTCGGGATCCCGCTGCAGTTCCAGGCCGCGGTCGACGTCGCCCTGCGGGGCCAGGACCGTGCCATCGACATGGTGAAGGTCACCGGTGACGGCATCGGCGACGAGGAGCACTTCATGGTGATGGCGGGCATGGGGTTCGACGCCGCGATCATGGAGGGCGCCAACGAGCAGATCAAGGCGAAGGTGGGATGGCTGGCCTACGTCGTCTCAGGAATACGCAACATCATGTTCCCGGCGGTGCGGCTGGATATCCGCGTCGACGACGGCGAGTGGACCCGGCACCGCGCCCGGACGATCGTCATCGGCAACGTGGGCTACCTGCAGGCCGGCATGCCGCTGCTGCCCGACGCGGCGATCGACGACGGCGTCCTCGACGTGGTGCTGCTGCACCCGAGCCGGTTCCTGAGCTGGATCCCGCTCGCGGTGCGCGTGATCTCGCGGGGCAAGCGCACCGACGATCTGGTGAACCGGATGACCGGTCGCACGGTCGAGGTCAAGTGCCACGGCGACACCCCTCGCCAGCTCGACGGCGACCCGATCGGTGCCGGCCGCGAGCTGCGGGCGGAGTGCGTGCACGGCCGGCTGCTGGTGCGGGTGCCGCGCTGAGCGCTCAGGCGGGCGTGAGCTCGAAGACCGGGATCGTGCGACCGGAGCTGGCCTCGGTGCGCTCGGCGTACAGCCGGTAGTTGGGCCAGGTGTCGATCATCACGTCGTAGAGCCGGTCGCGCTCCTCGCCGACGGCCTCCCGCGCCGTGACGTGCTGCTCCTTGCCCGCCATCTTGATGTCCGCCTCACCCGCAGAGCGCAGGTTGAGCACCCACACCGGCAGCTTCGGCCCGCCGAAGTAGGAGCCGGCGATCAGGATGCGGCCCTCGTGCGGCACGCACAGCAGCGGCGTGGTCCGCGGCACCCCGCTCTTGCGGCCGAGCACGGTGAGGAAGAGGTTCGGCAGGCCCGCGATCCGCAGCAGCGTCACCTTGCCGCCGCTCACCTTGAGCAGGACGGTGTCGACCTTCACGACGACGGGCAGCAGCTTGGGCATCCAGCTCTGGCGGCCGATCGCGACGGCCACGGGGGTCAACGGGTTCATGCGCAGACCCTAGTGAACCCCGCGGGTAGCCTGACGCGGTGACCAGATCCTTCACCTCCTCCGTGCTGCCGCCACGCGAGCGTGGCCTCGAGCTCGGGGAGCGGTTCGCGCGGGAGATCGCCGACACCGCCGACCGCTATCGCCGGCTCTTCGCGGCGCGTGCGGAAGGGCCGTTCGACGTGGAGCTTTGGTCGGAGCGGGCCTGGCAGGCGATCCGGCGGTTGGCCCCGCTGCACGCTGACGAGATCGCGGGCATCGCGGACGGCGCCGGGCTGCCCGTCGAGCAGGTGGCAGCGATCAACGCCCGCACGGAGATCCTGGTCGCCGCGAACCCCACCGGCGTCAACGAGTGCTCGACGGTCGTCTCGCTGCCGGTCGACGGGCCACCGGTCGCCGTGCAGACCTGGGACTGGTACGACGCGATGTCGGACGGCTGGTTCACGTGGACGATCCCGTTCGAGGACGGTCGCGAGCTGACGACCGTCACGGAGTTCGGGATGCTCGCCAAGATCGGCGTCAACGACCGCGGCGTCGGCGTGATGCTCAACATGCTCCACCACCGCAACGACATCGAAGCCGCGAAGCGTGACGAGATCGGCCACCCGGTGCACCTGCTGGCCCGCGCGATCCTCGACGACGCCGACTCGGCGGACCAGGCGATCGAGCTCGCCTCGGCACCGGCGACCTCGGCGTCCACGGCACTCACCATCGTCGACGACCGGGGAAGCGCCGCGTCCGTCGAGCTGTTCCCGGGCGGCCCGGGCACCGTCATACCCACCGAGGGGCTGCTTGTCCGCACCAACCACTTCGTCTCCGAGGCCGGTGAGGACGGCTGCCTGGCCAGCACGATCGGCGTCAGCACCCGCCTGCGGCGTGAGCACCTGATCGAGGTGTTCGGTGACGAGCCGCCCCACCTCGGCGCAGCAGGTGCTGGACGCGATGACGCACCACCTGCCCGACGGCGGTGTCTGCCGGCACCCGATCACCGGCAACGACCCGGTGCTGTGGCACCGCACGCTCGCCACCGTGGTCATCGACCTGGTGAACCGTCGCCTCGACGTGCACGAGGACGGCCCGTGCGGCGAGCGCCTGCTCGAGGTCGAGTCGGGCTCAGGCAGCCTTCGCCAGGCCTAGCGCCTCGTGCTCCTCGGGTGACATCGCCTGCTCGCAGGTCCACCCGTTGATGTTCTTGGCGTAGCTGCGCGCCTCGCTGCGCCCGTGGATCGAGGTGAGCACGACACCGTTGCCGCTGTCGTCGAGCAGCGCCATCGACCACGACAGCCGTCCGCCCATGTCGTTGAAGGCGTCGTAGCGCACCACCCCGAGGTGCCGGAGGGTCTCAGCGGTCTCCGGCCCGCAGCGCCTGGACCTCGCTGCGCAGCCCCTCGAGGTCGGTGGGGACCGCTGAGGGGTCGCGGCGCATCAGCCGGCGGTGGCGCCGTGAGGTGCGACGAAGCGCGAGCAGGCCGACCACCAGGGCGACGACGCTCACGACGAGAGCGGCGACGACCAGCGTGGAGAGCAGCGCCTCGTTCATCGAGGCCGATGCTAGATAACCGCTCAGCGTCCGTCGCGGAGGCGCGCGAGCCAGGCGGCCGCGTCCTGGAACTCGCGGTCCGAGGTGCCGACCCGGATGTCCGGGGCGACGCTGTCGTGCCGCTCGTAGGAGCCGAGGAAGCGCACGTCCGCGCAGACCCGGCGCAGCCCCATGAGCGCCTCCCCCACCCGAGCGTCGTCGAGGTGGCCCTCGCAGTCGACGGAGAAGCAGTAGTTGCCCAGCGCCGCGCCGGTAGGGCGGGACTCGATGCGGGTCATGTTCACCCCGCGCATCGTGAGCTGGTCGAGGATCTCCATCAGCGCACCGGGATGGTCGTCGCGCATGAACGCGACGATCGAGGTCTTGTCCCGGCCGGTCGGCGGCGGCGGGGGTCCCGGCCTGGACACGAGCACGAACCGGGTGAGTGCGTCGGGGTTGTCGCCGATGTGCTTGGCCAGCTCGGCGAGGCGGTAGTGCTCGGCGGCGACCGGCGCCGAGATCGCCGCGTCCCAGCCCGGGTCCGGCTGGGTGAGCATGAAGGCGGCATGGGCGGTCGAGGTGGTGTGCACGACCTCGGCCTGCGGCAGGTGCAGGGAGCACCAGCGACGAGTCTGTGCGGCAGCGTGCGGATGGGTCGCCACGCGTCGTACGTCGTCGGCCTGCACGCCGTGCGGAGCGAGCAGGCTGAACGCGATCGGCACCGTCATCTCGCGCGTGATCATCAGCGCCTCGCCGGTGGCCAGCTCGTCCAGCGTGACGGGCACCGAGCCCTCGACGGAGTTCTCGATCGGCACCACCGCGCCGTCGGCCTCACCGGTGCGGACCGCGTCGAGGGCGACCGTCACCGTCGGGCACGGCTGCAGCTCGGCCTTGGAGGCGGCCGGAAGGGAGCGCAGCGCCTGCTCGGTGAAGGTCCCCTCGGGGCCGAGGTAGGCGTAGCGGGCTGGCGGTACTCCGGGCACGGGCTCAGGGTAGAGGGCGGTTAGATTCGATGGCATGACCGGCGACGGGCGCGAGACCATCGACCTCGGCTTCGCTCGTCTCGACACCGACCGCGCCGCCCGCACCGGTGACCCGGAGGTCGTCTACGGCGAGGGCAAGACTCCGGAGCAGGTCGTCGAGATCCTCGGCAGCCTCCACCTCGCGCACCCGGACCGCGCCGTGCTCGCGACCCGGCTCTCCGAGACGGCGCTCGACGCCGTCGTGGCCGCCCACCCGGACGCCGTCGTCGCACCCGGTCGCACGCGCGGTCACGCTGGGGCCGCTGCCCGTTGCGCAGGGCCAGGTCGTCGTCGTCTCCGCGGGCACCAGCGACGCGCCCGTGGCGGCCGAGGCGGCGCTGACCGCCCGGGTGTACGGCTCCGCGGCCCGCCAGGTCTCCGACGTCGGGGTCGCCGGGCTCCACCGACTGCTGGCGGTGCGCGACGAGCTCGCCGTCGCGGACTGCCTCGTCGTGGTCGCCGGCATGGAGGGGGCCCTCCCCAGCGTCGTCGGCGGCCTGGTCGGCGTCCCGCTCGTGGCGGTGCCGACCAGCGTCGGCTACGGCGCCTCGCTTCGGCGGGGTGGCCGCACTGCTCGCGATGCTCAACTCCTGCGCGCCCGGGGTCACGGTCGTCAACATCGACAACGGGTTCGGGGCCGGAGTCTTCGCGGCCCGGGTCGCGCGCAACGCACGCCCTCGCGAGGACGGCTCGTGATCGGCTGGGTCGACGCGTCCTCGGGAGCCAGCGGGGACATGCTGCTGGGTGCGCTCCTCGGTGCCGGCGTGCCGTTGGAGGTCGTCTCCCGGGCGGTGACCGCTGTCGCACCGGAGCAGGTGACGCTGACCTCGGAGGCGGTCTCGCGGAACGGCTTCGCGGCCACCCGCTGCCACGTGCAGGTCGCCGACTCGACGACGCACCGCACCTGGACCGACGTCCGCAGCCTGCTGACGGCCGCCGACCTCTCGGACCCGGTCCGCTCCCGCGCGCGCGCCGCCTTCGAGCAGCTGGCACGCGCCGAGGCGGCCGTGCACGGCACGTCGCCCGACGACGTGCACTTCCACGAGGTCGGCGCCCTCGACTCGATCGCCGACGTCGTCGGGGTGTGCGCCGGCGTCGACCACCTCGGGCTCGAGGAGCTCGTGGTCTCCCCCGTCGCGGTCGGCTCGGGCCGGGTCGACGGCGCGCACGGCTCGATGCCCGTGCCCGTCCCCGCCGTCGTCGAGCTGCTGCGCGGGGTCGCGTCGTACGCCGGGCCGGGCTCCGACGCCGGAGAGCTGTGCACGCCGACCGGGGCGGCGCTGCTGACCAGCCTCGCCACGTCGTACGGTCCGCAGCCGGCATGACCGTCGCGGCAGCTCGGGGTGGGCGCCGGGGGCCGCGACCCGGACACGCCATGCGAACGTGCTCCGGCTCTTCGTGGGCGACGTCGGAGGGCGCGCTGGTGCTCGAGACCAACGTCGACGACCTCGACCCGCGGCTGTGGCCCAACGTGATCGCCGCGCTGCTCGCCGCGGGAGCCTCCGACGCCTGGCTCACGCCGATCGTGATGAAGAAGGGGCGACCCGCCCACACGCTCACCGCGCTGGTGCGCCACGGGCAGCGCGGCCGCGGTCCGCGCCGAGATCTTCCGGCAGACCTCCACCATCGGGCTGCGGGAGCGACCTGTCGCCAAGACTGCGCTGGACCGCGAGATGAGGACGGTCGACGGTCGACGGTCACGACGTCCGTGTGAAACTTGCCTTGCACGACGGCGTGGTCGTCAACGCGCAGCCGGAGTACGACGACGTGGCCGAGGTCGCGGCCCGCACCGGCCGGCCGGTCAAGGACGTGCTCGCCGACGCCGTGGCGGCCAGCCGCCACCTCACTGCCTAGGAGCTCATGGACCTCGCCATCATCGCCGCGCGTCTTCGGCGCCATCTTCATCGTCGAGCTCCCCGACAAGACGTTCATCGCGGCGCTGGTGCTGTCGACGCGCTACCAACCGTCTCGCGGTGTGGATCGGCGTGGGGCTGGCGTTCCTCGTGCAGACGATCGTCGCGGTGACGGTCGGCTTCCTCGCGACGCTGCTTCCCGACGTGCTGGTCGAAGCGGTCGCGCTCGGCGATCTTCCTCGTCGGCGCGGTCGTGCTGTTCCGCACCGCCCCCGGCGCCGACGCCGCGGAGAAGGAGCAGGAGGAGGAGTACGCCGCGAGGTCGGTCGAGGACCGGTCCTTCTTCCGTGCGGGCGTCGCGTCGTTCCTGGTGCTGTTCGCGGCCGAGTGGGGTGACCTCTCCCAGCTGCTGACGATCAGCTTCGTGAGCAGGTACCACGACCACCTGAACGTCTTCATCGGCGCCTGGTCGGCGCTGCTCGTGGTCGTCCGGTCTCGCGGTGCTCGCCGGTCGGGTGCTGCTGCGCTACATGAGGCTCTCCGTGCTGCACTACATCGGCGCCGGGGTGTGCCTGCTGCTGGCGGTCGTCACGCTCGTCGACATCGTCCGCGGCTGAGCCCGGCCGGGCGCGACTACTGTGCGGCGTATGACCCCTCCCCTGACGGCCGCGGCCACGGCGCCGACAGCGAGGTCGGCCGGCTGCGGACGGTGATGCTGCACCGGCCCGGGCCGGAGCTGAAGCGACTCACCCCCCGCAACAACGACAAGCTGCTCTTCGACGGCATCCCCTGGGTGAGCCGGGCCCAGGACGAGCACGACGCCTTCGCCCAGGCGCTGCGCGACCGGGACGTCGAGGTCCTCTACCTGACCGACCTGCTCACCGAGACGCTGCAGAGCGAGACCGCGCGAGAGCACGCGATCAGCGGTGCGATGGCGAGCCTGCACCTCGGTGACACGCTGCGCGCCTACCTCACCGCCGCGCTGCACGACCAGAGCCCGGCCGAGCTGGCGCTGTTCCTCACCGCGGGGGTCCGCAACGACGAGGTGCGCGGCGGCCACGGGCTGGTGACCAGCCTGCTCAGCCACGACGACTTCCTGATCGACCCGCTCCCCAACCTGCTGTTCACCCGCGACTCGAGCGTGTGGGTGCGAGACCGGGTGGCGATCACGTCGCTGGCGATGCCGGCCCGCGAGCGCGAGACCCAGCTCACCGAGCTGATCTACACCGAGCACCCGCGGTTCGCGGGCACGCCGACGATCCACGGCTGGCAGCGTGAGCACGTCGAGGGTGGCGACGTGCTGCTGCTCTCCCCAGGAGTGGTCGCCGTCGGCGTCGGCGAGCGCACCACGCCCGCGGGCGCTGAGCGGCTGGCCCGCCAGCTCTTCGGGGCCGGCCTGGCCCACACCGTGCTCGCGGTGCCGATCGCGCAGGAGCGGGCCACGATGCACCTCGACACCGTGTGCACGATGGTCGACACCGACAAGATCGTGATGTACCCCAACGTCGCCGACAGCCTCACGGCGTACGCCGTCACCGTGGCCGACCGCACGGGCGACGGCGACCACGACCTCGTGCTGCGGGTCGCGGACGCGGAGCCGTTCCTGGTGGCCGCCGCCAAGGCGATGAGCATCGACACCCTGCACCAGATCGACACCGGTCTCGACCCGGTGACCGCCGAGCGCGAGCAGTGGGACGACGGCAACAACACGCTGGCGATCTCGCCGCGGGTGGCGGTCGCCTACGAGCGCAACGTCGAGACCAACAGCCGGCTCGAGGAGGCCGGCATCGAGGTGGTCGCGATCTCCGGCTCCGAGCTCGGCTCGGGGCGTGGCGGGCCGCGGTGCATGTCGTGCCCGGTCAGCCGCGAGTCAGGAGACGCCCAGCAGGCGTAGCCCCGCCGTCGTCGCGGCAGCCGCCAGCACGACGACCGGGAACGGCGCTCGTCGCAGCACCAGCAGCACGGCGACCGTCACGCCGGCGGGTCGTGCCCAGCCGGCGAAGCCCTGCCCCTGGGTCAGCGTCGCGGTGACGACCAGGGCGACCAGGAGCACGGTCGCGGCGTCGTTGGCCAGCCGCTCGAGATCCTCCGACAGCCTGAGCCGGTCGCGCAGCAGCGGCCCGGTGATCCGGAAGAGAAAGGTGCCGACGGCCAGCACGAGCAGCGCCACGAGGGTCATGACTTCGCCTCGTTCCGCAGCAGCAGGAGGCCGGCGAGCGAGACCAGCACCGGCAGCCCGGCGGCAGGAACGGCGTGGCGGCGACCGCGAGACGCGGCCCCGGCGAGGACGGCGTTGCGGTTGTGGCGGTTCAAGCGTGGGCAGCACCAAGGCGGCGAGCACCGCGGGGAAGGCGGCGTCCATCCCGAAGGCGGCGGTGTCCTTGACGACACCGCCGACGGCCGCGCCGGCGACCACCGAGACGTTCCAGACCACGAACAGTCCCAGCGCACACGTCCAGAACACCGCGCGGCGACGCTCCGGCCGCTCCTCGTGCAGCGTGAATGCCACCGTCTCGTCGGTGGTCAGGTGGGCGCCGAGCAGCCTGGTGTGCCACGGCCCGTCGAGCACGTCGAGGACGGCGAAGCCGTACGGCAGCAGTCGGATGTTGAGGATCAGCCCGGCGATCGCTCCGGCGGCCGCACTTCCGCCGGCGAGGACGGCACCCACCGCGGCGAACTGGGCCCCGCCGGCGAACACCACGAGGGACATCAGCACCGGCTGCCAGGCCGGCAGCCCGCCGGACACGGCGATCGCGCCGAAGGAGAACCCGACCACCGCGTCCGCGACGCAGACCAGGGCGATGTCGCCGAGCGTGCCGCGGTCGAGCACCCGCCAAGCCGAACGCATCAAACCCACCGAATCGTGTGCTTTTCGGAAATCGTCGCCACTCGCCGCAAGAGAAGCGGAACCAGTCGTCCATCACGCCAGAAGAGGCGGAAAATTGGAAGCCCGGCCGTTGCTGACGGGGGATACAACAACGACCGGGCGTCGACCAATCTAGAGGTGATTGACGATTCGATCAATACGCAACCGGCTCAAAGTGGCCCAGGACACCTCGGTACAAAGCGGCGGTCTGGACCATGGTCCGGTTAACGGAGCGTGAGCTGCCGGTTCGTCAGCCCACTGCGCGCCGCGCGCTCGTCGCCGGTCAGGGGCGTGTCGTCGGCGAGCGCCTCCTCGAGGTCGGCGCCGAACCGGGCGGCCGGCTCCTCGAGGACCTCGGCGCCGGTGCCGGACGGCAGGTCCCACACCGGCACCAGCCGGCCGTGGGCCCGGAACATCCCGACGAACCGTGAGCCGTCGGCCACCTTGTCGCGGCCCGCGACGTGCAGCCGGGAGAGCGCGTCCAGCAGCGGCTCCTCGTCGTACGGCATCACCCAGCGCAGGTGCTCGCGGTTGCCGACGTCGGTCCAGTAGGCCGCCTCCACGGAGGTGAGCCGCCTGCTGGGGCTCGCCTGGGCGTTGGCGGACTCGACCGCCGCCGCGGCCGTGCCCGTCGGGTCGTCCGCGTCGTCGCCGATCCAGAAGTCGAAGCCGTCGTGGACGGTGACCTCGAACGGGGCGTCGGTGAGGAGGTCCTGGAGTCGCTGCCCGTCCCCGGGCGGGTCCGTGAGGCCGACCGCGCCGGGCTCGGCGTCGAGCGCGGTGAGCAGCACCTCGGCCAGGTCGCGGCTCGGGTCGCCGAACCCGTGCAGCACCTGCAGCCCGAGCCAGACGCTGCCGTCGGCGCGGGCGATCGCCGGTGCGGCCATCGGAAGCAGCGTGCACAACGTGACGCTGCGGCCGTCGGCGACGCCCGGCGCGAGAGTCAACGGGGTGGTGGCGGTCGCGATGATCTCCCGCATCGCGATCAGGTCGCACTCGCTGGTCAGCCCCTCGAACGGACGGGCGACGTACGGCGCGACCGGGCCGGAGGCGCTGCCGTGGCAGGCCTTGTAGCGGCGACCGGAGCCGCACGGGCACGGCTGACGGGGACCGACCTCACCTGCGGGACGGGCCGCCGAGGAGGTGGCGGACTTGGCGCGGGACTTCTTGCCCAAGTCTTTAGAGAACGCGCGTGCACGGTGGAGCGCGCACCCGAGCGCTCGGTCCACCAGCGCTTGGAGAGGATCTCGACGATGGACATGCCGCGGCCGGCGAGCGCCGAGGACGGGGCGTGCATGTTGCGCGGCCGGGTGCCGCTGCCTCCGTCGGTCACCGAGACCTGGACACCGTCGTCGTCGACGGTCCAGGCAACCAAGATGCTGCCGTCGGAGAGCGGCTGGGCGTGACGAACAGAGTTCGCCACCAGCTCGGAGATGATGACGCGAGCGTCCTCGATGGACTCTTGGTCGCCCCCGTTCTCGGCCAACCAGGTCTTGAGGTTGTGTCGTGCCACCGAGACAGACGACGCAGAGAACGGGAGGCGCATCGTGATGGGCGCACGCACGCTGCTGCTCGCCACGGCTTCCTCACTAGTTTTCGACTTCTCTGGTCGAGTTGAGGATGCCCCATGAATGAGGCCTCAAACCAGCACTCGCGTGGTGTTCGTCTCAGTTCTCGAGCTCGAACGTCGAGGGGCCGTCGAGGTGGTCCAAGGCCCTCTTGGGATTGTCCGTGATGACCGCTTCGACACCCAGCGAGACGCACAGATCGAGGTCCGCCGGCTCGTTGACGACCCAGACGTGCATCCGCCGTCCCCGCTTGCGCAGCCTTTGTCCCAACTTGGGGCTTTCGCGCAGCAGGTCGATGCCCGGGCCGGCGATCCAGCCCGGGCCGAGGACGTTGACCGCCATCTGCCAGGAGTACTGCCGCTCCATGAGCAGCACCACCTCCAGCTCCGGCGCCAGCCGCTTGATCCGGGTCAGCGCAACCGGGGAGAAGCTCATCACCCGTGCTGGTGAGTTGCCGGCGGCCCAGCCCACCTCGGAGAGCAGCTCAACGAGCCGCCGTTCCACCAGCCCCGCGTAGCGAGTGGGGTGCTTGGTCTCGATCGCCAGGTCGACCGGGTGGTCGTAGTCCCTCGCCATCTCGAGGAGCCGACGCAGCGTGAGCACCCGCTTGGTCTCCTCGTCGACCTCCGGCGCCTCGTCGTCGAGGTCGGCCCAGGGGTTCTTCCACGACGAGAAGTCCAGCTCGTCGAGCTCGGCGAGCTCCATGGTGGAGACCAGGCCGCGTCCGTCCGTGACCCGGTCGACCCGGCGGTCGTGCACGCAGACCAGGTGGCCGTCGGCGGTGAGCCGCACGTCGCACTCGAGGCCCTCCGCCCCGCTCTCGAGCGCGGCGACGTATGCCCCCAGGGTGTGCTCTGGGTTGTCGTGGCTGGCCCCGCGATGCCCGACCACTTGAGGGCGGCCCTCAACGCGGCGCATGAGTCAATGCTGACACTCCACAGGCCCGTATCGGCGAATCTCGCGCCCCTCAAGTCGTGCTCAAGATCTCTCCAAGGTCGCGCGGCCACCGTAGGGTCAGCGCCGAGACGAGAGGACCGCCATGGCCGCCACCGATTCCCACCCGCGTCAGATCTCGCTTCCGGGCCAGGCAGCGGTGGCCGAGGGCCCCTACGACCAGACCGGCATGTACGTCATGCACCACGCGTTCCGCCGCGATCTCGCGCGGTTCGAGTCAGCGGTCCGTCGTACGCCTGTCGAGGAGGCGGAGACCTGGCGAGCGCTGCGGGACCGCTGGCACCGCGTCGGCGAGGTGCTGCACCACCACCACCGGGTCGAGGACGAGGCCTTCTGGCCGGTGCTGATGCGGCACGCCGACGAGCGCGATGACGCGGCGGCCCGCCAGATGCTGCTCGACATGGAGTCCGAGCACGCCCAGATCGACCCGGCGCTGGCGGCCTGCGAGAGCGCGTTCACCGAGATGGCCGAGCATCCGTGCGAGGACCACCGCACCGCTCTCGACGCGTGCATCACCACCGTCCGGGCCTCCCTGCTCGCTCACCTTCGGCACGAGGAGACCGACGCGCTCGTGATGGTGCAGGCGACGATGACTCCCGAGGAGTTCGCGGCGACCGAGAAGGCGGCGCAGCGCGGCTACCCGCTGCGGATGATGGGCTTCTTGCTGCCGTGGGTGATGTCCGGCGTGCCCGACGAGCCGAAGAAGCGGGTCCTCGACGATGCCGGGGCGGTGTACGGCGTGCTGCTGCGGATGTTCGAGGGCCGCTTCCGCAAGGCCGACGAGCGAGTGTGGCGACATGCCTGACGCCTCTGCCGACCTCCTGAAGCGGCGGCTGGTCGTCGCACTTGTCGTGGTGATCCTCGTGGACGCGGTCGGCGGCCTGCTCGCGGTGGCATCGGACGTGAACACCTGGGGCGAGGCGTGGGGCGGCGCCGCCTTGCTGGCCGCGCCGCTGCCGATGATCGCCGTGCAGGTGCTGCTGACCTGGCTCGCGGTGAGGCGGGACGCCTGGTCGGCTGTGGTGGCTGCCGGTCTGCTCGCGCTCGCCTGCCTGGTGAGTGTCGTCTCCGGCTTCTTCGACGGTGGCCTCGGCAACGACGAGCTCTCCGGTGGGCTGATGGGCTACCAGTTGCTCCTGCTCGCGGTGACCGGTGTCCTCGGACTGCTCGCCGGTGCCCGCGGCCTTCAGGTGCTCCGCGCCCTGCGCGTCCAGTCGCGGTCGAAGTCGAGCTCGATGACCTGAGCGTTGCCGGAGACGGTGACCTCGAGGTCATGCTCTCGGGCAGGACCGGCGCGTCGGCCGGCTGCGGTGATCTTGTGGGTGCCGGTGTGGTCGACGAGGTAGACCTGCCCGTGCGGGTCGCGCCACACCATGATCCCGTTGAACGGCTGGCGCAGCGTCCAGTTGCCGTGGGTCTTGACGCGGTGCCCGAACCGGCCCAGCGGCGCGAGGTTGTCGAGCCGGGTCTGCCCGGTCTCACCGGGCTGGAAGGCGACGGTGTGGTCGTCGTCGACCCTGGTGGCCAGGCTCGCCGCGAACGGTGACGCATCGGCCGGGGTCCGCAGCTTGACCGCGGCCCGGTGGCGGTCGGGGACCTCGTAGCCGTCGACCGGCGGCATGCCGGCAAGGTCGATGACCGGCTGGATGCGGTAGGCGTGCATCGGCCGCAGGTGGTCGTGCACGAACTGCTCGGTCACCGGACACTCGCCCTCCCAGCGCACCACGCCGCCCTCCCCGCGTTGCAGGGACTCGACCGACAGGTGGAGGTTGAGGGTCAGTGGTGGGAGGAGCTTCGACCAGTCGAAGGTGAATCTTGGTGGTTGGTCTGGCGGCTGGCGAACCCAGGAAGGGAGCTTGGTCGGCGAGAACCCGACCCGACGCGCGAACGCATCCATGCGCTCGAGGGCGGCGTCCTCCGGTCCTCGTTCTCGTCCTCTTCGAGCGGGACGTCGATGGCGTCGCACTGCGGAGCGCTTGGTAGGCCGCGAGCAGCTCGACCGCCCTGGCCGGGTTGCACAGCACGAGCACCGCTTTGACGCGCCGCTCCTCGAGCGGGTCGGTGTCGCCGAACGCAGCGAGCGCCTCGGCGACGTAGGCGACGGTGGCGTCGATGCGGGCGATCACTCCGCAGGTGGACGAGATGAAGAACCCCGCCGTCCCGTCCTCGCGGGCCCTGGTCCGCTTCGCGCACTGCTCGGCGGCCCGCGCGGCTTCGCGAGCCGCTGCCACCTCGGGGTCGGCGGCGACGACCTTGCCGTCCAAGCGGGCCTCGAACCGCCCCCACGGCAACGAGCCGTCCACGGAATCGGCCATCGCCGCGTCGACGTACGCCGCCGCCTCGACGGAGAGGTGGCGGGTCTTGCGGGCGACCATGCGCACCCAGCCCACCCGCGCCTCGCGCGCCACGACGCGCCGCCAGATCGACGGCAGGCGGTGCCGCACGTCCAACGCATCGGCGATCAGGTTGCGCGCGGACCAGGCCCCCAGCTGCACGCGCGCTCCGAACTCAGCACACGCGAACTCCGCCACTCGCGGCGTGCCCTCACCACCGAGTCGGACACTCCGCTCCCGCCCCGGAGCAGCAGGGTCGGTCTCGGTCGGCAGCTCGTGTCCGCTCATCTGGTCGGCGAACAGCGTGGCCAGCTCGAACAGCTCGGCTTCCGCCGCCACCCGAGCAGCGTGCAGGTGCTCGACCCGGTCGAGCGTCGCCTCGACACCCTGGTCCTGCAGCTGCCGCCACGTCGCCACTTCCGAGCTCATGCCAACACCGTAGAGGCGACCACCGACAATAACCGCTGCTCAGAGGTCCCTTTGTCTCAAGTTTGGACGACAATCGAAAAAACTTTCCCATTGCCTATCCATCAGCTCTTTTGACGGCCCGATACCCATGTTCACCAGGCGATAGAGCCACCAAGTTGTCGAGCGTGCCAGCGCCTTCGCAGGAACGCCAGACTGGTGAAGCTGATGGACGAGCGTTCTGACGGCGTGCCGTTTCGGAAGGGCGGCGCTCTCCTTGCCGGATCCCCACGTGATCACATACTTCGTCAGATCGCGGTTGGTCTGCTGCGCCGCACGCGCTGCCGCTTCTCGTCGCTTCAGCCTCACAGTCAACTCTGCGGCCTCGGGCAGTGGGATGACGTGTGGCAGATCCAGGAGCAACGGATATCCATGCCGTAGAACTCGTTGAGCCAGAGGACCATCGTGGTGATTTCCTAGCTGAAGTTCGCAGAGACCAGCACGATGGCGACCTCACGACTGACGACGGGCTCGTCCTCATCTACATCGTCCAGCCACTCCACTAAAGCCAACCGGGATGCGTCGAGGTCCTTCCCATCAACCATCCGCGGCCTCTGCCGCGGCAAGGCGCCGGATCGCGGCGACGCCTCGTCGAGGCGGGCGGCGTCGGTGCGGTGGTTCAGGATGCAGATCCGTGCCACGTCGCGGCCGGCCACCCGCGTGCTGGACAAGAAGACCCTGCCCTCGGCGTTGACGCCGGACACCACGGCCCGGGTGGCACGGTCCTCGGCGGCGGCATCCGCGCCGGGCAGCCGCACCCTGAACGCCACGATGCTCAGCTCTGGTCGCGCCAGGACCGTCAGGTGGTCGTCGGCGGACAGGGCGTCGTACGCGCGCTGGGCGAGGTCGAGCTTCTCGTCGAGAGTCTCCCGGAAGGCGCCGACGCCATGCAGGTGCAGCGGCAGCCAGACCCGCAGGCCGCGGGTGTCGCGCGTCAGCTCGGGGCTCAGGTCCGCGAAGTTGGGCAGGTCGCGGACCGCGATGTCCTGCAGGTAGTGCGCGGCCTCCCCCGCGTGCGACCTGCGCAGTGTCTCCTCGGAGCGAACCAGCAGGCAGCCGGTGCCGAACGGCAGGAACAGCCCCTTGTGCGCGTCGAGCACGATCGAGTCGGCGCGCTCGATGCCGACGAGCCGGTCCCGCCCGCGCTCGGTGAGCTGGAAGAAGCCGCCGTAGGCCGCGTCGACGTGGAACCACAGCCCCTCGCGCTCGGCGATGTCGGCGAGCTCCGGCAGCGGGTCCACGACGCCGAGGTTCGTGGTGCCGGCGGTGGCGACGACGCAGGCCGGGCGCAGGCCGGCGGCGCGGTCCTCGGCGATCATCCGAGCCAGCTCGCCGGCGTCGACGCGTGCGGCGCCGTCGACCGGGACGGTGCGGAGAGAGCGAGCGGGGAAGCCCGCGATCCGTGCCGCCTTCGCGATCGAGCCATGTGCCTGGTCGCTGAGGTAGATCGTTCCGTCGGAGAACTCCTCACCCAGCTGGGTGTGCCGCGCGGCGACCAGCCCCGACAGGGCGGCCAGCGAGCCTCCGGTGGTGAGGATGCCGCCGCCGGTGGCGGGCAGGCCGAACGTCGCCACCAGCCATCGGATCAGGTGCGACTCGAGCGCGACCAGTCCCGGGCCGGCGTCGGCCAGCCCGGTGTAGCGGTTGATGCACGTCGGCGACGAGGTCGGCGGCCGCGGCGCTGACGATGCCGCTGCCCGGGATGTAGGCCATGTGGCCACCGCTCGGGTTGATGTGGCCCTTCGCGGCCGCGCGGTCGACGACCGCGAGGAGCTCCGCGAGCGGACGACCGTCCTCCCCCGGTGGCCGCGACAGCTCCGGGTCGTCGAGCAGCTCGGCGATGCCCTCGCCGTCGTACGCCGGACCGTCGGGCAGTGCCTCGACCGTGGAGACGACGTAGTCGACGGCCGCGTCGAGCAGCGCCCGGAGCTCTTCACTGTCCGGCTCGAGGGGACGAGCCACTACCCCTGCCCCCGCAGGAACTTCCCGAAGTGCGGGACGGTGAAGGCGACGGTGCCGCGCTCGCTGGAGTAGACGAGGCCCTTCTTGATCAGCCCGTCGCGTGCGGGCGAGAGGCTCTGCGGCTTGCGGCCGAGGCCCTTCGCGATCTCGGCGGTGCTGACCGCGCCGTCCTCGGCCTCGAGCGCGAGGTCGGCCATCGCCCGCATGTAGTCGCGCTCGGCGGGGGTGGCGCGGTCGTAGCGGGCTCCGAAGAAGCCGACCGCGAGCTCGGCCTCGGCCTCCGGCGCCGCCTCGCGTACGTCGGACACCGCGATGGGGCTGGCGAGGGCGGCGTCCCAAGTGACCTTGCCGTAGGCCTGCACGAAGTACGGGTAGCCGTCGGTCAGCGCGTACAGCTCGTCGAGGGCCTCGCGGGTGTAGTCGACGTGCTCGGTGCCGGCCGGCACCAGCAGCGCGCGGTCGGACATCTCGCGCGGCAGCCGGTCGACGACGACGTAGCGGAACAACCGCTCGGCGTAGGACTTGCTCGCCGCCAGCGCCACCGGCAGGTGCGGGAGCCCGGCGCCGACGACGAGCAGCGGCGCACCCTGCTGGCTGATCTCGTGGCAGGCGCCGCACAGGGCCGCGAGCTCGTCGGTGGAGACGTCCTGCATCTCGTCGACGAACAGCGCGATGCCGACGCCGAGGTCACGGGCGAGCTCGGCGACGTCGCTGAACAGCTCGACGAGGTCCAGCTCCAGGTCGCCGGAGTCGGCCCGGCCGCGGACGGCGGCGGTGTCCACCGGAGCCCGCCAGCGATGGCCCTTGCGGTCCTCGAGCCGGGTGCGCAGCGCGAACGACGCGACCACACCGGACACCGCCTCGACGCGCGCCTGGGTCGCGGTGCCGGTGCGCGACCTCGCGGACCGCGGCGTGCACCGCCTGCGCGACCGGCAGCCGGATCGACTGGTCGGGCCGGGCCTCGAGCTTGCCGGTCCCCCAGGCGCGCTGCACCGCGAGCCCGCGCAGTGCGTTGAGCAGCACGGTCTTGCCCACGCCGCGCAGGCCCGAGAGCACCATCGAGCGCTCCGGGCGGCCCGACCGCGACCCGCTCCAGGGTGACCTCGAACTGCGCGAGCTGGCGGTCGCGGCCGGCGAGCTCGGGCGGTCGCTGCCCCGCGCCGGGGGCGTACGGGTTCCTGACCGGGTCCACGCTGGGACTGTATCCAGGTGTCTAGCGAGATCCCTAGATTGCGCTAGCGGACGCTATCGCGTGTCGCCGCGCGCGGGCGGTGCGCGTCGTAGGAGCGCGAGAGCCCGTCTCGCAGCGCGTCGATGAGGTCGGGCACGTCCTCGGCCGGCAGCCGGAACGACCCGCTGCAGGTGCGACCGCTCCACAGCGAGAGCACCACCACGTCGGCCTCGGCGTGCCAGGTGACCCGGAGCGCGCGGCCGCCGCCGCGGGAGTCGAGGAAGACCTCCCCGGATGCCGGCAACGGCGTGACCGGGAGCATGGCTCAAGTGTTGCCCCAGCCGCCAAGAAATGACAGCACCCCGAAGAGCGGGTGTCGGACCATAAACTTGGGCCGGTGCCCGAGCTTCCCGAAGTCGAGGGCCTCGCGCTCGACCTGCGGGGCCGGCTCAACGACCGCGCGATCGCCCGCGTGGACATCGCGGCGTTCAGTGCCCTGAAGACCTTCGACCCGCCGCTGACCGCGATCTCCGGCAGCTTCGTCGACGACGTGACCCGGCACGGGAAGTTCATCGACATCAGCGCCTCCGGCCTGCACCTGGTGCTCCACCTGGCGCGCGGCGGGTGGGTGCGCTGGCGCGACGAGGTGCCGAAGCTGCCCCCGAAGCCGAGCAACAAGTCGCCGATGGCGGCGCGGGTGCACCTCGACAACGGCTCCGGCCTCGACATCACCGAGGCGGGCACCAAGAAGCGGCTCGCGCTGTACGTCGTCCGCGACCCCCTCGAGGTCCCCGGCATCGCCAGCCTCGGGCCCGACCCGCTCGACGAGTCGTTCACGATCGACGTGCTCGCCGGCATCCTCCAGAAGGAGGGGCGCGCCCAGATCAAGGGCGTGCTGCGACACCAGGGCACGATCGCCGGCATCGGCAACGCCTACTCCGACGAGCTGCTGCACGCGGCGAAGATGTCCCCGTTCAAGCCGGCGAACACCGTCACCGGCGACGACCTGCAGACGTTGTACGACGCGATCCGCACCGTGCTCGGCGAGGCCGTCGAGCGCTCACGTGGCCTGGCAGCGGCCGAGCTCAAGGGCGAGAAGAAGAGCAACCTCGCGGTGCACGGCCGGACCGGGCTGCCGTGCCCGGTCTGCGGCGACACCGTGCGGGAGGTGTCGTTCGCCGACTCGTCGCTGCAGTACTGCCCGACGTGCCAGACGGGCGGCAAGCCGCTGGCCGACCGCCGGATGTCGAGGCTGCTCAAGTGAGCCCGGCATGACTGGCGTGCCGACCGTCCGCGTCGACGGCATGCCCGACCCGCTGCCCGACGGGCATCCACGTCCTCGACGTGCGCGAGCACGTCGAGTGGCAGCACGGACACATCGAGGGCGCGCTGCACATCCCGCTGCAGGACCTCCCGGGCCGGGTGAGCGACGTGCCCGAAGGGCAGACGATCGTGGTGTGCAAGGTCGGCGCTCGGTCGGCGCAGGCGGTGTTCTACCTGAGCCGGCTCGGCCACGACGTCGTGAACCTCGGCGGCGGCCTGCTCGAGTGGGAGGCGGCGGGCCGGCCGTTGGTCAGCGAGACAGCCCAGGACCCGCAAGTCATCTGACCCCGAAAGCGCGTGGCAGCGGCAGCTCGACAGCGACCGCCAGCCTCTCCAGGTACGACGGACGCGGGAGCGTGACCACGCCGAGCGACGCGAGGTGATCGGTCGGCCACTGCACGTCGAGCAGCCGCTCGTCGGCGTGCTCGTCGCGCAGCAGGTCGACCAGCGCGACGAGCGCGACCTTCGAGGCGTCCGCGCACCCGGTGGAACATCGACTCCCCCGCGAAGAGCCCGCCGACCGCGACGCCGTACAGGCCGCCGACGAGGTCGTCGCCCTGCCAGGCCTCGACCGAGTGCGCCCAGCCCAGGTGGTGCAGCCGCGTGTAGGCGTCGATGACACCGCTCGTCGATCCACGCGCCCGAGCGAGCCGGGTCCCCGCAGGCCCGGATGACGTCGTCGAAGGCGGTGTCGACCCGGACCTCCATGTGACGGGCCGACTGCCGCAGCGACCGGGAGACGACCAGCCCGTCGAGCGGCAGCACGCCGCGCTCGACCGGGGACCACCACAGCGTCGAGCCGGTGGCCCGGCATCGGGAAGAGTCCGCGCCGGTAGGCGGCCAGCAGCGTGCCCGGCTCGAGGTCCGCGCCCATGCCGACCAGGTCCTCCGGCCCGCCCTCGGCCGGCAGCAGCGAGACGTCCGGGAACACCCAGCCGGTGGCCGGCGGCTCGGTGGGCCCCGTTGACATGGGCCACATCCAAGCAGCAGCAGGCCATCGGGGCACTGGTATCCTCGCCGCCATGGGACGCATCGCGGGCTTTGGCAGCTCGGCGGGCTGGGGCCTGCTGCCGCAGCTGACGAAGGCGGCGCCGGACCTCTCCGCCCACTTCGTGCACGAGGCGCTGCGTCGCGCCATCAGCGGCGTCTCGAGGCTGCCCGGGGCCGCGGTCGCGGCCGACCGGGTGCTCGTCGAGGCAGACGGTGACGTCGACCTCGCCATCCACGAGCTGATCGAGGACCACGTCCGCTACGCGGGCCTGCAGGGCTTCGCCACCAACCTCGGCGGCCTGGTCACCGCCGCGGTCCTGATCCCGGCGAACATCACCGGTCTCGCGCTCATCCAGTGCCGGCTGGTCGCGTGCATCGCGCTACCTTCGCGGCTACGACCTCGACGACCAGCGGGTCCGCAACGCCATCCTGACCTGCATCCTGGGCGAGGACAGCGTGCGCAACCTGGTGCGCAAGAACCAGCTGCCGACCACACCGATGGGGATGGCGACGGCGCCCGCCTACGACCCGCACATCGACCGGGTGATCGCCGCCGAGGTGACCTCCGAGCTGCTCACCAAGGTCGCGGGCAAGCGGATGGCGGCCACGGTCGGGCGTCGCGTGCCGGTGGTGGGTGGCGTCATCGGCGCGGGCGCCGACGGCTATCGGCACCTGGCAGATCGGCCGCTACGCGGACCGCGAGCTGCTGCCTCGCACGCGCCGGTAGGCCGCGAGCCCGGCCGCCGCGAGCCGGTTGCCGTCGGCGGCGCGCACCAGCCGCCGCTTCACCCTGAACCACAGCCCCACCGACCGCTCCAGGTCGGCACGGGTCGCCTCGAGCTCTCCGATCAGGCGCTGCTCGGAGCCGTGGAGCCGGGCCACCTCCTGCAGCAGCACGACGATCGACTCCGTGGCGGCGTCCGCGACGTCCTCCTCGACCGGGTGGTCGGGGTCGACGAAGACGTTGCTCGCGCTTGCGTCGGGTCGCAGCTCGTCGAGCGAGCCGACCACGTCGTACCCCCGCCTGACCAGCTCGTCGATCCAGGCCTGCGAACAGCTCGACCGCCCAGGCGCGGATGTCGTCGGGCACGCCGAGCCGGGGCGAGGCGCTGCGTGGGGAAAGGGTGCGGTGCGCGAGCAGCTCGCGGACGTACTCGCGGTAGTCGTCACCGACCAGCAGCCCCTGGTTCACCCGCTTGTTGATGCGTCGCATCAGCGCCGTCTCCGGCACCCCGAGGGACGGGTTCGCGCGGGTGGTGTCCGGCGCGAGCGCGGCGGCGTCGAGACCGAGCACGGACGCGAAGCGCTGCCACAGCAGGCCGCGCTCTGCGCCCGGCTTCGGCACCGTGACCAGGTGGACGCGCTCGGGAGGCAGCGACTCACCCCAGCGGTCGAGGATGTCCGGGACCTCCTGGACGCCCCAGAACCAGGAGGCCAGCTCGCTCGCCCGCCGCTCGTCGGTGATCTTGTCGAGGAACTCGCGGTAGCCGACGCGTGCGCCGGTGCTTGACGTTCTCCTGCCACTCGGCCGGGATCTGCCGCACCAGGTCGCGCGCGGAGAGCACGATGTGCACCTCGGCGTCGCCGAAGGACTCGAGCGCGCGTCGCACCTGCTGGCGCGAGGCGGTCGCGAGGATCTCGTGGGAGACGATCGACGGTGCCGTGCCAGGCGCGCACCCGCTCGGCGAGCCGGTCCCAGGCGCCGACGGCCTGGTGCTCGAGCCCGCCCCACTGCAGCTCCATGAGGTCGAGCGCGGCCAGGAAGTGCTCGTCGAAGCGGTCGGCGGGGTAGAGGATGCCCTGCTCGGCGAGCGAGTCGCGGTTGAGCCACAGCACGTCCTGGACGAACGAGGTGCCGGTCTTCGGAGCGCCGACGTGGACGAGCACGCGGTCGGTCGCGCTCACCTCGCCACCTTCCCCTGGTCTGCCCCGTCCTGCACGGTCGCCTGCTGGAGGCACGCCCACATGACCACCCCGAGCACGTCACGGCGACGCGGCCGCGACGGGAGCCCAACGGCGTCGGGGACGAGCTCCTCGAGCCGTCCGTGGACAGCGTATCCACCGGCGTCCAGGTCATCGGCCATCCGCTGCGCGGCGTCGCGCGCCCATCGGAAGGTGGCGGTCGGGGACGGTGAGGCGGTGCCCGGCCGGCTCGCTGTCGTCGAAGATCCGGAGGAAGGTGCGCACGGCGTGGGCGCGCTCCTCGCTGCCCGCACGCACCCCGAGCACGCCGTTGAGCCGACGCAGCAGATCGACGGCGCCCGGCTCCAGGTCGGGCCAACCGAGACGTTGCTCCTTGCCCGAGCGGGTGGTCAGGTCCAAGAGCTCCGCGGTCGCCGCGGTCGCCTCGGCGGATGACGACGGAGCGACGACGACGTGCACCGGCCTCCCTGCCGACGCGGTCGCCCACTCCTCGCCCAACCGGGCGACGTCGACGCCGGGCGGCAGCTCGCCGCGGGCCGACCACCGGTCGACGAACCCACGCCACCGCGCCGAGCTGCCCTGCTGGACGCGCACCGACCAGGCCTGCGCGAGGGCGCGGTCGAGCGGCTCGGCGAACAGCACCACCTGTGGGGAGCGCCCGCCCTCGGCGTGGCCGGCGACAGCGAGGTCGCGGCGGACCGCCGATGTGGTGACCGGGGCACCGCGGAGTGCGAACGACGGGGACCGGCTGAGCGGCCACCGGCGACCGCTCGACCGGTCCTCGGTCGGGGTCGGGCTGCGCAGCAGCAGCTCGGCCAGCACGCCGACCCCGAGCCGCAGCAGCTCCTCGGGCGGTACGGCGGCGGGGTCGACCGGCGGCGGCCCGAAGGCCGGTGACCGGTCCTCGCTCCAGGACAGCGGCTGCTGCGCGAGCCCGCGCCCGGGACCGGAACGGCCCAGCACCAGGTCGGCCAGCTCGGAGAAGCCATGAACTGCCCCGCCGCGGTCGGCCAGGCGGCGTACCAGCTCCAGCTGAGCGGCTCCGGGGACCACCCAGTCGCTCGGCACCGAGACGTCCGGGTCGGGCCGCCAGTCGCGCTGCCAGTCGAGCCACGGGGTGCTGCCGCCGCGCCGCAGGTGCTGGGTCCACGACCAGGCGGCCTGCTCGGGTAGGTCATCGCGGGCGCAGCCGCCGGGCCACCCGGCCGATGCGTGCGCCGAGCTGCTCGGGTCGGGTCGGTCCGGTTGGCGGCCTCGAGCGCGAGCGCCACCATCGCGTCGATGGCCGCGTCCACCATCTCGGGTCGGCGGGGCTTGTCGGGGTCCTGCCACCGCTCGTCCTCCGGCGGGCGGACGGGCCGGAGGTCCTCGACGTCGCCGACCACGTCGATGCCCGAGCCCTGCACCCACTCGATCCACTCCTGCGCGACCTCCTCCGCCCACGGGTAGGCGGCGGGTGGCAGCGTCACCTTGGTCATGTTGGGGCGCTTGGCCATCGTCTGGTGGACGACGATCTCGCGGATGAGGCGGCGGTACTCCTCCGACGACAGCCCCGCCCGCCGCAGCCGCCGGTTCAGCCGGCGCAGCAGGAGCGTCTCGGCGGCGCCGATCGACACGTTCTCCCGCTCGCTCTCACGCGGCGCCCACGCGGGGTCGATGCCGAACGCCTCGCAGTAGCGCTGCCACAGCAGGTCGCGCGGGGCGCCCGGCTGCGGCACCGTCACGAGGTGGACGCGCTCCGGCGGCAGGCCCCGGCCCCATCGGGTGAGCACGTCGGGCAGGCTCTGCACCCGCCAGAACCACAGCGTCGCCTTGGTCCGCTTGGCGTTCTGCACCTGGTTGAGGAAGCCGCCGAAGCCGGTTCTTGCGCTGGTGCTTGACGCCCTCCTGCCACTCGGCGGGGATCTGCCGCGCGAGGTCGCGCGCGGAGTAGACCAGGTGCACCTCGCTGCCCGCCAACGACGCCATCGCCCGCTTGACCTGGGCGGGCTTGGCGGCCGCGAGGATCTCGTGGGAGACGATCACCGACCCGCTGAGCCGCTTGACCCGAGCGGCCAGCGCGTCCCACTCGCCGTCGACGTCCTCCTGCAGACCGCCCCAGGGCATCTGCAGCAGGTCGAGCGCCGGACGGAACTGGCTGGCGTGCAGACCCAGCGGGTAGTGCACCTTGTGGTCGGCCAGCAGCGACCTTGTTGAGCGCGAGGCGGTCCTGCAGGTACGTCGTGCCGGTCTTCGGAGCACCCACGTGCAGGTAGACCACCCGGCTCATGCGGAAGAGTGTGCCCTGACCACGGCCGAAGGGCTCGGCCGACCCAGCTCGCCGGCCATCCAGATCGACGTCTCGACCAGCGACGCCAGGTCGACGCCGTGCTCGATGCCGAGGCCGGTCAGCAGCCAGACCAGGTCCTCGGTCGCGAGGTTGCCGGTGGCGCTCTTCGCGTAGGGGCAGCCGCCGAGCCCGCCGGCCGACGCGTCGAACGTGGTGATCCCGCAGCGCAGCGCGGCCATCGCGTTGGACAGCGCCTGCCCGTAGGTGTCGTGGAAGTGCATGGCGATGCGAGTCGTTCGGGAGACCGGCGTCGTTGAACGCCTCGAGCAGCGCGCCGACGTGGGCCGCCGTACCGACGCCGATCGTGTCGCCGAGCGAGAGCTGCGAGGCGCCGAGGTCGAACAGCCGCTTGCCGACGTCGACGACCTGCGCGACTCGGCACCTGGCCCTCCCACGGGTCGCCGAAGCACATCGAGACGTAGGCACGCACGTCGAGCCCGGCGTCACGGGCCCGGCGCACGGTCGGCTCGAACATCGCGAACTGCTCGTCGAGGCTGCGGTTGAGGTTGCGCTGCGCGAACGCCTCGGTGGCGCTGCCGAAGATCGCGACGTGCCGCAGCCCCTTCTCCAGCGCTCGGTCGAGACCGCGCTCGTTGGGCACCAGCACCGGCATCTCGCGCGCCACCTCGCCCAGCTCGGCCACGAGCAGGTCGACGAGGTCGGCGGCGTCGGCCAGCTGCGGCACCCACTTCGGGTGCACGAAGCTCGTCGACTCGATGACGGGCAGGCCGGCAGTCACCAGGCGACGTACGAACTCGGCCTTGGTCGCGGTCGGCACGAGCGCCGACTCGTTCTGCAGTCCGTCGCGCGGGCCGACCTCGTAGATCGTGACCCGACCCGGGAGAGCGGGATCGGCGCACCACCTGCGGCAGCGGGCTCATGCTCCTGCCTCCTGTGCAGGGCTCGACCACCAACAGCACGGCCCCCAGCTTCACCTGGTCGCCTTGCGCGGCACCGACCTTGGACACCGTGCCGGCGAAGGGGGCCTTCAGCGACAGCTCCATCTTCATCGCCTCCATGATCCCCAGCACGTCGCCCTCGGCGACCTCGTCACCCTCCTCGGCGCTCACCGAGAGGACGGTGCCCGGCATCGGTGCGGTGATCGTGCCGTCACCGGCCTCTGCATGCGCACCCGCGAACACGTCGGGCCGGGTGAACACGCGCCGGTGCCCACGGTGCACGACCTCGACGAAGTGCGGCTGCGACGTTGACGACCGCCTGCTCGCGACGACCGTCGATGCTGAGCACGACGACGTGGCGCTCGGCGAGCAGCGGACGCACCGGCACGCCGTCGACGAGTGCCGCGGCACGGTCGACGACGACCGGCCGGTCCAGCTCGACGATCACCGGCGCCGGGTCGCGCGCCGAGCCGGAAGCCGTCGCCCTGGAACGGGTGTCCCCAGTCGGCGACCTCGGTGAGCACGTAGGCCTCGGTCCACGCGGCGAACAGTCGCGCGACGCCGATGTCGGGCTCGGGCACGCGTCGCGGAGTCCAGCCACGCGGTGTCGATGGTGGCGTCGCGGAACTCGTCGCTCGCGGCGAGCACCCGCAGGAAGCCGACGTTGGTGGTGAGGCCGAGGACGGCGGTGTCGTCGAGGGCGTCGACGAGTGCCCGCCGGGCGGCCTCCCGGTCCGGGCCGTGGACGATGACCTTGCCGAGCATCGGGTCGTACGACGTGGACACCACCTGCCCGCTCTCGAGCGCGGCGTCGACGCGGGCGCGCTCGCTCCACCGCACGAGCTCCGCCGTGCCGGCCTGCGGCAGGAAGTCGTGCCACGGGTCCTCGGCGTAGACCCGCGCCTCGATCGCGTGGCCGTCCAGCGTGACGTCGTCCTGGGTGAACGGCAGCGGCTCGCCGGCCGCGACCGCGAGCTGGAGCCGCACGAGGTCGCGGCCGGTCACCAGCTCGGTGACCGGGTGCTCGACCTGGAGCCGGGTGTTCATCTCGAGGAAGTACGCCTCGCCGGTGTCGGCGTCGAGCAGGAACTCGACCGTGCCGGCGTTCTCGTAGCCGACCTCACGCGCCAGTGCGACCGCGGACTCCGTGACGAGCTTGCGGATCTCCGGCGTGATCGTCGGGGCGGGCGCCTCCTCGAGCACCTTCTGGTGCCGGCGCTGCGTGGAGCAGTCGCGCTCGAAGAGGTGGACGACGTTGCCGTGCGCGTCGGCGAGCACCTGCACCTCGATGTGCCGACCGTGCTCGACGTACTTCTCGACCAGGATGGTGTCGTCCCCGAACGCCGCCTTCGCCTCGCGCTTGGCGGCCGCGACCGCGGCGTCGTAGTCGCGCTGCTCCCGGACGATCCGCATGCCCTTGCCGCCACCACCGGCAGCCGCCTTCACGAGCACCGGGAACCCCTCGCCCGGTGGTCGAGCCTGTCGAGACCCCATGCGGCACGACCGGCACGCCGGCCGCGACGGCGATCTCGCGGGCGGCGTCCTTGCGGCCCATCTGCTCCATCACCGTCGCCGACGGGCCGACCAGCTTGATGCCCGCCGCCTCGACGGCTCGGGCGAACTCGGCCCGCTCGGAGAGGAACCCGTAGCCGGGGTGGATGGCGTCGGCCTCGCACCGCTGGGCCGCCGCGACGACGGCCTCGATGTCGAGGTAGCTCTCGACGCGGAGTGCGTCGTCGGCCTCCCGCGCGTGCGGTGCGGTGGCGTCGAGATCGGTGTGGATCGCGACGCTGTGCAGCCCCGCGGCACGGCAGGCGCGGATCACCCGCAGCGCGATCTCGCCGCGGTTGGCGATCAGGACGGTGTGAATCTGCTGCTTCCCATCTCACCGGGTTTCGACGCGCCTTGCGCGACCTCGTCCCTCGGTCGCGGGCTTGCTCAACCTGGCTTCGCCCACGCGCCATGCTCGTTCCTCCCATGCCGCTGCTCGCTCACATCCGGAAGACGCCGTAGGAGGGCTCGGGCACCGGGGCGTTGGCGGCCGCCGCAAGTCCCATGCCGAGCACGCGGCGGGTCTCGACGGGGTCGATGACGCCGTCGTCCCAGAGCCGGGCGGTCGAGTAGTACGGCGAGCCCTGGTGCTCGTACTGCTCACGGATCGGTGCCTTGAACTCCTCCTCGGCCTCGGTCGACCAGTCCTCGCCACGGCTCTCGATGCCGTCCCGCCGGACGGTGGCGAGCACGGCGGCCGCCTGGTCGCCACCCATCACCGAGATGCGGGCGTTGGGCCACATCCAGAGGAACCGGGGGTCGTAGGCGCGCCCGCACATGCCGTAGTTGCCGGCACCGAACGAGCCTCCGATGACCACGGTGAACTTCGGGACCACGGAGCACGCCACCGCGGTGACGAGCTTGGCGCCGTCGCGGGCGATGCCGCCGGTCTCGTACTCCTTGCCGACCATGAAGCCGGTGATGTTCTGCAGGAACACCAGCGGGACGCCTCGCTGGTTGCACAGCTCGATGAAGTGCGCGCCCTTGAGCGAGGACGAGGAGAACAGGATGCCGTTGTTGGCCACGATGCCGACCGGGTGGCCCCAGATCCGCGCGAAGCCGCACACCAGCGTCTCGCCGTAGAGCGCCTTGAACTCGTGGAACCTGCTGGCGTCGACGATGCGCCGGATCACCTCGCGGACGTCGTACGGCGTGCGCGAGTCGGTCGGCACCACGTCGTACAGACCGGCGGGGTCCTCCGCGGGCTCCTCCACCTCGCGGCTGGTCGAGCTTGTCGAGACCACTCCGGCAGGCCGCGTTCGAATGTCCCGACGATCGACCGCAGGATCGCAAGCGCCTCGGCGTCGTCGTTGGCGAGGTGGTCGACCACGCCGGACTTGCGCGCGTGCACGTCGCCGCCGCCGAGCTCCTCGGCGGTGACCACCTCGCCGGTCGCGGCCTTCACCAGCGGCGGGCCGCCGAGGAAGATCGTGCCCTGCTCCTTGACGATCACCGACTCGTCGGACATCGCCGGCACGTAGGCGCCGCCGGCGGTGCACGACCCCATGACCGCGGCGACCTGCGGGATGCCCTGCGCGGACAGGTTGGCCTGGTTGAAGAAGATGCGGCCGAAGTGCTCCTTGTCGGGGAACACGTCGTCCTGCATCGGGAGGAAGGCGCCGCCGGAGTCGACGAGGTACAGGCACGGCAACCGGTTCGCGCGCGCCACCTCCTGCGCGCGGAGGTGCTTCTTGACGGTGACCGGGTAGTAGGTGCCGCCCTTGACGGTCGCGTCGTTGGCGACGACCACGCACTCGCGGCCCATGACTCGGCCGACTGCCGGTGACGATGCCCGCGGCGGGTACGGCGTCGTCGTACATGCCGGTCGCGGCGAGCGCACTGAGCTCGAGGAACGGACTGCCGGCATCGAGCAGCCGGTCGACCCGGTCACGCACCAGCAGCTTGCCGCGGTCGAGATGCTTCTGGCGTGCGGACGAAGCGCCACCGGCCCCACCGTCACGCACGGCCGCCAGCCGTTCGCGCAGCTCGGCCACCAGCTCCCTCATGTCAGCCACCCCAGCAGGTTAGCGTTCATTAACCTTCGACGCTACCCTGACCAGGTGACCTCCCGGCGCGAGCAGATCCTCGACACCGCGGCGACGCTGTTCGCCGAGCGCGGCTTCCACGGGGTCTCCGTCGTCGAGCTCGGCGCCGCGTGCGGGATCTCCGGCCCGGCGCTCTACAAGCACTTCGAGTCCAAGGACGCGATGCTGGCGGAGATGCTCGTCGAGATCAGCGAGGAGCTGCTGCGCGTCGGACGGGAGCGCAACGCTGCTGCACCCGATGCGACCGAGGCGCTGCGGGCCCTGGTGGCGTGGCACGTCGACTTCGCGCTCCGGCACAAGCCGCTGATCGTGCTGCAGGACCGCGACTGGGCCTCGCTCCCGGACGACGCGCGTGAGCGGGTGCGCAGCCTCCAGCGGAGGTACGTGGAGCTGTGGGCGGACCGCATCCGCGAGCTGCAGCCGCAGCTGACCGCCAAGCGCTCGCGGGCGATGGCGCACGCGACGTTCGGGATGCTCAACTCCACGCCCCACAGCGCGATGCTGCCCGAGACGGAGATGGCCAGCGTGCTGGAGTCGATGGCCTGTCGGGCGCTGGACCTAGGCTGAGCGGCATGGCGCTCGCGACGTTCAAGGACCTGTGCATGGACGCGACCGACGCTCGTCGGCTCGCGGAGTTCTGGGCGGCCGCACTGGACCTCGACCTGCAGCCGGCAGGCGACGACTCGAACGGCGACTTCAAGCTCCTCGGTCCGACGCCGCAGCACACCTTGTGGGTCAACCAGGTGCCCGAGCCCAAGACCGTCAAGCACCGGGTCCACCTCGATCTGAACGTCACGTCGCTGCAGCCGCTGCTCGACCTCGGCGCCACCGTGCTCGACGGCGACAGCTTCCCGTGGACCGTGATGGCCGACCCGGAGGGCGGCGAGTTCTGCGCGTTCGTCCGCGAGGAGGGCCATGGCCGACCGCTGCTCTACGAGATCATCTTCGACAGCAGCCACGGGCTCGACGAGCGCCGCCGGCTGGCCGAGTGGTGGGCCACGGCGACCGGCGGGCGGGCCGGGGTCGAGGGCGATGACACCTACCTCGAAGAGGTGCCCGGCGCGCCCTTCGAGGTCATCGTGTTCGGGCAGGTGCCGGAGGCCAAGGGGGCCAAGAACCGCATCCACCTCGACCTCACGACCAACGACCTCGACGGGCTCGTCGCGGCGGGGCGACGGTGCTGCGGCCCCAGGACGACGAGATCGCCTGGACCGTGATGGCCGACCCCGACGGCAACGAGTTCTGCGCGTTCACCGACTGAGGCGATGAGTCGCGCCCGCCGCGCCGGTCTGTCCTTCTAGCAACCCGAGGAGGAGCCATGAGCAAGGTCATCGCATCCATCACCACGTCCGTCGACGGCTACGTCACCGGTCCCGACGACGGGCCCGAGTACGGCCTCGGCAAGGGCGGGGAGCGCCTGCACTACTGGGTGATGGGCGGCCCCTGGACCTATGACGGCGGGCACGACTTCGCGATGCACGGGCCCGACAAGGAGTTCTTCGACGAGATCGTCGCCACGGTGGGGTCCGGCGTGGTGGGTCGCGGGATGTACGACGCGGCCGGCGCCTGGGGCGGCACCAACCCGTTCCCGGGCCCGCTGTTCGTGCTCACCCACCGCACCGAGGACCAGCCCTCACCGGAGGCGGGGTTCACGTTCGTCTCCGACCTCGACGACGCACTGGACCAGGCGGCCACCGCGGCCGGTGACGGTGACGTCTCGGTCGGCGGCGGCGCCGACGTGATCCGGCAGGCTCTCAGCAACGGTCGGGTGGACGAGCTGGTCCTGTCGACGGCGCCGGTGATCCTCGGCGCCGGGAAGCGACTGTTCGACGGGTTCGAGCAAGACGTCGACCTCGAGGTGGTCAAGGTCTACAGCTCGCCGTACGCCACCCACGTCCGCTACACGGTCAAGCGGTAGGCCCGTCCCAGGACCAGTGCGGCATCGGCACACCGGACGGGACCTCGGCGCCGACGGGTGAGTACTCCAGCACGTCGTCGACCGCCCACACCATGTAGGCCCGCAACGCCTCGCGGAGCTCGGGATCGTCGGGCAGGCCGGCGTCGTCGGCCGCCTGCACGAAGCACCTCACGAACCGTTCCCCCAGGTCGCCCATGTCACCGTTCCCCGAGTGCATGTGCAGCATCGCCGACTGGTCGCTGCATTCGCGCGAGTAGCGCGGCGGTCCACCCATCACCTCGGCCCAGTACCACCCGAGCCGCTCGACGTGCTGCGGGTGCTGGCCCTCGTGGGAGAACGGGTGGTTCAGCTCCGGGTCGGCCAGGCACAGCTCGTGGTGGGCGCGTGCCAGCGCCTGGAAGGCGGGCTCGCCGCCCGCGGCCTCGAAGAGCGTCGGACGCATGCTCCGATTCTGCACCTCAACCGGTGGTTGCCTTCACCTCGGTGGGAGCTCGCCCGAACTCGACGCCCTTGGCTTCCTTGCCGAGGAGCACGACGACCGTGACCACGATCAGCACCGGCACGATCGTCACGGTCAACGCGAACGGATAGCCGTGCGAGGCCGCCAGGTGCTCCTGGATCGGCAGGTTGAGGGCGGCGAAGCACGTTGCCGAGCTGGTAGGTGACGCCCGGGTAGAACCCGCGGATCGCGTCCGGGCGACATCTCGGTGAGGTGCGCCGGGATCACGCCCCACGCGCCCTGCACCATGATCTGCATCAGGAACGAGCCGAGGCACAGCATCGCCGCGGTGGTCGAGAACGCGAACAACGGCACGATCGGCAGTGCAAGCAGCGCGCAGAACGCGATCGTGTAGCGGCGGCCGTACTTCTCCGAGAGGCCTCCGAAGGTCAGGCCGCCGATGATCGCGCCGATGTTGTAGATGATCGCGATGATCAGCGCCGTCGACTCGGCCAGCCCGGCGCCGCCCTGGTCGGTGGCCTTGAGGAAGGTCGGGTAGACGTCCTGGGTGCCGTGGCTCATCCAGTTGAACGCGGTCATCAGCAAGATCAGGTAGACGAAGCGGCGCAGCACCTTGGCGTTGAGGAAGATGTCGCGGAAGCTCGTCTTGGTGACCGCCATCTGCTCGCGGCTCTTCTTCCACACCGCCGACTCCTCGACCCGGGTCCGGATGAGCAGCGAGATCAACGCCGGCAGGATCGAGAGGCCGAACAGCCAGCGCCACGACAGCCCGAAGACGTCGCTGACGACGAGGAAGGAGACGGCGGCCAGCAGGTAGCCGCAGGCGTAGCCCTGCTGCAGCACGCCGGAGAAGAACCCGCGGCGCGCGGTGGGGATCTTCTCCATCGCGAGCGCGGCACCCAGACCCCACTCGCCTCCCATGCCGATGCCGTAGAGCAGACGGAGCACGATGCAGCACGGTGAAGCTCGGCGCGAACGCGCAGAGGAAGCCGACGGTCGAGTAGAAGATCACGTCGACGATGAGCGGGATGCGACGGCCGACCCGGTCGGCCCACATGCCGAAGATCAGCGCACCGATCGGCCGCATCAGCAGCGTGACCGTCGTCAGGAACGCGACCTTCTCCTTCGACTCACCGAAGGTCTCGGCGATGTCGGCATAGACGAGCACGACGATGAAGTAGTCGAACGCGTCCATGGTCCAGCCGAGCAGCGCCGCAGTGAACGCGTTGCGCTGGTCGGGCGTGAGCGGCGTGCGTGAGGCGGACGAGAGCGCCATGGGTCCTCCCGAGAAGACAGGTTGCTGACACCAACCACTCGGCTACCCGGAAGTGGCGCCGCTCACACCTTGCGGCGCACGAACCCTGCGACCACCTCGCCGAGGCGGACTCCGGCGTCTTCTTGAAGGAAGTGACCGGCGTCCTCGATGAGCGGGTGGTCGAGCCCGTGGGCGCCGGCCATCTCGCGCTCCAGGATCGCGCCCATCCCCCCGGTGATCGGGTCGCCGTCGCTGAACGCGACCAGGAACGGCCGCTGCCACTGCGTCAGCATCTGCCAGGCGGCCCGGTTGGCCTCGCACGCCGGGTCGTCCGGCGACGTGGGCACCAGGGTCGGCATCACCCGCGGTCCGGCGGTGTACGACGGGTCCGGGAACGGCGCGTCGTAGGCAGCCCGCACGCCGTCTGCCATCGGCCGCACACATCCCGCTTCGACGAAGCGCCCGATGTCGAGGGTCTCCGCCTGCTCGACGGCGCGGCGGAACTGCCACCAGATGTCGGGCATCGCGATGTCACCGGTGGGCAGGCCGGTGTTCGACGCCACGACGGCGGCGAAGCGGTCGGCGTGCTCGGCGACCAGGCGGAGCCCGACCAGCCCACCCCAGTCCTGGCAGACGAGGGTGACTTCGCGCAGGTCGAGCTCGTCGAACACCAGCGCTCGCACCCACTCGACGTGCCGTGCGTAGGTGTGGTCCGCGGTCCGTGTCGGCTTGTCGGAGCGTCCGAAGCCGACGAGGTCCGGCGCGATCGCACGGACGCCGGCCTCGGCGAGCACCCGCATCACATGGCGGTACAGGAACGACCAGCTCGGCTCACCGTGCAGCAGCAGCGCCACCGGGCCGTCGGCCGGCCCGGTCTCGACGTACGCCATGCGGAGGGTGCCGCCGTCGCCGTCGGGGACGTCGGCGTAGCGCGGCTCGTGGTCGAAGTCAGGCAGGTCGGCGAAGCGGTCGTCGGGGGTGCGCAGCACGTCCATGTCGTTGTGGGACCGCTACCAGATCCGGACGCGGTCCTCCGGGTCGAGCCAGAGCCCGTCCCCGGGCTGGGTGCCGAACGCCTCGTGGAACTCGTCGAGGTTGCGCACGATGTTGGCCCGGAACTCCGCGGGGCTGTGCGGGTCCACGGTCAGCAGCTGGAGCAGCTGCTCCTTGCGCCGCTTCGAGCGCCACACGTGGCTGTAGTTGAGGAACACCCGCTGCTCGCCGGTGAGGCCGCCGACCTCCGGTGCCTGCGCGCCCTCCAGGCTGATCAGGTAGGCCTTCAACGCGATGGTGATCCCGCCGAGGTCGCCGATGTTCTCGCCGACGGTCAGAGCGCCGTTGACGTGCTCACCGGGGAGCTCGGCCGGCTCGAACACGTCGTACTGCTTGATGAGCTTGTCGGCGCGCTCCTGGAAGGCCGCGCGGTCGTCGGAGGTCCACCAGTTCTCGAGCTGTCCGAGCTCGTCGTACTGCGAGCCCTGGTCGTCGAAGCCGTGGCCGACCTCGTGGCCGATCACCGCGCCGATGCCGCCGTAGTTCTCGGCGGGCTCGGCGTCGGCGTCGAAGAACGGCGACTGCAAGATGCCGGCGGGGAAGCAGATCTCGTTCATGCCGGGGTTGTAGTAGGCGTTGACGTGCTGCGGCAGCATGAACCACTCGTCGCGGTCGACCGGGCCACCGATCTTGTCGAGCTCACGGTCGGTCTCGAAGGCAGCGACTGCACGCACGTTGCCGAGCAGGTCGTCGGCGGTCACCTCGAGGTTCGAGTAGTCCCGGAACTCGTCGGGGTAGCCGATCTTCGGGCGGAACGTCTCGAGCTTGCGGAAGGCCCGCTGCTTGGTCTCCTCGGTCATCCAGTCGAGCGCGTCGATGTTGCGGCGGTAGGCCTCGATCAGGTTCGAGACGAGGTCGACCATCATCTCCTTGGCGCGCGGCGGGAAGTGCCTCGCGACGTACACCTCACCGACCGCCTCGCCGATCGAGCCCTCGACGAACGAGACGCCACGCTTCCACCGGGCGCGCAGCTCCGCGGTGCCTTGCAGTGTGCGGCCGTAGAAGTCGAAGTTCTCCTCGACGAAGGCCGCGGAGAGGTACGGCGCAGCCGATCGCACCACGCGGATCGCCAGCCAGGCCTTCCAGTCGTCGAGAGACACCTCGTCGAGTGCCGTCGACAGGTGCTCGAGGTAGGACGGCTGACGCACGATGGACTCGGCCAGCGTCTGCTCGTCGGCTCCCAGCGCCGACGTCCAGGTGTCCAGGGGCAGGGCAGGAGCGAGCGTGCGCAGCTCGTCGGCCGTCAGCAGGTTGTAGGTCTTGATCACGTTGCGGGTCTCGGCGCGCTCCCAGTGCCCACCCGCCAGCCGGGTCTCGACGTCGACCACCTGCTCGCGCGGAGCCGGCCGGGTCGGTCCAGCCCGCCAGCGTGAACAGCCGCTCGACGTGCTCGAGGTAGGCGGCTCGGATCTCGGCGAACTTCTCGTCGCGGTAGTACGACTCGTCCGGAAGACCGAGCCCGCCCTGCACGATGTTGAGCAGGTAGCGGTTCGCGTCGCGGTCGTCGGTGTTGACGTAGGCGCCGAAGAAGCCGCTGCCGCCGCGACGCTCGAGCGCGCCGACGAAGGCGACGAGCGCTTCGAGGTCGGGCAGCCCGGCGACCTCGTCGAGGTCCTCGCGCACCGGCTCCGCACCGAGCTCCTCGGCTCGTCCCTCGTCCATGAAGCTGCGGAAGAGGTCGGCGATCTTCTGCTCGTTGGAGCCCGGCTCGTGCTCATCGTGCTCACCCGCGGCCGCGAGCTCCTCGATGATCTCGCGGACCCGCTGCTCCGAGAGGTCCGACAGCGCGACGAACGATCCCCAGGAGGATCGGTCGGCAGGGATCTCGGTGGTGTCGAGCCAGCGGCCGTTGACGTGTCGGAACAGGTCGTCCTGGGGCCGGGTGTTCGGGTCCATGCCGGGGCGGGCTTCGTCGAGGATCGTCACGACGGTCCACAGTACAGCCGCTCGTCACCGCCCCCGTGACACGATCGGGGGCATGCCGGACCAGACCCAGATCACTGTGCGCGACAACCCCGAAGAGCAGCGGTTCGAGGCTCTCGACGACTCCGGCAAGCTGTTGGCGATCTCGACCTACCGTCGCTACGACGACCGCATCGTGTTCGTCCACACCGAGGTCGACGACGGCGCCGAGGGGCAGGGCGTGGGCTCCGACCTGGTGCGCACCGCGCTGGACCAGGTCCGCGAGGAAGGCCTGCGCGTGGTCGCGCAGTGCCCGTTCGTCAAGGAGTGGATTCGCCGCCACCCGGACTACGCCATCAGCGCGGTCGGCCGGTCCTCGAGGGCGCGCATCAGGCCATCGGCCACGCTGACGACGAACTCGGCCACCATCGGAGCCGGCTGCCGACTGGGCCGTGCGTCTCGGTCGCCTCGTAGATCACCCGGTCGGCGCTGGAGATCCGCACTGCCCGATCACCCGCCTGCACCTCGGCGGCAGCGGTCTTTGCCATGCCGCCGACCCTAACCGTTTGCCCACTATCGAGGGTGTTTTCGGTTCAACCTAACGCCCGCTCGTGTTGCTGTCAAAAATGGGGTATGAGGACAGAGCCATCGCCCCGCGGCCCTCCTGATCGCCCCCGCGCTCCCTGCCCTGCCGGTTGCGGCCCTCCCCCCCGCGGCGGCCGGAGCCTCCCACCTGTCGGGGCCACGAAGTCACCCACGTCGGCACTCCCGAGCCAGAACCTCACGACGACGCCAGGACCCGACGTCGTCGTGACCAATGGCGCACAGGGTCGTCCGCACCCTCAACGGCGCCGACATCATCTGCGTGACCCGGCGCCTGGATGTGTCACGTCGTGCCCGGCGGGGGCGACGACGTCGTCGACGCGACGGCCTACCCCGGCGACTCGATGGAGACCAGCCTCGGCCAACGGCAGGCCGACGGCAGCTCCGGCGACGACATCTACCTGGGGCGGCGGTCAGACCGACGTCGTCTTCGTCTCCGCGGGGGTGGCCGCGGATCACAAGGACATCCACCTCGACGGCGGCGAGGACCAGCTGTACGTCGACTCCAACTACCGGGGCGCGGCGACGGCGAAGCTCGGGGTGGGGAGCGGACCACTACTGGACCGAGTGCCCTCGCCCCGGCGTCCGGGTCAACGCCGAGGAGGGGCGCGACCAACTTCGTCAGCAAGTGCGGCGGGTGCCGGGTCCTCAGGTCCGCCCCGGCACCGGCGCGATCGAGGTCAACGGCTCGCCGGCCGGCGCTGCGGATCGTTTCGAGGACATTGACCTGGCCCGTTACGCGGGCAGGGCGATCCGGAACGCGGTGATCTTCGGCACCCGAGGACCGAACCGGATGACCGTGATTGTGTGTCACGCCATCGGGGACGGTCTCGGCGGCGACGACGCGATCGTCGTCGGCGCCCACGCGGGCGACGGCTGCGGGCGGAACACCGGCGTCGTGAACGGCGAGCAGGGCGACGACAGCCTGACCGGCCTCGACGGCAACGACTACCTCCGGGGCGGTGTCGGCGAGGACGACGCGGACGGGTGGGCCCGGCCGCGACCTGTGCCGGGCCGAGGTCAGGACGAACTGCGAGCGCTGATCAGGCCTCGTCGGCGGGTTCGAGGGTCAGGCTGATCGAGTTGATGCAGTAACGGTCACCCGTGGGAGTGCCGTAGCCGTCGGGGAACACGTGGCCGAGGTGCGAAGCGCAGTTGGTGCAGCGGACCTCGGTGCGCTTCATGCCCATCGTGCTGTCGTCGATGTATTCGATCGTGTCGCTGATCGGCTGGTAGAAGCTCGGCCAGCCGCACCCGGAGTGGAACTTCGTGTCGGACTCGAAGAGCTTGGCCTGGCAGGCCTTGCAGCGGTAGACACCCTTGTTCTCGGTGTCGGCGTACTTGCCCTTGAAGGCTCGTTGCTTGCCGGCCTTGCGGAGCACGGCGTACTCCTCGGCACTGAGCTCGGCCTTCCACTCCTCGTCGGTCTTCTCCACGTTGTACGTCATGCCCATCGAGGCTACCCACGCGCCGTCAGGCCGCACGCCGGCATCAGGTAAAGATTTTGCCCACGCGGCAGACCGGCCGCGCGCCAAGCCGCGAACCCGTCGATCACGTCGGTGGCGTGGTGGACGCCGATGCTCTGCAGGGCATCGGCGGCCAGCGAGGACGTGTAGCCCTCCTGGCAGATCACGATTACCCG
>CAVRFR010000001.1:0-421630 GCA_963720435.1 uncultured Actinomycetota bacterium | reverse complement strand
CGCACCGCGGAGACATGCCGTGAGCGAGGACCGCTACACCGTCGGGATCGACTTCGGGACGCTGTTGGACGCGCCGTCGTGGTCCGGGTCTCCGATGGCGAGGAGGTCGCCAGCGCTGTGCTCGACTACCCGCACGGCGTGATGGAGCGCGAGCTGGCCAAGACGGGGGAGCGGCTGGCGCGGGACTGGGCGCTGCAGGACGCCATGGACTACGTCGAGGTGCTGAAGACCGCGGTGCCGGAGGCGGTCCGCGAGGCCGGCATCGAGCCGGACCAGGTCATCGGCATCGGCACCGACTTCCGCTTCCAGCCCGTTGCCGAGGCGCGCCGACGGCACACCGCTCTCGGCTCTCGAGGAGTACGCCGACAACCCGCACGCCTACGTCAAGCTGTGGAAGCACCACGCCGCTCAGGAGCAGGCCGACCGCATCAACCGCCTGGCCGAGAAGCGCGACGAAGCCTGGCTGGAGCGCTACGGCGGCAAGATCTCCTCGGAGTGGCAGTTCGCGAAGGGGCTGCAGCTGTTGGAGGAGGGCCCCGACCTCTTCGAGAGGGCCGAGCGATGGATCGAGTCCGCCGACTGGATCGTGTGGCAGCTCTGCGGGCAGGAGACCCGCAACATGTGCACCGCCGGCTTCAAGGCGATCCGGCAGGACGACGCCTATCCGTCGCGTGACTACCTCGTCGAGCTCGGCGGCGAGGGCTTCGCCGCGTTCGTCGACAAGATCGATGGCCCGCTCGCGCAGCTCGGGACCGCTGCCGGCACGCTGACGGCCGAGGCCGCAACGTGGACCGGACTCCCCGAGGGGATCGCCGTCGCCGTGGGGAACGTCGACGCCCACGTGACCGTGCCGGCCGCCCGTGCCACCGAGCCCGGCCATCTGCTGGCGGTGATGGGCACCTCGACCTGCCACGTCATGAACGCCGAGCACGTCGCGGCGGTGCCGGGCATGTGCGGTGTGGTCCGCGACGGCATCACCCCCGGGACGTGGGGCTACGAGGCCGGGCAGAGCGGTGTCGGTGACATCTTCGGCTGGTTCGTCGAGCACTCCGTGCCGCCGTCGTACCACGAGGCGGCTCGAGAAGCCGGTCAGGACCTGCACGAGCACCTCACGTCGCTCGCTGAGAAGCAGCAGGTCGGCGAGCACGGGCTCGTGGCGCTCGACTGGCACAGCGGCAACCGGTCGACGCTAGTCGACCACCGGCTGAGCGGGGTGATCGCCGGCCTGACGCTGGCGACCCGGCCCGAGGACGTCTACCGCGCGCTGCTGGAGTCCACCGCGTTCGGGACCCGGCGCATCATCGACGCGTTCCAGGACGCCGGGTCCGGTCGAGCGGCTGGTGATCGCAGGCGGGCTGCTCAAGAACCGCTTCTTGATGCAGGTCTACTCCGACGTGACCGGCTACCCGCTCGACGTCATCGACTCCACCCAGGGCCCAGCCCTGGGGTCCGCGATCCATGCAGCCACCGCCGCCGGTGCGTACGACGACATCGAGGCGGCCAGCGGTGCCATGGGCAAGCGGCTGGAGAACGTCTACCAACCGGACCCTGAGCGGAAGAGCCGCTACGACGAGGTGTACGCCGACTACGTCGCCCTCTACGACCACTTCGGTCGCGATGGTGACCTGCTGCATCGGCTGCGTGACCGGCGGGACCAGGCGCTTGCCTGATTGAGCCCGGGCTGCTCAGGGGGCGCCGCGGTCGAGGCGCGGACGACGAGCTCGGTGGCGAGCTCGACGTGGTTGGAGTCGATCTTCTCCCCGGCGAGCAGGCGGAGGACCGTGCGGACGCGACCGCACCCATCTCCTGCAGTGGCTGACGCATCGTGGTCAGCGGTGGTGAGGCGATGCGGGCGATCTCGGTGTCGTCGAACCCGACGATGCTGAGGTCGCTGGGCACGGAGAGACCGAAGGTGCGGGCTGCCTCGATGGCGCCTCGGGCGAGCTCGTCGGTTGCCGCGAAGATCGCGGTGGGTCGATGGGAGCGAGAGGAGCCGGGGCGCCCCCTGCAGGCCGTCCTGGTAGTGGAAGTCCTCGGTGCTGTGCACGTGCTCCGCCGGCAGCCCGACCATGCCGTCTCGAGCGCAGAGCGGAAGCCGGCGAGGCGCGCCTGGCTGCACTCCGCTGTCGCCCGGCCGCCCAGGTAGGCGATGCGCCGGTGCCCGAGGTCGAGGAGGTGCCGGGCAGCTGCCTGCCCACCCCGGAAGTTGGTCGACCCCACGCTGACGATCTCCGGCGAAGGGATGTTCATCGGATCTATCACCACGAGCGGCAGCCGAACGCGACGAGAGCAGAGATCTCGTCGTGGCCGAGCTCGTCGGTCACCGCGATCACGGCCCGGCGACCGTTGACGGCGAGGTTGTGGGCCCAGGTGGCGGCCTCGAGCTTCGCCGAGCGTCCCTTGTCGACCGACTTCACGCCGATCGTCACCGCCACACCGAGCTCGGATGCGGCTGCGGCAACACCTTGGACTATCTCGGCGGAGTAGGCACCGATCTTGCCGCGGAAGGTCAGCTCGATGGTCGGGTGTCGCTCGATGGTTTTCAGCCGGCCGCCGTAGTCGTGAGAGCGAAGCATCTCCTGCACCCGGGCGCGGGTCGCCGGGGCGACGTCTTGTCGACCGTTGAGCACCTTCGAGACCGTCGCGACCGAGACGCCCGCAGACTCGGCCACCGTGGCCAGCGTTGTGCGGGGTTCTGTCGCCGACATCTCGGTGCCTCCTACCGGTTTGCCTAGTGGGTCGCTTGGTGCTCGACGCGCACAGGCGTGTCCAGCCGGCGGTCATGCCCGACGATGCGCGTGGCACCGGTGAGCTGGACGGGTACCCGCGCGCGTTCGTCCGCGGCGGAGTTGCCGACGATGAGCTGCACCTCGCCCGCCTCTACGATCCTGTCCAGCCTCCCGTCACTATAGGCGGTGCGGTCCGCGTGGATGTCGAACACCACCTCGGCCGAGCGCCCCGGCTCGAGGTGGACGCGAGCGAAGCCGATCAGCTGCTTGACCGGTCGGGCGATCCGGGCCACCGGGTCGTGCAGGTAGACCTGGACGACCTCGTCGCCGGCCCGTTCGCCGGTGTTCGTCACGACCGCGCTCAGCTCCACCGCCTCGTCGGTGCCGATCTCCTTGGCGCTGGCGTGCACGTCGTCCAGCTCGAAGGAGGTGTACGACGCGCCGTACCCGAAGGGGTAGAGCGGCGTGGAGTCGACCGACGTGATGCCGGCACTCTCGATGCCACCCAACGGCGGCTGAAGGTAGGTGCTGGGCTGGCCGCCGGTACGCCGCGGCACCTGCACTGGCAGCTTGCCCCCAGGGCACAGCCGCCCCGAGAGCACCCCGGCCATCGCGGACCCGCCCTCCTCGCCGGGGAAGAACGCCTGCACCAGCCCCGCGACGCGGCCGTGGAGCTCGCCCAGGGCGTAGGGACGGCCGGAGACAACGACCAGCACCACCGGTGTCCCGGTCGCAAGCAGCTCATCGACGAGGTCGGCCTGGACTCCCGGCAACCGCAAGTCTTCCGCATCGCATCCCTCACCGGACGACCCGTTGCCGAACAGTGCCGCGAGGTCGCCGACGAAGGCCACGCAGAGGTCGGCGTCCCGCGCGGCTGCGGTCGCGGCTGGGAACCCGCTGCGGTCCTCACCCATGACGCTGCACCCGGCTCGTGAACGATCTCGACCTCGCCCAGCTCGGCCCGCAGCGCGTCCAGTGCCGTGGGGACCTCGATGCCCAGACCCGCCCGTGGGTGACGGGGGAGCACGTGTGTGGGGAAGGCGTAGCAGCCCATGAACGTCTTGGCGTCGTCGGCACACGGCCCGATGACGGCGACCTTCTGGGCATCGGGCGCTGCTCGCTCCTGATCGGCAGTGCGGTGCCGGCGTCGAGCAGGACGACCGAGCGCTCGGCGACCTCGCGTGCCAGCTCGCGGTTGGCTGGCGAGTCGAGGTCGACCTCGGCGGCATGCGCGACTGACTCCTCGGGCGACCACCCGGGGTCGAGCAGGCCGAGCTGCGCCTTGGCGAGGAGTGCCCGGCGGGCGGCCCGATCGACGAGCGCTTCGTCGAGGGCGCCCGAGCGGACGAGCTCGACCATCCCGTCGCCGTAGCCGAGGGTGTCGGGCAGCTCGACGTCGATGCCCGCCTCGAGGGCCAGCGCGCCGGCCTCGGCGTGGCCAGGGGCGACGCGGTGCATGGTGGCCAAGAACGGGATCGCCCAGTAGTCGGAGACCACCGTGCCCTCGAAACCCCACTCCTCGCGCAGCACCTCGGTGAGCAGCCACGGGTTGGCGCCTGCAGGCACGCCGTCGACGTCGGAGTAGGAGTTCATCACCGAGCCGGCTCCACCGACCTTGATGGCCGCCTCGAACGATGGCAGGATGACGTCACGCAGCTCTCGCGGTCCCATCGACACCGGCCCGTGGTTGCGCGCGGCGCGCGAAGCGGAGTAGCCGGCGAAGTGCTTCAGGGTCGCGATGACCCCGGCGGACTGGAGGCCCTGCACGTAGGCGGTGCCCAGCGAGGCGACGAGGTAGGGGTCCTCACCCATCGTCTCCTCGACCCGTCCCCACCGGTAGTCGCGAACTACGTCGAGCACGGGGGAGAGGCCCTGGTGCACGCCCAGCGCCGCCATGTCACGGCCGATCGCCGCAGCCATCCGATGCACCAGCTCGGGGTCCCAGGTCGCGGCCCATGCGATGGCGGCGGGATAGACCGTCGCGCCGTACGCCGTGAAGCCGGTCAGGCACTCCTCGTGCACGAGCGCGGGGATGCCGAACCGGGAGCACTCCATGACGGTGTTGCTGGTCGACCAGCTCCCCTGCGCCTTCGGTCAGCGTGACCGGCTCGCTGCCGTAGATCCGGGTGAGGTGCCCGAGGCCGTGTCGGCTCGCCTCGGCCAGCGGCACCGTCCCCGACGCGGCGAAGACGTCCTGCATCGGCGCGACCTGCAGGTCGGAGCCCTCGACGCCCGGCTCGCCCGCGAGATTGTTGCCTACCCAGCGACTGCCGAGCTGACCCACCTTCTCCTCGAGCGTCATCGCGGCGAGCAACAGCTCGACCCGCTCCGATGGCGGACGGGTCTCGTCTTGCCATGCCTGGTCGGACTGACGGTCGTCTGCTTGGTCACGGCATCGGTCACGGGTCCTCCTGACAGTCGGGCGACCCTCGGGGATTCGAAAAAGTATCGGGATCCCGAAAAACAGTGGCGACGCAGAGGCACAGTACCGCCCGGTCCCCTGCTTGGGAACGCCGGCAAAAATCCGCGATCCGCACCGGGTCACGCCCGGATCACGGCCAGGAAACGATTGCGTGTGACGCTTGACACTCCCAGAGGACGGGCCTAGCCTCCCTTGCAACTCGCCTGCCGGGACCGAAACATTTTTCGATGCGGACAGTGGTCGTCATTTCGTCCGGCGACGTGGCGAAGAGTCAGACAGTGGCGAGCCGTGGTGGTCGCGGTCGTCGACGTGGAGGTAAAACATGGAACCGATGAACACGTCCCGACGCAACTTCTTGCGCTCGTCGGGCTCGGCGTCCCCGCGGGCATGGCCCTCGCGGCCTGCGGCGGCGAAGGTCCGACCCAGACCGGCGCCGGAGGCGGCTCCGGTGGCGGCAAGGGTGTCGCGTCGTACTGGACGCTCTCGGGTGCGCCCCAAGAGGACATCCGCAAGGACACCATCGCCCGCTTCAACAAGGCCAACCCGAAGTCCTCGATCGACATCACGCTCTTCGCGAACGACGCCTACAAGCAGAAGGTGAAGACCGCGATCGGCGCCGGGAAGAGCCCGACGATGATCTGGGGCTGGGGTGGCGGTGGCCTCAAGAGCTATGTCGAAGCCGACCAGGTCCTCGACCTGACCAGCTGGTTCGACGAGAACCCGGACCTGAAGGAGAAGAGGTTCCCGGCCACGTTCGAAGCGGCCACGGTCGACGGCAAGCTGTACGCCGTGCCGATCGAGACGGTCACGCCGATCGTCTTGTACTGGAACAAGAAGATCTTCGACCAGGTCGGAGCCGAGCCGCCGCAGTCGTGGGGCGACATCATGGACCTCGTCCCCAAGTTCAACGCCAAGGGGATCGCGCCGTTCTCGCTGGCTGGGCAGTCGTTGTGGACCAACATGATGTGGCTGGAGTTCCTCTTCGACCGCATCGGTGGCCCTGAGGTCTTCCAGGCCGTCTTCGACGGTGAGAAGGGCGCCTGGAGCAACCCGGCGGCACTGCAAGCGCTCGGCGAGGCGCAGAGCCTGGTCAAGGCCAACGGCTTCCAGAAGGGGTTCCAGTCCACGGTCGCCGACGCGAACGCCGACCAGGCACTGCTGTTCACCGGCAAGGCCGCGATGATGCTGCACGGTGCGTGGACCTACGGGTCGATGAAGGCCGACGGTGGCGACTTCGTCACCGGTGGGAACCTGGGCTACATGAACTTCCCGCCGGTCGACGGTGGCAAGGGCGACCCCAAGGACACCGTCGGCAACCCCGGCCAGTACGTCTCCATCTCCTCCAAGGCCAGCACGGAGGCGCAGGACGCGGCGAAGAAGCTGCTCACCACGACGATGCTCGACGAGACCGAGGTCAAGGCGTGGATCGACAACGGCAACATCCCGGTGGTGAAGAGCGGCGGCGAGCAGATCTCCGGGGTCTCCGATGAGAACGACAAGGCATGGCTGCAGTTCGTCTACGACACCTCGAGCAAGGCTTCGGTCTTCGCCCAGTCGTGGGACCAGGCCCTGCCGCCCGCCCAGGCCACCGCGCTGCTGGACAACATCGGGAAGCTCTTCCAGCAAGACATCAGCCCCAAGCAGTTCGCCGACACCATGAACAAAACGATCGGCACATGACGACCGAGGCTGCCTCGCTCGCGCCCCGGCCTTCGCCTTCGCGACGGGAACGGGCGGGGCAGCACGGGCCGGTGGCGTGGATGGCGCTGCCGGCGCTGGCCGTTTTCGTGTTCTTCGCGGTCGTGCCGCTCCTGGGCGTTCTGGCACTGAGCTTCACCAGGTGGGACGGCCTCGGGCCCATCCATCCGGCAGGCATCGCCAACTGGACCTCGGTGCTCGGCAGCTCCGGCCTCCTGCACTCCCTGTGGGTGACCTTCGAGGTGATGTTGTACTCCTGGATGGTGCAGACGCCGATAGCCATCCTGCTCGGCGTCTACACCGCCGGTCGGCATCGCAACCGCGCCATCTTGGCGGTGTTCTACTTCATCCCGCTGCTGCTCAGCGCGGCCGCGATCGCGGTCATCTACAAGGCGCTGCTGGACCCGAACTTCGGCATCGGTCCCGGACTCCACTCAGCCCTGCTGACCCAGAACTGGCTGGGAGATCCCGTGCTCGCCATGGGCGTGGTCATCTTCATCGTGTCCTGGCAGTTCATCCCGTTCCACGCCCTCATCTACCAAGGCGCGGTGCGCCAGATCCCGGCGTCCATGTACGAAGCGGCCGCGCTCGACGGCGCGGGACGGGTGCGTGCGTTCTTCGGCATCACGTTGCCCCAGCTGAAGTACACGATCATCACCTCGTCGACCCTCATGGTCGTGGGTTCCCTGACGTTCTTCGACCTGATCTTCGTGCTCACCGCGGGTGGGCCGGGCGACTCCACTCGCGTCCTCGCCCTGGACATGTACCGTCGCGGGTTCGGCGCGAACCAGATGGGCCCCGCCAGCGTCATCGCGGTGATCCTCGTCCTCGTTGGCCTGCTGCTCGCGGTCGGACTCCGCAGGCTCGGCGGGTCTTCGGACGAGAGCCAGCTGGAAGGCATGTGAGATGACCACCACTCTCGGGTCCAAGGTCGACGACCAGGCCGAGCCGGCCACCAAGAAACGTGGCCCCCGCCGGTCCGGCCGCCGCAGCTTGCGTCGTTGGAACTTGCCGGCCGGTCTCGCCGGGTGGTTCTGGCTGGCAGTGGTGCTGATCCCGCTCTACTGGATGGTGATCACCAGCTTCAAGCCGCAGAGCGACTACTACCTGCAGAACGCCTTCGCGCCGCCTCTGCACCCGACGCTGGACAACTACCGCCTCGTGATCCACAACGACTTCCTGCAGTACTTCATCAACAGCGTGCTGGTCACGGTCGGCACCACCGTCCCGACCGTCGTGCTGGCCCTGATGGCAGCCTTCGCCATCGTGCGTGCAGCACACAGCAGGCTGCTCAGGGCATTCCAGAGCCTGTTCCTGATGGGCCTGGCCATCCCGCTGCAGGCGGCGATCATCCCCGTCTACCTGGTGATCATCGAGCTGGGTCTCTACGACAGCCTCGCCGCCATCGCGATCCCCTCGATCGCGTTCGCCATCCCGCTTGCCGTGCTCGTGCTGACGAACTTCCTTCGCGACGTCCCCCGCGACCTGTTCGAGTCGATGCGACTCGACGGGGCGAGCGAGTGGGCGATGCTGTGGCGGCTCGCCTTTCCACTGACCAGGCCCGCGATGGTGACGGTGGCCGTCTACACGGGCGTGACCGTGTGGAACGGGTTCCTGTTGCCGTTGGTCCTCACCCAGAGCCCCGGCAGGCGGACGATGCCGCTGGCGCTGTGGACCTTCCAGAGCCAGTTCCAGGTCAACGTGCCGGCCGTCCTGGCCGCCGTCGTGCTGAGCACGGTCCCCATGGTGGTGCTCTACACGATCGGTCGCCGCCAGCTCGTCAGCGGACTGAGCGAGGGCTTCAGCAAGTGACCCTGGTCCCGGCCGAGTTCGAGACCTACGACCGGCGCTTTGCCGACGTGCACGGCGACGGGTTTCTTCGTCGTCTCCATGACGGCTGCCGTTGGACGGAGGGACCGGTGTACTTCCCGGCACACCGAACACTGTGGTTCAGCGACATTCCCAACGACCAGGTGCTCAGGTACGACGACGTCACTGGGCGGGTGGATGTGATGCTCCACGAGACGGGGCAGCACCACAACGGTCACTCCCGGGACCTGCAAGGAAGGCTGCTCAGCTGCGAGCAGGGACTGCGGCGCGTCACTCGCCGTGAGCACGACGGATCACTCACTGTCCTTGCCGACAAGGTGGGGGACGACAGGCTCAACAGCCCGAACGACGTCACGGTGGGGGCCGATGGGACGGTGTGGTTCACCGACCCGACGTACGGGATAGACAGCGACTACGAGGGCGAACGTGCCGACCCGGAGGTGGGCGGCGCTCACGTCTACCGTGTCCAACCGGACGGCAGTGGCATCGAGGCAGTCGCCGACGACTTCGCACAACCCAACGGGATCGCGTTCTCGCCGGACCAGTCAGGGCTCTACGTCACCGACAGCATGGAGCGTCATCTGCGTCGCTTCGACGTGGACGACCGGGGAAGGCTCACCGGTGGCGCGGTCATCGCCGAGTGCCGCGCCGGAACCTTCGACGGAATGCGGTTCGATGCCTTCGGCCGGCTCTGGATCTCCACCCAGGACGGTCTGGACTGCTACTCGCAAGGTGGCGACCTGTTGGGAGCACTGAGGGTCCCCGAGGTCACCTCAAACCTGACCTTCGGCGGTCCCAGGGGCAACGACCTGTTCATCACTGCCAGCACGTCGCTGTACAGCATCCGGTTGAACGTCAGGGGAGCGGAGTTCGTCAGGACCTGATGCGGCAAGGTGGGACAGGCCGAGCGGTTGGTGTTGGAGGTGGCCGGATGGAGCTAGCAGGTGGGCTCTTCCATCGTCGGCGTGCAGGGCCCGTGCGACGCCGCGATCGCTACGTACGACGACGGTCCCAAGCCGGGCGACACCGATGCCATCCTTCAGGAGCTGAACGACCGAGGGGCCACTGCGACGTTCTTCGTGCTCTTGACCCGCGTCCGGCGAAGCCCGGACCACATCGCCGAGATGCTCGCCGCTGGACACGAGGTGGCGCTGCACGGCGCGGACCACCGTCGCCTCACCACCGACGTGGACCCTGACAAGCTCCATGCACACGTGAAGGACGCGCGTGCTGAGCTCGAAGATCTCGCCGGCGTCCCCGTCAGATGGTTCAGACCGCCCGTACGGCGCCCAGAGCCGCCCCACCTGGCAAGCGGTGCTCTCCGCGGGGCTCACACCGGTGCTCTGGTCCATCGACTGCCGGGACTGGCTCACCCAGTCCCTCGACGAGTACCTCGCGCCGGTTCGGCAACCGGCTCTGCAAGGCGGGATCGTGCTTGATGCACGACGGATTCGCAGACAAGACCGACGGCGTCGACGACGGTCCGCCTCCGAGTGTGGACAAGGCGCAGCTGACACGATCCGTCCTCGACGAAGCCGAGCTGCGGGGCCTCTCGGTGCGAAGCGTCGGAGACGCGCTCGAGATGGCAGAACCCGCTTGGCAGATCTGGCTCGATGAGGTGAACACCGCGAACTGACCGGATCAGCGCACAGCGGCGAGCGAGGCCTGCAACCGCTCGAACATGGCCGCGTCGACGTGAGTCCCGGCTTGGCGCAGGGTCGAGGACGCAGACGCCGAGGACCCCGTCAGTCACGGCACGGACCTCCTCCGCGCCTGACGCCGCGGCGAGCCGATCGGCGAGCCGACCGCCTCGTCCCAGGATGCCGCCGCCGAGCACCAACGGACCCGAGACGGTGGGGGACCTGACGGCGGTGAGGGTTCGCGCGAGCGCGCCGGCCGCGTCGTCGAGGATGCGGTCGGCGGTCTCGTCCCCGTCGACCTCGAACACCAGCCTGGCGTAGTCGGCGAGCCGGACCGGCGCCGCGCCGTACAGCGCCCGCACCACCGCGATGATCGGCTCCCGGTCGCCGGCATCCGACGGCGCGGGCACGCCGAGCCGCGCGAGCAGCAGTGGCGTGAGCGCCGTGGACGGGCCGCGGCCGTCGAGGTCGGCCAGGGCCGCGCGCACGACGCGCTGCCCGATCCAGAAGCCGGAGCCCTCGTCGCCCAGCAGCCAGCCGAGCCCGTCCGCCACCGCGGCCTGGCGCCCGTCCTCCACCCGGATCGCGCCCGCCCCGGTCCCGGCGATCACGGCGTACCCGGCGAGCCGATGGGTGCCGGAGAAGAAGGTCGCGAGCAGGTCGGACTCGAACACCAGCGGCGCGTCGAGGCCGAGGCCGGGGAGCCGGTGGCGGACCTCCGCGGCGACGGCGGGGCTGCCCGCACCGGCCATCGCGAGCACGGCCAGCCGGATCCGCGTGATCGGCATCGCCGCCGCTCACGAGCGCGCCCATGACGCTCTCCGCCACGGACGCGGCGGCGATCTGCGGCCCGACGGCCGTCGGGTTGCCGCTGCCGGCGACGGCGTAGCCCAGGCAGTGGCCGGCCGGATCGACGACCACGGCGCGGGTGCTGGTGCCGCCGGCGTCGACGGCCACCAGCGCTGTGGGCTGCTCGGTCATTCGTTACCTATTCGTGACTGCTGGGTGATGGTCTCGATCACCGTATGCAAATAGTTTTCCTCTATCCAGTGAGATGACTGATACGGATTTTCAATGACTGCACCGGTTGGGCCCCCGGCTCGTGCGCTGGCAGGCTACGGCGCCAGCCCCCGGATCCGCGCTGCCCTTCCGCAGATGCCCGAGACGATGGCCAAGATCGGCACGCTCCTGCTCGAGGATCCGTCCCTGCCGCTGCGGCTGTCGATCACCGAGCTCGCCGAGCGGGCCGGCACGTCGCCGGCAACGGTCACCAGGTTCTGCCGCGCGATCGACTACACCGGCTACCCAGCCCTGCGAGTGGGCGCGGCGGCAGAGCAGGGCCGGCTGAGCGCCGACGAGACCTGGGAGTCCGACATCGGTCGCGCCTTCCACCCCGGTGACACCGCGACCGAGGTGATGCGCACGCTGGTGAACGCCCACACCGTGGCGCTCACGTCCACCTCGGATCGGCTGGACCCGGCTCTTGTCGGCCGGGTCGCGGACGCCGTCGCGCACAGCAGCCACGTCGACATCTACGGCATCGGCGGTAGCGCCGGCATGGCGGTCGAGCTGCAGGCCCGGCTCTACCGGATCGGGATCAACGCGCACGCCTGGAGCGAGGTGCACGTGGGCCTCACCAGCGCCGCCCGCCTGGGCGAGAAGAGCGTCGCGATCGCCTTCTCCAACACCGGCCGCACCGAGGAGACCATCGAGATGCTGGCGCTCGCGAAGTCGTCGGGTGCCTACGCGGTCGCGGTGACCAGCGATCCCGCCTCCCCGATGGCGCAGGTCGCCGACGCCCACCTGACCAGCTCCGCGCCGGGTGAGTACCTCCAGCCCGACGACCTGTCGGCCAAGCACGCCCAGCTGTTCGTGATCGACCTGCTCTACCTGATGGCGGCCCAACGGGACTTCTCGCGCACCACGAGCCTGCTGGCGGCCTCCGCCGAGGCCGTCGCGCCTCATCGCCGGCCGCTTCGCTCGTCGACCCGGCCACGCACCGTCCCCTCACCGAAAGGTTCCGCCACCGCATGAGCGCTCTTCTCGCCGACTTCTCCACCGAGGTCCGCCGTCGCCTCGACGACCTCGACCAGGAGGTCCGTGCCGGCGGTCTCGACCCGGCCATCGACTTGATGGTGTCCTCGTTGCAGAGAGGCGGCGTCCTCCAGGTGTTCGGCACCGGCCACTCCCAGGCGTTCGCCATGGAGGTCGCGGGCCGCGCCGGCGGCCTGATCCCGACGCACGCGATCGTGCTGCGCGACGTCGTACTGCGCGGGAACCGGGACGTCTCGGTGCTCGCGGGCGCCACCCTCGAACGCGACGAGTCGGTCGCCGACGAGCTCTACGGGCTGTACTCCTTCGACCCGGCCGACGTCTTCTTGATCGCCTCCAACTCCGGCGTCAACGGGTCGATCGTGGGCCTGGCCCTGCGCGCCAAGGCAGAGGGCCACCCCGTGATCGCGGTGACGAGCCTGGAGCACACGCAGGCCGTCACGCCCAAGCACAGCAGCGGCAAGCGGCTCTCCGAGATCGCCGACGTCGTGCTCGACAACCGGGCGCCGTACGGCGACGCCACGATCGGCCTCGGCGACGGCCTGTCGGCCGGCTCGGTCTCCTCGATCACGGCGGCGTACATCGCCCAGCTCTTGACCCTCGGCACGGCTCAACGACTCCGGGACGCGGGCGAGGTCCCGCCGCTCTACCTCTCGGCCAACATCCCGGGAGGTGACGAGCACAACGACGCCCTCAAGGCGAGGTACGGCGATCGCATCGCCAGCTTGACCTGATCGAAAACGTTCGGCAGCCCGCAACCGGACACCCAAGCGTGAGCCCCAAGCACTCAGTAGAAGAGTCATCACGAAAGGCATCCAACGATGACCCGGAGAAAACACCCAGCTCGACCGCCGAAGCTTCCTCCGTGGCTCGCTCGCGACAGCGGCGCTCGTGCCGCTCGCCGGCACGATCGCCTCCTGCTCCGGTTCGTCCCCGAGCGGCGGGAGCGGCGGCGGTGGAGGAGGCGCCACGAAGACGGCCACGAACCCGTTCGGCCTCGCGAAGAACTCGAGCGTCGAGGCCGTGATCTTCAACGGCGGCTACGGCTACGACTACGTCAAGTTCGCCGCCGACGAGGTCAAGAAGCAGAAGGACTTCTCGGGCGTCACGATCAAGGTGGCGCCGTCCACGCAGATCGCCCAGCAGCTGCAGCCTCGCTTCGTCGGCGGCAACCCGCCCGACCTGATCGACAACTCGGGTGCGAACGCCATCGGGTTCAACACCATCGCGAAGCAGCTCGAGACGCTCGACGACGTCTTCGAGGCGAACAACTACGAAGGCACCAAGATCGCGGACACGCTCTACCCGAACGTGAAGGTCCCCGGCACCTTCGACGGCAAGTTCGTGGCGATGAACTACGTGATGACGGTCTACGGCGTGTGGTACTCCGCATCGCTGTTCAAGAAGAACGGCTGGACCGCGCCGGCGACCTGGGACGACGCGCTCGACCTCGGCGCCAAGGCCAAGGCCGCAGGCAAGTACCTGTTCGTGTGGGGCAAGGAGGCGGCGACGTACTACCAGACGATGGCCGTCAACTCCGCCATCAAGGAGGGCGGCGACGAGGTGCGCCTGGCGCTGGAGAACCTCAAGCCGAAGTGCTGGTCGATGCCGCAGCTCCAGGACGTCTTCAACGCCCTCGCCGAGATGGTGTCGAAGAAGTACTTCGTCCCCGGCGGCGCAGGCACCCAGTTCACCGCTGCCCAGGCGAAGTGGAGCAATGACGAAGCAGGCGGTTCTCTACCCGTCCGGCGGATGGATCGAGAACGAGATGAAGTCCGCGACGAAGTCCGGCTTCGACATGACCGGTGCTCCGGAGCCGACCGCCTCCAGCAGCCCGAAGCTGCCGGCCGCCGGGCTCCGGGCCGCCGCGGGGGAGCCGTACGTCGTGCCGTACCCAGTCGAAGAACAGCGCCGGTGGCAAGGAGCTCCTGCGGGCGATGCTGTCGAAGGCGGCCGCGACCGACTTCTCCAAGACGCGTCTGGCGCCGACGATCGTCAAGGGCCTGGTGCCCGAGGACGGCTTCGGGTCGACAGCGCTGGTCTCGCAGACGAAGATGCTTGGCGCCGCCGGCAGCAACATCTTCAACTACCAGTTCGTGGACTACTACGGCATGAACACCGACCAGCTGACGGTCTGGAACTCGTTCCTCTCCGGCCAGACCGATGTCGCAGGCCTCACCAAGGGACTGCAGGGCATCACCGACAAGATCGCCAACGACTCATCGGTGAAGAAGCTCCAGATCACGTGACCAGCTCCACGACCAGCGCAACGGCGACCACCGGCGGCCGGCCTCGGCCGGCCGCCCGGCGGCGCCGCCGGATGCCGAGCTGGGACCGGCTGAGCTTCATGGCGGTGTTCCTGGGGTTGCCGCTGGCGATCTTCATCATCTTCGTGATCTACCCGTTCGCCCAGGCGTTGTGGTTCTCGATGACGGACTGGAGCGGCTTCTCCCCGACGTACAACTTCGTCGGGCTGGACAACTTCAAGAAGCTGTTCCAGGACGCCACCTTCATGAAGTCGCTGGTCAACAACGTGCAGCTGGCGATCGTGGTGCCCCTCGTGACCATCGTGGTGGCACTCGCCATCGCGACGGTCGTCACCGTGGGCGGTCCCCTCCGAGGCAGCATCCGCGGGATCCGCGGCTCCGGCTTCTACCGGATCGTGTCGTTCTTCCCCTACACCGTGCCTGCCATCGTCATCGGCCTGATCTGGGCGCAGGTGTACGACCCCTCGGCCGGCCTGCTCAACGCCACTCTCACCAAGATCGGCCTCAGCGGGTTCGAGAACTTCGCCTGGCTCGGCGAGCCGAGCACGGCGATGCCGGCATCGATGTTCGTGATCATCTGGAGCTTCATCGGGTTCTACACGGTGCTGTTCGTCGCGGCCATCAAGGGAATCCCGGCGGAGATCTTCGAGGCTGCTCGCATGGACGGTGCCGGCCGGTTCCGCACGGCCATCTCCGTCACGCTCCCGCTGGTGAGGGACAACGTGCAGACGGCGTACATCTATCTCGGGATCACCGCGCTCGACGCCTTCGTCTACATGCAGGCGCTGAACCCGAACGGCGGCCCCGACAACACCACGCGGACGATGAGCCAGGAGCTTTTCAACACGGCGTTCCGGAAGGGTCAGTTCGGCTACGCCACGGCGATGGGTGTCGTGCTCGCGGTCGTGACCCTGCTGTTCGCCGCGATCGTGTTCACGACCAACCGGTTCACCGGAGGCGGCGAGAAGGGGCTGCGCCGATGACCGCCGTGTCCACCGACGAGCACGTCGTCACCGAGAAGCGCCGCGACCGGACCGCCGGCGACTTGGCCGTCGAGGCCAGCTCGCACGCGCTCCTCTCACTTTGGTCCATCGTGGTCATCGTCCCCTTCTTGTGGGTCGTGCTGTCGTCCTTCAAGACGACCAAGGAGATCCTGGCCTCGCCGTTCTCACTACCGGCGCACTGGAGCGTCGACAACTACGTCAACGCGTGGACCGACGCCGGCATCCGGCAGTTCTTCCTGAACACGGTCATCGTGGTGGGTTCCGCCCTCGTGCTCGTCATGCTGCTGGGAGCGATGTGCTCCTACGTGCTCGCGCGGTTCAAGTTCTTCGGGGCCCGGTTCATCTACTACATGATGCTTGCCGGCCTGACCTTCCCGATCTTCCTCGCGATCGTGCCGCTGTTCTTCATCTTGAGGAACGCCGGGCTGCTCAACACCCTGCCCGGGCTGATCATGGTGTACGTCGCGTTCGCGCTGCCGTTCACGGTGTTCTTCCTCTACGCGTTCTTCAAGTCCCTGCCGGACGACGTGTACGAGGCGGCGCTGATGGACGGTGCGGGGGACTGGCGGGCGTTCTTCTCGATCATGCTGCCGATGGCCCGGCCCGGCATGGCCACGGTCGCGATCTTCAACTTCCTCGGACTGTGGAACCAGTTCCTGCTGCCGGTGGCCCTGAACACCGACATGAGGCGGTACGTGCTGACCCAGGGGATGGCGGAGTTCGCGTCGCAGGCCGGCTACGCGGTCGACTTCGGGGCGCTCTTCGCAGCGGTCGTCATCACCGTCGTGCCGGTGCTGATCGTGTACCTGATCTTCCAGCGCCAGCTGCAGGGGTCGGTGTCGCAGGGCACGTTCCGCTGATGGTCAACCGCCATCGGTCATGCGGAAGTCGAGATGCGGTGGGAGAGCCGCGCCAGGGTGGAGTGTCTCCCACAGCTCGTCGAGCTCGCGTCCGCCCTCGGCGAGGTCCTCGACGACCAGCGACTCCATGATCTGGTCGGCTCGCTCGTACTCGGCCGAGGCCAGACAAGCCTTGGCCTCGAGCAGCCGGGTCCGGCCGTGCGTGCGCGTCGCCGGATCCAGTGCCGCGATGGCGTCCAGGCAGTCGCCGGGACGTCCAGCGGCGAGCAGCCGCTCGAGGTGCTCCACGACCAGCCCGCGGCAGGTCGGTCGCAGCTGCCGGGCGCGCGCGTACAGGTCGCACGCCCGGTCGTCATCGGCCAGCAGTGCCAGCCCCCGCAGCGACCACGGGCTCTCGCCGGCGGCCAGGCTCGCGTCGTACTGCTCGGCGGCACGGACCAGGTCGCCCCGCACCTGGGCGTTCACCGCACGGGCCAGGTGCACCCACTCGGAGTCCGGCGCCTCCGCGAGGACGGCGCGCCAGCGGTCGGAGACCGGGGGCACCGGCAGCCGATGGGCCGACTCCGCGAGTCCCTCGGTGTCACCGTCGAGCAGGCAACGTGCCGGGAGGCTGTCGTCGTCCACCGGTGGGAACGGCAGAGCCCGTGTCGGCACCGCGTCCTGCGCGTCCCGAAGCGTGAGCTCGACATGACCCCATCCCGACCCGGTGCTCAGCTGCTCGACGACCGCGGCGTCGGCCACCTCCGTGAGCCAGCGCTCGTGGAAGGCCTCGAGGTGGTCGGGGCCGGTCGCCGCGTGCACGGCTTCCCGCGCGGCCGTGCACGCCCCGGCGTACCCGCCCGCCACCGTTCGCGGGTCCAGGTCGACGCCACCGAACGCCTCGGTCCACGACACGCTCGTCCCACCGGCGAGCCGATCGTGCTCGAGCTGAGTCGGGCACCATCCCGCCTGGATCTCGGCGTACCTCGCGCCCGGACCGCAGAGCCACTCCTGCCACCGCGCACCGGCTGGACCGCTGCCCCACAGGAACAGCTTTCGCCCCCGAAGCGCGCGCGTGGACGTCTGGGCGAAGCCCGCACCGTCGGGCTCGACGGCCACGACGTGCGGGCCGCGCTGGCCCTCCACCTCGTAGAAGTAGTCGGCGGGGAACGCGGAAGCCATCGGGTGGCTGATGTCGACGTCCGCGCGGTCCGGGTGCGGGACGGGCACCCGGGTCAGACCACCGGTGTAGTCCGTGCGCCAGGCGGTGTCCGCCGTGGTCAGCACCCGCGTCCCGGGCGACTCGGGCACCGCGATGTTGGTCCAGTAGTAGAGCGGCTTGTCCTCCGGGTCCGGGTTGATCACCCGGGTCGAGGCGTACAACCGGTCCGACCCCGAGGGCAAGGAGAGGTCGACCTGCAGCACCAGGTCACGGGTCCGCTCCCACTCCCACAGCCGAAGCACGTCACCGTCCGGACCGGCCACGACCGCGGCATGCATCGGCCGGCACGACAGCGTGGTGTGGCCGGTCGAGCCGAGGTTCCACTCGATGCCCCCGGCGAACCACGCGTTGGTCAGCCCGAAGTTCGCGAACTGCAGCACAGGGTTGCGGAACAACAGCTCACGCCCGCGAGCGTTGTCGTACAACGACCAGACCCGGCCGCCGAGGGTCGGCAGCACGGTCGCGCGCAGCACTCCGTTGTCGAGCACGCACGCCGGGAGGTCGACCTCGTGCAGCGACCGGTCGTAGTCCTCCTGAACGGGGTACGGGAGAGCGGACTCCAGCCTGCCGTAGGCGATCCGCTCGAGCATCTCCGGCGTTGCGCCCGGACCGACGTCGGGGTGCGGCAGCGCCCGCAGCGGGGTGAACCTGGGCAACGGGCTCGGGGGACCGAGGGTCGCCGCCTGCACGCGGATCACGGTGCGACGCACGGTCGTGTGCATCTGCCATTCTTAGCCGGTGCAGACCGGACCGGACACCCCTGTCCGCGGTCGGGCCGGAGCCGACGATGAGCTCGCGCTCGCAGTCGACGTCGGCGGCACGACCATCAAGGCGGAGCTTGTGGATCACGCAGGCACGGTGCTGGCTTCCGAGCAACGTGCCACACCCCAAGGGGACCTCGCACGTGAGGCAGTCGCCGAGGTCGGACGCACCCTTCTCGCGCAGCGGCCCGACGCTGCTGTGGTCGGCGCAGGTGTTGTGGTGCCCGGCCTCGTCGACCGCGATGCCGGCATCGCGACGTACAGCGCCAACATCGGGTGGCGCGACCTCGAGCTCGTCCGCTCCCTCGGCGCGCAGTGGCGGCTGCCGGTGCGGATCGCCAACGACGTCGCATCCGGCGGCGTGGCCGAGCACCGGCTCGGCGCGGGTGTGGGCACGGCGGACCTGGCGTTCGTGCCCATCGGCACCGGCATCGCGGCATCGATCGTCTCCGGCGGCCACCTCGTGACCGGGGCCCGGGGCGAGACGGCGGAGATCGGACACCTGGACGTCCGGTCCGGCGTCCGGTGCGCGTGCGGCCGCGACGGGTGCCTCGAAGCCGTCGCATCCGCGGCGGCGATCGCCCGCCGCTACAACGAGCGGAGCGGAGACCACGTCACCGGCGCGCAGGAGGTGGCCGCGCGGTTGAGCACGGACGCCGCCGCGCGAGAGGTCTGGCAGGAGGCGGTGGAAGCGCTCGCGGACGCGTTCGGCGTCCTCTCGTTGGTCGTCGGCCCGGCCCTGGTGGTGATCGGCGGCGGGCTCAGCAGGGCCGGCGAACAGCTGCTGGAGCCGCTGCGCGTCGCGCTCCGAGAACGGGCCACCGTCGTCCATCCCGCCGACGTGACCGTCTCGGCCCTCGGCGACCGGGGTGGCGTGATCGGGGCCGCGCTGCTGGCCCGCGACGGATGGGCGGCCGAGGCATGACCGCGCTCGGCGCTGGCCGGGCGGCTCGTGACGACCGCCGGGATCCTGGACGAGGGCGTGCTCGAGGTTCGTCCCGACGGCACGATCGGGTACGTCGGCCCGGCGTCCGGCTGGTCGGGCCCGGCCCCCGAGCCGGTCGACACGATCGCGCCCGGGTACGTCGACATCCACTGCCACGGCGGTGGCAGCCACACCGTCACCTCCGGTGACCCGGCAGAGGTCGCTGCGGTCGCCGCGCACCACCTGTCCCGCGGCACCACGACGATGCTGGCGAGCCTGGTGACCGCGTCGGCCCCCGACCTCGTGGACGCGATCACGGCGGTCGCCTCGGTCGCGGCGACGACATCACCGGTCGTCGGGTGCCATGTCGAAGGGCCGTTCCTGGACCCGGCGCACCGGGGCGCACACGACCCCGCGCACCTGCGCCTACCCGGGACCGAGGAGCTCGCCGCCTGGCTGGCAGCTGGCGTCGACGACGCCGGTCGTCCGATCGTCCGGATGGTGACGCTCGCCCCCGAGCTGCCCGGTGCTGCCGCGGCCATGGAGCTTCTCGAGCGCTCAGGGGTCGTCGTCGGACTCGGGCACACCGGCGCCGATGCCGGCGGCTTCGGCGAGGCGCTGCGGTCACTGCGCGAACCTCTGGTCACCCATCTGTTCAACGGCATGGAGCCGTTGCACCATCGCAAGCCGGGCCCGGTCGCCGCGTCCCTGGACGCGCTGGCCCGCGGAGCCACGCACGTGGAGCTCATCTCGGACGGCGTGCACCTCGCGGACGAGACCGTGCACCTGGTGTTCGCGGTGGACCCCGGGCGGCACGTCGTACTCGTCAGCGACGCGATGGTGGCTGCCGGGATGCCGGACGGCGACTTCGAGCTGGGCTCCATGCGGGTGCGGGTCGCGGACGGCCAGGCGTGGACGCGCACCGAGCCGCCGGCGCTCGCGGGAGGCACCTCGCACGCCGCCGACCTGGTCCGCCGCTGCGTCGTGGAGGCCGGCGTCGACCCGGTCGCCGCGGTGGCAGCGGCCACCTCGACACCCGCCGCCCTGCTCGGCCTGGACGACCGTGGCCGCCTGGAAACCGGTCTGCGCGCCGACCTCGTGGTGCTCGACCACGACTGGCGGGTGCAACGGGTGATGTTCGGAGGCGACTGGGTCCGCTGATGGTCCTGGCCGAAGATCTTCATCAAGGCGACGATGCCGAGGCGGTGCAATACCTCTCGGAGGGCGACGAAGGGCTTACCGACGAAGAGCAGAGCGAGATATCCTCGGGGTCATCGAAGCGGGACGGAGGCAATGACGGTGGCTAAGAAGGTCGTGGTCTCCAGCGCTCAGAGGTCAGCCGCTCAGGCGATGGTGAAGCGCAGCGCTGTGACGGGCAGGTACGTGTCCAAGTCCGTCCAGAAGATCGCTAATGCGAAGCCCGTGAGCCGAACCAAGAGTTAGTTGTTGCGTCCCGGCCCTGCCCAAGGTGAGCGGCCTTACGGAGTATCAGTTCGCCGCCAGACAGTCGCCAAACCGCCTGATCACCAGTGAAGTGGCAGTCGGCGCGGCCTCGCCAGTCAGCCCTTGACCGCTCCGCCGAAGGAGAAGGCGCCACCGAGGCGGCGGGAGAGCACCAGGTAGAGCAGGACCGCGGGGAGCGAGTAGAGGATCGAGTACGCCGCGAGCTGCCCGTAGACGACCTGGCCGTACTGGCCGAAGAAGGTGTAGATGCTCACCGACGCCGGCAGCCGGTCGTTGGAGGAGAGCAGCACGAACGGGACGAAGAAGTTCCCCCACAGGCCGATGAACGTGTAGATCGTCACCACGGCCACGCCGGGCCACATCAACGGCAGCACGATGCTGCGCAGCCCTTGCATCGCGGACGCGCCATCGGTCCACGCCGCTTCCTCCAGCTCGATCGGGACGCCGTCCATGAAGTTCTTGGACAGCCAGATGGAGATGGGCAGGGCCGTCGTCGCCATGAACAGGATCGTCCCGGTCAGCGTGTCGATCAGGTTGACCTGCACGAAGAGCCCGTAGACCGGCACCATGATCGCGGTGATCGGCAGGCCCGTCGCGAACAGGATCGTCAGCAGGAAAGGGCGCTTCGCCCGGAACTGGTAGCGGGAGAGCGGGTAGGCCGCGAGCAGCGCCACCACGACGGTGATGATCGTCCCGCCGCCGCACAGGATCGCGCCGTTCAGCATGGGGCGGTACGTCGTGTCGTAGGTGAGGATCGCGCGGAAGTTGTGGAACGTCCACGGGTGTGGCCAGGACACCGCGGCTCCGGCGCGCGCGTCGAACGCCCCGAGCACCAGCCACAGCAGCGGTACGACGAACCCGAGGGCCAGCACGAGCAGTGCGACGTTGACCGCCGCCTTGTCGAACAGCCGACGGTGCCGGACGATCCCGGACATGGCGCTCATCGACGCCCCTCCTCGAGTCGCAGTGCCCGCAGGTAGATCAGCGAGAAGACGCCGCCGATGGCCAGCAGCACCAGAGCCAGTGCCGTTCCGTAGCCGAGCTGGGACAGCTGGAACGCCTGCTGGTAGGCGAAGATCGGCAGCGTCGTGCTCTTGTTGGACGGACCGCCGCGGGTCATGGTCCAGATCAGCCCGAACACCGACAGCGTCTGCAAGGTGATCAGCATCAGGTTCGTGGTGATCGAGCGCCGGATCATCGGCAGCGTCACCCACCACAGGCGTGCGAACGTGCCGGCGCCGTCCATGGTTGCCGACTCCTCGATCTCCTTGGGCACCTCCGACAACGCGGCCGAGTAGACGAGCATCGAGAAGGCGGTGCCTCGCCAGACGTTCGCCAGCGAAACGGCGACGATCGGCACGGTGTACAGCCAGTCCTGTCCGCCAAGTCCGAGCTTGCCGAGGATCTCGTTCAGCGATCCCTTGTCGCCCAGGAACGCCGACCACATGTAGCCGGCCACCACCTCGGGCATCACCCACGCGCCCACGACGATCGCGCTGACCAACGCCCGGACCCACGCGGTGCCGGCGCGCATCAGCAGCGCGAGCAGCATGCCGATGACGTTCTGCCCGATGATCGCCGACAAGATGGTGAAGACGAGCGTGTAGACGAGCGACTGGCGGAACTGCGGGCTGCCGAACGCCTCCCGGAAGTTGTCCAGGCCGACCCACTGCGCGCCCGCGGCGCCGGTGAGCGCCATGTCGGTGAACGCCGAGTAGATGCAGTAGAGGATCGGCCCGGCCAGGAAGATGGTCAGCAAGATCACCGCGGGTGCCAGGGGCATGCCTTGCAGCAGCCCCCGGCGGACCCGTGCGCGCCCGCCGGGCGCAGTGCCGCGCGCGGTCTCGCGCGTGGCGGTCGCGGTGGTCACGACCCGGAGGCGCTGGTGACGTCGTCCCCGGCGATGCCCTTGACCTGGTCGTCGTACTGTTTCGCCGCGTCAGCGGGGCTGGCGCTTCCGGTGACTATCGACTCCGTGGCCGACTGGATCTCCTTGGAGATGCGCGGGTAGACCGAGTACGCCGGCCGGTACTGGGTGATCGGCACCAGCGAGGCGAAGAACGCGTTGCTGGGGTTCGCCTTCGAGTACGCCGGGTCGGCGGCGACGTCCTTGCGAACCGGGATCTGGACCTGCTTGATGTCCCAGTCGAGCTGGTGCTTCTTGTCCCCGAGCATCTTGACCAGGTCCCACGCCTTGGATGCGTTGTCGGAGTTCTTCGGGATCGCCCAGGTCCAGCCGCCGGACAGGCTCACCCGGCCGTCGCCGCTGCCGTCCTGGGTAGGCATCGCGGTGGTGCCCATCGTCTGGCTCCAGTCCTTCCACGGCGCGGCGCCACCGGGCTGCCAGTTCAGCGACACCCACGATCCGTCGAGGGCGATGGCCAGCTTGCCCTCGGGCAGCAGCTTCTGGGAACGGTGTTGCTCCATGTCGGGGCGAGCGCGTCCTTCGCGGAAGGCATCAGCTTCTCGTCGCGCAGCGTCTTGAGGAACGTCAGCGAGTCCTCGAAGCCCTGACTGCCGACCACCCACTTCTTGGAGTCGGTGTCGTAGAGCGTGTCCTCGGTGCCGTAGAGCAGCATCTCGAAGCCCTGCATGGTGGCTGCCTCGCCGACGCCGGTGCCGGCGTAGACGTTCATCGGGGTCACCCCGGGCACCTTCTGCTTGATGGTCCGGGCCGCGCTCAAGACCTCGTCCCAGGTCTTCGGCTGCCAGTCGGTCGGCAGGCCGGCCTTGGCGAAGAGCTTCTTGTTGTACCAAAGCGCGCGCGTGTCCGTGCCGTCCGGGATGCCGTAGGTCTTGCCGTCGAGAGCCTGCGCCGCCTTCTTCGCCGTGGGCTGGAACTGGTCCCAGTCCGCCCAGGACTTCAGGTGGTCGTCGAGCGGTCGCAGGTATCCCGCCTCGATGTCGGAGTTGATCAAGAAGGTGTCCTCGTAGACCAGGTCGGGCGAGGTCTTCGGCGAGCGCATCTGCAGCTGCAGCTTGGTGTAGTAGTCGTCCTCGGAGGCGCTGATCGGCTGCAGGTCGACGGTGATGCCCTTGTGGCTCGCCTCGAACTCCTTCTTCACCGCCTGCAGGAAGTTCTCCTGTACGTGCGAGTCGCCGAACTGCTGGTAGGTCACGGTCAGCGTGTCCTTGCCGCCGTTCCCACCGCCTCCACCGCAGCCCGCCAGTCCGGCGGAGAGGCCGGCCGCGACCGCGACGCGCGAGCGCGCCGCGGACCTTCCGGCGCATGGGGAGAAGTGTGTTGCGCTGCTGTGCTTTCCATGTGTGCCTCCGAGAACGGCGAGAAGGGGGGTCTGCCGGCTAGACGTTGGGGGGTCGGGTCGCTCGCAGGGTGAGGACCTGGAACGGGCGCAGCTGTCAGGTCGACGCCGTCGCCGTCCTGGATCGCGACATCGTCGAGCGGACGTTCGAGCAGGTCGGTGACGGTCACGCTCTGCACCGGGAAGTCGAACCTCAACCGGCCGGCCGCCCGCGCACCCAGGGACTCGTAGACGCGGACGACCACGTCACCGGAGCCGTCGGTGCCGGCGTCGTCGGCCAGCTTCACCGCGGAGACGACGATCCCGTCGTGGTCGACGGAGACCAGTGGCGCGACGGCGCGATCGCCGGGGACCGTGCGCGGCGGCAGGTTGAGCCAGTGGCCCTCGCGCGTGGCGTCGAGCAGGTCCGCGCCGACGACGAGGCCGTAGCGCAGGTGGTGGTCGCCCTTGGTCGGTCTCCGGGTCGGGGAACCGTGGCGCCCGCAGCAGGGAGAGCCGGACCGTGGTGGTCGTGCCGCCGTCGGGACGCACGGTGCGGGTGACGTCGTGGCCGTAGGTCGAGTCGTTGACCACCGCCAGCCCGTAGCCGGGCTCGCCGACGTGCACGTAGCGGTGGGCGCAGATCTCGAAGCGTGCGACGTCCCAGCTGGTGTTGGCGTCGGTGGAGCGCTGCACGTAGCCGAACTGGGTCTCCGACGACGACCGGTCGGCTCGTACGTCGAGCGGGAAGGCGGCCTTGAGGAACATCTCCGACTCGTGCCAGTCGATGTCGGCTGTCGCACCTCGACGCAGCGCGATCCCGGCGCCAGCGAGATCACCTGGACGACCGTGGACCGCGCCGAACCGGCGCACGACCCGCACGGCTGCCCGGCCGCTCGAGCTCACCGGACGGCACGGCTCCACCGACTCGACGTCCACGAGGTCGTCGACGTGGCGCAGGTAGTGCCGGTCGACGTCCCAGGCGTCCCAGTTGTTGGGCAGGTCGGGGTGCAGCTGCAGCAGGTTTCCGGCGGTGCCCGGCGCGATCGCCTCCCGGCCGCTGCCACGGTCGAACGCCGAGACGATGAGCCCGCGGCCGTCGACGACGACGCGCACCAGGCCGTTGTCCAGGACGTGCTGGCCGTCCTCCGCCGTGACGGTGGCGGGCGTCGTACCGGCGGGCGAGGCGGGGGAGACCGCAGCGCCGCCGGCCGGCACGCCTTCGCGGGCGTGGGGAGCGGCGTTGAACACCACGCTCTGGGCGGCGGTCGCTTCTCCGGCCAGCGTCCGCTGCGCATCGGAGATGACCTGCTCGAGCTCTTCCGCGACCTCGGCGTAGGTCTGCCTGGCCTCGCGATGCACCCACGCGATCGAGGATCCGGGAAGGATGTCGTGGAACTGGTGCAGCAGCACGGTCTTCCACAGCCGATCGAGCTGCTCGGCCGGGTAGGCGGCGCCGGTGCGCACGCTCGCGGTGGTGGCCCAGAGCTCCGCCTCGCGCAGCAGGTGCTCGCTGCGCCTGTTGCCCTGCTTGGTGTCGGCCTGGGTGGTGTAGGTCGCGCGGTGCAGCTCGAGGTAGAGCTCGCCGACCCAGACCGCAGGGTCGTCATGGTCGTCGAGGGCCTTGGCGAAGAACGCCCCGGGCGGCTCGATCTCCACCCGCGCCGAGCCCTCCAAGTCGCGCAGCCGGTGAGCGCGGGCAAGCATCTCGCGAGTCGGTCCGCCGCCGCCGTCGCCGTGACCGAACGGGACCAGTGACCGGTTGGCGTGCGCCCTTCTCGGAGAAGTTGCGCACCAGGTGGGCCATCTCCTCGCCGCTGAGCTCGGAGTTGTAGGTGTCCACCGGCGGGAAGTGCGTGAAGACGCGGGTGCCGTCGATGCCCTCCCACCAGAACGTGTGGTGGGGATGGCGGTTGGTCTGGCTCCACGAGATCTTCTGGGTGAGGAACCAGCGAGACCCCGACAGCGCGACCAGCTGTGGCAGCGCGGCGGTGTAGCCGAAGGAGTCGGGCAGCCAGACCTCCTCGGTCTCGATGCCCAGCTCGTCGAGGAAGAACCGCTTGCCGTGCACCAGCTGACGGGCCAGGGCCTCGCCGCCGGGCATGTTGGTGTCGGACTCGACCCACATGCCACCGACCGGGACGAGCTGGCCGGTGGCCACCTTCTCCCGCATCCTGTCCCAGACCTCGGGCCGGTGCTCCTTCATCCAGGCCCACTGCTGGGCAGACGACATCGCGAAGACCAGCTCGGGGTGGTCGTCCATCAGGGCGGTGACGTTGGAGATGGTGCGAGCCACCTTGCGCACGGTCTCCCGCAGCGGCCACAACCAGGCCGAGTCGATGTGCGCGTGCCCGACCGCACTCGCCACGTGGGCGCTGGCCGTTGCCGGTGCCGCCAGGGCGGGAGCGAGCTCCGCGCGAGCCGCGGGCGCCGACCCGGCGATGTCGGTGAGGTCGATGGCGTCGACGGCTCGCTCGAGAGCCCGGAGGATCTGCCACCGGCGGGGGTCGTCCGTCGACAGCTCCCGCATCAGCTGGTCGAGGACCTCCACGTCCTGCACCAGCTCCCACACCGGACGCTGCAGGACCGCGAGCTCGACGCGTCGTACCCGGTAGAGAGGCTCGTTGCCGGCCGTGAGCACGTCCCCGAGGGGCGTGCCCACTCCGGCGTCGTGGATGTCCGGGTTGGCGGCGGCCTCGACGTAGAGGTCCACCGGCTCGCCACCTTGAGCGCTGGCTGCCACCGGCAGCCAGGTGCTGAGCGGGTTGAGCGCCTTGACGGGACTGCCGTCGGGGCGCATCGCCAGCGCCTCGGCGGAGAAGCCGGGCCGGTCCTGTGCGAAGCCGAGGTCCACGACCGCCTCGACCTCCTGACCCGCCCACTCCTGCGGGACGGTGCCGGTCAGGTGGAACCACGTGGTGCCCCACGGTGGTCCCCACGCCTCGCCGGCCTTGGTCTCGGAGTAGCTGGCGGCGATGCCCTCGGCCGCCGGCACCGGCTCCCCGGGTGCCTGCCAGGACTCCAGGCCCAGGGGAGCCGCTGCGCCGTAGACCGCCGGCCGCAGGCGCTCGACGAGCACCCGCTTGATGCGGGCCTCGACCTGGACGTGATCGTCATGCATGACGTGTGGGGGCAAGCGCTGTGGCGGGCATCACTGCGACCCTAGATCGCCTCATTTAGCACGTCAATACATCATAAGACGGTCTTCGATATGCTCCTTGCAAGGGAATGAAGGAGTCAAAGCATGGGGGACGACGCCTCTCGCCGTGAGCCACCGCCGGGGATGACGCTCTTCGCCTGGGTGAAGTCGTCGCTTCGCGCGACCATCGCGCGGGGCGAGTACCTGCCCGACGAGCCCTTCGTGACCCAACGCGAGATCGTCGAACGTTTCGGTGTCTCCACGACGACGGCGGTGCGTGCGCTGAACGACCTGGTGGCGGAGGGCGTGGTGGTACGACGTCGGGGCCGAGGCACCTTCGTGGCGGAGCCGGCGACGCGGGACCGGCCTTCGGCCAAGCCGACCTCGGGCGTGCGGACGGTCGCCTACGTCAGCCTCAACGACGTGGACGCCCATCAGGTGAAGATCCGCTCGGGGATAGCGGAAGGTTGCGCGGAGCACGACTACCGCCTCGTGGTCAGCAGCTCTCGAGACGTCGACTCCGAGCCAGACGTGCTGCGGCGGGCCGTGGCCGACGGGGCAGACGGGGTCATCGCGTATCTGCACGACCACTCCCGGGCCGGACCCACGCTGCAGGAGCTGCAGAGGTCCGGTGTCGCGGTCGTCCTGGTCGATCGGTACCTGCCCTCGATCCCCAGCGACGTGGTGGTGTTCGACGACTTCTCGATCGGCTACGAGGTGACCACGGCGGTGCTCGACCGAGGACATCGCTCGCCGGTCGTGCTGTGGGGCGAGGAGGACGTCACGAGCGTCCGGGACCGGCTCAGCGGCCACTACCGGGCGCTGCGCGACCGCGGCCTGCCCGAGCTGCCCGAGCGCTCGGCGCTGCGCGACTACCCGACGCTTCCGCCGGCGCGGCGCAGGGAACGGCTGCAGGCGTTCTTGAGCTCGGGCGAGGGCATGAGCGCGCTGATCGGCGGCAACGCCGCCACCATGACGCTCGCCGCCTCCGACCTGCTGGCGTTGTCCCGCCCGTTCCCCGGCGACGTGGAGCTGGCGAACATGGACGAGCTCGGCCCCTACGACGTGTCACCGCTGGCCGTCGTGTCCGCCACGCTGCCCGCACGGGAGATGGGTTCCACCGCTTTGCGGTTGTTGCACGAGCGGATGACCGGCTCGGACGAGCCCCTGCGGCACGTCGTGCTGCCGGCTCGGGTTCACGTCGCCGAGCGCGGGCACAACACGTTGTCGGTGAGCGGCAGTCGGCCCGCTGTCACCTGAGGCGCCACCGGACACGCCTCAGTCGCAGTAGTCGCACACCCCGGATGCCGGCACCTGGGTGAAGCAGTTTGGGCACAGCCGGGGCGGCTTGGGCTCGGGAGCCGCGGCGGTCTTCCGGGCAGACGCTTTGCGAGGAGTCGAGGCACGCGCGGTCGTCTTGCTGGCACGTGCCTTGCGCGCCAAGGTGAAGTGGGCAGTTCGCAGGGGAGTTCCTCCGTCAGGAGGGAGGCCGGTGGCCTGCCAGTGCCGGTAGCAGCTGAGGCGCTCCTCGGCGGCGTGGCCATCGGGGTCGTCAGGTCGGGTGCCGCGGGCGTGCTCCACGGCCTCGGCGTACCCCTGACCCACGCTGCCCTGCGCGCTGATGCACAGTGCGGAAAGCAACGGTTCGCCCCGCGACTGGCACTCGTCGGTGACCCGTCCGAGCACGTCTCCGATCCACTGGGCCATGAGCTGCTTCGTCGTGATGCCGGAGGACTCCTGGACCGCGGCGGCGAGCTTCTTGTAGGTCAGTGTCGCGCGATAGCGACCTGCCGCTTCGAGGAGCACCGGGCGCGCCGCCTCGGCCCATGCCGCTCGGGCCACCTCGGAGCCGACCTGAGAGGCGTCGCGAGATTCCGGGGCTGAGTCAGCAGTCACGGTGTCATGTCTACCCGACCACTGGCTCACGTCATAGCGACCCGGCGCCGACATGGGCCACACTGCTGGTGTGGTCGTGACGGTCAGCGGGGTGCCAAGTGGCGCCGGGTTCGCCGAGGCGGCACAGCTGCTGCACGACTTCAACGCGGAGTACGACGAACCGTCTCCGCCGCCGGACGAGCTGGCGACGCGGCTGCAGGAGCTGGTCGCGAGCGACGACATCGCGGTCCTGGTCGGCCGAGTCGACGACGGTGACGAAGCGGTCGGGGTGGCGGTGATGCGGGTGCAGCCCTCCGTGTGGGGCAAGGCATCCGAGGCGTACCTGGCCGAGCTCTACGTCGTACCCAGCCGGCGGGGCCAGGGCTACGGCCGTGAGCTGATCACGGAGGCCGTGCGAGTCGCGCGCGAGCGAGGTGCCGACTACATCTTCCTCGTGACCAGCGAGGAGGACCGGCTCGCCCAGCGGCTCTACGAGGCGGCGGGGTTCCGCAAGACCGAGGGTGATGGCGGGCCACTCATGATTGCCTACGAGCGCGACCTCTAGTCGAACAAGCAGTCAGACAACAGAGGACGGGTCGCCCCACATCGAGGAACAGGAGCCGAGTTGATTCTCATCACCGTCAAGACGAAGTTGAAGCCTGGCAGTGCTGATGCCTACCTCGAGGCGAACCGCCCCTTCCTCGAGGCGACGCGTCGAGAGCCCGGGAACAAGTGGTACGAGCAGTTCCGCAGTGTCGACGACCCCGACACCATCCTCACCCTCGAGGCGTTCGACGACTCGGCGGCCGGCGAGGCGCACGTGAGCTCGGACCACTTCCAGCAGTTCGTCGCCGACAACGAGACCAAGCCGCTCGTCGCCGAGGTCCCGGACATCATCTACGTCGACATCCCGGACCGCGACGGCTGGGACAAGATGGCCGAGTTCTGAGCGACGCAGGCGGCTACGAGAGGCTAACTGCTGCGATGACCGATCAAGCGTTGCTCGATGCCTTGGACCGGCTGCGTGGGACCGGCCCCGAGTTCAATGGCTTCCTCGCCAATCACGGGCCGATGGCGGCGGAGGCCCTGACCCAGCTGGGCGGTGCCGAGGTCGGTACCCGGCTGGGTCGACGGCTACCTCCCGCGGCTCGATTCCGCACCAGAGGTTCGCCGCGGCATCGGTGACCACGACTGGTTCGAGCATCTTGGTGATGAGGCGTTGTTCGGCGACTGGACGGCCTACCTGCGCAACCAGGCGCAAGAGATGTCTTGGCGCGACCTGCTGCTGAAGTGGTGGCCGCGACTGCTACCAGGCCTGGCCGCCAGCGCGACCCACGGCGTCATCCGCACCGCGCACGCCGTGCGGTCACTGCGCTCCGCGGGAGCCGAGCCCCACGCCTTGCTTGTCGATGAGCTCGCCCAGGGTCTCGGCTTCTGGGCAGCGCGCTACCAACCGTTGCCAGGACTTCCGCACCTCGCAGGCGGCTCCCACTCGATCGCGGCCTTGAGCCGCCTACCTCGTCTCGAACCGTCAGTGCCCTCCGAGGGGCCGGGCATCGCCGGTCGTCTGGTCGCGCTGCACCGACTCGATGGCTTCGCCCAGGGGTTGGAGGAATGGGGCCCGCCGCCGACGCCGGATGATGCGCTGGATGACCTCTTGGCAGCGGCTGCTCGCGTGCTGGCGGCCCGTGACGACGCTCCGATCGCGTTCTGCCACGCCGTCACCGCTCCCGCGGCCGTGCGGCTGGTACTGCCAGAGCTCTCGAGCGACCTGCAGCGAGCGAGCGTCGCGGCGAGCTGGCAGGTGGTCGGTGGCATCGTCGCAGCGTTCGCATCGCCGCGTCAGGAGGCGGAGAGCGACGTCGTCGAGGCCGACGCCGACGACTTGCTGTCAACGCTCGGCTCTCGCGCGATCGAGCATGGCGACGAACACGTCGTCAAGCTGACCGAGGCTGCCGAGCGCGAGTATCGACGGACCAAGGACGTGACGTTGCTGGTTGCCGCCGATCGCTTCCGGAATCGCGTGTCCGCAGGCTGAGCGCCCGAGTCACCCGCGAGTCCGACCGGGGACTCCGCTGCCGCGCGATCGTGGAGGCTCGTCGTGTCTTTCCGAGCCCTGCTCGAAGCTGGCATAGCGACGGCCGAGGGGGCCGGCCGAGACGCCGTGCAGCACGACACTCAGGAGCACGGTGAGCGTGACTGCTGCGATCGCGGGCGCGACGTACGCCGTCTCGCCGAGCTCCTCGACCGCCAGCAACGAGAACACGACTGACGCCAGGCCCCGCGGGCCGAACCAGCCGATGAACCCGACCGTCTGACGATCCATCCCCGCGCCCGCAAGCGCCACGGCAACCGGCACCATCCTGACCACGGTCAGGCTGAGCAGTGCATAGACCACGATGGCGACGTCGAAGTTGTCGAAGGCGACAGGCACGAGCACGGCGCCGAACAGGAACCAGACGACGAACGCCATGACCTCGCCCAACAGCTCAGGCAGCTCGCCGACCTCCTCGCTGTCGACAACCTTCTCGTCGAGCCCCGCACCGAAGGCGATCCCTGCCACGAACGCACTGATGAACCCGTTGCCGTCGAGAGCGACCGCGAGCGCGAAGCTGCCCAGCGCCGCGCCAAGTGTGCCCAGCCGTCGGCCGCCAACGGCGATCCAGCTGCGCCGGGTGCCGAGCATCAGGAGCAGGGCGCTTCCCAGGCCAACCGCGAGGCCGATCCCGATGCCGACGGCGAGCTCGAGCAGCGCACCCCCTCGCCCGAGGTGATGGTCGCCGCCGAGGCCGAGCTCGCTCGCGGCGACGGCCAGGGTGAACGCGACGATGGGCGTGACGATCCCGTCGTTGAGGCCGCTCTCCACGTTGAGCACGCGGCGCACCTGCATCGGCACCCTCTTGTCGTTGATCACCTGGGCACTCAACGCAGCGTCGGTCGGCGACAGCGTCGCACCGACGAAGCCGGCGAGCGCCCATGACAGATCGTCGAAGAGCCACGCGGCGAGCAGCGACCCGAGAATCACCGAAAGCGGAAGTCCGATGCCGAGGAGTCGTGCGGGAAAGCGGATGTCGCGCCTGAGCTTGTGGATGTTCACCCTGGAGGCATCGGCGAACAACAAGAGCGCGAGGGTCAGCTCCGCGATCAGGTGGATCGACGGGGCCTCGAAGTTCACCTTGAGAGGGCCCCAGTCAGGGTTCGCGAGTGCGAAACCAGCAACCGTGAAGACCAACGGGCCGTTGATGTTGGCGCGCGCGAGCACACCGGAGACCACCGCCCACCCCAGCACGAGCAGTGCGAGTACGGCGAACGTCGCTTCTGTCACTGCCTCTGCGTCCACCCCGGTGTCCGGCGATATCCGGTAGGTCACCCTGGTCGCAGGCGTGCGCCGTCCGGATCACCCTGTCCGGGGGAGTCCAGCCAGGCGGACTGCTCCGGACCAGCGTGAGTCAGCTGAGCTGATCGCGCAGCTGGGGCTTGACCACCTTGCCGGCGGCGTTGCGGGGTAGCTCCTCGACGAACTCCAGGCCGGTGGGCAGCTTGTAGCGCGCGAGTCGCTCCGAGGCCCAGGAGCGCAGTCCCTCGATGTCGAGGTCCACGTCGGGTCCGTTCGCGACCACGACGGCGATCGGTGTCTCGCCCCACTTGGGGTGCTCGCGGCCGATGACGCTGACCTCACCGATGTCGGGATGGTCGGCGAGCACGTTCTCGACCTCGGCGCAGTAGATGTTCTCCCCGCCCGAGATGATCATGTCCTTGGCGCGGTCGACGACGTAGAGGAATCCCTCCTCGTCGCTCCGCACCAGGTCGCCGGAGTGGAACCACCCGCCCTCGAAGGCTTCCTCCGTGGCTTCGGGGTTGCCCCAGTAGCCCTCCATCAAGCCGGTGCCCTGGTAGACCACCTCGCCGACGTCGCCCTGCTTCACGTCGTTCATCTCGTCGTCGACGATCCGAATGGCGACCGTGGAGACCGGCTTCCCGACCGAGCCCAGCTTGCGCAGGGCGTCCTTGCCCTCCAAGACGCAGGTGATCGGCGACATCTCGGTCTGGCCGAAGACGGCGACGTTCAGCGCGTCGGGGAAGGCCTCGCCCATTCGGCGCAGCAGCTTGTCGGTCGCGGGAGCGGCCCCCCACGAGGTGGTGCGAAGGTGCGACAGGTCGCGCTTGTCGATGTCGGTCTCGTCGCAGAGCGCCTGCCACTGCGTCGGCACGAGGAAGGCGCTGGTGACCCGCTCCTGCTCGAGCAGGTCGAGGACGTGGGCGGCGTCGAACTTGGCGGAGGGGAGGACGACCATCGTGCCCCCGATCAGCATCAGCGGAGCGATCGAGCCGATCGCACCGATGTGGAACATCGGTGACGCGACCAGGTTGACCTCGTCCTCGCTGCACAGCTCGTAGGCCCGGATCAGCACCACGCACTCCGAGAGCAGGTTCTGGTGCGAGAGCACCGCGCCCTTGGGCCGGCCGGTCGTGCCGGAGGTGTACATGATCAGTGCCGGCGAGTCCTCGGGAACGTCCACCGGGGCGGGCGGTTCCCCCTGGTCGACGACCGCCTCGTAGGGCTTCGCGCCCGCGCCCTCGAAGTCTCCGACCGCGACGACCGACACCGAGCCCGACGTACGTTCGACCGCGTCGAGGGCCGCCTTCTGCGCGGCCTCGTCGGCGAACAGCAGCTCGGCCCCCGAGTCGTCGAGGATGTAGGCGACCTCGCTCCCGGACAGCCGGAAGTTCACCGGCACCCCGATCGCCCCGAGCCGGTTGGCCGCGAGCACGATCTCCATGAACTCGGGACGGTTGCCCATCAGCAGCGGCCACGCGGTCACCCGACCCGACACCCAGCTCGGCGAGCGCGCCGGCGAGCTGCTCGACCCGGTCGCACAGCTGCCGCCACGTGGTCGTGCGACCCTGGAACCGGAACGCGGCGTGGTCGGGTCGGGACAAGGCGTGCCGGGCGAGGTGGTTGTTCCAGTGGGCGCGGCGCGTGGCCCGTGGGGCTTCGGTCCGATTGGACATGTGGTCTCCTGTTGCTCGACCGCTCCGGCCCGTTTGACGCGGCGCTGACCACGGTCGATCGTCGTTCACTATGCCCGGCCGGTCAACGCTCGTGAGGAGCACAGCAGGTGGATCCACTTTCGGCGTTCCGACTCGATGACCGGGTCGTGGTCCTGACCGGCGCCAGCTCCGGGCTCGGTGTCGGCTTCGCGAAGACGCTCGCCGCTGCCGGCGCCGACCTCGTCCTGGCGGCCCGTCGCCTCGACCGGCTCGAGGAGCTGGCGCCATCGCTGCGCGAAGCCGGAGCGCGAGTCGTGACGGTCGCGACGGACGTGAGCTCGCCCGAGGACTGCCAGGCGGTGGCCGCCGCGGCCGACAAGGAGTTCGGGCGGATCGACGTACTCGTCAACAACGCCGGCGTCGGCAGTGCCGTGCCGGCCTCCCGCGAGACGCCGGAGTCGTTCCGCCAGGTCATCGACATCAACCTGCTCGGCACCTTCTGGATGGCTCAGGCATGTGCGCCGTTCATGCCGTCGCCCTCCGTCGATCGTCAACGTCGCCAGCGTGCTCGCCCACGTCGCGCCTCGGTTCCCGCAGGCGGCGTACGCCGCGAGCAAGGCGGGTGTCCTCGGGCTGACCCGTGACCTTGCGCAGGAGTGGTCGGGCCGCAAAGGGATACGCGTGAACGCGCTGTGTCCTGGGTACTTCGCGAGCGAGATGACCGAGGGAGAGGACGCGCTGCGCGAGATGGTCAAGACCGAGAGCATGCTCGGACGTTTCGGTGAGCAGGCCGAGCTCGACTCCGCGCTCCTGTTTCTCGCGTCGCCCGCCTCGGCGTACATGACCGGAGCCAGCCTCGTGGTCGACGGAGGCCTCAGTGCAATGTGAGCCGGACCCTCGGACTACCACCGGGGCGGCAGCGGCAGCCCGCTGCTGCTTCTCCACGGCCTGGGCATGTCCTGGCACGCGTGGACCCCGCTCCTCGAAGGGCTCGAGCAACGCCACGACGTCCTCGCACTGACCCTCCCGGGTCATCGCGGAGGACCGGTGGCACCGCGGGCCGTGAGCGTGGAGAGCCTCGCCGACGCGGTGGAGGTCGCTCTGGACGAGACCGGGTTCGAGACACCGCACGTCGTCGGCAACTCGCTCGGCGGCTGGCTCGGGCTGGAGCTGGCCCGCCGTGGGCGTGCCCGGACGGTCACCGCGGTCTCCCCGGCCGGTGCCTGGCGCAACCCGCTGGACCTGGTCCGGATGCAGGTGAACCTGAGTGTCTCGGGTCGCGCCGCGACACATGCCGCTGACCGGCGCGATGCTGGGCCCGTTCCTGTGGACTCCGGCCGGTCGCCGTCTCGTCTTCCGCCGACTCATGGAACGCGGTGACCGGATGCCGGTGTCCGAAGCCCTCGGGGTGCTGGCCGACGCGCACGAGTGCACCGTGTTGCCTGCCCTGCTCAAGGCGGGACGTCGCGACGGGCAGATCGCGCAGCTGAGCGCGCCCGACTGTCCCATCCGTGTGGTGTGGGGTCGTCGGGACCGGGTGATCCCCTACCCGAGGTACGGCCGGCCACTGATGCGGCGACTGTCCGGCGTCGAGCAGGTCAGCCTGCCCGGCGCCGGTCACGTGCCGATGTACGACGCCCCGGCACTGCTCCGGAGTCTGGTCCTCGACCTCACCGCTCGGGTGGATGCGACGTCGTCGGGAGGAGTGTCGAGATGAGCGAGCCACCGCTGTGGCAGAAGGCGGTCGTCGGCGCGCAGAGCCGCGCGACACCCGTGCTTCGTGCCGCGGTCGACCGTCAGGAGGTCGCGGCCGGGATCGGAATGCTGCAGACGCTGCGCAGCGTCGTGGTGCGCACCACCGAGGCGCCGTCGCGCAGGCTCTGGCACCTGCTGAACCTTCCCGGCCGGCAGTGACGTCAACCGCATGCTGGTCCAGATCGCCTCCCTGGAGCGAGAGCTGCGCGAGCTGCGCAAGCGAGTCGAGGACGAGCAGCGCGACGGGACCTTGAAGGAGCCGTACACATGAGCCGTGACCTCGGCGGTGGCCCCGGCCGCGCCGTCGAGTGGGTGCGCCACACCGGTGTCCGAGCGCGCAACGGCCTTCGCAACGCGACCGGGCGGCACCTCCCGACCGAGAGCCCGTCGCCCCGCCTGCAGGTGTGGCAACGCGACAAGGCGACGCTCTACCGCTACCTGCCGACCGTCGAGCCGGACGACGTGCTGCCGACGCCGATCCTGTTCGTGATGAGCCTGGTCACCACCGCGAAGGTCTTCGACCTGCAGGAGGACAACAGCCTCATCCGCCGCTTCCTCGACGCGGGCCACGACGTCTACCTGCTCGACTGGGGAGTCCCCGACGCGATCGAGTCGCAGAACACGCTCGAGACCTACTGCGACGAGTACCTCCCGCGAGCCGTGCGCGCCGTCCTCGACGAGTCGGGAGCCGAGGACGTCAACCTGTTCGGCTACTGCCTGGGCGCCGTGATGACCATGCTCAGCGTGGCCGGTCACCCGGCGATGCCGGTGCGGAGCATCGTGCTGCTCGCCACGCCCGTCGACATGGGTGAGCTCGGGCCGCTGACCAGCATGCTGCGCGCGGGACAGCTGCGTCCCGACGACCTGGTCGACTGGACCGGCAACGTGCCGGCCGACCGGATCAAGGAGTCCTTCCACCTCGTCGAACCGGCCGGCGAGATCACGACCTACCTGAGCCTGTGGAACAGCCTGGGTCACCCCGACCGGCTCGAGGCGCACCAGGCGCTGGTGCGCTGGTCCAGCGGGCACATCCCCTTCCCGGGGCGGCGTTCCGGCAGATGGTGGACCTGTTCATCGACGACGACGCTCTCGTGCGCGGCCAGGTGCCGCTCGGCCGCCGAGTCGTCGACCTTGCCGACATCACGGTGCCCGTGCTCTCGGTGACCGGCGCCCGCGACAAGCTGGTCCCGGCACCGTCGAGCGCGCCCTTGGAGCTGCCCGGCGCGAAGCTGGAACGGCTCGAGCTCAACGCCGGCCACGCCGGGCTGATCGTGGGCCGTCGGGCGCACAAGGAGATGATCCCCACGATGCTCGACTGGCTGGCCGACCGGTCCGACTGACCGTCCTGCCGAGGCAAGCCCCGTTCAGCGGTGGCGATCCAGCCAGCTGACCAGCAGCTCGCAGACCTGCTCCGGCTGGTCGGTGCCGAGGAGGTGGTTCGCCAGCGGGACGGTCACGAGCTCGGCTCCGGGGATGCGATCGGCGATGATCCGGCCGTTCTCCGGTGGGACCAGCGCGTCGAGCTCTCCGTGCGCCACCAGCGTCGGCGTGGTGATTCGATCGAGGCGGTCGTGTCCGTCCCACTTCGACGTGCCCGAGAGCTGCGCCAGGTAGCCCGTGTTGGTGGCGGCGAGCGGCAGCCGCACGGCCCAGTCCTCCTCGATGCGCTCGCGCGGGGTCGCAGGGGCGTAGTTGAACGGGATGGACGCCTCTGCCGCTTCTTGAGGCGTGAACCCGCCTCGGTTCCCCAGCATGGCCATCGCCTCGGGATTCATGACGGCATGCGCGAGCCCGGGGTGCGTGGCGAGCAGGCACAGCGAGCGGACCCGCTCCGGCGCGGTGAGGGCGATCTCCTGCGCCATCAGGCCACCCATGGAGATCCCCACGACGTGGGCCGTCGTCACGTCCGCCGCATCCAGAACGGCCAGGCAGTCCGCGGCCATCGTCTCGACGGTGTACGGCGCTCCTGGCACGTCACCGGTCTTGCCGGCGCCCCGGTTGTCGACACGGATCACCCGGTAGCGCTCGGTGAGCGCGGGCACCTGGCGGAACCACATGGCTGCCGGATAGGCCAACCCCATGATGAGAAGAACTGCTTGGCCGTCGTCGGGACCGTTGACCTCCCACGAGATGCGGGCCGTGTCAGGACGTTCGAGCAGGGGCACAGTCGCTCCGTTCACCGGTCTACCTGGGCATGGCTGACGACGCCGAGCGTAGCCACGGTCGGGCTCGTAGGCTGGATCCATGGCGACGAACCAGACCGAGGCCACCAGTCAGGACACGTTGAGGTACGTCGAGCTGACGCGCCAACGCAAGGCTCGCTACGTCGCGACGAACCGACGCGGCGGAACCCTTGAGATCGGGGAGGCCGACGATGCCGCCTTCACGCCGACCGAGCTCCTGCTCACCGCCCTTGCCGCGTGCACCGCGATGGACGTCGACTACATCGTCGGCAAGCGCGCCGAGGCCGACTCCGGACAGCTTCGCTCCAGTGCGCACAAGGTCCGCGACGAAGGCGGCACCCACCTCGTCGACATCGAGCTGACCGTCGACCTGCACTACCCCGAGGGGGAGGCCGGCGACGCTGCCCGCGCCGTGCTCCCGAGGGCGTTGCAGCAGTCCAACGACGGCTCTGCACCGTCGGGAGGACAGTTGCAGCTTCGCCACCCCGGTGTCGACCACCCTCGTGGGGCCGAGCAAGCCCTCCGACGACTGAGGACGCGAAACGTGTAGCGCCAAGGCGCTAACCGGGAGACACCACGACCTTGCCGAGCGCGCGGCCCTCACCGACCGCAGCAAGCGCGGCGGGCACCTCGTCCAGCGCCAGCACGCGGTCGATGTGGATGCTGACCTCGCCGGCCGCGCAGAGGTCGGCCAACGGCTCGAACTGGGCCGGACCTCCCTTCACCGCGAGAACCGCGATCGAGCGACCGGTGAGCGGGCCGAGCACCGAACCGATCGTGAGCACGCGCAGCAGGGTGCGCACCGTGCCACCGACGCATCGATACCGGCCTCGACGCGCCAGCGCGCGTCGGTAGGCGAAGACCGACCGGTGCGCAACGAGATCCAGGATCAGGTCGTACGACGTACCTGTCCGGGTGAAGTCGTCCTGGCGGTAGTCGATCACCTCGTGCGCACCCACCGACCGCATGAAGTCCTGCTTCGACGCGTTGTCGACTCCGGTGACGTGAGCCCCGGCGCGGCGCGCGAGCTGAATGGCGAACGCTCCCGACCCACCGCCGGCGCCGTTGATCAGCATGCGGCTCCCCGCCACCGCTCTTTCGGTGCCACGCATCGCGATGGCGCCCGCCTGCGGGATCGTCGACGCTTCGGCGAACGTGAGCTGGGCCGGCTTGAGCGCAAGTGCGGACTCCGGTGCCAGCGCGTACTCCGCGAAGCCGCCTTTCAGGTCGAGGTTGTCGCCGTACACCTCGTCCCCGACCTGGAAACGGGTCACGCCTCGTCCGACTCGCTCTATCACTCCGGCGATGTCGGACCCGAGCGTGCGACGGGCCGGTCGACGCAGCCCCCCGATCCGGGCGTAGGCAGGCGACCCGACCAAGCACTCCCAGTCACTGAGGTTGACCGATGTCGCGGCGACCTTCACCAGCACCTGCCCGGCGCCTGGCGACGGCACCGGGACGTCCACGACGTGCAGCACGTCTGGCGGTCCGTACCGCTCGTAGACGACCGTCTTCACGTCAGCCCCGCCGAACGGGAAACGTGATCACCGGGCCAACGTAACTGTTAATGCGAATGTCAGGCGGCGGAAACGGTCCGTGACCTTTGCGGTGCGACTCTTTGTCTCAGATGCACCAACGCGGGTTCGACCGGGGGTTGAGCAGCAGCCCGAACCCGCGTGGAGTCCGCGGGACCTTTCTTGTTCCCGCGGTGCCGACCACTCCGCCCGGTCGGCCGTCGGCGGCCCCGTCCACCTCTCTCGGTCGGGGCCGCCGCAGCTCTTGTGGAGCCGGCAGTGAGCGACCCGACCAACGAAGTAGAGGTGCTCGTGAGTTTCGTCAACCGCCCAGAGCCGCTTGGAGACGTGCCGCAGTTCGACGGGCTGTCACCAGAAGAGATGCAGGCGCTTTGCGACGCCGGCCGGGCCGTCACGGTGCCGGAGGGGTGGTCGATGCTGCTGCAGAGCACTCCGCCCGACCAGGCGTACCTGGTCGTGAGGGGACGACTCAGGGTCACTCGCGACGGTGAGGAAGTGGCCCTGGTCGAGCCCGGGGAGGTTGTCGGAGAGATCGGCATCGCCCGGCACCGGCTGCGCACCGCGACCGTCACCGCTTTGACGCCGATGGACATGCTGCACCTGACGGGAGCCGCCTTCGATCGGCTCTACCGCGACGTGCCGGCATTCCGAGACGCCATCGACGCGGCCACCGAATCGCGACTCGAGGAGCTCGACGACTCCGACAGCACGGCTTAGCAACCTGGCCCGCGTCGTACGCCGGATCAGGCGGGCTGCCACAGCTCGATGCGATTGCCCTCCGGATCGGTGACCCAGCCGAACCGACCCACACCATCCATGTCCTGCGTCTCCTCGTCGACGTCGGCTCCCTTGGAGCGCAGCTGGGCGAGCATGGCGTCGAGGTCGCGGATCCGGAAGTTGAGCATGGTCTGTTGGCTGCGCGACCCGAAGTAGTCGGTGTCGGGCTCGAAGGCTGCGAACACCGTCCCCCCGGCAGCTTGTTGCCACAGGCCGTGCTCATCGGCGTCGAGGCCCAGGCAGTCGCGGTACCAAGCGTTCAGGGCTTCCGGGTCCGCGGACCGCAGGAAGTATCCACCGATTCCAAGCACACGTTCCATGGCCTTAGCCTGCCAGGGCTGTCGCCGCGCCGTACGTCGCCCGGTCAGCTGGTGCGCGCGGTGAGCAAGGCGTCCTCGATGGGGATGACGCAGCCGTTGGGGACGACCCGGTCCGGGGTGAGGCCGAGGCAGGCGAGGGCGGCGCGCAGGGTGTCGCCGTGGGTGACCACGACCACCGGACCCGTCGCTGCCGTCAGCTCCTCGAGCAGTGAGCCCACCCGGGTGACCACGTCGTCGAACGTCTCGCCGCCCTCGGCCGTGACATCCGGTCGGCCCGCGGCAGGGACCTGATCGACGGGTCGCCCCTCGTCGTGGCCGTAGCTCCGCTCGCGCAGTCGTACGTCGACGCGCGGGTCCAGCCCGACCGCCGCGCAGATGTGGCGGGCGGTCTGGCGAGCTCGAAGCTGGTCACTGGTCCAGACCTGGGTCGGCTGGTGCTCACGGACCAGCTCAGCCGCGCGAGCAGCCTGTCGATGTCCGGTGCTCGTGAGAGGGACGTGAGCCGTCTGGCCCTGGACCAGTCCGCGACGGTTCCACGTCGACTCGCCGTGCCTGACGAGCAGCAGACGTGGGGCGGACACGGGGCGAATCTGCCACATGTGAAGTCGGCGCGCGACGCTGAGACAGGTGTAGTGCGGCAGGGCGGCGACGTGCGTAGGATGACGCCGACGTCGGGTGAGGAAGCTGGTGCAAGTCCAGCACGGTCCCGCCACTGTGTGCAGGCTCCCGAATCATCAGGGCCTGTGAGTCAGATCGTCGGCCGGCGTCGGTCCCACCATCCCGATCGAGGAACGTTGGATTCCCGGAGGAGACCCAGATGAGCAACTCAGCAGCTTCACCCGGCGCCGTCACCCAGCCGATCGTCTCGGCAAAGGCCGCCACCGTCCTCCTGTTGGTGGTGACCGCCCTCCTGGCCCTGGTCGCCTACTACTTCATCGGCCTCGAGCAGGGCGCCACCTCGGTGACCGGCAAGAGCATGCTGGTCCACGAGTTCTTCCACGACGGTCGTCATTTCCTCGGCTTCCCCTGCCACTGAGCAGCGGACGCGGAAGGAAAACTAGACATGGAGAAGCAGCTGATCGGCCGTGGCGTGCTCGCCGGGGGCATCGCAGGCCTGTTCGCGTTCGTGTTCGCGCGGATCTTCGCTGAGCCGTTGATCCAGCTTGCGATCGACTACGAGGCCGGTCGTGGCGCCGCCGAGGAGAAGCTCGAGGTCGCCGCAGGCGGCCACGTCCACGGCGAAGGTGCCGAGCTGGTCAGCCGTGCGATGCAGAGCAGCGCCGGCATCGGTGCGGCGATCATCCTGTTCGGTGCCGCCATGGGCGCGCTCTTCGCGATCGCCTACGTCATCTGCATCGGCCGCACCGGCCGCATCCGGCCACGTCCGCTGGTGCTGCTGCTCGCCGCCGCGGCGTTCGTCAGTGTCTTCCTGGTGCCGTTCTTGAAGTACCCCGCGAGCCCGCCGGCGGTCGGCGACGACGCGACGATCAAGAGCCGCTCCGCGTACTACCTGTTGCTGGTGGTCTGCTCCGTCGTGTTCATGGTGCTGGCCGTCGTCATCGGGCGGCGACTCTCCGAGCGGTGGGGCAACTGGCGCGCCGCGCTGCTGGCCGGGGCCGGGTACGTCGTCGCGATCGGCGTCGTGATGGCGCTGATGCCGTCCACGGGCGACATGACCGGACAGGTGTCGGAGGCCGGGAAGTTCCTCACCGAGACGCCACAGTCGCTGCGCGATCCCGAGGGCAACATCGTCTTCCCGGCGTTCCCCGCGGACGTGCTCTACCAGTTCCGCCTCTACAGCGTGGGCGCGCAGCTGATCCTCTGGACGACGATCGCGTTGGTCTTCGCGCCGATGGCCGAGCGGGTCCTGGCGCCTGCTGCCCGTCGTGAGGCGCGCGAGCCGACCACCGTGTGACAAGGAGCTTTGTGCGCATCGCGCTGCTTTCCACGTCCGACACCGACCTGCTCTCTGCTCGGGCCTCCGGAGCCGACTACGTCTGGGCCAACCCGGCGCGCGCCGGCCACCAGGACATGGCCGGCGTGCTCGAGCAGGTCGACCTGGTGGTCGGACGGATCCTGGGTTCGCCCGACGACCTGTGCAGCGGGTTCACCCGCGATCCGCGAGACCGGGACGCCGATGGTGGTGCTGGGCGGTGAGCAGCAGCCCAACGCGCAGCTGATGGAGATGTCCACGGTGCCGATCGGCGTGGCCGCCGAGGCGCACCGCTACCTCGCCGAGGGCGGCCCGCAGAACCTCGCTCAGCTCCACGCGTTCCTCTCCGACACGGTGCTGCTGACCGGTGAGGGCTTCGAGCCCCCGGTGCCGGTGCCCGCCTGGGGGGTCGTGCCGCGTGAAGCGAGTGACGCCGGCGGCACGGATCTTGCTCGGGTGGGCGTGCTGTTCTACCGCGCCCACGAGACCAGCGGGAACAACGCCTTCGCGCACGCCCTGTGCGACGCGATCGACGCCACCGGCGAGGCCGTCGGCGTGCCGATCTTCAGCTCCTCGCTGCGCTCCGCGCCCGACGAGCTGTACGACGAGCTGGGGACTCTCGACGCCCTGGTCGTCACCGTGCTCGCCGCCGGGGGCACCACGCCCAGCGAGGCGTCCGCCGGTGGCGACGACGAGACCTGGGACGTGCAGCGGATCGCCGCTCTCGACATACCCGTCCTCCAGGGTCTGTGCCTGACCAGCAGCCGCGCCGAGTGGGAGGCCTCCGACGACGGGGTCACGCCGCTCGACTCCGCCAACCAGATCGCGATCCCGGAGTTCGACGGCCGCATCATCACCGTGCCGTTCAGCTTCAAGGAGATCGACGAGGACGGCCTGCCCCGCTACGTCGCCGACGCGGAGCGCTGCGCGCGGGTCGCGGGCATCGCGGTCAACCACGCGAGGCTGCGCAAGATCCCGGTGGGGGAGCGACGCGTCGCCCTGATGCTCAGCGCCTACCCGACCAAGCACGCCCGGGTCGGCAACGCCGTCGGGCTGGACACCCCGGTCAGCACGGTCCGGCTGCTGCGCCGCATGCGCTCGGCCGGGTACGACGTCGGGGAGCCCGGCCAGATCCCCGGGCTCGACGAGGCCGACGACACCGTCGCGGGCGACGCGCTCATCCACGCCCTGATCGACGCCGGCGGGCAGGACGAGGAGTGGCTGACCAACGCGCAGCTCACCGACGCGCACGTGCGCATCGGCGCGCGTGACTACCTCGACTGGACCGCGGACCTGCCGGCCGAGCTGCGTGACGAGATGACGGCCGCCTGGGGCGAGGCGCCAGGCAAGCTGTTCGTCAACGACCAGCAGGAGATCGTGCTCGCCACGATCCAGGCGGGCAACGTGGTGCTGCTCATCCAGCCGCCGCGCGGCTTCGGTGAGAACCCGGTCGCGATCTACCACGACCCGGACCTTGCGCCCTCGCACCACTACATCGCGGCCTACCGCTGGCTGAAGCACGGCTTCGGCGCGAACGCCGTCGTGCACCTCGGCAAGCACGGCTCGATGGAGTGGCTGCCAGGCAAGAACGCCGCCCTCTCGTCGCGGTGCGCGACCGACCAGGCGATCGGCGACCTGCCGCTGGTGTACCCGTTCCTGGTCAACGACCCGGGCGAGGGCGCCCAGGCCAAGCGGCGCGCGCACGCCACCGTCGTCGACCACCTGGTGCCGCCGATGGCCCGCGCCGAGAGCTACGGCGACATCGCGAAGCTGGAGCAGCTGCTCGACGAGCACGCGAACATCGCGGCGATGGACCCGGCGAAGCTGCCGGCGATCCGCGCCGAGATCTGGACGCTGATGCACGCCGCGGAGATGCACCGCGACCTCGGCCTCGACGAGCGGCCGGAGGACGAGGAGTTCGACGACTTCATCCTGCACGTCGACGGCTGGCTCTGCGAGATCAAGGACGCGCAGATCCGCGACGGGCTCCACGTGCTCGGCCAGCCGCCGGAGGGCGAGGCGCGTGTCAACCTGGTGCTCGCGATCCTGCGAGCCGCTCAGGTCTGGGGCGGCGACACCCAGGCCGTGCCGGGACTGCGCGCCGCTCTCGGGCTGAAGGAAGGCGCGGAGGCGACGAGCACCGTCGACGTCGTCGAGAAGCAGGCCCGCGCGCTGGTGCAGCAGATGGAGGACGCTCGACTGGTCGGCCCAGGCCGCCGTCGGCCTGCACGACGACCCCGAGGTGCAGCGGGTGCTCCGGTTCGCCGCCGACCACGTCGTGCCCCGGCTGGAGCGGACCACCGACGAGCTCGACGCGGTGCTGCACGCTCTCGAGGGCGGCTTCATCCCGGCCGGCCCGTCCGGGTCGCCGCTTCGTGGCCTGGTCAACGTGCTCCCGACCGGTCGCAACTTCTACACCGTCGACCCGCGCGCGGTGCCGTCGCGGCTGGCCTGGCAGACCGGCCAGGCGATGGCCCACTCGCTGGTGCAGAAGTACCTCGACGAGACCGGCGGCTACCCGGAGTCGGTGGGGCTGTCGGTGTGGGGCACGAGCGCGATGCGCACCTCCGGTGACGACATCGCCGAGGTGCTCGCGCTGCTCGGCGTCCGCCCGGAGTGGGACGAGGCCTCGCGCCGGGTGTCGCGCCTCGAGGTGGTCTCGCTCGAGGAGCTCGACCGTCCCCGGATCGACGTGACCGTGCGCATCTCCGGCTTCTTCCGCGACGCGTTCCCGCACGTCGTGGCCATGCTCGACGACGCGGTGCAGATGGTGGCAGCGCTCGACGAGCCTGCGGACCTCAACTTCGTGCGGGCGCACGCCCAGGCGGACCTCGCCGAGCACGGCGACGAGCGTCGCGCGACGACGCGGATCTTCGGCTCCAAGCCGGGGTCGTACGGCGCCGGGATGCTGCAGGTCATGGAGTCCGGCACGTGGCGCTCCGACGAGGACCTCGCCGAGGTCTACACGGCGTGGGGCGGCTTCGCCTACGGGCGTGGGCTGGACGGCGCCCCGGCGAGCGACGACATGCGCACCAACTACCGCCGCATCAAGGTCGCCGCGAAGAACATCGACACCCGCGAGCACGACATCGCCGACAGCGACGACTACTACCAGTACCACGGCGGCATGGTCGCCACGGTTCGCGCGCTGACCGGCTCGGACCCGCGTGCGTACGTCGGCGACAGCACCACCCCGGACGCCGTACGCACCCGCACGCTGCAGGAGGAGACCAACCGCGTCTTCCGCGCACGCGTCGTGAACCCGCGGTGGATCACCGCCATGCAGCGGCACGGCTACAAGGGCGCGTTCGAGCTGGCGGCCACCGTCGACTACCTGTTCGGCTTCGACGCGACGACCGGCGTGGTGCACGACTGGATGTACGACCGGCTGGCCGCGGAGTACGTCCTGGACGAGACCAACCAGGAGTTCATGCGCAAGTCGAACCCGTGGGCGCTGCGCGGCATCGTCGAGAAGCTGCACGAGGCCGCCGACCGCGGGCTGTGGGAGAACCCCGACGCCGACGTGATGGCGCGGATGCAGCAGGTCTACCTCGAGCTCGAGGGCGACATCGAGGACCGATGAGCGGCCGCACGATCCGGGTGGTCGGGGTCGGCATGGGCCCGCAGCACGTCACCCCCGAGGCGGCTGCGGCGCTGCGGTCGTCGTCGTACGTCGTGGCGACCCGCAAGGGTCCCGACGACGCCCTGCTCGAGGTGCGCCGCGAGGTGTGCGCGCGGCACGGCCTCGAGGTGGTCGAGGTCGAGGACCCCGCTCGCGACCGTGACGATCCGGCCGACTACGCCGGCGCGGTGCGCGACTGGCACGCCGCGCGCGCGGAGGCGTGGGGCGACCAGATCGCCCGGCGCCCCGGCGACCCGGCATTCCTGGTGTGGGGCGACCCGTCGCTGTACGACTCCACGATCCGGGTCGTCGACACCGTCGCGGCGCAGATCGGCGCGCAGGTGGAGGTGGTGGCGGGCATCGCGGCCCCGCAGCTGCTGGCCGCGCGACACGGGATCGTGCTGCACCCGATCGGTGCCCCCGTGCACGTGACCACCCAGCGCCGGCAGGCCGAGGCGATCGCCGCCGGGCAGCGCAACCTCGTGGTGATGCTGACCTCCACGGTCGACCTCGACGGCTTGGAGGACTGGTCGCTGTGGTGGGGCGCGAACCTCGGAACGCCCTCGGAGCGGCTGGTGGCCGGACGCGTGGGCGACGTGGCCGAGGAGGTCGCGGCGGCGCGGGAGGCCGCGCGGTCCGAGGCGGGCTGGGTGATGGACCTCTACCTGCTCAGGCACGGCTGAGGTGGCCTCGCTGCTCGTCGCTGGGACGACGTCCGACGCCGGCAAGTCGGTCGTGACGACCGGGCTGTGCCGCGCTGCCGCCCGGCGCGGGTTGCGCGTCGCGCCGTACAAGGCGCAGAACATGTCGAACAACTCGATGGTGACCGCGGACGGCGCCGAGATCGGGCGCGCGCAGTGGGTGCAGGCGATCGCCGCGGGCGCGCCGCCGGAGGCCGCGATGAACCCGGTGCTGCTCAAGCCCGGCAGCGACCAGCGCAGCCACGTCGTGCTGATGGGACGCCCGGGCGGCGAGGTGCACGCCCGCGACTTCGTCGACGGGCGGCGCAGGCTGGCCGAGGCCGCGCACGCTGCGTTCGACGACCTCGTCTCCCGCTTCGACCTGGTGGTCGCGGAGGGGGCCGGCAGCCCGGCGGAGATCAACCTCCGCGAGGGCGACTACGTGAACATGGGGCTGGCCCGGCACGGCGAGGTGCCGACGGTGGTGGTCGGCGACATCGACAGGGGCGGCGTGTTCGCGGCGATGTACGGCACGGTCGCGCTGCTCGAGCCGGACGACCAGCGGCTGGTCGCCGGGTTCGTGGTCAACAAGTTCCGGGGCGACGAGACGCTGCTGCAGCCCGGGCTCGACCAGCTGGAGTCGCTCACCGGACGACGGGTGTACGGCGTGCTGCCGTGGCACCCCGATGTCTGGCTGGACTCCGAGGACGCGCTCGACCTCGCGGGCAGGCGGTCGACGTCCGACGCAGCCCTGCGGGTGGTGGTGGTCCGGCTGCCGCGGATCAGCAACTTCACCGACGTGGACGCTCTCGGGCTCGAGCCCGACGTGGACGTGGTCTTCACCTCCGACCCGGGCGTCGTGGCGACGGCCGACCTTGTGGTGCTGCCCGGCACCAGGTCGACGCTGGCGGACCTGGCCTGGCTGCGCTCGCGCGGCCTCGACACGGCCGTCATCGAGCACGCCCGCGCCGGGCGCCCGGTGCTCGGGATCTGCGGCGGCTTCCAGATGCTCGGCGGCGCCATCGACGACCCGGACGGTGTCGAGGGGGAGCCCGGTGCCGGCGCGGACGGGCTCGGCCTGCTCGACGTACGCACCCGCTTCGGCGTCGACAAGGTGCTGCGGCTGCCGACCGCCACCGCGCTCGGTCAGCCGGTCAGCGGCTACGAGATCCACCACGGTGTCGTCACGGTCGGAGCCGACGAGTCGTTCCTCGGCGGGGTGCGCCGCGGCAGCGTCGCCGGCACGATGTGGCACGGCAGCCTGGAGAGCGACGGCTTCCGCGCAGCGCTGCTCCGCGAGGTTGCCTCAGCCGTCGGCCGCGCGTGGGAGCCTTCCGGGGTGTCGTTCGCAGCCGCGCGGGAGCGGCGCCTGGACGTGCTCGCCGACCTGGTCGAGGAGTGTCTCGACGTGGACGCGCTGCTCGCACTCGCCCGCGACGGTGTCGGTGAGCTTCCTGTGCTCCCGCCCGGAGGTGGGTCGTGACGGTGCTGCTGCTCGGTGGCACCGGCGAGGCACGCGCCCTCGCCGCGGCCCTTGACGACGAGCAGGTCCCGGTCGTCACGTCCCTCGCCGGTCGGGTGAGCAACCCGCGGCTGCCGGTGGGCGAGGTGCGGATCGGCGGGTTCGGCGGGGCCGACGGCCTGCGCGACTGGCTGGCAGCTCACGACATCTCGGCGGTCGTCGACGCCACGCACCCGTTCTCCGCGCGCATCACCGCGAACGCCGCGGAAGCCTGCCGGGCCGCCGGTGTGCCGTTGCTGCGGCTGCAGCGGCCGGGCTGGGGTTCGCGACCTGGTGCGGCGCAGTGGCACTGGGTGGACGACCACGAGTCCGCCGCCGACGCTGCCGCGGCGCTCGGCCAGCGCCCGATGCTCACCGTGGGCCGCCAGCCACTGCTGGCGTTCGTCGGACCGCTCGCTGCCGCGGCCGCCCTGGTGCGGACAGTCGACGCACCCTCGATGCGGCTGCCCTCGTCGTGGCGGCTGTTGCTCGACCGCGGCCCCTACAACTACGACGACGAGCTGGCGCTGATGCGCGAGCACGACGCCGACACGCTGGTCACCAAGGACTCCGGCGGCTCACACACCTGGCCCAAGATGGCGGCCGCGATGTCGCTGGACATCCCGGTGGTCGTCGTACGCCGCCCTGGCCGCGCCCGCCGACGTGGAGACCGTCGCCGATGTCGATGCGGCGCTCGCGTGGTGCGTTCGGCAGCGGTGAGGCTCAGGCCAGCTAGCATCGGGCGCGAGATGGACACCGCTGAGTTGGTCGAGGCATACCTCGCCAGTCAACCGGACCTCAAGCAGACGGACCTCCGGCAGCTGCACGCGCACATGCTCGGGGAGTTCTCCGGATGCCGGCTGTGGTTCAACGACGGCAGGAACGAGGCCGGCAAGGTCGTGGCCAACCCCAACATCGGCTACGGCGTGTATCCCATCACTTACGCGGATGGGTCGTCGCGAGAGTTCTACCGCATTGGTCTGAGCGCAAACACGACGGGCATCTCGGTCTACGTGCTCGGCCTCGACGACAAGACCTTTCTGAAGCGCACCTACGGCGCCTCGATCGGAAAGGCCACCGTGACGGGCTATTGCATCAAGTTCAAGCGCCTTTCGGTGATCGACGTCGAGACCCTTCATGCAGCCATCCGACACGGCATGACCGTCGATCATTCGGGTTCCGGCGCGACGTAAAGCGCGCTCTGCGAACCGAATGGAATCTCTTTGTAGAAGTTGTCCACGGAGCGAGATCTGACGCCCGGAATTGTCGGTGGTCGCTGGTTGAGTTTGGGTCATGACCAGCACCGCTCTCCCGCCGCGGAGCGGGGCGGCGCGCGTGCTCGGGGAGGCGCGGCGGGTGCTGCAGGAGCTGGGCGATGTGTTGTGGGCGGCCCGCGACGACGGCGAGAAGATGGAGACCGTCGAGGGGATCGAGGAGCTGCGCTCGATGCTCGACTCGATCGAGCTCGACGTGGTGCGCGAGCTCGAGGCCGGTCGGGGTGCCGAGAAGCTGGGATGGGCATCTGCCCGGGACTTCGTCACCGCCGTGGCCGGCGGGCACAAGGGTGCCGGACCGGCGATGGTGCGGCTGGCGCAGGCGTTGGAGCAGCCGGTGCTCGCGCCGGTGGCGCAGGCGCAACGCGACGGCTGGCTGTCGACCGCCAAGGCCCACGTGATCGCCCGGGCGATCGACCTGTTGCCGCCGTCGCGCGATGGGCGCGAGCGGGGTGTCCAGGTGCTGCTCGAGGAGGCGAAGAGGCTCGACGCCACCGACCTGCGCAAGGTCGCGCGCCGGCTGGTGGAGGTCGTCGACCCCGACGGGACCGAGCGGCGTGAGGAGAAGGAGCGCGACCGTGAGGAGCGCAACGCCCACCTCGGCCGCCACCTGTCGATCCGTGACGACGGCGCCGGCGGCGCGTTCATCCGCGGCCGCTGCTCGAGTGAGGACGCAGCCCAGATCCGCTCCACGCTGATGCCGCTCAGCAGACCGGTGCCGACGTCGGTGCCCGACTGCGACCCGAAGACCTGCGCGCTGCCCGGCTGCGGGCACGACGGCCGCGACCCACGCGACCACGGCGCCCGCATGCTCGACGCCCTGGTCGAGGCCATGCGACGGCTACAAGGCACCGAGCCTGCTTCCCGACAGCCACGGCGCCGTCCCGCGCATCAACATCGTCATCGACCTCGACGACCTGCGCGAGCAGACCGGTGCCGGTGCCGGTGCCGGTGCCGTTCGCCGACACCGGCGAGGAGCTCTCACCCCAAGCCGTACGACGCCTGGCCTGCGACGCCGACATCATCCCGGTCGTGCTCGGCGCCAGCTCGGAGGTCCTCGACGTCGGCCGGCACCAACGGCTCGCCTCCGTGGCGATCTGGCGGGCCCTCGTCGTCCGCGACCGGCACTGCCGGTTCACCGGCTGCACGCGCCCACCGATCATGTGCCACGCCCACCACATCCAGCACTGGCTCGACGGCGGTCCCACGAGTGTCGACAACCTGCTGCTGCTCTGCAGCCACCACCACCGACTCGTGCACTCCGGGCCCTGGACCATCACCCAACCCACCCCGGGTGACTTCGGCTTCCACCCACCCGACGCCGTGCGACGCAGCCGCGGACCACGCCCCGGCCGGCTCTTCGACCGCGCCCGCGAGGGACCAGAATCACGCACCGGACGGGTGAGGAACTACCTCGGGCCCGGCCTGGCCGGGCGCGCATGGCGGCCTGCCACCAAGGCAGCCAGAGCTGCTGCCGCGAGGTCGACTCGTCGGGCAAGTCGGGTCGCGCGGCGTACGTCGCCGCGAGTGGTGGCACGCCCGTTACCCATCACGGCGCGGTGCTCGGTGCGCTCGGCATAGGTGTTCGTGCCACCCAGCCGGACGCCCAGTGCGCCCGCGAACGCCGCCTCGACCGGGCCGGCGTTGGGGCTCGGGTGCCGTCTCGCGTCTCGGGCCCAGGCGCGCGCGGCACCGCGAGGGTCAGGGCCCCAGCAGCGTCGCGAGCAAGGCGGTGAGCCTCGCTCCCGGGACATTGACGAGGTCGTCGAGGCGCGCGGCGGCCCAGCCGAAGTCGCGGTAGCGCTCGCTGCGGTGGCCCACCATCGCGTCCAGCGTGTTCGCGGCCCGGTGGCCGAGCAGGCCGGGGATCCCCACCAGCGCGCCGAGCACCATTGGGGCAACCACGGCGTCGGAGGTGTTCTCTGCGACCGACTCCACGACCGCCCGCGCTACTTCGCTCTCGTCGAGCTCGCTCGTGTCCCGGCCGACCAGGTGGGTGAGCCGCTGCCTGGCCGCGGGCAGGTCGTCGCTCTCGAGCAGCTCGGCGACCTGGTGTGCCTCCCGCTCCAGCGACGCCCCGCCGAGGACGGTCCAGGTGGCGAGCGCGGTCGCCACGGTGTGGAGCATCGGGTGGTCCCGGCTCAGGCGCTCGGCCACGACGCCCGCGGCGGTCACCGTGCCGACGAGAACAGCAACGTGGACGGTTCCTGCCGTGCGACTGTCGGCGTAGGTGCGTTCCTCAAGTCGGGTCGCTAAGGCCCCGAAGCCGGCGACCGGGTGCCACCGCGTCGGGTCGCCGAAGAGGCTGTCAGCGGCGTACCCGAGCAGCAGGCCGGTGGCACGGCTCAGCACCGGCTCAGCTCCGGGCCAGGTGCTCGGCCAGCAGCGCCGCGAGCATGTCGCTCTGCTCTGGAGCGCGTACGGCGATCCGCACCCAGCTCGCGTCGAGACCCGGGAAGGTGTCGCACCTGCGCACCGCCACGCCCGCGTGACGCAGTGCCGCATGCGCACCGGCACCCGGACGGGCGAGCACGAAGGACGCTTCGGACGGCTACGAATGGCACCTCGACCTCCGCGAGGCGCTTCTCGAGGTGCCGCCGCCACTCGCCGACGGTCTCGGCTCGACGCAACCGGTCAGCAGCGGCGACCGGTGAGGCGCAGGCCTCGAGCGCGGCGGCCGCTGTCGACGAGACCGACCACGGCACCTGGACCTCACGCAGCTGCTGCACGACGACCTCGTCACCGAGCAGGTAGCCGGCTCGCACGCCGGGGATGCCCCAGTGCTTGGTGAGACTGCGCAGCACCAGCAGACCGGGCTCGCCCGCCACCGACTCGGCCTCGCCCGGCACCACGTCCATGAACGCCTCGTCGACGACGACCAGCCGGCCCGGTCGCAGCAGCCGACGCAGCTGGTCGGCGGGGTGCAGCACGCCGGTCGGGTTCGTGGGGTTGCCGACCACCACCAGGTCGGCGTCCTCGGGGACCTCGGCTGGGTCGAGCCGGAACTCCGGGGCGCGGCAGTGCACCTCGTGCACCTGGTGCCCGGCCCGCACGAGAGCGGCGTGCGGCTCGGTGAACTGCGGGTGCACCACGACCGGACGCCGCCATGCCCGCAGACCGGCGACCAGCGTGAAGGCCTCAGCCGATCCAGCGGTGGCCAGCACCCGATCCGGATCGACGCCGTGGTGACGAGCCAGCCCGGCCTCCGCGTCGGCGGCGCTCGGGTAGGTGCCGCTCGCCTCGAGCCCGGCGCGCATCGCCTGGTCGAGCCACGACGGCCACGGGCCGGGGAAGACGTTCACCGCCAGGTCGAGCAGACCTTGGGTCGCCTCGACGTCGCCGTGGTGGCGCAGCGGGTCCGCGATCGGCTGCGTCTCGGCAGTCGCCACCGGCGCGGGTGATGCGGCAGGCCGGTGGGGAGCCGCGTCGTGCACGGCGTCGGCGAACCGCTGTGCCAGCTGCGGGTGACCGGCCCAGTGCGTGTGGAGGTACGACGCGTGCAGGGTCGGCCCCGCGAATCCGATCGGCTCGCCGTCGACGATCCAGGCGGGGGACCACGAGCTCTCGTCGTCGACCGACGTGACGTGGGTGCGGTGGAACTCGTGCCCGGTCACCGTCTCACCCGTCCGGGTGAGCAACGTGTCGGCCGGCGCGGTCGCCGACGGGGTAGCGCAGCGTCAGCCGCTCGGTCATCGCCGCGCTTGCAGGAAGCGCCCCCACCATCGGGGCGGCGTCGACGGTGCGGCACAGGTAGAGCAGGCCCGCGCACTCGGCGACCACCGGCACGCCGCTCTCGACGGCCCGTCGAAGGTCCTCGCGCAGCGCGGCGTTGTCGCTGAGAGCCGCGGCGTGCACCTCGGGGAAGCCGCCACCGAGGTAGACACCACGACAGTTCGGGGGGAGCGCGGCCGAGGTGAGCGGGTCGAAGCCGACGACGTCGCAGCCGGCGGCGCGCAGCAGCTCCTCGGTCTCGGCGTAGCGGAAGGTGAAGGCGCGACCGCCCGCCAGTGCGACGACCGGACGCTCGGTGAGGCCGCTCGGTGCGGTGACCTCCGCCCCGGGATCCCACGGCTCCTCCTCGAGTGGCGCAGCCTCGCTGGCGACCTTCAGCACGGCGTCGAGGTCGACGTGCTCGGCGATCAGGCCCGCCAGCCGGTCGAGGTCGGCAGCGAGCTCGCCGCGCTCGGCGGCCGGCACCAGGCCGAGGTGCCGCGACGGGGCGGTAACGGCCTGGTCGCGCGGCACCATGCCGAGCACCGGCAGCCGGACCGAGTCGGCGACCTCGCGGGCGTGCCGTGGCGAGGCAACCTTGTTGAGCACGACGCCCGCGACCCGCACCTCGGGATCGAAGGTCGCCATGCCGTGGACCACGGCACCGACCGAGCGCGAGGAGCGGGAGGCGTCGACGACCAGCACGACGGGGGAGCGGGTCAGCGTCGCGACATGGGCCGTCGAGGAGAAGCCGGCTCCGCCGAGCCGTCCGTCGTACAGGCCCATGACGCCCTCGACGACGGCGACGTCCGCGCCGCGGGCACCGTGCAGGAGCAGCGGCACGATCCGGTCCTCGCCCACCAGGTGCGGGTCGAGGTTGCGGCCGGGGCGACCGCAGGCGAGCGCGTGGTAGCCGGGGTCGATGTAGTCGGGTCCGACCTTGTGACCACTGACGACGTGCCCCGCTCTGCGCAGCGCGGCCATCAGGCCGGTGGCCACGGTCGTCTTGCCCTGGCCGGTCGCCGGCGCGGCGACGACGAACCGCGGCAGCGGTGGTCACCGGATCACCACTCGATGCCCCGCTGGCCCTTCTGGCCGCGGTCCATCTGGTGCTTGACCTTGGTCATCTCGGTGACCAGGTCGGCGACCTCGATGAGCCGCGGGTTCGCACGGCGGCCGGTGACGACCACGAACTGGCGTCCGGGCGGTTCGACAGCGTCTCGACGACGTCGTCGACGTCCACCCAGCCCCACTCCATCGGGTAGGTGAACTCGTCGAGCACCAGCAGGTCGTGGGTCTCGGCTGCCAGCCGGCGCTTGATCTCTGCCCAGCCGTCGGCCGCCTGGGCCGCGTGGTCGTCGTCGTCGCCCTCCTTGCGGGACCACGACCACCCGGCGCCCATCTTGTGCCACTCGACCGGGCCGCCCTCGCCGGTCTCCTGGTGCAGCTCGCCGAGCCGCTCCAGCACGGTCTGCTCGCCGATGCGCCACTTGGCGGACTTCACGAACTGGAAGACCCCGATGTTCCAGCCCTGGTTCCAGGCGCGCAGCGCGAGGCCGAAGGCCGCGGTCGACTTTCCCTTGCCGTCGCCCGTGTTCACGATCAGCAGCGGCTGGTTGCGTCGCTCCCGCGTGCTGAGCCCGTCGTCCGGTACGACGGTCGGCTTGCCTTGTGGCATCAGGCGACCCTGCCTTCCACGACCTGGGTGAGGGCGTCGGCGCTGAGATCGGCCAGCGGCACGTGCTCGGCGGCCAGCGCGACGGACAGCGCCTTGGCGAGCCCGAGCCGTAGCGCTCCCGACTCGCAGTCGACGACGACGCTGGCCCGGCCCGAGCGCGCGAGGTGCTCGGCGATCGTGCGGGACCTGGCCACCGCGTCGGTGCCGTTTGTTGCCCGGCCGTCCGTGACGACGACGAGCAGCGAGCGGCGACGCGGGTCGCGCACGCTCTCCCGTTCAAGCACGCGGGCGGCTTCGGTGAGCCCGGCATCCAGCGGTGTGCGACCACCGGCCGGCAGGTCCGCCAGTCGGCGGGCGGCGACGTCCACCGACCGGGTCGGCGGCAGCGCGAGGTCGGCACGGTCGCCGCGGAACGTGATCAGGCCGACCTTGTCGCGGCGCTGGTAGGCGTCGAGCAGCAGCGAGAGGATCGCCGCCTTCACCTCGGCCATCCGCTTGCGCGCGGCCATCGACCCCGAGGCGTCGACGCAGAACAGGATGAGGTTGGACTCGTGCCCCTCCCGGGTCGCGACGCGCAGGTCGTCCGGGCGGAAGCGCAGCACGCCGGCCGTGCGTCCGCGGGCCGTCTGGTGCGGTGCCGCCGCCCGGATGGTCTCGGTCAGGTCGATGCTGCCACGACTGCCCGGGACAGCGCCGATGCGGCGACCGTTGTCGGTGCGTGCCCGGCTGCGTCGGCCCGGCTCACCCACGCCGGTGCCCGGCACGCGCAGCACCTTCGGCCGGTACGGCGCACCGGCCGCGACCGTGGTCAGCTCGTCGGTGCCCGCCCCTCGGCCTGCGGCCCGGACGTCGGCGGGTCGGGCTGCGACTGCGGCGCTTGCGGTGGAGCGGTGTCGGACTGTGTGATCGCCGCCCTGATCGTCGGGCCCGTCGCCTGCTCCGTCGTCGGGCCCATCGTCCGGGCCGTCGTCCGACTGCGGCGGCTCGGGAGGCTCCGGGGGCGGGTCGTCCTCGAGCAGCTGGTCGAGGAGGTCCTCGTCGAGGCCGGGGGCGTCGAAGGGGTTGCGGCGGCGGCGGTGCGGGAGCGCGAGCCGGGCGGCCACTCGGATGTCGTCCTTGGTGACATCGGTCCGGCCCTGCCACGCCGCATGGGCTGCGGCGGCGCGAGCGGTGACGATGTCGGCGCGCATCCCGTCGACCTCGAAGGCAGCGCAGATCTCGGCGATCTTCAGCAGCGCCCGATCCGAGAGCGACACCTCGTCGACGAGCTTCTGGGCGGAGCGGATGCGATCGGTGAGGGCCTGCTCCTGATCGGCGTAGTGCGCGACGAACCCCGCGGGGTCGGTGTCGTAGGCCATCCGGCGGCGGACTACCTCGACGCGAGCGGCCGGGTCACGCGGTGCCGCCACCTCGACCGTCAGACCGAAGCGGTCGAGCAGCTGTGGCCGGAGCTCGCCCTCCTCGGGGTTCATGGTGCCGACGAGCACGAACCTCGCGGCGTGCTCGACGGAGACTCCGTCGCGCTCCACGGTCGAGCGACCCATCGCGGCGGCATCGAGAAGCAGGTCGACGAGATGGTCGTGCAGCAGGTTGACCTCGTCGACGTACAGGACGCCGCGGTGGGCGCGCGCGAGCAGGCCGGGCTCGTACTCCGCCTTGCCCTCGGAGAGCGCGCGCTCGAGGTGGAGCGAGCCGAGCACGCGGTCCTCGGTGGCGCCGACCGGCAGCTCGACCAGCCGCACCGGCCGGGTCTGCGTGGGCGCGTCCACCGGCCACCGGCCGTCGGGAGACTCCTCGCCCGGCCTGCTGGAGAACCGGTCGCCGGCCACCACCTCGATGGCCGGGAGCACGGTCGCGAGCGCTCGGACCATCGTCGACTTGGCGGTCCCCTTCTCGCCGCGCACCAGCACGCCACCGACCTCGGGCGAGATGGTGGTCAGCAGCAGGGCGATCGCCATGTCGTCGGAGCCGACCACGGCGCTGAAGGGGTACTGCAGTGGCATGGAGGCTCCCGCTCGTCAGCCGATCTGATGGGCACGGGGCCGGTCTTCGGACTTCTCGGTCGGACCGAGTCACCGCAGCGGGCCTGTGCCGGACTCTCACCGGCTTCCCAGATTCTCCTTCGACCTCGTCCCGTCCGGGCTGGACGATCGCGGGGTCTCGGGCACCTCGTGCTTGTCGGGGCCACGATAGCGTCAGCGCTCATGAGCACCCAGGGACCGTCCCACCTGGTCGTGGTGGGGGTGGGCGCCGACGGGTGGGAGGGCCTGTCGGAGCGCAGCCGGCGACTGGTGCTGAACGCTCCCGTGCTCTGGGGCGGACAGCGGCACCTCGGCCTGGTGCCACCGGTCGAGGGGCAGCAGCGGGTGGCGTGGCCCAGCCCACTCTCGGACGGGTTGCCGGCGCTGCTGAAGGAGTACGACGGCCGCGAGGTGACCGTGCTTGCCTCCGGCGACCCGCTGGTCTCCGGGATCGGTCGCACCTTGGTCGGCCTGCTGGGACCCGACCGTGTCACCGTCGAGCCGGCCGTGTCGTCGGTCGCGCTGGCCCGGGCACGGATGCGGTGGCCCGTCGGAGTCGGTCGCGATGGTCTCGCTCGTGGGTCGCGATCCCCACCTGGTGCTGCGCGAGGTGGCCCCGGGCCGCCGGCTGCTGGTGCTGTCGGCCGACGAGACGACGCCGGCCACGATCGCCCGCCTGCTCACCGAGCATGGTGCCGGGGCCAGTCGGCTGACGGTGCTGGGCGACCTTGGCGGCTCGGACGAGAGCCGCACGTCGGGCTCCGCCAGCGGGTGGCAGGCGGACTCACCGCGGCTGAACGTGGTCGCGGTCGAGGTGGATGGCCCGGGGCTCGGCTGGACGGCAGGACTGCCCGACGAGGCGTACGAGCACGACGGCCAGCTCACCAAACGAGACCTGCGCGCTTCCGCGCTCGCCCGGCTCGCGCCGAGACCCGGCGAGCTGCTGTGGGACGTCGGAGCTGGAGCGGGCTCGGTCGGCATCGAGTGGATGCGCAGCCACCCCACGTGCCGCGCGGTCGCGGTCGAGGCCGACGCCACCCGTGCGGAGCGCATCGGTCGCAACGCAGCGAGCCTCGGGGTGCCCACCCTGGAAGTGGTGCACGGGTCGGCGCCGGCAGCGTTGGTCGACCTCCCGTCTCCGGACGCAGTCTTCGTGGGCGGTGGCATCACCGACGAGCTGCTGGAGACCTGCCGAGCCGCGTTGCCGCGAGGCGGCCGGCTGGTGGCGCACGGCGTGACGTTGGAGACCGAGTCGCTGCTCGCGCAGATGCAGACCACGCACGGGGGCGACCTGACACGGATCGGCATCGAGCACCTCGAGCCCCTCGGTCGCTACCGCGGCTGGACGCCGGCACGCGCCGTCACACAGTGGGCGGTGGAGCTGCCGTGACCGTGCACTTCGTCGGGGCCGGTCCGGGAGCCGCGGACCTGCTGACGCTCCGTGCGGTCAGCCTGCTGGCCGAGGCCGACGTGGTGCTCTACCCGGGCACCTACCTCGACGCCGACGTGTTGTCGCACTGTCGGCCCGATGCCGAGCTGGTCGACACCCAGGGCCTCGATCTCGATGCGATCGTGGGGCACCTCGTGGACTCACATCGGTCGGGGCGCCAGGTGGTGCGGCTGACCTCCGGCGACCCGTCGGTGTACTCCGCGCTCTCCGAGCAGACGCGTCGACTCGACGAGCAGGAGGTGCCCTGGGACGTCGTTCCCGGGGTGGCTGCGTATGCCGCCGCTGCCGCCCTGGTCGGCCGCGAGCTGACGGTGCCGTTGGTCGCGCAGTCGGTCGTGCTCACCCGGGTGCAGGCGCGGTCGACCGCGATGCCGGACACCGAGACGCTGGCCGCTTTCGCCGCCACGCGCGCGACGCTGGTGCTGCACCTGGCGGTGACCCGCACCCGCGAGCTGATGGGCGAGCTCGCGCCGTACTACGGGGAGGACTGCCCGGTCGTCGTGGTCTACCGGGCGAGCCAGCCCGGTGAGCTGGTGCTGGCGGGCACGGTCGCGAGCATTGCCGACGACGTCGAGGCCGCCGGGCTGCGGCAGGCGGCCGTCATCTTGGTGGGACGCGCGCTGCGGCCCGAGAGCGCGGCGGGGGAGTCCTTCCTCTACGACCCGTCGCGGGAGCGCTCCGGTGGCCTCGTCGAACACGCAGTCGCCGCAGAGGCCGGCGCCCGGCACCAGGTAGAACAGGCAGCAGGTGGTGCGTCGACGGGCTCGCCCGTCGGGCAGCTCGTCCAGCTCCCCGTCGTACGGCGGGCGAGCGAGCAGCGCACGCACCAGCGAACGGGTCTCCGGCTGACGGTGCACCCGCGGCACGGCATGAAGGCTGGCGGCGACGTTGCTCCAGACCAGCCGTCGGGCCAGCGGCAGCTCCTCGACGACGGGATCGAGCACCGCTCGCACCGCCGCCGCGACGTCGTCCACCGAGGGATCGTGGTGGCCTGCCAGCTCGCGCAGCCCCAGGACCACGCCGCCGCCCTCGTCGCGGCCCACCAACGAAGTGGTGTCGACGAGGATGCGGTCGACGCCGGCCGGCACCACCAGCAGCGACCACAGCCGTGAGGCCAGCCCCATCACGACCGCGGACTGGCCGACCCGCAGCGGAGGGTCGCCCAGCCTGGTGCAGATGCGCTCGGCGAGGCCGCCGCGCACCAGGTCGTCGACGGGTTGGTAACGATCGTCGGGGGAGCAGGTCCGGGGGCCAGACGTCGACCGCGGACAGCGACGACCGCACGGTGGCGGCGTCCGCCGGCCTCACTGCTCGACGAAGCGGGGCGTCCACACCTCGCCCCGGGCCGTCCGCCGGGTGCTGGAGGCGCCGACGATGAGCAACGTGCTCATGTCCACGACGGACGTGTCGAGCTCGCCAAGCGTGGTGACCGACAGCGACTCGCCCTCTCGGCCGACGTTGCGGCCGACCACCACGACGGTGTCGGGGGAGCGGTGCTGGAGCAGCACCTTGCGGGCCTGCACCACCTGCTCGGTCCGTGAGCGCGACGCGGGGTTGTACAGCGCCAGCACCAGGTCGGCCTCGGCCACCGCGCTCAGCCGCTTCTCGACCACCGTCCAGGGCTTGAGCCGGTCGGACAGGCTCAGCACCGCGAAGTCCCCACCGATCGGTGCGCCCGCGCGGGCGGCAACCGCCTGCACGGCCGTCACCCCCGGGAGGACCTGGATGTCGATGTCGGCGTAGCGGGGGTCCTCGGCTGCCTCGTAGACCGCGGCCGCCATGCCGAAGACGCCGGCGTCACCGCCCGAGACCACGGCGACCCGCTCGCCAGCACTTGCCAGGTCGAGGGCCAGCCGCGCGCGGTCGAGCTCCACGGTGTTGCCGGAGACGTGCCGGGTCTGTGATTCGCGGTGCGGCACACGGTCGACGTACGCCTGGTAGCCGACGAGGTGGTCCACTCCTGCGAGTGCGGCGCTGACCTCCGGGGTGATCCAGCCCTCGGAACCGGGCCCGAGCCCGACGACCAGCAGGGTGCGCGGGTGGTCGGCGAGCGCCTCCGGGACCTGCGGGGATCGGTCGCGTCGCCCGTTGCGGCCGTCACCGGGCACGACCACCAGCGAGAAGTACGGCACCGATTCCGGGTCCACCTCGGCGACCGGTGCCCAGCGCTCGGCGGACATCGAGGCGCGCTCGACGTACAACGAGTGCTCGAGCCGACCCGCCTGCTCCAGGGCCCGTCGCACACCGGGGAACGTGCGCTTGCCGAGCTTCATCACGATCGCGCCGTCGGTGTCGGTCAGCCGCCGTGCGAGCTCGGCCTCGGGAAGCGTCGCCGGCAGGATCGTGAGCACGTCGGTCTGGCGCACGAGGGGCGAGGCGACGGCGGCGGTGGCCGCGGAGAACGACGTCACGCCGGGCACGATCTCGGTGGGGAAGCGGTCCGAGAGCCGGTCGTGCATGTACATGAACGAGCCGTAGAAGAGCGGGTCGCCCTCGGCGAGCAGCACCACGTCCCGACCTTGCTCGAGGTGGTCGGCCAGCCGCTGCGCGCTCTGCTCGTAGAACTCCGCCATCGAGCCGGCGTAACCACCGGGGTGGTCGACGGCGCCCGTGGTGACGGGGTAGCGCAGCTCCTCCTCGATCGCGTCGGACGGGATGAGGTGGGCCGCGGTGCGCCGTGCGTTCGACTGCTTGCCGACCCCGGCGTGGTAGGCCACCACGTCGGCCGACGAGATCAGCCGGGCGGCCTTGAGCGTCATCAGCTCGGGGTCTCCGGGTCCGAGGCCGACCCCGTAGAAGCGGCCGCTCACTCCTGCTCCTGGGCCAGCGCGTTGATCGCGGAGGAGGTCATCGCAGAGCCACCGCGCCGCCCGCGCACCGTCACGTAGGGCACGTCGATGCCGTGCTCCTCCTGGAGCGAGACGAGTGCCTGCTTGGACTCGATCGCGCCGACGAATCCGACCGGGCAGCCGATGATCGCCGCCGGCCGGGGCGCGCCGTCGACCAGCATCTCCAGCAGGTGGAACAGCGCGGTGGGGGCGTTGCCGATCGCTACCACGGAGCCCTCGAGGTGGGGCAGCCACAGCGAGACGGCCGCGGCGGTGCGCGTCGTCCCCCACTTCCTGGCGAGGTCCGGCACCTGGTCGTCGTTGAGGAAGCACAACACGTCGTTGCCGGCCGGCAGTCGCCCCGCGGTCACTCCCGTCGACACCATCCGCGCGTCGCAGAGAATCGGTGCGCCGGCCTCCAGTGCGGTGCGCGCTGCGCGCACCATGCCGGGATGGATCACCAGGTCGTCGACGAGGTCGACCTGACCGGTGCCGTGGATCATCCGAACCGCAAGCTGCTCGGCATCGGCCGGCACCCGCTCGAGCGCCGACTCCTGCCGGATCGTTGCGAAGGACTCGCGGTAGATCGCCGGGCCGTCCTTGACGTAGTCGTAGTGGCCGGTCGGTGGCGTCAGCGCATTCGTCGTGGTCATCGGTGCACCACCACGCCGTGCCACGGAGTCACCACGAGTGGCTCGTCGTCGTCGCGCCCCGCGCACAGCATCGTCCACCAGAGCAGGGGTCAGGACGCCGTCGGGGACCTCCACGTGCTCGTGCCCCCCGTGCAGGCCGTACGCCGGTGGGTCGCTCGTCACGGTGGCGCGTGGATCGGGGGGGACTGGTGCGAGGAAGTCGTCCAGCTCGTCCACGTGCCACGCCGCTTCGGGTCCCGTGCCACGCGCACCCAAGAACGTGCGCGCTGTTGCCGCGAGCCATGCCGCGGCCTCGTCGAGGGGCACCACCGGGCCCCAGCCGTCGGAGCCGACGCGGGTCTGCGCCTGCGTCGCGTCGAGCGCCACGACACCGAGGTCGTTCGACCTGGTCGCGAGATCGCCGCGCCCGTCGTCCAGGGTGAAGAGGAACTTGCCGGGGAGGCCCGCGAGGTCGGCGCTCCCGCAGAGCGATCATGTCGAGCTGATGGGCGAGGGGTCGGACGTCGACGCGTCCGCCGACCAGGCCGGAGAGCGGCGAGGCCATGACGTTGCGGACCAGGTCGTGACTTGCCGGGCCCAGCAGCCCCGTCCGTCGTACGGCGTCGAGCACGTCGGGTCGCAGCTCGCCGGCGACCGCCGGGAGCCGGCGTGCCTGCAGGTTGGCCCGCGAGGTCAGGTGGAGGTCGCCGTCGCCGTACTCCCGCGCCACCTCGCTCAGCGAGCGGAGCTGCTCGACCGACAGCCGGCCCCCGACCAGCCGCACCCGGATCAGGGCCCCGTCGTCGGCGATCCACGGCCGAAGCACGCCGGGGCAGAGGTCGCGCCGAGTGCGGGTGGGAGCCACGCGATCCCCTTCGAGGTCGGGGTCTGATCGCGAGACCCAAGCGATCTCACGGCGGTTGCCGCAAGGGCCAGCAGGTCTTCGGACTCGGGCTCACTCGAGCGGGACACCTTCCCGGACTGTCGTCCAGTGGTCTACATCCCGCCCGTCACCCATACCGCTGCGCGTCAGTCCCGGACTCTCACCGGGTTCCCTGTCCACTGGGGAGCGACTGGCAGGAACACCGTACTACGGGGTGGACCTTCCCCAGCCAGACAGGAGGCAGCGCTCAGGAGCGCGCAGCCGAGCGTCTCGACGCCGAAGCGAATCCGAGCCACGTGTGCCGGTTCCCCGCCCAGCACCACCCGACCTTGGGTGCGTTGCGGTTCGCGGCACCATCGCGACCAGTGCCGTTGCTGATCCAGATCGCGGGGGTTCGAGCGTCGAGCCGGTCCATGTCGTCCTTTCGCCGACGCGAGCCGATCGTCATGAAGCACTGGTTGCGCTCGAGAACGCCTGGTACTCTGAAGGAGCCACTGAGATGCCCTCGGAGAGGGTGAGCGGCGTGCGACCCGCCGCCACGATCTCCGGGAGTGCTTCGTCGGGGCTCCAGTTGGCCAGGTGGTCCCCACGGATCGAGTCCGCTGACGAGATAGATGCTCGAGTCAGGGACAGCCGTGAGCGGGAATCGGCCTGAACTCGTCGACGTCGGCCATGTCGACCACGATGAAACCGGCCTTGTCATCGTGCTTCAGGAGCGGCGCCAGCGCGGATGCGGGTGCACGGTCCGGGTGGATGACAAGCAGGGCATCGCTGATGTCGTCGGCGGCGGCAGCTCGGACCTCGTCGCGGGGGAGCTGTGCGAGGTCGGCGACACCGAGCGCGATGAGTCGTTCGGCTTGTTCTTGGAGCGAGGGAAGAGTGATGACTGCTGGCAAGGGCTGACCTCCGGAACGCTTGGCGTGGTCGCGCGACTCCTCAACGGGTCGTTCGCGGAGATCGTTCCGCGGATCACGGGGCTCGTCGTCCGTCGGGCTGGAGGGCGTACCAGGTGCCACCGTTCAAGAACACGTCGTGGCACTCCACCTCGTGCTTGCCCTCGTGCGCGTAGAAGTACAACGGGTGCCCGCCGTAGGTGACCTGGGTCCTGCCGTCCGCCCGTCGGGTGGTGCCCAGCAGGGACTGCTTCACCTGCTTGCCGGCTCGCGGTGCGCCACGGGTGAAGACAGGCGGCCACGCATCGGCACAGTCCCCGTAGCAGCGCGGCTTGGTCGTTGCCTCGATGTCGAACATGTAGATGGCCTGGCCGGTCTTGTCGAACAGGATCGTGCCGAAGTCGCTGTTCGCAGCCGTGACCGTCGTGCCCGGCTGTGTCTGCCGTGGGGACGGTGTCTTGGCTGGTTCGGGGGAGGGGCGGTCGGTCTTGGACTTCGCCGTGCTCGCAGAGCTCGCCGAAGGCGTGTCCTCGGTCGCGGGGGAGCCCGAGTCCTGTGCGCAGCCCGTCAGCAGGCTGACGAACAGGACGGCAGCCAGGGTGCGACCGACTCGCGGCACTCAGTTGCCGAGGATCTGGTCGACGTTGGGCAGCGCCTCGAAGCTGGTGAACGTCCCCGCGTCCGCGATCTCCGTGGCGCAGTCCAGGAATCCCTTCCACGCGGTGCGCGCGAGCGTGCCTCCCACGCTGATCCGTCGTACGCCGAGCCCCGCCGCCTCCGCGACGGTGGTGAACGGAGCGTTGATCAGCAGGTTCACCGGCTTCGGCGCGACCGCGGTGACGATGGCGGAGACGTGCTCGAGGTTGTCGAGCCGCGGAGCGTAGAGGCAGTCGGCCCCGGCCTCGGCGTAGGCCTGGAGCCGGCGAATGGTGTCGTCGATGTCCGGGCGCCCGCGGACGAAACCCTCGGAGCGTCCGGTCAGCACGATCCCGGTGCCGCTCTCGTCGATTGCTTGCCGCGCGGCGGCGATGCGTTCGACGGCCAGGTCGAACTCGAGGATGGGGTCGGCCTCGTCACCTGAAAAGTCCTCGATGGAGAGGCCGGCGATCCCCGTCTCCGCGGCCAGCTTCACGTTCGCCGCGACGCCTTCCGGCTCGACCGCGTAGCCGCCCTCGAAGTCGGCGTTCACCGGGACGCTCACGGCGGCGGAGATCTCACGGAGATGATCGAGCACCGCATCACGGGTGACCTGGGTGTCCGGGCAGCCCTGCGTCCAGGCCAGGCCGGCACTCGTCGTCGCGAGCGCCTTGAAGCCCAGCTGCTCCAGCGCCCGCGCGCTGCCGACGTCCCACGGGTTCACCATCACGAAGCACCCCGAGGAGTGCAGTCGATGGAACTCCTCAACCCGACTGTCCATGCCACACCTCACAAACCGGCCGAGGTCTGCACTCTAGCCCGATCGGCCGGTCCCAGGCTCGTCTCCGCGAGCTGCCCGAACCCGTTGCCAGAGCTCGCGGTAGGTGCGTCTCATCGTGGGCAGCCGACTGTTCCCGAAGGAGAGCGAGAAGGACTCGCCGTTGTCCAGCTTCAGGACCAGGCTTCCCCGGCCGAACCCCTCGGGCTCGGTCATGACCGCGCTGGCGACATCGGCGTAGCGAAGGCTGACCGACTCGATCCCACGCCACTTCTGCAGCTGGCTGGGGAGGAACTGCACGACCTCGGCGTCGAGGCGGACGTGGCCTGAACCGAGCCGTGCACGGTCTGGTTCAGGCATGCCCGCAGGGCCTCCGGTGCGTGTCTCGCGACGTGGGGTCTGGCGTTGTTGGGCGCCATGTTCGGGCGCCTGGCGCCATACTTACCGGCCGTCAAGTAAGACTGCAAGCCCACGGGCCATTTCGGAAGCAAAGCCTTGTGCGAAAGCGTGCCGGGCACCGGCTACTTGTCGAGCACCGCCCATGCTGCTTGAAGCAGTGGGCCACGAAGCTCCGCGGACCCGGCCTCGGGGAACGATGCAACCCCGACAGCCAGCGCGCCGAGTGCTGCGGTGACCCGGACCTGCTCCTCGAAGCTCATGTCGGCGCCGCCCAGCAGCACTCTGAGCCGATGGGCACCGTTTCGGAGCACCGGTCCGATCGCTGGGTGGGCCTGGACGGCGGGGTCATCGCTGAGCCAGGCGACCAGCGGGCGCTGGTGGAAGAGGAGGTCGACATAGCCCTCGACGAGTCGCCGCGGCATGTCAGCGTCCGTACGCCGCTCGGCCGCGTCGAGGAGCTCGCTGAAGCCGTCGAGGAAGGGGGCCGCGAGGCTCGCGATGAGATCGTCCTTGGTGCGGAAGTGGTAGTACAGCGCGGCCTTGGTGACATCGAGCTGCTCGGCGATCTCGCGCAGTGACGTCTTGCCAGAGCCCTGCTCGCGGAACAGTGCCAGCGCGGCCGTCTGGATCCGCTCCCTCGTCTGGGGCTCCTCCTTGTTGTTGCTCACAACAGATCCCTCCCCGAACCCGATTGTGCTGGAGGCGCCCACAAGTGCCTCGACTGCTCCAAGTCGACACACGCCTCCGAGGTGGAAGTACCCCTCCGACGGCGTTGCGACACAGTTCTAAAGCGGGAATGTGCGCATTTCAAGTGCTATTTACGATAGGCGCGATATCACCGCTCGGCCGCGCGTCAAGACGCACCACCTTGGGCCGAGATGATCGACTTCGCTCGTGAGCCGCGACTAAGGAATCGGCCGGGCCACTTCCACGAAGACGAACCGCCGGAAGACCCAGAAGCGTGCCGCGGTTCCCAGGCCAAGGCCGATCACGTTCGCCGAGATGTTGTCTGCCCAGAGGTCCGAGAGGCCGAGCCCGTAGCGGCTCACCGCAAGGCATACGACGGGAATCGCCATCGTCACGGCACCCAAGCCGAAGAACTTGACCAGACCCATCACCGGATCGGGGACCTCGCGGTGCTTGAACGCCCACCCCCTCATTCCGAGGTATGCCACCGCGCCGGCGACGACGTTTACCAGGACGTACGCCGGGATCGGTTGCTGCGACATCGGCGCGGAGCCGAGGAGACTCCCGTGAACGAGGACGTTGAAGCCGATGACCGAGACGAGGGTTGCCAGTCCGCCGACCAGGAGAAAGCGGATGATCTCCTCGAGGAGGCGTCTGACGCCGTCGCCGGTCCTGGGTGCGTGCACTGGCACGAGGCTACCGCTGAGACGGCTGAAACCGGAGCAGGAGCTGTGACCCGCTACCGGTCCCTCACCGTCGGCGGAGCGGGCGGGTCAACCAGTACAGCCCAGCGCCCACCGTGCCAAGCAGCGCCACGTGGGCACCGAGGGACTGCGCCGCGACCAGTGATGCAACGGTTCCCTGGGTGGCCATGACCCAGCGGCGAACCTGGCTGCTGGCGGCTCGCCCCGTGCAGCACCACGCCGCGAAGTGCTCACAGTTGTTCCTGACCAGGTGGTAACCGACTGTGCCTAGCCGCGACTCGGCGTTGTGGATCGTCTCCTCGGCAGTGAGCCGCTTCTCGTATTGCCGGACCCGGACGGAAGCGCCCGCGGCAAACGCGTCCACCGGAGTCCGGGCAACGTAGCGATTGGTGCCACGCGGCCCGACGTAGTGGATCACCGACCCGTCGCCGCAGTCGATCCCGTGGTGGCTGTAACGGCGCCCTCGCCGTACGTAGAGGTGATCGCCACGTGCCATGCCTGCTCCTGTCCGACTGGGTGTTGCTGGTGATGTGAGACCGGTGCGTCAATACCCATCCTCTGTGATCACTCGGCGCTGCGGGGATGGGCGAAGTCGTCGTCGCGGTCGTACCCGGCGGCTCGCCGGAGGGCGGCGATCTTCGCCGGACCGAGCGAAGCGCGGGCGTACCAACCCCAGTCCTCCGCGCCCCCGATCCAGACGTACCTCGTCTCGATCGCGGCGCGCCAGCGGTCGGAGACCGTGTCTTCCACGGAGATCAGCGCCGGCGCGTCCTTGTCGACGAGGTCGCGACGGAACCCGTCGCGTCCGCCCGACCAGGTGTCGTCCATGTAGTACTGAAGGCCACCTCGGAACATCTGGTAGCGGGTGCGGTTGGTCTGTCCGGTGAGCACGAGCGGCTGGGGCGCCTCGATCGAGGTGATGCGTGCATCGGGCGGCAGCTGCTTCATCACGGCCCGGACCGAGGCTCGCTGGGCATCGAGCGTGTCCTTTGACGTGGTCACGGAGTAGTGCACCGCCGTCACGACCGCGGCAAGGCAGAGCACGGCTGCCGCGACGGTCGCGATGCGGGCGGAGAGCCATCGGGTGGCGAGGACGAACAGCCCGCCGACCCCGACGGCCGCGAACGGCATCATCGGGAAGAGGTCGGGCCAGGCGTCGTAGTCCTTGAGGTTCCATGCGAGACCCACGGCAGCACCCACGGTGAACGCAGCCAGGAGCGCCAGCGACGGGTCCTTGCGCCTTGCGGTCGCGCTGAAAACCGCGAGCGAGCGAAGGGCCAGCGCGAGCAGACCACCGAACAGCAGCCACAGGCTGATTCCGAACGCGGTTCGCGCGTCCAGCCACGCTGTGTCGAGCTCGTCGAGCACCGGGTTCGGCACGGTGTAGCGGGCGTTGATGAGGTAGAAGGCGTCGATCGACTCTCGCAGGGAACCGGCCAGCGCGAACCAGACAGTCAAGATGGCCACCGGGACGATCCCGCCCAGCGCCACCATCAGCAGAGAACGCAGGCGGTGACCGGAAGCCAGCAGGAGCACGCCGGCCGCCACCGCGGCCGAGGAGCTGAAGAAGGCGGTCTGCAGGCACAGCGTCGCGAGGCTGATGCACACCCCGGAGGTGAACCAACGCTGCTTGGTGATCCCCCAGAGGGCCAGCACGATGAAGAGCGTCATCGGCGTCTTCTCGCGCGGGCCGTTGGTCGCGTAGTGGATGAATCCGTAGAAGGTCAAGAACGTGCCCGCTGTTACCAGCCCGGCGAGTCTGGAGGAGAACACGTCCCTGCCGAGGACGTAGACCGCGCAGGCGCACACGACCGCGATCAGCAGGAAGAACGCCCGCATCGCGACGACGTCGTCGAAGCCGCCGACGCGGGCGATGATCACGCCGACCGCTGGGAAGACATGGGCGAGGGGTCCAGCGCGGTTCAGGACCTCCATGTACGGCGGGACGCCGTCCGCGACCTGCTGACCCGCGTAGCTGTAGAGACCGAGGTCACGGGTGAGGGTGCCGTTGAAGCCATGCAGGATGTACGTGACGAAGGCGACGGCACCGACCAGGAAGGTGAGTGGGTCCGTCGTACGCGACCGCGAGGAGGTCTGCCGACCTCCCATCTTCATCCTCGGGCGGTGCGGAGCGCGCCGCGAGTCCGTCTTGTACGTCTCACTACGCCGAGCGACTGGCTCTAGTCCGAAGCCGTCGCTCATGCCGACACTCTAAGACCGCAACCTTGCTGGCTCCTGACACGCCAGGCCCGCGCCCTGTCCAGCTACTGCAGCCCGGCGCGGACCGAGGTGATGCGCTGGGTGTTGAAGCCAAGCCAGTGCATCCGGCCCACGAAGCGGGCGTGCTCCACCTTGAGGCAGCGGTCCATGATCACCGTCACCCCGCCGTCCTCGGCCAGCTGTGCGCCCTCTTCGTTGATCACCCCGAACTGGCACCACAGCGCGTCGGCCCCGATGGCCACGGCCTCACGGGCGATGTCGGGCAGCGCGTCCGGCGCGCGGAAGACGTTGACGATGTCCACGTGCTCGGGGATGTCGCTCAGGCTCGCGTAGCAGGTCTCGCCGAGGATCTCCGCTCTCGCGCGGGTTGACCGGGATCACGCGGTAGCCGTGCCGCTTGAGGTAGTAGCCGACGAAGTAGCTCGCGCGCAGCTCCTTGTTCGACAGGCCCACCATCGCGATGGTCTGCGCGTTGTGGAGCAGGCGCTGGATCGTCGAGGTGTCCTGGTACTGCTGCAGGTCGATCATGCCGTGGCCTCCGTCTCGACTGATGCGGCAACCTGCGCGAGCCCCTGCTCCAGGTCCCAGATCAGGTCCTGCACCGACTCGGTGCCCACGGACAGCCGCACTGTCCCCGGACCGACCCCCGCGGCCTGCAGCTCCTCGTCGCTGAGCTGGCGGTGCGTGGTGCTGGCCGGGTGGATGATCAGGCTCTTCGCGTCGCCGACGTTGGCCAGGTGCGACCACAAGTTGACGCCGCGGATCAGGCCCGTCCCACCGGCGCGGCCACCGGCGCAGTCGAAGGAGAACACGGCGCCGGCCCCGAGCGGCAGGTACTTGTCGACGAGCGATCGGTACTTGCTCCCGGGGAGGTCGGGATAGGTCACGTTCGACGCCAGGTCGTGCGACTCGAGGAACGCTGCTACCTCTCGCGCGTTGGTGACGTGGCGCTCCATGCGCAGCGACAGCGTCTCGAGCCCCTGGAGGAAGAGGAAGGCGTTGAACGGCGAGAGCGCCGCGCCCAGGTCGCGCAAGGTCTCGGCACGCAGCTTCATCAGGTAGCCGTAGGTGCCGAACGTCTCGTGGAACTGCAGACCGTGGTAGGCCGGTGACGGGTCGGCGACCACCGGGAACCGCCCGTTGGACCAGTTGAACGTGCCGGCCTCGACGACGACCCCACCGATGCTCGTGCCGTGGCCGCCGAGGAACTTGGTCGCCGAGTGGATCACGATGTCGGCGCCCCACTCGATCGGGCGGCACAGGTACGGCGTCGCGAACGTGTTGTCCACGATCAGCGGCAGGTCGTGCTCGTGGGCGATCGATGCCACGACCTCGATGTCCAGCACGTTGCCCGCCGGGTTGCCGATCGTCTCGGCGAAGAAGGCCTTCGTGTTCGGGCCGACCGCCTGCCGCCACGCGTCCGGGTCGTCGGGGTCGACCCAGGTCAGCTCGATGTTCATCTTGCGCAGCACGTGCTTGAGCTGGTTCACCGTGCCGCCGTACAGAGCCGTCGAAGAGACGACGTGGTCGCCCGGCTCCAGCAGCGTGAAGAGGGCGGCCATCTGCGCCGCGAGCCCGCTGGCGAACGCCACGCCGCCCGCTCCGCCCTCGAGGTTGGCGACTCGCTCCTCGAACACCGCGGTGGTCGGGTTCATGATGCGCGAGTAGGTGTTGCCGTACTCCTGCAGGTTGAAGTAGGCCGCCGCCGACTCGGGGTCCTCGAACACGTAGCTGGTCGTCGCGAAGATCGGCACGGCGCGCGCGCCGGTGTTCGGGTCCGGCCGCTGTCCGGCGTGCAGCTGCCGGGTCTCGAAGCCGAACTCGTGCTCCGGCTCGGGGTTGGTCACTGGTCGGCTCCTAGGAAGCTGCGGATGAGTGGTGTCTGGCGGGCTTCCTCGAGCAGGAAGCAGTCATGACCGTACGGCGCCTCGATCACGTGGAGCTCGACCGGCTTGCCGAGAGCACGCAGCGCTTCGTCGATCTCCCTCGAGGCGGACGGCGGGTAGAGCCAGTCGGAGCTGAAGGCGATCAGCAGCGTCCGCGCAGCAACGCCTTCCAGCGCCTTCGTCAGCGAGCCGCCGCCGTGCTCTCGCGCGAGGTCGAAGTACGTCAGTGCGCGCGATGTGTAGAGGTAGGTGTTGGCATCGAAGCGCCTCACGAACGAGTCGGCCTGGTGGTTGAGGTAGCTCTCGACCTCGAACTCCGGCTCGGTGATCGTGTATCGGATGTCGTCGGAGGACTGCAGCCGACGGTGGAACTTCTCGTCCAGCGCCTGTCCGGACAGGTAGGTGACGTGGCCGACCATGCGCGCCACGCCCATCCCGGCGTCGGGCTTGCGGCCGGTGCCGTAGTAGTGACCGCCCTGCCAGGCCTCGTCGCGCTTGATGGACTCACGCGCGATCGCGTTCCACGCCACTCCCTGCGGATGGAGGGCGTGCGTGCTCGCGATCGACACGACGGCGTCGACCTGGTCGGGGAACGCGATGGCCCACTCCAAGGCCTGCATCCCGCCCAGCGAGCCACCGGCGACGGCTGCGAGCCGTTCGATGCCGAGCGCGTCCAGGAACGCCCGCTCGGTCCGCACCATGTCCGCGACGGTGATCACGGGGAAGTCGGACCCGTAGGGCCTGCCGGTGGCCGGGTCGGTCGACGACGGTCCGGTCGTCCCGCGACAGCCCCCGAGCAGGTTCGTGGAGACCACGAAGTAGCGGTCGGTGTCGAACGCCTTGCCCGGCCCGATCATCCCGTCCCACCAGCCGAGATTCTTGCCCGTTGTGCCGTCGCGCGCCTCGGCTGCGAACCCGTCGCGGGTGCTCTCCTCGGGCGACGTGTGCGAGACACCCGCCGCGTGGGCATCGCCGCTGAGCGCGTGGCACACCAAGATCACGTTGTCGCGCTGCGGTGAGAGCTCGCCATATGTCTCATATGCGACACGCACCGAGGCCAGCTCGCGCCCGCAGTCGAGCTGCACGGGGTGGGGCAGGTCGAGGAACTGAGTCTCGACGGCGCCGACAGAGCCGGTCTCGCGCGTCTCGACTGGCGACATGGTGGCGATGCTAGCCGTGGCCCTGGTTCTATTGTCGACAAGCCCGATGGACAACCTTGAGAGGGAGACGGCGAGATGACCACGACCGAGAGCCCAACCGCGGACAACGGAGTCAACGTCCAGGCACTGCTCGATGCACGCAACGTGCTCAAGGGCGCACCCGAGGCCGCCCAGTTCACCTGGAAGGCCACCTCCGAGTGGAAGAACGGCGTCCACACCACCACCAAGATCCAGAACTTCTTCGGGCTCGGTGAGGAGCAGAACCACAAGGCCGAGACGGTGTTGGAAGCCGACCATCCCGAGGTCTTCGCCGCGCCGGACGATGCCATCACACCGATCGAGTATCTCCTTGTCGGGCTGACCAGCTGCCTGACCGGCGGAATCGCGTCGGTGGCCCAGAACCGGGGCATCCAGCTTCGGTCGGTCGAGGCGACGGTCGAGGGCAACCACGACATCCGCGGGATCCTCGGCGCCGACAGCGACGTCCGCAACGGCTTCAACGACGTCAAGGTGACGTTCAACATCGACGCGGACGCCTCGAAGGAGGACATCGAAGCGCTGGTGGCCCAGTCGCAGAAGCGCTCCGCGGTGTTCGACGCTTTGACGAACCCCACGGATGTGACTGTCGAGGTTGTCTGACGGCCAAGGTGTCGAGCGCGTCACCACGGTCGTCATCGGCGCCGGCCACGCCGGCCTCGCTGCCAGCTACTTCCTGCGCGACCGGTCGATCGACCATGTCGTGCTGGAGCGCGGGGAGGTAGCGAACTCCTGGCGGCACGAACGCTGGGACTCGCTGCGCCTGCTCACTCCCAACTGGCAGAACCGGCTCCCTGGCGTTCGCTACGAGGGCCCCGACCCCGACGGCTACATGGCCACCGGCGACGTGATCGAGCTCATCGAGCGCTTCGCCGCGGTTTCGGGTGCGCCGGTCCGGACCGGCGCCGCCGTCTCGTCGGTACGACGGACCGACGACGGGTACGACGTGACGACCGGCCACGGCGTGATCGGCTGCGACACGGTGGTCATCGCGAGCGGGGCGTGCAACCAGCCCGCCGTGCCGGACTTCAGCGCGGCGGTTCCTTCGTCGGTCCAGCAGGTCACGCCGTTCGAGTACCGCAACCCCGACCAGCTCCCCGACGGGGGAGTGCTCGTCGTCGGCGCGTCGGCCACTGGCGTGCAGCTGGCGGCCGAGCTGCAGGCCTCGGGCAGGCAGGTGACTCTGTCGGTGGGGGAGCACGTGCGGCTGCCCCGCACGTACCGCGGGCGCGACGTGCTGTGGTGGATGGACGCGTCGGGTGTGTGGGACGAGCGGTTCGACGCGGTCGACGACCTCACCCGCGCGCGACGGTTGTCATCGCCGCAGCTGGTCGGGACCCCGGAGCGCTCGACGCTGGATCTGAATGCACTCACCGCGATGGGTGTCGAGCTGGTCGGTCGCTGGGCGATGATGCGTGACGGCCGCGCGCTGTTCTCCGGTGGCCTGCGCAACCTGTTCTCGCTCGCGGACCTCAAGATGAACCGCCTGCTGGGCACGTTCGACGAGTGGGCCCATGCCAACGGCCGCGATGCGGAGGTCGACCCACCCGAGCGCTTCGAGCCGACGCATGTGCCTGCTTCCACGCGGCTGCAGCTCGACCTTCGAAGCGGGGAGATCAGCTCCATCGTGTGGGCGACGGGCTTCCGTCCGGACTACTCGTGGCTGGACGTGCCCGTGGTCGACGCGAAGGGTCATCTCGTCCACGAGGGCGGTGTGGTCGACAGCCCGGGGATGTACGCCTTGGGGCTGCCCGTGCTGCGGCGACGCAAGTCCACGTTCATCCACGGCATCGAGGACGACGCTCGTGAGGTGATCGACCACCTCGCGACGTACCTCGCCGAGCGCTCTTGACGGTCAGCCCACGGGGGAGGGCCACGGCGCGAACGCGTTTCGCTGGTCACGCAGGATCGGCGACAGCTCCGGGTAGTGCCGCAGCAGCACGGACGTCATGTCGTTCTCGTCGAGCCATGCCATCCCCTCGGGCGTGTACATGCGCGGGGTGAAGTCGACGGTGTAGAAGCGGTCGCTCTTGAGCCGTCGTGACGCCATCAAGATGAAGATCCGGAACGCCGTGTCGCTGAAACCGAAGCCGGCGGGCAGCCGTTCGCCGTACATGCCGACGGTGACGTCGACCTTCTCGATGTCGCCACCGTAGACATCCTGCAGCTGTTCCTCGGTCGCTCGGGTCGTCGGCGCTGATCTCGCGGAAGGACCTCGCCGGGTGCATCCGCAGCAGCCTGCGGAACTCGTTGTAGCGAGGAACGCCGCGCTCGCGTGAGCGCAGCACGTCCACGGCGGCCAGGTCGAGCGGAGTCCCGTCGGTGCGGTCGAAGCGATGCATGAAGCGCGGGTGGTTGTGCAGCGTGACCGCGCCAGGGTGCGCGACACCCTGGGAGTAGAGCGCCTGCGCGACCGGGACCCGCTGCAGGAACTCGTGGGAGCTCAGCCCGTGCAGGGCGCCGAACTCCTGACGCTCCTTCTCGGCGCCGCTCGAGGTCGTAGAAGACGTAGTCGTCGGGGATCAAGGGATGCATGCGGTACACCGCGACGAAGTCCTCGGTGATGGCGTACGGCGCAGCGTGGTGTGCCGTGGGGGAGCCGGGGATGCCGCTGACCAGCTCGTCGTCGTTGATCCGGCCGAAGAGGTCGTGCACCCGCTGGCCGGCGAGGCCGAACCAGTTGGCACGCATGGCGATCTGCAACGCGGGGTGACCGAGGATCGCGGGTGTCCACTCGACGGTGTGGATCTTGGCCATCAGCGCCGAGTTGACCAGTCGTGCCTTGTCGAACAGCTGGTCGTCGGACCAGCTCGGGTAGGCGGCGCGGAGCCGGTCGCAGATGGCGTTGTGCTCGCGCATGAAGACCGTGGTCATCAGCTCCAGGCCGAGCCACCAGCCGTCGGCGCCCCCGGACTGCCCGAGCAGCGCGGGGTCGAGGTCGATGAGCCCGTCGTCGCCGATGCACACCTTCCCCTCGCTGCCGGTGCGCACCGCCTCCTGGAACTGCTGCGTGCTGCCGTAGATCTGCGAGCCGTCCCACCAGTGCGTCTCGGTGTTCACGAAGGTCCGCGCCTGCTCGTCCCCGGTCGCTGACGTGTCAGCGGGGGTGGTGGGGACGGCCATCGGGTCCTGGTCCGGGTCGCCGGGAGCAGGCGGCACCTCGATGACGCGGTCGGGGTCGGTGCCGTGGCTGAACCAGTCGCGGACCTGGAACTGCAGCCACGCGCCGGCCAGGATGTTCAGGGTCGTCGCGGGCTTGAACTCGTGCCTGACCAGCAGCTCCCGGCTCACCAGGCGGGGATTGGGGTCGAGAAGCTCCGGCGGCTTCTCGGCCTGGCTCCGGCTGAGCGGCACGTTGCGCCCGAACCGGGTGTTCGCCATGCCCATCGACGGTGCGGAGAGGTCGTTGTACGACCCGTCGATCGTTCGCATCGTGAGGTACTCGGCCGGTGGGCGCGTGGGCGCCGGCGGTGGGCTGCCTTCGTAGGAGTCGTAGAGGTTGGCCTGTCGCAGCTCGTCTCGCAGTCCGATCAGGGTCAGCAGCGCGAGCGGCAGCGGAAGCCTGTCCCAGCCCCTGATCTGGTCGAGCTTCGTGCCGACGCGGGCGAGTGCCTTGTCGATGAACGATGGACCCGGCATGGGCTCTCCTCGAGAAGTTCGGGCTGAGGCCTGTCGCGCGCCTCGCGGTTCAGCCTTTGGCGGCGGCGATGGCAAGAAGGGTGTTGACCGCGGAGATCCCGGTCGCGACGAGACCTTGCTTGCGGGGCAGGTCGCCACGCACGGTCGTGGCCGCGGCGGAGATCGTGTCGGAGGCGTGGATGACCACTGCCATCCGAGTGGCCCGACGCAGGTCCTCACCGGTGAGCAGCCACAGGTCCAATCCGATAAGGACCGTTCTGACCCCGAACATCCGGAACGGGTACGCGCCGGAGTGGTCGGTGGTCGTGTCCACGCCCAACCTGCCGAGCAGGAACTCGGGTGCCAGCAGGCCCGCAGTCCCGTTGACGATCCTGATGACTCCCAGGGTCCTGCGCGCTGTGTCGGAGCTGAGCATCCGAGTCTCCCCTCGTGTCCGGTGATTCCGGTGCCCACAGGACTTCGTAGCCTTCCGGCACGTCGGCACCGGTGTCAACGAACACGTTGAGGTTCGTGCTCGCGACATCTTGCGTCTTTACAAGCCGCGACGACGAGAGGAATCTGAGAACGCTTCATCCTGTCTCCACTGTCCGCGGGCACACCCTCGGAGGTGCTGCATGACGAATACCCATGTCGGGCCGCAGGTCGACGAGACCGCGCTGCTCGCGTTGACCAACACCGAGCTCGACGATGTCTTCCGGCGTGCGCCGGCCGGCGAGATCCCGGACGGCAACATGCGCGGCACCGTGCTGGCATGGCCGGGTACGCCGGTGGCGCGCCCGCTCGCCTTCCTCATCTACCTGCTGGCCTGGCAGGGCAAGGTGGTCAGCCGCGAGCGGCACCTGCTGCGCAACAAGATCACCCCGCTGCGGCTGCGTCTGATCGCGGCCCGGCTCTCGCACGCCACGAGCTGGGTCGACGGCCACGAGTGCGTGCTCCTCGACTACTCGAAGACCTCGCTGGTGGCGCACATGGTGCGCGACGAGATCCGGCTGGTGGCACCAGACCTCTACCTCGGCGTGGTGTGGCTCTGGCGCTGGCGAGTCGGCTGGTTCACCCTGCGGTCACCATCGAGCCCGACCGCCTGAGGAGCCGGAGTGCCACGGCAAGCACCGGTGACGGTGCGCGCCCAGATCTCGCCAGGTCGGCGCGACGACCTCGAGGAGCTGCTGGCGCGCAGGCACCCGGATGCGGCGGTGACCCGGTTGGGCCTCGCGGACCTCGGCCATGTGCACTTCGCCCGGCTGTTCGTCCTCGAGACCGCGGTCCTGTCCACCGGTGAGCAGATTCCCGGCGTCGCTGATGTACATGGCCGACGTCGACGGCACGGTGGCCGGGCACCTGCGAGCGCTCGCGGCAGCAGCTCCGGCGATGGTCGACGAGGTGTTCGGTCACTGCGATGGCTATCCGGCCGATCCTGGCCCGGGCACGCGACTTGCGTGGCTGCTGTCGCACACGCTGGCTCCGGCCGCCCGCTACGTGCACACCGTGGGGCGCTCGGTGACCCAGGCGCATGACGAGGCGCGCCTGCACGCCCGCCTCGGCGACATCATCGACGGCGGCGAGGTGGCACTCGGCGCGGGTCCGCCGACGCAGCTTCGGGAGCGGCTGCGTGCCGCCGTGCTGCGTCGCTCCGACACCGCGTGGGCGCGCAAGCCGCCGCCGGGACGAGGGCTGGTGGGTGAGGTCCGTGACTCGGTCCACCTGTTCGCCGGCCTCACGCTGGTGCTTGCGGTCTCGCCGGTCGCGTTGCCCGTGGCAGCGGTCTGGCTGGTCCTGGTGCGAAAGCAGGAGCTCACCGACACCCAGGAGGAGGGTGTGCCGGACCAGTCCCACGTCGACGACGTACGACAGTACGAGGACTTCGGGGCGCAGAACCCGTTCACCGCGGTGGGTGAGGTCAAGCCCGGCCTGGTGCGTCGGGTCACGATGCGGGTGGCGCTGGCCGGGCTGGACTTCGCGAACCGGCACGCTTTCTCACGCGACACGCTCTCGGGTGTGGACTCGATCCACTTCGCCCGCTGGGTGCTCCTCGACGACAACCGACGGCTGATCTTCGCCAGCAGCTACGACGGCAGCCTCGAGAGCTACATGGACGACTTCATCTCCCGGCTGTCGTGGGGGATCAACCTGGTCTTCAGCAACGGGGTCGGCTTCCCGCGCGCGCGATGGCTGGTGCTCGAGGGATCCCGCGACGAGATCTCCTACAAGCACTACCTGCGCCGCCACCAGTCGCCCACGCCGGTCTACTACTCAGCGCACCCGCAGCACTCCGCGCGCAACCTCGACACGTTCACCCGCGTCCATGGCGGGCTGGCGTCGCACTACGCGCACGACAAGGACGCCACCCGCTGGCTGGTGCAGCTATGACCACGCAGGAGAGCCCGCCGGCGGAGCCGCTCGACCTCGGAGCCATCCAGGGACTGGTGGTTCGCGGCTACCGCAAGCTCCCACACGCCGCCTACCTGCTCCTGCACGTCAGGGACCAGGCGGCCGCTCGAGGTCTTGTCGCCCACTGGGCGGACTCGGCGGTGACACCCGCAAGCGTCTCCCCGGCCGACCAGGCGATGCAGGTTGCGCTCACCGCGACCGGTGTGGCCGCGCTGGCCGGCCGGTCTGCGTTCGACCTGGGGTTCGCTGAGCCCTTCGCGACCGGCATGGCCACGACGTATCGCAGCAGGCTGCTGGGCGACGTGGGTGCGAACGATCCCGCGCAGTGGGACTGGGGCGGCCCGCGCAACGTCGCTGTCGACGTCGCCGTGCTGGTGTACGCCGACACCGCGACCCGGCTTGCGGAGCTGCACCGAAGCCACCGAGGCGGCCGCGAGGAGCGGCGGCTTCGACGTCGTCGCGACGCTGGCGACGACGGAGCTCCAGGAACGAGAGCACTTCGGGTTCCACGACGGCATCTCACAGCCGCGTATCGCCGGCGCGCGAGAAGACGCGGGCGCCCCGACCGAGCAGGGGAGGGACGAGGCCATCCGGGCCGGCGAGTTCATCCTCGGCTACGTCAACGAGTACGACCAGCGCACCGAGCGACCGTTGCTGCCGCCGACCCTGGACCCGGAAGGCGTGCTGCCACGCGACCCGGACGGCGCGGGCGCCGCGGATCTCGGACGCAACGGCAGCTACCTGGTCTTCCGGCAGCTCCGCCAGGACGTCGCGGCATTCGAGGAGTTCCTTGACGGCCAGGCAACCGTCGGCGACCGGGTGGACGTCCGGCGTCGCGAGTACCTGGCAGCGAAGCTGGTGGGGAGGTGGCGCGAGTCCGGAGCGCCGCTGGCACTGGCGCCGCACGCCGACGACCCGGCGCTGGAGAAGGCGAACGACTTCGGCTACCACCGCACCGACCCGGACGGCTTGGGTTGCCCGATCGGTGCGCACATCCGCCGGACGAACCCGCGCGACGCGCTGGCGCCGCAGCCGGGCACCGCGGCGTCGCGCGCCGTGAACGTCCGCCACCGGCTGCTGCGCCGAGGCCGTGGCTACGGGCCGACCGCCCAGGACGGCGACGAACGCGGGCTGCACTTCCTCTGTCTGGGCACCAACCTGGCGCGCCAGTACGAGTTCGTGCAGCACAGCTGGATCAACGACCCGTCCTTCAACGGCCTCTCCGGCACCGAGGACCCGCTCGTCGGCCCTCGCGTGAATGGTCCGGCGTCATTCACCGAGCCCGCAGAGCCGGTGCGGCGCCGGGTCGGTGGGCTGCCGCAGTTCGTGCAGACCCGTGGAGGTGCGTACTTCTTCCTGCCGGGCCTGCCGGCACTGCGCTACCTCGCGACCGCGCCGCTTCCCGACCCGTGACCAGCTCGATCTGCTCCTACTACCTCGCGAGAGAAGGCGATGCCCGATGGATCCTCAGGGCCGGCTGACGTTCTTGGTGTTCCGCCCGCTCAGCGACCTGGTGCTGTGGCTGTGGCGGCTGGAACGGCGGGTGGAGTTCCTCTACCGCCCGCAGTTCGACCGGTGGCTGCGTCCCGGGCTGTTCTCCGCGGCCCAGTGGCTGCAGAACCGCCGGCGCACCGACGAAGGTCTCCGGCTCGCCGAGGAACGAGAGCTCGAGGACGAGGAAGAGCTGACCCAGCAGATCATCGACGAGATCAAGGCCTTCACGCGGGAGAACTGGCTGCCTGGCTCGGCGCAGCGCTTCGGCAACACCAAGACGTTCGGCGTGCTGCGCGGCCGTCTCGACGTACTCGAGGGAGTGCCGGACCATCTGCGGCAGGGACTGTTCGCGGAGCCGGGCAGCTACCCGGCGTGGGTTCGCTTCTCCGGGCCCGGTCCCTACGCGCCGCCGGACCTCGAGGACTTCGGCCAGTGCTCGGTCGGCATCAAGGTGATGGGCGTTCCCGGCGAGAAGCTGCTGGACGACGAGAAGTCGACTCAGGACCTCATCCTCGTCAGCCCGGCGAGCTTCGTGACCCCGAACATCCGGGAGAACGCGAAGCTGCAGCGGTGGGTGCGCGCCAAGGCCTCGATGGTCTACGCCGTGATGCCGGGGGACTCGCACCTGCTGCACCTGTTCATGCAGCTGCTCTACGCCCCCATGCACGCCAACCCGCTCGAGGTGCAGTACTACAGCAACGTGCCGTTCCTGCTCGGCGACGGCCAGGCGGTGGAGTACTCCCTGAAGCCGGTGCAGCGGGGTCGTAGCCGGATCCCTGCTCACCCGGCGGAGAACTACCTTCGCGACGCCATGGTCGAGACCCTGGCCGACGGCGACTGGCAGATGGACTTCATGGTCCAGGTGCAGACCGACCCGTTCCGCATGCCCATCGAGGACGCCACGGTCAAGTGGCCGGAGTCGATGTCGCCGTACGTCCCCGTCGCCCGGCTGACGATGCCGCGGCAACGCTTCGACTCAGACGAGCAGCTCGCGTTCGCCGACGTGCTGCGCTACAACCCCTGGCACAGCCTGCGAGCGCACCGACCGATGGGGAACTCCAACCGCGCCCGCCGCCGGATGTACGCCGAGCTCGCCGAGCTGCGTCAGAAGATGAACAGCGTGCAGCACGTCGAGCCGACCGGCAACGAGGAGTTCCCGGGCTCGCGTGCGGAGTCCAGCGCCGTCAACACCTAGCCGTCACCTGGCCGTCACCAGGACCGGGTCAGTGCACGACGACCGGCGGCACGCCCTCGTCGTCGAGCAGATGTGCCTCTTCGTACTTGCGAGGCAGCATCAGGGCCGGGATGACCGTCACCAGCACCATCGCCCACGCCACCCAGTAGGTCTGGGCGAATGCGCTCGCCGCGTCCTCGAGCCCCTTCGTGATCGCGGCCGCCGGGATCTTGTCCGCCAGGGACGGGATGTGCAGCGAGGCGATCGCCGGTCCGGCGAGCTTGGAAGCCTGGAGGTGGTTGGTGAGCAGGACCGACATCGTCGCCACACCGACCGAGCTGGCGATCTGCTGAGTGATGTTCAGCAGCGTCGAGCCGCGGGCCACCTGGTGTGCCTTCAGCGTCTTCAGCGCCGAGGTGAACAGCGGCATCATCGTCGCGCCCATCCCGAGACCCATCACGAACAAGAAGGCGATGATCACCGGGTACGGCGTCGTGGCAGTCAGCTGGGTCAGCCCGAACATGCCGATCAAGATGAAGACCAGGCCGAACGGCACGATCTGGCCGATCGGGCGCTTGTCCACCTGGGATCCCGCGATCGGCATCGTGATCATGGCGCCGATGCCTTGCGGCGCGACGAGCAGCCCGGCTGCCAGCGTCGACTCGCCGCGGACCTCCTGGAAGTAGGTCGGGACCAGCAACAGCCCACCGAAGAACGCCGCGGCGAACAAGAACATCGTGATGATCGAGATGGTGAGGTTGCGGTTCTTGAAGAGCCGCAGGTCCAGCAGCGGGTGCTCCGGCCGGAACGAGTGGAACACGAACGCCACCATCAGTCCCGCGCCGACCAACATGGGGACCCAGACCCGCGGGGCGGCGGCCGTGCCCTCGCCGGGGATGGAGGAGACGCCGAACAGGAACAGCGCAAGGCCTGGGGACATCAGGGCCATGCCGAGGAAGTCGAAGGACTCAGACGGCTCCGGGCTGTCGCTCGGCAACACGCGCCACGCGTAGATGAGTGCGACCGCGCCGATGGGTGCGTTGAGCAGGAAGATCCAGTGCCAGCTGGCGATGTCGATCAGCCAGCCGCCGAGGATCGGGCCGAGGATCGGGCCGAGCAGCATCGGGACACCGAGGATGGCCATCAAGCGACCCATCCGGTGAGGTCCGGCAGCCCGGGTCATGATCGTCATCCCGAGCGGCATCAGCATGCCGCCGCCGAGGCCCTGGAGAACGCGGAAGCCGATCAGTGCGCCGATGCTCCACGAGGCCGCGCACAGCACCGAACCGGCGACGAACAGTGCGATCGCGGTCATGTAGAGCCGCTTGGTGCCGAACCGGTCGGCGGCCCAGCCCGTGAGCGGGATCACGGTGGCCAGCGCCAGCGTGTACGCAGTGACCGACCACGCCACCGTGGAGTAGGCGATCGGGTTGCCGGGGGTGCCGAACACAGTCTGGAACGTCGGCAAGGCGACGTTGACGACCGTGATGTCCAGGATGGACATGATGGCGCCGATGACCACGACGCCTGCGATCTTCAAGACGGCGGCATCGATGTGGTCCGGCAGGTCCGGCTCGATCTTGCTGCCAGAAGAGATTTGGGGGGACTCCGTCATGACTTCGGCAAGTCTATGTGGTCCCCAAGTATTCCCGGGCTCACCCGAATCGGGGGTGTGGCGCTGACGCGGCGGGTTCTTAGCGTCGGTAGCCGCACGTTCGGTCGGGCGAGGGCGGTGCGGCAGCCTCGGTGGGACCAACCCGACGCTGCACCGCCGCTCCAAGAGGCCTGATGAGCGAGACCCTAGGTCGCGGTCGCGGCCACTGCATGACCTGCCCGATCAGCCGCGACCCGGTCGAGTCCTGATCGGCGTGGCGACACAGCACCGACCGGAGTCGTTGTCGTCGTCCCTGCGTCGCCGCTGGGTCAAGCGTGCGCTTCTGGTGGTGCTCAGTGTCGTCGTCACCGCCGCGATCTTCCACCTGGTGGGTCGCATCGACTGGCCCGTGGTGTGGGACGCGCTCGCGCAGATGACCTGGTGGCAGCTCGCGCTGCTCCTGGTCGCTCCTAGGGGTTCGGCAGGGGCTGAACTCCGTCCCACTGGCGCTCTACACGCCTGACCTCGGGATCCAGCGCGCCGCCATGAACGACATGGGGGCGATGACGATGGCCTGTGTGGCCCCACCGCCCAGCGACATGGCGCTGCGCATCTCGATGTTCAACTCGTGGGGAGTGCCGACCGCGATGGGTCTGGCCGGGACCGTGATGAACATGCTCACCTTCTACATAGTCCGATTCGCCACGCCCATCGGCGGTGTGGTTCTTCTGCTGATCTACGGCGGGACGCTGGGCATCCGACTGCTCGACCTGATCAGCATCGTGGCAGCGGTGGCGCTGTTCGTCGGAGTGCTGCTCGTCGTGCGCAGCGACGCACTCGCGCGACGGCTGGGCTCGGGGGCGGGTCGCGTGGCGCGCAAGGTGCGCCGGAGGGTCGATCCCGCCGCGTGGGCCACGGCCTGCGCGAAGTTCCGCAACGACATCGCCGACCGGTTCTACCGCGCGTTTCCCAAGGCGCTGCTCAGTCAGGTGGCGATGATCGCTACCGACCTCGCCATGGTGGTGCTCTGTCTGCGCTTCGTGGGTGTGTCGGCCGAGGAGGTGGGCCTGGGTGACATCGCCATCGCCTACCTGTTCGCCTATCCGATGACAATCCTGGTCTTCTCGGGCATCGGTGTGGTCGACGCCTTGATCGTCGCGGGCCTGGTGGAGGCGGGCGGACCCGCGGTGGAGGCGCCGGCCGTTGCCGCGCTCATCGTGTGGCGCGTATTCACGGTGGGAGGTCCCATTCTCCTGGGAGCGGGCTCGATCGCCCTGTGGCGTCGGTCGACGGCGACCGCCGGCCGAGCATCCGCATAGCTCGTGTCCACCGGCATGACGCGTTCGGGTCATTGTTGCTTCAACGCAGCCGCGATACCTTCGGCCGGCGCCGACCCGCGGCGCACTGACTCTGGGGGGTCAATGATGGGCCGGGTCCGCATGCGCACGTCCATGTTCGCCGCCACCGCATCCACGCTGCTGATGCTTCCCGTGCTGGCGTCCGCGCCGGCCGATGGCGCAGCCACGGTCGCGGAGGTCGCGCCGTACTTCGAGACGACGGGTGTGCACCCCGGCAACCTCCAGACCGCGGTCAAGAGCCACGGGCTGAAGTCGTTCACGGCCGCCTTCGTGCTCGGCAAGGGTTGCGTGCCGACGTGGGACGACTACTCGACGATCACCACGACCGATGCCAGGAGCAAGCTGGTCAAGAACGCCAAGACGGCCGGTGCCACCCCGATCATCTCGTTCGGCGGGCAGTCCGGGAACGAGCTCGCCAAGGTGTGTACGACGACGAGCAAGCTCGTGACCGCCTACACCGGCGTGATCAACAAGTTCGGTGTCAGGAAGATCGACTTCGACATCGAGGGTGCGGCGAACATCAACGCCACTGCCGTGAACACCCGCCGCTACCAGGCGATCAAGGCGCTCGAGGCGAAGTTCCCCGCACTGACGGTCTCGCTGACGATCCCGGTCGGCTACTCCGGCATCGAGACCGTCAAGGCCGACGGCGACGGGGTCTCGTTCTTGAAGCTGGCCAAGGCCCAGGGGGCGCGCATCGACGTCATCAACTTGATGACGATGGACTACGGCGACGCCAACAGCAACATGGGCAAGGCGTCCACCACGTCGGCAACCAGGGCATTGGCGCAGGTCAAGACGATCTGGCCGGCGAAGACGTACGCGAACATCGGGATCACGCCGATGATCGGCGACAACGACACGCCCGGTGAGACGTTCAGCTATGCCGACGCCCAGACGGTCGTGGCCTTCGCGAAGGCGAAGGGCGTGCGCAGGCTGGCGTTCTGGGCGATCAACCGCGACCAGGCTTGCGGGGCAGGCGACCAGGCTCCCGGCACCTGCACGAACCTGGCCCAGGACCCGCTCGACTACACCGACGCGTTCCTGGGCTGAGCCGCCGGGGTCTCCCCCTTCCCGGGTGAGGCGGGGGTCGCAATGTAGGTGGAGCGTTCTGTCTACCTTCACCTCACAGGGGACGCCAATGACCAGCTCGAGCGAGACCGACCAGCCGATCGACCAGTCGACCGCGGAGCAGATCTCCGAGTGCAACGCGACCGGGCGCACGCCCGTGGTCTTCATCCATGGTCTCTGGCTGCTGCCGAGCAGCTGGGACCGGTGGGCGGAGCTCTTCGAGAAGAACGGCTACACCGCGCTCACCCCGGGATGGCCCGACGACCCCGAGACCACGGACGAGGCGAACGCTCATCCAGAGGTCATGGCCCACAAGACCGTCGGGCAGGTGGCCGACCACTACAACGCCATCATCGACCAGCTGGACCGCAAGCCCGCGCTGGTGGGCCACTCCTTCGGTGGTCTGCTCGCGCAGATCCTCGCCGGGCGCGGACTCTCTACGGTCACCGTCGCGATCGACCCGGCACCGTTCCGCGGCGTTCTGCCGCTGCCGATCTCGGCGCTGCGGTCGGCCTCGCCGGTGCTTGCCAATCCCGCCAACCGCAACCGCGCCGTCCCGTTGACCTACGAGCAGTTCCGCTACGGCTTCGCGAACGCCGTCAGCGAGGAGGAGGCCAAGCAGCTGTACGACACGTACGCCGTGCCAGCGCCCGGTGCGCCGTTGTTCCAGGCGGCGAGCGCCAACTTCAACCCGTGGACACAGGTGAAGGTGAACAGCAAGAACCCCGATCGCGGCCCGCTGCTCATCATCTCCGGTGAGAAGGACCACACCGTCCCCTGGGCGATCGCCAACGCGTCGTACAAGAAGCAGAAGCGCAACCAGAACCCCACAGAGATCATCGAGATGACCGGCCGCGGTCACGCGCTCACCATCGACAGCGGCTGGCACGAGGTCGCCGACACCGCCCTGGCCTTCCTCCAGCGACACGCCAAGTAGGCCTGCCCGCTCCGGGTGGCTGCCATGGATCTGCATCTGAACGGCAAGGTCGCGGTGGTGACCGGTGCCAGCAAGGGCATCGGCCTCGCCGTGACTCGCACCCTGGCCGAGGAAGGCGTGAACGTGGTCGCGGGAGCCCGCGACACGAGCGAGGAGCTGGCGCGGCTCGTCTCGGCCGGCGACCGGGTGCGATCCTTCGAGGTCGACCTCAGCACCCCGGACGGTCCCGATCGCCTCGTCGCGGAGGCGGTGTCGGAGTTCGGGGGGCTCGACGTACTGGTGAACAACGTCGGCGCCGTGCGTCCACGTCCGGACGGGTTCTTGTCGATCCCCGACGAGGACTGGACCTGGGCCATGGGCATCAACTTCCTGGCAGCGGTCCGCGCCACGCGTGCCGCGCTCCCACACCTCATCGACCGCCAGGGATCGATCGTCACCACCTGCTCGGTCAACGCGTTCCTTCCCGACCCTCTCGTCATCGACTACAGCGCTGCCAAAGGGGCCTTGGCCAACTTCTCCAAGTCCCTGTCGAAGGAGGTCGGACCACGAGGGGTGCGCGTGAACACCGTCAGCCCCGGACCGGTGGCCACCGACCTGTGGCTCGGCAACGAAGGAGTCGCGAGCGTGGTCGCCCAGGCAGGTGGCGGCGATCAGGACGCCGTTGCCGCACAAGCTGCGGCCCAGTCCGCGACCGGCCGGTTCACCACTCCCCAGGAGGTGGCGGACCTGATCGTCCTGCTCGCCAGTGACCGCGGCGGCAACGTCACCGGCGCGGACTTCGTCATCGACGGCGGCCTGGTGCAGACCCTCTGACGCAGCGGTGCTGAGGAGGCTGCCTCAGCTCAGCACGTTGACCGCACGGGCGATGACAAGCCCGAGAACGGTCAGCGAGACCAGGGACTGCACGGCCATCCCGATCTTGGCCCACGGGGCCAGCGGCATCACGTCGGTCGGGCTGAACGCCGTCGAGGCGGTGATGCCGAGATAGAGGTAGTCGAGGAACTGCGGGCGCCAACCAGGGGGAGCGATCTCCTCGTTCAGCTGCTGCGGGAACGCCAGGTCGGGCGTGCGAGGCATCGCGTGGGCGCGGGCAGCCGCACCGCCGTTGTCCAGCTCCCAGTAGAGCAACGAGAACGCGATGACGTTCGACGACCACACGATGACGCCGGCGGCGAGCAGGCTCGAAGCCGAGCTCGTCACCGCCCCGCCGCTGATCAGCACCGAGACCAGGTGAACGGTGGCGCCTATCGCGTCCACGACGAGCAACCCGACGACGCAGATGGACACCCCGCGCAGCATCGACGACCGGTGGTCGATGCGGCCGGGGTCCCGGACGATCAGGACGACCAGCAGCACGCCCTCCACAGCTGGGAGCAGCCACGCCGGCGTGACCCGCAGCTCCGCGGGCCGCAGGAGGGTCAGGGCCAGGGCGAAGAGCACCGCAGCAACGCTGGGCCAGCGCCGCTCGCCCCGAACCGATGACGCATCGTCGCCGGGACCTTCGCTCATGCCTTCGCGTCGTCGTCTGATCGGCGATCGGCGATGCGACCCTGCACCGCGTGCCCGGCGAAGCCCAGGGCCAGCCAGGCGAGAGTCAAGAACACGGAGTCGCCGGTGCTCGACGGTCGGTAGAGGGCGTCGAGGTTCAGCTCATCGAGCAGGCCCACTCCCGAGAGCACCAGGGCTGCGCCGGCGAACGCAGTTGCCCACCTCAAGAACCTCCGCTGGAAGCGGCTCGCGAGGAAGCCGCAGGTGATGGCCGCTGCAGGCACGAAGAAGACGGCAAGCAGCCAGCTCGGGTCCGCGCCGTCGAAGGCGACAAAGAGCTTCGCGCCGAGGATGCCGCCCATGATGGCGCCCGGTCACGAACATCACCACGTGGGACAAGACCACGGTCAGCACCAGTGCGATCAAGGCACCCGCGAGCGCGATGAGCAGCCCGGTGACGAAGCTCGCACCGAAGACGTCCGCCAACAGCCATGACAGTCCGAAGCCGGCTGCCAGGACGGCCATCCGAGCCGACAGTGCCCCGGCGAAGCAGAGCAGGAGTCCGACGACGAGCAGAGCGGTCGCTGACATCGCGGGTCTCCCGTGGTGATGCGGTAGGCGTGTAGGCCTGGCCTGTCTCATCGTCATCGCCCGCGAAGAACGGGCTGTCACCCGATCCGGGTGGTGCAGCGCTGGACTACGGCGTCGCCGGCTCCTTCGGTCCGGGGGTGGGCAGCACGCTGGTGAGAACGAACGCCACCACCACGGCGACCACGACCTGCGGCGTCACCGACACTCCGTCGGCTCCCAGGAGCAGGGTGCCCAGCAGCGTCGAGGTCAAGGGAAGCCGAAGCATGGCGGCGCACATGGCTCCGATGCCCATGGCGATCGCGGGCGCCATGCTCATCCCGGGAAGCCCGGCCATGGCGATGCCCAAGACGGCGCCGATGAACATGGCGGGAAAAATGGGTCCGCCGCGGAACGCGCTGAGCGACAAGCCGTAGACGAAGGTCTTGCAGAGGCCGAGCAGGATCAGCACCCCGACCGAGTAGTCAGCGGTGTGCGCAACCAGCTCGGGCAAGGCGTCCTGGCCGGAGAACAGCACTTGCGTGAAGCTGTGCCCGGAGACCAGCTGGTACACCGATGCGGTCAGCCCGATGAGCAGGCCGAGCGCCCCGGTCACCAGCACCCGGTTCAGGTGCACCACCGGCCGCAGCGACAGCCCTGTCCAGCGGATCAGCCATCCAAGGAGGGCGCAGGCCACGCCGATAGGGAGCGCCCAAGCCATGGTGGCCAATGTCGGGTTCACCGCCGGTGGCACCGAGGTGAGGGACAGCGAGAAGTTTCCGAGGCCCGTCCAGTTGTTCATCCCGATGAAGATCAGCGCCCCGATCCCCGATGCGAGCAGCCCCGGCAGCGCCACCAGGCTCAGCGTCGCGCCGCCGATTCCCGCGACCTCCATGATCAAGAAGGCACCCAGCACCGGAGATCCGAGCAGCGTGCTGATAGCCGCGAAGCTCCCGGCCGAAGCCATGATCGTCAGCGCCATCGGTGGCGCGTCCTTCTTCACCAGATGCACCGTCAGCGCCCCGAGACCCCCACCGATGGCGATCAGTGGCGCCTCGGGACCGAGAACAGCGCCCAGGCTGAGGGTTGTCAGTGCTGCGAGGATGACTCCGGGGAGCTCTTTGTCGACCGGCGCGCTGCTGTCGGTGTGAAAGCCGAAGGCAGGGGAGTGACCGCCGTTGCCGGGAAGGTGTCGGATGGTCAGGCCCGTCAACAGTCCACACAGGACGAGCCAAGGCACCGGCCACCACGCGGGAGCACTGCCGTCGAAGAGACTTCCTGGCAGGTCGTCGAACAGGTAGTCCTGGATGGCGTTGACGAGCGCCAGGAACCCGTAGGCGACAGCCGAGATCGGAATGCCCAGGACCGCGGCGAGCAGCAGGGCAGCGATGTACGGCTTCGAGTGGATGGCCGCGGTGGGGTCCATCGCCGGTGGTGCAGCCGGCGACCCGCCCGCCGCGGGTGTGGCCTCCGGAGGCCGGTGACGGTCGGTCATCAGACCCGCCTCTTTGGTGACGAGAACCAGACGATTCATCGTCACGGCGGGCACAGGAGCGGTCGTCACCCGATCCGGGTGGTGCGGCGCCGGCTCGACCGTGGCCTGTTGTGCGCAGAGCGCACCGGACCTAGTGTCGATTCGTGCGGGAGCCGACCGGCACCGTCAAGCGTCACCTCGAACCCTCGGGTGCTTCGGAGGCTTCGATGGCAGACGACGTAGCGCGGGTGACGCCACCGGGGCCGAGGCCAGGCGTAGTCGAGCGCACCCGACTGCTCGACCTTCTCCTGGGTAGCGGAGCTTCGGTGGTCACCATCGTGGCTCCGCCTGGCTATGGCAAGACGACGCTGCTGACACAGCTGGCCGAACGGCTCTCACCTCGTGTCGCGTGGGTCTCGTGCGAAGAGTTCGATACCGACCCGGTAGCCATGTGGACCGCCGTCATCGCATCGCTGCAGCCTCTCGCTCCGTCGAGCTGGTCGGCCCCCTCGGTGCTGGCGCAGTCCGGCGGCCACCTTCCGGCTGTGCCCCGTCTGGTCGCGTCGTTCTCGCGGATCGAGGGGTCCGTCATGCTTGTCATGGACAACGCTGAGTCGATCCGCACCCGGGAGTGCTGGGCAGCTCTGACCGAGCTGGGACTGCGCCTGCCAGCAGGTTGGCAGCTCGTGCTCGGTGCCCGCGAGGAGCTCTCGATGCCGCTGTCCCGGATCAGACTGCAGCACGGGGTGCTCGAGCTGGGGGCCGACGAGCTGGCCATGACTCCTCTGGAGGCCGAGGGGCTGCTGCGTGGCGCCGGGGTGCAGGTCACCTCGACCATGGCCGCTGAGCTCGTCGACCAGACCGAGGGCTGGGCCGCGGGGCTGTACCTGGCGGCCGTCGCGATGAGCGAAGGGGCGGCAACGCCGGACTTCACGTTCTCAGGCGACGACCGGCTGATGCGTGACTACCTTCGTTCGGAGCTGCTCTCGAGAATGTCCTTCTCGCAGCGAGAGTTCCTCGCGAAGACCTCGATCCTGGACCGGATGTCCGGGCCGCTCTGTGACGCGGTCATCGAGGGCGCCGGATCCGCCGCGATCCTGGAAGAGCTGGCGGTTCACAACCTGCTCGTGATCCCGCTCGACCGGCGCGGCGAGTGGTACCGCTACCACCACCTCCTGCGCGAGCTGATGCAGAGCGAGCTTCGCAACACGGGCCAGGCCATGGTGAGTCGGCTGCACCGGCGTGCGTGCGACTGGTTCGCCGAGACCGGGATGGTGGAACAGGCCATAGCGCACGCGCAGGCCGCTGGGGCGACCGACGAAGTCGCGCGGCTCGTCCTCGAGGCGATGCAGCCGGTGTGGGCGAGTGGGCGGGTCGAGACCCTTCGAAGCTGGATGGAGTGGCTGTCCGAGCACCCCAACGCCACCTTCTACCCGGCAATCGCTGCCCACGGTGCGCTCACCCACGCCTTGCTTGGGCGGGCCGGAGAAGCGGAGCGGTGGACAGCGGCTGCCGAGAGCCTGCCTGCCACCGGCGTGTTGCCCGACGGCAGCACAGAGCAGGCAACGGTCGCCTACTTGCGCGCGATCCTCGCCCGTGAGGGCCCGAAGACGTCCCGCGCGGACGCACATGACGCGCTCGAGGGCCTGAGCGCGGTCAGCCCGTATCGCGCCAGCATGGTGCACACGATCGGGCTCTCCTCGCTGCTCGATGACGACCTCGATGGTGCGGAGCTCTTGTTCGCGGAGGCCTACGACCTGGCGATGGGTGCCAAGGCGTTTCCGCTCGCGGCTCTGGTGCTCGCCGAGAGACACCTTGTTGCTCAGGCTCGTGGCGACCACCTGACTGCCGACGTGGAGATCGACCGAGCGGTGCGGCTGGTGGAGCAGGAAGGCCTGGGCAGCTTCTGGACGAGTGCCCTGGTCTACGCCGCGGCCGCCCGGTCGACAGCGCATCGAGGCGAGCTGCTCGAGGCGCGCCGCTACGCCCGCCAAGCGGCCCGGCTCCGGCCGTTGCTCACGCACTTGCTCCCGGTCGTCTCGGTCCAAGCGCTGATCCAGCTCGCACATGCGTACGTCGAGCTCGTGGACCCGGCCGGCGCGCGAGCAGCGCTCAACCAGGCAGCGGCGATCATGCTCCGCCGCCCCGATCTGGGGAACCTCGCCGATGCCCACGCCGACCTGCGGTCGCGCCTCGGCCAGCTCACCCAGTCAGCAGCGGCTGGGGTGTCGTCGCTCACCGCGGCCGAGCTGCGGGTGCTGCCACTGCTGCCGACGCATCTGTCGTTCCCGCAGATCGCCGAGGAGCTCTACCTGTCCCGCTACACGGTGAAGTCCCAGGTCTCCTCGGTCTACCGCAAGCTCGGTGTCTCGTCCCGTCGGGCAGCCGTCGAGCGGATGGTGGAGCTGGGGATCACGGGCTGAGCCGGGCGATCACGCCACTCACGCCAGCCGGGCCAGTAGGTGGTCGCCGACGCGCAGTGCGTTGGCCATGACGGTGAGTGCCGGGTTCACCGCGCCGATGCTCGGGAAGAAGCTGGCGTCGACGACGTACAGGTTGTCCAGCTCATGGGCCTTGCAGTCGGTGTCCAGCACCGAGGTCGCCGGGTCAGAACCGAACCTCACGGTGCCGGCCTGGTGCGCACAACCCGCCACGGGGATGTCGTTCTTCATGTAGACGTCGCGCGGCACCAGGTGGTGAGGGTGCATGCCAAGGTGACTCAGTCGTTTGGTGACCCGGTGATAGAGCTGGTCGAGCGGCTCTCGGTTGTTGGCCGTGTAGGTCAAGACCACGTTGCCGTCACGGTCGAGGGTCACCCGGTTCTCCGGCTCCGGCAGATCCTCCGTGGAGAGCCAGAAGTCCACGGCGTGCTCGGCGACCTCGGAGAGGGCGAAGATCGGCGCAAGCTCGGCGATGTGCTTCTCCCCGCGGTACATCGGCGCCGACGACTTGCCCACCATCTGCACGTTGCCCATCGGGTAGTCGAAGTCCTCGTCACCGAAGTAGTAGTCGTTCAGCCCGAGGGTCTTCTGGAAGCGGGTGTCGTTGGCCTCCTTCGACACCGCCAGGAACGCCCGGCTGTTGTGGAAGACGTAGTTGCGTCCTACCTGGTCGGATCCGTTGGCCAGGCCGCGCGGGTGGTGGTCGTTGGCGCTGGCGAGCAGGAGCTTCGCGGAGTTCGCTGCGCCGGCCGAGACCACAACGACCGACCCGGAGAACCGCTGCTCCGTGCCGTCGACGTCGGCGACCACTCCGGTCACGCTTCGCCCGGTGGGATCGGTCTCCAGGCGGCGGACCTCGGTGTTGCGCAGGAGCGTCACGTTGGAGTGGTCGAGCGCGGGACGGACCGCGATCACCTCGGCGTCGGCCTTGGCGTGGACCAGGCACGCGAACCCGTCGCACGTTGCGCACCGGATGCAGGAGCTGAACGCCGGGTTGGCCTCGTCGAGCATGACCCCGCAGGGTGCGTGGAAGGGGTGCAGCCCGACGGCCGCGAGGTCGTCGAAGAGCTCCTGGATGCGCGGCTCGTGCGAGACCGGCGGGAACGGGTACGGCGCGCTGGCCGGCGGCTCCGACGGATCCTCGCCGCGGGCTCCGTGCACTTGGTACAGCTGCTCCGCCTGGGTGTAGTAGGGCTCGAGGTCGGCGTAGTCGATCGGCCACGCAGGCGAGATGCCGTCGTGGTGCTTGAGCTCGCCGAAGTCCTTCTCCCGAAGCCGGTAGAGCGCTGCCCCGTAGAACTTCGTTGCCCCACCGACGAAGTAGTGGACCTGCGGCTGGAACGGCTTGCCCTGTCCGTCGTACCAGGTGTCGTCGGAGACGTAGCGGTTGTCGACGAAGACCGCCTTCGCGTCCCAGTTCTCGATCTCGCGAGGCAGCCAGTCGCCGCGCTCCAGGATCAGGATTCGCTTCCCCGAGGGGGCGAGCCGATGGGCGAGGGTGCCACCTCCGGCGCCCGATCCCACGATGATGACGTCGTAGTCGTCGCTCATGACTGGTTCCTCATCTCGTTCGCCCGGCATCTGCCTGCTGCGTGCCGGACACGTGGATGTGCGGCACGTCGTCGTCATCGGCTTCCCAGGCGATGCGGTGCGGCGTGGACTCGGCCTCGATGTGCGCGGTGTGGTCGTGGTCGAAGTACTCCCACGCCCAGTTCAAGAAGGCGTCGGTCTTGCTGTGGACGCCGCTGAGCAGCATCGCGTGGACGCCGAGCCAGGCCGCGAACGCGATCGGTCCCTCCACCTGGTGGCGATGCTTGCCGACCTCGGCCACGGCGGCGTTCCGGCCGATCATCGCCATGATCCCCTTGTCCTTGTAGACGAAGGCCTCGGTCGGCTCGCCGCTTCGTTCGTGCACGATGTTGCGAGCTGCCCAGCGCCCGGCCTGCTGGGCGACCGACCCGAGCTGGGGGAGTGTGCCGGCTCCGGGCTCGTCGGAGGACGGAATGTTCGCGGCGTCACCGATGACGTAGGTGCGCGGGAATCCCTCGACCCTCAGATCGGGCTGGACGTCGATGCGTCCACCGCGCCCCGGTTTGGGGCCGGCGTCCTGGATCACGCTCGCGCCGGACTCGCCGCCTCCCCACACGACGGTCCTAGCGGCGACGTTGGTGCTCTCGTCGAGCTCGATCCCGTCCGCGCGCACAGCGGTGACGTCGACACCGAGCCGCACCTCGACACCGGCCTCGGTCAGCCTGCGCAGCGAGTAGTGGTGGGCCTTGTCGGAGAACTGACCCAGCAGGTTGGTGCCGCGGTCGACGATGGTGACCCGTCCCGGTACCTCGAGCTGCCCGCTCCGCTGCAGCTGCTGCATCAGCTCTGCCAAAGCACCCGCCGTCTCCACGCCGGTGGGGCCGCCACCCACGACTACTACGTCGATGTCGCCTGGGGCGCTGTCCGCGTCGTCCGAGATGGCTGCGCGGAGCAGGTCGCGGAGGTGGATGCGCAGACGCTCGGCATCGGCGACCGAGTACAGCGGGAACGCATGCTCTCGAGCACCCGGGATGCCGAAGAAGTTGGGACGGGCGCCGGCCGCCAGCACGAGATGTGATCCCACGAGTCGCGTGCCGTCCGCGAGCCGCAGGCTGCGATTGGCCAGGTCGACCTCGACCACATCCGCGGTCACGAGGCGCACGTGCGGGTGCTCGCGGAAGATCGTGCGGTGCGGCCGAGCGATGTCCTCGGCGGGCAGCTGGGAGCTGGCCACCTGGTAGAGCAACGGCTGGAACTGGTGGTAGTCGTTTCGGTCGACGAGTACGACGTCGACGTCGGCCTCCGCCAGCTCTTTCGCGCAGGCGACGCCGGCGAGGCCGCCACCGAGCACCAGGACCTCGTCACTCACAGTCGCACCCCTCCCGCTCTGGACCTGCTGCGCCAGCATGTGTCGACGGGGCGGGTCACGCATCGTCTCTAGCGGATGACGACGTCAGACCACGCCGAGCTCTCGCGCGCGACGTACCGCCTCGTTGCGGCGGGTCGCCGCGAGCTTCTCCAAGATGTGCCGCACATGCGTGCGGACGGTGTTGACCGAGATGAACATGGCGGCAGCGATCTCCTGCGTGCTGAGCAGAGCCGCTAGGTGGAGGAGGACCTCGTGCTCGCGCTGGGTGAGCTCGTCCGGGAGCCGGCCGGTGACCCGCCGGACGGTCGGCCCGGCCTCGGGATGGCCGGCAGTGGACAGCCAGCCGGCACGTGCCGCGATCTCGGCGTCGGCCCGGATCAGGCCACGAACGTGCGGTCCGGCGTGGCGGAACGGACGTCGGAGCTGCTCGGGCTCGGCGAGCTCGAGCGCCTCGACGCGTGAGGGTCCGACCGGTGTCGCAGCAGCCCTGCACTGCCTGACGCTCGGCCCGCTGGAGAAGTCTTCTGCACCTGTGACGACCGCGTCTGGACATGAACCTCGCCGTCGTCGAGCAAGGTGTCGATCCGGTCATCCGCCGTGCACGGCTGACGGCGGCGCTCGGGCGCACGGCCCGCCATCGCGAGCGGTGCCTGATCCACCGTCTCGGCCTCGAACTCTGCCCTCACCCACGCGCGTCAGCACACGGTCGATCCCGAGCAGCTCACGCGCAGGCGTGGGATTCCCGCGGTCGCGCATCAGCCGAGCCCGCAGCAGGACGGCAAGCGAGGAGAGCAGCGAGTCCTGGTGCAGCTCGTCGAGCCTGGTGGCGCGCTCGAGCCAGTGGAGTGCCGGCGAGAGCTCCTGCCGCTCGGTGGCGACCCACGCCCGAGCGAGGTGTCCGGCGGCTCGCCGCTGCTTCGCGGGGATCCCGGTCTCCACGGCGAGCTCCTCCGCGGCGTCCGCGAGCTCCTGGGCGCGCGTGAGCCGACCGCGACAGGCCTCGACGAGCGCCAGGAGCTCGAGACAGTCCAGCCGGTGCTGTTCGAAGCTGCTTCCCGACAGGCAGATCAGCAGGTCGGCGAGCGCTCTCGCGGCCGCCTCGTGGTTGCCTTCCCGGAACGGTGCGGCGCCTCGCCGCACTCCATGGCCGCTGCGCGCCACCAGTGCCCACGGCGAGTCAGTCGCGTCGTACCCGGTCTTCAGCAGTGTCCCGGAGCCATGCATGAGTCGCCCCGTCTCCCGAGCCCCCACCGCCCGCGTCGTCGACGAGGATCAGCAAGCCTCGAGTCTCGTGAGCGCCCGAGGCCGCGTTCATCGCCCTGTTGGGGTGAAAGTCGGACGCACGAAGTCCGGATATCTCCCGTGATATTCGGCCAGATGCGTCGAGGAGTCATCCATCGAGGGACGAGGCGAGACCCCGGTGCCGGGACGTCAGGGTTGGGACCGGGTCCGCAAGCGGCTGCGCCGAGCTGTCTGGACCTGTCACCCGGAGGAGGAAGCATGGCAACCACGAGCGGGCAGCAGAGCCCGGAGCCTGCAGACGTGCTGGTGATCTTCGGGATCACCGGCGATCTCGCGCGGGTGATGACCTTCCGGTCGTTGTACCGGCTCGAGGGCAGGGGGCTCATCGACTGTCCGATCGTCGGAGTCGCTGTCGACGACTGGTCGTGGAGCAGCTGGTGGAGCGGGCCCGCGAGTCGATCGTCGGGACGGGGGAGCGGCTCGATGAAGAGGTCTTCAAGCGGCTCGCGGCGCGGTTCTCCTACGTCAGCGGCGACTTCAAGGATGCCTCGCACCTATGCGCGGGTCGCGGATGCGATCAACGGTGCCCGGAACCCGGTCTTCTACCTCGAGATCCCGCCGTTCCTGTTCGGCGAGGTGATCCGGCTGCTGGCCGAGGCGGGCCTGACCGAGAACGCGCGTCTCGTGGTCGAGAAGCCCTTCGGTCACGACCTCAGGTCGGCGACCCTGCTGGCCGACGAGCTCCACCAGTACGTCGACGAGTCGCAGCTGTACCGGATCGACCACTACCTCGGGAAGATGGGGCTCGAGGAGATCTTGTACCTGCGCTTCGCCAACGCGATCTTCGAGCCGGTGTGGAGCCGCAACTACGTCGAGTCCGTGCAGATCACGATGGCCGAGAGCTTCGGTGTCGAGGACCGCGGCGGCTTCTACGATCCCGTCGGTGCGCTGCGCGACGTGGTCGTCAACCACCTGATGCAGGTGGTGGCGGCGGCCGCGATGGAGCCACCCTCGCGCGGCGACACCGCGACCATCAAGGAGTCGCAGGTCGCGCTGTTCCGGTCCGTGGTCGAGGCCGATCCCGCGAACTACGTGCGCGGTCAGTACGACGGCTACCTGAAGATCGACCACGTGGCGGCCGGCTCGACGACGGAGACCTATGCCGCGATGCGCCTGGACATCGAGAACTGGCGCTGGGCGGGCGTCCCGTTCTTCATCCGGACGGGCAAGCGTCTCCCGGCCACGCAGACCGAGCTGCGGCTGGTCTTCAAGCGTCCGCCCAAGCTCGGGTTCGCGCCCATCGGCGTCCATCCCGAGCCGAACCAGCTGGTGATCAAGCTTGATCCGAGCACCGGGATCCGGCTCGAGATCGACGCCCACCGCGTCGACCTGGCGAAGCTGGTCGGGGCCGGTCGATCTCGAGATGGAGTTCGCGCAGGCAGGCGGTGAGGGCCCGACGCCGTACGAAGTGCTGCTGCACGCAGCGATGCTCGGCAACGGCACGAGGTTCGCGCGCCAGGACGGCGTCGAGGAGACGTGGCGAGTGATGCAGCCGCTGCTCGACAGCGCACCTCCGGTGCACACCTACGCGCCCGGCAGCTGGGGGCCGTTCGCCGCCGACGCTGTCACCGCCGGCTTCGGTGGCTGGCGAACGCCCTGGCTGAGCGGGTGAGCGCGTCCCGTCGCTCAGAGGGACAGCTCCTCGCGGAAGTCGGTCAGCACGATGCGGCCGGCCGCTTGGATGAGTGCCAGGTGCGAGAACGCCTGCGGGAAGTTGCCGAGGTGTCGGGCGCGGTCGACCTCGAACTCCTCGGCGTACAGACCGAGCGGTGAGGCGATGCGGAGCAGCCGCTCCATGAGGCTGGTGGCCTTGTCCATCTCGCCGATCATGGCGAACGCGGAGACCAGCCAGAAGGAGCAGATGAGGAAGGTTCCTTCCTTGCCCGACAGGCCGTCGTCGGTCTCGTCGGTGCGGTAGCGCATCACGAACCCGTTCTCGCTGAGATCATCGGCGATCGCGTTCACGGTGTTCTTGATGCGTTCGTCGGTGCCCGGCAGGAAGCCGAACAACGGTGCCAGGAGCGTCGAGGCGTCGAGAGCGTCGGTGTCGTAGTGCTGGCGGAGCACACCGCCTTCGCTCACCCCGTGCGCGAGGATGTCCTCGCGGATCTCGTCGGCGACCGTGCGCCACTCGCCGGCCAGCCGCGTGTCGTTCCTGATCTCCGCCAGCTTGGCGGCGCGATCCATCGCCACCCACCCCATCAGCTTCGACGACACGTAGTGCTGAGGCTTGCCGCGGGCCTCCCAGATGCCCTGGTCGGGCTCACGCCAGGACGCGATCGCTCCCGACGCCTGGGACTGCACCAGTGGCCAGAGCCGCCCCGGGAGCCGCTTGCTGCGCCGGGTGTGCAGCAGCACGGAGTCGAGCACGGCGCCGTACACGTCGTTCTGGCGCTGGTCGAACGCGCCGTTGCCGAGCCGCACGGGTCGTGCGCCCTCGTAGCCGGTCAGCTCGTCGCGGGTGGACTCGGTGAGGTCGCGGCGACCGTCGATGCCGTACATGATCTGCAGGCCACCGTCGAGGTTCGGCTCGAGGTCGGCGACGAACTGCATGAACTCGTCGGCTTCCCAGTCCAGGTTGAGGTAGTGCAGGGCCTGGAGGGTGAAGGTCGAGTCCCGCATCCACGTGTAGCGGTAGTCCCAGTTCCGCTCGCCACCCGGTGTCTCGGGAAGTGACGTCGTCAGCGCCGCCACCGTGGCGCCGGTCGGCATGTAGGTCAGCCCCTTGATGGTGAGGGCCGAACGCTCCAACGGGTGACGCAGGGGATGGTCGGGCACTCGGGCGCGCGCCAGCCAGCTCCGCCAGAACTGCACCGTCGTGTCGATGCGGGAGCTGGCGTCCGCGGCGTCGACAGGCAGCTCGAGGTCCTCGGCCCACGACAGCGCGCAGAACGCCTTCTCGCCCTTCTTGACCACGTGCCGGGCGCGAGCCGAACCGACCTCGATGCCGATGAGCATGTCCGTGCCCAGGCGCACCGTCTGACCGGCTCCGGTCGCGTCCGCGGCATGACCTTCCTCGTCGACCAGGGTCCACTGGGCGTCCGTCCTGCCGTAGTCGAAGCCCGGCTCACAGACCAGCTCGATCTCGACGGACCCCTCGAGGCACTCGACGACACGCACGAGCATGTGCTCGGCGTCGTCGTCGGCAGGGGGTCGGGTGTGTGGTGTCACTGCGTCTGCGTGACGTCGTGGTCCCATCACCAGCGCATCGTGCACGACGAGCCAGCCCGTCGTGGTGTGCCAGGTCGTCGTCATCACGTTGGTGCCCGGCACATAGGTGCGGGCGGTGGGGACGTTGATCCCGAACGGGCCGAACCGGAACGATCCGGCCCCGCGGTCGAGCAGGTTCCCGCACATGCTCGGGGAGTCGAACGCCGGCACGCACAACCAGTCGACCGACCCGTCGGGCGCGACGAGTGCGCCGGTGTGGCAGTCGGAGAGGAACGCGTAGTCGGCGATCGGCGGGAACGGCGAGGTCTGAGGGGACACGTCCCAATCGTGTTCACCGCGCGTCGCAGAGGCATCACCCAGAAGGGATGAGCCAGACACGCCTGTCCGACGTCACGGATGTTCGACTTCGCCTGCTGCCACATCTCCGCGACGTCACCGCTGAAGACGAGCCGTCCTGCGTCAGTGCGAAGCCCTTGACCTCCTCGATCGTGGTGTGCGGCGGTACGGCGAGCGCGCGCGGGTCGGTCACGAAGTCGATGAGGGCCGGGCCCGGATGGGCGAATGCGCGCTCGATGGCCGGGTGGATGTCGGCGGCCTTCTCGACGCGCTCGCCGTGGAGCGCCGGCGGCGGTGGCCAGTGCCCCGAAGTCGGGGTTCTTCACATCGGTGCCCCACGGCTGGTAGCCGACCACCATCATCTCGGCCCGGACCATGCCGAGCGTGGAGTTGTTGAAGACCATCAGCTTCACCGGGATGTCGAGCCCGACGGCGGTGAGCAGCTCACCCATCAGCATCGTGAAGCCACCGTCGCCGCACAGTGCGACCACCTGACGGTCGGGCGAACCCACCTTGGCGCCGATGGCCTGGGGCATCGCGTTGGCCATCGAGCCGTGGCTGAACGAGGCCAGGATGCGCCGACCCGGCTTCATCTGCAGGTAGCGGGCTCCCCAGACGTTGCACATCCCGGTGTCGACCGTGAAGACGGCGTCGTCCTCAGCCAGGTCGCTCAACGCGGTCGCCACCATCTCGGGCCGCAGACCCGTCGCCGCTGCCCTCGTGCGTCGACGTAGGTCTGGATCCCCTTCACCATCTTCTCGTGGTGCTTGACGCACCTGGTCGAGGAACGCGGAGTCCGTCGCGCGCGTGCGAGCCGGGGGATCAGTGCGCGCAGCGTCTCCCCGACGTCTCCGACCAGCCCGAGGTCGACGGCGGCCCGGCGACCGAGATGCAGCGGCTTGTCGTCGACCTGGATGATCGTCTTCCCGGCCGGGAGGAACGCGTGGTACGGGAAGTCCGTGCCGAGCATGAAGAGCAGGTCGCAGTCGGCCAGCGCCTCGCGTGGCGCCGCCCCAGCCCAGCAGGCCGGTCATGCCGACCGCGGACGGGTTGTCGGCCTCCAGGACGTCCTTGCCGCGGTAGGCGTAGGAGACCGGTGCCTTGAGGGTCTCCGCGAGCGCGCAGCACCTCCGTCGCGGGCCTTCCGGGTGCCCTCTCCGCCGTGGATCGCGATCTTCCCGGCAGCCGCGATGAGCGTCGACCGCCTTGTCGAGCGCCTCGTCGCTCGGCCGGATCACCGGCCGGTCGGTGAGCACCGGGTGGCGCAGCATCGGATGGTCCACCGTCTGGGCCGCGACGTCGCCGGGCACGATCACCATGCCGACGCCGCGCTCCAGGATGGCCGCCTGCAGCGCGAGCTCGGAGATGCGCGGCATCTGGCCGGCCGTGGAGAGCAGGGCGACGTAGTTGGTGCAGCCGGAGAAGATCTGCTCCGGGTTGGTCTCCTGGAAGTAGTCGCTGCCGATCTCGCGCTCGGGATGTGGGTGGCGATGGCGAAGACCGGCGCCCCGTTGCGCTGGCAGTCGTACAGCCCGTTGACCAGGTGCAGGCTGCCGGGTCCGGAGGATCCGAGCACGGCCGTGGGGCGACCGAGACCTGCGCGTCGGCGCCGGCGGCGAATGCGCCCGCCTCCTCGTTGCGGACGTGGACGAACTCGATGTCCGCCTCGTGCCGGCGCAGTGCGTCGACGATCGGGTTGGCCGAGTCGCCGACGATGCCGTACACCTTCCGGATCCCGACCTCCACCATCTGGTCGACCAGGATCTCCGCCACCGTCTGGGCCATGGTCTTCTCCTGTGCTCGGTTCGTGGCGCCGTTCGCTAGCGCTTGATCGGGAGGTACTCGGGCGTCCACATCGCCTCGTGGACCGCCTCGATCGGGTCGTCGACCTGGACCTGGGCGATGCCCTGGGCCGTCGCCGTGTTGATCACGTCGACCGCCACGGTGGCCGACACCTCGCGGAGTCGCGAGATGTCCGGGCAGCAGGCCCTTGGCCGGGTCCGCGGGTCGGCGAGCTTCGCGAGCGCGCGCGCGGCGGCGATGAACAGCGAGGGCGGCATCGTCGCGGCGCGGCACACGATCACGCCCAGCCCCAGGCCCGGGAACATCAGCGCGTTGTTGGCCTGGCCGATCCGGTACGTCGTGCCGTCCGCTCGACCGGCCCGAACGGGCTGCCGGTCGCGACCAGTGCCGCACCGTCGGTCCACGCCAGCAGGTTCTTCGGGGTCTGCTCGGCGAGCACGGTCGGGTTGGACATCGGCAGGATGATCGGCCGCGCGCAGTGGGCGTGCATCGAGCGGATGACCTTCTCGCCGAACGCGCCGGTGACGCCGGAGGTGCCGACCAGCATCGTCGGGTGCAGGTGGTCGATCACCTCCTGCAGGCCGAGGGTGCCGTCGGCGGCGCGCCAGTCGGCGACCGCCGCCGGATCCTTGGCGTAGGGCTGCTGGTAGTCGTAGAGGTCGGTCATGTCGCTGGTGAGCAGCCCGGGGCGGTCGAGCAGGTAGATCCGGTCCGCCGCCTCCTGCGCGCTCAGGCCGTCCTCGGTCATCGCGAGCGCGATCAGGTCGGCGATCCCGACTCCGGCCGAGCCGGCACCGAAGACGACGATCTGCTGGTCGATCGAGGCGCCCGCCCGAGACCCGCACGCCGGCCAGTGCGCAGGCCAGTCCCGACGGCCGCGGTGCCCTGGATGTCGTCGTCGAAGGTGCACAGGGTGTCGCCGTAGCGCGCCAGGATGCCGCCGCGCCGGCGGGCCGGAGAAGTCCTCCCAGTGCAGGATCGCCTTCGGGAAGTGCTGCCGAGGCGCTGGCCACGTAGGCGTCGATGAACGCGTCGTACGCCTCGCCCCGGACCCGGGAGCGGCGCAGTCCCAGGTAGCGCGGGTCGTTCAGCAGCTGTTCCCGGTTCGTGCCCACGTCGAGCCCGACGGCCAGCACCCGGCGCGGGTCGATCCCGGCGGCGACCGTGTAGACGGCGAGCTTGCCGATCGAGATGTCGATCCCGCCGACGCCCCAGTCGCCGATGCCGAGGATCGCCTCGGCGTCGGAGGCGACGACCAGGTCGACGTCGTCGGTCCGAGTCCGGTGGCGTCCAGGCGCGGTCGATGCCGTCGATGTCCTCGATGTTGAGGAACACCCCGCGCGGCGGCGGAACAGGTGGCTGAACTCCTCGATCGCCGTACCGACGGTCGGGGTGTAGACGATCGGCAGCATCTCGTGCACGTGCTCGCCGACCAGCCGGTAGAACAGCACCTCGTTGCTGTCGTGGAGCTGGGTCAGGAACACCCACTTCTCGACGTCGGACTCTTGGCCATGAACTGCTCGTAGCAGCGGGCCACCTGCTGCTCGATGGTCTCCAGCGCCCGACGGCAGCAGTCCGTGCAGGCCGAGGTGGTCGCGTTCCTCCATGGTGAACGCCGTCCCGCGGTTGAGCTGCGGGTCGTCGAGGACGGCCAGGCCGCGGGCGTGGATCTCGATGGCCGGGAGCCCGTCGGGGGCCTGCGACGACGGTGTGCCTTGGTCGCTCGGCGCCATGCTGTTCGATCCTTCCACGTGGACCTGCGTGACTGACCCGGCGACGACGATCCACGAGACCATGCACCGGACACCTGCGCGTTGCGACGACCTCGTTTGTACACCGGGCAACGCGGTCGGAAACCTCATCCACACGGGATGAAGCCGCACCGTCGGGGGTGCTGCCTACGCTGCGTCGGTGAGCGACTGGAGTGCCGCTGACGGCACGTGCGGCACCGTCGCTCGGTGTCGTCATGCTCGTCGCCGCATGCTCCTCGACCCACAGCTCGCGAGGAGAGGTCGGACGCCAGAAGCTGGTGTCGGCCGCCCACTCCGCCGGGTGGCGCCACCGAGCTCACGGTGGGCGTCGCCGAAGTCGCTCTACGGGACATCGGCTCCCCAGATCTGTGACGCGCTCGACGGTGGGGTCAGCTCCGCCGAGTCGCTGATCCTCTCGGGGAACCCGTCGGGGCGGCGCGAGAAGTTCATCACCGACCGAACGCCGTCACCTACGAGCGCCTGGTCGTCAAGACCTACTGCCCCACACAGCTCGTCGACGTACGACGACCTGGTCGCCGACATCGATCCCATCGAGACCACGAGGTAGATCGACCCCACGACACACCCCCAACCGCTCACCCCACGAAATCTGGTCGACATGTCAGCAGCCGCAGCACCTCCGAGTGACGACGCCAGGCGTCGCCACCGAGCGCACGTCGGTCGCGCTGATCGCGTGGCCGGCACTGGCGCATGATGATGGTCGCCAGCGTCGGGAGCATCGCCCAGCTCTCGGACTCGGCGACCTTCGGCCTGGGCGCCGTCACCGTCTACCTGATCCCGGCGGTGCTGTTCCTCCTGCCGGTGGGCCTGGTCTCGGCCGAGCTGGCGACCAGCCACGAGGGCGGCATCTTCGTCTGGGTCCGCGAGGCGTTCGGGGACCGGACCGGGTTCCAGGCGACCTGGTTCGTGTTCATGAACAGCGTGACGCTCTATCCGTCGTTGCTGTCCTTCGGGGCCGCGGCACTGGCCACCGCGTTCGGCCGTCCGGACCTGGCCGGCAACGGTGCCTACATGGGGGCTGTGGTGCTCGTCGGGCTTCTGGGGTGCGACCTGGGTCGTGTCGGGGGGCATGAAGAAGACGGCTGGGCTCAGCAACATCGGGGTCGGTCTGGGAACGATCGTCCCGGCCTTGGCACTGATCCTCTTCATGTTCGCGTGGCTCTTCGACAGCAAGCCGTCGGCCACGCCACTGCACCTCAGCGACGTGACCCCGCCCTTCACCGGGCTGTCCAGCATCGCCCTGGTCGTGGGGACCTTCGTCGCGTTCGCCGGGCTGGAGCTGAACGCCGTCCACATCGCGCACCTGAAGGGCCGTCCGCGCACCTACATCAAGGCGGTCTTCGCGGCGGCGGTGCTGGTGGTCGTGATGTACATGCTCGGCTCGATCGCGATCTCAGTGGCCGTACCGGACGCCTCCCTCGAGCTCACCTCGGGGGCGTCCCAGGCCTTCACGGTGTACGCCGACGGGTTCGGGATCCCGGGCCTGTCAAACCTCCTCTCGGGCCTGTTGGTGCTGGGCGCCGTCGCCGCCTCCATCGCCTGGATCGCCGGCCCGAGCCGGAGCATGTGGCTCGTCGGACGGGCCGGCTACCTCCCGCAGCGGTTCCAGAAGGTCAACAAGAACGACGTCCAGATGCCGATCCTGTTCTTCCAGGGCGCCATCGTCACCATCTTGTCGCTGGTGTTCGTCGTCGCACCCAACACCTCGGCCGCCTTCGCCATACTCCAGGCGATCTCGATCATCCTGTACATGGGCATGTACCTGTGCATGTTCGCCTCGGCGATCAAGCTCCGCCGCTCACAGCCCGACGTCAAGCGTCCGATCCGGATCAAGGGCCTTGCGATCATCGCCGTCATCGGCATGCTCGCCGCGCTGTCGGCGATCGTGCTGGGCCTGACGCCGCCGGCCGGCTACACGCGCCGTACCGGCGGGGTTGTACGCCGCGATCATCGTCGTCGGTGTCGTCGTGCTCGCCGTCCCCGCGCAGCTGCTGTATCACTTCCGCCGCCCGGAGTGGGCAAGCGTCGAGGAGTCCGTCATCGCAGAGTCCGAGGAGTAGAAGCCGTGCCAGTCGTCAACGAAGGGAGCACACGCATCATGATCGATCTCGCCACCTACACCCCGATGGGTGACAAGAAGAACTCCGACTTCTTCGAGGAGTACCTGCCCAGGGTGTACGAGCGGCGCGCAGAAGTCGGGACTCGACGAGATCGTCGGGAACATGGCCGCCCTGGTCGTCCAGGTCGAGCACGGCGACGGCGTCGACTACATGGCCGAGCTCGCGGCGATGGGGCCCTACCGCTTCCAGGTCGGCCGGCTCACCGACACCCACAAGGTCTACGTCCTGCAGTCCCAGCCGGAGTTCCCGCGGCTGATCGTCCTCGAGCCGCTCGTCCGCGGCTACGAGGACGCGGTGACCCGCTGGAACATGCTGTATCCGCTGGCCCGGAAGAAGCCGAACGCGCGCTACATCGGCGAGGTCTACAAGGCGGAGTCGACCAAGGCGGTCCGGGAGGCCCTGGAGCCGCAGAACATCCGGTTCGCCTACCCGGGCGACACGGTGAACGGCTTCTACGCGATGAAGCACCTGACCTTCACGTTCATGTCGGACTTCACCTACAACCGCGTCGGCTACGTCGACGTCGACATCGACGACCTCGACGCGCTCGGGCTCGGGAGCCCTTCACCCTGACCGCCGAGGAGCGGGGGAAGCTCGATCGCGCCGACGCGCTGCAGACCGAGCACGGCATCAAGGGCCTCGTGCTGGGCGTCGACCACGCGGCCACCCGGATCCTGGCCGGCGACCGGGAGCACGCGCTGCTCGAGTACCTCACCGTCGTCCCGTACTACTTCTGGGGCGCCTACAACATCCACGAGATGAACTCGTCGACCAACGTGACCCGGCACCCCGACCTCGACGACGAGAAGAAGTCGCCGGCGCGGGTGTTCACCGCCAACAACACGCCGTCGATCGTGAACTCCTTCGACAACCTGCCGATGCCGACCGAGGACTTCGTCCGCAACTTCGGGCGCCGGATGCACCACATGGCGATGGCGGTGATCGACGGTCACGTCGCCGACGAGAAGAACGTCGACTTCGTCGTGCGCCAGCTGGCCGAGATGGGCACGCCGTTCCTCGCGCACGTCGTCGGGGAGTGCAAGGACGACCCCAACCTCAAGCAGATCTTCTCCAAGAGCTCGCCGTACTCGCTGCTGATCACCGAGTACATCGAGCGCTGCCACCACTACGAGGGCTTCTTCACCCGCGACAACGTCGCCGCCCTCACCGCCGCCGCCGGGGCCGACGAGCGTTACGAGCACGGCCACGTCTTCGACTGAGACGCCACGGTCCATCCCCGTCCCGCACGATGCACGAGCAAGGAGATCACCGTCATGATCGAAAGCATCCGCACCAAGGCCCTGTGGGCGGTCATCGTCCTCGCCCTCCTGGTGCGTACCACTCGCCGTCCTGGTGAGTCCGTGGTGGTGGCTCCTCGAGATCCTGTTCGTCCCGCTGGTGCTGCTGGGCATCTACGACTACTTCCAGCCGCGGCACAGCATCCTGCGCAACTACCCGCTGGCGGGACGGATGCGGTTCCTCCTCGAGGGGATGGGACCGGAGCTGCACCAGTACCTCGTGGAGAACGACACCGACGGCCGCCCCTTCGACCGGGACACCCGCTCGGTGATCTACGAGCGGGCCAAGAATGTCGGGGACAAGAAGCCGTTCGGCACCGAGCACGACGTGTACGACGCCGGCTACAGCTGGCTGAACCACTCCATCGCGCCGCGGCCGATGGCCGCGGACCCCGAGGCGGACCTGCGCGTCATCGTCGGCGGCGAGCAGTGCTCGCAGCCCTACTCGGCCTCGGTGCTGAACATCTCCGCGATGAGCTTCGGCGCCCTGGGGCAGGCCGCTGTCCGGGCGATGAACCAGGGGGCGCTGGCCGGCGGGTTCGCCCACGACACGGGCGAGGGCGGACTGTCGAAGTACCACAAGGAGGCCGGCGGTGACCTGATCTGGCAGATCGGGACCGGTTACTTCGGGTGCCGCGACGCGAACGGTGACTTCGACCCCGAGGCCTTCCGCGCGACGTCGACCCTGCCGCAGGTCAAGATGATCGAGATCAAGGTCTCCCAGGGGGCCAAGCCCGGCCACGGCGGCATCCTGCCGGCGGCCAAGGTGACCGCGGAGATCGCCGAGGCCAGGCTCGTGCCCCAGGGCAAGGACGTCTTCTCCCCGACGTACCACAAGGCCTTCTCGACCCCGCTGGAGATGGTCGGCCTTCATCGCCCAGCTCCGCGAGCTCAGCGGCGGCAAGCCGGTCGGCTTCAAGATCTGCATCGGCGACCCGCGGGAGTTCATGGCGATCATCAAGGCGATGATCCAGACCGGCATCTACGCCGACTTCATCGTCGTCGACGGCGGCGAGGGCGGCACGGGCGCGGCGCCGCTGGAGTTCTCCGACTCCCTCGGAGCGCCCCTGAACGAGGGCCTTGCTCGTCGTCCAGAACACCCTCGTCGGCGCCGGCGTCCGGCACCGCTTCAAGGTCGGCGCCAGCGGCAAGATGGTCACGGCCTCCGCGATGGCGCGCGTCGATGGCCCTGGGCGCCGACTGGTGCAACTCGGCGCGTGCGTTCATGTTCGCCGTCGGCTGCATCCAGTCCCAGCGCTGCCACACCAACAAGTGCCCGGTCGGGGTCACCACCCAGGACGCCAAGCTGCAGCGCGCCCTGATCGTGCCGGACAAGGCCGAACGGGTGCACAACTACCACCGCAACACCGTGCACGCCCTCGCCGAGATGATCGCGGCGATGGGACTGGACCACACCAGCGAGCTCAGCCCGTACCACGCCGTTCGCCGGGTCAGCCAGTTCCAGGCGCTCGCCCTCGAGGAGATCTACGACTTCGTGCAAGCCGGGAGCGTTCCTCGACGGCACCGCGAACGCGCGCTTCCAAGGCTTCTGGGACCAGGCGTCCGCCGAGTCCTTCCGACCCTGGTCTGCCGCGGAGCAGGCATCACACGTCTGAGCGGAGCAGGACTTGATCGCTGGGTGGAGAAGCACGTTGATGATGCAGCAGATCGAACGGCGCTGCCTGGAGTTCCGATGCGGTGACCGCCGATGATCGGACTTTTCTCGGAGATCGGCGCGTCGGCGCTTCGTCGACCCGGTGCCGTGGGCGCGGTCGCAGATGGCGTTCACGCTGGGATTTCACATCATCTTGGTCCCCCTGGGGGTGTCGTGGTCGGTGATGACCCTCATCGCCAACTACCGGGCGATCAAGCACGACGACAAGGACGCGCTGCTGCTGGCTCAGCGTTGGTCGAAGTACATGGCGGTCACGTTCGCGGTCGGCGCCGTGACCGGGACCGTGCTCTCGTTCGAGTTCGGGTTGTTGTGGCCCAAGTTCATGGGCCAATGGGGTGCGGCCTTCGGCGTCCCGTTCGCGTTCGAGGGGATCTTCTTCTTCACCGAGGCCGTCTTCATCTCGATCTACATCTTCGGTTGGCGCCGGCTGAAGCCGTGGGCCCACTTCTGGTCCGGGGTCCCGATCGCCGTGGCGGGCATCGCAGGCAGTGTCTCGGTGGTGGCGGCGAACGCATGGATGAACGCGCCCGAGGGCGTCACCTTGAACTCCTCCGGGAAGGTGGTCGATGTCGACCCGATGGGCGTGATATTCAACAGCGCGATGCCGTTGATGGCTGCCCACATGGTCGTGGCCGCATACCTCGTCGGCGGCTTCATGATCGCTTCGGTCTATGCCACGGGCATGTTGCGCGGCCGCCGTGATCGCTACCACCGGCTGGGGTTCATCATCGGCTTCACCGTCGCCGCGATCGCGACTCCGGTGCAGATGGGGGTCGGGGACGCGCTTGCGCGCTGGGTCTTCGACGAGCAGCCGGGCAAGTTCGCCTCGATCGAGATGGTGCCGAAGACCAGGAGCGACGCGCCGGAGGTCCTCTTCGGACACTTGAACTCCAAGGAGAAGGTCGTCGGAGGGGTGCCGATCCCTGGGCTCGCCTCCATCCTGTCCGACCCGAAGACCGGGACGTCGACGGTGGTCAAGGGCCTCAACACGATCCCGGCCGAGGACCGGCCGACCACGACCGAGGTGAACGTCACGCACCTGGCCTGGGACGTCATGGTCGGCCTGGGAACTCTGCTGTTCTTGCTGACGCTCTGGTGGTGGGCGTCGTGGATCTTCCGACGAAGGATGCCTCAGAGCCGATGGTTCCTGCGGGTGGCCGCGGTGTCCGGTGTCTTGTCGGTGGTCTGCCTCGAGGCCGGTTGGACCGTCAGTGAGGTCGGACGACAACCGTGGATCGTCTACCAGAAGATGAAGGTCGTCGACGCCGCCACAGCCAACACCGGAATCTGGGTCACCTTCGTCCTGGTGACGGTCCTCTACATCGGGTTGGGGATCACCACGATCTTGGTGCTGCGACAGATGAGCCGCCGGTTCCGCCGTGGCGATGGGTTCAACGAGAGCGAGGTGCCCTACGGTCCCAGCGAGCCGACGGTCAAGGCGAAGGAGCCAGCCGGATGAGCACGACCGCCGCAGTCATCTTGTTCACCGCGATCACCACCTACGCGATCCTCGGTGGCGCCGACTTCGGAGCGGGCTTCTGGGACCTCGTCGCGGGGGGCACCAAGACGGGCGAACGGCCACGCGAGGTGATCGACCACTCGATCGCGCCGGTGTGGGAGGCGAACCACGTTTGGCTGATCTTCGTCTTCGTGGTGCTCTGGACCTGCTTCCCCGAGGCCTACTCCTCGATCATGCTGACCCTCTTCGTGCCGCTGAGCCTGGCTGCTTTGGGGATCGTGCTCCGCGGCGCGAGCTTTGCCTTCCGCAAGGCGGTGTTCCGCACTCGCGACCAACGCAATTTCGGAGCCGCATTCGCCATCTCCTCGGTCCTGGTCCCTTACTTCCTGGGGTCGGCCGTCGGCAGCATCGCGTCGGGACGTGTCCCCTCGGGCGGGGTCGCCGGCGATCCGTGGAGCAGCTGGGTCAACCCGACGTCGATCCTTGGTGGCGTCCTCGCCGTCTGCGTGACCGCCTACCTCGCCGCCTTCTTCCTGGTCGCCGACGCAAGGCGGCTGTCGGACGACACGATGGTGGCGTACTTCCGTCTCCGCGCGACCGGGGCGGGAGTGGCGGCCGGGGTCGTTGCCATGGTGGGGATCTTCGTGCTGAGCAACGATGCGTCGTACCTGTTCGACGGACTGAAGTCTCGCGCCCTGCCCCTGGTCATCCTCTCGGCCGCCTGCGGCGCCGGCGCGCTCCTGCTGGTCGGTCGCAGGCCGCTGTACGCGCGCCTCGCGGCTGTCGGTGCGGTGGGGTCGGTGATGGTGGCCTGGGGCGTCGCACAGTGGGACTACCTGCTGCCCACGACGCTCACCGTCTCGGAGGCGGCCGCACCCAACGGGACCATCGCCGCGGTGCTCGTTGCCACCGCCCTCGCCGCTGTCTTGATAGTGCCTGCGTTCGTCCTGCTGTTCGTGCTCGACCAGAAGACCCTGCTCCCCGAGGAGAGCGTCCCCGAACCGGCGTCGTCACCACCCGCCGGCCGAGGTCGCGGCAACCTAACCTGAGACGGCCGCGCGCACCTGCTCCAGCATTGCTTCCTCGCGCTCGCTGACCTGCTGCGCACCGAAGCCCATGAAGCCGCCCTCCTTGGCAGCCTCCGCAGCGGCCTGGGCGGAAGCGACCAGCCACTGGCCGTACGCCGCGGCCTCCTCGGGCGTCGCCTTGGCGGCGACCACCGCATGGACGCCTCGCAGCTCCTCGAGCACCTGCTCGCCCCACGACGTTCCGGCCGCGGTGGGCCGGTAGCCCTTGAGCGGACTCTCCCTGCGCTGCGTCATCGCCTGGATGTCCAGAGCGACCTCGGCCAGCAGCTGCTCACGACTCGGGGGGTTGGTGGCGCTCTTCAGCGTTGCCATCGTCTCCTTGGTGGCCTCGATGGGCCCACCCGGGTCGGCCAGGGAGATCGCCATCCCTGCCACGAACGGAGCTCTGACGATCCGGGACCAGTCGTCGTCGGTGAAGTCACTCTTGGTCGTCATGGTCGGCTTCCTCCAGGATCCGCGACGGGTCGAACTCGGACGTGGGGTCAGGCTAGACCGGTCGGGGGGCCGGTGCCGCTACAGACCCTGCCAGGGTGGCTTCGCGCGGAACGTCTCGGCGTAGTAGTCGCGACGTTCCAGGCGGGACGCCGCCTCCGGGTCCAGCAGCACGGTGACGTGCCGGTGGAGCTGCAGCACGGTGGCGGGCCAGCTCGCCGACACCGGGCCCTCCACCAGCTGCCGGACCGCGTCGGCCTTGGCGGGGCCGGCCGCCATCAGCACCACGTGCCGCGCCTCCATGATCGTGCCGATGCCCTGCGTCAGGCAGTGGTGCGGCACCGCCTCCACGTCGTCGCCGAAGAAGCGCGCGTTGTCTCGGCGGGTCTGGGCGGTGAGGGTCTTGATCCGGGTGCGCGACGCCAACGAGGACCCGGGCTCGTTGAAGCCGATGTGGCCGGTGCGTCCGAGGCCCAGCAGCTGCAGGTCGACGCCACCCGCGCGGGCGATCGCGTCCTCGTAGCCGGCGCACTCCGCCTCGACGTCTGACGCCATGCCGTCGAGGCCGTTGACGCGGTCCGGGTCGAGGTCGACCTTGGACGTGAGGTCCCGCTGGATCACCGACCGGTAGCTCTGCTCGTGCTCGTGCGGCAGTCCGACGTACTCATCGAGGAGGAAGGCGCGCGCCCGCGCCAGGGTCGTCGCCCCCGACCGGACCTGGGCGGCCAGCTCGTCGTACACACCTAGCGGGCTCGAGCCGGTGGCGAGCCCGAGAACGGCATCGGGCTTGCGGTCCAGCAGCCTGACGACGGCGGCGCACGCCAGGACGGCGGCCTCGGACTTGCTGCTGCAGGGGACGACCTCCATCAGCGCTCACCCCCTGCGATGGCCGGATCGGACTCGGCCGACAGGCCGCGAAGCCGCAGCTTCGCCGCGGCGGATGCCGAGACGTGGTCCAGGCCGAGCAGTGCCGCTCCCACCACGAGTGGAGTCGTCACCACGCGCGCGGAGGCCAGGGGAGCGGCCGACGCGAGCGCCTCGTCGATGCCGTCCAGGAGCATCTGGTGCCCGGCCGTCAGGACTCCACCGCCGAGCACCACCGGAGTCGGCTCGTCGAGGAGCTGCAGCCGAGTGAGTGCGGCGACGGCCAGCGCGGCGACCTCTCCCGCCTGGCGTCGTACGACGTCCGTGGCGATGCGGTCACCGCGGGCGGCGACGTCGAAGAGCAGCGGCGTCATCTCCCAGCAGCGTTCTGCGGTGAGGTGTTGCAGGTGCACGGCCTCGATGAGCGACTCCATGGACGGAAGACCGTAGTGGGCCGGCAGCGCCTCGCGCAGGGCGGTCTGCGGTCCGCGGCCGTCCGCTGCTCGGGCCGCCCACCACATCGCCTCGGCCCAAAGGTGCCCGCCTCCGCCCCAGTCGCCGGAGATGTGGCCGACCGCTGCGAACCGGACCTCGCCGCCGTCACGCCGGTGCCCGGTGCAGTTGATTCCTGCGCCACAGATCACCGCGACACCGTGCGGCTCGTCGAGACCGGCGCGGAGCAGGGCGTAGGTGTCGTTGAAGACCGCGCTGGTGGTGCCCCACCCCCGGGCCGCCACCGCGTCCTCGAAGAGCCGTTGCTCCGGCGGGAGGTCGGCGTTGGCGAGGCAGGCAGAGACGTGGCGCACCATGCCGGTGGGTCCTGCCAGCCCGGTTGCGGCGGCTGCCCGCTCCACGAGCTGGTGAAGGCCCGCGACGGCATCGTCGGCGCCCACGATGTGGGGCACGAAGCCGGGACCGCGAGCGGACCCCAGTACCTCTCCGTCGTCGGCCACCACCGACACGTCGGTCTTCGAGTTGCCGGCGTCCACGGCCAGCACCGCCGGAGTCATGCCCACGGCAGGTGCTCCCGGTTGTGGGCGATCAACCGGTCGGTCAGCCCCTCGGCGAGATCGACCTGCCCGACCAGTGGGTGTGCGAGCAGCGCCTGGAAGACCCGGTCACGCCCGCCGAGCAGCGCCGCGTCGAGGGCGAGGTGCTCGTAGGCGGTGACCGACGACACGAGACCGGCGAAGAGCGGGGCGAGCGGTTCGACCTTCACCGGTTCGACGGTGCCACCGCCGACCCGTGCCGGGACCTCCACGACCGCGTCCGGTGGCAGGAAGGGGAGGGTGTCGCCGTTGCGGACGTTGACCACCTGCTCGTCGGTCTCCGTGACGCGGCCGAGCAGGGCCGCGCACAGCTGCACCGCGGCCTCGGAGTAGTACGCCCCGCCGCGCTGCATCAGCAGCTCGGGCTTCGAGTCGAGCCCGGGGTCGGCGTACATCTCGAGCAGCTCGCGCTCGATCTCGGCGACCTTGGCCGCGCGCGACGGCGAGGACAGCAGCTCGCGGACAACCTCGTCGTGGGCGTAGTAGTAGCGCAGGTAGTACGACGGCACCACGCCCAGCTGCCGCACCAGCCAGGCGGGCATCCCGAGACCCTCGACGAGCTCGTCGGCGCGCGAGGCGATCAGCTCCGGCAGCCTGTCCTGACCGTCGACGAGCGCCCGTCGCTCCCAGGTCAGGTGGTTGAGCCCGACGTGGTCGAGGCGGACCCGCTCCGGCTCCACGCCGAGCATGCCGGCGAACCCGCGCTGGAAGCCGATAGCCACGTTGCACAGCCCGACCGCGCGGTGACCGGCCTCCAGGAGCGCGCGGGTGACGATGCCGACGGGGTTGGTGAAGTCGACGATCCAGGCGTCCGGGCTGGCCTTCTGCACCCGCGACGCGATGTCGAGCACCACCGGCACTGTGCGCAGCGCCTTCGCGAGACCACCGGCGCCGGTGGTCTCCTGCCCGACGCATCCGCACTCCAGCGGCCAGGTCTCGTCCTGCCCGCGCGCGGCCTGGCCACCGACGCGGAGCTGCAGCAGGACCGCGTCGGCACCTTCGGCGCCCGCGTCGATGTCCGAGGTGGTGGTCAGGACCCCGGGGTGGCCGTAGCGAGCCAGGATCCGTTGTCCCAGACCGCCGACGAGCGCGAGCCGGTCCTCATCGGGATCGACCAGCACCAGCTCGTCGACCGGCAAGGTGTCCTGCAGCCTCGCGAGCCCGTCGACCAGCTCCGGGGTGTACGTCGACCCGCCGCCGACGACGACAAGCTTCATCTGGTGTGCGCTTTCATCCCTTGACTCCCGTCAGTGTGACGCCCTCGATGAATGCCTTCTGGGCGAAGAAGAACACCGCGATCACCGGAGCCATGACCAGCAGGGTGGCCGCCATCGTGAGGTTCCAGTCCGTGTGGTGCGCACTCTTGAAGGATCCCAGGCCGTAGCTCAACGTCCACGCCGCAGGGTTCTCGCTGGTGTAGATCTGCGGCCCGAAGTAGTCGTTCCAGAGGTAGAAGAACTGGAACAGCGCGACGGCCGCGATCGCCGGCCGTGACATCGGCAGCACGATGCGCAGGAGCGCGCGCAAGTCGCTGCAGCCGTCGACCTTCGCCGCTTCGACGTACTCCTTCGGCACGGTGAGCAGGAACTGTCGCAGCAGGAAGATCGAGAACGCGTCTCCGAAGGCGAGCGGGATGATCAGCGGCCACAGCGTCCCCGACAGGTGGAGCTGCTTGGCCCAGAACAGGTACATCGGCACGATCACGACCTGCGGCGGCAGCATCATGGTGCAGACCACGACCATCATCGCGAAGTTGCGGCCTCGGAACCGGAAGTGCGCCAGCGCGTAGGCGACCGGGATGCTCGACACCAGCGTCAGCGCAGTGCCGACCGTCGCGTAGAGGATCGTGTTGCGCCACCAGGTGGCGAACCCTGCGGTGTGCCAGACGTCGATGAAGTTGCGCCACTGCCAGGTCTGGGGCCACAGGTCGCGGGTGAGCGTCTGCTGGTCGGTCATCACCGACGTCAGCAGCACGAACACGAACGGCAGCACGAAGAACAGCGCGACGGCGATGGCGAGGGAGTGCACCGCCACCCAGTGCAGCACCTCACGCCGGCGCTGCGATGCGGCGACCGAGCCCACGGTGATCGTCGCCATGTCAGTCATCACCCAAGAAGCCGGTGCCGCGACGCAGCAGGAGCACGGCGAAGACCATGCACATCGCGAAAAGCACCAGCGCGATGACGCAGGCGGCGCCGATGTCGAACCGTTGGAAGCCCAGGTTGTACACCAGCTGCGGCAGCGTGAGAGTGGAGCCGCCCGGGTAGCCGGGCTCGGTCTGCTGCCCCGATCCACCGATCTGCCCGCTCGCGACCTGCCCGGCGACGAGGGGCTCCGTGTAGTACTGCATGGTCGCGATCACCCCGGTGATCGCAGCGAACACCAGGATCGGCCGGATGTGCGGCACCGTCACGTAGCGGAACCGTCCCAGAACCCCGGCGCCGTCGAGCTCGGCCGCTTCGTACTGCTCGCGCGGCACGTCGAGCAGTGACGCCATGAAGATCACCATCAGGTCGCCCACGCCCCACAGCGCGAGCAACGTGAGCGAGGGCTTCGACCACGCCGGGTCGTTGAACCAGCCCGGCTGCGGGAGCCCGAGGTGCTCGAGCACCACGTTGACCGGACCGGTTCCGGGGTTGAGCAGGAAGACGAACGCGATCGTGCCCGCGACCGGTGGGGCGAGGTACGGCGCGTAGTACAACGTGCGGAAGAGACCGCCGCCCCGCTTCAACCGGATCACCAGCAACGCGACGGCGAGCCCGAAGATCACCCGCAGCGTCACCACCACGACGACCAGCCACACGCGTGTTGCGCATCGCCGGCCAGAAGAACGGATACGAGTTGAAGACGAAGTCCCAGTTCCTCAGTCCGGTCCACCGGGGCGCCGTGAAGCCGTCGTAGTGGGTGAACGAGAAGTACCCGGTGGCGACCAGTGGGTAGAGGAAGAACAGCCCGGTTCCCAACAGCCATGGCGACAAGAACGCGAGGTTGCGCAGCACGTCGCGTCGGCGGCGGGCCGCACGGGTCACCGTGCGCCCCGCCGACCGCGTCCTGGCGCCGCCGATCGCGTGGGTCATGTCACCGTCACTGGGACTGTGCGACGTCGGCGTCGATCTGCTTGGCGGCCTTGTCGAGCGCGGCCTGCAGGTCGGGGTCCTTGCCCGACTCGTAGGCGTAGCCGACGTTCTGCAACGTCAGCTGGTAGGCGCCGCCGTTCGGGCTGGACGGCGTGGTGTTGCTGTGCGAGTTCTGGGCGATCTTCAAGAACGTCTGGAAGTTCGGGTCCTGGTCGACCTTGGACGAGGCCAGCGACGCCTTCGTCGACGGCACGTTGTGGATCGCGTTCGCGAAGCTGACCACCGCGTCCGTGTCGGTGGTCAGGTACTTCACGAACTCCCAGGCGGCGTTCTGCTTCTTGCTCGTGTTCGCGATGCCGATGATCGTGCCGGAGGTGTAGCCCTGCCCGTAGTCGGCGGCCTTGTCGTCCGGGACGGGGAACGGTGCCGTGGCGTAGTCGACGTCCGAGTCGGCGTCGGCGATCATGCCGACCCGCCACTCGCCGTCGATCGCCATCGCGACCTGGCCGGTCATGAACGGGTTCTTGGAGCCGAACTCGTCACCGAACGTGGTGCGGTACTTCTCCAGCTTCTGGTAGCCGCCGAGCTTGTCCACGAGCTTCTTCTGCCACACGAAAGCTGCCTTCAGACCCGGGTCGTCGGCCACCGTCGACTTGCCGTCGGAGGAGAAGTAGGTCGGGTCGAACTGTGCGCCCATGTGCGTGATGGTCGACTCGTAGCCGTGATAGCTCGGCATGAACCCGAGCTGGCTGTAGGAGTCGCCGTTGCTCTTGGTCAGCTTGATCGCGTCGGCGTCGAACTCGGAGAGCGTCTTCGGCGGTGACTTGATGCCCGCCTTCGCGAACATCGCCTTGTTGTAGTAGAGCCCGTAGGCGTCGCTGAGCAGCGGCAGTGAGCACTGGTTGCCCTTGAACTGCGTGTAGTCCAGCTGCGCCTCGGGGAAGGTCGCAGTCGGGTCGATGTTCGACTTCTCGAGGAACGGCTTGAGGTCGACGAACGCGTGCGAGTTGCAGAACTCGCCGACGTTGTCGGTGGTGAACGACGACACCACGTCCGGAGCCTTCGGCCCGCCGGCGCGCAGCGCCTGGTTGATCTTGTCGTCGGTGATGTTGCTGACCACCTTGACGGTGATGTTCGGGTGCGCCTTCTCGAAGGCCTTGACGTTGTCCTGGATCGCCTTGATCTCGCTTGGCGCGCTCCAGCCGTGCCAGAACGTGATGGTGGTCTTCGCGTTCGGGTCGTCGCTGGCGCCTCCGCCACTCGAACCCGTGCAGGCCGCCGTGCTCAGCACGGCCGCGACTGCGACTGCCGCCAGCGAGATGCGGCGGTGGTGACGTGTTCTGGACATGTGGTCCTCCTACTACAAAGCGGCGGTCAGGTGGTGACGGTGAGGGTGGGCGGGGTCTGCAAGGTGTCGAAGACGTGCTCTCGGGTGGCGGCGAGCGCGGTGTGCAGGGCACCGGTCAGCACCGGTTCGTCCGGTACGGCGGACAGCTCGACCGCCGGACGGGGGACCGCCAGGTCGGCGAGCTCGGTGCGCACCACGTCCGCGAGTCGTTCACCGCCGGCACTCAGGACCCCGCCGCCGAGCACGATGAGGGCGGGATCGAGAACGGCGACGATGGCAGCAAGCCCGAGAGCGACACGCTCGCCGAGCTGCTGGATCAGCTGGTCTCCCGGCCCTGGGGACGTCAGGGCGCGAGTGACGGCTGCCTGTGGCGTCCCGGCGCGCAGACCCAGGGAGCGCGCAAGCGCGAGGACCTGCTTGCCACCCGCGAGCTCCTGGAAGCCGCCGGTGTTGCTGCGCCCGACGTGTCGCACCAGGGGAGTGCCCGGCAGTGGGATGAACCCCACCTCACCCGCGCCTCCGGTGGCGCCGCCGTGCAGCCGGCCGTCGATCACGATCGCTGCGCCCACCCCCTCGTCGGCCCACAGCAGCACGAAGTCGTCCACGCCGACGGCGCGACCGACCTCCCGCTCCGCCACCGCGGCGAGGTTCACGTCGTTCTCACCCTCGACGGGCACGTCGAGGGCCTCGGCGATCCGGGCGAGGACGTCGGGGTCGTGCCAGCCGGACAGGTGCCGTGCGTAGCGCAGCCTCCCCGTCGCCGGGTCGAACGCACCGGGCGTGCCGATCACGACGCGGTGCAGGTCGGCCCGGTTGCGCCCCGCGTCCGCGAGGGCAGCGTCGAGTGCGTCCAGGACGTGCTCCACGGCAGACTGTCCGCTGCCACGTCGGGTGCGCACGGCTGACCTCCCGACCACGCGACCGCTCACGTCGGCGACCGCGGCCACGATCCCGGTCGGCGTGACATCGAGGCCTGCCACGTGGGCGCTCGCGGGATTCACGCCGTACAGCTGCGCGTTGCGCCCGGGCGCTCCTTCGCTGACGCCGGTCGCCACCACCAGGCCGGCGCGTTCGAGCCGGGCGAGCAGCTGGGAGGCCGTCGGCTTGGAGAGCCCGGTCAGCTCACCGAGCCGGGTCCGGGAGAGGGGACCTTGCGACAGCAGTACCTCCAGAGCGGCACGGTCGTTCATGCCGCGCAGCAGTCGCGGCGTGCCCGGCCTCATCGGCCGACCGTCGCGTTCGGGTGGAGGTGCAGCTGGGTGGCCGCCGCGATGATCGCGGCCCCGGTCATGTCGAGAGCGGGCTCGTCGGTCTGCCAGGAGCGGGCGTCGTCGACGTACCTGCTGCCCCGGGCGTCGAAACGCTTCAGCGTCGAGGCACCGGCGGAGCAGTGCACCATGCCGTCCTGGAACCCGCCGAGGCCATCCTCGAAGTTGTCCGCGCCGTTCGGGCCGTTGACGACCGCGCCGACGTCCAGCGGCGCGGTGCCGTCCGAGCTGCCCGACAGGTTGGCGACCTGGTGCTGCATGCAGCGGGGGAAGCGCGTGCCGACCCCGACCATGGCACCGACGCCCCAGGGATCGCCGCCGAGCAGCCAGGTCCGCTGCGCGGTGGCGAACGCCTGGTAGTGCCGGGTGTGCGTGAGCTGGTCGTAGAGCGCGACGGTGGCGATCAGCCCGAACGAGTGGGAGTTGACGTCGAAGTCGTCGTACGCGACGCCTGCCGCGAACGGGTCACCTGCGGCGTGTCGGACCCCCTGACGGATCTGCGCGCGAAGGTTGCGCAGCAGGTCCGCCCGGGTGACGGCGAGATGCTGCTCGTGCCCCATCGCCCGCGCCAGCGCGGAGTGGGCGAGCGCGCTGGTGTCGTAGAGGTTGAGCGTGTCACCGGTCTCCTGCGCGAGGTAGCCGTGCGCCCAGTGCGCCGCCTTCGCCACGAAGTCGCCGCTGCGAAGGTGCAGACGCTGCTGAGCCAGTGCGATCTCGGCCGCGCCGAGCTCCATGTCGTCGCGCCAGGTGTCCTCGGGGTAGAAGTCGTGCGGCAGCGCCGTGACGAGCGGGTCGGGTGGGCTGGCGGTGTCGGCACGGGAGTAGAGCAGCTTCGCCTGGCGCAGCTCGGCGACAGCGCGCGATCGGTTGTCGCGGGCATCGAGCTGCGCGGCGAGCGCGTACGACGCGGCGACCCGACCCACGAGGTTCGGGCTGATCGGTCGGCCCGCCGGGGCGGCGTCGAACACCGGCCGGTGGGAGACGTAGCGGTCCTCGACGGCGGTGGCGTGGTCGTCGGCCTCGGGCAGCCGCCAGCCGTCGTGGTCACCGAGGAAGGTGCCCTGCTGGTTGCCGGAGCCGATGCCGACCTGGATGTGCAGGGTGCGGGTGGCGGGGTCCCACATCTTCGAGAGCCAAGCGAGCCCGTGTCGCGCCTCGGCCACCAGCGACTTGGGAGCACGACGGCCGAGCTGACGGGCGCTGGTGAACAGCAGCACGTCGTTGTACGCCGACGAGTGCGTGAACTTCAGGTAGTCGCCGGCGTCGAACCAGCCGCCCGCGACGTCGACGGGGCCGCCGGTCCTGGTGAGGTCGGGGTCGAGGATCAGGTCACCGCCCGGCTCCATGCGCGGCCAGTCGTAGACGTAGGCATGGCGGTCGAGCAGGTGAGAGGGCTTGCGGTGCAGCGGTCCGGGGACGACCTGCTGACCGTCGCGCTGGACCTGGTCGAAGCGCACGCCGTAGCGAAGCCACGTGCCGAAGAGGCCACCGGCCCGCAACACACGGAACCACGGGGAGGCGGCCCTGACACCACCGGCCACGACGACCCGGTAGCGGCCGGCGGTCGTCAGTGCGCTGAAGCCGAGCCGGTAGACGGCGGGGTAGTGGGCGTTCCACCTGCCGACGGACTTCGACGGCACGGTGCCGCGGAGCCGGGTCTGGCCCTGGGCGTCCACGACGCGGAACCGTGCGCCGTCGACAGGCTCGGTGGTCATCAACCGGGCCTGCTTGGCCTCGCCCGGGAGGTAGCCCTGCTGGTTGATCCTCACCACCCCGGTCACCGGAGCCGGGGTCGTCGCGTCCGACGACGCGCCTGTCGTGCACGCGAGCGTGCCGGCCACGAGGGAGACACTGCCGACGACCAGTGGCAGGCGTGCCATGGGCACTCCGATAGTCAGGAAACTTTCCTAACGAACGATGCCATTCGTTCGTCGGGTGCGCAAGACCTGGTACTTCGTGCTGGCGGAGCGGATGCCGCTGCGTGACGCGCTCGCGGCCGCCCAGGCGCTGCTGCAACGCATCGGGGCAAGCTGCCGTTGAGGACGGGCGCGCTCAGCCCTCCTCGACCTCGAACATCGCGCGGCGCTCGCGGGCGGTGGCGTTGGCCGCCATGAACTTGGCGTCGTAGTCCGCGTCGTCGGTCTTGATCGTCGCGACGACGTGCTCGTTCAAGATGTTGGTGCCCCCTGGTGACACCTTCTGTACGACGACCCGCGTCACGCCCTTGACGTCGTAGTGGGTGGTCCGCCACTCGCCTGCGCCTCCGGCCGTGCTCGAGCCGCGACCCATGAGCAGCCGGAGCATCATGTAGAACGCCAGGCCGGCCAGCCCCAGCACCACCGCCGCCTCCACGAGAACCATGGGCCCATTGTGCCCGCGCGGCCGACATCGAGTGGTCTTGCACCCGTTGACACCCCACGCAACCAGGAGCATCGTCCCCAGCACGGGCCGGAGGGGTTCTGCCCGTGGCAGGGGAGGGACACATCCATGAGGAAGACTCGTGCGCTCGTCGCCGCGGCCGGCGCGTCCGTGATCGCAGCGACCCTGGTGGCGGGACCGGTCGGCAATGCCAGCGCCGGGGGACCGCGCCACCATCACGACAACCGTCCAGCACGCGTGCTGATCGTGCTGTTCGACCAGATGCTCCCGGCCTACGCCGACCAGTTCAACATGCCCAACTTCCGGCGGGTTCGTGACAGCGGCACGAACTTCAAGGACGCCTATCTCGGCTACATGGCATCTGAGACGGTGCTGGCGCACAACGTGATCCCGTCGGGGCTCGTGCCCAAGAACATGGGGTACACCGACGAGGCCTACCGCGACCACGCGAACGTCTTCGGCAAGGGCGCGGGGGCGATGCACATCACCGGCGACCTCAGCCTCGACGACTTCGTGACCATCCAGAAGAACCATGGCAGGACCTACCCCAAGCTCGCCGACTACCTGCACAAGGCGCGGCCGGGCACGAAGTTCATCACCGTCGGCGAGAAGTCCTACGCCGTGGACACTGCGACGGGCGCGAGCGGCGACATCGGCGTCCACCTGTCGGGCCGGAGCTCGAACTTCAATGCCCACAATGCGACGACCGATCCGGGCTGCCCCAACCTCTCCCTCGCCGGCCCGACCTCGACCGACAAGCGCGCCTGGCGCGGACCGGACGGCAAGGAGGTGCCTTCCTACCTCACCGGCTCTGCCTCCGGGCACCCCGAGTGGTGCGGGCGCTTCTACGTGAACTCGGACAAGGGCAACGACTACGGCACCGCAGCGGCGTTCCCGTCGTGGCTGTACCCCTCTGACGGCAACCGCTACTGGCCAGGCGACGACCCCGGCCATCTCGGTGGCGACACCTGGGCCGCCGACGCGGCGATCAAGATGATGAAGCGCGAGAACTGGTCCGGCATGTTCTTGACGCTCGGCGCCATCGACAAGGCGGCGCACATGTGGGGAGCCATGGCCGACACTCCACCGGCCAACTGCCAGACCCTCGCCAGCCAGACCCACGTCAAGTGCGCCGCCGAGAACGCCGACCGGCAGCTCGGCAAGCTGCTCGACCAGGTCAAGCAGGTCGACAAGCAGCGCGGTGGCAAGACCCTGGTCGTGCTCACGGCCGACCACGGCGCGACGTACGGCAAGAACTTCTACGGCAAGCGAACCTCGGGCGCGGGTGACAGCAACTGGTACTACGCGCCGCCGGACCTCGGTGTGTACGACGCCGGCTCGGGTGCGGGGGAGCCGGACAAGGTCACCTACTCGAACCCGTCCGACCCGGTCAAGCAGCTCAATGCGGACGGCAACGTGCAGTTCTCCTACCAGTCGACGGCCATCGAGTCGTGGCTGATCGACCACTCGGTGGCGAAGAAGAAGGTCGGCGCCTCGAACATGCTGAAGATGCCCGGCGTGATCGCGTCGTACTGGCGAGACGGGGACCGCTTCGTCCTGCACGGCACGAACGCCGATGACGGGGTCCGAGCGCTCGTGGTGGAAGCAGCACGGACAGGAGATCGTCGACACCATGGCCGCGCCGAACGGTCCGGACGTGATCGGCCTCGAGCACGACCGCTCGAGCTACGGCGTGTACGGCGACCACGGCGGTGCCCAGGAGAGCGTGCAACGCGTGCCGATGGTCTTCTGGACTCCCGGGATGAAGGGTCAGCAGACCGGCCGCACCTTCCACACCCCCGACGTCCTGCCGACAGTGCTGCAGGCCATGGGCATCGACCAGACCTCACCGACGGACGGACGGGCGCGCTCCCTGGGACACTGAGGCATGGCGTACGACGAGGAGCTAGCGGACCGCGTCCGTGAGTGCATGCAGGACCGGGCGGACCTGACCGAGAGGCGCATGTTCGGCGGGCTCGCGTTCATGGTGAGCGGCAACATGGCGGTCGGCGCGAGCGGGCAGGGCGGGCTGATGCTGCGCTGCGACCCGGCGGAGACCGATGCCCACGTGGCAACCGACGGGGTGGCGCGCATGGTGATGCGAGGTCGGGCGATGGACGGCTGGCTGCGGGTCGACCCGTCGATCGTGACCGACGACGAGGGTCTGCGGCGGTGGGTCGGGGTGGGCGTGGCCTACGCAGGGTCACTGCCGGCCAAGTAGCCCGGGTGCGTGGGCTTGCTCGACCGGCAGGGGAGTCTTTTAGACCATCGGCGCGCCGGGCTGCGGCATCACCGGGTGCCGTGATGTTGCGTGCTCCGGGGTCCACCACGGCTGCCGCCAGGCCTGCCAGTTGCGGTGGTCGACCGTGGGCGGGGAGAACAAGAAGCCCTGGCCGTGGTCGACACCGAGCAGTGCGAGCGTGTCGCGCTGGTCGGCTCGCTCGACACCCTCGCCCGTGACGGTCGCGCCGATCTCGAGAGCGACGAGCGCGAGTGCCGTGATCAGTGATCGGCGTGCGCGGTCGTTCTCCAGGTCGGTCAGCAGCGTGCGGTCCAGCTTGATGATGTCGGGGGAGAGCTGCAGGACGTGGTTCAGCGAGGCGTAGCCGGCGCCGGTGTCGTCGATGGCGAACTTGACGCCGTGCACGCGCAGCGGGATCAGCGCCTCCTTCAAGGCGTGGTAGTCGGCCACGTGCACGTGCTCGGTGATCTCGATGACCAGCCGGTCGAGCTCGAGGCCGCAGCCCATCAACCGCTCCCGGAACGCCGGTGAGAGCAGGAGCTCGGGGCTGGCGTTGACGGACATGTACCACGTGGGAGGCAGCGCGCCCAGCATCGGGAGTGCCTGGAAGAACGCCATCTCGTCGAGCTCGCGCGACAACCCGCAGCGCTCGGCATCGGCGAACCAGACGTTCGGCGGTCGCCCGTCGCGAAAGCGGCTCAGCGCCTCCACTCCGACTGTGCGGCCGGTGGTGAGGTTGACGATGGGCTGCAGCGCGACGTCGAGGTCCTGGGTGTCGAGCACGTCCATGATGCGGGCGTGGTCGGCGAGCATCTGCTCGCGGTCCCTGCTGGAGTTCTCCACCAGCCGGCGGGTGCCGTGGAAGCCAACTAGGTTGTTGCGGCGGTCGTGCAGGATGACGGCCGAGCCCTGCAGGCGCACCGGCGACCCGTCGAGGTGGCGCCACACCAGCGACAGGTCCTTCCAGACGCCGTCACTGCTGGAGCCGAGGGCACGCACCCGGCGCAGCCGGATGCGCTCGGTGTCGTCGTGCAGCAGGTCCTCGGTCGGCATGCCCAGCAGCTGCTGCGGCGTGTATCCGAGCAGCTCGGTGACGGCGGAGTTGGAGTAGGTGATGCGGTCGGAGGCGTCGCTCTCCCACACCCAGTCGTGGGCGGTGGAGGCGTTCGCCTCGATCACCTGACCCTGTCGGTAGCACTGCTGACGTACGGCGGCGGCGTACACGACCACCGCCAGCATCGGCAGCATGGCCAAGGTGACCCAGAACAGGTCGATCTTCGGCAGTCCGTCGTGGGCGTGGGCCTGTGCCATCGCCACCAGGACCTCGGCGAGGATCACGCCGAGTCCTGCGTAGGTCCATCCTCGAAGGGACATGTCCACCCGTTCCCCCGCGGCCGGGCGATTGGGAAGGCAAGAACCCTGCGTCGCCCTCCCAGGGCCTACGACGCGGTGACCACCACAGCCGCCGCCGGAGGGGTTCCGGCTGTCACAGTGCAGTCATCTGTACTGAGAACGACGGTCTCAGAAGAGAGTTACGCGCGCAAAGCGGCAATTTGTCGGATTTTGCCCATGCGGCACATCCGTCACTCGTAGACGAGCTTCTGCGCGCCCGGGTAGACCCAGGAGAGCGCGTCGCGCAGCCGGTCGCGCCAGTTCTCCCAGTTGTGGCCGTCGCGGGCCTCGACGAAGCGCACGGTCATCCCCGCGGACTCGAACGTCGGCACCATCGAGCGGTTGGGGACGATCAGCGGCTCGTAGACGCCGCAGCTGACGAACAGCCGGTCGGCGACGTGGGTCGGGCCGCGCCCGGTAGCGGTTGACGAACTTGACCACCGGGTCGAAGACCGGCGCCGCCGCCGTGGTCGGTGCCGATGTCGGTGAAGACGAACGAGCCCGACATCAGGATCAGCGACCCGTAGGTGCTCGGGGACCGCACGGCCGCCGACAGCGAGGCCACGCCGCCGAAGCTCGAGCCCATCAGGCAGCGCCCCGAGGGCCGGGCCATCAGCGGCCACTCCACCTCGAGCCGGGGCACCAGCTCCTGGGTGACGAACCGGGAGTGGGCGGTGGAGTCGGCGTACTCGTCGAGCCGCTCCTGCGGGATGCAGGAACGCGACGACGGTCTCGGCGACGTCGAGGCGGTGGATCAGGTTGTCCAGCACGGTCTTGGCGGCGGCGTACTGCAGGAAGTCGCCGCCGTCGTGGACGACCAGCAGCGGGTAGGAGCCGGTGCGCCGGAACCGCGCCGGGAGGTAGAGAGTCACCCGGCAGTCGCGCCGCAGCGCCCGGCTCTTGATGACGAGGTCGACCAGCTCGCCCTGTCGGGCCGACGGGTCGGGCTCGGTCCACTCCGGGCTCTGGTAGCCGTGCCCGAAGCACACCGACGACGTGCCGACCGGGCTGTAGGAGAGCTTCGGGTTCAGCGGGTCGTTGACGCTGCTCGACGTGGTCGCCGCGGCGCACCTCGAGCTGGTAGTTGACCCGCGACCCCTCGGGCAGCTCGAGCACGAGGTACCACAGGTCGGTGCCTCGCAGGCGGCGCAGCGGGATCCGCTCGGGCAGCCCGACGATCCGCTGCACCAGGCGCACCTCGTCGGCCTCGCCGCGGTAGAGGAACGTGCACCGCGAGCCCTCCACGATGGGCACCTCGTGCCGCGCGAGGAACCGGTCGACGGTCGGCCGCGTCCAGCGGTGTGCGGTCGCGCAGCCGGTTGATCGCGAGCTTGCGCGAGCGGCCCGGCGATGAGCCTGGCGGACGACTCGGCGTGGCGCTCATGCCGCCTCGAGCTCCGTGATGCGACCGTCCTCGGCCACCACCCGCGCGTCCGGCCGGCAGCGAACCGTCACGGCCCAGGGGCAGCCGGACGCCGTCGTCGAGCACCGACGCAGCGTGCCGGGCGCGAACCGGCGCGCCAGCACCCCCATCCGCACCGGGTCGTCCACCCGCAGCCGGCGGCGGGCGTGGGGGAGCAGCACCAGTCCCGGGCACCAGCCCGATCCCCTCGCCGAACACCTCGGTCTGCGCCACCCCGTGGGCGACGTGGTCGTGGAACAGCACGACCCGCTCGGTCAGTGCCATCGCGCCCGCCGACCAGGCCACCACCGTGCGCGGCAGCGACGGCGCGACGTGGAACAGGTGCAGCAGCCTGGCGAGCAGGCCGACGTGCCCGCCGGCGACGACCACGGCGTCGGCCGCGCCAGCAGGCGACGCACCTCTTCGCGGTGCTGCGGCGACCGCCTCCCGCTCCTGCGGTCGCCACGCGTCGAAGAACGCCAGCTGGGCCTCCCGCACCCGCTGCAGGTGCTGGTCGTCCAGCAGCCGCACCACCTCCAGCGCTCCGGCGAGGGCACGCTCGCGCAGCCGCGGACGGCCCTCCTGCCCCTGCGCGACGGAGTAGGTCGCCTGCAGCGCGTGGTCGAGCTGGACCAGGTAGAGCTGCCGCAGCTCACCGAGCGCAGCCTCGTGCTCGCGCTCGGCGTGGGCGAACTCGCGGTCCCGCTCCTGCACGTCCAGCCAGCGGGCGTGCAGCGACAGGTTGACCATCGGGCCTGCCCAGCCAGGTCGCGCAGCTCGCCGTCCTCGGACTCCCGCTCCTGCCAGCCCGGCGGTGCAGACCGCGATCTGGGCGTCCGGCGGGAGGTCCTGTACGACGTGCTGCACGCTCGGTCGTCGCTGCGGGCCGAGGATCGTGACGCTTCCCGCTCCGGCACTCCGTCACCCGGCGTGCACCTGCACCACCTTGCCGACCTCGTCGAGCATGCCGCGCAGCGCGTCGTAGTCGGGGTGCCGCATCCGGACGTAGGCGTTGGCCATGTAGCCGGCGTCCGGTGGCTGGGTGGGCGTGCCCGGGTCGGGAAGGTGCGAGTCGATGACCCACTCGCCGTAGCGCCCCTGGATCTCGTCGACCCCGCTGTAGCCGGAGATGTTGCCGTCGCGCTCGGGACGCAGCGCCACGATGCCGGTGGAGAACCTCCTCGAGGGCCTGGCGTCGACGTGCCCGTGCACGACGGCGTTGGCCCACTCGCGGTAGATGTCGAGGTCGTTGCCCGCGGCGTACAGGTCCCACGCCCCGACGCCCGGTGGCCGGCAGCCGATCTCGGAGAAGCGCAGCCCCTTGGGACCGAAGAACCACTCCATGTGGGTCGCGCTGGTGCCGATGCCCAGCGCCTCGTTGACCCGGGCGCCCATCTCGCGCAGCTGGCCGTAGTCGCCCACGGACTCGACGCGGTTGGTGGACACGAACTGGGGCGAGATCCACCGGGTGCGCATCGCCTCGAGGACGTTGGGGAAGTAGTGGCAGACGAAGTCGAGCGCGGGCGCTCCGTCCGATCGACAGCGTGTCGTAGAAGCCCTCGTGTCCCTCGACGAACTCCTCGACCGCGATGGAGCTGACGCCCTGCGCACCGAACACGCCCAGGGCGGCCTCGAGCTGCTCGCCGCTGTCGACGCGCGTGGTGTCGAGCGCCCCGGCTCCGGCACGGGGCTTGAGGATCAGCGGGTAGCCGACGGCGTTGGCGAAGTCCCTGACCTGCTCGGCGCGTGTCGGCCCCGGTCGACGCGGCGGTCGGCACGCCGGCCGCGCGCAGGGCCTCCTTCATCGAGGGCTTGTCCCGGCACAGCCAGGCTGTCCGCGACGACGTGCCGGGGATCGAGCACGCCTCGCGCACCTGGGCAGCAGCCAGGGTGTGCGACTCGATGGTGGCCTCCAGCCGGTCCACCCAGCCCTGGTCCTGGATCCAGCGGACCGCATCGGTCATGACGCCGACGTCGGTGACGTTCGGGACCTGGTGGTAGTGCACCATCCAGCTGCGCAGCTGGTCGTCGAGCTAGTCCTCGGGCCGCTCACCGACTCCGACCACCTCGGCGCCGACCTCCGCGAGGCCACGCACGAACTCGCGCTGGTTGGCGGGGAACGCCGGCTCCACGAAGATCACGCGCATCTTCGTCACACTAACGGGAGGTAGGGTCCGCCGCATGACCGGCGACGTCGGGGCGCTGAGCCAGGCGCTCGACCGTGAGCGGGAGCTCCGTCCGGGCCGACCTCGAGCGACTCGTGCGCATCCCGTCGGTCTCTGCCGACCCGGGATCGCGGGACCAGCTGGAAGCCAGCGCGGACGTGGTCGCCGGCCAGTTGCGGGCCGCCGGTTTCGACGACGTCGAGATCATCTCGGCCGGCGAGCGGGCTCCCCGCGGTCCTGGCTCTTGAACCCGCTCCGCCCGGTGCGCCCACGGTGCTGCTGTATGCCCATCACGACGTCCAGCCGACCGGGGACTCGGCGCTGTGGCACTCGGCACCGTTCGAGCCGGTGGAACGCGATGGCCGGCTGTTCGGTCGCGGCGCGGCGGACGACAAGGCCGGGGTGGTGCTGCACTGCGCGGCCATCCGGGCGCTCCGCGCCGTCCGCCCTCCGGGGGAGGGTCTCGGTGTAGGCGTGTGCGTGCTGATCGAGGGGGAGGAGGAGATCGGCTCGCCGACTCTCCCTGCGCTTCTCGAGGCACATCGCGACCGCCTCGCGGCCGACGTGCTCGTGCTCGCGGACTCGACGAACTGGCGGGTCGGCGTGCCCGCCCTCACCACGACGCTGCGGGGCGGTGCCGCCTTCGTGGTCGAGGTCGCCACCCTGCGATGGCGCCGTCCACAGCGGCGTGTACGGCGGCGCGGTGCCCGACGCGCTGATGGTGCTGTCGCGGCTGCTCGCCAGCCTGCACGACGACGCGGGAAACGTCGCGGTCCCGGGGCTGCTGCGCGACGAGGCAGACCCGCTCGACCTGGACGAGGGCCGGCTGCGCGCCGATGCCGGCCTGCGCGACGGCGTGCAGCTCATCGGCACCGGGTCGCTGACCTCCCGGCTGTGGCGGGCACCGGCGCTGTCGGTGGTGGCGATCGACGCGCCGCGGGTCGACGAGTCAGGGCTTGCCCTGGTCCCCACAGCTCGGGCCAGGCTGGCACTGCGCGTTGCCCCCGGCGACGACGCGGCAGCCGCGCGCGAAGCGGTGGTGCGGCATCTCGAGGCCAACGTGCCCTGGGGTGCCGAGCTCACGGTCACCGCGGGGGAGCCGGTCGCCCCCTTCGCGGCAGACACCTCCGGGCCGGCGTACGACGTGGCTCGCACTGCCTACGCCGACGCTTGGGGCACGCCCCCGGTCGAGATCGGCGTCGGCGGCTCGATCGGCTTCGTGTCGAGGTTCGCCGAGGCGTTCCCGGACGCCGAGGTGCTCGTCACCGGCGTCGAGGACCCCGACACCCGCGCGCACGCCGCCAACGAGAGCCTGCACCTGGCCGACTTCGAGAAGGCGTGCCTCGCCGAGGCGCTGTTCCTCGCGCGACTTGGTGACCACGCGACGCGGCGGACCTAGGCAGGCACATCGGCACGAGCGGATTGCGGCAGGAGCTGGCGGCCCGATTCTCGCGGCCTGGCCTACCCCGTCTGCGGGGTACCGAAGATGAGCACCATCTCCGCCGGAGCATCGGACTCATTGGCGATCCCGTGCCACGTGCGCGCCGGGGCGTACGCCGCGTCGCCGGCGGCCAGCGTCGTGCGCTCTCCCTCGATGTTCATGACCAGCTCACCGCTGACGACCAAGTACAGCTCGTCGGCGTCGTCCGGGGTGCAGCTGTCGTCAGCGGCGGCGTCATGCCGGTGCATACCCTCGCTCGCGCCCGGCTCGAAGTGGTAGCGCAGCACCGAGCTGGTCAATCGAGTTGAATCGGCAAAGTACTCCTCGAGCCCCAGAACGCCGGCACCGCCGTACAACGGTTCCTCGACCCGAAGACTGTCTCGTCGCTGCAACTTCAAGGTCCTGGCCCTTTCGCGGGGGTGACTTGATGCCACGGTAGGGCGGCCTCGAGACGATGTCCCGTGAACGGCACCCGAGGTACCTCCCGTCAGCGATGCTCGGCCGTGAGTCGGCATGAGCGGACGCCCTCTTAAGCCGGGGTGGTGGGCCAGCGGTACTCATCCCTTCGATGTGGGTCGACTCTCGTAGGTGAGGCCGTGGGGGTTGGTCCAGTGGTAGGTGCCTGGTCCGGCGCGTTCGTATCGCCAACTGGTGAAGGTCTTCAGCCGGTGGTGTCTTCGACAGAGGCAGGCGAGATTCGCTGGCGATGTTTGGCCGGGTGGTCCGCCTTCGTCCATCGGGACGTATGGCTCGATGTGGTCCTGGTCGCAGCGTCTGGCGTCGACATTGCAGCCGGGGAAGACGCAGTGGCCGTCGCGGAGGATGACGAGGTCGCGCATCCACTCGGGTGGGTCGTGCTGGTCGACCGCGTCGGTGCTCGAGGTCGACTTGGCTCATGTCGAGGACTGGTTTGAGGGTGATGCCGGAGAACCGCTGCAGCCAGGTCTTGAGGAGGTCGAGGGTGGCGGTGCCGAGCTTCTCGACGTCGGCCGACGTGGTCTCGCCGTCCTCGGCCGTACGTCGGAGGTCGTCGCCGGTCAGGTGCACGTACAGCGTCGCGCCGGTGATCGCGAGGGTCTTCGACTCGGCTGTCGGGTGGTCCGGGTCGGCGGGTTGTCCGAACAGGTCGAGGGCGCGTTGCGGGTGGGCGAGCAGCCCGAGCGCGCGGCGCGGCGGTGACCCAGTGGTGACTGGTCGCCGAGGCTGCCCAGCTGGTGGGCGAGGTCGGAGATGGTGGCGTCGAGGTCGTGGGCGTCGACCGCGTCCAGGGTCGCGTACAGGCTGGCGGAGCCGAGCGTGTCGCCGTCGTGGTAGTCGAAGACCACGTCGCGGTGGTTCTTGGCAGCCTCTTCCCGGTTGCGGGCGGTCTCGGGGTCGAACCGGACCAGCGCCTGGTGCACCAGCCCGGTCAGGTTCGCGGTGATCCGGTTCTTCGCGCCGGCGATCGCGGCCTGGGCGTCCACGAACGCGACCGCCTCCGCACCGAGGTGGGTCGTGTGCTGGGCGACCTTGCGGGCCTTCCACGCCTGCAGCTTCCCGTCCTGGACCAGTGCCCACAGCCGCGGCAGCCGGTAGCGCAGCTCCAGAGCGTCGGCGACCAGCCCACACCCCGACAGGTAGGACACGTCGAGAGCGGCACCCAGCTCCTCGACCGCAAGTTCGGCGACCTGCGGGGTGCCGGCTCCCGCGAGGTGGGCCCTCATCGGGTCCGCCGTGTCGGACGTGAGCGAGGGGTCGGCCCACGAGGCGACCGGCGTCTCGTCGTCGACCGGGTACAGGTGCACGATCTGGATCGCCAGCGACAGCAGCCGGGCCTCTTCACGGTCGGCAGTGCGGCGGGCTTCGGCGGCGGCGAGCAGCGTGGTGCGGACGTCCAGGTCGAGACGTCGACTGTCGTGCTGCTCATGAGAAGTGAATCTAGAGCAAGGCACCGACATGTCTTCGGCGAGAATGGCCTTGTCCACAAGGGGAATCTCGATATCTGGGCACGAGTTTCCGGTCCGGTTTGGGACGCATTCTCGAGTGGTCTCGACAAGCTCGACCAACCGTGAGCAGCTCGCATCCGCAGCAGCTCAACCACCGTCGTGAGCCTCAGCAGACCTCGTCGAGGTAGGCGGGGAGCATCTTCCACCAGGTCGGCCAGTCGTGCTTCCACTCCGGACCCCACGGGTCGACGCGGTTCGGGACGCCCTTCTGCGCCGAGGACCTCGGCCATCCGCCAGGACTCGCCGATGTCCTCCCACTCACCCTGGCCGGAGGCGAGGATGACGCGGCGCTGGCGCAGCAGCTCGAGTGCCGGGCCCTCGAGCCCCGGCAGGAAGTCGAGCGGGGAGGAGAAGTAGTAGTCCTCGGTGGACTCGCCGCCGAGGAACCTGCGCAGGTCGTAGGTGCCGCTCATGCCGACCGAGGCGCCGAACACGTCGGGGAACCGCGACAAGACGGCGACGGCGTTGAAGGCGCCGATGGATGCGCCGGTGGTCACGATCAGCTGCGGCTCCCCACCGAGGTCGGCGTGGATCGCCGGAACGATCTCGTGCCGTACTGCCTGGTGGAACTGGTTGAGCAGCCACATCCGGTACTCCGGTGTGCCCTCGCTTCGCGCAAGCGCCTGTCCGGCGACGCTGTCGCAGGAGTAGATCTTGATGCGACCGGCTTCCACCAGCTCACCGCAGGCACCGACGAGATGATGCCTGTCGATCTCCTCGGCGTCACCGCCTGCCGAGGGGAACACGAGCACGGGGACGCCGAAGTGGCCCCAACGGGCCAGCGAGAAGTCGTGCTGCATCCGCTCGGAGAACCATCGCTCCGTCGCCTTCACTACCGCTCCTCGACACTCGAAGACCTCCATCATGACCTCTCGACCACCCCGGTCGGCGCCCGGGGAGGCGTCATACAGTGAGCCGACATGGAGGTGTCACTGTGGCTGACCATCTGATCGGGTTGCTGCTCGGCGCGGAGGAGGACTGGCCGCGCGCGTACGAGACGATGCTGGGGATGGTGGGGCCCGTCAAGCACGGCGGCGACGATGCACAACGTGGGCTGCGAGCGACTCACGATCGAGCCCTTCCGGCTCGACGACCCGGTGCGCACGCCGCTGGTGATCGACCGGCTCGCGCACTGGTACTACCACCCGCGCGAGTGGCTGAAGAAGGCCTCGCTCGTCAACGGCACGTACCTGCTCAACAGCCCCTTCACGTTCCAGTCGATGGAGAAGCACAGCGCGTACTGCGCGATGATCCGGCTGGGCCTCAAGGTGCCGCCGACGACCCTGGTGCCGTACAAGAACCCCATCGACAACGTGCGCTGGGCCTACACCTCCGAGCGCTACAACCGCTCGTTCGACATCGACAAGATCGCCGACGACCACGGCTACCCGCTCTACATGAAGCCGTTCGACGGCGGCGGCTGGCGCGGGCGTGTCACGCGTCAACGACGTCGGAGACCTGCACCGGGCGTACGACGAGTCCGGGCAGATGCTCATGCACCTGCAGTCCACCGTCGACTACGAGCACTTCGCGCGGGCACTGTCGATCGGTCCCGAGACGATGGTGATGGACTTCCGGCCCGAGCAGCCGATGCACAACCGCTACGCGGTCTCGCACGGGTTCCTCTCGGAGTCGGCAGGTCAGCAGACGGCGGCGATCAGCCGGATCGTCAACGCGTTCTTCCAGTGGGAGTTCAACAGCGCCGAGATGCTCGTCGCCGGCGACGAGGTCTACCCGATCGACTACGCCAACGCCTGCCCCGACGTGGCGCTGACGTCGCTGCACTACTACTTCCCGTGGGCGATGACGGCGCTGGTGCGCTGGTCGACCTACTGCGTGGTCACCGGGCGCTCGGCGCGGGTCGACCTGCAGACGGCTCGCTACTTCGAGATCGCCGACGACGCGGAGCGCACCTACGACGAGAAGCTGGCCGCCTACCTCGAGCTGGCCGACGAGTACTTCGAGTCCGAGCGCTACTGGGAGTGGTGCGACGCAGAACCTGCCGCACCTGCCCGAGCAGGTGCACGGCTGGGTCTCCTCGGACGAGTTCGACAAGCTGCTGCGCGACACCGTCCAGGCGACGTACCCGGCGCACGAGCAGGAGCGGTTCCATGCCCACTTCCGCGGGCTCATCGACCTCTGGCTGACCGACAACGCCTGAGCCGACTCAGGCAGCCGTGGTCTGGGTCATCAGCTGGCGATGGCGCGTTCCGGCGGGGCCGTGACCGAGGTGGTCTCCTCACGGAGCACGCGGTCGGTGAGGCGGCGCAGCGTCGCCTCGAGGCGTTCGAGATCCGGGCCGTCGGTCTCGGCGCTCGAGCAAACCCGCTCCAGCAGCCACGTCTTGAGCTGACTGCTGAAGACCTCCCACTCCCGGCGGGCGATGTCGGTGGCGTGCCAGTCGTCGGAGTCCCCGGTCAGGTACCCCGCGGCCTGGGTGTCCCTGAACGCAGGCATCAGCACGGAAGCGGGCACGTTGGTGCGCGCCGCGATCGCCTCGATCTCGGCGGGCAGACCGTGCCGCTCCCGCAGCAGCACCTGGGCGACGCACCACGCCTCGGCGCCCGTCAGAGCCGTCCCCGAGGCGATGCGGATCTGAGGAAGGGCCTGCCGGCCGTATCGGCGCATCACCCGGGCCACCTGCACCTCGAGGGCGCGGTCGGAGTCGGCCGTCTCGGCCATCCCGAACCCGTCACCGAGGTCGCCGGCCCCGGCACGAGTGGCGTCTCGGAGCGGCACCTCGGGGAGGAACAGGCTGAGGACGAATGCGAGCACCCCGACGGGTGCGGCGTACAGGAAGACCGAGTGGAGCACCTCGGCGTAGGCATCGACGACCGGCGCGATGACGGAGGCCGGATGACTGTGCAAGCTCGCGGGCGAGGCGACGTCCGCCGGGCTGAGCCCGGGTGACGACGCGATCGCCGGTGGGAGAACGGTGTCGAGCTTCGCGGAGTAGACCGCACCGAAGACGGCCGTCCCGAAGGAGCTTCCCAGCGTCCGGAAGAAGGTCACGCCAGAGGTGGCGACACCCAGGTCCCGGTAGTCAGCGGTGTTCTGCACGATGATCGTGAGGATCTGCATGCAGAGCCCGATGCCGACCCCGAGCACCACCATGTAGGCAGAGGTCTCCCAGAAGCCGCTGTCGGCGTCGAGCCTCGACAGCAGCACCAGCCCGACCGTCAGCAGCAAAGACCCCGCGATCGGGAAGATCTTGTAGCGGCCCGTCCGGCCGACGATCGTCCCGGCGCTCACCGAGGCGACGAGCAGTCCTAGGACCATCGGCAGCATGCGGAGTCCGGAGCTCGTCGCCGAGACGCCGTGGACGTACTGCAGGTACGTCGGCAGGAACGTCATCGCCCCGAGCATCGCGAACCCGACGACGAGGGCGATCACCGAGCACAGCGAGAACACCGCACCACGGAAGAGCCGCAGCGGCAGCATCGGCTCCTGGGCCCGGCTCTCCACCCGGATGAAGACCGGCACCGCCAAGACCGCCGCCACGAACAGGCCCAAGATGAGCGGCGAGGTCCAGTCGTACTGCGTGCCGCCGAGGCTGGTCGCCAGGGTGAGACCACCGGCGACCACCGAGATGGCGGCAACGCCGGCGTAGTCGATGACCGGGCGCCCGGCACCGCGCACCGACGGCATCGTCTTCGCGGCGACCACGATCACGATGATGCCCAGGGGGAGGTTCACCAAGAAGCACCAGTGCCACGACAGATGGTCGGTGAAGAGGCCGCCGAGGAGCGGACCGATCACGGTCGTGACTCCGAAGACCGCGCCCAGCGCTCCCTGGTACTTGCCGCGGTCCCGCAGCGGGACGATGTCGGCGATCAGCGCGGTCGCGGTCACCATCAAGGCGCCGGCACCCACACCCTGCACCGCCCGCCAGGAGACCAGCCAGCCCATGGACGTGGACAAGGCGCACATCAACGACGCGCCGACGAACAGGGCGGCGCCGAGCTGGAAGACCAGCTTGCGGCCGAACAGGTCGCCGAACTTGCCGGCGAGCACCGTCGCGATCGTGTCGGTTATCAGATAGGCCGTGACCACCCACGAGACGTGACCGCTACCGCCGAGGTCTCCGACGATGGTGGGGAGCGCCGTCGAGACGATCGTCTGGTCCAGGGCGGCCAGCAGCATCCCGAGCATGATCGTGCCGAAGACGAGGTTGATCTGGCGCGTCGTGAGGACCGGCGCCACAGGCTCGGTGGCGGGAGAGGTGCCGGTTGCCACGTGCCGACACTAGTGCTGCAGAGCCCGTATGCGGCAGGGTCAGCGCACCCGAGCGCTCGAGCTGCTCGCCCGCAGCTTGCCGGAGTCGACCGCGACAAAGGCGCTTGCCGGGATCCGCTTGAGGTCGGAGATCATCCGCTCCGGCCAGTGCGGGCTGCGCTCGCCCTGGAAGAACCACGGGGAGCCGTTGTCGGCGAGGACGAGGCCGTAGCGCTTCATCGCCGCCACGACGACGCGAGCGCCACGACCGAAGCCGCTGGGCTGGTAGGCCGCCTTGAGCCGGAAGCGCGCGCCCATCGGCGGGTAGGCGTGGTTCGAGCGAGACCCCGCGTCGTGGCGAGCCGGCCAGATGTGGTGGCGGTCGGTGACGTCGGTCGTGAAGCGGATCGCGTGGTCGACGTAGCCGGCGTCGACCTCGTTCCAGCGCAGCAGCCCGGGGAGGATGGGCAGGCCGGCCGCGTCCGCCGAGGTCCAGCCGTCGCGACGCAGCGTGTTGCCCCCCAGCGACCAGGTCGCTCCGGATCCCGCCGACCACCTGCCGTCGCGCTCGGTGGTCGACCAGGTCTCGAAGAGCCGGCACTTGTCCCGGTCGACGACCACCGCGTGCATGTCGCCACCGGAGTCGCGGCCACCCTCGATCACGGTGTCGTCGCCGAAGGGGTAGTCGACCTGGTCGCTCTCGTCGTCGTAATCGAAGCTGACCGGGACCCGCTCGTGCGAGCCCGACACCACCGTCACCGGGATGCCGTAGTCCGGGCCGTCGCCGTACGACGGGCCGAAGTCGGGATGCAGCCGGCGCGAGGTGGACATGTGCGAGAGCCACTGAGCGCTGCGTGGGTGCTTCGGCAGCTTGCTGATGTCGGCGTGCCAGTAGTTGTTCGCCGGGAAGGCGCGGCACGTGCCCGCCACGGGGGTGCCGGAGACCCGCCGCTGGGTTGCGGCGTCCTGGGCAGAGCTCTCCGGCATCGCGCAGGCGGTCAGCGCAAGGACCAGACCTGCCGACAGGCCGGCGGCGAGCCGAGCGCGAGACATCCGGGGGGTGTGGAGGGGCAGGGGCATGGCCTCAGTGTGACGGAGAAACCAGGCCCAGACGGGCGTTATCAGGGCGAACCGCGCAGCGGACCTCACCCTTCGAGTCAATTCGTATAGTCCGTTTGGGCTATAGACGGAGTTTCGGCGTCATACATCACCCCTTGGTGGGTCACCTTTGTAGAGACGAAGACGATTTGGGAGATGAGACTTCGTGACCCGCACTGAGACAAAGACGAACGTCAAGCTGAAGGCCCTGTCCCGGGCGCACTGCAGCCGGGCGACCGACTGCCGCTGTGGCCAGCAGCTCGACCTGTGTGCCCGCGCGCACTGCCCGCGCTGCGGCCGCTCCATCAGCCGCGCCTGACCCACCGCCAACCGACCGCCGCTCAGCAGCGGGGGCGACGCCTGGGAGGCGCGTCGCACCGCCGTCAGCGGGCCCGCGTGACGGGCTAAGGTACTGACGATCATTTCGCCGATCGTGGCAAGGAACACCTGGTGGACGAGCAGGACGACGTGGTGGTCAGCCACCGAGTCCTGACGATCCCCAACATCATCTCGATATTCCGGCTCGCCGGAGTCCCCGTCTTCCTCTGGCTCATCCTCGTCCCCGAGGCGGACGGCTGGGCGCTCGCGGTCCTGTTCATCTCCGGTGTCAGCGACTACGCCGACGGCTACCTCGCCCGCAAGCTCAACCAGGCCTCGAAGGTCGGGGAGATCCTCGACCCGGTCGCGGACCGTCTCTACATCCTCTCGACCGTCATCGGCCTCGCGGCCCGCGACATCATCCCGTGGTGGGTCGCGCTGCTCCTGCCCGCTCGCGACGCGTTCTTGTGGTGCCTGGTGCCGTTCCTGCGCACCCGTGGCTACAGCTCGTTGCCGGTCCACTTCCTGGGCAAGGCGGCGACCGCGAACCTGCTCTACGCCTTCCCGCTGCTGCTGCTCGGTGACGGAGACGGCACCGTCGCCACCTTGGCGAAGGTGTTCGGGTGGGCGTTCGCCATCTGGGGGACCAGCCTCTACTGGTGGGCGGGGCTGCTGTACGCCTGGCAGGTGCGAAAGCTGATGGCCGACCACGAACGAAGAGCGCCGGCCCTCGATGGCGGCTGACACCGAGCGCCCGGCTCCTCCACCGGCCGATCTACCGCCCCACGTGACGATGGGGCTGCTGGACCGCCTCACGGCGACCGCGCTCGACGAGGACTACGCGCACGTGTCTCGTCGCCGCGAGGAGACCGGCGAGCCGACGAAGGGACGGCCGGGACGCGCCGCGCTGGCCGTGCTGGCGGTCTTCGGCGTGCTGGTCGCGACCGCAGCCGTGCAGACCGCGCGTACGGCGGACGAGACGGCCAGCTCGCGCAGCAGCCTCGTCGAGCAGGCGAACGAGCACAAGGCCGAGCTCGCCGATCGTGTCGCCGCCCTTCGCACGCTGCGACGCCAGATCACCACGCTGCAGACGCAGGAGCTGACAAACTCCCGCGAGGGCACGGCCCTGGACCAGCGACTCGAGCGACTAGGCGTGCAGAGCGGGGCGAGTGCTGCTCGCGGTCCGGGCATCCAGATCGTGGTCGACGACGCACGCGGCGCCAGCTCGTTCAAGCAGCAGGTGCAGGCACCAGACCTGCAGAAGCTCGTCAACGGGCTCTGGCAGGTCGGTGCTGAGGCCATCGCGATCAACGGTCAGCGGCTGTCCAGCCTGAGCTCGATCCGCGACGCCGGGTCGGCGATCACCGTCAACTACGTCTCGCTGCGGCACCCGTACACCATCTCGGCCATCGGCGACCCGAAAACCATGGGCGCGCGGGTGCTCGACACGGCGGGGGGACAGACCCTGCTGACCTTACAATCTGCCTTTGGTCTGCAGTTCGACGTCAACACCAAGGACTCCATGTTGCTGCCCGCGGCGAAGCGCGTCAGCCTGCGCACCGCGCACGAACCACCCGCCCACAAGCCGCCCCGCTCGGGCTCGGACGGGGGAGCGGGATGATCGCCGCTCTCGGGTTGCTGATCGGACTGGTCCTCGGGCTGCTGCTGCAGCCGACGGTCCCGACCTGGCTCGACCCCTACCTCCCGATCGCCGTGGTGGCGGCCCTCGACGCCGTCTTCGGGGCGCTCCGCGCGTTCCTGGACGGCATCTTCGACGACAAGGTCTTCGTGGTCTCGTTCGTGTCGAACGTGCTGATCGCGGCGCTGATCGTCTACCTCGGCGACAAGCTGGGCGTCGGCGGACAGCTCTCCACCGGCGTCATCGTCGTGCTCGGCATCCGGATCTTCTCCAACGTCGCCGCGATCCGGCGACACCTCTTCCACGCCTAGCCATGTGTGACCAGCCATGAGCGACCAGACACCAGCGCCTGACGACGGTGCTGCGGACCGCGAGCCGGTGCCACCCTCGGACGGCCGGGCCCGGCTGCTCGCGGCGCTGCGGCGCCCGGGCTCGCGCGGCCAGGCCGTCGCCGGGGTGCTGCTCGCTGTGCTCGGGTTCGCCGCGGTGACGCAAGTCCGCTCCAACGGCAGCGACGACACCTACGTCGGGGCCCGGCAAGGTGACCTCATCCAGCTGATCAACAACCTGTCGCTGGCCGAGCAGCGCGCGGAGAACGAGATCACGAAGCTGCAGCGCACCCGCGACGCGCTGGGCAACGACACCCAGTCACGCCGTACGGCGCTGGAGCGGGCCAAGCAGCAGGCCAACACGCTCGGCATCCTCGCCGGCACGCTGCCCGCCGAAGGGCCGGGCATCCGCGTGACGGTCAAGGACCCGGCCTCAGGCAGCGGCGTCGGCACCAACCAGCTGATCAACGGGTTGCAGGAGCTGCGAGACGCCGGTGCGGAGGTCATCGAGATCAACGACTCCGTGCGGGTGGTCGCGCAGACGGCGCTCGTGGACAGCCCGGGTGGGGGAGTCCTCGTCGACGGCCAGCGGGTCGAGGCGCCGTACACCATCGACGCGATCGGCGACCCACGCACGCTGTCCACGGCGCTGGACTTCACCGGCGGCTTCATCGACGAGGTCAAGGGCGTGGGTGGCAAGGTCGACGTGAAGGAGGCGCAGCAGGTGCGGGTGAACAGCGTGCGCAAGCCGTCCAAGCCGCGCTACGCGGAGCCGGACTGACCGGATAGCCTGCTCGCGGTTCACTGACTGCAACGGCGAGGAGCACCGTGTACCCAGACGACTTGAAGTACACCAGCGAGCACGAGTGGGTCCGCAGCGACGGCGAGACCGCTCGCGTCGGCATCACCGACTTCGCGCAGGACGCGCTCGGCGACATCGTCTACGTCTCGCTGCCCGAGGTCGGCAGCGAGCTGGCGAGCGGCGACGCCGTCGGAGAGCTCGAGTCGACGAAGTCGGTCAGCGACATCTACGCCCCGCTCAACGGCAAGGTGGTCGCGATCAACGAGGCCCTCGACGGCACTCCCGAGCTGGTCAACTCCGACCCGTACGGCGAGGGCTGGCTGTTCGAGATCGCACCGGCGGACGCGTCCGCGGTGGCCGAGCTGATGGACGCCTCGGCGTACCAGTCCAGCGTCGAGAGCTAGGCGAGTTCGAGACGCCTCAACACCGCTTCGACATCGCTTGATCGCGGTGCGTTGACTGGTAGGTTCGACGAACCATGAACCTCGACTGACGGTTGAGGGTTCGCCACCACGACCCGATGACCCGGGAGGCCCGCATGCCGTTCTGCACCCAGTGCGGACACAACAACCCCGACGGGTCGCGCTTCTGCTCGCAGTGCGGCACCCGCCTCGAGTCGGCCGCTCCGGCCGCACCGACGTCCGCGGAGAGCCCCGGCGAAACCACGGCGACGATCACCTTCGGTGCGCCGACCAAGGACCCGGAGCACCGCGAGGAGCGCTCGCTCAACGACTCCGACGCCGCCGCCGTGGACGCCCTGCCTCCGGGCAGCGCACTTCTCGTCGTGCAGCGCGGCCCGAGCGCCGGCAGCCGGTTCCTGCTCGACACCGACGTGGTCACGGCGGGCCGGCACCCCGACAGCGAGATCTTCCTCGACGACGTCACGGTGTCACGGCGGCACGCGGAGTTCCGCCGCACACCGGAGGGCTTCTCGGTGGCCGACGTGGGCAGCCTGAACGGCACCTACGTGAACCGCGACCGCATCGACGGGGTCGCGCTCCAAGGTGGGGACGAGGTGCAGATCGGCAAGTACCGCCTGGTCTACTTCGCCAGCCACCAGGCCGCTGCCGCCGGCTCCGACCGATAACCTTGCGCGAGCCGGCCGTGTCGCGGGCGAGGCTGAGCATCGGACAGGTGCTCGAGCAGCTCCGAGGCGACTTCCCCGAGCTGAACATCTCGAAGATCCGCTACCTCGAGGCCGAAGGGCTGATCGAACCCGAGCGGACGCCGTCCGGCTACCGGAAGTTCTCCCACCGAGACGTGGAGCGACTGCGCTACGTGCTGACCACGCAGCGTGAGGCCTTCTACCCGCTCAAGAAGATCCGTGAGCACCTCGAGGCGATCGACCGTGGGCTCGACCCGCCGCCACTGGCCGGGGCTGCGAGCCCGCAGGTGCCGCGCGCGGTCCTGGACGGCGACGGCTACCCGACCCCCGAGTCGTTCGCGGCCGCGTCGGGGCTTCGGCTGTCCCGCGACGAGCTGCTGACCGCGGCCGAGATCGAGGACTCGCTGCTCGAGCAGCTCGAGACCTACGGCCTGGTCAAGGCACGGACGGGCTCGACCCACCGCGCGGCGCCGTACGACGAGGACGCGCTCGTGGTGGCCAAGGCCGCGGGCGAGCTGGCGGCGTTCGGTCTGGAGCCTCGACACCTGCGTGCGTTCAAGACCGCGGCGGACCGCGAGATCGGTCTCGTCGAGCAGGTGGTGGCACCGATGAAGCGCAGCCGCGACGCGGCCGCCTCGGGGCGTGCCGAGGACGCGATCACGCAGATGGCGGCGCTGTCCGTGCGGCTGCACGCGGCACTGGTCAAGGCGGCTCTGCGGTCCTGAGCCCGCCTCCTTCGTTGACCAAGATGCGCGCTTCTGGGAACCCTTCGAGGTACGGGCTGACGGGCAACCGGACAGCCCCGCCTGTTTCGACCCGGGAGTAGGGTGAGCGCGTGCGCGAAGTGGACGTGATCGGGGTGCGGGTGGAGATGCCCTCCAACCAGCCCATCGTGTTGTTGCGTGAGGTCTCCGGGGACCGCTACCTGCCCATCTGGATCGGCGCCGTCGAGGCGACCGCGATCGCATTCGCCCAGCAGGGCGTGGTGCCGCCAAGGCCACTGACGCACGACCTCATCAAGGACATGCTGTCCGCGACGGGCAACGACCTGGCAGAGGTCCGGATCACCGAGATGAAGGACGGCATCTTCTACGCGGTGCTGGTCTTCGGCTCCGGCGTCGAGGTCAGTGCCCGGCCGTCGGACTCCATCGCGCTGGCGCTACGCACGGGCAGCAAGATCGTCTGCGCCGACGACGTGCTCGACGAGGCCGGGCTCGAAGTGCCTGACGAGCAGGAGGACGAGGTCGAGAAGTTCCGCGAGTTCCTCGACCACGTGTCCCCTGAGGACTTCGAGAGCCGGTAGACCTCAGCCGGTCGCGCGTGCCCGGCGCCGAGCTGCCAGCTCGTCGCCCTCCTGGCCGGAAGCGTCCTCGGTGGCGCGTTCGCTGGGGAGCTCTGCGAGCGAGCCCTCGATCTCTCGCCAGACACCGCCGATGGCGATGCCGAAGACACCCTGACCGCCCTGGAGCAGGTCGATGACCTCGTCGTTGCTGGTGCACTCGTAGACGCTGGCGCCGTCGCTCATCAGCGTGACGCGGGTCAGGTCGTCCGTGCCGCGCTTGCGCAGGTGCTGGACGGCCGTGCGGATCTGCTGAAGCGAGATGCCGGCGTCGAGCAGGCGCTTGATGACCTTGAGCAACAAGATGTCGCGGAAGGAGTAGAGCCGCTGCGTGCCCGAACCGGTGGCGCCGCGAACGCTCGGCTCGACGAGCTTGGTGCGTGCCCAGTAGTCGAGCTGCCGGTAGGTGATGCCGGCGGCGTTGCAGGCCGTCGGACCGCGGTAGCCGGCATCGCTCGAGATCGGCGAGACGTCGTCGTCGAAGAGCAGGCCCTGCTCGCCGGCCTGCTCCGCAGCCTCTCGGGCTGCCTGGTCGTCGTGCCCGTTGCTGGCTGGGCTGTCGCCGTTGCCTGTCACGTTGCCCTCGTCTCGTCGCTTCGCTCTGCGTGAACCCCTGGGGAGACCGACCGCTCTCGGTGGAGAACAACGGTGGAGTTACAGCGAAGACACTCCAAACTAGGCCCTGGGAGGGGGGTGGTCAACGAAGCACGCCCGGCGCGTCGCGTGACCCTCAAGTTTAGGTTGAGAGTTTTGCACGGGTGCTGGGCTGTATGAGAGTGGTGCAGATGGTTGAGGTGATCGTTGCCGGGGCGGGTCCCACCGGGATGATGCTGGCAGGTGAGCTGGCGCTCGCAGGCGTCGACGTGCAGGTCGTGGAACGGCGTTCTGCATCCGATCTGGTGGGCATGCGCGCCCGTGGCTTTCACTCACGCACCATCGAGATCCTCGACCAGCGAGGCATCGCCGACCGCTTCCTCGCCGAGGGGCAGACCTTTCCCGGGGCATCCTTCGCGAACACCCCGGTGGACATCAGCGACTTCCCGACCCGGCATCCGTACACGCTGGGGCTGGTGCAGAGCAGGATCGAGGCGATCCTGGCCGACTGGATCGGCGAGCTGGGCGTGCCGATCCACCGGGGACGAGACATCGTCGGGTTCGCGCAGGACGCCGCCGGGGTCGACGTACAGCTGGGCGACGGCGCCTCGATGCGCGCGGAGTACCTGGTGGCGGCCGATGGTGGGCGCAGCACGATCCGCAAGGCGGCCGGCATCGGGTTCCCCGGGTGGGATGCCACCAGGACCACCCTGATCGCCGAGGTCGAGGTCACCGACGAGACGCCGAAGGGCGTCCGCATCGACGAGACCGGCATCCATGGGCTGAACCCGATCGGCGACGGTCCCACCATGCAGGTGCTGGTCACCGAGCAGGAGCTCGGCTCAGCGACCGAACCCACGCTGGCCGACCTCAGCACGGCGTTGATCGCGGTGTTCGACACCGACTTCGGGGTGCACAGTCCCACGACGATCTCGAGGTTCAGCGACGCGACCCGGCAGGCGGCCTCCTACCGTGCCGGGCGGGTCCTGCTGGCCGGCGACGCCGCTCACATCCACAGCCCGACGGGTGGGCAGGGCGTCGGCCTCGGTGTCGAGGACGCGGTGAACCTCGGCTGGAAGCTTGCCGAGGTGGTCAAGCGGGTTGCACCGGACAGCCTCCTGGACACCTACCAGGCAGAGCGTCACCCACCCACCGCTCGCGTGCTGAAGTACACGATGGCGATGGCGGTGACACAGCTGGCGGACCCGCGTGTCGACGCCTTGGCCGGCGTCCTGGCCGACCTGTTGTCGATCGACGCGGCCGGCGTCAGGCTCGCCGGCCTGCACCTCGGGCTCGACGTTCGCTACGAGGCCGAGGACGGCAGCCACCCGCTGGTGGGGCGCCGAATGCCCGATCTCGACCTGACGAGCGCGGACGGCCCGTTGTGGGTGTTCTCGCTCCTGCACGGTGCCGAGCCGGTGCTGCTCAACCTGGGGGAGCCCGGGCGAGTCGCGTTGGGCCCTTGGAGCGACCGGGTGCGGCTGGTCGAGGCGGGGTACGACGGTGCGTGGCGGCTTCCGGTGATCGGGGCCGTCGAGGCTCCCGCAGCCGTGCTGATCCGACCCGACGGGCATGTGGCGTGGGTGGGGAACGAGACGACCCACGGGCTCCAGGAGACGTTGACCCGGTGGTTCGGGCCGGCCGCGGCCGGGCGGGAGGATCCTTCGGGCGTCGCGCGATAGGCTGGGCACGCCACTGACACCGCGCGGGAGAGTCTTCGACCGGTTCAACCACAGCCGGGCCGAAGCGCCGAAGGGGCAAATCCTCCCCGGAACCTCTCAGGCGCCAGGACCGTGCGGGTGAGGCAGCTCTGGAGGACGGCACCCTCCACATCTCGGGTGCTTGCCGACAGAGGGGGAGGCGACCCGTCCGTGGAGTCCACGAGGAGCCTCTGTGTCAGACCACCCCCGCCTGTCGGACCTCGACAACGCCCAGACCTTTGCCAACCGGCACATCGGGCCCGGGCACGAGGAGCGGGCCACCATGCTGGCCGCCCTCGGCTTCGATTCCGTGGACGACCTGATGGCGGCCGCGGTGCCCGGCGGCATCCGCTCGTCCGACGAGCTGGACCTTCCCGCACCGGTCACCGAGTGGCGCGCGGCCCGCGAGCTGCGTGAGATCGCCGCGCTCAACCAGCCGTTGGAGCCGATGATCGGTCTCGGCTACCACGGCACGATCACCCCGGCCGTCGTACGACGCAACGTGCTGGAGGACCCGAGCTGGTACACCGCCTACACGCCGTACCAGCCGGAGATCTCACAGGGCCGCCTCGAGGCGCTGCTCAACTTCCAGACCATGGTGGGCGACCTGACGGGCCTGCCGACCGCGAACGCCTCGCTGCTCGACGAGGCGACCGCCGCCGCCGAGGCGATGACGCTCGTGCGGCGCGGGAACAAGAAGGCGACCGGACCGTTCGTGGTCGACGCGAACGCGCTGCCGCAGACCATCGCGGTGGTGCAGACCCGCGCGAACGCGATGGGCATCGACGTCGTGGTCGCCGACCTCAGCGACGGCCTGCCCGACGACCTGAGTGACGACCCGTGCGGCGTGCTGGTGCAGTACCCCGGCTCCGACGGGGCGATTCTCGACCCGCGACCCCTGATCGACGCCGTGCACGAGCGTGGCGGCATGGCTGTGGTGGCCGCGGACCCGCTCGCGCTGGTGCTGCTGGAGTCGCCCGGCGCGATGGGTGCCGACGTGGTGATCGGGTCGTCGCAGCGTTTCGGGGTGCCGCTGTTCTACGGCGGGCCGCACGCCGGGTTCATGTCCGTGCGCTCCGGCCTCGAACGACACCTGCCCGGCCGGCTGGTCGGGGTGTCGGTGGACGCGGAGGGCCGCCCGGCGTACCGCCTCGCGCTGCAGACCCGCGAGCAGCACATCCGTCGTGACAAGGCGACCTCGAACATCTGCACCGCACAGGTGCTGCTGGCGGTGGTGGCGTCGATGTACGCCGTCTACCACGGACCCGAGGGGCTGAGGTCGATCGCGACCCGCACCCATCGGTACGCCGCGGTGCTGGCCGCCGCGCTGCGGGAGGCCGGCGCCGACGTGCTCCACGCCGAGCTGTTCGACACCGTGACGGTGCGCGTGCCCGGGGGAGCAGCCGCGGTGGTGGCGGCCGCGCGCGAGCGTGGCGTGCACCTGCGGCACAAGGACGACGACACGGTCGGGATCTCCACCTCGGAGAGCACCGGCCGCCCCGACCTGGAGGCGGTGCTGGCGGCCTTCGGCGCCGAGGACGTCGACCTCGACGACGTGGACGCGCGCGTGGGGGACGAGCTGCCGGCGGGCCTGCTGCGTGAGACGGAGTTCCTGACGCACGAGGTGTTCAACACCCACCGCTCCGAGACGTCGATGCTGCGCTACCTGCGGCGGCTCTCGGCGCGCGACTACGCACTCGACCGCGGCATGATCCCGCTGGGCTCCTGCACGATGAAGCTCAACGCGACCACGGAGATGGAGCCGATCAGCCTGCCCGGGTTCGCCGAGCTGCACCCGTTCGCGCCCGCCGAGGACGCGAAGGGCTACGCAGCGGCTGATCGACGAGCTCGAGAGCTGGCTCGCCGAGGTCACCGGCTACGACCGGGTCTCCATCCAGCCCAACGCCGGCTCCCAGGGGGAGCTGGCCGGGCTGCTGGCGATCCGCGCCTACCACGTCGCGCAGGGGCGAGCCGGCGCGCGACGTCTGCCTGATCCCGGCGTCCGCGCACGGCACCAACGCCGCCTCGGCCGTGATGGCCGGGATGCGCGTCGTGGTCGTCAAGGCGGCCACCGACGGCCGCGTCGACATGGACGACCTGCGCGACCAGTGCGAGAAGCACGCCGACGACCTCGCCGCGATCATGGTCACCTACCCGTCGACGCACGGCGCCTACGAGGACGGCATCGGCGACCTGTGCGCGATGGTCCACGAGTACGGCGGCCAGGTGTACGTCGACGGTGCCAACCTCAACGCGCTGATGGGCTTCGCGAAGCCCGGTGAGTTCGGTGGCGACGTGTCGCACCTGAACCTCCACAAGACGTTCTGCATCCCGCACGGCGGCGGTGGCCCGGGCGTCGGCCCCGTCGGCGTGCGCGAGCACCTCGCGCCGTACCTGCCCTCGCACCCGGGCCACCCCGACCCCTCGCGACGCGAGGGCATCGGCCCGATCAGCGCGGCGCCGTACGGGTCGGCGGGGATCCTGCCGATCTCGTGGGCCTACATGCGGCTGATGGGCGCCGAGGGGCTCACCGAGACGACGGCGGTGGCGGTGCTGGCCGCCAACTACGTCGCCAAGCGGCTCGGCGAGCACTTCCCGGTGCTGTACAAGGGGCACGGCGACCTCGTCGCGCACGAGTGCATCCTCGACCTGCGCGAGCTGACGAAGCGCACCGGTGTCAGCGTCGAGGACGTCGCGAAGCGGCTGATCGACTACGGCTTCCACGCGCCGACGATGAGCTTCCCGGTCGCGGGCACGCTGATGGTCGAGCCGACCGAGTCCGAGGACCTCGGCGAGATCGACCGCTTCTGCGACGCGATGATCGCGATCCGCGAGGAGATCGACGCGGTCGAGGCGGGGGAGTGGACGCCGGAGGAGTCACCGCTGCGCGGTGCGCCGCACACCGTCGCGGGCGCTGACCGGCGACTGGGACCGCGGCTACTCGCGAGAGGCCGCGGCCTTCCCGGCCGGCTACGACCCCGACAAGTACTGGCCGCCGGTCGCGCGGATCGACCAGGCGTACGGCGACCGCAACCTGGTGTGCGCGTGCCCGCCGCCCGACGCGTTCGCGGACAGCGTGAGCCTGACACCACTCGCGGCGCGGCGGCTCGACGTCGCGCTCGCGAACGAGCAGGCGACCGGCCGGCTGCCGTCGGTGGTCGCCGGTGTGGTGCGCGACGGTGACCTGGTGTGGACCGGCGCGCTCAGCGTGCTCGACGGGTTCGAGACCGGGCCGGACGTGCAGTACCGGATCGGCTCGATCACCAAGACCCTGGTCGCGGTGCTCGTGCTGCAGCTGCGCGACGAGGGCCTGCTCGAGCTCAACGACCCGCTGTCGAAGCACCTGCCCGGCGTGGCCTTCGGCGACCAGACGCTGCGCGACCTGCTCTCGCACGCGACCGGGATGCCCGCCGAGCCGGCCGGGTCGTGGTGGGAGCGCAGCCCCGGCCGGTCCTTCGACGAGCTCGCCGCGGCTCTCGACGAGGAGTCGGCGCCGTTCGAGACCGGCGCGACCTTCCACTACACGAACGTCGCGTTCGCGCTGCTCGGTGAGGTGGTCGCGCGGCATCGTGAGACGTCGTGGTGGTCGGCCGCGCAGGAGCGGATCCTGACGCCGCTCGGCATGACGCGCACGAGCTACCTGCCCGAGGAGCCGCACGCCTCGGGGCTCGAGCGTGCACCACTTCGCCGGCACGCTCACGCCCGAGCCGGCCTTCGACGCGGGCGCGATGGCGCCGGCCGGTCAGGTGTGGAGCACGGTCACCGACCTGGCGAGGTACGCCGCGTTCCTCGTCGCCGGCCACGCCGACGTGCTCTCCCTGCGCCACGCTGGAGGAGATGAGCACACCGCAGTCAGGGGCGCGCGCGGCGGCGATGGTCTCCGCGCACGGGCTGGGGTTCCAGCTCTCGCGAGTCGGCTCCGGCATGGCGTTCGGCCACACCGGGTCGATGCCCGGGTTCCTCGCCGGCTTGTTCGTCGACCCGGTCCGTCGTACCGGGGCGGTGGTGATGGCGAACGCGACCGTCGGGCTGCGCGGCGAGGCCCTGTCGCTCGAGCTGCTCGACATCCTCGAGCGCACCGACGGCAGCCGTGCCGCGGCCGTGGCGCCCGAGCGTCGACGTGCCACCCGCGGTCGAGGAGGTCCTCGGCGTCTGGCACTGGGGCAACACCGCCTACGCGTTCTCGTGGGACGGCCACGAGGTGGTCGCCACCCGGCTGTCCGGCAACGTCCGCGCGCACCGGTTCGCGCCGCAGCCCGACGGCACCTTCGTCGGGACGGCCGGCTACCACCACGGCGAGCGACTGCACGTCGTACGTCGCGACGACGGCTCGGTCAGCCACCTCGAGTGCGCGACGTTCGTCTACACCCGCGAGCCCTACGACCCCGACGCCCCGATCCCTGGTCGCTGAGGCTTTGCGCTGAGGCGCGCGTAACTGCGCCCCGAGGCGTGAGGCGCGCGTATTGCGGTCGGCGGTTCGAGATTCGCAGTTACACGCGCCTCAGCGTGTCCTCGAGCGCAACTACGCGCGCCTCGGCGTCACTGCGCCTGCGACACGGTGGACATGTTGAAGTCCGGCACGCGCAGGGCGGGGGTGGCGGTGCGGGGGAAGTAGTCGCCCCACTCGCGCGAGAAGCTGGGCACGGTGCCGGAGGCGTGGGAGAACCGGCGCAGAGGTCGACCGGGCTCTCGTTGAACCGGAAGTTGTTCACCGCGCCGGTGACCTCGCCGTTCTCGACGAGGTAGACGCCGTCGCGGGTGAGGCCGGTGAGCAGCAGCGTCTGCGGGTCGACCTCGCGGATGTACCACAGGCAGGTCAGCAGCAGGCCCGCGCTCGACGCCGGCGACGAGGTCCTGCGTGCTGCCGGTGGCGCCGTCGACCGAGACCACCAGGTTGTCGATGTACGGCGTGACGGGCTGCCCGGTCAGCGCCGCGGAGCGACCGGGTCTGCAGCAGCGCAGCCAGCATGCCGTCGCGCACCCAGTCGGTGCGCCCGAGGGGAAGGCCGTTGTCGAAGACGCTCTCGATCTCGTTGCTCGCCGCCGCGGCGACGAAGGGCATTGCGGCCAGCCGTGCTTCGGCGGGGTCGGAGTACACCTGCAGCGGCTTGTCGCTGAGCCGCTCGCCGATCCGGGTGCCGCCGCCGCGACGGGAGAAGACGCTCTGCCCGTCGTGGGCGTCGAGCGCCGAGGAGCGCCAGTAGGAGTAGATCATCAGGTCGGAGACCGCGGTCGGCGGCAGGATGGTGTCGTAGCGGCCGGCGGGCAGGTCGACGCGGTTGCGTGCCCACCGCAGCCGGCGAGTCAGCTCCGCGTCCATCGCGATTGACGTCGACGTCGGTGAAGTCGCGGGTCGCGCCGCCCACCCAGGCGCTGCGTGGAGAGGTCAGCCGGCTTGGCGGTGCAGCCGTAGTGGCCGGTCGGCTGGACGTGGCGCAGCCGCAGCCCGGTGCTGGTGCCGAGGTACGTCGTCGTGACGTCGTGGTCGACGAAGCCGTAGAGGATCCGGTCCTCGGCGCTCGCGCGACCGAACGCCTCGCCCAGTGCCGGCGCGAAGTCCTGGTAGACCTCGATGGAGGTCTCGCCCGACGGCTCCGCCCAGTCGTCGGCGGCCTCACCCTCGATCAGCTCGGCAGCGTCCTCGGCGTCGGTGCCGGCGCGCGCGGCGGCGTCGGCCGCCTCGACGATCCGGTCCACCTGCTCGGTGGTCGTCGCGCTCGAGCTCACCGAGCCCGACGCCGTACCGGTGCCGGTGCCGTGCAGGGCGACGACCGTGACGGAGACGCCGTGCATCACGCCGTTGGTGGTCAGGGTGTTGTTGGCCCAGCGCAGGTTGGCGCTGGTCGAGTCGTGCACGATCACGACGCAGTGGTCCGAGGTGGAGGCGTCGAGCGCGTGCTCGACGAGCTCCTGCGGGGTGGCCGGTCGTCATGATCCCGCCTCCGCGGTCGTGTTGAGGACGTTGATGTCGCGGAACAGCGACGTCGGGCAGCCGTGCGAGACGGACGCGACCTGGCCGGGCTGGGCCTTGCCGCAGTTGAACGCGCCGCCGAGCTCCCAGGTGTCGGGTCCGCCGACGGCCTCCATGCTGTTCCAGAAGTCGGTCGTGGTGGCCTGGTAGGCGACGTCGCGCAGCTGCCCGGCAAGCGCGCCGTTCTCGATCCGGTAGAAGCGCTGGCCGGTGAACTGGAAGTTGTAGCGCTGCATGTCGATCGACCAGGACTTGTCACCGACGACGTAGATGCCGCGCTCGACGCCGCCGATCAGCTCCTCGGTGCTCGGCCCGTCGGCGGCCGGCTGCAGCGAGACGTTGGCCATCCGCTGGATCGGGATGTGGCCGGGGGAGTCGGCGTAGGCGCAGCCGTTGGAGCGTCCGCCGTTGAGCTCGGGGATCATCGCGGCCATCGGGCGGTCGAGCTGGTAGCCGACCAGGACGCCGTCCTTGACGATGTCCCACTCCTGGGTCTGGACCCCTTCGTCGTCGTACCCGATGGTGGCGAGGCCGTGCTCGACGGTGCGGTCGCCGGTGACGTGCATGACCGGGGAGCCGTACTGCAGCGTGCCGAGCCGGTCGAGCGTCGCGAACGACGTGCCGGCGTAGTTGGCCTCGTAGCCGAGCGCGCGGTCGAGCTCGGTGGCGTGGCCGACGGACTCGTGGATGGTCAGCCAGAGGTTCGAGGGGTGGATGACCAGGTCGTATCGACCCGGCTCGACCGACGGTGCGGTCAGCTTCTCGGCGAGCAGGTCGGGCAGCTCCCCGATCGCGGTGTCCCAGTCGTAGCCGTCGGTGAGGTACTCCCAGCCGCGGCCCACCGGCGGGGCGATCGTGCGCATCGAGTCGAAGACGCCCGACTTCTGGTCGGTGCCGTGCACCTCGACATCCGGCTCGACGCGAACGCGTTGCTGGGTCGTCGTGGTGCCGTCGAGGTCGGTGTAGAACTTGTTCTCCACGACCTGGTGCAGCGTCACGTTGCTGTGGTCGACCGCCTCGGACTCGAGCAGCCGGGCCGACCAGCCCGAGCAGGCGCTCGACCTTCTCCGCGAGCGGGACCGCGAGCGGGTCGATCTCGTAGGCGGAGACCCAGTCGACGTCGTCGTACGTCGGCTCGGGCGCCAGCTCGACGCGGCGAGAGGTCATCGCCGCGGCCACCTGTGCGGTGCGGACCGCGGCCTCGGCCACGCCGATCGCCGACTGGGTGCCGAGCACCACGCCGCTGGCGAACCCCCAGGCGCCGTCGAGGATCACCCGCACCGCGAAGCCGACGTCCTCGGCGTCGTTGGCGCCCTGCAGCCGGCCGTCGCGCACGCGGATGTCCTGCGACCGGATGCGTTCGAAGCGGAAGTCCGCGTGGCTGACGTGGAAGTCCCGCGCCCTGGTCAGTGCCGCCTCCGCCATGCGGCGGTAGGGGAGAGCGGTGAACGACTCGTCGATCACGCGCCCCGAGGTCCCAGAGGTCATGGGCACGAGGCTAGGACCCACTCGATGCCTGCCGTCGGCTGGGTGTCGTCAGGTGCGGCCGTCGCGCTCCTGCGCTTCGCGAAGTGCAGTGTGCTCACCCATCCAGGTCGCCGGGAGGACGTCGAACCCGTCGAGCCGGGCGGCGTCGAGGACGCGCGGGTCGTCGTCGACGAGTACGACGACCGTGCGCGACTCCGACAGCTGGCGAAGCACGTCGACCTTGTAGAGCCGCGACGGCCGGTAGTCGTCGTACGGGCGAAGCATGAGGGGGCCCTCGGGGAGGTCGTGGTGTCGCAGCCAGCGCTGGGTGACTCCGCGCAGCCACTCGGGGCGACCGGAGAGGTACACGATGTCGTAGACCTCGGCGAGGCTGTGCACGGTGCGCTCGCCCTCGGGCAGCAGCGGGTCGTCGCCCGCGGCCTCGAAGAACGCGCCCCAGTCCTTGGGCCGGCCGGTGACGTGCTGCAGCCGGTGGCGGACGTCGGCGACGACGCCGTCGATGTCGACGACCGCGGTCATGGGCGCGGTCGCGGACTGGGTCACGCTCGCATCATGCCGTGTCGCGGTTGGTCGAGCTTGTCGAGACCACCCGAAGGGTCAGCCGACCAGCGTGTGGACCGTGACCGAGGAGCCGGCGCGGCCCTTCTCGACGTGCACCTGCGTGGGGATGCGGGTGCGGAGCTCGGTGACGTGGCTGACCACGCCGACGGTGCGGCCGCCTGCGCGCAGGCCGTCGAGGCGGTCCATGACGTCGTCGAGGGTGTCGGCGTCGAGCGTGCCGAAGCCCTCGTCGACGAACAGCGTCTCGACCTCGGCGCCGGCGGCCTCGTGGGTGACCACGTCGGCGAGCCCGAGCGCGAGCGCCAGCGAGACCACGAACGTCTCGCCGCCCGAGAGCGTGGTCGGTGCCCGGACGTCACCGGTCCACTGGTCGACGACCTCGAGCCCGAGTCCGGCCTGCCCGGTGCGTCGCTGGGCCCGACCGGTGCGCTGCAGCAGGTAGCGCTGGTCGCGCATCTGGCCGAGACGCTCGTTGGCGGCGTCGACGACCTGGTCGAGGCGGGTCGCGAGGACGTAGGCGGAGAGCCGCATCTGCAGCTGGTTGTCATGGCCCATGCCGCGGACCAGCCGTGACATGGACTCGGCGCGGAGGGCCTCGTCGCGCAGCGGTGCCCAGGTCTCGAGGGCCTCGCCCAGGCCGGCGACCTGCGAGCGCAGCGCGCCTGACCGCTCCTCGTGGACCGCGAGGCTGCGAGCGCAGCCGGTGGCACGAGCCTCCGCCTCGACCAGCGCCCGCTGTCGCGCCTCGAGCTCGTCGGCGGGGTCTTCGGTGGCGTCGTCGCGACGTCGGTCTCGTCGAGCACCGCCAGCGCACGCGTCTCCGCCTCGGCCCGCTCCCGCAGCCGACTGACGAGCTGTTCGCGATCCGGCTCCGCGAGAAGCGCAGCCGTGACCTCGTCGATGCGTCGCGAAGCCGTGCCGTGCCGCAGTCTGGGCGGCGCGCTCGGTGGTCTCGCCGAGGCGTCGCTCGGCGGCGTCGAGCGCGCGGACCGCGGCGAGGGCTGCCTCGAGCTGTTCGGTGGTCGCCGCCACCCTCGCGACCGCTGCGGAGACGGTCGTGGCGTCGTCGTCCGCGAGCGCGGCGGCGACCTCGTCCTCGGCGGCCTGGGCGGTGACCTCGTGCGCCGCGACTGCCTGCTGCAGGGTCGCAACCTCGGTTGCGGCGCTCGTGCGCTGCCCGCTGATGGTGGCCTGCTCGACCAGGAGCGCGTCGAGCCGCTGCTGGATCGCGACCAGCTGGCCCTCGGCGTCGCGTGACGCGAGGAGCTCGGCCTCCAGGTCCGCGACAGCTAGCCCGGCTGTTTCGGGGGAGAGGTCCCCGGCCGTCGCGGCGAGCACCTCTCGACGGGTGCGCAGTGCGGCCGAGCGCAGACTCCGACGTCTCCAGCTCGGCTGCGCGGTCGGCCAGCAGGCGCTCTGCCGCCTCCTGGTCCGCCGCCGTCACGGCTGCCGCGGACGGACGAGCCGGCTGGGGGTGCTCGGCGCCGCCGCACACGGGACACGGGGCGCCCGGCTCGAGAGCACCGGCGAGCTCGGCGGCCATGCCGGCGAGCCTGCGAGCCGTCAGGTCCTGGACGACGTCGCGCGCATCCTGCGCACGGTCACGGGCCTCGCGGTGCGCGTCCTCCGCCGGCGCGATCTCGGTCAACACGTTCGCCAGCGACTCGGCTGCGTCGCGGATCCGGCGCGCGATCGCCAAGGACTCGACGAGGCCCTCACCCCGGGCCGCGACGGCGGTCGCCTCGGCGAGTGCGCGCCGCACGGTGTCGGTCTCGACCGGCAGCTCCGCCGCTCGATCCTCGGCCGTCCTGCAGGCGTTGCTCCGCCGAGCCCAGCCGCTGCTCGTCTCGACGCTGTGCCTCGCGGGCGGCCGCGGCAGCGGCCTCGCGAGGCAGCAGGACCCGCAGCAGCGCGCCACGTCGTCGGGCCGCGTCGAGCATCGCGACCACCGTCGCCTCCTGCGGTCGCTCGACGGTGTCGGGCACCGCGGGCGCGTCCGTGAGGGTCTCGCCGAGGTCTGCCGCTGCCCGGTCGCGATCCGCAACGAGCGTCACGCAGCAGCTCCACCGCAGTCAGGCAGCGCGCTGCCCGCTCGTGCGCGTCGAGCGCTTCGGTTGCCGCGGCAGCGGCCGGCGCCCCCTCGGCGAGCGCGGTCAAGGTCCGGTGCGCCTCCTGGCGTCGCCGGCGCAGCTCGTCTCGTGCGCGAGCCTGGTCGTAGCGGCCGCGGGAGGCCTCGAGCACGACCACTGATTCCTCGTGGTCTTCAGCCGCCGCAGCCAGCGACTGCTCGGCACCGGCCAGCAGACCTGCAGCCCAGGGGAGCACTCGGTCGTCGGCAGCGGCTTGCGCGAGCGAGTCGCCGACCAGGTCCTCTGGGGTCTCGACCTGGGCGCGGTCGGCGATGGTGTCGACCAGGCGCCGCACGGTCGACTCCCCGACGCGCGAACGCTGGCCGAGCTCCCGGCTCATGTCGTGCACTGCAGTCCTCGATGCGCGAGAACCGATCGGTGCGGAACAGCTGCTCGAGCACGTCGTGGCGCTCCTGGGAGGAGGCCCGCAGGAACGTCTGGAACTCACCCTGGGGCAGCAGCGCGACCTGCTGGAACTGGGACGCGCTCATGCCCATCAGGCTGGTGACGAGCACGCCCGACCTCGGCGTGCACGTGAGGTGAGCAACCGCTCCGTGCCGTCGGTGGTCTCGAGGATCGACGCCGACGCCTTCTCGACCATCACGCCGTCGCCGCGCTTCTTCGGGCGGGTCCACTCCGGGCTGCGGCGTACGACGAACCGGCGACCCTGCAGCGTCACGTCGAGCACGACCTCGGGAGCCGACATCGGCCGGTGCGTGCTGCGACTTCAGGGTCTTCGTGCCACGCACACCGGGCACGACGCCGTACAGCGCGAAGCAGACCGCGTCGAGCAGGCTGCTCTTGCCGGCACCGGTCGCCCCGGTCAGCAGGAACAGCCCCGCGTCGTTGAGCTCGTCGAAGTCGACGTGCTCGGTGCCGGAGAACGGTCCGAAGCGCGGTGACGGTCAGGTGGTGGAGCCGCATCAGCCGACGTCCTCGGCGAGGTCCACGGCGCGCACCTGGAAGTCGGCGTCACGGTCGTCGTTGATGCGGCAGGTGTCGCAGGCGAGCTTGAGCAGCAGCTCCTCCTCGGTGGTCGCCTCGAGGTCGCGGACCTCCGCGACGAAGCCGAGAGCGACGTCGAGGTCGCTGCGACCGTCGACCCGTGGCGCGACCGGAGCCGCGCATCGGCACGGCACCCTCGGGCTCGAACGCCAGCACCAGCGTGTGCGGGAAGCGTGCCCGCAGCCGCTCCATCGCCTGCTGCGGGCGACGTGGGTCGGTGAGGGTGACCTGCAGCCAGCAGGCCTCCGCGTCGCGAAGTGTCGGGTCGCCGAGCAGGTCGTCGAGCCGGCCGCGCAGCGTCGCCAGCGACCGCGGGACCGGCGCCGGCACGAGCTCGACCGACGACACCCCGTCGGCGCCCAGCTCGACCAGCCAGGAGCCCTTGGTGTGGCCGGCCTCGGAGAAGGAGTAGGCCAGCGGTGAACCGCTGTAGCGCACCGTCTCGGTGAGCGCACGCGGGGCGTGCAGGTGGCCGAGCGCGGCGTAGTCGACGCCGGGTGAACAGGCTGGTCGGGGCGATCTGGATGCCGCCGACGGAGATGTCGCGCTCGCTCGCCGAGGACATCGCGGGAGCGGCGTCGGCGCTGCCGGCGACGAACGCGTGCGCCATCACCACCGAACGCGTGCCGGAGCGTGCGGCGAGGTCGGCGTCGACCCGCGTCATCGCGGCAGTGAGCGCGGCCTCGTGGCTGCGCTCGGGCAGCTGCCACGCGGCGCGGACGGCGTCGGGCTCGAGGTAGGGGATCGCGTGGACCGCGACCGGCCCGTGCTCGTCCTCGAGCAGCACCGGGGTGCCGACGTCCTGCCAGCGGGTGCGCAGGTGCACCCCGGCCGCGTCGGCGAGGCGGGCGTTGAACCCGAGCCGGGCGGGGGAGTCGTGGTTGCCGCTCGACACCACGGTCGTGGCCCGGGAGGCCGCGAGCCGGGCGAACGTCTCGTCGGCGAGCTCGACGGCGTCGACCGGGTGGCAGCGCGCGGTCGTACACGTCGCCGGAGACCACGACGAGGTCGACCTTCTCGGTCTCGACGACCTCGATCAGGTGGTCGACGTACGCGGCCTGGGCGCCCAGCATCCCGACCCCGTGGAACGAGCGTCCCAGGTGCCAGTCGGAGGTGTGAAGCAGGCGCACGCCTCGACCGTAGGAGAGCCTGCCGACAGAAAAGCCGTCACACGCCGAGACGGTCGGGCGCGGAGTAGACGACGTAGCGCCCGCCCCGGACGAACCCGCACGTGCACAGCCCCGCACGGACCGCGAGGTCCACCGCCAGGCTGGACGGCGCCCCGACCGCGGCGAGCACCCCGATGTCGGCCACCACGGCCTTCTGCACGATCTCGAACCCGATGCGGCCGCTCACGCACAGCGCCGGCGCGGCGGGCGAGCTGCCCGGCGAGCAACCGGGCGCCCACGACCTTGTCGACGGCGTTGTGGCGGCCGATGTCCTCGCGTACGACGAGCGCGGTGCCGTCGTCGTCGAACAGCCCGGCGGCGTGGAGGCCGCCGGTGCTGTCGAACACCCGCTGCTCGGCACGCAGCGTGTCCGGCAGCGCGGCGAGCACCTCGGGCCGCAGCACGAGGCCGTCCCAGCGCCCCGACCGGGTGACGTCGCACAGCGCGAGCACGTCGTCGATGCTCTCGGTGCCGCAGACCCCGCACGCCGAGGTGGCGGCGGACAGCCCGGCGTAGCGCTCCGGCGGCGTCCTGCGCGGCGGTCGGTCCAGCTCGACCGTGACGACGTTGAACTCCTGCTCGGGCGTCAAGCGTCTCGTCGGTGCAGTACGCCACGGTCCGCAGGTCCTCGGCGTCGGCCAGCACCCCTTCGCCGTACAGGAAGCCGGCGGCGAGCTCGAAGTCGTGGCCGGGCGTCCGCATCGTGACCGCGACCCGCGCCGCCGGCGAGCCGGGCCAGCCGAGCCGGATCTCCAGCGGCTCCTCGGTGGCGAGCCGGTCCTCGTGCCGCCGCACGCCGCTGTCGACGACCTCGTGCACCCGCACCCGCGTGGTCGGCCCGGGGCGTCGGCGCAGACTCATGTCGGCCAGCCTAGGTCTGTGCGCGGGTGCCAGGCTCGGTTTCCTGAGGCTCGCTTCGCTCGCACCTCAACCACCGTGAGCGGGTCAGCTGCCGATGTCGTCGGGCTTCGCGGGCCGGTCGAGCGAGGTGACCTCGGCGCGCAGCCCCCACTCGTTGCGGCCGAGCCGCGACAGCGGGTCGAGCAGCGCGTACTCCGGGTGGCCGTCGACGAGCACGTCGTCGGCGACCGAGATCACCACGACGTTGCCGAGCACCACGGTGGAGTCGCCGAGCTCGTTGGTGCTGTGCAGCGTGCACTCGAGCGAGACGGGGGAGTCCTTGACGCGCGGCGGCTTCACCGTCGCGCTGGGCTCCATCGTGATGCCGAGCTGCGCCGGCTCGCTCTCGTCCCACGCGAACGCCGCGGAGGAGTTGTTGACGTGCTCGATCAAGCGGGCCGTGCGCCAGGCTCACCACGAACTCTCCGGTCGCTCGCACGTTGCGCAGCGTGTCCTTGCCGCCCACCGACGTGAACTGCACGATCGGCGGGTTCGCGCACGCGACTGTGTAGAACGAGTGCGGCGCCAGGTTGACGACCCCTTCGTCCGACAGGCTGGTCACCCACGCGATGGGTCGGGGTACGACGACCGCGGTCAGCAGCTTGTACGCGTTGACGTCCGCGTCGTCGGTGCGGAAGTCAGTGCGCGTCTCGAAGGGCATGGCGCCGATCGTAGGTCTGCCGGCTAGAGCCGCATCCCGCGCACCAGGTCGGCCGCCCGCGTCGAGCCATCACGTCCTCCAGCAGCAGGGGACTCCCGTCGGGGCCGCTGAGCGGGACGCGCCAGTTCGGGTACTCGTCCGTCGTACCCGGCTGGTTCTGGGTGCGCTGGTCGCCGACGGCGTCGGTGAGCGCGACGCAGAGCAGCCGCGACGGGGTCAGCGTGAGGTAGCGGTGCAGCGCCGCGACCGTCTCCTCGATGTCGGCGTCGTCGGCCAGCAGTCCGCGGGAGCGGAGCTCGGCCAGCCACGACTCGCGCTCCTCGTCGTCGGCGGCCACCTCCTCAGCAAGCGGGCGGGTCAGCAGACCGAGACGCTCCCGCAGCCGCACGTGCTCGCCGGCGAGGTAGCCGGCCGTCGGTGGCAGGTCGTGCGTGGTGACCGAGGCGAGGCACAGCTCGCGCCAGCGGTCGGCGGGCAGCGGCTGTCCGCCGTCGCGCTCGAACCAGAGGATCGACGTGCCGAGGATGCCGCGCGAGCGCAGGTAGTCGCGCGCGGACGGCTCGACGACGCCGAGGTCCTCGCCCACGACGACGGCGCCGGCGCGATGCGCCTCGAGCGCGAGGACACCGACCATCGCCTCGTGGTCGTAGCGCACGTAGGTGCCCTCGCTCGGCGGCTTGCCCTCCGGCACCCACCACAGCCGGAAGAGCCCGATGACGTGGTCGACCCGCACGCCGCCGGCATGGCGCAGCACCGCGGCGATGACCTCGCGCAGGGGCTGGTAGGCGAGCTCCTCGAGCCGGTCCGGTCGCCACGGCGGCTGGCTCCAGTTCTGGCCCAGCTGGTTGAACGGGTCCGGGGGAGCGCCCACCGCGATGCCCAACCCGTACGACGAACGCGACCGCCACACGTCGGCGCCGCCGGGGTGCACGCCGACCGCGAGGTCGTGCATCGTGCCGAGCCCCATGCCCGCCGTGACCGCACGTGGACTGCGCGTGCTCGAGCTGCTCGTCGAGCAGCCACTGCAGCCAGGTCTCGAACGCGATGTCCGCCGAGTGCTCGGCGGCGAACGCCGCGACCTCGGGCGACGTCGGGTCGTTCAGTCCGTCGGGCCACGTGCGAGCGTCGCTGCCGTGGTGCTCGGCGAGCACGCTCCACGTGGCGACGTCGCGCAGCGCCTGCGCGTTCCTGGCGCGGAACGTGCGCAGCTCCTGCTCGCGGCCGGCACTGCGCGGCACGTCGTGCACGAGCCGCAGCGCCTCACGCTTCGCGGTCCACACGGCGTCGCGGTCGATGAGGTCGCCGGTGTCCGCGCGGGCCTGCTCGGCCAGGTCGTCGACCCTGGCGCGGGCAGCGGGCTCGAGGTCGGCGTACTCGGGCACCTGCTCGACCCGCAGGTAGAGCGGGTTGAAGAACGCTCGCGACGACGGCAGGTAGGGCGACGGCTCCATCGGCGGCGACGGGCTCGGCGAGGTGCAGCGGGTTCACCAGCAGGTAGTCGGCGCCGAGGTCGGCGGCCGACCACACCGCGAGGTCGGTGAGGTCGGTGAGGTCGCCGACACCCCACGACCCGCGCGAGCGGACGCTGTAGAGCTGCGCCGCGAACCCCCAGCCGCGTCGGTCCGCGAGCCGATCGGGCATGCCCGAGCCATGCGGGGGAGACGATCAGCGTCGCGGCACCCTCGACGTCGCCGCTGCGGGCGTGGAGCGTGTGGTAGCCCAGCGGCAGGTCGGGAGGCACCTCGAACGTCGCCTCGCCGACCAGTCGGCCCTCGATCTCGCGCGGGTCCACCCAGCGATCCAGCTGCGTCGCCCGCCGTTGCCCACCGTCCTCGAGGCTGATCGTCACCTCGACCGGGTCGCCGTGGGGCACGTGGACGGCGAACGTGCGCGGCTCGCCCTGCCGCGCCACCACGCAGGCGGGGAGCATGTGGCGCCACCGCTGCTCCGCGTGCCGCGCCAGCGCCTCGCTGGGGACGGTGGCGTCGACGTCCATCGCGGAGAGCACCGCGACGACGGTCTCGGTGGACACCTCGACCGTGCGACCACGCCAGTCGGTGAACTCGGTGGCGACTCCGAAGGCGTCGGCGAGCGCGACGAGGTCGACCGGCAGGGTCATGGACGGAACGCTAACCGAGCCTTCGGAGTCCGAGGAGCGGCCCCAGGTCCGCCATCGCCTCGAACGTCACGGCTCCCGCATCGGCGAGCTCGTCCTCGGGTGTCAGCCCTCCGGCGAAGCCGAACACCGTCATGCCGGCAGCGACCCCGGCCTGCACGCCGTACACGCTGTCCTCGACGACCGCGCACTCGCTCGGCTCGACGCCGAGCGAAGCCGCAGCATGCAGGAACAGGTCGGGCGCGGGCTTGCCGTGCTCGACCTCGGTGGCGCTGAAGATGCGGCCCTCGAACGCGTCGCACAACCCGGTCAGGCCGAGGGTCTGCCGCATCCGCTCGTGCGTTCCCGACGACGCGACACATGTCGCGGATGCCGGCGGCGTGCACCTCCTTGACCAGGTCCGCGCACTCCCTCGACCGCAGCGAGCTCTCGCTCGAAGATCTCGAGCAGCTCGACGTCCGTGCGCCGCTCGAACTCGCGAGCGCGCTCGGGGCCGAGCTGTGCCTCGACCTCGGCGAGCTGGGTCTTCGACGTGCGGCCCATCCAGCGGCGCACCACCTCGTCGGCGTCCATCTCCCACCCGAGCTCGGTGAGCAGCCGCGCCTCGAGACCCACGGTCAGCCGCTCGGTGTCGACCAGCACGCCGTCGCAGTCGAAGACGACGAGCGTCGGGACGGCTCATGTGTTGGCTCCTCGCGCGTTCACCGGCCACGTCCCACCGTCGGTGAGCACGAGCTCGTCGGCGAGGTTGACTGCGGTGCAGACGTGGTTGGGTACGACGCGCAGCCGGCTGCCAAGCGCCGGGGGAGGGGAGCCGTCCCAGGCGACGACGGCGTGGTGCTCCGAGAGCGCGTTGATCCGTTGCTCCCGGGTGGTCGAGCAGCCGCCCGAAGCCGGTGGCCCACGCGGCGCGGTCCGCGCCGAGCGCCTTGCTCCCGGCGTCGAGAACGATGTGCTCGCCGCCGGACGATCCGTGGCTGACGACTGTCGCGACACACGTCAGCGCGATGCGATCGGGAGGGATGCTGTCGAGCTCCCACTGCTGCGCGTCACCGAAGACGTACACCCCCGGCCGCAGCTCGGTGAGCACGTCGCCGTCCGCCTCGGACGCGCTCGGCGTCGAGCCTCCGCTGACGACCGTCGGGCTCGACGCCGTGCCGCACGCAACGATGCGGCGGCTTCACGAAGCGCGGCCGCCTCCTCGGCCGCCACCTCCGCGGCCACCCCCGGCGCGTAGCTGTGACCGGGGAACGTGAACACGCCTGCCACGTCGAGTCCCGCCCGCACGGCGACCTCGGCCAGCGCACCCGCCTCCGCAGGTGCCGTCCCCGAGCGGTGCTGCCCGGAGTCCACCTCGACCAGTGCCCGAGCACCCGGCAGCTGCGCGTCCAGCGCGAGCGCACCCGCCACGGAGTCGACGCCGATCGTCAACGCGACGCGAGACGACAGCTCGCGGAGCCGGGCGCCCTTGGCGGCGTCGACCCACAGCGGGTACGCGACGAACAGGTCCTCGCAACCGGCATCGGCGAAGATCTCGGCCTCCGCGACGGTCGCGACCGTCAGCCCGACCGCACCGGCGTCGAGCTGCAGCCGGGCCAGGTCCGCGCTCTTGTGGGTCTTGGCGTGCGGTCGAAGGGCGAGCCCACGGCGCCGCGTGGAGTCAGCCATGTCGGTGATGTTCGCTGCGGCGACGGCCTCGTCGACGAGCAGGAACGGCGTCGGCCGGTCGTGCAGCAGGTCAGCCACGCCGGAAGACCGCGCGGAGGAAGATCCCGAGGACCAGCCCGACGCCGATCCCGATGCCGGCGAACCCCACCGCGGAGGCGTCCGGGTTGATGAGCCCGAGCACGACGCCGAGGACGGCGCCGACGATCATCCCCACGGCCGGCAGCGCCGTGACGAGGTCGTCGCGAAGGCGCTTGCGCGAGAACGGTGTGTTGCTCACGCGCGCCAACCTATCCCCGCGAGCCGCTCGTCGAGTCCTTTCCCGAGCAGCCACACGGTCAGCCAGTCCAGCGCGTCGCCCCCGTACGTCGCGACCGGGCCGGCCGGCTTGCCGAGGTCGAGCCGCAGGCGCAGGTGGACGTGGGTGCGCGACCCGTGCGGCGGGGGAGAGCACGATCGCCCAGGTCATCCGCATCGGCGGACGTTCCACGCCGCGACGAGGCCGCCTGGGCCGCTCGGACCACCACACGAGGTGGTGCGGGCGCTCGATGCGGAGCAGCTCGAAGGTGGGGTCGCCCGGGCCCCAGTCGTCGATGACGTCGCCGACCTCGAGGCCGAGGAGCCGCTCGTCGACGTACCGGAGCGCGCGGCGGCGTGGCGGCACGACGCGCTCCACGCTGCGAGGCAGGTACCACCCGGCGCGGTTCTTGCCGAGCTGTTCGAGCCACGGCCAGACCAGCTCGGGCTCTCCGGAGAGCTGCAGGTGTCGCTCGATGACCGGGTCGGCGTGGGGCAGCACGTCGTCGCCGGGCAGGGGCGTGAGCTGGGGCATGAGCAGGCACTCGGGGGAGAGGGGCGCGCGGGGCCTTCACGCTACCGCGAGGTCGGCTCCGGACCCGGAAGGTAAAGAGTTGTACCGGGACCCAGTAAAACGGACATTTCGCCCGGTGCGTGTCCCTACGCTGAACACATGGGTTGGGGACAACGATCGCGCCGGAACGCGGCTGCGGACAAGGCGCGGCAGGCCTCGCACGACGAGGTCACCGGCCTGCTGACCTATGCGCCCTTCCTTCACCTGTGCGCCGATGCGCTGAGCGAGTCACGGGGCTCGGGCCGCGCCGCGCTGCTCCTCGTCGATATCGAGGGGATCATCAGAGGCAGTCGCGGGGGAGGAGCACGCCACCGCCGACCAGATGCTCCGGCTGCTCGCGGGTCGCGTGGAGCGAGAGGTCGGCTCCCTCGGGGTGCTGGCCCGGACCTCCGACCACCAGCTGGGCGTGCTCTGCGCCAACCTGCCCGAGCCGACGGCCGCGCTCGACCTCGCCTACCGGGTCTCCGCACTCGTCGCGACGCCGATCACCCTCGACAGCGGCCGGCGCGTGCAGCTTTCTGCCAGCTGCGGTCTCGCCAGCCACGAGACACTCGGCCCGCGACCGACAGCGTCAGACCTGTTCCGCGGTGCTGGGCTGGCCGTGCGGGAGGCGCACCGAACCGACCGCAGTCGCATCGAGGTGTGCAGCCGTGAGCTGATCGCGGTCGCCGACGAGACGCTCGCGATCGGCAAGGACCTGCGGCAGGCGCTGCAGGACCAGGGGCTGCGCGTTTGCTACCAGCCGATGGTCGACCTGACCCACGGCTCCGTCCTCGGTTTCGAGGCGCTGGTGCGCTGGAGCCACCCTGTGCACGGCCACGTCGCACCTTCGAGGTTCGTCCCGGTCGCCGAGGAGTTCGGCCTCATCTCCGAGATGGGCCGGATGGTGATGTCCACCGCGAGCGCCCAGGTGCAGCGGTGGTCCGAGACGTTCGGCATCGGGCTCAACGCCCACGTCAACGTGTCGGCCGTCGACCTCGCCAACGAGGGGTTCGTCGACATGGTGGAGGCGTCGCTGCAGGCGAGCAATCTGCCCGCTGCGCAGCTCGTCGTCGAGGTGACCGAAGCCGCCATCGAGCCCGAGCTGGAGACCATGGCGGAGCGGTTCGAGTCGCTGCGCGACCTGGGAGTGCGGGTCGCCATCGACGACTTCGGCACCGGGCGCTCGGCGTTGTCGACGCTGCAGATGCTGTCGATCGACATCTTGAAGGTGGACCGTTCCTACCTCGAGGACGTCGACATGTTGACCACGGCCGGCGCCGGGCTCCCTGATGACGAGATGCTTCGCGGCGTGGTGTCGCTCGGCCTGGCGATGGGCATCGAGGTGTACGGCGAGGGCATCGAGGACGAGCGTCACCGGATGCGGTTGCAGCGAGCCGGCTGCGACATCGGGCAGGGCTACCTGTTCGCTCGGCCGCTGCCCGCGGACGAAGCCGCGGCTCTGCTGCGCGAGCAGGCCGCACCGGTCACTCCGCTCGCGAGCCGACTGCTCGCCGTCGACGGCTGGACGCTCTAGAGCTCGTCGCGACACGACCGGCGTTCGGCCTGTCGTGACGCCCTGCGCGCCCTGCGTTGTGGTGCCATGACCAGGTGCGTGACGCGAGACGTGGTGAACCCAACCGCAACGTGCTCCCGGTCGACGTACGCACCGCGACATCGGACCCCACCGCACCCCGGGTGCTGTTCAGTGGCGTCCCCGGTCCGCGCGGCGTCGTCCGTGAGCCGATCCACCCTGTGCGGCCGCCAGAGGGCGCACCCAACGTGCTCGTCGTGCTGGTCGACGACATGGGCTTCGGTGCCTCGAGTGCGTACGGCGGACCGTGCCAGATGCCGACGGCCGACCGGCTCTCGGCCGGCGGGCTGCGCTACAGCCGCTTCCATGTGACGTCGCTGTGCTCGCCGACCAGGCAGGCACTGATGACCGGTCGCAACCACCACTCTGTGGGCATGGGCGTGACCTCGGAGATGGCAACGCTCGAGCCGGGCTACACCGGCTACCGGCCCGCGAGCGCCGCGACGATGGCGCAGATCCTGAGCGGCAACGGCTACAGCACCGCGGCGTTCGGCAAGTGGCACCAGACACCCGCCGTCGAGGTGAATCCCTCCGGGCCGTTCACGCGGTGGCCGACAGGGGAGGGGTTCGACGCGTTCTACGGCTTCATGGGCGCGGAGATGAACCACTGGTACCCCCAGCTCTACGACGGCACCACGCCGGTCGAGCCGGAGCGGCTTCCCGAGGACGGCTACCACCTGACCGAGGACCTGGTCGACCACGCCGTGGACTGGGTGCGGACCCAGCAGTCGCTGACACCTGACAAGCCCTTCTTCACCTACCTCGCGCTCGGGGCGACGCACGCGCCGTTCCACGTGCCCGCGTCGTGGCGTGAGCGCTACGCCGGCCGGTTCGACGGCGGCTGGGACGCCGAGCGCGAGACGATCCTGGCGCGCCAGAAGGAGCTCGGCGTGGTGCCGCCCGACACCGAGCTCGCGCCATGGGCCGAAGGCGTGCCGCACTGGGACGAGCTCGACGAGCCCACCCGCGAGGTGGCGGCGCGCTTCATGGAGACCTATGCCGGCTTCGCCGAGCACGCCGACCATTCCGTCGGGCGGCTCATCGACGCGCTGCAGGAGATGGGCGTGCTCGAGGACACGCTCGTGCTCTACATGCTCGGCGACAACGGCGCCTCCGGCGAGGGAGGCCCCGGGGGCACCCTGCACGAGCACCTGCTCGGGCACGGGTTCGCCGACGACGTCACCGCGATGCACGAGCGGCTCGACAGCTTCGGTGACCCGACGACGTACGGGATCTATCCGGTGGGTTGGGCGCTGGCGATGAACACGCCGTACCAGTGGACGAAGCAGGTCGCATCGCACTACGGCGGCACGCGCGACGGACTGGTCGTCCACTGGCCGCGCGGCATCGCCGCGCGTGGCGAGATCCGCAACCAGTGGCACCACGTGATCGACGTGCTGCCCACCGTCCTCGAGGCCGCCCAGGTGCCACCGCCGTCCAGCGTCAACGGGGTGACCCAGCAGCTGATCGAGGGCGTCAGCATGGCGTACTCGTTCGCCGACGCGGACGCCGCGGAGCGGCGCACGACCCAGTACTTCGAGATGGTCGGCAACCGAGCGATCTACCACGACGGCTGGACCGCGGTCACGCGCCACGGCACGCCGTGGCTGATGGTCGACGGCGGAGACCGCGACTTCCTGCACGACGTGTGGGAGCTCTACGACACCCGGTCGGACTGGTCGCAGGCCCACGACCTCGCCGACGAGGTGCCCGAGAAGCTCCGTGAGCTGTGGGAGGTGTTCGTCGTCGAGGCGAGCCGCCACCAGGTGTTCCCGCTCGACGACCGCGTGACCGAGCGTGAGAACCCGGCGGTCGCCGGCCGGCTCGACCTCCACCACGGGCGCGACACGATCCTGCTCGGTCCGCGCACCGGCCGTCTCACCGAGGAGGCCGCGCCGAACGTCAAGAACCGTTCGCACACCATCACCGTCCGGGTCACGGCCCGCGGCGAGGACGACGGGGTGCTGGTGGCGCAGGGTGGCCGGTTCGGCGGATGGTCGCTGTACGTGATCGACGGTCGTCCGACGTACGCGTACAACACCTACGGCCGCACCATCACCTACGTGCGCGGGAGGTCGCAGGTCCCGGAGGGGGAGCACGACGTGGTGATGCAGTTCGAGTACGGCGGATCACCGCCCGGCGGCGACGCCTTCGTGACGCTGACCGTGGACGGCAAGGAGATCGGCTCCGGGGAGATCCCGGCGACCACTGCCTACTACTTCGCCTTCGACGAGACGTGCAACGTCGGCGTCGACCGCGGCTCGCCGGTCACCGACGACTACGCGCCGATCCACAACGCCTACACCGGCAGCGTCCACTCGGTGCGTTTCGACCTCGCCCCGCAGATCGAGCTCGGCCCGGCCGTCCGTCGCCGCATCCGGGCGCTCGTCAACGACTGACTAGGGCCCCCGCCGAAACAACCCGCTGCCCAGCACGACAACACTGAGCACCACGCCGACCATCAGCACCACCGGTCCCCAGCCGCCCGTGGTGTCCGACTCGTCCGAGCCCGCAGCGATACCCGAGAAGAGCATGGCCACCGCGGTGCCGATGACCGCCAGCGTGCCGATGGCGCCGCGAACCAGGCTGCCTCGGTTCGGGTGAAAGTCTTCGTCGGTCAGCGCCGCTTGCACGAGCAGACCCGCGAGCACCAGCACCACGACGAGCAGTCCGAGAAAGCCGATGCCGATGGCCACCTCTGCGCCGTCTCCGTCCGCGTGTGCGAAGCCTTGGAACCCGGCGGTGAGCACCCGCGCAGTCAGTGGATCGCCGTCGACCGGCGCGCGCCAGGCCGGCAACAGCAGCCCCAACCCCAGCAGCGCGAGGCAGATCGTCACGGTGAGCCGGAACAAGGCCAGGCGGAGTGACTCCACCTGCGATCGCAGCCGAGCGAGGTCTCGCGTGAGCTGAGTGACGCTTCCCCCGTCGTTCATGGCAGAAACCCTAACGAGAGTTCATGAAAAACCCGTTGTCCGGCCAACTGCACTGCTGCTCTACTGCAACGACCAGTCGTCGACCCAGGAGACATCAGCGATGCGAGCTCTGCGCATGTTCGCCCACTCGTTCATTCGTGACGTGAAGGACATGACGCATTGTGAAGCTGTTGAACCTGGGGGTCGTGGCGCACGTCGACGCCGGTAAGACCTCCCTCACCGAGAGGCTGCTGCACGCGGCCGGAGTCATCGACGAGGTCGGCAGCGTCGACGACGGCAGTACCCAGACCGACACGCTGGCGCTCGAGCGCCAGCGCGGTATCACCATCAAGTCCGCCGTGGTGTCGTTCGTTGTCGACGGGGTGACCGTGAACCTGATCGACACCCCCGGTCACTCGGACTTCGTCGCCGAGGTCGAGCGCGTGCTCGGTGTGCTCGACGGCGCCGTGCTGGTGATCTCGGCCGTAGAAGGGGTGCAGTCCCAGACGCGTGTGCTGATGGGTGCGCTGCAGCGACTGGGCATCCCGACGCTCATCTTCGTCAACAAGATCGACCGCACCGGTGCGACGTACGACGAGGTGCTGCACGCGATCGGCCAGCGGCTCGCGCCGAGCATCGTCGCGATGGGAGAGGTCAGCGCGCTGGGGACGCAGGCCGCGCAGTTCCACCCTTCATCGATCGACGACGCTGTCTTCTCGGGTCGTCTCGTCGACCTGCTGACCGAGCACGACGACGCGTTCCTGGCTGCCTGTGCCGACGACGCCGTACCCGTCCGCCCGGACGCCGTCTGGGAGGAGCTCGTTCGCCAGACCGGGCGGGGAGTCGTCCACCCGGTCTTCTTCGGCTCGGCGAAGACGGGTGAGGGGATCGACGCGATCGTCGACGGGATCACGCGGCTGCTGCCGGGCAGCGGCGGCGCCGCCGGCGACACCCTGTCCGCCACCGTGTTCAAGGTCGAGCGAGGAGCCGCAGGGGAGAAGATCGCGCTCGTGCGGATGCACGCGGGCACGCTGCGGGTCCGCGACCGGTTGGCCAGCGACACCGTGACCGGCCTGGAGGTGTTCGCGTCCGGAACGACCCAGCGCCGGAGCGAGGTCACCGGTGGTCACATCGCCAAGGTGCACGGTCTCGCCTCGGTGCGGATCGGTGACGTCCTGGGTGAGCCGCGCGGGCTGACGCTCGAGGAGCAGGCGTTCCCTCCGCCTTCCCTGGAGACCGTTGTCGAGGTCGCCCGACCGGACCGTCGCAGCGCGATGTACGCGGCCCTGACCCAGCTCGCCGAGCAGGACCCGCTCATCGGGCTGCGTCGAGACGACGAGCGCGGTGAGGTCTCGGTGACGCTGTACGGCGAGGTGCAGAAGGAGGTCATCGGCGCAACCCTCGCCGACGAGTACGGCGTCGAGGTGACGTTCCGCGAGACCACCACGATCTGTGTGGAACGCGTCCTGGGCAGGGGAGCGGCCGTGGAGCTGATCGACATCGAGCCGAACCCGTTCCTCGCCACGGTGGGGCTGGCGGTTGAGGGCGCACCCCTCGGGAGCGGCGTCCGGTTCGACCTCGCCGTCGAGAGGGGTTCGATGCCGGGAGCGTTCTTCACCGCTGTGGAGGAGACCGTGCGCCAGACCCTGAGGCAGGGCCTGCACGGCTGGGAGGTGCCCGACTGCGTGGTGACCATGACCCACTCCGGCTACTGGGCACGCCAGAGCCACGCCCACGGCACCTTCGACGCCAGCATGTCGAGCACGGCCGGCGACTTCCGCCACCTGACGCCATTGGTGCTCATGGCCGCTCTGGCGCAGGCAGGGACCGAGGTCCTGGCGCCGGTGCACCGCTTCGAGCTCGAGATCCCGCAGGACGTGCTGGGAGCGACACTCTCGGCGCTCCCGCGGCTGCGGGCGGTGCCGCACCGAACGGACCCGATCGCCACCGGATTCCGACTCTCCGGCGTCATCCCGGCCGATCGGGTGCACCTGCTCCAGGTCGAGGTTCCGACGCTGACCCGCGGCGAAGGCGTCCTCACCAGCGACTTCGACCACCACGAGCCGGTTCGCGGTTCAGTGCCGAGCCGTCGGCGTACCGACCGCAACCCGCTGGACCGGAACGAGTACCTGGCGCTGGTGGAGAGGGGCGAGACCGCCCGCAGGGGATCCCACTCTCCGGATTAGTTGACATAATGTTGCTTATCGGCGATACACGCAGGCAGCACGTACTACCCGTCCATCAGGTCCATGCCCGGGTAGTCCGTGACAAATTCGTGCCTGAGAGGGCACTGCGACCACGAATCTGTCACGGACTACCCGGAATGAACGGCTACAGGTGCGGCAGGTGTGCCGCGTCGTGGCGGTAGAGGCGCGCGTGCTCGCGCAGCTCCGGCTTCGCCAGCTGTTCGGCAGCACGGTCGCTGAAGGCGGCGAGCTCGAGCAGGCGCTGACGCATCGTGCTCATCACCTCGTGTGGTCGACACCCGAGTGCCGTAGGCGGCGAGGAGACGGGCGAGCCGCTCGCCGGCGCACTGACTCAGCGAAGCCGTCCCCCACGTCGTCGGTCGTGAACGGCACTATCCGGTAGGCGAGGTAGGCCAGGTCCCACACTCGTGGCCCGGGCGACGCGAAGTCCCAGTCGATGGCCCCGACGACGAGTCCCGCGTCGAAGACCAGGTTGTACGGCGCGAAGTCGTTGTGGCAGACGACCTCGACCGGCTCGTGGACCGCCGATCGCCAGGGTCCGTCGATGTGGACGTCCGCTGTCGCGTCGTGGATCTGACGGAGCAGCCGGGCAGCCGACTCGAGTGCTGCCTCGGCCCAGACCCAGTCCGGCATCGGGTACGCCGGGACGTCGCCTGCGACGAAGCCGACGGCTTCACGACCGTCGTCGGTGAGGCCGAGGGGAGTCGGGACCCCTGGCACTCCGCAGGCGTTGAGATGCTCGAGCAACCGGTGCACGGCCGGGGTCCAGTCCCCCGCGTCCCGCATCACCCGGTCGCCCTGCCGGACGACTCGCCCCATGTTGCCGCCCGCTAGCGGCTCGGGGTCATCGTGCACGTCAGACCTTGCGCCACACCGACACGTGGCTCTCGCTGTCCGCGTCGAACGGTGTGCCGATCCAGTCGGCGGAGCGCGACTCGAGCTCGAGCCCGGCGAGCTGGGCCATCAGGTCGCACTCGGACGGCCAGACGTAGCGAAAGTGTCCGATGCCGTTCCGGATGCTCCCGTCGGGTTCGCGGTGGTAATGGTGCGAGGCGCACTCCTGGGAGACCACGTCGTAGGTGTCGACCACCAGGTGCTGCTCGTCGAAGCCCATCACGACCGCGGGCTCGTTCGACCCGAGACGTTGGATCGGCGGCACCCACAGCTCGATGACGAAGCGGCCGCCGCGGCGCAGGTGGTGCGCGGCGTTGCGGAAGCACTGGACCTGCTCGGCCTGCGTCCGCAGGTTCGAGAGCGTGTTCCACACCAGGTAGACGAGCGAGTACTCCCCTGCACCCGCGACGACTGTCGTCGCCATGTCGCCGACGGTCACCGGCAACCGGTCCTCGTCGACCTTGTCACGGAGCCGGGCCACCATCGGCTCGGACAGCTCGATGCCCGTCACCGGGACGCCTCGCTCGGTCAGCGCGATCCCGACCCGCCCGGTCCCGACTGCGAGCTCCAGTGCCGGACCGCCGTCGGCGAGCCGCACCAGGTGGGCGACCGTCGGTCCGAGCACCTCCGGTGAGTAGTGCCCGGCGGCGTCGCTGTCGTAGGTCGCGGCGGTCGCCTCGGTCCACACCTCACTGCTGGTCATCGGCGCCATGGTTCACCATCAGCCGGGCCGACCGCGAACGGTTTTCGGTGCCCTCGCTCGGTGGCTCGCGAACGAGCAAGCTCGCCCGTGCACTCGCTCAGTCGACGTACGCCGCCAGGTGCTCGCCCGTCAGCGTGGCGCGGGACTTGACGAGGTCTGCGGGCGTGCCCTCGAAGACCACCCGCCCACCGTCGTGACCGGCGCCGGGCCCGAGGTCGATGATCCAGTCGGCGTGCGCCATCACCGCCTGGTGGTGCTCGATCACGATGACCGACTTGCCCGAGTCCACGAGCCGGTCCAGCAGCCCCAGCAGGTTCTCGACGTCGGCGAGGTGCAGGCCGGTCGTCGGCTCGTCGAGGACGTAGACCTCGCCCTTGTCTGCCATCTGGGTCGCCAGCTTGAGCCGCTGCCGCTCACCGCCGGACAGCGTGGTGAGCGGCTGGCCCAGGTGGAGGTAGCCGAGGCCGACGTCGGCGAGTCGTTCGAGGATCTTGTGGGCGGCCGGCGTGCGCGCCTCGCCGTCGCCGAAGAACGCCTCGGCCTCGCTCACCGGCATGGCGAGCACCTCGGCGATGTTCTGCCCGCCGAAGGTGTACTCGAGCACGGATGCCTGGAACCGCTTGCCCTCGCACTCCTCGCACGGGGACTCGACGGTGGCCATGACGCCGAGCTCGGTGTAGATGACCCCGGCGCCGTTGCAGGCCGGGCACGCGCCCTCGGAGTTGGAGCTGAACAGTGCCGGCTTCACCCCGTTCGCCTTCGCGAACGCCTTGCGGATCGGGTCGAGCAGACCGGTGTACGTCGCCGGGTTGCTGCGGCGGGAGCCGCGGATGGCGGCCTGGTCCACGACCACGACGCCCTCACGGCCGGCGACCGATCCCTGGATCAGGGAGCTCTTGCCGGAGCCGGCCACCCCGGTGAGCACGCAGAGCACACCGAGCGGGATGTCGACGTCGACGTCTTGGAGGTTGTGCGTGGACGCCCCGCGGACCTCGAGCGAGCCCGATGCCAGCCGCACCGACTCCTTCAAGCGGGCCCGGTCGTGCAGGTGGCGCCCGGTGGTGGTGTCGCTCTTCCCAGTCCTTCCACGGTCCCCTCGAAGCAGACCGAGCCACCTTCCGGTCCGGCGCCGGGTCCGAGGTCGACGGCGTGGTCGGCGATCGCGATGGTCTCGGGCTTGTGCTCCACCACGAGCACGGTGTTGCCCTTGTCCCGAAGCTGCAGCAGCAGGTTGTTCATCCGCTCGATGTCGTGCGGGTGCATGCCGATGGTGGGCTCGTCGAACACGTAGGTGACGTCGGTGAGCGCCGAGCCGAGGTGGCGGATCATCTTCGTGCGCTGCGCCTCTCCTCCGGACAAGGTGCCCGCTGCTCGGTCGAGCGAGAGGTAGCCCAGCCCGATCTCGGCGAACGCGTCGAGCAGGTGCTGCAGCCCGGTGATCAGCGGGGCGACGGACGGCTCGTCGAGGTCGCGCACCCACGCGGCGAGGTCGCTGATCTGCATCTGGCAGAGGTCGGCGATGTTCTTGCCGTTGATCTTCGACGACAGCGCCTCCTTGGTGAGCCGGGTGCCGTCGCAGTCGGGGCAGGTCGTGAACGTGATCGCTCGCTCCACGAACCGGCGGACGTGCGGCTGCATCGCCTCGACGTCCTTGGAGAGCATCGACTTCTGGATCTTCGGGATCAGGCCCTCGTAGGTGAGGTTGATCCCCTCCACCTTGATCTTGGTCGGCTCGGCGTAGAGAAGGTGCTGCAGCTCCTTCTTGGTGAACTTCGCGATCGGCTTGTCCATGGGAAGGCCGGCGCCGCTGAAGATGCGGCCGTACCAGCCGTCCATGCTGTAGCCGGGCACGGTCAGCGCCCCGTCCTGAAGCGACTTGGAGTCGTCGTACAGCGCGGTCAGGTCGAAGTCGCTGACCGAACCCATGCCCTCGCAGCGTGGGCACATCCCGCCCTGGTAGACCGCGTTGCGGACGACCTGCTTCTCCTCCCTGCCGCCCTTCTCGGTCTTCATCACGCCGCTCGCGGTGCGGGTCGGGACGTTGAACGCGAAGGCGGTGGGCGGGCCGATGTGAGGCTTGCCGAGCCGGCTGAACAGGATCCGCAACATCGCATTGGCGTCGGTGGCCGTCCCGACGGTCGAGCGGGGGTTGGCGCCCATCCGCTCCTGGTCGACGATGATCGCCGTCGTCAGGCCTTCCATCACGTCGACCTCGGGGCGCGCCAGCGTGGGCATGAAGCCCTGCAGGAACGCGCTGTAGGTCTCGTTGATCATCCGCTGTGACTCGGCGGCGATCGTGCTGAAGACCAGGGAGCTCTTGCCCGAGCCGGAGACGCCGGTGAAGACCGTCAGCCGCCGCTTCGGGATCTCGAGGCTGATGTCCTTGAGGTTGTTCTCGCGCGCGCCCTGCACGCGGATCACGTCGTGGCTGTCCGCCTCGGGCGACGCCGAGGGTCGCGTCTTCTTGGTGGCCATGTCGTCCGTTCGTCGGGCTTGGTCGTCGGGCTCAGTCGTCGGGCAGGGCGGCGAACTCGCGCTTGGTGTCCTTGTACCAGCCCATTCCCTTGATCGGGTGCTTCCAGCGTCCCTTCATGTCCGCCAGGGCCGGCTCGTGTGCGGAGTCACCCGCCTTCACGGCCTCCCTGAGGTGCTTGTCCTGCGCCTTGATGACCTCGTCCGCGGTCTCGCCACTCAGCTGCAGGTCGCAAGCCCCGCCCAGCTGCCGGCACGTCATGGTCTTCATGAGCTCAGCTCCTGGATGCGGACCATGTTGCCCGCGGGGTCGCGCACGGCGCAGTCGCGCATGCCGTACGGCTGCTGCGTGGGCTCCTGCACGACCTCGGCCTCGCTTGCCTGCAGCTGCTCGAAGGTGCCGTCGAGGTCCTTGGTCGCCAGCAGGATCCAGCCGTAGGTGCCCTTGGCCATCATCTCGGTGACCGTGCGGCGCTCGTCGTCGGTGACACCCGGGTCGGCGGCCGGCGGAGCCAGCAGGATCGACGTGCCGGGCTGGCTGACCGGGCCGACCGTGATCCAGCGCATCGCGCCCTGGCCGTAGTCGGTCCGGACCTCGAAGCCGAGGATGTCGCGGTAGAAGGCCACGGAGGCGTCGGGATCGTCGTGCGGCAGAACGGTGGTGTGAATGGTGATGTCCATGGCGATCACGCTAGACGCGGGTCTGCGACCGTGCTTCTCGATTCCTGATCGGTCTGGTGACCTTCTTCTCCTCGCACGGCGGCATCCCCGCCGTCTCCGGCCACGTTGCGTTCCCGATAGGTGCTGGGCGGCATGCCGACCAGCTCGGTGAAGCGCGTGCTGAACGTCCCCAGCGACGAGCACCCGACCTCGAAGCAGACCTCCGTGACACTGAGGTCGCCGCGTCGCAGCAATGCCATCGCGCGCTCGATGCGCCGCGTCATCAGGTAGGAGTACGGCGACTCGCCGTACGCGCGACGGAACTCGCGGCTCAGGTGCCCGGCGGACATGTGCACACCGCGGGCGAGCGCCTCGACGTCCAGCGGCTGCGCGTACTCCCTGTCCATCCGGTCACGCACCCGGCGCAGCAGGGCGAGGTCGCGCAGGTGCTGCGCCTCGGCCGGTCGACTGCTGCTGTGGTCACCTGTGAAATCGTGCCACAACTTCAGTGGGAGGCGAGGATGAGCGAGTTCCCCCAGCTGCTCCACACCGCAAGGCGGCCGCGCCGCCCCGGGCTCAGTTGTTGTTCTCGAGGTCGCGCTGGAACTCGTCCACGCACTTCTGGATCTTGGCGTTGTCACCGTCCGCGTCGTCGATGCAGTCGGCGTAGGTCTTGGCGCCCGACTTGAAGAAGGCCACGCCGAAGAGCGCCGCGACCCCGATCGACGCCAGCAGCCCGACGAGTCCGAGGATCGCGCCGGTGATGGCCATGCCGCGCCCCGAGGCCACGCCGCGCTTGGCACGGCCGGAGGCGATCGGCCCGAGGATCAGCGCGACGAGACCGAACACGATGCCGCCGACCACGGACCAGAACAGCAGCAGGGCGAGGATGCCCAGGATGAGGGCGGTGATGGCCATCCCGGCGCCGCGGCGCTGTGGCGGCTGCTGCGGCTGCTGCGGCGGGTAGGCGGTGGGTTCGGTCATGAGCTCTCCCTCGTTGGCGTGCCAGATTCGTACCGCCCCGGACGGGTCTTCGGCAAGGCCCCACGCCGTCAGGGGGCATTTGACCTGCGAAAATGGGTAGCCTGCGAGCATGGCGGACACCACCAATCCGTTCGGGATCGACTTCGGCGGCAGCGGCATCAAGGGCGCACCCGTCGACCTGGCGACCGGCGAGTTCGCCGCAGACCGCACCCGGGTCGCGACACCCGAGGGCGGGAAGCCGAAGGCGGTCGCCGAGGTGATGGCGGACCTCGTCGCCAAGGGCGCCGCGAAGGGCGCCCCGATCGGGATCACGGTGCCCGCTGTGGTGGCCCACGGTGTGGTGAGGTCCGCCGCCAACATCGACGACTCCTGGATCTCCACCGACGCCGTCGCGCTGTTCTCCAAGCGGCTCAAGCGCGACGTGGTCGTCGTCAACGACGCCGACGCAGCGGGTCTCGCCGAGGTCCGCTACGGCGCCGCCCGTGGTCAGGACGGCCTTGTCATGCTCACCACCTTGGGCACCGGCATCGGCACGGCGCTGGTGTACGACGGCGTGCTGATCCCGAACTCCGAGCTGGGTCACATCGAGATCGACGGCAAGGACGCGGAGAGCCACACCGCGAACAGCGCCCGCGAGCGCCACGACCTGTCGTGGGAGAAGTGGGCCAAGCGACTCACCCGCTACTACCGCACGCTCGAGCAGCTGTTCTCCCCCGACCTGTTCGTGATCGGCGGCGGCGTCAGCAAGCACGCCGACAAGTACCTGCCGCTGCTCGAGATCGACACCCCGATCGTGCCAGCGGCGCTCCGCAACACCGCAGGCATCGTGGGTGCCGCTGTGCTCGCCTCGGAGGCGTCGGGCAGCGCTCGGCGCTCCTGAAGAGTCAGCTTCCCGGAAGCGGGCCGATCGTCTCGGCGTAGGCGCGCAGCGCGCGTTTCGGTGCCGCCCGCATCCAGGCCTCGACGAGCAGCTCGCGGAGCTCGGTGTCGTCTGCGCGCGCGAGCCGCACCAGGACGGACGGGTAGCCGTCGTAGTGCGGGATCGTGAAGTACACGTCTCCCTCGGCTGACAGCAGCGCGTCCTTCTCCCCCAGATCGGCCACCCGCAGCATCAGCACCTCGCCGAAGGGCTCCCCCGTGACCTCGTCGCGGTCATCGGCCATCTCTCCGCGCAGCCGTCCGATCAGCCGCTTGTTTACTCGCAGCGCCGGCGCACCGCCGTACGACGGGGTGCTGGTCGTCTCGGGAAGCCCGAGAGCGAACGCCTCGAGGTCGGCGAACGTCGTCACACGGACCAGTCTCCTCCATGTCCCACGGTGTGACCGAAATGCCGGTATTGTTCTTTGTGGGGTAAGACAACATATTAAGTTCAATTGGGGAAGCACGTAACAACGGGGGCACCACCGCAATGGGGAAGCTCAAACCTGTCCTGGCGACGGCATCTGCCGTTGCCGTCCTGCTCTGCTCGGCACCAGCCGCGCAGGCAACAACTGCCGACACGGCGATCACCACCATCTCGACCAGCTGGTCGGCCTCGCGCGTGACGCTGGGTCGCGCGGCGACGGTGAGTGGCGTCGTCTCCGGCGTCGCGGGTGGAGTGCGCACCGTCCGCCTCGACCTGCTGCTCCCGACGGGCTGGCGGACGTTGACCAGCGTGCAGACCGACAAGGCCGGGAAGTACCAGATCGCCGTGCCGACCGACTTCTACCGCGACCGGCGCATGTCGGTCTCCTCGCCCGCCGGCAACGGCGCCGCGGGACGCTCGGCGGAGCACGCTTTCGCGGTCGTCCCGGCCTACACCGCAGCGGGGTCAGCGGCGAGCTGGGCACCGTTCGACACCACGCGCGAGATACCGGGTCGACCCCTGCCAGGTCGTCGGCTACCGGGTCAACCTGGCCCTCGCCCCGTCGGGCGCGCTCGCCGACGTGAAGGAGGCGGTCTCGCGGGTGCACCAGGCCTCGGGCATCACCTTCCGCTATCTCGGCACCACGACGAACCTGCCACCGTCGATGGCGGACTGGCCCGCCGAGACCACCTTGGTGATCGGCTGGGCGCGTCCCGCCCAGACGTCTTGGAAGCTGACCGGCTCGCTCCTCGGCTTCGGTGGACCGGTGCGATGGATCGGCGCCGACGACGCGGCCGGACCCGTGCGGCGCATCGCCCAGGCGGGCGTGCTCATCGACTCGACCGAGGCACTCGGGTCGGGCTTCAACGGCGCGAACCGCCGGGGCAGGCTGCTGCTGCACGAGATCGGTCACGCCATGGGGCTGGGACACGTCGCTGCCTCCACCCAGCGCATGAACCACCTCGTCAACAAGACCTCGACCAGCCGCTGGGGCGCCGGGGACCTGCGCGGGCTGAACCGGCTCGGACTCGCGGGCGGTTGCCTCACCGACCGAGGCTGACCAGCCTGCGGCTGGTCACTTGACGCATGTGACCCAGGTCACTACGAATGGTCCCTCACGGCTCCACGTCGCTGAGCCTCGTCGTATCCCGGGAGAGACCATGGCCGAACCCTCATCACGTCCTCGCCTGCACGGTGCCCGCTGGTACGCCGCCGGTTTCGCCACCGCAGTGCTCCTGCTGGGCATGCCGGCCTCCGCCGTCACGTCGGCGGCTCCATCGCGCCCCTCCGGTGACAACCACGGCGTGCAGCGCGAGGTGATGGCGAACCTGTTCGAGTGGAACTGGAAGTCCGTCGCGAACGAGTGCACGACGGTGCTCGGCCCCAAGGGATACGGCGGCGTGCAGGTGTCGCCGCCGGCCGACTCGGTCAAGCGCCAGCACCTCGGTGACGGCAGCGACACGATCCTGCACCCGTGGTGGGAGGTCTACCAGCCGGTGGACTACCGGCTCACCAGCCGCATGGGCGACGAGTCGCAGTTCAAGTCCATGGTGAGCACGTGCCGCAAGGCCGGCGTGAAGGTGTACGTCGACGCGGTGATCAACCACATGACGGGACAGGGCGACACGTCCTACGGCGGCAAGCACTACTCGCACTTCGACTACCCCGACGCGGGGTGGAAGGCCGCCGACTTCCACCATCTCGGCGACCAGTGCAACTCCACCACCGGTGGCATCGAGGACTTCAACAACCTCCGCCAGGTCTTCAACTGCGAGCTCGTCGGGCTCGCCGACCTCGACACCGGCGCGGCTCGGGTCCGCGACAAGCTGGCGGCCTACCTCAACAAGCTGATCGGCTACGGGGTCTCCGGGTTCCGCGTCGACGCGGGCAAGCACGTCGGCCAGACCGACCTGGACGCGATCTACCGCCGGCTCAACCGCACCAAGGAAGGCACGAAGCCCTACTGGGCGCTCGAGGTCTTCGGTGGCGGGCCGGGCACGCTGTCTCCTCAGGCGTTCACCCGCAGCGGGAACGTGCTGGGTCTCGACGCGGTCAAGCAGCTGCGTGACGCGTTCAAGAGCTACCCCGACGCCCACATCGGCAGCATCGCGACCCTCAAGGACTTCGGCGCCGGCTCGGGCCTGACGCCGAGCAGCAAGACGCTGTCCTTCGTGCAGAACCACGACACCGAGCGGAACGGTGACGCGCTCAACTACAAGGACGGCGCCCGCAACATCCTCGCCAACGAGTACCTGCTGGCCTCCGGCTACGGCCGTCCGCAGGTCTACTCGGGCTTCGCGTTCACCACCAACGACGACTCACCACCGGCCACCGCCGGCGGGATCATCACCGACACCGACTGCGCCAACGGCTGGGTGTGCATCGACCGGGACCCTGGCGTCCAGGCACTCGTCGCCTTCCACAACCATGTCGGCTCGGCCGGCCAGCGGAACTGGTGGGACGACGGGGAGAACGTCATCGCCTTCAGTCGCGGCGACCGCGGCTGGGCGGCGTTCAACAACGGCTCCTCCCCCAAGCAGATCACCGTGCAGACCGGGCTGCGCCCCGGCACCTACTGCGACGCCGTCAGCGGTGGCGACAGCGGCTGCGCCGGGACCAAGATCGTGGTCACTCGGCTCCGGCCGCGCAACGGTGACCGTGCCGTCCTTGGGTGCGCTGGCGATCGACCACACGGACCCGCCAGTGACCGGTCCGACGCCACGCGGCCGGGCGTGGCGAGGCTCACCCGTGTCGCGTTGCAGGGTTATCTCATATGTGAGATATGGTGCGCGGATGGCTGACGACTACCTCGCCCGCATCGGGAAGCTGATCCGCGACGCGCGCAAGCACCGGGGCTGGACCCAGCAGCAGCTCGCCGACGTCCTCGCCACCAGCCAGAGCGCGGTCAACCGCATCGAGCGCGGCCACCAGAACCTCTCGCTGGAGATGCTCGCCCGCATCGGCGAGGCGCTCGACTCCGAGATCGTCTCGCTCGGCGCCGGGCCCACGCACCTGCGGGTCACCGGCCCCACGACGCTGTCCGGATCGATCGACGTGAAGTCGTCGAAGAACGCCGGCGTCGCGCTGCTGTGCGCCTCCCTGCTCAACCGCGGCCGCACCACGCTGCGCCGGGTGGCCCGGATCGAGGAGGTCAACCGGCTGCTCGAGGTGCTCGCCTCGCATGGGCGTGCACACCCGCTGGCTCAACGACGCCGGCGACCTCGAGATCGTCCCGCCCGAGGACCTCGACCTCGACCGCATCGACGTGGAGGCCGCCCGTCGTACCCGCTCGGTGATCATGTTCCTGGGCCCGCTGCTGCACCACCAGCAGACACCTTCGAGCTGCCGTACGCCGGCGGCTGCGACCTCGGCACCCGCACCGTCGAGCCGCACATGGCCGCGCTGCGGCCGTTCGGTCTCGAGGTCAAGGCCACCGAGGGCAGCTACCACGCGACCGTCAACCGCGCGATCACCCCGACCCGGCCCATCGTGCTGACCGAGCGCGGCGACACCGTCACCGAGAACGCCCTGCTCGCCGCGGCCCGCCACGACGGCGTGACGGTGATCCGCAACGCCAGCCCCAACTACATGGTCCAGGACCTGTGCTTCTTCCTGGAGAAGCTCGGCGTGCGCATCGACGGCGTCGGCACCACCACCCTGCAGGTGCACGGCACCCCGAACATCGACGTCGACGTGGACTACGCGCCGTCCGAGGACCCGATCGAGGCGATGTCGCTGCTGGCCGCGGCCATCGTCACGCAGTCCGAGATCACCATCCGCCGGGTGCCCATCGAGTTCCTCGAGATCGAGCTCGCGCTGCTGGAGGAGATGGGCTTCCGCTACGAGCGCGGCGAGGAGTACGTCGCCGCCAACGGCCACACCCGGCTCGTCGACATCTGCACGCGCGTCTCGGAGCTGCACTCCCCCATCGACAAGATCCACCCGATGCCGTTCCCCGGCCTCAACATCGACAACCTGCCGTTCTTCGCGGTGATCGCGGCGGTCGCCGAGGGGCAGACGCTGATCCACGACTGGGTCTACGAGAACCGCGCGATCTACCTGACCGAGCTCACCAAGCTCGGCGTCGTCGGTCAAGCTGCTCGACCCGCACCGGGTGATGATCGAGGGCCCGACCCGCTGGCGCGGCGCCGAGATCGTCTGCCCGCCGGCCCTGCGACCCGCCGTGGTCATCCTGCTCGCGATGCTGGCCAGCCGTGGCACGTCGGTGCTGCGCTCGGTCTACGTCATCAACCGCGGCTACGAGGACCTCGCGACCCGCCTCAACGCCCTCGGCGCTCGCATCGAGACCTTCCGCGACATCTGAGCCGCTCGTGGTCGAGGTGCCCGAGCCGCTGTCGAGGGCCTCGATACCAGGGGACTCAGGCCGGAAGTCTGGCTGCCCCGGTGCAGTAGGTCTGCGAGGCGCGCAGTTCGCTCGCATACCTGGCAACCAGCGTGTGCGGCAGCTCAGCCGAAGAGGGACTCGATGTAGGAGCGGGTCACCGGGCGGCTGGGGGGCGGAGCCTGCATGTCCGGCGTGATGCGGGGCAGCGGCTGGGTCTTCGGGCCGCTGTCGCGGTGCCAGTCGTTCTCGGCCTCGATGAGGTTCCCGAGGTCGGCCCGCTCGAGGAAGATGCCCTGGCACGACGAGCACTGGTGGATCGTGACGTCGCCCAGGAAGCGCGGCGACATCGCTGGACTGGCACTGCGGGCAGGTCATCTCCTCGGGCATGGCACGACGGTACCCCGCCGCGACTGAGTACGAACGCGGATACCGCTGGCCCGCGCGTCCGGGCGAGCATGGATGGCATGAACAGACCGGCGGGCCATACTGCAGACGTGACCGCTGGCGTGAGGCGTCCGCACACGGGCTTCCCGTTCCTCGACGCCGGTCGCGAGTCGGGTGCGGTGCTGGCGTTCGCCCACCGCGGCGGCGCCCGCCACCCCGAGATCGCCGGCCTCGAGAACACCCTGGTCGCCTTCGAGCACGCGGTCGCGCTCGGCTACAGCTACCTCGAGACCGACGTGCACGCCACCCGCGACGGCGTGCTGCTCGCCTTCCACGACGCCGTCCTGGACCGGGTCACGAGCGGCGCCGGCAGCATCCTCGAGGCGGCGTACGTCGACCTGCGGAGCACCCTGATCAAGGGCCGCGAGCCGATCCCGCGCATGGCCGACCTCCTCGAGCACTTCCCCGACACCAGGTTCAACATCGACATCAAGTCCGACGCAGCCGTCGAAGTGCTCGCCGAGCTCGTCGAGCAGCACCGGCTGTCACGACCGGGTCTGCGTCGGATCGTTCTCCGAGCGGCGGCTGCGCGCCTTCCGCCGCGCAGTCTCGCGGCCGGTCGCGACGTCGTACGGGCCGTTGGCCGTCGGGCTCGGCCGGTTCGCACCTCGGCGAATGGCGCGGCGGGTGCTCGACGGACGCGGCGACGCGTTCCAGGTGCCCGCCTGGCACTTCGGGGTGCAGATCGTGACGCCGTGCCTTCGTCGAGCGCGCGCATCGCGCGGGACACCCGGTCCACGTCTGGACGGTCGACGAGCCCGAGGAGATGGTCGGGCTGCTCGACCTCGGCGTCGACGGGCTGATGACCGACCGCACCGACGTGCTGCGCGAGGTGCTGACCGCCCGCGGCCAGTGGCTGGCCGCAGCCATGAGCGCACCGACCGAGGGCGTCGCCACCCGCGACGACCCCGCCGACCGGATCCGGCAGCAGAAGGCGTGGAACTGGTACGACTGGGCCAACTCCGCCTACTACACGACGGTGCTGAGCGTGATGTTCGCGCCGTACATGATCACCGTCGCCGGCCGTGCCGCGGGCTGCGAGGACCCCGACGCGAGCTGCGACAAGACCGTGAACCTGCTCGGGCTGCACCTGGCCGCCGGGTCGCTGCCGTTCTACCTGACGAGCTTCGCGACGATCATCAGCGCCTTCCTGCTCCCGGTGGTCGGCGCGTTCGTGGACCGCTCGGCGCGCAAGAAGATGCACATGGCGACGTTCGCGTGGGCCGGGTCGTTCTTCGCGGGCCTGCTCTTCTTCATGCAGGGCGACGACTGGCAGCTCGGCGCGGTCTGCATCGTGCTCAGCAGCGTGCTCGCCGGCTGCTCGCTCGTCAGCTACTACGCGATCCTCGTCGACATCGCCACCGAGGACGAGCGCGACGCCGTCTCCTCCCACGGCTGGGCGTGGGGCTACCTCGGCGGCGGGGCGCTGCTCGTGATCAACCTCGCGATGTTCCTCGGCCACGACGCGTTCGGGCTCTCGCAGACGTTCGCGGTGCGGCTCTCGCTGCTGTCGGCCGCGCTGTGGTGGGCCGGCTTCACGTTGATCCCGGTGATCCGGCTGCACAACCACCCGCCGCGCAACCTGGTGCCTGCGTCGGGCACCTTGATGCAACGCAGCTTCGGGCAGCTCTGGGCGACGCTCAAGGAGATGCGCCGCTACCCGATGACGCTGACGTTCCTGGTGGCGTTCCTCTTCTACAACGACGGCATCCAGACCGTGATCACCGTCGCGTCGACGTACGGCTCCAAGCAGCTCGGGCTTCGGGCAGTCGGTGCTGATCGCGACGATCCTGATCATCCAGTTCGTGGCGTACGGCGGCGCGCTGGCGTTCGGCCGGCTCGCGGCCCGGGTCGGCGTCCTACCGCTCGATCCTGTGGGGCACCTACGCCTGGATGGTGATCGTCGTGCTCGCGATGTTCCTGCCCGCGGGCAACGTCGCGCTGTTCTTCACCCTCGGCGTGGCGATCGCGATCGTGCTGGGCGGCACGCAGGCGCTGTCGCGGTCCTTCTTCAGCCTGCTGATCCCCCGGGGCCGCGAGGGCGAGTACTTCGCGCTCTACAACGCCTGCGAGCGGGGCACGTCGTGGTTCGGCACGTTGCCTTGTTCGGTGTGGTCTTCCAGGTCACCGGCTCCTACCGGCCGGCGATCGTGGCGCTCGTGGTGTTCTTCGTGCTCGGCGCGGTGTTCCTGCTCCGGCTCGACGCCCGCCGCGGGATCCGGGAGGCCGGGAACGCCGAGCCTGCCGTGGTCTAGATGTGCACCGGCCACCGCGGCGTGTCTCGGAGCGAGACATGGACCGGATGATCGGAGGTATGCCGCATCTCACCCGCGGCCCAGGCTTGGGCGCGCCGTGATGGGTACCAGCAAGGGAAGTAGGTGTTGACCAGCACGCCGCGGGCCCCAGCCCGGCGCGCAGCCGGGAATCCTGCCAGGGTCGATTCGTTGTGCTGTTTGACGACGTGCCGGATGCGCCCTGGAGAGGTGCCGTCCGGATATCAACGGGGAGAAACCAGACCAGGAGGTGGCTCATGGGAGAGCGCACATTGCGTGGCGCCCGCCTCGGCGGCCAGAGCTTCGAGGACGAGCGCGGCATCGAGTTCGCCGCGCGCCAGAACATCGCGTACGCCTGCCCGCAGGGGCACGAGTTCGAGATCCCGATGTCGGTCGAGGCCGACGTCCCGGCAGTGTGGGAGTGCCCACGCTGCGGCGCCGAGGCGATCAGCCAGTCGGGCCAGGAGCGTGAGGCCAAGGTCGAGAAGCCGGTCCGCACGCACTGGGACATGCTGCTCGAGCGGCGCTCCATCAAGGAGCTCGAGGAGATCCTCACCGAGCGGCTCGAGCTGCTGCGCGGCGGCGAGATCGGCCCCGCGCACCTGCACCGGCCCTCGAAGAAGAAGGCCAAGGCCAAGACCGCCTGATCCGACCGGCCCGCTAGGGCTCGTCGATGACCTCGCCCCGGACCACGTCATCGGGTCCGGGGCGTTGCTCTGTCCGGTCCCCGGGCCCTCTCGTCCCGGCGGAGGCGCGGCTGCGGTAGCCGGGCGCGCCCGGGCCCTCGAGGAAGCGGCGGGCGATGAACCCGCTCAGCGCGGTCCGCGCCGACCGGCCGCGTGAAGGGCAGCACGCAGAACAGCCCGAACACGTCGGTGACGAACCCGGGCGTCAGCAGCAGCGTCCCGCCGACCAGGATCAGTGCGCCGTCGGCCAGCTCGCGAGCCGGCATCCGGCGGCTGTCGATGGCGTCGCGCAGCGCCGCCCAGGCACGGCGCCCCTCACGCTTCATCAGCCAGCTGCCCAAGAACCCGTCGGCGATCAGCAGCAGGATCGTCCACCAGGCGCCGATGGCCTGGCCGATCTGGATGAGGATGTAGATCTCGACGACCGGCAGCACGATGAACAGCAGCGCGAGCACCCACCACGGGATCCGTCGTCTCATCTGTCTGCTCCTGCGGGTCACTTCACCGGCCGTCGTGTGGCTTTCGAGAGTACGCCCGCGACCTGACGGCGGCGCTCGCGCAGACCCCAGGTGGTGATCCGGCGCAGCGACTCGGTGGCGATGTCGCGGCTCATCTTCGACTCGCCTCGCACCCGCTCGACGAACTCGATCGGCACCTCGGTCGACCCGCAGCCCGGCACGGAGGGTCCGGAACGCCAGGTCGGTCTGGAAGATGTAGCCGGCCGACTCCACGGTGTCGAGGTCGATCCGCTCCAGCGTCGTACGCCGGAACAGGCGGTAGCCGGCCGTGATGTCGCGCAGCGGGATGCCGAGCAGCACTCGCGCGTAGATGTTGCCGCCCACCGAGAGCACCTTGCGGGACAGCGGCCAGTTGACCACCGACCCACCCGGCGACCCAGCGGGACCCGATCACCAGGTCGGCGTCGAGCGAGCGCCGCCAGCAGCAGCGGCAGCTGCTCGGGCTGGTGGGAGCCGTCGGCGTCCATCTCGCCGATGACGTCGTAGCCGCGCTCGAGAGCGACCCGGAAGCCGTGCAGGTACGCCGCGCCCAGCCCGGCCTTCTCGGTCCGGTGCAGCGACGCTCACCTGCGGGTCGGCAGCCGCCAGCTCGTCAGCGAGGTCTCCGGTGCCGTCCGGGCGAGTCGTCGTCGACCACCAGCACGTCCGCCGCCGGCACGCTCGTCCGCAGCCGGCCGACGATCCAGGCCAGGTTGTCGCGCTCGTTGTAGGTCGGGATGACGACCACCACACGTCCCAGGTCCGAGCTGCTCATGCGGGGTGTTCATGCCTCCCTTCGCGGGCCCTCGATGGCGCTCACCGCGCCGCGGGCACGGCGACGATAGCCGACCCCGACGGCCACCAGGACGGAGATGACGGAGACGGCGGACAGCGCGATCTCGGGCCACGGCCCGAGCTCCGTGGCGGGGGTGCGGCGGTGGATCAGGGCGACCGGCCGCTCGAGCACCACCTGCCGGCGCTCCGGGGCGCGCACCACGACGTGACCGTCGGGCGCGATGATCCCGGAGATGCCGTTGGTGGAGGCGACGACGACGTAGCGGCCGGTCTCGACGGCGCGCAGCCGCGACATCGCGAACTGCTGGTCGATCTGGCCGGTGCCGGTGTAGGTCGCGTTGTTGGTCGGCACCACGATGAGGTCGGCGCCGTCGTTGACCAGGTTGCGCAGCAGTCCGTCGTACGCGACCTCGAAGCACATCAGCACGCCGGCGTGCGCCGGGCCGACCTCCAGCACGCCCGGCTCGGCGACCGCGGACCATGTCGTTGGGGATCTGGTCGAGCGCGCTGACGCGCGAGGCGAGCAGCGAGCGCAGCGGGATGTACTCACCGAACGGCACCGGGTGGATCTTGTCGTAGTACTTGCCCGGGCTCGCCCGTCCGTCGACCAGACGATCGCGCGGTTGTACCAGCCGTCGTTCGCCCGGTCCCCCACCACCGCGCCCATCAGCAGCGGCGCGCCGACCGCCGTCGCCGCGTCGCCGATGGCGGTCCGGGCGGCGTCGTCGGTGTAGGGGTCGATGTCGGAGGAGTTCTCCGGCCACACCACGAGGTCGGGCCGAGCCGCGCTCGCCGGCCCGGATCCTCTCGGCCAGGCCGTTGGTGGCCGACACGTGGTTGTCGAGCACCACCCGCCGCTCGGCGAACGCCTCGAGCCCCTCGCCGGGCACGTTGCCCTGCACCGCGGCGACGGTGACCTGCCGGTTGCCGGCCGTCGAGGGCTGCCAGGGCCAGACCGCGGCCAGTGATGCCAGGACGAGCGCCGCCGACCACCCCGGCCACCGCCCGGACGGGCGTACGACGGACCTGCAGCACGCGCCCACGCCAGCGTGGTGCCGAGCAGCGCGACCAGGAACGTGACGCCTGGAGCTCCGACGTAGGCGAACGCCGGCATCAGCGGGCGTCCCCTCGACCGCGAAGGCCAGCCGGCCCCAGGGGAAGCCCCCGAACGGCACGATCGCCCGCAGCGCCTCCAGCAGCGTCCAGGAGCAGGCCGCCCAGACCGGCCAGAAGGGCAGCCGGCGCCGCGACCGCGAGGACCCGGCGACGGCCGCGGTCGCCAGCCCGGCGAGCCCGTAGAACAGCGCCTCGATCAGCGACAGCGGCATCCATGCGTAGACGCCGATCACCTGCAGCCACGGCAGCAGCACGAGCATGAACGCTGCCCCGAACACGAACCCGAGCCAGAAGCCCGAGCGCAGCCGTCGCCCGACGCACAGCAGCGTCAGCGCAGCGACCGCCAGCGGCAGCAGGAAGACCCAGTGGACCGGCTCGAAGGACAGACCCGCTGCCACGCCTGCGAGCGCAGCGAGCAGGCGGCAGCGAGCGAGCCGAGGCGCCTCACCTGCGCTTCTCGCCGGAGGCGCGCACGTGCGCGGGATGCGCCGACTCGGCGACCCACCGGAGACTGAGGGTGTCGCGCAGACGTGACCACAGCAGGCCGATCCTGTCACGCGTCCCTGAGTGCAAACACGACAAGAGCCCGAGACCCTTCGGACCGAGGCGGTGCCCGCTGGCTGCGGGCACCCGCACCGTTGTCTACTGGGCGCCGGGCTCTTGGCCGTGTCCACCTTCGTCGGTCAGTGCCGACCTCCGGGAACCGCGTCGCCCTGGTTCGTGGTACCCGACCCGGTTACGCGGCCACCTGGACGTCAACCCTGCCGACGGCTTGCGCGGTGGAACTCGCAGAGGATGTCGAGAGCGGCGTAGGGGTGTCAACCCCGCGCTGACCTGCGAGGTTAGGTAAAAGACGCAGGTCAGCGAGGGTTACCCGTCACCCCGAGTTCATTCACCTTTTTCTCAGTTGGCGGCGTGTCGTGTTGCGACACGCCGTGACCCGTGTCACACGAGACGCGCGCGTCTCTCAGGACACCGACGGCACCACGACGACGCCCGTCGCGGTGGTCGCGACGAGCGGCTCGGCGAGCATCTCCGCGGCCGACGCGGACCGGTCGGGTCTGCCCCGGCCGACCACGGTGGCCGTGAAGCTCGACGGTGCGCGAGCGGGTGCCGACGCGCACCACCTCGGCGGTCACCTCGAGGACGTCGCCGGCGCGCACGGGCGCCCGGAACTGGACGTCGGAGTACGACGCGAACAGCCCCTCGTCGCCGTCGGTGCGGATGCAGACCTCCGTGGCGACGTCGCCGAACAGGCCGAGCGAGTAGGCGCCGTCGACGAGGTCGCCGGCGTAGTGGGCGTGCGAGTACGGCACGTAGCGGCGGTGGGTCACCGTGAGCCCGAGGTGATCGCTCATGCCGTCGCCTTCACACGTTGAGTGACCAGCTGGTGGGTGAGGTACGACGCGACCTCGCCCGGCGTCGTACCCCGGGCGAACACGCGGTCCACACCGAGCTCTGTCGGCCATCGCCTCGTCGAAGCGCGGACCGCCGACGACCAGCAGCGGGCGCTTCTCGCGCGGGTAGGACTCCCGGAACGCCGCCGACATCTCCTGGGTGTTGTGGATGTGGGCGTCGCGCTGCGTGACGACCTGCGAGACCAGGATCGCGTCGGCGTGCTCCTGCTGGGCGCGCGCCACGAGCTGCGGGACGGACACCTGGGCGCCGAGGTTGACCACCCGGAGCTCGCGGTAGTACTCCAGGCCCTTCTCCCCCGCGAACCCCTTGATGTTGAGGATCGCGTCGATGCCGACGGTGTGGGCGTCGGTGCCGATGCAGCCGCCGACCACCACGAGCCTGCGCCGCAGGCCCTTGCGGATCGCGAGGTTGACCTCCTTGGGGGTGAGCAGCGGGTAGTCCCGCTCGACGACGGTCACCTTGGAGGTGTCGACCAGGTGGTTCACCCGCCCGTAGACGACGAAGAACGTGAAGTCGGGCCCCATCGCCTTGGCGTGCACGACCAGAGCCGGGTCCATGCCCATCTTGGCGGCGAGCTGCGCCGCCGCGCCCTTCGGCGATCTTGGCGTGCGGCATCGGCAGCGTGAAGGACAGCTGCACCATGCCGTCGCCGGTCGTGTCGCCGTACGGCCGCAGGATGTCATCGTTCTCCTTCGGCCGTTCCCTCGAGGACGATCGGCGCCTGGTCACCGCGCCGCGGTCGTCGGAGGCCGGCTCCATTCCTTTGGCTCGCTCCGCTCGCTTCCAAGATCTCCGCCGCCGGGTTGAAGTAGCCCGGCGCCTTCTCCGCGACGCCGTCGAGGCCGCGGCCGCCGTCGGCGGGCCGCTTCATCAGGCCGAAGGTGCCGTCGGCGATGGCGTCGAGCAGGCCCGCCTTCGACTCGTGGGCGAGGATCCGCTCGAGCAGCTCGATGCTCTCCGCGAGCACCTGCCGGGCCCGTTGCGCGATGAACCCGTCGGGGCTGGGCCGGAAGTCCTCGGCCAGGCTGCCGGCGGCGTTCATCACGTAGCGGACGTTCTGCAGCGCGAGGTCGCGGTCGGACAGCCATGGCGTGACCACGGCCTCGGTCATCATGCCGACGAGCAGGATGTTCTGCCCGGTGAGCGTGCCGGCGAGGTTGAAGAACGCGTCGAGCAGGTAGCCGCGGAACACGTCGCCGGTCATGTGACGGGTCGGCGGCATCCACTTCAGCGGGCGCCTTCGGGAACAGCTCGCGGGCGAGCAGCGCGTGGGCGAGCTCGATCCGGAAGCTGTCCGGCACCTCGGGGTTGATCTCGAAGGCATGCCCGAGGCCGAGCTGCCAGTCCTCGAGGCCGGCCTCCTTGGCGAAGAACTCGTTGAGCAGCTGGCTGACCGTGACCGTGTGCGCGGCCTCGACGGCGTCGGCGGTGGTGAGGTAGTTGTCCTCACCGGTGTTGATGATGATCCCGGCCCGGGCGTGGACCTGCCGGCTGAAGCGCTGGTCGACGAAGGTGCGGATCGGGTTGATGTCGCGGAAGAGGATGCCGTACATCGAGTCGTTGAGCATCATGTCGAGCCGCTCGAGGCCGGCCAGCGCCGCGATCTCCGGCATGCACAGGCCGGAGGCGTAGTTGGTCAGCCGGACGTAGCGGCCGAGCTCCTTGCTGGAGACGTCGAGCGCCTCGCGCATCAGGCGGAAGTTCTCCTGGGTGGCGTAGGTGCCGGCGAAGCCCTCGCGCGTCGGGTCCCTCGGGGACGTAGTCGAGCAGCGACTGCCCCGTCGACCGGATGACCGCGATGATGTCGGCGCCCTCGCGCGCGGCCTGTCTGTGCCTGCGGCATGTCCTCGTAGATGTCACCGGTCGCGACGATCAGGTAGATCCAGGGCTGGTGGTCGGGGTCGCCGTACCGCTTCACGAGGCGCTCGCGCTCGCGGCGCCGGGCGTCGACCCGCCGGAAGCCGGCGCCGACCTGCTTGCGCGCCGCCGACCGGGCACGGACCAGGTCTCGGCCCTCGGGCACCCGGAAGCGCACCGAGCCGGCAGAGGCCTTCTGCGCGAGCGTGGACAGGTCGTCGGCGTCACCGTTGACCAGCGCGTCCCAGACCGGCAGCGCGATGCCGTGCTCGAGCCCGACATCGCCGCGTACGGCGTCGAGCAGCCGGTTGACCCACGGGATGCCGTCGGGGTCGGCGCCCTGCAGTCCGCCGAGCCGCAGCGTGGCCCGCTCCACGGAGACGGTGGTGTGCTTCTTGGCGATCGAGACGATCGGTCGACCGGCCTGCCGCGCGAGGCTGCGAGCCTTGCGGACGGTGACCGGGTCGAGGTCCAGCTTCTTGGACCTCCGGTGGCGGGCGTCATGTGAGGGCTCCCTCGAGCTCGAACGCGACCTCCCCGGCGACGATCGTCATCGCGCAGGTGGGCAGGTCGACGTCGGTCGACGTCGGGAAGGCCGTCGGAGGTCGGGTCGCCGGACACGTCCCACACGGCGAGGCTCGCCGGCGCGCCCACGCCGATCACGCCTCCCTTGTCGCGGCGGGCGGCCCGCCAGCCGCCACGGGTGTAGGCCTCGAAGGCGTCCGCGACGCCGATCCGCTCGGACGGGGTCTGGTGGTGGGCTGCGGCGCGCACGCCGGCCCACGGGTCGAACGGCGTGACGGGGGTGTCGGAGCCGAAGGCCAGCGGCACGCCGGCCCGGTGCATCGACGCGAAGGCGTTCATGGCGACGGCCCGGTCCGCGCCGAGCCGCTGCGCGTAGAGCCCGGCCTCGCCTCCCCAGTAGGCGTCGAACATCGGCTGCATGCTCGCGGTCACCCCGAGGCCGGCGAGCGCGCGCATCTGCTGCGGCGAGGTCATCTCGACGTGCTCCAGCCGGTGCCGTGCGGACGCGACAGCGGCTCGGCCGAGCACGCCGGCGGCAGCCTCGAACCCGGCCACCACCTCGGCGACGGCTGCGGTCGCCGATGACGTGGAAGCCGGCCTGGATGCCCGCCCGGGTGCAGGCGACGACGTGCTCGGCGACCTGGCCCGCGTCGAGGTAGAGGTGCCCGGTGGTCTCGGCGTCGGCGTAGGGCGCGCGCGAGGGCAGTCGTGCGGGACCCGATCGACCCGTCCATGCAGAGGTCGCCGGCCGCGCCTGCGCAGCCGAGCTCGATGGCGGTCTCGATGGCGCCCAGCTCGCCCCAGTAGCCGACCACCTCGGGCAGCGGGGCACGGGCGGTGAGCGCCGCGGACATCACGAGGTCCTCGGGCGGGCAGATGTGCGGCGCGGCGAGCTCGTGCACCATGCCGATGCCGTGACGCGCGGCGTCCTGCAGCGCGCGGAGGATGGCGTCCTCCCGGTCCGACGGCGGCTGCAGCCGGAACAGGGCTGCCGCGCGCCGCGTGGTGGGCGTCGCGTGCGACGAGGCCGCTCGCGTCGTACCCCTCGGCGTGGACGACATCGGGCGCCGCGTCGAGGAACGCCGACGAGACGACCGCCGAGTGCACGTCGACCCGCGCCAGCATCGCGGCACGCCCGCCGACAGGCGCGGTCGAGCTCGTCGCGGGTGAACGGCCGCTGCTCGGGCCAGGTCGAGTCGTCCCAGCCGAAGCCGAGCACGACGGCGGCGGTCGAGCCGTGCGCGGCCGAGGCCACCATGTCGAGGGCCTCGTGCAGGCTCGCGGCGGCCGCGAGGTCCACCGAGGCGCTCGCGAACCCCGTCTGCGCCAGGTGGGCGTGGGCGTCGACGAACGCCGGCGTGACCAGCCTGCCGCTCGAGCTCGACCACCCGGTCGGCACCGTCCTCGAAGGCCAGAGCCGCGTCCTCGTCGCCGGTCCAGACGATCGAGCCGTCCTCCACGCACAGTGCCGTGGAGGCGAGAGTCGTCGGGGGCGTGCACGCGGCCGCCGCGCAGCAGGATGCGAGTCACTGAGTCATCACCCGGCCATCCTCACAGCCGTCGCTCGAAGAGGCCGCGGACCCCGCCGTGGGCACGCAGCAGGGACAGTGCGTAGTCGGCATGGCCGGGGGTGTACCCGTTGCCGACCAGCATCGTGACGTTGGCGGCGAGACCCTCGGCGCCCAGCGCCGCGGCGCTGAACGACGTCGCCATCGAGAAGAAGACGACGGTGCCGCCGTCGGCGGTGGCGAGGATCGCACCGCCCTCGCAGCCGGGTACGTCGACGCACACGACCGTGACGTCGGCGGGGCCGCCGGCCTTCTCCACGGCGGTGCTCAGCGCGACGGGATCGCGGGCGTCGGCGACGCTCACCACGTCGGCCACCTCTGCCTCCGTGAGCAGGTCGGCCTCCTCGCGGTGCGGCACCACGCCGATCGTCGTACCCGCCCCGGCGGCCTTCGCAGCGGCCAGCGACAGCGACCCGGACTTGCCGGCTCCCCCGACACACCGCGACCACGCGGGTCGGTCGTACTCCCCCACCACTCTCGCCGTCAGAGCCGGCGCACCGCACACGTCCATCACGGCCAACGACAGCTCGGCGGGCAGGTCGTCGGGGAGAACGGCCGCGATGGACCGCCCGAAGAGGATCGCGTAGCCGTCGCAGGGCACCTGCTCCGACCGACCGTCCCAGCGCGCCAGACCGTCCTCGACCACCAGCGGCGTGAGCGTCAGCGAGACCAAGGTCGCGACCCGGTCCCCCACCGACAGCCCCAGCGGCGACTCCGGCCCGACCTCCTCGACGGTGCCGACGAGCATGCCGCCCGAACCGGTCTCGGGGTTCTGCATCTTGCCGCGGGTGCGCGACGATCTCGAGAACCGCGGCGCGGACAGCCTCACCGTCGCCGTCGTGGGCCCGCTCGAGCTGCCGGAACGACGCGGCGTCGAGGTTGAGCCGCTCGACGCGCACCCGCACCTCGTCGGGCCACAGGTCCCGGCGGGTGTCGAGCCGGTCGGCGGCCTGCGGGAGCACCCCGCGCGGCGTGACCACGCGGTGCAGACCCACCGCGCTGCTCGGACTCGTCCACGGGCCGTCCTCCACCAGTTCTCGTCGCTGACCGGATATCGTCCGGTTCAGAGTTCGACATGCCGGAGATTCTTTGCGTATCGTGGCATGTGCGACACGGGTCACACAAACTCCGACCCGCCTCCATCATGACGACCGGCAAGACCCCGCAGAAGGGGGAACGATGAGCATCGAGACCTCGATCGGCCTGGAGACCGGCCAGCCCTACCCGTACCGCCGCGTGGAGCTCGTCGAGCCGGACTGGACCCGGTTCCCGGGCTGGCGCGACGTCACGCAGGAGGACTGGGAGTCGGTGCAGTGGCAGCGCGCGCACTGCGTGAAGAACGTCCGCCAGCTGCGGGCGCTGTGGGGTGACCTGGTCGACGACGCGTTCTACGACGACCTCGAGCGCGACCAGCGCGAGCGCGCCACGATGTCGATGCTCGTGCCGCCGCAGATGATGAACACGATGGCGCCGCGGCAGACGCCCGCCGGGCCCGGATCGCTGACCGAGGCGATGTACGCCGACCCGATCCGTCGCTACATGCTTCCGGTGTTCTCCGACCGTCGCACGGACTGGCCCTCGCACCCGCACTCCACCCGTGACTCCCTGCACGAGCACGACATGTGGGTCGCCGAGGGGCTCACGCACCGCTACCCGACGAAGGTGCTGGCCGAGCTGCTGCCCACGTGCCCGCAGTACTGCGGTCACTGCACCCGGATGGACCTCGTCGGCAACTCCACGCCGACCGTCGACAAGCTGAAGTTCCTCGGCAAGCCCGTGGACCGGCACGCGTCGATGCTCGACTACCTCCGTCGCACTCCCGCGGTGCGCGACGTCGTGGTCTCCGGCGGCGACGTCGCCAACATGCCGTGGCCCCGGCTCGAGGAGTTCTTGACCAAGCTCCTCGAGATCGAGAACATCCGCGACATCCGCCTCGCCACCAAGGCGCTCATGGGTCTCCCCCAGCACTGGCTGCAGGACGACGTCCGCGCCGGCGTCGAGCGGGTGGCGCGCACGGCGCGCTCGCGCGGGGTGTCGCTGGCGATGCACGCCCACGTCAACCATGCCAACTCGGTGACGCCGATGGTCGCGAAGGCGACGACGGCGATGCTCGACGCGGGCCTGCGCGACGTACGCAACCAAGGCGTGCTGCTCGACGGCGTCAACGCCGACCCGCACGCACTGCTCGACCTGTGCTTCGCACTGCTCGACGGCGCGCAGATCATGCCCTACTACTTCTACATGTGCGACATGATCCCGTTCGCGGAGCACTGGCGGGTCTCGGTCGCCGACGCGCAGCGGCTGCAGCACCACATGATGGGCTACCTGCCCGGCTTCGCGACGCCGCGCATCGTGTGCGACGTGCCGTTCGTCGGCAAGCGCTGGGTGCACCAGCTCGCGGACTACGACCACGAGCACGGCATCTCGTACTGGACGAAGAACTACCGCACCTCCATCGAGGCGACCGACCCCGAGGCGCTGACGCGCACCTACGCCTACTACGACCCGATCCACTCCCTGCCGGAGTCGGGCCAGGAGTGGTGGCGCCAGCACGCCGACGACAACCATGCCGAGGCGTCGCGTTCGGCCGCCGCGTCGCGCGAGGCCGCGCAGAAGCAGGCGCTCCTCCCGCTCTAGAAGACGACAGTCCAGCCTTCCTCGGCAGCCTGCTCGCTGCTGTAGGCGACACCGTCGATCTTCAACCCCTGCGGGTCGACGAGGGTCACCAGACCCCCACCGTTGCCGAGCTTGACCGGCTCCTCGAGGAAGATCCGGGCTGTCTCCCCCGCGGCGAGGACCCGGGACGCGAGGGGCATCCGCTGCTTGAGCCTGTCGAGGACTGCCCAGCCGCCGAGATCGACGTCCTGGCTGCTGGCGTTGAGGAGCGTCACGGACTCCTTCTCGGGGGCCGGGCCCGCCGGGTTCACCAGCGCTCCGACGATGCGGATGCGCTGGTTCGAGGTGGGGTCGTCGAGACTGTGACCGGTCTGGTCGTCGGTGTGCCACGCCTGACTCTGGAAAGCCAGGAAGATGCCCACCCACTGGTCGGTGCTCGGGAAGTGCAGCACCAGCGCACCGTCCTGCCAGACACCGTCGTCCTTGCGGAAGCGACCGGTGTTGCCCTGGTTCATGTGGATGTCGTGGACGCCGTTGCCCGGTGAGAACCCGAAGATCTTGTCGGGCTTGCCCTGCTCCGGCCCCCAGCGCTGCCCGAAGGCGTAGATGCGTGCCGCGGGGTCCGCGACCGCGCGAGCGACGAAGTGGTCGAGCTTGTCGGCCAGGTCGTTGTCCGGGCCGGGTGCGGTGGCCGGAAGTGGCTTCATCTGCGCCGGGTCGAACAGGTTTCCCCTGATGAAGTCGAGTGCGGTCCCACCCGGCGCGCTCGCGAGCTCGGTGAAGCCGTCCTCGAGATCTGTCAGCGCCTCAAGGATCGGGTGGTCGAACGCCTCGTCCGCCACGTAGAGCAGCTCCGACGGGGATTCCTGCGACAGCACGTTGACGGCCAGCCGGAACTCGGTGCCGGCTCCGTCGACACGCACCTGGAAGTGCGGTGAGTCGCTCCCCTCTTCGATCCGGCTGCCCAAAGCCCGGCACACCAGCACGCCGTAACCCTCAAGAGTCATCGCGATCACCCCGTCCCATTCTTCAGCCGACCCGCGCGAAAGTCACCTGCGAGTCGGCGCTAGCGCAGGTTGGTGAGGGTCTCGACCAGGCGGGCGATCGGGCTGTCGAGGTTCCACTTCTCGGAGAGCCGCACGAGTGCGTCGGGGTCGTCCGGCGTGAGCGGCAGGGTGAGATCCGGCTTGCCGACGTCGAGGTCTCGCGCGACCTCGACGACCGTCGGCGCCACCTCCAGGTAGTCGGCCGCCTCGCGGATCTTCTTGCGGGGGCTGGGGGCGATGTTCGAGTCGGGGTCCTCGACGGCCTCCCGCAGCCCGGCCATGGTGTCGAAGCGCTGCAGCAGCGTCGCAGCGGTCTTCTCCCCGATGCCGTTGACCCCTGGCAGGCCGTCGGACGGGTCGCCGCGCAGCGCCGCGAAGTCGGCGTACTGGCGGCCGTCGATGCCGTACTTCTCGCGTACGACGTCGTTGGTGACCCGCTCGTGGCGGCCGACGCCGCGCGCGATGTAGAGGATCCGCACCTCGTTGGCGTCGTCGACGAGCTGGAACAGGTCACGGTCACCGGTGACCACGTCGACGGGCATCCCGGCGTCCTTCGACAGCGTGCCGATGACGTCGTCGGCCTCGTAGCCGTCCGCACCGACGACCGCGATCCCGAACGCCTCGAGCACGTCGAGGATGATCGGCACCTGGAGCTCGAGCGGGTCGGGCACCACCTCCACGTCCGGGCCCTCGTTGACGACGTACTCCACCCGGTGCGACTTGTAGGACGGGATGAGGTCCACCCGCCACTGCGGCCGCCAGTCGTTGTCCCAGCAGCAGGCCAGGTGTGTCGGCTGGTAGTCGCCGACCAGTCGCGAGATGAAGTCGAGCAGCCCGCGCACCGCGTTGACCTGGGTGCCATCGGGAGCCTTGAAGGAGTCCGGGACACCGAAGAAGGCCCGGAAGTACATCGATGCGGTGTCGAGGAGCATCAGCCGAGACGTCACGGTGGGGAGTCTTCCACGGCGAGCCCCCCGGCCGACCCGCCGCGGCCGTTAGGGTGTCGGCGTGGAGGACCTGGACCGGCGCATCGTCACGCTCCTGGCCGCCGACGGCCGGATGTCCTTCACCGACCTCGGGAAGGCCACCGGTCTCTCCACCTCGGCCGTGCACCAGCGGGTCAAGCGACTCGAGCAGCGCGGGCTGATCGCCGGGTACGGCGCATGGGTCGACCACGAGCGCATGGGGCTCCCGCTCACGGCGTTCATCTCCATCCGGCCCATCGACCCGTCGCAGCCCGACGACTCCCCCGAACGCCTCCGCGACATCGTCGAGATCGAGAGCTGCTGGTCGGTCGCCGGCGACGAGTCCTACATCCTCAAGGTGCGGGTGGCCGCGCCCACCGATCTCGAGGACCTGCTCGCGCGGGTGCGCTCCGCCGCGAACGTCTCGACGCGGACCACGATCGTGCTGTCGACGCCGTACGAGAACCGCCCGATCTCGTAGCTCCAGGCACCCATCGCTGGCGAAATCGCCTGTGGCGACCCGTCTAGGCCGGTTGCCTGGTTCTGTGATCATTCCGGAAACCTGGGCAGGTTCACCCCGCTATGTTCGAAGTCGGACACGGGAGTCGCGCGGTGCGGGGCGTGCGTAAGAGGGAGAGGCATTTGAATGAACCCTGCGTCGCCGACGCGCCGTCTGGGAGCGGCTCTCGGGACGCTGGCACTGGCCACCGCGATCACCACGGCCAGCACGCCAGCGAACGCTGCGACACTGGACCCGCTGCTCAACAACATCACTGACCCGATAACGGGAATCATCGGCCAGGCGGTGCCCACCGGCTGGCTCTTCGACGGATCGTCGACGACCCTCCCGCAGGTGCGCTCCGCCATCGGCGCGAGCTCCATGTGGCAACGCGGCTACACCGGGAAGGGCGTCGGAGTGGCGCTCGTCGACACGGGTGTCGTCCCGGTCGACGGCCTGACCTCCGGCAACGTCGTCAACGGTCCCGACCTGTCCTTCGAGGGACAGAGCACGGACTTCCGCTACCTCGACACGTTCGGCCACGGCACCCACATGGCGGGCATCATCGCCGGGCGGAGCGCCGGATCGGGCCAGTTCCAAGGTGTCGCTCCTGACGTGAAGCTCACCAGCATCAAGACGGCGACCAGCGACGGTGCGGTGGACGTCTCGCAGGTGGTCGCGGCCGTGGACTGGGTGGTCGAGCACCGAAACGACGACCCGGCCAACCCGATCCGTGTCCTCAACCTCGCCTACGGCACCGACGGGATCCAGGACTACCGCGTCGACCCGCTGGTCCACGCGGTGGAGAACGCCTGGCGGGCCGGGGTCGTGGTCGTGGTGGCAGGCGGAAACCAGGGCGTCGGCGCCAAGCTCGACAACCCTGCCTACGACCCGCGCGTCATCTCGGTCGGCGCCTCCGACCTCGGGGGCACACCGGGGGTGACCGCCGACGACACGGTGCCCGACTTCTCCAGCCGCGGCGACGCCAGCCGTCGCGTCGACATCACCGCGCCAGGCCGCTCGATCGTGTCGCTGCGCGATCCCGGCTCCTACATCGACTCGCTCTACCCGGGCGCCCGCGTCGACGACCGGTTCTTCAAGGGCAGCGGTACGTCGCAAGCGGCGGCCGTGGTCTCCGGAGCGGTCGCGCTGCTCCTCGACCAGCGGCCGGGGCTGGACCCCGACCAGGTCAAGGCTCTCCTGCGTCGCACGGCGTCGCCGATGCTGCTGGCGGACTCGGCCGGGCGAGGTGCCGGCGAGATCAACGTCGCCGCCGCGAGCCTGGCCGCCGCGACGAGCGGCAGCCAGACCTCGGCGCCGTCCACGGGCACCGGCAGCCTCGAAGCCGCGCGGGGCACCCAGCACGTCGCCGACGGTGACGACGAGCTGACCGGGGAGCGCGACATCCTCGGCCCGTGGGACGCCGACGCGTGGGCAGCAGCCAGCAGTGCCGGCACCGCCTGGGTGGACGGCCAGTGGAACGGCCGTGACTGGACAGGTGGCTGCTGGTGCACCTCCACCTGGGCAGGCGCCGGCTGGTCACCGGTCGACTGGTCGGGCAGGTCCTGGTCGGGCCGCTCCTGGTCGGGTCGATCGTGGTCGGGCCGCTCCTGGTCGGGCCGCAGCTGGTCGGGCGACGGGTGGTCGGGTCGATCGTGGTCCGGGCGATCATGGTCAGGACGAAGCTGGTCATGACCATGGGAAGCCGGTGAGGGCCGGTCGCGACTCGGGGATATGGGCATGCACCGCGGCCGTAGCCGCGTGCGCGGCAGCAGTCCAGTGGTTCGCCGTACCGCACGCGGGCCCGTCCGCTGACAGCTGGCCGTGGGTCTGGCCGGTGCTCGTGACAGCCGGGTTCCTGGGCGCCGAGCTGGTCGTGGTGCACCTGCGCCTGGGCCGGGACGCCTACACGTTCTCCTTGATGGAGATCCCGCTCGTGCTCGGGCTGTTCTTCGTCCGCCCCGACCTGCTGCTCTGGTGCCGGCTCGCAGGTGCCGTGCTCGCGTTCGTGTGGCAACGCAAGGCTGCGCAGAAGGCGGCGTTCAACTGCGCCATGTTCGCGTTGGAGACCGCGGGGGCGGTGGCGATCTGGAACGCCGTGCTGGCCGGCCACGACCAGCTCAGTCCCCGGGCGTGGCTGGCGACCCTGCTGGCGGTGCTCTTCACGAGTGCCCTCGGCTCGACCCTGGTCAGCGCGGTGATCACGATCTCCACCGGGCGCCGGCCACGCACGGCCGCAGCGGTGTTCAGCCTGGGTCAGCTCGGGGACCTGGCGAACGCATCGTTCGCGCTGGTGGCCGTCTACATCATCTCCGAGGACTGGCGGGCCGCCTGGCTGCTGCTGGTCTTCACCGGCGTCCTGGTGGTCGCCTACCGCTCCTACGAAGGTGCCCGGCGGCGCACCGAGAGCCTCGAGCAGCTCAATCGCTTCACCGAGCTGGTCGGGCGCGAGGTGCAGCTCGAGGCCGTGGTTCACCGAGTCATGGACGAGGCTCGCGCCGCGTTCGACGTCGAGAGGGTGCAGCTTCGACTCACTCGGCCAGGTGAGCCGGTGCGCGACTGGGTGCTGAGAGGTGACGTGGCCGAGAGCGAGAGCGCACTCCTGATCACCGCGGTGGAACCGCTCGTCGCAGCCGACCCGTTCCTCCTGCCACGACAGTCCAGGTCGGCCGAGCTCTCCGAGCTGGCCGCCACGGCCGGTGTGAAGGACTGCTTGGCGGCGCCCCTGCACAGCGAGGGGCGCAGGCTCGGCACCCTCGTCGTGGCGGACAGGCTCGGCGACACGCAGACGTTCACCGGCGCGGACCTCAAGCAGATACAGGCGCTGGGGAACCACGCAGCCGTGGCGATCGACAACGCCGCTCGCGCGGACCTGATCATCCGCCAGGCTGCGGAGCGCGAGCACCGCGCGATGCACGACGACCTGACGGGGCTTGCCAATCGGCGCCTCTTCTCCGCCCGGCTCGCCGAGACGCTGGCACAGGGGAACGCTTCGGTGCTGCTCTTGGACCTCGACCGCTTCAAGCAGGTCAACGACACGCTGGGTCACGAGGTCGGCGACCGACTGCTGTGCAAGGTCGCCGAGCGCATGGTGGATGCCTTGACGGAGAGCACGCTGGTGGCGCGGTTCGGCGGAGACGAGTTCGCCGTGCTGGTCCCAGGTGCGGACAACCTCGCGGCCCGCGCCTGCGCGGAGCTGGTGCGCGACGCGCTGAGACGTCCCTTCGACCTCGATGGTCTTGCGGTTGCCGTCGAGGCCAGTGTCGGGGTCGCGCCCGCCGCGCGCGCCGACGATCCGGTCTCGGTGGTGCGCTGGGCCGATCTGGCGATGTACGCCGCCAAGGAGGCCAGGTCAGGCGTCGAGGTCTACCGGCGCGAGCTGGACCACGCTGACTCCTCACGGCTCGGTCTGCTGGCGGACCTGCGCATGGCCGTCGCCGCCAATGCGCTCGACGTGCACTACCAACCCAAGGTCGACGTACGCACGGGCCAGATCACGGGGGTCGAGGCCCTCGCGCGCTGGCACCACACGAGCCTCGGGCCGATCGGGCCGGACGAGTTCATCCCCCTCGCCGAGCAGAGCTCCTTGATCACCCCGCTGACGATGCTGGTGCTGCGGACCGCACTGCACGACTGCGAGACGTGGCAGCGGGCAACGGGGGCGTCCTACTCGGTCGCGGTCAACATCGCCCCTCGCAGCCTGCTGGACAACAGCTTCGTCGACGAGGTCGCGCGAGCTCTGGCGGTGGTGGCTGTCCCCGCGTCTGCGCTGACCCTGGAGATCACCGAGACCAGCTTGATGTCGGACCCCAACGGGTCAGTCGTCGCGTTGCACCGGCTCCGCGAGCTCGGGGTGCGGGTCGCAGTCGACGACCTGGGAACCGGCTACTCGTCGTTGGCCTACCTGCAGCGGCTGCCGGTCGACGAGATCAAGATCGACCGGTCGTTCCTGGCGGAGTTCAGCCACCCACAGGCCCGGGCCGTGGTGCGCGCCATCATCGACCTCGGGCACGGCCTCGGCCGTCACGTGGTGGCCGAGGGCATCGAGGACGAGGAGACGTTCCAAGCACTGCGCGAGCTGGGGTGCGACACCGCGCAGGGGTTCTGGCTGGCCAGACCACTCCCGTTCGAGGAGCTGATGTCGCTGGTCGAGGGGTGGCGCGCGCCGAGCGTGAGCACCAGCGGGCCGGCGCCGTCACGGCTGCGACGAGTGCGCTGAGCGGCTGCCTAGCAGTCAGGTAAAGGTCTGGCAAAACCCGGCCTAGCCATCTAGCCCGGGCGGGTACGGCATGCGTCCTCTTGGCAACCCTTGGGCTGTTCGTCCGGTATGGACGAAGCAGGGGGACGCCGCTCGGGGGCTCGCCGCGTGGCTGTAAGGGAGAGACATCGATGAAGCGGTCGACGCTTCCTGCGCGCCGCCTGTGTGCCGTGCTCGGCACCCTGGCGCTCGCCACCGTGGCCACGACCCCTGCGCACGCTGTGACACTGGACCCGCTGCCCGACATCGTTCCCGGGATCATCGGCCAGGTCGTGCCGACGGGATGGTTGTTCGACTCGACGGCGACCACCCTCCCGCAGGTCCGCTCGGCCATCGGGGCTGACGCGCTGTGGGCGCGTGGCTACACCGGCAAGGGCATCGGTGTCGCGCTGGTCGACACCGGCGTGGTGCCGGTCGGCGGACTGAAGTCCGGCAACGTCGTGAACGGCCCGGACCTGTCCTTCGAGAGCCAGTCGTCGCGCTACCGCTACCTCGACACGTTCGGCCACGGGACGCACATGGCCGGGATCATCGCGGGCCGCGACCCGGCGGGCACGCCCAACCGGTTCCGGGGCGTCGCCCCGGATGTGAAGCTCACCAGCATCAAGACAGCGGCCAGCGATGGTGGCGTCGATGTCTCGCAGGTCGTGGCGGCCGTCGACTGGGTCGTCGAGCACCGGGGCGACGACAAGGCCAACCCGATCCGCGTGCTCAACCTGTCCTACGGCACCGACGGGATCCAGGACTACCGGGTCGACCCGCTGATCCATGCGGTCGAGAACGCCTGGCGGGCCGGGATCGTGGTGGTGGTCGCCGGCGGCAACCAGGGCGTCGGGGCCAGGCTCGACAACCCCGCCTACGACCCGCGGGTGATCTCGGTCGGTGCCGCCGACCTGGGCGGGCACGCCTGGCGTCACGATGGACGACACCGTGCCCGACTTCTCCAGCCGCGGCACCGCGAGCCGTCGGGTCGACGTCACCGCACCCGGGCGATCCCTCGTCTCCCTGCGAGACCCGGGCTCGTACCTGGACGCGGCCCACGCCGGGGCCCGCTACGGTGACCGGTTCTTCAAGGGCAGCGGGAGCTCACAGGCCGCCGCGGTGGTCTCCGGTGCCGCGGCCCTCCTGCTCGACCAGCGACCTGGCCTGCGCCCCGACCAGGTCAAGGCCCTGCTGCGCGGCACGGCCTCGCCGATGCCGCTCGCCGACTCCGCGGGCCGCGGCGCCGGCGAGATCAACGTGGCCGCCGCGAGCGCGGCTGCCGCACCGAGTGGCAGCCAGACGTCGACGCCTTCCAAGGGCACCGGTCGCCTCGAGGCAGCGCGCGGCACGCAGCACGTCGCCGACGGGACCGTGGAGCTCACCGGCGAGCGCGACATCCGGGGCACCTGGAACGCCAGCAAGTGGGCCGCGGCCAGCAGCGCCGGCACCTCCTGGGTGGCCGGCAAGTGGAACGGCCGGGACTGGACCGGAAAGTGCTGGTGCGCGTCCACCTGGGCGGGCAAGACGTGGTCCACGATCGCCTGGTCGGGAGGCTCGTGGTCGGGACGGTCGTGGTCCGGACGCAGCTGGTCCGGGCGGTCGTGGTCGGGACGCAGCTGGTCCGGCGACGGCTGGGCGGGACGCTCGTGGTCCGGACGGTCCTGGTCGGGGCGCAGCTGGTCATGACCGGTGAGCAGATCGTGAGGCCGCGCCCCAACCCAGTCATCTGGGCCTTCACCGCGACCGTGGCCCTGTTCGCGGCTGCCGTGCAGTGGTTCGTCGTACCCCACAGCGCGGGAGCGGCCGAGCAGTGGCCGTGGGTCTGGCCGGTGCTCGTGACGGCCGGCTTCGTGGGTGCAGAGCTCGTGGTCGTGCACCTGCGGCTTGGGCGGGAGGCCTACACCTTCTCGCTGATGGAGATCCCCCTCGTGCTGGGGCTGTTCTTCGTGCAGCCCGACCTCTTGATCTGGTGCCGACTGACCGGCGCGGTGTTGGCGTTCGTGTGGCAGCGCAAGGCGCTGGAGAAGGCCGCCTTCAACTGTGCGATGTTCGCCCTCGAGACCGCGGGCGCGGTGGCGATCTTCAACCAGGTGCTCGGCACTCACGACCGGCTCAGCCCCTGGGCGTGGCTGGCCACCGGGCTCGCTGTCGGGTTCACCAGCCTGCTCGGGTCGACCCTGGTCAGCGTGGTGATCACCATCGCCACCGGCGAGCGGCCGCGGACCCTCACCGAGGTGTTCAGGCTCGGCCCCCTCGGCGACCTGGCCAACGCGTCGTGTGCCCTGGTCGCGGTCTACATCGTCTCCGAGGACTGGCGGGCCGCCTGGCTGCTGCTGGTCTTCACCGGCGTGCTGGTGGTTGCCTACCGGTCGTACGAAGGAGCCAGGCAGCGCTCCGAGAGCCTGGAACAGCTCAATCGCTTCACCGAGCTGGTCGGGCGCGAGGTGCAGCTCGACGCCGTGGTGGGCCGGGTCCTCGGCGAGGTGAGGACCGCGTTCGAGGTGGAGACGGTGCAGCTTCGCCTGCACCGGCCGGGCGAGCCGGTGCGCGACTGGGTGCTGCGAGGTGACGTGGCCGAGTCCAGGACCGCAAGCCTGGTGAAGGTCCTCGAGACCCATCTCGACCACGGGGCGCTGTTGCTCCGGCGTCACGCGAAGTCCGCCGAGCTTGCGCACCTCGCCGGCTCGGCCGGGGTGCGGGACTGCCTCGCGGTCCGGCTCCGCAGCGAGGGGCGCACCCTCGGCACGCTCGTCGTCGCCGACAAGCTCGGCGACGTGCAGACGTTCACCGAAGCCGACCTGCGGCAGCTGCAGGCGCTCGCCAACCACGCCGCGGTGGCGATCGACAACGCCGCCCGGGCGGACCTGATCATCAGGCAGGCCGAGGAACGTGAGCACCGCGCCATGCACGACGACCTCACCGGCCTCGCCAACAGGCGGCTGCTGGCGGCCCGGATCGCCGAGACGATCGCCGAGGCGGACGCTGCCGTGCTCCTGCTGGACCTGGACCGGTTCAAGCAGGTCAATGACACGCTCGGCCACGAGGTCGGCGACCGGCTGCTGCGTCAGGTGGCCGACCGGCTCGTGTCCGCCCTCGCGGATGACACTCTGGTCGCCAGGTTCGGCGGCGACGAGTTCGCCGTGCTCCTTCCGGGCGCTGACGACCTGGGGGCCCGCGCGTGCGCAGAGGTGGTGCGCGACGCGCTCGGGCGGCCGTTCGACCTCGACGGCCTGGCAGTGGCCGTGGAGGCCAGCATCGGGGTCGCACCCGTGACTCGCGGCGACGACCCGGTGTCGGTGCTGCGGTGGGCCGACCTGGCCATGTACACCGCCAAGGACAACAGGTCAGGGGTCGCGGTCTACCGGGCGGAGATGGACCAGCACGACTCCTCACGACTCGGCCTGCTTGGCGGACCTGCGCACCGCGGTCGGCACCAACGAGCTCTCCGTGCACTACCAGCCGAAGGTCGACGTACGCACCGGCAAGGTCCTTGGAGTCGAGGCCCTGGCGCGCTGGCAGCACCCACGCCTCGGGCCGATCCGCCCCGACGAGTTCATCCCGCTCGCCGAGCAGAGCTCGCTGATCACCCCGTTCACCATGCTGGTCCTGCGGACCGCACTGCGTGACTGCGAGGCCTGGCAGCGCTCGCTGGGTCCGTTCTCGGTCGCGGTGAACATCTCCCCCCGCAGCCTGCTCGACCCTGGGTTCGTCGATGACGTGGCCCGCGCGCTCGCGGCAGTGGCGGTGCCCGCTTCGGCGTTGACGCTCGAGATCACCGAGACCAGCCTGATGTCCGACCCGGACGGATCCATCGTCGCCCTGCAGCGGCTCCGGGACCTCGGCGTGCAGCTCTCGGTCGACGACCTGGGCACCGGCTACTCCTCGCTCGCCTACCTGCAGCGACTGCCGGTCGACGAGGTCAAGATCGACCGGTCCTTCCTGCGGGACTTCACCGACCCGCAGGCTCGCGCCGTGGTGCAGACGATCATCGACCTCGGCCACGGGCTCGGGAACAAGGTGGTGGCGGAGGGCATCGAGGACGAGCCGACCTTCCTGGCGCTGCGTGAGCTCGGGTGCGACACCGCGCAAGGGTTCTGGCTGGGCCGACCGCTCCCCCTCCCTGACGTGACGGCACTCCTCGGAGAATGGCGACTGCCGGGACCGCAGCGACTGCGCAGCGTCCGATAGCCCTCAGTCGGAGACCGAGGAGTAGGCGACGACCCCGCGTCGCAGCGCCTTGGACGTGTCCCGCGCGGCTCGACGCAGCACCTCGTCACCACCGCCTGCTGCCGCGTCCGCCACCTGGTCGGTGAGGTCGAGCAGCTGCTTCATCCATCGCACGAAGTCGCCGGCCGCCAGGTCGGTCTCGGTCAGCACCTCGTCGAGCGGCGCCCCCTCGGCCCAGCGGTACGCCGCCCAGGCGAACCCGAGGTCGGGCTCGCGCAGGAAGTCCAGCTTGTGCTCGCGCTCCAGCTCGTCGAGGTCTCCCCACAGCGACACCATGTCGCCCAGCACCTGCTTGACCCGGCCGCCCGGCAGCCTCGGGGAGGCGGCGTCATCGGGTCGGCGGGCCTCGAAGACCAGCGCGGACAGTGCCGCGGCCAGCTCGGCCGGACTGAGGCGGTCCCACAGCCCGTGCCGCAGCGCCTCGGCCGCGACCAGGTCCATGTCGGTGTAGATCCGCATCAGCTTCGCCCCGGCCGTGGTCACCACGTCGTTCTCGAGGTAGCCCAGTGCGGTGAGCACCTCGCACACCCGGTCGAACTGGCGGGCGATGGTGTTGGTCCGCTGCTCGATCCTGCGCTGCAGGGTGCGGGTGTCACGCGCCAGCTTGTGGTGGCGCTCCGCCCAGCGAGCGTGGTCCTCGCGGTCGGGGCACTGGTGGCAGGGATGTGCGCGCAGCTCTGATCGCAGGCGGGAGATCTCGGTCTCCTCCGCGGTCGTGGTGACGTCAGCACCATGGCGCCGCGTGTTCGTGGATCCGTGGGGTCCGTCGACCGCCGCCGAGTGCTCGGTGCGGGCCCGGAGGGCGGAGGCGAGGTCGCGGCGGGACTGCGGGTTGCGGCCGTTGAAGGACTTGGGGACGCGCATCCGAGTGAGTGCCTCGACCGGGCTCGGGAAGTCGACGATCGAGAGCCGGCGAGCCTGTCGGTCGACCGTCAGCACGTAGGGCCGGGGGCCGTCACGGTCCGAGCGCATCCCTGGGTCGATCACGAGTGCCACGCCGGCGAACTTGCCGGCCGGGACACGGATCACGTCGCCGGGTCGCAGCGCCTCGAGCGACGCGACGACCGCGTCACGTCTGTCTGCGCGACGGTGGCGGGCCTGCGCGCTCTCCACGTCGGAGAGCCGCCGCCGGAGGTTGGAGTACTCCATGAAGTCGCCGAGATCGCAGGTCGCCGCGTCGGCGTACCCCTCGAGCGCCTCCTCGGCCTTGCGCAGCTGTCGCGCCAGCCCGACGACCGCCTTGTCCGCCTGGAACTGCGCGAACGACGACTCGAGCAGCTCGCGCGCGGTCGCGCGGCCCACCTGGTGCACCAGGTTCACCGCCATGTTGTACGACGGACGGAACGACGACCTCAGTGGATAGGTGCGCGTCGAGGCCAGGCCGGCGACCGCCTTCGGGTCGAAGCCGGGCTGCCACAGCACCACCCCGTGTCCCTCGACGTCGATGCCGCGGCGGCCGGCACGCCCGGTGAGCTGGGTGTACTCCCCCGGCGTGATGTCGGCGTGGGTCTCGCCGTTCCACTTCGACAGCTTCTCGATCACCACCGACCGCGCGGGCATGTTGATGCCGAGCGCGAGCGTCTCCGTCGCGAACACCACCTTGCACAAGCCGGCGGCGAACAGCTTCTCGACGCACTCCTTGAACGTGGGAAGCATCCCGGCGTGGTGGGCCGCCACGCCTCGGGAGAGCCCGTCGAGGAAGTCGTGGTAGCCGAGCACGTGCAGGTCCTCGTCGGGGATCGCGGCGCAGCGGTCCTCGACGAACGTCGATGATCTCGTCGCGCTCGTCGGGCGAGGTCAGGCGCAGGTTCGCGTTGAGGCACTGGGTGACGGCCGCGTCACAGCCGACGCGGCTGAAGATGAACACGATCGCCGGCAGCAGCCCCTGCGAGTCGAGCCGGTCGACGACGTCGAACCGGGACGGCAGCGACGGGCCACGAGGACCCTGGCCGCGCGCACCCGCCCGGTTTCGGCTGCCACCGCGTCCCCGAGGGGAGCGCCGGTCGTAGGTCCTCCCCCGGCGCCAGTCGTCACGCGCGACGCGCATCAGCTCCGGGTTGACGACCGCGTCCGGCGAGCCCGCCGCGCTGGGGCCTTCATCGGCGAACAGGTCGTACATGCGACGGCCCACGAGCACGTGCTGGTACAACGGCACCGGCCGGCGCTCCTCCACGATGACCGCGGTGTCGCCGCGCACCGTCGCGAGCCACTCACCGAACTCCTCGGCGTTCGACACGGTCGCGGACAGCGACACCAGCGCCACGGACTCGGGCAGGTGGATGATCACCTCTTCCCACACGGCGCCGCGGAACCGGTCGGCGAGGTAGTGCACCTCGTCCATCACCACGAAGCCGAGCCCCGACAGCGTCGACGACCCGGCGTAGAGCATGTTGCGCAGCACCTCGGTCGTCATCACGACCACCGGTGCCTCGCTGTTGATCGAGTTGTCCCCGGTGAGCAGCCCCACCTCGTCCGCGCCGTAGCGAGCCACCAGGTCGGCGTACTTCTGGTTCGACAGCGCCTTGATCGGGGTGGTGTAGAAGCACTTGCGTCCCTGCTCGCGAGCGAGGTGCACCGCGAACTCTCCGACCAGCGTCTTGCCCGACCCGGTCGGTGCCGCGACGAGCACGCCGCGACCCGCCTCGAGCGCCTTGCACGCCTCCACCTGGAACGAGTCCAGCCCGAAGTCGTAGAGCCCGACGAAGTCGTGGAACACCGGGGATGCCTGCCGGCGCCGAGCGCGGGCGTAGCGCTCCGACGGGCTGGCCGGCTCGCTCACGGCACCAGCACCTGCAGCGCCTTCGGCTCGACCTCGACGGTCAGCGGGAGCGGGCCGACACGCTCCCCGTCGGCGTACGCGACGATGCCCGGAGCCGCGACGGTGACGGTGCGCACCCGGTGGTGCTCGTACTGCCGGTGCTTCGTGTGGCCTCCCGTGTAGAGCTTCGGGTAGGTGCGGATCAGGTCCGGCTTGCTCATCGTCTTGATGATCACGACGTCGAGCAGCCCGTCGTCGATCTCCGCGCCCTCGGTGATCCGCAGGCCGCCACCGAACGACGGCCCGTTGCCGACTGCCACGAGCATCGCGTCGACACGACGCACCTCGCCGTCGAGCTCGAGCGTGTAGGACAGCGGCTCGAAGACGCGCAGCTCGGCCAGGGTGGCGAGGTTGTAGCGCATCTGCCCACGCGGCCAGCGCATCTTGTTGGCGCGCTCGTTGACCTTGGCGTCGAACCCGGCAGCCATCACGGTGACGAAGTGCGTCGCACCGCAGCGGGCCAGGTCGATGCGGCGGGTGACGCCGCGAGCCACGACGTCTGCCGCCACCTCCGGGTCCGCGCGGGAGATGCCGACGTAGCGGGCGACGTCGTTGCCGGTGCCGGCCGGGATGATGCCGAGGCTGGTGTCGGTGCCGGCGAGCGCCTGCACGGCGAGGTGCACCATGCCGTCCCCGCCGACCACGACGAGCGAGTCGACGCCGTCGGCCACCGCGCGCTGGGCCAGCTCTCGGGCCTCGTCGCCGTCGCGACCGACCAGGCTGCGCACCTGCAGACCGGCTTCCTTGAGCCGCGGGAGGGCGCAAGCCGCGGTCCGGGTGCCGCGTCCCTTGCCTGCGTGCGGGTTGGTCAGCAGTGCGATCTCCCTGGCCACGCGGCGAGCCTACGCGGGGGCGGGCCGTAACCTGTGCGGACGTACCGCGACGACGAGGAGATCACGTGCCGCACCAGCTCGAGAAGGTCAGCCTCCGCGACGGACGGGAGCTCGAGTACCTCGTCGAGGGCGATCCCGACGGCTTCCCGTTGGTGATGCACCACGGGACACCCGGCTCGGGCGTCACCTACCCGCAGCTGTCGCGTGCCTGCCGCGAGCACGGGCTGGCGCTGGTCATGTACACCCGCGCCGGCTACGGCACCTCCACGCCTCGGCCCGGCAGGCGCGTCGCCGACGTCACCGACGACGTCGCGGACCTCCTCGACCACCTCGGTCACGGCGAGTTCATCACCCTCGGCTGGTCCGGCGGCGGACCGCACGCGCTCGCCTGCGCGGCCCGGTTGCCCGACCGCTGCCGCGCCGCGGCGACCGGGGCCGGCGCCGCGCCGTACGAGACCGGCGGCAGGCTCGACTTCCTGGCCGACATGGGACCGGAGAACATCAAGGAGTTCGGCGCGGCGCTCGAGGGCCGGTCGGCGCTCGAGCCGTACCTCGATCGCGAGCGCGGCCGAGCTGCTGGAGAGCACGCCGGAGACGATCGGTGACGCGCTCGGCGGGCTTGTCTCCCCGGTGGACAAGGCCTACGCCCACGGTGAGTTCGCCGAGCACCTGCATGACGCGTTCAGCCACGCACTGTCGCTCGGGATCGAGGGCTGGGCCGAGGACGACCTTGCGTTCACCCGCCCGTGGGGGTTCGAGCTCGAGGAGATCGACACGGTGCCCGTATCGGTGTGGCAGGGCCGAGAGGACCGCATGGTGCCCTTCGCGCACGGCGAGCACCTCGCGTCCCGACTGCCCACCAGCCGCGCCCACCTGTACGACGACGAGGGGCACCTCTCGCTGATGGCCCGCGTCGGCGATGTGCTCGCCGACCTGCGCGAGCGCGCAGGCGTCTGACCGCGCTACATCTCCTCGTGGGTGTTCGGGTCGCCGCCGAACAGCCGGCCGTCGGGCCGGTCGAGTGCGTCGATCGCGGCCATCTCGTCGTCGGTGAGCTCGAAGCCGAACACGTCGAGGTTCTGCCGCTGCCGCTCCGGGGTCGCGGACTTGGGGATCGCCAGCGACCCGAGCTGCACGTGCCAGCGCACGATCACCTGGCCGGGCGTGACGTCGTGCTGCTTCGCGGCGTCGGCGACCGCGGGCTCGTCGAACGGCGCCTGCGACTTGCCCATCGGGCTCCACGCCTCGGTGCGGATGCCGAGCCGGTCGTGGACCTGCCGCATCGCGTGCTGGTTGAAGTACGGGTGCAGCTCGAGCTGGTTGACGGCCGGCGTCACGCCGGTCTCGTCGATGATGCGGGCCAGGTGCTCCTCGGTGAAGTTCGAGACGCCGATGCTGCGCACCAGCCCCTGCTCGCGCAGGTCCACGAGCGCGCGCCAGGCCTCGGCGTAGCGGTCGACGCTCGGGTTCGGCCAGTGGATCAGGTGCAGGTCGAGGTGGTCGACGCCGAGACGCTGCAGCGACTCCTTCGTCGAGGCGATCGCGTCGTCGTACCCGTGGTGACGGCCGGGGATCTTGCTCGCCAGCTTGATCTCGTCGCGGGGCACGCCCGAGCGGCGGACCGCCTCGCCGACCTCCTCCTCGTTCTCGTAGTTGACCGCGGTGTCGAGCAGCCGGTAGCCGGACTCGATCGCGGATCGGATCGCCTCGATGCCGTCCTCCCCGCTCAGCGGGTAGGTGCCGAAGCCGACGGCGGGCAGCGTGGCGCCGTCGTTGAGGGTGTACGTCGAGATGCTCATCCGGCCACCGTAGAACGCCCGGCCAAGGCGGCTCACAGGCGCAGGCACACCGTGAAGCGTCTCGCGTCGACGCCGACGGCCTTCGCGAGGCGGCCGAAGGTCTCCAGCGCACCGTCGGCGGAGTACGCGGTGCCCGGCACGGCGAGGGTCAGCCGACCGTCGCACGAGACGAGCAGCACCTGACCGTGCTCCCACGCCTGGTGGGCATCGTGTCGCCACGCGTCGGAGAGCAGCGGCCGCGGATAGGCCACGTCGGCGGCCAGCAGGTCGCACGGCAGCTCCTGGTCGCCGGCACGCAAGGACACCCTCGACGCGCTGCGCCCCGCGCACGCTGGACGTCGCCGTCCAGGTCACCGCGTCGGTGCCGAGCCAGTCCGGCAGGTCGAACGGGTCGACCGCCTCGACCTGCAGGGAGGGCACGTTGGGCAAGGGCTCAGTCCTCGTCCTCGGAGAGGCCTGTCGGTCCGGCCACGGTGGACGCCTCGTCGTCGGCCAGGCCGTCGTACGACCGCCGCTTCTTGCGCTTGTCCATGACCCGCGCGATGACCTCGGAGACCATGAACAGCAGTGTCATCGGGATGGCGAGCATCAGCATCGAGAACGGATCGGTGGAGGGCGTGGCGACCGCCGCGAACACGAACGTGGCGATGATGATCCAGGACCGCGCCCGCCCGAGCGCCTTGCCGGAGACGACGCCCGCGAGGTTGAGCATCAGCACGAAGAGCGGGATCTCGAACGCGACGCCGAACACCAGGAGCATCCGGCTGAAGAAGCTGAAGTACTCCCCGAAGTCGACCAGGCTCTTCAGCTGCACCGGCGCGAAGCCGATCAGCACCTCGAGGCCCTTGGGCAGCACGTAGTAGCCGACAGCGACCCCGACGAGGAACAGCGGACCGGCGACCAGGGCGAAGATCCTGCGTCCATCGCTTCTCGTGCGAGTGCAGGCCGGGGACGATGAATCCCCAGATCTGCATCAGCCAGTACGGGCTGGTCGCCACGACCGCGGCCACCCCGCACATCTTGAGCTGCAGCAGCAGCGGCCCGCCGGCCCCGCTGATGGTGCCCTGCGTGTCCACCTGGCCCTCGAGCCGCTCCCTGGCGAGCTGGTAGGGGTGGTAGATGATCTCGAAGAGCTGGTCGTAGAAGAACAGTGCGATCGTCAGCGCGATCGCCAGCGCCAGCACGCACCGCAGCAGCCTGGCGCGCAGCTCGCGCAGGTGGTCGCCGAGGGCCATCCGGCCGTCGGGGCCGATGGGGTTCTGGGGGTTGGCGCGGAAGAGCCCGATGACTCCGGCTACGGACATGGCGCGCTGTCAGGGTGCGAGACGGCGACCGACCGGATCAGCGCTCGGAGTCGGGCCGGGGCTGCTCGCCCTGCTTCTCCAGGCGCTGCACGGCCTCGGCGCGGCGCTCCGCGTCGAGCTGCTTCTGCGCCTCGGTCTTCTCGGTGTCCTTGACGTCGTCGTCGTCGTCCATCAGGCCCTTGGTCTCGGCCTTGAAGATGCGCAGCGCGCGACCGCTCCCCCGGGCCAGCTCGGGCAGCTTCTTTGCTCCGAAGAGCAGCACGACGATCACGATGATCAAGATCACCAGCTCGCCGCCGCCGAGGCCGGCAATCTGGGGGACGACGGGCGTGCTCATGGGTGGTCCTTTACGGCTGGAGGTTGGCCTTGCCCATGGTACGCGCGCGGGGGCAACGGGGATTGGACCCCGCCCCACCAGCCTCAGGCGTAGTGGCTCAGAGCCTCGGCGGCGACCTCGCGCACACGGTCGTCGAGGCCGGCCGGGTCGACGACCTCTGCGGAGGCGCCGAGGCGCAGCATCAGCCGGGTCAGCCAGGCAGGATCACCCACCCGGAGCCTCACCGTCAGCGCCGCCGCCACGGCGCTCCTGGGCGTCCTCGACCGGGTAGTACTCCGCGACCCACCTCGCCTGCGGCTTGAGCTCCACGGTCACCAGGAGGTCGTCGTCCGAGGGCGGAAGATGCCGTCGGCCAGGTCGCGAGGCTGCAGATCGGCGGGCCGGTCGACCGGCGTGTCGAGCACCTCGGCGCTCGAGATGCGGTCGAGCCGGAACAGCCGCTGGTCCTCGGCGAGGTGGCAGTAGGCGTCGAGGTAGGTGTTGCCGTCGCGTGAGGCGACGCGAAGCGGGTCGACCACGCGCTCGGTCGACTCGTCGCGGGTCGGCACGTAGTACTCCAGCCGCACCTGCCGCTGCCGCTCGACCGCGTCGCTCAGCAGCTCGGCGAGCTGACTGACCCGCGCCTGCTGGCGCGGCAGCCGGACATCCACCTGGGCGGCCAGCGCGGCACCGTCGCCGGCGGCCGCCTCCAGCTTGCCGAGCGCGCTGTCGACGATGGGGCGGACGTCGTCGTCGCTGCCCTCGCGCAGCGCCCGCAGCGCGACGATCAGCGCTGAGGCCTCGCTGCTGTCCAGGCGCAGCGGGCGGCGCAGGTAGTCCGCGTTGGAGACGCGGATGACGCCGCCCTCCTCCAGCGCCTCCATGTCGACGTCGATGAGGTCGCCCATGCCGAGGCCCGGCAGCCCGCAGAACCACAGCACGTTGAGGTCCTTGACGATCTGCGCGGGCGAGACACCGAAGTCCGACGCGGCCTCCTCCAGGGACACCTCGCGGCGGGCCTGGATGTAGGGGACGAGCGCCAGCAGCCTGGCCACCTGCTCGCGGGCGCCGCTCATCGCTTGGCTCCCCGGTTCCCTTGCGCGGCCTCCTGCAGCCGGCGTACGACGTAGTCGCGCACCTCAGCGGGCTCGAGGACCACCACGTCGGCGCCGTAGGAGAGCACCTCGTCGGCGAACGCGTCCCCGGCGCCGTAGGTCACCGTCAACCGGTCCCAGCCGTCGGGGACACCGTCCTGCTGGCCGGAGACGGTCGGCGTGGCGGCGCATGCCGTGCCCGGCGGCGTCGCGCACCAGCACCTCCGCAGTCTGGTCGGCCGGCGCCGGCGCGAGGGACTGGGTCATCGCCCGCAGGTCGGTGCCCGGGGGCACCTCGTAGCAGCCCGGCCTTGCCGTCCGTGCTGACGACGCCCTGCACCCGGGAGAGCCGGAACACGCGTGGCTCGTCGCGGTCGGTGTCGTGACCGGCGACGTACCAGCGGCCGCGGAACGACACCACGCCCCACGGCTGCAGGTGGCGGGTGGCGGCCTTGCTGGCGCCGGACGCGCCGGTAGGTGAAGCGGACGGGGGTGCGCGTGCGGGTCGCGTCCCACAGCGGCTCGAACGCCGGCTCCTCGGCGGTGAGCTGCGGCTGCACGACGTCGAGAGCCTCCCGGTCGACGCTCACTCCGGCGGCCTTGAGCTTCACGAGCGCGTCGGAGGTCGCGGCGGCCAGGCCGGCGTGCTGCCAGACCCGCGCGGCCAGGCCGACCACCGCGGCCTCTTGGGGGTCGAGGTCGATGTCGGGAAGCTCGAACGCACCACGGGAGATGCGATAGCCCTTCTCGTCCTCGAACATGGGGTCGAAGCCGCCGACCTCGATCGGCACGCCGAGGGCACGCAGGTCGTCCTTGTCGCGCTCGAACATCTTCTCGAACGCGTCGTCGCTGGCCTCGCGGTAGGCCTCGACGACGTTGCGCAGCTTGTCCTTGGTGACGTAGGTGCGCGAGACCAGCAGCGTGATGAGCAGGTTGAGCAGGCGCTCACTCTTGCGCGCAGTCATCTCGTCCCTCGTCAGGTCCACGTCGCGCCCGAACCTACCCCACGCGCAGCGGTGTCAGCCGACTCCCAGGATGTCCATCACGAAGACGAGCGTGGACTTGCCGGTGACGCCGATCTGAGGGTTGCCCTTCTTGCCGTACCCCTCGGCGGGCGGCACGATCAGCATCAGCCGGCTGCCCACGCGCTGGCCCTGGAGCGCCTTGTCCCAGCCGGGGATGAGCTGCCCGCCGCCGATGACGAACGTTGCGGGCTGCGGCTGCGTGAACGAGTTCTCGAACGGCTTCTCCTTGCCGTAGACCTGGCCGACGTAGTTCATCTTCACGATCTTCGCGCCCTTGATGGGGTCGCCGGTGCCCTTGACGAGCGGGATCACCCGGAGCTTGTTGCCCGGCTTCTTCGGAGCCTTCGCGAAGTCGAGACGCTGGATCTTGCCGCCCTCGCTGACGATCTTCGGAGCGTCCTTCGGCGGGTCGACCTCCGTGCCGTCGGGTTCGTCGAGCACCTTGGTCGGCTCCACCGACATCACGTCGATGATGAAGACCAGGCTGTCGCTCGTCTTCAGCCCGAGCTGCGTCGCGCCGGCGGCGCCGTACAGGTCCTTCACGGTGTCGGCGAACGCCAGTCGGGTGCCGGTCGAGACGCCGTCGAGCGCCTTCACGAGCGGCGGGAAGAACTGCGCCTCGTCCATGGTCGCGTTGAGCGGCTGACCCTGGTCGTAGGTGGAGACCGCCTTCTTGCCGGTCTTGCCGTTGGCGATGTACATGTTCAGCAGCGCCTTGCCGCCCTGCTTGACCTCGTCGCCGTCACCCTTCTCGATGACGTCGGTGTGCACCTCGGTGACCTTGACGGGCTTGTCGAAGCGAAGGCTGGGCTGGGATCCGAAGGAGCCGCCGACGTGCAGACCCGCGATGGAGTCGGTGGCGGTCCTTCTTCTCGCTCGGAGCCCGCCGCATGCGGTGGTCGCGAGCAGCAGAGCAGCGGTCAGGAACAGGGACAAGCGACGCACGAAAGCACCTCAGGAGATCGGGACAGGTCGAGACACCCTAACCGGCCTTGCTGAGAAGTCCTGACAGGGCGTCGAGCGGGCTACATGCCCTCGATGAGCTTGTGCACCCGCTCGTCGTGGGCGCGGAACGGGTCCTTGCAGAGCACGGTGCGCTGGGCCTGGTCGTTGAGCTTGAGGTGCACCCAGTCGACGGTGAAGTCGCGGCGACGCTCCTGGGCCCGCTTGATGAACTCGCCGCGCAGCCGGGCCCGGGTGGTCTGCGGTGGCACCGACTTCGCCTCGAAGACACGCAGGTCGTCGGTGACCCTGCTGACGGCGCCGCGCTTCTCGAGCAGGTAGTAGAGCCCGCGCCCGCGATGGATGTCGTGGTAGGCGAGGTCGAGCTGGGCGATCCGGGGGTGGCTCAGTGGCAGGCCCTGCTGGGAGCGGTAGCGCTCGATGAGCTTCCACTTGATGACCCAGTCGATCTCCCGCTCGACGAGGCCGAAGTCCCCGGACTCGACCGCCTTGAGGGTGCGCTCCCACAGGTCGAGCACCCGGACGATCAGCGGCGTCTCCAGCTCGCGCCGGTCGACGAAGTCACGCGCCCGGTTGAGGTACTCCTGCTGGATGTCCAGCGCGCTGGCCTCGCGGCCGTTCGCGAGCCTGACCTTGCGGCGGCCGGTGACGTCGTGGGAGATCTCGCGGATGGCGCGGATGGGGTTCTCCATCGTGAGGTCGCGCATCACCACGCCCTCCTCGATCATCCGCAGCACGAGGTCGCACGTGGCGACCTTGAGCATGGTCGTGGTCTCGCTCATGTTCGAGTCGCCGACGATGACGTGGAGCCGGCGGTAGCGCTCGGCGTCGGCGTGCGGCTCGTCGCGGGTGTTGATGATCGGCCGGCTGCGGGTGGTGGCGCTGCTGACGCCCTCCCAGATGTGCTCGGCTCGCTGGCTGACGGAGTACATCGCGCCGCGAGGCGTCTGGATGACCTTGCCCGCGCCCGCGATGATCTGCCGGGTCACCAGGAAGGGGATGAGCACGTCGGCGAGCTTCGAGAACTCCCCGTGCCGGCTGACCAGGTAGTTCTCGTGGCAGCCGTAGGAGTTGCCCGCGGAGTCGGTGTTGTTCTTGAAGAGGTAGACGTCGCCGGCGATGCCCTCGTCGTGCAGCCGCCGCTCGGCGTCGACGAGCAGCCCCTCCAGGACCCGCTCCCCCGCCTTGTCGTGCGCGACCAGGTCGAGGATGTCGTCGCACTCGGGGGTGGCGTACTCCGGGTGGCTGCCGACGTCGAGGTAGAGCCGGGCTCCGTTGCGAAGGAACACGTTGCTGCTGCGCCCCCAGGACACCACCTTGCGGAACAAGTACCGCGCAACCTCGTCCGGCGAGAGGCGTCGCTGCCCGCGGAACGTGCACGTGACGCCGTACTCGTTCTCGATCCCGAAGATCCGGCGGTCCACCCGCTCAGCCTAGGCGATGCCCGGTCAGCCGCCCGCGCGCCGAGCCGTCCACCCACCGAGGGGCTCTGAGTGTCGAGCGCACCACCGGTTGGTCGAGCGCTCAGCAGTTGCGTTGAGCTGTCGGAGACCACTCAGGCAGAATCGCCCGCCATCGGTTGGTCGAGCTTGTCGAGACCACTCGACAGTGGCCCAATCGAGTCCAATGCCGGTTGGTCGAGCTTGTCGAGCGTTGTATCGAGCCTGTCGAGATGACCACTCAGGCAGAATCGCTCGATCCGTCTCCTGCAGCATCGACATGTGCGGCAGGGCCATTCTTGGATCGAGACAATGCCGGCAGGTCCTTGAAGCGCCCCTCGATCAGCGCCTCACGCTTGGCCCAGACCAGTTCTGGATCTTCTTCTCCATGGCGTAGGCCTCGGTCACCTTGGTGAACTCAGCAGCCCACACAACCTCGACCGGCCGGCGGCAGGCGGTGTACCGCGCACCGGTCCCACTGTTGTGCTGGAAGACGCGTTAGCGCCAAGTCGAAGCGGGTGCTTCCGACGTAGTACGTCCCGTCCGAGCATCTGAGCATGTAGGTGTACGGCATGCGTGTCAGGGTGACTCTCGCCCGGCACCGAGACCAGATTGAGTCTCGCTTCCTGTGGATGGGCTTGCGCACTCCCTCCGAGTGGCCATCTCGACAGGCTCGATACAACGCTCGACAGGCTCGACCAACCGAGTGGTCTCGACAAGCTCGACCAACTGGTCTCGACAAGCTCGACCAACCGAGTGGTCTCGACAGGCTCGACCAACCGAGTGAAGCGGGAAGTCGTAAAGGGATCGACTACATGGACCCACGCGTGCCGAAAAACCGTCCTCCGGGGCTATGGGCGGCGCACCTCGTGCCAACAGAGACTGCGGAAGCGGCCACGTGACCAGGCTCGACTGGCTTCTGGGGGGCTGCCCGACGAAAGGCAGAACAGCTATGAAGATCAAAGGCATGCTCGCGCGCCGCAACGGCGTCGCGGTGATCCTGGCGACTCTCGCACTCGTGGTGTCCGGCGGGGTCGCTCTCGCTCAGGACGGCGGTCAGGAGAGGCTGGCGAAGGCCAGCTCTCGCCAACAGCTCACGACCAACACCACCGGTGGGGTGTGCAAGACCGGGTTCGACACCCAGACCGACACCATCTATCCGCCGGACGACACCGTGTCGAACAACCCTGCGGCCGGCAAGGTGGTCATGACCAAGGCTTGCGGTGGCGCAGTTGCCGTGACGTTCTCCTCGGAGACGTCGGCGCAGGCGAGCGGTGACTTCATCGACCTCTCGTTCCAGGCAACGTGCACGGGCACCGGTGGCTACCGCACCCACTGCACCGTCGGGAAGGTCAAGGAAGGATCGCCCGGCCACATCAACTTCTCGAACTACCAAGGCACCAACACCACGGACTCGCACGCCTACACGCAGGTGTTCAGCGGGCTCAAGCGCGGGAAGTGGAAGTTCGAGGTGCTGCCCGGAAGCAACGGCAGTCTCACCGCTGCCGTGAGGTGGCGCACCACCATGGTGCAGGCGTTCAACGGCGGCTGAGCCAGGACCGGGGCGGTCAGCCGGCGGGTGGGGCGATGGGGGGTTCGTCGCCGGGGCTGTTGGGCTCGCCGGTGACCGGGTCCTCGAGCGGCGCGGTGGCGCCGGCGGTGTCGGTGGGGTCTGCCGGGTCGTCGGGGCCACTGGGGTCGGTCGACGGGCCTGGGCCGTCGGGGGTGGTGCCGCCGCCGGGCGGCGGCTCGGTGGGGCCGTTGCCGATGATCCGGCCCAGCTGAGCGGCGGTCAGCCGCCTGAACTTGCGCTGCTGGGAGCGCAGGCGGTCGAGCACCGCGACCTCGAGGTTGCCCGAGGGGATCGTGCGGGTCTCCGTCTCGCCCTGACCGAGCGCCTGCACGGCCAGCCGGATCGAGTCGTCGAGGCCGGCGCCGGCCTGGTAGTGCTCCTTGAGGTACGACGTCGCCTTGTCGGTCGAGCCACCCATGACGGCGAAGCCGTGCTCGTCGGCCACCTGGCCGTCATAGGTGAGTCGGTAGATCGAGTCGTCGTCGACGGTGTCGCCCACCTCGGCGACGAAGATCTCCACCTCGTAGGGCTTCTCACCACCGCTGGAGAAGATCGTGCCGAGGGTCTGCGCGTAGGCGTTGGCGAGGCCGCGACCGGTCACGTCGCGCCGGTCGTAGGCGTAGCCGCGCATGTCGGCGAGCCGCACGCCGGCGATCCGGAGGTTCTCGAACTCGTTGTACCGGCCCACCGCGGCGAACGCGATGCGGTCGTAGATCTCGCTGACCTTGTGCAGCGCCTGGGAGAGGTTCTCGGAGACGAAGACGATGCCGTCGGAGTACTGCACGACCGCCAGCGACCGGCCACGGCCGATCCCCTTGCGTGCGAAGTCCGCCCGGTCCTTCATCAGCTGCTCGGGCGAGACGTAGAACGGCATGCTCATGGGCGTTCCTCAGGTCCTCAGGTCAGGGGGGCGGCCGGGCCGTCGGGCCGCTCCATGCGTGCGGAGAGGACCCGGTCCGCGACCGCGGCCACGTCAGCGTCGGGCATGCGACGGTAGCCGTCGGCGGTGACCACGCCCACGACGGGGAAGATCCGCCGCGTCACGTCGGGCCCGCCGGTGGCGGAGTCGTCGTCGGCGGCGTCGTACAGCGCCTGCACGACAGCGGTGACGCACGATTCCGGATCCAGGTCGGGCCGGTAGAGCTTCTTCAGCGAGCCGCGGGCGAACAGCGACCCCGAGCCGACGGAGTGGAAGGCGGTCTCCTCGTAGCGGCCGCCGGTGACGTCGTAGGAGAAGATGCGGCCCTGCCCGGAGAGCAGGTCGTAGCCGGCGAAGAGGGGTACGACGGCCAGCCCCTGCATCGCCATGCCGAGGTTCGACCGGATCAGCGCGGCGAGGCGGTTCGCCTTGCCGTCCATCGAGAGCGTGGTGCCCTCGATCTTCTCGTAGTGCTCGAGCTCGGTGGCGAACAGCCGCACCATCTCGACCGCGATGCCGGCCGTGCCGGCGATGCCGACGCAGGAGAACTCGTCAGCAGGGAAGACCTTCTCGATGTCGCGCTGCGCGATGATGTTGCCCATCGTGGCGCGGCGGTCCCCGGCCATCACGACGCCGTCGGGGAACGTCGCGGCGACGATCGTGGTGCCGTGCGGGGCCAGGTCGGCGGCGCTTCCCTCCGGCAGCGAGCGTCTGCTGGGCAGCAGCTCGGGCGCCTGCTCGGTGAGGAACTCGGCGAAGGACGACGAGCCCGAGCGCAGGAATGCCGGGCCGAGACGGGAGTCGTTCAACGGGTCACTCCCCGCCCTTCTGGATGAACGACTTCACGAAGTCCTCGGCGTTGGTCTCGAGCACGTCGTCGATCTCGCCGAGGATCGCGTCGATGTCCTCGTCGAGCTGTTCCTTGCGCTCGGAGACGTCGCTCTGCGATGCGGCCTCGGTCTGCTCCTGGCTCTCCGAGGACTTCTTCGGTTGCTTCTGCTCCTGTGCCATGAGGTCCTCCTCGGTGCAGGTGTCCGGTCGACATCTTGGGCGACGTCGTACCGACGGTGCGTGCCGGTGTCACCTGTCTCGACTCGACCCTACCGACTCAGACCCAGTCGCGGGCGGCAGTAGGCACTACCTGGTCAGCGCGGCGAAAAGCTGCTCGGCGGTCTCGCAGCGGTCCAGCAGCTCACCGACGTGCGCACGGCTGCCGCGCATCGGGTCGATCGTCGGCACCCGCTGCAGCGACTCGCGCCCGGGCAGGTCGAAGATCACCGAGTCCCACGACGCGGCCGCGATCTGGTCGGAGTACTTCTCCAGGCAGCGGCCCCGGAAGTAGGCCCGGGTGTCGGTCGGCGGCTTGTGCATCGCGGTCGCGACGACGTCGTCGTCGAGCAGCCGGTCGATGCGGCCGAGCCGCACCAACCGGTGGTAGAGCCCCTTGTCGGGGCGCACGTCGGCGTACTGCAGGTCGATCGCGTGCAGCTTCGCGCTGCTCCACTCGAGCCCGTCGCGGTCGCGGTACTGCTCGAGCAGCTGCAGCTTGGCGACCCAGTCGAGCTCCGTCGCGCACTGCATCGGGTCGGTCTCGAGACGGTCGAGCACCGACTCCCAGCGCGCGAGCACGTCGCGGGTCTGCTCGTCGGCGTTGTCGCCGAGCCGGTCCTCGACGTACTTCTTGGCGAGGTCGAGGTACTCCATCTGCAGCTGTACGGCGGTCAGCCGGCGGCCGTCGTTGAGGGTCAGCAGATGCCGCAGGCTCGGGTCGTGCGACACCGCACGCAGCGCCTTGACCGGCTGCTCGACGGCGAGGTCGACGCCGATGAAGCGGTCCTCGATCATCGCGAGCACGAGGGATGTGGTGCCCACCTTGAGGTAGGTGGAGATCTCGGCCAGGTTGGCGTCGCCGATGATCACGTGGAGCCGGCGGTACTTCTCGGGGTCCGCGTGCGGCTCGTCGCGGGTGTTGATGATCGGCCGCTTCAGCGTCGTCTCCAGGCCGACCTCGACCTCGAAGTAGTCCGAGCGCTGGCTGATCTGGAAGCCGTCCTCGCGGCCGTCCTGCCCGATGCCGACACGCCCCGCGCCGCACATCACCTGCCGGCTGACGAAGAACGGCGTCAAGAACTTCACGATGTCGCTGAACGGCGTCGAGCGCCGCATCAGGTAGTTCTCGTGCGCGCCGTAGGACGCACCCTTGTTGTCGGTGTTGTTCTTGTAGAGCACGATCGGCGCGGTGCCGGGGATCGCCTCGGCGAACCGGGTCGCGTCGAGCGCCACCTGCTCCCCCGCCTTGTCCCAGCGCACGACGTCGAGCGGGTTGGTGCACTCGGGCGTGGAGTACTCCGGGTGCGCGTGGTCGACGTAGAGCCGCGCGCCGTTGGTCAAGATGACGTTGGCAAGCCCCAGGTCCTCGTCGGTGAGCTGGCTGGGGTCGGCGACCTCGCGCGACATGTCGAAGCCGCGGGCGTCGCGCAGCGGCGACTCCTCCTCGAAGTCCCAGCGGGCCCTGCGGGCGCGCAGCGTGCTGCTCGCGTAGGCGTTGACGACCTGCGACGACGCCACCATGGGGTTGGCCGTTGGCTGGCCCTGGACGGAGATGCCGAACTCGGTCTCCGTGCCCATGATGCGGCGGACGCTCATCCGGGGTCCCTGCGGAAAGCGGAGCGAAGCGAGCATTTCCGTGGGGTGGTTCTCATGTCGACGAGCGTACGCGCGGCGTGCTGACAAGATGGGGACCGTGCCCGAGATCGTCGCCCTCGTGGACCACTCCGGCGCGGTCGTCGGTCACGCCGAGCGGTCCGTCGTACGCCGGGACAACCTGCTGCACGCGGCGACTGCGGTGCTGGTCAGGGACGGTGAGGCACGCATCTACGTGCACCGCCGCTCCCCCGACAAGGACTGGGCGCCCGGGGCGCACGACGCCGCGGCCGGCGGCGTCGTCGGGCACGGCGAGGACCCGACTGCGTGCGCCGAGCGCGAGCTGTCCGAGGAGCTCGGGATCGCCGGCGTCGAGCTCGCTCCCCTGGGGCTGTCGGTGTACGAGGACGACACCACCCGGTGCGTCGAGCACTGCTTCGCCACCACCTGGACCGGAGAGGTCCGGCACGCCGACGGCGAGGTGGTCTGGGGTGCCTGGCTGACGCTCCCGGAGCTCGACGAACGGCTCGCGCGACCCGTCCTGGCCGTTCGTGCCGGACACCCGGGCGCTGCTGCGGCGGCTGGCGCTCGACGGTGTGGACGACTACGCGCGCCTGGCGTCGCTGCGGGTGGGGTCATGAGCGACGACCGGTCGGAGCGCGCGCTCGCGGCGGCCGAGGGGCTCGGTCTGAGCCACGATGTCGTCAGGCACGGACCGGTGCGGTCGCTCGCGGAGGCCGCCGCCGCCCGGGGCGTGGAGCCTCGTGCTGTCGTGAAGACGATCGTGGTGCGGCTGCACGAGGGCGACTACCGCTTCGTGCTCGTCCCGGGCGACCGCGAGATCGCGTGGCCGAAGCTTCGAGCGCTGCTCGGCGTCAACCGGCTCTCGATGCCGAGCGCGGACGTGGCGTTCGAGGCGACCGGCTACGTGCGCGGCACGATCACTCCCCTGGGCAGCACGACCGCGTGGCCGGTGGTGGCCGACGCGTCGCTGACCGGGCGAGTCTCGATCGGCGGCGGGGCACACGGCGTCGCACTGAGCCGTCGACACCGACGAGCTGCTGCGAGCGCTCGACGCCACCGTCGCGGACGTCACCGAGCCCGTCGACTAGCTCCGCTCACATGCCGGAGAAGCCGCCACCCTTGGAACGGGCGATGTGGTCGTTCTCCCTGCCGGAGCGTTCCCGCTCGGGACGCGGGGGCGTCGCCTCACCGGTGCCGCTCCACCACCACAGCAAGGCCCCGAAACCGACCAGTACGACAGCTGCGATCACCCAGAACATGCGCACTCCCTGAGCCGTAGAGGATCACCAGGGTACGCCGTGCGGGCCAGGTCTCCGGTGCGGGTCAGCGCCCGCGGCGCAGCTTGCCGAGAACGAACAAGACAGCGAGCACGACGACGACGACGACCACGATGGTCCAGAGCATGTAACCCTCCGATGTGAGGCGCAGACGGCGCCTGCGGCGTAACAGGCCGGTACCCGAGCGAGCCTGCGTCAATCCTGCTGCTCGTCGAGATGAGTGGTGCCGGGCTGGTGCACCCGGTCGTCGTACCCGCGCAGCGCCCACGCGAAGACGCTCACGAAGACGACGGCGACCACACCGAGGGCGACCCAGAAGAACACGATCGGCTAGAGGTACTGGCCCGTGTTGGAGACGGTGTCGATGGACCGGCCCGGCTCGGTGCCCTGCTTGCCGGTGATGAGCGTGCGGATGAAGACGATCCGCTCGCCCTTCTTGCCGGAGATGCGGGCCCAGTCGTCGGGGTTGGTGGTGTTCGGGAGGTCCTCGTTCTCCTTGAACTCGTCGACGCACGCCTGGAGCATGTGGGTGACCCGCAGCCCCTTCTGGTTGTTGTCGAGCAGGTCCTTGATGGCCATCTTCTTCGCGCGGTCGACGATGTTCTGGATCATCGCGCCGGAGTTGAAGTCCTTGAAGTAGAGGACCTCCTTGTCGCCGTTGGCGTAGGTCACCTCGAGGAAGCGGTTCTCCTCGGTCTCGGTGTACATCCGCTCGACCGTCGCCTGGATCATGCCGCCGACGCAGGCGTCCTTGTCGCCGCCGAACTCCGAGAGGTCGTCGGCGTGCAGCGGCAGCGTCGGCGGTGAGGTACTTGGAGAAGATGTCGCGCGCGGACTCCGCGTCGGGACGCTCGATCTTGATCTTCACGTCGAGCCGGCCCGGGCGCAGGATCGCCGGGTCGATCATGTCCTCGCGGTTCGAGGCGCCGATGACGATGACGTTCTCGAGGCCCTCGACGCCGTCGATCTCCGAGAGCAGCTGCGGGACGATGGTGTTCTCGACGTCGGAGGAGACCCCCGAGCCGCGGGTGCGGAACAGCGAGTCCATCTCGTCGAAGAACACGATGACCGGGGTGCCCATGCTGGCCTTCTCCCGGGCCCGCTGGAACACCAGCCGGATGTGACGCTCGGTCTCGCCGACGTACTTGTTGAGCAGCTCCGGGCCCTTGATGTTCAGGAAGTAGCTCTTGCCCTCGGCGCCGGTCTTCTCCGCGACCTGCTTGGCGAGCGAGTTCGCGACCGCCTTGGCGATCAGCGTCTTGCCGCAGCCGGGCGGGCCGTAGAGCAGCACACCCTTCGGCGGCTTGAGCTCGTGCTCGCGGAACAGGTCGGGGTGGAGGTACGGCAGCTCGACCGCGTCGCGGATCTGGTCGATCTGGTTCTTGAGACCGCCGATCTTCATGTAGTCGATGTCCGGGACCTCTTCGAGGACGAGCTCCTCGACCTCGGACTTCGGGACGCGTTCGTAGACGTAGCCCGAGCGGGAGTCCAGCAGCAGCGAGTCGCCGGCACGGAGCGTCTCGGCCCGCAACGGCTCGGCGACGCGCACGACGCGCTCCTCGTCGGCGTTCGCGATCACCAGCACCCGGTCGCCGTCGGCGAGGAACTCCTTGAGCATCACGACCTCGCCGACCTCTTCGAACTCGAGAGCGGCGACGACGTTGAGGGCCTCGTTGAGCATGACCTCCTGGCCGCGCTGCAGCTCGTCGAGGTCGACCGAGGGGCTGACGTTCACGCGCAGCTTGCGGCCGCCGGTGAACACGTCGATGGAGTCGTCCTCGTTGCGTGCCAGGAAGGTGCCGAAGCCGGCCGGCGGCTGGGCGAGCCGGTCGACCTCCTCCTTGAGGGTCATGATCTGGTCGCGTGCCTCGCGCAGCGTCTGGGCGAGGCGTTCGTTCTGCGAGGTGACGGCGGCCAGCGACCGCTGGGTCTCGGCGAGCCGCTGCTCGATGGCGCGGGAGTGGAGCGGGCTGTCGGCGAGCCGACGACGCAGCTCGGTGACCTCGTCCTCCAGGAAGCCCAGCTGGCTCTGCAGCTCCTCCGGCGTGCGTGACCGGCTCGAACCACTCTCTGACGTCGCCATGTCTGCTACCTCCCCGGCGGAGTGCTGCTGGGTGCTACGGCAACTGCTGGTGAATCTGATTTTCGACCCTACCCGCAGGGATCGTGTGTAGCGGAGGAAACGCTGTGGTGTCGAGCACCTTTTGACCCAACCGTGATTTCCCCGAAACACGGGCGCCCTGACCTCGGGCCGACGCTCACTCGCGGAAAGGCTCCTCGGTGGCGTCCGGCGGCAGCCCCGGAGGCCGGGGTCCCTGGTAGTCGACGCCGTAGGCGCCGGGTGCCGGTCGTCGCTTCCTGACCGGTGCTGTCTCGCCGTGCGCCATGCGACGTGCGGTGACGAGGAAGCCGGTGTGGCCGACCATCGTGTGCCCCGGTCGCACCGCGAGGCCCTCGACGTGCCAGTCCCGGAGCAGCGTCTCCCACGGCTTCGGCTCGGTGAACCCACCGTGCGCGCGAAGCGTCTCGACGGTCCGCCCGAGCTGGGTGGTGGTCGCGACGTACGCGCACACGAGGCCGCCCGGCGTCAGCGCTTCGGCAACGCGGTCCACGCACTCCCAGGGCGCCAGCATGTCCAGCACGACCCGGTCCAGGTCCTCGTCGTCGAGCGTCTCGACGAGGTCGCCGACCGTGAGCTTCCAGGCGGGGTGGCGCCCGCCGAAGAACTGGTCGACGTTCTGCGCCGCGATGTCGGCGAAGTCCTGCCGGCGTTCGTACGACGACACCAGACCGTGCTCGCCGACCGCTCGAAGCAGGGAGCACGTCAGTGCGCCGGATCCGGCGCCCGCCTCGACGACACGAGCCCCCGGGAAGACGTCGGCCATCGCCACGATCTGCGCGGCGTCCTTGGGGTAGACGACCGCGGCCCCGCGCGGCATCGACACCACGAACTCGCTCAGCAGCGGGCGGAAGACCAGGTACTCACCGCCGGCCGACGACGAGATGCTGAAGCCCTCGGGTCGGCCGATGAGGTCGTCGTGGTCGATCGACCCCTTGTTGGTGAAGAACTGCTTCCCGGGTGTCAGGCAGATGTTGTGGCGACGCCCCTTGGTGTCGGTCAGCCGCACCCACTCGCCGGGCTGCAACGGCCCACGTCGCACGCCGGACCACACCCCGTCTGACATGCGTGCACCCTCTCACGATCACCCGGCGGGATCAGCGCGAGCGAACGCACGGTCGACGTCGTCGGTGACGAGCACGCCGAAGATCTCGCCGTCGCCCTCGATGAGGATGTACTCGGTGGCGGGCATCCGCTGCATGGCGACGGATCAGCGGTTCGCCGACGAGGTCGGCCGAGAGCGTCAGACCGGGCTCGAGCGAGCGGGCAACGGCGCTCACCGGCAGCCAGGGGCGTCGATCCTCCGGCGTCGCCTGGACGGCCGCTTCGTTGACGACGCCTTGCGGGCGGCCGGACGAGTCGAGCACGACGATGCTGCCGGCCTGCTCCTCCTGCGCTCGCCTGACCGCCTCGGCGAGCGGCACGTCGGGCGTGACCGCGAGGGTACGGCGCGCCAGGGTGCGCGCCCGCAGCGACGGCAGCCGGCGCCGCACCCGCGCGCAGACCATCTCCGAGGAGGCGCCGCTCCAGAGGAAGAACGCGATCACGAACGACGATGACGTAGTCGGTCGACGGTCGCCGGGTCGTCCCACACGAACTCGGCGAGGAGCGGGTAGCCCAGCGCGAGCAGCGCACACCCGCGGCCGACCCAGCCCGCGACGATCGTGCCGCGGTGGCGGTTGCCGGTCGCCTTCCACACCGCGGCCTTCAGCACGCGGCCACCGTCGAGCGGCAGGCCCGGCAGCAGGTTGAGCACACCGACCACGAGGTTCGCGCCGGCGAGCAGCTTGGCGGCGAGGTCGAGCAGGGTGTTGTCCGGGATCACGTAGCGCCACGGGCAGTGCCACGACGCCGACCGCCAGCGACGTGAGGGGGCCGACGACCGAGACCCCGAACTCCCGGCCCGGCGTGTCGGGCTCGCCCGCGATCTCGGTGACGCCACCGAGGAAGTGCAGCGTGATCGAGTGAACCGGGAGCCCGTAGCGCTTGGCCATCAGGGCGTGGGAGGCCTCGTGGAGCAGCACCGAGAGGTAGAGCAGCACCGCGAACGCGAGGCCGGCGACGTACACCCAGCCGCCGAGGCCGGGCTCGACATGCGTCGATCGCCGGTGCCAGCGACACCGCGATGAGGCGCCGCCACCAGCAGCCACGACGACCGCACCAGGACGTCGACGCCGCCGATCTGGCCGACCTTGAAGGTGCCGGGCGGGCGCTTCGCCGGCGGCTGGTTGTCGGCTGGCTCGGCGGTCTCGCCGGGACGCGGGTCCACGCTCTGGAGGCTATCGCGGCGGGGCGGGGAAAACCGTCGGTGCGGTCGCCTAGGGTCGTGGTCGAGGAACGAAAGAGGCGTGGCGAGGATGAGCAACGGCACGGTGGCGCGGCCCGCCCGGGCAGCTCGATCCCGCAGTCGAGCAACCGCACCGTCGTCGACGGCGTGGACGTGCTCGGCTCGCTGTCGCCGAGCCGGGCCAGCGACTTCATGACGTGCCCGCTGCTGTTCCGCTACCGCACCATCGACCGGCTGCCGGAGCCGTCCTCCCCCGACGCGGTGCGGGGCACGGTCGTGCACAAGGTCCTCGAGGACCTCTTCGACCTGCCGGCCGCCGAGCGCACCCCGGACCGCGCCAACGACCTGCTGCAGCCGTCCTGGGAGGCGATCCTCGAGACCGCGCCCGAGATCGCCGAGATGTTCAGCGCGGAGGGCCCGGAAGTGGGCGCCTGGCTTGCCTCGTGCGAGGAGTCGCTGAGCCGCTACTTCGCCCTGGAGGACCCGACCCGGCTGGAGCCCGCCGAGCGGGAGATGTACGTCGAGACGCTGCTCGACTCCAAGCTGTTGCTGCGCGGGTTCGTCGACCGCCTCGACATCGCACCCACCGGCGAGATCCGGGTGGTCGACTACAAGACCGGCAAGGCGCCCCCCGAGGCCTACGAAGCCAAGGCGCTGTTCCAGATGAAGTTCTACGCGCTCGTCATCTGGCGGACTCGCGGCGTCGTCCCTCGCATGCTGCAGCTGATCTACCTCGGCAGCGGCGAGGTGCTGCGCTACGCGCCCGAGGAGAGCGACCTGCTGGCGACCGAGCGCAAGCTCGAGGCGCTGTGGGAGGCGATCGCGCTGGCGCAGGAGACCGGTGACTGGCGGCCGAACCGGAGCGTGATGTGCGGCTGGTGCGCCCACCAGGCGATCTGTCCCGAGTGGGGCGGCACCCCGCCGCCGCTGCCGGAGCCCGAGCCGGTGGAGGTGCTCACCGACGGGCTGGCACCGGAGGACGTGGACTAGGCCAGGTTCCGCTCAGCCCAGAGCGCGGCCTGGGTGCGGTCGGCGACGCCGATCCGCTGGAACACCGAGGTCAGGTGTGCCTTGACGGTGCGCTCGCTGATCCCGAGCCGTCGCGCGATCTGCTTGTTCGCGAGGCCCGACTTGACCAGCCCGAGCACCTCGGCCTCGCGCGGCGTGAGCTGCACGTCCGAGCCGGGTGCCTGCTCACGTGAGGCGAGGAGCTCGCGCGCCACCTTGGGGTGCAGCGGCGACTCGCCGCGGCTCACCGCGCGCACGCCGTCGAGAACGTCCTCCGGGTCGGCGTCCTTGAGCAGGTAGCCGACCGCGCCCGCGTCGAGCGCCGCGACGATGCGGGCGCTGTCGGAGAACGACGTGAGCACCACGACCTCCGCGCCGAGCTCCTCGGCGACGATCCGCCGGGTGGCCTCTACCCCGTCGACGCGCGGCATCTGGAGGTCCATGAGCACCACGTCAGGTCTCGTCTCGCGCACCAGGTCGACGGCCTCCGCCCCGTCCCCGGCCTGCCCCACCACGTCGATGTCGCCGGAGCCGGCGAGCAGCTGCGCGAGCCCGGTGCGGACCACGGCGTGGTCGTCGACCAGCACCACCCGGATGGGGTCGCTCATCGCTCGCCCTCGAGCCGCCCGTTGCCTCCGCACGCGAGTCAGTATGCCGGGACGGTCCTCACAGCGAGGGCAGGTCGGCGGCCGTCATACCCACGAGCGTGTCGACGAGGACCCGCCGCTCCCCCGGCAGCACCGGGACGTGGTTCTGCACCACGAGGACCGTGCAGCCGGCCTGCCTCGGCGGAGCGGGCGCCGGTGTTGGAGTCCTCGATCGCCACCGTGCTCGCGCGGCTCGACACCCGAGCGCCGCGGCCGCCTTCAGGTACGGCTCCGGGTGCGGCTTGCCCTGGCTCACCGCGTCACCGGTGACGACCACCTCGAACGTGTCATCGGGCAGGCTCGCGAGGATCGGCGCGACGAAGCGGCGGTAGGACATCGTGACGAGCGCGCAGCGCACGCCCAGCTCGCGCAGGTCGGCCAGCAGCTCGCGCGCACCTGGCCGCCAGGGCACGTGCCGCTCGACCCGGTCGACGACCCGGTCGAGCAGCTCCTCGACGATCTCGGCCGGGTCGAGGTCGATGCCCGCTGTGCTCGGCGATGTAGCGACCGGACTCGAGCAGGTCGTTGCCGACGAGGTTCATCGCGTGCTCGTGGCTCCAGGTGCCGCCGTGCTGCCGCGACGAGCTCGAACTCGGACTCGATCCAGTCCGGCTCGGTGTCGACGAGCGTGCCGTCCATGTCCCACAGGACCGCCGCCGGCAGTCCTCGTGGTGCGTCCAAGACGCTCAGTCCTCCGGCTCGTAGCCGAGGTTCGGCGAGAGCCAGCGCTCGGCGGTGCGGCAGGTCGACCCCTTGCGCTTCGGCGTAGTCCTCGACCTGGTCCTTGCCGATCCGGCCGACCACGAAGTACTGCGACTGCGGGTGGGAGAAGTACCAGCCGCTCACCGAGGCGCCCGGCCACATCGCCATGCTCTCGGTGAGCGTGATGCCGGTGGTCTTCTCGACGTCGAGCAGCTCCCAGAGCGTCGCCTTCTCGGTGTGCTCGGGGCAGGCCGGGTAGCCCGGGTGCCGGCCGGATGCCGTCGTACTCGCTCCTTGAGCAGGCCCTCGTTGTCGAGCTCCTCGTCGGCGGCGTAGCCCCAGAACTCCTTGCGGACCCGCTCGTGCAGCCGCTCCGCGAACGCCTCGGCGAGCCGGTCGGCGAGCGACTCGAGCAGGATCGCGGAGTAGTCGTCGAGCGGCGTCCTTGAACTCCTTGACCTTGTCCTGGCTGCCCAGCCCCGCCGTGACGGCGAAGCCGCCCATGTGGTCGGGCAGGCCGGTGTCTCGAGGAGCCACGAAGTCCGCCGAGCGCCGGTTGGGGACGCCCTCGCGGTGCTGGCCCTGCTGGCGGAGCGTGGTGCAGGGTCGCGCAGGACCTCGGAGCGCGACGTCGTCGGTGTAGACCTCGACGTCGTCGCCCACGGCGTTCGCCGGGCACAGAACCCGATGACGCCGTTGGCGCGCAGCCACTTCTCCTCGACGATCTTGTCGAGCATCTCCTGCGCGTCGTCGTACAGCTTGCGCGCGGCCTCGCCGGACGACGGGGTTGTTGAGGATGTCGGGGAACCGGCCCTTCATCTCCCAGGCGTTGAAGAACGGCTGCCAGTCGATGTAGTCGCGCAGCTCGGCGAGCGGGTAGTCCTCGAGCACGGTGGCGCTCGGTCGATCTTGGGCTGCGGCGGGGTGTAGCCGTCCCACTCGATCGGCGTGCGGTTGGCGCGGGCGTCGTCGATCGAGAGCATCACCCGGTCGTTGTGCTTGGCGGCGTGCCGCTCGCGGATCGAGTCGTAGTCGGCCTTCACGTCGTCGAGCAGCGGGCCGCGGCGCTCCTTGTGGAGCAGCGACGAGCGCCACCGGCACGGAGCGTGAGGCGTCCTTGACCCAGACGACCGGGCCGTCGTACTTGCGGGTCGACCTTGACCGCGGTGTGCGCGCGCGACGTCGTGGCGCCGCCGACGAGCAGCGGGATCTCGAAGCCCTGTCGCTGCATCTCGGTGGCGAAGTTGACCATCTCGTCGAGCGAGGGGGTGATCAGCCCGGACAGCCCGATGATGTCGGCGTCGACCTCCTTGGCCTTGTCGATGATCTTCTGCGCCGGGCACCATCACGCCGAGGTCGATGACCTCGTAGTTGTTGCACTGCAGGACCACGCCGACGATGTTCTTGCCGATGTCGTGCACGTCGCCCTTGACCGTGGCCATCACGATCGTGCCCTTCTTCTCCTCCACGTCGCCCGGCTTCTTCTCGGCCTCGATGAACGGGATGAGGTAGGCGACGGCCTTCTTCATCACCCGCGCGGACTTCACGACCTGCGGGAGGAACATCTTGCCGGAGCCGAACAGGTCGCCGACGACGTTCATGCCGTCCATCAGCGGGCCCTCGATGACCTCGATCGGCCGGCCGCCGCGCTCGGAGATCTCCTTGCGCAGCTCCTCGGTGTCGGACTCGGCGTAGTCGTCGATGCCCTTGACCAGCGCGTGGGTGATGCGCTCGCCGACCGGCAGCGATCGCCACTCCTCGGTCGCGGCCTCCCTGCTCGACGCCGTCGCCGGCGTAGTCGGGTGCGATCTCGAGCAGCCGCTCGGTGCTGTCGTCGCGGCGGTTGAGCACGACGTCCTCGATGCGCTCGCGCAGCTTCGCGTCGATCTCGTCGTAGACCGCGAGCTGGCCGGCGTTCACGATTCCCATGTCCATGCCGGCGCGGATCGCGTGGTAGAGGAAGACCGCGTGGATCGCCTCGCGCACCGGGTTGTTGCCGCGGAACGAGAAGGAGACGTTGGAGACGCCGCCGGAGACCAGCGCGCCGGGGAGGTTCTGCTTGATCCAGCGGGTGGCCTCGATGAAGTCCACGCCGTAGTTGGCGTGCTCCTCGATGCCGGTCGCGATCGCGAAGATGTTCGGGTCGAAGATGATGTCCTCGGCCGGGAAGCCGACCTCGTCGACGAGGATGTCGTAGGCCCGCTGGCAGATCGCCTTGCGACGATCGAGGTTGTCGGCCTGGCCGTCCTCGTCGAAGGCCATCACGACGACCGCGGCGCCGTACTTGCGGCACAGCCGGGCCTGCTCGCGGAACTTGTCCTCGCCCTCCTTCATCGAGATGGAGTTGACGATCGGCTTGCCCTGCACGCACTTGAGGCCGGCCTCGATGACCTCGAACTTCGAGGAGTCGACCATCAGCGGGACGCGGGAGATGTCGGGCTCGCTGGCGATCAGCTTGACGAAGCGGTCCATCGCCTCGACGCCGTCGATCATGCCCTCGTCCATGTTGATGTCGATGACCTGAGCGCCCGCCTCGACCTGCTGCCGCGCCACCGTGAGCGCGGCGTTGTAGTCGCCGTCCTTGATCAGGCGGCGGAAGCGCGCCGAGCCCGGTGATGTTGGTGCGCTCGCCGACGTTGACGAACAGCGACTCGTCGGTGATCGTCACCGGCTCGAGCCCGGACAGCCGCAGCGCCGGCTCGATCTCGGGCACCTCGCGCGGCGACTTGCCCTTGCTGGCGCGGGCGATCGCCTCGATGTGCTCGGGCGTGGTGCCGCAGCAGCCGCCGAGCAGGTTGACCAGCCCGCTGCTCGCGAACTCCTCGAGCACGGCCGCGGTCTGGTCGGGCGTCTCGTCGTACTCGCCGAACTCGTTGGGCAGGCCGGCGTTCGGGTAGCAGGACACGAAGGTGTCGGCGACCCGGGACAGCTCGGCGACGTAGGGCCGCATCTCGGCGGCGCCCAGCGCGCAGTTGAGCCCGACGGCCAGCGGGCGCGCGTGGCGCACGGAGTTCCAGAACGCCTCGGTGACCTGGCCGGACAGCGTGCGCCCGGACGCGTCGGTGATGGTGCCGGAGATGATCGACCGGCCAGCGGCGGCTCGCGCTCCTCGAACAGCGTCTCCAGCGCGAAGATCGCGGCCTTGGCGTTGAGGGTGTCGAAGATCGTCTCGACGAGCAGCAGGTCGGCGCCGCCGTCGACGAGGCCGCGGGCCTGCTCGAGGTAGGCCTCGACGAGCCGGTCGTAGGTGATGTTGCGCTTGCCGGGGTCGTTGACGTCCGGCGAGATCGAGGCCGTGGTGTTCGTCGGGCCCGAGCGCGCCGATCACCCAGCGCGGGCGGTCGGGAGTCTCGGCGGTGACCGCGTCGCAGGCCTCGCGGGCGAGCCGCGCGGACTCGAAGTTCATCTCGTAGGCGAGGTCCTGCATGCCGTAGTCGGCCTGCGAGATCCGCTGCGCGCTGAACGTGTTGGTCTCGACGATGTCGGCGCCGGCCTCGAGGTACTCCCGGTGGATCGAACGGATCACGTCGGGCTGGGTCAGGCTGAGCATGTCGGAGTTGCCGCGCACGTCCTGCTCCCAGTCGGCGAACCGCTCGCCGCGGAAGTCCTCCTCGGACAGCCCGTGCCGCTGGATCATCGTGCCCATGGCGCCGTCCATCACGAGGATGCGCTCGCGCAGCGCAGCGGCGAGCGTCTCGGTGGCGTCGGGTCGGATCTGCTGCTCGGTCAAGGAGTCCCTATCAAGTCGTGACCTGGTGCTCTGGCCGCACGCGTCTGGGCGCGGCAGGCGGAACGGCGGCCGGTGGTTCCACTAGAACGCTTTCCAGTCGGGCAAGCGCCGCGTCTCATATTGTGACAGATCGCGAGGAGCGGCTTGCCGCGCTCGCGCGGCGCCTGAGCGGCGGGGCGGCCCCCGCGGACTAGTCTGACGGCGTGATCGAGATCGAGGAGGTGCCCGAGCTGCGGTCGCCAGTGCTCATCGCGGCATTCGAGGGCTGGAACGACGCCGCCGACGCGGCCTCGTCCGCCGTCGACCACCTGGCCGAGGTGTGGCACGCCCGCGTGGTCGCCGCGATCGACCCGGAGGACTTCTACGACTTCCAGGTCAACCGCCCGTCGGTCGGCAGCGAACGACGAGGGGATGCGCCGGATCACCTGGCCGTCGACCCAGCTGTCGATCTGCTCGCCGCCCGGCTCCGTGCGCGACGTGATCCTGCTGCGCGGCATCGAGCCGAACATGCGCTGGCGGCAGTTCTGCGCCGAGCTGCTCGCCGCCTCCGAGGAGCTCGGCGCCGAGCTCGTGGTGACGCTCGGGGCGCTGCTCGCGGACACCCCGCACACCCGGCCGGTCCCGGTGTCCGGCACCGCGACCGAGCCGGAGATCGCGGACCGGCTCAAGCTCGAGCAGTCCAACTACGAGGGACCCGACCGGGATCGTCGGGGTGTTCCAGGACGCCGCGACCCAGGCCGACATGCCCGCCGTCTCGTTCTGGGCGGCCGTCCCCCACTACGTCGCGCAGCCGCCGTGCCCCAAGGCGACGCTCGCGCTGCTCGGTCAGGTCGAGGACCTGCTCGAGGTGAGCATCCCGCTCGCCGACCTCCCCGAGGAGGCACGCGCCTGGGAGCGCGGCGTCGACGAGCTCTCCGAGGAGGACGAGGAGATCGGCGACTACGTCCGCGCCCTCGAGGAGACCCGCGACACCGCCGAGCTCCCCGAGGCCAGCGGCGAGGCCATCGCCCGCGAGTTCGAGCGCTACCTCAAGCGCAGAGACTCCGACACGGACTAAAGAGCCCAGGTGCCCACGCACCAAGGAGCCGAGGCGCGCGATCCTGCGGGCCCGGGCAGAGACTCGCACCCAGGCGCAGCGGCAGCCCGCAGGATCACGCGCCTCGGCGACCCCAGAGCGTGAGGCGCGCGTCTAGCGGAGGCGACCAGGGTTGTCACCGAGCAGGTCCTGGACGCGCCGCGAGGCTGGAGAAGCGCGAGAGCCGCATATCCACCCCACCACCCGCGCAACTACACGCGCCTCGGCACTCTTCTGAGCGCAACTACGCGCGCCTCAGCGAAACGCCGCTACAGCAGGATGCCCAGCCGGGCGTCGAGCAGGTCCCGGAGCAGGGCTTCGCCGTTGCGCCGTCACCGTCGCTCGCGGAGGCGGCCCACGTGTCGACGGCGGCGAGGGCAGCGGGGGCGTCGAGGTCGTCGGCGAGCGCGGTGCGGACGGCGTGGGCCAGCGTCGGCGATGTCGTCGTACGACGCGGAGCGGGGCTGCCGCGCGCCAGGTGGCGAGGCGCTGCTCGGCGGCGGTCAGGTCGTCGTCGGTCCACTCCCAGTCGGAGCGGTAGTGGTGCGCCAGGATCGCCAGCCGGATCGCCATCGGGTCGGTGCCGGACTCGCGGAGCCGCGAGACGAGCACCAGGTTGCCCTTGGACTTCGACATCTTCTCGCCGCTCGTAGCCGACCATCCCGGCGTGCACGTAGGCGTGCGCGAACGCTCAGGTCGTCGAACGCCGCCTGCGCCTGCGAGGCGCTCATCTCGTGGTGCGGGAACGACCAGGTCGCTGCCGCCGCCCTGCACGTCGAAGATCCGGCCGAGGTGCTGCAGCGCGATCGCCGAGCACTCGACGTGCCAGCCGGGTCGGCCCCGCCCGAGCGTCGAGTCCCATGCCGGCTCGCCCGGGCGCTCGGCCTGCCACAGCAGGCAGTCGAGCGGGTGCTTCTTGCCCGGCCGTTCGGGGTCGCCGCCGCGCTCGGCGAAGACCTCGAGCATCTCGGCCTCGTCGAAGCCCGACACCTCACCGAAGCGCGGGTCGGAGCTGACGTCGAAGTACAGGTCGCCGTCGACGTCGTAGACGTGCCCGCGGTCCTGCAGCCGGGTGATGAGGTCGACGACGAGCGGGATCGACTCGACCGCGCCGACGTAGTCGTCCGGCGAGAGCACCCGCAGCGCCGCCATGTCCTCGCGGAACAGCTCGGTCTCCCGCTCGGCGAGCTCGGCCCAGTCGACGCCGGTCGCGGTCGCGCGCTCGAGCAGCGGGTCGTCGACGTCGGTGACGTTCTGCACGTAGTGCACCTCGTGCCCCGCGTCGCGCCAGGCGCGGTTGAGCAGGTCGAAGGCGATGTACGTCGCGGCGTGACCGATGTGCGTCGCGTCGTACGGCGTGATGCCGCAGACGTACATCCGCGCGGCGCCGGACGGCGCGATGCTCTGCAGCTCACCCGACGCGGTGTCGTGGACGCGGACGTCGCGGGCCGGCGCGAGGTCGAGCCGGGGCACGTCAGGGCTCCGCCACGCTCGCATGTCCGCAGCCTAACCGGGACGACTCAGAAGGCCGGCCACGGGATCGAGGGCCGCCCGCGTGACGGGACGGGCATCACGTTGCGCCGCAGCAGCAGCTCGCAGCGGGCGAGCGTGGCGTCGACCTCGTCGCCGACGAGCAGCTCGGACAGGCTCGCCCGCAGCTCGCTCGTCGCGCTGCACAGCTGGTCCGAGAATGACCGCAGCGAGGCCGCGTCGTCAGGCTCCAGCGGCTCGTGCGCCCAGCCCCAGAGCACGGTGCGCAGCTTGTCGTCGACGTTGAACGAGACCCCGTGGTCGACGCCGAAGCGGTGGCCGTCGGGCATCGCGAGCACGTGCCCGCCCTTGCGGTCGGCGTTGTTGACGACGACGTCGAACACCGCCATCCGGCGCAGCGCGTCGCTGTCCTCGTGCACCAGCGAGACGGGTCGGTCGTCCCCGTCGTACGCGTCCAGGACGTGCAGGTAGCCCTCCGGCACCTCGCCCTCGGGCACCAGGTCGACCGGGTCCTGACCTGGATCGGGCTCGCGCCAGGCCTGCACCATCCCTGCGCCCGTCGGTGCGTCTCCGCGCAGCACCGTCGGCGGCACCACGTGCCAGCCGAGCGCCTCGGAGACGGCGTAGGCGGCCACCTCGCGCCTGGCGAGAGTGCCGTCGGGGAAGTCCCACAGCGGCCGCTCCCCCGCCACCGGCTTGTAGACGCACTCGACACTCTGCTCACCCAGCACGACGGCGCCGAAGAACGTCGCGTTGGACGCCGGCATGATCCGGCCGCGGATCTCCAGCTCGCCGCGGTTCAGCAGGTCGTGCTCGTCCATCGCGCTCCCCGCGGCGGCTGGGTTCACGCCTCGGGTTCGGCGACGGTGCGACGGAAGCCGTTGGCGCGCGGGCAGAGGTGGCCTGCCGGGTCCAGGGGTCCGCCGCAGAACGGGCAGGGCGGCCGGCCTGCGGAGACGACGGCCTGGGCCCGCTTGCTGAACGCGCGGGCGAGCCCGGCGGGGAGGCGTACGACGAGCACCTCCTCGGGCTCCGGCTCCTCGATCTCCTCCTCGGGGGTGCCGGGCTCGACGACGCCCTCCTCGGTGAAGGGGAAGACCTCCACGACGACGCGCTCGTCGGCGGCGTCCCACGACAGCGTCATGGTGCCGGCGCGGAACTCCTCGACGATGGGCTGCTCCAAGGGGTCGTTGTCGTCGAGCGACACCGGCGGAGACGGCGGGAATGGTGGTGTCGCCCTCCGCTGCGCGCAGCAGCTCGTCGAGGAGCTCGTCGATCCGCTCGGCCAGCACCGTCACCTGCTGCTTCTCCAGGGCGACGCTCGTGACTCGGGCACCGGCGCGCGCCTGGAGGAAGAACGTGCGCTGGCCGGGCGAGCCGACGGTGCCCGCGACGAAGCGCTCCGGCGGGTCGAAGCTGTGGATCACCGATGCCATGTCGCCGAGCCTAGATCACGGATCTAGGCGCTCGGAGCAGCGCTCCCGCCCGCTCCGCCACCGACGACGGCGTCGCTGCTCGCCTTGCGGCTGCGACGTCGTCTTGGGCGGTGGCCGAAGGTGCGAGAGGTCCCCGGCGGCGGTGTTCATGGTCACCACGAACGGCCGCATCGGCGTGTAGCGCACGACCGACAACGACGCGGGATCGACGACGATGCGCTGGAACGCGTCGAGGTGGATGCCGAGCGCGTCGGCGAGGATCGCCTTGATGACGTCGCCGTGGCTGACCGCGACCCAGACGGCGCCCGTCCCGTGCTCCGCCTCGATGCGGGCGTCCCACTTGCGGACCGCGGCGACGGCACGCGCGGACATGTCCGCCATCGACTCGCCGTCGGGAAAGGCGGCCGCGGACGGGTGCGCCTGCACCGTCCGCCACATGCGGCTCCTTGGCCAGGGTCTTGAGCTCGCGGCCGGTCCAGGACCCGTAGTCGCACTCGAGCAGCCCGCGCTCGCTGCTCACCTTGGACACCGGCTGTTGCAGTCGGGCGATCACGCGAGCCGTCTCACGGCACCGCTCGAGGGGGCTGGTGACGACCGCGGCGAGCGGGCACCCCGGCGAGCCGTTCGGCCGCGGCACGCGCCTGCTCCGTGCCGTGCTCGTCGAGGTGGACGCCCTTGCTGCGACCCGCCAGGACGCCCGCGACGTTCGCGGTGGTGCGGCCGTGCCGCGCCAGGACCAACGTCGCCATGACCACGACCCTATCGACGTACCCTTCGCCACGTGATCGTCGACAGCGCCCTGTACCGCGACGGGGTCCGTGTGCGCGTGGACTGTCACAAGGACGACCTGAGCGCCGTACGCGACGAGGCGACCGGCAAGGGCGACTTCGTCTGGGTCGGTCTTCACGAGCCCGACGGCTCCGAGCTCGAACAGGTCGCCGACATCTTCTCGCTGCACCCGCTCGCCGTCGAGGACGCGATCAAGGCACACCAGCGGCCCAAGCTCGAGCGCTACGACGACGGCCTCTTCATGGTCCTCAAGACGCTTTGGTACGTCGACGAGGACGACGCCGTCGAGACCGGGGAGATCAACCTGTTCGTCGGGGAGAACTACATCGTCAGCGTCAGGCACGGCAAGGGTGCCGAGCTGCACTCCGCCCGCCTCGACCTCGAGGAGCAGCAGGCGGTGCTCGGCCACGGACCCTCGGCCGTGGTCTACGCGATCTGCGACCGGGTCGTCGACGCCTACGAGAACGTCGCCTCGTCCCTCGAGGAGGACGTCGACGAGGTCGAGGCGTCGGTGTTCTCACCCGACCGCACGTCGGACTCGCAGCGCATCTACGTACTCAAGCGAGAGCTGTCCGAGATGCGACGCGCCGTCACGCCGCTGCGCAACCCGATGAGTCGGTTCGCCGACGGATCGGTGCCGATGATCACCCAGGAGGCCGCGCCGTTCTTCCGCGACGTCGCCGACCACGTCGTGCGGGTCTCCGAGACCATCGAGTCCCTCGACGGCCTGCTGTCGACAGCGTTCGACGCGCACCTGGCGCAGCATCAGCGTCCAGCAGAACGAGGACATGCGGAAGATCTCCGCGTGGGTCGCGATCGCCGCGATCGGCACGCTGGTCGCCGGCGTCTACGGCATGAACTTCAACAACATGCCGGAGCTGCGCTGGCACTACGGCTACTTCTTCGCGCTCATCTTGATGGTGAGCGCCTCGGCGTTCGTGTACCGCCAGTTCAAGAAGTCCGGCTGGCTCTGACCCAGGTCACGTGGGCGTCATGACCCCGGCGGCGAGAACCACGATGAGCAGCAGGCCGAGGCCGACGCGGTAGGGCACGAACTTGGCGATGGAGTTGCTCGCGACGAACCGCAGCAGCCAGGCGATCGAGGCGTAGGCCACCAGAAGCTCACCACCGTGCCGACGACGGTCGGTCCGATGCCGATGTCTCCGCCAAGTGCGTCCTTGAGCTCGAAGAGCCCGGCCGCCAGCAGGGCCGGGATCGACAGGAAGAACGAGAGCCGGGTCGCGGCGACCCGGTCGAGGCCGATCAGCAGACCGGCCGAGATCGTCGCCCCGGAGCGCGAGACCCCGGGGATCAGCGCGATGCACTGGACCGCGCCGACGACGATCGCGTCGCGCAGGGTGAGGTCCTTCTCGCCGCGGGTCTGGCGCGCACGCTTCTCGGCGTACACCATCACGGCGCTCCAGAGCGATCAAGGCGACGGCGACGACCCACAGCGAGCGCAGCGGACCGGTGATGAAGTCCTTCAGGAGCAACCCGACGATGCCGATCGGGATCGAGCCGACGATGATGTACCAGCCCATCCGGTGGTCCTGGTTGCCGCGGAGCTCCGGCTTGACCAGCCCCTTGGCCCACGCCCTCGCGATGCGCCAGATGTCGGTCGCGAAGTACACGACGACGGCGGCGATCGCGCCCATCTGGATGACGGCGGTGAACGCCGTGACGGCCGGGTCGTCGATGGAGAGGCCCAGCAGCTTCTCGGCGATCGTGAGGTGGCCGGTGCTGGAGACCGGCAGGAACTCCGTCAGCCCTTCGACGATGCCGAGGATGATCGCCTGGATGTAGTCCATGGATGCTTCCTGATGCGGAGAACGGCCTCGCCAACAGTAGGGAGTGACAGGCACCGTCGCGCACCGAGGGGTCAGTTGTGCACGCGACACGCGGCGAGGGGCGTGAAGTTGTGACCCCTCGGCGGAAGCGGTCTCGGTACGGTTTCGGCATGCAGCAGCGCAGCCTGGGTCGCACCGGGTTGAAGGTGTCGCGGCTGGCGCTCGGCATCTGGAGCTGGGGGCGCGACACCGACGAGCACGAGGCGCGCGAGCAGCTGATCGCCTTCACCGAGGCCGGCGGGAACTTCGTCGACACCGCCGCGGGCTACGGCGCGGGCGCTTCGGAGGAGGCGCTCGGCGCGCTGATCGGCGACGTCGTCGAGCGCGACGACCTGGTGATCGCCACCAAGGCCGGCGTCGGCATGGGGCGCGACGGCCGCCGGTTCGACGCCTCGCGGGGCTACCTGCTCAGCACGCTCGACGCGTCCCTTCGCCGGCTGCAGACCGACCACGTCGACCTGTGGCAGGTGCACGTCTGGTCCGACGAGACACCGCTCGAGGAGACGCTCAGCGCTCTCGACCACGCGGTGACGACGGGTCGCGCGGCGTACGTCGGGGTGTCGAACTACTCGGGCTGGCAGAGCGCGCAGGCCGCCACGTGGCAGCAGGCCGTGCCGGGCCGGGTCGCGCTGGCGTCGAACCAGGTGGAGTACTCCCTGCTCAACCGTCGTCCGGAGGCCGAGGTCGCTGCCGGCCGCGCGGGCGCTGGGGCTGGGCGTGCTCGCCTGGTCACCGCTGGGGCGCGGCGTGCTCACCGGCAAGTACCGCCACGGCACGCCGGCCGACTCCCGCGCGGCCTCGCCGCACCTGGGCGAGTTCGTCGGCGCTACCTCGACGAGCGCAGCGCCCGCGTCGTCGAGGCGGTGACCAGGGCCGCCGAGGGCCTGGACTGGTCGCCCATGGAGGTCGCCCTCGCCTGGGTCCGCGACCGGCCGGGCGTCACGGCACCGATCGTCGGTGCCCGCACGGCGGCTCAGCTGCGGGGGTCGCTGACGGTTGAGGACCTCGAGCTGCCGGCCCAGATCAGGCAGGCGCTCGACGACGTCTCCGCACCGCGTCCAGGTGAGGGATCCGGCGGCTGATTCGTCGCGAGACACTGCTGGGACATCCACGGCCTCCGTGCCACCATTAGGGCATGTCTTTCGCGCCGCCTGCCGACACCCTCGTCAGGCGGGGCGCACTCAAGCCCGGGGTCGAGTACGAGTTCGACAAGCTGACGATCCCCCGGCAGCTCTCCCGGAACGCGGTCACCCGGCTGCTGGTCGACCGCGCCGAGCACGGCGGCTGGGAGCTGCACCGGCTGCGGCTGACCCCTGACGGCACCCGGCGCGTGGTGCTGCGTCGCAAGATCATCCGGCAGCGGTCGACGTACTACATGTAGCGCTCAGGCCCGGTCGAGGAAGCGGTCGAACACCCGCGCCCCGAACTCGAGGGCATCGGTCGGCACCCGCTCGTCGACGCCGTGGAACAGCGCCGTGAAGTCCAGGTCCGCCGGCAGCCGCAACGGCGCGAAGCCGAAGCAGCGGATGCCCATCTTGTTCCAGTGCTTCGCGTCGGTGCCGCCCGACATGAGGTACGGCGCGACGAGCGCGTCTTCGTCCTCGTCGAGGATGGATGCGGTCATCGCGTCGACGAGGTCGCCGTCGAACGTCGTCTCCAGCCCGCTCTGCTTGCTGACCCAGTCGATGCTGATGTCGTCGCCCACCAGCTCGGCCAGCGTGTCGAAGAACTCGTCCTCGTAGCCCGGCAGGAACCGGCCGTCCACGTGCGCGGTCGCCTCCCCCGGCACCACGTTCACCTTGTAGCCGGCGTCGAGCATCGTCGGGTTCGTCGTGTGCCGGATGACCGCGCCCAGCATCCGGGTGGCGGAGCCGAACTCGTCGACGAGCGCCTCCGCGTTGTCCGGTGTCGCCTCGACCCCGACGAGCTCGCCGATGGAGGCAAGCAGCACCTGCATCGACGGCGTCAGCCGCACCGGCCACTGGTGGGTGCCGATCCGCGCGACGGCCGCGGTCAGCGCGGTGACGGCGTTGTCGGGATGGCGCATCGAGCCGTGGCCGGCATGACCGCGCGCGGTCAGCCGCATCCACGCCATGCCCTTCTCCGCTGCCTCGACGAGGTAGACCCGCTTGCCCCGGACCGTGGCGCTGAAGCCGCCGACCTCGCCCACCGCCTCGGTGCAGCCCTCGAGCAGCTCCGGGCGCCGTTTCACGATCTGCTCGGCGCCCTGGTGGCCGCCGGCCTCCTCGTCGGCGGTGAAGCACAGCACCGTCGGGCGCTGCGGCTCGGCGCCCGCCCGCGCCCGGGCCCGCACGATCGAGAGCAGCATCGCGTCGAAGTCCTTCATGTCGACCGCGCCGCGACCCCACAGGTAGCCGTCCTTGACCTCGCCGGAGAACGGGTGGACCGTCCAGTCGTCCGCCGAGGCGGGTACGACGTCGAGGTGGCCGTGGAGCAGCAGCGGTCCTCGCTCGTGGGACGCGCCGTCGGCGCCCCACCGGGCGATGACGTTGGTGCGACCCTCGACGCCCTCCCAGATCTCGGACTCGATGCCGACCTCGTCGAGCAGCGCCGCGACGTGCTCGGCGGCCTTGCGCTCGCCCGGCCCCGACCCGTCCCCGTAGTTGGTGGTGTCCATCCGGATCAGGTCGCGACAGATGTCGACGACCTCCGCGGCCGGGTCGTAGGAACCGCGGCCGGCGGTCTGCTCGCTACCCGTGCTCATGGGCCCATCCTGGCACCCGCCCGATACCCGCCGCCCCCGCCGGGACGGCCCCCTGGTTTTGCTAGAGTTCACGACGCGCTCGAGGCGGGTCCACCCACGGATCTGCCCACGGATCCGGCCGACGGATCAGCAAGGGCGCAGCACACCGGTCCGGGTGGCGGAATAGGTAGACGCGCTAGCTTGAGGTGCTAGTCCTCGTATTAGAGGGTGGGGGTTCAAGTCCCCCCTCGGACACCAAGGCATGGAGAGGGCCCCACCCGCTACGGGGGTTAAGCGGGTGGGACCCTGGCTGCGAGACTGCCCAGGCCTGACCGGATCGAATCCTCTCGCCAGCATCGGACTGGACCGGCTCGCTGGCGGCCAAGGTCCCTGGCACGGATCCTGTTTCACCCAGGGTCGGCAACAGGCGCATCGGAAAATTTCGGACTCCCACCCTTTTCGAGAGGCTCGCCCATTGTTGTCAGTAATGCCCCGGTCCTAACCTGTTGGGGGTGTTCGGCACACGAGCAGGCGCTGCTGTCACGGGGGTGCATGCGGGGCGGGCTCATCGGGCCCGCCCCGTGCTCTCCAAGGACCGTCACCAGCTCGATTCGACTCGATGAGGAGACGCGATGGTGAGCGTTCCGTCAGCCTGTTGGTCGGATCGCGTCACACTCCCGCCGGAGACGGCGAGCGTCCCGTTGGCCCGCAGCTTCATCCAGGATCTGCTCGTCGAGCACGATCTCGAGTACCTCATCGACGACGTCCAGCTGGTGACCAGCGAGCTGGCCACGAACGCGGCTCAACACGCGAGAACCGACTTCACGGTGAGGCTCCAGGGCGTTCCCGGTTCGGTTCGGCTCTCCGTCAGCGACGAGTCCTCGTCACGCCCGATCCGGTCCGAGATGCCACCGGCGGGGAGCGGCGGCGGGCGCGGGTTGAACCTCGTGAGCAGCCACAGCAGCGACTGGGGGGTCACCCGCGGCAGGGGTACGAAGTCGGTGTGGGCCTCCTTTGCCCTTCGCTCGCGCGGCCCACTGGACGCTCCCCCACGACAGCGGCCCCGTGGGGAGCCGGGCCCGGGACGGGCGGAACCGTCACTCCCGAGGCTCCTGCACGACGTCCAGGAGGCCCGTGCGCGCCTTCGGTCGGCCCGCACGACCGGACGCGCGGACGCCGTACGGCATGCGCAGGAACAGCTCGTCGCCTCGCTGACGCTCTTCGTGGAGGGGCTCGCTGCTCGACGGCTCCCGGTGCCGTACCTGCTGCGTGACGAGCTGCGGATCTATGGCAGGACGAGCGCGGCCTACAACGCCCGCTGAGGTTCGTGCCCCCGCATCCGGGTCGTTTTGGCGGCTTCCGGGCTGCCCTTTCTCACGAATGTCCGACTTGTCCTCAGCCGTTCGGACGAGATTGTGGAAAACGCGAGGGCCGGGCTCAAGGGAGGCGTGTGCGGCGCCGACGCTCTGGTCGTAGCACCCACCATCTCCGCTCGGGATCGACAGAAGGCGCCGCACCCATGGACACCACCCGCAGCGACACCGCGACATTCAGCCAGACCCTCGTCGTCGAGATCTGCGACGACCATGGCATGACGACGCCTCTGCCGGCTTCCCTCCGCTACGACGCCAGTGACGCCTACGCCGTCACCGTCTCCTTCGGCTCCGGCGAGAACACCGTCGCCTGGACCTTCGCCCGTGACCTGCTCAGCTCCGGCCTCGTCGAGCCCACCGGTGACGGCGACGTGCACGTCTGGTCGTGCCTCGACGACCGCGGGCTCGCCACCTTGGTCGTCGAGCTCTGCTCCCCCGCCGGCGACGCGCTCGTGCAGTTCCGCCCCGACGACGTCGCGTCGTTCGTGGAGCGGATGCACACCGCGGTGCCCCGAGGGCGAGGAGTCCGACGTACTTCGACGTCGACGCGATGATCGCCGAGATCATGGCAGCCTCCGAGGACGTCTGAGCCTCAGCCTCAGGGGTTCCCCGTCGTCGCGGCGGGTGCACCCGCCTTCTTCAGGCTGCGCCGGTTCACGGCTACCGCCACTCCGGGGAACACCATCACCGACAGCACCCCGGCGCCCACCAGCGCAGCCGCGTTCTCCGGCAGCATGTGACCGCTGTCCAGCCCGATCTGGGCCAGCGCCACGAGCAGGGGCAGCGCGGTTGCCGTGAGCAGGGTCATCTGGACGCGCTCGGACAGGTCGAGGTCGTGCCGGTAGAGGAACAAGGCCGGCAGCCCTCGCACCGCGAGGAGCAGGACGAAGAACACCAGTAGTCGCAGCGGCGCCTCCGCGATCGAGTCGATGTCGAGGCCCATCCCCGACGACACGAAGAAGATCGGGATGAAGAAGCCGTAGCCGACCGCGTCGAGCTTTCCCTCGAGCGACTCCCCGTCGCCCGGCGCCCATCGCCGCAGCACGATGCCCGCCAAGAACGCGCCGAGCACGACGTCGAGCCCGAAGTCGCTCGCCACCACGAGCAGCGCGAAGAGCAGCACGATCGTGATGCGCAGCGTGATCTGCGACGTGGCGTGCTCCCCAGCGCGGGCTATCGACCTGAACCGCCCGGGAAGCCTGAGCCGGGCGAGCAGCGCGAACAGGGCGGCGACCACGGCCATCGCCACCAGGGACAGCAGTCCGAGGAAGCGACCGTTGGCACTGAGGAAGACCGCGATGCCGACGATCGGGAAGAACTCACCGACCGCCCCCGCCGGCATCACGAACTTGCCGAACCGCCCGGTCAGCATGTCGTTGTCCCGAAGTATCGGGAGGAGCGCGCCGAACGCCGTCGTGGTCAGGCCGAGCGCGACGGGCACGAACGCCCGGATGAAGCCGACGTAGTCCAGCAACCCTGTCACCGCGATCGCGATCGCGGCCGTCACGAACCAGGCGAGGATGGCTCGCCTGCCCACGTGCTCGCGGAACAGGACCAGCTCGAGCTCGTAGCCGGCCAGCAGGAAGAGGAACCCGAGGCCGACGTTCGCCAACAGCTCGATGCTGACGGGGTCGGCCCAGCCGGCGACCTGTGGTCCGACGATGATGCCGCCGACGATGAGGACGACGACCTGGGGCAGCCGGATCCGCTCGAGCAGGCCGGCGATGAACGGTGCGAGCGCGGACACGCTGGCGGCCACGAGCAAGGTCACCAGGCCGGTCTGCATGTCCACCGGCATCCACCTCTGAGGGCTCGGGAGTACGTAACGGCTAGCCGTGAATCCTGGTCATGTGCGCTGGTGGGCGCCTCATCCGTTACCGGTGAACGGCGCCGGGCCGGCGACACCTCCGATGCCTTGGTGGTCCGCCTGCATCGCCATCGCTCGGTCGACGGTGTCGGGAAAACCGTGGACCACCGCGCGGTCCAGGGCTGCGAGCTCGCGGCGTACGGCTTCTCGGTTCGTCGGCGTCACGGTGGCGTCGAGGTCCTCGAGGAGGGCCCGCATCCTTCGACTCACCTGCATCGAGGACGTCCCGTAGGAGCGGATCTCGGAGCAGCCGAGGGCGAGGTAGTCCTCCCAGCTGCGGGTGGGGACGACCAGCCTGGGCTCGCCTCCGTCGTCGGTCCAGGTATGACGATCAGGCAGGTCCTGCGCCCCCAATGCGGCGAGCAGCACACCGAGATGGTTGATCATCTGCGTCGCCGTGGTGGGGTCGTTGACCGCCGGGGACAGTGCGCGGATCGCGATGTCGACGATGATGCGCATCGCGAAAGCCGCGTCCTGCTCGATCGTCCGCTCGGCGCCGAGAGCGATCATCCCGCGAAGTCGCCGGACGTCGGCCTCGCGCGGGTCCCCGTGGAGCACCATCAGGGGTCCCCCGGCCGTGACGAAGTCGCCGATCGTGTGCGGGATGACGCACACCAGGTCGTGACGCGTCGCGTAGGCCACGATGCCCTCCAGGTGCACCGCCTGGATGGCGCCGGACTTCCTCGCCCGAACGTGCAGGTCACCCGACTTGCTGACGTACTCGTGGGACCGGTCCCACTCGGAGTCCGCTGGTGCGGCCTGGATATCGGCCACAATTCCCAGGCCTGCGCGTGCCATCGCCGTCGCGACGGCCACCGGGCGCAGCGCATGCACGAACCTGTCCAGGTACAGCAGCAGGAGGATCAGGTCGATGGTGACGGCCACCCCGGCCAGCGTCACTCCGAGGTTCGGCACCGAGTCGTCATCGACCTCCCGGAGCAGTGCGAAGGCGAAGGTGAAGGTCGCCGTGAAGGACGCCAGGACCACCTTCTGAAGGCGGTCGCGGTACCAGAGCCGCATGAACCGCGGGGACAACGTCCCGGTCGCCATCTGCACGACCAGCACGCCGATGGTCACGACCAGACCGACCAGGCCGACCATCGCCCCGGCCACGGCCGACAGCACGCCCGCGGCCGTGGACGGTGAGTACGTCCACGCACCCGAAAGCGTGATGCGGTCCTCCAGCCAGAGGTCCACCCCCGCAAGAGCGAACCCCACCAGCGTGCCGATGAACGGAACCACCCACAGGCTCTGACGCACGTGCTGACGCAGCTGGAAGCCCGCCGAGAAGTTCATCCTCGGAGTCCAGCGGCCACCACCCGTGACGACCTCATCCGAAAGGGATGAACGGCCGCAGTGGACAATCGTGGGCGTGCTCGTCACCAACCACGTGCTCTCCGGGGCCGCGATCGGGTACGCCGTGCGCGGCGTACCCGCGGCTTTCGGCATCGGCGTGGTCTCACACCTGGCGCTGGACGCCATACCTCACTGGGGCGGAATGCCGCTCGAGGACGTGATGCACGTCGCCGTCGCCGACGGGCTCACGGGGCTGGCGGCGATGGCGTTGGCCACCTGTGCGGCGCCCCGAAAGGACCGGCTGCGAGTGCTCGCCGGCATGGCCGGGGCTGCCTTCTTGGACCTCGACAAGCCGAGCATGGTGTTCTTCGGCTTCTCGCCCTTCCCGGCGGCCATCGACGCGCTGCACGTCCGGGTGCAGCGCGAGGCGCCGCACCGGATGCGGCAGGAGATCACGGTGGGGCTCCTCGGCGCGCTCGGCGTCGCGGTGCTGACGACACGGGCAAGAGCCGCCCGCAGGCCCTGAGACACTCCCGGTATGACGGACCCGACGGGGCCACTGCCCGACCCGGCTCTCGTCGTGCTGGTCGGGGCGTCCGGCTCGGGCAAGTCCACCTGGGCGCAGGAGCGGTACCGGTCGGCCGAGATCGTCTCCTCCGACGACCTCCGCGGCCTGGTCGGGAGCGGGCGCCACGACCTCGACGCGTCCGCCGAGGCGTTCACGCTGCTCGACCTGATCGTTGCCGGTCGGGTGCGGCGTGGCCTCACCACCGTCGTGGACACCCTCGGCTTCGACAAGGAGCGTCGCCAGGCGCTTCTCGACCTCGCCCGGAGGCACCGGCTCAGTGCCGTCCTGGTCGCCATCGACACTCCCCCGGCCCTGTGCCGGCGCCGCAACGCGCGCTCGCGACCGACCGGTCCCGGCACGAGTGCTCAACGACCAGCTCAGGACCTTCGCACTGGTCTCCGACCGGCTGTCGGAGGAGGGCTGGGACCAGGTGGTGCGCGTGACCACCACCGACCAGCCGCCGCCGAGCGCCCAGCCGGTGGCCGAGCCGGTGGCGACATCGCGGGGAGCGCTCGACGTCGTGCTCCACGTCTCCCGCTTCCCGTGGGGCGAGGACCCGCGCACCTGGCTCGTCGACATCGCGACGGCCGCCGAGCAGGCCGGCTTCGCTGGCATCTCGCTGATGGACCACCTCATCTCGATCCCGCAGGTCGGCTCAGCGTGGGAGCCGATCCCGGAGCCGTGGGTCACCCTCGGGCTGCTCGCCGGGCTCGGCACTCGACCTGCGGCTCGGCACGCTCGTCACCCCGGTGTCGTTCCGGCCGGCCGGCATCACCGCCAAGGCCGTCGCCACCCTCGACGCGATCTCCGGTGGTCGCGCGTTCTGCGGCATCGGCGCCGGCTGGTGGGAGCGCGAGCACCTCGCGTTCGGGCTGCCGTTCCCACCGGCTCCCGAGCGGCTCGATCGTCTCGAAGCCGCCATCGAGACGATGCGGGCGCTGTGGGCCCCCGGCACCAAGGCGTACGACGGGGCACGGGTCTCGCTGCCCGAGACGACCTGCTACCCGCGGCCGGTGCACGACGTGCCCGTGATCGTCGGCGGCGGTGGCGAGCGCCGTACCCTCCGCATCGCGGCGCGGCTCGGGGACGGCTGCAACGTGCCAGCCGACAAGGTCGAGGCGAAGACCGAGGTGCTGCGGCGGCACTGCGAGGAGGTCGGCCGCGACCCCGCGGAGGTCGCGGTCACGGTGCTCGACCTGCCGGTCGTGGGACGTGATCGTGACGACGCCTGGGAGCGGGTCGAGCGGCTCCGTGGCAGGACCGCCGCGGCGGCGTACGCCCGCCGGCACCACGCCGGCACGGCAGCCCAGCACCGGGAGAGGTACCTCCAGCTGGCCGACGAGGGCGTGAGCACGGTGTTCGTCGCCACCCCGGACCTCGCCCGCCCCGAGGACGTCTTGGACCTCGCGGCGATGCTCCCCTGAGCAGGGCCTGCCACCGAGGTTGTAGGAAGGGGGTCAAAGGACCGTACTCAGGAGGCTCATCAGTGACTGACACCGCCAGCCGTGCAAGCCAGCTCCTCGCGCTCCACAGCGCACCCGAGCTGCTCACCGTCGTGAACGTCTGGGACGCGATCACCGCGAAGGTGGTCACCGACATCGAGGGCACCAAGGCCCTGGCCACGGCCAGCCACTCGATCGCGGCGTCGCGCGGCTACCCCGACGGCGAGGTCATCCCGGTCGACGAGATGATCGCCGAGGTCGGGCTGATCGCCGCCAGCACCGAGCTGCCCGTCACCGCGGACCTCGAGGGCGGGTACGGCGACGCGGCGGAGACGATCCGCAAGGCGATCGGCGTCGGCATCGTGGGAGCCAACATCGAGGACCAGATGAAGCCGCTGCCCGAGGCGGCGGCCCAGGTGGAGGCCATCATGAAGACGGCAGCCGCCGAAGGCGTCCCCGACTTCGTGCTGAACGCACGCACCGACGTCTTCGCGAAGTGGCGTGACCGCGATCGCGGCGAGGTGCTCGCGGAGGCGGTCGCGCGCGGCAAGGCGTTCCTCGACGCCGGCGCCCCGATCGTCTTCGTGCCGGCGATCCTCACCGAGGACGAGACCGTCACGCTCGTGGAAGCCTTCGGCCCGCAGCGGCTGACCACGATCGCGATCCCGGGCACGCTGCCGTTCGCCCGTCAGCAGGAGCTGGGCGTCGCGCGGATCTCCTTCGGCCCGTTCGCGCAGCGGGTCGCGCTGACCGCGCTGGCCAAGCTGGTCGAAGGCGCGCTGGCCGGTGAGCACGCACCCGAGGACACGAGGGCGCTGAACTGATGACGTTCCTGCCCTACCCGCCGGACCGCTACGACGGCACGGGCGGCGAGGTGAGCGCGTCGTACCGACCCGAGGGCACGCCCGCGGACATCACCCGCCCCGCGACGACCGCGCACTACCTGGCCACCGGGGAGGGCACCGACGGACAGTTCGGGCTCTACCGCTGGGAGATGTCCGGCGCACCTGGCGGTCCCGACCCGCACTTCCACCGCAGCATCACCGAGTCGTTCTACGTGCTCTCCGGCAGGCCGTCGTTCTTCGACGGGACGTCCTGGCTGGTGTCGACGCCCGGCGACTTCATCTACGTGCCGCAAGGCGGTGTGCACGGGTTCAAGAACGAGTCCGGCGAGCCGGCGTCGTTCCTGATCCTGTTCACCCCGGGCGCCCCGCGCGAGGACTACTTCGAGCGGGTCCGGACCGTGGGTCAGATGAGCCAGGAGGAACGCGAGGAGTTCTTCCTGCGCCACGACACGTTCTGGGTGTAGCCGGGCGGCCGGGCTGGCGGGCGATTACCGGAACAGCAGCTCAGCCGGCCGCGGTCAGCCGCTGCGAGAAGAACTCCAGGATGCGGTCGACGGCCTCCTGCTGGCGGTGCTCGGTCACGACCGCGTGGCCGCGGCCCTCGAACTCGACCGCGACGAAGTTGTCGCCGAGCTCCTCGCGGAGCGTGTCGAAGCGGGTGCCGGTGGCCATGTCCTTGCGGTAGCGCAGGCCCAGCACGGCGCAGCCGCCGGCGGCCCGGCGCTTGACGATCTCCAGGTCGCGCGGGGAGAGGTTCAGGTCGGCCGAGCGCCGCTTGCCGATCGCGAACGGCGCGCTCGGCTGGCAGAGCACGGGTGCGGCGACCGAGTCGTCGACCATCATCGCGAGCGCGTAGCCGCCGGTGAAGCACATCCCCAGCGCACCGACCCCCGGCCCGCCGAGCTCGGCGTGCAGCTCACGCGCGAGCGAGCGCAGCCAGTCCGCGACCGGCGTGGTCTCGTTGAGCGCGAGCTTGGTGAACTCCTTGTTCACGCACAGCTTCGGGAGCACGGTGGCGAGCTCGGAGATGCTCATGCGCCCGGCAGCCTTGCCGAACAGGTGCGGCAGCACGACCGTGTGACCGGCGGCGACGACCTCCTCGGCGAACGCGATGACGTCCTCGGTCATCCCGGGGATCTCGTGGACGATGATCACGCCGGGGCCGGTGCCCTTGCGGTACGTCGGGTGCGTGACGCCGTCGGCGGTGTGGCTGCTCTGGGTCCAGGAGTCGAGTGCGCTCATGGGCGTCATCGTTGCGTACGACGATCCGAGCGGTCTCGACGTACCCGTCGTCACAGCCAGCCGGTGGGCAGCGGGCGGCCCTCGTGGAACCCGGCAGCCGACTGGATGCCGACCACGGCACGGTCGTGCAGCTCGTCGAGGGAGTGGGCGCCGGCGTAGCTGCAGGCGGAGCGGATGCCCGCGCAGATCTGGTCGATGAGGTCCTCGACGCCGGCACGCTCGGGCTCGAGGTACATCCGCGAGGAGGAGATGCCCTCCTCGTAGAGCCCCTTGCGCGCCCGGTCGAACGACGTCTCCGTGCTCGTGCGGCGGGCGACGGCGCGTGCGGAGGCCATGCCGAAGGACTCCTTGTACGCGCGACCCTCGGCGTCGAGGTGGAGGTCGCCCGGCGACTCGTGGGTGCCGGCGAACCACGAGCCGATCATCACCGAGGCCGCGCCGGCCGCCAGCGCGAGCGCGACGTCTCGGGGGTAGCGCACGCCGCCGTCGGCCCACACGTGCCTGCCGAGCTTGCGCGCCTCGGCCGAGCACTCCAGCACGGCGGAGAACTGCGGACGCCCGACCCCGGTCATCATCCGGGTGGTGCACATGGCGCCCGGGCCCACGCCGACCTTGACGATGTCGGCCCCGGCGTCGACGAGGTCTCGGACGCCTTCCGCGGAGACCACGTTGCCGGCGGCGACCGGCATGTGCGGGGCGAGCGCGCGCACCGCCTGCAGCGCCTCCAGCATGCGCTGCTGGTGCCCGTGAGCGGTGTCGACGACCAGGCAGTCGACGCCGGCGTCGAGCAGGTCGGCCGCCTTGGCCTTGACGTCGCCGTTCACGCCGATCGCGGCGCCGACGAGCAGCCGCCCGCCGGAGTCGACGCCGGGCTCGTAGAGGGTGGCGCGCAGGGCTGCCGTGCGCGTGAGGAGACCGACGAGCCGGCCGTCGGCGTCGACGACCGGGGCGAGCCGGCGACGCGCGGCGTCGAGCCGCTCGTACGCCGCCCGCGGGTCGACGGTGTCGGGGAGCGTGAGCGGGTCGGCCGCTCATCACCTGGTGCACCTGCGTGAACCGGTCGACGTCGCGGCAGTCGTCCTCGGTGATGACACCGACGGGTCTGCCGTCCTCGACGACGAACGCGGCGCGGTGGGCGCGCTTGGGCAGCAGCGCGATCGCCTCGCCGACGGTCTGGTGGGGATCGAGCACGATCGGGGTGTCGAAGACGACGTGACGCTGCTTGACCCACGACACCACCTCGTGGACCACCGACGACGGGATGTCCTGCGGGATCACCGTGATGCCACCGCGGCGTGCCACGGTCTCGGCCATCCGACGACCGGCGACGGCCGTCATGTTCGCGACCACGACGGGGATCGTGGTGCCGATGCCGTCGCTGGTCGAGAGGTCGACGTCGTCACGCGACGTCACGTCCGAGCGACGCGGCACCATGAAGACGTCGTTGTAGGTGAGCTCGACGCCTTGGGCTTCGGAGGTCAGGAACTGCACGGGTCCAGGATGCTACAGACCCTTCAGCACAGCCAACGCCTCGTCGGCGTGCACGCTCATGTTGAGCTCGCTGGTGACGACCTTGCGGATGGTGCGGTCGGTGTCGATGACGAAGGTGGCCCGCTTGACCGGGGTGATCATCTTCCGCTTGACGCCGTACGACGTGGCGACCTCGCCGTCCTCGTCGGACAGCAGCGGGTAGTCGAGCACCTGCTGGTCGGCGAACGCCTGCTGCCGCGCGACCGGGTCGGTGCTGATGCCGAGTCGCTGCGCGCCCAGCTCCTTGAACTCGGTCGCGAGGTCGCGGAAGTGGCAGGCCTCCTTCGTGCAGCCGGGGGTCATCGCCGCCGGGTAGAAGAACAGCACGACCGGTCCCTCAGCGAGCCTCTCGCTGAGCGTGACGGTCTTGCCGTGCTGGTCGGTCAGTGCGAAGTCCGGCGCCTGGGCGCCCTCCGAGATGGTCTTCACTGTGTGCCTCTCGTGTCGTGGTGCGACGGTGGTTCCGGATGCTGCTGGGGTGCTGCTAGGTCTTCTTCGGCGGCAGCGGCACGAAGCCGCTCGTACGCCGGACGTAGTCGGCGTATCCGGGCCGACGTGAGGCGATGTCCTTCTCCAGCAACGGTTTGCCGGTGCCTCTCGCGAGCAGCCAGGTCATCGCCAGCGGCGACAACACTGTCAGGATGCCCGGCCAGGCGTCGAAGGAAACCAGTGAGATGCCCCACCATGCGCAGGCGTCGCCGAAGTAGTTGGGGTGACGGGTGTAGCGCCAGAGCCCGGTGTCGAGGACCTGGCCCTTCGACGCCGGGTCGTTGCGGAAGCGGCTGAGCTGCCAGTCGCCGACGGTCTCGAAGAACATGCCGAGCGCCCAGACCGCGACGCCCACCCAGGCGATCCACCCGATTGCTGGTGTCTCGAACACCGCCACCTGGACAGGCAGTGACACGAACCACATCACCGCGCCCTGAGTGAGGTAGATCTTGCGGAACGCGTAGAGATTGGGGTTCCCCGGGGCCTTCGCCATCAGCGCCTCGTAGCGAGGGTCCTCGCCGTGCCCGCGCGAGCGCAGCGCGATGTGGGTCGCCAGCCGCAGCCCCCACAAGGCGGTCATCGCAAGGACGAGGGTGCGCCGCACGACGTCGCCCTCGTCCGCCGACAACGACGAAGGACGTGACTGCGACGGCCGCGAAACCGAGGCCCCAGGCCACGTCGACGACCGCGTGCCGGCCGAGTCGCAGGGCGACCACGAACGTCACACCGAGCACGACGAGCACCGCGAGGATCGTCGCCGGCAAGGTCGCGGCGAACGTCGCCCAGGGGAAGTCCGCCATCAGCGGGTTCGCACGCGGGGCAGGTGACTGCGGCCGTCGGTCGTCGGGCGCACCATGAGGACCTGGTCGACGCCCATCCGGCCCTCCTCGAACGCGAGCGCCCCGCCGACGAGGTAGAGCCGCCACACGCGCGCGACCTCCTCGCCGACCATCTCGACCACGCGGTCCCAGTTGGCGTCGAAGGTGGCGTACCACCGGTCGACGGTCCAGACGTAGTGCTCGCGCAGCCCGTGCACGTCGCGGACCTCGAGCCCTGCCTGCTCGAAGAGGTCGACGGTCTCCCCCACCGGCCGCATGTGCATGTCGGGGGCGATGAACGCCTCGATGAACGGGCCGCCGCCCGGACGAGTGGTGCGCGACATCTGCTGCACGAGCGCACGTCCGCCGGGCCGCAGCAGCCGGTGGATGCCGCCGGCGAACACCGGGTAGTTCCGCTTGCCGACGTGCTCGCCCATCTCGATCGAGGAGATGGTGTCGAAGGGCCCGTCGTCGACGTCGCGGTAGTCCTGCAGCCGGATCTCGACACGGTCCTGCAGGCCGCGCTCGGCGATCCGCTGGTCGATGAACGCCTTCTGCTCGGCCGCGATCGTCACGCCGACGACCTCGACGCCGTACTCCTGCGCGGCGAAGAGCGACAACGAGCCCCAGCCACAGCCGATGTCGAGGTGTCGATGCCCAGGCTCGGCCTCGTCGAGGCCGAGCTTGCGGCAGACCAGGTCGAGCTTGTCGCGCTGCGCGTTCTCCAGGGAGTACGACGTGTCGCCGGGGTCCTGCGTGAAGTAGGCGCAGGAGTACGCCATGTGGTCGTCGAGGATCAGCGCGTAGAAGTCGTTGGACAGGTCGTAGTGGTGCGCGATGGCGTCGCGGTCGCGGGTCAGGGAGTGCAACCGACCGCGAAGCCGCGCCTGCGAGGCCGGGGGCGCGGGTGGCCGCCACAAGCTCGACCACTGCAGCAAACCGAGGCTGCGCGCGGTCCGCAGCCCGGCGAGCACAGTCGAGGGGTTGAGCCGAGGCGACGCGTCGTGCTCGCGCGCCGAGCGCCACACCCTGCGGAAGCCGTCGAGCAGGTCGCCCTCGACGTCGATCTCACCGGTGACGTACGCCTGCGCCAGGCCCAGCTCGCCGGGCCGGTAGACGAGCCGTCGCAGTGCGTCGGCGTCGTTGACAACGACTGTCGGGGCGTCGTCGGGGCCGGCGACGCTGCCGTCCCAAGCCCGCACCCGCAGCGGCACCAGGCCGCCGAACAACGGTGAGATCAGGTCGACGATCTGCTGCGCGGCTCCGACGGCGGGGCTGGTGGGACGCGACTCCCGCAGCGTCATGCGCGCTCCATCAGGTCGGGCCGTCCGAACATCTCTGCGGTCTCGCGCGCCGTCGGGGTGCCCGCGTCGGGGTCCGCGCCGGCCTGGAGCAGCGCGGTGACCACGGCGTCCTCGCCCTTGAACACCGCGCCGGCGAGCGGGCTCTGGCCGCGGTCGTTGACACGGTCCACGTCGGCCCCTCGTCCGGCAAGCATCGTCACTGTCGCTGCGTGCCCGTGGTAGGCGGCGAGCATCAGCAGCGTGTTGCCGGAGGCGTCGGTGAGGTTGACCGGCACTCCGGCATCGACGTACGCCGCAACCCGCTCGGCGTCGCCGGCTCGCGCCCAGTCGAACATCTGGTGCGCGAGCTCGACGAGCTCGTCCTCGGAGGGTGTGGGTGCATCGCTCACACCCTCCAGTGTTCCAGGTCGGTGTTAGCCGACTCGTCCCAACTAGTTCAGCGACTGAGCGGCGGCAACCACGTCGACGAGCCCGTAGCCCTTGTCGTACGACGTGCCGTTCTCGTACGGCGCGCCGAAGGTGAACTTGTGCGCGGTCGACTTGATCGCGTCCTCGACCTGTGCCGGCGTCGCGCTCGGCGCGCGCTGGAACAGCTGCGCCACGATGCCGGCGATGTGCGGTGCCGCCATCGACGTACCGCTGATGGTGTTGAAGGTGCCGATGTCGGTCGGGCCGGGGCCGTTCTGCGGGTCGAGACCGGTGCTGCAGATCGGCAGGTAGACGCGGCAGGACGACGTGATCATGTCGCCGGGCGCCGAGATGTCGGGGTAGGTCGCCGTGCGGCCGGACTGGCCGCGCGAGGAGAAGTCCGAGAGCTAGCCGTCACGGGTGCCGGTGCCGTTGTCGTTGTAGGACGCCACCGAGATCACACCGCCGGTCGGGTCCTGGCCGGGCGGGTTGGAGAGGTTCTCCGAGCCGTCGCCACCGTCGTTGCCGTTGGCCCAGACGGTCACGACGCCCTCGGCGGCCAGCGCCCGCTGCAGCTTGGAGGTGGCCGACTGCGGGTCGAACTCGCCACCACCGGTCGGGCCGTAGGAGTTGTTGGTGACCTTGATCGGCGGGCACACGCTGGCGGAGACGCCCGCGCCGCAGGGTGCGTCGTGGTGCTCGAGCACCCAGTTGAGCGCGGCGTCGGCGCCGAGGATGACAAGCGCCGCCCCGGTGGACAGCGACACGAGCTTGGCGCCAGGAGCCGCCCCGTGGATCTTGGCGCCGCTGCTCAGCGTGGTCGGCCTGCCGGCGATGATGCCGGCCACGTGGGTGCCGTGGCCACCCGCCGAGAGCGTGTCGGTGTCCACCGAGGTCGGCACGTTCGCGACCTGGCAGGCGGCCTCGAACGGGTCGCAGAGGACCTTGTTGTTCGAGACGACGACCGAGGAGCCGTCCTGCTCGGTCAGGTAGGGGTGGGTCGGGTCGACGCCCGAGTCGATGAGGCCGACGGAGACGCCCTTGCCGCTCAGCGCGGTGCCGTCGGCGCCGGTCAGCGAGCTGTAGGCCTCGTCGCCGCGGGTGGCCTGGTTCGAGGTCGTGCCGGGGAACGCGATCGGCTGGTTGCCCTCGAGGTAGGTGACCCCCGGCTGGATGCCGGCCTTCTGGATCTGCGCCTTGGTGCCGCGGGCGACGACGACGCCGATGCGGTCGAAGCTCATGGTCTTCTTCAGCCCGCTGGCCTTCACGGCGTTGTTGGCCGCGGACAGGCTCGTGCCGTGCACCAGCACGGTGGTCACGCCGGTGCTGCTCAGCTTGCCGAGCTGGTGGGCCAGGTAGTCCTGGACCGGCGCGCTCTGCGGCGCCGGCGGAGGCGGGCATCGACGCGAAGGTGGAGACGGCGGCGACGCAGGCGACAGCGCCGGTCGCGAGAGCGGTGCGCAACGGACGGCGCATGGAGAGTTCCTCCTGGGAGCGGGGCGGGGATCGCACCCCTAACGCGCCAGCGTCGAAAAGGTCACACACCTCGCGTCCGCGACACCCCTAGGGTGCGGCCCGTGGAGACCCTCGAGCGCCGGCGACCCGGCAGCGATCGCCGACGACCTGGCGAGGGCGTTCGAGAAGTCCCACGGGCGCCCGCCCGAAGGGGTCTTCGCCGCGCCGGGTCGGGTGAACCTCATCGGCGAGCACCTCGACTACAACGGCGGCCTCTGCCTGCCGATGGCGCTCCCCCACGCGACGTACGCCGCGGTGGCGGGCCGCGACGACGACGTGCTCACCGTGACGAGCCGGCAGCAGGACGACCCCTTCGAGGCGCCGCTGAACGAGCTGGGACCCGGCGCGGTCACCGGCTGGGCGTCGTACGCCGCGGGGGTGGTCTGGGCGCTGCAGGAGGCGGGCTGGCGGGTGCCCGGCATGGACGTCATGGTCGACGGCCGGGTGCCGCTGGGTGCCGGGCTGTCGAGCTCCGCCGCGATCGAGTGCGCGGTCGCGCTGGGGGCGGCGCGGCTCGCCGACGTCGATGTGGACGACGACGGCGCGCGCGGCGCTGGTGCGTGCCTGCATGCGGGCCGAGCAGGAGGTGGCCGGAGCACCGACCGGTGGCTTGGACCAGACCATCGCGCTGTTCGGGCGCGCCGACGCCGCGCTGCTCGCTCGACTGCCGGACTGGTCGCGGCGGCACGTGCCGTGGGACCCGGCATCGGCGGGACCTGACCCTGCTCGTGGTCGACACCAGGGCCTCGCACACGCTACAGCGACGGTGAGTACGGCTCGCGCCGCAAGCAGTGCGAGGAGGCGGCGCGGCAGCTCGGCGTCGAGCTGCTGCGAGACGTCGAGGACCAGGACGCGGCGCTGGCGGCCTTGGACGACGAGCTGCGCCGCCGGGTGCGGCACGTGTTCACCGAGAACGACCGGGTGAGCCGCGCGGTGGCCCAGCTCGAGGCGGGCGACTCCGCCGGGCTCGGGGAGACGTTCGTGGCGTCTCACGCGTCCATGCGCGACGACTACGAGATCTCGTGCCCCGAGCTCGACGTGGTGGTGGAGTCCGCGACATCGCACGGTGCGCTCGGCGCCCGGATGACCGGCGGCGGCTTCGGCGGCTCGGCGATCGCGCTCGTCGCCAACCGACGCCATCGCGTCCGTGGCGGAGGCCGTGCAGGAGGCGTTCGACGCGCGCGGCTGGCGCTCCCCCGGCTTCCTCACTCGGCGTCCCGAGCGACGGAGCGCGCCGAGTCCGATGATCCGCACCCTCTAGACTGAACTGAAACAGGTTCTTGTTTTCAGGAGCGGCCCATGAGGCACGGCATCGTGTTGTTCACCAGCGACCGCGGCATCACGCCTGCCGAGGCGGCGAAAGCGGCCGAGGAGAACGGCTTCGACACGTTCTACGTGCCCGAGCACACCCACATCCCGGTCAAGCGGGAGGCCGCCCACCCCGGCACCGGTGACGCGTCGCTGCCCGACGACCGCTACATGCGCACGCTCGACCCGTGGGTGTCGCTGGCGATGGCGGCGGCCGTCACGACCCGGATCCGGCTGTCCACGGCGGTCGCGCTGCCGGTCGAGTCCGACCCGATCACGCTTGCGAAGACCCTGGCGACGCTCGACCACCTCTCCGGCGGCCGCGTGACTCTCGGCGCCGGCTTCGGCTGGAACACCGACGAGCTCGCCGACCACGGGGTGCCGGTGAAGCGGCGGCGGACGCTGCTGCGTGAGTACGTCGAGGCCATGCAGGCGCTGTGGACCCAGGAGGAGGCGTCGTACGACGGCGAGCTGGTGTCGTTCGGACCGAGCTGGGCCTGGCCGAAGCCCCTCCAGCAGCCGCGCATCCCGGTGCTGATCGGGGCCGGCGGCACCGAGAAGACGTTCGCGTGGATCGCTCGGTCGGCCGACGGCTGGATCACCACGCCGCGCGAGGACGAGATCGGCGACAAGATCGACCTGCTGCGTGCCGCCTGGAAGGACGCAGGCCGCGAGGGCGACCCCGAGGTGGTCGTCATCAACACCGTCAAGCCCGACCCGGCACTGCTCGCCCACTGGGCCGAGATCGGCGTCTCCGAGGTGATCTTCGGTCTCCCCGACCGCTCCGCCGACGAGGTCGTCGCCTTCCTGGGCCGGCTGGCCGCCAAGCTGGCTCACTGAGCTGGGGCACTGAGTCTCAGGTGGCGGTGACGCCACCGATGCGGCCTTCTCGGAAGGCGTCGACGAACAGCTCGTGGTCGGCGCGGACCCGGTCGGCGTACTCCACCCCGAAGTCGGTCAGGTCATCGACGAGCTCGCGACGCCTGCCCTCCACGACCGTGCAGATCGCCTCCTCGGTCTGGAACTTCACCAGGCTCTGGTCGCTGTCCTCGTCAGAGGCACAGTGCACCTTGGCGGTGGCGCGACCGAGGTTCGCGACCACGCTCGCCATCTCGTCGGGCTCGTTGATCTCTCCCCAGTCCAGGTCGAACTCGTACGGCGAGACCTCGGCGACGACGTACCCGGTCCCGTCGAGGCGGGTGAAGCCGAGCAACGGGTCGGTGTGCACCTGCAGCGCACGTTGCGAGACCACGGTGCGGTGTCCCTCGTGGTCGAAGTACCTGTCGACGGCACGACTGTCGACGAAGCGGCTCACGGCCGGCACGTTGGCCTGCTTCATGCTCAGCACCACGTCGTTGTCCAGCGACTGGCTGTAGCCCTCCACGAGCACGTTGTACGCCGGGAGCCCGGCCGAGCCGATGCCGAACCCGGACTTGCCCACGACGTCGCGCACCTCGTAGAACAACGCACGGTCGAAGCGCTTGGACTCGGGAATCGTGCTCAGGTAGTCGGCGAACGCCTTCTCCACCTTGCGTCGTTCCGCCTTGCCGAGGCGCCGGGTGGTGGCGTCCTCCGCGAAGACCCTCACGTTCTTCTCGAAGCGGGTGACACCGTCGAGCAGCGTCACCCGGCTGGCCATGCGGGCCTGCGTGAGCACCTCGTTGACGGGGCCGTCGGTGTTCTCGAGGTGCAGGGCGAAGTCGTCGTCCTCCTCGGACACGTCGGCGTAGTGGCTCACCTGCGCGAGGTAGGCGCGCAGATACTTCCCGATCAGCGATCGGATCGTCTCGTCCGGCAACGCCTTCTGCCACCCCAGCAGCGCGAGGCTGGCCACGAACCGGCGAAGGTCCCAGGAGAAGTGGCCGATGTAGGCCTCGTCGAAGTCGTTGACGTCGAAGACCATCCGGCCGTGGGAGTTCATGTAGGTGCCGAAGTTCTCCGCATGCAGGTCTCCGTGGATCCACACCCGGCTGGTGCGTTCGTCGGCCCACGCGTCCTGCCCGACCTTTCCGTCACTGGTCATGTCGGCGTAGAACAAGCACGCCGAGCCGCGGTAGAACGCGAACGGGTCCGCGGCCATCTTGCGGAACTTCACCCGGAAGCCATGGGGATCGGCGCTCATGAGGTCGGCGAACGCGCTCTCCAGCACGTCGATGATCAGCTGCTGCCGTCGCGCTTGCGCCTTGGTCGCCATCAGTCGCGGTCCAACGCCGCGACGGCCGCCATGTCGTCCTCGTCCAGCTCGAAGTCGAAGAGGTCGATGTTCGAGGCGATGCGTTCGGGGGTTACCGACTTCGGGATGACGATGGTGCCCAGCTCGAGGTGCCAGCGCAGCACCACCTGTGCCGGGGAGACGGCGTGCTTGTCGGCGAGCCGGGTGATCGCCGGGTCGGCCAGCAGCGCGCCGCCCTGCGCGAGCGGGCCCCACGCCTCGGTGGCCACGCCGAGCTCGTCGTTGACGCGACGCACGTCGCGGCGCTGCCGGTAGGGGTGCAGCTCCACCTGGTTCACGACCGGCACCACGCCGGAGCCGTCGAGCAGCCGGCGCAGGTCGGCCGGCTCGAAGTTGGAGACGCCGATGGCGCGCACCCGGCCGTCGAGGTAGAGCTTCTCCATGGCCCGCCAGGTGTCGGCCACCTGTGCCGGGTCGGGCGTGGGCCAGTGGATCAGGTACAGGTCGAGCACGTCGAAGCCGAGACGGTCCAGGCTCGCGTCGAACGCGCGCAGCGTCGCGTCGTACCCCTGGTCGTCGTTCCAGACCTTCGACGTGACGAACACCCGGTCCCGGTCGAGCCCGGACTTGCGCACCGCCTCGCCGACGCCCTCCTCGTTGCGGTAGAGCTTCGCGGTGTCGACGTGGCGGTAGCCGGCATCGAGCGCGGCCGAGACGACCTCCCGCGTCTGCTGCGGTGGCACCCGCCACACGCCGAATCCGACCTGCGGGATCTCGATGCCGTTGTTGAGGACGACGTCCGGGACAGTCATGCCTCCATCCTGCCCCGCGAGGAGCTGGGATCGGAGCGTGGTTGACCCGTCTGCCGGTACGGCGCAGCATCGCGGCATGGCCCTCGACCTCGGCGCACACATCTTTTCCCTGAACGACCAGCTGCGCTACCACCCCATCAGCAAGCGCATCCGCGCCAGCCGGCGCGGCTCCCCGGTGCTCGACACCACCCACGCGTTCGTCGTGTGGGAGCCCGGCCGGGTCGTCCCCATGTACGCCGTGCCTCCCGACGACGTCGCGGCAACCCTCACCCCTTGCCCGACCCCACCGATGCCGGATGGCCTGCCGCCCGTGCTGGGGCCGGTGACCTTCGGGTGGCACCGGCACGACGGCGAGTCGTTCACCGTCGAGGTGGGCGACGAGGCGTTCGAGGCCTCAGCGTTCCGTCCGAGCGATCCGGCACTCGAAGGTCGCGTCATCGTGGAGTGGGCTCCCTTCGAGTGGATGGAGGAGAGCACGCCGGTGACGGGTCACCCGCACGACCCCTTCAAGCGCATCGACGTCCTGCCGAGCGACCGGCACGTGGTGGTGTCGTTCAAGGGCGCCGTCCTGGCCGACAGCAGTCGCGCCATCGCGTTGTACGAGACGCACCTCCCGACCAGGTGGTACATACCGCGGGAGGACGTGCGCACGGACCTGCTGGTCGAGAGCGAGACGACGTCGATTTGCGCGTACAAGGGCCACGCGAACTACTTGTCGGTCCGTGGCAGCGCACCCGAGAGCCAAGGGGCCGACCTGGCCTGGACCTACCTCGACCCGCTGCCCGAGGTCGCGATCGTCAAGGGGCACGTGACCTTCTACAACGAGCTGATCGATCTCGCTCTCGACGGCGTCGACCTCCCCCGTCCGATCACGCCGTGGTCGTCACGACGTGGTCGAAAGCTGTTCTAGCCGGGCGACTACTTCAGCTGGGCGCTGGTGAGTCCGAGCAGTCGCCGGGCGACGATCAGCTGCTGGATCTGCTGGGTGCCCTCGAAGATGTCGAGGATCTTCGAGTCACGCGCCCACTTCTCGAGCAGCTCGTGCTCGCTGTAGCCGACGCTGCCGGCGAGCTCGACGCACCGCAGCGTGACGTCGCTGCCGACGCGGCCGGCCTTCGCCTTGGCCATCGAGGCCTCCAGCGAGTTCGGCTTGCTGTTGTCGGCCATCCACGCCGCCTGAAGCGTGAGCAGGTACGCCGCCTCCCAGTCCGACTCCAGCTGCAGGAAGGTCGCGGCTGCCGCGGACTGCGTCTGCGCCGGGCGGTCGTAGTCGATCTCGACGCCGGCCTGCTCGAGCAGCTGCTTGGTGAGCTCGAGCGACGCGCGCGCACAACCGATCGCCATCGCGGCGACCAGCGGGCGGGTGTTGTCGAACGTGGCCATGGCGCCGGCGAAGCCCTGCTTCGGGTCGACGTCCGGGTCGCCGAGCAGGTTCTCCTTCGGGACCCGGCAGTCCTCGAAGCGGATCGCCGCGGTGTCGGAGGACTTGATGCCGAGCTTGTGCTCGAGCCGCTCGACGGTCATGCCCGGCGTGCCCTTGGGTACGACGAACGACTTGATCGCCGCGCGCCCGAGGCTCTTGTCGAGCGTCGCCCAGACGACGACGGCGTCGCAGCGGTCACCGGCGGTCACGTAGATCTTCTCGCCGTTGATGACGTACTCGTCACCGTCGAGGCGTGCGGTGGTCTGGATGTTCGCCGAGTCGGAGCCGCAGCCGGGCTCGGTGATCGCCATGCCGGCCCACACGCCCTTGAAGCGCTCGGCCTGCTCGTCGTTGGCCACCGACGCGATCGCGGAGTTGCCGAGCCCCTGGCGCGGCATCGACAGCAGCAGTCCGACGTCGCCCCAGCACATCTCCATGATCGAGAGCACGGAGGCCAGGTTGGAGCCGTTCTTGGTGCCCTTGTCCTCGGCCGCGGGGTCGACCTCGTCGCGTCGTACCCCCGACGCGCCGGCGCCGGACGCCTGTCCGGACTCCGACAGCCCGTCGATCATGGCCGCGAGCATGTCGAGCTCCTTGGGGTACTCGTGCTCGGCCTTGTCGTACTTGCGGGAGTTCGGTCGCAGCATGTTCATCGCGACCTGGTGGGCCTGCCCGATGAGCGGGCGGAACTTCCTGGGTGTCTCGAGGTTGATCATCAGGCGGGGTCCCCACGGTGGTGTGAGCGGAGTGAGCGAGCGAGGGCAGCGAGCAGCATCGTGGGATGTTCATACCAGCACCCCGCCTTCCATGACGCCGATGGCCCGGAGGTCGCGGTACCACCGCTCGACCGGGTGTTCCTTGACGTAGCCGTGGCCGCCGAGCAGCTGCACGCCGTCGTTGCCGATCTGCATGCCGCGCTCGGCGCACAGCTTGCGGGCCAGCCCGACCTCGCGGGCGAACGGCTTGCCCTGTGCGGCTCGGGAGGCGGCGCGGTAGGTCACCAGCCGCATGCCCTTCAGCTCGATGCCGATGTTGGCGACCATGAACGCGACGCTCTGCCGGTGGCTGATCGGCTCGCCGAACGCCTCGCGCTCGTTGACGTAGGGGATGACGTAGTCGAGGACCGCCTGCGACGTGCCCGAGCGACAGCGCGCACCACGCGAGCCGCGACAGCCGCACGCACTCGGCGTAGTCGTCGGCGGTGCCGAGCAGGCGCGAGGTCCGTCACCCGGACGTCGTCGAGGACGACCCGGGACAGCGAGGCCGCCCGCAGGCCCATCGACGGCTCCGCCTCGATCTCGACGCCCTTCGGTGCCCGACTCGACGAGGAACAGCCGCGGCTCGCCGTCGAGCTCGGCCCCGACGACGAACAGCTCGGCCTCGGCGCCGCGCGGCACCATCGACTTGACGCCGTTGAGGACGTACTCGTCGCCGTCCTTGACCGCCGTCGTCTGCGGGGCGAGCGCGTCGAAGAGCGGCCGCGGCTCGGTCAGCGCCAGCGCGGCGGCCGGGCACGTCGTCGCCGGTGAACGCCGGGAGGTAGGTCGCCTGCTGCTCGTCGCTGCCCCACAGCGACAGCGCGGTGCCCGACCGCACCGGGGGCCAGCGTCGCCACCGCGAGGCCCATGTCGCCGTGGGCGAGCGCCTCCGCGACGAGCGTGCCGGCCATCGCCGACCGCTCCGTCGAGATGCCACCGAGCTCCTCGGGGACCCCGAGGATCGGCAGCCCGATCTCGAGGCTGGACTTGAGCACCGCCTCCGGCGTCGGCGGCCACGTCGTCGGCCTCCGGCGGCCACCGGACGCACCACCTCGGCGGCGAACTCCGTGACGACGTCGACGAGCATCTGCTCGTCCTCGGTCGGGCGTCAGGTCGAACTTGCCCGTCGACGACCGCGCTGGGCACCCGGCGTCGGCGTGCCCGCTTCTTCCCGCGCGGGCGAACTGCCGGTTGACGGCACCGAGCGTGCGGAAGCCGGACTTGGTGGCCTCGAAGACCACCCGCTCGGTCGGCTTGCGCAGGCTCCAGCCGAACGGCCCGAACCGGTCCAGGGCGGTGGTCTGGGCGAGCTTGTTGAGGAACGCGACGGCGAGGCCGATCGGGTCCGGCTTCTCGCGAGCGGTCAGGCCGTGCCGGCGAGTCGTCACGGGAGTCGGTGGGTGGACATACAAGTAACTGTAAACGCGAGTTACAGACAACCGAAACGGGCAGGCGCCGTGGCACCGGTCACGTCTGCTCGCACAGCACCCCGACATCGCTGTCCGCGGATGAGCCGCCTCGGCTACCTTGACGCCATGTCCGACACCCCCGAGGCCGGCACTCCCGAGGCAGGCGCCGGCTCCGTGCTCCCCGAGGCGGGCACGGTACGACCGATCGTGCGCTGGGGCGAGACCGTGATGCACCACAAGCAGGAGCCCATCGAGGTCTTCGACGAGGACCTGCGGGCGCTGGCGGCGGACATGGTGGCGACGATGTACGCCGCCGACGGGGTCGGCCTGGCCGCCTGCCAGATCGGCCGTCGACCTCGCGGTGTTCGTGTTCGACTGTCCCGACGAGGACGGCGTCGCGGCACCAGGGCGTGGTGTGCAACCCGGAGCTGTTCCTGCCGGTCGGCAAGGACCGCAAGCTCGACGACGGCGACGAGGGCTGCCTGTCTCTTCCCGGGGCGTTCGTGCCGTGCGCCCGGCCGACGTACGCCCGCGTCGAGGGGCAGGGTCTCGACGGCTCCCGTGTCAGCTACGCCGGCAACGGGCTCCTGGCACGGTGCCTGCAGCACGAGACCGACCACTGCGACGGCACGTGTTCGGCGACCGGCTGAACAAGCGGACCCGCAAGAAGCTGTTCAAGCAGGCCAAGGAGGCCGCGGAGGAGTTCCCCGAGGACTGGCCCGCCGGACCCGCTCGAGCACCGCTGGGGCGCGACGCGCAAGCTGTCGAGCGGCGCTTGCGGCGCTCGGCATCGGGACCGTTCGTAGGCTGGGACCTCCATGACCAGCTCCCACCCCCTCGCCGTACCGGCGGCTGCGCAGGCCACGTCGCGACGGTCGCGCTCGGGCTCGCCCTGCTGGCGACGGGGACCGCGGGCGTGCGTCGGCGAGCGGGCACAAGGCCGGCGAGCGCGGCCCGCCGCCGGCCAGAACACGCGCGCATCGCCGGCCCAGCTCGCTGCCCGAAGGATCGCCACGCCGCCAGCAGGCGCGAGCGGCCCAACGTGGTCACGATCGTCACCGACGACATGCGCACCGACGACCTGCGGTGGATGCCCAACGTGCGCCATCTGGTCGCCGAGCAGGGGCTCGACTTCCGCAACTCGTTCGCGAGCTACCCGCTTGTGCGCCCCCGCGCGCAGCTCGCTGCTGACCGGGCAGTACGCCCACAACACCGGCGTGTCTCTCCGTCGTCGCCCCCGCACGAACTTCCACGCGTTCGACGACCGCGCCGACGCTCGGCACCGCGATGAACGACGCCGGCTACAACACGCTCTTCCTCGGCAAGTACATGAACGGCTACGGCGACGGCGCGTCGCGCGGTCACGAAGCGGAACTCCTTCCGCTACGTGCCACCGGGGTGGACCGACTGGTGGGGAGCGGTCGCGCGACCGCCGAACAGCGGCTTCGACGCGGCGGGACCTACAGCTACTACAACGTGCTGCTCAACCACAACGGCAAGATCGACGACCAGCACAAAGGCGTGTACCAGACGGTTGCGGAGGGCCGGATCGCGCGACGGATGGTCACGAAGTACCACCGCTCCCCCAAGCCGTTCTTCCTCTACTTCGCACCGATCGCGCCGCACGTCGGCGCGCCGCGGGAGAAGGGCGACCCGACGCGGCTCGTTCGGCCGGGCACCGGGCAGAAGGAGCGCTTCAAGACCGCCGGCCCGCCCGAGCGTGTCCGCGGCATGTTCGACGACCAGATCCCGCGTGCCTCCGGCCTGCCTCGAGACGGCAGCGACAGCCAGCCGGACACCAGCAGACTGCCCCGGCCGATGCGTTGGCTGCCGCCCATCGCCGACGACGAGAAGGCCGCGATGCTGTCGGCTCACCCGGCAGCGAGCCGAGTCGCTCTTCGTGCTCGACCAGCAGATCGACAAGCTGATCGCGACGCTCAAGAAGACCGGCGAGTACGACAACACCGTGTTGATGTTCACCTCCGACAACGGCTACTTCCTCGGCGAGCACCGGATGCGGCAGGGCAAGATCTGGGCCCACGAGCCGTCGCTGCGGGTGCCGCTTCTTGGTCGCCGGGCCGGAGTCGCCGCGCGGCCGTCGCTACGACCCGGTCAACAGCCCTGACATCACCGCGACGATCCTCGACCTTGGCCGAAGCTCGTCCGCCGCGTCCGGCCGACGGCCGGCTCGCTGGTGCCGACGTTCCGCGCGCGACCGCGGCTGGCGGATCCCGATGGTGGTCGAAGGTCTCGAGAACGCCGACCGTCATGCGGCACGCAGCCGACGAGAGCCCGCCCGGCTTCGCCGACCCGCTGACCGGCATCGGGGTGCGCACCGCTCGATGGAAGTACGTCCGCTACATCGACGGCGACGCCGAGCTCTACGACCTCGCCCGCGACCCGAACGAGATGCACAACCTCTACGGGCGCAAGAGTACGCCGAAGTCCAGGCCCAGCTGTCGCGAGCTCTGGACGCGCCTACCGCAACTGCGCCGGCATCGAGTTGTCGTGCGCCCCTGCCACGGTCCTTGCAGGTCGGGCCCGACGCAGCTGGCGAAGCTGACCCGCCGTCAGGAGCAGAGGCGTGCGAGCCCGCTACGGCGGTGCCGCCTCTAGCTAGAGCCCGCCGCGGGCACCGTCGCGCGGTGACGTAGCAGGCGACTGCCGTTGCCGCGGCCACGTTGAGCGAGTCGACGCCGTTGCTCATCGGGATCGCTGCCCGCCGTGCGGCCGTGCGCTCCCACCGCTCCGACAGACCGTGTCCCTCCGACCCGAGCACCAGCGCCACCTTGTCGAGCCCCGCGACGGCCCGCTCGATGTCGAGGGCGTCATCTGCCGGAGTCAGCGCGACCGTGGTGAATCCTGCCGCTGCCACCTCCACCAAGGCGTCGTACCAGTCGTCGAGGCGGGCGTAGGGAACGGTGAAGACGGCACCCATGGCGACCTTGACCGCCCGGCGGTAGAGCGGGTCGGCGCAGCGAGGCGACAGCAGCATGGCGTCGATGCCGAGCGCAGCCGCGCTGCGGAAGGCCGCACCCACGTTGGTGTGGTCGACGACGTCCTCCAGCACGACGACCGTGCGCGCCGGCTCGAGCACCTCGGACACGGTGGGCAGCGGCAGCCGCTGCAGCGAGGCGAGGGCGCCACGGTGCACGTGGAAGCCGGTGACCTGCTCGGCCAGCTCCTCGCTGACGACGAAGCATGGGGCGTCCGTGGTGGCGAGCACGTCGGAGAGGCCGTCGAGCCAGCGTGGCGCCATCAGGAACGAACGGACGGGGAACCCCGCCTGCGACGGCTCGCCGCACGACCTTCTCCCCCTCGGCCAGGAACAGCCCGTGCTCGGCCTCGAGATGGGTGCGCAGCTGCACGTCACGCAGGTCGCGGTAGTCGGCCAGCACCGGATCACCCGGGTCGTCGACCTGGACCAGCTCCGCCATGCCTTTCGTCCCTTTCGCTGACCCGGCGCATCTTGCGCTTCCCGACGTGCTGACCCGGCGCGTGCTGCGGTCGGCTCGTAACGCTTCCCGAACGGTGGCTGCCGACCCTACTGTCGAAGGGGATCGACGAGGGAGGTCGCGACTGGCATGGGACCTCGTCGAGCCACCACCGTGCTCGCGTGGTCGCTGTTTGCCCTGTGGGCCGCGATGGCAGTCACGACCGCCTGGGTCGGAGGCAGCCAATCGGACAACGGCGACAGCATCTTCCCGCTCATGCTGGGCGGATACGCCGTCGTGGGGGCCCTGGTCGCCTCACGCCAGCCGTCGAACGCCGTCGGCTGGCTCCTGCTCGGGATCGCCTTGATCCTCGCAGTCGAGATCGGCGCCGGGACCTACGTGATAGCCCGCTCCCCTGGCTATGTGGCCGCTGCCTGGGTCTCGGAATGGCTGTTCCATGTGTGGTTCTTCCTCACGGTCGCCTTCCTCCCGCTGGTGTTTCCCACCGGCAGAGTGCTGTCTCCTCGTTGGAAGCTCGTGTGGTGGTTCGACCTGGTCTGCCTGGTGGGCGGCATCGTCGTCGTGGGCCTCACGCCGGGTGAGCTCGAGTTCGCCGGGTCGGCGAAGAACCCGTTTGGCGTGGAGGGCTTCGCACTCACCGTTGTCGATGCGGTGTCCCACTTGGCGATCCCGACGTACACGCTCGCGGTGGTTCTCACCGGAGCGTCCATCGTCGTCCGGTTCCGCCAGTCCATCGGCGTGGAGCGGCAACAGCTCAAGTGGTTCGTGTCCGCGGTATCCCTGATCGTGGGCGGGCTCGTCCTGTCTGGCATCGGGGGCGTGACGCACGCTCAGATCCTCAACGACGCCGGGTGGTCGATCTTCCTCTTCAGCTGCATCTTCGGCATCCCTGTCGCGACCGGTATCGCGATCCTGCGCTACCGGCTCTACGACATCGACCTGGTCATCAACCGCACCCTGGTCTACGGCTCGCTGACGGCCGCACTGGTCGCGACGTACGTCGTCTCGATCCTGCTGCTGCGCCTGGTGCTGACCCCGGTCACGGGCGAGTCGGACCTCGCAGTCGCAGCCTCGACGCTGGTGGTGGCGGCGGCGTTCCGGCCCGCGCGGGCACGGATCCAGGCGGTCGTCGACCGACGCTTCTACCGCCGCCGCTACGACGCCGTGCACACCCTCGAGGACTTCTCCACGCGGCTGCGCCAAGAGCTCGACCTCGACGCGGTCGGCGCCGACCTCCGCACCACAGCCGACCAGACCATGCAGCCGGCGCACGTCTCCCTCTGGCTACGCCAGTCCCGCTGACCCGGCGCGTCCTGCGACGGCCACCACCTCGCCGATCACCACGATCGCCGGTGGCCGCACCTGCTCTCGCGCCATGTCCTCGCCGACCTTCTCCAGGGTGCTCACCAAGGTGCGCTCCCCCGGCATCGTGCCTTCGGACACGATCGCGACCGGCGTGTCGGACGGACGACCGCTCGAGACCAGCCGGGCCGCGATGGCGGGCAGGTTCTTGACCGCCATCAAGAGCACGACGGTGCCGCGCATGCGTGCGACCGCGTCCCACTCCACCAGCGAGTCGGGGTCGCCGGGCGGCAGGTGGCCGGAGATCACGGTGAAGTCGTGGGCGACACCGCGATGGGTGACCGGGATCCCCGCGGCCGCCGGGACCGCGAGCGCGCTCGTCAGCCCGGGTATCACCGACCAGGGCACGCCGGCCGCCTCGCACGCCAGCGCCTCCTCGTAGCCACGCCCGTAGACGAACGAGTCGCCACCCTTGAAGCGGACCACCCGCTTGCCCTCGAGGGCGCGGTCGACGATCAGCTTGTTGATCTCCTCCTGCGCGGCGGCCCGGCCGCGCGGGAGCTTGGCGACGTCGACGAGCTCGACATCCGGGGACAGCTCGTCGAGCAGCTCGCGCGGGGCGAGGCGGTCCGCCACCACGACGTCTGCCTCGCTCAGCGCGCGCCGAGCCGCCACCGTCACCAGCTCGGGATCGCCGGGCCCTCCCCCCACGAGCACCACGCCTGGTGTCCGCTCGTCGCCCTGCGGTGCCGCGATCACGCCGTCTCGCAGCGCAGCCACGATGGCGTCGCGCACCCCGGCGGACCGACGCGGCTCCCGGTTGCCGAGCACCGCGATCGTGACGCCGGCGTGCCTGCCGACCGCCGGGGTCCAGGCGGTGGCCTCGGTGGCGTCGTCGGCGCGCACGCAGAAGATGCGCCGGGTCTCGCACTCGCGGGTCACGCTCTCGTTGACCTCGGGGACCTCGGTCGCGGCGATGACGTACCACGCGTCCTCGACATCGAGAGGCTCGAACTCTCGCTCGTGCCAGGTGATCTCGCCCGACCCGGCGAGTCCCTCGACGGCGGGCGTGATCTCCGGCGAGACCACGACGACGTCGGCGCCCGATGCCAGCAGCCTCGGGATCCGGCGCTGGGCCACGTGCCCTCCGCCGACCACCAGGACACGTCGACCGGCCAGGCGCAGCCCGGAGGGATAGGGCGGGTAGTCCGTCACTAGTCGGCCTTGCGAGTCACACCGGCGGAGTCGAAGGTCGCCATCTCCCGGAGTACGGCGCCGGCCGACTCGATGACGGGGAAGGCCAGGGCCGCCCCGGTGCCCTCGCCGAGACGGAGGTCGAGGTCGACGACCGGTCGCAGCGCCAGCCGCCCCAGCGCGACGGCGTGCCCCGGCTCGACGCTGCGGTGTCCCGCGAAGCAGTAGTCGACGATGTCCGGAGCGAGCGCCGCGGCCACCAGTGCTGCCGCTCCCGCGATCACCCCGTCGAGCACGACCGGCACCCGTCGGGCGGCCGCACCGAGCACGTAGCCGGCCAGTCCCGCGTGCTCGAACCCGCCGAGGGAGGCCAGCGTCTCCACCGGGTCGTCGGTGACGGGGCGCTCCCGCAGCGCTCGGGAGACCACCTCGACCTTGCGGGCGAGAGTCGCGTCGTCGACCCCCGTGCCGCGTCCCACCACGAGATCGGGCTCGGCCGCGGTGAACGCCGCCACCAGGGCGGCCGACGGTGTCGTGTTGGCGATGCCCATGTCCCCGGTGAGCAGGCAGTCGTGACCCTCGTCGACGAGCCGGCCGCGCCACCTCGGCGCCGGCGAGGATTCCTTGCACCGCCTCGTCGCGGCTCATCGCGGGTCCGGTCGCCAGGTCCGACGTACCCTTCCGGAGCTTGTGGTCGATCAGGTGCGGCCCGGGCGACCAGGTCGGCCGCGACGCCCATGTCGACGACGTACACGTCCGCTCCCGCACGTCGCGCCAGCACGTTGACCGCGGCACCGCCGGCCCGGAAGTTCTCCACCATCGCGGCGGTGACCTCCTGCGGCCAAGGCGTCACCCCTTGCGCGTGCACGCCGTGGTCGCCCGCGAACACCGCGACGACCGGTCGCGTCATCGCCATCGGCGGACAGGTGGCGTGGATGCCGGCGAGCTTGACCGAGACGTCCTCCAGGACGCCGAGCGAGCCGGCCGGCTTGGTGAGCTGGGCCTGCCTCTCGCGCGCCTCCTGCATCGACGTCTGGAGTCGGCAGGTGAGATCGCGGCAATCAGCTCGTCCATGCGTCATGGCGCCCATTGTCGCGGTCGTTCGCGGGCGCCGTGCAGCCGCCCAGGTGGCGGACCGGTCGCGCTAGCCTCGGCCGTGTCCGACCGCACCAGACCGCGAGGAGAACCGATGAGTCTCGACCGTCCCGTCAGCCCGGACCCGTACGAGCTGCTGCCCTCCGCCCCGTCCTTCACCGTCACCAGCGACGACGTCTCGGACGGCCAGCCGCTGAAGGACGACCAGGTGGCCGCCAAGGGCAACACCTCGCCCCAGCTGAGCTGGTCGGACGCCCCCGAGGGCACGAAGAGCTTCACGGTCACCTGCTTCGACCCGGACGCCCCGACGCCCTCCGGCTTCTGGCACTGGGTGCTCGTGGACCTGCCCGCCGATGTCACCAGCCTCGACACCGGCGCGGGCGCCGAGGGTGCCGACCTGCCCGGCAACGCGTTCATGTGCCGCAACGACGGTGGCTCGAAGGGGTTCCTCGGTGCTGCGCCCCCCGAGGGCGACCAGGTGCACCGCTACTTCTACGTGGTGCACGCGGTCACCGCGGAGCAGCTCGGCGTCGACTCGGACGCCTCCCCCGCCGTGGTCTCGTTCCACCTCGCCTTCGCGACCGCCGGCCGCGCCATCCTCCACGGCACCTACCAGCACTGAGCCCCCGCCGAGGCGCGCGAAACTGCGCGCCCCAGCCCGCCGAGGCGCGTGAAACTGCGCGCCCCAGCACGCCGAGGCGCGTGAAATTGCGCCAGACCGGTCAGCCGGAATCTTTGCGATCTCCGGCGGTTCACCCACACCTTGGGTCAGTATGTAGTGCTATATCCCTTTTGGGACCCCTGGGGTACGAGGTGTTCGCCCGTGACCAACGCACGACTCATCGCCGGCTTGGAGCGCGCCGCGCAGACCTCGCCCGACGACGTGAGCCTGCGACTGCACCTCGCTGAGCTGCTGCTCGCCACCGGTCAGCCGTTGGAGTCGGTGCCACACGTGGCGGCCGTGCTCGCGCGGGAGCCCTCCTGCGCGCACGCGCAGGTCCTGATGGCCGAGGCGCTCGCACAGATCGCTCCCCCGGCGGGACCGGGCACGACGGACGAGCTCGAGGACGCGGCCCCGGCCGCGCTCGAGCTGACCGATCTCGGTGACGCCGGCCCAGGGAACGCCGGCCACCGACGCGCCGTACGACGTCGATGTGCCGCGGCTCCGGTTGACCGACGTGGCAGGCATGCCGGACGTGAAGCGGCGCCTTGAAGCGGGCTTCCTCGCACCGATGCGCAACCCAGAGCTCCGTCAGGTGTACGGCAGGAGCTTGCGGGGCGGCCTCCTGCTGTACGGCCCGCCCGGCTGCGGTCAGACCTTCATGGCCCGGGCGTTGGCCGGCGAGATGGGCGCACGCTTCCTCGGCGTCTCCCTGCATGACGTGCTCGACCCGCAGGACGGGCAGAGCGAGCGCAACCTGACGGATGTCTTCGACCTCGCCCGTCGCAACGGGCCCTGCGTGCTGTTCCTCGACCAGATCGACGCAGTCGGCAACCGACGCAGCAACGGGCACAGCTCCGGGCTGCGCGCCACGGTCAACCAGCTCCTGACGGAGATGGACGGCGTCGGGCACGCCAATGCCGGAGTCTTCGTGCTCGGTGCCACCAACCACCCCTGGGACGTCGACGAGGCGCTGAGGCGACCGGGACGACTTGATCGCACGCTGCTCGTCCTCCCGCCGGACCAGCCCGCCCGCGAGGCGATCTTCCATCACCACCTGAGCGCCCGGCCGTTCACGAGATCGACGTCGAGAAGCTGGCCGAAGCCACCCACGGCCTCTCCGGTGCCGACATCGCTCACATCTGCGAGTCGGCCGCCGAGCTCGTGCTCGCGGACTCGGCCGCCTCAGGCCCCGCACGCATGATCGAGATGGCCGACCTGGACGCGGCCCGAAGCAGCGCCCAGTCGTCCCTTCCCCCGTGGTTCGAGCGCGCTCGCAAGGTCGCCCTGGTCGCCAACGGCGACGGGAGGTACGACGACCTGCTCGCCTACATGCGCCGGCGTCGGCTGCTGTGAGCACGGCCGCCCGACGACTGCCTCCTTGTTTTGACTGACTCCAGAAAGAGTGGTTGAGTCGGAGGGATGGCACCGCATCCGACGACCGATCCGGCGACCGCCCTGCGCGAGCGCGGCCTGCGGGTCACCAGGCAGCGGGTCTCGGTGATGAACGCGCTCGCGACGGCCCGCACTCCGGCGCCGAGGCCGTGATCAGGCCGTCCGCGCCGACGTCGGGCAGGTCTCCACCCAGGCCGTCTACGACGTGCTCAACATGCTCACCGCGCGCGGCATCGTGCGCCGCATCCAGCCCGCCGGCTCGACCGCCCGCTACGAGCTGCGCGTCGGCGACAACCACCACCACCTCGTCTGCCGTGGCTGCGGCCGCGTCGTCGACGTCGACTGCGCCATCGCAGACGGCCCCCTGCCTCGACCCCGCCGACCTCGACGCACGCCCCGGGCTTCGTCGTCGACGAGGCCGAGGTGACGTTCTGGGGGCTCTGCGACACATGCTCCAGCGGTACGACGGGCACCTGAGCGTCGTACCTCGAACCCGACCCGCCTACACCAGGAGGAACCCGCATGACAGACCAGGCAACCGGACACGAAGCCCGTCCCAACGGCGGGTCGACGCACCGGCACCGGCGCCCCCGCGCCGAGCGACCGCAACTCGCTGACCGTCGGCGCCGACGGCCCGATCCTGCTGCACGACCACCACTTCATCGAGCAGATGGCGCACTTCAACCGCGAGCGGGTGCCGGAGCGCAACGTGCACGCCAAGGGCTCCGGCGCGTTCGGCGTCTTCGAGACCACCGAGGACGTCTCGCAGTACACCAAGGCGGCGCTGTTCCAGCCCGGCGTGCAGACCGACATGCTGGCCCGCTTCTCGACGGTCGCCGGCGAGCAGGGCAGCCCGGACACCTGGCGCGACCCCCGCGGCTTCGCGCTGAAGTTCTACACGACCGAGGGCAACTACGACCTCGTCGGCAACAACACCCCGGTGTTCTTCATCCGCGACACCATCAAGTTCCCGCACTTCATCCGCTCGCAGAAGCGCCGCGGCGGCATCGGCGCTGCGCGACAACGACATGCAGTGGGACTTCTGGACGCTCAACCCCGAGTCGGCGCACCAGGTGACCTACCTGATGGGCGACCGCGGCATCCCGGCCTCGTGGCGCGAGATGAACGGCTACGGCTCGCACACCTACATGTGGATCAACGCCGGCCGGCGAGAAGTTCTGGGTGAAGTACCACTTCCACTCCGACCAGGGCATCCGCAACCTGACCCAGGAGGCGGCCAACAAGATCGCCGGCGAGGACTCGGACTTCCACCGTCGCGACCTCTACGAGGCGATCGAGGACGGCGACTTCCCGTCGTGGACGCTGCACGTGCAGGTGATGCCGTTCGAGGACGCCAAGACCTACCGGTTCAACCCGTTCGACCTGACCAAGATCTGGCCGCACAGCGACTACCCGCTGATCAAGGTCGGCAAGATGACGCTGAACAAGAACCCGGAGAACTTCTTCGCCGCAGATCGAGCAGGCCGCGTTCGAGCCGAGCGCGGTCGTGCCGGGCATCGCGTTCAGCCCCGACAAGATGCTGCTCGGCCGGGTGTTCTCCTACGCCGACACGCACCGCTACCGCATCGGCCCGAACTACCAGCAGCTGCCGGTGAACAAGCACCGCGTCGAGGGCGCGTACACCTACCAGTTCGACGGCCCGATGGCCTACGACCACGCGGCCGACCGCTCGAAGTACGCCCCGAACTCCTACGGCGACGGCTACAGCGACGAGCACGGCGTCGTCGAGGACAGCTGGGAGACCGACGGCGAGATGGTCCGCACGGCCTACACGCTGCGCGAGGACGACGACGACTTCGGCCAGGCCGGCACGCTGGTCCGCGAGGTCTGGGACGACGCCGCGCGCGAGCGCTTCGTCGGCAACGTCGCCGGTCACATCCTCGGCGGCGTGAAGCGACGCAGACGCTGCCGAGGGTCTTCGAGTACTGGAAGAACGTCGACGCCGAGACCGGCAAGCGGATCGAGGAGGCCGTGCAGGCCGGTCAGGACGAGAAGGCCCCGGCGCCCGGTCCGACCGAGCGCGAAGGCGTCATCGAGGAGACGCCCCGCTCGACGGCCGGCTGACCCAGCTCCGCTCCTCGCACGACGGCCCGGTTCCCCGTTGGGAGCCGGGCCGTCGCGTCAGCGCTCGAGTCGGGGCCGCGACGAACGTCGCTGTCGCCGCCTTCAGCGAGGCCAGGAACTCGCGCGCCCGCTTCGCCGACGCCCGGCGACAGCCAGGCGTCCTGGACCAGCTCGGCGACCTCGTCGCGGGTGAGCTCGCCGATCCGCGACGCCGCGCAGCAGCACCGACAGGTGCCCGTCGAAGTGCGGTGTCGTGAAGTACGGCGTGTCCGGGTCCTCGACGAGCGCCGTCTTCTCCCCCTCGTCGGCGACCCAGAACACGATGACGTCGGCGTAGCGCTCCCCCGTCTCGGGGTCGACGCGTCCGGACGGGGCGTGCGGAAGAAGATGAACGACTTGCCGCCGACCTGGTAGACCGGCCGGGACTCGTCGCCCCACCGCGTGACGTGCGGCATGGCCGACGCGATCTCGTGCACGTCGGCGACCTTCGCCTTCCTCGAGCGACGGGGCATGCGCCGAGCGCTAACGCTCAGCGACGTGCGGCAGGATGTCCGCGTGGAGGAGCGGACCGTCGACGTCCTCGGGGAGCCGTACGCCGTCGAGACCATCGACGCTGCCCGACGACGACGAGGGCGCGGTCGTCGCCACGCTCGTCAGCCGGTCCGCGCGGCCGGAGCCGGCACGAACCGCGCGGTGCTGCACGTGCACGGCTTCGCCGACTACTTCTTCCAGACCCCGAGCGCCGACTTCTGGGTCGAGCAGGGCTACGACTTCTACGCGCTCGACCTGCGCAAGTACGGCCGCTCGCTGCGCGACCACCAGACGCCGAACTTCGTCACCGACCTCGCGCAGTACTACCCGGAGATCGACGAGGCCTACCGGCGCATCGTCGAGCGCGACGGCCACGACCACGTGCTCGTCTCCGCCCACTCGACCGGCGGGCTGGTGATGCCGCTGTGGGTCCACGACCGCCAGCTGGCCGGTCGCCGGGCTGGTGCTCAACTCGCCGTGGCTCGACCTGCACGGCAGCCTGCTGCTGCGCACCGCCGGCACCAAGGCGATCGACCAGATCGGCCTGCGCCGGCCCTACCTGACCATCCCCCGCGACGTCTCCGGCTTCTACGCCCGCAGCCTGCACCGCGACCACGACGGCGAGTGGGACTTCGACCTGGCCTGGAAGCCGCTGGAGTCGTGGCCGGTCTTCGCCGGCTGGCTGCGCGCCGTGCGTCGCGGGCACGCCCGCGCCCACCGCGGTCTGCGACGTCCCGGCGCCGGTGCTGGTGCTGACCTCGGGCGCCAGCGGCCACCCCAAGGAGTACGACGAGACTCTGCTCGAGCACCGACATCGTGCTCGACGTCGAGCTGATCCGGAAGTGGGCGCACAAGCTCGCCGACCACGTCACCCTGGTGCGCGTCCACGGCGCGATGCACGACGTGACGATGTCGCGCGCCGACGTACGCGCCAAGGCCTTCGACGAGATCGGCCGCTGGCTCGACGCCTACGTCGGCTAGCCGAGAATCGCGGCATGCCCATGTCGGCACCGCTGCTGGCTAGGTTGCCGGGTATGACGCTCTCGACGTTCGACTGCATCGCCGCGATCACCGAGCACAGCGCGGGGTTCGCCGAGGTCACGCGCGACAACCTCGACGCCCGCGTCGAGCACTGTCCCGACTGGTCGGTCGCCGACCTGGTGTGGCACCTGACCGAGGTGCACTGGTTCTGGTCCACCATCGCCGCCGAGCAGCTGAGCGCCCCTCCGGAGGAGGGCCGTCGCCCGCCGCGGCCCGACGACGCCGGGCTGGTCGACGCGTTCAAGGCGGGAGCCGTGCGGCTCGTCGAGGTGCTCCGCGAGGCCGACCAGACGGCGCCGTGCTGGACGTGGGCCGGCTGGCAGCAGGACACCGCCTTCATCACCCGCCACCAGGTCCAGGAGGCCGCCGTCCACCACTGGGACGCGGTCAACGCCGCCGGCGGGTCACTGAGCCATCGAGCCCGAGGTGGCCGCGGACAGCATCGACGAGTTCCTGCACTTCTCGGTCGCCTCCGACGACGACCCCGACGAGCCCACCACTCCGCCGCTCGACGGCACCCTCGCCTTCCGCGCCACCGACACCGGCGACGCCTGGACCCTCACCGACGGCGCGCGCCCGGGCACCGCCCGGGTCACATCAGGTACGACGGACGGTGTGCCCGTGCTCGAGGCGACCGCCTCCGACCTGCTCCTGTGGCTCTACAAGCGCACCGACCTCGACACGTCGGCCGTCCCGGACGACCTGCTCGCCCGGTTCCGCGCGATCTGCTTCACCGACTGAGGCGCGCGGCACGATGCCGGTCCCAGGTGGACCTGGGTCAGCCGACGCACGAGGAACTGCACCAGCGCCGCGACGCCGACCACGACGATGAACGCCGCGCAGCGCCCAGGGCGGCAGCCGGCGGCCGACGGTGGCACCGATCTGGCCGCCGATCACCGAGCCGACCGCGATGATCGCCGCGACCCTGTAGTCGATGTCGGCCACGAAGATGAACACGATCGCGGCGACCAGGTTGACCAGCAGCGCGAGCACGTTCTTGGTGGCGTTGTTGCGCTGCATGGTCTCGGTGAGGCCGACCCCGAGGATCGCCATCAGCAGCACGCCCTGCGCGGCGCCGAAGTACCCGCCGTACACGCCCGGCGAGGTAGACCAGCACCCACACCCACAGCGCGCCGTGCTCGGGCCGCTCGACGCCGCGCGACTCGGCGCGGGCCGCCACGCGCCGGCTGATCGCCGGCTGGAAGACCACCAGCACGCACGCCGAGCGCGATCAGCACCGGCACGATCGCGTTGAACGCCTCGTCGGGCAGCACCAGCAGCAGCACCGCGCCCGGCGACCCCGCCGAGCACGGAGCCGGCGCCCAGCCGCAGCAGCCTGCGGCCGCTGCCCGGCCAGCTCGCGGCGGTAGCCGATCGCGCCCGGACAGCGAGCCGGGCACGAGCCCGAGGGTGTTCGACACGTTGGCGGTCACCGGCGGGACCCCGATCGCGAGAAGGGTCGGGAACGTGATCAGCGTTCCCGACCCCACCACGGTGTTGATGGTGCCGGCGGCGATCCCCGCGAGGAAGATCGCCGCCATCTCCAGGAAGGTCACTGAGCGGGGGGCTCCCCGGGGTCGCCTGGCGGCCGGCGCTCCGTCGCGGCGGTTCGCGGCGGAGTCTCCACGGCGCCTGACCGTCCGGCTCGGGCGGCCCCGCAGGTTGCTCGACGCCTCGGCGGCCGCGATCGCGGCGGCCACCTCCTCGTGGGTGCGCCTGCAGCGTCGCGTCGGCCGGGACGTCCGGCTCGGTCGGGCCCATGTCGACCCGCGTGCGCGGGCCGTCGACCTTGTCGGGGATGCCGGCAGGCTGTTCATCGTCGAGCCGAGGCCCTCGAGCGCCTTGCCGATCTCGCTGGGCACGATCCACACCTTGTTGGCGTCGCCCTCGGCGATCTTCGGCATCATCTGGAGGTACTGGTAGGCCAGCAGCGACTGGTCCGGGCCGGCCGTCGTGGATCGCCTGGAAGACCGTCTGGATCGCCTGGCCCTCGCCCTGCGCCTTGAGGATCCGGGACTCCCGGTCGGCCTGCGCGCGCAGGATCAGCGACTCGCGGTCACCCTCGGCGTTCAGGATCGCGGCCTGCTTGCCACCCTCGGCGGTGAGGATCGCGGACTGGCGCTGGCCCTCGGCGGTCAGGATCGCGGCGCGCTTGTCGCGGTCGGCGCGCATCTGCTTCTCCATCGAGTCCTTGATCGACGGCGGCGGGTCGATGCCCTTGAGCTCGACGCGGTTGACGCGGATCCCCCACTTGCCGGTCGCCTCGTCGAGGACGCCGCGCAGCCGGTTGTTGATCTCGTCGCGGCTGGTCAGCGCCTGCTCGAGGTCCATGCCACCGACGATGTTGCGCAGCGTCGTCATCGTCAGCTGCTCGACGGCCTGGATGTAGTTCGCGATCTCGTACGTCGCGGCGACCGGGTCGGTCACCTGGAAGTAGATGACGGTGTCGATCGAGACCACCAGGTTGTCCTCGGTGATCACCGGCTGCGGCGGGAACGACACGACCTGCTCGCGCAGGTCGATCATGTAGCGGACCTTGTCGACGAACGGCACGACGATGTTCAGGCCGGCCGGCAGGCTGGCCTTGTACTTGCCGAACCGCTCGACGATCCCGGCGCGTGCCTGCGGCACGATCCGCACCGTCTTCGCCAGCACGGCGACCGCGAACAGCACGACCAGAACCAACAGCACCAGGCTAGTCATCGGTGCCCCCTCCTCTTTCCTGTGGTGAAACCTGGGACTCGACGCTAGCGTCGAGCTCGGGAACCTTGTGCACCATTGCGGTGGCCCCCTTGATCTGGAAGACGTCGACCTTGGCGCCCGGCTCGATGACCGCGTCGTCGTCGTACGGACGGGCCGTCCACAGCTCGCCACCGATGCGCACCTGCCCGCCCTGCGACGACACCTGCTCGACCACCACGGCCTGCTTGCCGACGAGCGCGTCGTGCCCGAGCACCAGGTCGGGACCGGAGTGCAGCCGCTTGACGACGCTGGGCCGCACCAGCCCGAGCGCGGCGACCGAGGCGGCCACCGCGGCCAGCACCTGCAGCCAGAACGCGAGCCCGACCAGGTCGGCGACCATGCCGACGACCGCGCCGGCCGCGAGCATCAGCAGGATCAGGTCGAGGCTGAACAGCTCGAGCACGCCGAGGCCGACAGCGAGGCCCAGCCAGACCTGCCAGGCCTCGAACCCGTCAGGAAGCTCCATGCCGCCAGCCTAGCCGTGCGAGCCTCAACGCCGTGGCTCAACCGCGAGCCTGGGCGGCGCGGCGGCGCGCGGCCCAGCGGCCGTCCTCGTAGCGACAGCCGGCAGTGGCATCCCGAAGGTCTCGGAGACGACCTCCTCGGTGAGCACCCGCTCCAGCGGGCCCGACGCCACCACCTCGCCCCTCGCGCAGCAGCAGCGCGTGGGTGAAGCCGGGCGGGATCTCCTCGACGTGGTGCGAGACCAGCACCGTGGCCGGCGCCGTCCCGTCCATCGCCAGCACGCGACAGCGTCGAGACGAGGTCCTCGCGGCCACCGAGGTCGAGCCCGGCCGCCGGCTCGTCGAGCAGCAGCAGCTCGGGGTCGGTCATCAGTGCGCGGGCGATCTGCACCCGCTTGCGCTCGCCCTCCGACAGCGTGCCGAAGGTGCGGTCCGCGCAGCGCGCGGCGCCCGACCTCGTGCAGCAGCTCGTCGGCCCGCTCGTGGTCGAGCTCGTCGTAGTGCTCGCGCCACCGCCCGATCACGCCGTACGACGCGGAGACCACCACGTCGTGCACGCGCTCGCCGCGCGGGATCGTGCTCGGCGAGCGCGGCGCTCGTCAGCCCGATGCGGGGCCGCAGCTCGAACACGTCGACGGTGCCGAGCACCTCGCCGAGGATCCCGGCGACGCCGGACGTGGGATGGATCTGCGCGGACGCGACCTGCAGCAGGGTGGTCTTGCCGGCGCCGTTGGGGCCCAGCATGACCCAGCGCTCGTCCTCCTCGACGGTCCAGTCGACGTCCTCGATGAGGGTGGACTGGCCGCGGCGGACGGTCACGCCGGCGAGCTCGAGAACGGCGTCCATGGGCTGTCGCGGTCCCCTCGGGCGTCGCGGTGTGGCGGGCACCAACCTATACGGCACGGCGCTCGGGCTGCGTAACCTCGTCGCGGTGAGCTCCTCCGCCTTCCCCGTCGTCCGCACGCTTCGCGCTGTGGTTCTCCGCCTGGGTCGAGGGCGCGCCAGCCTGGACGACGCCCGGGACGCCATCGTCGGCGACGACGCCGCGCACGACGTCGTCGGCATCCCCGGCCGCGCCGGCAGCCAGCCGCTCATCGTCGCGCTCGGGCTCGCTGCGCAGCCACCGGTGCGACCGGGCGCCGGGCTCGCGCTGCCGGTGCCCGGCGACCCCTGTCGGCCTCGCCGGGCCGGCGACGTTCAACCCCGAGGTCGTCGAGGTCGGCGAGGGAGTGGTCCTCGAGGGCGCCGACCTCGGGCTCGTGCCGCACCGCGCCGGCGCCGGCGTGCTGTGGGCCTGCCACCAGGCCATCTCGCACCGCCAGCTGCCCGACCCCTCCGAGGCCGAGGCCAGCTGCTCCGCCAGACCCTGCTGCGCACCGCCGACCGCTCGCCGACCTCGACGTCGCCCGCTGGCGGCCCGAGGTCGCCGACGAGCTGATGGCGCTGCGCGACGGGCGCCGACTCGCCGTCTCCCCGACGTGATGGCGCCGCGCGCGCCGTCCGCCTCGCCTCGCTGGCCGCTCCGCTGCCGCACGATCGTCGAGCTGGCGCTGGAGGACGACGGCGGCAGCGTCAGCGCGGCCGAGGCCGACGCCCGACGCTCGGCGCTGGTCCCGCTCGAACGGGCGAGCCGCGGGCCCTGGTCGCCGCCTGCTCGGCTGGTGTGGCCGCCCTCGCCGGTGTGAGGAGGTCAGCGCTCCGACCAGACGCCGAGGACCGTGCCGCCCGGGTCGGCGAAGTGGAACCGTCGCCCGCCCGGGAAGTCGAAGGGCGGAGTCACGACCTTGCCGCCGGCCGCCTCGACAGCGGCCACGGTCGCGTCCAGGTCGTCGGACCAGAGCAGCACCATCGGGTCCGCCCGGTGAGGGTGCGGTCGTGCCGTTGAGGCCGCCGACCTCCCCCTCGCCGTCCGGAGCGCGGATGCCGGCGTACTCCGGGCCGTAGTCGTTGAACTCCCAGCCGAACGCCGAGCCGTAGAAGTCCTTCGCCGCAGCCACGTCGCGCTGGGCGATCTCGACGTAGTCGAGTGCGTGGTGTGTGTGCGTCATGGCGCTCACCGTACGAGCGCCCGCCGACAGTCGCGACTCCAGCGGCGATAACGTCTGCACCGCCATGGACGAGGCCCCGAAGACCCTGCTGATCACGCTCACCGGCAAGGACCGGCCGGGCGTGACGTCGACGGTGTTCAGCGACGCTCGCGCGCGTTCGGCGTCGCGGTGCTCGACATCGAGCAGATCGTGCTGCGCCGCCGGCTGGTGCTCGGCGTGCTGGTCACCAGCCCGCGCGACTGGAAGGCGCTGCGCAGCGCGCCCTGGAGCAGGTCGCCACGACCTGGGCATGCAGGTCGAGGTCGACCGCGGCACCGGCGACAACCGCCACCGCTCCGAAGGGCGCAGCCACGTCACGGTGCTGGGCATGCCGCTGCGGCCCGCCGCGGTGGCGGCGATCGCCGGCCGCATCGCCGACACCGGCGCGAACATCGACCGCATCGAGCGGATGGCGCGCTACCCGGTCACCGCCATCGAGCTGCACGTCTCCGGCGCCGACCCCGACCGGCTGCGGGTCACCCTCGCCGAGGAGGCCGCGGCACAGTCGGTCGACGTCGCCGTACAGCCCGCGACCCTGCTGCGGCACGGCATGCGGCTGGTGGTGATGGACGTCGACTCCACGCTCGTGCAGGGCGAGGTGATCGAGATGCTCGCCGACGCACGCCGGCTGCCTCGAGCGAGGTCGCGGAGCGTCACCGAGGCCGGCGATGCGCGGCGAGCTCGACTTCGAGGAGTCGCTGCGGGAGCGGGTGGCGCTGCTGGCCGGCCTCGACGCGGGCGCCCTCGACCTGGTGTACGACGCGCTGGCCCTCGCCCCGGGCGCCCGCACGCTGGTCCGCACGCTGAAGCGGCTCGGCTACCGGTTCGCGATCGTCTCCGGCGGCTTCACGCCAGGTCACCGACCGGATCGCCGCCGACCTCGGCATCGACTTCGCCGCCGCCAACGAGCTCGAGGTCGTCGACGGCCGGCTCACCGGCCGCATCCTCGGCGCGGTCGTCGACCGCGCGGGCAAGGCCGACGCGCTGCGCCGCTTCGCCGCCGAGGCCGGCGTCGCCGAGGGCGCCACGGTCGCGATCGGCGACGGCGCCAACGACCTCGACATGCTGTCCGCCGCCGGGCTCGGCATCGCGTTCAACGCCAAGCCGGTCGTGCAGCAGGCGGCGCGACACGTCGGTCAACGTCCCCTACCTCGACGCGATCATGTACCTGCTCGGCATCAGCCGCGAGGAGGTCGAGGCCGCCGACGCTCTCGAGGGCCTCACCACCCCCGCGCCGCCGCTCGCCTTGACTCGCGCGTCAGGCCAGCGGCCGACGTAGTAGCCGACCACGCGGCCGGTCTCGGCACCGAGCTCGGCCCAGGGCACGCTGATCTCGAGCACGGCGACGGCACCCGGCGGGAAGCCCTGCAGCAGCTCGGAGACCGCCGCCGGGTCGCCCTCGCCGTCGTCGAGGTAGTGGCACAGGTACGCCGCGGTCGGGTTGTGGCCGACGAACATCACGGTCGTCGGCCTCGGCGGGTGCCGCGTGCAGCGCCTCGACGACGACGTCGGCGCTGCCGGTGAACAGCGCGTCGTCGAAGCCGACCTCGCGCCGGACACGTCCAGGGCCTCGGCCGACCGCCGCCCAGGTCTCCCGGGTGCGCGTGGCCGAGGAGACCACGGCGTACTCCGGTGTCAGGCCCTGCGCCGTGCAGGTGCCGCCCGACGTCGCGCGCGCCCGCGACGCCTCGGTCGGTCAGCCGGCGGACATGGTCGTTGGCCGCGAAAGGCTCCGCCTTCGCGTGGCGCATCACGATCAGGCGTCGCCCTCCCGTCACGGGTCAACTCTCGCACCCCGTAGGCTGCGCCGCATGCCGAACGGCCCATCTGACGGCGACGACGCGACCCCGCCGAACAGTTGTCAATCTGCCGCTACCGGCCCCGGACCGCTGATCGCGATCGGCGGCGCCGAGGACAAGCTCGGCCGCCGCACCGTCCTGAAGACGTTCGTCGCGCTGGCCGGCGGCAGCGACGCCAAGATCGCCGTGGTCCCGACCGCGAGCATCGCTCGGGCCCGAGGTCGTCGAGGTCTACGACGCGCTGTTCCGCAAGCTCGGGGCACGCGACGTCGTCGCCGCCCGGCCGCAGAGCCGCGAGGAGGCCGAGGACCCCGACGTCGTCAGCCTGCTCGACGACGTGACCGGCATCTTCATGACCGGCGGCAACCAGCTGAAGCTCTCCGGCGATCGTCAACGGCACGGCGTTCGGGGAGGCCATCCGGGCAGCGCACGAGCGCGGCGTCGTCGTCGGCGGCACCAGCGCCGGCGCGAGCATCCAGTCGCTCGCACATGGTCGCCTTCGGCACCGGCGGCACGACGCCCAAGCAGCGGATGACCCAGCTCGCGGCCGGCCTCGGCCTGGTCCGCGACGTGGTCATCGACCAGCACTTCGCGCAGCGCAACCGCTACGGCCGGCTGCTGATGCTCGTCGCGCAGAGCCCGGGCCTGCTCGGCATCGGCGTCGACGAGGACACCGGCGCGGTGATCACCGAGGAGGACGGCGTCGCAGCGGCTCGGCGTCGTCGGCCGCGGCGTGGTGACGATCTTCGACGGCCGCAACGTGGTGTCCAACGCCCACGAGGCCCGTCGCACCGCTCCGCTGCTGGCCTCCGGCGTGGTGCTGCACGTGCTGCCCGCCGGGCGCCGTGTTCAACCTCACCGACAAGGTCCTGGTGCGGCAGGAGCCGGTCGTCGACCCCAGCGAGGCCGAGGAGCTCGCGGTTGCGGGACGCGACCTGAGACGGTTGGCTCGAGACATCGCCGCCGGCGACGTGTCGCCGAGCGTGCTGCGGCGCCGCCGCGCCCGCCGGGTGAGCAACGAGAGCAACGAAGGAGACCACCGCATGAGCACCCCCTCGCCCGACCTGTCGATCCTCGAGACGCGGGTCTACCGCGGCGCCAACGTGTGGTCCTACGACAAGGCCATCCACCTCGTCGTCGACCTCGGCTCGCTCGAGGACTACCCGACCAACACGCTGCCCGGCTTCACCGACCACCTGCTCGAGCTGCTGCCCGGCCTGCGCGAGCACTCCTGCTCGCGCGGCCGCCGCGGCGGCTTCGTCGAGCGGCTGCAACGAGGGCACCTGGCTCGGCCACGTCGCCGAGCACGTCGCGCTGGCCCTGCAGCAGGCGGTCGGCCACGACATCCGCCGCGGCAAGACCCGGCAGGTCAAGGGCGAGAAGGGCCGCTACAACATCATCTACGGGTACGTCGACGAGAACGTCGGCCTGGCCGCCGCGCGGCTCGCCGTACGCCTGGTCAACCACCTCGTCGAGGCCGACCCGAACTTCGACTGGGACGACGGAGCTCGAGGCGTTCATCCTCCGCGCCGAGCGCACCGCGTTCGGCCCGTCCACGCAGGCGATCCTCGACGAGGCGGTCTCGCCGCGACATCCCCTGGATCCGGCTCAACAAGCACTCGCTGGTCCAGCTCGGCCAGGGCGTCCACCAGAAGCGCATCCGGGCCACGATGACGTCGGCCACCAGCGCGATCGCCGTCGACGTCGCCTCCGACAAGGACCTCACCACCCGGCTGCTCGGCGCCGCCGGGCTGCCGGTGCCCGAAGCAGGAGTCGGTCCGCACGCGCCGACCAGGCGGTCGGCGTCGCCGAGCGGATCGGCTACCCCGTCGTGGTCAAGCCGCTCGACGGCAACCACGGCCGCGGCGTCTGCCTCGACCTGCAGAACGCCGAGGACGTCCGCGAGGCGTTCCCGATCGCGCGAGGAGCAGTCCCGTCGCGGCGTCGGTGATCGTCGAGTCCTACATCACCGGCCGCGACTACCGCTGCCTGATCATCGACGGCCGGCTGGCCGCGGTCGCCGAGCGCGTGCCGGCCCACGTCATCGGCGACGGGCAGCAGCACCATCGAGGACCTCGTCGAGCTCACCAACGCCGACCCGCGGCGCGGCGTCGGCCACGAGAAGGTGCTCACCCGCATCAAGATCGACGACGCCGCCGATCGCGCTGCTCGCCGACCAGGGCTACAAGCTCGGCGACGTGCCGCCGGCCGGCGAGATGGTGAAGCTGACGCTGACCGGCAACATGTCCACCGGCGGCATCTCGATCGACCGCACCTTCGAGGCGCACCCGGAGAACGTCGAGATCGCCGAGGAGGCCGCCCGCATGGTCGGCCTCGACATCGCCGGCATCGACTTCATCTGCCCCGACATCACCGAGCCGGTCCGCGAGACCGGCGGCGCGATCTGCGAGGTCAACGCCGCACCCGGCTTCCGGATGCACACCCACCCGACCATCGGCGACCCGCAGTTCATCTCCAAGCCGGTCGTCGACATGCTGTTCCCGCCCGGTGCGCCGAGCCGCATCCCGATCGTCGCGGTCACCGGCACCAACGGCAAGACCACGACGTCGCGGATGATCTCCCACATCTTCAAGGGCATGGGCCGCAAGGTCGGCATGACCTCCACCGACGGCGTCGTCATCGACGAGCGGCTGGTGATCCGCGCCGACGCCTCCGGCCCCAAGTCGGCGCGGATGGTGCTGCAGAACCCCCGCGTCGACTTCGCGGTCTTCGAGGTGGCCCGCGGCGGCATCCTGCGCGAGGGCCTGGGCTACGAGCGCAACGACGTCGCCGTGGTGCTCAACGTGCAGCCCGACCACCTCGGGCCTGCGCGGCATCGACACCGTCGAGCAGCTCGCCGACGTCAAGGCGGTGCTCGTCGAGGCGGTGCCCCGCGACGGCCACGCGGTGCTCAACGCCGACGACCCGCTGGTGCGCGAGATGCGCCGCCGCTGCTCGGGCCAGGTGGTGTGGTTCTCGATGGCCGAGCCCGGCTCGCGAGGAGCGCGACATGATCGACCAGCACTGCCGCCGCGGCGGCAAGGCGCTGGTGCTGGAGCCCGAGCGACCGCGGCGAGATGATCGTGGTCAAGCACGGCCGGCGCGAGATGCAGCTCGCCTGGACCCACCTGCTGCCCGCGACGTTCGGCGGCCGGGCCCGCATGAACGTGCAGAACTCCCTGGCCGCCGCGGCAGCCGCGTTCGCCGCCGGCGCTCCGCTGCACGACATCCGGCAGGGCCTGCGGACCTTCTCGACCAGCTACTACCTCTCCCCCGGCCGGCTCAACGAGGTCGACGTGAACGGCGTCCAGGTGATCGTCGACTACTGCCACAACGCTCCCGGCATGAGGATGCTGGGCGACTTCGTGGACCAGGTCGGCGACAGCCTGTCGACCACCAGCGAGCTCGGCCGTCCGTCGCGGATCGGCGTGATCGCCACCGCCGGCGACCGGCGCGACGACGACATGCGCGAGCTCGGCGCGGTCGCCGCCCACCACTTCGACGTGGTGATCGTGCGCGAGGACGAGTCGCTGCGCGGCCGCAAGCGCGGTGAGACCGCGGCCCTGGTCGCCGAGGGGGTGCGCGCAGACGATGGACGCGGGCGGCCGCTGCAAGCAGGTCGAGATCGTCCTGGACGAGATCGACGCGGTGCGGCACGCGATGTCCCGCGCCAACCCCGGCGACCTCGTGGTGATCTGCGTCGACAAGCACCCGGCGGTGATGGCCGAGCTGGAGACGTGGTCGAACTTCGCCCAGGCCGGCTCCGGACCATCGACGGACGACCCGGTCGGCGACCCGGACTTCACGCCGTCGGCCCCCGTGACCTGAGGGACCGAGCCGGTGGTCACTCGGTGAGCACCATCCACTGCTGGCCGTCGACGAGCTCGCGGACCGTGTCGAGATGACCTGCGTGCGTGGCGGTCTCCACGATCACGTGCAGCAGCACCTCGCGTAGGTCGTCCAGCCGGTAGTCGCCGAAGAAGTCGGGCCACCACGCCGGCGGCGTGTCCAGGGACATGCCCGCGACGACCGCGTCGGCCCTCGCGCACTCCTCGCGGTAGATCGCGAGCACCTGCTCGCGCCGACGTCGACGGCGGAACCACCCAGGCGTTCTCCGTGCGGGATGTCCTGCCCTCGACCTGCTCGCCCGCCATCACGCGCGCGGAACCAGAAGCGCTCCACGTCGAGGGCGAGGTGGTGGACCAGCCCCGCGCACGTCCAGCCGGACGGCAGCACCGGCCGCTGCAGCGCTTCTTCGCGGCAGGCCTTCGAGGGTGCCCAGCACGTGGACGCCGCTGGCTCGCCAGCGTGTCGAGGAGTGCCTGCTTCTCGGTCGCTCATGAGGTGCTGCTCACGCCTGCGCGGCGCGGACCTTGTCGCCGCAGGGTCTCCGGGCTGTCGACCGTGAAGCCGTGCGCCGCCAGCCACTCGTAGACACCTTCGCGGTCCTCGTGGCACATCAGCCCGACGACGTCCCCGGGCTCGGCCTGCTTGACGAGGGCCTCCAGGGCTTCGAGCTCGGTCGGGTACGACGGCAGGTCCTCGACGCCGACGCGGGCGGCGCCCTCGCGGAACAGCACGTCGAGCTCCTCGATCGTGCGACCGCGGAGGTACTTCTGCTTGTGGCCGATCACCGTCACGTCGGTGCCACGGGCGCCCATCTCGCCAAGACTCTCGACGAGCTCGTCCTGACGGTCGCCGACGGCGCCGAGCCCCAGCAGGAGACGTGCACCGGGACGCCGTACCCCGTCCATGATCTCCAGCAGCGCCTCGAGGCCGGCCTCGTTGTGCGCGAGGTCGATGACGACCGTGACGTCCTCGCGGCTGAACATGTTCATCCGGCCGGGGTTGTGCGTCGGGTCGGGCCGGAACGTGCGCGAGCCCCTCGGCGACCGTCTCGCGCGGCAGCCCGACCCCGAGCGCCGCGGAGGCCGCCGCCAGGGCGTTCTCGACGTTGAAGCGCGACAGCCCGGCCAGCGTCATCGGGATGTCGACCACCTCGACGAGCGGGTCCGGGTCGGACTGCCGGCGTCGAGCACCGACAGCCACCCGTCGATGACGGTGGTGGCCCGCCCGCCGTGGTCAGCGTCTCGCGGACCGTCGGGGAGTCCGGGTCACGGGAGAACACCCACGGCTTGGCCTTGATGTTCGTGCGCGTGGCGAACACCCGCGGGTCGTCGCCGTTGAGGACCACCCAGCCGTTGGGACGGGTGATCCGGCAGACGACGGCCTTGACCTCGGCGAGCTGGTCCAGCGTGTCGATGCCGTGCAGCCCGAGGTGGTCGGCGCGAGACGTTGGTGAACACCGAGACGTCGTTGTAGGCGACGCCGACGCCCTTGAGCAGGATGCCGCCGCGGGCGGTCTCGGTCACCGCCAGCTGCACCTCGTCGTGGGACAGCACGCGGCCGGCGCCCGACGGCCCGGAGTAGTCGCCCGCCTCGACCAGCTCGCCGTCGATGTAGATGCCGTCGGTGCTGGACCATCCGACGTGCATGCCCGCGGTGCGGGCGATGTGGGCGACCATCCGAGAGGTCGTCGTCTTGCCGTTGGTGCCGGTCACCGCGACGATCGGCACCCGCGGCCGAGCGTCGTCGGTGCCGGCGCCGAGCTCCGACGCTCCACGTCGGCGGCGGCCCGGGAGACCAGGTCCTCCACGAGCTCGGCGGCGCTCGCCAGGGCCGCCAGGCCGTCCAGCACCGAAGCCACCGCCGGCCCAGCTCCTGGGCGCGGTTGCGGTTGCGCCACGGGTAGGCGACCACGACCTGGTGCACGTCAGCCGTCGGCCGCACCCGGACCGCGAGCCGGCTGGTGCCGGCCTCGCCGGCGATCTGGCGGACCAGACGCCCGACCGCGCGGGCGGCGAACCGCTGCCGGAAACCGGTGCCCGCCTCGCCGGGGCGCGCAGCGCGCAGCCCGATCCGGCGAGGCGAAGCGCAGCGCTGACGTCGTCGGGCGCTTCGTCGAGCGACGTCAGGTCGAGGGTCAGCTTGATCGCCGCGCGGGGGAAGTAGAGGTTCGGCCCCTCGAGGACGCGGAGCTCGACGAGTGCGGAGGTCATGCGCCGCACGCTATCGCCGAGCGACGGCTCGCCCTAAGCGCCCATCGCGTGGTAGCCGCCGTCGACGTGCACGATCTCGCCGGTGGTCGCGGGGAAGAAGTCGCTGAGCAGCGCGACGACGCCGCGCGCCGTCGGCTCGGTGTCCTTCTCGTCCCAGCCGAGCGGTGAGCGGTCGCTCCACATCGACTCGAGCTCCTCGAAGCCCGGAATCGCCTTGGCCGCCAGCGTCTTGAGCGGGCCGGCGGAGACCAGGTTGACCCGGATGCCCTGCGGGTCCGAGGTCGCGGGCGAGGTAGCGCGAGCACGACTCCAGGCCGGCCTTGGCCACGCCCATCCAGTCGTACGCCGGCCACGCGACGGTCGCGTCGAACGTCATACCCGACCACCGAGCCGCCGTCGGTCATCAGCGGCAGGCAGGCCGTCGCCAGCGACGCGAGCGAGTAGGCCGAGACCTGCACGGCCTGCGCGACGTCGTCCCACGGGCCCTGCAGGAACTTGCCGCCGAGCAGCGTCTCCGGGTTGCCGAACGCGATGGAGTGCACGATGCCGTCGAGCCCGTCGACGTGCTCGCGCGACCAGCTCCGGCAGCCGCTCGAGGTGCTCGGGGTCGGTGACGTCCAGCTCGATCACCGGCGCCGGCTCGCGGCAGCCGGCCGACGATCCGCTTGGTGATGCCGAGCGCGCGGCCGAAGTTCGAGACCAGCACGGTCGCGCCCTGCTCCTGCGCGATCCGTGCCACCGCGAACCCGATCGAGGAGTCCATCGTGACGCCTGCGACCAGGATCCGCTTGCCGTCGAGGATGCCCATGCTCGTCGTACTCCTTCGTCGGATGTCAGTCGTGTCGATCGGTCGCGCCGAGCAGTCTGTCAGTGGCCCATGCCGAGGCCGCCGTCGACCGGGATGACCGCGCCGGTGACGTACGCCGGCGCCGTCCGAGCCGAGCCACCGCACCACGGCCGCGACCTCCTCGACGGTGGCGAAGCGGCCGAGCGGGATCTGCGCCTTGTACTTCTGCTTGCTGCTCCTCGGGGAGCACCGCGGTCATCTCGGTCTCCACGAAGCCCGGCGCGACCACGTTGGCGGTGATCGACCGGCTGCCCAGCTCGCGGGCCAGCGACCGGGCCATGCCGACGAGGCCGGCCTTGCTGGCGGCGTAGTTGACCTGGCCGGCCGAGCCGAGCAGCCCGACGACCGAGGAGATGAAGATCAGCCGGCCGCGGCGCAGCCGCAGCATCCCCTTGGCCGCGCGCTTGGCGACCCGGAAGGAGCCGGTGAGGTTGGTCTCGATGACCGCTCGACCAGTCGTCCTCGCTCATCCGCAGCACCAAGGTGTCCTGGGTGATGCCGGCGTTGGCGACCAGCACCTCGACCGGGCCGTGCGCCGCCTCGACCTCGGTGAAGGCCGCGTCGACGGACTCGGCGTCGGTCACGTCGCACTTCACGCCGAGCACGCCCTCGGGCGGCTCACCGCTGCGGTAGGTGACCGCGACCTGGTCGCCGTGCCGCGACGAACGCCTCGGCGATCGCCTTGCCGATGCCCCGGTTGCCGCCGGTCACGAGTACCGATCTGCTCATGCGACGCGACGTTATCGGCTACCACCGAGTACAAAGAATCGCGGCCTGCGCTGCGGCGCCTCTCGACGGTTTCCCATGAGATGCACCCATGCCGCTCACTTCTCACGAGGCTCGTCTCGTGAGAAGTGACAGTTTCCCTCATCTCTTGGGAAACCGACACCGTCGGCCGCCGCAGGCTCAGTCGTCCTCCAGGCGGAAGCCGAGCTTGAGGCCGACTTGGAAGTGCTCGACGGTGTCGTCCTTGACCTGGCCGCGGACCTGGGTGACCTCGAACCAGTCGAGGTGGCGCAGCGTCCGAGAGGCCCGCTCGATGCCGTTGCGGATGGCCTGGTCGATGCCGTCCGGCGACGTGCCGACGACCTCGGTCACGCGGTACACACGGTTGGTCATGTCACTCCTCGCAGTCGGTGGACATTCCGGTGTCGCGGCCCGCCACGGACGCACGCTGTGATCGTAGGGCGGGTCGACGTACGGTGGGTGTATGGCCAGGGAGCCGGAGCCGGTCCGGATCACCACCGCGCACCGCAGCCACCGCGAGGACATCGCGACACGGCAGCGGCGCTACCTCATCTCGATGGGGATCCGCACCGTCTGCTTCGTGCTCGCCGTGGTGAGCATCGGTCACTGGTTCATGTGGGTCTTCATGGTCGCCTCGTGTTGCTGCCACCGGTCGCCGTCATCATCGCCAACTCGAACGCGCCGACCGACCCGGGCGGCCCGGACTGGTTCGAGCCCGACCCGACCACGCCGGGCCCTGGAGAGCGGCTCCACCGAGCGCCTGCACAGGCGCCGCTGAGCGGCAATCCGAGCACGCGCGTCCAGACCTGTGGCTGCGTGCAACAATCCAGACATCGATCGAGCCTCGGGCTCCCCCGTCTGCGCTCGCTCTTGACATCGCGCCGGACGACTCCCCCCGTGGTCGTCCGGCGCCGTTCTCTTCTCGTCGACGCGACGGACCCCTGGCTACCGTGGCGGGCATGTCGCTCACCTGCTCCGCACGAGGGCTGCTCGGCCGGCGCCGTGTGGGCGCTGCTGTGGAACAACCCCAAGCTGCACACCCCCGACCGCCGCAAGTCCTGGCTGGCCTGCGACGAGCACCGGGAGTCGCTGTGCGAGTTCCTCGGCGCCCGGGGGTTCCTGCGCGACGTCGAGCCTGTCGAGGCCGCGGACGCGCCGCGACGGGTGGACGCCCAGGTGGGTCAAAACCCCCAATTTGGCCGCCCGGATTGCCCGATACTGGTGAGCCCGATCCCTATCCGGAGGACCCCATGGCCCGACGCCTTGCTGCGCTGTTGGCATCGCGCAGCAGCTGGTTCGACCTGGGCGTGTTCGCGCTGGGTCTGGTCCTGGTCTTCTATGCCACTTTCCAGGTCGTCTCCGGACGACGGCACGCTGCCGGGGCTCGCCCTGCTCAGCATCCCGCTGATCGTCGTGATCGCGAAGTTCCCGATGGTGCTCGACAGCGGCGACGGCGGCATCGAGGTCGGCTTCGACTCGAGCATCCTGATGTTCCTGCTGTGCACGCTGCCGCCCGACCAGGCACTGGTCGTCTGGTCGCTCGGGGTGCTGGTCACCCAGATCACCTCCGACAAGCGCGCCGATGGTGAAGCTCTTCAACGTCGGCGTCGGCATCATCGGCGGCGCCGTGTCCGCGTTCGTGCTCAACGCCATCCGCGGCGGCGAGCGGCGATCGGCGAGCCGATCGAGCTGCTCGCGGTCGCGGTCGCCGCCGCGGCGTACTTCGCCACCGACTTCGTGCTCTCCGCGATCTCGGTGGCGATCGAGACCAAGACGCCGCTGAGCGGCCACCTGGTGCAGCGCGGCACGCTCGTCGCGATCGCCTGCTTCGTGCCGTTCGACCTGCTCGGCTACCTCGGCGCCGTTGTCGCCCGCGACACCCCGTGGTGGACGCTGATCCTGCTCGGCGTGCCGCTGGCGACCCTGCTGGTCGCCACCCGCTCGGTGACCCGCGGTGCTGAGAACGCGCGCCGGCTCGGCGTGCTGTTCGACGCCGCCGTGCGGGCGCAGACCCTCTCCGACACCCGCCAGGTCGTCGACGCGCTCGTCGACGACGCGCAGCGGCTGCTGCGGATCCAGTCAGATCGAGGTGCGCGCCGACCCCGCCGGGCGCCCACGAGGTCGGGGCCCAGCTGCGCGACGGCCAGCGCGACCGCTGGATCGTCGCACCGGCCCGGCACCGCGCCCGCTCCACCACGACCGCCGACCAGCAGGCCCTCGAGGCGATGGTCGCGGTCTCCTCCGACGCGTTCGCACGGCTGCGGCTGACCGAGGACATGACCCACCTCGCCCGCCACGACCTGCTGACGAACCTTCCCAACCGCGGGCTGCTGCTCGACCGCGTCGAGCACGCCCTGCAGATGTCGCGCCGGCGCAGCACCCGCATCGCGCTGCTGTTCGTCGACCTCGACGGCTTCAAGCCGGTCAACGACCGCTTCGGTCACGCAGCCGGCGACGCGGTGCTCGATCGACGTCGCCCAGCGGCTCAGCAGCTGCGTCCGGCAGAGCGACACCGTCGCCCGCCTCGGCGGTGACGAGTTCGCGCTGCTGCTCGAGGACGTCCACCCGCCCGAGGTCAGCTCCGCCTGCGAGCGGATCCTCGCGGCGCTCTCCCGCGGTGCGCACGTGGCCGGCCACCACCTCTCGCTCTCCGCGAGCATCGGGGTCGCCTTCGGCGACAGCAGCGAGACCGCCGAGAGCATGCTGCGCAACGCCGACCTGGCGATGTACGAGGCGAAGTCGCGCGGCAAGAACCAGTGGGTCGAGTACGAACGCGCCATCGGCCGCTCCCGGCTGCAGCGGCTGGAGCTCGTCGAGTCGCTGCGCGCCTCCGTGGCCGCGGGCGACCTCAGCCTGGTCTACCAGCCGGTCGTGCGCGCCTCGACCGGCCGCATCACCGGCGTCGAGGCCCTGGCCCGCTGGAAGTCCAACGGCGTCGACGTGCCCCCGGACGTCTTCATCCGGGTCGCCGAGGAGACCGGACTGGTCGTCGCGCTCGGCGACGTCGTCATGGAGAAGGCTGCCCGCGACGCGAAGGCGATCTTGGAGGCCGCCGGCGGCGACATCAACGTCAGCGTCAACATCTCCGCGAAGCAGCTGCGCGAGCCGGACTTCGTCAGCAAGGTCGAGCGCGCGCTCACCCACGATGGGTGGAGCCGCGTCTGATCCTGGAGATCACCGAGCGCGACGGGATCGGCAACGACCCGGCCTCCCTCGAGGCGATGAAGACGCTGGCCGCCCGGGGCGTGCCGTTCGCCATCGACGACTTCGGCATCGGCTTCTCCTCGATCGGCTACCTGCAGGACATGCCGGTGCAGATCATCAAGACCGACCTGTCCTTCTCGGAGAGCATCGACCGCGACGAGCGCTCGTGCGCGCTGCTGTGCTCGATCACGATGATGGGCCAGGCGCTGGGGCTCGACGTGGTCGTCGAGGGCATCGAGCGGTCCAGCCAGCTCGACCACCTGCAGGAGCACGTGCACGCGCCGTACGCGCAGGGCTACCTCATGCACCGGCCCATGCCGCTCGAGCAGCTGCTCGAGGTCGTGGAGAGCAACCGCGCCTTGATCGCTCCCGACCTCGACGGCCCGGTGCCGGTCGCCGAGCCGACGCCGCCGACCGGCGCACCGCTGGCCTAGGGCCGGCCCGAGGCAGACGGAGAGGGGCTACGCCCCGCCAGGGGCATCAGCTCGATCTCCTCGAACCGACGCTTGCCGTCGGCTTCGGGCAGCCCCTTCATCAAGGACACTCCCTCGACGGTCCACGGCTCGCCGCGGAAGCCGTCGAGCGCGGCGACCAGCCTCTCGAGGTACGGCGCGGTGGTGGTCTCGGTGATCGTCCCGACCGAGAGCCATGGCCGGAACTTGCGGCGGTCGACGAAGTAGCCATTGCGCTGCACCGCGAGCGAGACGCCCTTGCCGATCGCCATCAGCGCGTCGATGTCGCCGTCGAGCTTGATCCAGACCGACTGGTCACCGGGGAACTCGAGTGCGGCGGCCCCGGTGAACACCAGCTCGGCGCGCGACCACGTCGCCACCTGGGGGGAGCCCGTCGGCCAGCTTCGTGGCGTCGCCGAGCGCGACGTTGCCGAAACCGGCCAGCGGCAGGTACAGGTCATCGATGTCTGGTGAGTCGAGCTCGTGGGTCGTCGGCTCCGTCAGCATCGGCGGAGCGTCCTGGGTCTTGACCGGCTCGCGGCCCGCGGCGTGCGCGCCCCGGTAGCGACGACTCGCCAGCTTCGACAGAGGACCGCCACGCCGGTCCGGATCGGCCACCGGGGGGTTGACCGACTGCACGACGCGCTTGACCTCTTCGAGGATCTCCCTCGGAGGCACGATCGCGGTGAACAGGCGCATACGGACATTCTGACAGGCGCGATTCCTGCACGGGCGCCACTTGGCCGGGTTGGTGCGGTGTCTCTTGCGGGTTGCCGACGCGTCAGGCGGCGCGCCTGGTCGGTCGCTAGCCGCCGATGGCGGACATCGGTCGGGCCGGCTGCAGGAACGACACGTCGTCGATGCCGTGGCCCGGACGCTTCGCCGACATCGCGACGCGCCACCGGTCGGCGATCTCCTCGTCGTCGGCGCCGGCTCGGAGGGCGGCGCGCAGGTCGCTCTCCTCGCGGGCGAACAGGCAGTTGCGGACCTGGCCGTCGGCGGTGAGCCGCACCCGGTCGCAGTCGCCGCAGAACGGCCGGGTCACCGACGCGATGACCCCGACGGTGTGCGGGCCGCCGTCGACGGTGAACAGCTCGGCCGGGGCGCTGCCCCGTGGCTCCTCGGCGGGCTCGAGCCGTGAACTCGGTGCGCAGCGCGTCGAAGATCTCCTCCGCGGTGACCATGTGCTCGCGGCTCCAGCCGGTGCTGCGCGTCGAGCGGCATCTGCTCGATGAACCGCAGCTCGTAGCCGCGGTCCATGCACCAGCTGCAGCAGCTCCGGAGCCTGGTCGTCGTTGACGCCGCGCAACAGCACGGCGTTGACCTTGACCGGGCCGAGGCCGCGGCCTGCGCAGCCTCGAGCCCGTCGACGACGTCGTCGAGCCGGTCGCGCCGGGTGATGGTGTGGAAGTCCTCAGGGCGCATGGTGTCGAGGCTGACGTTGACCCGGTCGAGCCCGGCCTCGGCCAGCGCCTGGCGGTGCGGGTCAGCCCGAGCGCGTTGGTGGTGATCGAGGTCTCGGGCCGCGGTGCCAGTGCCGTCGTACGACGGACGATGTCGGGCAGGCCACGGCGCAGCAGCGGCTCGCCGCCGGTGAACCGCACCTCGCGCACGCCGAGTCGCTCCACCGCGATGGTGATCAGCCGGACCACCTCGTCGTCGGTGAGCACCTCCTCGGTCGGGCAGCCAGTCCAGGCCCTCGGCGGGCATGCAGTAGGAGCACCGCAGGTTGCACCGGTCGGTCAGCGACACCCGCAGGTCGGTCGCGATGCGACCGAACGTGTCCACCAGGGGCTGCAGGGGTCATTTCATCAGTCTACGAGCCCGGCACCAGGTGCAGCGGGCGGCGTGTGGCCTGCGGACACCTAGGGTCGAGTCGTGAGGTTCCTGTTCTCCCGACGGTGGGCGCTGTTCGCGCTGGTCGTCGTGGTGCTGGGCTGCGGGCTGCTACTTGCTGGGGCGCTGGCAGTTCCACCGGCTGCACGACCGCAGAGGTCACCAACGCGCAGACCCGCGAGAACCTCGCCGCCCGCCCTGCCCCGTCGACGACGTGATGTCGCCGGATCGTCCGGTGCGGCCCAGGAGACGAGTGGCGCAGGGTGACCATCAGCGGCAGCTACGTCGCCGGACAAGTCGGTGGTGATCCGCTACCAGACCCGCGATGGCGCATCGGGTGTCGACATCGTGACGCCCTTGCGGACCTCGGACGGCGCCGCGGTGCTGGTCGACCGCGGCTGGATGAAGACCGGAGAACGTCGGCTCGGACCAGGTCGACGCCCCGGCGCCACCGTCGGGCGACGTGACGGTCGTCGGCTGCGTGCGCGCCGATGCGACCGGCGACGCCACCAGGTCACCGACAGCTCGGCGCGCGGCATCTCGAGCCGGGCGATCCGGCGACGCAGCGGCGACCGGCTCTACCGCGGCTTCGTCGACGCCGAGCACGAGACGCCCGCTCCGGCCGAAGCCGCTGGTGAGGCCGAGCTCCCGGACCTCGGCAACGGGCCGCACTTCTTCTACGGCCTGCAGTGGTGGTTCTTCGGGCTGCTGGCGATCGGCGGATTCGGCTACCTCGCGTAGGACGAGCGGCGCAAGACTCCGAGCAGGCCCGGGAGCTCGTCACAGGGCCCGCAGCATGCCCGCCGTCGACCGGGAGCATCGCGCCGGTGACGAAGCTCGCAGCGGGTGAGAGCAGGAACGCCGCTGCCCTCCCGAACTCCTCAGGCTGCCCGTAGCGACCGCAGCGGGATCTGCTGCGTGGCTCGCTCCTTGGCCGCGGCGGCATCGCCGGTCTGCTCGTCGAGTAGCGCACCCGCTCGGTCTCGACGCGGCCCGGCAGCAGCCCGTTGACCCGGATGCCGCGAGGTCCGAGCTCGTCGGCGAGGTTCTTCGCGACCATCGCGAGCCCGGGCCGCAGCCCGTTGGAGATGGCCAGTCCGGTGATCGGGGGCCTGACCGAGGTCGAGAGCACGAAGGCGATCGAGCCGCCCTCGCCGAGCTCGCGGCCGATGTCGCGGCCGAGCCGCATGCCGCCGAGGAAGCACCGACTCGACGGCGGCCGCCCAGTCTCGTCGGCGGTGTCCATCACGCTCCTGCCGCCGGCCGCCGACCGTGATCAGCGCGCCGTCGAGCCGCCCGTACGTCGAGCGGGCGGCCTCGATCAGCACGGCAGGTGTGCCGGCGTCTGCGTTGTCGGCGACCACGCCGGTCGCGTGCTCGGCGCCGAGCTGCCTCGACGGCTTTCGTCGACGGCTGTCCTGGCGGCGGCCGACTGACGACCACCCTGGCGCCCTCGGCGACCAGCACGTCGGCGGTCGCCCGGCCGAGGCCGCCGATCCGCCGGTGACGACGTACACCGCTCCTGTCAGTCCGAGATCCATGGGTCCAGCCCTAGGCAGAGGGTCGTCGCTCACGGCGGTCTCGAGACGCGTCGCGCTCACCCTCGCTTCGCTTCGGGCGCACGCCGACGTCCTCGACCTCCCGCCTCATCGGACTCGCGAGCTCGTCCCGGGGCGGTGAGAACTGCGTGTCGTAGAGGTCGGCGTAGAGGCCGCCCTCGGCGAGCAGCGCCGGCGTGGGTGCCGGACTGCACGACCCGGCCGTCGTCGACGACGAGGATCCGGTCGGCGTTGCGGACGGTGGAGAGCCGGTGGGCGATGACCAGCGAGGTGCGGCCCTCGAGCGCCTGGTCGAGCGCCCGCTGCACCGCCACCTCGGACTCGGAGTCGAGGTGCGCGGTCGCCTCGTCGAGCACCACGATCGCCGGCGCCTTGAGCAGCAGCCGGGCGATGGCGAGCCGCTGCCGCTCCCCGCCGGAGAGCCGGTAGCCGCGGTCGCCGACCACGGTGTCGAGGCCGTCGGGCAGGGCTGCGACCAGGGTGCCGATCTGCGCGGCGTCCAGCGCGCCCCAGATCTGCGTCGTCGTCGGCGTCGGGCCGGGCGTAGAGCAGGTTGGCGCGGATCGTGTCGTGGAACATGTGGGCGTCCTGGGTGACGTAGCCGACGACGTCCTCCAGCGACTGCAGGGTCACGTCGCGGACGTCGTGCCCGCCGACGCGGACGGCGCCGGACGTCACGTCGTACAGCCGGGCGACGAGGTGCGTCATCGTGGTCTTGCCGGCGCCGGACGGGCCGACCAGCGCGACCATCTGGCCGGGCTCGCGCGGTGAACGAGACGTCGTGCAGCACCTTGCCGTGGTCCCGCGACTCCGGGCGCGCCACCGATCTCGAGGCTGGCCAGCGACACCTCGTCGGCGCGCGGGTAGCGGAACTCGACGTGGTCGAACTCGACCGTGGCGGCGGTGCGGCGGCAGCGCGACCGCGTCGTCGCTCTCGGTGATCATCGACGGCAGGTCGAGCACCTCGAAGACCCGCTCGAAGCTGACCAGCGCGGTCATCACGTCGACCCGCACGTTGGACAGCCCCTGCAGCGGGCCGAGCAGCCGCAGCAGCAGCGTGGCGAGCGCGAGCAGGGTGCCGACGGTCAGCGTGCCCTGGATCGCGAGGCTGCCGCCGACGCCGTACACCAGGGCGGTGGCGAGCGCGGGGACCAGCATCAGGGTGGCGGCGAAGATCCGGGTGACGACAGCGATCCGGACGCCGAGGTCGCGAACGTTCGCAGCCTTGTCGGCGAACTGCGCGTCCTCCTCGTCGCGGCGGCCGAAGAGCTTGAGCAGCATCGCGCCGCCGACGTTGAACCGCTCGGTCATCGAGTTGCCGAGGTCGGCGTTGCCGTCCATCTGCTCGCGGGTGAGCCCGACGAGCCGGTGGCCCACCCAGCGGGACGAGATGAACAGGATCGGGAACATCACCAGGCACAGCAGCGTGACCTGCCAGCTCAGCACGACCATGGCGACGCCGACGACGACCACGCTGATCATGTTGGACACGGTGCCGGACAGCGTCGAGGTGAACGCGCGCTGCGCCCCGATCACGTCGTTGTTGAGCCGCGACACCAGCGCGCCGGTCTGGGTGCGGGTGAAGAACGCGAGCGACATGCGCTGGACGTGGCCGAAGACGCTCGTGCGCAGGTCGTAGATCAGGCCCTCGCCGATCCGGGAGGAGAGCCAGCCCATGCCGACCGCGAGAGCCGGCGTCGACGACCGCCACGCCGGCGGCGACCAGCGCGAGGCCGACGACCAGGCCGGTGTCGTCCTTGAGGATGCCGTCGTCGACGATCGCTTGATCAGCAGCGGGGTACCACGACCAGGGCGGCGTCGACGACGGTGAGCACCAGGAAGAACGCGATCAGGCGGCGGTGGGGCTCGGCGAAGCCGAGCACCCGCCGGGTGGTGTCGCGCGCAGCTTCGGGTCGGCGATGCTGCGGTCGGTGCGCATGTGGCGCCACACCGGACCCATGCCGGCCCATGGACATCGCTCACCTCCTCGTGGTCACGCCCCCAGCAGTGCGCCAGCTCGCGGAACCGGCGGACCTGGGCCCCGCGCTCGGCGAGCCGCTGCTTGTCGAGGTGTGCTCGGCCGCGCCGCAGCAGGACCTTGGTCTCGCGTGACGGCCCCGTGATCGGGCCGTCACCGCGGCGACCAGGTCGGCCACCGCCTTGTCGAGGTCGTCTCGGGCACGACGCGGTCGCCAGGCCGATCCGCGCGCCTCGTCGGCGGCGACCCAGCGCGCGGTGGCACAGATCTCCAAGGCCCGCGAGTAGCCCACCAGCTCGACCAGGGGCTTGGTGCCGGTCAGGTCGGGAACCAGGCCGAGCGCCGGCTCGCGCATGGTGAACCGGGCGTCGTCCGCGAGCACCCGGAGGTCGCACGCCAGCGCGAGCTGGAAGCCTGCGCCGATCGCGTAGCCCTGCACGACAGCGATGCTGATGATGTCAGGGCCGGCGCAGCCAGGTGAACCCCTCTGCTAGTTCGCGATGCTCTCGGCCATCCGCCGTCGGGCATGTCAAGAGCTCCGTGACGGGTCTCCCCGGCGACGCCCTCGCCCGCGAAGATCCGCCTGTCGAGCCCGGCGGAGAACGTGTCCCCCTCGCCGCGGACCACCACGACGCGCACGTCGGGGTTCACCTATGCGCCGATGACGCGCAGCGCCGCCCACGTCGCGGGCGTCGCGTTCTTGGTCTCGGGGCGACTCATCGTCACCGTCGCGACCAGGCCGGTCTCGTCGAACGTGAGGCCGCCCGGCTCGAGCACTCCCGGGTCCAGGTCCATGCTGGTCACCCCGGCAGCCTAGTGGGCCGCACCCTCAGGCGAGAGCGACGAGGTCGACGTAGTCCGCGCCCCACAGGTCCTCGACGCCGTCCGGGAGGATGAGCACGCGGTCCGGCTCGAGCGCCTCGACGGCCCCCTCGTCGTGGGTGACCAGGATGATCGCGCCCTCGTAGGAGCGGATCGCGGCGAGCACCTCCTCGCGGGAGGCTGGGTCGAGGTTGTTGGTCGGCTCGTCGAGCAGCAGCACGTTGGCGCTGGAGACCACCAGGATCGCCAGCGCGAGCCGGGTCTTCTCGCCGCCGGACAGCACGGCCGCCGGCTTCATGGCGTCGTCGCCGCAGAAGAGGAACGACCCGAGCACGCTGCGGGCCTCGGTGTCGGTGAGCTGCGGCGCCGCGTGCGCAGGTTCTCCAGGACCGTCGCGACGGTCGAGCGTCTCGTGCTCCTGGGCGTAGTAGCCGAGCTTCAGCCCGTGCCCGGGGTTGCACCTCGCCGGTGTCGGGCTTGTCGACGCCGCCGAGGATGCGCAGCAGCGTGGTCTTGCCGGCGCCGTTGAGGCCCGAGGATGACGACGCGGCTGCCCTTGTCGATCGCGAGGTCGACGTCGGTGAACACCTCCAGCGAGCCGTAGGACTTCGACAGCTCGCTCGGCCGTGAGCGGCGTCTTGCCGCAGGGCGCGGGCTTGGGGAACTTGATCTTGGCGACCTTGTCGCGCGTCGCTCGCGCCTCGACGCCGTCCATCAGCTTCTCGGCACGCTTGAGCATCGACTGCGCCGCCTGCGCCTTGGTGGCCTTGGCGCGCATCTTGTTGGCCTGGTCCATCAGCGTGGTCGCCTTGCGCTCGGCGTTCGTGCGCTCGCGCTTGCGGCGGCGCTCGTCGGTCTCGCGCTGGGCGAGGTAGGCCTTCCAGCCCATGTTGTAGATGTCGACCTCGGCGCGGTTGGCGTCGAGGTGGAGCACCTTGTTGACGCACGCCTCGAGCAGCTCCACGTCGTGGCTGATCACGACGAGCCCGCCCTTGTGGTGCTTGAGGAAGTCCCGCAGCCAGACGATCGAGTCGGCGTCGAGGTGGTTGGTCGGCTCGTCGAGCAGCAGTGTCTCGGCGCCGGAGAACAGGATCCGCGCGAGCTCGACGCGGCGGCGCTGGCCGCCGGACAGGGTGCGCAGCGGCTGGGCGAGGATCGCGGTCCTCGATGTTGAGGCTCGAGGCGATCTGCTTGGCCTCGGCCTCGGCGGCGTAGCCTCCGCCGGCGTGCAGCGCGGCGTCGGCCCGCTCGTAGCGCCGCATCGCCTTGTCGCGTGCGGCGGGGTCGTCGGAGCCCATCTCGTGCTCGGCCTCGCGCAGCCGGCGTACGGCGTCGTCGAGCCCGCGTGCGGACAGGATCCGATGCAGCGCCAGGACCTCGGGGTCGCTGGTGCGGGGGTCCTGCGGGAGGTAGCCGACCTCGCCGGTGCGGGTCAACCGTCCCGTCGGCGGGCAGCCCCTCGCCGGCGAGCACCTTGGTCAGCGTGGTCTTGCCGGCGCCGTTGCGGCCGACCAGACCCACCTTGTCACCGGGCCGACCCGGAAGGTCACGTCGGCCATCAGCAGGCGGGCGCCAGCGCGGACTTCGATGTCGTGGGCGGTGATCATGGGAGGAAACCTCGACCAGCTGGGACGGGCAGGACTGGACAGCGCAGGCAGGACAGCGCACAGCCTGGGTCCGGGCTCAGTCGACGGCACACCTCACGCGGACCATGGTCACGGGCGCGCAGGCCGGACCGGTCCTGCACAGTCGGCTCTAGACTCCGGCCCATGTCGCGCCCACCGCTCGACCTCACGGGACCTCGCGCTCGTCGCGACGTTCGCGGGGGTCGTCGCCGCGCTCGGGCGTGATCCCCGCGGTCTTCCCCGTCGGCAACGCCGTCCCGATCACCGCCCAGTCGATGGGCGTGATGCTGGCGGGCGCCGATCCTCGGTGCCCGCCGCGGCTTCGCTCTCCGTGGCGCTGCTGCCTCGTCCTCGTCGCGGTCGGGCTGCCCCTGCTCGCCGGGGGCCGCGGCGGCCTCGGCGTGTTCGCGTCCCCGTCGGTCGGCTTCCTGCGTCGGCTGGCCGGTGGCGGCGCTACGTCGTGGGCTGGCTGACCGAGCGCGGCGGGCCGCCGTACCGGCTGGGCTGGGGGATCGCGGCGAACGTCGCTCGGCGGCATCGTCGTGCTCTACGCGCTCGGCATCGTCGGGCATGGTGCGTCGTGCTCGACCTCGGCGTCTGGCAGGCGCGTGGTCGCTGAACGGCTGGTTACCTCGTCGGTGACCTCGTCAAGGCGGTGCTCGCCGCGGTCGTCGCGCGCGGCGTGCACGCGGCCTACCCCGGGCTGCTGCGGTCGCGACGCCAGCCGAGAGGCGAGTGCGCACGCTGTCTGAGCGGCCGCGCCGCCGTCACGGCCGCGGACGACCCCGTCGCGGCGTTCCTCGCCGCGCACGACGCCGGGCGAGCCGGTCGCGCTGACGCACGTCCGGCACCTCGCGGCGGTCCGCGCGTCGGTGGTGCGGACGACGACCGAGTCGTGGGTGGCTCTCGTTCGCCGCCGGTCGCAGCGGCTGACCGGGCTCGGACGGCTCGTCCCGTGTCTGGGTGCCCGGGCCGCTCACCGCGACCATGAACCTCTTCGCCGCCGTGCACGCCACGGTGCTCGGCGCGACCGCTCGTCGACGACCCCGCGACGCCGCGACGCACGCCGCACCTGACCCCCGTCCGGCCTCGACCGGCCCTCGACGCCGGCCGCGACGGGTCGCTGCGTCGATCGTCGCCGGCGACCGGCTCGTCCGCGGCGCGGCACGACGCGGGCGGTGCGGCCGGGCGCGCGGGTGCACCACTACTACGGCGCCGCCGAGCTGTCGTTCGTCGCGTGGGGGCGCGCACGCCGACGACCTGCGGCCGTTCCCGGGCGTCGAGGTCGACGTGCGCGCCGGCGAGATCTGGGTGCGGTCGCCGTACCTCTGCGACGGGTACGACGGACCGCCCGGCCCGCTCCGGCGTCGACGCCGACGGCTTCGCGACGGTCGGCGACCGCGGCTCGCTCCGGGACGGCGTCCTGACCGTCGCGGGGCGGGCGCGAGGCGGTGCACGGTCGGCGCGGCGACCGTCGAGCCGCCGACGTCGAGGCAGTGCTGCGCACCGGCGGCACACGGCGAGGTCGCGGTGCGTCGGGCGTCCCGCACGCCGAGCCTGGGCGCAGTGCTGGCGGTCGCTGCTGACCGAGCGCCGCGACCTCGCGGCGCCGTCAGGCGAGCCGCGCGTGAGCAGCTGCCGGACCCGCTCAGCGGCCCCGGCTGTGGTTCCACGTCGCCGCGGCTGCCGCAGAGCGGCGCGGGCAAGGTCGGACCGGGCCGCGCTGGTCTCACTGCTCTCCGGCGACGACGGCCCGCGGCGCCGCGACGCTGGTCTAGGACGTGACGTGCGTGACGACACCGGTCCGACGCGCCCGCGTCGTGGTCGCGGCCGCGCGTACGCCGATCGGCACCGCAGGCCGCGCGCTCGCCGGCGTTGACGGCGGCCGGGCTCGCGGCCCCGCTGCTGGCCCGGTTGGCCGGGCAGTGCCGGAGGCAGCCCGAGGTGGTGCTGGGCAACTGCATGGGCCCCGGCGGCGACTGGCGCGGGTCGCGTCGCTTGCCGCGGGACTGCCGTTCGCGGTGCCGGCCATCACCGTGGACCGGCAGTGCGGCGTCGGGGCTCGCCGCGATCGACGTCGCGGCGCTCGATGTGCGGTCGGCGCCGGCCGGTGCTGGCCGGGGGGGTCGAGTCGGCGGCGCACCGCGCCGCGGCGGTACTGGCCGCCGGACGCGCCGCCCGAGCGATACGAGCGGGCGCCGTTCGCCCCCGCCGACATCGGCGACCCCGAGATGGGGCGGGCGGCCGACCTGCTGGCCGCCGAAGGCCGGCGTCACCCGCGAGCGGCAGGACGCCTACGCCGCCCGCTCGCACGCGCTCGCCCGTCGGCTGCGCGCGCGCGGGCTCGACGCGGAGCTGGTGCCGTGGGCGGGGTGACCCGACGAACGCCCCGGCCCGGGCTGACGCGGCGCCGCTGGCACGGTTCCGGCCGGCGTTCGTCCCGGGCGGGACGGTCGACCGCGGGCAACTCGTGCGGGGTCAGCGACGGCGCGGCCGGGGTGGCCCTGGTGCCCGCCCCGACGGCTCGGCTGCCCGGGCTGCGGGTCCGGGCCACGGCCGCCGCCGGCGTGCGACCCGGCCTGCCCGGTCTCGGCCCGTACCGGCCGTGCGCGCCGGCTCGGCCGCGCCGGCTCCGCCGACGACGTCGGCGCGGTCGAGCTCACCGAGGCGTTCGCCGGGCAGGTGCTGGCCTGCTGCGACGAGCTCGGGCTCGACCCGGACGCGGTCTGTCCCGAGGGCGGGGCGATCGCGCTCGGGCATCCCTGGGGCGCGTGCGGCGCCGTGCTCATGGTGCGGCTGTTCACGCGGATGGTGCGCCAGGCGGGCCGCCACGGCGCTGGCCGCGTGCGCGGTCGGCGGCGGCCAAGGCGTCGCGACGCTGGTGGAGCGGCGACCATGATCGAGTTCGACGGCGTCACCCACCGGTTCGGCGACCGCCGGTGCTGCGCGACGTGACCTCGCGCTCGACGAGCAGCGGGTCGGCGTGGTCGGCGCGAACGGCTCGGGCAAGTCGACGTTCGCGCGGCTGCTCAACGGGCTCGTCGTGCCCGACGCGGGCACGGTGACGCGTCGACGGCCTCGACACCCGCCGCGACGGGGCGAGGTGCGCCGCCGGGTGGGCTTCTGTTCACCGACCCCGACGCCCAGATCGTGATGCCGACCGTCGCCGAGGACGTCGCGTTCTGGCTGCGCCGCCGGTCTGACCAAGGACGAGGTCGCGGCGCGGGTCGAGCGGCGCTGACGGCGTACGGCCTCGACGGCCACGCCGACCACCCGGCCCACCTGCTCTCCGGCGGCCAGAAGCAGCTGCTCGCGCTCGCGTCGGTGCTGGTCACCGAGCCCGACCTGCTCGTGTGCGACGAGCCGACGACGCTGCTCGACCTGCGCAACGCCCAGATGGTCGCCGGCTGGTCGCCGGGCTGCCGCAGCAGGTCGTCCTCGTCACCCACCACCTCGACCTGCTCGACGGCTACGACCGGGTGCTGGTCTTCGACGAGGGCCGGCTCGTCTGCGACGACGTCCCCGGCCGACGGCGGTCACGGCCTACCGGCGGCTGATGGCATGACCGTCCCTCTTCCTCCCGGCACCTCGCTGTTGCACCGGTCCCCGCCGGGGCGAAGCTCTCCTGCTGGTCGCGCCGGCGTCGGCGCTCGGTTCTGCTGGACCGCCGTGGCAGGTCGCGGAGCCCTCGGCTCGTCGCTTGCGCTGTACGCCGTGGCCCGCCTGCCGCGGCGCGTGCTGCTGGCTCAGGTCCGCCTCTGGCTGGATGCTCGTGCTGCTGGCGGTCTTCCAGTGCGTCCTCACGGCTGGGAGCGGGCCGTCGGGGTCGTCGGCGTCCTGTGCGCTGGTGCTGCTCGCCGCGCTGGTCACGCTGACGACCCGGACCACGCGCTGATCGACGTCCTGGTGCGGGTCCTGCGGCCGCTGCGCATCCTGCGTCGACCCGAGCGGGTCGGGCTGATGCTCGCGCTGGCATCCGCTGGGTGCCCGTCGTCCTCGGGCTCGCCCGGAGGTCCGCGAGGCCCAGCAGCCCGCGGGCCGGCCGCAACCCCGGCCTTCGCCGTCCGCTTTCGTCCGGTCGCTCCGGCCGCCGACGCCCTCGGCGAGGCCCTGACCGCCCGCGGCGTCGACGACTAGCCCCGTACCTGCCGCCGCTGCCCGAGCAAGGCTGAGCCTCGTCACGCCCGGCCGATCACCCACGGTCGCGCCGAGGTCCTCGTCGATCACCGCCCGCGGCAAGAGTCCCTGGTCGCTGAAGATCTCCATCGCGTCGGGCGCCTGCCGTTCACTTGTCTCGCACAGCACCGACCCTCCTGGCGCGACCACGAGGTGCGCGCTCGGCGACCCGTGCGAGCACGCGCAGCCCGTCCTCACCGCCGTCGAGGGTGACCCGGGGTTCGTGGGCGCCTCGCTTCGGCGGGAAGGAGGTCGATCTCGGCGGTCGGCACATACGGCACGTTCGCGACGAGTACGTCGACTCGGCCCGCCAGCGCAGCCGGCAACTGCTCGTCGAGGTCGCCTTCGAGGACGGTTGCGACCTTTCCGACGTTCGGTCGGCGCACCGGACCGCGGCCGGCTCGACGTCGACGGCGTACAGTTCGACGGTCACCGAGCGAGCCGCAACCGCCGCGGTCAGCGCACCGACGCCGCAGCACAGGTCGACCACGACCGGTCGGGACCGTCCTTTGCCAGCGCGACGGCCTCCCGCGCCAATGCCTCGGTGCGCCGCCGCGGCACGAACACCCCCGGCTCGACCACGAGCCGCAACCCACAGAACTCGGCCCAGCCGACGACCTGCTCGAGCGGGAGTCCCGCCACGCGCTGCGCCACCATCGCGTCGAGCTCTGCCGGCGAACCCGCCGCGTCCAGCAGCATCGCCGCCTCGTCCTCCGCGAACACGCATCCCGCAGCCGCAGAGTCGCTGCAACCTCGGCCTGCGACGACACGCGCCGATGATCGCAGAGCGCGCCAACCGGCGCGCCGCACTAGGGTGCCGTTATCCGCGACCGGACCGGGGGTGGTCTTTGTGGCGCAGGAGCCGGCGACAGCAAGGCGCAGGAGAAAGACAACAGCAAACCGCAGGAACCGGACGACCGCAAGGTGCTGGAGCTGCGGGTCCACGGCGTGAACAACACACCGCCGGCCGCGATGCTCGACCTTCCTGTCGACCAGGTCGCGGAGGTGCTGGGCGACGACCTGGCCGGGTTCTGGCGGCCGAAGAAGCCGGAGGGCGCGCCCGGGAACGCCGAGCACCCGAAGCGGTCACGTACCAGACGGCATCACTCGTGAGGCCTACTCCTGGGGTGGACTGGCCCGACGGTCCCCTGGCGGTGGGATCAGCGCGGGCAGCAAGGTGGTCGCCGCTCTCATCGCGATCGGCTGGACGCTGCTGCTGCCGTTCGGGCTGGCCAACGTCGCCTACTGGACGCGTCGGCTCGACGACCCGATGTGACGACGCCGCGGCTGGTGGGCCTGGGGCGGCTTTCGTCCGTGTCTTCGGGCTGTGCCTGACCGCGTTCCTGGTCCTGACCACGGCGACATCAGCATGGACCTCGTCGCGACCCAGTGCTTCCGGACCGGGTCGCCTCACCGCGCACTGGTTGCTCCCGACTGCCCGGCTTCCTCGGCGGACTGGCCACGGTCAGCCTGTCGGTGCGGCTCGCGGTCTTCCCGTGGTTCCCCTCGCGGTGCTGCTGGGGCTGTGGCGCTTGTCGAGCCTCAGCCGGTCGCGCTACGAGCGGGCGTACGGGACGCGCCCGTCCGACGGAGGCCACCGACGCGCAGGAGGCGAAGACCGACTCACCGAGCGCCATTCTTGCCGGCAAGAGCATGTGGAGCGGCGACGTCATGGTCCGGGGCTGGCCCACCTGCACCTGGCCGTCGGTTTCACGATCGTGACCGTGTGCCTGACGTGGCCGGCACTCTTCACCTCCTCTGCGAGGTGCGTTTCCGGGCTGCTGCTCAAGTCCTGCTGTCGCAACGACAGCGCCGCGCACGGTCTGAGCGACGCTAGCGGGCATTGCGGTGGCGCCGTCGCGCTCGTCCTGGCGCCGCCGTGGTCTCGTGTCCAGCACGCCCGGGAGGCGGCCCGGACGTCGCCGGACGACGCGCGCCCAGATGGGGTGGCTGCTCTTGCTGTCGATGGCGTGCTGGCGCTCGCCGAGCTGGTCCTCTTGGTGCGTCCGCCCGACGCTCCAGGTCGCAGACGAACCTGCCCGGCGTGAGCGGGCTTCCCGACCGCGCTGCTCGTGTGATGCTCGCGCTCGTCGTCGGCGCCTGTTCCTCCGGATCTCCCTGGCTGGCCGCTGGGCCTGGGCGATCGTGCTGGCCGGGCTGGCGACTGGCCGTGGCTCTTCACCCCGTGGGGCTCGGCTGTGGTCGCGTGTCGTGTCGTCGTGGCCTCCTCGTCCTCCTGGGCTCGCCAGGGCCGCGGCAGCAGACGGTGGCACGCCTGGGCGGGGCGCCGCCCCCGGCGTCTTCCTGGGCGCCGCGCTGCTGCCCAGGGCATCCTGTCGTCCGCGGTCGTCCTGGTGGTCGGCGACTGGCTCAACGGTTCGAACGGTGCGAGCACGCTGGATCCCAAGCGACCGGCCACGCGCCGGAGCCACGACACCTGCGGTCGTCTGCCGGACAGGACCCGTTCCTGACCGCCCGCTTCCGTACCTGCTGTTCGGAGCGGTGGCGTGCTGCCGTGCGTGGTCGTGGCCGTCGCGGTCAGGTGGGTCCTACCTCCGGACGGGCGCGTGATGCCCGCGAGACAGAGCCGCGCGGAGGCTCGCAGGCGGTGCGAAGCGCCAGGCGTATTGCCCGGCTGCGCGCACCGCGCGGAGAAGCTCGGCGGCTGCTGGTGACGACAGCCCCCTGCTCACCTCGGCGCGGCGATGGCCTCGGCCGCGGTTGGTTGATGGAGAGCACGCGATCCTGCGGCGATGCCGCCCGTTGGCTGCGGCCGCTGGACGTCACCACGCCGGCGATCGCCCTGGCCAGCGTCACCCTGCTCGGTGCGCTCGCCAAAGGGTCTGGCGGTGGCCGTCGCCCGCTCGGCCTGGTCTGGGACCTGGTGAGCTTCCTGCCGCGTTCGGCGCACCCTTTCGCGCCACCGTGCTACGCCGAGCGCGCGGTGCCCGAGCTGACACAGCGAGTGGCCTGGTGGCTCGAGCAGGACGGCAAGCGTGCTGGACGGTCAGCGGCGGGGTGGGAACCGCGTCGTGATCTCGGCGCACAGCCTCGGGGGCGTGCTCTCCGTGGCCGCCCTGATGCGTCCGGGCCTGCGCGAGGACGTACGCAAGGGGCGGGTCCGCTTCCTCACCTACGGATCACAGTTGCGCGCGTACTTCTGGCCGCATCTTCCCGGATCTGCTCGGCCCCACGGTTCTGGGCACCTCACCCGCACGGGCCGCAGGCTTCTGGTCGGGCGACCCCTGGCGGACGGAGATCAACGAGCAAGAACGTCCCGGCGACTGGGACCGCAGTGAGGGATCGCTGACCGCGCGGCTCACCGCCGGACGAGTCGTGCTGTGGCGCAGTCTGTGGCGGCCCACCGACTACCTCGGCTTCCCCGTGTCGTCCTTCCTTGCGAACTCGATCGACAGGCGCGCCGACGAACTCGACAACTCGGGCTACCTCCTCGAGGTGCTCACCCACAGCAACTACCCCCGCACACCCCAGTATCGAAGGCACCTCGACGTGCTGGCGCGCCTCCCCGCGCCACCTAACGATCCGTGACCGTCACCTCGACGCACTGAGCATCGAGGACCGCCTGCTCGAGCACGGCGCGGCGCGGATCGGGCACAGCGAGCCACGGCTCGACCCGCATCTCGGCCAGGGCGGCCAGCCGGGAGTCCGCCAGCACGGCGTCGACCGCGGACCGGTCGCCGCCGCACACCAGCGCGGTCAGCCGGTACGGCGTGAGCAGTCGGTGGGTGTGCTCGGCGGCAGCCTCGTAGGCCTCGCGCGCCTGGTTGTCGCGGCGTCGCGCGAACCGCTGCTGGCTCTGCCCGCCCGCCTTGCTGCGCCCCTGGACGTGGCGTCGGCCGACCTTGGAGTCCACGATCGAGCCCGCGGCGAGCCGGGCGATCGCGAAGCCGCCCTTGCGGACGAGCAGGACGCCCCAGTGCCGAGGCGGCTCCGCTGCGGAGGCGAAGGCCTCGGGGTCGGGCGGTCCGTCGTACGGCGTCGCGAACGGCAGCCGGGCGACGGCAGAGGCACCGTCAACCGCGACAGCAGTGAGGCCGCCTGACGACACCGACAGCTCGGCGGTGCCGTGCCGCGTCTCGAAGTTGTCGAACCACCGGACCACGCGTTCGCGCGGGACCAGCACACGCGTCGCCTGCGACCGAGGGGTCATCCGCGCATCGACACGCCGGCGAGAGCCGTGAAGACCTGACCCCTCACCGTCACACGCTCAGACGTTGAAGCCGAGGGCGCGCAGCATCTCGCGGCCGTCGTCGGTGATCTTGTCCGGACCCCACGGCGGCATCCAGACCCAGTTGATCGTCACGTCGTTGACGAGCCCCTCGAGGGCCTGGTTGGTCTGGTCGGTGATGACGTCGGTCAGCGGGCATGCCGCCGAGGTCAGCGTCATGTCGAGCACGACGTCGTGGGTGCTGTCGTCGAGGTGCACGTCGTAGACGAGGCCGAGGTCGACGACGTTGATGCCGAGCTCGGGGTCGACGACGTCCTTCATCGCCTCGGTGACCTCGTCGGCGGTCACCGTCGACTGGCCGACACCGCCGCCTGCGGTGTCCACCTCGGGCAGGTCGCTGTGGTCGGGGGTGTGCGCGGTCATGACGGCTCCTCGCTGTTGACGAAGTCGGGGTCGTAGTCGGGTGTCGTGCTCGGTCGAGGCCACGATCTGGGACGTGGCGTCCTTCCAGGCCATCCAGGACATCAGTGCGCACTTGATGCGCGCCGGGAACTTCGCGACGCCGGCGAACGCGATGCCGTCCTCCAGCACGTCCTCGTCGGGCTCCACGTTGCCGCGGCCCTGCATCAGCGTCAGGAAGCTGCTCGTGCACGCCCAGCGCCTCGGTCACCGGCTTGCCGATGACGAGGTCGGTCATCACCGAGGCCGCGGCCTGGCTGATCGAGCAGCCCTCGGCGTCGTACGACACGTCCTCGACGACCGCGTCCTCGCCGGCACCGGACAGGTGCACGCGCACCGTCACCTCGTCGCCGCACGTGGGGTTGACGTGGTGCACCTCGGCCTCGAAGGGCTCGCGGAGTCCTTCGTGGTGAGGGTTCTTGTAGTGGTCCAGGATGATCTCCTGGTACAGCGAGTCGAGATCCATGCCTCTCCAGTCCACCCGGAAGTACTTCTTGGTGTACTCCAACCCCTCGACGAGCGCGTCTATTTCGGCCGGCGTCGTGTAGAGGTACGACGACATCCGCGTCGAGCTCTGCACGCCGAACCGCTGCGTGCGCCGGCTTCGCGCAGTGGTGCCCGGCGCGCACGGCGATGCCGCGGCTGTCGAGCACCTGTGCGACGTCGTGGGGGTGGATGCCGTCGATCTCGAACGAGATCGCACCGCCGCGCGCGGACGCGTCCTGCGGGCCGAGGACGGTCAGGCCCGAGACCGTCGCGAGCCCCTCGAGCGCGTGCGCGGTCACGGTCTCCTCGTGCGCGCGGACGTTGTCCATGCCCAGCGCCGAGAGGTAGTCGACGGCCGCGCCGAGCCCGACGGCCTCGACGATCGGTGGCGTGCCCGCCTCGTAGCGGTGCGGGATCGCGGCGTACGTCGACCGCTCCATCGACACGGTCTCGATCATCTCGCCACCGCCGAGGAACGGCGGCAGCTGCTCGAACACCTCGCGGCGGCCCCACAGCACGCCGATGCCCGTCGGGCCGGTGACCTTGTGGCCGGTGAAGGCCAGGAAGTCCACGCCCGCTGCTTGCACGTCGACCGGCATCTGCGGGACGGCCTGCGCGGCGTCGACGACGACCACGGCGCCGACCTCGTGCGCGCGACGAGCGATCTCCGCGACCGGGTTGACGGTGCCGAGCATGTTCGACACCCAGGTGAGCGAGACGACCTTGGTGCGCTCGTTGATCAGCTCGTCGATGTTCGAGAGGTCGAGCTGTCCGTCGTCGGTGATGCCGAACCAGCGCAGCGTCGCGCCGGTGCGCTCGGTGAGCAGCTGCCACGGCACGATGTTGGAGTGGTGCTCCATCTCGGTGATGACCACCTCGTCGCCCTCGCCCACCGCGAGCGGGCCCTTCGCCCAGGCAAGGGTGTTCGCGACCAGGTTGATCGCCTCGGACGCGTTCTTGGTGAAGACCACCTCGTCGCGCGACGGCGCGTTGAGGAAGGCGGCGACCTTGTCCCGCGCGGCCTCGAAGCCGGCGGTCGACTCGGCGCCGAGCTGGTGCATCGCCCGCGCGACGTTCGCGTTGTGCCGCTCGAGGTGGTCGACCATCGCGTCGATGACGACCTGCGGCTTCTGCGAGGTGTTCGCGCTGTCGAGGTAGACCAGCGGCTGACCGTCGGCCAGCGTGCGGCCGAGGATCGGGAAGTCCGCCCGGATCAGGTCCAGGCCGTCGAGCAGACCCCGGCGGATGGTCGACTGCCGTGTCGACTGCGGTCAGAGCCGAGCCGTCTCATGACCGCTCAGGCACGCGCCTTGGTGTAACCGGTCGTAGCCCTCGGCCTCGAGCCGCTCGGCGAGCTCGGGGCCGCCCTCCTCGGCGATCCGGCCGTCGACGAAGACGTGCACGAAGTCCGGGGTGATGTAGCGCAGGATCCGCGTGTAGTGGGTGATCAGCAGGACGCCGTGGTCGCCCTGCTCGCGGTAGCGGTTGACGCCCTCGGAGACGATCTTCAGCGCGTCGATGTCGAGACCGGAGTCGGTCTCGTCGAGCACCGCGACCGTCGGGTTGAGCAGCTCGAGCTGCACGATCTCGTGGCGCTTCTTCTCGCCGCCGGAGAAGCCCTCGTTGACGGAGCGCTGCGCGAACGTCGGGTCCATCTTCATCTGCTCCATGGCGCCGTTGACGTCCTTGATCCAGGTGCGCAGCTTGGGCGCCTCGCCGTCGATCGCGGTCTTGGCGGTGCGCAGGAAGTTCGCGACCGAGACGCCGGGCACCTCGACGGGGTACTGCATCGCGAGGAACAGCCCGGCCCGGGCCCGCTCGTCGACGCGTCATCGCCAGCACGTCGGCGCCGTCGAGCGTCACGCTGCCGCGGGTGACCGTGTACTTCGGGTGACCGGCGATCGAGTAGGCCAGCGTCGACTTGCCGGAGCCGTTGGGCCCCATGATCGCGTGGGTCTCGCCGCTCTTGATGGTCAGGTCGACGCCCTTGAGGATCTCCTTGGGGCCGTCCTCGGTGTCGACCGTGACGTGCAGGTCGCGGATCTCCAGCGTTGCCATGTGCTGACTTCCTTCGGTCTCTGTCTGTCGAAGTCAGTCGTTGATGGGGTTGGCGGCGGCACGTCGACGAGCACGTCGTCGCCCTCGACCCTACGGGGTAGATCGCGACCGGCTCGGTGGCAGGCGGGCCGGTGGGCTTGCCGGTGCGCAGGTCGAAGCGCGAGCCGTGCAGCCAGCACTCGATCTCGCAGCCCTCGACATCGCCCTCCGAGAGCGGGATGGCGGCGTGGGAGCACTCGTCGTCGACGGCGTACCAGTCGTCGCCGTCGCGCACGACGGCGAGGTCGACGCCGTCGACGTCGACGGCGATCGCCGCGCCCGAGGCGACGTCAGCGACCGCACATGCCCGCACGAAGCTCATGCGGAGCCCCCGACTCCCGCCGTACATGACGTTCTTCTCGAGCTCGGCCTCGACCGTCTCGAGCAGCCGCTCCTCGATGGCCGGCACGCCGATCTTGCGGATGATGTCGGCGAAGAAGCCGTGCACCACGAGCCGGCGGGCCTCGTCCTCGGGGATGCCGCGCGACTGCAGGTAGAACAGCTGCTGGTCGTCGAAGCGGCCGGTCGTGGACGCGTGGCCCGCGCCCTCGATCTCGCCGGTCTCGATCTCGAGGTTCGGCACCGAGTCGGCCTGGCAGCCGTCGGTGAGCACCAGGTTGCGGTTCGACTCGTAGGTCTCGATGCCCTCGGCGACCTTGCGGATCAGCACGTCGCCGATCCACACGGCGTGCGCGCCCTCGCCCTGCAGAGCGCCCTTGTAGTCGACGTTGCTGCGGGTCTTCGGCGCGTTGTGGTCGACGAAGAGCCGGTGCTCGAGGTGCTGCCCGGCGTCGGCGAAGTACAGGCCCGAGCAGCTCGGCCGAGCCGCCCGGTCCGTCGTACTCGACGGAGGTGTTCATGCGCACCAGGTCGCCGCCGAAGGAGACGGCGACGTGGCGCAGTGTCGCGTCGCGACCGACGCAGGCGTGCTGGGTGCTGTGGTGCACGGCGTCGTCGTCCCAGTCCTGCACGGAGACGACCGTGAGGTGCGCGCCGTCGCCGACCACCACCTCGACGGTGTCGGCGAGCACGGCCGAGCCCTCGAACGTCAGCACGACGGTCGCCTTGCTGTGAGGTTCCGCGACCACGACCAGGTGTCCGGCTTCGGCGCCGTCGAGCGAGGCGCCGTCGATGCCGCACGATGACCGGCTGCTCGACGATCGCTTCCGCCGGCACGCGTCACGACGGTGGCGTCCTTGGCGCTCGCCCACGCACGGGCCGAGACCCGGTCGGGCGGCACGTAGCCGCTGGAGCCCCTGGCCGCGTCGTCGGCGCCGACGGTGCGCACGCCGACCTCGTCGGGTGCCTCGACCTCGACGGTCGTCGTCGACCCGAGCGGACCGATCGGCGCCTCCTTGTGGAGGTCGCGCAGCCGCTTGAGCGGCGTGAACCGCCAGATCTCCTCGCGGCCCGTCGGCACGGCATGCGCGTCCACGTCGAACGACCCCGCGGGGTGCAGGTGCGACGGCCACGCGGTCGGTGCGTCTCGACCGCCTCCGCGACGGCAGGCCTCTCAGTCACAGTCACGTCTTCACTTTCCTAGGTATTGGTGAGCCCGGCACCTCCCGCGCCACGCGACGACGAGCCGCTAGGCGAGGAGGAGAGGGATCCGTCGGAGACGCCGAAGGCGTCAGCCGACGGCGCCCTCCATCTGCAGCTCGATCAGCCGGTTCAGCTCGAGGGCGTACTCCATCGGCAGCTCCTTGGCGATCGGCTCGACGAAGCCGCGCACGATCATCGCCATCGCCTCGTCCTCCTCCATGCCCGCGGCTCATCAGGTAGAAGAGCTGGTCGTCGGAGACCTTGGAGACGGTCGCCTCGTGCGCCATCGACACGTCGTCCTCGCGGACGTCGACGTACGGATAGGTGTCGGAGCGGCTGATCTGGTCGACGAGCAGCGCGTCGCACTTGACGATGCTCGCCGAGTGGTGCGCGCCTTCGTTGACCTGCACGAGCCCGCGGTACGACGTACGCCCGCCGCCTCGTGCCACCGACTTCGAGATGATCGAGCTCGACGTGTGCGGCGCGGCGTGCACCATCTTGGCGCCGGCGTCCTGGTGCTGGCCCTCGCCGGCGAACGCGATCGACAGCGTCTCGCCGCGGGCGTGCTCGCCCATCAGGTAGACGGCCGGGTACTTCATCGTCACCTTGGAGCCGATGTTGCCGTCGACCCACTCCATGGTCGCGCCGGCCTCGCAGGTCGCGCGCTTGGTGACGAGGTTGTAGACGTTGTTCGACCAGTTCTGGATCGTCGTGTAGCGGCAGCGTGCGCCCTTCTTCACGATGATCTCGACCACGGCCGAGTGCAGCGAGTCCGAGCTGTAGATCGGCGCGGTGCAGCCCTCGACGTAGTGCACGTAGGCGTCCTCGTCGACGATGATCAGCGTCCGCTCGAACTGGCCCATGTTCTCGGTGTTGATCCGGAAGTAGGCCTGCAGCGGGATGTCGACGTGCACGCCCTTCGGCACGTAGATGAACGAGCCGCCGGACCACACCGAGGTGTTCAGCGCGGCGAACTTGTTGTCGCCGACGGGGATGACCGTGCCGAAGTACTCCTGGAAGATCTCCGGGTGCTCGCGCAGCGCGGTGTCGGTGTCGAGGAAGAGCACGCCCTGCTCCTCCAGGTCCTCGCGGATCTGGTGGTAGACGACCTCGGACTCGTACTGCGCCGCGACGCCGGAGACCAGGCGCTGCTTCTCGGCCTCGGGGATGCCGAGCTTGTCGTAGGTGTTCTTGATGTCCGCCGGGAGGTCGTCCCAGGTGGCGGCCTGCTTCTCGGTGGACCGCACGAAGTACTTGATGTTGTCGAAGTCGATCCCGCCGAGGTCGCTGCCCCAGGTCGGCATCGGCTTGCGGTGGAAGAGCTTGAGGCCCTTCAGGCGCAGGTCGAGCATCCACTGCGGCTCGCTCTTCTTCGCCGGAGATGTCGCGCACGACCTCCTCGGAGAGGCCGCGCTTGGCCGCCTCGCCGGCGACGTCGGAGTCCGACCAGCCGAACTGGTATCGGCCGAGGTCCTTCGAGCCCCGGGTTGCGCTCGTCGATCGTGCCAACGTCAGCGCTGAGGTCAGCGTCGATGTCAGAGGTGGTCATGTCGTAACCCTCTCGTGTGGTGCGGCTGGGATGCAGGTCGTGCACACACCGTCGCCGTGGGCGATGGTGGCCAGTCGTTGGACGTGTCGGCCGAGGACCTTGGAGATGACCTCGGTCTCGGCCTCGCACAGCTGCGGGAACTCGTGCGCGACGTGGGAGACCGGGCAGTGCTGCTGGCACAGCTGCTCACCGACGGGGATGCGGCGGACGGAGGCCGCGTAGCCGCCGAGCGTCAGCGCCTGTGCCAGCGCCTGGGACGGCTCGAGACCGGGCTGTGCGGCCGCGATCTCGTCGTAGTCGCGCTCGATGCCCTCGACCCGGCGGCGTGCGAACGCCATGACGGCGTCGTCGCCCCCGGTCTCGGCGAGGAAACGCAGCGCCTGCGACGGCCAGGTCGTCGTACTGCTGGTCGAAGCGGTCGCGACCCGCCTCGGTGATCGCGAACACGCGTGCCGGGCGGCCGCGGCCGCGGGCGCCGTAGACCCGGGGCTCGCGCGCCTCGAGCGCGCCCTCGTCGATCAGGTGGTCGAGGTGGCGGCGGACCGCCGCGGGCGTGAGGTCCAGGCGCTCCGCGAGCATGGCGGCCGTGCTCGGCCCGAGCTCGAGGATGCGTGCGCGCCACCCGCTCGCGGGTCGGCGCGTCCGCCTCGCGCACGTGCTCCTGGATTTCCACAACATCATTGTGACGTTATTGCCTGGGGGGTTTCAAATAAGGCTTACCTAACAAACCGGCTCACCGTGCGCTGGCTCGCCCGTGACGGTTTCCCAGGTCCACCTGGTAAACCGTCACTCACCCCGGGTTGTAACGGCAGGTAGGTGCCGGATTCCCAGGTCCACCTGGGAATCCGACAGCCGCCCCACCTTCCTAGACTGGCGGCGTGACCGACCCCCGCCCAGGCTCCGCCGACCCGGCCGTGGTCGTCGAGGGGCTGCGGATGCGGTACGGCGACAAGGTGGCCGTCGACGGGCTCAGCCTGGACGTGGCGCGGGGGTCCGTGACCGCGGTGCTCGGCCCCAACGGCGCGGGAAAGACCACCACGCTGGAGACCTGCGAGGGCTACCGGCGGCGCGCAGGGCGGGTCGGTGCACGTCCTGGGGCTCGACCCGCACTCGCAGCGCCACCAGCTGCTCCCCCGCATCGGCGTGATGCTGCAGAGCGGCGGCGCCTGGTCGGGGGTCCGGGCCGTCGAGATGCTGCGCTACCTCGCGTCGCTGCACCGGCAGCCCCTCGACGTCGACCTGCTGGTCGAGCGGCTCGGGCTCGAGTCGTGCGGACGCACGCCGTACCGGCGGCTCTCCGGAGGGCAGCAGCAGCGCCTCGGCGCTGGCGATGGCGGTCGTCGGGCGCCCAGAGCTCGTCTTCGTCGACGAGCCCACCGCCGGGATGGACCCGCAGGCGCGCCGCGACACCTGGGAGCTGCTCGACGAGCTGCGCCGCGACGGCGTCACCGTCGTGCTGACCACTCACTACATCGAGGAGGCCGAGCGGCTGGCGGACCAGGTGCACGTCATCGACCGCGGCCGGCATGATCGCCTCGGGCAGCCCGTTCGAGCTCACTCGCGCCTCGGGAGACAGCACGATCCGGCTGGTGGTCACCGAGCCGTTCCCGCCGACGGCGCCGGCGTCGCTGCAAGCCACCCTCGGCGAGGGGACGACGGTCCAGGCGATCAACGCGCACAGCCTGCTGATCACCGGCCCGGCCGACGCCAGCACGCTCGCGAAGGTCTCGGCCTGGTGCGACGAGCACGGCGTGCTGCCGGAGTCGCTGAGCCTGGGGCAGCGCACGCTCGAGGACGTCTTCCTGCAGATCACCGGCCGGGAGCTCACGGTATGAGCGCCCCGCTGACCGGAACGTTCTCCCCGGCCCCCGGTGCCGCGTCGCTGCCCCGCATGGTCGTCACCCACGCCCGCATGGAGACCCGGCTGCTGCTCCGCAACGGCGAGCAGGTGCTGCTGGCCGTGGTCATCCCGCTCATCGTGCTCGTCGGCGGCATCAGCGCCGCGCAGCACTTCGACCTGACCTTCTCCCACAGCGCGGTGGACACGCTCACCCCTGGGGTGCTCGCCCTCGCGGTGATGTCGACGAGCTTCACCTCCCTGGCGATCGCGACGGGGTTCGAGCGGCGCTACGGCGTCCTGAAGCGGCTCGGCACCTCGCCGCTCCCCCGCTCCGGCCTGCTCGCGGGCAAGGTGGGCGCCCTCCTTCTCGTCGAGGCGCTGCAGGTGCTGATCATCGGCGCCGCCGCGCTGCTGCTCGGCTGGTCACCGACCCTGTCGCCTCTCGGCCTGCTCGGGGTCCTCGCCACGGTGCTGTTCGGCACGGCCGCCTTCGCCTCGCTCGGCCTGTTCGTCGCCGGCGCGCTGCGCGCCGAGGCGACCCTGGCCGTCGCCAACCTCGTCTACCTGCTGCTGATGGCCGGCGGGGCCGTGGTCTTCCCGGCCGGCGCGTACGGCGGCGGCGGTGGGGTGCTGTCGCTGCTGCCGTCCGGCGCCCTCGGCGGTGCCATGCGCATTGCGTTCCTTCAGGGCGACTTCCCGGCGACGCAGCTGCTCGTGCTCGCGGTGTGGGCAGCGATCGGCACCGTCCTGACCGCCCGGACGTTCCAGTGGGAGTGAGCGTGGGCGAGCGGGTCTCCTCGGACCGGACCCCGCCGGCGTGGGCCCTCACCTGGATGCGGCCCGCTGCGATCGCGACGCTGGTCGCCAACATCGGCATCGTCGTCACCGGCGGGGTCGTCCGGCTCACCGGCTCCGGACTCGGCTGCCCCGAGTGGCCGCGCTGCACCGGATCGTCGTTCGTCCCGCACCGCGCGATGGGCATCCACAGCGCGATCGAGTTCGGCAACCGCATGGTCACGTTCCTGGTGGCCGCTGTCGCCATCGCGACGCTCGTGCTCGCCTGGCGCTACGGCCGCCGGTCCGTCGTACGCCTGGCGTTCCTGCTGGCCCTCGGCGTCCCCGCTCAGGCGCTCATCGGCGGCGTCACGGTGCTGACCGACCTGAACCCCTGGATCGTCTCCCTCCACCTGCTCGTCTCGCTCGCCATGGTCGGTCTGGCAGTGGTCCTGCTGCGTCGACTCGGCGAGGGCGACGAACCTCCACGCCCCCTGGTGCCCTCGGGGGTCGGCTGGCTGGTCCGGGCGATCTTCGGCGTCGGCTGGCTGGTGCTGTACGTCGGCACCGTCGTCACCGGTAGCGGGCCGCACGCAGGCGACATCGACTCTCCACGCAACGGTCTCGACCCACGTGCCCTGAGCCAGCTCCACACCGACCTCGTGATGCTGCTGCTGGGGCTGACCGTCGCCGCAGTGCTCGTGCTGCGCAGCACGGATGCGCCGGCGACGGTGCGGCGGGCGGCCGGAACGCTGTTGGCGGTCGAGCTCGCACAGGGGACGGTGGGTTTCGTCCAGTACGTCACCGATCTCCCGGTTGCGATCGTCGCCATTCACCTGCTTGGCGCCGCACTAGTCTCCGCCGCGCTGACGTGGTTGCTGGTCAGCGCCCGCGAACGGCCCTAGCCTCCTTCGAGGGGGCTTCGAGAAGGAGGGGCCATGGTCGCGAGCGAGACGACCGAGACGCGGGAGAGCAAGGGCCTCAAGGGGGGCGCACTCGGGCTCGTGGGCAGCATCGTCATGGGGATCGCATCGACGGCCCCGGCCTACAGCCTCGCGGCGAGCCTCGGCTACGTCGTCATCGTCGAGAACGGCGACGGCATCGTCGGGGTGAAGGCACCGCTGATCATGGTGGTGGCGTTCATCCCGATGTACTTCATCGCGGTCGCCTACTCCGAGCTGAACAAGGCCGAACCCGACTGCGGCACGACCTTCACGTGGGCGGCGCGAGCCTTCGGCACCCGGACAGGATGGCTGGGCGGCTGGGGCATCATCATCGCCGACATCATCGTGATGGCGAACCTCGCGCAGATCGCCGGCTCCTACTCCTACAGCCTCTTCGGCTTCGACGACCTCGCGGCCAGCACGTTCTGGAGCACGGTGGCCGGCATCGTCTGGATCGCCGTGATGACCTACATCTGCTACCGCGGCATCGAGGTCTCGGCGCGACTGCAGTACGCCCTGCTCGGCGTCGAGGTGCTCACCCTCGTCGGGTTCGCACTCTTCGCGCTGGCGAAGGTCTACAGCGGCAACGCCCCGACCGGTGACCTCAAGCCGAGCCTCTCGTGGCTGTCCCCCTCCGGCCTGTCCCTCACATCGATCGTCACCGCCACGCTCATCGCGGTCTTCATCTACTGGGGCTGGGACACGGCGGTCGCCGTCAACGAGGAGTCCGACGACCCCGGCAAGACCCCCGGCCGCGCCGCCATCATCTCGACCGTGCTGCTGCTGCTGACCTACGCGCTGGTCTCGGTGGCGACGATCGCGTTCGCGGGCGTCGGCGAGAGCGGCATCGGGCTGGGCAACGTCGACAACGCGGACGACGTGTTCGCCGCCATGGGCCATCAGGTCTTCGGTGGCGGCACCGTCGGCTGGATCATGGTGCACCTGCTTGCGATCTGCGTGCTGACCTCGGCCTCGGCGTCCACCCAGACCACCATCTTGCCGACGGCCCGCACCTCACTGTCGATGGCCGTCTACGGGGCTGCGCCGAAGCGGTTCGCCCGGATCCACCCGAAGTACCTCACGCCCACGGACTCGACGCTGTGGATGGGTGGCATCTCGATCATCTTCTACGTCGGCCTCACGCTGACCAGCGAGAACATCCTCGCCGACACCATCGCCGCGGTCGGCCTGATGATCGCGTTCTACTACGGGCTGACCGGCTTCGCGTGCGTGTGGTTCTACCGCAAGACGATGTGGAGCAAGCCGCGCGACATCCTCATGCAGGGCGTGATCCCGCACCCTCGGCGGCGTGCTGCTCTTGGCGGCCTTCATCTACGCGTCGAAGACCTACCTGGACCCCGACTACGGCTACACGAGCATCGGCGGGGTCGGCGGCGTGTTCCTGCTCGGCATCGGGTCGCTGGTGGCGGGAGTCGTCTTGATGTTCATCTGGCAGTCGATCTCCCCGGCGTACTTCCGGGGCGACACGCTGCCCAAGCGCGACTCGACCGACCTGGTGCTCGCCCCCGCCCACGAAGGCGGCGGCCTGAAGCTCCCCGACTCCGCGGAGTCGACGGTCATCGCGGCCGACCTGTCCAACCTGCCGCCCGGCACGCTTGCCGAGGACCCGCGCACCGGCAAGACCTACGGCCGAGAGGAAGACGCTCCCAAGGACGACGACCAGGCCTGACGCCACCACACGTTCGTTGAGGTGCCCGAGCCGCTAGGCGAGGAGGAAACCGTGACGTGCAGGGAGTCTGCCTACTCGTCGCCTCGAAGTCGCCGCACCTCGCCGAACGATTCCCGTCGAGCTCAGACCAGGGTGCAGGACGCCCCCGACCTGCTGCACGGCAGCGACGTCCGTCCTCCCGTCAGCGTTGAAGTCGCCCGGCACAATTTTCGTGGCCGTGAAGTCCCACTGGATCTCCCTCCGCCACACGCGTTCCCCGTCGAACCCCAGCCCGTTCGACCTCAGCACCGTGAGGTCGACGCCGGCTGCCGTGTAGCCGACCAGGACCAGGTCCATGAGTCCGTCTCCGTCCGCATCTGCGGTGAAGGGATACGTCTCGTCGGAGATCGACCCTCTCAGGTGCCCCCAGACGCGGGCGGCCTCGAACCCATTCCCTGCTGACCGGCGCACGGAAACGCGCTGGCCACCGTCGACGTCCTCGAGCGCCGCGACGTCGGTACGACCATCACCGTCGAAGTCCCCGTTCAGTCGATGAATCTTCCCGACCCCCACGAAGGGGACTCTCCCCCAGATCCGTGGTCCCGCGAAGCTGTCGCCGTTCGACACGTAGGTGGCGATCTCTCCTTCGGTGTCGAAGCCCTGGATCGCAAGGTCCGAGCGAGCGTCTCCGTCGAACGACACACGCGTCAGGTCAGTCTGCCGGCGACTCGCCGAGACCTGCGGATTCGAGGAGTCTGACCTGGAGTTTCGGTCCGGGGAGCCCCGCCCGGCCGACGATGCATCGGAGGGCCGGTTGGCCCCGGGCGCTTTCGAGGACTGCGAGGCGGTGGGATTGGCCTCCGAACGCGGATCTCCAGACCGCTGGGACGCGAAGAGCACACCGGTCGCGACGACGGCGAACAGGACCACGAAGTGCGGCGACGATGCCGAGGCGCTTGGAGCGACGTCTACGGGCCGCCAGCTCCTCCGCCACCCCGAAGCCACCAGCGCGGGTCGACGGGTCAGCCTGTGGTCTTGTCCCACCTGGACTCACGGGCAACGTCGCAGATGGTTGCAGGGGCTGCTCGGTCGTGACTTCGGCTGGCTGCCAGGCCACGGTCTCGGGCAGGGATGGCAGGGAACCGCTTGAACGGGTGGCGTGGGCTGCCTCGATCAGCTCCATGCGGAACGCGGACATCGATCCGTAGCGGTCCGAAGGGTCCTTTGCCAGGGTCAGGCGCAACATCTTGTTGATCAGGAGAGTTGCCTCGCCCTCCCCGGGCAGCTGCGGCACCGGGTCGCTGGCATGCCGCAGGGCAAGCTGAACGTTCGTCCCGGAGTACGGCGCGTGGCCGGTCAGCATGGCCCACAGCACACAGCCCAGCGAATAGATGTCGCTTGCCGGCGTGGCCGTGCTGCCTGCGAGCCGCTCCGGCGCCAGGTATGCCAGCGTGCCCAGCACACCGCCCTCGGTCGTCAGTCGAGTCTCGCCGGCCTGGGCGATCCCGAAGTCACACAGCCATAGAAACGGTGCCCCGCTGTCGCGCAACAAGACGTTCGTCGGCTTCACGTCCCGGTGGACGACGCCAACTCCGTGGGCATCCTCGAGTGCAGATGCGATCTGGGCGAAGTAGTGTGGTTGCGGCAGCGCTACCGTCCCGTTCCGCGATCGTCGCCGCGCTGCGTGGCATGAACAGGCAGCGTCCCTCGCCGTATCGTAGATCCGCAATCGCGTGCGCTGTCAGGGGTCAGGATCGCTTCCCTCCGCTGCGCTCCCCCAAGACATTCCAGACCCCTCAGCTCCAGCAACTCCTCCCGGGCAGTTCGGGTTCCGTACAGCAGCCCAGGTCGTGCCGCGGCAGTTGCCTTCACGGAAACCTGACTGCGCTCTCTCCCTGCGCCGCCGCTTCACGAAGAGGCTGAACTCCTCGGCGAGTGCAGCGGCGCTGTAGTGCGCGTTGAGGCCGCTTGGGTTCGGCAGCACCCACACCCCGGTCTCGCCGAGCGTCAGCTCTTGCGGCCCGATCTTGGCGGTCCGCTGGTCGAAGGCCACGCGGTACGCCGTGACGCCGAGCACCGCGAGCCAACGGGGAGCGAGCCGGCGGGTCTTCTCGCGGAGCAGCTCGCCGCCCTCGGCGATCTCCTCCTTCGTCAGCTCGTCGGCGCGTGCGGTGGTTCGCGCCACCACGTTTGTCACGCCGAGGCCGAGCGGCACGAGCTCGCCCTGCTCGTCGGGCCGCAGCTGCCTGGGCGTGAACCCTGACGCGTGCAGGGCCGGCCAGAACCGGTTGCCGGGTCGTGCGAAGTGGTGCCCCGCCCAGGCGGAGTACAACCCGGGGTTGATGCCGCTGAACAGCACCCGCAGACCGGGGGCCGCCACGTCCGCGAGCACGCGGCTCCGCGCGTCCTCCAGCTCGGCGCGGGTGGGCATCCTCGGCTGACCGACTCGGTCAGCGGAAGAGCAGCGGGTCGAGAGCCACCGCCACGAAGAGCAGCGACAGGTACATGTTCGACCAGTGGAACAGCCGCATCGGCTTGAGGTCGGCGAGCTCGTCGCTGACCGAAGCGCGCCGAAGGAGCAGGTGGGACTCCGTCACGAAGGCGGCACCGAGCACCACCGCGACCAGCGGGTAGAACAGCGTGGTGCCGGCCACCGGCCACAGCAGCAGCGAGGTCGCCACCATCACGTAGGAGTAGGCGACGATGTGCCGGGCCACCGTGCGCGCCCGCTCGCGGACCGGCAGCATCGGCACGTCGGCGGCGGCGTAGTCGTCGCGGTAGCGGATCGCCAACGCCCAGAAGTGCGGCGGTGTCCAGAAGAACACCACGGCGAACAGCACCACCGGTGCCCACGCGAGCTGGCCCGTGACGGCGGTCCAGCCGATCAGCGCAGGGAAGCAGCCTGCGGCGCCGCCCCAGACGATGTTCTGCGTGGTACGACGCTTGAGGATCATCGTGTAGCCGACGACGTAGAACACGTTCGCGGCCAGCGCCAGCCCGGCCGAGAGCCAGTTCACCAGCACGCCCAGCCAGACCGTGGAGACCACGCCGAGGGCCAGCCCGAAGACCAGGGCGGCGCGCGAGGTGACGACATGGCGCGGCAGCGCCCTGCGGCGGGTGCGGCGCATCCGCTCGTCGATGTCGGCGTCGTACACGCAGTTGAGGGCGTTGGCGCTCCCTGCCGACAGCGTGCCGCCAAGCACCGTGGCGACCACCAGCCCCAGCGGCGGCACCCCACCCTGCGCCAGGAACATCACCGGGACGGTGGTGAGCAGCAGCAGCTCGATGATCCGCGGCTTCATCAGCCCGACGTAGGCCGCCAGCACGTCCCGCACGCCCGTCGGACCGGCGGCCCTGGGCCGCACGGAGACGTGCGGTTCGACGACGGTCACGAAGGAAACCTTTGGCTTGACGAACGGCCCCTGACCGGTCGGCGTCGAGCGGGAGCAGGGACCGGGGCGCGGTCGCGGTCGAGTTTAGTGCCCCCCGTCAGATATCCGCTGCACCGGTCGCGGCCCGGGCACGCACATCGCTGCGTTGTCGTCGCTCGCAGGAGCCCCAACTACAGCCGTCGCTCCTCCGCCTTGCGCTGCACGCACCCGGACCACGACCACAAGCAACGGATTCTGACGCGGGGCACTAGATGAGTAGGCTCGGGTTCGAGGCGCGGCGTCGCCCTAGGCCGGTCGTCCGGGTGGTGGTCCGACACGTTTGGTGGATCCCCGAAGTGGCACTGTCCCAGGTGTTGGTGAACGCGTTATTGCAGCTAGTCACGTGAGAGGAAAGATCGCCCGTGAGCAAGCTCGACTGGACCGACCTCGACCAGCGGTCCGTGGACACCGTGCGTGTCCTGGCCATGGACGCGGTACAGAAGGTGGGCAACGGCCACCCGGGCACGGCCATGAGCCTCGCCCCCGCGGCGTACGTGCTCTTCCAGAAGGCGATGCGGCACAACCCCGCAAACCCCGACTGGGTGGGCAGGGACCGCTTCGTGCTGTCCTGCGGCCACTCCAGCCTCACGCTTTACATCCAGCTCTACCTCGGCGGCTGGGGTCTCGAGCTCGACGACCTCAAGTCGCTGCGGACCTGGGGCTCCAAGACCCCCGGCCACCCGGAGTACGGCTACACCGCCGGCGTGGAGACCACGACCGGGCCGCTCGGCCAGGGCGTCGGCAACGCGGTCGGCATGGCGATGGCGGCACGACGCGAGCGCGGCCTGTTCGACCCGGACGCAGCGCCCGGCGAGAGCCCCTTCGACCACCAGATCTACGCGTTCTGCAGCGACGGTGACCTCGAGGAGGGCGTCAGCTCGGAGGCGTCGTCGCTCGCTGGACACCAGCAGCTGGGGAACCTGACGCTGATCTACGACAACAACAAGATCTCCATCGAGGACGACACGAGCGTCGCCTTCAGCGAGGACGTCTCGGCGCGGTACCGCGCCTACGGCTGGCACGTGCAGGACGTCGACTGGACCCACGGCGGCACCGGCTACCAGGAGGACCCGCAGGCGCTGTGGGAGGCCATCGAGAAGGCCCGCCGAGTCACCGACAAGCCCAGCTTCATCAACCTCCACACGATCATCGCCTGGCCCGCACCCACCGCTCAGAACACCGGCGCCGCTCACGGCTCGGCGCTCGGTGCCGACGAGGTCGCCGCGACCAAGGGGGTGCTCGGCTTCGACGAGAACCAGACCTTCGAGGTGACGCCCGAGGTCATCGAGCACACCCGCTCGCTCGTGGAGCGCGGCCGGCAGGCAGAGGCCGAGTGGCAGGAGGGCTTCGACGCCTGGAGCAAGCGATTCAGGCAGCGCCGCGAGCTGTTCGACCGGATGCGCTCCCGCACGCTCCCGGCCGGCTGGGAGGAGAGCCTCCCGTCGTTCCCGGCCGACGAGAAGGGCGTCGCCACCCGCAAGGCCTCCGGCGAGGTGCTCAGCGCCATCAGCCCGGTCCTGCCCGAGCTGTGGGGCGGCTCCGCCGACCTCGCCGGCTCGAACAACACCACCCCGAAGGGCGAGCCGTCCTTCCTGCCCGAGGAGCACTCGAGCAAGGAGTTCAGCGGCAACATCTACGGCCGCGTGCTCCACTTCGGCATTCGCGAGCACGGCATGGGTGCGGTGATGAACGGCATCGCCGTGCACGGCGGCACCAGGGTGTACGGCGGCACGTTCCTCACGTTCTCGGACTACATGCGCCCGTCGGTCCGCCTGGCGGCGCTCATGGAGCTGCCCGTGACGTACGTGTGGACCCACGACTCCATCGGGCTCGGCGAGGACGGCCCGACGCACCAGCCCGTGGAGCACCTTGCCGCCCTGCGGGCGATCCCGCGCCTCGACGTCGTCCGCCCCGCGGACGCCAACGAGACCGTGGCGGCATGGCAGACGGTGCTGGAGCACACGGACCGACCGGCAGGGCTCATCTTGTCGCGGCAGAACCTCCCGACGTTCCCCCGCGGCGCCGACGACAGCGGCCAGCGGTGGGGCGAGACCGACGGTGTCGCCAAGGGCGCCTACGTGCTCCTGGACGCCGAGAACGGCACACCCGACGTGATCCTGATCGGCACCGGCTCCGAGGTGCAGCTGGCCGTCAAGGCCCGCGAGCTGCTCGCCGAGAAGGGCATCGACGCCCGGGTGGTGTCGATGCCGTGCCGCGAGTGGTTCGACGCGCAGCACGCGTCGTACCGCGACTCGGTGCTGCCGCCGATCGTGAAGGCCCGGGTGAGCGTCGAGGCAGGCATCGCCCAGGGCTGGCGCGAGATCGTCGGCTCGACCGGGCGCACGGTCTCGATCGAGCACTACGGCGCATCGGCGGACCACAGCACGCTCTTCCGCGAGTACGGCTTCACAGCGGAGGCGGTCGCGCTGGCCGCCGAGGAGAGCATCTCCAACTCGCAAGACTGAATCTCGACTGGCTCGATCACCGGGCTTCGGTACAACTCAACATCCGCATCACGGCACCTGGGTTGCGGCTCAGGACCACGATCACCCGGGAAAGAAGGAAAGAAGATGTCTGAGCGACTCAAGGCACTGGCGGAGACCGGAGTCTCCATCTGGCTGGACGACATGTCCCGCGAGCGCATCGAGACCGGGAACCTGGCCGATCTGGTCAAGGACAGCTCGGTCGTGGGGGTGACCACGAACCCGACGATCTTCGCCACCGCCCTCTCCGACGGGGAGCGCTACGACGACCAGGTCCGCCGCCTCGCCAAGGAGGGCAAGGGCGTCGACGACGCGATCTTCGAGATCACCACCACCGACGTGCGCGACGCCTGCGACGTGCTCGCCGACACCTTCGAGGCGACCGGCGGGGTCGACGGCAGGGTCTCGATCGAGGTCGCTCCCGGGCTCGCGCACGACGAGCAGGCGACCATCGACTCCGCCAAGGAGCTGTGGGCGGCGGTGGACCGGCCGAACCTGTTCATCAAGATCCCCGCGACCACCGAGGGCGCTCCCGCGATCACCGACCGTGCTCGCCGAAGGCATCAGCGTCAACGTCACCCTGATCTTCGGTCTCGACCGCTACGACAGCGTCATGGACGCCTACCTCGAGGGCCTCGAGCGTGCCAAGGCGAACGGCCACGACCTCTCGAAGATCCACTCCGTCGCGTCGTTCTTCGTCTCCCGCGTCGACACCGAGATCGACAAGCGGCTCGAAGCCTCCGACGACCCGCAGGCGGGCAACATGGTCGGCCTGGCGGGCATCGCGAACGCCCGGCTCGCCTACAAGGCCTACGAGCAGAAGTTCGCCGAGGACCGGTTCGCGGCGCTCAAGGCCGACGGCGCCAACACGCAGCGCCCGTTGTGGGCGTCGACCGGCGTGAAGAACCCCGACTACCGCGACACCATGTACGTCACCGACCTCGCCGTGGCCAACACGGTCAACACGATGCCCGAGAAGACGCTGCAGGCGTTCGCCGACCACGGCGAGGTCGAGGGCGACCAGGTCACCACGCAGTACGCGTCGGCGGAGCAGGTCATGGGCGACCTCGCCAAGCTCGGCATCGACTACGACGACGTCATCGAGGTGCTCGAGCGCGAGGGCGTCGAGAAGTTCGTGAAGTCGTGGGAGGAGCTGCAGGAGACGGTCCGCGACCAGCTGGCGTCGTCCGGAGGCGACGCCAAGGGCGACGACCAGTGAGCGACACCTTCCAGGTGGTCGCGACAGGTGCGGCCGCCAACGCGGTGTCGAGCCACGTCCCCCGGCTGGTCGAGGACGGGTTCGCGAGCAAGCTCTTCGACGAAGGACGCGACCCTGTGGGGTCCCGAGGCCGAGGAGGAGTCCGCCAAGCGGCTGTCCTGGGTCGGGCTCCCCCGAACCTCCCGGCCGCTCGTCGGTGAGATCTCCGCGCTGCGCAGTGAGCTGAACGACGCCGGCATCGACCACGTCGTGCTGTGCGGCATGGGCGGGTCGTCGCTGGCGCCCGAGGTGATCTGCGCGACGTACGGCGTCGAGCTGACCGTGCTCGACTCCAGCCACCCCGACCAGGTCCGCGAAGCGCTCGGTGACCGCCTCGAGCGGACCGTCGTCGTGGTGTCCAGCAAGTCCGGGCTCGACGGCGGAGACGGACTCCCAGCGGCGTGCCTACGAGCAGGCGTTCGCGGACGCCGGGATCGAAGCCAGCCAGTCGTGATCGTCATCGTGACCGACCCCGGCAGCCCGCTGGACAAGCAGTCTCGAGAGGCCGGCTTCCGCGTCTTCAACGCCGACCCCGACGTCGGCGGGCGCTACTCCGCTCTCACCGCCTTCGGCCTGGTGCCGAGCGGCCTCGCCGGTGCCGACATCGCGGCCCTGCTCGACGAGGCAGAAGAGGTCTCCGACCTGCTGGCCGCCGACGACGAGGCCAACCCCGGCCTGCGGCTCGGCGCCGCGATCGCCGGCACCACCCCGCTCCGCAACAAGCTCGTGCTCGTCGACCAGGGCTCGGGGCTCAACGGGTTCGCAGACTGGGCCGAGCAGCTGATCGCCGAGAGCACCGGCAAGCAGGGCACCGGCCTGCTGCCGGTGGTCGTCGCCGACGACTCCGCCCCCGAGGTCGCCCTGCCGCCTCACGACGTGACCGTCGCGCACCTCGCCGACGACACCGCGGCCGAGCCGCACGTCGACCCCGACGACACCGCGGCCGGCTCCGCCGGCTCGGACGTCGTCGTGACCGGCTCGCTGGGCGCCCAGCTGCTGCTGTGGGAGGTGGCCACCGCCACCGCCGGGCGGCTGCTGGGGATCAACCCGTTCGACCAGCCCGACGTGGAGAGCGCGAAGAAGGCGGCCCGCTCGATGCTCGAAGGGTCGCCCGACACCTCTCCCCCGGACTTCGCCGACGATGGCGTCGAGGTGCGTGCGCTCGGTGGCGACTGGCTCGGCGGCGCGAAGACCCTGCCCGATGCGGTGGCCGCCCTGCTCGACCAGGTCGACAGCGAGCAGGGATACCTCGCGGTGATGGCCTACCTCGACCGCATCGAGCACGCCGGCCTCGCCGAGGTGCGCAGCGCGCTCGCCCACCGGGTGCGCCGCCCGGTGACGTTCGGGTGGGGTCCGCGGTTCCTGCACTCGACCGGGCAGTTCCACAAGGGCGGCCCGCCGGAGGGCGTCTACCTGCAGGTCACCGGCGAGCCCAAAGAGGACCTCGCGGTGCCGGGCAAGGACTACACGTTCGGCAGGCTGATCGCTGCGCAGTCGGCCGGTGACGCGTCCGTGCTCGCCGAGCACGGCCGACCGGTGCTGCGGCTGCACCTGACCGACCAGGCGGTCGGGCTCGACGCCGTGCTCAAGGCTCTGGCGTGACGCAGGCGGCCTCCCAGGAGGAGCCCCCGCGCAACCCGCTCCGTGACCCCGCCGATCGGCGGATGCCCCGGATCGCGGGGCCGTGCGGGTTGGTGCTCTTCGGGGTCACCGGCGACCTGGCCCGCAAGAAGGTGATGCCGGCGATCTACGACCTGGCCAGCCGCGGGCTGCTGCCTCCGGGGTTCTCCCTGGTCGGCTACGCCAGGCGCGACTGGGCCGACGAGGACTTCGCAAAGGTGGTCCACGACGCCGTCAAGGAGCACGCGCGCACCGAGTTCCGCGAGGAGGTGTGGCACCAGCTCGCCGAGGGCATCCGGCTTCGTCCCCGGCGACTTCGACGACGACGTGGCGTTCGAGAACCTGCGACAGGTGATCCAGGACCTCGACCGGGTGCGCGGCACCGGCGGCAACCACGCGTTCTACCTCTCGATCCCGCCGAAGTACTTCCCCGACGTCATCGGCCAGCTCAAGGAGCACGGCCTCGCCCAGCCGATGCCCGGCAGCTGGCGGCGGGTGGTCGTCGAGAAGCCGTTCGGCTCGAACCTCGAGACCGCGCAGGAGCTCAACGCGACGATCCACGAGGTCTTCCCGCCGGAGTCGGTCTTCCGCATCGACCACTACCTGGGCAAGGAGACGGTCCAGAACATCATGGCGATGCGTTTCGCCAACAGCATGTTCGAGCCGATCTGGAACGCCAACTACGTCGACCACGTGCAGATCACGATGGCCGAGGACATCGGCATCGGCGGTCGGGCCGGCTACTACGACGCCATCGGGGCCGCCCGCGACGTGATCCAGAACCACCTGCTGCAGCTGATGGCGCTGATCGCGATGGAGGAGCCCACCTCGTTCGACGCGCACAGCCTGCGGCTGGAGAAGCAGAAGGTGCTCTCGTCCGTCGTGCTTCCTCCCCGGCTGGACCTCAGCACCGCCCGGGGTCAGTACACCGAGGGCTGGGCCGGTGGCGAGAAGGTGCTCGGCTACAAGCAGGAGCAGGACATCCCGCGCGACTCGAGGACAGAGACGTTCGCGGCGCTCAAGCTGAACGTCGAGACCCGTCGCTGGGCAGGTGTGCCGTTCTACCTGCGGGCCGGCAAGCGGCTGGGACGCCGGGTGACCGAGGTGGCGGTCGTCTTCAAGCGTGCGCCGCACCTCCCGTTCGCGGAGACGTCGACGGAGGAGCTCACCCACAACGCGCTGGTGATCCGCGTGCAGCCCGACGAGGGCATCACGATGAGGTTCGGCTCGAAGGTGCCGGGCAGCTCGATGGAGATCCGCGACGTGAACATGGACTTCGCGTACGGCGGGTCGTTCACCGAGTCCTCCCCGGAGGCCTACGAACGACTGATCCTCGACGTGCTGCTCGGCGACCCGCCGCTGTTCCCGCAGCACGAGGAGGTCGAGCTGTCCTGGAAGATCCTCGACCCGGTGGTGAACTACTGGGCCTCGCACGGCAAGCCCGACACCTACGAGTCCGGCACCTGGGGGCCGCCCTCGGCGGACAAGATGCTCGAGCGCGACGGTCGCACCTGGAGGCGACCATGATCGAGCTCACCGACACCACCTCCAGCGAGATCGCCGCGGAGTTCATCAGGGCACGTCGCAACGCCGGCAGCCCGGCGATGGGCATGATCATGACCCTGGTGATCGTGGCCGACGAGAAGGACGCAAAGGACGCGATGAGCGTCGCGCGGTCGGCGTCGCGGGAGCACCCGGCGCGCATCCTCGGCGTCGTCGTCGGCGACAAGCGGGGCGCCTCCCACGTCCACGCCGAGGTCGGCATCGGCTCCGGCGCGTCCGGGGAGCGGGCCCTGATCCGGCTGAGCGGGGAGGTAGCGCTGCACGCTGCGTCCGTCGTACTCCCACTCCTGCTGCCGGACTCCCCCGTCGTCGTGTGGTGGCCCGGTGGCGCACCCGAAGACACTGCCGCCGACCCGCTCGGCGCCCTGGGCACCCGTCGCATCACCGACGCGGCCTCGGCGCCCACGAGCAAGGCGCGGGCGATGCTCACCCAGTGCGCCAGGTACACCCCCGGCAACACCGACCTCGCCTGGACCCGCATCACCGGGTGGCGCGCGGTGCTCGCCGCCGCGCTCGACCAGCAGAAGGAGAAGGTGGTCTCGGCCTCGGTGACCGCGGAGCGGATCAGCCCGAGCGCCGACCTGCTGTCCGCATGGCTGGGCGACCGGTTGCGCTGCCACGTGGAGCGGCTCAACTCGCAGGGCCCCGGGATCACCCAGGTGGTGCTGTCCATGAAGCGCGGTGACATCACGATCTCGCGCTCGGACGGCAGGCTGGCGACGCTCTCCTCACCTGGCGAGCCCGACCGGCCGGTGGCGCTCAAGCGGCGCGACCTCGACGAGCTGCTCGCCGAGGAGCTGCGCCGGCTCGACCCGGACGAGGTGTACGCCGCCACCGTGAAGCGGATGGCCCGCACCGGCAGCCGTGCCGCACCCAAGGGCAGCGCCAAGAAGACCACCAAGAAGGCCGCCAAGAAGACCAGCAAGAAGCCGGCGAAGAAGGCAGGCAAGAAGACCACGGCCCGGTCACGGAGGAGGTCGTCGTGAGCGTCGGCTCCCCCGAGGTGCGGCGTTTCGGCTCGGCGCAAGGGCTCGCCGACGAGGTGGCCGCGACCTTGGTCTCGGTGCTCCGTGACGCGCAGGCGGAGGGAAGAGTGCCCGCTGTGGCGCTCACCGGCGGGACGATCGCGGAGACGATCCACGAGGCGGTGGCCGGCTCCCCGGACGCGGAGGCCGTCGACTGGGCGAAGGTCGACGTGTGGTTCGGCGACGAGCGCTACGTGCCGGCCGACGATCCCGACCGCAACGCCCACCACGTGACCGAGGCGCTCTTCGAGCGGCTGCCGTTCGACCGCGTCGCGTGTGCACCTCATGCCCGCCTCGGACGCCGGCTTCGACTCCCTCGACGCGGCCGCCGCGTCGTACGGCGCCGAGATGCGCGAGGACGGGTCGGGAGCGTTCGACCTGGTGATGCTCGGTGTCGGCCCCGACGGCCACGTCGCGTCGCTGTTCCCGGGCTTCCCGCAGCTCGACGTGGACGACGCCATCGCGCTCGGTGTCACCGGCTCCCCCAAGCCCCCGCCGCAGCGCATCACCCTGACGTTCGCCGCCCTCAACCGCGCCCGCCAGGTGTGGTTCGTGGTCTCCGGTGAGGGCAAGGCCGACGCGGTCGCCCGCGCCCTGGCCGCCGACGGCGACCTCCACGACACCCCCGCCCGCGGCGTCCGCGGCACCGACCGCACGGTCTGGTTCCTCGACGAGCCTGCGGCTTCGGGTCTCTGACCCGAGAAGGAGCCGAGGCGCGTGAACTGCGGGACGTCGCAACAAGGGCGCGCTTCACTGCTTGGTAGCCCGCAGTTTCACGCGCCCCGGCGACTCAGAAAATGAGGTCGCCGCTCTTCCTGCGGTTGCAGAGCGTCTTGATGGCTTCGTCGAGGATGTCCTCGGCCTCCTTGTCGGAGCGGCGCCCCTTCACATAGGCGACGGTGGGTCTTCGTCAGAAGATGATGTCGCCGCTCTTCCTGCGGTTGCGGAGCGTCTTGATGGCCTCGTCGAGGATGTCCTCGGCCTCCTTGTCGGAGCGGCGCTCCTTCACGTAGGCGAGGTGGGTCTTGTACGGCTCGATCTTGGGCGCCGGCGGCGGGTTGTCGGAGTCCAGGCTGGCGGGGAGGCCGCAGCTGGGGCAGTCCCAGGAGTCGGGGATCTGCGCCTCGACGGCGAACGTGATGACCGACTCGTGGCGGTGGGAGCAGAAGTAGACGACCGTTTGTCGGGGAGCCGCCTCGCCCCGCTCGGCCTCACCCATCGGGCCCGCGCCGACCCGGCTACCCCGGATCGCGTTGCCACCACCTGATGCCACGCTTCGTGCTCCTGTCGAGATGCGGTGTTGCGGTGCGCTCGGTCAGCCGTTCGTCTTGAGCAGCAGTCCCAGCGCGATGATGCAGGCGATCCAGATCACGCCCGCACCGATCGTGATGCGGTCGAGGTTCTTCTCCGCGACCGACGAACCGCCGAGACCGCTCGAGACGCCGCCGCCGAACATGTCCGACAGTCCGCCGCCCCTGCCTTTGTGCAGCAGGACCAGCATGATGAGGAGCAGGCTCGTCAGGACGAGGAGCACGGTGAACGTGATGACCACGGTGCAGAACTCTAACTCACGCGCAAGTCGTTTAGATGACAGGCATGTCGTAGAAACGGCAGATCCCGCCGAACTCGTCGGGCTGCAGGCTGGCGCCTCCCACCAGGCACCCGTCGACGTCGGTCTTCTCCATGATCCCGGCGACGTTCGCGGCCTTTACCGAACCCCCGTAAAGAATGCGTACGGCGTCCGCAGCCTCCTGCGACCACGCCTCGGCGACCCGGCCACGGATCGCGGCGCACACCTCCTGGGCGTCGTCGGGCGTCGCGACCTCGCCGGTGCCGATCGCCCACACCGGCTCGTAGGCGATCACCAGCGCGCCCACCTGCTGCGCGCTCAGCCCCGCCAGCGAGCCGTCGATCTGCTCGAGGGTGTGCTCGACGTGCCTGCCGTCCTGTCGCACCTCCAGCCCCTCGCCGACGCACACGATCGGCGTCATGGAGGCCGCGATCGTCTTCTTCGCCTTGGCGTTGACGGTCTCGTCGGTCTCGGCGTGGTGCTCGCGCCGCTCGGAGTGCCCGACCACGACGTGGGAGCAGCCGAGCTTGGTGAGCATCGACGTCGAGATGTCCCCGGTGAACGCGCCGTCGTCGTTGGGTGAGACGTCCTGGGCGCCGTACCGGATCTCGAGCCGGTCGCCGTCCACCAGCGTCTGGACACCGCGGAGGTCGGTGAACGGCGGAAGCACGACCACCTCGACCTTGCGGTAGTCGTGCTTCTTGTCCGCCAGCGTCCAGGCCAGCTTCTGCACCAGGACGACCGCTTCCTGGTGGTTCAAATTCATCTTCCAGTTGCCCGCCATCAGCGGGACGCGCGTCTGCTTCGCCATCGGGATCCTTCGATCGGGGGTGCAGTCAGTCGGACAGGACGTCGATGCCCGGCAGGCTCTTGCCCTCGAGGTACTCCAGGCTCGCGCCACCACCGGTGGAGATGTGGCCGAACGCAGCCTCGTCGAAGCCGAGCGTGCGCACAGCGGCCGCCGAGTCACCGCCACCGACGACCGAGAGGCCGTCGATCTTCGTCAGCGCCTCGGCCACCGCACGGGTGCCGCCGGAGAAGGCGTCGATCTCGAAGACCCCCATCGGGCCGTTCCAGAACACCGTCCTCGCGTCGGAGAGGGCCGCGGCGAACTCACCGCTCGAGTCCGGCCCGATGTCCAGGCCGATCTGGTCGGCAGGGATCTCCTCGGCGGGTACGACGGTCGGCTCGGCGTCCGCGGAGACCTCCGAGGCGACCACGATGTCGGTCGGGAGGAGGATCTGGACGCCGGACTCCTCGGCCCGCTTCAGGTAGTCCGCGCACGTGCCGACCTGGTCGTCCTCGAGCAGGCTCTTGCCGACCTCGTGGCCGCGCGCCTTGAGGAACGTGAACACCATGCCGCCGCCGATCAGCAGCCGGTCGGCCTTGCCCAGCAGGTTGTCGATGACGCCGAGCTTGTCGGAGACCTTGGACCCGCCGAGCACGACGACGTAGGGCCGCTCGGGGTCCTCCGTCAGCCGCCGCAGGACATCGATCTCGGCGGCCACGAGCCCGCCCATCGCGTGCGGCAGCCGCTGCGCGACGTCGTACACGGATGCCTGCTTGCGGTGCACGACCCCGAACCCGTCGCTGACGAAGACGTCGGCGAGCGAAGCGAGCTGGTCGGCGAACTCGCCCCGCACAGCGTCGTCCTTGCTGGTCTCGCCCGTCGTTGAAGCGGACGTTCTCCAGCACCGCCACCTGGCCGTCCTCGAGGGCCTCGACGGTCGCCTTTGCCGACTCACCCACGGTGTCCTCGGCGAACGCGACGTCGGCGTCCAGCAGCTCGCCGAGACGGGCGGCGACAGGTCGCAGCGAGTAGCGCGGGTCCGGCTCGCCCTTGGGGCGACCCAGGTGCGCCGTCACCACGACCCGAGCGCCGGCGTCCGCCAGCCGGCGGATGGTCGGGACGCTCGCACGCACCCGGCCGTCGTCGGTGATCTTGTCGCCGTCGAGGGGGACGTTCAGGTCGGAGCGGACCAGCACCCGCTTGCCGCGCAGGTCGCCCAACCGGTCGATCTGGTCGGACCCAGGAGCAGCGTCCGGCACCTCAGAGGCTCTCGCCGACGAACGTCACCAGGTCGGCGAGGCGGTTGGAGTAGCCCCACTCGTTGTCGTACCAGCCGACGACCTTCACCTGGTTGCCGATGACCTTGGTCAGGCCCGCGTCGAAGATGCAGGAGGCCGGGTCGGTGACGATGTCCGCGGAGACGATCGGGTCCTCGGTGTAGCGCAGGAAGCCCTTCAGCTCACCCTCGGCGGCGGCCTTGATCGCTGCGTTGACCTCCTCGACCGTGGTCTCCCGGCCGGCCTCGAAGCTCAGGTCCGTCGCGGAGCCGGTCGGCACCGGGACCCGCAGCGCGTAGCCGTCGAGCTTGCCCTTCAGCTCGGGCAGCACCAGCCCGATCGCCTTCGCGGCGCCAGTCGACGTCGGGATGATGCTGAGCGCGGCGGCCCGGGCCCGGCGCAGGTCCTTGTGCGGGGCGTCCTGCAGGTTCTGGTCCTGCGTGTAGGCGTGGATCGTCGTCATCAGGCCCTTGACGATCCCGAACTCGTCGTTGAGCGCCTTGGCCATCGGGCCGAGGCAGTTCGTGGTGCACGAGGCGTTCGAGATGATGTGGTGCGCGTCGGCGTCGTACGCCTTGTGGTTGACGCCCATCACGACGGTGAAGTCCTCGTTCTTGGCAGGTGCGGAGATCAGCACCTTCTTCGCGCCACCGTCGAGGTGCGCCTTGGCCGCGGTGGCGTCGGTGAAGAAGCCGGTCGACTCCACGACGACGTCGACGCCGAGGTCCTTCCACGGCAGCTGGGCCGGGTCCTTCTCGGCGAGGATCTTCAAGGTGGTGCCGCCGACCTTGATGCCGTCGTCGACGACGGAGACGTCCTCGGGGTAGCGCCCGAGGATCGAGTCGTACTTGAGCAGGTGCGCCATCGTCTTCACGTCGCCGAGGTCGTTGGCGGCGATGATCTCGATGTCGGCCTTGCCCTCGGCGTTCTGGGCGGCCACGGCGCGGAAGAAGTTGCGGCCGATCCGGCCGAATCCGTTGATACCCACGCGAACGGTCACGGGAGGTCTCCTTGACAGGCGTTAGACAGGGGGTTGGGGTGACGTCGTCACGTCGGCGTCGACCCTACCCGCTGTCTTGCGCGTGCCTGAACGGTCGTCCGGGGTACGTGCGGGTAACCGACAGCGGGGCCGCGAATTACCCAGGATCCACCTGGTAGACCGGTCACCTACCCCTGGTCGTAACCGGCAGGTAAGTGCCGGTTTCTCAGGTCGATCCCTGGAAACCGGCCGCCAGTCTCGACGCCGACGCCTAGGCCTGCTCCGCCTCGGCGAGCATGTCCGGGGTCAGGCTCGCCTCGGTGTCGGGGAGGCCGAGGTCCTGGGCCCGCTTGTCGGCCATCGCGAGCAGCCGGCGGATGCGGCCGGCGATGGCGTCCTTGGTCAGCGGCGGCACGTGCAGCTGCCCGAGCTCCTCGAGCGAGGCCTGCTTGTGCTCCAGCCGCAGGTCACCGGCCATCTTCAGGTGGTCGGGGACCTCGTCGGCGAGGATCTCCAGCGCCCGCTCGACGCGGGCACCGGCGGCGACGGCCGCGCGGGCGGAGCGGCGCAGGTTGGCGTCGTCGAAGTTCGCGAGCCGGTTGGCGGTGGCCCGGACCTCGCGGCGCATCCGCCGCTCCTCCCACGCCATCAGCGACTCGTGGGCGCCCAGCCGGGTCAGCAGCTGCCCGATCGCGTCGCCGTCACGGATCACCACGCGGTCCACGCCGCGGACCTCGCGCGCCTTCGCCGAGATGCCGATCCGGCGAGCTGCGCCGACCAGCGCCAGCGCCGCCTCCGGTCCCGGGCAGGTCACCTCGAGGGCGGACGAGCGGCCGGGCTCGGTCAGGGAGCCGTGGGCGAGGAAGGCGCCTCGCCACGCGGCGACGGCGTCGCAACCCGCACCGGAGACCACCTGCGGCGGCAGCCCACGGACCGGTCGGCCGCGGGAGTCGAGCAGCCCGGTCTGGCGGGCCAGTGCCTCGCCGTCGCGGACCACGCGGACGACGTACCGGCTGCCCTTGCGGATGCCGTTGCCGGAGACCATCACCACGTCGGAGGGGTGGCCGTACACCTCGGCGATGTCACGTCGCAGCCGACGAGCCGCGGCGCCGGTGTCGAGCTCGGCCTCCACGACGATCCGGCCGCTGACGATGTGCAGCCCGCCCGCGAACCGAAGCATCGACGAGACCTCGGACTTTCGACAGCAGGCCTTGGTGACGTGAGTGTTGGCCAGCTCCGCCTTCACCTGTGCCGTCATCGCCATGCGTCCGATCCTGCCATTGGTCCTGACACTCTGCTTCCGCCTCCCGAAGTCCTGTGGTCCACCGACCAAGCGAGACACCGATGGGAGTCTCGACGAACGCGAGACCATGTCCTCGATTGACCCGCCATCGCTCGACGCCCAGGAGCGGCACGGACCGCGGCCACCCTATGCCCGCGCGATGAACCCCGCATAGGCATTGGCGAGCTTGACCGGATCATGTCGAGGGCTTCCGTCACCGACCGCGAGATCGGCGACGACCAGCTCGGCGCCGAGACTCTTGGTGGCGTGCTCGAGAACGTCCCGCTCGGACAGGGCGGCCGCGTCCGCGAGCACCACGTCGATGCCCAGGTCAGGGGCATGTTCGGTGAGCACCTCCAGGTGCTGCTCCGGCGAGAAGCCCTCGGTCTCCCCCGGCTGTGCCGCCAGGTTCAGCACCACGACCTTGCGTGCCGAGGAGCTGACCAGCGCGTCTCGCAGAGCGGGCACCAGCAGGTGCGGGATGACGCTGGTGAACCACGACCCCGGGCCGAGCACCACCCAGTCGGCGTTCGCGATCGCCGAGACCGCCTCAGGGCAGACCGGCGGGTCCTCGGGGTCAAGGTGCACCTCCCGGACCTGACCTTGGGTGGTGGCCACCTCGACCTGCCCGCGGACGGTGCTGAGTGCGTCCGGGTCGGTCGGCGTCGAGCCCGCTGACAGTCGCGGTGATGTCGAGGGGCACGAGCGCCATCGGGAGCACCCGACCCTGCGCGCCGAGCAGCCGGCCCACCCAGTCCAGACCCCCGACATGGTCGCCGAGCAGCTCCCACAACGTGACGATCAGCAGGTTGCCGACCGCGTGCTTGTCCATCTCGCCCTCGCTGGCGAACCGGTGCTGGAGCACGTCCGCCCACGTGCGACCCCAGTCGTCGTCGCCGCACAGCGCCGCGAGCGCCTGGCGCAGGTCACCGGGGGGCAGCACGCCGAACTCCCGCCGCAGCCGCCCTGACGAGCCACCGTTGTCCGCGACGGTGACGATCGCGGTGAGGTCGTCGACCACTCGCCGCAGCGCGGACAGCGAGGCGGACAGCCCGTGGCCGCCACCGAGCGCGACGACGCTGGCACCCGAGCCGGGCGCGGCCACGTCACTCCCGCCCGAGGTCACGGTGGGCCGGCCGGGCGTCGATGCCGCGCTCTCGAAGCCGAGCCGCGATCTCCTCGGTCATCGCGACGCTGCGGTGCTTGCCACCGGTGCAGCCGATCGCGACGGTCATGAACCGCTTGCCCTCGCGGAGGTAGCCGGTGCTGACGGTCTCCAGGAGCGGGAGGTACTGGTCCAGGAACGCCTGCGCCTCGGGCCGTTGCTTGACGTAGTCGGCCACCTCGGCGTCGCGACCCGACAGCGGGCGCAGCTCGGGCACCCAGTGCGGATTCGGGAGGAACCGCATGTCGGCGACCATGTCGGCGTCGACCGGGATGCCGTACTTGAACCCGAAGCTCACCACCGTGACCTTCAGCGAGACGCTCTGCGGCGTGCCGAACGCATCGGCGACCTTGTCGGTGAGCTGGTGCACGTTGAGCGCGCTGGTGTCGATCACCAGGTCGGCATCGGCGCGCAGCTCGGCCAGCGCGGTCCGCTCCCGACGCAGACCGTCCAGCAGCCGACCACCCTCCTGCAGCGGGTGCGGTCGACGGGCGGCCTCCTGACGGCGCACCAGCACGTCGTCGACGCACTCGAGGAACAGCAGGGTGGTACGGCGCCCGGTGCTGCCCTGGGCGAGCACCTCCTGCAGGCCGGCGAAGAACGAGCCGGAGCGCACGTCGACGACCACCGCGATCGGCTGCAGCGGGCCGCGGGTCTCGTCGACCAGACGCACCACGTCGGCGACCAGCTGCGGGGGCAGGTTGTCGACGACGAAGTAGCCGAGGTCCTCGAGCTCCTTGGCGGCGGTGCTGCGGCCCGCCCCGGTCATCCCGGTGACGACGACCACCTCGCCGCGGTGCGCCGGCGCCAGCTCCCCGTCGCGACCCCGAGCGGGGCCGGGGTCGTCACTCATCCGGACTCCTGGTTGTCGAGGTTGGTATCGGGGCTGGTGTCGGGCTCGGTCGTGATCTCGCCGGTCGCGGTGTTCACGCTCACCGCCCCTCGTTGCTCACCCTGGCGCTGCGCCAAGGCGTCCACGATGGCCTCCGCGGTGCGGTGCCCGATCCCGGGCACCTCGGCGATCTCGTCCACTGTGGCAGCCCGCAGCTTGCGCAGCGAGCCGAACCGCTTGAGCAGGCTCTTGCGCCGGACCTCGCCGAGGCCGGGCACGTCGTCGAGCAGGCTCTCGACCATGCTCTTGGACCGTCGGGAGCGGTGGTGGGTGATCGCGAAGCGGTGCGCCTCGTCGCGGATGCGCTGCAGCAGGTAGAGCCCCTCGCTGGTGCGCGGCAGGATCACCGGGTCCTCCTGGGACGGGCAGCCAGACCTCCTCGAGCCGCTTCGCCAGCCCGCACACCGGCACGTCGTCGATGCCGAGCTCGTCGAGGGCGCGCTGCGCGGCGGCGACCTGCGGCGGTCCGCCGTCGACGACGACCAGACCGGGTGCGTAGGCGAACTTGCGTGCCCGGCCGGTGTCGGGGTCGACCAGCATCGGGCGCTGCTCCTCGTCCGGCAGCCCGTCCAGGCCGGTGACCTCGCCGGTCTCGACCCGCTCGTCCAGCAGCCGCCGGAAGCGCCGGGTGATGACCTCGTGCATGGAGGCGACGTCGTTCTGCCCCTCGACGCCCCTGATCACGAAGCGGCGGTACTCGCTCTTGCGCGCCAACCCGTCCTCGAACACCACCATCGAGGCGACCACCTCGGTGCCCTGCAGGTTGGACACGTCGAAGCACTCGATGCGCAGCGGCGCCGACGGCAGCTCGAGCGCGGCCTGGATCTCCTCCAGCGCCCGGTTGCGGGTGGTCAGGTCGCTGGCGCGCTTGGTCTTGTGCAGCGCCGAGCGCCTGCATGGCGTTGCGGGCGACGGTCTCCTGCAGCGCCCGCTTGTCACCCCGCTGCGGCACCTTGATCGACACCCGGGCGCCCCGCAGGCCCTCCAGCCACTGCTCGAGGGCCGGGGTGTCCTCGGGCAGCGCGGGCACGAGCACCTCCCGCGGGATGGCTTCGCTGAGCTCTCCGTCGTACAGCTGGAGCAGGAAGCGCTCGACGAGCCCGCCGGTGTCGGCGTCGTCGACCTTGTCGGCCACCCAGCCGCGCTGGCCGCGGATGCGGCCGCCGCGGACGTAGAAGATCTGCACCGCCACCTCGAGCGGGTCCTCGCAGAACGCGACGACGTCGGCGTCGGTGCCTTCTCCGCAGCACCACCTGCTGCTTCTCCAGCGCCCGGTTGAGCGCGCCGATGTCGTCACGCAGCCGGGCCGCGCGCTCGTAGTCGGTGGCCTCGGAGGCGGCGTACATCTGCTTCTCGAGGCGCTTGACGAAAGCGGTGGTGTGCCCGGCCATGAAGTCGCAGAAGTCGTCGACGATCGCGCGGTGCTCCTCGGCGCGACACCCGCCCGACGCAGGGGGCCGGCGCACTTGCCGATGTAGCCGAGCAGGCACGGCCGGCCGATCTGGGCCGGAGCGCTTGAACACCCCGTTGCTGCACGACCGCATCGGGAACACCCGCAGCAGCAGGTCGACGGTCTCGCGGATCGCCCAGGCGTGGGAGTAGGGGCCGAAGTAGCGCACCCCGCGCTTCTTGGCGCCGCGGCCGACCATCACCCGCGGGAACTCCTCGTTGAGGGTCACCGCGAGCCACGGGTAGGACTTGTCGTCGCGGTACTTGACGTTGAAGCGGGGGTCGAACTCCTTGATCCAGGAGTACTCCAGCTGCAGCGCCTCGACCTCGGTGTTGACGACCGTCCAGTCCACGCTCGCCGCGTTGCTCACCATGGTGGCGGTGCGCGGGTGGAGGTTGACGATGTCCTGGAAGTACGACGTCAGCCGCGAGCGGAGGTTCTTGGCCTTGCCGACGTAGACGACCCGGCGCTCGCTCGTCGCGAAACCGGTAGACGCCCGGCGAGTTCGGGATCGACCCGGGCGCAGGACGGTACGTCGACGGGTCTGCCACACAACAACCCTACGGACCCTTGCGGACACCTCCGGACGTCCTGGTCTAATCCCAGCGCGCCCTGGTGGCGTTCCAAAGTCTAGTTGCCTACTGTGGTTATGTGGGTTGTGCAGATCGTTACGGACTGCCGCTGACCGGAAGCGCAGAGTCGGTCGCGTCGTACAACCGCGGAGTGGGGCGCCTCCTCAGGCTCGAGGAAGGGTCCGTGCAGGCCATCGCCACCTCCGTCGCGTTGGACCCGACGTTCGCACTGGGCCACGCCGGGTTGGCCCTCCTGGGTCACGAGCTCTGCGCACCAGTCGACATCGACGCCCGCCTGCGGGACGCGGAGCTGCTCGCGCGGCGAGGCACCGAGCGGGAACGCAGCCACGTCCACTCGGTCATCCGTCACGTCGAAGGCGACTCCCGGCCACTGGTGGCGCACCTGGCGCAGTTCCCCGGCGACGCACTGCTGCTCAGCGTCGCGGTGCCGACTATTGCGTTCGCAGGCGTCACCACCACGCCGCAGGACGCCTGGGAGATCGTGGAGCGGTGCGCACCCGCCTACGGCGACGACTGGTGGTTCACCGGGCTGCTCGCCTTCATCCGGCAGGAGCAGGGCCGCTTCGACGAGGCGATGGAGCTCTCCTGCCGGTCGCTGGAGACCGAGCCCGGCGCCGGTCACTCAGCGCACGCCCGCACGCATGCGCACTACGAGACCGGCGACCATGCGGGCGGGCTGGCCTGGATGGACGGCTGGATCACCGGTGAAGGGGCGCACGTCGACAGCCTCAGCCACTTCTCGTGGCACGCCGCTCTGCACGAGCTGTCGATGGGCGACCTGGACGGGGTGCGCCGCCGCTACGACGCCCAGCTGCGGCCGCGCCGGGAGATGGGCTGCCGCAGCCTCGTCGACAGCGGCTCGCTGCTGTGGCGGTGGACGCTGACACCGGGCAGCGAGGCGGTGCCAGGTGTCGAGGAGCTCATCGACGCCGTCGAGAGCAGCCTGCTGGAGGCACCACAGACCCCGTTCGTGGCCATGCATGCGGCCGTCGTGCTGTGCCTGGCCGAGGACGCCGACGGGCTCAGGAGGCTGGCCGCCTCCTGCGCGTCCCGAGCCGACTCGACCCACGTCGAGGTGGTGGCACCCCTCGCGCTCGCACTGCGACGGCTGGTGCGCGGGGACGCGTCGGGCTGCGCCGACGACCTGGCTCGGCTCTCCCCGCAGCTGTGGCGCTTGGGCGGGAGCGACGCTCAGCGAGAGGTCGTCGAGGAGACCCGGATCTGCGCGCTGATCCGGGCCGGCCGGTACGACGAGGCGTTGGTGCTCATCGACCGTCGCCTGGACCGGCGACCGTGCCGGCGCGACCAGTGGTTCCAGGCGCAGGCTCAGCCGATCGAGAGCTGACTGCCCTTCACGGTGACCTTCTTGGTTGCCAACGGCTGCACCGAGCCGGCGGGGGTGCCGTTCGGTCCTTCCGTGTTGGAGCCGTCCTTGATCGAGAAGCGGCTCTTGTGGCACGGGCAGACGATCTCGTCGCCCTCGATCGTTGCCGACCGTGCAGCCCTGGTGCGTGCAGATCGCGGAGTAGGCCTTGAAGTCGCCCGCGGTCGGTTGGACGACGACGAGCTTCTCCTTCTTCAGGATCGTGCCGCCCCCGACGGGAACGTCGGACTTGGCGACCGTCGTACCGGCAGCGCCACCCGAACCGCCTGAGCCACCCGAGCCGCCTGAGCCACCGGAGTCGCCCGCTCCACCCGAGCTGCTGGAGCCGCCCGAGCCGCCCGAGTCCGCGGCCTCGTCACCACCGCCGCACGCGGCGAGCAACGGCAGGGCCGCGCCGCCAACGGCGACGCCCCGCAGCACGTTTCGGCGAGAGAAGTCGGTGCCCGGCTGGACGGTGTTGTCGTCGGTCTTCGTCATCACAGCTCCCGAACTCTGGACGGTTGAAGGTTCACCCTAGGCAGGCGATCGGACCAGGGACCTGAGACGGGACTGAGGATCCGATGACATTCCGGTCAGTGGTTGGAGTGACCAACGGGTGTGCACCGGCGCCACCGGTGACGGGTCAGGCGCTGCGTCGACTGGTCTTCTTGGCGCTCTTGCGCGTCGACGCCGCGGCGGTCCTCTTGACCGCTGCCTTCTTCGTGGCCTTCGTGGTCTTCTTGGCCGCCTGCTTGGTGGCCTTCTTCGCGGTCTGCTTCGCGGCCTTCTTCGCAGGCGGCTTCGTGGTCTTCGTCGTGGCAGCACTGGACGACCGTCGACGCGTTGTCGGCTGCCGGGCCGGGCTCGCCTCGAGGAGTGGCGCGAGGAACTGACCGGTGTAGCTGTCGGCGTTCGCCGCCACCTGCTCCGGCGTGCCCTCGGCGACCACCAGCCCGCCGCGGTTGCCGCCCTCGGGCCCCATGTCGACCAGCCAGTCGGCGGTCTTGATCACGTCGAGGTTGTGCTCGATGACGAGCACCGTGTTGCCCTGGTCGACGAGCCGACCGAGCACCAGCGAGCAGCTTGCGGATGTCCTCGAAGTGCAGGCCGGTCGTCGGCTCGTCGAGGACGTAGACCGTGCGGCCGGTGGAGCGCTTCTGCAGCTCCGACGACAGCTTCACCCGCTGCGCCTCGCCACCGGACAGCGTCGGCGCCGGCTGACCGAGCCTGACGTAGCCGAGCCCGACGTCGACGAGCGTGCGCATGTGCCGAGCGATCGACGGGATCGCGGCGAAGAAGTCGACCGCCTCCTCGATCGGCATGTCGAGGACCTCGGCGATCGTCTTGCCCTTGTAGTGCACCTCGAGCGTCTCGCGGTTGTAGCGCGCGCCGTGGCAGACCTCGCAGGGGACGTAGACGTCCGGGAGGAAGTTCATCTCGATCTTGATCGTGCCGTCGCCGGCGCACGCCTCGCAGCGGCCGCCCTTCACGTTGAAGGAGAACCGGCCCTGCTGGTAGCCGCGCATCTTCGCCTCGGCGGTCGATGCGAAGAGCTTGCGGATGTGGTCGAAGACGCCGGTGTACGTCGCAGGGTTCGACCGCGGCGTGCGGCCGATCGGCGACTGGTCGACGTGGATCACCTTGTCGACGTTGTCGAGGCCCTCGATGCGGCGGTGCCGGCCCGGGACCGTGCGGGCGTTGTAGATCTGCTTCGCCAGCGCGGTGTAGAGGATGTCGTTGACGAGCGTCGACTTGCCCGACCCGGACACCCCGGTCACCGCCACGAAGAGGCCGAGCGGGAAGCGCACGTCGATGTCTTGCAGGTTGTGCTCGCGGGCGCCGCGCACCACGAGCTCACGACCAGGCGTGCGCGGGCGGCGTACCTCGGGCACCGGGATCTGCTTGCGGCGCGAGAGGTACATGCCGGTCGCGGAGTCGTGGTGGTTGACGAGGTCGTCGACGGTGCCGGAGACCACGATCTGGCCGCCGTGCTCGCCCGCGCCGGGCCCGATGTCGACGACCCAGTCCGCGACGCGGATGGTGTCCTCGTCGTGCTCGACGACGATGAGCGTGTTGCCGAGGTCCTTGAGCCGGACCAGCGTCTCGATGAGCCGGTGGTTGTCGCGCTGGTGGAGACCGATCGACGGCTCGTCGAGCACGTAGAGCACGCCCACCAGCCCGGCGCCGATCTGGGTGGCGAGCCGGATGCGCTGCGCCTCGCCGCCCGAGAGCGAGCCGGACGGCCGGTCGAGCGAGAGGTAGTCGAGGCCGACGTCGAGCAGGAAGCGCAGCCGCTCCTGGATCTCCTTGAGCACCCGCTCCGCGATCTGCCGCTCGCGCGCGGACAGATCGAGGTCGCGCAGGAACTCGGCGGTCTCGTCGATCGGCAGCCGGCAGACCTCGGCGATGTTCTTGCCACCGATCGTGACCGCCATCGACACCGGCTTGAGACGGCTGCCCAGGCACTCGGGGCAGGGCACCTCGCGCATGAAGCCCTCGTAGCGCTCCCGGCTGGTGTCCGACTCGGACTCGCGGTGGCGCCGCTCGATGAACGGGCGCACCCCCTCGAAGTTCGTCTAGTAGGACCGCTCGCGGCCGTAGCGGTTCGTGTGCCGGACGTGGACCTTGGTCGGGTGCCCGTCGAGGATCGAGGCGCGCGCCTTCGCCGGCAGGTCCTCCCACGGGGTGTTCAGGTCGAAGCCGAGCTCGTCGCCGAGCGCGCCGAGCAGCCTGATGAAGAAGTCCGCGACGTGCGCGCCCGACCACGGGTCGATCGCACCCTCGCCGAGGGTGGCGCCCGGGTCGCTGACCACCAGCTCGGGGTCGACCTCCATGCGGGTGCCGAGCCCGTGGCACTCCGGGCACGCGCCGAACGGCGAGTTGAACGAGAACGACCGCGGCTCGAGCTCGTCGGTGTCGATCGGGTGGTCGTTGGGGCAGGCCATCCGCTCGGAGAACCGCTGCTCGCGACCCGGGTCCTTGGCGGGCAGGTCGACGAAGTCGAAGACCACCAGGCCGCCGGCCAGCCCGAGCGCGGTCTCCACCGAGTCGGTCAGCCGCCGCTTCGAGGACGCCTTGACCGACAGCCGGTCGACGACCACCTCGATGGTGTGCTTCTTCTGCTTGTCGAGCTTGGGCGGGTCGTCGAGCGTGTGGGTCTCGCCGTTGACCCGGGCCCGGGAGAAGCCCTGGGTCTGCAGCTGGCGGAAGAGGTCGACGTACTCCCCCTTGCGGCCGCGGACCACCGGCGCCAGCACCTGGAACCGCGCGCCCTCCTCGAGGGTGAGCACGCGGTCGACGATCTGCTGCGGCGTCTGCCGGGAGATCGGCGCGCCGCAGGTCGGGCAGTGCGGTCGGCCGGCGCGGGCGTAGAGCAGCCGGAGGTAGTCGTAGACCTCGGTGATGGTGCCGACGGTCGAGCGCGGGTTCTTCGACGTCGACTTCTGGTCGATGGAGACCGCGGGCGAGAGGCCCTCGATGAAGTCCACGTCGGGCTTGTCCATCTGCCCGAGGAACTGGCGGGCGTACGCCGACAGCGACTCGACGTAGCGGCGCTGGCCCTCGGCGAAGATCGTGTCGAAGGCCAGGCTCGACTTGCCCGAGCCCGACAGCCCGGTGAAGACGATCAGGGCGTCGCGCGGCAGCTCGAGCGAGACGTCCTTGAGGTTGTGCTCGCGGGCACCGCGGATGACGAGCTGGTCAGCCACGGGACGTCCTCGGAAGTCGAAGGGTTGCGACGGGCGTTCGAACAAACGTTCGCCATGATAGCGAGGGCGGGCACAGATGTGGTGCACCCTGGCGGCGGCGGGTTGGATGGCGTCATGAGCCGCCCCACGGAGCGCATCGGCACGTCCTCTCCCCTACCCCTCGTCGACGAGACAAAGCTCGCGACGACACGCTATCTGCAGGCTCTGACACACTCGACGAAGAGTCGGTGCGACAGCCCTCGGTGCTGCCCGGCTGGTCGCGAGGCGCACGTCGTCGCACACCTGTCGCGCAACGCCGACGCCTTCGAGCGGGTGCTGCTGCAGGCGGCCGCCGGCGAGCCGGCGTCGATGTACGACTCCCCGAGAGCCGCGAGCCGACATCGAGCGAGACCGTCCAGACGCTCGACCTCGCGGGGCTGCGTCGACGACGCGGAGGAGGCGACCTCACGGCTCGAGCGCGCCCTGCGCGACTGCGACGCCGACCCGGCGACGCCGTACGCCAGGGTGCCGGGAGGCGACGAGACGTTCCCGCTGGACTCCGTCGGACGCCGCCGCCGGGCCGAGGTCGAGATCCACCACGCCGACCTCGACCTCGGCTACGCGACCGGACGACTGGCCGGCGGACTTCTCGCTCGCCATGGTCAAGCAGCGCCAGGACGAGCTGGCCGCGCGTCCCGAGGGCTGCCCCTCGATGGTGCTGTCCTCGACGGACGTGGACGGGCTGTGGAAGTTCGGCGCGGGCCAGGGGCCGGAGATCCACGGCACGGTCGGCGACCTCGCGTGGTGGCTCGTCGGACGTGGCGGCGGGCGCGGGCTCAGCAGCTCCTCCGGCGAGCTGCCCGACCTCGGGCGCTGGCGATGACCGGATCCGTTCGCGACATGATGTGCCGATGACCGAGATGACCTACAGCGGCAAGGTGCGTCCGGGCGGGCGTCCCGACGTCCGCGAGCTCGCGAAGCTCATGATCACGAAGTTCTCCGTCAGCGAGATGGACAACAACGTCTACCTGCTGCGCTGCCGGCAGACCGACGACCAGGTCCTCATCGACGCGGCCGACGACGCGCGACACGATCCTCCAGGTGGTCGGCTCGGACGGACTGCGCCGCGTGATCACCACCCACCAGCACTGGGACCACGTGCGCGCGCTGCCCGAGGTGGTGAAGGCGACCGGCGCCGAGACCGTCGCCGGCGCCGACGACGCCGACGAGCTGCCGGTGCCCGTCGACCGGCGGGTCGGCGACGGCGACGTCATCGAGGTCGGCGACTGCCGCCTCGAGGTGATCCACCTCGTCGGCCACACCCCCGGCTCGATCGCGCTGCTGTACGACGACCCCGACGGCACCCCGCACCTGTTCACCGGCGACTCGCTCTTCCCCGGCGGTGTCGGCAACACCTTCGGCGACGAGGACGCGTTCCGCTCCTTGGTGAACGACGTGTCGACCAAGCTCTTCGACCGGCTCCCCGACGAGACCTGGTTCTACCCGGGCCACGGCAGCGACTCCACGCTCGGCGCCGAGCGGCCGCACCTGGAGGAGTGGCGGTGCGCCGCGGCTCAGGGCTCGACTCGCTCGCACCTCAACCACCGTGGTGGTCTCACAACCGACAACCACAACCGACCACCGCTCGACCAACCGGCCGGGTCAGCCGTTGCGCCAGATGTAGCGGAAGTTCCGGGAGTACTGGCGGTAGGCGTTCCGCCCGTCGATGCGCAGGATGTTGTCGTCACAGTTGAGGCTGCGGCTCGACCAGTTGTGGGAGCCGGTGAACACCAGCCGGGCCGAACGGTCGTCGCCGTTGTGGCCGCTGATCTGCAGCACCTTCTGGTGCACCCGCTTGGCCGGGTGGCGGATCTTGGCGAACTCCACCTTGGCGTCGCGCAGCGTCTTCCTGATGGTCTTGCCCATCGTCTCGCCCGGGATGATCTGCACCTTGCAGCCTTGACCACGCAAGGCGGCCAGCTTGTTCGCAAGTGCGACGCCTCGCGGGTCGTACCAGGCATGCATCAGGACCCGGACGAGGGTGTGGCCCTTGACGCCGGTCCCCCCGTTCGCTCCGTTGCACGACACCCGCGAGAGCGCGACCATCAGCGGGTCCTGAGCACGGCTCACACCCGGGTTCGGAAAGAACGAGGCGGTGTACCGCCCGTGTCGCGCGCGGTAGAAGGTGCTCTTGTTGGCGGCTCGCGGGCTTGCCTGGCCGGCCTTCAGCTGGGCGAACAGATTCGTGTACGTCGAGTACATCGCACGGTTGTTCGCGATCGTGTAGACGTCGGCCCACTGATCCACGGCGTTGTGGTTCGTCATGTTGTTCGAGCCCACCATGCTGATGTTGCGAGCACGCCCGGCGCTGCTGAACATGAAGAGCTTGTTGTGCATGTCGCCGCCCTTGCCGCGACAGGCATGGCTGCAATACAGCACGAACGAGCGGGCCTTCGGGTTCTTGCCGAGCTCGCGGCGCAGCCTCGACTCCTGCTCGTAGATCTTGTGGTTGTCGAAGATGATCCGCACCCGCACGCCGCGCGCCCTCGCCCGCAGCAACGCGTCGGCGGTCCTCTTCTCCGTGAACGAGAACACCGCGACGCGGATGATGCCGCCGCGCGGCACGGCGTCGATCGTCTTGTTCACCTGGGTGAAGATGCGCCGCTGCTGGTCGTGATTGCCCCTCGGGTTGTTGAACGTCGCTCCGGTCCGGGGCGTGAACGAGGTCGCCTGGTTGGCTACCGGTTGCAGCCGAAGGGGTCGTTGCGAGTCGCCGCCGGACTGGCCTGCCAGCAGCGGTGTCACGCAGAGCGCGGCCACCAACGCGATTCCCGTGCCGAGGCGCACGACCGATTCCGCGCGCGATGAAACAGCCATCAGACCCTCCCAGGGTGGTGCCGTCGAGAAACACCAGGTCCGATTCCACACCGCCGGCACCGCCTGCGTCCGGCGTTTGCCGGGACCCGTCTCCTGTGACGGCGGCGACACGTCCGAAAAGTCGTTTTCCGGATGCGCTGGGTCCCACTGCTTTACCGTTCTTCACATGGGCAAGATCGTTCTCACCTGTGTGCTCGCGCTGGTGTTCGGCTGTTTGGGCGCCGCTGGCGCCACTGCCGTCTTCGCGAGCCAGCTCAAGGGCCCCCAAGGCCCGTCCGGCCTGACCGGCCCCCCGGGCCCTCAGGGCGAGTCGGGCGTCGACGGCGTGGACGGCGAGAACGGCAAGCCCGGGAAGCCCGGCAAGCCAGGCAAGCCCGGCAAGCCCGGGAAGGCGGCCAAGGACGTGAAGGTGCCCACCGGCCTCGGCACGACCGGCTGCGCCGGCAAGACGGTGGAGGTGGTCAGCGGGGGCTCGCTGACCAAGGACAACAAGCTGAAGCTCACCACCAAGACGATCTGCATCGTCAAGCCAGCCGGCGAATAGCCGTCAGCCCAGCTCGAGCAGCCAGGCGCGCACCGGGAACTCGTACTCCGCGTGCGTCTGCGGCGTCGCGTCGGACATCGCGGCCCGCCAGGACAGTGCCTTCACGACGCATCCGGTACGACGGGCGAGGTCGACGCCGCGGACCAGGTCGGCACGTCCGACGTACCGGGTGAACGGCTCGAGGTAGGCGTCCCGGACCCGGAGCACCCGGGGGTCGTCGACGTCCTCCCCTTCGACGAAGAAGCCCGCGTGGAACGCCAACGAGTTCATGGTGGCGAGCATCGTGCCGAGCGGGCTGCCCCACGAGGCGTCGCCCCAGTCGATCACCCGGGCCGAGCCGTCTCCCGGCCAGCAGACGTTCCCGGAGTGCAGGTCGTCGTGCTGCAGGGAGTCCGGCACGGGCATGCGCCGCCAGCTCGGCGCACCAGCCGTCGAAGGCCGGCAGCAGCCCCGCCAACCGTGCCCGGTCGTCGTCACCGAGCCCGCCCCGCTCCTCGGGCGTCGAGCCGAGCTCGTCGAGCAGGGCCCGGGCCTGAGCGGGCAGCGTGCGCGGCGACCGCTCCTCGACACCGCAGGCCAGCACCGCGTCGCGCGAGTCGGCCAACGTCAGCTGGGCCTCTGCGTACTCGGCGACGATCCCTTCCCACGGCTCCCACGACTGGTCGGCCTCGAGCGCCGTACGCAGCATCGGGCCGCCGTCGCTCGACAGCGACCAGCCGCGCTCCACGTCCACCGCGAGCACCGCGGGCACGAGATCGGGCAGCCGCTCGGCGAGCAGGGCCAGCAGTGACGGCTCGTGCCGCGTGCCGACGCCGTTCGCCTTGAACCAGCACGGACCAGCGCTGCTCTCCACCCGCATCGCCGTCGACCACGAGCGCGCGTGCGGCTGCTCCCAGTCGCCGACCAACGCGAGGCCCCGAGCGGCCAGCTGCTCCCCGACCCAGGCGAGCGCGTCGTCGTGGAACGCGGCGCTGGCCCACTCCTCGACAGGCATGAGGGCATCCTGCCGCAATGGGTGACGCAGCTGTCACTCGTAGCTGACGGTGACCTCGTCGCTGACCGGCAATGACTGACACGCGAGACGGATGCCCTCGTCGAGGTCCTCGTCCTCCAGGACCTCGTTGTGCAGCATCGTCACCTCGCCCTCGACGAGCCGGATCGCGCAGGCGCTGCAGTTCCCCTCGCGGCAGGAGTACGGCGCGTCGAGGCCCTTCTCGAGCAGGAAGTCGAGGAGCTTCGTGTCACCGGGCCAGTCGCCGAAGGTGAACGCCTCGCCGTCGAGGTCGCCGCTCACGCTCGCCGGCTCGGTGCGCCGCGGGCCGGTGATCTCCTCGGGCTCGTCGCCCTCGTCGACGACGAACGTCGGCGTCGCCGAACGGGTTGCCGCCCAGCGAGACGAACTTCTCCTGGTGCCGGCGCTCACGCGGGAAGCCCAGCGTCTTCAGCGCCTCGACGACGCCCTGCATGAACGGCCCCGGCCCGCAGACGAAGGCGTCGTACGACGCGAAGTGCTCGGCGAACGCCTGCATGTGCTCGGCGGCCGGCAGCCCCTGGACGCTCTCGAGCCAGTGCACGACGACGAACCGGTCCGGGTGCTTCTTGGCCAGCTCGCTCAGCTCGGGCGCGAAGATCACCGAGCTCTCGTCGCGGTTCGCGTAGAGCAGCACGACCTTGCCGCCGCCCGTCTGCGAGGGCGGTCTTCGCGATCGAGATCACCGGGGTGATGCCCCGAGCCCGCCGGCGAACAGCAGCAGGTCGTCGTCGAAGGACTTCGGCGTGAAGATGCCGCTCGGCGGCAGGACGGTGAGCTGGTGGCCGGTCTTGACGTTGTCGCAGATCCAGTTGGAGCCGTAGCCGTCGACGGTGCGCTTGACGGTGATCTTCAGCAGGTCGCTCTCGTGCGGCGCGCTCGACAGCGAGTAGCACCGCGCCACCAGCCCGGTCCGGTCGCTCGGCACCGCGACCGTGAGGAACTGACCGGACTTGTACTGGAAGGCGCCAGCGTCCGGGACCTCGAGCACGACGGAGTGCGCGTCGCCGGTCTCCTCGATGATCTCGACGACGCGCGCCTTGTGGACGTCCGGTCGAGGCTCAGTCATCCGGCTCGAGAGTCCCGTCGCTGGTGACGATGCGCCCCTCGCGGAACGCCGACTCGATGCTGGCCTTCAGTCGCGAGCAGGACTCGTGGACGACGCGCTCCCCGGTGGCCCGGTCGCGGGCGAACTCCGCGCAGTGCGCGACTGCGTCCTGGCTCCACTGGATGCTGGTGTGGTGCTCGCTGTTCTTCTTGACCCGCACCTCGGCCAGGCAGTCCAGGCAGGCGACCTTCGACCAGCCGGCCTTCGAGGTAGAGCTTGCGGTCCTCGAAGGTCTCCTCCCGGGTCGGTGTGTAGTAGGCCATCAGGCCTTGGCTCCGGACTGTGCCTCCGACGCAGCATCCGACTCGGCCGCGGCCTCGCCGGCGGGGTTGGTCTGCTTGGCCGCGAGCTCGGCCTCCTCGGCCTTGCGGCGCTCGAGGTTCTCCGCGACCTCCTTCTCCCAGTTCTCGTTCGCGTGGGTCGTGTCGACCTCGAACTCGAAGCGCTCCGTCATCTCCGGCGTGACGTCGGCGACGTCGACGTAGAACTGCTCGTACCAACGCCGCAGCTGGTAGACCGGGCCGTCCTCCTCGCAGAGCAGCGGGTTCTGGATCGGCCGACTTGTTCTTCCAGATCTCGACGTCCTGCAGGAAGCCCTCGCCGAACATGTCGGAGTACTTCTTCGCGATCTTGTTCGCGGTCTCGTCGTCGAGGCCTTCGAGCTTCTTGACGATCAGGCCGTACTGCAGCTTGAACGACGTCGCGCTGGTCGGGTAGTGGCAGTTGATGAGGATGACCTCGACCTCGATGCCTTTGTAGTTCGTCGTCAGCGGGTTGATCATGTACGACGGCCCGTAGTACGACGCCTCGACTGGTCAGCAGCATGTCCTCGCCGGCGTACCCGCCGCCGGCCATGTCGGGACGGCCGCGCGAGTTCATGTACTGCGTGGCGATGTGGCCCTCGAAGACGTTCTTGAAGTACGTCGGGAACGCGTAGTGGATGTAGAAGAAGTGCGCCATGTCGACGACGTTGTCGATGATCTCGCGACAGTTCGCGTTGTCGATCGTCAGCGTCTCCCACGTCCAGTCGGTCCACTCGTCGGAGTAGGCGGCGTCGATGCGCGGGATCGCGACCTCGTCGGGCGGCGCGTTGCCCTCCGGGTCGTGCCACACGAAGAGCTGCTTGTTCTGCTCCAGCACCGTCCACGAGCGGGTGCGGGCCCGCAGCGGGATGCGCTTGGCGTAGGGGATCGCCTTGCACTTGCCGTCGCCGCCCCAGCGCCAGTCGTGGAACGGGCAGGCGATCTCGTCGCCCTTGACCGTGCCCTGGGTCAGGTCGCCGCCCATGTGCCGGCAGTAGCCGTCGAGCACCTTGAGCTCGCCCTGCGAGTCGGCGAACACCACGAGCTTGGTGCCGAACGCCTCGATCGCGTGCGGCTTGCCGTCGCGGTAGCTGTCGGCGAGCCCCAGGCAGTGCCAGCCGCGCGCGAAACGCGACGGTGGCACGCCGGGGTCGATGACCCGTGCGTTGGCTCCTGCGGCGTTCATCAGACCCTCCAGTCTCGACAGCGGTCGACTCGTCGGTCTACCCTCAATATTGAAACACGTTCCAGTTTTCGAGCGAAAGAGACCTGATGCACATCGCGCTGTCCGACGAGCACGAACGGCTGCGCAGCGAGCTGCGGTCCTACTTCGCCGAGCTGGTCACCCCGGAGCTCAAGCAGTCGCTCGCCGCGACCACCGGGGAGTTCGGCGACAGCGACGCCTACAAGGGCCTGATCCGCCGGCTCGGCGCCGACGGCTGGCTCGGGATCGGCTGGCCGGAGGAGTACGGCGGCCAGGACCGCTCGATGATCGAGCAGCTGATCTTCTCCGACGAGGCCGCCATCGCCGGGATCCCGATCCCGCACCTGACGCTCAACACCGTCGGCCCGACGATCATGCGGTTCGGCACCGACGAGCAGAAGAAGGAGCTCCTGCCCGCGATCCTGCGAGGCGAGATGCACTTCTCGATCGGCTACTCCGAGCCGGGCTCCGGCACCGACCTCGCCTCGCTGAAGACCCGCGCGGTCCGCGACGGCGACGAGTGGGTCATCAACGGCCAGAAGATGTGGACCAGCCTCATCCAGTACGCCGACTACGTCTGGCTGGCCTGCCGCACCGACCCCGACCTGCCCCGCCACAAGGGCCTGTCGATGATCCTGGTGCCGACCGACGCCGCCGGCTTCTCCTACACGCCGGTGCACACCGTCGCGGGGGTCTCGACGTCGGCCACCTACTACGAGGACGTCCGCGTCCCGGTCACGAACCTCGTCGGCGAGCTCAACGGCGGCTGGCCGCTGATGACCAACCAGCTCAACCACGAGCGGGTCGCGCTGACGTCCTCGGCGCCCCTGGTGCACTCCGTCGCCGAGGTGCGGCGCTGGGCGCAGGAGACCAAGAACCCCGACGGCACCCGGGTCATCGACCAGGAGTGGGTGCAGGTGCTGCTGGGCCGCGCACACGCTCGGGTCGACGTGCTGTCGCTGATGAACTGGAAGATCGCCACCAGCGAGGGCAAGGACCTCTCCCCCGCCGACGCGTCGGCCACCAAGGTCTACGGCTCCGAGCTCGCGGTCGAGGTCTACCGCTCGCTGATGGAGATCGTCGGGCCCAACGCGCTCGTCCGCGACGGCTCGCCCGCGGCCGTGCTGGCCGGGCGGCTCGAGCGCTACCACCGCTCGGCGCTGGTGATGACGTTCGGCGGCGGCACCAACGAGATCCAGCGCGACATCATCGGCTACGTCGGGCTCGGGCTGCCCGCGGCGAAGCGCTGAGGAGACAGACACCGATGGACTTCACCCCCACCGCCGAGCAGCAGGACGCCGGCGAGCTCGCGAAGCGGATCCTCGGCGACCGCTGCACCCAGGAGCGGCTCGCGCGAGGTCGAGGAGAGCGGCACCCGCTTCGACGAGAAGCTCTGGCACGAGCTCGGCGACGCTGGGCTGCTCGGCCTCGCGCTCCCGGAGGACGTCGGCGGCGGCGGGCTGGGACTGCTCGAGCTGTGCAGCGTGATCGTCGAGACCGGTCGCGTGGTGGCGCCGCTCCCGCTTGCCTGGCACGGCCCCACTGCCCTGGCGCTCGCGGAGTTCGGTGACGACCAGCAGCGTGAGCGGTGGCTGCCCGACGCCGCCTCCGGCCGCAGCGTGCTGACCGCTGCGGTCAGCGAGGACCGTGCGTTCGTGCCCGACCGACCGACCACCACCGCCTCGCGGGCCGACGACGGCTGGACCGTCTCCGGCGTGAAGACCGCGGTGCCGTCCGGCACCGTCGCCGACCTCTTCGTCGTACCCGCCGACGGCCCCGACGGCATCACCGTCTTCCTGGTGCGGCCCGACGACGACGGCGTCACCGTCTCGGGGCAGACGGTCAACGACGGCGACCAGGTGGCGCGGATCGAGCTCGACGACGTACGGCTCGGCGACGACCGCGTCCTGGGCCGGCCCGGGCAGGGGTCGGAGATCGTGCACTGGCTGAGCCAGCGGCTGGTCGTCGGGCTGTGCGCACTCCAGCTCGGCGTCGTCGAGGGCGCGCTCCAGCTCACGGCCGAGTACGCCCGCACCCGCGAGCAGTTCGGCCGCGCCATCGGGACCTTCCAGGCGGTGTCGCAGCGGCTGGCGAGCGGCTACATCGACGTGCAGGGCGCCGACCTGACGCTCTGGCAGGCCGCCTGGCGGCTGAGCGAAGGACTGCCCGCCGACCTCGAGGTGGCCACCGCGAAGCTGATAGCGGCCGACACCGGCCACACCGTCGCCCACACCGCCGTGCACGTCCACGGCGGCGTCGGCATCGACCTCGACGGCGCCGCCCACCGCTTCTACACCGCCGCCAAGCGGCACGAGCTCTCGCTCGGCGGCACCACCGACCAGGCCCGCGCCGTCGGACGGGTGCTCGCCACCGAGCCTGCGTAGGACCACCGGCCGGTGGTCGAGGTGCGAACGAAGTGACTTGTCCTGAGGAGCCGAGGGACGAGGCGTCTCGAAGGAGCCTCGAAGCCCCCTCTCCGCGAGCTGCTGCTGCGGCGCGCGAACGACGACGGGGTCGCACTCAGGCACGGCGACGACGTCTGGTCCTGGCGGGAGTACGTCGACGCGTCCGCCGCCAGGGCTGCCGCGCTCCGCGACTCTCATGGACGCGGAGCGACCGCCGCACGTGGGCACGCTGCTCGGGAACACCCCCGAGATGGCGATGGCGCTCGCCGCGGGCGCGCTCGGCGGCCACGTCGTGGTCGGCCTCAACACCACGCGGCGCGGTGAGGGGCTGGCGCGCGACGTGCGGCACGCCGACTGCCAGGTCGTGCTGGTCGACGAGAGCACCGTGCCCTGCTCGACGGGCTGGACCTCGGTGGTGCGCGCGTGGTCGAGGTCGATGGTCCGGAGTGGAGTGGTCTCGCTCGCGGCTGGTCGAGCTTGTCGAGACCACCTCGGACCCGCCGCACCCGACGACCTGTTCATGCTGATCTTCACCTCCGGCACGAGCGGCGAGCCGAAGGCGGTCACGGTCACCCACGAGAAGGTGAGCGGCGCCGGGCTGATGCTCGCTGACCGGTTCGGTCTCGGACCGGAGGACACCTGCTACGTGTCGATGCCGTTGTTCCACTCCAACGCCGTGATCGCCGGCTGGGGCGTGGCCCTGGCCGCAGGCGCTGCGACGGCGGTGGCGCGGTTCTCCGCGAGCGGCCTGCTCGCCGACCTGCGGCGGTACGGCGCGACGTACCTGAACTACGTCGGGAAGCCGCTCGCCTACGTCCTCGCGACACCGGAGCGTCCCGACGACGCGGACAACCCGCTGCGCATCGCGTTCGGCAACGAGGCGGGCGATCGCGACATCGCGGAGTTCGGGCGCCGCTTCGGGTGCACGGTCGTCGACGGCTTCGGCTCGACGGAGAACGCCGTGATCATCTCGCGGGTGCCGGGCTCTCCTCCGGGGTCGCTCGGTCAGCCGCTTGAGGGCGTCGCGGTGCTCGACCCGGACACCGAGAAGGAGTGCCCGCGCGCCGTGTTCGACCGCGACGGTCGGCTTCTGAACGGCGACGAGGCCGTCGGCGAGCTGGTCAACACCTCCGGCGCAGGGCAGTTCACCGGCTACTACAACGACGAGGACGCGAACCAGGAGCGGATGCGCGGCGGGATGTACTGGAGCGGCGACCTGGCCTACCGCGACGCCGACGGCTTCGTCTACTTCGCCGGCCGCACCAGCGAGTGGCTCCGTGTGGACGGCGAGAACCTCGCGGCCGCGCCCATCGAGCGGGTGCTGCTCCGGCACCGCGACGTGAGCCGCGCCGCTGTCTACGCAGTGCCCGACGAGTCGGCCGGCGACCAGGTCGCAGCGGCACTGGTGCTGCACGACGGGACGAGCTTCGACGCAGGTGCCTTCGAGGCGTTCCTCGCGGCTCAGCCCGACCTCGGGCCGAAGATGTGGCCGCGCCACGTCCGGGTCTGCGCCGAGCTGCCGACGACCGCCACGAACAAGGTCCTGAAGCGAGAGCTCAGCTCTCAGGGCACCGCCGGGCACGACGACCCGCGCTGGGAGCGGGACGCACGCGGCACGTCGTACCAGCGCCGCTTGTCAGGTTGACGCGACGGTCGGGGTCTCGACGATCTCGCGCAGCGTCTTGAGGTGGTCGTTGAAGGCGGTGCGGCCCTCGGGGGTGAGCTTGAGCCAGGTGCGGGGCCACTTGCCGACGTGGCCCTTGCGGATGGCGATGTAGCCGGCCTGTTCGAGGGTCGAGGCCTGGCGGGACAGGAGCGAGTCGCTGATCTCGAGGGTGTCGCGCAGGAACCGGAACTCCAGCTCGTCGGCCTGGGCCAGGCCGGCCAGTATGGAGAAGCGCACGGGCTGGTGGACCAGGTCGTCGAGGCGCGCCCGCGGATGCTCGGTCATGCGGTGCGACGGAGCCGCTGGGCCCACAGCAGGAACGGCACGGCGCCCACGATGCCCCCCAGGGTGTAGGAGAAGCCGATGGTGCCGTCGAGCAGGATCCCGACGGAGAACAGGGCGACGGCGCTCCAGAGCCCGAGCGCCCACTCCACCCACATCGGTGTCCTCCGCGTCCGCACCTGCCGGTAGCGGCGCAGGTAGGGGAGGTTGGTGCCCACCGTCACCGCGAGGGCGACCAAGACGAGAGCCGCTCCCACCACGCCGGCCACCCCGCCGGCGTCGTTGAGGTCGACGGCCAGCCCGATGAGCAGGATCGTGAGACCCATCCCGACGTACAGCGGATACTCCTGCGGAGCCCGGGCCCGCACCGCGGTCTCGACCTCTCCCGCGCCCTTCAGCATGGCCTCGGCGTCCTGCTTCGTCGGTTCCATCGCATTCCGCCTGTCGGAAAGTAGTTGACGACTAGGAAACTACTTTCGCGCTGGTCTGTCAACGATCCAGTGCCGACGAGGATCACCGCGGTTGCGCGACGACCAGCCCGGACTCGTACGCCGCGATGACCAGCTGCGCACGGTCGCGTGCGTCGAGCTTCATCAGCAGCCGCCCGATGTGGGTCTTCACGGTCGCCGGGCTCACTCGCAGCCGCTCCCCTATCTCGCCGTTCGACAGCCCGCGGGCGACAAGAGCGAGCACCTCGGTCTCCCGCTCGGTCAGTGGCGCCAGCGCCAGGTGACCCGGTCTTCGGCGGCTCGGCCCCTTCACGTAGGCCTCGATGAGGTGGCGGGTCACTCGCGGCGACAGCAGCGCCTCGCCCTCGGCCACCAGCCTGATGCCGGCCAGGAGGTCTGCCGGCGGGGTGTCCTTGAGCAGGAACCCGCTGGCTCCGGCCTTGAGCGCTGCGAACACGTACTCGTCGAGGTCGAAGGTCGTGAGGATCAGGACTCGCGCACCGGCGGTGGCGGGATCACCGAGGATCCGAGTGGTTGCCTCGAGGCCGTCCATGACCGGCATGCGGATGTCCATCAGCACCACGTCCGGCGCAACCGTGCGCGCGAGCTCGACGGCCTCCTCGCCGTGCTGCGCCGACCCGACCACCTCGAGGTCGTCGGCAGAATCCACGAGCGCCTCGAAGCCCGCACGCACCAGGGCCTGGTCGTCGACGATGAGGACGCGGGTCATCGTGCGGTGTCCAACGTCTCGCCCATGTGTTCGGCCGCGCCGGCGGCGTCGACGTACGGCAAGGTGGCGCGGACCCGGAAGCCACCGTCTGCCACTGGACCGGCCTCCAGGCTCCCGCCGAAGAGTGCCACCCGCTCCCGCATCCCGAGCATGCCGCGACCGGCACCCGGGACGCCCGGAGTGTCTCGCTCTCGTCGCCCGGGGTCGGTCACCTCGACGACGACCGACGGCTGGCACGTCACCTCGAGCCGCGCAGTGGCAGCACCGTGCTTGAGGACGTTCGTGAGGGCTTCTTGGGCAATGCGGTACGCCGACAGCCCGACACCGGAAGGCACCGAGTCCACGTCTCCCTGCACGCTGAGGTCGACCGTGAGGCCGGCGTCGCCCAGCTGAAGCACCAGGCCGCCGAGCTCGCACAGTCCGCATGAGGGCGCGAACGCGGCCCCGTCGTCGTCGTCCTGCCGGAGCACACCGAGCATCCGTCTCAGCTCCACCAGGGCCGAGCGCGACGTCGTCTCGATCGCCGCGAGGGCCTCTTGTGCCAGCTCGGGACGTGAGTCGATGACGTGGTGCGCAACGCCCGCCTGCACGGCGACGACGCTCATCGAGTGCGCGACGACGTCGTGAAGCTCCCTCGCGATCCTCATCCGCTCGTCGTTCACGGCGGCGCGAGCGCGCTGCTCGCGCTCCTCCTCGAGCCGCTGCGCTCGCTCCTCCAGGGCCGCCCAGCGGGCGCGCCGCGCGCGCAGGTTCTCACCTCCCAGCCAGGCGACGGTGAGCACCAAGATGGTGGAGATCCAGGTGCTGGCCGTGACCAGCTCGCCCTCCTGGAGCAGGAGCGACACGCACAACGTGACGAGGCCGACCAGGTAGAACCACACAGCCCGGCCACGGTCGGTGTGCAGGGCAAGACCGAACACCAGCACGAACATCGCGAAGCCCGGGTAACCCGTGTAGTGACCGAGCGAGTAGGCGATCGTCGCGACGCACGTCACCGCGAGGGCGGCCACCGGGTGGTCGCGGTGGAACACGTACGGGACCGTGAACGCGACCGCGAGCGCGTACGCCACCGCTGTTGTCGGCTCGGTTCCAGGCTCCGGCGTGGCGCCGAGCTCGGCGACGATCCCGGCCAGCAGGACGGCCGCGATCGCGCCGTCGAACACACGCGCCGGGACGTGCCAGTGGCGGGACAGGGTCGGCCGGGCCATGAACGTCACGGTAGTCGCGGATCCGTACACCGGCATCAGACCAGAGGTGTACGACCATGCTCCGACGACAACGGGCTCAGCAGCGGCAAGCCTGGTCGACATGAGCCAGACCACCGCATCCCAAAGCGTCGAGGGCACGGCCCGTCCGGGACTCGTGCACCGCCACCCACTGCTGTCCTTCGCGGTCCCCGCAGTCGCGATCACCTGGGCCATCCAGCTCTCGTTCCTCGCGGCCGACCTGCCGCTGTTTCCCGCACTGCTCCTAGAGCTCGTGGTGCTTGTCGGCTGCGCCACCACGGTCACCGGCCTCACCTCGGGCCGCGCGGGAGTGCGGGCGCTGTTCGCCGGCGTGGTGCGGTGGCGGTTCGGAGGCCGGTGGTACGCCCTGGCCCTGCTAGCGATGCCGGCGACCACGCTGCTCGTCGCCGCTGCCACCGGAACGCTCGACACGTCGTCGGGCGAGTGGGTGAGCGCTGCGATCCAGTACCTCGCCCTCACCGTCGTCTTCGGCGCGCTGCTCGGCAACATCTGGGAGGAGCTCGCCTGGATGGGCTTCCTGCAACAGCGCCTCATGGACGAGCGCGGACTCTTCGTCGGCTCGCTGCTCACCGCGGTGCCGTTCGGGCTGATCCACCTGCCGCTGGCCTTCGAGGCGGACGGCCTCGGTGGCACCAGCATCGGCAGCCTCGCGCTCGCCTGGGGCCTGCTGCTGGTCGTCGCGCCGTTCTTCCGGGTGCTGCTCGGGCTGGTCTACAGCCGCACCGGACGGAGCCTGCTGTCGGTCGCGCTCGTGCACGGCAGCTTCAACGCGTGCAGCGGATCACCGCTCGTCGACGGCGGCTGGCAGTACATCCCGGCCGCGATCGTGGTGTCGGTCGTCGTCATCGCCGTGCAGCTGCGTCACGCGCATACGCTGGTTGAGGTGCCCGAGCCGCTAGGCGAGGGCCTCGAAACCGGGTGAGATTCGGTCGAGACCCTGCCCGAGCTGCTGAGGTTTCGAGGCTCACTTCGTTCGCACCTCAACCACCGTGGGGTGCCCGCTGACGGCTGACGCATCCGGATCACTCCAGGAGCTGCTTGAGCGTGGCGAGGTCGGTGCGCACGGCGGCTTCGTCGGCCGCGAGCTCCTCGTCGGTGACCCCGGGCCCGCGGCGCAGCGTGAACACCACCTCGCACCCGTCGCCGTCGGCGATCACCCGCATCGGGTTGGTGACGGTCGTGCCGTCGGGCAGCGTGACGTCGTGGTCGAGGACGCCGTACGGGTTGTCGTCGACGAACCGCACCTCGACCTCGCCCATCGGGGCCTTGGCGAACCAGCGGCCGTCGCGCTGCTCGATCGAGCCACTGAGCCCCGCCGCCCATTGGGGCAGGTGGGCGGGGTCGGCAACGAAGGCGTAGACCTCCGCTGCCGGGCGGGCGACGTAGGTGCTCAGGTGCAGTGACTCGCTCATGGAGCGAATTTAGGCGTCGGCGATCCCGTTCAGCCGCTCGACCGACTGTTCGAAGCCGGAGACCAGCTCGGCCATCACGTCGGCGACGGAGCGGACCTCGTTCATGCGGCCGACGATCTGGCCGACGGGCATGGAGACCACGTCGGGGTCGCCGCTCGCGTTGATGCGGTTGTGCGCCTCGCTGACGAGCAGGTTCTGGAGCGGCATCGGAAGCGGCTCCGGCGCGCCCTCCTCCTCCCACGCCTGCGTCCACTTGGTCTTGAGCAGTCGGGCGGGCTTGCCGGTGTAGACCCGCGTGCGCACGGTGTCGCTCGAGCCGGCCCGAAGGAACGCCTCGGTCATGCCCGAGTTGGTGCCGAGGTGGGCGTACTCCTGGGTGGTCAGCCAGATCGACCCGGTCCAGACGCCCTGGGCGCCCAGTGCGAGCGAGGCGGCGACCTGCCGACCCGAGCCGATGCCCCCCGCGCCGAGGACGGGTACGTCGGAGCCGACGGCGTCGACGACCTCGGGGGTGAGCACCATGCTCGCGATCTCGCCGGTGTGGCCACCGGCCTCGTAGCCCTGCGCGACGATGATGTCGACGCCGTTCCTCACGTGCGACATCGCGTGCTTCGCGGCGCCGGCAAGGGCGGCGACCTTGACGCCCTTGGCGTGGGCCTGCTCGATCACGTCGACGGGCGGTGAGCCGAGGGCGTTGGCGATCAGCACCGGGCGATGGCTCAGCGCGACCTCGACGTGCGACCGCGCGACCGAGTGCAGCCAGCCGAGCACGCCCTCGCGACCTTCTCCCTCGGCAAGCGGCGGGACGCCCAGCTTGCGCAAGGTGTCGTCGACGAAGTCCTTGTGGCCCTGCGGGATCATCTCCTGCAGGTCGAGTGCCTTGCCCTCGGTGGGGATCTTCATCGGCATCACGATGTCGACGCCGTACGGCTTGCCGTCGGTGTTGTCGTCCATCCAGAGCAGGGTCTTCTCGAGGTCCTCGGCGTCGTTGAACCGCACGCAGCCGAGGACGCCCAGGCCACCGGCCTTGCTCACCGCGGCGGCGACGTGCTCGGACGGCGTGAACGCGAAGATCGGGTAGTCGATGCCGAACTGCTCGCAGAGGTCGGTGCGCATGGCTCAGACCACCGTCGCCGGGTGCTTCGCCGCGATCGAGGCGAGGACCAGCTTCTTGGCGCGTGGGTACTGCGCCTTGCCGGCCGCGTTGCGCGGGATCTCGTCGACCAGCGTGATCGAGCGGGGCAGCTTGTAGCCGGAGAGCTTGGACCGCAGGAAGGTGCGCAGGTCGTCCAGCGTGACGGTCTCGCCGTCTCGGGGGTGCACGACGGCCGCCACGGCGTTGCCGTACTTGTCGTCGGGCACGCCGACGACCAGGACGTCGTACACGCTCGGGTGGCCCTTGATCGCCATCTCCACCTCCTCGGAGTAGACCTTCTCCCCGCCGGTGTTGATGCAGTTCGAGCCGCGGCCCAGCAGCGTCACGGTCGTCTCGCTCTCGATGCGCGCGAAGTCGCCGGGCACGGAGTAGCGCTTGCCGTCGACCTCGAAGAACGTCGCCGCAGACTTCGCCTCGTCGCCGTAGTAGCCCACCGGCACGTGGCCGCCGCGACCGAGCCGCCCGACCTCGCCGATGTTGGTTGCGGGGTCGAGGACCTTGTTGTCGTCGTCGAGCACCACGCTCTCCGGCCCGAGCGAGACGAGCGGGCCGTCGGTGCTGATGTTCGCTCGGTCCTGCAGCCCGGTGCCCTGGAAGCCGGTCTCGGTGGCGCCGATCGAGTCGGTGAAGAAGGTGTTCGGGAAGGCGTCCATCCACCGCTCCTTGACCGAGGCCGAGAAGACAGCGGCGCTGCTGGCGACGGCCACCAGGCTGCTTGCGTCGTAGGAGCCCTGCTCGTAGGTCTCGATCAGCGGCCGAGCCATCGCGTCACCGGTGATGAAGATCAGCTGGACCTTCTCGCGCTCGACGATCTGCCAGGTCTTCTTGGGGTCGAACTTCGGCTCGAGGATCGTGAGGTGGCCGGCGAAGAGGTGCATGAGCAGGCCGGCCTGTGCGCCGCCGTGCATCAGCGGGCTGAGCGGGAAGGTCACCATGCGACCGTCCTGGGTCGCCTGCGTCGACTGGTCGCGCTCCTCGAGCCGGTCGCCGGTCATGAAGTCGATGCCGCCGCCGAGCACGCGCCAGAAGTCCTCGTGGCGCCACATCACGCCCTTCGGGAAGCCGGTGGTGCCCCCGGTGTAGATGATGTGGATGTCGTCCGAGCTGCGCTCGCCGAAGTCCCGCTCGTCGCTCTGTCCTGCGACCGCGTCCTCCCACAGCACCCCGTCGTACGTCGAGACGTCCGCCTGGTTGTCCGGGTCGGTGACGTCCGGCATCGCGACGATCGTGTGCAGCTTCTCGTGCTTCGGGGCGCAGGCAGCGACCAACGGCGCGTAGGGCCGCTCGTGCAGCAGCGCGACGACGTCGGCGTTGTCGAAGAGGTAGTCGAGCTCTCCCTCGACGTAGCGGTAGTTCACGTTGATGCTCACCGCGCGGATCTTGAACGTCGCCATCAGCGCGACGACGTGCTCGACGCTGTTCTTGGCGTAGAGCGCCGACGTGGTCACCGGGGCCAACGCCGCGCGAGGCGAGAAAGTGCGCCAGCCGGTTGGCCTCCGCCTCGAGCTCGGCATAGGTGACGACCCGGTCCCCGACCTGGATCGCACGGTTGTCCGGGGCGGCATCGACGGCGTGCTCGAACAAGTCGGCGATGTTGAGAGCCATGCGCCAAGACTAGAACACGTTCTCGTTTCTGACTAGAGTGGGGCCATGGACGCACAGCCGCACTGTCTCGTCGAGCAGGAGGGTCACACCCTCGTCGTCACCATGAACCGTCCCGAGGCGCGCAACGCGCTCTCCGGCGAGATGATGGACACGATGCGCGAGGCGTGGGACCGCGTCAACGACGACCCCGAGATCCGCGTCGCGATCCTCACCGGCGCCGGCGGCGCGTTCTGCGCTGGGGCCGACCTCAAGGCGATGACGACCTCGCACCCCGGCGACTCGTTCGAGGGCGGCGGCTGGGACCTCTCGGTGATCAAGCCGCTGCTGAAGGGCTTCCGGCTGACCAAGCCGCTCATCGCCGCGGTCGAGGGGCCGGCCATCGCGGGCGGCACCGAGATCCTGCAGGCCACCGACATCCGGGTGGCAGGTGAGAGCGCGCGCTTCGGGGTCTCCGAGCCGCGGTGGGGGCTCTACCCGCTGGGCGGCTCGGCGGTGCGTCTCGTGCGTCAGCTGCCCTACACCGTCGCCGCGGACCTGCTGCTGACCGGCCGGCACATCAAGGCGCCCGAGGCCAAGGAGATCGGCCTGATCGGTCACGTCGTACCCGACGGCACGGCGCTCGACAAGGCGCGCGAGATCGCCGACTCGATCGCCGCCAACGGCCCGCTCGCGGTGCAGGCGATCCTGCGCACCATCCGCGACACCGAGGGCATGCACGAGGACGAGGCCTTCAAGCTCGACGCCAAGGTCGGCGCCCCGGTGTTCTCCTCCGAGGACGCCAAGGAAGGCCCCAAGGCGTTCGCCGAGAAGCGCGCGCCCGCTTTCATCGGCCGCTAGCGCGGCGCCGGATTCCCAGGTGACCTGGGAATTGGTCACTCCCCTGCCGTTACAACACCGGGTACTGCCAGTTCTGTCGGGTACGTCGACGTGCGCGGGCTCAGACCGAGCGGTCGCGCCCTTCCCAGTACGGCGCGCGCAGCGTCTTCTTGTCGGGCTTGCCGAGCGGGGTCAGCGGGATCGCGTCCGCGACGACGACCTGCTTCGGGGCGTGCACGGACCCCTTGCGCTCCTTGACCAGTGCCTGGATCTCGGGGTCAGCGCTGGCGACCGACTCGTCGTCGCCCGCCTGCTCGGACCGAAGCACGACGACGGCCGTGACGGCCTCGCCCCACTTGTCGTCGGGCACGCCGATCACCGCGACCTGGGCGACCGCCGGGTGCTCGGCGACGACGTCCTCGATCTCGCGCGGGAACACGTTGAAGCCGCCGGTGACGATCATGTCCTTGGTGCGGTCGACGATGTACCAGAAGCCGTCCTCGTCCTCGCGGGCCACGTCGCCGGTGCGCAGCCAGCCGTCGCGGAAGGTCTCCGCGGTCGCGTCGGGCAGGTGCCAGTAGCCCTGCGCCACCACCGGCCCGGCGACGCAGATCTCCCCCGGCTCGCCCTGGGCGACCGGCTTGCCGTCCTCGTCGAGCAGCGCCGTGCGCAGGAACGCACTGGGCCGGCCGCAGCTGGCCAGCCGGTCCGGGCGGTCGAGGTCGTGGTCGGCCTTGGCCATGTAGGAGATCGACCATCGGCGCCTCGGACTGGCCGTAGTACTGCGCGAAGATCGGTCCCCACCGCTCGATGCCCTCGGCCAGCCGCGTCGGGCTCATCGCGGCCGCGCCGTAGTAGAGCGTCTCCAGGCTGCTAGGTCGCGGCGTCCGCGAGTCGGGGTGGTCGAGCAGCGCGTAGATCATGCTCGGCACCAGCATCGTCGAGGTGATCTTGCTGCTCGGCGATCGTGCGCAGCACCTCGCCGGGGTCGAACCGCGGCAGCACGACCATCGACCCGCCGGCCATCAGCACCGGCAGGAAGAACGCGGCGCCGGCGTGGCTGAGCGGCGTGCACATCAGGAAGCGCGGCGCCTGCGGCCACTCCCACTCGGCGAGCTGGATCTGCGACATCGCCGCCATCGACCGGCGCCGTGCCGACCACGCCCTTGGGCTTGCCCGTGGTGCCGCCGGTGTAGGTGACGCTGATGACGGCGTCGGGGTCGAGGTCGGCGGGCGCAGCGGGCCGGGCGACTGCTTCGCGGCGAGCGCCGCCAGGTCGGTGCCGACGTCGGCCGGGCCGAGCGTGAGCACGTTCTTCAGGCAGTCGACCTTCTCGAGCAGCTCCTGCGGCCCGCTCGACGAACGGCGGCAGCGGGTCGATGACGAGCGTCTCGACGCCGGCGTCCGCGAGCACGTAGGCGTGGTCGTCGACGGAGCCGAGCGGGTGCAGCGCCGAACGCCGCTGGCCCTGCATCTGGCCGGCGCCGATGAGCACCAGCACCTCGGGCCGGTTGGCGGCGAGCAGGGCGACCGGGCTGCCGGTGCCGATGCCGAGCTCCTCGAACGCGCCGACGTAGGTGCTGATCGCGTCGGACAGGTCGCGCCCGGTCCAGGTCTGGTCGCCGATGTGGAGCACCGGCACGTCGGCGTTCTTGCGCAGCGCGTGCGCGAGCAGGTGTCCGCCGTACGTGCCCTGGCTGATGTCGCTCATGCGACCGAGACTAGAACGTGTTTCAGTATTCGGCAACGCGTCAGAGCACGGCCTCGGCGACCTGGCGGACCTCCTCGGGCGTGCGCAGGGTCAGCACGAGCATCGTGACGCCCGCGTCCTCCCACCGCTTCACGCCGGCACGGACCTCGTCGACGTCACCGACGATGTTGGTCTCCTCGATCAGCTCGTCGGGCACCTTGGCGGTGGCCTCGTCCTTGCGGCCGGCGAGGTAGAGCTCCTGGATCTCGTCGGCGATGTCCTGGTAGCCCATCCGCTCGAAGACGGTCTTGTGGAAGTTCTGCTCCTTGGCGCCCATGCCGCCGATGTAGAGCGCCATCCAGGGCCGCATCGCGTCGAGCGTCGCGGGCTTGTCGTCGGTGATGACGAGCTGGGTGGTGGCGGCGATCTCGAAGGTCTCCTTGGTACGACGAGCGCCCGCGCGCGCGAAGCCCTCGTCGAGCCAGCCGTGGTACATGTCGGCGACGCGCGGCGAGAAGTAGATCGGCAGCCAGCCGTCGGCGATCTCGGCCGCGAGCGCGACGTTCTTGGGGCCTTCAGCGCCCATCCAGATGGGCACGTCGGCGCGCAGCGGGTGGACGATCGGCTTCAGCGGCTTGCCGAGACCGAGCGCGTCGTCGCCGGTGTAGGGCAGCGGGTAGTGCGGGCCGTCGTTGGTCACCGGCGCCTCGCGGGCGAGCACCTGCCGGATGATGTCGATGTACTCGCGGGTGCGGGCCAGCGGCTTCGGGAAGGGGCGGCCGTACCAGCCCTCGACGACCTGCGGCCCGGAGACGCCGAGCCCGAGGATCACCCGGCCGCCCGAGAGGTGGTCGAGCGTCAGCGTGTGCATCGCACAGCTCGTCGGGGTGCGTCCGGACAGCTGCACGATCGACGTACCCAGCTTGATGGTGCTGGTCCGGTGGCCCCACCAGGCCAACGGCGTGAACGCGTCGGAGCCCCACGCCTCGGCCGCGAAGACGGTCTCGAAGCCGCAGCGCTCGGCCTCCTCGACGAGGTCGCCGATGCCGTCGGGCGGCTGTGCTCCCCAGTAGCCGAGCTGCAGTCCGAGCTTCATCGCCACCACCTGTCCTACGGCCCGGGGTTGAGTTCCAAAACGAGAACGTGTTTCACTTTACACATGCCAGGGACCCTCAGCGCACCCCTCAAGGTCGAGTTCGACTACACGCGCTCATTGGGGCCGGTGCTCTCGCGGTTCATGACCGGCCTTCGCCATCGCACCATCTTGGGGGCTCGGCTGGCCGACGGTCGAGTCGCCTGCCCGCCGCCGGAGTTCGACCCCGGTTCGCACCAGGCGCCGACCGACTTCGTCGAGGTCGGCCCGGGCGGCGTGGTGCAGACCTGGACCTGGGTCGCGCACCCCGTCAAGGACCAGCCGCTCGACCGGCCGTTCGCGTTCGCGATGGTGCTGCTCGACGGCGCCGACACCGCGATGCTGCACGCCGTGGACGTCGGCGACGCCGGTCCGGACGCGATGTCCACCGGCATGCGCGTGAGCGCGCGTTGGGTCGACGAGCCCGCCGGGCACATCCGCGACATCGAGTGCTTCGTTCCGGCTGATCGGGCGGTCGAGCCTGTCGAGACCGACTCCCGATGACGACGAACAAACCACCGGGATCATCACGCCGGTCAACCTCGACTACACCTACGCGGCGTCCGAGGAGGAGTCGCGCTTCTACCGCGGCTTGGCGGAGGGCAGGCTGCTCGGACAGCGGTGCCCCACCTGCGGCAAGGTCTACGTCCCGCCACGCAGTGCCTGCCCGGTCGACGGGTCGCCGACGACTGACGAGGTCGAGCTGCCCGACCACGGCATCGTCACGACGTTCTGCATCGTCAACGTGCCGTTCCTCGGGCAGCGGATCACGCCGCCCTACGTGTCCGCCTACGTGCTGCTCGACGGCGCCGACATCGCGTTCTTGCACCTGATCCTCGGCTGCGACCCGAGCGAGGTGCGCATGGGGATGCGCGTCGAGGCGGTATGGCGACCGCGCGACGAGTGGGGCACCACGATCGAGAACATCGACCACTTCGAGCCGACCGGCGAAGAGGACGCGCCGTACGAGTCCTACGCCCAGCACCTGTGACCAGCACCTCCGAAATGGGGAGTCAAATCTTGAGAGACGTGGCAGTGGTCGCGTTCGGCCAGCGGCAGATGCCGTCGTTCGACGGGTCGCCGACGATGGTCGAGCTGCTGGTGCCGATCTTCGCCGACCTGTGGGAGCAGACCGGCTGGACCAAGAACGACATCGGCTTCTTCTGCTCCGGCTCGTCGGACTACCTGGCGGGGCGGTCGTTCTCGTTCGTGTCCGCGATCGACGCGATCGGCACGCTGCCGCCGGTGAACGAGTCGCACGTCGAGATGGATCCCGCCTGGGCGCTGTACGAGGCGTGGGTGAAGATCCAGACCGGTGAGGTCGACACCGCGCTCGTGTACGGGTTCGGCAAGGCGTCGGCGGGCCAGCTGCGGCGGACGTTGTCGCTGCAGCTCGACCCGTACCTGACGGCACCGCTGTGGCCCGACACCGTCTCGCTCGCGGCGCTGCAGGCACGCGCCGGCATCGACGCCGGGCTCTGGGACGAGAAGCAGATGGCCGAGGTCGTGGTCCGCAACCGCACCGCCGGCGCCGACAACCCGGTCGCCGTACCCGCGGCCGGTGTTGACAGCCTCGAGGTCGCCGACCTGCTCGCCGAGCCGATGTTCGCCGACCCGCTGCGCACGCACGACTGCGCACCGGTGACCGACGGCGCCGCGGCCGTGATCATCGCCGCCGGCGACCGGGCGCGTTCCGTGCGCGACCGGCCGGCGTGGATCTCGGGACTGCAGCACCGGGTCGACGCGCAGACCTTCGGGCTGCGCGACCTCACGAGGTCCGACTCCACCGCGGGAGCGGCCGCCGCGCTCGACCTCGACGGCGTCGACACCGCCGAGCTGCACGCACCGTTCAGCCACCAGGAGCTGGTGCTGCGCAACGCACTCGGGCTTCCCGATGACGTGACGCTGAACCCGTCGGGTGGCGCGCTGTGCGGCAACCCGATGTTCGCCGCCGGGCTGGTCCGCATCGGTGAGGCGGCGGGCCGCATCCAGTCGGGTACGTCGGACCGCGCACTCGCACACGCGACGTCCGGGCCGGCCCTCCAGCAGAACCTGCTCTGCACGCTGTCGAGCACGCCCGCCGGTCAGGAAGGGTCGAACTGATGGCCAAGCAGCCCGCCGCCGTGATCGGGGTCGGCCAGACCCACCACAAGGCCAAGCGGCTCGACGTGTCGATCGCGGGACTGTGTCGCGAGGCCGTGGACCGTGCGCTCGAGGACGCAGGCGTCGGGTTCGACGACATCGACGCGGTCGTGGTCGGCAAGGCGCCCGACCTCTTCGAGGGCGTGATGATGCCCGAGCTCTACCTCGCCGAGGCGCTCGGCGCGGTCGGCAAGCCACTGCTGCGCGTGCACACCGCCGGCTCGGTGGGTGGCTCCACCGCGGTGGTCGCGTCGAGCCTGGTGCAGGCCGGCGTGCACAAGCGGGTGCTGACGGTTGCGTTCGAGAAGCAGTCGGAGTCCAACGCGATGTGGGCGCTGTCTGTGCCGGTGCCGTTCATCATGCCGGTGCATGCCGGGGCCGGCGGCTACTTCGCGCCGCACGTGCGCTCGTACATCAGGCGCTCCGGCGCTCCCGAGCACGTCGGTGCGATGGTCGCCGCCAAGGACCGCCGCAACGGCGCCAAGAACCCGTTCGCGCACCTGCAGCAGCCGGACACCACGATGGAGTCGGTGCTGGCCTCGCAGATGCTGTGGGACCCGGTGCGCTACGACGAGACCTGCCCTTCCTCCGACGGCGCGTGCGCGCTGGTGATCGCCGACGAGGACACCGCCGCCTCCGTCGACAACCCGGCCTGGATCCACGCCACCGCGATGCGCACCGAGCCGACCACGGCGGCCGAGCGCGACCAGGTGAACCCGCAGGCAGGTAGGGAGGCCGCCGCCGCGCTCTGGAAGCAGGCGGGCATCACGAACCCGCTGGAGGAGATCGACTGCGCCGAGATCTACGTGCCGTTCTCGTGGTTCGAGCCGATGTGGATCGAGAACCTCGGCTTCTCCGAGGAGGGCAAGGGCTGGCAGCTCACGGAGTCCGGTGAGACCGAGATCGGCGGCAAGCTGCCGTTGAACATGTCCGGTGGCGTGCTGTCGTCCAACCCGATCGGCGCGTCCGGCATGCTCCGCTTCGCCGAGGCCGCCCTGCAGGTCATGGGCGAGGCCGGCGAGCACCAGGTCGACGGCGCCACCCGCGCGTTGGGTCACGCCTACGGCGGCGGCTCGCAGTTCTTCTCGATGTGGGTCGTGGGGTCGCAGAAGCCCGGCTCCTAGCCGAGTTGTCAGCGTCGTACCCGGCTATAGCCGGGCACCGCTCTGACAACTCGGTCGCCTAGGCTCGCGGTGTGATCGAGCTGAGGACGCCTGACGAGATCGAGCAGATGAAGCCCGCCGGGCGCTTCGTCGCCGAGGTGCTCACTCGTCTGGAGAAGGCCGCCGACGTCGGCGTGAACCTGCTGGACCTCGACGCGCTGGCGCACGAGATGATCCGCGAGCGCGGTGCGGAGTCCTGCTACATCGACTACCACCCGTCGTTCGGCGCGATGCCGTTCGGCAAGGTGCTGTGCACGTCGGTCAACGACGCCGTACTGCACGGGCTGCCGCACGACTACCAGCTGCGCGACGGCGACCTGCTGAGCCTCGACTTCGCCGTCTCGGTCGACGGCTGGGTCTCGGACTCGGCGATCAGCCTCGTGGTCGGCACGCCCGCCCAGCAGGACCTCGACCTGATCGACACCGCGACGCGCGCGCTCGACGCCGGCATCGGTGCCGCGCAGGCCGGGTGTCGCGTCGGCGACATCTCGGCCGCGATCGCCGACGTGGCGCACGGCGACGGCCTCTCGATCAACACCGACTTCGGCGGGCACGGCGTCGGTCGCACCATGCACGGCGACCCGCACATCCCCAACAACGGCCGCCCCGGCCGCGGCTACCCCCTCAAGCCCGGCCTCGTCATCGCGATCGAGCCGTGGTTCCTGCAGTCGACCGACGTGCTCTACACCGACCGCGACGGCTGGACCCTCCGCAGCGGCGACGGCTCACGCGGCGCGCACATGGAGCACACCATCGCGATCACCGACGACGGCCCGTTGGTGCTGACCGCGCGTTAGCCGCGGGCGCACATGGAGGCTCTGCCGTTTCGCCATCACCGACGACGGCCCGTTGGTGCTGACCGCTCGCTGACGGTTTCTGCTGCCGGATTCCCAGGTCGACCTGGTAATCCGGCACTCCGCCCGGACTATTTCCCGGGCGACGTGCACGTTTCCCAGGTGGACCTGGGAAACCGCGGGCCGGTCAGCCGTAGCTGACCTGCAGCTCCTTGATGCCGTTGATCCACCCGTGCCGGAGGCGGCGCGGCTCGGCCACCTTCGAGATGTCGGGGATGTGGTCGGCGATCGAGTTGAAGATCAGGTCGACCTCGAGGCGCGCGAGGTTGGCGCCGATGCAGTAGTGCGCGCCGTGGCCGCCGAACGACAGGTGCGGGTTGGGCGTTCGGGTGATGTCGAACGTCTCCGGGCTCGTGAAGACATCCGTGTCGTGGTTGGCCGACGCGTAGAACAGCCCGACGCGCTGGCCCTTCTCGACGAGCTGGTCGCCGACCTTGACGTCGTTGAGCGCGGTGCGCTGGAACACCGTGACCGGCGTGGCCCAGCGGATGATCTCGTCGACCGCGGTTGCCGGGCGCTCCTTCTTGTAGAGCTCCCACTGGTCGGGGTTGTCCATGAACGCGTTCATGCCGTGCGTGATCGCGTTGCGGGTGGTCTCGTTGCCGGCGACGGTCAGCATGATCGTGAAGTAGCCGAACTCGTCGCTCGACAGCTGCCCTTCGCCCGACCTGTCGCTCTGGATGAGCTTGGTGACGATGTCGTCCTTGGGATCGGCCTTGCGCTCCTCGGCCATCGTCATGAAGTAGCTCAGGATCTCGATCGACGCGGACTCGGGATCGCCCTCGTAGTCCGGGTCGTCGTACGACATCATCTGGTTGGACCAGTCGAACAGCTTCTTGCGGTCGTCGAGGGGTACGCCGAGGAGCTCGGCGATCGCCTGCAACGGCAGCTCGGCGGCGATGTCCTCGACGAAGTTGCCGGTGCCACCGCGCTCGCCGATCTCCTTCACGATGCGGTGCGCGCGCTCCTCGAGGTGGTCGTGGAGGCCGCCGATCGAGCGCGGGGTGAAGCCGCGGGAGATGATCTGGCGGAGCTTCGTGTGGTCGGGCGGGTCCTGGTTGATGAGCATGACGCCCTGCAGCTCGACGGCCTCGCGCGTCATGTCCGGGGCGAACCTGATGATCGCGCCGTTCTCCTGCGAGGAGAAGTCGTTGCTGTTCTTGGAGATGGCCGAGACGTCGGCATGCTTGCTGACGGCCCAGTAGCCGTCGCCGCCGAGCTGTCCCGCGCGGGACTCCGGCGGTTGCTCCACCCATTGGACCGGTGCCGTCTGGCGCATTGCCAGGAACTGGTCGTGCGGCACACCCTCGACGTAGATGTCCGGGTCGGTCGGGTCGAATCCTGCGGGAACGGCCGTGGTGCTCACCGGCGGTGACCTCCGTATTTCTGGAACACGTTCTAGTAAGTGTGGCACATCCCATGGTCGACCGGAAGACCTGTGCTTGCCTTGAACTGAAACGAGTTCTAGTTTGGGAGGAAGGTCCGAAACGAAGGAGCCGTCTTGGGCAAGCCCGTGATCATCGACGCCGTGCGCACCCCGATCGGGAAGCGTCGGGGATTGCTCTCCGGCCTGCATGCGGCGGAGCTGCTCGGGGCCGCGCAGGCCGCCGTGCTCACCCGCTCCGGAGCCGACCCCGCCCTCGTCGAGCAGGTCATCGCCGGCTGCGTCACCCAGGCCGGCGAGCAGTCCAGCGACATCGCCCGCCGGGCGTGGCTCCACGCGGGGCTCCCCCAGGAGACCGGCGCGACGACCATCGACGCCCAGTGCGGCTCCGGCCAGCAGTCCGCACACCTCGTGGCCGCGCTCATCGAGGCGGGCGTCATCGACACCGGCATCGCCTGCGGCATCGAGTCGATGAGCCGCATCGGGCTCGGCGCGAACATCACGCCCGAGACCGGGGACCCGCGCCCCGAGTCCTGGAGCATCGACCTGCCGAACCAGTTCGAGGGTGCCGACCGCATCGCGAAGAACCGCGGCTTCACGCGCGAGCAGGTCGACGAGTTCGGCGTGTGGTCGCAGCAGAAGGCGCGGGTCGCGGTCGACGAGGGCCGGTTCAAGCGCGAGATCGTCCCGGTCGAGGCGCCCGTGCTCGACGAGGACGGCTCCCCCACCGGATCAACGCAGCTGGTGGAGGCCGACCAGGGCCTGCGCGACACCACGCTCGAGGGGCTGGCCGGCCTCAAGGCGGTGATGCCCGACGGCGTCCACACGGCCGGTACGTCGTCGCAGATCTCGGACGGCGCGTCCGCCGTACTCCTGATGGACGAGGACAAGGCCCGCTCACTCGGCCTGACGCCGCGCGCCCGCATCGTCGCGCAGTGCCTGATCGGGTCCGAGCCGTACTACCACCTCGACGGGCCGGTCCAGGCCACCGAGCGGCTGCTCGCCCGCAGCGGGCGCACCATCTCCGACTTCGACCTGTTCGAGGTCAACGAGGCCTTCGCGGCCGTGGTGATGTCGTGGGCGTCCGTGCACAAGCCCGACCTGGACCGCGTCAACGTCAACGGTGGCGCGATCGCCCTCGGCCACCCCGTCGGCAGCACCGGCACCCGGCTGATCGCAACCGCCCTGCACGAGCTCGAGCGCCGCGACGCAACCTCCGCGCTCTTGTCCATGTGCGCCGGTGGCGCGATGGCGACCGGCACGATCCTCGAGCGCGTCTGACGCGGACGGTTTCCCAGGTTGACCTGGGAAACCGGTACGGACCCCGTGTCACAACACGGTTCACCTACACGTTTTGCGGGCGACGTGCGGCGGCGAACCCGCCGAGCCAGGAATCGTCCCCACCCGCCGTTCGCGATGCGATGATCCCCAGCCGTACGGCGAATCGGCGATCACAACGAACGATCGAAACAAGATGCGGCCATGGAAGACGTATTCGCCGCTCTGGAGGATCGACAGAGCTTCATCGGCAGAGCCGACGTCCTCGCCCTCGGGCTCGACGACCGCTTCATCCGACAGCAGCTTCGACACGGTGGGTGGCATCGCGTCCGGGCCGGCGCCTACATCTCAGCGCGTGTCTGGGACCGACTCGACCCATTGGACCGGCATCGTGTCACTGCTCGCGCAGTTGTGCGCTCCCTCGGTGACAGTGTCGCGCTCAGCCACCAAAGTGCCATGCTCTTTCACCCACACTGCGACGTCTGGGGAGTGGATCTGAGCCGGGTGCACGTCACGCGCCGCGACGGCGGGACCGGAGGCATCGAGGCGGGTGTCGTGCAGCACGCCGGCACTTGCCAAGACGACGAGATCGAAGAGATCGACGGCCTGTTGGTGATGAAGGCACCGCGTGCCGTCATCGAGACGAGCCTCGTCTCCCCCGTCGAGGCCGGGCTTGTGGTCGCCGACTCGGCGTTGCACCACGGTCTTGCAACAGATGACCTGCTCGAAGAGGCCCTCGCGCGGACGTCCCGCTGGAAGGGTCGACGCAAGGCCGACCTCGTCGTCCGGTTGGCTGACGGACGTGCCGAGTCCGTGGGCGAGTCTCGCTCGCGCTACCTCTGGTGGAGCCAAGGGCTGCCGCGACCCGATCTCCAGTACGAGGTGTACGACGAATCCGGTTCGTTGGTCGCGATCGTGGACTTCGCCTGGCCGGCGCACCGGCTGCTCGGGGAGTTCGACGGCAGGGCCAAGTACGGGCGCCTGCTGGACGAGGACCAGGACCCTGGCGATGTCGTCTTCCGTGAGAAGAAGAGGGAGGACCGGTTGCGTCGCCTCACGGGCTTCGCGATGTTCCGCCTCACCTGGGCTGACCTCTATCACCCCACCGTCACCGCAAACCGCGCACGCAGGCTCATGACCGACGTCGCGTAAGCCGCGACGTACCCCGAAAATCTGACACGTGCACCGTGTTGTAACCCGGGCTACGCGCCGGATTCCCAGGTGAACCTGGGAATCCGCCCCCGTCAGGCGCCGTACACGGGCTCCGGGGGCGCGGCGTCGGCGAGGAGGGAGCGTACGGCGGGGCCGACGTCGTCGGGGTGCCAGCGGCGACCGATGTCTTGGAGGGGGCCGTGGCGCCAGCCCTCCTCGACGCAGATCTTGCCGCCCTCGACCTCGATGACGCGGCCGGTGACGTCGCCGGAGTCCTCGGACGCGAGCCAGGCCACCACCGGGGAGACGTTGGAGGGGTCCATCGCGTCGAAGCCGTCCGTCCGGCTTGGCCATCGTCTCGGCGAACGCCGCCTCGGTCATCCGGGTGCGGGCGGCCGGGCGCGAGCGCGTTGACCGTGACGCCGTACCTCCCGAGCTCGGCGGCCGCCACCAGCGTCAGCCCCGCGATGCCGGCCTTCGCGGCGGTGTAGGTGCCCTGCCCGATCGAGCCCTGCAGCCCGGCGCCCGACGAGGTGTTGATGATCCGTGCCTGCCGGGTGCGGCCGGCCTTCGCCTCGTCGCGCCAGTACGACGCGGCGTGCCGCAGGCAGGCGAAGTGTCCCTTGAGGTGCACGCGGATCACCGCGTCCCACTCGTCCTCGGTGGCGTTGACGAGCATCCGGTCGCGCAGGAAGCCGGCGTTGTTGACGAGCACGTCCAGCCCGCCGAACGACGAGATCGCCTGCTGCACCAGCTCGTTCGCGCCTTCGAAGTCGGCGACGTCGCTGCCGTTCGCGACCGCCTCGCCACCGAGCGCCTCGATCTCGGCCACCACGTCGTTCGGCCGGCCCGGAAGCGGCGCCCTCACCCGATCCCGACGTGCCGAGGTCGTTGACCACGACCTTGGCGCCCTGGCGGGCCAGCTCCAGGGCGTGCTCGCGGCCGAGGCCGCGCCCGGCGCCGGTGACGATCGCGATGCGACCGGTGCAGATGCTCATGAGTCTCCTCGACAGCGGCGGACAGGAACGGTGGTGGTTCGCCGCCGCCGTGGACGGCGAGGGTGGCGCCGCTGACGTAGGACGCGAGCGGGGAGGCCAGGAACAGCGCGGCGTTGCCGACCTCGCGCGGGTCGGCCAGCCGACCGAGCGGGATGGTCTCCTCGATCGCGCGGACGCCGTCCTCGCCGCCGTAGTGGAGGTCGGTCTGCTCGGTGCGGACCAGCCCGACGTCGAGCGAGTTGACGCGCACCTTCGGCGCCCACTCCACGGCGAGGCTGCGGACCAGGCTGTCGACGCCGGCCTTGGCGGCGCCGTACGCCGCGGTGCCGGGCGACGGGCGGCCGGCGCTGACGCTGCTGACCATCACGATCGCTCCCCCGCCGTCCTGCTCCTGCATCACGGCGTTCGCGGCCTGCGAGACCAGCAGCGGCGAGAGCAGGTTCAGCCCGACGATCTTCTCGTGGAAGCTCGCGGACGCCTCGGCCGCCAGGGCGTACGGCGAGCCGCCGGCGTTGTTCACGAGCACGTCGAGCCGGCCGTACGACGCGACGATCCCCTCGACCAGCGCCTCGACCGCCGACGGGTCGCGCACGTCGCAGACGACGTGGTGCACGTCCGGATGGAGGTCCTCGGGCACCCGGCGGGAGCAGACCACCACCGTCGACCCCGGCGTCGTGGAACGCCCTGGTGATGCCGAGACCGACGCCGCGCACGCCGCCGGTGACCAGGACCACGCGGCCGACGAGGTCGAGGTCGACGGACATGGCTGCTACGCTACCAAGCAAGCGTTAGGTTAGGAAGGTCGCCATGGGCATCACGTCGACGAGGCGCGACGACCACGTCCGGGTCGTCACCGTCGACTTCCCGCCGGTCAACGCGCTGCCGGTGGCCGGCTGGTTCGACCTCGCCGCCGCCCTCGACGAGGCGGGTCGCGACCTCGAGACGCACGTCGTGGTGCTGCGCGCCGAGGGCAAGGGCTTCAACGCCGGCGTCGACATCAAGGAGATGCAGCAGACCTCCGGTTTCGACGCGCTGATCGGCGCCAACCGCGGCTGCTTCGCGGCGTTCAAGGCGGTCTACGAGTGCGCGGTGCCCGTGGTCGCGGCGGTGCACGGCTTCTGCCTCGGCGGCGGCGTCGGCCTGGTCGGCAACGCCGACACGGTCGTGGCCAGCGACGACGCCTACTTCGGGGTCCCCGAGGTCGACCGCGGCGCGCTCGGCGCCGCGACGCACCTCGCGAGGCTGGTCCCCCAGCACCTGATGCGCACGCTCTACTTCACCGGCCGCACGATCACCGCTGCCGACCTGGTGCCGCACGGCTCCGTCCTCGAGGTCGTCCCCCGCGACGAGCTCGACGACGCCGCGCTCGAGGTCGCCGGCGAGATCGCCGCCAAGGACACCCGCGTGATCCGCGCCGCCAAGGAAGCGCTCAACGGCATCGACCCCGTCGACGTGAACACGAGCTACCGCTTCGAGCAGGGCTTCACGATGGAGCTCAACCTCGCCGGCGTCTCCGACGAGCACCGCGACGCGTTCGTGGAGGAGAAGAAGTGAGCGAACGCCAGATGCGCGACAAGCGCATGAGCATCGACGACGTCGTCGGCGAGCTCAAGGACGGCATGACGATCGGCATCGGCGGCTGGGGATCGCGCCGCAAGCCGATGGCACTGGTGCGCGGCATCCTGCGCTCGGACCTGAAGGACCTCACGATCGTGTCCTACGGCGGACCCGACGTCGGCCTGCTCTGCCAGGCGGGCAAGGTCAAGCAGGTCGTCTACGCGTTCGTCTCGCTCGACTCGATCCCCCTCGAGCCGCTGTTCGGGCGCGCCCGGCAGGAGGCGACCTGCGACTTCCGCGAGTGGGACGAGGGGATGTTCCAGACCGGCCTTCGCGCCGCCGCCCAACGGCTGCCGTTCCTGCCGATGCGCGCCGGCCTCGGCTCCGACGTGCTCGTCAACGACCCGACGCTGCGCACCGTCACCAGCCCGTACGACGACGGCGAGGAGCTCGTGGCCGTGCCGGCGCTTCCTCTCGACGTCGCGCTCGTGCACCTCAACCGCGCGGACGCGCACGGCAACGCGTCGTACCTCGGGCCGGACCCCTACTTCGACGACCTGTTCTGCCTGGCAGCCGACCGCGCCTTCGTCAGCGTGGAGCAGGTCACCGACACCGCCGGGCTGACCGTCGACACCCCGGTGCAGCGACTGCTGCTCAACCGCATGATGGTCAGCGGCGTCGTCGAGGCCCCCAACGGCGCGCACTTCACGACGTGCACGCCCGACTACGAGCGCGACGAGAGCTTCCAGAAGGCCTACGCGACCGCCGCCAAGGACGAGGCCACGTGGGCGGAGTTCGAGCAGCGCTTCCTGGCCGGCGACGAGCAGGCCTACCAGGACGCGGTCGCCGCGTTCCACGCAGAGGCGAGCGCCTGATGGACGCGACGAGAGCCGAGGTCTGCGCTGCCGCGATCGCCGACCTGTTCGCCGGCGACGGCGAGATCTTCGCGAGCCCGATGGGGCTGCTGCCGACACTCGGCGCACGGCTGGCCAAGCTCACCAACGAGCCCGACCTGCTGATCTCCGACGGTGAGTCGCTGCTGCTCGGCGGCGTTCCGCCACTGGGCGCGAGCGCCGACGTCGTCGAGGGCTGGATCCCGTTCCGTCACGTCTTCGACGTCGTCGCCTACGGCAAGCGGCACGTCGTGATGGGCGCGACCCAGGTGGACCGCCAGGGCAACCAGAACATCTCCTGCATCGGCGACTTCGCGCAGCCGAAGCGGCAGCTGCTCGGCGTGCGCGGCGCCCCGGGCAACACCGTCAACAACAAGACGCAGCTACTGGGTGCCCAAGCACAGCGAACGTGTGTTCGTCGAGCAGGTCGACGTGGTCTCCGGCGTCGGGCGCACCCGCGCCGAGCAGGCCGGCCCCGCCGCAACTCGGTTCCACGGTGTGCACCGCGTCGTCAGCAACCTCGCCGTGCTCGACTTCGAGGGGCCCGGCCACACCATGCGGCTGGTCTCGACCCACCCGGGCGTGACGGTCGACGAGGTCCGCGCCGCCAGTGGCTGCGAGATCCACGTCGACGGCGACGTCCCCGAGACGCGCACGCCGACGATGTCCGAGCTGGTCTTGATCCGCGAGGTGCTCGACCCGAAGTCGCTGCGCGACCGCGAGGTTCCCCCGCATGATCGACGCAGCTGCTCCGCACGCCGCTGACCGAGCTGGTCGGGGTGCGCCATCCCGTCGTACAGACCGGCATGGGGTGGGTCGCCGGGCCGCGTCTGGTGTCCGCCACCGCCAACGCCGGCGGGCTCGGCATCCTGGCCAGCGCGACCATGACGTACGACGAGCTCGACCACGCGATCACCGAGGTGAAGGAGCGCACCGACCAGCCGTTCGGCGTCAACCTCCGCGCGGACGCCGGCGACGCCCCCGAGCGCGTCGACCTGCTCATCCAGCACGGGGTCAAGGTCGCGTCGTTCGCACTCGCCCCGAAGCAGGAGCTCATCGCCAAGCTCAAGGACCACGGCGTCGTGGTCATCCCCTCGGTCGGCGCGGCGCGCCACGCCGAGAAGGTCGCGTCATGGGGCGCCGACGCGGTGGTCATCCAGGGCGGCGAGGGCGGCGGTCACACCGGGTCGGTGCCGACGACGCTGCTGCTGCCGACGGTGCTCGACGCCGTCGACATCCCGGTCGTCGCGGCCGGCGGCTTCTTCGACGGCCGCGGGCTCGCCGCGGCGCTGGCCTACGGCGCCGCCGGTGTCGGCATGGGCACGCGCTTCCTGCTCACGCAGGAGAGCACGGTCCCCGATGCGGTCAAGCAGCTCTACCTCTCCCACGACCTCAACGGCACCGTCGTCACCACGAAGGTCGACGGCATGCCGCACCGCATGCTGCGCACCGAGCTCGTCGAGGAGCTCGAGGAGACGAGCGCGGTGCGCCGGCTGCTGCCGACCGCGCGCCGCACGCTCGGCTTCAAGCAGCTGAGCGGCATGTCCTGGCGAGAGCTCGTCGCCGACGGCCGCGCGATGAAGAAGGGCAGCGACCGCTCCTGGTCGCAGATGGTGCTCGCCGCGAACACCCCGATGATGCTCAAGGCCGGGCTCGTCGAGGGCAGCACCGAGGCCGGCGTGCTCGCGTCCGGTCAGGTCGTCGGCGTCATCGACGACCTGCCGACGTGCGAGGAGCTCGTCGACCGGGTCGTCACCGAGGCGGCCGAGCGGCTGAAGGCGGCTCGGGACTGCTGACCTGACCTACTGCCGCACCAGGTGCCCGCGACGCACGTCGGCGATCTCGGGCACGTCGGTTGCGCCCGCGGCAACGTCGAGCACGAGCCGCTCGGCAGCGTCGATGTCGAGCTGGACGTCCCAGCCGTTCATCAAGCTGAAGACCCGCATGGCCGACCAGGCCAGCCGCTTGTTGCCATCCACCAGAGGATGGTTGCGGGCCAACGAGTGCATGAGCGCCGCCGCCTTGGTCGCGAAGTCGGGGTAGGCGTCCTCCCCGAACACCGACGTCTGCGGGCGCGCCGCGGCCGACTGCAGCAGTCCGTGGTCCCTCACCAGGACCTCGCCCAGGACGCCTTCGGCGATCTCGAGCAGGTCTTCGTAGGTGAGGTAGTCCAGCGCCTCGGCCACGAGCTACTTGGACAGCCGGTCGAGGAGCTCGGCGTCCTCGGTGCGCACACGCTCGATGGCGTCGCGAAGACGGGTCGGACGGTCCGAGACGTATTCCTCGATCGCCTGCACCGCGATCTCCTGCATGGATCGCCCCTCGTCCTTCGCGCGCTTGCGCAGCGCCTCGGTCTGGGCGTCGGTGAGTCGCAGGTTCATTGCCACGCTCGATGGTACCACTGTGGTACCAACACCTACTCGACCGTAACTTCGGGCCGCGAGCGCCGTTGTGCTGACCAAACAACGTGCCGTGCCGGAGGTAAGTCATGCTCGTTGGCGCCAGGATCCGCCTGTTGTCCGGGCTCACGGTCGCCGCGATGACCGCGGTGGTGGTCGGCGTCTCCGTCCCCGCCCAGGCCCAGGACGAGGCCTCGCTCTACCGCAGCGGCGACTACGCCGACGGCCAGGCGATGTACATCCTGCCGCCCGGCGAGAACGGCCTGGTCAACGCCACGGACGCGCTCAAGTACGAGGCCGACGGCACCCGTCCGCCGAACAGCGACGACCAGCTGCAGCAGTACTCCGACCTGCTCTACGGGTCGTCGACGCTGACCAACGACAAGCTGACGCGCTACTTCAACGACGAGTCGTTCGGGGTGAAGCCCGGCGACGTCACGCGCACCGAGACGCCCGGCGAGGGCGTCACCATCTACCGCGACAAGCACGACGTGCCGCACATCTACGGCGACACCAACCCCGCGGCGGCGTTCGGCGCCGGCTACGCCCAGGCCGAGGACCGGCTGTTCCTGATGGACGTGCTGCGCCACTACGGCTCCGGCACGCTCGCGTCGTTCCTCGGCGCCGCGTGCGAGTTCGAGCAGATGGACCACGACCAGCTGCTGCTCGCGCCGTACACGAAGGCGCAGGCGCAGGCCCAGGTCGACAACCTGCCGAAGCGGCACGGCAAGGACGGCGCGCTGGCCAAGCAGATGATCGAGGCGTACGTCGACGGGGTGAACGCCTACATCGACGCCACGCGGACCGACCCGAACAAGCTGCCTGCCGACTACGTGGCGGCCGCCCCCGACCAGACGCTGCCGCAGAAGTGGAGCGACGCCGACATCGTGGCGATCGCCGGCCTCATCGGCGGCATCTTCGGACGGGTGGCGGGTTCGAGGTCGACGACGCGCACCTGCTGACCTACCTGCAGAAGCGCTACGGCAACGCCGACGGCCTCAAGGCCTACCGCGACATCAACCACCAGAACGACCCGCTCGCGCCCACCACGACCGACAAGACGTTCCCCTACGACGTCCGCACGAAGGCGTGGGACCAGTCGCTCAACGCGCTCCCCGACGACGGCGAGCTCACGGGCGGACCGCAGAGCACCACGCCCGGTTGCGGCGAGGGCTCGACGCCGTCGGCTCCCCCGTCCGTGCCCGGGATCCCGCTGGGCGCGAGCACTCGCGCCCAGGCCGCGAAGAACATCATCACCTCGCTCAACGCGATGCCGAAGCACATGAGCAACGCCCTGGTGGTCAACGGCTCGCAGACCCGGTCGGGCCACCCGATCGCGGTGTTCGGCCCGCAGGTGTCCTACTTCGCGCCGCAGATCCTCAGCATCCTCGACATCCACGCCCCCGACTACGCCGCGATGGGGGCGTCCTTCCCGGGCACCGGCCTGGTGGAGCTCGGGCGCGGCAAGGACTACGCCTGGTCGGCGACGTCCGCGAGCAGCGACCTGATCGACATGCGGGTCGAGAAGGTCTGCAACCCCGACGGCGGCGCACCCGAGGCGAACGGCACGTCGTACGAGTTCCAGGGTGCGTGCGTGCCCATGCAGCGCGAGGAGTTCAACGAGACCGCCCTGCCCAAGGCCAGCGGGACCGGTGCGCCGGCGCAGATCAAGCACGCCATCTACAAGACCCGCCACGGGATCGTGCAGGGCTGGACGACGGTCAAGGGCAAGCCGGTCGCGATCGTCACCCAGCGCTCGACGTACAACCACGACATCGACTCGGTCGTCGGGTTCCTCGGCTTCGGTGACCCCAACCGGACCCACGACGTGCAGAGCTGGATGGACTCGGCCAGCAAGATCGACTTCACGTTCAACTGGTTCTACGCCGACAACCGCGACACCGGCTACTTCGTCAGCGGACTCGACCCGGTGCGCAACCCCGCAGCCGACCCGACGCTGCCGACGTGGGGCACCGGCAAGACCGAGTGGCGTGGCTACCTCACCAAGGCCCAGCACCCGCACGAGGTGAACCCCAAGCGCGGCTACTTCATCAGCTGGAACAACAAGCCTGCTCCGGGCTTCGCCACGGACGGCGAGTACTCCTACGGCCAGACCTACCGGTCGGTGCTGCTCGAGCAGCAGCTGAAGAAGCAGATCGCCGCGCATCCGAACGGCCTGGTGCGGTCCGACGTCGTCAAGGCGATGGAGACCGCGGCCAGCCAGGACCTCGACGGCGTCACGCTGAACAAGCTGCTGCTGAAGTACGTCGGCAACCGGTCCGAGCCCGCGGGCGTGAAGGCGATGCTCGCGCAGCTGAAGGCGTGGGACGCCACCGGGTCGCACCGGCTCAAGGCCAACCCCGGCGACGACCAGTACGCCGACCACGCCGCGGTGGCGATCTCGGACGAGCTGGTGCCGAACCTGATCAAGGCGTTCTACGACCGGATCCTGGCCGACGGCGGCAACGGCGGTGTTGTCTCGACCGGCGGGGCGACGCTGCCCGGCTACGCCAAGGTCCCGATGCAGTGGGTGAACACCCCCAACTCCGGCGACGCCCACCTCGGCTCCGCCTACGACGGCGGCTACGAGGGCTACCTGATGTCGACGCTGCAGCAGCTGCTCGGCGGCCAGCCGAAGGACGGCTTCGGCGACGTGCTCACCAAGCGCGAGTGCAACGGCGGCCCCTCGACCTGTCACGCCGCCGTCGACAAGGCGCTGAAGACGACGTACGACGCACTCGTCGACGCCAACGGCACCACCGACGTCGCGTCATGGACGGACTCGACCGACTCGCACGCGGCAGGTCAGACGATGCCGGAGTTCGACTCGATCATCCTTCGACCGCTGGGGATCGTCGGTCAGCCGCACCTCGACTGGCAGAACCGGCCCACCTTCCAGCAGGTCGTGGAGTTCCCGCGTCACCGGGCTCGCTGACGGCTAGCCCTGCTGGGGCTGGGAGTCGAGGTCGTCACCCCGCTGAAGATGTCGCTCACCTTGATCTTGTCGTAGGAGGCGGGGAGCTGGTCCCCCGAGTTGCAGGTCATCGCCGAGGACTCCCCCTCCTGCACCTGCTTCCCGTTGCAGATGATCTCGGTGACCACGGTGTTGCCGTCGTAGAGGCGGAAGGTCAAGAACGCGGACCGGCCGTCAGGGCCGGTGAACGCACCGTTGTCGACGTTCGTCACCTTGAGGCCCCTGATGGTCGCCAGGTTGATGGTCGGGGTCTTGGCGACCTTCCACCCGCTCGCCACCCGGAAGCCGTCGTGGGTGAACTCCTCGCCCTCGGTGACGGTGGTCGGCGCGTGCCGCGACACCTCGGTCTTGATCGCCTTGTCGGCCTTGTTGATCACGGTGCCGACGAGCACGGAGCAGCCGACGAACAGCAGGATCAGCACACCCAGCAGGATCAGCAGCACGTTGCGCAGGGTGTGCGACTTCTTCTGAGGTGGCCCCTGGTAGCCCGGTTGCCCGTATCCGGGTTGGCCATATCCAGGCTGCGCGTAGCCGGCCTGCGCGTAGCCGGGCTGTGGCGGGTAGCCACCTGGCGCCTGACCGGGCGGCTGTCCGTAGAGCGGCTGGTTGTACTGCCCGGGCTGGGGCTGCCCCGGCTGGTACGGCGGTTGCCCTGGCTGTTGCGGCTGACCGTACGGTTGCCCCTCGCCCGGCGGCGGTGGTGGCTGGCCTGAGCTCATGATCTGTCCCCTCGGTCCTGCCGGGGGCACGAGCCGCGCCCTGGCACTCGACTTGCCTCAACAGACTCCGGGCACGCTACTCCGCTTTACCCACCAGAACCCTCGACTCGACGAATCACGATGCCCGGGTCGACGACGCGCTAGATGTCCTTCTGGAACTGGATCTCGCGACCCATGATGCGGTAGCCGAGCACCTCGTTGACCGCGATCATGTGGTCGTTCGACTCGGCGTTCCAGGTGTCGACGGTCTCGATCTGCGGCTCCGCCTCGGCGAGCCACAACAGCATGCCGGCCTTGAGCAGCAGCCCGAGCCGGTGGCCCCGGTGAGCACGGGCCACGGCGGTGTCGTGCTGGTCGGCGATCGTCGGGCGCTTCTCCTCGACCGCGACGACGGTGTGGCCGCCCAGCTCTCCGGTGTCCCGGTGCCGCGCCACGACGCGGTACATCCGGTTGCCGTGCTGCATCACCGATGTCTCGTACGCGCGCAGCCGCTCTGCCGACATCACGTCGTCCTCGACGTCGAGGTCGTCGGTCGGCGCGTCGTTGATGGCGGCACTGAGGTCGCTCATCGCGTCGATCATTGCCTCGGGCGTGCGGCCGGCGATGCGGACGAGCTCGTAGTCGACGGCCACAGCGGCTGCCTCGTCGTACAGCTTCTGGATCACGTCGGGCGCGACCTCGTTGAGGAACTGACGTCGTTGGATCGCCTGCGACCGCTTCTCCAGCCCGTGTCGTGCGGCGAAGCCGAACGACCGCTCGGACTCCCAGCCGTCGGTGCCGATGCTGGTGCGGTTGTTCGCCTTCGCCTCCTGCACCATGTGCTCGAGCAGCATGGTGCCGTAGCCACGCCTGCGGTGCTCGGGCATCACGCTCAGGCCGACCCAGGCCAGGTGCTTGTTCTCGCGCTGGGGCATGTGCAGCGACGCGTAGCCGATGGCTTCGCCGTCAACCGTCATGAGGTACGGCGTCGACGGCTCGCCGTCCCAGCCGTAGCGGAGGACGGCGTCGAAGGTCTCGGGCAGCCACACGTGATCCCACGGGGAGTCCTCGGCTGAGGTGGCAGTGATGATCGCCAGCGCCGTCCGGACGTCGTCGACGTCGTCGGGCGTGAAGCGGTGGATCTCGACGTCGCTCATGCCTCCAGGGTCGCGCGACGGCTTCCTTCGCGCGAGCGAATTACCGGAGGAGTTCGATGATCGTGACGTTGGCCTGGCCGCCGCCTTCGCACATGGTCTGCAGGCCGTAGCGGCCGCCGGTGCGCTCGAGCTCGTTCAGCAACGTGGTCATAAGCCTCGTTCCGGTCGCACCGATCGGGTGACCGAGCGCGATGCCGCCGCCGTTGACGTTGACCTTGTCGAGATCGGCTCCGGTCTCCTTCGCCCAAGCGAGGACGACGGACGCGAACGCTTCGTTGACCTCGAACAGGTCGATGTCGTCGATCGTGAGACCGGTCTTGTCGAGCGCGTGACGGGTCGCGGGGATGGGGCCGGTCAGCATCCACACCGGGTCGTCGCCACGCACCGACAGGTGATGGATCCGCGCGCGGGGCGTGAGGCCGTGGTCGCGCACCGCCTGCTCCGAGGCGACGAGCACCGCGGACGATGCGTCACTGATCTGCGAGGCGACGGCCGCGGTGATGCGGCCCCCCTCGGCCAGCGGCTGCAGACCTGCCATCTTCTCCGCGGTGGTGTCGCGGCGTGGCCCCTCGTCGTGGGTCAGTCCGGCCAGCGGCTCGATCTCGGTGTCGAAGCGTCCCTCGTCGGTGGCGGCGATCGCTCGCTGGTGGCTGCGCAGTGCGTAGTCCTCCATGTCCTCGCGGGTGATGTCCCACTTCTCCGCGATCATCTCGGCGGACCGGAACTGCGACACCTCCTGGTCGCCGTACCTCCTCAGCCAGCCGGGTGACTCCGCGAACGGCGTGGTGAAGCCGAGCTCGCGACCGACGATCATCGCCGACGAGATCGGGATCGCCGACATGTTCTGCACGCCCCCGGCGACCACCAGGTCCTGCGTCCCGGACATCACGCCCTGCGCGGCGAAGTGCACGGCCTGCTGGCTGGAGCCGCACTGCCGGTCGATCGTCACGCCCGGCACGTGGTCGGGAAGTCCGGCCACCAGCCAGGCGGTGCGGGCCACGTCGCCGGCCTGCGAGCCGATGGTGTCGCAGCACCCCATGATCACGTCGTCGACCGCGCCCGGGTCGACACCGGCGCGGTCCATCAGCGCCGCGAGCACGTGCGCGCCGAGGTCGGCGGAGTGCACGTCGGCGAGCGCCCCGCCGCGTCGGCCGACCGGACTGCGGACCGCGTCGACGATGTAGGCCTCAGGCATGTTGGGCGACTCCCTCGAGGAGGACGGTGAGGTACTGGTCCGCGACCTGATCCGCGGACAGCTCGCCACCGGGGCGGTACCAGTGCACGGCCACCCAGACGGTGTCGCGGATGAACCGGAACAGCAGCTCGGCGTCGAGGTCCGCTCGCAGCACGCCGGCATCGACGCCGTCGTGAAGCAGCCCGAGCCACATCTCGTGGAAGCGCTCGTTGTGCTCGCGCAGGTAGTCGAAGCGGTCGAACTGCATGAGGTACGCCGCGTCGCTCTGGAAGATCGCCACCTCTGCGTGGTGGCGGTCGATCGCCTCGAAGGAGGCGTGCACGACCGCCTCGAGCTTGCTGCGCGGGTCGCGGTCGGAGGCGATGATCGCGTCGTAGGTGCGGAACAGCTCGCGCTGGAAGGACGAGAGGATCTCGTCGACCATCGACTCCTTGGAGTCGAAGTGGTGGTAGAGGCTTCCCGAGAGGATGCCGGCCGCGTCGGCGATGTCGCGGACCGTGGTGTTCTTGAAGCCGCGCTCTGCGAACAGCTCCGCCGCGATGCCGAGCAGCTCGTCGCGTCTAGACGGGGTCTCCAACTTGACCTCAGACAACGTTGACCGCCTCAGGTGAGAGACCGCGCAGCGTGCGGAAGGTGACGTGGAAGCGAAAGCGATCATTCATGCTGGCTGCTCACCGAGACGACCTCGCCGGTCATGTACGACGAGTAGTCGCTGGCCAAGAACACGATCACGTTCGCCACCTCCCACGGCTCGGCCGCCCGACCGAACGCCTCCCGCTGCTTGAGCTCCGCGAGCAGCTCGTCGGAGGTGACCTTGGCGAGGAACGGGTGCATCGCCAGGCTCGGCGACACCGCGTTGACGCGGATGCCGTGCGCGGCGACGTCGACCGCGGCACACCTGGTCAGCGCCATCACCCCCGCCTTGGCGGCGGCGTAGTGCGCCTGGCCCTCCTGCGCACGCCAGCCGATGACCGAGGCGTTGTTGACGATCACTCCCCTGGTGCCGGCCTCCACCATGCGGCGCGACGCGGCGCGCACGCACCGGAACGTGCCGGTCAGCGTGATGTCGATGACCTTCGCCCACTGGTCGTCGGTCATCTCCAGCACCGACGCGGTGCCACCGAGACCGGCGTTGTTGACCATCACGTCGACCCCGCCGAACGGCTCGGCCGCGTCGAGCAGCGCCGACACCTGCTCCTCGCTCGTGACGTCGCAGACCAGCGACGTCACGCGATCCTCCCCGAACTCCGCGCCCAGCTCCTGCTCCGCCTCGGCGAGCCGACGCTCGTGGGTGTCACCGAGCACGACCGCCTTCGCGCCCTCCTCGAGGCACCGTCGCACGGTCGCCGCGCCGATGCCCGCTCCTGCTGCAGCGGTCACCACGACGGTCTTGCCAGTGAGCAGGCCGTGCCCGTCGACGTACGGCGGAGCGGGCTGCTCGGTCCGGTGGGTGCTCACCGCGGCTCCCGGGGCAGGCCGAGCACGCGCTCGGCGATGATGTTGCGCTGGATCTCGTTCGAGCCGCCGTAGATCGTGTCGGCCCGACTGAACAGGAACAGCCGCTGCCACTCGTCGAGATCGTCGCCGTCCTCGCCTGCGTCGGCGGTGAGCGACGAGGCGCCGGCGACCTGCATCGCGAGCTCGCCGAGGTCGCGGTGCCAGTTGGCCCAGATCAGCTTGGAGACCGAAGCGGGGCCGGCGTCCGAGGTCGAGAGCGTGCGAAGCGCGTGCAGTCGCATGACCTCGAGGCCCATGCGCGCCGACACCACTCGGTCGGCGACGACGGGGTCGTCGATCGAGCCGTTGTCGCGCGCCAGGTCGACGATGCCCTCGAGCTGGCGGGCGAACCCGACCTGCTGGCCGATCGTGGAGACGCCGCGCTCGAAGCCGAGCGTGGCCATCGCGACCCGCCAGCCGTCCCCTGGCTCGCCGACGACGAGGTCGGCAGCGGTGCGGGCACCGGAGAAGAAGACCTCGTTGAACTCCGACGTGCCGGTCAGCTGCCGGATCGGCCGCACCTCGACGCCCTCGTTGTCCATCGGCACCAGCAGGTAGGACAGTCCCGCGTGCCGCTTCGAGCCCGGCTCGGTGCGGGCGAGCACGAAGCACCAGTCGGCCTCGTGCGCGAGCGAGGTCCACACCTTCTGGCCGTCGATGACCCACTCGTCGCCGTCGAGGCGCGCCTTGGTCGAGACGTTCGCCAGGTCGGAGCCGGCACCCGGCTCGGAGTAGCCCTGGCACCACAGCTCGCTGACCTCGTGGATGGCCGGCAGGAACCGCTGCTGCTGCTCGGCGGTGCCGAGGGCGATGAGCGTCGGGCCGAGCAGCTCCTCGCCGATGTGGCTGACGCGGGCGGGCGCGTCGGCGTGGGCGTACTCCTCGTGGAAGATCACCTGCTGGAACAGCGACAGCCCGCGGCCGCCGTGCTCCTGCGGCCAGCCCAGGCACGTCCAGCCCGACGCGGCCAGGTGCCGGTCCCAGGCGACCCGCTCCTCGAACAGCTCGTGCTCGCGGCCCGGCCCGCCCTTGCCTCGCAGCCCGGCGAAGTCGCCGTCGAGGTTCTCCTCCAGCCACGAGCGGGCCTCGTCCCGGAACGCCTCGTCGGCGTCGGAGTACGTGAGGTCCACACTGGCTCCCGGAGATGGCGGATCGGCGCAGATCACGGTACCCTACCAAGCACTTGTTTGGTAGGTCTCGACGAGCTCGACCACCCGGCGGAAGGACGGCATGGCGGACGCACCAGCAACCCTCCCCGCTGTCCTCCGTCGCGCCGCCACGGTGCACGGCGACCGCGAGGCGGTCCACGACGGCGACGTCTCGCTGAGCTTCGCCGAGCTCCTCGAACGGGTGCGCACCGTGGCCCGCGCCTACGTCGCGTTGGGCGTCGAGCCCGGCGACCGGGTGGCGGTGTGGGCGCCGAACTCCTGGCGCTGGGAGGTGGCCGCGCTCGCGGTCTCGTACGCCGGCGGCACGCTCGTCCCGCTCAACACCAGGTACACCGGTCACGAGGCAGTCGAGCTCGTCGACCGCACCTCGGCGGCCCTGGTCGTCGCCGCGGACGGCTTCCTCGGTCGGTCGCAGATCGACGAGCTGTCGAAGGCGGCTGCCGATGCCGGCGTCAGCCTCCCGAGGATCGTGAGGCTCGGCGGGGTGCCGTCGAAGTCCGACGACCAGCTCGACTTCGAGGCGCTCGCGGGAGTCGCCGCCGACGTCTCCGAGTCAGAGGTCGAGGCACGTGCCGACGCAGTGTCCCCCGACGACGTGGCCGACATCTTGTTCACCTCCGGCACCACCGGCCGCAGCAAGGGCGCCCGCAGCGCGCACCGGCAGACCGTGCGGGTGGCAGCGGTGTGGGCCGAGCTCGGCGGGGTCACACCCGACGACCGCTACCTGGTCGTGAACCCGTTCTTCCACTCCTTCGGCTACAAGGCCGGCATCGTGGTGTCGCTGCTCAGCGGCGCCACCGTGGTGCCGCAGGCGGTCTTCGACGTGGGCGCGATGCTGCGACTGATCGAGGAAGAGCGGATCACCGTGCTGCCCGGGGCGCCTGCGATCTACCATTCGCTGCTCGAGGCGCCGGGACGCGACGACGCCGACCTGTCCTCCCTGCGGCTCGCGGTCACCGGCGCTGCCGTCGTACCCGTCGCGCTGGTGGAGCGCATGCAGACCGAGCTGTCCTTCGACACCGTGCTCACCGCGTTCGGGATGACCGAGTGCGTGGTCGCGACGATGTGCCGCCCCGGCGACCCCGACCCGCTCGTGGCCAGCACGTGCGGGCCGGCCGTGCCCGGACTCGAGCTGCGGATCGCCCGGCCCGGCGGCAACGAGCCGTTGCCCGCCGGCGACGAGGGCGAGCTGCTGCTGCGCGGCGACACCGTGATGCTCGGCTACCTCGACGACCCCGAGGCGACCGCGGAGGCCATCGACGCGGACGGCTGGCTGCACACCGGTGACGTGGGCAAGGTGGACGAGCAGGGCTACCTCTCGATCACCGACCGGCTCAAGGACATGTACATCTCCGGTGGTTTCAACGTGTACCCCGCCGAGGTCGAGCAGGCGCTGGCCCGCCTCGACGGTGTGGTCGAGTCCGCGGTCGTCGGCGTGCCCGACCAGCGCATGGGCGAGGTCGGCAAGGCGTACGTCGTACGCAGAGGTGGCGCCACGCTCAGCGAGGACGACGTCGTCGGCTTCGCCAAGGAGCGGCTCGCGAACTTCAAGGTGCCGCGTCAGGTGGAGTTCGTCGACGAGCTCCCCCGGAACCTGTCCGGCAAGGTGCTCAAGCGGGAGCTGAGAGGTGAGTCCGGTGGCTGACGAGGAAGACGTCGTCCTGTACGAGGTCCGCGACGGCGTGGCACGCGTGACCTTGAACCGGCCCGACTACCGCAACGCCCAGAACTCCAAGATGACCTACGCGCTCGACGCGGCGTTCACGCGCGCCGTCGACGACGACGACGTGAAGGTGATCGTGCTGTCCGGCAACGGCAAGCACTTCTGCGCCGGCCACGACATCGGCACCCCGGGGCGCGACGTCGACCAGACCTTCGACCGCAAGGCCGTCATCTGGTGGGACCACACCGACAAGGAGGGCGCCGACCAGCGCTACGCGCGCGAGTCCGAGGTCTACATGGGGATGTGCCGGCGCTGGCGCGAGATCCCGAAGCCGACCATCGCGATGGTGCACGGCGCCTGCATCGCCGGCGGGCTGATGCTCGCCTGGTCGTGCGACTTCATCGTGGCCTCCGACGACGCGTTCTTCTCCGACCCGGTGGTGCGGATGGGCATCCCCGGCGTGGAGTACTTCGCGCACCCGTGGGTGATGAACCCGCGCGCCGCCAAGGAGTTCCTCTTCACCGGCGACCGGTTCAGCGCGGAGCGCGCGCGCGAGCTCGGGATGGTCAACCAGGTCGTGCCGCGCGACGAGCTCGAGTCCACCGTGCTCGGCATCGCGGAGCGGATCAGCGCCATGCCCCGATTCGGTCTCGCGCTGACGAAGAAGGCCGTCAACCAGGCCGAGGACCTGCAAGGCATGCGCAGCGGGATGGACTCGGTGTTCGGGCTGCACCACGTCGCACACGCGCACAACGCCGAGGTCGGCGCGGACTCGCTGGCCGGCATGGACGCCCGCTCGATGCGCGACTCGGTCACGAAGGACGAGCAAGTGAACCTCGACCTCTCCCCCGACGAGCAGGCGTTCGCCGAGGAGGCACGCGCCTGGCTCGCCGAGCACGTGCCGGCCGAGCCGCTGCCGTCGATGGACACCGCCGAGGGGTTCGAGGCCCACCGGCAGTGGGAGGCCGAGCTCGCCGAAGCCGGGTGGTCGGTGGTCTCGTGGCCGAAGAAGTACGGCGGCCGCGACGCCTCGCTCGTCGAGTGGGTGATCTTCGAGGAGGAGTACTACCGCGCCGGTGCCCCTGGGCGCGTCAGCCAGAACGGCATCTTCCTGCTCGCGCCGATCCTGTTCGAGCACGGCACCGCCGAGCAGCAGGACCGCTTCCTGCCTGCGATGGGCTCCGGCGAGCAGATCTGGGCGCAGGCGTGGTCCGAGCCGGAGGCGGGCAGCGACCTGGCATCCCTGCGCAGCACTGCGACCCGCGACGAGGAGCGCGGCGGGTGGGTGCTCAACGGGCAGAAGACCTGGTCCTCGCGCGCCTCCTTCGCCCACTGGGGGTTCGGGCTGTTCCGCTCGGACCCGGCGGCGCAGCGGCACCGTGGGCTGACGTACTTCGTCTTCCCGCTCGACGCCGACGGGGTCGGTGTGCGGCCGATCGCGCAGCTCGACGGGGAGGTCGGCTTCGCCGAGATCTTCCTCGACGACGTGTTCGTCCCCGACTCCGACGTGCTCGGCGCCGTCGGGCGACGGCTGGCGCGTGGCGATGAGCACGGCCGGCAACGAGCGCGGCCTCTCGCTGCGCTCCCCTGGCCGGTTCTGCGCGGCTGCCGACCGGCTCGTCGAGCTGTACGCCGCCGGCCCTGACGCGCGACATGCAGACAAGGTCGTCGACGCCTGGATCGCCGCCGAGGCCTACCGGTTGTTCACCTGGGGCACGGTGACTCGGCTCGCGGACGGCGAATCTCGACGGCTCGATCACCGGAGGCAGACGGATCGGTGAACAAGGTGTTCTGGTCCGAGCTCGACATCGCGCTGCACGAGACAGCGCTCGACCTGCTCGGGCCCGACGTCGGAGCTGGCCGGACCGTGGCAGGACGGCTACCTGTTCTCGCTGGCCGGCCCGATCTACGCCGGCACCAACGAGATCCAGCGCAACATCGTCGCCGAGCGCATCCTCGGGCTGCCCCGCGAGGTGCGCGGATGAGATTCGTGCTCGACGACGAGCAGCGCGGCTTCGGCCGCTCGCTCGACGACCTGCTGGCCGGTTCCGACACCGCGGCGGTTGCACGAGCGTGGGCGAAGGGCGAGCCCGACGCCGGACTGAAGCTGTGGTCGCGGCTGGCGGACCTCGGCGTCAACGCGCTGCTCGTGCCCGAGGACGCCGACGGGCTGGGCGCCACGCCGGTCGAGATGGTGGTCGCGTTCGAGGCACTGGGCCGGCACGCGGTTCCTGGGCCATGGGTGGAGACCGCCGCGCTCCTCGCCGCGTGCGGCGTCCCCGACGTCACGAACGCAGTCGTCGCGGGCGAGCCGCTGACCGTGGCGGTGCCGCCGCACACCCCGAGGGCACTGGATGCCGACGTCGCGACCGGCGTCTACGTGGTGAGTGACGGGGCGTTGCACGCGGGCGAGGCCGGCGAGCGGCACGAGTCGGTCGACCCGGCGCGGCAGCTCTTCGACGTCACCGCCCAGGGCGACACCTGGGAGGCGGACCTCGACCGGGCGTTCGACCTCGCGTCGCTGGCCAGTGCCGCGCAGCTGCTCGGCCTCGGTGAGCACCTGCTGACCGCGTCCGTCGAATACGTGAAGCAGCGCAAGCAGTTCGGCCGCGCGATCGGCTCCTACCAGGCGATCAAGCACGCGCTGGCCGACGTGCGCATCGGCCTCGACTTCGCGCGACCGCTTGTCTACGGCGCGGCCGTCTCGCCGGGTCCGCGGGAGGTGTCGGCGGCCAAGGTCGGCGCCTCGGACGCTGCCTACCGCGCCGCCCGCACCGCGCTGCAGGTGCACGGCGCGATCGGCTACACCGCCGAGCACGACCTGGGCCTGTGGCTCCTGAAGGTGCGTGCCCTGGTCGGCGCCTGGGGCGGCACGGCCTTCCACCGCGACCGGATTCTCCAACGGCTGGTCGAGCCCGTCGAGACGATGGGCGACCGCTGATGGACTTCGCACTCTCCGAGGAGCAGCAGGAGCTCGCGTCGACCGTGAGGTCGCTGCTGGCCAAGCGCTCCGACGGTCCCGCGGTCCGCAAGGCGATCGACTCCGATCGCGGGTTCGACGTCGACCTCTGGAAGGTGCTGTGCGAGCAGGTCGGCGCCGCGGCGCTGGCGATCCCCGAGGAGCACGGCGGCGCCGGGTTCACCTCGCTCGAGACCCACATCGTGCTCGAGGAGCTCGGTGCATCGCTGACCCCGTCGCCGTTGCTGGGCTCAGGCGTGCTCGCAGCTCAGGCGCTGCTGCTGGCCGGTGACGAGTCGACCTGCGCCGAGCTGCTGCCGGGCATCGCGGCGGGTTCGACGATCGCGTCGCTGGTGTGGGACTGGTCGGCCGATCAGCAGCCCGTGACCTCCGACGGCTCCACCCTGACCGGGACCTGCGAGCGGGTCCTCGACGGTGACGTCGCCGACGTGCTGCTCGTCGTGACCGACGACGGCTTGTTCCGGGTCGACCCTGACCAGTCGGGCGTCCGTCGTACCCATGTGGGGGCGATGGACCAGACCCTGCGGTTCGCCACGGTCGAGCTCGACGGCGTCGAGGCCACTGCGGTCGGGAACGGCATCGAGTGGCTGCCGACCCTGCGCGAACGTCGCGTGCGTGGCGGTGACCGCGCTGCAGGTGGGGGCGATGCAGCGCTGCCTCGACCTCACCGTCGCCTACTCCAAGGAGCGCGAGCAGTTCGGCCGCCCGATCGGGTCGTTCCAGGCGCTCAAGCACCGGATGGCCGACATGCTCGTCGACGTCGAGACATCGCGCTCGGTGTCATGGGCCGCCGCGTGGTCGGCGGCGCTGCGCGACGAGCACCTCGCGGAGCGCGCCGCCCTCGCCAAGGCGTGGTGCTCGGAGGCACTCAACCGGGTCGCGGGTGAGACAGTGCAGATGCACGGCGGGGTCGCGATCACCTGGGAGCACGACGTGCAGCTCTACTTCAAGCGCGCCCACGCCCTCTCGCAGCTGTTCGGGCAGCCGCGCGACCACCGTTCCCGACTGCAGGAGACCTGGCTCGCATGAAGCCCGTGCACGCGTTCACCGACGACGTCCTCGCCGACCACGACGCGACCGCGCTGGCAGCGTTGATCGCCGACAAGGAGGTGAGCCCCGCGGAGGTGTGCGAGGCGGCGATCGCTCGCGCCGAGGGCGTGCAGGCCGAGCTGAACGGCGTGCACCACCCGGGCTTCGACCAGGCCCGCGCCGCCGCGGACAGTGCCCCCGGTGGCGTCTTCTCCGGCGTGCCGACCTTCATCAAGGACAACGTCGACGTCGACGGCCTCCCGACCAACCACGGCACGGCGGCCTTCGTGGCGAAGCCCGCCGAGCACGACAGCCCGTTCGTCACTCAGGTCCGCTCACTGGGGGTCAACATCCTCGGCAAGAGCCGGCTGCCGGAGTTCGGCTTCAGCGCGTCGACGGAGTACGTCGACGCCGACCCGGTCCGCAACCCGTGGAACCCGGAGTACTCCACCGGTGCCTCCTCGGGCGGGTCGCGCGAGCCTGGTCGCGGCGGGCGTCGTACCCCTCGCGCACGCGAACGACGGCGGCGGCTCGATCCGCATCCCGGCGGCAGTGTGCGGCCTGGTCGGGCTCAAGCCGACGCGCGGCCGCTTCGTCGCCGACCCGTTCGAGAAGCAGATGCCGGTGAAGATCATCAGCCAGGGCGTCGTGACGCGCAGCGTCCGCGACACCGCCGCGCTTCTTCGCGGGCATGGAGCGGCACTGGCGCAACCCGAAGCTGCCGCCGGTGCGCTTCGTCGAGGGCCCGGGGTCGACCAGGCTGCGGGTCGGACTCGTCATCGACTCGCCTTCCGGAGTCGTCACCGACCCCGAGACCCGCGCGGCCGTCGAGCACACCGCGGAGCTGCTCGAGTCGCTCGGGCACCTGGTGGAGGAGGTCGACCCGCCCGTCGACGACACGTTCGGCGAGGACTTCGCGCACTACTGGGGACTGCTCGGCTTCGCGATCACGGCCAACGGCACCCGGATCATGGACCCGGAGTTCGACGCCTCGAAGACCGACAACCTCACCCGCGGGCTGGCCAAGATGTTCCGCAAGGATCTGCTGCGCACGCCGGGCATGCTCTACCGGCTGCGCCGCAGCACGCGCCGCTACCGGCAGGCGTTCGTCACCCACGACGTGATCCTGTCCCCCGTGCTCGGCCACACCACGCCCCGGATCGGGCACCTCTCACCGACCCTCGACTTCGACGTGCTGTTCCAGCGGCTGCAGGAGTACGTCGGCTTCACCCCGATCAACAACACCGCCGGCGGCCCGGCGATCTCGTTGCCCCTCGGCCGGACGAACGACGGCATGCCGATCGGCGTGCACTTCTCCGCCGACCTCGGCGACGAACGCACGCTCCTCGAGCTCGCCTTCGCCCTCGAGGAGGCGCAGCCCTTCGCCCGCATCCAGGACGCCGGTCCAAACGGTGGTTGAGGTGCCGAGGCGCTAGCCGAGGCCTCGAAACCAGGTACGCACGACAGAGTCTCCCATGTGCGGTGGTTCGAGGCTCACTTCGTTCGCACCTCAACCACCGGCGCCCTACGGTGGTTGAGGTGCGGGCGCTCGCCGAGGCCTCGAAACCAGGTGCCTGCGCACAAGTCTCTGCCCATGTGCGGTGGTTTCGAGGCTCACTTCGTCGCACCTCAACCACCGTCCGAGTCAGCCGTCGGTTCGGGCGTACTGACCCTTGTAGAACAGCAGCGGGTGGGGGGCGTCCTCGACGCCGAGGTCCATGACGCGGCCGACGACGACGTAGTGGTCGCCGGCCTCGTGCACGGCGTACACCGTGCAGTCGACCCAGCCGAGCACGCCCTCGAGCAGCGGGGCGCCGGTCGCGGACGGGCGCCAGGTGACCCCGGCGAACTTGTCGGCGCCCTTGCTTGCGAAGCCGTTGGACAGCTCGAGCTGGTCGTGGGAGAGCAGGTTCACGCAGAAGAAGCCGGCACGCTGGATCAGCGGCCATGCCCGCGACGTCTTGGCCGGGCAGAACAGCACAAGTGGCGGGTCGAGCGAGACCGACGTGAACGACTGGCAGGTCATCCCGACCGGCTTGCCGTCCGACATCGAGGCGACGACGGTGACACCGGTGGCGAACCGGCCGAGCACGTCGCGGAAGCGTCGCGCGTTGTCGTCGGCCGCGTCGGTGTCCGCAGGCAGCGGGACCGGCTGCTCGTCGACCTCGAAGTGGAACTGGTCGAGGAAAGAGTCGATGAGCGTCTGGCTCGGCCACGACTCGGCCGCCCGGGGGTCCATGCCCTCGGGAATCTCGCTGTCGTCCGGGGTCGCGGCTAGCCGCCGACACCGAAGTCGTGTCCCCAGTAGCTGACGGCGGTGCTCTCACGCGCCACCCACTTGTCGTCGTCGACCTGCAGGCCCTCGGTGCCGTACTCGACGTCGAAGCCGCCGGGTGACTTCACGTAGAACGAGACCATCTGGTCGTTCATGTGGCGACCGAGCGTCGCCGACAGCGGCACCTTGTGCTTGCGCACCCGCTCGAGCGCGCGGCCGACGTCGTCGAGCTCCTCGACCTCGAGCATGATGTGCACGCACTTCGACGGGTTCGGCATCGGCAGGAACGCCAGGCTGTGGTGTCGCGGGTTGCAGCCGAGGAACCGCAGCCACGCGGTCGAGCCCGGCTCCTTGCCGACGAACTCACCCGGCATGCGCATCGAGTCGCGCAGCCGGAAGCCCAGCACGTCGGTGTAGAACCGCAGCGCCTCGACGTCGTCGCCGACCGGCAGCACGATGTGGCCGAGCCCCTGCTCGCCGGTCACGAAGCGCTGGGCGTACGGCGTGACGACGGGTCGTCGCTCGTACGTCGCACCGTGGAACAGCTCGAAGACGTTCTCGAACGGGTCCTCGAAGCGGATCAGGCCCTCGACGCGGCGCTCGGCGAGCTCGTCCGCCGTGCCCTCCCGGACGTCGACGCCGCAGTCCTTGAGATGGTCGACGGCGTCACCGAGGGCCTGGTGGTCGGCAACCTCCCAGCCGGTGCAGCCGAGCCGGTCCTGCTCGGCCGGCGCGACGATGATGCGGGCGGACATCTCGTCCATGCGGAAGTACAGGTGGTCGGGGTTCGGACCGCGGCCCTCCGCGAGCCCGAGCACCTTGCCACCGAAAGTGCGCCACTGGTCGAGGTCGGTGGCGTCGACGCGGACGTAGCCGAGCGACTTGATGTCGATCATCGGTTGCCCTTCTCGCGGTGCTGGGCGAGGTAGCCGGAGGCGACCATGAAGAACTCGTCGGCCGCCTCGATCTGCGCCCAGTGCCCGCAGTTCGGGAAGACATGCAGCGACGCCTTCGGGATCAGCTTGAGCGCCGCAAGCGCACCGTCGAGCGGGTTGACGCGGTCCTCGCGGCCCCAGGTGAGCAGCGTGTGGTGGCGGAGCTTGTAGGCCTCCCGCCAGAGGAAGCCCTCCTCGTAGGTCTCCGGGTTCATGAAGCTAGCGCCCATCGAGGCCATCGCCTCCTGGGCACCGGGCGCGGTCGCGGACGCGAACCGCTCCTCGACGAGCTCGTCGGTGACCAGCGACTGGTCCTTGACCATCGTGGAGATGAACGCGCGCATCTTCTCCTTCGACGGCCCGGGTGGCGCGCCGAACTCGAAGAGCCGCTTGGTGCCCTCGGTGGGGTCCGGCTGAGAAGACGTTGAGCGAGAGGCCACCCGGCCCCATCAGGATCAGCCGGCCGACCCGCTTGGGGTAGGTCAGCGCGAACCGCACCGCGGTGCCGCCGCCGAGCGAGTTGCCGAGCAGGTGGATCTTCTCGATGCCCAGCTCGTCGAGCAGCGCGGCCAGCTTGTCGCGCGGCGAACGTGAAGAACTGCCCCTCGACGGCCGGCTTGTCGGACTCGCCGAAGCCCGGCTGGTCGACGAGCAGCACCCGGAACTGCGCGGCGAAGTCGCTCGAGGCAGCGCCCGAAGTTGCTCCACGACGACGCACCGGGTCCGCCGCCGTGCAGCATCACCAGCGGCAGCCCGCCGCCGACGTCGGTCGGCTCCCCCGCCTCGTGGAAGTGCAGCGTGATGTCGCCGGCCTTGGCGAACCGGCTGGTGTCGTCGTAGGCGACGGCAGCGGCATCAGTACATCCCAGGGTCGATCTTGTGGCCGAACTCCAGCGAGCCGAACATCTGCAGCGCGCGCTCGGGGTCGTTCGCCGCGTGCACCCGACCGGCGTGGGCGTCGCGCCAGGCCCGCTGCAGGTAGCTGCCCTCGGCGAGCGCACGACCGCCGGAGCTCTCGAACATCGTGTCGATCGCGCGGATCGACCGCTCGCTGGCGATCACCTGGTCGCGACGCAGCTTGAGCCGCAGCCGCAGCGGGATCTTCTCGCCGCGCTCGACGTGCGCCTGCAGCTCGCGGAAGTTGTGCACCTGCAGCACCCACGCGGAGTCGATCTCGTTCGACGCGCGGGCGATGCGGACCGAGGCGTAGGGGTCGTTGGCGGTCTTCTCGGCGAGGTACGCCGCGCGGACCCGCTTGCGCTGCATCTCGACGTGCTCGTCGTAGGCGCCGTAGGCCATGCCCATCAGCGGCGTCGAGATGGTCGCGGTGAACACCGAGTGGAACGGCAGCTTGTAGAGGTTGCTGGTGTTCTGCTCCTGGCCGGGGCCGAAGCAGCGGCCGGTGTCGGACATGCTGAGCGTGAACGCCTCGGGCACGAAGACGTCGTCGACGATGATGTCGTTGGAGCCGGTGCCGCGAAGGCCGACGACGTTCCAGACGTCCTCGATCGTGTAGTCGCTGCGCGGCACCATGAACGTCCGGAAGTCGACGACGTTGCCGTCGTCGTTGAAGACCAGCCCGCCGAGCAGCACCCACTGGCAGTGGTCGCAGCCCGAGGAGAAGCTCCACCGGCCGCTGAGCCGGAAGCCGCCGTCGGTGATCTGCGCCTTGCCGGTCGGGGCGTACGACGACGACAGCCGCGTCGAGGTGTCCTCGCCCCACACCGCCTGCTGCGCCTCGTCGTCGAACAGCGCGACCTGCCACGGGTGCACGCCGACCACGCTGGACACCCAGCCGGTCGAGCCGCAGGCGCTCGGCGATGTCACGCACCGCGGTGTAGAAGTCGACCGGGTCGGCCTCGAAGCCGTCGAACCGCCTGGGCTGCAGCAGCCGGAAGAAGCCGGTCGACTCGAGGTCCTTGATCGACGCCTCGGGCACGACCCGCAGCCGCTCCGCCTCCTCCGCGCGCTCGCGCAGGGTCGGCAGCAGGTCGCGGACTCCGTCGAGGACGGTCGAGCTCATCTGCTACTCCCTGGTAGGCCCGCCGGGACCGCGTGTCCGTGTCCCTCACGCCATACTAGAACACGTTCTTGTTTTCTGCGATAGTCCGCGCGTGAATTCCGTGTTTCAGGGGTGAGCGGCGCGACCGACGACCCTAGGCTGGCGCGGTGACTCGATTCGTCCTGATCCCGGGCGCCGGCGGCGCCGCCTGGTACTGGCATCGCGTCGTGCCCCTGCTGCAGGCGGCCGGCCACGAGGCGATCGCGGTCGACTTCCCCGCCGACGACGAGGAGGCCGGGCTGCACGTGTACGTCGACCTGACAGTCGCCGCGTGCGGCTCACATCCCGACGTGCGATCGTGGCGCAGTCGCTCGGCGGGTTCACGGCACCCCTCGCGGCCGAGCGCGTCGACGCACCGCAGGTGGTGCTGCTCAACGCGATGATCCCGGTGCCCGGCGAGACTGCCGGCGAGTGGTGGGACGCCGTGGGGTCGAACGAGGCTCGGTTGGCGGCCGCCGAGGTCGGCGGCTACTCGGCGGAGTTCGACCTGGCGACGTACTTCCTGCACGACATGCCGCCCGACGTCTGGGCGGCCGAGGAGAACGAGGCGCACGACGAGGCCGGGCGGAGCTTCGGGGATCGCTGCGACTTCACCGCCTGGCCGGCGTCCGTGCGCGCGCTCGCCGGCGCCGACGACCGCCTGTTCCCTGTCGAATTCCAGCGCCGGCTCGCCCGGGAGCGGCTCGGCATCGACCTGGAGACGTTCCCCGGGCGGCCACCTCGTCGCGCTCACCAACCCCACCGCCGTCGCCGACGCCCTCCTCGGGCGGTCGCGGGCTCAGTCCCCCCAGTCGAGCTGATGCTCCGGCGTGCCGGCGCGGCGTCCGTAGTCGGCTGCCTCGGCCCGGCCCGCCTGGTCGCCGACGCGGTAGCGGAACACCCGGCCGGAGAACACCACGACGTGGTCGTCACCGACGCGGAAGTCGGCGTACCAGCCCGTCGTCGGGCAGCAGCGTCTCAGCGAGCGCTGAGGCCAGCGCGTCGGCGCGCTCGTCGGGTGCCTCGAACTCGACGAACGTCCACACGTCGGGCCTGGGTTGGTGCGACCGAGCTCGACGACGTCGCGACGACCCAGCCGCGTCACGACGAGGTCCGGCACCTTCAGGTCGGCACCGACAGCGAGGCTCTCCGCGAGCAGGCATCCAGTGATCATGCGATCCAGTCTTTCCTGAGCCGCCGACACGTTGTGGCCGAGTCCCTTGGCAGCAGATCACCGGGATCGGCTGCGGGGATCGGCCACGACTGAGCCGACCTGCAGGCATCGAGCCACAAGCCACGCCGGCCCTCAGGCTCAGCCTGCTTGCGCTGGAGCTCCAGGGCGATGTCGATGAGCTGGTCCTCCTGGCCGCCGACCAGCTTGCGCTCGCCCGCACCCCAGCAGGATCTCGCGCGCCGGAGACGCCGTAGCGCTCGGCGGCGGTACGGCGTGCTTGAGGAAGCTCGAGTAGACGCCGGCGTAGCCCATGATCAGCGCCAGCCGGTCGAGCAGGCACTCCTCGTCCATCACCGGGCGCACGACGTCCTCGGCGGCGTCGATGATCTCGAGGACGTCGATGCCGGTGCGGATGCCGAGCTTGTCGCAGACCGCGACGAGCGCCTCGACGGCGTGTTGCCCGCGCCGGCGCCGAACCGGCGCGTGCGAGCCGTCGATCTGCACGGCGCCGGCCCGGACGGCGAGCACCGAGTTGGCGACGCCGAGCCCGAGGTTCTCGTGGCCGTGGAAGCCGACCTGCGCGTCGTCGCCGAGCTCGGCGACGAGCGCCGCGACCCGGTCGGCCGACCTGCTCGAGGACCAGCGCGCCGGCCGAGTCGACGACGTACACGCACTGGCAGCCGGCGTCGGCCATGATCCGCGCCTGCTTCGCCAGCGCCTCCGGCGGCTGGCGAGTGCGCCATCATCAGGAAGCCGACGGTCTCCAGCCCGAGCTCGCGGGCGAGGCCGAAGTGCTGCATCGGAGATGTCGGCCTCGGTGCAGTGCGTGGCGATGCGGCAGATCGAGCGCGCCGAGGTCCTGCGGCCTTCGGATGTCGTCCTTGATGCCGACGCCCGGCAGCATCAGGACGGCGATCTTCGCGTCGCGTCGCGGTCGTCGACGGCGGCCTTGATCAGCTCCTGCTCGGCCGTGTGCGAGAAGCCGTAGTTGAACGACGAGCCGCCGAGGCCGTCGCCGTGGGTCACCTCGATGACCGGGAACCCCGGCGTCGTCGAGCGCGCGCGACGATCGAGCGCGACCTCGTCGGCGGTGAACTGGTGGCGCTTGGCGTGCGAGCCGTCGCGCAGGGAGGTGTCGGTGACCCGCAGGTCGAGCTCGTCGTCGCCAGTACGGCGTGAGCGTCTTCAGGTCGCTCACTGAGGATCTCGCGGGCGATGCGCTCGCCGACCCGGGTGGCGGCGGCGGTCATGATGTCGAGGTTGCCGGCGTACGGCGGCAGGAAGTCGCCGGCGCCCTCGACCTCGATGAAGACGCTGACCCGTCGGCCGCGCGTCGCCGCCGTCGGCTCGTCGAACTGCGGCTCGCTGCAGCAGCCGGTAGCCGGGCACGTACGTCGTGCACCTCGGCGACCATCGCCGTCGACCGACGCGGCGATCGCGTCGTCGTCGGCGTCGGCGGGCGACGGCGCAGAAGATCGTGTCGCGCATGATCATCGGCGGGTCGGCCGGGTTGAGGATGATGATCGCCTTGCCGCGTCTCGGCGCCGCCGATCGCCTCGACGCCCGCGGCCGTGGTCCGGGTGAACTCGTCGATGTTCGCCCGGGTGCCCGGGCCGGCCGAGACGCGACGCGACCGTCGCGACGATCTCGGCGTAGGCCACCGGCGTCGACCCGCGAGACCGCGTGCGACCATCGGGATCGTCGCCTGGCCGCCGCAGGTGATCATGTTGACGTTCGGCGCGTCGAGGTGCTCGCGAGGTTGACCGGCGGGACCGACGTACGGGCCGACCGCGGCCGGCGTCAGGTCGACGGCCCGGATGCCCGCCTCGTCGTAGCGCGGTGCGTTGCGCGCGGTGCACGTAGGCCGACGTCGCCTCGAAGACGAGGTCGGGCAGCTCGTCCTGCGTCGAGCAGCCAGTCGACGCCCTCGGCGCGTGGCCTCGAGGCCCGAGCTCGCGCGGCCCGCTGCAGCCCCTCGCTGTCCGGGTCGACGCCGACCATCCAGCGCGGCTCGAGCACCGCGTCTGAGCGCAGCAGCTTGTACAGCAGGTCGGTGCCGATGTTGCCGGAGCCGACGATCGCCGCGGTGCGTCTCGGTCATGACGTCACCTCTCAGTGAACGACAGCGAGACGGCGCCGAGCCCGCGAACTCGGCGCACGAACGTCGTCGCCGGGCGGGCGTCGATGGCGCGCGTGCACGAGCCGGGCAGGATCGACGTGCCCGGCCTCGCAGCCGCACGCCGAAGTCGGCGACCTTGTTGGCCAGCCAGGCGACCGCGGTGACCGGGTTGCCGAGCACGGCGTCGGAGCGGCCCTCGGCGACCACCTCGCCGTTGCGGCGCAGCGCCGGCGTCGATCGCGTCGCAGGTCGACTGTCGCGACGGGCTTCACGCGCTCGGCGCCGAGCACGAACCCGGCCGAGGAGGCGTTGTCGGCGATGGTGTCGGCCAGCCTGATCTTCCAGTCCGCGATGCGGCTGTCGATGATCTCGATCGCCGGCGCGAACGCCTCGGTCGCGGCGAGCACGTCGTCCTCGGTGCACCCCGCGCCCGGCAGGTCGCGCCGAGCACGAACGCGACCTCGACCTCGACGCGCGGGTAGCAGTAGCGGCCGGCGTCGACCGGGTCGTCCTCGGAGCAGACTCCATGTCGGCGAGCAGGTGGCCGTAGTCGGGCTCGTCGACGCCCATCATCTGCTGCATCGCCTTCGACGACAGCCCGACCTTGTGGCCGAGCGACCGTCGCGCCGGCTCGAGCCGGCGACGGATGTTGAGCAGCTGGATCTCGTAGGCGTCGACGACGTCGATGCCGCGGATAGGTCTCGATCAGCGGCGCGATCGGCGCCCGGTCGCGCTCGGCGGCGAGCAGCACGGTCGGCGGCCTCGGCGCGCTGCTCGTCAGACGAGCATCGGGCACCTCCGCGCTCGCTGCGCCAGCGTGCACGGCCGGCCCGCGCGGCCGGAGAACACGCAGTCGGCCAGCGACAGTCCGCTGACGTAGGAGTTCGAGCAGATCCCCGACTGCGGTGCGCCCGGCCGCGTACAGACCCGGGACGACCGACTCCGTCGTCGCGCCGCACCGCCCGGTCGTCCTCGTCGACGACCAGACCGCCGAGGGTGAGCATCGGGCACGGGATAGCCGCACGCTCGGCCGGATCGAGACGTCCAGCAGCCAGTACGGCGGCACGCTCCATGCGGCCGCACGAACTCGGCGGGCTTGCCCAGCGGGTCCTCGGTCGCCGGCGCGGACAGCGCGTTGTACGCGTCCACCGTCGCCGCAGCCCCGTCGGAGTCGATCGCCGGCCTTGGCGGCGACCTCCTCGACGGTCGCGCCGCGTGACCGCGGCCGCGCCGCAGCAGCGACCTCGCCTGCAGCCGCTGGAACCACAGCGTCTGGCGACCGCAGCTGCCGCGGGCCTCCGCGACGGGTCGCGTCGACGAGCAACCAGCCGCGCCGCCGTGCCCGTGGATCACGGCTCGCCGACCGCGGCGCCGTACCGGGACTCGTCGATGACCCGCTCGCCCGTCCGCGTCGACGCAGGATGCCGCCGGCAAGCGCTGCGGCGGGCTGAGGAACCGCCAGGCGGAGAACCGGTCGAGCCGGTCGGTCGCGCCGCCGGCCTCGACGCCGAGCTCGATGCCCGCCGCCGTCGTCGCGCGAGCGTGCCCAGCGGCAGCCCGCGCTCGTAGGCCGGGCGCGTGCTCGCGCAGCATCTCGCGGTTGGCGATGAAACCGCCCGCGGCTGAGCACCACGCCGCGCTCGGCGCGCGACCCGCAGGGTCGGCCGTAGCGCCGTTCGATCGCTCGAGCGGCCGGTGCAGCTGACGTGCGCAGCGAGCGGCGCGGTACTAGATCCGGGCTTGGCGGCGATCGGCTGCAGCAGCCGGTGCCGCGGCGCGACGCGCGCGGGCGCCTCGCGCAGCGTGCGGCACTCGACGCCGACGACCCGGCCGTCGTCGTCGGTGACCAGGCCGCGGCGCGCGCGGTCTGCGTCTGCACCCGCACGCCGCGGCGCCGCGCGGCCGTCGGCGAGCCGCGCGAACAGCTCCTTGCCCGACGTGCCCCGGCCGTTGCCCGATGGCCGCGCGGCGCGGGCGGCGCGACTCGCGGACCGCCCCGCAGCTCGCTGCCGGAGTAGTAGAGGTAGTGCCGTTGCTCGGGTAGGACGTCTTGTACGGGCACAGCGCTGCCTCGAACGGCACCCCGTGCCCGGCCAGCCACTCGATCATGGCGGCGCTGCTCGTCGCAGAACCGGCGCAGCGTCGCCGCGGAGACCGCGTCGCCGACCTCGCGTCGCAGGTAGGCGAACATCGCCTCGGCCGTGTCGTCGACGCCCGCCGCGCGCTGCTCGGCGGTGCCGCCACCGGCGTAGACCACGCCGCCGCGATAGCGCGTCGCGCCGCCGCCGGCGAACCGGTCCAGCACCAGCACCTCGGCGCCGGCTCGGCCGCCTCCATGCGCGGCGCACGCCCCGGCGCGCCGAAGCCGACGACCACTACGTCGGCGCGTGCGTCCCACGGACGGTCCGTCACGAGCGCTCCTGCCTACCGTGCACGTCGATCCTGCACACTGAAGACGCGTTCCTGCTGTTTAGCCGTCAACTGAGCATCACCACAGCCGATGCGGTCGATACGTACCTGCATATCTATAACCGTGATTCTACGATGACCGAGCAGGAATTCGATGTCGTCGTCGTCGGCAGCGGCGCCGCCGGGATGACCGCCGCCCTCACCGCCGCGCACCACGGGCTGAGCGTGGTGCTCGAGAAGGCCGCCGTGCTTCGGCGGATCCACCGCGCGCTCGGGCGGCGGCGTGTGGATCCCCGGCAACGAGGCCCTGCGCGAGGCCGGCGTGCCCGACACCGCGAGGCAGCGCGCAGAGCTACCTGCCGCATCGTCGGCGACGTCGTCCCCGCCGAACGCAGCGACGCCTTTCTCGACCGCGGCCCGAGATGCTGGCGTTCGTGCTCGCGACACACACCGCTGAAGTTCGCCTGGGTGCCGCGGCTACTCCGACTACTACCCCGAGGCCCCCGGCGGCCGGCCCGGCGGCCGCTCGCGTCGAGCCGCATGCCGCTCGACGGCCGCGTCCTCGGCGAGCGAGCTGGCTCACCTCGCACCCGCCGTACTCGACGGCGCCGGTCGGCGTGGCCGTCACCCAGGCGCGACTACCGCTGGCTGAACCTGGTCACGCGGCACCCGCGCGGGCCGTGCGCCGGCGCTCGGGTCGCCGTGCGCGCGGCTCGTGGCCAGGCTCCGCCGGCAGCGGCTGCTGACGGCATGGGCCAGGCGCTGATGGCCGGCATGCGCGCGGGCCTGCTCGACGCCGGCGTCCCGGTCTGGCTCGACACCCCGCTGATCGACCTGCTGCGTCGAGGACGGCCGGGTCACCGGCGTCGGCGTGCCGCGCGACGGCGAGGAGCAGGTGCATCCGCGCCCGCCGCGGCGTGATGCTCGCCAGCGGCGGTTTCGAGCACAACGCGGAGATGCGCGAGAAGTACCAGCGCGAGCCGATCGGCGCCGACTGGACAGTCGGCGCGGCCGCCAACACCGGCGACGGCATCACGCCGGGCATCGCGGCTCGGCGCCGCCGTCGACCTCATGGACGACGCCTGGTGGGGCCCGTCGATCCCGCTGCCGGCGGGCCCGTGGTTCTGCCTGGCCGAGCGCAACCTGCCCGGCTCGATCATGGTCAACCCGGCGGGCCGGCGGTTCGGCAACGAGGCCGCGCCGTACGTCGACGCCGTGCACGCGATGTACGGCGGCGAGGCGGCGACCGGCGTCCCGCACATCCCGTCCTGGCTGGTGTTCGACCAGCGCTACCGCAACCGCTACCTGTTCGCCGGGCTCGGCGCCGCGCCAGCCGTTCCCGGCCGCTGGTACAAGCCCGGCATCGATCGTCAAGGCCGACACCTCGGCCGAGCTGGCCGAGAAGATCGGCGTCGCCCGCCGACGGGCTGGCGACGACCGTCGAGCGGTTCAACGGGTTCGCGCGCGACCGGCGTGGACGAGGACTTCCACCGCGGCGACAGCGCCTACGACCAGTACTACGGCGACCCGCGCAACAAGCCCAACCCGTGCCTCGGCGTCATCGACCAGGCCGCCGTTCTACGCCGTCAAGATGGTGCCCGGCGACCTCGGCACCAAGGGCGGGCTCGTCACCGACGAGCACGCCCGGGCGCTGCGCGAGGACGGCTCGCGTGATCGCCGGGCTGTACGCCGCCGGCAACGCCAGCGCCGCGGTGATGGGCCGCACCTACGCCGGCGCCGGCGCCACCATCGGCCCCGCCATGACCTTCGGCTACCTCGCCGCCCACCACATCGCCGACTCAGCCGCCACTCGGCACGGTGCCGTAGGACGACCGATGCCCATCGATCCCGACGATGGCCGTCGGCGCCGCAGCTCCCGGACATCGAGTTCTCCTGGACGTCGCTCGGACGTGCTGCTCTACCACCTGGCACTCGGCGCCGGCTCGCGTCCCGGCGACGCGACCGACGCGGCGCGCTGCGCTACACCCTCGACGACGAGCACCTGCAGGTGCTGCCCTCGTTCGGCATCGTCGCTCCGCACTTCCACGACACCGACCCGCCGTCGCTCGAGCTGCCCGGGCTGCGACATCGACCTCTCCCAGGTGCTCCACGGCAGCCAGGAGGTCGTCGTGCACCGCTCCCCTGCCGACCTCGGCATCGGCCACCCTGCGCACCCGCATCAGCGACGTGTGGGACAAGGGCAAGGCGGCGGTGATCGTGCAGGAGGCCGAGGCGGTCACCGACGACGGCGACGTCGCTGTTCACCACGCGGTCGAGCATCTTCGTCCGCGGCGAGGGCGGCTGGGGCGGCGACCGCGGCCCGTCGTCGACGGTCGAGCTGCCCGACCGCGAGCCGGACGCCGACACGTCGTACGCCACGACGCCGCAGCCAGGCGCTGCTCTACCGGCTCTGCGGCGACCGCAACCCGCTGCACGCCGACCCCGCGTTCGCCGCAGGCGGCCGGCTTCCCGGCGCCGATCCTGCACGGGCTGTGCTCCTACGGCATCGTGCTGCGCGAGGTCGTCGACGCCGTGCTCGGCGGCGACGCGACGCCGGGTCGGCGCGTTCTCGGCCCGCTTCGCCGGCGTCGTGTTCCCGGGCGAGACGATCCGGGTGCGGGCCTGGGACGAAGGCGCACGCGTGCTGGTCTCCGCGACCATCGCCTCCGACAACGCCGACCGCGACGGCGCCCCGGTGCTCAGCGACTGCGTGCTGGTCCGCCCGCTAGGGCCGGAACTCCGTCACCGGCCGGGCGCCGTTCCCGTTGCCGTTCGACACCGGTCCCCGCGGCGTCCGCGGGGACGGCACTGAGTTCATGAGCGACGCGCCGTTCAGCGGCAGGTGGATCGGCTCGCTCGCCCCCGGCTACGAGCAATGTCCGCTCGAAGTTGTCGACGAGCAGTGGTCGACACAGGTGATAACCCTGCACGAGATCTGTGCCGAGCTCGGTGAGCGCCACGAACTGCTCCGACGTCTCGACGCCCTCGGCGACGACTCCCAGGTCGAGGCCGTGGGCGAGGTCGATGACGGACGAGACGATGGTGCGGGTCTGCTGGTCCTCGCTCAGGTTGCTCGTGAAGACCCGGTCGATCTTGAGGATGTCGAACGGGAATCGCCGGAGGTAGTCGAGGGACGAGTAGCCGGTGCCGAAGTCGTCGAGCGCCAGCCGGACCCCCAGCTCCTTGACGTCCCGGAGCGCGGAGACGGCACGGGGGCCGTCCGCGAGGAACACGCTCTCCGTCACCTCCAGGCAGAGCCTCGACGGGTCCATCCCGGTCAGCTCCAGCACGCGCTGGACGCTCGCCCCGAAGTCCGTGGCGATGACCTGGAGCGAGGACACGTTGACCGAGACCTGGGCCACGACGTCCGGATGACGTTGCTGCCATCGCTGGAAGTCGCGGCAGGCTGCGTCAGCACCCATTCGCCGATGGACCAGATGAGACCGGTCGCCTCGGCCACGGGCAGCATCACGTCCGGCGGGACCCACCCGCGGGTGGGGTGCTGCCAGCGCAGCAGCGCCTCGACGCCCGCGAGCGTCCTCGTGCGTGCACCGACGACCGGTTGGTACGCAGCTGGAGCTCGTCGTCGGCGAGGGCGCGGCTGAGGTCCCTGACCAGGTCACCGCTGCGATCCGCAGCCACGCGGGCGTCGTGGTCGACAACGCGGTAGCGGGCGCCGCCGGCCGCCTTGGCCTGGTACATCGCGGAGTCCGCGTGACGCAGCAGCGTCTCCGGTGAGAGCGTCCCCGCCTCGCAGAACGCCAACCCGATGCTCGCGGTGAGCCGCACCTCGCACCTCCTCGACCTGGAGGTCGTCGCTCAGCGCCTTCGCCAGCTTCTCGGCGATCAGCCGGCATCCTCGGTCGAGTTCAGCTCCTCGCACACCACGACGAACTCGTCTCCCGAGAGCCTGGCCACCGTGTCACCACCCGCGCAGCGCGCCCTCGATGCGCTGCGCCACCGCGACGAGGACCTGGTCACCGACCAGGTGCCCGTGCTGGTCGTTGATCGCCTTGAACCGGTCCAGGTCGACGAACAGGACGGCCATGAACTTCCTGCTTCGACGGCGCGTGCGACCGCACCCTCCAGACTCTCGCTGAGCAAGGTCCGGTTGGGCAGACCGGTCAGCGGGTCGTGCAGGCTCTGGTGCCGCACCTGGTCGAGGCTGTCGGCGGCCGCGGCCCGGTCGTGCGCGTAGTGGAGGTACGCCGCCGCGACGTTGGTGAGCACCAGGGCCGCCTCCATCGCCGGCTCGTCCAGCTCGCCCGGGGTGTCGCGGTAGAGGTCCATCGCCCCGAACCGCTTGCCGTCGATGCTCATCGGGAACGCGAACACGGCAGCGAGCCCCGTGGCGCGGGCGCCCTGGGAGAACAGCGGGAAGCGGTCGTCGTGCCTCGAGGTCGGGGACGGTCACCGGCTCGCCCCGGCTGAATGCCTCGAAGGCACGGACCCTCCGCCAGCAGGTTCTGCAGCGTCTCGACCTGCAGGATCTCCTCGTTCGACGCGGCCGCGAAGTGCAGATCCCCACCATCACCCTGGGGCTTCTCAAGCACGTTGGCGATTGCCCTGAGGGCCTCCGCCATCACCGACCGGGCCTGAGGGGAGGTGGAGCGTTGCCTCGAGGGTCGAGAGCCAGGCCATCGGATCCAGCAGGCTACCTTGGCCCGCGAGCGCGATCTGGAGCGAGCCGGTGGGGTGGAGCGCGGCTGCGATGCTTTGGAGGTCGAGCGTGCCGCCGTCCGCGATGCTGTGGAGGACCGCGACTTCGTGGGCACAGTTTGAGACTTCGTTGCGGCTTGGAGCCAGCCATTGCATTGGGCTGCGCACGCTTGGGAGTGGCAGTTTTTCCCTTGGCGGAAGAGCGGGAGGTCGGCTTCGACGCCGCCTTCTCCGGCGCCTTCCGGCTCTTGCTGGGTTGTGCAGTACCGTCCTTGTCTTTCGTCGCCATGGTCATTCCTACGTTTGCGGGCCGCAAGCCGGCCATACCGAGGAACTCGGGTCCTCGACGATGACAATGATGACGTGGCCGTTCGGTTCGCCCGCACCCATCAAAGGCGGGTATCATGCCGGAGGCATCTTGTGCTCCGTTTGCTGCCCGTATTCCGTCCAAAAGGCTGCCGCGGCTCCAAAGGAACTACACTCTTGAACCGGAGCTTCCATTGGGACACCTATCTTCTCCAGAGAGATACCCTTATCTTCTGTCAGAGAAATACCCTTCAACGGAGAACCCGATGCAACCGTATGAGCAAAACCAAACCGCCTATGGCACCGGCTTTGCCCGGACGGCAGCCGAGGTCGACCAGGGCCTGCGCGCCTTCATGCTCGGCGTCTACAACAACATGGTCCTCGGGCCTGGCCATCTCGGCCCTGGTCGCGCTCGGCATCAACATGCTCGCCGCGACGAGCGATCCGTCCCAGGCCGTCGCCCGCATCGGCGGCGTCGTACCTGACCGCAGTTCGGCGCGACGCTTTACGGCACGCCGCTGATGTGGGTGGTGGCGCTGGCGCCGCTCGCCTTCATCTTCTTCTTCTCGTTCCGGATGGACCGGATGTCGGCGCTGCGTCCGCGCGGACGATCTTCTTCGCCTTCGCGGCGGTGATGGGCGCCTCGCTGTCGACGCTGCTGCATCCGCTACACGGGCGCCAGCGTCGTGCAGGTGTTCTTCATCACGGCGGCGGCCTTCGGCGGCTCGCCTCTGCGGCTACACCACGAAGCGCAGCCTGTCCGGCATGGGCTCGTTCCTGATCATGGGCCTGATCGGCCTGATCATCGCCTCGATCGTGAACATCTTCCTGGCCTCGAGCGCGCTGCAGTTCGCGATCTCGGTGATCGGCGTGCTGATCTTCGCGGGCCTCACCGCCTACGACACGCAGAAGCTCAAGGAGATGTACCTCTACGGCAACTTCGACGGCGAGGCCGCCGCCAAGGCCTCGGTGTTCGGCGCGCTGACGCTGTACCTGGACTTCATCAACATGTTCCAGTTCCTGCTCGCGCTCGTCGGCGACCGCAACGAGTAAGGACTCAAGCGGACCGAACGATCGCGAAGCCCCGGCCGAAAGGCCGGGGCTTTTCCGTCAGACGCACTCCGTTCTGAGGTTAACGCTCGGATGCGGGGCGCTACATATTGAGATCGCGGCTCACAGTCAGCCGTCGACGGGGGTTCTGGTGTCGCGCGATCGCGCGCGAAACGTCACCGTGTCTGTTCTTTCCCACGATAGCATAGCATCTTGAGGACTGATCGTTCGGAACCTCCAACCTCGTCAGAGCCTTGATGTTGGGCGAGCACAGCCCTGTCGCGCGGCGTTGATCCAGTGCTCAGCCCTTGGAGATTCGATGACGGTGCGCCTGAAGCCGGTCGAAGAGCAGGTCGTGGTCCTGACAGGCGCGTCCAGCGGCATCGGGTTGGCAACAGCCCGGGCGCTTGCAAACCGCGGCGCAAGGCTCGTTCTTGTGTCCCGACGAGTAGGGCACTGCAGGACATTGCCCGGGAATGCACGGCCAAGAGATCCAAGGTGATCGCCATAGCGGGCGACGTCGGCCGCTTTGAGGATATGCAACGGGTGGCTGAGATGGCCATTCAGGAATTCGGCAGCTTTGACACCTGGATTAACAATGCCGGCGTGGCGATCTTCGGAACCGTTGAGCAGATCCCGCTCGAGGACCATCGTCGGCTGTTCTAGGACGACGATTTCGGCGTGTTGCATGGATGCCTCGTCGCCACCAAGCATCTGCGCCAGCACGGCGGCAAGATCATCAACCTGGGCAGCGTTCTCAGTGACCGAGCCGATATCCTGCAGGGTCCCTACTCTGCTCCCAAGCACGCCGTGAAAGGCCTCACCGATGCACTGAGAATGGAGTTAGAGGAAGATCGGGCTCCAATCTCAGTGACGCTCATCAAGCCCTCGGCCATCGACACGCCCGATATGGAGCATGCCATCCTACATGGACTCGCCCGGCACGAAGAACCCGCCACCCTCCTATGATCCCGAGCTCGCCGCCCGAGCCATCGTCTTTGCTTGCGAAAATGACCGGCGCGACATCGTTATCGGCTTTGGCGGATGGGCCCTCGCGGCTATGGGCACCATTGCACCCCGCCTTCCCACCCGACTATGCCATGGAGATGGGCGGCCGCGTTCTTCAGGAGAGCAGTGATCCTGGCCGCACGGAACGGCGAATACAACCTCTACCAACCGCGGGAGGACGGCGCCGAGCGCTCTTCCCTACCAGGCGGATCGCGTAAGACCAACCTCTTCCTGGAAGCGCAACTCAGTCCAGTGGGCGCTGTGCCAGGTCTCGCCCTGGCTGCACTCGCAGGTGCAGGTCTGGTTGCCATGCAACAGCTTCTTCGTCCGAAGGCCCCGCCGCATCGTCAGCGCAGCGCTAGATCCTCCCGGCGCTGACTGGGGAACTGCATGCCCGAGGCGGGTTCGGGCAGGCCGCCCATATTTTCGACGATCCGGAATTTGCTTCAGGATCCATGCGCTCGAGAGTTAGAGCATCGGCGGTTCAGACGAATCCATAACCTGCGGCTGTGAAGTAGTTGCGGCATTCTGTCAGCTCGATCCCATTGCAGATGTCCCCGATGGCGCGCCAGAGCGCGTCAAAGGTGCGGGCTTCGGCTTTGCGCAGATGTGCTTTGATCTTGGCGAAGAGTTGCTCAATTGGATTCATGTCCGGACGTAAGGGGGCAGGAACAGGAACCAAGCGCCGCGTTGCTTCAGACACTGCGCGGCTTTCTCACTCTTGTGTGCCGGCAGGTTGTCGAGGATCACAACGTCGCCTTGCGACAGCGTCGGGGCGAGCTGGGTCTCCACATAGGTCTCGAAGATCTGCCGGGTCATCGGCCCATCGATCACCCAGGGCGCTGTCAGACCCCAGTAGCGCAGCCCGGCGACAAAGGTCTGGGTCAGCCAGTGGCCGAACGGCGCCTTGGCATACAGGCGCTGCCCTTTCAGACAGCGGCCGCGCAGACGCGTCATCTTGGTCGAGGTGCCGGTCTCATCGAGAAACACCAGCCGATGTGGCTCCTGGCGCATGCGCGGCTGGCGCTTAGTGTGCCAGACCCGGCGCTCATCGCGCACGTCGGCCCGTGCGCACTCCGCCGCCATGGTCTTGCTTCGAAAAAATGGAGAGCTTCTGATGAAGCAGGAGGATCTCCATGCCCAAGACCACGTTTTACGAGAGAATTTCAGGATGAGGCCGTCCGCCTGGCCGAGACGAGCGGCCGCACCCGACGCGAGATCGCCGAGGATCTTGGGGTCGGCCTGTTCGACCCTGCGCGCTGGCTCGATCGCCGGAGCACCAGGAGATCGACCTTCCGGCCACGCCGCCGCCAGGAGGACGTGATGGCCGAGCTCAAGCGGCTGCGGCGCGAGAACGAGATCCTGCGCCAGGAGCGGGACATCCTCAAGCGGGCCACCGCTTTTTTCGCCAAGGAGGGAAGTCGATGAGGTTCCAGCTCATCGATGCGGCGAAAGAGGAATTCCCCGTCCAGCGCCTGTGCCAGGTTCTCGATGTCAGCCCGAGCGGCTACTTTGCCTGGCGATCTCGTCCGGCCAGCCCGCGTCAGCGGGAGGATCTGGTCCTGCTGGCCCATATCCGCTCCGCCTTTCACCTCTCGAACGGGACCTATGGCAGCCCGCGCATGACCCGCGAGCTGCAGGATGAGGGCCTGCCGGTCGGGCGACGTCGCACTGCCCGGCTGATGCGCGAGAACGGCCTCAAAGCCCGGCAGACGCGTCGCTTCAAGCGCACCACCGACAGCCACCATGCCTTTCCGGTCGCTCCCAACCTGCTCGAGCAGGACTTCTCGGCCGAGCGCCCGAACCAGAAATGGAACGCGGATAT